>DLGE01000002.1 GCA_002482535.1 Peptococcaceae bacterium UBA7702 | reverse complement strand
GCGAATTTTATTATACGTTATCGCAACACTCAATGGTAATTTTGGACTGTAAGGGCGAGATCACAGGAGATGTCGGCAACCTTTTAAGAGAAAAAATGGAGGTTAAGGTGCTGGATTTAATCAACATGGAACGTTCCCATTGCTACAACCCTTTTGTCTATCTAAAGAATGATGACGACGTTCAGAGGCTTGTGAGCAATCTTTTCAAATAAAGGCGTCCAGACCCAATACCCTTTCTGGGATATCAAAATCTGTTTCATTTTGCTTCATAGTCAGATATTGCGGTAAAACTAAGCTTCATATCCGAAAACCGTAATTTGATTTTTGCCTGTCATGCAGATTTTAATTTCTACGGCATCTAACTGCACTGTATTTCCAAGACCTAGACCAGTATGTGTTCCGACAAAAGATGTTTGTAAGTTATTGATTACCGCCCAAGGGTCAGGTGCTCCCCGTACCATATCTGTAATATCATATTCAATTGGATTGGTTAAATAATTCGCAGATCCTATGATAGATAGACTTATCTCTTGCAATTTAATCCAATCCGTCTGGACATTTGGCCGCCAATAAAGAATCATGGAACTAACACCTACAGCAAGCGTTAGATTAAGGCGGCAGTAAAATTTTATGATAACCCGTTCAATCTCTAAATACATGTATTCAGTTGGTAACATACGATATTGCAATACGAGCCTTCCTCGGGTTTGAATAAGCAGACCTGAGTTTAGAGAAGCTAGTGTCCCGTCGGAAAGCCCTATCGCATTATTAACATTAGTGAAATCACTTCTACTATTATAGGCAACTTGAGTAACGGTTACAGCACCATAAATATTACATGATATTTCCTCATCAGAAGTACTCAACATAAGAGAATTACCTGTTGTAAGCTTGAAGGCTGAAGGAAAGGCTTGACTTACAGTGCCAAAAGGTTGTGTTATTCTAAGGGATAAAAAATCGTTATCATCATCACTTAATAAAATTGATACTGCTAATGGAGCAGATACTTGAACAGAGGTGAGAAAAATACTTTTTTGTGGATCAGGTGTCCAAAGAATTGTTTTTGAAGGCTGTATGCCTAAGTTATAATAATTAATGATATCAGAATTTTTTTTTATAGATAATAGGATCTGTTGGTTTGCCGCCGGTATACTGTTCTTGGTTTGAATATCATGATTCATTATATAGCTCTCCTTGAATTGCCTATCAATTATTAAAGCTCATAGCCTAAAAGGGTAATATGAACTGTTCCCGCAGTACTAGTTGTAATGGAGATTGTCTCATTAGAATTAAATCCAATTGGTGAGGAGAAGCTTATACCATAGGTGGCAAGGGTACTGGTAAGAGTCGTTGACATAAAGGCAGCATTATTTCCTCTATTTAATTGGACAACGATTGGGGCGGGGGAAGAAACTTGCAATGCAGTGAGAAAAATGCTCTTGTCAGTACCAGGTGTCCATATAGGTGTATTGGTTTGAAGTGTGGTGAAGGTTTTAAACAAGATAATATCAGAAGGATATTCTCTTGTGAATATGGGATCTTCTAAATTAAAAACGATACTCATAAGTTTTGTATTGTTGCCCATTGATAAACTCCTATCAATATAGTTTAAAGTCCATATAATTTATATTATAGAAAACGAAAAATATGCACCTATAATTATGGATTGACGGTGCGAAAACGACGCCTTTTATCAAAGCCGCTTTACAGTCTCTATATAATATGAATTTGTTTGTTTTTATATATATAAAGAAACAAATCTTATCAGAATAGGAGATCCTTCCATAGGGGCATTTTCGACTGTCAATATAAGGCTTCCCGGCTCAATGGTATAATTGATATTTGGTTGAATGACTCCGTTCACGAAAAGATTACTATATGAAGTTTGTTTAGGATCCAGAATTCCCCGGTCTCCATAAACAGTTAATTCGTCGGCATCTGTATAAGCTTTGTCTCCATTTGACAAGGTATTATACTGATAGGTTTCCGCCTTGATCAGTTGATTGTCCTTGTCTTTGGCTACTAAATATTCAAGAATAATGGATGCATCTTTTTTGGGGGGTTCTGCTATGGTTAGGGTTAGAAGGCCGGTTTCGATAGAATAATTGGTTTCCGGCTGCAAGACCCCATTAATATAGAGGTTAAAGAAGGATACATCATTTGGATCAGGTATACCATAGTCTCCATATATTAATAATTCATCGGTATTGGTAAATTCTTTTTTAATGCCATTTGAAACGGTATTATATTGATAATCAGAAATATCAAGTATTTTATTGTTATTCATATGAAAATATCCGGTAACTTCTGCCGTTAATACCAAGGTATTTCTGGCATTTAAGGTTCCGATATCCCAGGTTATGGTATTATTTTTTTGAGATATAGTACCTTTGGTAAAGCTTATGGGATTAAAACAAGTCAAATTATCTAATAGTAAGGTATCAGTCATGACAATATTATGAACCGGACCATACCCATAATTAGATATTCTAATTTCAACTCTCCAAGTATTGATTTTATTTGCATTCACTTCCAGCGGACCCGATACAATATATTTCTCAATCTTTAGATCACCAAAGATATCAGGACAATCATTCATTCTATGAATACCAACTGACCTTTTGTAAACAGATGATAAATTTTTCTGCAGAAAAAAATTGAGACAAGACATCAGCTGAAAAATGTCGTATACGGGTACGAAGACCAGATTGTTGCAGGTAAAAGGTTTTATATATTTGTGTTGGGAGAGAACTTTGACGGGACATCCTGAAGCGATATTGGATATGATACATGAACTTGAATCCGAGCTGCTGGCAATAGCTCTGCTTAGGCAGCGGCATCCTGGGGCATTGAATAAACCATCAACTTCGATAATAACAATTAAAGTTTCATGGGGCAAAAGCTCTCCGATTTTCCATATAATAGCGTTATCACAGACCGATATTTCACCCGAGGTTATAGCTTTGATCGCTATGTTCTTAAATTCGTCTAGAAGAATACAGTCTATGACAATGAGATCGCTCATAATTTCATCGCCTGTGTTCGTAATATCAAGAGAGTAGATCCATTTTTCAGAATGGCCTAAGGATGCCTTCATAAATTTATTAAAAACATGGGCTTGTAATTGCAATTTCTCTTTTGCTATATTTATCTTTGGGGAAACTGCGATTTGAAAATCCCGAGAAAGATTAGAAAAAATTATTGTGCTATTCACCCTCCCTACACCTAAGGCAATACCGAACGTATTAAATCCATCCCGGCAGAAGCAGCCTACGATATCTACGATAAGAACTGAAGTATCTAATTCTCTTAGTACATCAATTTTCCAAAGAAGTTCATTGCCTGATATATTTACTGCTCCATAAGAAATACTGATGATTTTTATACAGTTGATATGGTCAATGAACAAGACATCTTTTATTAGGATATCTGATACAGCATTAGCACTAAGATTAGATATTTTTATTTCTACCCTCCATACATTGGTTGCACTAACATTTACTTTTGTAGGACCTGAGGTAATGGTTTGGGTGAGTTCCAATCCTTGGCTAACATTGATGTTTATGCAAATAATATCGGTGTTTACAGGACCTGAGACGGTACTACCATATGCCATGCTTCTACCAATACAACGAGTTCCTTCCACTTGAAAGAAACCCTCTGTTCTAAAATGAGCAGTGGCGGATTCGCATGGGGCCAGCGTATCGATATCCCAGGTAATTATCCCATCCTCTATTAATATACTTCCCCGGGAGACACAGGTATTTTCAATATTAGTGATTAAATCCAATAGAATTGTATCTTTTATAACAATATTTTCAATGGGTATATGGCTTATATTACTGATTGTTAAGGTGAATTCCCAAGTTCCGTTACAACCTGAGGGGATGCATTCAGGTCCGCACAAAAGAGTACTTTCCAAATGAAGGTAACTGCTTATGTCATCCTGCACACAAATATTTATGTCTGTTGCAGGACCGCTGGAAATTACCCCTGAGGGAAGGATACCTTCAACTAGAGCAGAATTAAGTTTTGCTGATCCTGCACTTTTATCTTTAAAAATAATGAAAGAAATAATAATAGAAGAATCCTTTATAGGAACATCTTCCGTTTTAAGAATGAGAAGACCTTCTTGGATTTCATAATTAACCTTTGGCTGCAGCACTCCGTTAACAAATAGGTTGAAAAAAGAGACATCATTGGGATCGAGGATGCCTCTATTACCATATTGAATTAATTCATCGTCGTTGGTATAAATTCTTTTGGCTCCATCAGACAGCGTATTATATTGATAGACATCTGCATCTATTAGATCTTTTTTCTGATTTAAAGAAAGCGTGTTATCTCCAAACATAGTGATCACCCCCAAGTAAATAATGTCTGCTGAATAAATCCGTCCACGGACGGATCTGTGTTTGAACGAATAATAAGTAAAGGGATGTGCAAGGATAGCACATCCCAAATTTAATAATTAGGTTGTTATTGTGGTGTCAGAATCAGCGGTTGGAACAAAGTTGGTTACAATTAAAGTAATTGGAGCGCCGACAGGTATTGTTTCTGCATTATTAACAGTAACTTGGGAACCATCAGTATTAACGGAATATAGGCTAGATTGCTGTAATACACCATTTATAAATAACAGATAATATCCATTGTCTGTAGTAGCAGTCGTAAGATTGTCGGTCATGATATTGCCCGCATCATCTATAAATTTCGTTGCCGGAATAGTAAGAACACCAGCGGTTCTTTCGTCTTCATTTAGCAGATAGAAATAGTTTGTGATATCTGGGCTGACATCAACATCAGTTTGAGTAGTAGCATCGATTGCTAGTTTAAATAATTGTATCGCCAATATTTATTCTCCTTTTTTTTTCAAAGTTATACTTTAGTATATTATACAAGGATTTATTTTGTTACACGTTTTGACTAATGGAATCAAACAATACATTATCGCAGAAATACATAACCATCCATAAAACGTCTGATGAAATGGTGTTTAATATGGTTTTAGTACAAACCAAAGGCAACAGCTTGCAGAGCTTCTGGATGAGAGAAACGACACGCTTTGGCCGCAGGTGCTTTACGGCCTTTCCTGTTCATGAAGGGTTTTCTCCACCAATACCCATTAAATTCTTTATTCCGGCAGTCTATTTTACTTATCGTTCTCAAAAAGATTATAAAAAGATTAGAGGAGAGTGGAAACAAACAAAAGCAGAAGCAAAGGTGTATGATGATAGAAACATTGATCTTTACATGATTTATGAAAAAGATGAGGATAAGAGTGTATTGATTAAGCTTTACATGACCTATGAAAAAATGAATGAACTAAATAAATTATTTGAGCTAGCGAATCCACCTGAATTTCGTATCACGACCTATGAGAAATCAGGAGTGTTTATTTCCATCGAACCCATTCCCGGCGGGGAATACCTGCCGGAGGCATTGGAATGTATGGAAAAGATCAACGCCATGTATCCGTAATTCGTAAAAGAGAGCGTCCCAATACACCTTGGGATGCTCCTTCACTTTCCTTTATAAAAAAGTTCTTGCCGGTGGTTCCTACGTAGTATATCATTATAGTGGCGGTAAGCCATCTGAAAATGACCAAAGGACAGATTTTAACGTCTTCTAAAGATTTGGTTCATTGATCATTGACGATACGGTATCAAGCAAAAGACCAATATTCAAGAAATGGTGTGCTTTTTCCATTTTCATATGGGATAGGCAAAGGATTACATGATTGAGGAAAATAGTGATAAAAGTTTTAGGACTTATGCTGATAAAGGTGGAAGCAAAATGATGGTAAAGACCGAAAAAAGACTGCATTTTTTAAGTAAGCAAAAATGGATATGGTTGGGAATATTTTCTGTTGTATTTTCGGCGGTCATAACCTTGAGTAGGATTTTTATATATTCCGGTAATCTTTTTGGAAAGATGAGCGATCATTACGCCAGAGAAATCATGGTAAGTGACATTGTCCTCTTTGTTTTTGGTTGTGTGGGTGTGTGTTTGGCGTTTATTGTTTTAATTATTTTCTATGATTTTATAGAAAAATATATGATCGATAAAAATCAGCGTGACTTTTCTTCCCCTAAAAAACAAGCGGTGGCATTTTTGATCATCTGTGCAATCTTGTTTGTATGTTGGTTGCCGTATTTATTATCAAACATGCCCGGGGCGATTTTTGCCGATGGATTTTCCTCCATATCGCAGGTTATTTCCGATATCTATAACAACCACCATCCGCTGTTATATACTTTGTTTACCGGCATATTTATCAAAATAGGTATGTTCTCAGGGAGCTTGTTAAGAGGCATCGCTTTATATACCGTTGCGCAGATGCTGATTATGATTTCAGTGATGGCGTATTTTATCTTATGGCTTTATAGAAAGAATATTTCCCGCGGGTATATTATTGCGGTTTTCATATTCATTGCGTTTTTTCCTCTTTTTCCGTTTTATGCCGTTACATTTTGGAAAGACACCCTTTTTTCTTTGGCATTATTTCATTTTGTTCTGATATATATCGATATCTTTCTCTCTGACGGGAAATATTTGTACTCCACACGTGGGATTGTTCATTATTGTGTGACAGCCTTTTTAGTCTGTTTTTTAAGAAACAATGGCTTATACATTTATGTTTTCTCTCTGCTGTTTCTGATTTTTATATACCGGCATTTGTTTTTCAAGTATTTGAAAAAATTCGCCATCTGCTCTATTGCATTATTGATCGGAACCGCCATCATACAAGGACCTATTTACAACGCAAAGAATCTTTCCACTGAATTTGTGGAAAACTTGGCCATGCCAACACAACAGATTTTTGCGGTGATTAGCAAAGACGGTGTTTATAGCGAAGAAGATAGGGCGTTTATATCAAAGATATGGGACATTGAGGAGATAAAAGAAAAATATACTCCGTGTAACGCCGATACTCCAAAATGGTATATGAGTAGATTTGACGATACCTTTTTGGAGGAGAACAAAGCCGCCTTTTTTAAATTATGGTTAAAACTTTTCAGTCAAAATCCCGGCCTATATTTGGAAGCCTTTTTTGTGCAAAATATAGGATTTTGGAACATCAACGCCTCCGGCCCGGAAGCTTATTTTCAGATGGGCGTCTGGCCCAACGATATGGGGATTGAGCAACGTGATTATTTTTTAAAAGTATTTGGGTTTTCTTTTAACAGCATCGTTTCTCCTCAAAAATACATCAGTTCGGGCTTGCTTTTTTGGCTAATGATGGGGAGCGCGTTGATTTCGGTTCTTCGCTCGAAAAAAGGTCTTATGACGCATTTCGTGCCGTATATTCCCATAATTGGCGCCTGGCTTACGATCATGATAGCCACTCCTTTGGGTATCAGCTTCAGATATATGTATATCTTATTGTTGGTTCTTCCTCTGATACCGATCATCCCCCTCCTGCATAAAAAAGGGGGAACTTGGTGGGAAGAGGTGAAAAGCTCCGCCTCTGACCTTGGAACAAATCCCTGAAATTATGAACAAACAGGAAAGATCGATTGATTTCATTAAAAAGAAAGACATCCCTCACAAAATTATTTTTGTGGTGGATGCTTTTTCTTGTCTTTGCTTATGCTTGTATTTGAGCTTATCACAGTGAGGTTTTCCACAGCGTCGCTGGTGATATAGGCTTCTTCTGCCTCTTGTTGGGCTCTTTGTAATGCGGTGATGGCGTTTGTTGTTTCGTGAAAAAGAATATGATACATTTTTTTATAGTTTGGCATTTGTCAATACTTCCTTGTATCCATAATAACGGCAATTGTTGCTTTTTAATTATATATTGTTATCTGTTAGATGTCAATTGCTATTCTATGGCTTATTTATAATCGGCGCCACAAAGGGTACACTTTTGTTGAGGTGATGATGTATGGCCCGCAGTACCAAAATTGCCATGGAAAACAGAGATAAATATATTGCCCTTGGTTTGAATATTGCCTATTACCGTAAATGGGGAGGGATGACCCAGGAACAACTTGCCGAGAAAGCAGGCATCAGCCGTTCTTACCTTGGTGAGATCGAAGCCCCGAACATGATCACGACATTGTCTCTGGAAGTTCTTTTCAATATCGCAAATGTCCTGGAAATCCCGGTCTCCAGGTTATTTGAGTTCAGGGATTAAGGCGCAATCGCGTAAGCATAAAAACGCCGGTTTTGTTTAACAGAGCCGGCCAGATTTTCGTGAAAAAAGCGTCCCGATATACCTGGGACGCTTTTACACTTTTATTTTAAAAGCTCCATTCAACAATACTGCCGTATGTTATCCTTTTATCATATGATTATTAGGAAGAAAAAATCGAAAACGAAGAGGAAAATACGAAGTATTATAGAATTTAAACTATTATGCAATCATCAGAATTGCCGGAATTACCGGAGATGTTATGCCCCATATCACATGACCGGCTTTTTGGCATGAATAAATTTTGTAGAAATAATAAAAAATCATAACGGGAGAGTCCCGCAAAATTGATCTCAGTTATTGTTATCGAAGGAGCGAATGAAATGTTAGATGTGATGCAGTTGATCGAATTGGAAACCCAGCGGCAAAGGCGGGGTTTGGAATTGATTCCCAGCGAAAATTACGTAAGCCGTGACGTACTAAAAGCCATCGGTAGCGTTTTTACGAATAAGTATGCGGAAGGGTATCCGGGAAAGCGTTACTATGGCGGCCAGGAATACACGGATCAGGTGGAACTGCTCGCAATTGAACGCGCCAAGGAGCTGTTTAAAGCGGATCATGCCAATGTTCAGCCCCACTCCGGTGCGTCGGCAAACAATGCTTTGTATGCCGCGTGGTTGGATCCCGGGGATACGGTTTTGGCCATGGATTTGAGCCACGGCGGTCATCTCACCCACGGCGCGCCGGTAACCTTATCCGCCTCCCTCTACCGCTTTATACGTTATAAAATCAAAGATATCTCCACCGGAGAAATTGATTATGACGAGCTGCGTCAAATGGCCCTGAAATACCGTCCGAAAATCATTATGGCCGGTTTTTCGTCCTTTCCCCGGCAACTGAATTACGGGAAATTTGCTGAGATTGGTAAGGAAGTTGGCGCCTTGCTGGTGGCGGATATGTCGCACATTGCCGGGCTGATTGCCGGCGGCGTCGCGGAAAATCCTTTCGACTACGGTTTTCACGTGATCACCACAACCACCCATAAAACATTGCGCGGTCCTCGCGGCGGTATGATCTTGTCCAAAGGGAACGTCTCCACCCCGTTGAATCAAGTTGAAAAAACAATTGAAAATATCCCGACTCTGATCGACCGGGCAGTTTTCCCCGGTACCCAGGGCGGGCCCCATATGCACACCATCGCGGCAAAGGCCGTTTGTTTCGGGGAGGCTTTGCAACCGGAATTTAAAGTATACGCCCAACAGGTCGTAAAAAATGCCGCGGCCTTAGCCGAGGCCCTGAAAAAACGGGGCTTTCAGCTGGTTACCGGCGGTACCAGCAATCATATGATGTTGATCAATATTTACGGCAGCTTTGGCATTGACGGTCATGAAGCGGAAACGGCTTTTGACGCCATTGGGCTGACGATGAACAAAAACGTGATCGCCGACGATCCGCTGCCGGCTTTTCGGCCCAGTGGGATTCGCCTCGGTACCCCGGCGGTCACCACCAAGGGCCTGAAAGAAAAGGATATGGATAAAATCGCCGCGTGGATGAGACAAGCTGTTGACCATCGCGACGACAAAGCCAAACTTGATGAAATACATCAAGAGGTCGAGGCATTTTCGCTGCAATTTCCTTTGCCCAGTGATCAATAAAACAATATAGACATGATAGGAAGGGGTTTACCCAAGAAGTGACCCCTGAAAAGTAAGCCGGTTTCTGCAGAACAGCAGAAATCGGCTTTTTCATGTTCCTGTTGCTAATTTCCCACAAAAGCGGTGCCGGCTGAACCCAATTTGTTCATGAATAGAACTTGTTCTATGGGAATGAAAGGGTATTTATTGATTTGACAAGTAAGGGGAGAACAAATTTTGTTCTATCGGAAACGGGTTTCTCCTATTGAATACAGTGTTTACCCTGCATATGAAGATCCGTATTATTTGGCACGGAATTTGCATAATATAAATCTGTCCGGTTTTTGAATAAAGAATGAAATGATGGGGCCAGTAAGCCCCGGTTGACCGAAGTGCAAGAATTTAAGCACAACAGGAGGAATGCAAATGAAAGTAAGCAGTAAGGGGATCAAAAATGGCGTGATTGAGGACAAATATGGCATGAGGGGGCCTCTCAATGAATATGAGGTACCCACTTATTCGCTCCCCTTAAAAATAACAGAAGCGCCGGCTAAAACCCTATCGTATGCCCTTGTTTTAGAGGATAAGGATGATTTTCCGTCCAACGGTGGCTTTTCCTGGATTCATTGGACAGCGGCAAATATCCAAAAGGATGAGTTGCAGGAAAATGAAAGTATGGGCGCAACCGACTTTGTGCAAGGCGTCAATAGCTGGATCAGTCCCCAGGGCGGCAATCTCTCCCGTGATCTGTGTAGTATGTATGGCGGCCCGGCGCCTTCTGACGGCGCCCACGTTTATGAGCTGCACGTCTATGCTTTGGATACGTTGCTCCAGTTAGAGAACGGATTTAACTATAATATACTTTACCGGCAGATGGATGGCCATATTCTTGATGAATTCACCTTAAAAGGCATTTATGACAATCAGGGATAATCCTATCACCCATAGAAAAGAGGAAATAAGATGATGTTTACCGTTGATCGATATACTCCCACCCGTATTGTTTTCGGTGCGGGGCGTCTCAAGGAACTTGCAGAAATATCTTTACCGGGGAAAAAGGCCCTTTTATGCTTCATCGGCGGTTCCAATGTGCAAAGATCGGGGCTTCAAGATAAAGTGATTGACCTTTTGCAAAAAAACGAGGTTACCGCCGTCGTTTATGATCATATTACACCCAATCCCACTAAAAAATCGGTGATGGACGGCGCCCAGGTTGCCCTGGCGCATCAATGTGATTTTGTTCTCGGCTTAGGCGGTGGCAGCAGCATTGATGCGGCCAAAGCCATTGCCGTGATGATGAAAAATCCCGGCGACCTTTGGGATTACGGTTATACCGGGACAGGGGGAGAAAAGCTGATCGTAGGGGCGGCCCCCATCGTTGCGGTGACGACAACGTGCGGAACAGGCACGGAAAACGATCAATACTGTGTGATCACCAATGAAGAAACCGGTGAAAAGCTGGATTTTACAGCCGACGCCATCTTTCCCACCGTATCCGTCATTGATCCGGAGCTGATGCTGACCATTCCCCGGGACCTCACCATTTATCAGGGCTTTGACGCCCTGTTTCACGCCGCTGAATGCTACGTTACCAATGGACATCAAGACAGAATGGTGGATCTATATGCTGTGGAATCCGTAAAAACCGTAGCACGGCATTTGCCCAGCGTCGTAAAGGATCCCGGCGATTTGGCGGCCCGCAGTGAAATGGCTTATGCCGCCGATATTTTAAGCGGTTACACCATGGCGCTGATTTCCGTGACCTCTCATCATATTCTCGCCCAAGCCCTCGGCGGCTACTTCCCGAAGCTGCCCCACGGCGCAAGTCTGATCTTAGTTTGTGAAGCCTATTACACCAAAGTTTGCTCCTATTTACCTCTGGAATTTGATGAATTGGGCGAACTTATGGGAGAAAAGAGAGATCCGAAACGACCGGGATACGCCTTTGTGCAGGCGTTGATTCGTTTGATGGAAGAGACCGGCTGCCGGGATTTGGCCATGTCCTCCTTCGGTATTGAACGTGAAGACTTTCCCCGCATCGCCAAAATGACCGTGGATGAAGTGGGGATTAGCATGGACCGTTACACCCTGACCCGGGAAGATATGATCCAAATTCTTGAGGATTCTTATAAGTAATAAGAAATGAAACATCAAAAACCGTTGATTTTATAATGCATGATCAATCCTACCCTATATGAAGAGGAAGAACTCCTTGACCAGGTTCTTCCTCTTTTTTTATTTTTGCTTTTATCCTGTCATTGATGAAAAAGAGACGAACAGTCATTTTAGCATAAAAGTTTTCTGTATGGAGAAAAACATGTTATAATGTTGATAAAGTCAGTACACGGGGGTGATCCCATGAAGGAAACAAATAATCCTCACCGCGGGGAATGTAACTTGGAACTGGAAACACTGAAAAAGGAAAATCAGTTGTTGAAGGAGATCCTGGATCATATCCATGAAGCCGTATGTTCCACCGACGAAGATGATGTGCTCGTGGTATACAATCGGGAAGCGGAAAAAATTGAAAATCAAAAACAGGAAAACGTGTTGGGGAAGAAAGAGGTGGAGGTCTTTACCTCTCCGGACTATCTTTTTGACGTGGAGGTTACCAATAAAGTTAAACGAACAGGGAAACCCTTGATCGAACAGCCTTTTGAATATGAGTTATCCGATGGGAAAAAAGTGAAGGTGATCCTGAATTCCTACCCGTTTTTTTATCAGGACAAGCTCTGCGGCGTTTATAATATTTTTAGAAATATCAATCAGATCAGCGAGTTTATCGCCGTTACCCTGGAAATGCAAAAGAAGTTTTCCCGGGAAGAAGCTGACGCCAACGGGGCGAAGTATGTCTTCGCCGATATCATCGGCGAAGATCCTAAAATCAAAGAAACCATCGCCTTGTCCAGGAAGGTTGCCCTCCATGAGATGCCGGTATTCATCGTCGGCGAAACCGGTACGGGAAAGGAATTGTATGCCAACGGTATCCATAATGCCAGTTTGTTTTCGAAAGGTCCCTTTGTGCCGGTGAATTGCGCGGCGATCCCTGCATCCCTCATGGAGAGCCTGCTTTTTGGTACGGAAAAAGGTGCGTTTACCGGTGCTGTGGATATGCCGGGATTGTTTGAACAGGCCAATGGCGGCACCCTCTTTTTGGATGAAATCAATTCCATGCCCATGGATCTTCAACCCAAGTTATTGCGTGTGCTCCAGGAAAAGGCGGTGCGGCGTATCGGCAGCAAAAAGGAAATTCCGATTACCTGCAGAATCATCAGCGCTACCAACGCCGATCCCTTGGCGGCGGATTTTGAAAAGATCTTGCGTCCCGATCTGTATTACCGTTTGGCCACCGTCACCATCCAAGTGCCTCCCCTTCGGCAAAGAAAAGGGGACATCAAACTTTTATCTGAATTTTTCATACAGAAGTACGGCAAAGAGTTTGATTTGTTTATGAGCGGTGTCGCCGACGATGTTTTGGATTTATTCTATGCTTATACCTGGCCTGGCAATGTGAGAGAATTGGACAGTGTGATCGGCCGCTGTATGTTTACGGCAGGGAAGGCAGACCGGATCTTACGTAAGGAGCTATTGCCCCAGTATTTGCTGGATAAGTTTTACGCCAATCAATGCCCTCAGGATATTTCTGATCAACAGGGTACCTTGCGCCAAGCGTTACTGGAACTTGAAAAAAAGATGATTATTTCCGCGTTGCGCAAACATCAGGGAAATATCACCAAAGCCGCGGCGGAATTGGGGGTTTTGCGGCAGAATCTGCATTACCGGATTCGCCGGTTTGCCATTGATGTTCATGAAATCACCCGTTCCTGATGTACCCTTTGCTGAAAGCAGCAGCGCGGTATCTTGTCTTTCGCCTTTGGGATTTCGCTTAAAAAAATCCAACGGTTTACAGATTTTAACCGATTTTCGGCCTTGCCGCGGCAAAGCCGAGGCGTTGCCGGGAAAAATGGAACTTAACCACTTGCAAGCAGGTGTCTTGCTGCTTTTGCGGCGTTGGCTTTTGGCAGTTCAGCCCATGCTTTCAAAGGGTCTTAGCATTGACAAAACATCGGAATCATGACAAAATATAGCTATGCGATGATCTACGGACACCATTGCGATCAGAGAAAGAAATAGGAGCAAAACTATGCAAATCAGTGAAAATGCCCTTGTCGTTTTAGAGCGGCGGTATCTGACCCGGGATACCGAAGGGAATCTCATCGAATCACCGGAGGGGCTCTTTCGGCGGGTTGCCGCGGCTTTGGCGGCCCCCGACTTGAATTATGATAAAAATGCCGATGTCAACCAATTGGCGGAGGAATTTTACGAGTTGATGACGAGCCTGAAATTTCTGCCCAATTCTCCCACGCTGATGAATGCCGGTAAAGAGCTGGGCCAGCTTTCCGCCTGCTTCGTTTTACCGGTGGAAGATTCCATGGACCGGATTTTCGATACGATTAAACAGGCCGCCCTGATTCATAAATCCGGGGGCGGTACCGGCTTTTCCTTTTCCCGCCTGCGGCCCAAAGGCAGCGTGGTGCAGACCACGGGAGGCGTGGCCTCGGGCCCCATCAGCTTTATGAAGGTATTCAACGCCGCTACCGAAGCGGTGAAACAGGGCGGTACCCGTCGCGGCGCCAACATGGGCATCTTAAGGGTGGATCATCCCGATATTTTAGAGTTCATCGACTGTAAAGCGGAGGACAGTACGCTTTCCAACTTTAATATTTCCGTAGCCTTGACAGAAGGGTTTATGCAAGCGGCGGAAAAAGGGGCGGATTACGATCTCGTCGATCCCCGCAGCCGGGAAGTGACAGGGCAGCTCAATGCCGGGGAAGTCTTCCGCAAGATCGTCGATGCCGCCTGGCGTAACGGTGAACCCGGCATTATCTTTATTGACCGGTTAAACCGCGATAATATTGTCCCCACCAAGGGAGCCATCGAATCGACGAATCCCTGCGGCGAACAGCCTCTGCTGCCCTATGAATCCTGCAATCTGGGCTCCATCAATCTGACCAAGATGACGAAAAAAGAGGGCGGTCAAACCGCCATCGATTACGATCTCCTCGGTAAAACCGTGGATACTGCCATTCATCTGCTGGACAATGTCATTGACGCCAACCGCTATCCCCTGGACCTCATTGCTGAAATGACCCGTTCTACGCGGAAGGTCGGTCTCGGCGTCATGGGTTTCGCTGATTTGCTGCTCCTCCTCGGTATCGCTTATAATTCCGAAGAGGGTGTCGCCACAGCGGAAGAACTGATGCGGTTCATCCATACCCGCGCCAGGGAAGCCAGCGCGAAGCTTGCGGAGAAACGCGGCGCTTTCCCGCTATTTGGAGATAGTACTCTCGCCGGTGATCGCGCCTACCGCAATGGTACCGTCACCACCATCGCCCCCACCGGCACCTTATCCATCATTGCCGGTGTTTCCAGCGGCGTGGAACCGGTTTTTGCCTATGCCTACGTGCGCAATGTTATGGATCAAACGGAACTCACCGAAACCAACCCCATTCTTCAGGGAGAATTGGAGCGCCGCGGCCTCTATTCGGAAGCGCTGATGCGTCAGATCGCCGAAGAAGGCACCCTTGCCCACATCGAGGCGGTGCCCGCTGATTTAAAGCGAATCTTTGTTTCCGCCCATGACGTGAGTCCCCAATGGCACATTCGGATGCAGGCGGCCTTTCAGAAATATACCGATAACGCGGTTTCCAAAACCGTCAATTTTAAGAGAGACGCAACCAGGGATGAAGTGGAAGAAGTCTATCTCCTTGCCTGGAAGCAGGGGTGTAAGGGCGTTACCATTTACCGTGATCACAGCCGTGACGCCCAGGTGCTGAGCATCGGCGTCGGTGAGCAGGAGATCGCGGCAAAGGAGCCGTCGGAAACCTTTGGTAGCCTCGGTCCCCGGCCCCGGCCCGCGGTGATGCGCGGCTTTACGGAACAGGTTTACATCGGCTGCGGCAAGCTCTATGTCACCGTCAACTATGATGATCAGGGCATTTGCGAAGTGTTCACCAATACCGGCAAGCACGGCGGCTGCCCCTCCCAATCCGAGGCAGTGGGTCGTTTGGCCTCCCTTTCTTTGCGCAGCGGCATCGGCATCGAAGATGTGATCAAACAATTGAAGGGCATTCGCTGTCCCTCCACCATCCGGCAGAAGGGGCTTTCGGTGCTTTCCTGCCCCGACGCCATTGCCAAAGTTTTGCTCCAGGCGGAAAAGTCTGTTCAAGGAGAAAAAACGGAGACGGTCGTTGAGAAACTGCCGAAAATCCCCGATCACATATCGTTCCAGTTAGACTCCGCCAAGATGCGCTTTTGTCCTGAATGCGGCGCCGATATCCTTCATGAAGGTGGCTGTGTGATTTGCCCTCAATGCGGATTTTCCAAGTGCAACTAATGAAGTGAATAAAAGAAATACCCTCTCCGGTTATACCGTGAGAGGGTATATTATTTTTGTGAAAGGCCTGTCAAACACCGTGGATGGTATTGGGACATTCACAGGGTGTATTTTTGGTTCGCTCCTCTTCTTCCTCTTCTTTCTCTTTATCTAAGCGTTTTCTCTTGAACGGCAGCTGTAGGATGATGATGGCGGAAAAGACCAGGGCGATGCCGGCAATCTGACTGACAGAGATCACGTCGCCTAGGAAAATTACGGCCATGACCGTGCCGAAAACCGGTTCCGTGGAACCAAAAATTGAAGCGAAGCTTGGCGAAAGGTAGGTTACGCCAATGGCGAATAAGAGCAGGCCGCCGACGTAAGGAAAGGCCATGGCAACGGAGCCGGCCAGTTCGGGGGTGGAGAGGAAACCGTTCTTCAGGGAAAACAGCGCTAAAATGCCGTAGCCGAAAACCGTGAGCAGCAGACCGTAAAAATTGATGGTGGTGGCGTGGTAGGCCACGGAGAGCTTTTTTACATAGATGCTATACCAAGCTGCCCCGAAGGCTGAGGAAAAACTGAGCAGCAGGCCGAGGGAGGACACCTCGCCGATACCCCGGGAAAGCAGATTCAGCGTCAGCACCATGCCGCAGGCGGTCAATAGCAGCGCGGCGATGATTTTAACGGTGAGGCGTTCTTTGAAGACAAAGACGGAGGACACGGCCACAATGGTGGGATACATATAAAGCAGCACCATGGCGACGGAGACATCGAGATAGTAAATACTGAAAAAATAGGACGCGGAATAGATGAAAAGAAACACGCTGCAAAGAATTAGCGGCTTCAAATAAGCTTTATCCAGGCGAAACAGTTTTCTGTTGTAGAAACAGAAAAACAGGGCAAGGCAGAAAACACCCACCATATTGCGGGTGAAAATCATTAAAATCGGCGTTCCGCCCTCATTGAAAAGAGCTTTGCTGATAATCCCCGTAACAGCCCAGAGGAAACTGGATAGAATAACGAACATAAGGCCTTTCAGCCCTTTTTTGCTCATGAAGCATTCTCCTTACGACATTGAAAATAGCGGTAACAGGCGTAGCCCCGCTCCATAACGAGGATGCCGCCGCCCACCAAAAGGCAGCCCAAAAGCTGTAAAAGGGTGAGGGCTTCGCCTAAAATCACCACGGACAGGGTGACGCTGATCACGGGATCCAAGCTGACCAGCAAACTTGCCTTGCCGGCGTTGATGTATTGCATGCTGAGGGAATAAAGGGAATAGGCGGCAAGGCCGACGAGGGCCGTGATGATGATGAAAAAGACCAGGCTTGGCTGCCAGGGGAAGGACGCGATGGGCCCGGCGCCGACGAGCAGAAAAACGGGAAATCCCAAAAAGTAACACCAGGAATTGACGGTCCAACCTTCGTAATGGCAGTTGAGTTTTCTGGTGAAAATCGTATACAAAGAGCTTAAAAGCCCGGACAGCAAGCCGAGTATGATACCGAATACCACCGAGGGGATGCCGAATATCATAGTGCCGGGATGGGCGGCGATATCCTCCATGTTGGTGAGGTTGATGATGAGCACCGTACCACAAAAAACCAGCACCATGGCGATGATTTTGGTGACGCTGAATTTTTCCTTCAGCATGAAGCGGGAGAGCAGCACCGTGAAGACGGGCAGCGTATAGAGGAGAACCGTTGCCACGGAAGCGTTGATATAATAAAGAGCGCAGTAATTACAAAGCGAGATGAGACCAAAACAGAGGCCATTCAATAAGAACAGATGAAGGTGTTCCTTTTTGATCTGAAAGACGTTTCTGGCAAAAAACAGCGCGAACAAAAAGACGAGAACTGCCGGGATCATGCCCCGGCAGCAGACCACCACCTGCCAGGGAAAACCCGTGCTGTAAAGCAGTTTGCCAATGATGGGACCGAGGGCATAGCAAAAGGCTGCAAGGAGACAGAGAATGACTCCTTTTTTGTTCGTTTCCATGAATCGTACCCTTTCTTTTCCGTTTTACACAAACATAACATTATTATATACTTTGAACTTGGGTCAAAGTCAACTCTTTTTCCGTATCTTTATTTATTCTTTTGGCGGATTTGCTGATTTTCTGTCATGTTTTTGTGAAAAGGTTGAAAGAACAGCTTCCTTTTGGTAAAATAAACATAATTTATGGAGGCGAATATGAATTCAGTTGCGTTCACCATCGGTTCCTGGCCCATTCATTGGTATGGCATTTTGATCAGCGCCGCCTTTATCATCGGTGTCTTTTTGGTGCAGTTCTTGGCGACCAAGAGGGGTTATGATATCGATCATCTTTGGACGATCTTTTTGCTACTCATTCCCTGCGCCGTTGTGGGCGCCAGGCTCTATTACGTGATTTTCAGCTGGGATACGGGGATGTATGCCGATGATCCCCTCCTGATCTTTCAAACCTGGCGGGGCGGCCTTGCCATCCACGGCGGCCTCCTCGCCGGGATCCTCGTCATCTTCATCGGCTGCCGCAAGTATCAGATGGATTTCTTCGGCGTTCTCGACTGTTTCGCCCCCGCCGTGGTTTTGGGACAAGCCATCGGTCGTTGGGGGAATTATTTAAACGGTGAAGCCTACGGCAGCGTCACGACGCTTCCTTGGGGCATTCACGTTGCCGCCGACCAAGAGCTCCATCATCCGACCTTTCTCTATGAATCCCTTTGGGATTTGCTTGTTTTTATCCTTTTGATGGCGCTATTTAAAAAGTCGAAGCGCAACGGCAATGTGGTTTTGGTCTATTTGATCGCCTATTCTGTCGGTCGCTTCTTCATCGAAGGCCTGCGTATGGACAGTCTGATGATCGGCCCCCTGCGTCAGGCACAGGTCCTCAGCGTCGTGCTGATCGTCATCGCCGGGGCAATCCTCCTATACCGCAACCGGAAAGCGAGCCCCTTGGATCATGGGAAGAAAGCGTCAACAGCGAAAAAACCGGGGAAGTCGGTAAAAACAAAAAATACACAGGAAGCGAAGCATATAAAAAATACGAAAAAAAAGAAATAAAACGGCAAAGACGCCGGGCAGGGATCTTTTGGCCCTGCTGTCGGCGTCTATTTTCTTTCGTTTTTCCTGGGGTGCTGAGGACATCGCCGGATGGGACGGTGAACGATGTTTTGTGCTCTATTCCTTTTCTTTTAGGATTTCTAAAATTTCTTTAAAAAGATCTTTGATCATTTCCATGTCCGTGGTTGGTGCCGGCTGCGTCGGCTGCGTCCCCTGGCTTGGCGGCGTTGCCGCCTGAGTCGTTTGCTGCGGGCGGGGGGCCGCCGGTGGTGCGTAGGAGGGAGACGCGCTGTTGGCGAAGGCATTTGTTGGCGGCATCTGCGGCATCCCCTGGTTCATCGGCATTTGGGGCATACCGCCCATACCGGGCATACCACCCATACCGGGCATACCACCCATACCGCCCATACTGGGCATACCACCCATACCGCCCATGCCAGCCATGGCGCCCATGTTCGGCATCTGGCCGCCTTGGCCTCCCAAAATACTGGTGAGGGCGCCGAGGCTGTTGGTGATATTATTGGGAGAATTATTGCCGCCCCCACCAAATAGGCCGCCCAGGGGATTGGCGCCATTTTGCTGTCCGCCCATGCCCGGAGGGAGTCCGGCCATGTTATTGTTGGATTGAGAATAGCCCGCTTTATTCAATGCTTCCGCCAATTCGTTGATGTTGACCGTGTTGGCGGGTCTGTGGTGACTGCGTTTGCTCATGGGACACCTCGGGTTCATTCTTTGTTCTATTTATAGCAAAAATCAGTGAAAATATGACGGAAACAGGAAAATACTCTTTGCAATAAAAGGAGTTTATTGTATACTATAAATAATATGGTTTTTTTATAACCAAGGATTTTGGAGGTGTTCTGATGGGTAGATATACCGCAGATCAAATAATGGCCGAGGTCGAGGAGCGCAACATACGCTTTATTCGTATGCAGTTCAGCGATGTCTTCGGTATCCTGAAAAATGTCAGCCTGCCTGTTTCCCAGTTGGAAAAAGCCCTCAACGGCGAAATCATGTTTGACGGCTCTTCCGTGGAAGGCTTTGCCCGCATTGAGGAAAGCGACATGTATCTGAAACCGGATTTCGATACTTGGCAGCATTTCCCCTGGGATTATTCGGAAGGCTCCATCGCCCGTCTGATCTGCGATGTTCACGACAGCAATGGAGAGCCGTTCATCGGTGACCCCCGCTGCGTTTTGAGAAAAACGCTAAAAAAAGCGGCGGATATGGGATACATTTTAAATGTCGGCCCGGAAGCGGAATTTTTCCTTTTCCGTACCGACAGCGACGGTGCTCCTACCTTGACCACCCATGACCAGGCCGGCTATTTCGATCTTTCCCCTGTGGATCAGGGTTCCTATGCCCGCCGGGAAATGGTCAATTCCCTGGAAGAAATGGGCTACGAAGTGGAGGCGTCTCACCACGAATGCGCTCCGGGCCAGCATGAAATTGACTTTAAATACGGCGAAGCCCTGGCCGCCGCCGACCGCATCCAGACCTTTAAATTGATCGTGCGCTCTGTGGCTTCCCGTCACGGCCTCCATGCCACCTTTATGCCCAAACCCATCGAGGGCATCGCCGGCAGCGGTATGCACATGAACCAAAGCCTTTGCGATAAAGAAGGCAACAACGTCTTTTTTGATGAAAACGGCAAGAACGAACTGTCTGAAACCGCGTATTATTATATTGGCGGTCTGCTGAAACATGTGAAAGCCTTTACCGCCATCACCAACCCCGTGGTCAATTCCTACAAGCGCTTGATCACCGGCTACGAAGCGCCGGTTTACATCGCCTGGTCCGGGAAGAACCGCAGCCCTCTTGTGCGCGTTCCCGCCAAGCGCGGTAATTCCACCCGGCTGGAACTGCGTTCCCCCGATCCCGCCGCCAATCCTTATCTGGCGGAAGCGGTGATGCTCGCCGCCGGTCTCGACGGCATCAAAAATAAAATTGAGCCGCCTCCGGCCTGCGACCGCAACCTCTATCAATTGACCGCCGCCGACCGCAAAGAGCTGGGCATCGATTGCCTGCCCCATTCCCTTGATGAGGCCGTGGGGGAACTTTTAAAAGACGACGTTATCGTAGATACTCTGGGCGAACATGTGACTGCCTGCTTCTGCGAGGCCAAAAGAGGAGAATTTGCCGCTTTTAACAGCACCGTAACGCCGTGGGAAATTGAGCAATATCTGGCCAAATATTGATAAACGGAGGAATTCCCTTGAAAGTTGATTTTACCAAAATGAACGGACTCGGCAATGATTTTATCATCCTTGACGGGATCCATAACGAACTTCCCGAAGACCTCAGCGATTTTGCCAAGCAGGTTTGCGACCGTCATTTCGGGATCGGCGCCGACGGTGTTTTGATTGTGCTCCCATCGGATCTCTGCGATATCCGGATGCGGATCATCAACAGCGACGGCACCTTTGCTCAAATGTGCGGCAACGGCATCCGCTGCTTCGCGGCGTACGTCCATAAAAATGGCTTTGTTACTAAAACCGAAATGACCGTGGAAACCGACGCCGGCACCATTCGCCCCCGTCTTATCTTTCACGGGGATATCGTGGAAAAGGTGGAAGTGGATATGGGCGTACCCCGCCTTGATCCCCTCTCCATTCCGGTGAATATCGGCGGGGAGCAGGCCATTGGCTACCCCTACGTGTTTCAGGATGAGGAAATTGAATTGAGCTGCGTTTCCATGGGAAATCCCCACGTGGTAACCTTTTGGAAGCAGTTGACCGAAGCGCCCTTTGACCTCCTTGGCCCCAAGCTGGAAAAAGATTCCCTGTTCCCGGAAAAGACCAATGTGGAATTTGTGGAAATTGTCAGCGACGGGGAAATCAATGTGCGTGTGTTTGAGCGGGGCTGCGGTGAAACCTTAGCCTGTGGCACGGGAGCATGCGCCTCTGTGGTGGCATCGGTGCTCAATGGCTACACCGGCAGGGAAGTCACGGTGCGCCTTCGCGGCGGTGATTTGATCTGCCACTGGAGTGAAAATGAGCATGTGGTCATGACAGGCCCTGTGGCCTTTGTGGCTGAGGGCATTTACGAATATAACCTTTGAACGAGAAGGAAAGGAGCACGACATGAAACAGGAAGCCAAACGGATGCAGAGCATCCCTCCTTATCTTTTTGCCCGCATCGAGAAAAAAATCGATGAATTGAAAAGCCGCGGCATTGATGTGATCAGTTTCGGCATCGGCGACCCTGATTTGCCGACGCCGGATTTCATCGTTGAAAAAATGGCGGAAGAGATCAAAAACCCCGCCAATCATCAATATCCCTCTTCCGTGGGGATGCTTTCCTTTCGCCAGAGCGTGGCCCAATGGTATCAAAAACGCTTCGGCGTGGAGCTGGACGCCAAAACGGAAGTGGTGGCTCTGATCGGTTCCAAAGAGGGGATTGCCAATATCAATTATTGTTATGTGGATCCCGGCGATATCAACTTGGTTCCCGATCCCGGCTATCCCGTTTACGGCATCGGTACGATGCTGGCGGGAGGAGAACCCTACTATATGCCGTTGAAAGAAGAAAACGGCTACCTGCCGGATTTTGCCGCCATCCCGGCGGAAATTGCCGCCAAGGCCAAGTTGATGTTTTTGAACTACCCCAACAATCCCACGGGAGCCACGGCCACAAAGGAATTCTTTGCGGAAGCCGTCGCTTTTGCGAAAAAATACGATATCATCATCTGTCACGACGCCGCCTATTCCGAAGTTTCCTACGACGGCTATGTTCCCCCGAGTTTTATGGAGGTCGAAGGGGCAAAGGATGTGGGCATCGAATTCAATTCCGTTTCCAAGCCCTTTAATATGACCGGCTGGCGCGTGGGCTTTGCCGTGGGCAACGCCAAGGTCATCGAAACCTTGGGCCGCTATAAGAGCAACGTCGATTCCGGCGCTTTCCAGGCGGTACAGTACGCCGCGATGCAAGGCCTCGCCCAAGGTGACGCGGCCATCGGGGAAATGCAGCAAATCTACAGCCGCCGCCGCGATGTGGTGGTGGATGTGTTCAATGACCTCGGCTGGCAGCTGAAAAAACCCCAAGCCACGTTTTACATCTGGGCGCCGGTGCCCAAAGGGTATACCTCGGAAAGCTTTTCCGAATACGTTTTGGAAAAAACCGCCGTGATGCTGACTCCCGGTAACGGTTACGGCCCCAATGGCGAAGGCTATTTTAGGATTTCCCTGACCATTGCCGAAGACCGGGTCATTGAGGCAGCAAAGCGCTTAAAGGACCACTTGGATCAGGTCAGTTTCTGATGCCGGCTTATTACAACGCCGCCAAAATCAATCTGTTTTTGCAGGTGGAGGGAAAGCGGAAGGACGGTTACCATACCTTAACCAGTGTGATGCAATCCGTTTCCCTCTTCGACGGGGTTACCGTCGATTTTGAAAGGACGGTTTTTTCCCTTGATTGTGGTGGTGCGGATCTCGGCCCAAGGGAAAAAAACAGCGTCTATCGCATGTGGTACTTGCTGAAAGAACACTACCATTTGCCCGGTGAAATCGCTGTCACCTTGGATAAAAAGATTCCCGTCGGCGCCGGTCTCGCCGGCGGCAGCGGCAACGCCGCCGCCGTGCTCCGCGCTGTCACCGACCATTATCAATTGGATTTGTGCGCAGAGGAGATCGTTGCTGTCTGCCGGGAAGTCGGCGCTGACGTGGCCTTTTGTTATTTTGGCGGCACCATGCTGGCCACCGGTATCGGTGAACGGTTAAAACCGCTGCCGCCGCTGCCCCACTGGGATATCCTGCTCTTTCACGGTGGCTTTCACGTTTCCACGCCGGAGATTTTCAAAGCTTATGATGAAATCGCCCTCGGTGTGACCCAAGTACCCGTTGAA
Organism: Peptococcaceae bacterium UBA7702; assembly: GCA_002482535.1. Classification (GTDB taxonomy): domain Bacteria; phylum Bacillota; class Dehalobacteriia; order UBA7702; family UBA7702; genus UBA7702. The sequence goes on along the minus strand of DLGE01000002.1, from coordinate 14,281 downwards.
CCGATGCTTCACGCCTTGGAAAAAGCGAGTAGGGAAGGGGTTCTCTACGCCCTCTACAACGGTTTGGAAAAAGCCACCTTTCCTCGTTATGCCGCTTTGAGGAAGCTTTCCGATCAATTGGAGGCATACGCTCTGCCTCATCTGATGAGCGGCAGCGGTCCCACAGTCTTCGCCCTTGCGGAGAAAAAGGCGGCGCAAAACTTAATGAAAGCGTCCCCACCGGAATTGGGCAGGATTGATCACGTTTATCCCGTGACGAAGGGCATTTTCAGCGAAGAAGAAATGCAAAAATGATCATGTAAAGCAATACCCGCGAATTTTCGCGGGTATTTTCTTAGCTTCTTACCGTTTCCCGTATCGGCCTTGGTTGCTACCAAAAATATGGCGGTGGCTTCGGTATATCATAGGTTTGAATATGGATAAAAAGGTTTTATCGTAAAATGGCTTTGAAACGGGAAAGCTTTTTGTGGTATCCTTTTTCGTTGATCATCAAAAAAGCCCGCCGCGAAAGGGAAGATGTTATACAGATGGAAGCATATTTTTACGTTTTGTGGATTTTGCCTTGACAATTACGTTGTTTTTCCCGGGTAATCTTCAAAAACAGGGCTGAAAATCAAATAAATGACAAAAAATTATATTTTTTGTTGAAAACAAGAAGGAATTTTATGTATAATGTTGAATTATTCACTAATCTAACATATGAGAGGGGGAATAATCGTGAATATTACCGACGTGAGAGTCAGAAAGATCCTGGCCGAAGGTAAGATGAAAGCGATTGTTTCCGTGACCCTTGACGACGCGTTTGTGATTCATGATGTCAAAGTGGTCGACGGACAGAACGGTCTTTTTGTAGCAATGCCAAGCAGGAAAACGCCGACCGGAGAATTTCGTGATATCGCTCACCCGATTTCGCAGGAAGCTCGTGATATTCTACAGGCAAGAGTTCTGGAAAAGTATGAAGAAGCGCTGGCCGCGGGTGAAGAACAAGTCGTCGAAGAACGTGCAGAATAAAATGGAAGCGCGCGGGAACGTTCCCCCTTCCGTTTTTTTGAGATCAAAAATGCCGCAGTCAAGGGGCGGAGAAATCCGTCCCTACTTTTCTGCGGCTATTTGCATTTTTAAGGGAAAAGAGATATAATATCATTGTGAAAATGGAGAAATATGTTTTCCTCCATTGTCATTCATTTTTGAATATGTAATGGAGTGATCTTTTTTGTCAAAATATATCCTGATTTTGGCCGCGGGGAAGGGTACGCGCATGAAATCCGATCTGCCCAAAGTCCTGCATGAGGTTGCCTTTCATCCCATGCTCTATCATGTGTTGGCCGCCGCCGGGGCCATCGAAAACGATGGTATTTTTACGGTCGTCGGTCACGGCAAAGCAGAAGTTGAGGCCGCCTTTGCCGGTGAAACCGCCTTCGTTTTACAGGAGGAGCAGAAGGGGACGGGCCACGCCGTAAAAACTGCGTTAAACAGTGCCTTTGCTGATAAAGAAAACGGTACCGTTTTGGTTCTTTGCGGCGATACACCGCTTTTGCGCGGGGAAACGTTATCCGCTTTACTGGCCTGCCACGAGAATTGTGGCAACCTCGTTACCGTGCTCACCGCGTCCCTGGCGGAGCCTTTCGGCTATGGCCGTATCATCCGCGATGAAAACAATCAGGTTTGCCGTATTGTGGAAGAAAAAGACGCCTCTGCCGCGGAAAAGGCGGTACAGGAGATCAATAGCGGTGTTTACTGTTTTGATCTCGCTTTTTTGAAAAAAGCCGTAGGGCAGCTGGCGCACAATAACTGCCAGGGGGAACTTTATCTTACGGATACCGTCGCGATTTGTTATGAAACCGGCGGCAAAACCGGCGCCTATGTAATCGATGATTTTGAGGAGGTCAAAGGTGTCAACGACCGGGCGCAGCTGGCGGAGGCCGCCAAAATTCTGCGCCGCCGCAAAGCTGAGGCGGCGATGAGAGACGGTGTGACCTTGATCGATCCCGATACGACCTGGATTGATACGGCGGCGGAAATCGGTGCGGATACCGTCATCGAGCCCTTTTCCGTGATCAGGGGTAAGACCGTAATCGGCGCGAACTGCCGTATAGGACCCAACGCCGAATTGATCGATACGGTTTTAGGCGACGGAGTGACCTTTTGGCGCAGCGTCGCCCAGAAAGCCAAAATCGGCGATGTTTGCTGCATCGGTCCTTTTTCTTACCTTCGCCCCGGCACTGTTTTGGCGGATCACGTCAAAATCGGCGATTTTGTGGAAGTCAAGAACAGCAACATCGGCGAACATACCAAGGTGCCTCATCTGACCTACGTCGGTGACAGTGACATCGGCAGCGGCTGCAACATTGCCTGCGGTACGATCACCTGTAACTACGACGGTTTCCATAAGACCCGCACCACCATTGGAGACGGTGCTTTTGTCGGCTGCAACGTCAATCTCGTTTCTCCCATTCATATTGAGGACGGCGCCTATATCGGCGCTGGAAGTACCATCACGAAGGATGTTCCCACCGACGCTTTGGCAGTGGCCCGGAATCATCAGACCAATGTGGAAGGTTGGGCGGCGCGGTTTCGGAATTTGAATAAAAAATAAATGATGTTTGATTTTCGCTTTTAATGTTATATGAAAACAATGGAGGGCTATGAATGAACGAGATGACATTGAAATTATTTGCGGGCAACGCAAACCCGACGCTTGCCAGGGAAATGGCGGATCACCTTAAAATCAGTCTTGGCGACTGTATGGTGCAGCGCTTCCGTGACGGTGAAGTTGCGACTTACATCGATGAGAGCGTCAGAGGTTGTGATGTATACATTTTGCAGCCTACCTGTCCCAAGGTCAATGACAATCTCATGGAGCTTTTGGTGATGATCGATGCCATGCGGCGCTCTTCGGCCAGGCAGATCACGGCGGTGGTGCCTTATTACGGATATGCCCGCCAGGAACGGAAAAGCAAACCCCGGGATCCGATCAGCGCCAAGTTGGTGGCCAACTTGATCACTGCCGCCGGTGCGGACCGTATCATCTGTATGGATCTCCACGCCAAAGCCATTGAGGGGTTTTTTGATATCCCCATGGAGCACCTTTCGGCCATGCCCATCTTAGCCAATTACTATAAGAAAAAGCAATTTAACGACGATGTTGTTGTCGTTTCCCCAGATATCGGCGGCGTGATTCGCGCCAGAGATCTGGCGGGACGGCTCCATTGCGGTATCGCCATCATTGACAAACGCCGGCCCAAACCGGGAGAAGCGGAAATCATGAACATCATCGGCGATATCAAGGATAAAGCCTGCATCATGGTGGACGATATCATCGATTCCGCCGGTACCATCTGTTTGGGCGCCGACGCCATTTTGAATCGGGGCGCCAAGGAGATCCATGTTTGTTGTACCCACGCCCTCTTTAGCGGCCCCGCCGTGGAACGGCTGACTCACTCCAAAATCAAGGAAGTGGTGGTCACCAATACGATTCCACAGAGAAGCCCCGCTGTTTTGGAAAACGAGAAGTTCAAGATCCTCTCCGTCGGTTCCCTCCTCGGCGAAGCGATCCGTTCGGTGAACAATAATTTGTCCGTCAGCAGATTGTTTGAATAAGCAATAATAATCTGAAGCCGCAGGCACTTTTACCTGCGGCTTATTTAATTTTGAATTTCTGGGGGTCAAGGTTGTATTTTTTCAGCTTTACGGAAAGGCTCTGTCGGGAAATTCCCAATTTCTCGCTGCAGCGGCAGAGATGCCCCCTGGTACTGGTTAGGGCAAACTTCAGAATTTCTTTTTCATAAGAATCGACCATGGTGTTGATATCGTTATGGAGATGGATCACCGGCATATCGCTGTAGCGGTGTTCGTTGCGAAGAGAAAAGATTGCTTGGGCTTCGGGAACGGATGCAAGTTCTTCACTGAAATGCTGCTTCAAGTAGGTTGGCAGATGGCGAAGGTCAAGGGTAGTCTCACCTGGGGTTGTCATATTCATCGAGCTTTCCACGGCATTGGCCAGTTCTCTGATGTTACCAGGCCAAAGATAAGCATGAAACAGTTTTTTCAGTTCTGCTGAGGGGGCCAAGATCGTTGTTTCCATTTCTTCATTATTCTTCACGATGAAGAAATCCACGAGAGCGTCAATATCTTCACTGCGTTCATGTAGAGAGGGGATCCAGATCATACCGGTGGAAAGGCGGTAAAAAAGGTCTTCCCTTAATTCGTGGGCGCGAATGGCGTCGCTGGGCAGTTGATTGGTAGCGCTAATGATGCGGCAATGAAGCTTTCGTACTTTATTGTCGCCGATGCGCTGTACCTCTTTTTCCTGTAGCGCCCGGAGCAGTTTGGCTTGGAGCTGAACCGGCATGGAGTTGATTTCATCCAGAAAGACCGTGCCGTTTTCCGCTTTTTCCAGTAAACCGGGATTGTCCACGGCACCGGTAAAGGCGCCTTTCGCCGTACCGAAGAGGATGCTCTCCAGCAGCGTTTCGGGGATGGCGGCACAGTTGATGGGCATAAAGGGTCCCGCCACAAAAGAGCTGGCGTTATGGATGCTCTGGGCAAACATTTCCTTGCCGGTACCGGTCTCACCGTAAATCATGATCGGCAATTTTTTGGCGGCGAAGCGCCGAGCCATGGCGATGGCGTTTTTGATCAGTTCACTTTCACCGATGATATCGTTAAACACATACTGTGTACCGTTTTTCATCATTTTATTGCGAAAACGATATGTCTTTTTATTGCCGAAAGCACCTTCTTTGATGAGGTGCTTTTTTAATTGCTCGACGTTTTCCGAGATGGCGTAAACGCCTTTGATTTCCCCCTTTTCTTTGATCGGATACGTGCTGGTAATGGCGTTTACCCTGGCTCCGTCAGCCAAGAACCATTCCAGGTTTTCCTGTATGTGGGGTTTTCCCGAGTTCAAAGTGTCGAGGCAAGGGGAATTCATGCTTTCCTGAAAAACGGTGCCGCAATAGATTTCCGCGAGATTTTCGCCGAGAACTTCCTCATCTTCTAAATGATCCATTTTTTTGGCTGCTTGATTGAGATAGATCATGTTGCCGTCTTTATCAATGATATATACGGCGACATAAAGATGCTCGATGATGTCGATGAACAGTCCCTTGGTCATGATGTCTTTATTCATTGGGGCCTCCTAAAAAATGCAATTAAAATTGCAAAATGATCAAATGCAATAAAAATTCCGGGAATTAAAATTGCCCATAGAGCCTTTTTACTGCCAAAAAAGAGCGCGAGGAGGAAGGAAACGGCGCTTTTTTTGGCATAGAAATTGCAATATTCTATAGATGTTCACGACTTAAAAATTACAACAAAGTATGCAAAGGAGTAGAATGATGTCTATCGAAGGAATTCAATCTTTTTATTACAAAAATCAAACAAAATATCATGCCGTTTCGGAAGCGGAATGTGAGCAGCTGATCGAGGCTGCCTTAAAGGTAATGTCGGAAATCGGTTTGATGATCAAAAATCCCGCTGCCATCGAACGTCTCGTCAAGGCCGGCTGCATGGCCCAAGGTGAAATCGTAAAGATTCCCGCTTCCCTGGTGAAAGCAGCCATTGCTTCCGCTCCCTCGGAAATGGTGCTCTACGACAGAAATGGTAACGATGCGATCCGGGCCGGCGGTACCGCCAACTATTACGGCAACGGTCCCACAAACCCCTCTTATAACGATTTTGAAACAGGAGAACGAAGACCGGCTGTAAGAGCAGATGTCGCGAAGAACGCTCTGGTATCCGATGCTTGCCCCAATCTTGATTTTATCATGGGGCTGGCTCAGGTTTCCGACTGTGACCAGCGCATCGCCGACGTTGTTGAACTCCGGGAAATACTGCCCAACACCACCAAACCCATCATTGCCTGGGGTCTTGACGTTGATAATTTTAAAGCGGAAGTGGATATGGCCGCCGCCGTTGCCGGCGGTCTCGGCCAGTTGCGGGAAAAGCCGTTCCTGGCGATCTTCCCGGGTTGCCCCATTACACCTCTGGTCATCAATGAGCTATTATATGATAAGCTTGCTTATGGGATCGACGCGGGTTTGCCGATCATCTGGCCCACCGGTCCTCAACCCGGCTCTACTTCCCCCGTTACCCTGGCAGGCAGCATCTCTATGGGGTTAGCTGAAGTTTTCTGCGGCCTCGTGCTCTCTCAGCTGATCAAAGAAGGATCTGTTTTCGTCGGCGGCGTTGTGATTGTCTCCGTTGATATGGCCACCAGCCAGAGCAGCTACGGCAGTCCTGAACATAGCCTTGCTGAAAGCATCGTTGCCGATATCTTTCATTATCTTGATCTGCCGATGTTCCAAACCGGAGGCGTTACCGACTCCAAAGCCGTTGACGAACAGTCGGCCATCGAAGTATCCATGCAGATTCTTTCCAATGCGTTGAGCGGAGGGCATCTCGTCCATGATGTCGGTTTTATGGATGCTGCCATGAGCGCGTCTTTGGAGCAGATCGTGCTCTGTGACGAGGTGATCGGTTACGCCCGGCGCATTGCCCGTGGTGTGGAAATCAACAAAAATACCCTGGCCTTTGATGCCATCAAAGAGATCGGCGCCGGCGGTCAGTTTCTCACCCATGAGCATACCTTCCAAAATTTCCGCAACGAAATGTGGAGGCCGACTTTGATGGATCATCGCAGCTATCAGAGCTGGATTCTCGATCCTTCCGATATGCGTACCCGTATCCATAACAAAACTGCCGGTATCCTGGCAGAACACAAGCCGGAGCCTCTTTCCGAGGAAGTCATCAAGGAGCTTGACGCGATTCTAAAGAGAGCGGAAGACAATCTCAAATAATCACCTTTGTGATGGTTTAAGGATGCCCCAAGGTCTTTTGGCCTTGGGGTTTTATCCGTCCATAAACAGCAGTGGTTTCAGATGAATGGGGCTGCTCTTTTACATCGTGTCTATTTGGTTTAGTAAAGATCGATTGATATCAAATTCTGTTAATATGTATTTAATTTCTTCAAGCTTCGTTCCATCAACTTCCGGCTTCTTGTAACCATCCATCAGCCGGCGATACTCGATTTCCATATTCAGATCAATTTGATGAAGCTGGTTTGCCACTTTTCCGCAGGAGGCAATACGGCGTAACAACGGTTCTGTGCGACAATGATCCAAAGTATGTTCTTTGGTCAAAAACTCTCCTTCGTGGCCGACTTCATCGATAAGATTCAGAGGAATCGTATCATCGTTCATCTCAATTTCCCGAGAAAAACGTTTGATATAACGAAGGATTTCAAAATCAAGAATCATCTTTTCAAAGGAAATGGAGAGGTAAGAATCCAATATGCCGGCGGCGTGAATGATCAGATTTGTGTTGTTGGCATAATTTGTCATTAGCATCATCATGGATTCCATTCCTGCCTGCGCATCGGGAAGTTTCGCATCGGTGAGAGCGCCGCCGCCCCTGGAGGGAAGGCCATAAAAGTCTGACAGCAAAGAAATATATTTTGCGCAGATCACTCCTTCGGCGGAACCGCATGCCATCTGACCAGTTTTCATATCGGCAACGGTGCACTGTGACCCATAGATAACAGGAGTGCCGGGGTTGACCATTTCTGTCAGGGCAATCGTTGCTAATACTTCTGCATTGGCTATGGCCAAAGTGCCGGCTAACGTCATCGGGGAGGTAAATCCTGCCATCGCTCCATTGGTGGCGGCAAAAGGCTGGCCGTTGCGGGCAAATGTCAACAAAACATCTGTCATCGTGGCATCAAGATGCAACGGTGAATTTGTATTGACGATGGTACAAAGACAAGGGTGTTCCTTCAATGCTCCTTTTTTGCCGAATAGGGTGGCAGCGCAAGCCATGACCGCTTCCATGTATTCTTTTTTGCCCGCAGTGATCAGCATGATTTTATCGGAATGGGTCAGCGCTAAATAAAACATGACAAGACAAGATGTTGGAATGTCGATATTATGTGGTTGTACCATCAACCCTCCGTTGATATGAAAATCAGTATTTACCTGAAACAGCTTTGCCATCTTGATATAGTCGGCGATGGTACCTTTTCGTTTGGTACCGTTTTTTTCTGTAACGGTGGGGCATCCGTAAGGTGGAGCGACTTCGATATGATTTTTGCCGATTACGATATTATTTTCAGGGTTTCGGGCAAAAAGATTAAAATAAGATGGCGCTTTACGGATCCAATGCAAAATCTGATCTTCGGTAAAGCGGGCAACATTGTTTTTGATAAAAACGCCGTGATCTTTCAGGATTGCTACGGCCTCGGGATGATGAAATTTCATACCGGTTCGGGATAGAATCTCCATGGATGCCTGATGAATTCGTTCTAAATTTTCTTTCATGTCTTTCATATCAAATCTCCCGAATACAATATAGAACTTTTTTGATGATCTTAAAGGAAAAGGGGAACCTCTTACAAGTGTGGAGAGGTTCCCCTGACGGGGAAATGTTAGAGATTATTGTATTTTAGCAAGCGTTTCTTTTATGTGGACTGCATCTTGCTTTTTTTAACCACCTTTACGGCAATGATGGCGCAGATGATACCGCAAACACCGCAGATTGCACCCATCCAATAGGTGATGTGGTAACCGGTAACGCCGGGATACGTGTCGAGGAAATGGCCGATGACGGTGTAGATAAAAGCATCGGGAGTGAATCCGATGGCGGATACGATGCCAATGACAGCCGCGTTGATGTTGGCGGGAACCTTCGCTTCATCAAGAACAGCGAAGTAAACGCCGCGGTTGACATAGATTGCCGCCCCGAAAACGAGGATGAAAATGGCGGCGGGCCAGACCATACTGGATTTTACCGGCAGTAAGTTTAAGATCACAAAGCCGGCGGCGATTACGGTAAAACCGCCGATCAGTGTTTTGGCGGAGGAACCGATTTTGTCGGCAATGATCCCGCCGGTGGTGCCGCCAACCACTTGTAGACCCCAGGTGCGGATGGTGCCGAAAGCAGCGGCAAAAGCGGCGGAGGCGCCGAGACAGCCAGTGAGGTAAGGGGTGGTGTAACCAAGGCAGTCAAAGACCATCATGGTGAAAAAGACAATGCCGGCGCAGATCCAGGTGATGGGAAGCTTCAAAGCCTGGCCAAAGCCTGCAAAGAGGGAACTCTGGTTACTGGCGGCGGCAAGGGCTTTTTTCTCTTCCTTATTGTTGGGTACGATAAAGAATACGATGATGCCGAGAATGATGGCGATGATAGCGTAAGTCAGAATGACGGTACGAAGACCCGCCATCTGGCTCATGGCCGCATTGAAAATGGCGACGATGACAAGGCCGATGGCCGTGGCAGTGAGTCCGCGGAGCCCTTCAAAGAGACCGTAAAGACGACCTTGTTCTGCGGAAGTACCCAGGCCGCGGATGAAGTTGATGACGGCAGGCCAAAAGATTAAAGAAGTGGAAAAGGCCCAGAAGAAGCTGATAAATAAGGCGATGCCGTAAGAAGGAAAGGTGGCAAACCAGAGACCGGCGGCCCCGGTCAGAATCATCCCTGTGGGAAGCAGTATCTTGTCCGAAACTTTCATGGCGAGAACGCCGCCAATGAGGTAACAGACAAGGGAACCGAGGCCGAATGCCGTCATAAAGGTGCCCAATTGTGTGTTGTTGACAGCAAAAGCGGTGATCATTTGATCGTAATAGCTGTATCGGAGATAGGGCAGCTGATAGATCTGACCGCAGGCAATCGCTAAGATAAATAATACAAACCAACGGTTTAAAGCTTTCGATTTACTCATGAATAGAGCCTCCTTATTTCATAATAAGAAGCATATCAAGGTGATATACAGTTTCTATATTCAGTTTTTAAATTTAATTCTTGCCCAAATGAATGGGTGCTTAACAAATGGAGATTTTGAGAGCATAAAGAATCCCGGTAAATTCAGTCAAAAGTTTGTTCACGGCTTTTCTGGGGTACCGCTAAAAAGGTTCTGTAAGTTTGTTCACGACTTACAGAACAAACATGCAAATTTCGTGCCAAAAAAAAAGAGAGCCAGACATGTTGTCCGGCTCTCTTCAATCGCAGTCCTATCTTTTAAATTTATCTATATTAACATTATATTTTTTTACTTTAACGGTCAACGCTTGTCTTGAAATCCCCAATTTTTCGCCGCATTTTGTGAGATTTCCCCTTGCGCCGGCCAAAGCCAGTTCAATCAGGCTCTTTTCGTATTCGTCCACCATGGTGTTGATGTCGTTATGGAAGTCTATGGTGGGCAATTTTCCGCGGTTGTCCTGTTCGCGGACACTGAAGATCTGGGCGGCGTTGGGTAGGCGCGAAAGTTCCGTGGCGAAGTGGCTTTTTAAATAGGAGGGAAGATGCTGAACGTCGAGGAAATGCTCGCCGTCGGCGGTAAGGTTGATGGCGCTTTCGATGGTATTGGCCAGTTCTCGGATATTGCCGGGCCAATAATAGTCATTTATCAAACGGTAAAATGATGGCGTCACATCTTCGATGTTCATCTGAAAGTCGGCGTTGGCCTTATCGATGAAATAATCCATCAGTGGGCGCAGGTCGTTTTCCCTTTCTCGCAGCGCGGGCAGCCAGATGATGCCGGTGGAAAGGCGGTAAAAGAGATCTTCCCGCAATTCCCCGTCTCGGATGGCGTCGGTGGGCAGTTTATTGGTGGCGCTGATGATCCGGCAATTGATTTTGCGGGTTTTGTCGTCGCCAATCCTGCGGATTTCCTTTTCCTGGAGGGCACGGAGGATCTTTGCCTGGAGGATGATGGGCATGGAATTGATTTCATCCAGAAAGATGGTGCCGTTCTCCGCCTTTTCAAAGAGGCCGACACTGTCAACGGCGCCGGTAAAGGCGCCTTTGACGGTGCCGAACAACATACTTTCCAGCAGATTTTCCGGAATGGCGGCGCAGTTGATGGGAACGAAAGGCCCGGCCAGATAAGGGCTGGCATTGTGGATGCTCTGGGCAAACATCTCCTTACCGGTGCCGGTTTCCCCATAAATCATGATCGGTGCTCTTTTTTCGGCATAGCGTTTGGCAATGGTGATCGTACTTTTGATCGCTTCGCTTTGGCCTACGATATCATCGAAGACGTAATTGGTGCCGTTTTTCAGCATTTTGTTTTGTAAACGGTACGATGTTTTTCTCTTGGCCGTACCGAGTTTGTAAAGGCGCTCCCTGAGGCTGGGGATATCTTCGGCAGTGCTGATCACGCCAATTTTTTTACCGTTGTTGATCAGGGGCACAGAGCTGGTCAGTGCGTTGACGGCAATGCCGTCGCCGGAGTACCATTCCAAATTTTCATCCTTATGGATGACATCGTTTTTCAGACAGTCGAGGGTGGGAGAATCCAGCCCTCTTTGAAAATTTGTCAATTGATAGACGTCATCTAAATTTTTTCCCAGGGTATCTTCCCTCTTAAAATGCTCCAACTTTTCGGCGGCCTCATTGACGTAAACCATGCAGCCGTTTTGATCGACCAGATAAATCGCCGTATGCAGGCCCTCTAAAACATTTAATAAAGTTTCAACATTGATGATGGGATTTTTTAATTCTTTCATAATCATCACTCTACATTCTTCTCCGTGATCTGTTGAATGCAATTTTTATTGCCTTAAATCGACAAAACGCAAATATATTTGCCGCAATATTTATTGCGTGTATAGAATTATACGAAATATTTGTTGATCTGTCAAATTTTTTAATTTTCATTGATAGGATAGATGTTGCCTTTGATGGAAGGATCGTCCCGGTTTAGAAAAAATGCTTGTACTTTACTTTTGGCACATTTTTTGCAAATAGTATTAGGTGTTCACGACAAAATCAATATCAAATAAAAGGAGATCATCAAATGGCAATCGAAGGAATCAAATCTCATTATAAAGAAAATTTGAAACGCTACCATGTAGCAACAGAAGCAGAAATCGAACTTATGATCAACGGTGCATTCGAAATTCTCGAGGATGTCGGTACGGATGTGATGGATCCCGGCGCCCGTGATTACATGGAAAAATACGGCTGCAGAGTGGAAGGCACCCGGGTTTATGTTCCCAGAGACTGCGTCAAAAAAGCGATCAGCACCGCCCCCAGTCATGTACAGATCTACAATCGTTTTGGCGAACATGCAATGGATGTCGGCGGCGGTAACGTTTTCTTTGGCAACGGCCCCACAAACCCTTTCTATTATGATTTCGAAACCTATGAAAGACGCGAAGCCAAAAAGAGTGATGTTGCCAACAGCGCCCGCCTTTCCGATGCTCTGCCCAACATTGATTTCATCATGTCCCTCGCCGGCATCCGTGATTGGAATCCGCTGATTGCTGATACCTGCGAAATGCATGAAATGCTCCAGAATACGACGAAACCCATTGTCTGCTGGGGCGTTGACGTCGACGGTCTCAAAGAACAGTTCGAAATGATGGCGGCTGTTGCCGGCAGCTGGGAAAACTTCCTGGAAAAACCCTTTGCTCTTTGTTACGCCGGCGACCCGGTCACTCCTTTGACCATTCCTGCTGACGCAGGCCGCAAACATGTTTATGCCGCCGAACGCGGTATCACCGTTCTCTGGCCTTCCGGTGTTCAGCTCGGTTGCGTTTCCCCAATGACCATTGCCGGTTCTGTGACCTTAGGTTTGGCGGAAAACCTTGCCGGTCTCGTTCTAAACCAGTCCGTACATCCCGGCAACGGCTATCTCGGCGCTATTGTTACTCTGACTGTTGATATGAGCACCACCCAGGCTGCCTACGGTACCCCCGAACATTGCCTCGGTGACAGTCTCGTCGCTGATATTTATCATTATCTTGATCTGCCCTGCTGGGAAACTGGCTGCGCCAGCGATTCCAAGATCGTTGACGAACAGTGCGCCATCGAATGCGCTTTCCAGTCGATCTCCAACTGCCTCTCCGGCGGTAACCTCGTTCATGATGTCGGCTTCATGGAATCCGCCGCTTCCTCCCATCTTGATTTGATCACCATGGCGAACGAAGTGATCGGTTATGCCCGTCGCATTGAACGCGGTATAGAAATCACACCTGAAACCCTCGCTCTCGACATCACCAAGGAAGTCGGACCCGGCGGTGAATTCATTACCCACTCCCACACCTATGAAAACTTCAGGAACGAACTTTGGTTCCCAGACCTCATGGACAGACAGCGTTATGATCTCTGGAAGCAGAATCCCACCGATTTTCGTACCAGAATGCATGAAAGAACCAAACGTCTCCTTGCGGAACATAAGGTTCCCTCCCTTCCCGCAGAAGTGGTCGCTGAATTAGACGCCATTTTGGATAAAGCCGTTAAAAGGGTCGGAGAATAAGACGAAAAGCCCAAACAAAGATAAAAGATTCGTATTGGCAGATCATCCATTGAGCCCGGGGCCGTCCGGCTTCGGGCTCGATTTCAATGACGAGCCGTAGTTTCTTACAGAAAAGAACCTAAATGTTTTAATGATCCATAAAAGGGAGATGATGTAGATGTCCTCTGTAGAACAATCGGAATTTACTCCTTTTCTAAAGAAAATGACGATCTTCGCCGGCGGTGGGATATTCCTTGACGGCTATATTCTTGTGATCATCGGTATCGCCTTGATCCAATTGAATCCGATTTTAGAGCTGGACAGCTTTTGGACAGGCCTTTCCGGTGCGGCGTCTTTGGTGGGGATCTTAGTCGGCGGTTTGATTTTTGGTTATATTACCGATCTCATTGGGCGCAAAGTGATGTATTTGATTGACTTGGCCGCCATCATTATCTTTTCCGTCATGAGCATGTTTATCAACAGTGCCTTAGAGTTGGTGGCTTTGAGATTTTTAATCGGCCTTGCCATCGGCGCCGACTATCCGATTTCCACTTCCCTCCTAACGGAGTTCACGCCCACAAAATATAGAGGGCCGATGTTGGGCATCATCATGTTTCTTTGGTATGTAGGCGCCATCGCATCGACTTTTGTGGGCTATTTTTTGCTGCCCCTTTCCAACGGTTGGGCTTGGATGCTGGGGAGCGCAGCCGTGCCTGCGCTGATTTTAATCATCGGCCGTTTTGATGCCCCGGAATCTCCCCGCTGGCTGTTGAAGGCCGGCAGGGAGGACGCCGCCTTAAAAATCGTAAAAAAGATTTGGGGTGAGGATGCCGGCTTGTCTGATTTGGAAGAAGTACCGAAAAAGACAAGTATTCGCGCCCTATTTCAGAAGGAATATTTCAAACGTCTGATGTTTTGCGGTTTATTTTGGATGTGCCAGGTGATTCCCTGTTTTGCCATTTATACCTTTGGCCCGCAAATTCTTGGGGCCTTTGGTTTGGATAGCGGCAACGACTGGATTTGGGGCTACGCCGCCATCAATTTTGC
>DLGE01000017.1 GCA_002482535.1 Peptococcaceae bacterium UBA7702 | reverse complement strand
GCTTATCCCGGTGTGACCGGCTATAAGTACGTGTTCTTCGTGATGTTGGCTTTCGCCGTGATCGGCCTGATTGCCGCTGTGGTCTTGAACAGAAAGATCAGAAAACAGAAAATCATAGAAGCCAAAACAGCAGATGCAGTTACTGAATGAATTAACATTTTATAATGACAAGGAGATTTTACATGATTAGTCAACTGGATTTTAGATTATTAACCGAAGCAAAAATGGATCAGATTATCGACGGCGGATATCAACTGATGGAGCAAATCGGCATGGATATCCATTATGACAAGGCCCGTGATCTACTGGGAGCAGCCGGCTGCAGCGTTGACGGTATCCGCGTGAAAATTCCCCGGGAGCTCACAAAAAAGGCCCTTGCCCTAACGCCTTCCGGGATTCAGATTTATGACCGCAACGGTGAGCAAGCCATGCTTTTAGAAGGTCACAACAGCTATTTTGGCGGCGGCCCCACCTGCCCCTATTTCTTTGACGCGGAAACCGGCGAGCGTCGCCTCGCAAAGAAAAGTGATGCGGCCGCCTCGGCAAAAGTAACAGACGCTCTGCCCAACATCGACTACGCCATGTCACTCTGCATGATCGGGGATCAAACGAAGGTCTTAGCCGACCTCCATGAAATCGACGCCATGGTCAGGAATACAACCAAACCCATTGCCGGTTGGGCCTTTAACAAAGAGAATATGGAGGATATCTTCCATATTTGCGAAGCTGTAGCCGGCGGCAAGGAACAACTGAGAGCAAAACCCTTCCTGATCGTCTATTCCGAACCGACGACCCCTCTGGTGCATACCGAGGAGGCCTTGGAAAAACTGTTGCTTGCCGCGGAATACGGCGTTCCCTGCATCTACACGCCGGGGATGATTTTCGGCGGCACCGCACCGGCCACCATTGCCGGCGCCCTCGCCGTGGGTCTGGCCGATACTTTCACCGGACTTGTCCTGGCCCAACTGGCCTTCCCCGGCGCGCCCTTCCTCGGTGGCACTTCCGGGACACCCATGGATATGAAGACGATGCAAACACCTTATGGCGCCCCGGAAACCAGCCTGATCTTAGGCGCCTCCAATGAAATTATGCGTTACCTCGGTATTCCTTCTTTCGATATGACCGGCGCCACGGAGTCAAAAAAAATTGACGCCCAAGCCGGCATCGAAGTCTCCATGGAAGCCATGATCAGTTTATTGACCGGGGGTAACTTAATTCATGACTGCGGTTTCATGGATATCGGCATGACCGGTTCCGTGGATCATCTCGTCTTATGTGATGAAATCATCAGCATGGCAAAGCGCTATTGTAAGGGTTTCGAAGTATCCGACGAAACCATTTGCATCGACACCATCACAGAAGTCGGACCCGGTGGCAACTTCCTTAAGGCGGAGCATACTTTCAAACATTTCCGCTCCGAATTTTGGCAGCCCGCCATCATGGAGCGCCGCGCCTATGACGCCTGGAAAGCCGACGGCGCCAAGGATACGGCCCAACGGGTTCATGAAAAACTGACGGAGATTTTGGAAACTCATAGGGTTGAACCCCTCAGCGATGAGGTAACCGCAAAAATCGACGCGATTATCGCCGCCGCCGAAGCCCGTCTGGGCTAAGCGGCCCGGATTTAAAACACACGCTCCAGCAAAACACCGCCGCCGGGATTAAAGCAGCCCCGGCGGCGGTATCTTTACTTGCTGATTCCATTTTCAGGCGGCGGCTACGGAGTAGGAATGGTTTGTTCCATTATAGCGTCTATTCTATCTACTTTAGCAGTCTTATTGTAAGAGTGCTAAAACAAAGAACGCCTTTATTGATGAGAAAGGCGTTCTCTTAGATTTCCGGTTAAAGTAATTGAATCGTGTAACCGTCGGGATCGTTGATGAAATAGAATTTCAGGTGGGGATTGGGGCTGATGGGGCCTGCCACCTCGACGCCGGCGTCCTTAACCTTCGCTACCACCGCTTCGACGTCGTCAAATTGAAGGCCAAAGGAGATGCCCTGGCCGGGATCGTTCACCGTCTCCCCTTCCCGGTGCAGCAATTCCACCCAGGCGCCGCTGCCCGGATCCATCATATTGATTTCATTGCCGTGGTCCGTGATGTGTTGGGTAACACTCATGCCCAACAGCTTACCGTAAAAGTCAAGACTCCTTTGCATATCGGCGACGTGCAGGGTAACCCATTTCATTTGAGCCATATGTATGCCTTCTTTCTTTTGGAATTTCCCATATCGTACCACTTTGGCGCCGGAATGTAAAGAAATCCCAGGGGAAAACGGCGAAACGCTTCACTCGATATCCAAGCGCTTGCCGCTCCAGTCCCCTTCCTTTTTGGGCATCCTCAAGGTCAGGACGCCGTTATCATATTTGGCCTGAATTTCCCCGGTTTTGACGTCTCTGATATCAAACTGGCGACGGTAAGAGCCATAGGAGCGCTCGCGGCAAACGTATTTACCCTGGCTGTCCTTTTCCTCATGCTCCGCATGGCGTACCGCGTTGATGGAGAGCACATCGTTGTTGACGACGAGGTCGATATCCTCCTTGGCGAAGCCGGGTAAGTCGGCTTCGAGGAGATAGGCGTCACCCTTGTCTTTGATATCGGTGCGAAAAGCGGTGAGGCCGCGGCTGTTAAAAAAACCCAGAGGATCGCTGAAAAAGTTCCGGTTGCTTTCGGAAATCTCCCGCAGCGGCGTGTAATTGCTTAATTCGTAATTGGTCTTGCGATGAAACATGGACAATCCCTCCAAAATATTGAAATTTGATCTACCGTTATTATCGAATTTTGGCGGATTTCTATACAAGCAGAGTGGATTTATCCACACTGACAACGTACGGTTGATTTTATCAACCAAAGTTAACGCCAAATCCATTGACGTACCTCTATTTTCCGGCTAAGATAATACGGAGGTGATTGTTATGAAAGAAATTCATATTGCCCGAGTTTTGGCGGGCAAGCGGAAGGAAAAAGGGATCACCCAGGAAGAACTGGCGAATTATATCGGCGTCTCCAAGGCTTCGGTTTCCAAGTGGGAAACCGGCCAGAGCTATCCCGATGTGACCTTCCTGCCCCAGCTTGCCGCTTATTTTAATATCAGCGTCGACGAACTCATCGACTATCAACCCCAAATGGCCAAAGAGGATATTCAAAAACTGTACCTGCGGCTTTCGGCGGACTTTTGCCAAAAGCCCTTCGAGACCGTGCTGGCCGAATGCCGCCGCATCATCAAAAAATACTACGCCTGTTTTCCGCTGCTGCTACAAATGGGCATTCTCCTCGTCAATCACCTGGAATTGGTGAAAGACAGGGAAAAGGCCACATCTTTGCTAAAAGAAACCAAAGAGCTTTTCCGTCGGGTCAAAGAGGGTAGCAATGAGGTGGAAACTGCAAAAAAGGCCCTTTATATGGAAGCCTTCTGCGCCTTGGCGGAAAACGATGCTGACACGGTCCTTTATCTTCTGGAAGACGCCATGGAGCCGGCCCTGCCGCCGGAAGCGCTGATCGCCCCGGCTTACCAAATGAAAGGCCAGAACAAAGAGGCGAAGACCGTACTGCAAAGCGGAATTTACCAAAACCTCGTCGTTCTTTTCAATTTTTTTCCCGCTTATCTCCTGCTCTGCGTCGATGATAAAGCAAAATTCAGGGAAACATTGAGCCGGGCGGAAAATGTCGCCGCAACCTTCCGACTGCAACAACTCCATCCCGGCGTACTGGCGCCCTTTTATCTCAATGCCGCCCACGGTTACCTGATGCAACAGAACAACGACGGCGCTTTAGAAATGCTAAAAAAATACACCGAAACCGTCACCGGCGATATTTACCCCCTGTGCCTCCACGGCGACGATTTTTTTGACCTGATCGAAAACTGGCTGGCTCAACTGGATATTGGCAACGCCCTGCCCCGTGATGAAAAGACCATTCGCAAGAGCATGGCCAATGCCGTCACCGAGAATCCGGCTTTCGCCGCACTCAAAGACGATCCCCACTTTCTAAAAATCATAGCAAAACTACGAAACAGCCTGCAACAGGAGGTATGATTGCATGAATCACGAAAAATCCCTGGCCAAAAAGCGTTTAACCGTATTTATCCTGATCGCCTTCGCCGCCGCCTGGGCAATCTTTCTCCTCGGGCCGCTATGTGGCATCTCCTACGGCTCCGGCCCCTCCGTGGTGATCCTCGCAGTAGCAATGTTCACTCCATCCTTGGCCAATATCCTGACGCGGATCATCACCAAGGAAGGTTTTCAACAATTCTATCTGCGGCCCCGCTTCAAAGGGCAAATCAAGAGCTATCTGCTCATCTATTTCGGCCCTACCGCACTGCTGTTTTTCAGCGGTCTACTCTACTTTTTAATTTTTCCCCATCAATTTGATCCCGCCCTCGGCGCTTTGCAAGCATTGACAGCCCCTGGGAGCACAGCAACGGGACTTTCCGTCTCCGCGTTGCTTTTGATTTCTGCTTTGCAGGTGATTTTGATCGGCCCCGTCATCAACATCATCCCCACCCTCGGCGAGGAGCTGGGTTGGCGCGGCTACCTGCTGCCCAAACTGCGCCTGTTTCTTTCCGATCGCAGCGCACTCTTGATCACCGGGGTGATTTGGGGACTGTGGCATTTGCCGGTCATCATCATGGGACATAATTACGGCACCGCTTATTTCGGTTATCCTTATCTCGGCATTTTGACCATGGTGGTCTTCTGTGTATCTCTGGGCATCATCGAAGGCTATACCTTTCTTAAAATGAAGTCGGTGATCCCTGCAGCGATGATCCATTCCCTGATCAACGCCGGCGCGGCTTTCCCCCTCTATTTCATCAAAGGCACTTACAATCCTCTGTTGGGACCCGCCGTCACCGGTCTCATCGGCGGCTTACCTTTTATACTTTGCGCGGCGCTGTTTTTTTACAAAACCGGCAAAAATAGAAAGCCTCTTTCGCTTTCGGAAAATCAGGAAAAGGAGTGATCGAATGGAAAACCTCATCACCATGGAGCAGGTATCCAAATCCTTCGGCAGTGTCCGCGCTGTGGACCAAGTCAGTGTTTCCCTGGGAAAAGGGGAGATTCTCGGCTTTTTGGGACCCAACGCCTCGGGGAAAACCACAACGGTGCGGCTGCTGAACGGCGTGATTTTTCCTGATGACGGCGTCATCCGCGTGATGGGTTATGACAGCGTCAAAGACGGCAACGAAATCAGGAGACGCAGCGGCGTACTCACAGAGACCGCCTCCCTCTACGACCATATGACCGCCGGGGAAAACCTAATGTTTTTCGCGAAACTCTACGGTGTTGCCACTGACACGGCAAAAAAGCGCAGCGACGACCTTTTGGAACGCTTTCACCTCAGCGACCGCCAAAAACAGAAAACCGGTACCTTCAGCACCGGCCTAAAAAAGCGTTTGGGCATCGCCAAAGCCTTAATTCACAACCCTGAAATACTCTATTTGGATGAACCCACCTCCGGCCTTGATCCGGAGTCTGCCCGGGATCTGATCCGCTACATCAAAGAACTTAACAGCGGCCGGCTCACCGTTTTCGTCTGCACCCATAACCTGGCCGAAGCGGAGCATTTTTGCACCCGTTTCGTTTTTCTTGACAAAGGACGCGTTATCGAAGGCGGCACCCTCGCCGAACTGGAAGAAAAATACGAAGGCAGCGTTACCCTGCGCATTGACTACCGTGGCGATATCGGCACCGCTCTACCCCATGAAGTGGCCTGGAAACCCCTCTCCGGCAACGCGGCTTATGATTCGGCGCGGCTCACCGTTGCCACCAAAAAGCAAGTCCCCGCCGTCATCCGCGCCCTCGCCGAAAAAGTCGATCTCTATCGCGTGGAACAAACAAACAGCGGTTTGGAATCGCTCTATTTTGCAATAAGGAGGCAGGCAAAATGAACATGACCGCCATCAAAGCCATTGTCAAAAAGGATATTGTCTCCATCGGTTCCAGCGTACAGATGTGGCTGCCGATGATCCTTGTTCCTCTGATTTTCGTCATTGTTTATCCCCTGATCATCCTCGCTTCCTTCCAAAGCGGCAGCAGCAATATGACAGGAAACGGCACTGAATTCCTACTTAAAATCATCGATACCCTGCCCGCGGGAGGGATCAAAGAGAAGATTCTGGCCTTTCCGGGGCTGCCCCAACAGATCGCCTATTTATTCATGAATTATCTCTTTTCTCCACTGTTCATGTTGATTCCGGTGATGGTGGCAAGCATCATTTCCGCCAACAGTTTTGCCGGGGAAAAAGAAAAGAAGACTTTGGAAACGCTCCTTTTTAGCCCCATCGGCGAAAAGGACCTGCTTTTGGCAAAGGTGCTGGCTTCCTTTTTGCCGGCGCAAATCATCACGATTTTCAGCGCCCTGCTTTACGGCGCGGTCATCGATATTGCCGGTTACCGCTTTTTCGGATCGCTGATTTTTCCCAGCGGCAACTGGATTCTGGCCGTGTTCTGGATCTCCCCGGCCATTTCCCTGTTGGCCGTATTGATCAATGTGTTTATCTCCGCCAAAGTCAAGGGCTATCAGGAAGCCCAGCAGTTGAGCATCATCGTGATCCTGCCGGTGATCGCCCTTTTTATCGCCCAGATCACAGGTTTCCTTTTCCTCGGCAATCTCGCCTCTTTCCTGCTGGGCGCCGCCATCTTTATCCTCGACGCCCTATGTCTCCGTCTGGCGGCAAAAACCTTTAACCGGCAAAAGATGTTCCTATCCCGCAATTAGCCAGGGAGTCTGCCGCTGTATAAATAAACATACTCAAGGGCTTTTCGGGCAAATATCTGCGGCCTTTGCTATCGAAGAGCACAAGGGTCTAACTTTTTTACTGGAACACCGCGATATGCGGTTTATTGACGGCCTGAAAGGGAGCCTGAAAACAGGCTCCCTTTCTCACCGTTCATTATAAAAATATTGGTTCTTCAATCCACAAAAGTTCTTTCCCCAAAGCACCGGTTATTCCTCTTCAAACTGGTCTTTTCCGGCGCCGCACAACGGACATACCCAATCATCGGGAAGATCTGCGAATTTCACGCCTTCGGCTTCCTCGTCATAAACATAACCGCAAACCGTGCAAACATATCTTTTCATATAGCCATCCTCCTTTCGGGTCTTCATTATGGTTTTATTATATCAGCTTTTTTCATAAAAGAAAGTAACTTTGTCACAAATTTCAGAAAAAGTCAGCGGGGCAGGAGATACTGTTTTTGGCGCAAGAACAAGCCAATTTTTCACCAATAGCGATGAAAGTCTGATTTTCTCAGTTCTTTTTCTTCGTCGTTTAAGTCGTGTTTACGCTGGCCGAAGTTTTCGTCTTCTCTGGCGATCAAAGGATCGTACCAGTCGGCTTTGTTTTTGGCCCAGGCGATCCAAGCGGCGGTTTTCTCGTTAGATTCCTCTTTATTTTCTACTGCGGCAATATAGGTTCGTATTTTACAGGCCAGAGCGTAATCTTCCGCCTGATTTTTCAAAGCGAGGGTTTTTTCCACCTCCGCGTTGTATTCCTCCCAGCCTTCCTCACGGCAGCGTCTTTCTTTTTCCAAAAGAAGCCGGGCATTTTCCCGCTCTTCCCGTTCTTTACGTGCGATTTCCGAAGATTCATAAAGACAGATAAGAATTTCCCCGAGCCGCTCTTCCAGGCGCACTTTGGTGGAATCTCTGAATTCCTTCCAATGATCAATATGGAGGCTAAGACGGCCTTTGTAAACGTAGTCGTACTTGCGAATACTGGGCTTTTGCGCAGATATGCCGTTTCTCACGGCTTCCTGATAAAGAAGGAGTTCTTTCCGCTCCTGTTTGGTCAAAACATGAACCGTCTTTTTCTTGCTTTCCTTGATGAGGAGCGTTACTTTCTCCCCACGCACGATAAAATCGAGGTTTTCCGTAAGCAGACAGCCCAAAGGCTCCATCACGCGAATCAGAGAATCAATGATGCGATAAACCCGGGGCTGGGTCTCGGGGGCAAGTTCCTCCCAAAGAAACGGCGGCGTGATCTTGTCCTGCCATTGCGCCCAAAGAACGCTGTCCTCTGGGGAAGTTTCGCTTTTTTCCCAGGCTTCGGCGGCAATCTGATATTCTGTGATCTTCGGGTGCAGTGGTTCGCTTTCCGGCGACAGCCAAATCTGCTCCGCGGCGGTGAGCACGATTTCCCGTTCTTCCTCCTGCAAAAAGCCGAGGCAATGACTACGGTCTTCCGGAGACATGCCGGGTTTTTCCGTCCTGGGTCCTGTTTTCTTGCTGGGCGCCGCATTTTTCGGCAACAGGGGAATGGTCACCGGTTTCCCCGCTCGCAGCTTTGCCCAATAGCCCGGCGGCGGCGTAGGGATGTCCAAAGATTTACAGACTTTATGAATCGTCACATCCGAAACGGAATATTTTTTCGCAACTTCTGTGACGGGCATTTGCCAAACTTCTTTGTATAATGTTTCCCGATCATATACATTGTATGTTTGCCCCCAGCGTGAAAAGGTTTCCGGAGGCGAAAGCGCAGATTCCGGCTCTTCAGGGCTCACGGAAGAGGCGGAATTCACTTTTTCGGGTTTCCCCGCCACCTGTTTCGGGGAGTTGAATTTTGTGGAAAGCTTTTTCGGCAGTTCCGTAAAGACGCGGGGATTCAACGCTTTTTTGTTTTTCCGCGAGGCACTGCTGCCGGAAAGATTGATCACGACACCTTTGGTTTGAGGCAAAGGCGTTTTGACAACATCTTTTCCGCATTCGATTTGTGACCAATAGCCCGGCGGCGGCACGGGAATGTCTGCGTCTGCGCATTCTTTGCGCAAACTGGCATAACTGATGCCATACTTTTTAGCGACTCCAGACAAAGAGATTTCCCAAATTTCATTATATAAATTTTCACGGGTTAATACGATTTCCGGTTTATTTTTTTCCGTGTTGTTCTCAGACATGGCTTCCTTCCTTTTAAAGTGATCTGATTCATAAGAGAGAGGAAGGCTTTTCACCCTATCATAATAACATCAAAAACTGTTCTCTGTTTTTTGCTCGGGCAGACACGTAAGCAGGATATGCTAAAACTCCTGTCCAAAAAGAACATGGAGCATAAAAATCATTCTTACCCCTGCACCGTTGCGGTTAATCATGATAAAAGCTCTTCTTTCTCTTGTAATCGTCCGGCAGCAATTTCTTTTTCACACACCAAATTGCGCCACTCAATATCATCAGACGCTGCGAACAAATCATGCCATTCATGGCTTAACCGCGGAGGAAAAGCCTTGGTTTTAACGGCAGTTTGTTCTTCTAAAGTATCGATACCGATCTGAGGTCATTCATTTTCTAAAATCAGATGAGGTATCCATTCCCTTTCCCTTTGCGTCATTGCCATAGTATAGCATATAGATGGGATATTTTCTATCGTATCCCTATTCAGATGTTTTTCGTAAAAGAACATAGGATTAAGGTCTTAAGCTGGAAAAGCCATCCTTTTCCAAGGAAAAGCGGGGATGAAAAAGAGAAATAACGCAAATTTTACGTATCATCTTCGCATAAAATTGCAAAAATATAAATTTATCCCTTTACCTGCGCATATGTTTGTCACTGCATTTTTAATATGGCAGCCGTTGGCGGCAAGGCAAGAAAGAATGATAGAAAAAGATCGGTGAATGGTTTTCCCCACCGGTCTTCACAGAGATCTCCGCCTCCGTCACTTTGTCACAAACCCCCACCTATTACAGCAGGGTGTCGCCTTTGTGCTCCATTGTACCAGCAATTCATTGAAATCTTCGTTACCTTTTTGGGAGACCTCGGGCTACCTCTTCTCTCATGATTTGCTGATTGCATTTATCGTCTTATATCGGCTTAGATGCTCCGACCGTTGTGATACTTCGCCGTATTTTACAGATTTATGGTACGATCGCTGCGATCAGGCGTCACCACAGCTATTTATTCAAACAATCGATGATCGCGTTGGGAATGTTATCAAGGGACACTTGCTTGGTGACGGCCTTGAGTTCAAATGCCTCTTTGGGCATACCGTAAACCACAGAAGAATCCTTATCCTGGCCGATGGTATAAGCGCCGGCCTGACGCATTTTTAAAAGGCCTGCCGCCCCGTCTTTTCCCATGCCCGTTAAAATCACACCGATACAGCCCTTGCCCACCTTGGCTGCAACGGAATGAAAGAGCACGTCCACAGAGGGGCAATGTCCGCTCACTTTTTCCCCGGCAGCGCATTTCACATAATAGCCCTTCCGGTCTTTTTCCACCGTCAGGTGTTTATCGCCGGGGGCAATCAAGGCGGTTCCCGGTTGAATACGGTCACCGTTTTGTGCTTCCGCAACATAGATCTCACATAAATGATTCATCCGGTCAGCAAACATCCTGGTAAATCCAGGTGGCATATGCTGCACCACAACAATCCCCGGGCATTCCTTGGGCAAACGTTTGAGCAAGGCTAAGATGGCTTCCGTGCCCCCGGTAGAAGCTCCAATGGCAATCATCTGGTATTCACCGGAGGGCTTCCGTTTGAGAGAAAGCGGTGAAACGGTGCTGTTGATCACCTTTCTTTTCGCCTTTGCTTTGGAGGCGATTTTAACCTTTGTCGATAATTCTGTGCAAAAGGCGTCGAAATTACCTTGGTTTTCCGCGTCGGGCTTTTTCACAAAATCGACGGCGCCAGATTCCAATGCTTCGAACACGCTCATATTCAGGGAGCTGACCAAAACGATGGGGAGGGGATTATGGGGCATGAGCTTTTTTAAAAAATCAGTGCCGCTCAAGCCCGGCATTTCAACATCTAAGGTCAGCACATCGGGATTGTATTCAGCGATCTTCTTTTCCGCATCATAGGCATTCCCCGAAGTGCCCACCACTTCAAAAGCGGGGTCGGAAGCAAAATATTTCTTCAATGCCGTTCTGAAAAAGATCGAGTCGTCAACAATCAATACTCTTATTTTTTTTAATGTCATCAGCGACCTCCTTTTTGATAAACAGAAGGTTGGATATACTTGAATTTGGACTGGTCGCGCTGTATGGTTTCGGAATGACCGATAAAAAGGTAGCCTCCGGGCTTTATCACATCATAAAACCGATTGGTTAGGCTGTTCTTCGTCGCTTGGTCAAAATAAATCATTACATTGCGGCAGAATATCAAATCAAATCCCTTTTGAAAAGGAATCGGATCCATGAGATTAAAATGCTTAAAAAGCACCTCCTTTCTTATCTCTGGTTTTAATTGATAGGAACCGTCCTTAAAAATAAAATATCTTCGTTTCCAGGACGGATCAAGGTTTTTCAAAAAATCTTCCTGATACGTTGCACGCTGGGCCTTCTCTATGGCATTGGCCGAAATATCCGTTGCCAGAATCTGAAATTTCCACTGGTTGCTCTGTAAACCAAGGAAATCCTTAATCACCATGACGGTGGTATAAGCTTCTTCCCCAGAGGAACAGCCGGCGCTCCAGATCCGCATTTCTTTGTTGCTATTTTTCTTGACGATTTGAGGCAGGATCACTGTTTTTAAAAATGCAAAGTGAGCCTGTTCCCTCATAAAGAAGGTGTGGTTGGTGGTGAGCTTATTCAGCAAAACCGTAATTTCCTTGGTGTCATTTCTCTTGATCAGTTTAAAATAGTCGGAAAAGCTGTCCATTTTCTTTTCCGCCAATACCGAATACATACGTGATTCAATCAGCTGACGCTTATTAATGAGATTGATACCGTAGTTTGATTTAACATAGGTAACCATATCTGTAAATTCGTTGTCGGTTAGTTTTATCATATACATATTCTCCATCCGGCAGCGTTAGCCGTTTTTCACTAAATTTAAAATATCCAAAATCAGACTGATGCTTCCGTCGCCTAAAATGGCACAACCGGAAATCCCTTTCTCTTTGACGTTATATTGATTCAAATACGAAGGCAAAGGCTTAATCACAACCTGCTGTTCGCCGAGGAGAGCATCGGCAAAAATGCAATAAGAGGACTCGCTGCTTTCCACCAAAAGAATGATGCCCTCTTTGATTTCCTGCACCGGGGTGTCGATACCGTAGAGCCGATGCAAACGAATGATGGGATAGCAGACATCGCGAATCAGGATCCCTTCATTTTTTTCATTGTCTTCGATGATATTGGTGTGATCCACCTTCATCGACTGTTTGATGTTATTGATGGGAATGGTGAAGATAGAATCTCCCACCGAAACCTTCATGCCGTTCACAATGGCCAGGGTAAGCGGGATTTTAATATATACCGAAGCGCCCTGCCCCGGCACGCAATCAAGAATGACCTCCCCGCCGGATTTTTCAATATTCTTCTTTACCACATCCATGCCGACGCCGCGGCCGGAAAACTCCGTGACCTGATCTCTGGTGGAGAACCCCGGCATCATCAAAAAGGCGTAGGTTTCTTTTGCCGTATATTCCGCTTCCGGCTTTCTTAATAACCCCCGGTCTTTGGCTTTCTTTAAGATCGCCTGTTGATCATAACCCCTGCCGTCGTCACATATGGATACGAGGATTTCGCCACCGGTATTTTGCGCGGACAGTGTGATTTTTCCTTTTGCCGGTTTACCGCAGGCCAAACGCTCCGCCGGGGATTCGATGCCATGATCCATGGCATTGCGCACAAGATGCATTAGGGGATCGGCGATACCGTCAACGATGGTTTTATCAACTTCAGTATCTTCGCCCTCCAAGACCAGATCCACGTCCTTCTCTAACTTTTTGGAGATATCCCTGACGATACGCCGCATCTTTTGGAACACACTGTTCACCGGCACCATGCGGATGGACATAATATCTTCCTGTAATTCATCGATAAGCTTTTGCAGCTGACGCGAAGCCTTGCTGAAACTGTCCATATCCACGCCCTGTTCCGTGGGAATGGAAACCACCATCGATTCGGTAATCACGATTTCGCCCATTAAATCCATGAGCTTGTCCAATTTTAATAAGTTAACATTGATCAGGGAAGTGGTGGAATGCTGATTGTTTTGCCCGGATGCCGTCTCGGGCTTTCCTCCGGACTGCTTCTGTTTTTCCTCGTTTGCGGCGTTTTGCCGCTCCGCATCCCCATGCACCAAATCAAACTTCTTGACAAAGGAAAACTGTTCGATGGACTTCATGCATTTTTCGAGGTCTTCGTCGTTTTTAAAGTACATCGTAAACCCGTTTTGACTGATCTCCTCCGCCGCGTTCCCGGAATCGAGATTTTCAGGGACATAACGGTAATCACAGTTGAGATCCGCCATTGCGTTCAACAACATAAAAGCGCGCAAGTTTTCCATTTGCGCATCTTCATCAAAATAAATTTTCGCAATGTGCGTAAATGCGGAATCAGCGGAGTCGTCCCCTGCCGGACTTTGCTTTTCCCCATCATTTTCTTCTTTTTCACCGTTGCCGGAAATTTTTTTCAGGAAATGAATGATTTCATCTGCAAAATTACCGATATTATCAGTTAAAGGGGTGTTTGCCTCCACACAACTGATTTCCGCCTTTAAAAAATCTTCGGATTGAAACATCAGTTCAAACAATTCGCTGTTATGCGCAGCATGAATGCCGTGATCCCGTACAAAAGCGAACAAATCCTCGATCTTATGTGACACGGTGGCGATACTATTAAATTCCATCATTGCGGAGGAACCCTTGATGGTATGCATGATTCGAAAAATCGTGTTGATGCTATCCGTATCAAAACAGTCCTGTTTCTCACAATTGATTAAGATTTCATCAAGTTCTTCCAGCAGGCTATTTGCTTCAAACAAATAGACCTCCAGCATTTCATTGTTATCCATACACTTTTACCTTACCTGCATAAATTTTTATGGTGATGATCAGTAACTGCAACATTATGTGTAAATACTATTAATCATATCGGGAAAAAAAACTGAGATATTTACTTCACCATGGGATACAATTTCAAAACTTGATTATTCTTTCTATAAAAGTTATGATTAGATCAATAGGTTCGATAACAAACCGAAACAGAAAGGATTTCCACCATGTTGGATAATTTGAGGATAACAACTCCGATCCCGGCCAGCGACAATATCGGCAAAGTCGTACCCAACAAAGAAACCCCCGCTGTGATCCCTACGGATCCGGCGAAGGTTACGACACGGAATCAGAACGATCAAAGCGGGCAAAAAAACTCACTCGATCTGACCTGGGATAATCGTTCGGTTTTTCAGAAATTCACATCACAGTTGCAGCAAACCCCCGGGCTTGCCCAAACCTTGCAAAAGCTGCTGTTAAGCACCATGACCCATCAGAATGCGGCCAATACCGCGTCGCCGCTGAACGCGCTGCTCACACAATTGGCCAACAGCACCAAAATGAGCAAGCAGGAAATCATTGATAATCTGGTATTTCAGCAAAAGCATAGCACAAAATTCTCTGGGGAACTGTTCCAAATATTCCGTCATTTGATGAAAGCCAATGGATCGCCAGAATTAAGGGATCATTTGGGACAATTCATCAAATCTTACGACGGCTTTACTTCGGCCAATGAAACGATGTCCGCAATCTTTGCCCAATTAAAGGAAATCATGGCCTATATTCCCCAATCTTACCGTCAGGAACTGGAACAGCAAATGAGCTTTTTACCCACGGTTACGGATCAAGAGGCGATCAAATCCAGCCTGTTTTTACTGAAAGAAAAGATTTTACCGCTGCTGGGGAAATACATCTCCGCTTTCAATGACTTCGGGGAAATTAGGGGTAAAGTATCCTTACTGATGCATAACGTTTCCCGCTTAAATGTCGGCTCCCCGGAAGAACTCATCAGCCGCTTCGAAGAATTGATGGGCTATTGTCAATATAAAACCAATATTTCCGCCACGGAACTCACCCGCCTTCGGTTATTATTTATGGAAAGCATCGATCAACCGCAGCAGCTGAAAAACGATTTTCTTGATGCCCTGATCAAGGCGCTGTTCGCCTCCAATCAGGAAAACACGTCCTCCACCAGGCAGACCATGCTAATCGATACGGTGAATACCATTTTACTGAACAACAGTGTCTACATGCCCTTCACCCATTTGTTCCTCCCCATCCAATACAACGGAGCCTTTCTTTTTTCGGAAATTTGGATCGAAAAACAGGAGGAAAGGGAAAACGGCAAATCCACAGAAAGCCATAAAAAACCGGTCAACCTCTATCTTGCCTTTGATATCGAGGGCCTTGGCCATTTCAAAATGGCCATCGCCTGGGACGATCATAAAGTAAACTGCAAATTAAATTACCCGGATCAGCTCAAGAACGATGATTATACCATTCGCCGGGATATTACAAAGATTTTCGCGGAAAACGGTTTCTTAGCGGAAAGCATCAACACCACCTCTGATTTATCTCCATTTGCCGAGATCTTAATGAAGAAGGTTTACGAAAGGAAGCGTGAGGTAGATGTCACAATATAGTCACTATCGGGCGGCGGCTTTAAAATATGACGCCGACGACAGCGCCCCGGTTGTGGTGGCGTCGGGAGCAGGATACATTGCCGAAAAAATCATCGAGACGGCGCAGACCAACAATGTCCCGATCTATCAGGATAATTCCCTCGCCACTTTATTGTCGCAGCTCAAATCCGGCACAGAGATTCCCGAAGAGTTGTATCAGGCCATCGTCGATATTTATCTGCTCTTTTTGAACTATTTACCCGAAGCCCAGGCCGAACCGAGGGGAGAGTAAGGACGCAAAATAATATTTTTGGAGGAAACATCATGCCGCAAGAATCATTGGAACAAAATCAGCAGAACACAAACGAGGAAGAAATAGAAAACAAGCTGACGGAGACGGAAACCACGGCAACGTTTTTGACCTTTTATATCGATCATCATCTTTTCGCCATCCCCAGCAAACAAATTGTGGAAATCATCACCTTGCAGGAAATCACCTATATCCCGAATCTTCCGGATTTTGTCAAAGGAGTAACCAATATCCGTGGTAAAATCGTGCCGCTGATTGATCTCAGAATCAAATTTCATCTCCCGTCACGCCCCTTCGATCAGCACACCTGCTTCATCATAACTGAAACAGAAGAGTGCACCGTCGGTTATATTGTGGACAGAGTCAGCGACGTCACCAACATCGCCGAGGATCAGATCAGCGATCCGCCGAAAGCAACGGATTCCTTTGCCGAATACATTACCGGAATTACAAAAATCAATGAGGAAATCACCTTTATCATGGATGTGGCAAAGATTATTTTAGATGATTTTCTGGAAAGCGCAAACGCATAATGATGCAGGTAGAGAAAGTGCACACAGAGGAATTTAGCCTATAGAAAGTCAGGCTGCCGAGAAAGGCTTAACCTTTTCGGGCAAATGCGATCAATTTCCTAAGGTTAAGTGTGCTGTCGTGGGGCAGAGGGTCCGCCGCGTACCAGACTATGGCGACGACCTGACCATAAACGTCTTTATGCGAGATCTCCCTCATAAAGACGTCTATTTTTGATATATAACATTTCATCACTTAAATTTCTGCTTAATAAATTTATTGCTATTTTTATCCGATATGATTAGTATAAACCGTTTTTAGCAAAATCCCGCCTGGAGGTGTTTTTGTGAACATAAATGTCAGTTCATATTCCACATTATCATCAAGAAAAGGGCTCAGTGGGCTTGTATCCGGTTTGGATACGGAAGAGTTGATTGAGCAGATGACTGCCGTAACAAGGCAAAAAATCACAACCCAGCTACAAAAACAGCAGATCGCTATTTGGAAAAGAGATGCCTACCGGGGAATTTCAACGAAATTAACCGACTTTAACAATAAGTATTTTTCATATTCCAACGCAAGTACCAATATTTTAAGTTCCAAATTCTTTAACACGTCCACCATAAACAGTTCCTCTTCTTACGTTAAAGTGACGGGAACTTCCACCAACACGGAAAGCGTAAAAATCAAGAACATCTCCCAATTGGCCAGCAAAGCTTCGTTTACGTCGAATCACCAGGTTTCCAATGAATTGATCCAGTCGGGCTCCATCTCTGAAACCTGGAAAGACACGGCCCTGGCCGGGAATGCCCTGTCCATTGGTTACGGCGGTAAAACCTATAGCCTTTCCCTGGCGAAAGATTTTTATCTCAACAGCAATCGCAGCGACGCAGCCAATACCCAGGTGGTGATTGATGCGCTGAACAGCAGTATCGCGGCAAATGCCGATCTCAAGGGAAAATTAGAGTTTTCAATCAATGCCGACAACAAAATCGAGCTGAATCAAATCGGTGAGGAGTCCGCGCGAACCAACGATCTGCGTTTGGAAAGCGGCAGCATCAATCTCTTATCCAGCTTAGGCCTGTATTCGAGCCCTGCCGACGACGGCACGGGGAATAAACCCGTTTATACGACGATCAGCGGAACCGACGCAGTCAGGGCCAATGGTTTCTTTGAAACAAATCAGATGGCCGGCGCCGCCCTCAATCTGGAAATCAACGGCAGCAGCCAAACCGTAATCCTCGATGCGGAATTCCGTTTTACCGGCGCCGCGCTAACCCGGGACGCCTCCGGCACATTCACCGCCGACGCCAAAGCAGCCCAGGCAGAACAGCTGCAACAGGCGCTAAGTGCGGCAATCAAAAAGAATGACCAGCTTAACGGTGCAGACGCCGACGACGTCGGCGAC
This sequence comes from Peptococcaceae bacterium UBA7702, assembly GCA_002482535.1. Taxonomy (GTDB): domain Bacteria; phylum Bacillota; class Dehalobacteriia; order UBA7702; family UBA7702; genus UBA7702. The sequence goes on along the minus strand of DLGE01000017.1, from coordinate 47,803 downwards.
GACTTGCTGAAGGCGGAAATCGCCTATGACGATACGGGCTACAAATTAACACTAACAGCTCAAAACGCGGAAAGCGGCAACGCGACCATCAAGGTCACCGGGGGCAGCACAGAACTTCTGTCCGGGCTGGGCCTCACCGTCAACGCCCAAGCAACCGCCGGGGAATCCCTTACCGGCAATGATATGGTGGCGGAAACACTGCTTCTGCAAAAGGATAACAGCTTGGCAAAATCCTTATCGGGTTCTTCTATAACGGTGAATTTGAACGGTGTTTCCAAAACCATCGAATTCCTGGAAAGCGACAAAGAAACCTATGGGACTTTGGCAGGTACCGGCAATAACGACGGCCTGGTCAACTATGTTCAACAAAAACTGGATAAAGCCTATGGCAGCGGCCGCGTTGCGGTATCCCTCTCTGACGACGGTAGCAATCAGCTAATCTTTCAAACGGCTGATGAAAGTTCGCTGTTTTCGATTACCAATGCTTCCGCCAGCGGTATTTTAGGGGAAAATGCCGCCTTACATATTGCCAGCGGCGAATCCAACCGCGTGGAATTCGGCAAAACCCTAAAACAGCTGCAAAATGAGTTTATGACAAAATTAACGCCCTCCCCGGGGGATGACGCGGAATATCAAATCAGCGTCAACGGCACAAACTTTACTTTTTCCAGCAGTGCCACGCTGAATGACGTGATGAACAAAATAAACAACGACGCTTCGGCAAATATCACCATTTCCTACTCCTCCATCACCAATTCATTCAATGCGGTCTCCAAAACCACAGGAGCCCAAAATACCATTGAAATTGCGGATGTCAGCGGTAATTTGTCCAAGGTGCTCTTCGGGAACGCCAACGACCCCTCGACAACGGAGGATGACACAACCGCCAACTACACCGTCACCAACGGAACCGATTTAATGTTAAGTATGAGTTTTGACGGCGGCAAAACCTATACCGATATCACGAGAAGCCAGAACAGCTTCACCGTTGACGGCTTATCCTACGAAATCCTCGGCAAGGCGGACAATACCATAGACGAAGCGGGCAATACCGTCGATACCGAAGAAAATATCTCCTTTACCGTCTCCAGCAACACCGATGATTTATACCAAAAAATCAGCGACTTCATTACCGCCTATAACGATATTGTAAGCACGATTTATGGGAAATTAACGGAGACAAAATACGGCAAAGAAAGCGCCACCGACACCGAGGTGTATTTGCCTTTAACCGATGATGAAAAGAAGGAAATGAGCGACAAAGAAATTGAAGCCTGGGAAGAAAAAGCCAAAACGGGCCTATTGCGCAACGATACCGCTCTCTCCTCCATTCTCAATAATTTACGTAAAGCAATGACAAATGTTGTCGACGGCACCACCGACGCCCTCTATAAAATCGGTATCTCCACCGAAGCATATTCCTGGGATAACGGCGGAAAGTTGGTTATTGATGAAAGTAAGCTCAAAGCCGCGCTGGCGGAAAATTCAGAAAAGGTGATTTCCATGTTTACCACCACGGATACGGGCATCTCCTACCGCCTGAAAACCGTTTTGAATGACGCAGTCATGGGCAATGAAAAAGGAGATGGCTTATTGATCCAAATTGCGGGGAAAGCCAATAGCCTTACGACGGACCAAAGCACTCTGTCCAAAAGCATTTCCGATATGTCGAACCGCTTGAGCACCCTGCGGGATCGCCTGGAAGCGGAAGAGGATCGTTATTGGTCAAAATTCTCGCTGCTGGAGCAGTACCTCAGTACCATGAACGCCCAAAGCTCCTGGCTGACGAGTCTCTTCTCCAATAACAGCGATTCGTAATATAAGATCAACAAGAAAGAAGTTGAACGATATGTCATATTCAGCAGTGGAACAGTACAAAACGCAAACCATAAATTCCATGACCAACGGCGAATTGTTGATTCTGCTTTTTGACGAAGTCATTAAGAATTTAAAGATTGCCTGTACCATGTTGGAAGAGAAGAATTACGCAATCTCCGAAAAATGCACGCAAAAAGCAAAGGAGATCATCCATTACCTCATCAACATTTTAGACCGGCAATATCCCTTGTCCCAAGAACTTTACCAAATGTATTCTTTTTTCAATGAAAAAATCATCTCTGCTGAAATAAAGCAGGACCCCAAAATTCTGGAAGAAATCACCCCTTTGATTGAGGATATGAGGCAAACCTGGGTAGAGGCCAACCGCTTAACCCATATCAAATAACAAAGACTTTGCTTTCACGATTTTCGGAAATAGGATAAGAAGGATGAAAACAGAAGAATTCGATCCCCAACTGGTTACAACCTGTTTAGAACAAAAAGTGACTTTATTTACGGATATGCTGAATATTAGCAAAAAGATCGAGGTACAAACAAGGCAGGATCAGGTCATTCTTGATGATTTACTGGCCAAGCGGAAAATCCTGATGGATCGCATTGATAAGTGCAATGCCCTGATTGGCCGGGAATTGGGTTATCTCCCCGAGACCCAACGGCTTCACTGGCAGACGATGCTACGGGACAATGATGATGCCGCCAGGGATGAAGGGGAAAAATTCATCTGCGCCTTGGTCAGCAAAAGTCACGAACTCTGTCTGAAAATCGCCGACCTCAACCGCGTTGCCAACGCCAACTTAAAGCGCCAACGGGACGATTTAAAAAAGCAGCTCAAAGGGACAAAAAGAAAGAACCTATAAAAAACAGACGGGTTAAAACAGTTCCATATTTGTCAGCACAAATACCAATATAGAACCATGCAGAGAGAAAGGAAGAAAGAAATGCAAAATAATCTTGATGGGAATATCCCAGTGCCGGAAGAACTCTCCGAGCAATTGAAAGAGGCCGGTTTGGCCACGGAAATGGACGGTAAATACCTTACCTTCTGGACGGACAGCCAACTTTTTGGTGTGCCCATTGCAGACGTTGTACAAATTGTGGGGATACAAGAAATCACATCCATCCCCAATTCCCCCCATTATGTCAAAGGCGTCATCAATTTACGCGGGAGCATTATCCCCATTGTTGATGTAAGAATCCGTCTGCAAAAAGAGGAAGCGTCCTATACCGAAAGGACATGCATCATCGTGGCAAATATTCATGAGACCTTAATCGGTTTCGTCGTCGATTCTGTGGACGCTGTCACGAACATTTCAGATGATAAAATCTCCTCGCCGCCAAAAATCATCGGCGATACAACAAACAATTATCTGACCGGCGTGGTAAAACTCCAGAATAAGATCGTGTTACTGATCAATACGGCAAAACTATTGGCCGAAGAAGAGATTGATACCTTAGCGAATCTGCCCCAAAGTTGAGCATGTGTATGACGAATGAGGTGGTTTGATGTTAAACAATCTTAAAATAGGCCAAAAGCTGATCCTTGTTTTCATAACAGTCGCGATCATCACCAGTATCTCAAGTATTTTATCGATGGCGATTACCCAAAAAATCATCCGCCAATATGACGACGCCATGGTGAATTATGGTTTCGCCCAGGGAGATATCGGCAGGGCCTTAGCCGCCTTTGTTGAACTTGATGATGAAATCCATGACAGCGTCAGTTACATGAACGCGGAAAACAAGGCAACGGTGAAGGGCTACATTGCGGAAACCATTGAAGATTTGGACGCTTATTTTGCTCTTGTTGAGGAAGACCTACAAACCGAAGAGGAAAAACAAGCTTATCAGGAAGTGATCAACGCTTATCAAGTTTATCGGGAAAAGGCCGATGAACTGATTGAAGCGGGGGCCACCTTGGATCCGGAAGTCATCGTGGTGTTGCAAGACCGGCTCATAAATGAATTGGATCCCCCGTATCAAATCGTATATGACGGCCTCACCCAAATCATAGAAACGAAAAAAACCGAAGGCCAACAGACATCTGCTTATTTGGAATCCTATCAAAACAAAACCACCATCGTCCTCACAGGTGTATTAATCTTTGCCTTTATAATCTCGATTGTTTTAGGATTGGCCATATCAAGGCGGCTATCCAGCTCCATCAAAGTATGCGTCAACAGACTGAATCTGCTGGCCAAGGGGGATTTAAAAGCGGAAGTACCCACTTTGAAAGCAAAGGATGAAACCGGCTTGTTGGCGGAATCCACCAAAACCATCGTCACCACCATCAACAACATCATCGACGACCTTTCTTATGTACTGAACGAAGTCGGCAGTGGGAATTTCACCCTTAGCCGTAAAAATGCGGAACAATATATCGGCGACTTCCAGTCTTTGGCTGTCTCCTTAGAGCAGATCACTGAAACGCTTTCCGATAGCTTCTCCCAAATCAATCAAGCTTCCCAGCAGGTGGCCAGCGGTGCCCAACAGGTCTCCAGCGGCGCTCAGGCCTTAGCCCAAGGTACATCGGAACAAGCCGGCAGTATTGAAAAACTGTCTGCCGCCGTCAATAAAATTACCGAAGACATCAGACATAACGCGTCCAACGCCTCCGGTGTCAAGCAACAGGTAAAAGGTGCCTTTACGGCACTGGATGACAGCAACGTCCAAATGCAGAAGATGAGCCAAGCGATGAACGACATCACGGAGAAATCCAACGAAATCGGCAAAATCATCAAAACCATTGACGCCATCGCCTTTCAAACCAATATTCTGGCGTTGAATGCGGCGGTGGAAGCGGCGAGAGCGGGATCAGCCGGAAAAGGCTTCGCGGTGGTTGCCGATGAAGTCCGAAATCTCGCCGGAAAATCCGCGGAAGCGGCCAAAAGCACGGCAACCCTAATCGAAGAAACCAAAGAAGCCGTGGATCACGGCGCCACCATCGCAGAGGAAACCGCCAAAGCCATGCTCGCGGTGGTAAACGGCGCCAGCGTGATTCCCGTCATGATCGATGAAATTGCCGTCGCGTCGAATCAGCAAACCGACGCCGCCAATCAGATTATGGGAAACATCGAGGAGATTTCCAATGTCGTGGAAACCAACAGCGCCACAGCGGAAGAAAGTGCCGCCGCGAGCGAGGCACTGAGCGGACAAGGGCAAGTGCTGCGCGACCTTGTCAGCAAAGTGCGCTTAAAAGACAGCGCCGACACCGTGGAGACGGACACCATGGATCCTGATATCATAGATCCCGATACGATGTATGAGATTGAAGAATTCTCTGTCAATACATGCGAATCAACCGTTTAAACCAATAAAGGGTTGCCCATAAAGAATAAAGACTCCTAATAAAAAAGCCAACTCCTGAAATCAGAAGTTGGCTTTTCTTTTGCCATTACAATGATGGGGAAATACAGAGCGCCGATCATTCGCTGTTGCGCCGCTCCAGGTACCGTTCCAGTTTGCGTTTCACCCGTTGTAGGGCGTTATCGATGGATTTCACATGGCGGCCCAGCTCCTCCGCGATTTCCTGATAGCTTTTGCCTTCTAAATAATAGGTGAGTACTTCCATTTCCAGAGAGCTTAAAATCTCACCCATCTTGACTTCAATATCATCAATCTGCTCCTGATTGATGACGATCTCTTCGGGATCGGCGATGTGGATGCCAGAAATCACATCCAACAGCGTTCGGTCGGATTCTTCATCGTAGATGGGTTTATTCAAAGAGACATAGGAGTTGAGGGGAATGTGCTTTTGCCGCGTTGCTGTTTTGATGGCGGTAATGATCTGTCGGGTGATGCAGAGATCGGCAAAAGCGCGAAAGGATGACTGCTTGTCGTTGCGATAGTCACGAATCGCCTTATATAGGCCGATCATCCCCTCCTGAATGATATCCTCTTTATCGGCGCCAATCAGAAAATAGGAGCGCGCCTTGGAACGCACAAAGTTTTTGTATTTGACGATCAGATATTCCTGAGCGGCGAGATCACCGTCCCTGTATAAATCAACGATGGCCTCGTCTTCCAATTTTACATAATTGGTTTCTGTTCCGCTGCTTGCTGCTTTTTCCATCAATTTACTCCTGTTCCCGCCCCAAGCGCCTACGGTTTTCGGGGCTTTTCATTTCCGGCCCGGGGGGCATTTGAGCGCCCTTTGCCTCCCATTTTACTTTTCCGGCCCTTCAGTTTCCTGCAGACCGTCTTCACCTGCGGATCCTTTGATCTCATTAAAATGATACCTTGCGCGGCGTTGCTTCAAACCATAGTAATCTTCACCGTCATCTTCATCGGTTTCCTCTTCCTCTTCATCTTCCTTCCGAGAACGTCGGCCAAACCAGGGAAAACGGCGCTTCTTAACGGGTTCTTCCTCTTCCTCTTTATCTTCATCGTCGTCATCGTCTTCATTATCGTCGTCTTCGTCTTCTTCTATTCTTTGACGGCGGCGGAAAAAGCCACGGCGAGGCTCTTTATCCTCTTCCTCGTCTTCATCTTCATCTTCTTCCTCTCCGTCGTCTTCATCCTCTTCTATTCTTTGACGGCGGCGGAAGAAGCCGCGGCGAGGCTCTTCATCCTCTTCCTCGTCTTCGTCCTCATCCTCTTCGTCATCGTCATCGTCTTCTTCGCCATCATCGTCTTTGCGCTTTCTCTTGAAAATCCGTTGGAAAAGGCCTGATTTCCCCTCGTCTTCGTCATCTTCTTCGTCGTCTATCTCATCTTCTTCAAGATCGCCGTCTTTACGCCTTTCCATCAGATAGCTTTCCCGTTCCCCTTCATCATTGGCATAGTATTCCAGGCCCAATTCGGCGATATCGTCTTCCCCCCGGCGCAGCAAAAGGTCGTAAAGCGCCGGAACCACAAAGAGGGTCATAAAAGTCGCATAGATCATGCCGCCGATGATCACAATGGCCATGGGTTGGATCATTTCCGCGCCCATACCGAAACCGCAAGCTAAGGTAATCGGCGCCAAGGCGGTGGCAGCCGCCGTCATCAGAATGGGGCGCAGTCTGGTACAACCCCCTTCGATGATGGCCTCGGTGAGCGATTTTCCTGATTTTCTCAATTGATTGATATAATCTACCAGCACAATACCGTTATTGACGATCACGCCGGAAAGCAGTAAAAAGCCTACCACGGCGACGACGCTGATATCCTTGGCGCTAAGCAGCAGCGCAATAAAACCACCGGTAAAGGCCAACGGCACCGTGATCATCACAATAAAAGGAGAAAGCAGCGACTGAAACTGCGCCACCATGATCAAATACATCAAAACCAGGGCCAGGCCGAGAATGAGCATCAGGTCGTAAAGAGAGTCTCCGATCACAGAGCTTTCCCCTTCGATGGTAATGGAATATCCTGCCGGAATGGTATAACCGGCGATCAGTTCGGTCACCTCGTCACTGATCAAACCGACGTTGTAGCCATCAGCCACTTCGGCGGAGGCGGTCATATAGCGTTCCTGATTGTTGCGGTAAATCACCGGCGCCCCGGCCTCTTCCGTGATGGTAGCAATGGAACCGATGGTCACAGAAGAGATGTTGCCGTCATCATCGGTGACTTCCATGGTGAGATTCTGGATGTCCGCCAGGCCGATATCTTCGGCGCTATCGTCAATGACAATGACGTCAGTATCAGACAGGCTGGTGGCGTTGGCGCTGTTGCTGATGGCGTCGGCAATGAAATCATAGACCTCCGACACGGTAAGGCCGTAATTCATCGCCGCAGTTTTATCAACGGTCACTTTCAGCGACGGCGTCGCCGTATCCATTGTATCTTTGACATTGGTAATGCCGTCGACACTTAATAGCAGGTCCCCCATATCACTGGCAATATTGGACAGCACGTCGAGATCGTCGCCGCGAATGACAATGTTCACCCCTTCCTGGTAGAGGGAGGAGAGATCGTAACTGCCGATGGAAATATCGATATCGCAGCCGAGGTTTTCCGTCTCTTTGAGAATCATATCCGAAAGCTCGCTGCTGGAATGTTCTTTATCCTCTTTCAACACCACGTAGACTGTGGTGGCATTGCCCTCGCTGGCGCCGCTTAAGGAAACCGTACCACCGGTATCCTGCACCGCACCGACAGAGGACACGTCGTCCATCTCCATAAGCAGGGAAACGACGTTATCCGTGGTTTTCCGCAACACACTTTCTGTTGCGGGCTCTTGCATGGTGACGGTGAGGGTCATCTCCGTACTGTCAGCTTTGGGCATGAAGGAGGTGCCACGAGACACAGCGAAAATCACGCTGAAAATGAGGAGCATCAAAACGAAGAGCAAGGTGAAAACACGGTGGCCGAGAACCCAGCGCAAAATCGCCTCGTATTGATCCTTTACCGGCTCTTTGGCCCTGCGGAAACTGCGGTTCATGCGTTTCAGCAGACTGGCGGAGAGCGCCGGAATCAGGGTGAAGGCAATAAAGAGGCTGGCCAAAAGAGCATAGGCGATGGTCAGACCGATATCGGTAAAAAGTTCCCGGGAAAGGCCGTCGGTAAAGACCAACGGCAGAAAAACGCAAATGGTCGTCAGGGTGGAGGCAATGATGGCGCCGCCTACCTGTTTCGTCCCTTCTATGGCGGCGTCTTTGGGGCTCAGACCAATGCCGCGACAGCGGTAGATATTATCCATGACCACGATGGCGTTATCCACCAGCATTCCGACGCCCAAAGCGAGACCGGCAAGGGAGAAAATATTCAGGGTGACGCCGGTAAAATACATCAGCGCCACGGCAAAAAGGATGCTGGCCGGAATGGAAATCGCCACCACGAGGGTGGGGCGGATATCTCTCAGAAACAGGAGTAGAATCAAAATGGCGAGGACAGAGCCGATGATCAGGTTTTCGCCGACAGCCCCGGTGACTCTGTCAATGTAGACGCTTTGGTCCGATAGGGGCGTAATGGTGACCGCCGGATATTTGCCGCTCACCGTGTTCAGAGCCGACCAGACATTGGCCGCGGCGTCGGCGGCGGAGTCGTCGGATTGCTTCATAAACGAAATGAGCACGCCATCATGGCCGTTGATTTTAGCATAGACATCATCGCTGTTATTGACGGTGGCCACATTGGCGACGTCGCTCAAAAGGACATTTTCCACGCCCTCAATATTAAAATGGAAAAGCACGAGATTTTGCAATTCCTCCACGGAATCGATCTTGTCCCCTACCTTCACGCTATATTCTTTATTGCCCAAGGCCAGAGATCCCGCGGTGGAGGAAAAGTTCTGCGCCGAAAGCATGCTGCTGACCATATCAATGGTGATCAGGGAGGCCAAATCCGCTTCGGCTTTGGCACTTTCTTCCGAAACATCCAAATCCCCAAGCTGTTTGGTGATGGAGGCTTTGCTGCCGGCGATTTCCGCTTCAGCGGAGGTCATCTGCGCCGTCAGCGTCGCCCGCTGAGATTGCAGCGCCGCGATCTGATCTTCCCGGGAATTGACGGTAGCCTGGGCCTCGTTGATATCGGATTGGATTTCCGTAAGCTCTTTGTTATCCGCAGTCAGTTCCGTTTCGATTTCCGCCAGCCGCGTCGTTTCCTCCGCCGTCAACGTTTCCTTTGCTTCCAGGGTGGTTTTTTCCTCGGTTAGGGTGGTGATCTCTTTGCTGAGGGTATCTTTTTCCGTCTGTTTTGAGGCCACTGTAGCCTGGGCCCGGGCAATTTCCGAATTCAAGGACCGCACCTGGCTGTCAATGGCCGCCGTTTGCTTCAGCAAATCAGAAGAAAGCTGGGAAGAAGCGCTGTTGAGTTCGGCGTCGGTGGCGGCCAGCGCCGCCCTGGCCTTTTCATAGTCGCCGTCGATGGCGTTATAGATGGTCTCGTTGACCGCGGCCAATTTTTCCTGATCGATGGTAATCTGAATCTGTTCGTTCACCATACCGATGATGGAAACATCGGCGATGCCGTCGATGCCGTTAAAGTAGCTCATCAGATTGTCGTTGATAAAAGAGGAGGTCCCCGCAGCATCCTCCCCTTCCACAGCAAGGGTAGCCACGACCACCGGCATGGTATCGGGATTGATCTTCTTGATCACCGGCGTACCGACACTGGTGCCCCAATCATCTTTCAGCGGTTCAAAACATTCCCGTATTTCCGCAACAACGGAATCCATATCGGCGTTTTGGTCGAATTCTACCTCGACAATGGATTTCCCCTCCGTGGAGACGGAGGAAATATGCTTGATATGGCTGACGGAAGCGAGAGCTTCCTCTACTTGCTTCGTGACGGTGGATTCCACCTCTTCGGGAGAAGCGTCCTCATAGGAGGTGATCACCACGACATAGGGGTAATCCACATCGGGGAGCAGATCGGTTTTGATGCCAATCAGGGCCGCGACGCCCAAGATGACGACCAACGCCACGGCGACGATGACGGTATACGGTTTTTTCACGCTCAGTTTTGTTAACATATTTCTCTATCTGCGGTTTTTATCTAAGAGATGGTTCCGTTTAAAGATCTTTTGCGCCGCGAAGTCTACTTACCCAAATTACTTATTATTATAGATATATTTCTATATGATGTCAACAAAAGCCCCTGTTTTTTTGGGTTTTCTGGGAAAAATACAACGTAAAAACACACTTTCCGCAATCTGCGGCGAAACGTGAAAAAACGCGCCTCAAAAGACGCGCCAAAAACCAAAAGATAGACCGCGCCGGAACCGGCGCGGCCTCAGATTGTAAACAGAATGCATGACAAAGGCCTGTTATGTGATCTCAGCCTTTCAATCCGGATCGACAAGTTCTACCTGATATTTTTCTACCAACTTTGTAAAGTTTTGCAGTAAAAACGCATCAGAAAAGGGATCGGTGGGTTCCGTATGCTCAACGGCATCCTGATTTTCTATTTTTTGGAGATATGCGTTTAACTGTGCGGAACCGTATGCCGCAACGAGAATACCTTTTTTGAAATAAGCCTTATTTACCTGCCAATACTCCTCCTCGGTAATCCCAGCATCTTCGGTGCAAAGAGACCACAGCTCATAATAGCGCGGAACATATTCTTCGTCTTCGGCAAGATCTCTCTCTTGCTCAGCGATGTCCTCCGCACTGTATGCCTTGTTATTCTTGTTTTCCTTGAAGGATGCTTCCGCTTCTTTTAAGACGTCGTCCCAGTTTGCCACGGAATACTTCCGTAACTCAATTTCCTTTTTCAGTCTTGTTTGGCTTACTGTAGTGCCTTTATCCTTCGATTCCAAATAGGCCAACTCATAAAACAGCGCCTTCTTTTTATCGACGACCGCCGGTTTAGCGGGAAATGCGCCGTCGGTTAGTTTATAGAGGTAAACAGGGTCATAGTAATACGGTTTTTCATCGATATAAGCGAGGAGCAACCCCTCCTGCGGCTCACAAGACGCCACGGAAATGTGGCTGGTGCGTACCTCAACCAGATAGATTCCGCCGCCGACAAGGAGAAAAAAAGCGCACATACCAATGATCAGCATACACCATCGTTTTTTGACCATGGCAACCTCCTCTGTCATACGTATTTGGCATTATCACCTTAACGACTGCGAAATAGCAGCATTATTGCGAATAGCCTCCGGTTAACATTCACATTCATAATATATTGTATGAATGCTCTTGTCAACTACTTTTGAGATGGGAATTGACTGGGATATAAAAAACGGCCGCGCTCATGATTTAGGCGCGGCCTCCACAGTCATTTTTTGTCTCAGGAACGCTAACGGAAACGTGGTTCTTCTGTGACGTATTTTTGTGTCAATCGGCCTATTCCTTGCCTAACTTTTAAAGTTCTTATCAGAATTTTTCAAAGCAAACTCAATACATTGATTGATCAGCTCATTTCGGCTTATTCCAACCTTTGTGGCCATATCATCAATTTGTTTAAGGGTCTCTGATTTTATTCTTATTGAAATTACTTCTTTTTCAGGTTTCTGCGGTGAAAAATTAGACATCATATCATACCTCGATTGACAAGATTATATTACATATGGTATGATAAGAATATATTCATTTAATGAATACAAATAAGAATACAAGAGAAGACGCGGACAAAGAAAAAGACCCTGATTTTATTGTTGTTCGTGCTCTACGCAAAGGCTGTGAATGACAAAACCGTTAACTACGCTCAAGATAGCGGTTTTCAGGAATTGTTCGCAGAGACAGAAAATATCAATAAAGAATCCACGGGTGATCATGATCCCTCTGGCAATCTACTTCACTTCCTGTTCCAGTTGATCAAATGCAGCAGTGCTGAAAAATTGTCCCAGCGTGATATCAAGGCCGTCACAGATCATTTTTATGGTCAGGATTTTCGGATTGTGGCTTTTTCCGTACAGGATATTTTTAATGGAAGAGGGCGGCAGCGCAGACATGGCGGCCAGCTTATTGATGGTCAGATTGCGCTCGTCGCAAAGCTGCAAAATCCTATTTTTGATCACAAGCGTCGTATTCATTTCAGCATCTCCCTGCTTTTTCTTCAAGAATAGCGTATTTCTCTTGCAAAAGTAGGCTATACATGCTACTATTAGGCTATATATAGCCCATTAAGGAGATGGTGAGTTGATCGAAAAAACGTGTTGTTTTACCGGGCATCGGCAGCTTCCCCAAAATAAGCTGGAGCAAATCATGACGAAACTTCATCAGGAAATCGAAAAGCTTATTACCAAGGGGGTGACCGATTATATTTCCGGCGGCGCCTTGGGATTTGACCTGATCACCGCCTCCTACATCGTAGCAAAAAAAGAAATGGGGAGCCCTATCCGGTTGATCTTTGCATTGCCATGCAAAAACCATACGGAAAAATGGCCAGCCAAGGCAAAGGAGTTATTTGGGCAACTACTTGGGGAAGCCGATGAAGTCTGCTATGTTTCCGACGCTTATGAGATCAATTGCATGAAAAAACGCAATCAATTTATGGTCGATCGCACCCAATACTGTATTTGCGCCTTACTCCGCAATCAAAGCGGAACAGGTCAAACAGTGGCTTACGCCGGGCAAAAACGGCGGAGAATGATCAATGTGCTAAAGTAAAGCGGCCGCGTCAAACCGACGCGGCCGCTCATACCTTCTTTTCGTTGTTAGTCCTTCGGTACGAACAACGGAAAATCACCTTTTAGAAAGCACTCTTCCTCGCTGATCTTGGTATCCCCGGTGTCGTCCCACTCAACGGCACAGCAACTGCCCGCCGCCCGCTTACATTTCGGGTACTTGGAACAGCGAAAAGCATAGCACTTCTTTTTATCTTCCGTCATATTTTTATTTTTCGGGATAAAAGCCCGAGGGGGCATAATCCAGGTTGATCATGATGTTTTTCATCTGGGTGTAATGTTCCAGGATGATCTTGTGGGTTTCGCGGCCGATCCCCGATTCCTTGTAGCCGCCAAAGGGAGCGCCTTCGGGAATCTGGTTGTAGGTATTCACCCACATACGCCCCGTCTCGATGTTGCGGGAAACCCGTAAGGCCCGGTTGATGTCTTTGGTCCACACAGCGCCGCCAAGACCGTAGATGCTGTCGTTGGCCATATCGACGACTTCATCTTCATCATGGAATTTGATCACGACGCCCACAGGGCCGAAGATTTCTTCCTGGGCGACACGCATTTGATTATTGACGTCAACGAGCAGAGTCGGACGAATAAAGTTCCCTTTCGCCAATTCGCCGTCTTCGATTTTATAACCGCCGCAGGCGACTTTCGCCCCTTCGTCTTTGCCGATTTCCACATAATCGAGGATTTTTTTGACCTGGGAAGGATTGATCTGGGTGCCCATTTGCGTTTCCGGTTTCCAGGGCAGATCCACGGTGACGTTATTGAAAGCTTTGACAGCGTCTTCTACAAATTTGTCATAGATGGTATCCTGAACAAAGATACGGCTGCCGGCGCAGCAGACCTGGCCCTGATTGAAGAGAATGCCCAGCTGAGCACCGTCAATGGCCTGATCCCATTGGCAATCATCAAAATAGATATTGGCGCTTTTGCCCCCCAGTTCCAAGGTGGAGGGGATCAAACGGTCGGCGGCGGCTTGGGCAACGCTGCGTCCCACTTCCGTGGAACCGGTGAAGGCCAATTTGCGGAATTTTTTATGATCTAAAATATACTGCCCGGATTTGGAGCCGCTGCCGGTAATCACATTGAACACACCGGGGGGAACGACGTCCTGAACCAAACGGGCCAGTTCCAAAACGGATAGCGAGGTATCACTGGAGGGTTTGAATACGGTGCAGCACCCTGCAGCCAACACGGGAGCCAGCTTCCAGGCAGCCATCAGGAAAGGGAAATTCCAGGGAACGATCTGACCCACCACACCGATGGGTTCCCTCAAGACAATGGAGAGGAACTGCTCATCCAAAACGGTGGCGGAGCCTTCCTCCGCCATAATGCAACCTGCGAAATAACGAAAATGTGAGGCACTTAAGGGAATATCAATGGCCATGGTTTCCCGAATGGGTTTGCCGTTGTCCATCGTTTCCACCATGGCGAGATGTTCTTTGTTTGCGTCAATGATATCGGCAATCTGATACAGAATTGCGGCACGTTGGTTCGGGGTGATTTTCTTCCAGCTCTTAAAAGCAGCCCAGGCAGCGTCGACAGCTTCATCAACGTCGTCTTTGGTCCCTTGAGCGCAATAGGCGAGATGTTCGCCGTTGGCCGGGCATTTGGAAGCAAAGGTGGCGCCGTCAGATGCGTCTTTCCATTTGCCGTTGATAAACAGACCATACTTTTCCTGTAACTTTACTTGACTCATGGTGTTACCTCCTTATTATTTCTTAATTCCATTTTAGTCCTCCTTATATGTAGTGTCAAGGGCAATCCACGGATTCTTTCGTAGAAAAGCGCCGAATCTTTGACGTTTTCCCTTCACAAACTGACTTTGCCCCGGAGGACCTTACGATCCTCTCTTTATTTCAGGGGAAGGGCGCTGATCCGCGGTTTTATGACATTTTTCGCCTTCCTATGCCTTTTCACAAACGCTGTCTTGCTTTGTGGTCTCTTCTTAACGTCACTGTCTTTGGGGAAGAATCCCTAAAATCCGGGGAAACGGTTTTCTATCGGTAAAATTTTATCTTGCAATGGCGTTGCCGATGGATTATAATAAAAAGATACAATTTATCATGAATGGGGGAATCTACCATGCATAGCGATAGGATGAAAAAAGGCGCGGAAAGAGCTTCCCAGCGCTCTTTACTAAAAGCTCTGGGCCTAATCGACGAGGAGATTGAACGGCCGTTGATCGCCGTGATCAACAGCTTCAATGAAGTCGTACCCGGTCACATTCATTTAAAAACCATTGCCGAAGCGGTCAAAGCCGGTATTCGCATGGCCGGCGGCACACCGCTGGAATTCCCCACCATCGGCGTTTGCGATGGCATTGCCATGGGACATACGGGGATGAAGTACTCTTTGGCCAGCCGGGAGCTGATCGCCGACTCCATTGAGGTGATGGCCATTGCCCACGCCTTCGACGGCCTTGTGTTCCTGCCCAACTGCGATAAAATCGTTCCCGGCATGTTGATGGCGGCGGCCCGCCTCAACCTCCCCGCCGTATTCGTCAGCGGCGGCCCCATGCTGGCGGGAAAATACAAGGGCAAAACCTTGGATTTGAACTCCGTCTTTGAAGCCGTCGGCGCTCACGCCGCCGGCAAAGTCAATGATCAAGAACTTTGGGAAATCGAAACCAACGCCTGCCCCGGCTGCGGTTCCTGCTCCGGGATGTTCACCGCCAATTCCATGAATTGCCTCACCGAAGTCATCGGCATGGGCCTTCCCGGCAACGGTACGATCCCTGCCGTCAAAAGCGGCCGGGTACACCTGGCAAAAAAAGCCGGACTCAAGATCATGGAAATGGTGGAAAGAGACATCCGTCCCTTGGATATCATGAACGAGAAAACCTTCCGCAACGCCCTCACCATGGACATGGCTTTGGGCTGTTCCACCAATACGATCCTGCACCTGCCCGCCATTGCCCATGAAGCCGGCGTCGCCATCGACCTGGACTTGGTCAACGAAATTTCCGCCAAGACCCCTCACATCTGCAAATTGGCGCCGGCGGGAACGCACCATATCGAAGATCTCGACGCTGCCGGAGGTATCCACGGCGTGATGCAGCGCCTTGCCGAAGCCAATCTGCTTGCCTTAGACAATATCACCGTGACCGGTAAAACCTTAAAGGATAATCTGCAAAACGCCAAAATCCTCGACGACACCGTGATCCGCCCCCTTGATGCTCCCTACAGCCACCAGGGCGGCCTCGCCGTTTTAAGAGGCAACATCGCCCCCGACGGAGCCGTGGTCAAACAGGCCGCCGTAGCTCCCACCATGCTGACTCACGAGGGCCCGGCCCGTGTTTTCAACGGCGAGGAAGAAGCGGTGGAAGCCCTCTATCACGGTAAGATCAAGCACGGCGACGTCCTGGTGATCCGCTACGAAGGACCCAAAGGCGGTCCCGGTATGCGGGAAATGCTCACCCCCACCTCTGCCGTACAGGGCATGGGTTTGGGTGAAAGTGTCGCTCTGCTCACCGACGGACGCTTTTCCGGCGCCACCCGGGGAGCGGCCATCGGCCACATCAGCCCCGAAGCCGCCGAAGGTGGTCTCATTGGCCTAATTGAAGAAGGGGACACCATCATGATCGATATCCCCAAGAAAACCTTGGAACTCAAAGTCGACGCTGCGACGCTGGCGGAAAGAGAAAAAAACCGCGTGATTTTAGAGCCTAAAATCAAAACAGGCTATCTCGCCAAATACGCCGGACGCGTGACCTCGGCTTCTACCGGAGCAATCCTCAACAAGTAAAGGAGGTTCCCTATGCAGCACGTCTTATCGGTTCTGGTGCGCAACCGCGCCGGTGTTCTGACCCGGGTTTCGGGACTTTTCTCCCGCCGCGGTTATAACATCGAAAGCCTTGTGGTGGGCACCACGGAAAAACACGGCATCAGCCGCATGACCATCGTGGTCAACGGCGACGATAACATCATTGAACAAGTCATTAAGCAACTCTATAAGCTCATCGACGTCATCAAGGTGCAGAATATCACCAACGATCCCTTTGTCGACCGGGAATTGGTGCTCATCCGTGTTCGTGTCACGAAAGAAAGCCGTGCCGAAATTATGGATACCGTGCTCCAGGTGTTTCGCGCCCGCATCGTCGATATCAGCGGTGATTCCATGATGATTGAAGCCACCGGTGATACCGGTAAAATCGAAGCCATCGAGGCCTATCTCAGTTCCTTCGGGATCAAAGAAATGGCCAGAACAGGTAAAGTAGCCCTGGCCCGCGGCGCCAAAGACAGGAGGGATTGACCATGAAAACCGGCGCGGAAGTTGTGATAGAAGCTTTACTCCGAAACAACACCGAACTTGTCTTCAGTTACCCCGGCGGCGCCATTCTCCCCGTCTACAACGCCTTGGGGAAAAGTCCCATCAAAAACGTCCTGGTCCGTCAGGAACAGGGGGCGGCCCATGCCGCCAGCGGCTATGCCCGGGTCACCGGCAAAGCCGGCGTGGTGATTGCCACCTCCGGCCCGGGAGCGACAAACCTGGTCACCGGCATTGCCACCGCCAATATGGATTCCATTCCCCTGGTGCTTATCACCGGCCAGGTCAGTACCAATATGATCGGCACCGACGCCTTTCAGGAAACGGATATTACCGGCATCACCCATCCCATTACCAAGCATAATTATCTCGTCAAAAACAGTGACGACCTTGCTGAAGTCATTGACGAAGCCTTTCATATCGCCACCACGGGACGAAAAGGCCCGGTGCTCATCGATATTCCCAAAGACGTGGCCGCCGGCAAGACCAAAGGCACGGTAAAACCGGTTTACCTCCCCAGCTATCAGCCCACCGTCAAAGGGAGTATGCGTCAGCTGAAAAAAGCCGCCGCAGTCATCGAAAATGCCAAAAAGCCGCTGCTTTTCGCTGGCGGCGGCGTCATGGGCTCCGGCGCCCAAAAGGAACTTGCCGCTTTTGCCGATCTCATCGACGCCGCGGTCTGCACTTCCCTGATGGGTATCGGCTCCATGGATACGAAAAGCCAACGGGCCCTGGGCTTGACCGGCCTCCACGGCCGGACCGGCGCCAATCTGGCCATGAGCGAATGCGATCTGTTGATTGCCGTAGGCTGCCGCTTTGACGACCGGGTTACCTTAAACCACAGCGGCTTCGCCACAGCGAAAAAGATCATTCATATCGACATCGACCCGGCGGAAATCGGCAAGAACATCGGCGCCAATATCCCCATCGTCGGCGACGTCGCCGCGGTTTTGGCAGATCTCACCGCCATCACCAATGCAAAAACCAATCCCGATTGGATGCAGCAGGTCGCAACATGGCGCGGCCAATGGCCGCCCCAAGCCGCGGCTGATCACAATTCCATGGCCTATGCAATCACAGCGGCCCTGAACCGCCTGGCCCCCAAAGATGTGATCTATACCACCGACGTCGGTCAACACCAGATGTTTGCCGCCCAGAATCTCGAGATTGAAGCGGGACCCCATTTTCTTACTTCCGGCGGTTTGGGCACCATGGGCTACGGCATCCCCGCGGCCATCGGCGCGAAGTTAGGCGCCATGAAGCAAACGGTAATCGCCATCACCGGCGACGGTTCTTTCCAAATGAATTTCAATGAACTGGGTACCGCCCGCGACCAGAACCTTGACCTCAAGATCGTGCTCTTCAACAATGCCTGCCTGGGCATGGTGCGGCAGCTCCAGCATCACTACAGCGAAGATGATTATTTCGGCATCGATTTACCCGGCAATCCTGATTTTGGTCTCATCGCCCAAGCCTACGGTTTTGCCGCCTTCCGCATTGAAAAAAGCAAGGACGTTCTCCCCGTTTTAGAGGAAGCGCTGCAAACCCCCGGCACAGTGCTGATCGATTGCCGCGTCTGCAAGGAAGACATGGTTTTCCCCATTGTCTTAAACAACCAGCCTCTGAAGAACATGATCTATGAATAAACAAGGAGCCAAACCCAGCATTGGGCGAAGCCAAGGAATTGCCGGAGAAAAGGCTTCACCTTTTCTCCGGCAATTCTTTTTATACTTTTTTCATTGTATTTATGCGCAAAAATTGCTATACTGATCTTAATCATTGATATCAAACGGGAGTATAAACATGGAGCCAAACCGCTATCGTTTCAGCAAAGAAGATTATGAAGCCTGGGAAGAGGAAAAACGCCTTCAGAGAGAGGAGAAAAGAGCCGCTTTGCGCCGACGCAAACAGCGTAAGGTCCGCCAGGCCGTAATGATTTCCCTATCCGGGGTCATGGTCGTGGTCATTGCCGCCGTCGTGATTTTCTTCTCCAACTTCGGCCTCACCGGCGCGGAAGAGGAAAACAGCGTGATTACCAAGGAAATGCAAACCACGGAAAGCGGTTTTACCTCCTTCTCCTTGATGGCCTGCGGTGATAATCTGCTCCATACGAAACTCTATACGGAAGCCGCCGACAGGGCCAATGGAAACGGCTACGATTTCACCTACCTCTATCAGGATATCGCCCCCCTCACCAAAGACGCCGACATCTGCTTCGTCAATCAGGAAACCCCCTTGGCCACCGCCGTCTTGCCGCCCTCCAGCTATCCCCTGTTCAATACGCCTTCGGAAACAATCACCGCCCTTCACGATATCGGCTTCAACGTCTTCAATATCGTCTCCAACCATTCCCTGGACATGGGCGCCAAAGGCCTAAAGGCCACCATCGATTTCATGGAAACCGTGCCGGACAGCCTCTATGTCGGTGCTTATACGAATCGGACAGAAATGGAAAAGCTCCATTACCTTACCGTGGACGGCATGAAAGTGGCTTTTGTCGGCTTCACGGAAATGACCAACGGTATCACCTTGAGCAGCGATTCCGATCTCGCCTTCGTCTATACTTCCGATGAGGTGGAAATGAAAAAGCTCATTGAAGACGCCAATCAGGAAGCGGACGTGGTCATCGTTTCCGTCCATTGGGGACAGGAAAATGTTACCTCAGCCCTGCCTGCCCAGAAGGAATTGGCCCAGAAATTCGCCGATTGGGGCGCTGATTTGATTTTGGGACATCATCCCCACGTCTTAGAGGAGATCGAGACAGTGACCGCCGCCGACGGCCGTACCGTCCCGATCTGCTACTCCTTGGGGAACCTTACCTCCACCATGAACGATCCCGCAAACCATGTGGGCGGCTTCTTTCAATGCAATATCATTGTCGATCACGCCAGCGGCAGCGTTTCCTTTGCCGATGAGAAATTCATTCCCACCATCAACTATTTCACCGCCGGGAAAAATAATATTCACGTGATCCCCTTCTCCGCCTACACAGAAACCATGGCGGCCAATCACGGTTTTGCCATCACCACCGACTATGTGAAAAATCTGCTCTCCTCCACCGTCGGTACCGAGCTCATCCCAGAGCTGAACAGCGGCGGCGAAAGCGGCGCGGAATGAAATTTTCTTGCCATTCAATGCGCTGTATGCTATAATAACAGAACATAAGATTTCATTTTGCTGTGCTAGACGGGGAGGTAGCGGTGCCCTGTGGCCCACAACCCGCTGTAGTGGGGTTGAATTCCCGTCCGAGGCAGCATTTTGTAGGGTCTGTCTTTTATAAGTGATGTTGATGGCCGGGTCCCGGGCGGCGGACGACCGTGAACCCCGTCAGGTCCGGAAGGAAGCAGCGGTAAGCGGCGCGGTTCGGGTGCCCCGGGGAAGCCCGGTCGGAGTTAACTGTAAAAGCAACGCCTGTAAAGTGTCTGTCGGAGACGGGTGCACAGCATGTTAATTATATTTTATGAAAAATGATTTCACTGCGAAGACCGGAAATGCAAGCGGCTTTTGGATACCGCAGTGTATTTCCTTTTTTCTTCCCAAGTATTTAGGAGAACCATGGAACATTTAGCCCTCTACCGCAAATGGCGGCCGCAAAATTTCAAAACCGTCATCGGCCAGGACGATATCATCCAGGTCTTACGCAACGCGGTCAAAAGCGGCAGAACTGTTCACGCTTATCTTTTCTGCGGCACCCGGGGAACGGGGAAAACCAGCACCGCCCGGATTTTGGCCAAAGCGTTGAACTGCGAAAACCCCCAGGACGGCGAACCCTGCAATCAATGCGCCGCCTGCCGCGGCATTACCGAAGGCAACTTTATGGACGTCATTGAAATCGACGCCGCCTCCAACCGGGGCATCGACGAGATCAGAGATCTTCTGGAAAAAGTGCATTTCGTTCCCGTTGCCGGGAAATATAAAGTATATATCATCGACGAGGCCCATATGCTCACCACCGAAGCCTTCAACGCCC
The DNA here is from genome assembly GCA_002482535.1 of Peptococcaceae bacterium UBA7702. GTDB lineage: Bacteria > Bacillota > Dehalobacteriia > UBA7702 > UBA7702 > UBA7702. The sequence goes on along the minus strand of DLGE01000017.1, from coordinate 26,732 downwards.
TGTTGAAGACCTTTGAGGAGCCCCCTGGCCACGTCGTATTCATCCTCGCCACCACCGAAGCGCGGAAGGTACCCCTGACCATCCTTTCCCGCTGCCAACGCTACGATTTCAAACCCATCGATGAAGAAACTTTGGCCAACGCTTTGAAACAGATTCTGGCGGCGGAAGGCAGAGCAGCCGACGACGACGCCATTGAATTGTTGGCGGAAAAAGCCAAAGGCAGCATGCGGGACGCCCTTTCCCTGATGGATCAGGCCATGGGCGGCGACGCAGTGATGACGGCAGCGGAGATCAACCGACTTACCGGCTCTGTGGCCTACGAATTCTGGCCAACCTTTTTCCGTCAGATCAAAGATAACGATCTTCCCACAATCTTCCGTGACCTTGACCGTTTGGAAAAGGAAGGCAAAGATTTGCGCCAGTTTTTTCGGGATTTCCGGGATTTCAGCGGCGATCTGATCCTCGCCGGCCACGAAAAAACCCAAGGACGCCGGGGAAAGGTCCTCAAAGAAGCCGCCGGTTCGTTTACCCCCCAAGAGGTACTGGAGATCATTGAAATCACCGGCGAAAGCGAGATTGTCTTTCGCTATAACCGCGACGCCAAAGCTGTCTGCCGCTTTTTGCTGGCAAAAATCATGAAAGCGCTGCATCCAACGAAACCGGTGGCAACCGCGGCAATTCCCACTCAGCCAACAGCTCCCTCTACTGAAAAGCACCAGGAGCAACAGGAAACAGCGCCAGTCTACGTTTTCCCCAACGAAGATATCGCGGCTCCTCCTGCTTTGGAAACCGCCGTACCCTGGGCAGACCCTCCCCCCATCGGCGAAGCCGACCTGCCTCCGGAGATGATTGAAGCCGCCGAAATACCGGCAAAGAAGGAAACAAAACCGGAAAAAACAACCGCAAAGGTCAAAAAAGAGCAAGAGCCGGAAACGAAAAAACCCGCGACCTCAAAAGACGACGACCACAAGGATATGGAAAAATTTTGGGCGGCGTTATTGAAAGGGGTCAAGGAAAAGAATACTTCCACTTATACGTGGCTCTCCCACGGGGAGTTAAGCCACGTTACGGACAGGGAAATCACCGTCACTTACAGGGCGGAAGAGAATCTCTATTTCCGTAAAATCCAGGAAGAAGAGCATAAAACCACGGTGGAAACCGTGCTGCATACCTTGGATGGCGGCAACAACCGACGCTTTCATCCCGTATCCACCACCGCAGAAAACCTCAAAGAAATGGAAATGAGTCTTTTTGATTAAAAGGAGGAAATCACATGGGCGCCAATATGCAAAAAATGATGAAACAAATGCAGAAAATGCAGAAGGACATGGAGAAAATGCAGGCGGAAGCTGCTGAAAAAACCGTATCCGCCAGCGCCGGCGGCGGCGCCGTCACCATTACCGTATCGGGAAATCAGGAAATCAAAGGCATCAACATCAATCCCGACGCCGTGGATCTCGACGACATCGAAATGTTGGAAGACATGATCATGGCCGCGGCCAACGAAGCCCTGGAGCAATCGAAAGAAATGATGACCAGCGAATTAAGCAAGCTGACCGGCGGCATGAATATCCCGGGTCTCTTCTAATTTTTAAGCGGAGGTTTTCATGAACTGTTATCCCCAAAGTTTGGCAAGGCTCATGGAGGTCCTGGCCAAACTGCCCGGCGTTGGCCCGAAAACCGCCCAGCGTCTTGCCTTTTTCATCCTCGAACAAGGGAAAAACGGGGCGACGGAGTTTTCCGACGCCCTTCTTGACGTGGCGGCAAAAATCACCACCTGCCCTGTCTGCTTCAACATCGCCGAAGAGGGGCACTGTGCCCTTTGCGAAGACCTGAGCCGCGACGATACCATGATCTGTGTCGTTGAATCGGCAAGGGACATCATTCCCATGGAAAAGAGCGGCTCCTTTAAGGGACGCTACCACGTCTTAGGCGGCCTGATTTCGCCCATGGAAGGCATCGGCCCCAGAGAACTCCACATGAAAGAGTTGTTAAAGCGCTTGGAAGACGGCGTGGTACAAGAAGTCATCATGGCCACCGGGGCCAATGTGGAGGGAGAAGCCACCGCCCTATACCTCGCCGACCTTTTGAAACCGTTGGTACCGAAAATCACCCGCATCGCCCAGGGCATGCCCGTCGGCGGTGACCTGGAATACATCGACGAAATCACTTTGGCAAAAGCCCTCACCGGCAGAAGGGAATTCTGATATGGCTTTGCTGGAAACGATTCTCACCGTCATTGTCCTCATCGGCATTGCCGCCCTGGCCGTTTATTTGATTACCCAGACCATTCACCTCCTGGTGAAAATCGTCGGCAACAGCATCGGCGGTCTGCTGCTGTTGTTTCTCGCGGCGTTTTTCGGCCCCTCTCTGGGCCTCGATATCGCCATCAACCTTTGGACGATCTTATTGGCGCTGTTTACCGGCGTTTTCGGCGTTATCGTACTGATTGCCCTTCAATTCCTGATATAAAGAGGTAGCACCCTATGGATTACATCGCCTACGCGAAAGCGGCGGGATTTACGGAAGCCGGTTACTTTGATCCGCAAAAGCTCTCCTTTGCCGACGCCGAAACGTTGAGAGACGCCTGCAAAGCCAATGACTGCGGTTTTTACGGACGCTACTGGACCTGCCCCCCCGGGGTCGGCTCCATTGAAAAAGTAAAAAAGAAAGTACTCTCCTACCATCACGGCCTTGTTTTGCAACTGCTCACCGAAGCCATCAGCCTCACCTTTCAGCCGGAGCTCTTCAATGAGGTCTCCCATACCTTCAATGATATGACCCAGGTCGTCGGGGAGCAGATAAAGAAAGAAGTCGGAGAAGACATTTTTATGCTGGGCATGAGCGGCTGTACCCTCTGTCAACACTGTACCTATCCGAAGGCAGTTTGCTGTTATGCCAAGGAGATGGTGCCCTGCATTTCCGGGCATTGCATCAACGTCTACCGCCTTTGGGACGAGACCGGCCACCGCCGGGCCAACCTTGACGAAACCGATTTCTACAGCGTGCTGCTTTGGAATGACCCGGCTGACGCCTAAACCAATAAAACCAAAAGGAAGGAGCGGCCACTCCCTCCTTTTTTATTTAAAATCCATGCGAAGTTCATATATCTTTACTATAATTAGATAAGCGACAAAATGAATACGGAGAACCACTCGGAGAGCAGACATGAAAATCAAGCATTTTCTCTATTTTGCAAAATTCGGTTTAAAAACGATTTTATGGAAACGGAAAGACCCCATTCTGGGCACCGTTATTCTGACAGACAAATGTAATTTGTCCTGCAAACATTGCTCCGTCAATAATATCAAAGGGGTTATCCATCCCTATCCCCAGGTCAAAAGAGAAATGCAACAGTTATACGATCTTGGTGTAAGGATCTTGTTTTTCTGTGGAGGGGAAACCTTTTTATGGAAAGACAGCAATAAGGATATCAGAGACTTGGTGATCGAAGCCAAAAAAATGGGCTTTTTGATCGTAAATACCGTGACCAACGGCACCTTTCCGATAGACCTCCCGGAAGCTGATTTAATCCTGTTAAGTCTTGACGGTGATCGGGAAAAGCATAATGAAATCCGCGGAAACACATAAGATATCATTATGAAAAACATCAAAAATACCACGTCCGATAATATCTGTTTTTATATGGCAATCAATCAGATCAACAAAAATACCATCAAAGACGTGTGTTATGAAGCAAAATCAAATAAAAAGGTGCGGGCCGTGTCGTTTAATTTTCACACGCCTTATCCCAACACCTCAAAACTGGCGTTATCAAAAACAGAAAAACAGCACTGCTGTGATGTGATTGCCCAAATGATTGATGAAAAGGTACCGGTATTCAATCTAAAAAATGCGTTTCCCTATCTGATTGATCAAAAATTCCCCACGCCATGCCATCAATGCCTCGTTATCGAAAACGGTAAAATCAGCATTTGCGGCAGGTGTATTGACGTCCCCAATTTATGCAGTCAATGCGGCTATTTTTTTGTTGCGGAATACACTCTGATTTTTGGCGGCAACCGCAAAATGATTTTGGATATGCTGAAAACCTACTTAAAATATATTTAGGAGAAAACGATGAGCGTTATCACAACGGCGACCAGGATGTGGCTTACCCGTTCTTTAAAACCTTTTCAATTCAAAAACGAATACGACCACAAACTGGATTACAGCAATACCGATCATCTCGGACTCTATATCCATATTCCCTTTTGTGAAAGCATCTGCTCTTTTTGCCCATATTGCAAAGAAAGATATGTTAAAGAACGCTGTCATGAATATATCGACACTCTGATTGCCGAAATACACCATGTAGGAGCAACTGCCGACGGCACGAAAAAGAAAGTTACCAGCTTGTATTTTGGCGGCGGTACTCCGGCCCTCGCCATAGACCGCCTGGGCGATATCATTCAGGCGGTGGAAGATCATTTTATCATTGCCGAAGGCATCGGCTTGGAGCTCCACCCCGGAAATGTTACGAAGGAGAATCTGCGCAAGCTTAAAACCATGGGCATTACCAAAATCAGCATAGGCATTCAGTCTTTTCAACCGAAATTATTGAAGCTTTTGGGTCGATCCGTTATCGATCCTCAAAATATTTTTGACGCAATGAGAGAGGTTCCTTTTGAAACCGTATCCATGGATTTTATCTTTGCCCTTCCCGGTCAAACCATTGAAGAGCTAAAAGCCGACATCGATATGGCATTTGCAAATCAGGCGAATCACATTGCAATATACCCTTTTATCAATTTCACTTTTACGAAGAGCACGATCCCGGTGATGGCAAAAAAAGAAAAGCGGAAATTACTCGACGAAATCACCAAATACTGCGAAAGCAAAGGATATCACCGTGATTCCATCTGGACTTTTGCAAAAAAGAAGCGTGCGAAATACTCCTCGATGACAAGAGAAAACTTCCTTGGTTTTGGCTGTTCCGCCACGACACTTTTAAAAGATCAATTTAAAATCAACACTTTTTCTATAGAGGAATACAAAAAGAGAATCGCTGCTAACGATATTCCCACTTCTTTGACGATTCGATTTACGAAAAGACAGCGGATGATCTACTATCTATTTTGGACCGCTTACAGTACAAAGATCAAGGCAAAGAATTTTGAAGACTTTTTCGGTGAATCGTTAAAGAAAAATTACGGTTTTGAACTTTGGCTCGCTAAAAAACTGGGACTTGTCAACGAACAAGATCATGTCTATACCATGACGCTAAAAGGCGCATTCGATTACCATTATTATGAAAACTACTACACTCTTGCCTATATCGATAAAATGTGGGGCATCATGCGCAAGGAAGCTTTCCCCCAGGAAATCAACTTTTGAATTTCGGATTATCACGAAAAGAACTCATACCAATGATCATTGGCATGTGTTCTTTTTCTTATTTCAGGAACTTACGAATCTGTTTCATTTTCTTTTGCGTATAGGGATGGTAACGCAGGCTCAAATCAAGCCAATTGGCTTTCTTGACCATGCTGCGCTGATGGGTGAAGGTTTCAAAGCTCTTTTTTCCGTGATAACTGCCCATACCGGAATCGCCGACACCGCCAAAGCTCATATAAGGCGTGGCCAAATGGATGATGGTATCATTGATGCAGCCGCCCCCAAAGGAACAGTGATCGAGAATTTGCCGCTCTGTTTCCCGGCAGGCGGTGAAGAGGTAGAGAGCTAAGGGCTTCGGTCTGGAACCGATGAAATCCACACACTCACCGATTTCACGGAAGGTCAGCACCGGCAGGAGGGGACCGAAGATCTCTTCCTGCATCACCGGGGAAGCGGGATCCACGTCAAGGAGCAGCGTCGGCGCCACAAAACGCCGTTGGGCGTCAAGATCACCGCCAATGGCCGCCTTTTCTCCTTGCAGCAAACCGCTGACCCGCTGATAGTGCTTTTCGCTGACGATCACCGGCAGATCGGAGAGATCGCCCCCGGGGAAAAATGTCTCCAGGGCTTCCCGGTAGGCCGCCACAAAAGCGTCCCTGACCTTTTCCTGGATCAGCAGATAATCCGGGGCCACACAGGTCTGTCCACCATTTAAGACCTTACCGAAGACAATGCGCTTGGCCGCCAATTTGATGTTCGCGGTTTCATCGACGATCACCGGACTTTTGCCGCCCAATTCCAGCGTCACCGGAGTCAAGTTTTTCGCCGCCGCGGCCATGACCGCTTTGCCCACCGGGACACTGCCGGTAAAAAAGATATAATCGAACTTTTCTTCCAGCAAAGCGCTGTTTTCCGCCCGACCCCCCTCGATGACGGCGATATATCGGGGGTCAAAGGTCTCTTGGAGCACCAACGCGATGGCGTGGCTGGTTTGTGGCACGTAAGCCGAAGGCTTCACCACAGCGCAATTACCCCCGGAGATGGCGCCGACCAGCGGCGAAAGACAAAGCTGGAGGGGATAATTCCAGGGAGACATGATCAGCGCCACCCCGTAAGGTTCCGGCGCGATGAAACTTTTGGCGGGAAATTGGGCCAGGGGCGTCCTCACCCGTTTTTCCCTGGCCCAAGCGTCGAGATGCCGCAGGTGATAGCGTATCTCCTCCAATACCAGGCCGATTTCAGTCATATAGGTTTCCAATGGTTGCTTGTTGAAGTCTTGTTTCAAGGCATCAAAAAACAGCCCTTCCTTTTGCCTTAGAGCATCCCTGAGCTTACCCAAGGCTTCCTTGCGGAAAGCGACGTCCCGGGTGACGCCGGTTGCAAAGTAGGCCCGCTGGTTCTCTACAATTTTTTTGATCTCCATGATATCTCCCAGCCCCTTTTCTTTCCCTGATTGTACGGCAAGATGGTGCTCCTGTCAAATGCTGACGCCGCAAAAATATTTCATAGACTTTTCATCATTGTCTCTGTTTTGCCATGTTATCATAAAAAATAGGCTGCCAGAGCAGCCAACTTTCATAAAAAGGGAGTGTTGTATGCTGAATACAACACTCCCTTTATCAATACAGATGCCAACCGGTCATTAACGTTTGGAGAACTGCGATGCTTTGCGGGCTTTCTTCAAGCCGTATTTGCGTCTTTCTTTCATTCTGGGATCGCGGGTCAGGAGACCGGCAACCTTCAGGGTGGGGCGTAATTCTCCATTGGCTTCCACCAAAGCCCGGGCGAGACCATGACGGATCGCGCCGGCCTGGCCGGACATGCCGCCCCCATGAACACTGGCGATCACATCGAAATTGCCTGCGGCGGAAGTAGCTTCCAAGGGCTGTTTGACAACCATTTCCCAGGTTTTTTTACCGAAATAATCTTCCAAAGATTTTTTATTGACTTCAATGTTACCTTCGCCGGGTTTGACCCAAACTTTTGCGATTGCGTTTTTCCGGCGGCCGGTACCGTAGAATTTATCTGCCATTTCTATTCCTCCTTAAAAAGTCCACGCTTCGGGTTTCTGGGCTTGATGGTTGTGTTCCGCGCCTTTGTAGATGCGGAGTTTCTTCATCACCTGCGCGCCGAGACGGTTGTGGGGAATCATGCCCTTGATGGCATATTCCATGGCCAATTCGGGCTTGGTTGCCATCAGTTTGCGGTAAGAAATGGATTTGATCCCGCCGGGATAACCGGAATGATGGTAAGCATGCTTCTGATCAAGCTTATTGCCGGTAAGGATGATCTTTTCAGCGTTGATGACGATGACATGATCGCCGGTATCTATATGCGGAGTGAAAGTGGGTTTATGTTTCCCTCTCAAAAGCCGGGCGGCTTCCGTGGCGACGCGGCCCAAAGGTTTATCCGCGGCGTCAAGGACGTACCACTTGGATTCCACTTCACTTGGTTTTGCCATATAAGTGGTGTGCATTTCATTTCCTCCTGGAATGCTATTCTTATTTTTATGCATCTCTTTTCCGGTTCACACGGGGCTGAGTTCACCGAAACAGAGATACTCTCTTATTTTAACGTATTGGCTTATCTTTGTCAAGAAAATATTCATCGTTATAATAGATCTTTATCAGCGTCAAACCTCTGGCCGGGGCTGTCAGGGACAGCAAACCGCGATCCTTGGCGAGGAGCGCTCTTTGGGCCACTGCGGCGTCAAGGTGACCGCGGCCAATGTCGATGAGACAACCGGCGATGCTGCGCACCATCTTATAGAGAAAGCCGCCGCCCCAAAAATCGAGGTAGACGTTGTCCCCCTCCCGGCTGATCAGGATCCGGTCAAGACGGCGCACGAAGTTCCTCCGGCCGCTGTGGGTGGCGGTAAAGGCGGTAAAGTCATGCTCCCCGATGAACACCTCGGCAGTGGAGGCCATGAGGTCAAGGGCAAGCTTCCCGCCGTAAGCATAAACATAGCGGTAATCGAAGGGAGAGGGAATGTGGCTGTTCTTCACCGTATAGCGATAGTGTTTTCCCACGGCGTCATAGCGACAGTGAAAATCAGCGGCCACCGCCTCCGCCGCGGTGACGGCGATATCCCGAGGTAGCAGGCAGTTGACGGCGGCGGGGATTTGGGCCACGGGAATGCTGCCCCGCAAAAAGAAGGTCACCACCTGGCCTTTGGCGTGAACACCGGCATCGGTGCGGCTGGCCCCCAATACCATTACGGGATGGGCGGCAACTTTACTCAAGGCTTCGTTCAATACGCTTTCCACGCCAACGGCGTTGCGCTGACTTTGAAAACCGCAATAGGCGGTGCCATCGTAGGCGACGGTTAATTTGACTTGTGTTTTTCGATTATTTTGATCGTTTTGATCATTTTGATTTTTGGTAATCATCATAAAAACCACCGGTAAATTAGCATCAGGACGAGGAAGAGCAAAAAAGCGGCGATCACGGCAACGTCCTTTGCGCCATAGCGCAAAAGCCGAAACGTGGTGCGGGAAACGTCGCTGCGGTAGCCTCTCGCTTCCATGGCGTCGGCCAGCTCTTCAGAGCGGCGGAAAGCGCCGATAAAGAGGGGCAGCAGCAAAGGCAGGAGGTTCTTCCCCCGCTTTAGCAGAGAGCCGGTATAAAGATCGGCGCCGCGGCTTTGCTGGGCCTGGAGGGTGGTCTCCGCCTCTGCGAGCATCACGGGAATGAAGCGAATGGCGATGGCCATCATCATCGCCAATTCCGAGACGGGGGCTCCCAATTTCTTCAGCGGCGTAAAGAGCCGCTCCAAACCGGCGGTGAGGGAAAGGGGGGTGGTGGTGAAGGTCAAAATCAACGCCGAAAAAAGGATCAAAGTCAACCGCGCCGCCATCCTGCCGGCAACGGCCAGGCCCTCTTGGGTCATCTTGAAGATGCCGATTTGCAGCAGAGCGGTTCCCGTTGTAAAGAGCATTGCAAAAACCGCGGCCAGGGCAATAAACAGCAAAAGCAGCTTGACGGCGCGAAAATATACCTTTACGGGTACCTTCGACAACGCCATGGACGCGGCGCACAGCATTGTCGCGTAAAGATACGTATAAAAATCCCGACAGAAAAAGAGCAGCACATAATAGAGAAATAGGGCAATCAGCTTCGCCCGGGGATCGACACCGTGGACCGGGGAATCCACGGGATAATACTGCCCTGCGGTCACATGGTTCATCTTAATATCTCAATCCTCCTCCCCGGTAAAAAAGCCCTTTAATTTGAAATAGGTATCACTATCAGGAAAAATGCCGTAGTTTTCCCGCAACACCGTATCAAGATCAAACCCATCGGTAAAGGTAAGCAATCCCGCCTGTTCCCTCAATGCGTCGTCGGCACCGATCTTTTCCGGGGCGCCGTCGAAAATCAAGCGCCCTTCCGCCATCACCAGCAGACGCTGGGCAAGAGAGACCATTTCCGGCAAATCATGACCGACCCAAAGGACTGTTTTGCCTTTGCTCTGCATTGTTTTGACCAGGGCACAGATGCGGCGCTTGCCCACAGGATCCAAACCGGCGGTGGGCTCGTCTAAAAGGATCACCGGGGTATCCATGAGAAAAATCGAGGCCAAGGCCACCCGGCGCTGTTCGCCGCCGGAAAGCTGAAAAGGAGAGCGCAAAAGATAGGAGTCATCAAGACCGATCAGGGGCAGCATCCCCCCGATGGCCCTGTCGATTTCCCCTTGGCTTTTGCCGATGTTGCGGGCGCCGAAAGAGAGTTCCTCCTTGACGGTTTCGGCAAAAAACTGATGCTCCGGATTTTGGAAGGCCATGGCCACCAAAGCGGCAGTCTCCGCCGCGGAACGCTGTTTGCCCCCCATCAGGCAGCCCTCTACCTCAATGCTGCCACAATCGGCGGCTAAAAGGCCGCCGATCAGCTTCAGCAAGGTGGATTTGCCGCAGCCGGACCTGCCGGCAATGGCCACGAAAGAAGGTTCTTCCACCACAAAAGAAACCTCCTTTAAGGCCTTTTTGGCAAAGGGCGTGCCTCCCATAAAGGTGACACTGACCTGCGCGACGTTGATCATCCCTCCACCACCTCCGCTGTTTTGTCTTTCAAAAAAAGCAGCTGGTCACCGAAACGCAGTTCATCGACGTAGTGACTGACGGATACAACGGTTAAACCGGTTTCCTCTTTTAAGGCAGCGATATGTTCCCAGATCTGCCGCCGGTTTTGGGGATCCAGCTGGGCGCAGGCCTCATCCAAAATCAGCAATTCAGGACGCATGACATAAGCTCCTGCCAAAGCGGTACGCTGCATTTCCCCGCCGGAGAGAAGATGGGGCTCCTTGCGGCGCAGATTCGTTAAAGCAAACCGCGTCAAAGCGTCGTCGGTGCGGGCCAGGATTTCCTCCCGGGGCAAACCGAGGTTTTCGGCGCCGAAAGCGATATCCTCTTCCACGGTAGTGCCGACGATCTGGTTCTCCGGGTTTTGGAAGACATAGGCTATTTTTTGGCGCAAAGCGCCGCGCTCCGCATCCTTCGCCGTATCGAAACCGCAAACCCGTAGGGTTCCTGCCGTGGGCAGCAGCAGACCGGCCACGAGCCGGGCCAAAGTACTTTTGCCGGAACCGTTCTCGCCGACAATACTAAGCCATGCTCCCTTTTTCATATTCAGTTGTATCTGCTCCAAAACGACCCGTTCACCATAGGAGAAGGAGACATTTCGCATCTCTACCATATACATAAGTATACCAAAAGAGGGCCTATAGAGGCCCTCTTCCCAAAAGATTTTTAAACCAGTTCGATTTTGACCATTTCCGCGCCGTCGCCACGTCTCAAGTCCAGCTTGATGGTGCGGGTGTAGCCGCCGGGACGGTCCTTGTAACGTTCCGCCAAAACGCTAAACACTTTGGTGACGACGTCTTCGTCCTGAATGTAGGCAAGGGCCTGCCTTCTGGCGTGGAGATCGCCTCTTTTGCCGAGGGTAATCATTTTTTCGGCAATGCTTTTCAGCTCTTTTGCTTTGGGCGCTGTTGTTTCAATGCTTTCTTTATCCAAAAGAGAGGTCGTAATATTTCTCAACATTGCCCGACGGTGAGCACTGTTTCTTCTGAGTCTGCCGTATGCCACTGTGGTTTCCTCCTTACTACTGAGTTACTGAAGCCCTCAGTCTTCCGCTCTGCGGAGGGAAAGATTGAGTTCGCTGAGTTTTTCCATTACTTCTTCCAGAGATTTTCTGCCCAAGTTTCTGACTTTCATCATATCTTCTTCGGTACGCTGGGTCAATTCCTGCACGGTATTGATCCCGGCGCGTTTCAAGCAATTGTAGGAACGGACGGACATATCCAGCTCTTCGATGGTCATATCTAAGATCTTATCCTTATTATCGTCCTTCTTTTCCACCATGATGATATCGTCACCGGGAACTTCCGTTAAACCGATGAACAGTTTCAGATATTCGGCAAGGATTTTGGCGCTTTTACTGATGGCTTCATCCGGATAGATGCTGCCATCGGTCCAAATATCCAGGGTTAATTTATCAAAGTCGGTTTGTTGGCCAACTCTTGTATCTTCCACGTGAAAGATCACTTTGGTAATGGGAGAGAAGAACGAATCAATGGGAATGATGCCCAAAGGCATATTTTCCTTTTTGTTCTTTTCAACACTGTTGTAACCTCTCCCTTTTTCCACGGTTACTTCCATATGGAGACTGCCATTTTTGTCAAGGGTAACAATGTGGTGATCCGGATTGAGAATTTCCACTTCAGAACTGCCTTTTAAGTCACGGCCTGTGATTTCACCTTCACCATCGGCTTCCAACATAAGAAGCCGCTCTTCATCGGTGTGCAATTTCACACAAAGACCCTTCAGATTTAAGATCAAATCCGTGGTGTCTTCGTATACACCGGGGATGGTCGAGAATTCATGGAGAACTCCGTCAATTTTCACAGATGTCACTGCCGCGCCGGGCAGGGAAGAAAGGAGTACACGTCGCAAAGCGTTGCCGAGGGTAATCCCGTAACCTCTTTCCAGAGGTTCAACAACAAAGCGGCCATAGGTTTTGTCATCATTCATTTCCACACATTGAATCTTGGGTTTTTCCATTCCTGACAGCATATATCTGGCCTCCTTATATAAACTATCGATTAAAGTGAGCCTAAGCCTTAGCGGGAGTAACCTTCAACGATTAAGTGCTCTTCGATGGGGATGTCAATATCTTCCCGTTTGGGTTTATCCGCAACGGTTACGGCAAGGCCGTCTTTATCCAAGGAAAGCCACTGAGGAACGGATTTCACCGCGGCCAATTCTGCGATGGCCTGGAGTTTAGGACTTTTTTTGCTTTTTGCCGCAACGGCGATGATGTCTCCTTTTTTCACCAGGAAAGAAGGAATGTTGACCTTTCTGCCGTTCACGGTAAAATGACCGTGGAGTATTAACTGGCGAGCTTCATTTCTGCTGTTGGCCAGGCCCGCTCTGTAAACAGTGTTGTCAAGACGGGATTCCAAGAGGACCAGGAGATTTTCCCCGGTTACGCCACCCTGTCTGACGGCTTCTTTATAATAGAGACGGAACTGTTTTTCCAACACACCGTAAATACGACGTACTTTTTCTTTTTCTCTTAACTGAAGGCCATATTCCGTACGTTTTTTACGGGCGGCGGCGGCGCCATGCTGGCCCGGCGCATAACTTCTTTTCGTAAAGGAGCATTTATCGCTGTAGCAGCGGTCACCTTTTAAATAAAGCTTCTCTCCTTCACGCCGGCAAAGCCGGCATTGAGATTCTGTATAACGTGCCATCTAAAAAGGACACCTCCTATACTCTTCTTCTTTTGGGCGGACGGCAGCCATTGTGAGGAATGGGAGTAACGTCCTTGATCATGCTGATTTCCAAACCCGTGGCCTGGAGCGAACGAATCGCGGCTTCTCTGCCGGAACCGGGTCCTTTGACAACGCATTCGATGGTTTTCATGCCGTGTTCCATCGCTTCTTTGGCGGCGGTTTCGGCGGCCAATTGCGCGGCAAAAGGCGTGCTCTTTCTGGAGCCTTTGAAACCGGAAGCCCCGGCGCTCGACCAGGAAATGGCATTGCCGGCTTTATCAGTGATCATGATGATCGTATTGTTAAAAGTCGAATTGATATGGGCTACGCCATATTCAATGTTCTTTTTTTCTCTTCTTCTGCGCGTTTGTCTTCTTGCCATGAATGATATCCCCCTTCCTTTATTTCTTACGTCTTACGCCCACGGTCCGTTTGGGACCTTTGCGGGTACGCGCGTTGGTTTTGGTTTTTTGACCTCTTACAGGGAGACCTCTTCTGTGGCGAATGCCGCGGTAGCAGCTAATTTCAACCAGTCTTTTGATATTCAATGCGACGTCGCGGCGAAGATCGCCTTCGACCAAATAATGATTGTTGATGATATCTCGGATCGTGTTAACCTGATCTTCGCTCAGATTTTTTACCCGGATATCGCCATCGACGTTGGCTTCCGCTAAGATTTTCTTAGCCGTCGGAATTCCAATGCCGTAAATATAGGTCAGACCGACTTCGACTCTTTTATCACGGGGTAAGTCAATACCAGCAATACGTGCCATTTATTTCATGCACCTCCAATTTTAGAAATTTTCATTATCCTTGTTTCTGTTTATGTTTGGGGTTTTTGCAAATGACCATAACGGTCCCTTTTCTCTTAATGATTTTGCATTTTTCGCAAATTGGTTTTACCGAAGCGCGAACTTTCACGGTAATCCCTCCTTTTTTCTTGCGGTTTTCTATCGGATCGTTTACTTAAAACGGTATACAATACGTCCACGATTCAAATCGTAGGGACTTAACTCAACAGTAACTCTGTCCCCGGGCAGAATGCGGATGAAATTCATCCGGATTTTTCCGGAAACATGGGCAAGCACTTTGTGCCCGTTTGCCAGTTCAACGGTGAACATTGCGTTGGGCAATGGTTCAATGACTCTGCCTTCCACTTCAATCGCATCTTGTTTCGACATCCGCTACCTCCTGATCTCGGCTTTTACAGCAATGTTGATTCAAAAACGCCCTGATTTCCAGATCCGACGGGATCGACCCGTTTTGGAGTGTATTCCGGATATCCGCGGAAATCGTATGGGTCACTTGCAAATGTTTTGCGTTTTTCTTTTTCGGTTTCAGATAAGTCGTCTTTCTGCCGTCGGCTACGTAGCAGTAATCACCGTCGATCTTTACAATCACATAGGCGGTGCGTACGTCGCGGCCCTGCTTCGAGATGACCAGCTGTCCCAATGACCAATCCATATTTACCACCTCTTAAAGCCTGGTCAATATTTCAGGTTCTTCGTCGGTAATGGCAAAGGTGTTTTCATAATGGGCGGCCATGGAACCGTCTCTTGTCACATAGGTCCAGTTATCCGCAAGCTGCATGAGAGCATATTGCCCGGCGGCGACCATCGGTTCCACCGCAATGGTGAGACCGGCGGATAGCCGGATTCCCCGGCCCTTTTTGCCGTAATTGGGAACGGAGGGATCCTCATGCATCTGCTCACCGACACCGTGACCGACAAGGTCGCGAATCACGGAATAGCCGTGTCTTTCCACATACCGTTGAATTGCATTGGATATATCGCCTAAACGATTCCCCTTCTTCGCCTGAGCAAAGCCTTCAAAGAAAGATTGTTTGGTGACCTCGATGAGCCGAGCGTTCTCATCGCTGATCTGCCCCACGGGAAACGTACGCGCCGCGTCACCCACATAGCCGCGGAAGGTGGCGCCCACATCGACACTGATGATATCACCCTCTGTTAAAATGCGGTTGCGATTGGGAATCCCATGGACAACTTCTTCATTGATGGATGCACAGATGGAAGCGGGAAAACCGCCATAGCCTTTAAACGTTGGATACGCATTGCATTTGCGGATATAATTTTCGGCGATTTCGTCCAACTCCCAGGTGGAAATACCAGGTTCGACATGTTCCTCCAGCAGAGCCAGTACTTCCGCGACGATTTTGCCGGCATCCCGCATTTTTGCGATTTGTTCCTTGTTTTTTATGGTGATCATTATTTGCCTCCCAAGGCAACTGAAATGTCTTGTAATACATTCTGAATGTCTTGATCTCCGTTAATGTTCTTGATGATCCCCGCTTTGGTATAGTAATCAATCAGGGGCGCCGTCTGCTGTTCGTAAACGTCGAGACGGTTTTTCACGGTTTCTTCCTTGTCATCGGCTCTTTGGTATAATGCGCCGCCGCATTTTTCACACTGATCGCCTTTGGCGGAAGGATGATAGGTCAGATGGTAGGTGGCGCCGCAGTCTTTGCAGATCCGGCGGCCGGTGATCCGATCCATCAGCTTATTGAGGGGTACCTCAATATTGACGGCGGCATCAAGGTTTTGATCAAGTTTTTTGAGCATTTCCGCCAAAGCATCGGCCTGGGCCGGTGTTCTGGGAAAGCCATCCAGGAGGAAGCCCTCTTGGCAATCTTCCTTCTGAATCCTTTCCTCCACCAGTCCAAGGATGAGCGTATCGGGAACCAACTGTCCCGCCTCCATGTAGCCTTTGGCTTCTTTGCCCAAGGCCGTGCCGGCACTGACTGCGGCACGGAGCAAATCGCCGGTGGAGATATGAACAACATTGTATTTTTTGACCAACGTCGCAGCCTGCGTTCCTTTGCCGGCTCCGGGCGGTCCCAACAAAACCAAGCGCATATTTTTTCTCCTTATTTCATGAATCCCTGATAACTGCGCATCAGCACCTGGCTTTCCAGCTGTTTCATCGTGTCTAAGGCCACGCCGACGGCGATCAGCAAAGATGTGCCGCCGAAACTCAGGTCAAGACTGGTCGCCACCATGGTAAGGTTTGGCATCAAGGCGATGAAGGCGAGGAAAAAAGCACCGGCCAAGGTCAGTCTGGTCAGGATCCGGTCGATATATTCGGCGGTGGGTTTGCCGGGACGCAGCCCGGGGATGAAACCGCCGTTCTTCTTCAGGTTATCCGCTACTTCCACGGGAGAGAAGGTCACCGCAGTGTAGAAGTAAGTGAAGAAGATGATCATCAAGACGTAAAACGTCATGTACACGGGATGACCGGAATTGAACCAACCGGCAATGGTAGTGCAAATACTGCTGTCAGGGAACAGGGAGAGCAGCAAGCCGGGGAGCATTAAAATGGACATGGCAAAGATGATCGGGATCACGCCGGCCTGATTGACCTTAATCGGAATGAAGGTGCTCTGGCCGCCGTAGACCTTTCTGCCTACGACCCTTTTGGCATACTGTACCGGGACTCTTCTCTGGCCTTCCTGAATATAGATAATACCGATGATGATTGCCACGGCAATCACAAGGAAGAGCATCACAGCAAAGAAATTGGTTTCACCGCTTCGTAAGGACTGGAACACATAGGTCAAGCCCGAAGGAATCCGGGAAACGATCCCCGCGAAGATGATCAGGGAGATCCCGTTGCCGATGCCTTTCTCGGTAATCATTTCGCCCATCCACATGAGCATGGCAGTACCTGCTGTCAGAGAGATGGCGAGGACCAGTACGGTAAAGATATTGAAATCGTACATCGCGCTTTTGAGATAGAAGCTCATGGCGATGGCCTGGACGAAAGCCAGGAGGATACAGCCGTAACGGGTCAGTTGAGCCATCTTTTTTCTGCCTTCGGGGCCTTCTTTGGAAAGCTTTTCAAAATAAGGCACCACGATGGTGAGCAGGTTCATAATAATCGAAGCATTGATGTAAGGCATAATCCCCATGGCAAACAGACTGATACTCTTAAAGGCGCCGCCTGAAATAATATCAATGAAACCAAAGATATTCTGGGTGAATAATGTATCCAATACGTCAGGGTTGATACCGGGCGCGGGAATATGAGCGCCGATACGGAAGACGAGGAACATCAATAACGTAAAGAAAATCTTTCCACGGAGTTCTTGTACTTTAAACGCATTGATCAGCGTTGAAAGCATGTTACATCACCTCTACTTTTCCACCTGCGGCTTCGATTTTTGCTGCAGCACCTTTGCTGCAAAGGATATACTGTAACGTAACGGGCTTTTCGATTTCACCGTTGGCGAGGATCTTCACGCCGTCGCAGGTACCGCTGAGGAGGCCTGCTTCCCACAGTGTTTCCGGGGTAATCACGGTGTTCGCTTCAAAAAGATTCAAATCCTGAAGCGCGATTTCCACGATGACCTTTTTATGGATATTGGTAAAGCCACGTTTGGGAATTCTTCTGGAAAGGGGCATCTGACCGCCTTCAAAGCCGGGGCGCACACCACCACCGGAGCGGGCTTTCTGCCCTTTATGACCTTTCCCGGCGGTTTTGCCCAAGCCGGAACCGGTCCCGCGGCCTTTGCGGGTCGGCGCCTTTTTGGAACCTTCGGCGGGCTTTAAGTCGCTTAAATACATAATTCTACCTCCCTACAGGTTCTTAGCTTTCGACTTCTTCCACCTTTAAAAGATGGGCAACGCTTTTCACCTTCCCCAAAATATCGGGGGTATCATTTTGGATCACGGAACGGCCGGTCTTGTTGAGACCCAAGGAACGTACGGTTCTTCTCTGCTGTTCGCTGTATCCGATCACGCTTTTGACAAGGGTAATCTTGATTTTTGCCATGGTATTATTCCTCCTGACCCAAGATTTCCTTAACGGATTTGCCTCTCAATTTGGCAACGTCTTCCACTGTACGCATACCGCTAAGACCGGACATGGTTGCCGATACCATATTAATGGCATTGTTGGAGCCTAAGGATTTCGTCAAAACGTCACGGATTCCAACGGCTTCGAGGACGGCACGAACGGGACCGCCGGCGATCACACCGGTACCGGGGGCGGCGGGTTTCAGCATCACGCGGCTGGCGCCGAAGCGGCCGATGGTTTCATGAGGCAGTGAATAGTTAACAATAGGTACGTAAATCAAATTCTTCTTTGCGTCTTCAACGGCTTTTCTGATGGCTTCCGGCACTTCACCGGCTTTGCCCATGCCGCTGCCGACATGACCGTTGCCGTCGCCGACGACGACGAGGGCGCTGAAGCTGAAACGGCGACCGCCTTTTACGACCTTGGCGACACGGTTGATATTGACGATGGTTTCTGTCAATTCAAGACTATTGGCGTCAATTCTGGACATCTATATCCCTCCTTACCCTCTTAAAATTCGAGGCCAGCTTCTCTGGCACTGTCCGCAAGCGCTTTCACTCTGCCGTGGTAGATCATACCGCCGCGGTCAAAAACAACCTGCTTGATTCCTTTTTCGAGAGCTTTTTCAGCGATGATTTTACCGACTGCGGCAGCTGCTTCTTTGTTTCCGCCATAATTTTCTTTGAGGGAAGCATCCAAGGTGGAAGCAGCGGCTAAGGTATTGCCGGCAACATCGTCAATGACTTGGGCATAGATATGTTTTGCACTGCGGAATACGGCCAAACGGGGACAATCCGGCGTACCGGAAATTTTCAGTCGCACACTGGCATGTTTCTTATTCCGCACAGCTTTTCTGTTATATTGTTTATACAAAACAAGCGCTCCTTCCTTTAACCGGCTTTGACACCGGCTTTACCGGCTTTCCGTTTGATGACTTCACCTTCGTACTTGATCCCTTTGCCCTTATACGGTTCCGGGGGTCTTACTTTTCTGACGTTGGCTGCGAAGGCGCCGACCTTTTCTTTATCAATACCCGTGACGGAAATTCTGTTCGGGGAAGGAACTTCGACTTCGACGCCTTCCTCGGGTTCCATCTCTACGGGATGAGAGTAACCCACGGTTAACACGAGGTTTCTCCCTTGTTTGGCGGCGCGGTAACCGACGCCCACCAATTCCAAATTCTTTTGAAAGCCAGTGGTCACCCCGACGACCATGTTATTGACCAATGCTCTGGTCAAACCATGGAGCGCCCGATGTTCTTTGGCATCGGAAGGACGAGTAACGAGCAGTTGCTCACCTTCGATCACCACATCGATATCAGGATGAATGTTCCTTTCCAGTTTTCCTTTGGGGCCTTCCACTTTAAGGTGTTTGCCATCCAAAGAAATATTCACTCCGGAAGGGATCACTACCGGCATTTTGCCTATACGAGACATATTGCACCTCCCAATTTGAGTTCACATTTTTTGATTTTACCAGATGTAGCACATTACTTCGCCGCCGATACCGGCTTTTCTGGCGTCCTTATCGGTCATCAAACCTTTGGACGTGGAAATAACGGCAATACCAAGACCACCCAATACTTTAGGAAGCTCATCTTTCTGGGCGTAGACTCTCAAACCGGGGCGGCTGATTCTTTTCAAGCCGCTAAGGACTTTTTCACGGTTTGCGCCGTACTTCAGATAGAGGCGTAAAAAGCCTTGTTTTCCATCTTCGATGTATTCGACATCTTTGATATACCCTTCATCTTTCAAGATGTTGGCTAAGTTTAGTTTCGTTTTCGAGGCGGGAATTTCCACCTTTTCCATATAAACAGTATTTGCATTGCGGATTCTGGTAAGGAAATCGGCAATGGGATCTGTCATGACCATGTTCTTACCTCCTTCCGGTTTACCAACTGGATTTGGTTACGCCGGGGATTTCACCCTTGTAAGCCAATTCTCTAAAGCAAACCCTGCAGATACCAAATTTCCGCATGTAGGCATGGGGTCTGCCGCAAATTTTGCAACGATTATAGCCGCGAACGGTATACTTGGGCGTGCGCCCTTGTTTCGCAATCATTGATTTTTTTGCCACGTTGTTTCCTCCTTATTTTCGACTTACTTCGCCGCAAAGGGCATGCCCATAAGTCTTAAGAGTTCTTTGGCTTCTTCATCCGTTTTGGCGGAAGTGACAAAGCAAACTTCCATACCGCGGACGCGGTCGATCTTATCGTACTCGATTTCCGGGAAGATCAACTGTTCCTTTAAACCTAAAGTATAGTTACCCCGTCCGTCAAAAGCCTTTGCCGAGACTCCCTTGAAGTCTCTGACCCGGGGCAGCGCCACGGAGACCAGACGGTCGCAGAATTCATACATTTTTTCGCCCCTCAAAGTAACTTTGCAGCCAATGGACATCCCTTCTCTGACTTTAAAGGCAGCGACGGATTTTTTCGCTTTGGTAATGATCGGTTTCTGACCGGTAATCATGGTCAGGTCACCGACAGCGGCGTCCATGGCCTTGGGATTGGCGATGGCTTCGCCCAGGCCCATGTTGACAACGATTTTCACGAGTTTGGGTACTTCCATGATGTTGTCATACTGAAATTTTTCTTTCAGGGCAGGTACGATCTCACTGGCGTATCGATCTTTGAGTCTTGCCATAATACTATCTCCTTCCCCCAATTACTTCAAGATTTCACCGCAATGTTTGCACTGGCGCACCAGTTTGCCATCAACGGTTTTCATAGAGATTCTGGTTACTTTTTTACATTTGCCGCAATAGAGCATCACGTTGGACAGATCAATCGCAGCGGGTTTATCCATGATGCCGCCCTGGGGGTTCTTCTGGGTGGGTTTGGTGTGTCTTTTGACCACATTGATCCCTTCCACAATCACCTTGCCGCTTGCGGGAAGCACCTGGAGGACTTTGCCGGTATTGCCGGCGCTTTTACCGGTAATGACCATTACCGTATCGTCTTTTTTGATATGCGTTTTGGCTAAAGCCAATTCGTCCACCTCCTAATATTAGAGCACTTCCGGCGCCAGGGAAACGATCTTCATATAGTTCTTTTCCCTCAGTTCTCTCGCTACGGGCCCGAAAATACGGGTGCCCTGGGGCTGACCGTCGTCTTTGATGATCACGGCCGCGTTTTGGTCAAAGCGAATATAGGTACCGTCTTCTCGACGGAGTTCTTTTTTGGTACGGACCACAACAGCCTTCACGACCTGGCCTTTCTTTACCACGCCGCCGGGTGTGGCATGTTTGACCGTGCAGACGATCACATCACCAACCGTGGCGTAACGGCGGCCCGCGCCTCCTAAGACCTTAATACATAACAGCTCTTTCGCGCCGGTATTGTCACCGACCTTGAGTCTGGTTTCCTGTTGAATCATGTCTGATTGCCCCCTTTCTTATTGCCCTCAGACGATCGGGGCTTTTTCGATAATTTCAATCAAGCGCCATCTCTTGTCTTTGGACAAGGGGCGTGTTTCCATCATACGAACAACGTCGCCGATTCTCGCTTCATTGTTTTCGTCATGGGCTTTATACTTTTTGCTGGTTTTTACGATTTTCCCGTAAAGAGGATGCTTGATTCTGGTTTCAACGCTCACAACAATGGTTTTATCCATTTTATCGCTGACAACGGTACCAATACGCACTTTTCTGCTTGTGGTTCTTTCCATGTTCGTTATCCTCCTTCCGTTTATTCTTCACCGCTGAGTTCACGTTCTCTGATGACCGTTTTCACTCTTGCGATATTTCTCTTGACATCTTTAATCACCGCGGGGTTTTCCAACTGACCGGTGGCCAAACGAAAACGCAGATTAAAGAGTTCGGTTTTCAGATCACCAACTTTTCTGACTAATTCTTCACTGGTCATTTCGTTGATTTCTTTCATCTTCATTCTGCTTCACCGCCAATCTCTTCACGTTTGATGAACTTACTCTTGACAGGGAGCTTATGCTGGGCCAAACGGATGGCTTCTCTCGCAATTTCTTCGCTGACGCCGCTGACTTCAAACATCACGCGGCCCGGTTTCACCACGGCTACCCAATATTCCGGGGAACCTTTCCCACTACCCATACGGGTTTCCGCGGGCTTTTCGGTGACGGGTTTATGAGGGAAGATTTTGATCCAGACGTTCCCGCCTCTTTTCATATAACGGGTCATCGCGATACGGGCGGCTTCGATCTGCCGGCTGGTGATCCAACCGCATTCGGTGGCCTGGAGACCGTATTCACCGTAGGCGACGAAATTGCCTTTCGTGGCTTTTCCGGCCATTCTGCCGCGATGCTGTTTCCGGTGTTTCACTCTTTTGGGAATTAACATTAGTGGTTACCCCCTTCCGCTCTTTTAGGGGCCTTCACGGCTTTTTCGGGAAGCACTTCTCCTTTGTAGATCCAGCATTTGATCCCGATTTTGCCGTAGGTGGTATTGGCTTCGGCAACGGCGTAATCGATATCGGCACGGAGGGTATGCAGAGGAACTTTACCGTCGCTGACCCATTCGGTACGGGCGATTTCCGCGCCGCCGAGACGGCCCGCGCACATCAGTTTGATGCCGCCGGCGCCCATGCGCATGGTACGGCCCATCGCCTGTTTCATCGCGCGGCGGAAGGCGATACGCCGTTCCAGAGATGAGGCAACGCTTTCAGCAACGAGCTGGGCGTCGAGTTCCGGTTTTTTGACTTCGTTGATATAGATATTGACCTTTTTGCCCGTCATTTTTTCCAGGGCTTTTTTCAGGGAGTCTACTTCCGCACCGCCGCGGCCGATGACGATACCGGGTTTCGCGGTAAAAATATTGACTTTAACACGGCCTGCCGCGCGTTCGATTTCGATGCGGGAAATACCGGAATCATAAAGTCTTTTTTTCAGATATTTGCGAATCTGATAGTCTTCTAAAAGATAATCAGAGTATTCTTTTCTGGCATACCAGCGACTGTCCCAGTCGCGAATGACGCCGACTCTGAATCCCTTCGGGTTAACTTTCTGGCCCACGCTTTATGCCTCCTCTCTTTCGCTCACGACGATGGTAATGTGACTGCATCTCTTTAACATCCGATCGGCTCTTCCCATGGCCCGGGGTTTGATCCGTTTCCAGGTTACGCCTTCGTCGATGCATATTTTCTTGACGATCAGCTCGTCACCGCTCATATCGTTGTTATGTTCCGCGTTGGCGACAGCGGAGTTAAGAACTTTCAGAACGGGGGTACAACCCCGGTTGGGGGTTAGTTTTAAGATAGCACGGGCTTCTTCCACGCTCTTGCCGCGCACGAGGTCGGCAACGTATCTAACCTTGCGGGGAGAAATCCGAATGTGTTTCGCTACTGCTTTAACTTCCACGATTGTTTCCTCCTTCGGTTATTTTAAAGCGCTGGATTTTTCCGTCATATTGCCGTGACCTCTATAAGTACGGGTCATGACGAATTCTCCTAATTTATGCCCTACCATATCTTCGGTAATATAAATGGGAACATGTTTTCTGCCGTCATGGATGGCGATGGTATGTCCGATCATTTGGGGGAAGATGGTGGAACGGCGAGACCAGGTTTTAATTACCTGCTTTTCATTGCTTTCGTTCATCTTCTCCACCTTAGCCATGAGACTGGCTTCGCAATACGGACCTTTTTTCAATGATCTGGTCATGATACTGCCTCCTTCCTCCAATTATCCTCTCGATTTTACGATCAGCTTACTGGAAGCCTTTTTCTTATTGCGGGTCTTGGCGCCGAGAGCGGGTTTACCCCAGGGAGTCACAGGAGCGCGACCCACCGGCGAACGGCCTTCCCCACCGCCATGGGGGTGATCGCAGGGATTCATCACGACACCGCGGTTGGCGGGACGCACGCCTTTCCAGCGATTGCGGCCGGCTTTCCCGATATTGATGTTTTCCTGGTCTTCGTTGCCCACCTGACCGATGGTGGCCCGGCATTCAATGCGCACCATACGCATTTCACCGGAGGGCAGACGGAGAGTTGCATAATTGCCTTCCTTGGCCATGAGCTGGGCGCCGGCACCGGCGCTGCGCACCATTTTGGCACCGCCGTTGGGATAGAGCTCAATGCCGTGGAGATAGGTGCCGACGGGAATGTTCAACAGCGGCAAATTGTTGCCGACTTTGATGTCCGCGTCGGGACCGGAAACGACTTGATCGCCGACTTTTAAACCCTGAGGGGCCAAGATATATCTTTTTTCGCCGTCTGCGTAGAAGAGCAGGGCGATATTGGCCGTACGATTGGGATCGTATTCGATGGCGTTCACCGTTGCCGGGATACCGTCTTTATTTCTTTTGAAATCAATGATACGATACTGTCTTTTGTGGCCGCCACCTTTATGACGCGTGGTCATGCGACCTTTGTTATTTCTGCCACCGGTGCTTTTCAGGGGAGCGAGCAGTGTTTTTTCCGGCTCGGATTTCGTGATTTCCTCGAAGGTGGAAACCGTCATTCCCCGGCGACCCGGTGAAGTAGGATTGTATTTTTTAATACCCATGTTTTTTCCTCCTTCTAATTATAGGCCTTCAAAAACCTTGATCTGATCGCCGGCTTTCAAAGTAACGACGGCTTTTTTCTTATCGGGGCGTTTGCCTTCGTATTTGCCCTGTTTTTTGATTTTGCCCGGAATCGTTCTGGTGGTGACGTTCAGTACCGTCACGTCGAACATTTTTTCCACGGCGTTTTTGATTTCGATTTTATTCGCATCCCGCGTCACTTCAAAGGAGTATTTGTTGTCTCCCATAAGCAGCATGGATTTTTCAGAAACCAAGGGTTTGACTAAAATTTCATAAGGTTCTCTCATAACGCGAGCACCTCCTCTACTCTGGCCACGGCGTCCTTCGTCATGATCAGCTTTTTGTTGGCCAGAATATTATATACGTTGATGCCGGTGGCTTCCACAGGGCAGACGCCGGCGAGATTTCTGACACTCTTCATTACGTTTTCATCGAATTCGCCTAAAACCAGGAGAGCGTTTTCCAATTCAAGTTTATGGAAGAGTTCCGCCATGATTTTGGTTTTCGGCGCGTCCAGGACGAGTTCATCGAAAACGATCAGCTCACCGTTGGCAAATTTATCACTCAAGGCGCTGCGCAGCGCGGCGCGGCGCATCTTTTTCGGCATAGAAAAGCCATAGGATCTCATATGGGGTCCGAAAGCGACGCCGCCACCGGTCCAAACGGGATTTCTCTTGGTGCCGACACGGGCGCGGCCTGTGCCTTTTTGACGCCACGGTTTTTTGGTGCTGCCTTGAACCTGACTGCGGGTTTTGCTTTCGTGGGTACCTCTTCTTTCCGAAGCCTGGTTGTTCACAACGGCCTGGTGCATCAGAGGGACATTGATTTTGGCTTGAAAGACGGATTCATTGAGTTCCATTTCTCCGGCTTCTTCGCCTTGCATATTATAAACCTTAATGTTAGCCATGATTATCCTCCTTTCCCTCGCGATGCTTATGCTTTCACCGCATTCTTTACGATGACCACGGATTTTTTCGCCCCGGGAACAGCGCCTTTGATTAAGAGCACGTTGTTTTCGGGAATCACCTTCACGACTTCCAGGTTCTGCACGGTGACTTTTTCGTTACCGTAGCGCGCCGGGCTTTTCTTGCCCTTGAAGATCCTGGCAGGACCTTTGGCGCCGGCAGAAGCCGGACGGCGGTGATTCTTCGAACCATGACCCATGGGTCCTCTGCGGAAATTCCATAATTTAATGGTGCTGGAAAAACCGTGTCCCTTGGAAGTCCCAGTGACGTCGACTTTATCGCCAACGGCAAACTGGTCCAGATCAAAGGTCTGCCCTAAGCTGTAAGCGCCGCTGTCCTCGACTCTGAATTCCTTCAGAACTTTGGTGGGAGCGGCCTCCGCTTTGGCAAAATGCCCCTTTTCGGGCTTGTTGATGTGCTTTTCTCTTTTTACGTCAAAACCCAGTTGGATGGCTTTGTAGCCGTCCCGGGCTTCGTCTTTGATTTGTACGATGACACTGGGGGCGGTTTCCACGACGGTAACCGGAATGATCTTGCCGTCTTCGGCAAAAATCTGCGTCATACCGACTTTTTTCCCCATAATGACCTTCTGTGTCATGTTAACACCTCTCTTTCCATTCGTAGGTGCCGGCTGCCCGGCATTGCTCGCCTGTATTTGATGGGGCTTTCAAATCAGCCCTTAAGACAAACAAGTAAAAATCATGATCAGAATGCTTTCAAGTCTTACAGTTTGATTTCGATGTCTACGCCGGTGGGTAAATCCAAGCGCATAAGCGAATCCACGGTTTTCGGAGAAGCATTCAGAATATCGATCAATCTTTTGTGGGTTCTCATTTCGAACTGTTCGCGACTGTCTTTATTGATGTGAGGCGAACGCAAGATCGTATAAATGCTTTTTTCCGTCGGCAGAGGAATGGGGCCGGAAATGGTGGCGCCTGTTTTTTTGGCGGTTTCGGCAATTCTTTCTGCGGATTGGTCCAGGAGCTTATGGTCAAAAGCTCTTAATTTGATTCTGATTTTTTGTTGTGCCATTTGCTTAATCCTCCTTTTTCGTCCGATTTACGGACTTGCTCGGTGAAAGTTACCGCCGCACCCTAAGGTAACGGGAACGACGCAATCTCTCACGTCATCGCTGCTTTATTCTTTGATCCGCCGGGAAGGCGGGAAATATCAGGCTGGCAAGAAAGGCTTAGGTGCGGTGAACGCGCTGACCCGGGGCTGCGCCGTGTACATAGAGGTACACAAGCAGTCACGGGACAGAGGATTCGCCGTGGATCAGCCTTTATCGACAGCCTGAGCAGACGCTCGGAGGAGCGTCTGCTCATTTTGTATTTATTCAATGACGTCGGAGACGA
>DLGE01000006.1 GCA_002482535.1 Peptococcaceae bacterium UBA7702 | reverse complement strand
TTCTTTAAGTGTTAATCCCCTTTTGATGGGACAAAAGGGGCTCTTTGTTTTGTCGAATATGGGCGCATCCTGCCATGCATAAGTGTAGCAGGCTATTCGTTAAAGAAGATCTTTATATTTCCTCTTTCAGCGCTTTCAATAACGCTCCGAGTATGGCGAGGCAGAGGAACAGCAATGGAAATGCAATAGCAATGCATACAGACTGCAGAGCATCTAATCCACCAACATAGAGAAGTAACGAGGCAACGGCGGCAACAAAAATACCCCAAGAAACCTTTAGCATAGAGGGTGGATTCTGAACTCCTTTTGATGTCATCATCGCACAGACGAAAGTAGAAGAATCAGCAGATGTAATAAAGAAAATAAAAATCAGTATGGTTGCCAGCAAGGAAAGCAGTTTTGCCAAAGGAAGTTGCTGTAATAAAGCAAATAGAGTATAAGCTATATTTTCATTCAGTGCATCGGCAATTACAGTAACGCCATTCATATCAAAGTCGATTGCACTGCCGCCCATGATAGTCATAAACAAAAAACAAAAAACTGACGGGAAAAGAATTGTACCGAGAATAAATTCCCGAATCGTGCGCCCTTTTGAGATACGGGCAATAAAACCTCCGACAAAGGGCGCCCAAGAGAGCCACCAAGCCCAATAAAAAATTGTCCAGTTGTTCAGCCAGGCTCCGCTGTCTCCAAAAGGATCCGTCCAAAAACACGATGAAATTATTGATGACAGATACTTCCCGAGAGAGTCTACGAAGAACTTCGTCAAAAATAATGTCGAGCCGGCAAAAAAGATAAACAGCAATATAATTGCCATGAGTAGCATATTCACATTACTTAAGATTTTGATCCCTTTATCAATACCACTGACTGAAGAAAGAATAAACACGATCGTTGTAATTGTAATGATACCGAAAGTTACCGTATTATTGTACGGAATACCAAAAACGTAATAAAGACCACTGTTGATTTGCATCGCCCCCATCCCCAGAGATGTTGCGACCCCAAAAATGGTGGCAATAACAGTAAGCGTATCAACAATTTTTCCCAGGATGCCTTTTGTGCCTTTCTCGCTGATCAGCGGTTCAAGACAAGAGCTGAACAATGCAGGCTTGCCTTTGCGAAATTGATAGTAGGCCAGAGGTAGGCCAAATACACCATAAATCGTCCAGGCGTTGATGCCCCAATGGAAAAAAGTGATCCGCATTGCTTCTGACGCGGCATTTGATGTTCGGCCAATACCCGTTGGTGGCCACAGATAATGACTAAGAGGCTCTGCGGCGCCCCAGAAAACAAGACCGATACCCATTCCGGCACAAAATAACATAAAAAACCAACTAAAAGTTGAATACTGTGGCTTTTCGCCATCTTTGCCGAGACAAATTTTCCCGAATTTACTGAAAGTAAAATAAATCATTAGTATAAGAAAAAGTGAAACCACCAACAAATAAAACCAACCAAAACTTGTAGAAAAACCTGATAAGATAGAGGAAAATACATGCCTGACTATATCCGGAGCAATAAGCATCCAGATAATAAAACATATACAGATGCTTATGCTTGCAATTAAAATCGGTTTATCGGCCATTTTCCATGTTTTTTTCATTTCATAGTTTCTCCTTTCTACGATT
This sequence comes from Peptococcaceae bacterium UBA7702, assembly GCA_002482535.1. GTDB lineage: Bacteria > Bacillota > Dehalobacteriia > UBA7702 > UBA7702 > UBA7702. Next base: position 98,233 of record DLGE01000006.1, on the reverse strand, counting down.
TCAATATATACTAAAATCTCTATAAAAGATACGGCCCGCAAAAATTTTGCCGACCGTACCTTCTAGAGAGTTTTTTGAGGGGGTGGTATATTTATTGGTTTTAATTTGGCGTTAAAATTTATTCTTTGCTTAACTCAACGCCGTAATGTTCTTCTGCCTCGTTAACAATAGTTCTGAGCTGTTTTTTAACATTGTCACTAAGCTGTTCCGGTATGTAGTTATCATACAAATCACAAGCGATCTGATTAGCTTTGGATACTATACTTTTAGAGCCCAATCTTTCCCACTCGTCTCTGTTGCGACGGTCGATCAGTTTGCTGAGACTCTGGGTTTCTTTGAAATTCTTAAAGGTATGCATGTTGCTGACAAATTCCCCGCCGGGGCCAACTTCCTTGATGATATCGACAGCGAGAGTAAAATCATTTACAGGAATACCTTTAACCGCATGTTTGATCATATAAGCAATTTCGTTGTCGACAACGAGCTTCGTATAATCGAAGGTAAGGCCAAGATCCAACATCCCCAGCCCATAAATCACATTGGCACCTGCCAAAGCGGTAAGGGTTGAGGAAAGTGTTGTTTCATGAGCAGCCTGATAATCGACGAGTTTGCTGTCAACCTACCCGCCAGCGACAAAGCTGGGCAAACTGTAGAATTGTGCGAGTTTTGCAACACCGGCATTCAACATACCAAGTTCCGGAGCGCCGACTGCTGCGGTAGTAGTGCAAAGATCCATGATCGTTGTAGAACTACCGTAAACAAAGGGCGTTCCTTTACGAACAAGCTGACCCAGAATAAGCCCAGAAAGAACTTCTGCATTATGACATACAAGTGTTGCCGCTAGTGTTACGGGAGTCGTACCACCGGCAAGTGCCATGGAAATAACATTGATCGGCATACTGGCTTCTGCACCGGCAATGACAACCTCTGAAAGGTCATGATTCATCGTCAGGGGGCTGTTTGGGCAGGCCAGAGGAGTATAGGTGGGACGTTCTCTTAATTTATCCATGCCACCGGCAACAACGGCCGCCATTTTAATGATCTGTTTGTAGTTGTAGCCATTATTTGCGCCGATAAAGGTATGCTTTGTTGTATTATTGAAGATTGCTTCCGCGTTATGTATACTCTGTACTTCTACCGGAACATCATCAGCACCAAGAGCGCGTTCAACAACGGTAATATTCTCCAAAGCGTCGCAAATACGGGTGGCATCTGCCAGCTTCTTTTTGCTCGATAATTCCACTTTACCCGTATGAGGATTGACAACTCTGACTCCTTCGCCAAAGTTCGTAAAACCAATGCTACGGTTATATACAAAATAATCTTTCTCGGGATCTCTTCCTGCCAGTAATAAGGTGCTGGGAGCAGACTGGATTGCGTCTTCTACCATAAAGGACGGAATCTTAATGATTTGAGAGTCTTTTACCGGAAAAGCCCCATTATCCAGAAAGATTTTTCTCGCTTCTAACTCTGTTACTTTAATGCCGACATCACACAATACTTCAAGTGTCGCACAGTGAATTGCATAAAGATCGTCATCACTGAAAAGATTTAAGCCTACACCACTATGCCTGTTTACTCCTGCTTGCAATGTTTTAAGCATGTTTAAACCTCCTATAAATAAATATTATTTTAATTTGCCAAAACCGGTAATTAAAACCGTCTTAAAATTAGAATTCTTACTTCGATCATATAATAGCATCATCTGTCAGTTTGTTTTCCGGTTCTTTTTTGTCCATATTGATCATCTTTAGAATTGATATCAGAACAAGAACCAGTACTGCCGAAAAGGGTAATGCCATAACGATTGACATTGTTTGCAACGCTTTCAACCCATCACCAATGATCAATGCAATCGGTAGAATCAGCAGTACTAAAGAGACGATGAGCCGTAACGCAATCTTTGGTGTCGGGATGCCTTTGGCAAATACAATACTAATATAATTGGCACCTGCATCTGCCGAAGTTGCGATAAACAACAGAACATTAGCAATTACTACTACAGTCACAATTCCGCTGAGTGGCAGTTCATTCAACATTAACGCAAGACCGGCTTCGTTTTGAACCTGAATCGTCTGCCAGATATTATCCAAAGCAGCACTATCAAGACTAAAGGTAAAGCCTCCCATAATGTTCAGCCATATAAAACAAAGAGCAGTAGGAAGGAGCATACTGAAGAGAAGAAACTGTCTGATCGTGCGACCTTTGGAAATACGCGCCAAGAAACCTCCCACAAACGGCGACCAGGCGATCCACCATGCCCAATAGAATACTGTCCAGGAGCCAAGCCAACCATCGGTGGTATTACCGTAATCAGACCAAAGGGTCATATAAGCAAAATTGTTAATAAAGTTGCCTAACGTTTGGTTACAGAGATTTAGGATCGCGACGCTTGGTCCAACAATGAAAACGAACAGACCGAAAGCAATTGCAAGATAAACATTCCAGTCACTGATACGCGCCATCCCTTTTTTTAACCCCGAGGATACGGATAGAATAAAAATCAGACCAATCGCAAACATAACTGCAATTTCTAACATTAGATTCATCGAAAGACCAGTTAAATTGCTTACCATATAAGAAATAGATAATACAGCCATTCCGAGAGAAGTTGTCAAACCCGCAATGGTAACGATGACAAACAGAAAATTGACAAGCTTACCCCAAGGGCCGTTGATCCGATCACCGATCAGACCATAGAGCGAAGAACTGAAGGATAATGGTTTGCCGAAACGATATGCCGCATAGCCGATGCCGAGACCGACAAAAGCAAAAAGAGCCCAACCGTGAATCCCATTATGCATTGTAATGATTGTCATTGCCTGAACGATGGCACCGTTTGTTTCCGGTTCTGCTAGATAAGGAGTGTAGTGATAATGCCAGAGTGGTTCAGAGACACACCAGAAATAAAGAGCGACACCCATGCCTGCGCTGAACAACATTGCGATCCAACTGAAGGTGGAATGTTCTGGTTTTTCGTTATCTTTCCCCAGTTTAAGCTTACCAACTTTGGTAAAGGCAATGATAAAACAGAACAAAACCGCCATTCCGGCAATCAAAAGATAAAACCAACCGAAATTCGTGCAAATCCAGCTATTGAGAGCACCCCAAAATGCGCCAAATATATCTGTAAAACAAACAGAAAATAAAGTTAGAAAAACGATGATTGCCAATGAGGTCACAAACAACGGTTTATCGAGATCACCAAATAATTTGTTCATGTCTTCTCCTTTCTCGAAAATCAGAATTATAATTCTCATTTTCATTCGATTTGTATTGTTGATCAACTGCAATTTAATAATGCAATTTGCGTGCCAGATCAAAAAAAGTATAAATGCTAAAGTACCTGATAAAAATAATGAAAATAAAGCGAACCGCCAATTTTTTTTCATAGTTCGTTATTAAGTGTCAAACAGAAAATGACGCAGATGTAAACAACCAATTTACAATTATAATGGTCGTTTCATCCTTCTTCGGGAAAATGTAAATAGCCACTTTACATTTTGAATCAAAAAAAATTACCCTAAAAAAATATTTATAATTTAGTAACTTACACAATATATCTCATACAAGAACTAAACAGCCAAAAGACATCTAGTTTTCAATTTCTGAAGAAGAAAAGGCTTTTAAAAAATCTGAAAAAACACTAAAATACATGTTAATAATTTTACTTAAAACGATATTATCGCAAAATATTGACATTTGCATTTTTATCACCTAGAATTAAAATAGAGAATTACTGTAAAAGAGGTGTCAATAAAAGATGATGGATGAAAGCGAAATAAATAAATTAGTTACCAACACCGATATTTTGGACATTATTGACAGCTTAGGTTTTTTTATTGAAATAGTTGATGCAGAAGGGAAATATGTATATTGCTCCAAAAGTAATCAAAGTGCAAGATTTCTTTCCAATGAAAATGTTATCGGACGGCGCGTAACAGACGTTTACAAATTAAATAAGACGGAGAATGAAAACAAAAGTATTCTGATGAGAACGATGCGTGAAGGAAGATCGATAAAGAACTTTGTTTGGCAATATAATGCGTCTGATGGGAAAAAGTATTTCTGGCTGACCGATTCGGCTCCCATTATAAAAAATAACAAACAGCTCGGTGCGATCTGTGTAGGCCGATCTTTTCGCTCTGTGAAAGAGGCCGTTGAAAAATCCGCACAAATTACCGAAGCGGATATTAGCATTACCGCCCCGATCGTAAAAGAGAATTGTTTTTTTAAAGATATTGTTTATCAAAGTTCATCCATGCAGGAGGCAGTAGAACAGGCCCGTCAAATCGTATCATCTTCTGCGCCTGTTTTGCTTCTTGGGGAGACCGGTACGGGGAAAGAACTCTTTGCAAACAGCATTCATAATGAAAGCCCGAAAAAGAATGCACCTTTTGTTGCTATAAACTGTGGCGCAATACCTGAAACACTGTTAGAAAGCACCTTATTCGGGACAAGTAAAGGGTCATACACAGGGGCTATAGAAAAAAAAGGATTGTTTGAAGAGGCGAGAAACGGTACGATTTTCCTGGATGAAATCAACTCTCTAAATATCGATACACAAGCAAAACTACTGCGTGTGATCGAAGATAAAAAATTAAGACGCGTTGGTTCAAATCAGGAAATATCAATATCTGCCCGAATCATCAGCGCGATCAACGCCGATCCTTTTGAGCTGATACATAATAATAAAATTCGGCCAGACCTTTTTTATCGGTTCGCGGTCACAACGATAGAAATTCCGCCGCTACGCCAAAGAGAAAACGATGTTATGCTGCTTACCAGATTTTTTATAAAACATTGCTCGCTTTTATATCACAAACAAGTCGATCAGATATGTGAAGATATTCCGAAAGTATTTCAAGAATACTCGTGGCCGGGAAATGTTAGAGAATTAAAACACATTATTGAGCATGCCATCAGCATTATTGATAAACAGCAAACGACTTTAGATATGCATCATTTACCCTATTATTTCCTGAGACAAGTCGGCCACATAAATGATTCGCCAGTTGTAACCACATCATTCGTAAAAATTGATTACAAATCAGCCAGAAACAAATACCTATCAAAATGTGAACACGAATTTGTCTGTAATACTGTTAAAGAAGCTTTAAGCGTATTTAACGGTAATATCAGTAAAACAGCAAGGGCTTTAAATATCACAAGGCAACATCTTTATACACTTATGAGAGAACATCAAATCAATAATTCATAAGGAACGCTGCGGCGAAGATGATCAGCGTATTGCTGGATTCATAAGAGCTTTGTAAAACAAAAGAGCTTGCGAAATTAAGAAAACCCACAAAAGGGGGTCGGTTTACCACTGAAAATCAGGAACCGACTCTTTTTTGTGGGTTTCTTTAAGTGTTAATCCCCTTTTGATGGGACAAAAGGGGCTCTTTGTTTTGTCGAATATGGGCGCATCCTCCTTTTTTATGTTAGTTTATTGACATTATTGTCGAATTGGTATAGGATGAGGGTATGAGTCAACGCACATAAGTGATCAAGGTGACACAGGGGGAGAAATGAAAAAAGAATTCTTCGTCCTGACATTGGCAGTCATTATATTTTGGTTGTTTGGGACGTTGCCGGTGAGTGCCCAAACCGCCGGCGATTACGAATACGCGGCCCTCGACGGCACGGCGGCAATCATCGGTTATCAGGGGGAAGGCGGCAATGTGACCATACCCTCGGTCCTTGACGGTATTCCTGTCACCAAAATTTCCAGCTTTGCTTTTGCCGACTGCGACAATATCACCGCCCTGACCATTCCCGATGGCATAACCTCCATCGGTGAGTGCGCTTTCCTTGGCTGTACGTCGTTGACTTCCCTGACTGTCGGCGTCAAGGTTGCCGATATTGCGGCGGAAGCCTTTCGAGACTGCACCGCACTGACCAATATCGTTTGGAACGCCGTCCATGTCCGCGGTTTTGCCGCTGCCGATCGGGTCTTTGCCAATGCCGGTACGGCCAAAACCGGCATCCGCGTCGTCTTTGGCGACAGTGTTGAAACCATTCCCCATCATCTCTTTTTCGCCGAAGGCGCATATCCTAAAATCAGCGCGGTGGTCATCGGCAAGCAGGTGAAAGCCATTGGCAATTATGCTTTTCCTTATTGCCAGTGTACCTCTCTGGTCATTCCTGACCAGGTGGAGACCATTGGCGAATACGCTTTCATCAACGGAAGCTTCTCCTCGCTGACCTTAGGCCGCGGCTTGCGGGAAATTGGTAAAAGCACTTTTTTCGGTTGTAAAAAGTTATCCGCGGTGACGCTCCCCGGTAACGTCGCCACGGTGAATAACAGCGCCTTTCGTTTCTGTTCAACGTTATCCCAAATAACCCTAAAAGAGGGCATTGAGGAAATCGGCATCGTAGCTTTTGCCGATTGTCCCGCTTTGACTGTTGTGACGATTCCCAAAAGCATCAAAGTCATTGACGAGGAGGCTTTTGGTTATGATTTTTCCGGCGCGGCCCCCGGCCGCGTGGATTTGACGATCAAAGGCTATACGTATACTGCGGCACAGCGTTACGCCGGGGAAAACGGTTTCCCCTTTGTTTCTTTGGGTGGCGCTTTCAGTGATGTGCCGGCAGATGCCTGGTATGGTTCTTCCGTTGACGATCTGGTGGCCCGGGGTATCCTCTCCGGCTATGCCAAGGCTGACGGTACCTATTGTTTTCAGCCGGCCAAGAATATTTCCCGGGCAGAATTCGCCGTGATTTTGGCGCGGTCTGCCGGTGCCGACCTGACCTCCTATGCCGGTGTCACCGCCTTCTCCGATGTCAAATCCGCGCATTGGGCGGCGGCAAGCATTGTTTGGGCCAGCCAACAGCATATTGTATACGGCGTTGGCAACGGCAATTATGCGCCGGAGGATAACATCAGCCGCCAGGATATGGCGGTGATGATCCTTCGCTTTGCCCAAGCCGAAGCCATAACACTGCCAAAATCCGCCGCGGCCATCGCCTTCGCGGATCGAAGCAGCATCCCAACCTACGCGTCAGCTGCCGTTGAGGCCATGCAGCGGGCGGGTATCATCAACGGTGTTGTCAGCGGCGGTAAATCATATTTTAAAGGGTCAGCCTGTGCCAGCCGGGCGGAGGCGGCCAAGATGATCAGTTACCTGCTTGCCCTCTAAAGGCAAAGCGGCGGCAAAAAAGAGGATAGCCTAAACGGACTATTTAGGCTATCCTCTATCTTATCATAATGTTTTTGCTTTCTCGTAAACGGCGCGTACCGCTTCGGTGAACGCCGCCTCGCTGTGAATCTTTTCGACCTCCATATGGTAGTAGTCAAAGGGATCGTAAGCGCGGCAGAGGGCTTTCATTTCCTCCTCCATCAGCTGGGAAAAGGCGGGGTTTTCCAGATCAAGACGTTTTGCGTAAAAGGAATAGGTCACGGGAAAATCATAGGAGAAGTCTTCGGCGTTGATTTCGCCCTTTAAAAAAGATTCAATTTTTTTCAGTACGGCGGTGGTATTCATGACTTCATTATAACAACTTTTATTTTTTCCCGCAAGGTAGAAATTTCCTGCCGGAGTTCACATAGCAAACCTCTCTTTGCCGCAAAATAAAGATATGTTTTGCTGAAAACAGCGGGAAAGAGGATTCATTTTGCAAAAAAAAGCCATTCATGTTCATTCGGAAATTGGCCGTCTAAAAAGGGTTTTGCTGCACCGGCCCGGACGGGAATTGGAAAACCTAATGCCGGAATACCTCGACCGCCTGCTTTTTGACGATATTCCTTACCTCAAGATCGCCCAGAAAGAGCATGATCATTTTGCCGCGCTGCTCAAAAAACATGGTGTTAAAATCTGCTACCTGCAAGATCTGATGGCGGAAGCCCTCGTCGATGAGGAGGTTACGGCCCGGTTTATCCACGATGTTTTGGAAGAGACGGAAATTTTCACCACCAGAGAAAAAGCGCTGATGACGGAGTACTTCTCGGCGCTGCCCAAAAAGGAGATGATCCAAGGGGTCATGGCTGGGGTACGAAAAACCGAGCTCGAAGCGATCATGGGTCGTAGGCCCACAGACTTTCAGCGCAATGTGGCCCAAGATTATCCCTTTGTGACGGATCCCATGCCGAACCTTTATTTTACCAGAGATCCCTTTGCCGCCGTAGGCGATGGGGTTACGATTCATCCGATGTTTTCCGTAACCCGGAGCAGAGAAACGGTTTTTGCGGAATTTATTTTTTCGTATCATCCCCTTTATAAAAATACAAAAATATGGTATGATAGGGCCGAGCCGTTTTCTTTGGAAGGCGGCGATCTGCTCATCCTTAACGAGAACACCGTGGCCGTTGGTATTTCCCAGCGGACAAAGGAACGCTCCATCACCAAATTCGCCCAGCGGTTGCTATCGGAAGAGAACGGTTTTCGTAAGATTTTAGCGTTCAATATTCCGAAACAGCGTACATTTATGCATCTTGATACCGTTTTCACCATGGTGGACCGGGATAAATTCACGGTGCATCCCAACATTCTGCAGCAACTGGACGTTTTTATCATTGAAGAAAAAGAAGGAAAAATTGTGATCCGGCTCGCCGAGGGATCTTTGGCGGATATTCTCAAAGAACAACTGAACCTCGACGACGTGCAACTGATTCGCTGCGGCAGCAACAGCGTCATCGACGCCGCCCGGGAACAGTGGAATGACGGTTCCAATACCCTGGCCATCGCCCCCGGTAAAGTGGTGGTCTACGCCAGGAATGCCGTGACCAACGAAATTTTAAAGGATGCCGGAATCAAAATTTATGAGCTTCCCTGTTCTGAATTATCCCGGGGCAGGGGCGGCCCGCGCTGTATGAGCATGCCGCTGCTGCGGGGAGATCTGTGAAGCTTTTCGGTATGAAGGAGGAAATATACGATGCCTGTCAATTTGAAGGGGAGAAGTTTTCTGACGCTGATGGATTTCAGCCCCAAAGAGATCCGCTATTTGCTGGATCTTTCCGCCAATCTCAAAGCCAAAAAGAAAGCGGGGATCTGTGACGATCCGTTGCTCAAGGGAAAAAACCTGGTGCTGCTCTTTGAAAAGACCTCCACCAGAACGCGCTGTGCCTTTGAAGTGGCCTGCCTCGATGAAGGTGGTCACGTGACGTTCCTCGATGCCAACAGCTCCCAAATGGGGAAAAAAGAATCCCTGGAAGATACGGCGAAGGTCTTGGGCCGTATGTTCGATGCCATTGAATACCGGGGTTTTGATCAAAAAGTTGTGGAAGACCTGGCGAAGTTTTCCGGCGTGCCGGTGTTCAACGGTCTCACCGACGTGGATCATCCCACGCAGATTTTAGCGGACCTGCTGACCATCGAAGAACATACCGCCAAACCGTTAAAAGAGGTCAAGGTCGTTTTTTGCGGCGATATCCACAATAATATGTGTTATGCCTGGATGTACGGGTGCGCCAAAATGGGGATGCGCTTTGTGGCCTACGGCCCCAGCGCCCTCAAAGTTGACGAAACGGTTCTATCCGCCGCCAACGAGGTGGCCGCTGCCACCGGCGCCACCATTGAAATCACCGACGATCCCGCCGCTCTCAAAGGCGCCGATGTGATCTACAGCGATATTTGGGCTTCCATGGGCGAAGAAGCGCAGATTCCTCAACGCGTGGAATTGCTGACGCCTTTCCGCGTTACCATGGAGATGCTTTCCGCCACAGGCAATCCCGACGTGCTCTTTCTCCATTGCCTGCCGTCGTTTCACGACTTTGAAACGAAAATGGCCAAGGAATGGCAGGATAAGGGGTATGACATTCGGGAAGTCACCGACGAGGTTTTCCGCAGCAAACATTCGGTGATTTTCGACGAGGCGGAAAACAGGATGCATACGATCAAGGCGGTGCTTTGCGCCATGATCTGAGAAGGCACTTTAAGAGCTGGACAGACAAAAGAATGATCCCTTCGGGACTTTTCGATTTTTTTCGGAAAGTCCTGTTTTCTTTGGTCTTTGCCTATGATATAATAAATTTGTATTTTTTTGAGGAGTGTGCCTTTTATGAAATCCATACGCAGGAATTTTTTTATCTTATTGCTGATCTCTTTTTTGATCGTGATTTCTTCCGCCCCTACCATGGCCGCCGCGCCTTCGGTGAACGCCTATTCCGCCGTGGTGATGGATTGCGATACCGGCGCTTTTTACTACACCAAAGATGCTGATACCATGCGGGTTCCCGCCAGTATGACGAAGCTGATGACCGCCTATATCATCTTTGAGGAGCTGGATAAAGGCACCATTAGTAAAAACTCTGTGGTGACGGTCAGTGCCGCCGCGGCGAGAGTCGCTTCCACCAGCGGTTACTCCAACGTGCCGCTTTCTCAAGGGGAGAAATATACCGTTGATACCATGCTGAAACTGATGCTAATCCCCTCGGCCTGCGGCGCCTGCCACGCCATGGCGGAATACATCAGCGGCTCGGAAGCGGCCTTTGTGGCGCGGATGAATTCCACCGCCGCCTCTTTGGGTATGAAAACTGCTTTTACCAATTGTCACGGCGCCATCAATCATTATGTCACGGCCCGCTCCATGGCGCTTTTGGCCTATCATTTTCTCAATAACTACCCGGATATTCTAAATTACACGTCCTTGCAAGCCATTTCCTTTAAGGGAACGACGTACCGAAATACGAATAAGTTTTTAAGCAGCGACTACTATGCCGGTGTCGACGGCCTGAAAACAGGCACCAGTTCCGCGGCGGGGAGCTGTATGACGGTGACGGCAAAACAGAACAACCGCCGCATCATCACCGTTGTGATGCATTCCAGCAACCGCTATGGCGATACAAGAGCATTGTTGGATTACGGGTTTTCCTCGGTGAAGACCAGTGACGCCGCGGCGGCTTCCGCGTCGCTGGTTCTGTCTTCCGTGACCCCCGCCATTCGCCTGGGCGCTGATTTTAGCGTCAAGGCTACGGTAAGCCAAACCTCCGTTCCCTTCGTGGCCTCCGGCGGTTGGCAGGTGAACGGTACCACGGTGGCGACCTTTGAAAACCGTCCTATGCAACAGGGCACAATTTTAGCACAGAAGTTCAACCTTGACGCTTATGCCGGCGGCGACGTCACCGTGGCGCTTTATCTCAACCTGTCCAACGGCGCCACAAAAACGGTTTCCGCGGTGTATTCTTTCAGTGCCGATGCACCCTGCGCTTTTCGTGATATTGATCAGCACTGGGCCGAAGACGCCATTACCCAACTGAAAAACGATAACGCTGTCAATGGTTACGCCGACGGCAGCTTCCGTCCCGGCAATGCCATTACGAGAGCGGAATTTGTAACGGCGCTGGTCCGTACCATGGCAGCCAAGGAAATGCTGGAGATTACCGATAAGACCACGGCCTTCGGTGATGTTCAGGGTACCTGGTCGGAAAAATACGTTGCCATTGCCGCGGAGAATAACATCATCGACGGCTATCCCGACGGCAGCTTCCGTCCCGATCAGAATATCACCCGTCAGGAAATTGCCGTGATCATCGGCCGCGCCTTCCAAATGAAGGCAACCGGCGAGACAGAAACGTCTTTCAGCGACAACGATACCATTGCCTCTTGGGCCAAAGCTTGGGTTGCCGCGGCGGCGGCCAACGGTGTGATCTCCGGTTATAACGATCATAGCTTCCGTCCGGCAAACAACGCCACGAGGGCGGAAAGCGCCGCTCTGCTCATGCGCTCCGCGGCACTTTTCACCGCCGACGAAGAGCTTTGACGGCTTTGCCCAGGCCCCTAAAATAGGCGTTTCTGATACGAAAAAAGGAGCCGTTTCTTTGCCGGGACAAAGGAACGGCTTTTCTTAACCTCACCCCGGCGGTTGATACGGGTTATAAAAGCCCTTTTGGCGGATACCGGCTGTTTGACAACAGCAAAGTAACTATGATAAACTTTCTTTATTCTCATTGCTTCCTAATATAAAGATATAAAGCAACGGAATAGAAAAGAAAAGAGGACTGATGATGGCGTACAAAGACTTGCAGGCCTTTATCAAAAAATTAGAAGATCGGCATTTACTGCGCCGGGTCGGCGTGGAGGTGAACCGAACCCTGGAAATCACGGAAATCGCGGATCGCGTGATGAAACAGGAGGGGCCGGCCATTCTCTTTGAAAAGGTGAAGGACTCCCCCTATCCGCTGCTGATCAATGCCTTTGGCTCCTGGGAGCGGATAAAGCTGGCTTTTGAACTGACGTCTTTGGACGATGTGGGCAAGCGAATGGAGGATCTCCTCGACATGTCTCACTATACTTCCTGGCCGGCACGGTTTGCCGCTTTGCCGGAGCTCACCCCTCTGCTGCGTATTTTCCCCAAAAAGGTCAAACACGGCCCCTGCCAGGAGGTCATTGAAAAGGAGCCGGACTTGACTGCCTTGCCGGTTTTACAATGCTGGCCCGAAGACGGAGGTCCTTTTGTGACCTTGCCTTTGGTTTTTACGAAAGATCCCGAAGACGGCACGCAAAACGTCGGCATGTACCGTTTGCAGGTTTTTGACCGCAATACCACGGGTATGCACTGGCATATCCATAAAGACGGACGGCGCATCTATGAAAAATACAAGGCCCGGGGCAACCGGATGCCCGTGTCCGTCGTCCTCGGCGCCGATCCCACCACCATCTACGCGGCCACCGCGCCGCTGCCGAAGTTCGTCGATGAACTGCTCTTTGCGGGATTCCTCCGCAATGCGCCGGTGGAAACGGTGCGGTGTGTGACCAATGATATCCGCGTTCCCGCCCACGCCGAGTTTGTGCTGGAAGGTTATGTGGAGATGGACGAAACCCGCAGGGAGGGTCCCTTTGGCGACCATACGGGATACTACTCTTTGGCTGACGATTATCCGGTGTTTCACGTGACTTGCGTTACCCATAAAAAGTATCCCGTGTATCCCTGCACCATTGTGGGACGTCCTCCCATGGAAGACTGCTATCTGGCGAAGGCCACGGAACGCTTCTTTCTGCCATTGCTGCGTATGATTTATCCCGAGGTTGTGGATATCAGCTTCCCCATGGAAGGCGTTTTTCACAACTGCGTCATCGTTTCGGCAAAAAAAGAATATCCCGGGCATAGCCGCAAAATATTCCATGGCTTTTGGGGCATGGCGCAAATGATGTATACCAAGATGATCGTTCTGGTGGACGAAACGAGGAACCCCCATGATTATGCTGCCGTCTTTCGGGATATGATGGAACATTGCGATTTTAGCCACGATCTCGTGTTGGCCGAGGGGCCTCTCGACGTCCTGGATCATTCTTCGGCTCACCCTTGCTACGGTACAAAACTTGGTGTGGACGCCACCACAAAAGCAAAGGTGTTACCCCTTACATCTTTGGACAAAGCTGAGGCAGAGGCTTTGGCGGAACAGCTGATGGCAAAGGACCCGAATATCAAGGGGGCGGCCTGTTATGATAGCGCTTTGGTGGTGGCTTTGACAAAGGACCGGCCGAAAGCCGCAAAAACCCTGGTCGATTCTTTGTTCTCGTCGCCCTCCTGCGCTTTTGCTCGGGTGATTGTGGTCATTGACGGGGAGCGGAATCCCCACGATCTTTCTCTCGTGGCCTGGAAGATTTTCAATAATATCGACGCCCGGCGCGATCTCTTTTTCGGTGACGCTGAAAATGGCGGCCGCATCGGTGTTGACGCTACCAAAAAGCTTCCCCTGGACGGCCATACCCGCCCCTGGCCCAATGATATCGTCATGACTGACGCGGTCAAAACCAAAGTATCGGAAAGGTGGCAGACCTATGGCTTGGACTGAAATCGGAACGAAAATACGGATGTATGGCGAACTCGTCATGTTCTCTAATTCTCTGTTTTCTTTATCCTTCGGCATTGTGGGGATGCTCCTTGCTGCCCACGGCCTTCCTGCTTACGGTACCGTGTTTTGGATCTTCGTAGCGCTGCTGGCGGGGCGTACCGGCGCCAACGCCTTAAACCGGGTGGCGGACCGGGATATCGACGCCAAAGACCCCCGCACCGCGGGTCGGCACATTCCCGCCGGAAAACTGCGCACCCGGGAAGTCTGTTATTTGATCCTTGTTTGCGCCGTACTGCTTTTCATCGCCGCGGCCTTTTTGGGCCGGATCTGTGTTTATTTGCTGCCCGTTGCCGCTGTTCTATTTGTGGTCTATTCTTATTCGAAGCGGTTTACCTGGCTTTGCCATCTGATTTTAGGCCTTTCCTGTGCTGTGGCGCCGGCAGGGGCTTGGATCGCCGTGACCGGGGGACTGAACTTTGTCGCCTGTGTCTTATGTCTTGCCGACGTGCTGTGGGTGGCGGGTTTCGATATCATTTATGCCATCCAGGACCGGGATTTTGATGCCAAAGAGGGGCTTTATTCCATTCCCGTACGTTTTGGGGAGAAAACGGCACTGTTGATTGCCGCAGCTTTTCATATCGCTACGTTTTCATTGCTGTGCTCCCTGATTTTTCTTACGGAGCTTACCTGGGTTTACGGGATCGGTGTTTTGCTCATCGGCGGTTTTCTCCTCTATGAACACCGTTTGGTTTCCCCGCATCATTACGGAAAGGTGATTTTTGCTTCGTATCAGGTGAATCAGATCATCAGCGTCGTTTTATTGATTTTCGTCACCGCCGATTTGTTTCTGTAGAAATCATCAGAGCCATCAAGGTCATCAGAGCAGCCATCATGATAGAGAAGAATATTTAAAAGAAACAACAAAAAGGAAGAGGAATCAACATGCTGAAAAAAATGCTCACAGAATTTTTATGTATCTTTTTATTATTGGGCTTCAGCGCTTGCGGCGGGGAGGATCCCCAGGAAGCCGCGGAAACCTTAAACGAAGGGGAGCCCATCGTCATCGGCGTTCTCCCGGATACCCAAGCCCTTCCCTTTATCGTCGCCGAGCATCTGGGCTATTTTGAAGCGGAGCAGGTAGCCGTGGAAATCGAGGCCTTTACCTCTGCCCCTGACCGGGATAGCGCCCTGCAAAGCAAGGCGGTGAACGCGGTGACCACGGATCTCATTGCCGTGGCGCTGTTTCGCCAAAGTGACCTTGATTTAGAAGCCATCCTTTCCACCGACGGCAGCCAGCAGATTTTGGCCTCGGCTCAGAGCAATATCAGCTCGGTGGAAGAGCTTGACGGCAAAATATTGACCCTGTCGGAAAATACCATCATGGATTATGCCAGCGACCGGATCTTGGCCCACTACGGTGTGGCCAAGGATCACGTGATCTATTCTTATGCCCCCCAAATCACAGTGCGCATGGAAATGCTGATCAATGGTAGTGTGGATGCGGCGACGATGCCCGAACCCCAAGTCAGTGTCGCCAAAGACAGCGGCGCCACGGTCCTTGCTTCTTCCGCGGATTTGGGCCTAAACGCCACCTGTTTCGCCATGCTCTCTACGCTGACCGCGGATCATCCCGATGCGGTGGTAGCCTTTGTGAGGGCCTATAACAAAGCCGTGGCCTATTTAAACGAGACGCCGCGGGAAGAATATCTGGATTGGCTGATTTCCGAAGCGGGCTTCCCTGAATCCGTAAACGATACCCTAATTTTGCCGGTTTATCGGGAAGCGACGGCTCCCACCGAGGGGGATGTTACCGACGTGCTGGACTGGATGACCCAACGGGAACTTTTAACGTCAGACCTAACTTATGCCGATCTGGTGAACATTGAATTTGCGAGGTAAAGACAGTTGATTGCAGTAGAGGATGTTTCCGTTTCCTATGAAGCGGCGGGAAAACGCGTCAAGGCTCTGGAGCATTTGCATTTGGAGGTCGAGAAGGGGGCCATCTGCGCCATGATCGGCCCTTCGGGATGCGGAAAATCAACGCTTTTAAAGGTGATTGCGGGACTTCATACCGACTATAGCGGCAAAGTTCTGCTGAACGGTTCCGTTCCCGAACCGAAAAAGGACCGGATCGGTTTTGTGCCCCAGCAATACGGACTGTTGAATTGGGCCACTGTTTATGAAAACGCTGTGTTGGGCCTAAAGATCAAAGGCGACGATCTCAAAGGGGAAAAAGAACATATTTCCTCCCTGTTAACAGATTTGGGTCTTTTGAACCTCCAAAAGAAATATCCGCTGCAATTATCCGGTGGGGAACAGCAGCGGGTGGCCATTGCCAGGGCCTTTTTGCTCAAGCCCCAGGTTTTATTGATGGACGAACCTTTTTCCGCGTTGGATGCCATCAACCGTGAAAAGATGCAGGGTATTTTCCTTTCCCTCTGGGAGAAATACGCGGTGACAACGGTTTTTGTCACCCACAGTGTGGAAGAGGCCCTCTGCGTGGGACAGCGGATCGCTTTGCTGACGCCATCTCCGGGGCGTATTGCCCGAGTGATCGATAACCCTCTTTTTGGCAGGGAGGAACTGCGGTTGCGCAAAGAATATTACGACCTTGCCTTGGAGCTTAGGAGAATGGCAGGTGAAATATGGCAATGAAAAAATCCCGCTTTTCCGGGGAAACCACATTATGGGCCCTCATCACCGTGCTGGTCTGCTGGTATCTCCTTTCGCTGACCCTCAAGGTGGCCTTTTTGCCGTCTCCTGTGGCTGTCGTGAAAAACATTGGTCTCCATTTTATTTCCGGTGGCATGTATCTGCATCTTCTGGCCAGTTTGGGGCGGATTGCCGTAGGCATTGCCTTTTCTTTGCTCCTCGGTTTGGCCGTTGGTTTGTCTATGGGCTATTTCCCCCGTTTTGACCGGATATTTTCACCATTGGTCTATCTGCTTTACCCCATTCCCAAAATTGCCCTTTTGCCGTTGGTGATGCTGATTTGCGGCTTGGGCGAAGGGGCCAAAGTGACGATGATTGTGCTGATCGTGGTATTTCAGGTGACGGTTTCTTCCCGGGACGCCGCCAAAGCCATTCCCCGGGAAACTTACGCCTGCCTTAACGTGTTGGGAGCATCCCACCGCACCATGTTTCGCCGTATCGTCGTCCCGGCAACCTTGCCCGCGATCTTTTCTTCTTTGCGGGTGAGTATGGGAACGGCCCTATCGGTACTGTTTTTCACGGAAACCTTCGGCGCCCGTTACGGTATGGGTTATTATATTATGAATGCCTGGACTCGGGTGAATTATATTGATATGTTTACCGGCATTGTTCTGCTGGGACTTTTGGGCTATGCTTTATTTGCCTTCATCGACGGTCTGCACCGCCGCTGCTGCCGTTGGCAGCCTTTCGGGGAGAAGCAGGTTGGGGAAGGGGTTTCCCTTGGACGATTGGCAAAATGATGAAAGCAGAAAGATAAAAAGCGTAGTCCCGGAACGTCCGGGATTACGCTTCAGGCCGTCGACAAAGTCTGATACGCGGCGCACCCATTGACCCGCGACGCTTGAGTACTTCCTTGTACACGGCGCGGCCGCGGGCCAAAGTGCTCACCGCGTCTAAGCCTTTCTCGACAGCCTGTCATCCCGCAGACAAAATCCGCTTGCGCGTATTTTGTCTGCAGTCTGAGCGCAATCCTGGAATGCCCGGGATTGCGCTTTTCTTATTCATTCTTTTCGTTATGCTCCCCAACGCGGGAAAAGATCGTGTTCAATGTGGAGTAAATCCAATACTTTGCCCACGCTTTGGTTGATGATCTCCTCCACTGTTTGGGGCCGGTGGTAAAAAGCGACGAGGGGTGGCACAAGGATGGCCCCGGCTTGGGTTGCCTTTAGCATATTCTCCAAATGGATGGTGCTTAATGGTGTTTCTCTGACCATCATCACCAGGGGACGGCGTTCTTTTAACGCCACGTCGGCAACGCGGGGGATGAGATTTTCACTGTAGCCCTGGGCCACCGCGGATAAGGTCTTCATGGAGCAGGGGGCGATCACCATAGCGTCTGCCTTAAAAGAGCCGCTGGAAACCGCTGCTGCCAAGTCGTCATTTTCGTAGACTGTGTCCGCCAGGTTGATGACCGTGCTGAGCTTATAGTCTGTTTCCAAGGCAATGGTTTTCTTGCCCCAAGCACTGATGATCAGGGCCACTTCGTGTTCTGTCTTTTTCAGTGTTTCCAGCAAGCGAATGCCGTAAATGACGCCGCTGGCGCCGGTAATGCCAAGGATGATTTTCATATGTTTTAACCTCGTTGGTGTCGCTCTTTTTGCCGCGACTGCCAAGGGCCTTTCCTTCGATCTGCAATGTGGGGGCAGGACATCATGATTTCATTATTATAACATAAAACGCATCTTGCCGCAAATGATACTGAAAGTGTGCTATAATAAACGAAAGGTGAAACGGCAGATTGGCAAGAAATACGGAAAAGTCCCGATCTCTAATTTCTAAAGGGCCATAAAGGCAATTTAAAATAAAGGTGAGGTGATGATCGTATGACACTGTCTTACGGCTATGAAAAAAACGAAAATGGCATTACTTTGACGAAGCTTTACGGCAAGGCCGACGCTATCGTCACAGTACCTGCCTTCTGGCAAAAACAAAAGGTGACCGCTGTCGGGGAATCTCTCTTCCGCGGGGAAAAGCAGTTGAAAAAGTTGATCCTTGCGGAAGGTATTGTTACCTCCGACTGGTGGGCTTTTGGAGAATGTCCTAATTTAAAAGAAGTGATTTTGCCCCAGAGTTTTCGGCAAATCGGTCACAGGGCCTTTAGCGGCTGTACGTCGTTGGAACGAATCGTGCTCCCTGAAAGCATCGAAAAGATTGGAGAAGCTGCTTTTTGGGGCTGTACATCGCTGACACGCATCTCCTTGCCGCCAAAGCTTGAACGGATCAGAAACCGTACCTTTTATGGATGCTCCCGTTTAACGGATATTGACATCCCACCTTCGGTGGAACGGATTGAGTTGGGTGCCTTCGAGCACTGTACAAGGCTGAGCCGGCTCGCCATTCCCGATGGGGTCAGGGAGATCGGCAGCAATACCTTGGGAGAATGCTCCGGCTTGGGGAAATTGGATTTTCCTGTTTCCGCAGCTGTGATTTCTGAAAATCTTTTTAGCTTGCGCCAGTTGCCCCCTTTCGAACATGGTTATATTCCCAACGTCGAGCTGCGACTTTGGGAGGAGAACGCCCAAAAGATACTGGCGCTCTGTTATTTGACCAGTGCCAAACGGTATGCCATGGCGGAACGGGAGATGTATGAGACTTATATCAGGGAGCATGAACGAGAGATGCTCTTCTTGGCGATTTCCCTGTCGGATTTCCAGGCGCTAAGCGGCCTTTATGATATGGGGCTGCCTGGGGAGAAGGACATCGACGCTTGTATAGAAGAGGCCAGTGCATTGTGCCGCAAAGAGGTCGTTGTTTCATTGCAAAAATACAAGCAAAACCGTTTCGGCAACTGCGTTACGCAGCACTCTGCTGAAGCGTTGCCTTTTGAGAAAGAGCTCCTTTTTTGAGACTCTTTTAGGAAGGTTCCTTTCCATAACGTGCTGCCATCTCTACTACGGCGTCTTTCACTTTTTCTCGCAGATCAGGGGGTTCCAATACTTCACAGAAGGGACCGTATTGGAGGAGCCAGCAAAACATCGCGTTTTGGTTGACGCGAACAGAAACATCGACGCTGTCTTCCCTTTCGTTGGAAAAGGTCAGGTCGGTGCCGAACCAGTCGATGACCTGATCGACCAGGGATTTCTGTGCACGAAAAAGTACGCGCCGGCTTTCGCCGGAAAACATATAGATATGCTCCGCCATGTGTTTGGGCAAATCAAGGCCGTGCTCTAAACCCTTGACCTCCTTCATCGGTTTTGCCCTGCTGTCCATGAGCTCGGCGCTTTCCATGTGGTCGATACGGTAGTGGGCGATGTTATCGTGATGCTCCGTACAGCAGATCAGATAGTAGCGGCCATTGGTGGCAGCGATTTGATAGGGGCTTACCGTATATCTCGCTTCCCGTTTGTGATGAAGCTTTTTGTCAGTGCGGTATTCGTTGTAGTAAAAAGAGACCATTTTGTTATGGGTGATGGCCTCGTCGAGAATCTCGACGGTGTAAAAGACCTGCCGGTGATCGGTTTTCGGCACCGGCATGGTGGAAATGTGGCGTACTCTGGCGTTGAAATGACGGTCCGTGAGGTTGATCAACTTTTTGATCAGTGTTTTGCATTGGCTGCGGGGAATGTTTTTGGAAAAGAGCAGGGAATCAATGATCAGGCGTAACTCGCTATACTCGAAATCCCTGGTGTCGAGGTAATAGCCGTTGCGGCAGACAATATCGTAACCGGCGTCGATGAGATCGTTGATGTTCCGGGAAACGCTTTTTCTTTCTGCTTCCATGTTGTAATCTCGTTTGAGCAAAGCGATGATTTCCTGCTGGGAAATATGGTGATCGTAATTGGTTTCTCTTTTTAAAATTTCCAGTATGAACAGTACCGTTAGTTTTTTCGGCGGGTCGATGAGCATAGAATTCCCCTCCTTTTCACGACGGCTTTCTTGGTGATAGACAAAGGCTGTTCTTGATCGAAAGAATCCCCATAAGAAAAGACCGCAGTGATCATTTATAATTATATTATACATGATAAAAGTACCAAAAACATCCCAATTATCGTGATATCATCAAAAAGTGAGGCCGTTATGATTTATTTAGAACAATTTCAGACCGTGAGCCGCCAAGAAGAGGAGCTCTACTTAAACGACACCCGCTCCACTTGTTTTCAAACCTTCTATCCGTTTCAGGTGTTCTGTTACCGGGAACTGCCGCGTTTCACCTTTGATCCGGTGACGATTTTCGCCGGCGGCAACGGCAGCGGTAAATCGACACTGCTCAACATCATTGCGGAGAAGTTAGGGGTCAGGCGGCAATCCCTCTTTAACCGCAGCAGCTTTTTTGACGATTACGTCAAAGGCTGCGATCATTGGCTTTCCTCCCAAAAGGAACTTCCCGGAAAAAGCAAAATTATCACCAGTGACGATGTTTTTGACGCCCTGCTCCATCTCCGCGGCCTCAATGAAGGAATCGATACGAGGCGAGAGGACCTGTTTTGCGAATATACCGAAATGAAAAAAGCCAATGTGCGTCTGCGCACCTTCAACGATATCGACGATCTCAAAAAGAATAACGACGCCCGGAGAAAGACGCGGTCTCAATATGTCAGGGAGCGGCTGATGCAAAATCCCCGGGAGCTTTCCAATGGCGAAAGTGCCTTTGCCTATTTTACCGAAGCCATTGAGGATCACGCCCTTTATCTGCTGGATGAGCCAGAAAATAGCCTCTCCGCCGCATTTCAACTGAAATTAGCCCGCTTCATCGAAGATTCCGCGCGTTTTTTTCACTGCCAGTTCATTGTCGCCACTCACTCTCCGTTTCTTTTGGCCCTGCCCTTTGCTAAAATTTATGATCTTGACGAAACGCCGCCGCAAAACAAAACTTGGACCAAGTTGGCAAACATTGAAGTCTATCGGGATTTTTTCAAAGAACACGAAGGGGAGTTTTCGTAACTACTTTTGCCGCGATGTACCAAAAAAGTCCCATAGGTTATGCTATCATTCCCATTGTAAAAAACGCGCCTGCGCGAAGAAAGAAGGGGAGACAATGGGTTTGTTGTTATGGCTTGGTATTCTTATGGCGATGCTTTGTCTTGATCGTTGTTTCGTGGTGCAAAGCAGTGGTAAGCGCAGAAAACAGCGGCGGAAAAGACTGTCTTTGGCCCGGCGGTAACGGGGGAAAGCGAGAATTCTACCGTGAACAGAACAAAAAAATCATCTGATTTTGTCTTGTAACCCCTGTTTTTTATGTTATAATGGAAAAAACCGGCCCGTGAAAATGAGTGCCGGACAATGAAATTTCCTGACATTGAAATTTGTTTTGAGATGGAAGGCGTGAATGATGGGTTATGGTTGCGGCAGGGCTTTGCCGTGACGTCCTGTAATACGGTGGTACAAAATCCGTTTACGTGTATTTTGTCTGCCGTATGCAATGCGCCTTTCCGGCGCATTTTTTATTGCCTGACAGACGAAGGGGGAGGTTCGATGGAAACAAGAGTCGCCTTGATCGGTATCATCCTTGAGAAGACTGAAAATACCGATAAGCTCAACGCCATACTGCATCACTACGCCGGTTACATTGTCAGCCGGATGGGTGTTCCCTATCGGGAAAAACAGATCAATATCATGAGTGTCGCCGTGGACGCGCCCCTTGATGTGATCAACGCCATTTCCGGAAAAATCGGCAGAATTGACGGTGTCAGTGTCAAAACGATTTACGCGCAAGTTTGATATGCCATGAAAGAGGATAACGATGAAACAAATCATTGACCGTTTACGGCAAAACCGCGATCTTTCCGACGGAGATTTTCTGACGCTGCTCACCGAGAGCGGTGAAAAAGAAAAGGCGTACTTGTTTGATGCGGCCCGGGCCGTGCGGCAAAGCGTCTATGGTGATGATGTTTATATCCGCGGTTTGATCGAGGTCTCCAACTACTGTAAAAACGATTGTCTTTATTGCGGCATCCGCCGCAGCAACCAAAAGGCTTCCCGCTACCGTCTCGACGAAAAAACGATTCTCGCCTGCTGCGACGTCGGCTACGATCTTGGTTTTCGTACCTTTGTCTTGCAGGGGGGCGAAGACGGCTGGTATACGGATACGCGCCTTGCCGCCATCATCCGGGAGATCAAAGCAAGATATCCCGCTGTTGCCGTTACCCTATCTTTGGGAGAGCGCAGTGAAGAAAGTTACCGCCTGCTTTTTGAGGCCGGCGCTGACCGCTATCTGCTCCGCCATGAGACCGCTGTGGCGGAGCACTACCAAAAACTCCATCCGGCCAAAATGTCCTTGAAAAACAGGTTGGCCTGCTTAGATACGCTGAAAAAGATCGGCTTTCAAGTGGGCTGCGGCATGATGGTGGGTTCTCCTTTTCAAAAAATGGAATACCTTATTGAAGACCTCCGCTTTTTACAGCGGTTTGATCCCCAGATGGTGGGCATCGGGCCGTTCTTGCCCCACCGTGATACGCCCTTTGGCGATCGGCCTGCCGGTAGCGTGGAGCTGACTCTTATGCTCCTGGCCGTCATCCGTCTGCTCCTGCCCTCTGTGCTGCTCCCAGCCACCACGGCTTTGGGTACGGCGGCAGAGGATGGCAGGGAGCGGGGGATTTTGGCCGGCGCCAATGTGGTGATGCCCAATCTTTCCCCCGCCGATGTGCGGGGAAAATACCTGCTCTATAACAACAAACGGAGCTACGGCGCGGAAGCTGCGGAATGCCTCGATGATTTAAAACGCCGCATGGAACAGATCGGTTGTCATGTTGTCGTTGCAAAAGGCGATTACAAATATATGCCCTAACGGGGAAACAATGTTGACCCGAAAGAAAGGAGAAATTATGTCTTATCAATACGACCCCAAATCACTTTGTGCCGATGAATTCATCAATCATGAAGAGATTGCCAGCACCCTTGCTTATGCCGAAGAAAACAAAAACAATTTGCCGTTGATCGCTGAAATTCTAAAAAAGGCCCAACTGCGCAAAGGTCTCAGCCACCGGGAAGCCTCGGTTTTGCTGGCCTGTGAAGATCCCGCGGTCATAGAGGAAATCAAAGCCTTGGCGGAACAGATCAAAAAAGATTTTTACGGGAACCGCATCGTGATCTTTGCTCCCCTCTACCTTTCCAATTACTGCATCAATGGCTGCGTTTACTGTCCCTATCACGCCAAAAACAAGCACATCGCCAGAAAAAAACTAACCCAGGCGGAGATTGAAAGGGAAGTCATCGCCCTTCAGGATATGGGGCATAAACGTCTTGCCCTCGAGGCCGGGGAAGATCCCAAAAACAATCCCATCGAATATATATTAGAAAGCATCAAGACCATTTACAACATCAAACATAAGAACGGCGCCATTCGCCGGGTCAACGTGAATATTGCCGCCACCAGCGTGGAAAATTATAAAAAACTCCACGATGTGGGCATCGGCACCTATATCCTCTTCCAGGAAACGTATCACAAGGAAAGCTACGGGCAGCTCCATCCCACCGGGCCGAAGCACGACTATAACTACCATACCGAAGCGATGGACCGAGCCATGGAAGGCGGCATTGACGACGTCGGTCTCGGCGTACTCTTCGGTTTGGAACTCTATAAATACGAATTTGCCGGTCTTTTGATGCACGCCGAGCATTTGGAAGCCGTTCACGGCGTGGGCCCCCACACCATCAGCGTGCCTCGGATCAAGAAGGCCGATGATATCGATCCCACTGTTTTCGATAACGGCATCAGCGACGATACCTTCGCCAAAATCTGCGCGCTGATCCGCATTGCCGTGCCCTACACCGGTATGATCATGTCCACCAGAGAAAGCGAAGAGGTACGGAAGACCGTACTTCACCTTGGCGTCTCCCAGATCAGCGGCGGCAGCCGTACTTCGGTGGGGGGATACAGCGAAGCAGAACGCCCCCACGATACGGAACAATTCGATGTTTCCGACCAGAGAACCTTGGACGAAGTCATTCATTGGCTTATGGAAATGGGTTACATTCCCTCCTTCTGTACCGCCTGCTATCGGGAAGGCCGCACCGGCGACCGATTTATGAGTTTGTGTAAAAGCGGCCAAATCTTAAATTGCTGCCACCCCAATGCCCTGATGACGCTGAAAGAGTATTTGATGGATTACGCCTCCCCGGAAACGAGAAAATTAGGGGAAGCTCTCATTGAAAAGGAATTGGCCCGGATTCCCCGGGAAAAAACTCGGGAAATCGCCATAAAAAATCTCAAAGAAATTGAAACAGGTAAGCGCGATTTTAGATTTTAAAAAAGGTTTGGGAGCATGTTATGGGACTCAATGATACACCCTCCGCCAGCCGCGTGCATATCGGCTTTTTTGGCCGCCGCAACGCCGGTAAATCCAGTGTCGTTAACGCCGTGACCAATCAGGACCTGGCCGTCGTTTCCGATGTCAAAGGAACGACGACGGATCCCGTTTATAAAGCTATGGAGCTGTTGCCCATGGGGCCGGTGATGATCATCGACACCCCCGGCTTTGACGATGAAGGGGCCCTCGGCGCCTTGCGGGTAAAAAAGACACGGCAAGTTTTAAACAAAACCGATGTGGCCATCCTCGTCATCGACGCGAAAACGGGCAAGACCGCGGCGGATGAAGAACTGATTCGCCTTTTTGAGGAAAAGGAGATCAACTATATTGTCACCCTCAATAAGAGTGATCTCCTGACTGCGCCGCCGGTCCTTGGTGAAAGGGAGATCCTCATCAGCGCCGTAGAAAAATATCATATCGAAGAGCTGAAGGAGCGCATCGCACACCTTGCCAAAACCGAGGAGACGACCCTGAAAATTGTCGGCGATCTGCTATACCCTGGCGATTTCGCCGTGTTGGTGATTCCCATTGATAAAGCGGCGCCCAAAGGTCGTTTGATCCTGCCGCAGCAACAGGTGATCAGGGATATTCTGGAAGCCGGCGGTATCGCCGCGGTGGCAAAAGAATCCGAACTGCGGGAAACCTTAGCGAATCTCGTCAAAAAGCCGGCCTTGGTGATCACCGACAGCCAGGTTTTCGCCAAGGCCGCGGCGGATACCCCTGAGGATGTCGCCTTGACCTCCTTTTCCATTTTAATTGCCCGCTATAAAGGGGTTCTGGAAACGGCGGTGCGGGGCGTTCGAGCCATCGATACGTTAAAAGACGGTGATCGGGTGCTGATCGCCGAAGGCTGCACCCATCACCGCCAATGCGACGATATCGGTACCGTGAAGCTGCCCCGCTGGATTCAGCAGTATACCGGCGTGCGCCCTGAATTTTGCTTCTGCTCCGGTACGGAATACCCTGAGAATTTGACCGGTTATGCCATGGTCGTCCACTGCGGCGGTTGTATGCTCAATGAAAGGGAAATGCGCTATCGTGCCAACCACGGTGACCGCCAAAAAGTGCCGGTAACCAACTACGGCATTCTGGTCAGCTATATGCAGGGTATTCTTCACCGAAGCGTGGCCATGTTCCCGGAAGTTGCTCGCCTTTTAGAGGACCGATAGAGAAAAGAAAACGATGTTTTATTGGGAAATCTTTCTGTTCGCGGTGCCGTTAGGCGCCGCGAACAGTTTCAGGGGAAAACAAATACGGTTGACAAAATGTGGAAAACTGATATAATAGTTTTAGCACTCTGACAAGCCGAGTGCTAAAACATGAGAATAAGGTGATTATTTTGAGTAAGAAACAATTCAAAGCAGAATCGAAAAAATTGCTGAATTTGATGATCAACTCCATCTACACCCATAAGGAGATCTTTTTGAGAGAGTTGATTTCCAATGCCTCCGACGCCATTGATAAGCTCTATTTCCGCTCCCTAACCGATTCCAAGGTGGGCTTGGGCAAAGACGATTTTGAGATCAAGATCCATCTTGATCAGGAAAATCGTGTTCTGACCGTGACGGACAACGGCTGCGGCATGAGCGGGGACGAGCTGGAAAACAACCTTGGCGTCATCGCAAAAAGCGGTTCCATGTCCTTTAAGGAAGAAAATGAAGCGGCATCGGAGATCGATATCATCGGTCAGTTCGGCGTCGGCTTTTATTCCGCCTTCATGGTCAGCGACCGGGTTACCGTGGAAACGAAAGCTTACGGTGAGGATACGGCCTATCGTTGGGAATCCCAGGGCGCCGACGGTTATACCGTCGAACCTTGTGACAAAGGGGAAACCGGCACGGTGATTACCTTATATATAAAGGAAGACACCGAGGAAGAAAAATACAGCGAATTTCTGGATTCCTTCCACATTGAAAACCTCGTGAAAAAATATTCCGACTATATCCGTTATCCCATTCGCATGGATGTGACCAGGGAGCGACCGCTTGAGGGCGCTGAAAACGGGGAAACGGAAACCGTAATTGAAACCAAAACGCTAAACAGCATGATTCCCCTTTGGCGTAAAAACAAAAGTGAGCTTACAAAAGAGGAATACCAGCAGTTCTATCAGGAAAAGTTTTACGATTACACGGAGCCGCTGAAGATCATCCACAGTAAAACCGAGGGTCTTCTTACCTATGACGCTCTGCTCTATATCCCCGGCCGGGCCCCCTATGACTTCTATACGAAGGATTACGAAAAGGGTCTTCAACTTTACGCCAGCGGCGTACTGATCATGGAAAAATGTGCCGATCTGCTTCCCGATTATTACAGTTTCGTACGGGGATTGGTGGACAGCGCCGATCTTTCCCTAAATATTTCCAGAGAAATGTTGCAGCACGATCATCAGCTCAAGGCCATTGCCAAAGCCCTTGACAAGAAGATCACCAATGAGCTGAAGGCGATGCTGAAAAATGATCGGGAAAATTATGAAAAGTTCTTTCAGATCTTCGGCGTACAGCTGAAATTCGGCGTCTACGACGAGTTCGGCGTCCATAAGGAAGAGCTCAAAGATCTGCTGCTCTTCTATTCCTCCACGGAAAAGAAAGCGGTGACCATTAAGGAATATCGCGAGCGCATGAAAGAAGGGCAGGAAAAGATCTACTACGCCTGCGGCTCTTCTGTGGATAAAATTGATTTGCTGCCCCAAACCGACGCGGCCAAAGCCAAAGGATACGAAATTCTCTACCTCACCGATAACATTGATGAATTTGTCTTGCAGATCCTTTTGGAATACGATGGCAAGGGCTTTGTGAACGTCGCCGCCGACGATACGGGTCTCGACAGCGAGGAGCAAAAGGAAGCGCTCAAGAACGAAAACGAAGCCGCCAAAGAACTCCTTGATTTTATGCATGAGGCCATCGGCGACGCGGTAAAGGGTGTGCGCTTCACCAATAAGCTGCAAAAACATGCTGTCTGTCTCACTTCCGAAGGGAAGATCTCTTTGGAAATGGAGCGGGTCTTAAAGAGCATGCCCACGGACAGCGGCGTCAAAGCCGACGTGTTTCTCGATATCAACACCGCCCATCCCGTGGCCGGGAAGCTCAAACAACTCTACGCCACCGACCAGGAACAGGTGGCGGAGTACGCCAAAATCCTTTATGCCCAGGCCCGTCTCATTGGCGGCATGAGCGTGGACAATCCCGTGGAGTTGACGGATCTGATCTGCAAACTCATGGCCTAAGAGGTTTTGGAGGAATTGGCAAGTAGCTGCGACAATATACGGAACAAAGAAGAGGACGTCCTTTTGAGGACGTCCTCTTCTTTCTCTGTTGAAGAACTCTTTTCAACGGATTCACGTTCTTCTCATATAATGCAAATAATGCCAATTGACTCAAAGAAAAAGGTAAAAAATATCTTGACAAGAGGAATGCCCGTGATATAATGAACATATGAGCAGATGCTCATATGTTTGGACGTTCCAAGGAAAACCGAATTTACCGGAAGGCATAAAACGGGCTCGTCCGCCGTTACTCAAATACTTATTTGAAATCGTCCGTTGGGAGGTATGAAATGAATGCATCGGATCATGATAAATCATGTTGTGAGGTTGTAGCAGACCATGAAAATCTCGCCAAAGAACTCTTGGGCGGTATGCCGCCGGAAGAAGACCTTTACGATCTTGCCGATTTTTTTAAGGTATTCGGCGACTCTACCCGGGTAAAAATACTCTACCTGCTGCTTTGTTCCGAAATGTGCGTGGGGCATATCGCCGATACTCTGGGGATGACCCAATCTGCCATTTCCCACCAATTGCGCTTTTTAAAGCAGATGAAATTGGTTTCAACGCAAAGAGAAGGCAAAACGATTTTTTATTCCCTGGCTGACGCACATATTGAATCCATTTTAAGCCAGGGATATGAACATATCAAAGAATAGGGGAAAATTGCATGGAACATCATCATCATTCTTGTCATCATTCCGAGGGCTGCTGTGGCAGTGGCGAAAAGGAAGTATCCGGTGCTGATCACAGCCCTACTCCCCGGAAAAGACCGCCCCAGCCGGTTCACGGCCCTGATTGCCACTGCCCCACCTGCAACCGTCACGCCGATTATTGTGACGTTTGCGGCGAAAGCCTGGCCTTTTGCACTTGTTCCATGCCCGACGAAGGTGTGGAAAAAGCGGTATATACGTTAGAAAATTTGGGTTGTGCCAACTGCGCGGCGAAGATGGAGCGGAAAATCAAAGATCTCCCCGGCGTGGCATACGCTTCCATCACCTTTGCCACAAAACAGCTGCGGCTTGCCGCCGACGGGCAGGAGGAACTGTTGCCGCGGCTTCAGGAAATCGTCAGTTCCATCGAATCCGATGTGCGGGTCATACCCAGAAAGAAAACGATCGGCGCCACCAAAACCGCTGTTTTTCAGGTGGAGAATCTGAAGCGCGTCGAAGATGCTGAAACCATAGAAGCGGCGGTGCGAGGGCTTCTCGGCGTTACCTGGGCAACATTGCATTTTCCCACAAAACAGCTGCGTTTCACGGCGTCGTCGCCGGCGCGGCTGCAACCGCAAATAGAAAAAATATGCTGGGAAACGGACCCCGGCATAACTCTGACCGAAAAAGAGCAGGGTCTGAAAAGGGAAGTAAAAAAGAAACCGTTTTTCGCCAAAGAAGGCAATCTCGATCTGTTGCTCCTCGGTGTCGGCGTCGTCCTTTTCCTGGCCGCCTTGTTGATTTCCGGTAAACCCCTGATTTCCCTCGGGCTATACATCGCGTCTTATCTCGTATTGGGCCGCAATGTTTTATGGACTGCCGTTAAGAATATCTTCAAAGGCCGCGTCTTTGACGAGAACTTTCTGATGAGTATCGCTTCCCTGGGCGCTTTTGCCGTCGGTGAGTATACCGAGGCTGTGGCGGTGATGATGTTCTTCTTTGTGGGAGAGATTTTTGAAGAGCGGGCCGTGGCAAAGAGCAGAAACCAGATTATGGAAGCCGTGGATCTCAGGCCGGAAACGGTGAACCTACTCATCGCCGAGGAGGTCACGGTGATTCCCGCGGAGGATGCCGTGGTCGGCGATATTGTCCTGGTGCGTCCCGGCGACCGCATCCCCCTTGACGGCGTCGTCGTGGATGGGGAAAGCCGCATTGATACGTCGCCGGTCACCGGCGAACCCGTACCGGTGAAGGCGGTTTTTGGCAGTGAGGTGGTTTCCGGCTGCATCAATACGTCTGAGCAGCTGAAAATAAGGGTGGAAAAGGTTTTAAGCGAATCGATGGTGACGCGGATCTTGGATTCCGTAGAGCGGGCCGCGGCCAGCAAACCGAAGATCGACCGCTTTATTACCCGCTTTGCCAGGGTATACACCCCCTTTGTGGTGATTTTGGCGGTGGCCACGGCGGTGGTGCCCTCCCTTTTCACCGGGGATTGGTATCACTGGATTTATACGGCTTTGACCTTCCTGGTGATCAGTTGTCCCTGTGCCCTTGTTTTGAGCGTACCTTTGGCCTATTTTGCCGGCATCGGCTTTGGTTCCAGAAACGGCATTCTTTTCAAAGGTGGCGTCGCTCTGGAGGCTTTGAAAGACGCGAAAGCGGTGGTGATGGATAAGACAGGGACGGTGACCAAGGGAAACTTTGAGGTGACGGAAATCGTTCCCGCCGAGGGTTCTCCCGCCGATGATTTGCTGGCTGCTGCGGCTTCGGCGGAGCTTTCTTCCACCCATCCCATCGGTGCGTCGATTGTTGCAGCGGCAAAGGCCAAATCACTATCGTTGAAACGGCCCCAAACCGTTCGTGAAGTCGCTGGCAGGGGACTTGTGGCAACCTGGGAAGAGACGGAAGTTCTCTGCGGTAACAGGCAGTTCTTAGAGGAAACCGGGTTGTCTATCCCGGATCTCCAAAGGGATTTTTACGGTACTGAAGTGCTGGTGGCCATCGATGGCAAATTTGCCGGCCGCCTCCTCATCGCCGATACCTTGAAAAGTGACGCCAAGGAAGCGGTGGCGGATATCGCCGCCCTGGGTCTCACCACGGCGATGCTGACGGGAGACCGCCAAAAAGCGGCGGCGGCCATTGCCGCTGAAACCGGTATGGATGAGGTTCACGCCAAACTGATGCCCCAGGATAAACTCACGATTTTGCAGCAGATTCGGGGAAATCACGGTGCGGTGATGTTCGTGGGCGACGGCATCAACGACGCGCCTGTGCTGGCCGGCGCCGATGTGGGCGCCGCCATGGGCAGCGGCGCCGACGCGGCCATCGAAGCCGCTGATGTGGTTTTTATGACTTCGGAAATGAAGGCCGTACCCCTGGCCCTGAAAATAGCCAGAAAAGTAGGGCGCGTGGCCTTGCAAAACGTCGTCTTCGCTTTGGCCGTCAAAGGTCTTGTGATGATCCTCGGCCTCCTGGGATTCGCCAATATGTGGCTGGCCATTTTTGCCGATACCGGCGTGGCGATGATCTGCATCATCAATTCCGTGCGCATTCTTTACAGTAAAAGGTTTTGAGGAAGCGGAAATTTGCGCGATGTTTTAAAATTCTGTTTTTTCCCCGCCATGGCAGGATTTGACCGCGGCGGAAAGAATATAATTAGATTAAGATGTCGAAAGATGCTGATGCGGAGGCAAAATCATGGAAACAGGTTTGATTCATATTTATACCGGCGACGGCAAAGGCAAAACTACCGCGGCCATCGGTTTGGCGGTACGCTGTGTGGGCAGCGGCCAAAAGGTCGTTTTTACCCAGTTGATGAAGGGGAACCATTCTTCAGAGCGCAATGTGCTGGAGCAGATAGAAGGCGTTTATGTGGTTCCCGCGGAAAAGAGCTTCGGTTTTTCCTGGACTTTAAGCGAAGGCGGGAAAGACGAGGCCAGAAAAGCGTATACCCAGCAATTTCAAAATGCCATTGCCAAAGCAAAGGCGGAAAACTGCCGCATGATCATTTTCGATGAGGTGATGTCCGCTTATAACAACGATATGATCGACCGCGCCGTTGTTCTTTCCTTTCTAAAAAACAAACCGGTGGAATTGGAAGTGGTTTTAACCGGCCGCATGCCCGAACCGGAACTGGTGGCTTTGGCCGATTACGTTTCCGAAGTGAGGAAAATCAAGCACCCTTATGATGAAGGTGTCCCTTCCCGGAAGGGTATTGAAAACTGAAACAGTCCTTTTGATCAATGATCCCGCGAAGAATATCTTGCGCTTCGCGGGATTTTTCATAAAATAATTCATTAAAAATATTTACTTTTTTGGACTATTCTGCTGCAAAAAATTCAATTTAGCATAATAGTCCTTTTTTTTAAAGGATTTTGCAAGCATTTTACAAATGATCTTGTTATAATTGAGGCACAAAAGACAATAGGTTAAGGCAATAAAAAATAGAAGTTTTCCGCAAGCAAAAAACTTCTATTTCCTGTAAAATTTTGCTGCTACAAAATTTTACAGAGTTCCGCTGAAAGGAGGCAATGGGCACCCCCAGGCTTCAGGAGATACGTCATTATAACATATCTCCTTACAAAAGAAAAGGTTATTTGAAGAATTATTTTTATTTCGAGAGGAGATTTAAAAAAATGAGAAAAGAATTTACGGAATTAGCGTATAAGAGTGCCGACGAACTGATTTTTGGCAAAGCAAAGCATCCTGTAACCTGCAAAAACGGTCTTGTGATCGGCGGCGGTGAAGTGATCCCCGAGTTGAACATGACCCTGCCCAGAATGTCCATCAGTGAAGACACCATGCCGAGAGTGCTGAATCAGTACACGGAAATGATGACCGGTGCTTGCGAAAGAGCCGTGGAACTGGAAGCCCCTGCCGTCTGCTTTGAAATTGAACTGCTGCCGCCCTGCACCTGGGAACCGCAATGGGGTATTGATGTCAGCAAAGTTGTCGTTGACATTGCCAAAGAGTACGAAGCCAAAAACAGCGGTTTAAAGACCATCGTACGGATTACCCCCGTTGACATTCGGGAAGGGCGCGGTTTGGAACATATGTACCATGGTGAGCATTGGGATAACGTGATGAAAACCTTCCGCGGCGCCGGCAAAGCCGGAGCGGATCTTTTGGCCATCGAATCCATCGGCGGCAAACACGTTCATGACGATGCTTTGATGATGTGCGATCTGCCCAAAATCCTCTTTGCCCTCGGCGTTGTCGGCTGCAAAGACATGGGAATTCTCTGGGAAGAAATCACCAAGATCGCCAAAGAAACCGGCTCCATCTCTGCGGGCGATACGGCCTGCGGGTTTGCCAATACCGCCATGGTATTGGGCAACAGAAACCTGATTCCCCGCACCTTTGCCGCCGTTGATCGCGTGATGTGCGCGGTACGCACCATGGTCGCCATAGAAGCTGGCGCCATTGGCCCCGACAAGGATTGCGGTTATGAAGGCGTCTATCTGAAAGCCATCACCGGCACACCGATCTCCATGGAAGGCCGTACCTCCGCCTGCGCTCACAGCGCTACGGTGGGCAATATCGTTGGCGCCATGTGCGATATGTGGAGCAATGAAAGCGTGGAAAATACCCGTCTTTTGGGTGGCATGGCTCCTACGGTTTCTATGGAACAGTTGATTTACGATGCGAGACTGTTCAATACCGCGACAAAACTGGGCAAAGCCGATGTCTTCAAACAGATCTCCGTGGAATCCGATGTGGCCCTTGATCCTCATGCTTATATCCTCGATCCCAAAGTGGTAATCGAACTTTCCAAGAAGATCGTTGCCGCCAAAGGCCATTTCCAGAGAACCAAGGTTGCCGCCGCGGTGACCATCGAAGCCCTCAAGAAAGCCTACGGGGATAAGAAACTCAACCTTACCTCCCGCGACGCCGCCTACCTTGACATCATGGAACAGCAGTTGGCCACGGTACCCGACGATGAGGAAAAATTCACTGCCGAAATGATCAAAAACAACACCACGGCAGCTTTTGTCCCCGCACAATACGATATGTAACGCGTTAACATATTCTCTTTCGACGCCACTCCCCATAAGCGGAAAAGGAAAGGAGAAGTCATTCTCCTTCCTTTCCGTCAGGTCGTCGACAAAACCTGATACGCGGCGAACCCTTTGCCCAAAAATGTCCTGTGTACCATCATGTACACGGCACAGAAGGAGGCCAAAGGGTTCACCGTGTTTAGGACTTTCTCGACAGTCTATGGGGTATGTTGTATAATATAAACAATGCAAGGTAATGATCATAGGTGACTATTGTATTTGCGAAAAAAAGGGAAGTGGTAAGATGGAACCTGAAGAAACGTTATATACGGCCGACAGTGAAGAGAAATCTTTTTTGGAAAAGACGCTCCACTCTTTTTCTGTTTTCAGCGGTCTCAAAGCGCTGCTTGTCGACGATAACGGCGTGACTCTCGTGTCCACGGAAAACCAGGTCCCCGATGGCCGTTTTTGTAAACTGATCAAGGCCGATCCGGAAGGTCACCGTAAATGTTGCCGTTCCTATGCCCGGGCCGGTCGGGAAGCGGCGAAATACGGGGAACCGTATGTCTTTCGTTGCCATGCCGGGCTGATCAACTGGGCAGTGCCCATCAAAATGGGCTCCCGCAATTGCGCCATCATTTGCGGACAGGTGCTGATGTGGGAAATTGAGGATTATTTCCTTGACGAGATTACGATGATGGTCAAAGACTTAAACGTCGATCTCGGCGAGGTGAAACTGGCGACCCTGGAACTGAATTATCTCCCCTGCGATAAAGTGCAGGCCGTTTCTGAGCTGCTTTTCGTCGTCGCCAATCAAATTATGAACGAGGAAGGCGGTGTCTTTTCAGAACAGAAGAGCATGACCGCGTATCAGGCGGTGCTTTCCGACAAAATGGCGGCCAATAAAAAACTGGAAACGCTGTTTACCTTCGGCAATCACGGCATCCGCCATGGCTATCTGAAAGACGCCGAACGTTCTTTGCTTGCGAAAATCCGCAGCGGCGATCAGGCCGGCGCCCAAAAGGATCTCGACGCGATCCTTGTGCAGATATTGAACCGTAATGGTAAAAGCGTCTGCGATGTCAAGGGACGTATCGTAGAATTGCTGGTATCTCTGTCCCAGGTGGCCGTTGACGAAGGGATGAACGACGCCGATATTCAGGAACTCAACAGCGGCTTTTACGAGGAACTGTATCATAAAGAAACCACGGAAGAAATCTGTTACTGGACAAAAAGCATCGTCGATGTCTATTCCGAAGAAATGCGAAAATCCCGGAATAAAGACAATTATCAAGCGGCCCGTGCCGCCGCGGAATACATCAAAAGGCACTTTAAAGAAAAAATCTCCGTCACCGATATTGGCAAAAGCGTCCATTTGAGCGGCAGTTATCTGAGCCATATCTTCAGCGAGACTTTTGGCCGCACGCTTACTGAATATCTCACGGATGTGCGGGTGGAGTACGCCAAAAAATTGCTGGCAAAACCGGAACTGTCCATCAGCGAAATCGCATATGAGTCCGGTTTTGAGGATGTAAGCTATTTTTCCCGTGTGTTTAAAAAGGCCGAGGGCATTACGCCCCGGGATTTTAAGAAAAAAAAGATATCTATGGAGTGAGTGAGGTTATGTCAAGTGAAATCGAGAGTATCCAAGACGCGGTGTTACAAGGAGAAGCCAATAAGGTACGCTTTCTGACGGAAATTGCTTTGAGTAAAAGGATTTCTGCCGGTGATATTCTTTATAGTGGCCTACTGGCGCCGCTGAAAACCATCAGTGACAAATTGAAAAGGAACGAGGTTTTCATTGCTGAGGTCATTGTTGTTTCCCGGGCGGTTCACGCCGGCCTCCATGTACTTGGTCCTCATCTGAAAAAAGCGGTGGAACCCAACCGCGGCATTATCATCATCGGCACTGTCGCCGGGGATCTCCATGATATCGGCAAAAATCTGGTGGCCATGGCCTTGACGAGTCTCGGTTATCAAGTGATCGATCTCGGCATCGATGTGTACCCCGAAGATTTCGTAGCCGCTGTAAAAACCCACCAGCCGGAGTATTTGGCCATCTCGGCTATGCTGACGACGACCATCAACGAGATATCCAATGTGTTAAAAGCCCTGGAAGACGAAGGGCTGCGCAAAGAAGTTAAGGTGATCATTGGCGGCAACCCCGTGACCTCGGACTTTTGCTTTACCGTCGGTGCCGACGGCACCTGTTACGAATTGTCCGAAATCGAAGATATGATCGCCTATATCGATAAGAAAAAAAGAAGCAAACGTTGAACAGAAAGAAAAGAGATCAAGAAGAAAAGCCCAAGAGAAAAAAGGGTAAGCAAGAAGAGAAGAAGGAAAAAGAGTTTGCGAGGCGTTGCTTCTGAAAAAGAGGGCGCTACCGGGTAAGCTCTTTTTTCGTTTTAGGAAAAACGAATCTTTATTGACACCGCAAAATAGGGGGTGTTATACTAAAAAGTAATGATTCGCCCGACTTTCACCGTGGGCGGAATCGGAAAAAGAGTTTAAGGGGAAAACAAATGCTTTCGAAGTACAGCGTGAAAAAGCCATATACCGTCATTGTGGCGGTGATCATCGTTTTGATTTTAGGAACGGTGGCCTTTACCGGCATGCAGTTGGATTTGCTGCCCAATATCAATTTACCTTACGCCATCGTGATGACTTCCTATACCGGCGCAAGCCCGGAAGAAGTGGAAACGGTGGTAACGAAACCGCTGGAACAGGCCATGTCCACGGTAAGCAACATCAAAAACGTTTCTTCCGTTTCATCGGAGAATTCTTCCATGGTGATCCTTGAGTTTAATCAGGATACCGATATGAATACCGCCGCCAATGAAATGCGGGAAAGAATCGATATGGTGACGCCCTACTGGGAGGACGATCAAATCGGTTCTCCCATGATCATGCAGATCAATCCTGACATGATCCCCGTGATGGTGGCCTCCGTTGATATGGACGATATGACTGCCGGGGAATTCTCCGCTTTCGTCAGCAATAAGCTGATGTCCCAGTTGGAGAGCATTGAAGGCGTTGCCTCCGTTACCGCATACGGTCTTGGGGAGAACAGAATTGACGTCACCATCGACGATGGCCTGATCGACGATATCAATGAGGTCATCGCCGCTTCCATCAACGGCGATATCGGCAAAGCCAAAGCGATGTTAAACAGTGCCAGAGCCCAAATTGAGGCTGCTTACGCACAGCTGGACGCCGTGGCGGCAGAAAACACGGAACAACTTGACGCTGCCGAGTCTCAGATCAGCGCCGGGTTATCCCAGCTGAACGAGGAGAAAGAGGGCCTGACCAAGGGCATCACCGCCTTGACCTCTGAGCAAACCGCCTTGAGCGGCGCGCTTTCGGATTTAAACGCCGAAAAAGAGGATTTGAACGCCCAGATCAAAACCTATACCGATCAGGGACAGCCGGTACCTGCCGCTTTGACGGAGCAGCTTGCCGCGGTGAACACCGCAATTTCTGAGAAGGAAACCGCTCTTGGTGAAGTTAACGGTAAACTGACGGAATCCCAGGCTGCCCTCGGGGAAATCGAAACCCAGATCGCGGCCTTAAATGACCAACAAAAAGCTGTGGACAGCGGTCGGGCGGCCTTAGAGGAACAGCTGGGCAGCGCCGAATCCCAACTGGATGCCGGTCTTTCCCAAATCAACAGTCACAGCGGTCAGCTTTCTTCGGCGGCAGCCGCCGCCAAAAAGAAGGCGGACATCAAGAATTATATCACCAAAGAAATGATCAGCGGCATTTTGGCCGCCCAAAACTTCTCCATGCCCGCCGGCATCCTTGAGGCGGCGGAGGGAGATTATGCCGTCAAAGTTGGCAAAGCGCTGACCTCCATCGACGATATTAAAAATCTGCTCCTCTTTGAGCTCGATATTGACGGTGTCGATGATATCCGTGTCAAAGATGTGGCCCTTGTAGCAACCGCCGACGCCGATGAATCCTATACAAAAGTCAACGGCAACAACGGGATTTTGCTGAGTTTTGAAAAACAATCGGAGTATTCCGCCACGGAAGTTTCGGAGAATATCAGCAAGGCCATGGTTTCCTTGGAAAAAGATCATCCCGGCCTGCATTATTACGACTTTATGGACCAGGGGGAATACATCAAAATTCTCGTCAACAATGTTCTCCATAATCTGTTGATGGGAGCGGCTTTGGCGATACTCGTATTGATGCTCTGCCTGAAGGATCTTCGCCCCACGCTCATCGTGGCCATCTCAATTCCCGCCAGCCTGCTCTTTGCCCTGGTGGCGATGTACTTTACCGGCGTTACGCTGAATTTGATTTCCTTGAGCGGTCTTGCTCTGGGTGTCGGTATGCTGGTGGATGATTCTATTGTCGTCATCGAGAATATTTACCGTATGCGGCGGCAGGGGATACCCGCCAAAGAAGCGGCGGTGGCCGGTACCAAGCAGGTGATTGGCGCCATTACCGCTTCGACCTTGACGACGATCAGCGTATTCGTGCCCGTTCTCTTTACCCGCGGCATGAGCAAGGATCTCTTTATGGATATGGGGCTCACCATTGCCTATTCTCTCTTAGCCAGCCTTTTGGTGGCGGTGACGGTGGTACCCTCCATGGCCTCCCGTACCTTGGAGCACGCCAGTAATAAGGAAAGCAAGGTTTTCGATTGGCTGAAGGCAAGATATGAAGCTGCCGTTCGTTGGTCCCTGAAACGGCGGGCGCTTACCATGATCCTCATCACAGTGCTTCTCTTTGGCAGCGCCGCGCTGAGCATTAGCCGCGGCTTCTCCTTCATGCCCGACTACACCTCAACGGAGTTGACGGCAACGCTGACCACGGAAAAAGAAGATCTCAGCGATAAGGATTTCTATGCCGCCGCCGATGATGTAACCGCCGCGGCGCTGAAGGTTGAGGGCGTCAGCGGCGTCGGTTCCATGAGCAGCAACGCGGACACCTCTTATGCTGCCATGGCCTCCAATGTTCAATCCATATCCTTCTATCTGGTTCTCGATGAGGACGCTCCCGCCGACAGCGATGAATTGAAAAAAGTCATGGCCGCCGCTGCGGCGGAACATGACTGTGAACTTGATATGGAAAATAGCAACAACTTCATGGCCTATCTGGGCGGCACCGGCGTGACTCTGACCGTCAAAGGGGAGGATCTTTCCGCCATGTCCTCCTTTACCAAAGGCCTCGGCGACGCCGTTGCCGAAGTAGACGGCGTGGCTGAGGTTACCACGGACATGGAACATCCCACCGCCCAGCTGATGGTGACAGTGGATAAAGATAAAGCCATGAAAGAGGGGTTAACCGTATCCCAGGTCTATATGGCGGTTTCCCAGGATATCGCTGCCGACAAAGCGGCTACCACGGTGATGGTGGATGGCAGTGAATACGCCGTCTTCGTCATTGACGGCGGGGAAGAAAAGATGAGCATCAATGATGTCAGTGACATTGTCGTTGACGAAGAAAGTGACATCATCGTCGGCGATATCGCGGCGGTGGAGGAAGAAGACAGCCCCGCGTCGATTTACCGCGACGGCCAGCAGCGCTATATGACGATCACCGCTACGGTCAGTGACAGTTATGCCATCTCGAAAGTATCCGACGCGGTGGAAAAATGTGCTGATCAATATGAAACGCCCGCCGGCATCAGCGTGGAAGTCGGCGGAGAGAGCACCACCGTTAACGAATATATGACAGATTTGGTCAAGGCCATTGCCATGGCGATATTGTTGATGTATCTGATCATGGTCGCCGAATTCCAGTCGCTGCGTTCTCCCTTTATCGTGATGTTTACGATACCCCTTGCTTTTACCGGCGGTTTTCTGGCCCTGTTCCTCACCGGTTTTGACGTCAGCGTCATCGCCCTTTTGGGCTTCCTCGTTTTAAGCGGCATTGTTGTGAAAAACGGCATCGTATTGGTGGACTTTGTCAACATCCTCGTGGACAGCGGCATGGATACGACAGAGGCCCTGATCGAAGGTGGTAAAACCCGTTTGCGCCCCATCATCATGACGGCCCTCACCACAGTGCTGGCTTTGGTGACTTTGGCTCTGGGGATTGGCTCCGGTGCTGAAATGGTGCAGCCCATGGCCATTGTCACCATCGGCGGTTTGGTTTACGCCACAGTGCTGACCCTCATCGTGGTACCGGTGATGTATGACTTACTGCACAGAAAACGGATTCGCAAAAGAAGGGGCAAAGAAACCCAAAGCGGCGGAAAAACCGTTGAAGCGTTGACGGAAACGATTCAGGGTGTTCAGGATGCTCAGGATATGAATGAACCACAGCTCTTTTCCGAAAGCCCTAAGGATACGGAGAGAGAGTAAAAAGTAAAAAACCTTCACAGAAAAAGATTCGGCGTCTGATTGTTCAGACGCCGAATTTCAGTTTATTCAGTTTATAGAGAAGAAACGCGCAACGGATTTTGCTGATGGAATAATCACTGATAAACCGTATATCGCGGAAAGAATAGATAAGCTTCCGTATTGCCGTAAAATCGTGGAAGATGGTTCAGGAGATATAGAATTCCCGCATATCTTCCAGGCGCAGGCAGCCCAAAAGACCGCGGTAGACGTAGCCGCAGTCCACATCGATGAGATTTTTACCGTGGAGGATATGGCAATCATCGCCGTAACACATGGTAGGCGTATGACCGACAATGACGGTTTTGTCGGTAAAAAAGACCTCATTGGGATCGGGGCGTTGCCATACACTGTTTTCCACATCGTTTTCATCGGCCATGGGGCAGCCGTGGATCAGGCGGAATTTGCGGTCCGCCACAGTGACGTCGAGAAAAAGAGGCAAGTCCGTGAGGTATGTTTTGATTTCCGTCTGCTCCTCTGGGGAGAGGCGTGAAAAACGGTGAAATGTCACCATGCCGCCATTATAAAACCACAGCTCGTTGTCGCCGCTGGTCAAAGCGTCCCTCATCATCACTTCGTGATTACCCAACAGCAACAGGATGTTGGGGGATTTTTTGATGTATTGCAATAATTTGACGCCCTCGGGACCGCGGTCGACAACGTCGCCGATGATGTAGAGGGTGTCTTCCGGCTGAAAATCAATCTTTTGCAGCAAATCAATAAAGGCGTCGTAACAGCCGTGGAGGTCTGCGGTAACGTAATGGCTCATAGGGCTTTTGTGCCAATGGTCTTTTCCCAGAAGGAGGTATCGATGCTTTTGCCGATGACGGTGAACTTGCCTTCTCCGTTCACCTCAAAAGGCTGTAGGGAAAAACTGCCGCCGACAAAATCAA
Organism: Peptococcaceae bacterium UBA7702; assembly: GCA_002482535.1. Taxonomy (GTDB): domain Bacteria; phylum Bacillota; class Dehalobacteriia; order UBA7702; family UBA7702; genus UBA7702. The sequence continues at coordinate 57,385 of DLGE01000006.1, read as the reverse complement.
AGCGGAAACCGTGGGCTGCCCCTTTCAGAATCCCTTTGGCGCGGTAAACTTCGCCGCCGTCTTCTCCCTGGAAAAGTCCGGCAAGCGCCAGGATATCCCCTTCTTCGAAAACGCGGTCGGTTTTCGCGCAATAATAACTGTACTCCGGCGCTGTATGATGATGGCCGTGGTGACCGTGGTCACGGTCGTGGTGACAGTGGTCATGGTCATGATGGCAGTGGTCGTGGTCATGATGGCAGTGGTCGTGGTCATGGTTGTGAGCAGCGGCGCCGTGGTGGTGTTCCTGTTCTTCCTGTTTATCCTGATCATTGCGGTCATCACGGCAGTACGGTTTTACCAGATCAAGTATGGTGAGGCCGCTGATCTTTGACCACGGCTCGTCAATGACCGGGAGACCGGGGAAGTTTTGCCGCAGCTCTTCACCGATGGCCGCGGCGGCGGCTTCGGCCCGAGACAGGACCACGAGGCCGGCGTTGCTGATTTGTTTTGTCAAAAATGGCCCGATGGTGACTTTCAACGCTTCGTAATGTTCGGCGCTAACCACGGTGATCACGTGGTCAATGACGAGGGGACATTCTTTCGCCGCGTCCTCAATGGGAGTCGCGATATCCTCCAGGTCCGCCAAGCCTGTGGGCTCAATGATGATGCGGTTCGGCGCGAAATCACGGCAGATTTCCAGGAGACCCGCGGTGAGGGAGGAACGCAAGGTGCAGCAGATGCAGCCGTTGGTGATTTCCGTGACCTGTACCCCGGATTTACCGGCAGTATCGATGAAATCGCCGTCAATGGAGACGGCGCCGAATTCGTTTTCCAATACGGCCACTTTTTCGCCGATATAGGCTTCGTCAAGGAGCTTATTGATCAAGGTTGTTTTGCCCGCGCCGAGAAAACCGGCGATGATGTCGATGGAAACTTTTTTCATGGAATCACCTCTCGTTGTTTTAGTAAACATTCTGTCTGCTTCCGGGTTTTCCTGCTTTTTCAGCGGGTTTTTCCGGTTTTTCGAAAAATTAGGCAAAAACCCGATGCTTATGGGACATCATGTAAAAAGGCGGTGCTGTTCCGGTTCCCTTGGTATAATCTTTTTATTGACATCTAATAACTTCTATATTATACTGTCGTAAGTATAACAAGAAAGGCAGTGTATTTTATGGCAAATTACTATCAACCGGCAATCGAATGCGCTCATCGAGAGGAAATCGTCGCTTTGCAGAACGAACGCCTCTTAAGGCAGGTAAAACATGTTTACAAAAATGTTCCCTATTACAGAAAACGGATGGAAGAAAAAGGAATTGTTCCCGCTGACATCGAATCTGTAAAAGATCTATATAAGTTGCCGTTTTTGTCCAAAACCGATCTGAGAGACGCCTATCCTTACGGTTTAAAAGCGAAACCGTTAAAAGACTGCGTGCGTATCCAGTCCACCAGCGGCACCACGGGTCAGCGTGTCGTCGCCTTCTATACCCAAAAGGATGTGGATATTTGGGAAGATTGCTGCGCCCGCGCCATTATGGCGGCGGGGGGGACTGAAGAAGATGTGGTGCAGGTCTCTTACGGTTACGGCCTCTTTACCGGCGGCCCCGGCATGAACGGTGGCTCCCATAAGGCCGGCTGTCTCACCTTACCGATGTCTTCCGGCAATACCGACCGTCAGCTCCAGTTTATGGTCGATTTAAAAACGACGGTTCTCTGCTGTACCCCCTCTTACGCGGCATATCTCGGGGAGAGTATCGCCGAGCGGGGCATCAAAGATCAGATTCAGCTGAAAGCCGGTATTTTCGGCGCGGAGCCTTGGAGTGAGGAAATGCGCCGTGATTTGGAAAAAAACCTTGGTCTCAAAGCCTATGATATCTACGGGCTGACGGAAATCTCCGGACCCGGTGTGGCTTATGAGTGTGCCGCCCAGGAAGGTATGCACATCAACGAAGACCATTTCATCCCCGAAATCATTGATCCCGATACCGGTGAAGTGCTGCCCTACGGGGAAAAAGGAGAGCTGGTTTTCTCCAGTATCACAAAGGAAGCCTTCCCGTTGCTGCGCTACCGTACCAGGGACATCGCTATTTTGACAGAAGAGCCGTGCAAATGCGGCAGAACCTTGGTGAAGATGTCCCGTCCCATGGGCAGAAGCGACGATATGCTGATCATTAGAGGCGTCAACGTCTTTCCTTCCCAGATTGAAACCGTGTTGCTCAACAAGGGGATGCCCGCCAACTATCAGCTTGTTGTGGATCGCGTCAACAACAGCGATACCCTCGACGTGATGGTGGAAATGACGCCGGAAATCTTCTCTGATACCCCTGGCAACATCGTCAGAAAAGAGCAGGAGATCGTCAACGCCTTAAAATCAATGCTCGGCATTTATGCCGCCGTTCATATGGTCGAACCCCGCACCATTGCCCGGAGCGAGGGTAAGGCTGTCCGTATCATTGATAAACGTAAAATTTAAGGAGGGGAAAGCTCATGATGATTCAACAACTCTCTGTTTTTTTAGAAAACAAAGCGGGCACCATCGTTCCTGTGGCGAAGATCCTGTCGGATAACGGCATCGATATGCGGGCCATGTCCATTGCCGATACTTCGGATTTTGGTATTTTGCGCCTTATTGTGGACGACCCCGAAAAGGCGAAACAGGTTTTGGCGAAAGAAAACTACATTTATAATATTACACCGGTACTCGCCGTGGAAGTGGCGGATCATCCCGGTAGCCTACTGCGAATTTTGAGTGTTTTGCGGGATGCCAGAATCAATCTGGAATACGCCTACGCCTTCATCACCAGAAAGGCGGGGAGCGCTTATATGATCTTCCGGGTGGACGATCCAGAGAAAACCGTGGGTATCTTGAGGGAAGCCGGAATCAGCATGGCTTCACAAAAGGAACTCTATTCCCTTTAAAGGTAAGCAGTACATTTCACCCCCTGCAAAACGAAAAGAATTAGGGTGACGCGGAAAGCAGTATTGACAATATTTGGGCCTTATGTGAAAATAAAGTCAACGGCGGGTTCATAAAAGGACCGTTAGGAAAAGATCATGAATCCGAATAAGAGGAAGGATTCGGTTTAAAACGGGATTTGCGCTCTCTTTTTTACCGATTTGGATCGTTATTTTTCGGTTTTAGGCCTCCCGACGGTGGTATAAAGGCACAAAACGCCGGCAAAGGCGGTCTTTTCAGAGACGCTATTTGATATACTTTTTACAGGTGAAAAATTACCCTAAATGAGTAGGGGAGGAGTGATGGACCCATGGCTTATTGCAGCAACTGCGGTGTGAAATTGTCTGAAAACGACAAATTTTGCAAAGAATGCGGTGCGCCCGTTTCCGTCCAAGACGCAATAAAAGAGAAGCCGGCTGCAGACGGTCAGTCATTGCCGGAAGCGGCGGCGCAAGAAGCGGTTGCTGCTGATACGGCAGTGCCCGCCGCGGCTTTGGTATTCCCGGCCAAAAAATATTTTAGCAGAAAAAAGTTTTTTATCTTTGCCGGTTCGGCCTTTGGCGGCGTTTTATTGCTTAGTTTGATCATTACCATTGTGGCGGTGGCCGGCAGTGACCGCTCTTTCACAATGAGAGACCTTTTTGACCACTATGAGTATGACTATGGTTATGATTATGACTACGATTATGGTTATGACGACTATGATTACGATTACGATTATGACTATGATGCTGAAGGCGGATATTATGGCGGTACGTATTACGGCGATTTTTTCTATGCGGAGATACCGGATTCCTGGATGGGTCACTATGAATGTGATGAATCTTATGATGCCGTAACCTTCTACAATACGGAAAACGACATGGCGGGCTACGGCGGACTGCTGCTCTCTATTTGCCGCTACGCGCCGGGGGACGACTATCAGAGTATCCCTAATTATCAGATATTAAGTGAAACCGACGCGTATACCTATGTCGCCGTTTATCCCTCCGATGTTCAGTATAATTATGAGGATACGGCGCTGACCTCTCTTTACCAGGAAATGACAGCGGATGCCGAAATAACGCTGCTAACCTCAATCGTCTTTTATTGAGATCCTGAAACATATGAACTTCATAGAAAATAAAGCCGGCTTCTGCAACGAGAAGCCGGCATTTTCTTTTCTCAGATCCTTGCGGATTGAGTGATATACGGTTTATGCAACCAAAATAGCGTTGAAAAAAACGCTATTTTAGGCCGTGAATAAAGTCTGATAGGTGGTGAATCCTCTGTCCGAGAACACAATTTTGCGAAAATATTTTGTGAAAGGAATGTGAGAGCCAGGTAAAAGACAATTGGGATGAATGGAGAAATATTCGTAAAAAATCAAAAATTTTTTTAAAATTAGTAGTGATTTTTATTGGAACCTATGATATAATAATTCCAAATTAAGGAAGATATTGCGATGGGTCCGCGATGAAAAAACGGTGACAAGATGTGCGGTCGATAACTTTTTTGGGGCTTCGGCCAGGAATGGCTCCAACTTGGACAGGGTGTTTCGGTGCTTGTCTGGTACAAGCAGGGAAGACCGCAAATTTTTTGGATCTTTGACAAAATAATACAGTAAAACAATGGTTTTTTTATGGAATATACGAGGATGAAAACGAAGTTTTTATTGTCGTTAAATTGTTAATCATGTTACCTTAAAACGTCAATAACGTTCATTTAAATATGAAAGAATTAGGGAAAGGAGCGAGAGAGAGTAGACAACTGAATATTTTAAACGCGTTTATTTTGAAGATTTTTTATCAGGAGGGATTATTTCATGAAAAAACACTTACTTTTGGTCATTCTGATTATGGCTTTGGTATTGTCCTTCTCTTGTGGTGCTCTTGCTGCCCAAAGCGGCGCGGGTACTTCTGTGAGCGGCGCAGCCGACCCCAATCAGTATGACGTAGCATCGGGCATTTCCAGCGGCCTTGCTACCGACGATCTTTGGATCGGTACCCTTGACGCTTGGAAAGCCGCAGGCGGCGATGTGCAAGGCACCAATACTTTTTTTGATAACGGTGAAGCCATTCATGGCGACGACATTATCATGACCAATGGTGTTTGCGGTATCGTGCTTGCCGTCGGTACCCGCAATCCCTGGGGCTATCCCGCAGGTTCCGTTCTTGACGCAGGGACGGTGAATTATACCAGCGGTGCATTGACCACCGCTACCGGGAACCGCGACATGACCTGGTCCATTGAACCTCTCGTTTATGGCTGGGATTCCTGGGCTCCCGATAACTGCGGCGTGGTGAAGTTCTCCATCGTCAAATATGATTTTGACGCCAAAGCGGAAGTGACTACCGGGGGTCTTACTGCCGTTAAGGTTTTCCGCATCTATGATATCGGCGGTATTAAATTCAATGTCAATACATACTACGGCATTGGCGCAGATCAGTCTTTTGCCTATATGTATAACTCTTTTGAAAATACCACCGGATCCGCGGTGAGCGTTGGCAACCGTTTTTCCGTAACCAATAAGGGTGACGACGGCGGCGCAATGTTCGGCATCGACCAATCCATCGGTTCCTATGCGATGACCGGTGGTATGGAATATTTCTGCGGCCTCTATTACGGTGGTAACCAGTTCAGCAAAATCGGCGGTTCCGTCGGTTATAAAGAACTGAGAACGGCAAGCAACTATGCGGCCGGTGAAACAAAAGTGGTTGACACCTATATCGTCATGAGCGATACCGCTGATTTTCAAGAGCTGAACAATCTGATTTACGATGTTCAGGGTGTTTCCGCTTTTACGACGGTTAGCGGCACCACCGTGGCCAACGGCACGGTTGTTGTGAAGAAAGACGGCGCCACCATTGGTTGGTACAAAGCTGATGCGGAAGGTAGTTTCTCCTTCCAGGTACCCCAGGACGAAAGTACCTATACGATGTATTTGGAAGCCAAAGGCTATGCCGATGGCGCAGCAGTGGAAATCGATAATAGCGGCACCACCGATGAAGTCGGCAGCCTTGCGGCCGGTGTAGCCAAAGTCAATATGAAAATGACGGTCAAAGACCAAGAAGGCAATCCGATTTTTGCCAAGATTGAAGTCTTTGAAAGCAAAGACGGGGATACCTACGTCAGCGCTTATCCCACGATCCGCTTTAACGGCGATAGCGTGTACTACACCGAAGCCGACAGCAAAGGCGAAAGCACCGGCGTGATTGATTTTGAAGTGGAAGCCGGTTACTACAAAGTTGTGGTTTATGGGGAAGGGTATTGGTTCTATTGCGAACCGATGGTCATGACGGGCAACACCGCCGATTCCACCACCCTTTATCCTGAAGTTGATATGGTATTCAGCGCTCCCGAAGGTTGGCTTGCCGGTGATGCCCATCATCACGGCAACAAGAATGACGCTTTCTCCGCGCCGGGAGACGTCATCAAATCTTTGGCCGCCTCCGGGTTGGATGTCGGCTTCATGACCGACCATGACTTCACCACCAACAATGCGGAAATGTATGATCTTAGTGCCGATTACGGCCTTTCCGGTTTCGTACCTTCCGAAGAAATTTCCTGCTCTTGGGCACATTTCAATGTCATTCCTTTGACCTCCGACGGATATGCGCATTTCCTCGACGTCGATCAGAAAAACCCTGTGATGAACCAGTTTGCGCAGCTGCCGGTCTTTGTCAAACAAACACATGACAACGGTGCCGCCATCACCGCGAACCATCCCTGGTATTCCTACGGCCTGTTCTACGCTGATTCCGTAGACGCCATTCCCGGCGGCTATACCGATGATTACGATAACATCGAAATCAACGCCAGCTGCGTAGACAGTGAAAACGTCGAAGTGCTGCTTTCCACCATCGATCTCTGGACCTCCTATCAGGACGGCACCGCTCTTTATCAGGATGTGAACGGTGACGATGTGATTACGGAAAAAGCCCACTATCTCGTCGGTGGTTCCGATACCCACGATGTGAGATATCCCGGCTTCGCCGATAAAAATAACTATAGCAATAATAGAGGCGACGGTTGGTATGCTTCCGGGAAAATCCGCACTTACGCCTATGTCGGTACCGATGTGACCGAAAACACCAAAGGCGACTATATCAAAGATAACGGCCTTGCTTACTCCGAAGCGGTTGTGAATGGTAATTCTTATATCACTTATGGTCCTGTTCTTGATATGAACAAACTGCCCGGTGAAACCTACAAGGTTTATCAGAATTCTGAATTTAACGCTTACGTTGAAGTTTCAAGCCTTGCCGAGATCCAGAATTTCTATGTATTGACCAAAGACGGTACGGACGATCTGACCGCCATGGGTAAATCCATGTATTCTGAAGAGTATCTAAAATACGATGCATATGCTACGAATGATCTCCGTAATAGTATTAATTATGATGATGAAAAACAAGTATACGAAGTCGAAGTCGACATTGACGTTTACGATGAAGATACTTGGGCGGCGTTGCTGGTTCTTGATGAAAACGGCAACTATGCCATCACCAATCCCTGGTGGATTCAATCAAACCGTTTTAGCGATGTTCCTTCTATATGCTGGTATGGCGAGGCGGTTGCTTTCGGCTATAATGCCGGTATCATCAACGGTTACGGCGACGGCACGTTCCGTCCGCTGAATCAGGTTACCCGCGCTGAATTTGCCAAAATGTGCTATGGCTTGCTTGATGCAGCGGAAGAAAACATGTATTTCACTCCGTTTTCCTCTTCTTCTGCAAACTTAACCTTCAGCGATGTGAAGAGCGGCGCCTGGTATTATGACGCGGTAATGTTTATGGCGGATAGCGGTTATGTCAACGGTTATCCGGACAAAACCTTTAAGCCAAACAGTTATATCAGCCGCGCTGAAATCGCCCAGATCATGTATAAGATCGCCCTGGATGTCTACAAAGATGCTCTTCCTGCCTGGCGTCAGATGTACTTTGCTGACGTCGCCAAAGGCGCCTGGTACTATGAAGCCGTTATGAACCTGGCCGATGCCGGTTTGGTCAACGGTTATGCCGTACCTTCCGTGACTTCCGGTCAGGATTACCCGGGAGAAAAGGACTACTACTTCCAGCCCAATAACACGGCGACAAGAGCGGAATCCATGCAGTTTGTCTTCAACTTAGTTTGGGGACCCATGATGCCTTAAAGCAATATTGTAACGATTTTGTAATGGTATCGGTGACTCATTGCTAATGTTGATATCAGATGGAGAGGGGGAATCCTTTGGGTTCCCCCTCTCCGTGCGCAAAAAGGGCCGTCAACCGATTTTTGTTTTTGAAAATCGGTTGACGGCTTTCTTGTTTTATCTTTTGTGTTATTTGCTTAAATCGATGGCCAAATATTCCTTTTGCTCCAGGTCCTTGATGGTAAAAACGCCGTCTTCCAGGATCATGTAGGAATGGGGCGTATTGTTTTTGGGAATCGAGAGGGAACCGGGGTTCAGATAATGGTATTTGCCGGTATCTTCGATGACGGGAATATGGGTATGGCCATGGAGCAGAATGTCTCCTGCTTTCAGTGGCGGCGGGTTCTTCGTGTTCCAGGTGTGACCGTGGGTGGCGAAAATCATCCGGTTTCCCGTAAAAAAGATCATATATTCCGCCATCACGGGGAATTCCAAAACCATTTGATCCACTTCGGCCTCACAATTGCCGCGGACGCAGAGCAGCTCCTCCTTCATTTCGTTGAGCAGCGCGATGACGCCTTTGGGGGCGTATTCCGCCGGCAAATCGTTGCGGGGACCGTGATACAGCAGATCACCCAAAAGGATCAACCGTTTTGCCTGTTCTTTTTCATACAGATCTCTCATCATCCGCGCGTATTTTAAAGATCCGTGAAGATCCGAAGCAATCATTATTTTCATATTTGGCCTCACTTCTGTTTTTTTATTTGATCGCCCAAATTCAGGGGCTTCTTTTGACAAAGGGTTCCGGTGGTTCATATGATGTTGTTGGCCCGCAAATATGTATAGAGGTAATCCGCAATGTCATTGCCTTCCCAGTCAATGCGCCGGATCATCAGTGACATGCGGCTGGTGGAGATCAGTCCCTCCATCAGCGATAGGGTGCTCCCCAGGGCCGGGTAATTCTTCAGTGTCTGATCGGAAACGAGATAGCAGGTGTCCTGGGGCAGGAAGAAATACTGGTCATCCTTTATTTGTACCATGTCGAAAAGACTGTAATAGGGGCTAACGGAATCGGCGATGAAAATATCGATGTCATGGTTGGCCAAGGCCATAAAGCCGTCTTCCTCTTGGTAAACCGTGGCTTTGCTGAAGTTTAAACCGTAAGCGGTGCAAAGCGCTTCGTAACAATCGATGCGGGAATAGAAATCTTCCTCCATGCCAATGGTCAGTTGATCGGAACGATCGGCAATGGCGCTGATATTGGAGGGAGACTCCAGCTCTTCATTGCGGTCAGACATCATATACAGCGATGTGGTGCTGTTATAACCGATTTTTTCGGAAACGCTGATCTCGTATTGCTTCTTGACGGTATTTTGCACGTCCATCAATAAAGTGGCGGTATTGACCTTATCGGTATCGATGGCCAGGGCGTTAACGGCAAGGGAACCGGAGTAATCGAAGAAAAGTTGAATTTCTTGATGGTCAAGTTTTTGCAGCAGCGTTGCGGAAGTGGAGTCGTCGTAATAGACAATTTCCGCGTCGACTCCCATCTTCTCCGAGATCAACAGCTTGGCCAGGTTGGCCAGGATATTCTGTTCCGGCGTGTTTTTCGTGGCAATGTGGATGCCGCCGGTGGCGGTGAACGCGGTATCCTCCTCGGTGCTTTCACCGTCGCAAGCCGTGACCGTAAACACGACGGTTACGGTTAGAAAAAGCAAGAATACCCACCGTAAAAAAGGTGATTTTATCATAATGAACTCCATGATTTCTTTTCCGTTGCTTATTATAGCATAAATCGTGAAAAAGTAAAACAAAGGGGCTTCTAATCTATGGATTTTTTTTCCCAGCAATGATATAATAATATCGCTTATAACGAAACGAGGTGTAAACAATGGCTGAAAAATATGTGGACTGGAATACCATGGAACATTTCGTGACCGATGTTTTCGTCGGCTGCGGTGTTCCCGCAGAGGACGCGAAAATCTGTACCGATGTTTTACTGGAAGCGGATCGCCGGGGAATCGATTCCCACGGGATCAACCGTTTTAAACCGATTTATATTGATCGGATCAAAGCTGGGATCCAAAAGCCCGTCACCGAGTTTGAGGTCGTGAAGGAAACGCCCACCACTGCCGTGATTGACGGTCATGACGGCATGGGGCAGGTGATTGCTTATAAAGCCATGGATATGGCCATTACCAAGGCGAAAAAGTACGGCATGGGGATGAGCGCCGTGAGGAATTCTACCCATTACGGTATTGCCGGGTATTACGCCACCATGGCGACGAAAGCCGATTGCGTCGGTTTTACCGGCACCAATGCCCGTCCCTCTATCGCGCCGACCTTTGGCATTGAAAATATGCTGGGTACCAATCCCATGACCTTTGGGCTGCCCACCGACGAAGCATTTCCCTTTGTCATCGACTGCGCCACTTCCATTTCCCAGCGGGGTAAGATCGAAAAATGGGAACGCTTGCATAAAGAAACGCCGCCGGGACTCGTCATCACCTGCGACGGCAAGACGATGACGGATTCCGCCGCCATTTTGGACGCACTGATCAAAGGCAACGCCGCCTTTGCGCCCCTGGGGGGAATCGGCGAAGAATTCGCCGGTTACAAGGGCTACAGTTATGCCGTGGTGATCGAAATTCTCTCCGCGGCCCTCCAAGCCGGAAATTTCATGAAGATGCTCTCCGGCATCGGCGCCAAGGGAGAAAAAGTACCCTATCACCTTGGCCACTTTTTCGTCGCCATTGATACCAACGCTTTTGAAGGCGCCGACGTCTTTAAAAAGACCGCCGGTGATATCCTGCGCCAACTGCGCCATTCCAAAACAGTGCCAGGAGAAGAAAGGATTTATACCGCCGGGGAAAAAGAACACCTCCATGATATGGAGACAAAAGATAAGGGCGTTCTCGTCAATGAGGCCGTGCAAAAAGAACTTTTGTCTCTGCAAAAAGAATACGGCCTGTCTCAGTATGATTTCGGGTTTTCTTGATCTTTGCGGTAAAAAAACTCCCTCAAATATCCTTTTGCGGGAGTTTTTCTTTTTCATATTGCCAAAAGCGCCTTTTTTGATTATAATAAGACAAGAATGAGAAAGAATAAAGAGAGCTTGTGTGAGAAAGGAAAGGCATGAATTTCCCGGAAACTGCGTATCAAAAATTATTATATTACGGCAGGTATAGTGTGACCGGCCGTTTTTTCGGTGCTGTGGGCCGCGGTTTTGACCGCATGGTGGCGCATAGCCTGTTTTTTTCTGCCCTGGGCAATGAAAAGAGCTATGACTGCGGAGAAAAAAGCCTTTTCGGACAGGGAATTCATAAGGTATGGTCCCTTTTTTCCGCCATTGGCGTCAAAGGGGCAAGCCTAAAAGAACACTCTCTTTTGGCGGCATATACCGGCGCGGTTTTCGGCGATTGGCCTCATTTGCCCGCAGCCTATTTGGGTAGCTTCTGCCTGGGACTGGCCACTTTGGCCTACATCGGCGGCGGTCTTTACGCTTTATTAGTCTTGGCGCTATTGGGCCTCCTTTTATTGGCGGCGCCCTGTTCCCTCCAGGCGTTACTGAGCCATTCCAGGCTGATCGGGCTGTTTTGTGACGTCAAAGAGGACGCTGCCGCCACCGGACGCGGTCTCTATTGGGTACCCTTTCTCTTTGCCATGATCGCCAGCATGATCGGGGTTTTCTTCGGTTTTCAAGTCGGCGCTCTCCTCGTGGCCGCGTTTCTCGGCGGCCTGATCCTGCTGTATTTTCCGGCAACAGGAATTTTGCTGATCCTTTTTGCCGCGCCCTTTTTACCGACCATGATCTTGGCCGGTCTCATGATCATCACTTTTCTTTGTTATCTCATCGGTCAAATGCTCGGCGCCGGGCGGGAGTTTCATCTTGATAACACCGGGGCGCTCCTGGCGGCCTTCGCCTTATGCCTGCTTTTTTACGGCGTCACCAGTTTTACGCCGTTGAAATCAACGCAAATCGCCCTTTTAGAAAGTTGTTTCATTCTGGGCTATTTTTTGATGCTTTGGCTGACGGACAAAAAGCAAACCCTTCGAGCCATGGTTTTTCTCTGCTGCGCCGCCGCCTTTTTCTGCGGCCTCGTCGGTCTCTATCAATATTTAAGCGGTGACGTCAATACCACCTGGACCGATACGGAACTTTTTACCACGCTTCAACTGCGGGTCTATTCCACCTTTGAAAATCCCAATGTTTACGGGGAGTATTTACTGCTGATGTTGCCCATGGCGGGGGTGATGACTTATATCGCGAAAAAACCGCTGATGAAGCTGTTTTACGGCGGTACGGCACTGTTGCTTTTGGTGAATTTGGCCCTGACCTATTCCCGCGGCTGTTATTTGGCCCTGATTATTATCTTTTTCCTTGTGATTTGTTGGGGTGCCCGGCAGCTGCTAATTTTTGTGCCGTTTATCCTGGCGGCCATGCCCTTTTTATTACCGGACAGCATTTTGGACCGCTTTGCCTCCATCGTCAATTTTTCCGATCATTCCACCTCTTACCGGATGAATATATGGCTCGGTACCCTGAATATGCTCGAAGTTTATTGGTTCCTTGGTATTGGTTTGGGACAAGATGCCTTTTCGCTGATTTATTCCCGCTATCAACTCAGTCAGGTTTTTGCGCCCCACGCCCATAACCTCTATTTGCAGGTAACGTCGGAAATGGGTATCGGCGGTCTGATCCTGCTCCTTTCCTTTCTGCTGGCCTTCTTCGCCGTCGGCTATATGGCCCACCGCAAAGTGAAGGGAACGAAAACCTCCTGGTTCCTGCTGACCATGATGGCCGCCGTCGGCGGTTATCTCTTCGAAGGTATGTTTGATAACGTGTGGTATAATTACCGTGTCTTTTTGATCTTTTTCCTGGTTCTCGGATTGGTGAGCGCCGTAAGCCGCCTTGTGCTCAAAGAGGGGAAGGCTGTTTTTGATAAGGAGTGAAAACCGTGGTGAAAAGAATCCTCAATATCATCAGTGATCAGAATATCGGCGGCGCCGGCAAATGTTTGATCAATATGGCAAAGTATTATGATAAGGAGCGCTTCCTGATGGAAACCGCGGTTCCCGCCGGCAGCGCCCTGATTCCGGAACTCGAGGCATTCGGCATGAAGGTATACGAAGTGGAGGCCATTGCCGACCGTTCGTTTTCCTTTGGCGATATGAAGACATTGAAAAAACTGGTGAAAACCGTTGATCCCGACCTTGTCCATACCCACGGCGCTTTCAGCGGCCGCGTCGCCGCGAAACGCTGCGGGAAGCCGGTGGTTTATACACGCCACAGCGTTTTTGAAGTGAATCCGAAATTGAAAAAAGGTCTTGGCCGCCTGATCAACAAGAAAATCAACGAGCATTATGCCGACGCCATCATCGCCGTGACCGAAGCGGCCAAAAAGAATCTCACCGACGGCGGCATATCCCCAAGCCTGATCATTCCCTTGGATAACGGTGTTGACCCTGTGACGCGTTGCAGTGACAGCGAGGTGGCCGTCTTTCAAAAGCAATGGCGGATCGCCGAGGATGACTTCGTGATGGCGATTTTGGCCCGAATCGAACCGTACAAAGGTCACTTGCTCCTCATTGAGGCAGCGGCAGCCTTGGCCGCCGAAGGACGCAAATTCAAGCTGATCATCGCCGGTACCGGCAGTTTTGAGGCGGAAGTAAAGGAGCAGGTGAAAGCAAGAGGTTTGGCGGATTACATCATTTTCCTGGGCTTTACCAAAGAAGTGCCGCTGATTTTGAGTGTTGCCGATGTGCAGATGAACGCTTCCTACGGCACTGAGGCCTGTAGCATCGCCCTTTTGGAAGGATTCAGTATGGGCGTTCCTGTGATTGCCAGTGACTATGGCGGCAATCCCTATGCCATTGACGACGGCGCAGACGGTCTGCTCTTTGAAAGCCGCAACGCCGAGGATCTTGCCGCCAAGATGCGTCTTCTGATGGAAGATTCTGCCCTCAGAGAACGTCTCGGCAAAGGGGCAAAAGAAATCTATTCACGCCGTTTTACCGGTGAAATTTATGCCCGCAATGTGGAAGCGGTTTATGAAAAAGTTTTGGAGGGTGGGCTTTATGCAAAATAAAAGAAGAAGACCCGGATTCCTTGATATCGTCGTCCTGCTTGTGGTGATCGGTATCATTGCGGCGGCGGCATATTATTTTACCCACAATCATGTCGGCAACAGCGCGGCGTCCACGGGAGAACAGGAAATCACCTACGTTCTGGAAATGAAGGATGTCAGTGCAGATTTTGTTGACCGAATCATCATCGGCGACAAATTATACTATACGGAATCCGACGCCTTTATCGGTGAGGTCACCGCGGCGGAGGTCATTCCTTACTATGCCGACCGTTATCAGGATGATAAGGGCACGGTGGACTCCGCGGCGGTGGAAGGGAAATACAATGCGCGCATCACAGTGAAAGCCAATGCGGATATCAGCGAGGCGGCAACCACGGTGAATGGCGTTAAAGTAATGGTCGGCTCCGAAGTCAATGCCAGAACGTCTACGGTGGGCGGGTCGTCCTACTGTGTGGAATTGGAGGAACCGGGTTATGATGATTGATGAAAAAGGAAAATTGTTCGGTAAAATCAGCGTGATCGATTGTTTGATCATTCTCGTTTTCCTTGTGGTGATTGCCGGTACCGCGTATAAATTTTTTGGTGATGATGGGATTTCTGTGAAAAAAAACGATACCTTCACCACCGTGGTGCGAATCGACGGCGTAAAAGCTTTCTATCTTGACGCTCTTCATACGGGAGAAGTTGTTTATGAACTCAACGGCGGCAAACTTGGCACCATCACGAAAATTGAAACCCAGCCGTTTCAGGCGATTTTTAGCGGTGACAAAGAAGGGGAGTACCTTACTTATGAAAACCGTTACACGATTTATTTGACCTTAGCCACGGAAGGAACCGTTAACAGCAGCGGTTTCTATGCCGAGGGCAACCGGCAGCTATTTTCCGGCGCTTCCGTCAGCGTCCAGTCACGGCTCTTTGCCAATACCTCGGCGACGATATATGCCGTAACGGAATAAGCGGACGGCAGCGGTATGCGTATAGGAGGGGGTTTATCAGAAACCCCTGTTACCTGTTAAATAAAGAAAAGCCTGTTTCTGACAAAAATCAGAAACAGGCTCTTTTTTGTTTATTTTATTTGCCTCTAAAAGAGGCGCCAGGCGTTTTTAAATTCTGTATGTTCGTAGAGCGTGTGATAAATGGCGGCGAGTTCCTCTTTAATGATTTTTTCCTCCGCTGGTTTTTCCTTGTCCGTTAGCAATAAAAGAGTGAAGGTAACGCCGTTGACCTCGGCACGGAGCTTCAATTCCTTAAGACCGTTCTGCCGGTAGAAGGCGATTCTGCGCCGGCGGATGGTTTGTTCTTGCTCATCCTTTGCCGCGTCGATGGCCTCTGCTTCGACGATCACGCCGTCGTAAGCGGCGGCTTCTTTTTTTAACGCGGCAAGGATCTCCGCGCCGTAGCCTTTGCTGCGTTCCTCGGGTAATACCGCCAGATAGTCTAAGAGCAGATAGTTTCCGCCGGGTCTTTTGCCGTAGAAAGTATAAGCAATCAACCGATCTTGATCGTAGAAGAGATCACCGAAATAAACGCCGCGGTCAAAATCATCCTCAAAAAAGGATCTGGATTTCAACTCCGCCGTGATAAAATCTCTGGACAGATGATCCCGGTATATGCTTTGCAGTTGATCTTTGGTGATTCTTTTTTGGCGCATTGCTTAACCTGCCTTTTGTTTTTCCGAAAGCCTGCGTCTTATTGGGTGTTCCTGGCTCTGTATTTGCCGGGACTGATTCCTGTGGTGGATCTAAATACCCTGGTGAAATAGCTCTGTTCTTCAAAACCCACCAAGGCGGGGATATCGGAGAGCGCAACCCCTGTGTTTTTCAGCAATTGTTTGCTCTTTTCGATGCGCACGTTGGTCAGGTATTTTGTAAAGGTTACACCGATTTCTTTTTTGAAAATTTTACTGAAATAAGGAGCGCTGAAATGAACGTAATTCGCGATATCCTGTAGTGAGAATTTTTCCTTATAGTGGTCTTGGATATATTGAACGGCCTTAAAGAGCATATCGGCGTTTTTCAGGGAAGGAATGAGAGCGCTGGCTTCAAACATGGCTTTTAAGCTGTTTTCCGTCCAAACCGCGAGCTCTTCGATGTTGTCAATTCGTTCCAGCTCGTTTAAGGCGTTAAGGCAGCGTTCCGAAAGAAAGTCCTGCCCCTCTTTTTCCAAAGAATGATCGTAGATGAAAAGAATCAGCTGGGTCAGGGCGACCCGTACCGGTTGGGGATCTGCCGTTTGCCGGATTTCTTTTAAAACCTTATCCAAAGCTTTCCTCGCGGCAGCGTTGTCATTATCCCTGATTGCGGTCAACAGCGTATTCCAGGAGATATCCTCGGTGTATATGGGATCGCAGGTATAGCTTTTACGAAAGGCTTCCCTGATGTCGTGAAAATCATCTTCGGAGATCACCCCATCGGTGAAGGAGCGTGCGATGACATCCAGCATGTTCTTGAGGCTTTGCAGCCGTTCATCATTGATCACCGGTGATTCCAGCAGCGACCTTTTCAGTTTGGGGTAAGAGGCAAGCAGTTTTTCGTGTTTGCCGGAAATGTTTTTGAAACTTAAAATTTCTTCTTGGGACTGATTTAAAAAAGCATGGCCGGCGATGAAGGCGGCTTCGATGCGACCGTCGACAATCACAGGAGAGGCCCAGTGCAGCAGCCCCATGGGGCAATAGTAGGATTGAGGGGAGCCGGCATTTTTGGCGAGATAGGCGCCTTCGGCGTGAAGATTGATACACATTTTTGCAACATCACTGTTGAACCCGTAGCAGAGATAATTATGGATCATCCCTTCACATGGGTTGATGATGGTGCTTTGATCCGCGGGGAGCACAAAGCATTCCATTCCGGTGGAGACGGCATAGTCCCGGGCAATGTTGATTGCCCTTTCCAGATCAAATTTGTTTGGCATAGCAGTCTTCTCCCTTGCTTCCTTAACTCTTTACTTTTCGTTATTTGACTTCCTGAATCCAGCCGAAAGGATCCTCGGCCTTGCCCCATTGGATGTCGGTGAGGGTTTTGTATAATTGGGCGGTTAGAGGCCCCATTTCACCGTGATTGACGGTGATGATCTCTCCGTTTTTGTTCAATTCGGACACGGGGCTGACCACGGCGGCGGTGCCGGAACCGAAAACTTCTTCCAGTTCCCCTTTGGCGCTACGTTCAAAAACTTCCGCAATGGGCAGGGTACGTTCACTGACGGTGATCCCCATGTGTTTTGCCAGTTTGAGGATGGAATCTCTGGTGATGCCGCCTAAAATAGAACCGTTCAGCGCCGGCGTTACCAGTTCGTCCCGGAATTTGAAAAAGATATTCATGGAACCGACTTCCTCGACGTTTTCATGGGAAACGCCGTCGAGCCAGAGCACTTGGGAATAGCCTTTCTGATGCGCGATTTCCCCGGCCAAAAGACTTGCCGCATAGTTGGCGGCAGCTTTCGTAAAGCCCAAGCCGCCGCGAACGGCGCGGACATATTCGTCCTCCACGTAGATTTTAACGGGTTTCATCCCTTCGGCATAATAAGGCCCTACCGGTGAGAGGATGACGGAGTAAATGTACTTCGTGGACGCTTTGACACCGATATAGGGGTCGTTGGCAAAGATGAAGGGGCGAATGTAGAGGGAAGTATCCGGCGCCGAGGGCACCCAATCCTGCTCTAAGTGAATCAAATCGAGGAGGCCTGATAAAGCCGCCGCTTCGTCGATTTTGGGAATGCAAAGCCTTTCGCAGGAAAGGTTGATTCTTTTAAAGTTTGCTTCGGGGCGAAATAGATTGATCTTCCCCGTTGGTGTACGGTAAGCCTTGAGCCCTTCAAAAACCGCCTGTCCATAGTGGAGAACCATGGCGGAAGGCTCCAGGGAAAAGGGGCCGTAAGGAACGATCTTCGGCTCGTGCCAACCTTCTTCGTCGTGCTCCATCACGATCATATGATCGGTGAAAACTTTGCCAAAGGATAAACTGGCGTCATCGGGTTTTTCTTTTAATATTGCTCTTTTCTGAATCTCTACGCTCATGTTCCGATCTCCTTGCTTGCTGTTGGTTTCATATCTACTGTATTATTATATTATTTTACTCTATTTTTGAAAAAAAACAAGTGTTTCTTCCCGAAAGATGGCAGGTGCGCAGAAGCTGACTTTACCAAAGCTGCCTGATTTATCCTGTTTGATCCGGGGAAAACAGAGCAAAATAGAATTATCACTGAGTGCTGGAGATGACATTTTGAGAAACAGAAAACCTACAAGTTATTTATTGACGGCGCTTTGCGCCCTTTTGCTGTTGGCCGCGGTGTTGCCTTTTGCTCAAAGCCGCCATTATTTTGTGGAGGAAGGCAATACTGTGGAATTGCCGAAACTGCTTTCGGCGTTTTTAGATTATGAGCTTTTTACCGACGATGGACTTGTCACCGCTGAGGATGTGGAACATTACGCTTTTGAGACCACGGGAGAATATAATCTCGCCGCCAAACTATTTGGCTTTTTGCCTGTACGCGGCGCCGCCGTTTCCGTATATGAGGTGAAAGAACTCGTTCCTGGCGGTCAGTCCGTGGGTTTGATTATGAAAACCGAAGGCGTCGTCGTTGTGGGTTACTCCGCCGTTACCGATGAAAAGGGCAAAACCGTCTATCCGGCGAAAGAAGCTGGGATTTCCTTGGGTGACTGCATCACGAAAATCAATGGTATTACCGTCACCGGCGACGATGACGTCATGGCCTTGATTGACAGCGGCGGCAGCGCCGGTGAAGTTTCTTTGGAGATCAAAAGGAACGGAGAAACCCAGATCAAAAAAGTGAAGTCCTATCCTTGCGCTGAAACGGGACGCTACCGCATCGGTCTTTACGTCCGCGATAATACCGGCGGTGTCGGCACCATGACTTTTTACGACCCTGCGACCAATCGTTACGGTGCTTTGGGACATACGGTAACGGAAGCGGTGACCAGCAATGAAGACCAGCTTTACGGTAGAATTTTGCCGGCGTCCATCAGCGGCATCAACGCCGCCGGCGAAGGCAATACGGGGGAGAAAATAGGCTACTTTAACCCCGGCGCCTTTGAGGGAGACATTGATCGCGTCGGCATCTACGGCGTTTTCGGTACCCTTGACGCGCCCCTGGAAAATAAATTGCTGCCGGTGGCCGCCACGGCTTCTCCCGATGAGGTGAAGAAAGGCGCGGCACGGATCATTACTGTGTTAAACGGAGAAACCATGGAATGGTTCGACATCGAAATCACCGATATCAACCCCGAGGATGAGACAGGAAAGGGCCTGGCCATTACCATCACCGATGAAGCTCTGTTGGCAAAAACAGGCGGTATCATTCAGGGCATGAGCGGCAGCCCGATCATACAGGGGGATAAAATTGTCGGCGCCGTAACTTATGTGATGGTGAATCAGCCTAAAAAAGGTTACGGTTGTTTAATTCACTATATGTTAGACGAAGGCGATATCTCCTAATTTCTTTTAAGAAATATTTCTTCGGCGAAATGTGCCAGTTAACGACAAAATTATTTTGAGAAATTTTCAAAACGAAGAAGGATTTGTATTGTTTTCATAGAATTATTGCTTACAAGAAATAATCCAATCATAATATGGGGGAAGAGAAATGACAGACAACATTAAAATCATTATTGCTGATGACAACAAGAATTTCAGCGAAGGTCTGAAACAGTTTCTTGAGTCACACGAAGACATGGAAGTTGCAGGAATGACGAACAATGGGTTGGATGCTCTGAAATTAGTGGAGGAGACCGAGCCGGATATTCTCATCCTGGATCTGATCATGCCGCGCTTAGACGGACTTGGAGTTTTAAACCGTCTGCATGGTGCGGGAAAACGGCCAAAGGTCATCATCTCCACGGCAATGGGACAGGAAAACATGACACAAGAAGCAGTGAGGCTGGGGATCGACTATTTTTTACTGAAGCCGTATGACTTCCAAAGTATGTCGATGCGTATTCATCAGCTGGCCGGGAGCAATGCTTCCGTGACGCCGTCGGTGCCGGTAGCCGGCAATTACGACGTAGAAGTCACCGGTATTCTCCATCAAATGGGAGTGCCGGCCCACATCAAAGGCTACCAGTACCTGAGAGATGCCATCGTCTTCGTCATTGAAGACATCAATCTCTTAGGCGCTGTGACCAAAGAACTGTATCCCATGATCGCCGACAAGTACAATACCACGGCAAGCCGGGTGGAACGTGCCATTCGCCATGGCATCGAACTGGCCTGGGATCGCGGTAACATCGATTTGATGAACAAATATTTCGGTTACACCATCGATGTGGAACGAGGAAAACCTACCAACAGCGAATTTATTGCGATGATCGCTGACAAACTGAAAATGGCGAATCGTCTCGCCTGAATTCATTGATACCACCATCTTTTTACCAGTTTTGGGAATGGGAATGATGTGTAGGCATGATTCCTTTTTTATACTTCGTTTGCCCCTATTTGCGACGTTTTTATTAAAGAATGGCGTAAAAGGGGCTGCTTTTTTTGTTTCTTTGACGCCAGGTCACCGTGGAAGTTTTCCGACAACATCTGCAAGAACAGCCGCCTTTTTTACCGTTTTTTCCGGCGTTTCGTATATTTTTTGACAGAACGGCAAAAACAAGGTAAAATAGGAAACAAATCTTTTCGGGAGGAAAGTAAATGAAAAAGACGCTAATTCTGCTTTGCCTTTTGCTGTCTCTGTTGTTTCTTGCCGCCTGCGGCAATACAGAAGAAGATAGCGACAGCCAAAAGGAAGAGGATGTTTCTTATATCAGTGAAACCGAAGCGGAAATCTATTTTTATGAAATCACTTCCGTTTACCGTGGTGAATTGCTGCAAATGACGGAGGATGAACTTGTTAGCGGCGTATTGCCCCTTTATTGGCAAGGGCTGAGCGAGCCCGTGGCCACCATGGCCTTTGATGATCTTTCCACCGCCTACCTCAGCGAAGAAGAAAAAACCGCCCTCGGCAAAGCTTACGGCGTCGATGCGGCAAATAAGACCTTCGATATTTACAGTATTGCCGATTTACAGGACGGCGTTGACCGGCTCTTCGGGCCTGACCGTTTTGATGTCTCCCGTTGGGATCAGGATAATGTGGACATTGTCTCTCACAATATTTTCGGTACCGCGGCAGGCTATTTCCTCTGTGCCAAGGATGACGAAAATCATTTTGAAACCCAAATCTACAAGGTCATCTCCGTGACGCCGGGAGAAAACGAGGCAGTGGTCAAGGCCTATGCCGTCAGCATCGACAACATCACCAACCATCTTGTTTACGATATGTCCGCGGTGACGGAAAGTACCGAAGACAGCGCTAAGGGAACGAAAACCTATAAAGTTCTGGAAAACGCCGACGCTTCCGCCTATGATTACGGTGAAAAATTCGATGCCAACATTGCCAATATGGGCATTGCCGGAAGCAGCCTCGGCGTGATCGATTTTGTCTTGGGCATTTCCGGCATCGCGATCCATTTGGATTACGCCGCCGCAGAATCTTAAAGTAACAGAGGAGGAAAACGCTGATGAAAAAAGGAATGATACTCCTTTGTTTGCTTCTTTTAACGGCTTTTGCCCTATGCGGCTGCGGGGAGGAGCCCATTGATCCCGTCTACAGCTCCACTACTGTGACGCTGCAATCTTTTACGGAAATCGCCGGGGAAAACCCCGACGGCAAAGAGGAAAAGGACGGTAACTACATTTATACCTATGAGATTTCCGACGGCCAAGTGGGGGCGGCGGCTTTCAATCTTTACAAAGATTATCTCGACGAAAACTTTAGCTATTCCCTTACCGACAGCCACGTTTCCGAGGAGGGCATTTATACCATGGTTTATGCCGACGGCAACGGGGCAAAAATCGTTTATACGGAAGAGGTCGCGGGGAATGGGGCTTATACCATTACCGTTAGCTTCCCCAAATAAAAAAGCAGGTTCAAACGGTAAACAAAATACGCGTAAACGGATTTTCGGTGACACCCTGAACGCGGCGCATTGCGCCGCGTTCTCTTTTTACCCTTCCTTTCATAGGCTCAAAGGGAAGGAAGTGACGCCATTGTTAATCATTGCGTTAAGACGCCTGAAAGCGCGGCTCACGGCAGTGCTGATTGCCGTCGTTATCCTGCTTGTGCTTTGCTATGGGATGCCGCGTTTTTACGATTTTTTGGCAAAAAATGATGAAGATTTTAAGAAACTCGATGATCCCGTCCGGGTAGAAGCTTTCCCCGATACGGAAACCAAAGCGATGTGGCTAAGAATATTTGGAAATTAAGTAAAAAGGTGTTATAATAACGTATATTGAAAAAAGGCGGCGCTAAAGATGAAGGAAGTCGCGGAAAACGCGGAAATCGAAACTTTTCTCGATTACATGTTGGTGGAGAAAGGGGCTTCTCCCAATACCATCGACAGCTATCGCTATGATCTCCTTGACTTTTTTCACTATTTGCGGCAGGGGTCGGCCAACGCCGTCCTCAGCAAAGCCGACCGCAAAGAGGTCATCGCTTATTTGGCTTTTTGCCGCAAAAAACAGATGGCGTCGAAAACGCTGTCCCGAAAAGTTTCGGCGCTCCGTTCTTTTTATAAATTCTTACTTCTGGATAAGGTCATCGATAAAGATCCTACCGCCAATTTGGAAAGCCCGAAGCTGACAAAGTACCTTCCTGGCGTATTACTGCAAAGCGAAACCGATCTATTGCTTTCCGCGCCGGATACCACAACGCGCAAAGGTGTCCGCGACAAAGCGGTGTTGGAAACCCTCTACGCCACCGGTATGCGCGTTTCGGAACTGGTTGGGCTCCACCTCGACGACATCCATCCGGAATTTCATTACGCCAAATGTTTCGGCAAAGGCGGCAAGGAGCGGATCGTACCCTTAGGCTCCTATGCAGAGGCGGCCATCGACGCCTATCTCAATCAATGCCGCGGCGTGTTTCTAAAAGGGAAAAAGAATCCCTCGCTTTTTTTGAATCAGCGCGGCGGCACTTTATCCCGGCAGAGTATTTGGACGATGCTGAAACAATACGGCGACCAGGTTGGCATCGGCGACGCCTTAAGTCCCCATACCCTGCGCCATTCCCTCGCCGCTCATATGCTGGAAAACGGGGCGGATCTCCGCACGGTTCAGGAAATTCTCGGTCACGCGGATCTTGCCACCACCCAGATCTATACCCAGTTACTGCAAAAAACGATTACGGAAGAATTTAAGAAATACCACCCAAGGAGTTAATCACTGTTTATGAAAAGAGTCTTTTTGATTGTCCTGGATAGTGCCGGCGCAGGTGCGCTCCCCGATTGGGCGGATTACGATGAAGCTCCCGGTCATACCTTGGAAAACGTGGCCAAAGCCGCCGGCGGTCTTGTACTGCCCAACTGCGGCAAGCTCGGTCTCGGCAATATTCTGTCTTTGATTGGAGTACCCCCGGCAAAGCAGCCCCTGGCCGCTTACGGCAAGGCGCCCCTGACCACCAAGGGGAAGGATACCACGGCGGGTCATTGGGAGATCATGGGCATTGTGCTGAAAGAACCGTTTCCCGTTTTTCCCCAGGGTTTTCCCGCTGATTTGATCGACTCCTTGACCGCGTCTTTTGGTACCGGCATCCTCTGCAACCAACCGTATTCCGGCACCCAGGTCATTGAAGATTACGGCGAGGAACACCTGGCTACGGCGAAGCCCATCGTTTACACCTCCGCCGACAGCGTGCTCCAAATCGCCTGCCACGATCAGATTTACACCACGGAAGCATTATATGATTTGTGTGAAAAGGCCCGGGCTCTCTGTGTCGGCAAATATGCAGTGGGTCGGGTGATCGCCCGTCCCTTTACCGGAGAACCCCACGCTTTCCTGCGCACCAAATATAGAAAAGATTTTTCCCTGCGCCCCCCGGTACCCAATTATCTCACCGCCTTACGCGACCGGCATATTTTTACCTGCGGCGTCGGTAAGATCGGCGATATTTTTAATATGGAAGGCATTCAGCAGACGTATCCCGTCAAAGGCAACGAACTCTGTTTGAAAGAAATCGTCACGCTGCTTCGCGAAGGCGGCGCGGGCTTTTACTTTATCAACCTGGTGGATTTCGATATGCTTTACGGTCACCGAAACGACCCCCTGGGCTATGCCAAAGCCCTAAGGCACTTTGATTTTTCACTGAACCGTATTTTGCCGTTGATCGGCAGCGACGATCTGTTGATCATCACCGCCGACCACGGCAACGATCCCACGACGATGAGCAATGACCACAACCGGGAATATGTGCCGGTTTTGATGTATACGCCCGGATTGCCCGGGAAGGATCTGGGCATTCTTGCTACCATGTCGGATATCGGCGCTACGGCCTATTACGCGTTGACGGGAGAAAATGCTGCCGCCATCAACGGGGAAAGCGTGTTGACGCTATGAAAATAACAGATATCATTGAAAAGAAAAAGCAGGGACGACCTCTTGCAGCGGAAGAAATCGATTTTTTTATCGAAGGTTATGTCAAAGGCGCGCTTCCTGATTATCAGATTGCCGCCCTCCTGATGGCCGTCTACTTTCAGGGGATGAACGAGGAAGAAACCTTGGCGCTGACCATGGCCATGAAAAACAGCGGCGACGTACTGGATCTGTCCTTTCTCGGCCAAACCATCGATAAGCACAGTACCGGTGGAATTGGCGATAAACTCTCCTTGGCGGTGATCCCTCTCTGGCGCGCCGGGGGCCTGACCGTTGCCAAAATGAGCGGCAGAGGTCTCGGCTTTACCGGCGGTACCGTTGATAAACTCGCCTCGGTTCCCGGTTTCAACACCGATTTGAATCAGGCTGCCTTTTTTGAACAGGCGCAAAAAAACGGCGTCGTCGTTACGGGACAAAGCGCCTCCCTGGTGCCGGCGGATAAAAAGCTTTACGCATTAAGGGACGTTACGGCCACCGTGGATTCTCTGCCTTTGATTGCCGCCAGCGTGATGTCAAAGAAGCTCGCCACCGGCGCGTCGATCATCATTCTTGACGTGAAATATGGCCGGGGCAGCTTTATGAGGACGAAGGAGGAAGCCAAAAACTTGGCGGAGCTCATGGTAAAGCTGGGACGACGCGACGGACGCCGCATGGCGGCGCTGCTTTCTCCCATGGATCATCCTTTGGGTTATGCCGTGGGCAACGCTTTGGAAGTGCAGGAAGTCTATGGCTTTTTAAAAGGCGAAATCGGCGGCGCTTTGCGGGAAAATGCCTTGGCCTTAGGGGGTCTCGGCTTTTATCTCGGCGGCAAAGCCCCCTCTTTGGCGGAAGGTGTCGCCCTCTGCGCGCAACTGATTGCCGACGGTAGGGGCAAACGCGCCTTTCTTGCCTGGTTAAAAGGGCAGGGGGGGTGTTTTGAAACAGAGCATTTTTTGGACGCTGTGACCTATCCCGCCGGGGAGGCGTTGATCTTTGCCGAAAGGGATGGCGTCGTTACCGATATCGACGCCATGAAAATCGGCCTTGCCGCCATGGCTTTGGGAGCGGGACGCCAGAAGTTAAACGATGCCATCGACTTGGGCGCTGGGATTCTGCTGCGAAAAGCTGTGGGAGACACGGTGCAAAGCGGCGATGTCCTCGCCGTTCTCTACACCAATAAGGATGCAGTGGCGGCGATCACTATGGTGAAACAGGCGATCCGCATCGGTTCTCCGGGGACAGAGGCGAAAGCGGAAGAAATCGAAATTTACAGCGAAGAAAAATGGGAGTGTTACCGTACCGATATATGAAACCGATGAATATGACAAAAAAACTGATTTACATTTTAATTGCCGTGATCACCATGATCGGCTTCTGTTCCGTCTCGGTCTTCGGCGAAACCGATGCGGACGCTCAATCCGACGCCGCCGTGACGAATCCCGCCTACAGCGATAAGGCTTACACCGCCGTAATGGACGCCTTTAACGCTTACGACGCCAGATCGGAGACGGCGCCGGGTCTGGATGTCAGCGCCGCCATCCTGATGGACGCCGGCAGCGGCAGGGTTCTCTATGAGCTATGCCCCGACGAGCTGCGTTATCCCGCCAGCATGACGAAGCTGATGACCCTGTTGGTTACCCTTGACGCCATCGACGCCGGGCAGGTTTCTTACGATGATGTTGTTACCTTTTCGGAGGCGGCCGTGGCGGAGGACGGTTCCAAAACAGGCTGTCCCGCCGGTACCACCGATACGCTGAAACATGTCTTAGAGATGATGATGGTCTGCTCCGCCAATGACGCCGCCTATGTCGTGGCGGAAACGGTCGGCGGCGATGTTGCTACCTTTGCGGCGCTGATGAACGCCAAAGCCAAGGCCTTGGGTATGGAACATACGAACTATGTCAATCCCAACGGCCTCCACGCTGAAAATCACTACATGACGGCCAGGGATATGGCGACCCTTTGCCGCAACTGCATCAATAACGAGACGGTGATGTATTTTTGTTCCTTGGCCAGTACGACGCTGCCCACAGGGACTGTCTGTTATAATACCAATAAACTACTTTTTTGGTATGAAGGCTGCGACGGCTTTAAAACCGGCACCACGGAAGCGGCGGGCCACTGTCTCGCCACCACTGCGGAACGGGATGGAATGCGCCTGATCGCCGTGGTCATGGGCGGAACCTATGACTACAGTCACTACATCAACGGAATGAAACTGCTGGAATACGGTTTTGCCAATTACACCTTGACAACGCTGGTGGAAAAAGGCAGTGTGCTGGCGAAAGCGGACGTTGTTTACGGCAAAGAAGACACGGTGGGGCTGATCGCCGAAAGTGATATCCTCTATCCCGTAAAGAGCGGTGAAACCGTTACCCCGGAAATCGTCACCGATATTGCCGAATCCATTGAGGGTCCGGCCAAAGCCGGCCTGGACGGTGGCAACGTCGTGGTGAAAATTGACGGCAAGGAAGTTGGCAGCTGCGATTTGGTGACGGAAACAATGATCCACAAGCGAACCGTTTTTCATTGGCTGAAGGATTTTTTCTCCGCCTTGGTGAGCAGCGTATAAAAAGAATATGAGAAGTCTATGGGCGGTTTCCTAAGCAAGAGGAACCGCCCCTTTTTTATGCTTTGCGACAATATCACAACTTTTTTACGGCAGGAAAAGACAGTGGCAAAACCGAAAGAAACGCAGAAACCAGGAAAAGGAGGCTCCTTATGAAAATTGAAAAAACCGAAAAACGAATTACCGTCGTTACCGACGGTGATTTTGATCTTAAAGTCTGCCCGGAACTCAAGGCTCTTTTGGCAGCGGATCTGAAACATGACCGCAGTATCCATGTTTGCTTTGATTTACGCAAAACATCTTTTATCGATAGCAGCGGCTTAGGTCTGATTCTTTGGGTCTATAAGGAAACGGCGCCCTATGGCGGTAAAGTCAGCGTTGTCAACGTCACCGCCAGCGCGGAAAGATTATTCGATATCGCGGGGCTGAGCCGTCTTTTGAACATCCGCCGCAAAGGGAGGGAACGCCTTGGATAAGCAGGAAAACTATGTGAAATTGGAATTTTACGCGAAAGATCAAAATGTCGCCATCGCCCGGTTGGCCGCCGCGGCCTTCAGCGGGGAACTGGGTTTTTCCCTATCCGATATCGAAGAGATCAAAGTGGCTGTTTCCGAAGGCGTATCCAATGCCATCATCCACGGCTATGGCGGCGATGAGAGCCGTTTGGTGGAAGTGACTTTGGCGGTGGAAAAGAACCTCTTTAAGCTGGAAATCAAAGACGACGGCGTCGGCATCGCCGATATCAAAAAGGCCATGGAACCGACGTATTCTTCCGTCGCCGAGCGTATGGGATTGGGGTTTGTCTTTATGGAATCCTTCATGGATACCTTAAACGTGCATTCATCCCCTAATTGCGGCACAGTGCTGCTGATGACGAGGCGGTGTCCGCACTCATGACGGAGCCTGGTTCCTATCGCGATTTTTCCGAGGCGGAAAAGAAAGAACTTTGGCGGCAATTGGCCGCCGGGGACGAAAATGGTCGCTCCCTTCTGTTAGAATCCAATTATCCACTGGTGCGCATGATCGCTTCCCGCTTCGCTTTCGATGGGGAAATGAGGGAAGACCTATTTCAGGCCGGTGTCATCGGCCTGATTTTAGCGGTCAAAGGCTTTGATTACGATCGCGGGGTCCCTTTCTCCGCCTATGCTTTCCCCTATATTAAGGGGGAAGTGTTAAAGGCTTTGACGCAAATCAGGGGAGAAAAAAAGGAATCGCGGCTGCGTATGGCGAAAGAATTGGCCAGGAACGATTTGCCCGCCACGATGGTCGCCGCGAAAGCACATTTGTCCTTGGAAGAATTGGTGGAAATGACGGAAACCGCGGTTCTCAGCGACGATAGCGCCGCCGCCATGTTTGAACAGATCGAGAACCGGATGCTGATCAAAGAAATCGTTGAAAAACTTGAGCCCCAAGACCGTCTGCTGCTCTATTGCCGCTATTTTCTGAAAAAATCCCAGGCGGAAACGGGGGAAATCTTCCATCTGAGCCAAGGACGGATCAGCAGAAAGGAAAAGGAGATCCTCTCAAAATTGCGGAGGATCGCCGCGATGTAAACATGGGGAAAAAGTGTTGTTTTACGGGGTACCGTCCGCAGAAATTAACCTATTTGCAAGAGGAAACGGGGGCGGCATACCAAAGGCTGTACCGTTTGCTGGCCAAACTGATCCAATCGGCCGTTGCCGAAGGGTATGGCTATTTTATTTCTGGTTTTGCCGAGGGCGTGGATCAGCTTGCCGCGAAAATCGTCCTTTCGTTGAAAAACAGCGGTTGCGACATCAAGCTCGAAGCGGCGCTGCCCGGCATGAACCAGGCCAGGTACTGGACGGCGGCACAAAAGGGCGTTTATTACAAGTTGCTGGACCAGGCAGATCATAAAAATTGCCTTGAACAGAAAATGACGCGCTACAGCTGTCTCAAACGGGACGAATATATGGTAGATCAGGCGGATCTGGTGATTGCCGTTTTCGATGGCAAAAAGGGCGGTACCGCCTATACGCTGAATTACGCCAGGCAGAAAAAGCGCAACTTATGGATTGTCGATCCTTTGCAGTATACCGTAGCCAAGGAAGAGGGGTTGTTCCAATAAGTCAATCAGCAAAACCGCCGCTTTAGATTGCTGCCTCACCGAGGGGAGCGGCGACGGGGAGCTGCCCACTACCGCCGTAAAGGGCTTTCGGGCAGCTGCCAAAGGAATCTTGAACTGAAAACCCGGTCCTGACGTATCTTCTTTTGCATCAGGGCCGGGGTTTTTTGCGTTTAGGGTCAATGGTTGGGGTAAAAAAGACTGAAAGAAGAGTCCGTAAAGGATGGCGTAAAAGCCATCTACAATGTTTCGTATAGAATCGGTTTTTGTTGAGGGATACGTTGTCAAAGGTTAATGTCAGTGATATAATAATTAAATTAGGTGAAAGGAATCATTTTATGAACTACCGTAAGTCATCGGCCCCAAAAAGGAAAAAGCAGATGCATTGTCTGCCGACGTTATTATCGTTATTAGCTTGTTCTTTACTGATTGCTTTGAGCTGCCTTTCGATACAGCCCGATTCCATTATTGCCGATTTGCGGGATCTTAACGCCCAGCCTGTGTTGCTCTTTTTAAACTGGTTGCCGGTGTTGATCGTTACGGCATTGCTTTATTTTATTTTCGGCAACGTGTTTTATGGTGCGGCTTTTTCTTCCTTGATCTTCAATTTGCTTTCTTATGCGAATCTGCTGAAGATCGAAGGCCGCAATGATCCTCTTACTCCTACCGATGTATTTTTATTCAAAGAGGCGGTCAATGCTACCGGCAGTTATCAGTTGAACCTGCATTACCATCTGATTCTTTGGCTGGTCACGCTGATGTTGGCTTTTGTTCTTTTGGGCATTTTCCGTCAAAGCTGGCGGCCGAAACCTTGGCTGCGTGCTGTTTTGGTTCTATTTTCGGCCGGTTTGTTGATGGTTTTTACATTTACCGTTTATGCCGATAAAACACTTTACGACCGCTTATCCGGGGATTTTCAGACCAATGTGACAGAAGTCTATAATACCCTTGGTTTTGGCTACTGTTTTTTGCATAATGTTAACCTCTATCCCATTGAAAGACCTGAGGATTATGACAAAGCCAAAGTCGAAACGTGGATTGACGACTGGGAAGCGGATGCGGTAAGTGACAGTAAAAGGGTGAAACCGAATGTTGTTTTTGTTATGTGCGAGGCATTTAGTGATTTGGCTAACGAAGACTTTTTTAGTTACAGCGAGGAGAAAAATCCACTCTATGATTATCAGCTTGTCGCCAATTCCAAACAGGCAGTTTCAGGCCATATCGTAGTTTCCAATATTTGTGCCGGCACTGCCAACACGGAATTTGATGTGCTGACTGGGATTGAGACAAATATGGTTTCGCCGCAACTGATTTCAGCTTTTCGCTGTGTCCGCCGGAATATCATGGCATTGCCGCGAATTTTTACCACCGAAGGTTATCAGACCTATTTTATGCATCCCGGAGCGTCCTGGTTTTATAACCGCAGTAGCGTTTACCGCTATTTTGGTGTGACTGATCAAGTGTTTAAAGATGTTTTCAACGAGGCTGACTATAAAGGTAACATGGTTTCCGATGCTGCTTTTCTGGCGCGGCTGGAAGAGGATTTCGCAAAGCGGACGAAAGAGAGTGAGGAGCCTCTTTTTGCCTATACTGTGACAATTCAGAACCATCAGGCGTATACGTATGAGAAATATCCCTTTGCGGTGGAGGAAGCGCCTTTGACCGTTGCCGTCTCTGATGAAACCAAAGAGGCGGTTAGCGTTTATATGGAAGGTGTCCGCGACTCTTCTACCATGCTGTTGTCACTGACGGAATACTTGGATTGCGTGGACGAGCCCACGATGGTGGTTTTCTTTGGGGATCACCGTCCTGCACTCGGTACCAACAACAGCACCTATACGGAACTGGGTATGGATTTTAGCGTCAGTGATGATATTGCCTCGGTGATCAATACGTATGAAACGCCATTTGTTATCTGGGTCAATCAGAGTTATTATGATCAGATTGATTTTGCCGACGCCGTTTCATCTTTATCTTTGCCGAAAGATCACTTGATCAGTAATATCTATCTCGGTTCCGTTGTCAGTGAAATCATTGGGCTTATGGGAGAAGATCCTTATCTCGATTATCTTAGTGAAGCACGCCGTGTGTTGCCGGTCATCTGCAACGGAAACTATTATTTACCAGATGGTACTTACACCACAAAATTAAATGAGACGCAATCGGAAATCATTGACCAGCTTTATCAATGGAAGTATTACCGTCTCAAAGACGAGATTGTTTCAGACGATTGAATCGTTTGAAGATATAAAAGTGTTGACCAGCGTTGCAAAACGGCTTTATTCATATCCATGATGGTATATGGCGGCGTTATCTTAAAAAGCCTATTGTTGAATAGGCTTTTTTCTTTTTCTACAGCTTCCTGTCAGTTTTTTATCATCGGTACAGCGCGTTTCAGGCTCTTACCCTTGACTTTTTTTGGGGCTTGTACTAAGCTAAAAATGGAAATAAGGTATGATTTTTTGTTCCATGTGTGATAATTTTCTTTGAAAGGAGTGGTGGTGATGTTGCAAAATCGACTGAAGGTTTTTTCGGAAGCAGAGATGGAACAGATTCATCAAAATGCTTTACTGCTTTTGCAGAAGAAAGGAATCGTGTTTCAGGGAGATGACGCCGTAACGTGTTTTGCCCGTCACGGCGCCGCTGTATCAGATCATACGGTTTTTCTGGCCGCGGATATGATAGAAGATGCCTTGTTTCAGTGTCCTCCCTCCTTTTTGTTGGAAGCGCCGGAAAAGAGCCGCAGCGTCACGGTGGGTGAGGGTTTGTTGATCCATCCCGCCGGCGGTGAAATCTTCATTGCTGATCCCGACGGCCAGCGTCACAGTCCTATTTTGGCGGATTACGCCGCCATTCAAACCGTCTATCAGTATTGTGACGAAATCAATATCGGCGGTTCCAAACCGTTGAATCCCATCGATAAGGACGACCGGGTCAAAGGGCTTTATCTTACTTTGGCCGCAATGCGCTGTTGCAATAAGCCGCTTTTGACGCCGGTGGAGGAAATGGATGAGCGGCAATTGGAATCGTTAAAACTGTATCAGATTCTCTACGGCGACGATGATATCTTTGAAAAGCACTATGTAACCTGGCATCCTGTTTGCTCCGCGTCGCCCTATTGTTATCCTGCCCACGCCAGCGACGGCATCCGGCTTTTTGCCGAACGCAACCAGCCGGTGGTTCTCGTTTCCGCGCCCATGAGCGGTATTACCGCGCCGGTACAACTCTACTCCACGATGGTGCTGGCCTTGGCCGAACTGTTGGCGGGTATCGTCTACGCCCAACTGATCCGCCCCGGCTGTCCGGTGGTTCCCTCCGCTTCCCTGACCTACGGCAATATGCGTTACGCCACCTGGGAATGCGCCGCCCCCGATACGGCGCTGCTCCTTGGCGGTATGATCCAGCTTTTTCGCGATTACTATAAATTGCCGGCCCGGGCTCAAACCGGTGTCACCAGTTCCAAGACCGTGGATTACCAGGCGGGTGTCGAAACCATGCAGAGCTTTTTATTCACCGCTCTTTGTGGCGTCAATCTCACCAGCCAGTCCGTGGGCAGTCTCGCCAATTTGCTGACTCTTTCCCCGGAAAAAACAGTGATCGACAACGAGATGATATCTCGGGTCCGTTATATGTTAAAGGGCATGACCACCGATGAAAACGCTTTTGCTTTGACAGATATGCTGAAAACCAAAGCCTGCGGTGATTTCATGACAGCGCCGTCCACCGTGGCGCATTTCAGAGACGGCTGGCAGCCGACGGTTTCCGATTGGCGTTCCTATGACGCCTGGGCAGCCGACGGCGGCAAAGGTATCCAGGAGACGGCCAAGGATAAGGTTAAGGAAATCTTGGCCAACGCCCCGGATTCGCTCCTTGATCCCTGCCAGGAAAAGATGATGACGGATTACATCCGTCACATTGAAAAGAAATATAATATCGTTTAACGGTAATGACCAAGGCCGGTTCCGCTTTGGCGGAACCGGCTATTTTCTTGTAGTAATAAAAAATACGGAAAGTTTACTTGACATTTGACGGGAATGTGGTATGATGAATTTATGGAAAGCATACTTTCCATAAGGAGGAGAGGACGACGAAAAACCGTTTGGCAGAAATCCGCAAACAACGCGGCATCAAGCAGGAAACCCTGGCCGCGGCTTTAGAGGTATCGCGACAAACCATCGGTTCGCTGGAAAGCGGACGCTACAATCCTTCCATTCTTTTGGCCTTTAAAATCGCCCGCTATTTTCAGTTGAACATCGAAGATATTTTTATTTATGAGGAGGAAAAAAATGATGAAAAAGAGTCATCGTGACGATTATGCTGCCCTGGGTGGGATCCTCCTTTTGGCGCTGGGTCTGATCCTGCTGAAAACCGAGACGATGTCGGAAGGTGTTTTGCGGGCGCTACCCTATATCTGTATGGGACTGGGCTGCGGTATTTTTGGTAAGGGAATGGGCAATATCATCGGCGCAAGGGCCTTAAAAAATGATCCCGACCGGGTGAAACAGATTGAAATCGAACAGCAGGACGAACGCAATGTGACCATTGCCAACCGGGCCAAAGCCAAAGCTTTTGATATGATGATTTTCGTCTTCGGTGCGCTTTTGGTCACTTTTGCCTTGATGAACGTTGATCTCGTTGTGATTTTACTGCTTGCTTTCACGTATCTGTTCATCGTTTTCTATAGCGTTTATTTTCGCGGGAAATATGAAAAAGAAATGTAAATATAGAATCATAAAAAAACATAACCACCCATGAAAGGGGTGGTTATGCAGAGAACAGGTTCTGCTTTGTGGAACCTGTTTTTTGGTTTTTGTGCGTTGGTTTATTCGGGAATCCCGTAGAAACAGCGTTTTGGGGAATCGATTTTTTCTTCCTTTTTTAATTCCTTGATGGCCTTGCTCACAACCTCTTTATCGAGGCCCGCGGCTTCGGCAATATCGCCGGGGCGCAGGGGTTTGCCGGCGTCTTTCAGTGCTTTTAATACAGCTTCTTTGGCGTCCATTGGTCAATACCTCCGTCATTTGTTTTTTTTATCATACCACAAAACAGAGGGAAATATAGTACTATTTTATGAAAAAGCGAGAAGATTCCAATGATTTTTTGCACAGGCTTTCCTTGACAGAAGGGGAGCCATTGTATAAAATAGAAAGGCATGCGGGCGTGGCGGAATTGGCAGACGCGCCAGACTTAGGATCTGGTGGGTAACCGTGCAGGTTCAAGTCCTGTCGCCCGCACCAAGGTTATCGGGCTGAAAAAGATATAAAACTGTATCTTTTTCAGCCCGATTGTTATATTTAGTAGAGCACTGATGTAACAAATACATAAACATCAATTATATAAGGAGATTTTATGACGAAAAAAGAAATAACCAACAAGGAAAATTTAATGGAAGTTCTGGATTTACTGGACAGTCTTCAAATAAAGTACTGGATAGATGGAGGCTGGGGTGTGGATATTTTACTTGGGAAGCAAAACAGGGAGCACAGGGATGTTGATGTGGACTTTGATGGAGAATTAACCGATGTTTTATTAGATGCGCTAACTGTAAAAGGCTACATGATTACAACAGACTGGCGCCCGACACGTATTGAACTGTATCATCCGAAATTGGGATATATAGACATACATCCTTTAATCATCAGTGAGGATGGAAGTGCAAAACAAGCCGGATTAAATGGTGATTGGTATGATTTTAAAGCAGAATGGTTTTCAAGTGCTTTATTTGATGAACGGACTATCCCGTGTATTTCTGCAGAAGCGCAGAAATTATTTCATAGTGGATATGAGCTTAGAGAAGTTGATAAAGTTGACCTAAAAAACCTTGCATCTATTTTGACCTAATGACACACATGATATGGCGGCAGTATATTGGGCAGATCTTTCTGGAAAGTCTAATTTACTACTGCTCTTTCTATTTTTAAAATACGAAAGAATGATTCGATCGCAGCGTTATCATGAGGTGGCCCGGGGTGCAAAAGGGACGGTTTTACCCGCTTGACCTTCAAATACTTTCGAAACTTACTTTTGAGAAGTGTATTGACTGCCGTGATCATTATGAAATATTAGGTCATTGGGATATCCCCGTTTTTTATATACATCTTTAAATGTTGATTTATGATACAGTTTTTTAAAGTAGGTTTGTGCCATGAACCTGAATAGGCAATGAGAGCAGGCTTTATCGATTTCAAAAATCGTTAAAACCTGCTTTATTTTTGGATCATCCACCTTTGCCCGGAGAGGAAGTAAACGTGAAAGATTTACATATTTTATGATGCTGCATATAC
The DNA here is from genome assembly GCA_002482535.1 of Peptococcaceae bacterium UBA7702. Lineage (GTDB taxonomy): Bacteria > Bacillota > Dehalobacteriia > UBA7702 > UBA7702 > UBA7702. Next base: position 21,915 of record DLGE01000006.1, on the reverse strand, counting down.
TGAAAAAGAAGGTTGTTTAGAGAGGAGAATGTCCTTTGAATAATATTGCACTCCAAATAGAACGAACTCAAGCAGGATCTGTCGGTGCCGGAGAAAATGTCGTATTTGATTCGGTACTGTACTCATCTGGAAATATAGACTATGACCCATTGACAGGTATTATGACATTCCCGACGCCCGGAAGATTTGTGTTAAGCTGGAATGTCTCCACGCAGACCAGCATAGGTTCGTCCGGGGTAATCTTTGGCGTTGTGCTGGGAGGGGATACAATCATAAGTAGTTCACCGAATAAAACGGGGCAGGTTAGCGGAACGGCCATTGTAAATATTGAAACTGCGCCCGCGTCCGTATTCTTGGTGAATCATGGCGGCGGCAGCAGTTTTTATTCCACAGCGGGGCCGGTAACTGCTTCCCTGACTGTCACACAGGATGACCCCGGGGCCGAAATAGATATGCAATGTCTTGCTGTGCTGCAATTTGCGAACATCCTGCGGCAGATGGTAACAGCTTACTCATCCACCACATGGAGCGTATTTTCTGAATCCTTAGCTTCTTATTCCGGCACACCTGTGGATGTGTATACGTCACCACTGGCTTCGGGTCCCGGTTTGCTGCGGCTGCTTAGCACAAATGGCCAATACCTGGCGCTTCCAATTCAAAACATCACAGCCATTTATCCGGGAGATGGAACAATGTATGACCCTAACTTTGAGTATTTGCCACTCCCCGATCCACTTCCGCAAAGCTGTAGCACCGATATTCTTGCTGCCATTTTGTCCTACTTGCCTGTGGGCACCCCCGGCGTAGGATTCAGATTGGGGCCCTCGGTCACAGCCAGCGGTGATATTTACCGCAATGAATACGGTGTGGTGGTTTTATCTGATGAAGAGGGGAATACGCCGATCTTTTTGCCTACGCCGAAAATCCTGCTGATTCAGACAGCCGATGACCCTTCCGTGGTTCAAAGAACCGGAAGCGCCCCGACAAAGCATAATAAGCCCCATATCGAGGTTCTGCCTGATTAAATTTAATTTTACCTATGACGTCAGGTATCGCTTCTGTTCTGCCAAAGGCCGTAAATTTTTTCCCACTGTCTTTCCAACGAAAAGACCGTCGATTTGTGTCGATGGTCTTTTGCTTTGCCTGTATTCAGGTGGATTGGAAGTCTTATTGTTTGATATCAATTCTATCATTATATTCGAAAAAAATCGAATGACAGAACTTAGCGAAAGAAGTATAATCAATACATAATTGCACCTATTTAAGTGCAGGAGGTATTGGTTATGAATGATGAGTACAGCAAGGCAATGGGCCAGCATATCAGTGCTATCAGACAGTCAAAAGGATTGACCCAGGAGCAGTTGTCCGCCAAATTGCAGGTCATTGGATGCGATATCACCAGAAGCGCACTGGCAAAAATAGAGGTAGGCCAGCGGCATTTATATCCCGATGAGCTAAAGGCCTTAAAAATAGTACTTGGCATTCGTTATGATGATCTATTTATTTAATGCCTTAAATCTTTTTCCACTAATATGCCATGTTAAACCACGATACGGGCAGGGTAAGTGCGAAAAAATCATAACCACCCATTAAACGGGTGGTTATGATGATGTGAAATATCTAAATAGAATATTAAAAATATGCATGACATTCTGTGGCGCACTTTATAAAATCTTTGACGATTTTATGTGCGTCTTTTTTGTAGGCAAAGCCCATATTCAGAGTGGCGTCGGGGATCTCCCAGTAGCGTATCTTCTGTTCATCGATTTCAAGATCTTTGATGGGGATGATACAAGTAACATGCGGATGCACATAGACCTCGGTTAATTGTGAATAGATATTGGGAGCGTAACGGTAGATATTCGGTTTGAATCCATGGGCTTCACAGATAGAAACCGCGAAGTCAGAATGGTAATCCGTTGCGGGAGAAGTCAGAACCAGCTGCTCCGATCGGATATCATCCAGTGTCACATCATCACGTTTAGCAAGCTGATTCTTTCTGTTCGCGATGATATATACCGGTTGTTTCTTCAAATTCAACCAGGCAATATTGTCCGGCCGGGGCATCATATTCGCATCCGAGGTGTAGATCACATCGAGTTCATCGGCGAGGAGCATCTTGCGGAGAACAGCCAGATTATCACGGCATTCTACAGAAAAAGTAATATTCGGAGATTTTTCCCGGAAAGCATCGAATAAAGGCACGATCATCTCTCCCGCCGGTATCATACAGTGGCAGCCGAAACGGAGCAGGGGTTTGACCCGCTGTTCTTGTACTGTTTCATCCAGAACTGTTTCAATTCTACGAATCACTTTATCAAGACCCTGATATGCGTGGCGTCCCGCAGGGGTCAGGGTCAGCTTATTTTTGTCCCGGATGAATAAAATGACGCCCCAGAGATCTTCCAGTTTTTTAATGGATTTGCTGATTTTTGAAGGTGACAAGTAAAGATAGTCAGCCGTTTTTGTAACACTGAGAAATTCGGAAACGGTAATAAAGATATAAATATCCTGAAGCTTAATATCCATCACATTGTAATACCGCATCTTTAATCACCTCTTAATATCTATTATAGAAACATATCGCGTATATTGTCAAGAATCCTGGTTAGGGGACGATATATGATAAAATACCTGTATTCTATGGGTAAGCAATGGATTTGGGGCGTACAAAACACGGTTTGATTGTATTATAATCAAATTTGAACGCAATCAAAGTTTTCCGTTTTGAACCGATCATTTCCATTTCGGAAATGGACAAAGGGTTTTTTTATGTATATTATGGTGTTGAACTTAAATTTAGGTGCAATCAAATTTAAGTATGCTAAATAGATTTGCGTGAGAAAGGGGAATTATTATGGAAATTACAAAGACAAAACGTTTGCTTGCGTTGACCGCCATCTTCGCGTCCACCATCGTCGTCATGGCCGACCTGGTCATTACGCCTGTTATTGGGTTGATTTACGGATACTATCCGGATCATGTGAGCGCTGTGAACTTTATTGTCTCCGGCCCAATGCTGGTTCTTGTCATCGCGTCGCTTTTGACTCCCTTACTTTTTAAGGTGATGGATAAAAAGCTTGTGTTCATCATCGGTTCAGCAATTTTTACGGTCGGCGCCATTTTTGGCGTAGCCGTTGATCATCCGCTTTACATCTGTTTCACCCGTGCTCTTGTTGGGGTTGGGGAAGGGATTGTCAACGTTGTCGGCATTACTTACATTGCGGAGCTTTATCAGGAGCAAAAAGACCGCTCCCGCATCACCGGTTTTTATAACGCCGCGTTGAGTGTTGCTGGGATGGTGTTAAGCTACGTAGCAGGTATGCTTGCCGCCGATGGTGTTTGGCTCCAAGTGTATAAAATTTACTGGATCGCCATTCCGATGCTGCTGTTGGTCATCTTCCTGATTCCCAGTGTAAAACCGGTAAAAAAAGCTTCTGCCGCTGCTGATTCTGAGAAAAAAGTGAAGCAAAAGAAAGACCAACTCGGCTGGAAGTATTGGTTTATGACGGTCTGCTGGTTTGTCATTAACGTTGTTCTCGGCGCCAGCATTCTTTATTATCTTTCTCTTTATATATTTGAAAACGGTCTTGGCGATTCCACGTTCTCGGGTCTTTGCATTGCCGTGAAGAGCATTTGCGGGATTCTGATTTGTATCGGATTTGGTTGGATCATGAATCGGTGCAAGCGTTATACTTCTACCATTTCTTATGCTGTGGCCGCTGTTACGTTGATTGCAATGGTCATTATGCCCAGCAAATTCATGGCTTTGGTGATTGGCACGATCTGCGGGCTTACTTATAAAATATTATTCTCTTATAACTATGCCCATGGCTTTGAAATCGTCCCCGCTTCCCGCACAGATGACGCTGTCTCCATTACCACTGCCGTATACGGCGTCGGCTCATTCCTGTGTACCTATTTCGCAACCTGGCTGATGACCGTTATGAAGACTGATATGGTCACTCCAACCTGGTATGTGATTGCCGCGATTGTCGGTGTGGTGCTGGTCGCCGACATCATTGCCATTGCCGTTGAGAAAAAACAGGAGGCGCCAATGGAGTCACAAACTGAGTCACAATAAAAATCATCATAAATTTCAATTAGAGGAGGTACAAAATGAAAACCAGTAAAGTCGTGAAACAAACTGTTCAGTATGAGGTGCTGAATCAAGAACAATGCTATGAGATCGCCGCGTCGGCATTCCGCATTTTAGGCCGCACCGGCTGTATCATTCAGAATGAAGAAGCAAGACAGCTTTTAAAAGAGGCTGGCTGCACCATGGAAGGGGAGCAGGTCTGGATTCCCGAACATCTGATTCGTTGGGCGTTGGAAGCGGCTCCCAAATGCGTTACCATTTATAACCGCGACGGTGAACCTGCACTCAAACTGGAACCCCATGAAGTTAACTTTGGCCCTGTTAGCAGCACTTGTGATATTGTCGATGTGCGTACCGGTGAACGCCGCAAAACCGTGAAGCAAGACCTTGAAGAAGCGGCGGTGCTCATCGACGCCCTGGATCATATCGGTTGGTGTTCTGACTGTGTCACCCTGAGCGACGTCAGCGAAGCCTATGACGATATGGAAGAAGTTCATACTTTGCTCGAATATTGCCGTAAACCCTTTTGGTATTACGCAAAGAATATGGATTCTCTAAAAGTGGAACTGGAGATGTTCTCCGCGGTTGCCGGTGGAGAAGACGCTTTTCGCCGCAAACCTTTCACGGTCAATCTGATTTGTCCTCTGGATGCCCTCCGTCATTCCGATAACGGCATGGCCCAGGTTATGGCTTGCGCAAAGGCCGGTGCTCCTGTCGTGTATATCCCCGGAACGGAATTTGGTCTTACCAGCCCCGCCACCATGGCCGGTTGCATCGCCGCAGGCATCGCCGATCTTCTTCCTGGATTGATTGTCAGCCAGTTGGCCTCGAAAGGCGCCCCCTTTATCGCTGCCTGCTTCCGCAATAATGTTGATTTTATGACCATGAGACTCAACCATTCCCGCCCGGAAATGATTGCCGCCAACTGTGCCACCGCTGATGTTTGGAGATATCTCGGACTGCCCTTCTCCTGCAACATGGCAAACACCGATAATGGGGATTTCGGTCCTCAATCCGCTTTTGAGAAAACCGCCCAGTATTATAGCGTATTGCTGGCGGGAATCAATATGGCCTATGGTGTCGGCTGCTACGAAGAAGGCATGATGCTCCGTTTTGCGGATCTTGTTTTCTCCAATGAGATCATTGGCTATCTGAAGCATCTTGTAGGCGGATTTGAAGTATCCGACGACACTTTGGCGGAAGATGTTATCGATCAGGTAGGCCCCGGCGGCACCTATCTCATGGAACGCCATACGGTAGAACATATACGTGATTTTTGGAATCCTGAAGTTCTCATTCCCAAGAAGATGGGAGAAGGCAAGGATTTGGAAGAGCGTCTTGCCAAGGCGGCCCTTCAGATCATTGAGAAAGGACCTCAGCATAAACTTGCCGCTGATAAAAAGGCTGCGATTGATAACATCATGGCCCGCGTCATTGCGGAACGCAAATAATCCTCTACATACTCTCGATTACCCATTGTTCAGTGCCGGCGTTCACATATATATGTGGACGTCGGTGCGATATTATAAATTGAAAATGGAAAGGTTTCATTTTAATGATGAAGAAGATATTATTTGACAAAAAAGAGTTAATATCTGCAGAAAATTATCCTCTCATGATGAATGATTATATGACAAAGCCGGGTTGTTATACGGCAAAGCTGAATACGCCGGTCACTCCCAGAGAAAATTGGGAGCTTTTTTGGAACAGAAAAGGGCCTCTGTGGGTTCCCGACGGTACGTATGATTTCAATTATATGTGTCCGCTGTTTCATCCGGATATCCAAGCCAACAGTTTCAGCGGGGGATATGACAGTTTTGGCGTGAAATGGGTGCCGAACCCAAGTTATGATTCAATCCCGGCGTTTCCGGAACACGGAGCTTATCGGTTAAAGAGTATCTCCGATTGGCGAGAACTCCGTTGGCCTGATGTGGATTCTTGGGGCTGGGAACAGGCTGCGGAGGAATACAGTGTTCAAGATCCCAGCCGTCCCAATGCGGTATTTTATGTGTGCGGTCTCTTTGAACGCATGATTTCTCTGCTCGGGTACGAAAACGCCGCGGTTTCCTTCTATATGGATCCCCAAAGTACCCATGCTTTTATTGATCGGTTGCTGGAACATAATCTCAATGTATTTGAGCATTTTCAAAAGTATTTGAAAATGGAGCTGATGCTCTTTTCCGATGATTGGGGAACCCAGCTTCATACGACATTTTCCAAGAAGATACTGGAGGAATTCATCATGCCGCATTATGCTGCATTGGTAAAATGGTGCCATGATCGTGGCATCCGTTTCATGCACCATTGCTGCGGTGAAGTGACTTCTTTTGTGCCGTATATGATTGATGCCGGAACCGATAGCTGGGAAATGAATTTTGAAGCCGTTGAGCCGTACCTTGATGAATGTGTCGAAAAATACGGTGATAAAATCCTCTTTGATGCCTACATCGGGTTGGTCAAAAAGCTTCCCGCTGAAAGAGAAGCATTGAAAGAGAGTATCCGTTGTTATTACGATAAGTATGGCGCTGGAGAAAAATTTAGTCTGACCTTTTATGATTATAATGATTGGGACTTTGATACCAGGTCTTTCTGTTATCAAGAGGCGCGTAAGGTTATTTGTGGCGCAGCAAATCCATGAAAAAATACCGTCACAGGATTGTGAAAGTATTTTTTGTGTTAGCTTCAGTTTTAAGTCATTTTCGGCGAATCATGATCTTGAAATCCTCAAAACGGATATCAAATTGATCCATCCGTTTCATGGCTTTTTCGATGCGCTCGTTTAGCTCGCTCTGCCCAAGATAGGGATAGTAAACCTCACAGATAAATGAAAAAATCTCGTCATAAGTCAAATCATCAATATTTTCATAAATATAGGGTTCGATGTAAGTGTCCATCCCTTTGATCGCCATAAAAAGCAGGCGGGCTCGCTTTTCGCCGATGCGGTCTCTGGTAGCCCTGAATGCTTTGCTGGAAAGACTGATATAATGGGAAAGGTCATCCTTTGAAAGGTCTTCGGAAGAGTATTCTGACGAAAACCGGCAATAGGAAGGGTCGGAAAACAGCAATTTGATATGGATACCGTTGCCAATGATGAGTTTTTGCAGATCATCTGCATCGGCAAAAAGGTCGTCTTCATAACGGTAAATTGATTCGACCAGAGAATTATAAAGGATGGCGGCCATCTTTTTCTTGCTGCCGAAATGATACGTAATGGTACCGGGGTGCACTTTTGCCAGATTGCATATATCGTTATAGGTCGTCTGCTTATAGCCTTTTTCGGTAAACAGTGTTTTACACGCATCCATAATGCGGTTTTTCGATTCTGTACTTGTGAGATACTCTTTGGGACGTGCCATAGCTTTCCTCCAATGTTTCTGCAATTAAATTATAGCACAATCAAATTCATAAGTAAAATATTTTCATGAAAATCAATGTCGTCTTCTCTTTATGATAGCAAAATATTAAATATAAAAATGTCAAAATGCTTGGTTCTGATTATGGAAAGGGGAATTGACCATGAATGAAAAACATATTCGCTGGAATATTTTCTTACCGCCCTGGCTTATCTTTTTTGCTGTTTTTGTTTTGAATCTGATTGATTTTGAAACATTTACCCGTGTTGTCAACGCTGTTTGTGATTGGATACTTGCGACTTTTTCCTGGTTGTTTAATTTAACGACTCTTTTTACGCTGATCATTGTCGTTGCCACGTATTTTTCACCATTGAAAAATGTTCGCTTTGGCGGTTCCCAGGCCCGGCCTATTTTGAGTTACAGCAGTTATACCTGGATCGTTCTCTGCACGATTATGGGCAGCGGCCTTATGCTCTGGGCCTGTGCCGAACCGATGTATCATCTCCATTTTCCTCCCGCCAACATAACGGAGGGCGCTCTTTCGGGAGAATCCGTTCAGTGGGCCATGGAAACAATTTTTCTGGAATGGACTTTTTCCCCGATGGCTTTGTACACCTTGCCTGCGTTGCTTTTTGCTTTTGTGTTTTATAATATGAAAAAAAGTTTTTCCATCGGTTCCATGCTCAGTCCGCTCCTGAATGATTTGGGTGTTTCCGACCGGACCATTGAACGTAAAGTGACACCTATTGTTGATTGTATCTGTCTTTTTTGCCTCTGTGCGGGAATGACGGCAGCCCTCGGCGTCGGTGTTTTATTGATCGGCAGCGGCATTGAATATATATCCGGCGGCAGGTTCTCTGCGGGCCCGGCAACCTGGATCGCAGGAAGTTCATTGGTTATCTTGGTTTTCATCATCGCGGCAATTTCCGGCGTAAAAAAGGGTATCAACTTATTATCGAAATACAATACATATTTTTATTTGGTTCTCGGAATATTTGTGTTTCTCTGTGGTCCCACCGTCTATATTCTGTCCCTGGGCTTTGAGGGATTCGGCGCTTTGCTCAGCGATTATTTCAGCTTGAGCCTCAATTCATCGGCGGCCTTCGGAGATGGATGGGCAGAGCGCTGGCCGGTATTCTATTGGTGCACTTGGCTGGCGTGGACGGCGATCTCCGCGGCCTTTCTCGGCCGCATTTCCAAGGGATATACGGTAAAAGAAGCTCTGAATGTCATCTTTCTGATCCCGTCCCTGTTCAGCGTGATTTGGCTGGCTATTTTCTCCGGCTCCACCGTTCATTTTGAATTGACCGGCGGTGAAATCTTTCCGGCGATGGAAAGTGGCGGCACATCCGCCGCGGCTTACGCCCTTCTTGAACAGCTGCCGGGTTCTGTGATTGTAATCCCACTGTTTCTTTTGACCGCCGTACTGTCCTATATCACCTCCGCATCCGCTAATATCAGTGCCATTGCCGGTTTATGTACCACAGGACTCAGTGAGCAGGATTCGGAGTCCTCCCCCGCGCTGCAGGTTGTCTGGGGTTTGACGATTGGCGCGGTTTGCGTGATTATGCTGATTGCCTTTGATATTGAAGGCGTAAAGAAACTTGCTTACATCGGTGGACTGCCCATCGTTTTTTTGATGCTGCTTTTTATCGTCTGCTTCATCAAGATTATGAAAAATCCTCAAAAATACGATATCCATAAAGAGGATTACTTTGAAAACGGATACCCAAATGAATCGGAACGCCTGCCCTATGAAGGATTTGATCCCGACAAAAAGACTTTTTTACAGAAATGGAAAATGAGAAATCAATAATCAAGCATTTTGAAAAGCAATTCATGCCACATTGGTGGCTGTTTTAACCGGACATTCCGAACATTCCGAAGATAGGGGCAACCTTTTGGTTACCCCTATCTTCGGACATGATTGATTTTTATAGAATATTTTTTAGAATTTTAGCGCTAAAAGGTATCTTTTCCGCTCACTGACGCTTTCAGCTCAGAAATGTATTTTCCCAGGGCGTAGTGGGCATTTTCCCCGTGCTCCGCAATCATATTGACGATGGCGCTTCCGACAATCACGCCGTCGGTCCACTGAGCGTATTCGCCGGCCTGTTTTGGGCTGGATATGCCAAATCCAACCGCCACCGGCAGACTGGTCGCCTTTTTTAGCTCTGACACTCTGTCGCGTATATTGGAAGTGATTTCATTGCGCACCCCAGTAACCCCCATGGAGGATACAAGGTAAATAAAGCCTTCCGCGTCCTTTACAATACGCTCTATTCTTTTTGAGGAAGTCGGCGCCACAAGCGGAATTACTGCAACGCCATATTTTGACGCCGGCAGTTTCACCTCCTCTTGCTCCTCCCAGGGGAGGTCGGGGATGATGATGCCGCCAACTCCCAGCTCCTTACAGGTATGGAAGAAGCGTTCGTAGCCATAGACAAAAACGGGGTTGAGATAAGTCATAAAAACAAGAGGAACCCTGATCTTATCTTTCAGGGAAGCCACCATCTCAAAAATCCCATCAAGGCGCGCACCTGCGTTGAGCGCCCGTACACTGGCCTCCTGTATCACCTTGCCTTCGGCGATGGGGTCGGAAAAAGGTATGCCGATTTCGATGAGGTCGGCCCCGGCCTCCTGGGCCGTAAGGATGTATTCCGCCGATTTTTCCAGATTGGGGTCTCCCGCCATCAAGTATGCGATCAATGCTTTCTTACCGTTAAAGGCGTCTGCAATCTTATTCATACAAATCCTCTCCTTTATATCTGGCGATTGCGGCGACATCCTTATCACCGCGCCCCGAAAGGCAGACGGCGATGATAGCGTCTTTTGGCATCTGTTTTGCCAGCTTCATGCCATAGGCCACAGCGTGGGACGATTCCACAGCGGGAATGATGCCTTCCAGCCGGGAAAGCCGCTCAAAGGCCGCAACGGCTTCGTCGTCTGTGACGGGTACATACTCCGCCCGTCCGATGTCGCGTAAATAAGCGTGTTCCGGCCCTATCCCGGGATAGTCCAGCCCTGCGGAAATGGAGTATACCGGTGCGATCTGCCCGTATTCGTCTTGACAAAATAGGCTTTTCATGCCGTGCAGGATTCCGACGGAGCCCTTTGCGATGGTCGCCGCGTGCTTTTCCGTATCAATTCCCCGTCCGGCGGCCTCACAGCCGATGAGCCGGACGGAGCTTTCGCCGATAAAGTCATAAAACGTACCAATGGCGTTGGAACCCCCGCCGACGCAGGCTACTACCGCGTCAGGCAAACGCCCCTCTTTTTTAATGAGTTGCTTTTTCAGTTCTTTCCCGATAACGCTCTGGAAATCCCGTACCATCATGGGGTAAGGATGCGGCCCCATCACGGAACCAAGCACATAAAGGGTGTCGTCCACCCGCTGTGACCACTCCCGCATGGCTTCGTTGACCGCGTCTTTCAAGGTCATGGTTCCCGTGGTGACGGGGTGCACCTTCGCCCCCAGAAGTCTCATCCGGTATACATTCAGCGCCTGCCGCTGGGTGTCTTCCTTGCCCATGAACACCTCGCATTCCATGCCGAGGAGTGTGGCTGCCGTGGCTGCGGCGACGCCGTGCTGACCTGCGCCGGTTTCGGCAATGATGCGGGTTTTGCCCATGCGCTTGGCCAGAAGCGTCTGCCCCAAAACATTGTTTATTTTATGGGAACCCGTGTGGTTGAGGTCCTCACGCTTCAAATAAATTTTCGCCCCGCCCATATCCTTTGTCAGGTTTTTCGCCTCATAGAGCAGGGACGGCCTGCCGGCGTAATTGACGAATAGATCTTCCAGCTCGGCGCAAAAATCGGGATCGTTTTTGTAGCGCTCATAGGCCCCGCACAGCTCATCCACAGCGCTCATCAGCGTTTCGGGTACATATTGCCCTCCATAAGGGCCGTAGCGTCCTGTTTCCATACTTATCTTACCTCTCTGACCAGCTGAATAAACCGGCGCATCTTATTTTCGTCTTTGATACCGTTCGTTTCCACGCCGCTGCTGACATCTACGCAATAGGGATTCGCGGCTTTGATCGCCTCGGCAACGTTTTCCTCCCGCAGCCCTCCCGCCAGAAAAAACGCTTCTTTTGTTTCGGCAATCAGTGACCAGTCGAAGCGCTTTCCCGTGCCGCCGCGCTCTTTGGCAGCCGTGTCGAATAAGATATAGTCGGCCTGATCCGGGAGGATTTTGGGGGCTTTATTTGCGACGGCAACAGACTTTACCACCGGACAGTTAATATGTTTTTTCAACTCGCGTATATAGCTTTCATCTTCATCCCCGTGCAGCTGCACAAGATCGATGATATTGGCTTTTACAAGCCCGGCGATCAGATGAATTTCTTCATTCACAAAAACTCCGACGGCCTGAATGCTGGAAGCCAGCGCCGCCTTCATTTCCGCGGCTGTTTCTTGGCTCACCCTGCGCTGGCTTTGCGGGGCAAAGACGAAGCCTGCATACTCCGGGGCGCAGCGGTTTACCTTTGATACATCAGCCACCGTCATGAGTCCGCAGATTTTTATTTTTGTCATCAGTAACCACCTTTCAGAGCCTTTAGCGCAGCGGTTCTATTGTCTGAGGTCATGAGGGCTTCTCCAATCAGCGCCGCGTCGATTTCGTTCTCGTAGAGCAGTTGGATATCCGCCGGCGTTTTGACGCCGCTTTCCGCCACGAAAACAACCTCCTTGGGCGCAAGGCGCCTGAGTCGAATACTGTTTTGAAAATCCACTTCAAAGGTGCGCAGATCGCGGTTGTTGACGCCGATGATCCTCGCTCCGGCATCCACCGCGGTTTTCAGTTCCTTTTCGTCGTGGGTTTCCACAAGACAAGAAATGCCAAAATCCGTTGCCATCACAAGATACTCACGGAGCTGGGCCGGACTTAAAATTCCGGCGATCAGCAAAATCGCGTCGGCGCCCAGATAAAAGCTTTGTTCTATCTGATATGGGTCGATGATAAAATCCTTGCGCAGCATGGGGATCTTGATTGCCTTGCGGATTTCCTCAAAATACAGATCGCTACCGAGAAAGTAGTCCGTTTCCGTGAGGACGGAAATCGCCGCCGCCCCGGCGGACTCATATTCACCCGCAATGTCCAAATAGAGAAAGTTTTCCGTGATGATCCCCTTAGAGGGCGACGCCTTTTTCACCTCGCATATCAGTGACATCCCTTGGGCCCGCAGGGCTTTTTCAAAAGCAAAAGCCTTTAGGGCCCTGGGTGCAGCTTCGGGAAAGGCGGGCATTTTTTCTTTGTCACGCTCTATCCGCCCTTTGGTGGCGTCGATAAGCTTGTCTAAAATATTCATCTTACCGCCTCCGCCGATGCTTTTATAAACTGATCCAGCTTTTTGTGAGCAGCGCCGCTGTCGATGGTCTGCTCCGCCATGCGGACGCACTCACGCATGGTGACGTTGTTTTTCGACATATAGATGCAACAGGCTGCGTTCAACAGGACGATATCACGCTTCGGCCCTCTCTCGCCCCGTAGGATCGCTGTTGCAATCTTCGCGTTTTCCGCCGCGTTGCCGCCCTTTAAATCCTCCGGCATGCAGCGATTGAGGCCGAACTGCTCCGGCGAAATGAAATAGCTGTTAAGTCCGGTCCCGCAAACCTCACATATCGTGGAGGAGCCTGTGAGTGAAACCTCGTCGAGGCCGTCATGACCGTGGACCACCATGGCCCGTTTTACGCCGAGGTTTAAAAGCACCCGTGCCAGAGGCTCCACAAGATTTTCGTCATAGACACCCAAAAGCTGATATGCTGCCCCCGCCGGGTTTGCCAGAGGGCCAAGGATATTGAAAATCGTCCGCGCGCCCAACTCCTTGCGTATCGGCGCCACATGTTTCATGGCGGTATGGTAGACTTGAGCGTGCATAAAGCAGATTCCTGTTTTGTCCAAAACCTGTTTGCTTTGGGCGGCGGTGAGATTGATGTTTACGCCCAAGGCCTCCAGCAGGTCGGCGCTGCCGCATTTACTCGACACGCTTCGCCCGCCATGCTTTGCCACCGGTACCCCCGCGGCCGCGACCACAAAGGCGGAGACCGTTGAAATGTTGAAGCTAAACAGTTCATCCCCGCCGGTGCCGACAATATCCAAAACGTCGGTTTCGGGATGTATTTTTACGGATTGATCACGCATGATCTCGGCGCACGCGGTGATTTCGTCAATCGTTTCTCCCTTCATCCGCATGGCGGCCAGAAAGGCTCCAATCTGTGACGGTTTTGCCTCGCCCACCATGATCTGGTGCATAACCCCGCGTGTATCGGACCGGGTGAGATCATTTCCGGCAAGAAGGCTGTGAATTGCTTTTTCAATCATTGCCGCAACCCTCCTTACAATTCAAAAAATTTTGGATGATCAAGTTTCCGTCCTTTGTGAGTATTGATTCCGGATGAAACTGCAGGCCGTAAAGGTTATACTCCCTGTGCTTCACACCCATCACTTCGCCGTCTTTGGTTTCGGCGATGATGAGAAGCTCATCGGGGAGGGTCTGTCTCTCTACCGCCAATGAATGATAGCGTCCTGCCTCTATCAGCGGGGCCATGCCGCTGAAAAGTGGGCTTCCGTTTGCGATGTGAATAAAGCTCTTTTTTCCGTGCATGAGCTCCTTGGCATAGCCCACCGTGGCGCTATAGGCTTGACATATCGCCTGATGACCCAGGCAGATGCCTAAAATCGGGCATTTTGAGGCAAGTCTTTTTGCCGTTTCGCCGCAAATTCCCGCATCCTCCGGCCTGCCGGGTCCCGGCGATAAAATAATATGACTGACATCCAGCTTGGCGATTTCCTCCACTGTCAGTTCGTCGTTGCGTATGACGCCAATGTTCGGATTGATGGCTCCCGCAAGCTGGTAAAGGTTATATGTAAAGCTGTCATAATTATCGATGATCAAAATCATAGCGTTGCCTCCTCGCTGCCCAGGGCTTCCATAATGACCCTTGCCTTATGAAGGGTTTCTTCATACTCCTGTTCGGGCACACTGTCCGCCACGATGCCGGCGCCGGATTGAACGAAGACCTCATTGTTTTTTCTGACGGCCATGCGGATGCCGATGCAAAAATCGGCGTTTCCGGTAAAGTCGATATAGCCCATTGCCCCGCCGTAGGGGCCGCGCTTGCTGTCTTCCAGTTCGTCAATGAGCTCGCAGGCCTTCTTTTTTGGCGCACCCGACAAGGTCCCGGCGGGAAGGGTCGCGGCTACGGCATCCAGGGCGTCCTTGCCTTGGGCAATCGTCCCCGTGACCGTTGACGCGATGTGCATCACGTGAGAATAGTGTTTGACTTGACGGTAGTTTTCCAGCGCAACACTGCCGAAAGCGCTGATCTTCGCCAAATCATTTCGTGCCAGATCCACAAGCATGTCGTGTTCACTCAGTTCCTTTTCATCGCCTAAGAGCGCTTCCCCCCGCCGCGTGTTTTCCAGGTTGTCAGCGCATCGGGGTTTCGTCCCCGCCAGGGGAAAGGAGTTCAGCTTGGCGCCGCGGAGCGTCACCAGGGTTTCCGGCGAGGAACAGGCGATTTCCAGATCACCAAGACGCATATACACCATGTATGGCGACGGGTTCGTCGTGCGCAGGACGCGGTATGTCTCCAAAAGGGAGCCTTCAAAGGGTGCGGAATATCGGTTTGAAAGCACCGCCTGGAAAATATCGCCTTCGACAATATGGCGGCGCAGAAATGCAACCCCCTGACAAAACCGCTCCTTTTCCATGGCCGGCGAAAACCTGCCGCAGGTCACATTTTCAGTAGGGTGTACGGTGTTGTCAAGAACCAAGCGCTCCATATCCTTTAGCGTCGCCACGGCGTTGGCATAGTTCTGCTCCAGTCCCTGGGAGGAGATGTTGGTGATCAAGAAAATTTTCTGCTTAAAATGGTCAAAGGCGATGACTTTGTCCATGAGCATTAGGTGAAAATCGTCAAACTTTTGCGGGTTTTTCCCTTTTAGTACCGGCGCCGGCGTGGTGTATTGCATGAACTCGTAAGAAAAGTATCCGACCAATCCACCGGTGAAGGGCGGTAGGCCTTCGACTACAGGACTTTTATACTTGCGGAGTAACTCACGAAGCACCTTCATCGGTTGAGCAATCTGGGTGCTGGATGTTCCGTTTTCCGTCATCGTGACCACTCCGTCACAGCCCTTTACCGTTAGCGTAGGCATATAACCGAGAAAGCTATAGCGGCTCCAACTGTCCGCACCGGCGACGCTTTCCAGGATAAAGCAGTGTTCGCTCTTATTTTTTATGTTACGTAGCATTTCAATGGGTGTCTTTATGTCGGCCATCAACTCCATGGCGACAGGGATTCGTTCATACCCTTTTGACAGTTCTTTAGTCTTTTCCAAAGATGGATAAAACATGGTTTCCTCCTTATTCACTCAATCATTGATATCGCCGAGATTACGCTACGGCTACGCCATCGTATCAGTCCCATAAATCCTCCTATCAAAATACAAAAAACGCTTTTGCCCTTAAAAAAGGACAAAAGCGTTCATAACTTCTGCGGTACCACCCAAATTGGCGAAAAATCACCCACTCTGCCGTATACAATCATATACGCTCCCTTGATAACGGGTGGAGTTCCCGTCGGACATTACTCACGGCCAGCGCCGCTTTCTTCCCGCCCTCATGAGTCCATTCCTTTGTCCCCGCACTGCCGCATTCCCACCAGCAACGGCTCTCTGAAAGTCCTAACAGGACAAAGTACTACTCTCAATCAATGGTTTATCTATTACGTTGTAAGATATATTAAACCATGACTGGCGAACTGTCAATACTTTTTTGAAAAAATGGTTTTTGGCCGGTTCGCTGTTTTCAATGTCTCTATGATTGGTGATTTATGACAAGACTTTTAAATAAAAGTTATTGAGCAAACAGAATGTCGCGTTTAAAATATGAAAGCGGTGATGAAAGTGGGTTTTGGCGGCTGGTATGGAATGATTCAATTTGGGGTAAGATAACTTCAATTGCTCCAAGAAATTTAAGCCATAGCGGCGGGTTTTGGAGGGTAAACGATGAGCTCAAATTTTAGGCCGACGGTTTGGCCGGAGGACAAATTTTCGGAAGAGACCGAAAGCTACCGGCAATGTGAATTATGCACACAAAAGTCACGTGTTATTTGGGGGGAAGGCAATCCTCAAGCGTCTATTTTTATTATTTTGGACAATCCAGGAGCCCGGGAAGACAAAGATGGTAATGAATATGTTTGCCCAACGAGGCAAACTTTGCAGACGGCTTTGTTTCAAGCGAATCTTACGGCAGATCATGTTTATGTAACGTATCTTCTCAAATGCAGGCCTTTGCGCCGGTATCATAAAGAAATGGCCCGGGCCTTCAGCAAACCGTTTCTGATTCGGCAAATAGAAAGGACACAGCCAAAGTATATCGTTTGTTTGGGGGACGTTGTTACGCAAACAATGTTTAATGATGCCGACGCCTGCGTAAAAAATCTTAGAGGGTTTTGGCATATTGTTTTGGGCTATCCCTGTATGGTCTCCTATCATCCCTTGGCGGTGAGGAGGCGCCCCAATCTGATGAGCCGGTTTATGGAAGATTGGAATATGCTGGTTCAACGGCTGAAGCATGAGCAACAAAACGCCGACAGTTGATTTTTGGCAGTTTTTCTGTTTTTTATGGATACCGGCACTGGCAGGTTCAACCTCCCCGCATCGCGCTCCCTCAAGGTGGGAGCGTTTTTTTTGTTTCTCTGAAAGGGGAGGGGGAGGCTTGTTTCACATCACTTGATCAGCGGCATATGATACATAGATAATCAAAAGAAAGCAGGTTGTTTTATGTCTGTGCTCAATCATGGATCGGGTTCGCCCAGTCCCTTTGGACTTCCCTGCAGACCCAGACGATGAGAGGAAATAGGGATCATTGGATCCGGCGCCGAACTGTCTGAAAAGAAGAAAAGATGAAAAGAAGTCCGGCGTTTTTACGGCTTTCGCCGTAAAGAAAGGGGCTGTAACACATTTTTTCATTGTGCTACGGCTCCATACGTGGGATAGTTTTAAATTTACAGAAATTGCAGGATGCAATCTCAATGTATTCCATGGAGCAAGGTATGTAAATTTATACGCTTAAATCGATATGCTATATCGTTCCGGCAGTTGCGTTTTCCTGCAGGAAGATGCTGGTTTTTCTGATTGAACCATAGAGTGTATTGGAGGAATCCTTAAGCTCATAGTCACTGGAGATGGTGACCAGATAAATGGCGCCGATACCAACTTGACCGATGGCAAAGAGTTTATGCTCATCCTTTGTCCAGATTTGAAGCTGATTGTATATGAGATCATTTTCGTCAATCCAATTGTTTCCATCGACATCGTAGGATTTTAACTCAAAAAAGTCATATATTATATAAAAAATTACAAACCAGATATAAATTCAATATTAAATAATGGTATTTTTGCCTTTTGGTATGAAATGATTGCCATTGACGGATAGAAAATTGATTGACTTTTTATACTTTGTTCGTTATAATATATAAAGATATATAGTACTGAGATTTATAAAACGAAATCTCAGTTTGATGGTATGGTTCAATGGGTGAGGGGTCTTTATCGGGACTACCTTGCCTTTTTATATTCCAAATTTGATCATCGCTGAGTCCCTTTGGGGAGCGGGAAAACCATTTTTGGGGTGAATCGCCTCTTGCGCGTAGGGTGAACTTTCCATCCGAACCCGTCAGCTAATCTCGTAAGCGTCGAAAGTGAGAGTGATTGATTATGCCCATCGTAGGTTAACGCAATGATCCGAAGGAAACAAATTTAGAATGAAAGGAGAGCTTGATGAGACTATCTGTCGGATTATTTGGTTTTGGCAAAACTGGATCCACGGTTGCCAACGAAATCATCAAAGAAAAGGATTGTGAATTAAAGTGGATCGTACGGCAATCATCACTTTATGAAGGAGAATATGCCAGTCATTATTTAGGACATGAGCATAAAGAAGGGGCCATTTATTCATTGAGCCACATTGATCAAAAGACCTTTTTCAGGAAGAACAAAGTCGATGTTATCATTGATTTTTCCGCTGCGTGCGCTGTGAATGAATATCAAAACGCCGTGAAATACGGCACGCGTATCGTCTCCGCCATTTCAAATTATGACGATACGGAGTTTGAACATCTGATCGGTTTGAGTAGGGAATCCGCTGTCCTCTATTCTCCCAACATCACCGTTGGCGTGAATTTCTTGATCGAAGCCTCCAAGGTGCTTCAGAAAATCGCGCCCCACGCTGATATTGAAATCATTGAAGAGCATTTTAAGGAAAAGAAAGATACCTCGGGTACGGCCATTCGCATTGCCGAGGATTTGGGCCTTGATAAAGAAAAACACATCAATTCCATTCGTGTCGGTGGCATTGTCGGCAAACATGAAGTCGTTTTCGGCCTGCCCAATCAGACCATTCGCATTGTCCACGAATCTTTAAACCGCGCCGCCTTTGGCCAGGGAGCCATCTATGCGGCAAAATGGATTATGGCCAAAGATAAAGGTATGTATCGAATGGAACAGGCGCTTTCCCTGTCCCTTGGCCGTGAAGCATAGTGGCATTGTATGACTGAAAAACAAAAAAGTGTCCCCATTTTATCAGTGCGCGCACTGGTATTCGGGGACACTTTTTTTACGGTTAGAGGGAACGGTTCAATTTATAAGCTTATTCTTCTTCCACTGCCGCTTTGGTTTCTGCTTCTTCCTTGGGCTCCTCTTCAATATCAATAACGGTTTCCTTGACATCTTTGATCATGGCGTAGATTTCGTCTTCGGCATCGAGTATTTTGATGGTTGCCGGCAAGTCGAAATGGGCTGCCGTGACGTTGTCGCCGGTGATCATTTCACTGGCGTCAACAACGAGAACTCCGGGAATTTTGGCGGCTTCCCCGGTTACTTCCACTTCGGATTTTAAGATCAGCAGCTGCATCATTTTCTTTTCCAGGGCTTCGTTGCCGTGGAACTGAATGGGAACTTGCATTTTGATTTCCTGATCCGTGGGGATCAGTTGAATCGCCGCGTGGATAATCTGCCCGCTGACGGGGTGTTTTTGTACTTCCTTCATCAAACCGAATTTCTTTTCGTCGCCGTATTCAACCCAGACCTTGGCATTGATTCCGTGTTTTGTGATGATTTTGTTCAACGCTGCAATTTGGAACTTTACAGGGACGGAAACAGCGTTGGGACCGTTGAGAACGCCGGGAACAAATTCCGTCTTCCTTAGTTTCTTCGGTTTTTCAGTTCTTTCCATCGCTCTTAAAGTTGCCGTATTCATAATAACACTTCCTTTGGCTTAAAAAAGCCCATATCTTTGATGGTCAAATACCATCACTTTAAATGGTAAGGAAAATATTTTCAAATGTCAAGTAACAGAAGGTGTCGTTTTTGGGGGAATCTTCGTCTATTTTAGCCTTCGTGCTGTCTTTTTACGTCGCGGGTTTTCATGAAATGCCAGTAAAAGACAGTTCTCTTGGCAGTGTATTTTAGTATTCCCCTTATCGCACCGAAAAAATTGCTCATGATGGAGAAGTTTTTGCGATGAGGGCAGAGGCTGAAGAATTACAAATAATCAACACACGCTATACATATATGCCGTTTTTCAAGAGAGGGTGTTTGCCGTTCCTCAATTGCTGTTTTTTCCATATTATAGTAGAAATCAGTAGTGTTTTATGGAGGATGCGTCATGCAAACATTCAGTCTCTGTATGATTGTGAAAAATGAGGAAAAGAACTTAGAGCGCTGTTTGTCGTCGGTTGGCGATCTGATGGATGAAATGATTATCGTGGATACGGGGTCAACGGACCGCACAAAAGAGATTGCGCATCAATATACGGACCGTGTGTTTGATTTTGAATGGATCGATGATTTTGCCGCGGCGCGCAATTTTTCTTTCGCCAAAGCGACCATGGATTATATCATCTGGCTGGACGGCGACGATGTGTTGCTGCCAAAAGATAGGGAAGGTTTCAAAAAACTGAAGGAGACGTTAGATCCGTCGGTGGATGCAGTGATGATGAAATATAACGTCGGTTTTGATCAAGATCACAATGTGACTTTTTCTTTTTACCGGGAACGCCTCGTGAAACGGGAATGCCATTTTCAGTGGCAAGAACCGGTTCATGAATATTTACGGGTTTCGGGGAATGTCATTTTGTCGGAAGTCGCCGTTACCCATAGCAAAGAACCGGATCACACCGGGAATTCGTCAAAGAGGAATCTCTCGATTTATGAAAAGATACGCGCTGCGGGAACCCCCCTTTCTCCCAGGGGCATGTACTATTACGCCAGGGAACTAAAAGATAATGGTAAATATGAAGCGGCTGCAGAGGCTTTTCTCGATTTTCTCGATCAGGGGAAAGGCTGGCAGGAAGATAATATCTATGCCTGCATCGAATTGGCCGTTTGCTACGAACAGTTGCAGCTGGCCAAGGAACAGCATTTGGCGCTATTGCGTAGTTTTCTTTATGATACGCCTCGGGCGGAAGCCTGTTGCGCCCTGGGTTATTTTTATAAAAAACAAAATGACTTTGCTCGAGCTATCTTTTGGTTTAAGCTGGCGACTACGTTATCCAAACCTAAGGCTAACGTTGGTTTTATCCGGGAGGATTGTTGGGGGTTCATTCCGTTTCTTGAGCTTTCCGTCTGCTATGATCGCATGGGTCACAGCGCTTTGGCGGAAAACTGTAATGAATTGGCGGCGAAATGGAAACCCGATGATCCGTCGGTGGCTTTTAATCGCCAGTATTTTAAATCGCTGAAAAATAAATAAGGTTTTAGAAAGTTATAAGGCCGGGGCGATTTGCTAAATCGCTCCGGCCTCAATCCGTGAGTAAAGTCTGACGGGGCGTCTGTAAATAGACGCCCTGTCATTCTGTGACTGATACAAAAGCTACGCTATGATTCTGTGTCAGATGATGAACGTTTTAGCTAATCCCCAGACCGGCGCTGGCATAGCCTGCGATGGCCGCCGCCAAATCAAGACCGTCTGTAACATTCGCAGAGAATACCAGAAGCAATCTGGTTCCCGCGGTAACGGGGATATTCAGCCCAGTGGTGATACCGCTGCTGATATCGCCAACGGAAATCAATCCTGTAAGGGGCGGTGCCAGTGTGACCACTGCACCCGGAACCGCAACGAAGTTGTCGTCAGGCGTGGTGGACTGGAACAGCTGAGCGGTAACCGTTACCGTGGAGCCGATCAGGCTGAGTCCGGCACTGATGCTTAAATAAGCGGCCAAAGAAGTGATGACACCATCTCTTGGCACGGAGAAGGCAAAGTTTGTCAAACCTAGCAAATTGATGTTTCCGCCAACAGCAGAGACACCGGGGAGGTTATTTCCGAACCCAACGGCGCTGGAGGTATTCAGCAATCCGCCGAGTACTGTGGTCAAAGCGACAGGTGTGCCGGAGGCAAAGGGAATGATCGCTCCGTCGCCAGCCGGACCAGTAGGTCCAGTGGCACCGTCAGCGCC
>DLGE01000008.1 GCA_002482535.1 Peptococcaceae bacterium UBA7702 | reverse complement strand
ACGCTAAAACAGCAGATGTAGTTGCAGAATAAAAATACCGCCAAAAAAAGATGGCTCCCGCCCGGTTTCCCCGGGCGGGAGTCGTCTCTTTTCATATTTATATTTATATTGACACGATTTTGATCCCTTATTCCACAGTGACGCTTTTCGCCAGATTCCTGGGTTTGTCGGCGTCAATGCCGCGCTTGATCGAAGCGTAATAGGCAAATAGCTGTAATGGGATCACCGTTAGGATCGGCGCCAAAATATCCAAGGTTTCCGGGATGAAGCAGACATGATCGGCCACTTCCGCGGCCATCTCGTCGCCAGCAAAGGCAATGGCAAAGATCTGACCGTCTCTCGTCTGGGCCTCCTTGATGTTGCTGATCATTTTTTCCTTGAGTTTCCGCTGGGTCAGGAGACTGACGACGGGCACGCCATCGACAATCAAGGCTAAAGTACCGTGTTTCAGCTCCCCGGCGGCATAAGCTTCGGCATGGATATAGGAAATTTCTTTCAGCTTTAGCGCCCCTTCCAAGGCCACGACATAGTCGAGGCCGCGGCCGATAAAGAAAGCGTCTTCATATTGGGTGATGGCTTCTCCCATAGTCTTGATGGTCTCAAGATTGTCGTCAAGAATCTGCTGAACCTTGCCGGGGAGGCGGTAGAGTTCATCAACGACCTCGCCGATTTCCGCTGTGCTCATGGCCCCCTTGATTTCGGCCATATAGAGACCTAAGAGATAGATCGCTAAAACCTGGGTGCTGTAAGCCTTGGTGGAAGCCACGGCGATTTCGAGGCCCGCCCGGGTATAGATCACATCGTCGGCATCGCGGGCAATGGAACTTTCCCAGACGTTGGTGATGGCCAAAATATGGCTGCCCTTCCTCTTCGCTTCGGCCAAGGCGGCCAAAGTATCGGCGGTCTCACCGCTTTGGGAGACGACAATGGTCAGGGTGTGTTCATCCAAAATCGGGTCACGGTAGCGAAACTCCGAGGCGATATCGATTTCCACGGGGATCTTTAACAATTTCTCGTAGACGTAGCGCCCGACAAAGCAGGCGTGATAGGCGGTACCGCAGGCCACCATGACGATTTTTTTGATACCGGCCACCTTTTCAGCGCTGAGCTTCAATTCACCAAGATCAATCTTTTTCCCATCCGAAACGATTCTGCCACTGAGACAATCCCGCAATGCTCTGGGCTGCTCGAAAATTTCTTTCAGCATAAAATGCTCATAGCCGCCTTTTTTTGCCGCGGCCAGATCCATGGTCATCGCTTCCGGGACCGGATGAATTTCCTTGCCATCGGCGTAGAAGGTCACGCCGTCCCTGGTCAAAACGGCGGTTTCCCCGTTTTTCAAGACAACGTAACGATCGACATAGCCGATGAGGGCGGGGATATCCGAAGCAAGATAATTGCCATCTTTACCAAAACCGACGATCAAGGGACTGTCCTGGCGGATGGCTACAAGATAATCAGGGTCGTCCTGACTCATGCAGACCGCGGCATAAGAGCCGCGCAATTTTTCTTTGGCTTTCCAAACTGCCTGTAAAAGATCGCCTTCATAGCAATGGGCAATCAGGTTTGGCATGACTTCGGTGTCGGTTTCCGAATAAAACCGGTGGCCTTTGGCCTCCAGTTCTTTTTTGATCTCCAGATAATTTTCAATGATTCCGTTATGCACCACGGCGATGTGGCCGTGACTGTCCCGGTGGGGATGAGAGTTGCGGTTACAGGGTGCGCCGTGGGTGGCCCAGCGGGTATGGGCAATGCCTTGGCTTCCCTCAATGGTCAACCCCTCGATGGCTTTTTCCAAATCAACAATTTTCCCAGCCTGGCGGTGCACCTCGATATGATTGTTATGGTAAATGGCAATTCCTGCTGAATCGTAACCCCGATATTCCAGTTTTTTCAATCCGCTGATCAAAAACGGTAGCGCTTCTTTTTCACCGATATAGCCCGCGATTCCGCACATGATGATCAACTCCTTTCATGCAGTTTTCTCATATAAATTTTATTATTTCTATTTTATTCCGGTTTCTCCTGCTTTTGGCAAGGGAGTTCTTCCTCTATCACCTTGATGAGCTCTTGCAGCACCGCTTCCAATTCCTCTTTGTCGCCGCCTTCGCCCATCACCCGTAAGAGCGGCTCTGTGCCGGAGGGGCGAATCAAAATGCGGCCTTTGGCGCCAAGTTTCGTCTCGGCGTGGCCCAGGGCAGCGGTGATAGCAGGATTTTGCTGCCAGGAGGCGCCATGTTCTACGGTAATATTATAGAGGATCTGCGGCAGCGGCTTAACGATGGAAGACAGTTCCTTTAGGGTTTTTCCGGTCTCCGTCATGATCTTTAATACCATTAACGATGATAAAATCCCGTCGCCGGTAGGGTTATAGCGGGAGAGGATCAGATGCCCGGACTGTTCGCCGCCGAGAACGGCGCCGCTTTGATCCATCTCTACCATGACGTTTTTATCCCCCACGGAGGTCACCGACAGTTCAATTTCCAGCTGGCTCATGGCCAGTTTGAGGGCGAGATTGCTCATCACGGTAACCACAAGACGGTTTTCCGCCAGTTCGCCTTTTTCCTTTAAATATTTCGCCGTTAGCGCCATGATCATATCGCCGTCAACGATCTGCCCCCGATGATCTGCCATGATCAAGCGGTCGCCATCCCCGTCATAGGCAATGCCGAGGTCGGCGCCGCTGGCTTTGACCTTGGCCGCCATAATATGGGGCTTGGTGGAGCCGCAGCCCTCATTGATATTGACGCCGTCGTAATCGTGAAAAAGATCAATCACCGTAGCGCCCAAATCCCTGAGCAGAGCCGGGGCGTAATTCGAGGTAGCGCCGTTGGCCGTATCCACCACCACTTTCAGTCCGGAAAGGGAAAGGGGAAAAAACGTTTTCAGGCGGCTGATGTATACTTCGCCACCGTGGGGATAAGGAAGCACCTTCCCGATCCGCTCCTTTTGCGCCAGGGGCGGATAATCGGCGGCGGCGATCATCGCCTCCATGGCCGCTTCCTTTTCATCGGCAAATTTTCTGCCGTCAGCGCCAAAAATCTTGATGCCGTTATCGTAAAAGGGGTTATGGGAGGCGGAAATCACCACCCCGGCGTCGGCCTTTTCTTCCCGCACCAGGGCGGAGACGGCCGGCGTGGGGATGACGCCCAAAGACAGCATCAGACCGCCTTGGGCGCAAACCCCTGCGGCCAAAGCGCCCTCCAGCATATCACCGGAAAGCCGGGTGTCTTTTCCCACCAGGATCACAGGGCGTTCCTCTTTCCCCGCCGCCTGCCTTTCCCTTTGCAAAAGGGCCGTGAGGGCCCTGCCGATGGCAAAGGCAAGATCCGGCGTGAGTTTTACGTTGGCTTCCCCCCGGACGCCGTCGGTTCCAAATTGCTTGCTCATGATTCTTCTCTCCATTGTATTCTTTCGAAATTCGAAATCTTAGATTTTACAGATTTAAAAAGGGAAAAGGAAGGGTTTCGTTACCGCCAGCCACAATAAAACGGCCAAAGCGAAGGCGATCAGCAAATATAAGAAATTGCCTTTGCGGAAAAACTTTTTCAATGGCTCCATCATGACAGCTCCCTCCTTTTGATGATCGGTCTTTGTTTTTTCTTCTGCTCTCCGGCGAAAAACTTTCGCATCAGATCTTCCGCTGTTTCCAAAGAGATGCGCCGCTGGAGCTTGCCGAACCTGGCCGCGGAGATGCGGCCGGTCTCTTCGGAAACCACCAAAGCGAGGCTGTCGGAAACTTCGGAAATGCCCAGTGCTGCCCGGTGCCGGGTACCGAGGGCGGGATCAATCCCGGGATTCGTCGTCAGGGGCATAATACAACCGGCGGCGGCAGCGCGATTTTTGCGGATGATCACAGCGCCGTCATGGAGGGGTGCGTTTTTAAAAAAGAGGTTTTGTAGTAATTCGTGGCTCACCGTGGCTTCCACCATCGTACCTGTTTCGATGTATTCCCGAAGGCCTGTTTTGCCTTCAAAGACCAGGAGCATTCCGATTCTGCCCGCGGCAGCGGTGGCCAAAGCCTTCTTTACTTCGGCGATGATGCGTTCCTTGGGCAGCGGTTTCGGCTGTAAATTTAAAAGAGTCCCCTTGCCGCCGAGGTGTTCCAGGAGACTTCTGAGTTCCGGCTGAAAGATGATCACGATACCGATGGCCACAACACTCCAGCCCTGTTCCAAAAGGAAATGAACCGCGTTCAAATGGAGCCAGCCGCTGACAAAATAAAGCAACACCAAAACGACGATGCCTTTCATCAACTGCATCGCCCGGTTATCCTTGAGCAGCATCAGTATTTTATAGATGACGAAGGTAAGAATCAGTATATCCGCCGCATTCGCCAGCATCGTTAAGACTGTGGACATCGCCGCGCATCCCCTTCTCTTTCATCGGTAATCCATCATTGTAAAAATGGCACGTAATTGTCGATATCCTTAGCATCAAGGTAGAGGCCGTAATACTCCTCCAGGGTGGACACGTTTTTCGCGGCCATATCGGCGGCGATCTCCTTGCCCACATAGCGGAAGTGCCAGGGCTCGTAGATGATGCCGGTCATCAATTCGCTGCCTTTGGGATAGCGGTGGATGTAACCGTAATCATTGCAGTGGGCCAAAAACCACTGTCCCTGGGTGGTTTCTTCAAAACCGGCGGTCAGGGAACCGTCAATGGTCAAATCCATGGCAAGACCCAGCTCGTGTTCGCTGGTGCCGGGAATCGCGGAAATCGTGGCGGCCTCATAGGCATCGCCGTATACGCTGATCTGATTTGTATAGTAGGTATTTTGTAAAGCGTAGCTGCGATAGCCGCTTTTCGTATAGATCGGCAGATCAGGATAATCCGCCTTAAAGGCGGCGATCAGCGCTTCCATGGCTTCCGCAGCATCTTTCCGCAGCAACTGACCGTTGCCGTTATATGCGTAAGCCACCTCCACCAAATCGTCGGGTTCGTAAGTTTCCGCATTCTTCAGGGGATGGCTGCGATTCACCAATTGGCCGTAGCCGCTGCTGGGATCAGCCGCCACGGTGTTGTCGCCGCCGGTGGCGGCGTTTTGCGTTTCCGACGACGCCGGTGCATCTCCCGCCGCTGTGGCGGTTTTCTGATCCGTGTCATGCGTGTCATTCGTGCCCCAAAGCCCGTAGGCCAAGGCGGCCCCGGCCAGGCAGAGGGTGACCGCACCGGCCATCAGCAGCACCGTGAAACGCTGCCTTTGGCGCCGGGCAGAACGGTGCTTTCCCTTTGTTTTTCTTTCTTCAAAACGGTCTCTTACCATCCCATGATCTCTCCAAGACATATAATAGTTATTTTATCATTTTTCCCCGT
Source organism: Peptococcaceae bacterium UBA7702 (assembly GCA_002482535.1). Classification (GTDB taxonomy): domain Bacteria; phylum Bacillota; class Dehalobacteriia; order UBA7702; family UBA7702; genus UBA7702. The sequence continues at coordinate 127,554 of DLGE01000008.1, read as the reverse complement.
TGATTGCAAATCAATCCTGATTGTACCAGTCTCCTGTGTCTTTTCCGTGAAAAATAAAAAACCGCGGTAAAAACCGCAGTTCTTCACATTTTCACAAATTATTTTTATAATGTCTTTTGGATTTCTTTGCGCAGCTGGCGGATGATCCGCTTTTCCAGCCGGGAGATGTATGATTGGGAAATACCCAAAATATCGGCGACCTCCTTTTGGGTTTTTTCCTCCCCGTCAGCGGTGAGACCATAGCGCAGCTCCACAATGGTACGTTCCCTGTCCGTGAGCTTCTCCATGGCCATTTTCAGCAGTGCTTTGTCCACCTCCTCTTCCAGTTCCCGGGAACAGAGATCCGCGTCGGTGCCCATGATATCGGACAGCAACAGTTCGTTGCCGTCCCAATCGACATTGAGGGGTTCGTCAAAAGATACCTCTCCTTTGGTTTTGCCGTTACGCCTTAAAAACATCAGAATCTCGTTTTCGATGCAGCGGGAAGCATAAGTGGCCAGCTTAATCTTTTTTGTCACGTCAAAGGTATTCACCGCCTTGATCAGACCGATGGTGCCGATGGAGACGAGATCCTCAATATAGACGCCGGTATTCTCAAAACGCCTGGCGATATAAACGACGAGACGCAAATTGTGCTCGATCAGGGCCGCTCTTGCCGTTTCGTCGGCATGGGCCATTTTCATCAACATTTCCCGCTCTTCCTCGGGGGAAAAAGGCGCGGGCAATACGTCGGAGCCGCCAACGTATAAAACACTGTTTCCGTTTTCATTGAGATTGAGGTGCTGCAAGAGCACCGTACGCAGTTTTTCCAACACACTGTTTTCCATAATGACCTCCTACATCATGTCAAGGATGGCCGGGTTCACGATGCAGCGGCAATTCTCTCTGATATGCATCGTACCTCGGTAAAAACAGATCACAACATCTTCCGCTTCTTTCTTTTTTCGCGCGGGGAAGCAAAGTTTATCGGGACGGATTCCCAGCATCATGCCGTTGCTTTTGCCAATGGAGGAAAAGGGGATCAAACGCAGACGGTGAGCGATGGGGTAAGTTTGTAATTGCAGCAGAGCCCGGTCGGGATGGTCGGCGCCGCAACGGGAAAAAACCGTATGGAAATAGGCTGGCAGGATCTCCTTGACGGCATCATATTCCACCACCACCACCGGCAACCGCGTTACGGGATCAGTGAGCTCGTTGCCGGTATCGAAAAGCGCTGTAAGATTGGCCTTTTTACCGTCAAGCTGGATCACCACCTTCTCTGTGGCCTCATTTTCTCTGAGGTTACGCTTTACGTAAACTTTTCCCCAGTGGGACAACGCCAAAGCGATGATCACAGCACCGGACAGGCCCATTGCCGTATAGGAAAATCCCGCGTGAGCCCAGCCGCCATTGGTGAAGAGCCAGGAAAGGGCGAGGACAGCCCCGGCCATGGCAAAACCGATCAAATAAAAGTAGACGAAGGCGGTAAAAAAACGCTTTCCCGTCAGATGCGGGAAGGCGATTTTTACCATCAGCAGGGAGAATAGCAGCTTCACATACCACGATCGCCAAAAGACAAAAGCCGGTAAGACGGTGAGCAGGCTATACATACCGCCCAAGGACGCGGCGGCCACGGGGAAGAAAAGCCGCGTTTTGAAGTTGCCAAAGCGCATCACCGCAAAAAGCAGAGCCAGATCCATGAGAAAATCAGTAAAAAAGAGCAGGTCTCCATAGACGGTACAGACAGTCATTGGCCATCCCCCCTTGTTCTCATTATAAGACGGGAGAACGAAAAACATTGTCATGATCAGGCAATGACCGTATCAAAAAAACTGACAAAAACAACGCGGATTCTAAAAAAGTACTTGTCATATTTCTTACCGCTATGTTATACTTTGGGTTAATACATTATTATGTAAGTATGATAGAATTCATGAGAGGAGGAGGTTTTTATGACCGGTGCAGAAGTCGTTGTTGAAGTATTGAAAAGAGAAGGTGCCACCACGATTTTTGGCTATCCCGGAGGTATGGCCCTCCCTCTCTATGACGCGTTATATGAATCGGGAATCCGGCATATTTTAACCCGGCATGAGCAGGGTGCGGCCCACGCCGCCGACGGTTACGCCCGTTCCACGGGAAAGGTTGGTGTTTGCATCACCACCTCCGGCCCCGGCGCCACCAACCTGGTGACCGGCATCGCCACCGCCAATATTGATTCCATTCCCATGGTCTGCATCACCTGCCAAGTACCCCGGGCCGCCATCGGCAAAGATTCTTTCCAGGAGGCCGATATCAGAGGCATCACCACACCGATCACCAAGCATAATTACCTCGTGAGTGATCCCGAGGAACTGGCGAAAGTTTTGCGCCAGGCATTTTACGTGGCACGCACGGGCCGTCCCGGCGTCGTCGTGGTGGATGTGCCCAAAGACCTGTTTCTCGCGGAAATCCAACCGGATTTTGAAGAAGATATCACCATGGAAGCGTATCATCCCACCTATGAGGGTGATCTGAAAGAAGTGGAAACCGCGGCGTCACTCATGGCCGCGGCCAAAAAACCGGTTTTCTTTGTGGGGGGCGGCGCCAACGACAAAAGCAGCGCCTTGCTCTTTCGCAAGCTCGTGGAAAAAACCGGCATCCCTGTGGTCAACTCCTTAATGGGCGTGAGCGTCTATCCCAATGATGAACCGTTGCACCTGGGTATGCTGGGAATGCACGGCACCGTCCCCGCCAACCGCGCGGTCTGCGATTGCGATCTGCTGATCGGCATCGGCGTGCGCTTCGCCGACCGAGTCACCGGCAATGTCCACAATTTTGCCAAAAACGCCAAAATCGTTCAATTTGAAATCGACCCTGTGGAAATCGACAAAACCGTAAAAATCGACGCCCGTGTTTTGGCGGATCTGCAATGGTCTCTGACAAAGCTTTTGGAGATCGTCAAGAAACCGAAGATCAAAGCGTGGCAGGATACGGTGAAAAAATGGAAAGCAGAAAAACCCATCGTCTACGGAAAAGCCAAGGGAGAAGAGATCAAACCGCAAAAGGTCATTGAAACTATTTCCCAACTGACCGAAGGCGAAGCGGTGGTCGTTACCGACGTGGGACAGCACCAGATGTGGAGCGCGCTGCTTTATCAATCAAAAATCCCCCGCTCCTTCCTTTCCTCCGGCGGCCTGGGTACCATGGGCTACGGCCTGCCCGCCGCCATTGGCGCCCAAATCGGCAGGGAAAAGGAAGAGGTTTGGGTCTTCATCGGCGACGGCGGCTTTCTGATGAACTGTCAGGAAATGGCCACTGCCGTGGAACATCATTTGCCCATTAAAGTCATCGTCTTGAACAACCGCTGTCTCGGCATGGTACAGCAATGGCAGCGACTGTTCTTCAACGGTCATATGAGTCATTCACAATTTCATATCGATACCAATTTCGCAAAACTGGCCGAGGCCTTTGGCGCCGGGGCTCAACGGGTCACCGAACGCAAGGACCTGGAAGCAGCCCTCAGAGAAGCCCAAAAAGCCAAAGAACCTTACCTCGTCGAAGTGATGGTCACCCCCGATGAAAATGTATACCCCATGGTTCCCGCGGGAGCCTCCTTGGAAGAAATGATGGAATGGAGTGAATTCTGATGGAACGCAAACACACCTTTGCCGTTACCGTAGAAGACCGTCCCGGAGTGCTCACCCATGTTGTGGGACTCATTGCCAGAAGAGGATTCAACATTGATACAATCAACGCCGGCAACTGCGGTGAAGAAGATAAAACCCGTATTTGCGTCGTGGTGGACGTGGCCGACGATGATGAACTGAAACAGATCTATCACCAAATTGCGAAATTAGTGGAAGTAGTCAAAGTGGAAGATTTAACTTCCACCCCGTCGATCAACCGGGAAATGGCCCTGATCAAAGTCAGCGCCCCCCAGGAGCAGCGTTCCGATATCATCGACATCGTCAATATCTTCCGCGCCAAAATCGTCGATGTGCATCCTGAAACCATGGTCATCGAAATGACCGGCGACGAAGATAAGATCGACGCGATTTGCCTGCTTTTGGCCGAAACGGGTATCATTGAAGTGGTACGCAGCGGCAAAATCGCCATCAATCGCAACTAAATAAATATGGAAAAGAGCGGCAGGGTTTTCTCTGCCGCTCTTTTTTACGCAAAAAGGGCGCCCCTTTCTATGCCTTTGCAGCCATAAAAAGGGGCGCCCGCTTTTCATTTTTATTGTCCTATCTTGGTCTTCTTTACACCAAAAGCGACTGTAAATACTTGCCATACTCCGTGGCGGAAAGTTCCGCGGCGGCGCGGGCCAAAGCTACTCTGTCGATGAGGCCGCGTTCATAAGCAATGGCTTCCAAATTACCCAGTTGCTCTCCGGTTTCATCTTGGTAGGCGCGGACGGCGGAAGCGGCCTGATACATGCTTTCCGCGGTTCCCGTATCGAACCAGGCAAAATCTTTTGCCAGGGGGATCACGCGAAGGGCTCCCCGATCCAGATAGGCGTTGTTCACGGCGGTAATTTCCAGTTCTCCCCGGGCCGAAGGGGTGACGGTTTTGGCGATTTCCACCACGCGATGATCGTAAAAATAGAGGCCGGGGATGATGTAGTTGGATTTGGGCTTGGCGGGCTTTTCCTCAATGGAAAGGGCTTTGCCGTTCTCTCCGATCTCCACGACGCCAAAGGGCCGGGGATCCTCCACATAATAACCGAAAACCGTCGCGCCCTCTTGAAGGGACGCGGCTTTTTTTAAATCGTCACGAAAAGCAGGTCCGTAAAAGATATTATCGCCGAGAATCAAACAAACGTCATCGCTGCCGATGAATTCCTCACCGACCATAAAGGCGTCGGCAATGCCTCGGGGTACCGGTTGCTCCCGATAGGAAACGGAAACGCCGTAACGGCTGCCGTCCCCCAGCAATTCACGAAAGGGCCCTTCCCCACCGGGGGGTACGATCACCAAAATCTCCGTGATCCCCGCCATCAGCAAAGTGGCCAAAGGATAACAGATCATCGGCTTGTCATAAATCGGTAAAAGCGGTTTACAACATGGCTTTGTCATGGGATATAAGCGGGTACCCTTCCCCGCCGAGAGGACGATTCCTTTCATCTTGCGCTCCTTTATTCCACCGCCTCCAACATGATATCGCTGAGAGACATAGTTTTCGCCGCAGCTTCCCGTTCATTCTTGGCGCGGACGGAATAATAAATTTTCAGTTTCGGCTCCGTACCGGAAGGACGCACCGCCACCCAGGAACCGTCGGCAAAAACGTATTTCAGTACATCGGCGCCGGGGAGACCGTAAAGACCGTCGATATAGTCGTCAATACGGACTTGTTCCGCACCGAAAAGGGTTTCGTTTCCCCGCAGAGACGCCATGATCTCTTTCATCCTGGCCATCCCGGCGCTACCGGGGAAGGTCACGGAATCCATGGAATCGAGATAAAAACCGAAACGGTGGTGCAGGGATGCCAAAATATCGTAAAGGCCGAACCCTTTTTCTTTGTAATACGCTGCCATTTCACAGATGAGCAGGGAGGAGACGACAGCGTCTTTATCTCGGACATGCTTACCGATGAGAAAACCGTAGCTCTCTTCATAGCCCAAAACAAAGTCCTTTTCACCGCTTTTTTCGTAAGCGGTCATGGCTTCCCCGATGTATTTAAAGCCCGTCAGGGTTTCCACAGTCTCGACGCCGAAGGTTTTGGCCACGGCGGCGCCAAAATCATTGGTGACAATGGATTTCAGGATGACGGCATTCTTCTTCAATTTTTCTTTTCTTCTGGTTAACACGTAGTGGATGAGGAGCGCGCCGATTTGATTACCGTTGAGCAGGCGATAACCTTCCTCTGTTTTGACGGCGACGCCGACACGGTCGCAGTCGGGATCGGTACCCAAGACAAGATCGGCGTCTTCCCGTTCCGCCTGGGCGATGCCCATGGCCAAAGCGTCGTGCTCTTCGGGATTGGGCTTTTTCACCGTAGGAAAACCGCCGTCGGGGGCGGCCTGTTCCGGCACGATGGAAACCGGATACCCCTTGGCCTTCAAAACAAAGCTGATGGGTACATAACCGGTGCCGTGAAGGGGCGTAAACACTGTTTTCAAAGCCGCCACCGCCTCTTTGGCGATGGGGTGAGACTGTTTCATCGTTTCATAGCAGAATTCTTTTTGCATCTCCTCGCCGAGATCGATCAAAAGCCCCTGTTCTTTGGCGGCTTCCTCACTGATGATCTCACCGAAGGGAGAAGATTCCCAAACATACGCCGCCACTTCATTGGCGGCTTCCGGAATCATCTGGCAGCCATATTGGTCGTAAACCTTATAGCCGTTATCCTCTTTTGGATTGTGGCTCGCCGAGATGACAATCCCGGCGGCGCACCCCAAACGCCGCAAGGCGTAGGAAAGCAGCGGCGTCGCCGAAGGGATGCGGAAGAGATAGGTCTTGATGCCGCAGTCGCAGAGGGTTCGCGCCGCCTCCAAGGCATATTCCGCGGAATGATGCCGCGTATCGTAGGCAATGGCCGCGCCGGCGGTTTTGCCGCCGTGCTTATCGATATAAGTGGCCAGCCCTCGGGTGGCCCGGCGCACCATATAGTGATTCATCCGGTTGGTACCCGCACCCATTCTGCCCCGCATGCCCGCTGTGCCGAAAGAAAGATCACAATAAAAGCGGTCCTCGATTTCTTTATCGTCGGCGGCAATGGCTTCCAGTTCTTCTTGTACCGTTCCTTCGGCATTTCCTTGCCAATATAAGTATCTGGCGATCAATTCGTTATATTCCAATACACTGACCCCTTTATCAATCCAATAATAATCTCATCTGATTTTTGTACGCTTCTACACCGGGCTGATCAAAGGGATTCACCCCCATCAGCAAACAACTCATGGCACAGGCCTTTTCAAAAAAATAGATCATATAGCCCAAGTTCTTCGCGTCAAGGGCGTCCATGGTCAGCTTCATGATGGGTGTGGCCTTTTCATTGCGCACATGGTAAACGGCGTCGGCCATCGCCATCGTATGCTCATGATATATATTTTGATACCCCTCAGCGGCGCTACCTGTGGCATAGGAGGCCAAAGTGATCATCGTCTCAAAAAAGATCGGATGGCCGTCCTCCAAAAATTGGCCCACGGAATGAAGATCGGTACTGTACAAAAGCGCCGAGGGATAAATACCACGACAGTTTTTGCCCTCACTCTCGGCAAAAAGCTGTTTCAGCCAAAAACCAAACCGGAACATCTCCGGCTCAACAAAGGAGAAAAACTCCGTCACCTTGCCTTCCGCAAAAAGTACATTGCGGTAAGCGGCATATTGGTAGCAAGGATTTTGTTCCATATCGGCACAGTTCAAGTCGTCGTATGCCGCTTTCGCGCCGTCAAGCAGAGCGGCGACATCAATGCCGGCAGCCGCCAGGGGCAGCAGACCCACACAGGTCAATACGCTGTACCTGCCGCCGATCTCTTCATCAAGGGAAAAAACACGATACCCCTTTTCCACGGCCTCTTGCCGTAGGGCGCCGCTGTTTTCGCCGGTGATCACATAGACCCGGTCGCTGAAATCCCTGCCGTAGCGGCCTTCCATATAGTTCTTTAGAAGATTGAAGGCCAAGGTTGTTTCCAATGTCGTCCCCGATTTGGAAATGACGCAGAGCGCCACATCGTGACCGTCTAATTTTTGCAGCAATTTTTCGTGATATCTGCCCCCCAAGTTCCAACCGGCAAAAAAAAGCTTCACGCCACAACGGCTTGCCTCCAGCAAATCATAACAGGCCCGGGTGCCCAGATAAGAGCCGCCGATACCGATGACCACGAGGGCCGTATATTGCCGGCGAATCTCCGCGGATACCGTTAAAATCTCCGCCAGGTACGTCTCATTGACGTTTGCAGGCAGATCCACCCAGCCGGTCATTGCGAGAGAACCGTCGTGAAGCTTTTGGTGGGCTTTTGCCACTTTTTGCGCGTAGCTTGCCATTGCCTCCCGGCGGGGGGCAATGGACTTGGTTTCCAGTTTCAGCATCTTCGTACCAAGATCTTTCTATTACTGTTTGCACACTTTAAGGTGATACATTTCAATTAAATTATAGCATGCACCCCAGCCGATGTCCACAATTTCGGCGATTCTTTAAGAGTTTTTAATAAATGTTAAGATATATTCAAGTAAATCACCCACGCCTACCTCCCCATTAAGAATAAACCGCCATTGCTGAAAAGAAGTGACCGGTAACGTTCTTTTGGGTGAAGATTCCGGCAAGGAGAAGCGCCAAAAGCCTTGACAAAGTGTCAAGAAATTGCTACAGTCAGAAAAAGCGGAGGTGTAAAATGGATACAAAGCCGAAAACCCAAGCCCAGTGGAAAGCGGAAACGGAAGCCCTCAAAAGGGAAAACAGCATGCTCCACGATATTATGGAACATATTCATGAAGGAATCCTGGCCACCGATGAGGAGGGCAAGATCCTCTTCTTCAACAATATCGTCAATCAAAAGGACGGCCTCACCGCAACCACCATCGGCAAAACAGAGCTGGAGGTCTATGCGGATTTTGCCGCTCAGCCCCAGAACCTGGCCACCACCGAGGTGATCAAGAGCCGCAAGCCGGTGCTGGATAAGCTCAGTGCCTACATCTCCCCCATCGGCAATCAGACTTACCTGTTCTATTCCTGCTATCCCTTTTTCTACGGCGGTGATTTCGTCGGTACTTATGAAGTCGGCGTCGATCTCTTTCAGATCAAGCAGTTCGTGGACAAGACCATCTCCATGGAAAAGAAAGTGGTGGCCCAGACCTTGAAAGAGAAGGGTGACGCCTATTATTTCCTGGAAAATATCATAGGCTCCTCTGCCCCGATCAGAGCATGCATCAGCCTCGCCAACAAGGCGGCCCAATACGAGCAGCCGGTGATGATCATTGGCGCCACCGGTACCGGCAAAGAACTCTTTGCTCAGGGCATCCACAATGCCGGCCGCACGGCCCGGAGCAAATTCGTCTCCGTCAACTGCGCCGCCTTGCCTGAAAACCTCATCGAGAGCATTCTCTTCGGCACGGTGAAAGGCGCCTTCACCGGCGCCATCGATACCCGGGGCCTGTTTGAGGAGGCACGAGACGGAACACTTTTCCTCGATGAAGTCAATTCCCTACCCCTCACTCTCCAAGGGAAATTGCTCCGGGCAATCCAGGAAAAGAAGATTCGCCGCATCGGCGGCAAGCAGGAAATTCCCGTCAACTGCCGCATCATCAGCGCCAGCAACGTGGATCTACTGAGCGGTGAAGGCAGCAGCGTCATACGCACGGACCTGCTCTACCGCCTGGCCGCCATGGTCATCCATATCCCGCCGTTAAAGGACAGAAAAGAGGACATCCCGGACCTTTGCCGTCACTTCATCCGCAGGAACATCCATAATAAAAATATTTTTTTGCGGGAAATCGCCCCGGATTTGCTCAATCTCTTTCTGGACTACGACTGGCCCGGCAATGTCCGGGAACTGGAAAATATGATTTGGAATGCCACCCTCTACGCCCAGCCCAAGGATCGTTTTTTGATGATTGAGCATGTGCCCGGCCATCTCCAGCAGAAATTTCATTCCGTTCCCCGGAAAGAGGACCCCAGCGCTGCCAGAGGACTCTCTGAAGCCGTGGCTGAATATGAGCGCAAGCTGATCATCGGCGCCGTTCTGCGCCACCACGGCAACCTGACCCAAGCCGCCAAGGAACTCAAAATCACGCGGCAAGTACTCTACTATAAGATGGAACATTTAGAGATCAAAGAACTGCTCACAAAGATGCGCGCAAAAAAATAGTACACTTTTTAAGCTCTTCCCGGAAAAGGTGTAGGGAAATCATACAACTTCCGGTAAAACTGTCGAAAGCCATTATTTTCAAAAGACCATAAACGTCATAATACAGGCGTTTTATGGTCTTTCTCTTTTTGGTCTGCTTTTTGCAATATAAGGAGATATCCATACGAAAGGAGGTTTCTCACAAATGAAAAGAAACCACATTGCCGGTTATCCCGCAGCCACGGCCTGCAATCTACAGATGTTTACCGACGGAGATCTGGAACGAATCCATCTTTCCACCCTGGAAGTGCTGGACCGCGTCGGCGTCTATTTTGAAAGCGACGAAGCCGTGAAAATTTTAAAAGATGCCGGCGCCAAGGTCGAAGGCAATCTCGTCAAAATCCCTCCCTATATGGTAGAGGAAGCCATCCGTACCGCTCCCGGCAGCATTCTGCTGGCGGGCCGGGATGAAAAAAACGATATGATGATCGAAAAAGGCCGCGTCTACTTCACCACCTTCGGCCAGGGCGTCACCGTAGACGATCCCTACACCGGTGAATGGCGCCCCTCCACAAAGAAAGATTCCGGTCGTGGCGCCCGTCTTGTCGACGCTTTAGAAGGTTATGATTTTTGCTTCGATATGATCGCCTCCAATGATGTTCACGCCGCCGTAGAATGTTACCATACCTTTGAAGCCATGGCCAGCAACACCTCAAAACACATCGTCGCCCCGGCCCAAAGCACGGACCGCTGCGAATTATTGGTGGAAATGGGCATCGCCGTTACCGGCAGCCTCAAAGCCCTTCAGGAACGGCCCTTCTTCCAGATCGGCGGCTGCCCCATCAGCCCCTTGAGTTATCCCAAAGATATGACGGACACCTTGGTCTATTTTGCCCAACGCAATTTACCGGTGCACTGCCTCTCCATGTCCATGGCCGGGGCCATGGCGCCGACGACGTTAGCCGGCTGCCTGGTGGTACACAATGCCGACGTTTTGTCCGGTCTCGTGCTGCATCAGGCCGTACAGCCCGGCGCTCCCTTTATCTATGCCAGCTCTACCTCGATCATGTGGCTGAAAAAGGCCAATGCCGTGCTGGGCTGCCCCGAATTGGGGATGATCAACGCCGGCCTGGCCAAGATCACTCAAATGTACAACCTGCCCTCCTTCGTTGCCGGTTCATAGACGGACGCAAAAGTCGGCGACCAGCAAGCTGCCCATGAAAAGACTCTGTCCCTGACCCTTCCCGTGATGGCAGGCGCCAACATGATCTACGGGCCCGGGATGTTGGACGCAGGTATGAACTTGAACTACGGCCAGCTTGTCCTGGACAACGAATTCATCAAGATGGTGAAATTTGCTGCCCAAGGCATTCCGGTCAACGATTACAACCTTGCCGTGGACACCATCAAGAGCGTCGCTCCCCGGGGCCACTACCTGATGGAAGAGCATACCATGGAAAACCTTCACGCCCAATCCGACACCACCCTTTTCGACCGCCAGACCAGAGAAGACTGGACTGCACAGGGCTGCAAAACCGTCAACTCTAAGGCCAACGAAATCGCCGTGAATCTGATAGAGAACCACAAACCTTTGGCCCTGCCCAAAGGCAGCGCCGAAAAGCTCAAAGAAATCATCAAAGAAGCGGAAAAGAGATACGCCAAATAAAATGTTCTTACCCTGGTAAGGAGTAATGTCATGAAAAATTTTCAATAAAATATACCGTTTTCCGGTGAGGGGCCTCCATCCCTTCACCGGGAGACCCCACCCATCCGATTGAGTTCAACCCATTGTTATGAATGAAGGAGGGATCTCAATGAACAGTAAAGCAATCGGTTTTATCCTGGCCGCAATCTCGGGCATCGCCTGGGGCACTTACGGCACTTTCGTCTCCTTTCTGGCAAAGTTAGGTTATACCGATACCACCATCGCTGCCTTTGCCCCGATTATGCTGATCGTATTTTTCCTGATCAGTCTTTTGCTCCGCAACCCAAAGGGCATCATCCCCACCAAAAAAAGTCTCCTCGTCTTCATCGTCACCGGCGTCGTCGGCGTCCTGGGAACCAATGTCTGCTACGTGATGGCCCTCTCTGCCGGACTTTCCCTGGGTATCGCCTCGGTGATCACCTTCTCCAATTACTTCCTGGTGATGGTCTTCTCCCGGATCATCTGGAAGGTAAAGATCACCAAAGTCAAAATCATTGCCGGCATCGCCGCGGTCATCGGCATCTTCTTGGTCCTGGAGGCCTGGGCGGGGCTGGCCATTTCCCCTTTGGGCCTGGTCCTGATCTTCGTCGTGATGCTGACCTTCGCCTTCAGCTATACCCTCTGCAATTACGCCTTGAATGACCTCGGCACAGACCCCGACGCCTTTTACTTCTATATCAATATCATCGGCCTCATCGGCATGCTCATCCTCAGTCCCCCCACTGCCATCTTCGGGGAAATCTCCGCCAGCGTCGGCACCTACGGTTTCATCTCGATCCTGGCGATCTTAGGTTTTGGCCTGATTCCCCAATTGCTCAGCTATTTTTGCCTGGGCCGGGCCTTTCTCCACATCGATCCCCCTTCGGTGGTGATCATGTACGGCCTTGATCCCGTCGTCGCCACCGTCCTGGGCTTCTTACTCTTCGGTCAATCTCTAAATCTGATTCAGCTTTTGGGTATGGCCGTGGTCATCGCGGCCCTGATCTGCCTGCAGTTGGCGGAGCGCAGGGAAATCTATCGGACCGAAGATAGCGTCGCCGAAACCGGCGAAACGCCCCTCAAGACAACATAAACGCTATGTTGGCAAGAATTGCCTCCTCATAGAAACCCGGAAGCCCTCCCCCAAATAGTACTTCCGGCCCAAAATCAAATCCCCATTTCACAGAAGACGCCCACGATGGGCGTCTTCTGTGCCATTTCTTATAGTTTTAAACAATTCTTAAATGTGATTTCAGAGATTCTTTAGATTTATTTAATGAAGTCTTTGGCTTTTTTTGATATAATGATGAAAATGCGTATTTAGGGGGTTCTTCTCTTGAAAGATCTCAAACAGTATAAAAAACAGGGAATCGTCCTGCTGATTCTTTGTCTCGGCCTTGTTACCGCCATGATCGTTTACCACCAAAGCCAACAGGCCGAAAAAGCGGAGGCCACCGTTAAATATGAGGATGTGGCCGTCACCAGCACCACGATCCAGCAGACCCTGACCGCTGCCGGAGAGGTTCAAACCGCCAAAGAGGAGACACTGCTCTTTAGCAAGAGCAAAACCTTCAAAGGCATGTGCACCGAGGTCAAGGAGCATGTCACCGCCGGCGATCCCATCGCCCTTTACAGCGACGGCAGTGCTCTCAAAGCGGAACACAGTGGCGTGGTCTCGGCGATCAACCCGCCCCGCACCGGTTCAAAAGGCGACGGCGCCCAGGGCGTGACCTTTCTGCCCGATGATCAAATCGCCATCCACCTGACGGTACCCGAGGATGAAATCAGCCGTATCACCCTGGGTGATACCGCGAAAGTCGTCATCAACGCCGAGCCTGAGCAGGAGTTCAGCGGCGTTATCACCTATGTTAGCGGCTCTTCCGACGACGCCATCAAGGCAGAAGATGGTGCTACCCAAACCAACCAGGATAACGCGGAAAACGGCGACGAAAACGAGGAGGAAGACGGCGCTGACATGGCGGCCTTCGCCCCAGATGACGAAGCAGCTACCGACAACGGTGCCTACTTCAAAGCCGTGGTCAATCTGGACAATGACGGCAGTCTCAAAATCGGCATGAGCGCCAGTTGCACCGTGTTGCTGGCGGAAAAACAGGACATCCTGGCCGTGCCGGTGAACGCCGTCAGCATTGCCGGTACGGAGCGCTATGTCAACGTCGTCAAAGCCGACGGCAGTGTGACCAAAACCAAGGTGGAAACCGGCATCAGCGACGCCACCTACGTGGAAATCGTCAGCGGTCTCAAAGGCGATGAAACCGTCCGGGTGGCGATCATGAGAAAGGGAGAAACGAAATGATCCAACTGATTGATCTGACCAAAAGCTTTCAGATGGGAGAGGAAACGATCACCGCAGTGAATCACGTCAACTTTCAGGCGGAAAAAGGGGAATTCATCTCCATTGTCGGCCCCAGCGGTTCCGGAAAATCTACCCTCATGAATATTTTAGGGCTCCTGGACACAGCAGACTCCGGCACCTACCTCCTAAATCAGGAGGACGTGACCACCCTCAACGATAACCAACAGGCCGTGATCAGAAACGCTAAAATCGGCTTTGTCTTCCAAAGCTTTCATCTGCTGCCCCGGATCAACGCCTTGGAAAACGTCATGGTACCCCTGCTCTATCATGGTTACAGTGAAAAACAGGCCAAGGAAAAGGCCCTCTTCTATTTGGACAAAGTCAATTTGCTGGGCCGGGAAAAACATTTACCAAAACAGCTTTCCGGCGGCCAGCAGCAACGGGTCGCCATTGCCCGGGCCCTCTCCTGTGACCCGGAAATCATCCTCGCCGACGAGCCCACCGGCGCTTTGGATTCCAAAACCGGCGCCGAAATCATGGAACTGATGGAGCAGCTCAATGAAGGTGGCCAAACCATCGTCGTCATCACCCACGACGTCAGTGTCGCCAAAAGGGCCCGTCGTGTCGTGGAAATGCATGACGGCAATCTCACAGAAGGGAAGGACCCCCAATGAGCCTGTTACTGACCATCAAATTAGCCCTGTCCAACATTAGAACCAACAAACTCCGCTCAGGCCTCACCATGCTGGGACTGATCATCGGCATCGCCTCGGTGATCATCCTGGTGGGCATCGGCAAAGGCGCCACCGAAAGCGTCACCAACGAAATTTCCGGCCTCGGCGCGGATCTTTTGACCGTATATATCTACGACGGTCAAACCACCATCCCTTACAGCGACCTCGACGATTTTCTAAGACTCCCCAACATCGACGCCATCGCCCCCTATAAATCCCTCAGCGCCAGCGTCAGCCGGGGCAATGCCAAGTTAGAATATTTCAGCCTGCTCGCCACCAATCAAAACTATCTCGACGTCATGGGCTATAACCTCGGCGAGGGCAGACCTCTTTCGGAGATTGACATCGAAAACAGCACCAAGGCCGTGATCATCGGCAACAGCATTGCCGAGAAGCTCTTCAACCTCACGGATCCCCTGGGTAAGACCATCAAGATCAACGGCGACGACTATACCGTCGTCGGCACTTTGGCTGCGGGTAGTTCCATGAGCGAAGCCGATAACATGCTGCTGGTGCCCTTGACCACAGCGAAATACCTGGGCAGCAACACCGCAGTCAGCGAACTTTACATCAAAGCCGACAACGCGGAAAACGTGGACGGCACCGCTGAAAAAGTCAAAAGCTATATGGAAGCCAACTACAATATTGATACCGACAGCTTCGACGTCTATACCAATACCGGCATCCTCGAATCCATGAAGGAAGTATCCGCCCAGCTATCTCTGCTCTTAGGGGGTATCGCAGGAATCTCCTTGATCGTCGGTGGCATCGGCATCATGAATGTGATGCTGGTCTCCGTCACCGAACGCACAAGGGAGATCGGGATCAGAAAATCCCTGGGCGCCAAACGGCGGGATATTTCTAAGCAATTCCTCATCGAGTCCCTGGTTTTAAGTTTGCTGGGCGGGATCATCGGCATTCTCACCGGCATCGGCTGCGGCACTCTGATCAATACCGTCGTGGCCTACCTGGGCTACAGCAATATCTTTGCTTTAAGCCCCGGCGTGGTGGTGCTTTCCTTCTCGGTCAGCGCCGCCGTGGGCCTGATCTTCGGCAGCTTCCCTTCTTATCGCGCCGCCTGCTTACGGCCGATTGACGCGTTAAAACAAGAATAATGAGGAGGATCTCATGAAAAAGCGAACTCTGTTTTTATTTCTCGGCGTGGCTCTGCTCTGCTCCTTCCTCCCCTCCCTGGGCGCCCTGGCGGAAAACCATTTCACCAGCGCTCCTGCCACCGAGATAACGGAGGGTGAGGCCTTTGGCTATCAGATCGACCTCACGGCGCTGCCCGAGGAGATCAAAGCAGCCCCCTATACCGTGATCATCAGCGGCAGCCCCATGATCAAGGCCGTTGCCTTTGAAGGGGAGCTCCAGCCCACCTACGATCAGGAGAAGAACGTCTACACGGTCACTTCAGAGCAACTGAACGGCGTCACCACCCTGAAAGTCAACATCAGCTTCAGTGAAGCCGCCGTAGCGGGGCAGCAGCTCACCGTCACCACTGCGGTGAAGGGGGCCGAGGGTGAACCCGTATCCGAAGACCTTTTGGTGACCGTAAAAGCGGCGGCGACAACACCGCCGGAGGAAGGTACCGATCAAGGCGATGAGGGTGAGGGAGTCAGCGGCGATGGCGGCTTTGCCGTGACCGGCGGTGGCGGGGACGTCGGCGGTAGCAGCGTCT
Organism: Peptococcaceae bacterium UBA7702; assembly: GCA_002482535.1. Lineage (GTDB taxonomy): Bacteria > Bacillota > Dehalobacteriia > UBA7702 > UBA7702 > UBA7702. Next base: position 111,396 of record DLGE01000008.1, on the reverse strand, counting down.
ATGCCGGTTCCGCGGATAACTACCTAAAATCCCTTGCCGTCACCGGTATGGATCTTTCCCCAGCCTTTCATAAAACCAACGACACTTACTTTCTCACCGTAGACGCCAACACCGACGCCATCAGTGTCAGCGCCAAAGCCAATGACGCCAAGGCCAAGGTGGTAACCGCCGGCAACACCAGCCTTAGCAGCGGTCTGCATAAAGTATTGATCAGCGTCACCGCGGAAAACGGCGAGGTGCGTTACTATCGAATCTACGTTACGAAGGAGGCCAATTAAATGCGGCGAAAAGAAAAGCGGGAACGAAAAAACAACGGCAAGGAAAACTTTTTCCGCCGCCATAAAAAATTAGTGATTTTCCTTGGCATCGTCCTCATTTTCGTTGCCGTCATTGGCTTCCTCCTCAACGGCGCCAAAAACAACGCCTCCACCGGGGCCACCAGCACGGTCACGGATCAGGCCACGGTGATGGACATCCAAAACAGCCTCTCCTCCGACGGCAAAATCGCCCCGGCCTTAGAGGAAAACATCGCCCCCCATACCGGCTATGCTTTAAAGGAAGTGCTGGTGGAAAAAGGCCAGTCCCTCAAAGAGGGCGACGCCATCTTAAAATACACCAACGGTAAGACCATGACGGCGCCTTACCCCTGTGTCATCCAAAAGCTGAACCTCCCCGAAGCCAAGCAGACCATGACCACAGATCACTACGTGAAGGTCGGCAGCACCGACACCCTGGCCATGGCCATGACGGTGAATGAGAGTGATTTTGATAAAATCCAGATCGGCCAAACTGCGGAGATCACCGCCAACTCCACCGGCAATGTTTATGAGGGCAAGATCACCTTCATCAGCGACTTGGCGAACTACGCCGATACCGGTTCCAGCTTTGACGTCATTGTCACCTTCTTAAACGACGGCAGTCTGCGGGTGGGCATGTCCGGCACCGCCACAGTGATCATGGAAAAGGCCGATCAGGTCATCGCCGTCCCCGCCGAAGCGATTCAGGAGGGAGAAAGCGGCTCCTACGTCCTGGTGGTAAAAGACGACGGCAGCACCGAGGAGACGCCGGTGGAAACCGGAATTTCCGACGGCACTTACATCGAGATCAAAAGCGGTCTCAAGGGCAGTGAAACCATCCAATATTACGTGACCAAGGATGAAGATATGTATTACTACGGCTATTGATATGATTGATATGGGTGGAGTGATTTCTTTCTGCATCACCCTCTTTCTATTTTTATAAATCCTTGCGGGTAATATCGATGCCCAGTTTGCGGAGATGACCGTAGACACTCTGACGGGAGACGCCGAACTCCTTGGCGATGGCCGGGATGTTGTAAGCATGATCCTTTAACACCTTTTCGTAAAGGCTCTTTTCGTAATTTTGGAGTTGTTGTTGAAGTTGTTCCCGGGAGGCGAAGGGTTGTCCCCGGTGGATGCGGGCAAATCGTTCCGAGAAATAATCCGAGAGATGGCGGGCTTTTAGCGTGCGCTCTCTGGGAGTCACCAGATTGAGGGAGCTTTCTACCATGTTTTCCAGTTCCCGGATATTGCCGGGCCAGTCATAACGGTTGAGAATATCCATCAGCTCCGGCGAAATCTCCTCGACAAAGAGACCGAATTTAATATTGTACTTGCGGATAAAAGTCCAAACCAAGTATTCGATATCCTCCTTTCGCTCCCGGAGAGGAGGAATTTTCAATTCGATGGTGGCCAGCCGAAAGAAGAGGTCATCTCGAATCACCCCGGTTCCCAACACCGTACGGGGATCCTGGTTGACGGCGCTGATGATCCGGCAGTGAATGGGGATCTCCTGATTACCGCCGACCCGGCGCACGCTCTTTTCCTGGATCGCCCGAAGCAGCTTGGGCTGGAGGCTCAAGGGCATGGAATTGATCTCGTCGAGGAAGAGAGTGCCGCCGTTGGCCTGCTCAAAGAGGCCGGGGCCCTCCACGGCGCCAGTGTAGGAACCCTTGCTGACGCCGAAGAGGATGCTTTCCAACAGCGTTTCCGGTATCGCCGCGCAGTTCACCGCCACGAAGGGGCCGGCGGCGAAAAGGCTGCGATTATGGATGCTGCTGGCCATCAATTCCTTGCCGGTGCCGGTTTCACCGTAAAGCAGAATCGGCGATTCTCGTTTGGCAAATTGCTTGGCCTTGCCGATGAGCTCCTTCATGGGGGCGCTTTCCCCGATGATATCGTCAAAATAGTACTTGGCGCCGTTGGTGTTTTTCGCCGCATCACTGTTTTTTTGATTGGTTTCCAACGTATCGACGATGAAATCCTTGATCTGGTTGACATTGCGGCCAATGGTACAGACGGCGGCGACTTCATGATCTTCATAATACGGTCTGACGTCAAAGATAATGGCGGTTTTGTTACCGTGGGGGAGGCTGTATTCATGATAAACATTGAGCATGGGTTTGCCCTCGGCCTTGACCTTCTTGGTGAAGAGCTGGTCAAAATCGTAGCCCGGGATGAAGCCATAGGCTTCCTCCTCCTTCCTGCCGAGCATATCCCGGCGGGACATGCCTTCGGTCTCCTCGGCGCAGACGTTATAGAGAACGATACGGTCGTCCCGGTCCGTGATGATGATGCCCTCGTGGATTTGGTCGAGGGCAAACCGGAGCAGGCTGTTTTCTCTTTTCAAGGCTTTGACTTGGCTTTCCAGCACTTCTTTTTTGATCATGGCGGACACCTCCCGTTGGCTTTACTATAGCACAAATAAATTATTTTGTAAAAATATTTGCAAAAAATCTAAAAATCCCTTTTTTGTAAATATATACTTTACATGATTAAAATGATTCTTTACATGAAAGGTACTGGAGCTTTCCCCGCATCTCCCCTAAAACTGTAAACGATTTCTTTACAGAAGTTCCCCAAAAATTCCCCGTCACGGTCCGCATTCCTATTGATACTGGTCTTTTCTCCTCTCCTCCCTTTGGCACTTGTCTTGCAATCATTAAGACCAAAGCGGAATGATCCGTTGATTCTATTGCTATTGATGAAATCAATGAAATAATCAAGAGGAGGAACATCAAATGATCCGAAAAAAGAACGCCGGCTACAACGCCTTCAACGGCGCGGCGCTGCAACTTTTCTCCGAGGGAGATCTGCACCGTATTCATCTTTCCACTTTAGAGGTATTGAGCAGCGTAGGGGTGATGGTCAAAGACGAAGAGGCCCTGGCCTGTTTTGAAGAGGCCGGAGCCGATGTGGATTGGGAAGACTACATCGTCAAACTCCCCGCCTATCTCGTGGAAAACGCCATCAGCACCTCACCGGCCAGCGTTTTCCTGGCAGGAAAGGAAAAGAAGTATGATATCCTGTTGGAAGACGGCCGCGTCTACGTCTGCCCCTTCGGTCTTGGCATCTACATGCGGGACCTCAACACCGGGGAACTGCGCAACACCACCAAACAGGATATCGTCGATTGCTCCCGCATCGTCGATTACCTCGACGAGTACGACTATCTCTTCGATACCATGGTGGCCCGGGACGTCCCCGCGGAAACCGCCTGCATCCATGGGTTTGAAGCCCACCTCGTCAACTCCAACAAACCCTGCCTGGCCAGCCCGGAAAACAAGCGCACCGCCGAGATTTTAGTCTCCATGGGCGCCGCCGCTGCCGGCGGCGAGGAGCAGCTCAGCCAACGCCCCATCATGATGCTGGGCGGCTGCACCATCAGCCCCCTGACGATCCCCGACAGCACCATTGCCGCCACCATGGTCGGGGCCAAAAAGAACCTGCCGACCATGATCCTGACCATGGCCATGTCCGGCGGTATGGCCCCGGTAACCCTCGCCGGCTGCCTCGTTGTGGCCAATGCCGAAATTTTAGCGGCTCTGACCCTCTCCCAGCTGGTGCGCAAGGGCGCGCCCTTTGTCTACGGCACTTCCACCGGCACCCTGGATATGCGCCACAATGCCGCCGCTATGGTGGGCTGCCCGGAACTGGGCCTGATCAGCGCCGGTCTCGCCGCCATTGCCCGCATGTACAATCTCCCCTCCCTGGTCGCCGGTACTTAGACGGACAGCAAAGCCCCGGATCTCCAAGCCGGTTATGAAAAGAGCATCACGGCCATGTTGCCCATGCTGGCAGGCGCCAACATGATCTACGGCCCTGGGATGCTCGAAAGCGGCCTCACCATGGATTTGGGCCAGGTGGTGGCCGACGCCGACTTCATCCGCATGATGCAGACCGTCTTAAACGGCATTCCCGTTTCCGACGATACCCTCGTCGTTGACCTCATCAAGGAGGTGGGGATCAAAGGCCAGTATCTCGGCGAAATGCATACCTTCCAAAACTTCAAAACCCTCCAATCCTGCCCCCGCATCATGGACCGCAACGCCCGGGAGGTATGGGAAGGCAACGGCGGCAAAGATATGTACGCCGCGGCCTCGGATTACGCCCGCTTCATCCTGGAAAACCACAAGCCCACTGTGCTCAACCCTGACAAAATAAACAAGATTCACGCCATTGTGGAAAAAGCCGAAAAGGAGCTCGTCCATGCATAAGCGGTAAAAGGCAATCCAGCCGGCAGAGCCTATCTCTGCCGGCTGGAAGCCCCTCCTATTGAAAAAGAATCCTGAACTCTTACGGAAAACCTGCAAAGAAAGGGATAAACATGAACAAGAAAAAAACCATCGGCTTTTCCTGCGGTATCATCTCCGGTATGTCCTATGGCTTTTACGGCATCTTTTCTTCGCTGCTGCTGGCCGCAGGCATCACGGATCTGGCCATCATCGCCTTGCCGCCCCTGGCGCTGACCGTCTTTTTCGGCATCAAAGTCTTATTCAAACCCCGGGTCATGAAGGAGATTCCCTGGAAAATCTATTTGCTTTTGATTTTACAGGGAGGAATTGTCTCTACAGCCATGAATTATTCCTATATCAACGCCTACGCTTCGGGGATGCCTGTGGGCGTCGTCTCCATCGTGGCCTTCTGCAATGTCATCGTGGTGATGATCCTCTCTTACTTTGTCCTCAGCTACAAATTTACCCTGCCTAAAATCATCGCCATTGTTCTTGCGGTCTTCGGCGTCTCTCTGGTCATCGGTGTCATCGGCGGTGGCGGCAATGTCGGCACCTACACTGCCCTCGGCTTGATGTGGACGCTTTTGATCCCGGTCTTTTACGGCATCAACGTGGTGATCACCGCCTACGCCCTTACCAAAGGCACGGACTCCGACGCGGTTTTGCTCCTGGCCCAGGGCAGCTCCCTCATTGTGGTGCTGGTCTTCCTGATTCATCCCCTGGCCCTTTTCCAGGACCTCTTCGGCCATATGGGCGGCGATGTACTGCTCTGGCTGGCTTTTTTGGGCTTCTGTCTGATTCCCCACGCCCTCTCCTACGCCACCATGCAGGAAGCCTTAAAACGAATCGATCCCACGATCTATCAAATCCTGATGTCCTTTGACCCCGTCACCTCCCTGACCCTGGGGATCATCATCATGAGCCAGGTTGTCAGCGGTTTGCAGCTCCTCGGCGTAGCCCTGGTCCTCGCCGCCGTAATCTTCATCACCGTTATGGATGGGCGGGAAGCATCCCGGGAGAACGATGCCGGAGAAATTCCCGGCGCCCCGGAAGAACCCACCCTAAGCTCGTAAAGAAGGTGATACCATGGAAAAGAAAAAAGCGGGCATGGCCTTTGCCGTGGTCTCGGCGACGACTTGGGGGACATACGGCACCTTTTATTCCCTGCTCTTAAAGGACGGTTTCACCGATTTGACCATGGTGGCTTTGGCCCCTTTGGCCCTGGTGATTTACTTCGGGATCCGCATTGCTTTCAAACCCAGAGTTTTAAAGGCCATCCCTCTAAAATACTATATCGGTATGATATTACAGGGATTTTTCCTGGTCAACGCCATGAACTACTGTTACGCCCAGGCCTATGCCCACGGAATGGCCGTGGGAGTGGTCTCGGTGATCGCCTTCACCAATGTCCTGGTGGTGATGGCGGAATCCTATTTTCTGTTTCGCTACCGCTTTACCGTGACTAAAATCGTTTCCATGCTCATCGCCATGACCGGCATCTCCCTGGTGCTGGAGATTTTCAGCGGCGGCAACGGCGCTTTTACCGCTACAGGCCTCGTCTGGACCCTGCTGATTCCCCTTTTCTTTGGCACCAACGTCTCCCTGAATACGTATTTCATCGTCAAGGATTGCGACAGCGATGCCATCCTCTTCATTACCCAGCTGGGAGCCCTCGTCTTCATGCTGCTCTTCCAGGTCCATCCCACGGCGCTGATCGATAACATCGCAACTTCGGTGGCATCCTATCCCCAGGCCCTTTGGGCCCTCCTCGGTTTCTGCACGCTGCCGATGATCGCCTGTTATGCCACGATGCAGGAAACTTTAAAACGCATCGAACCGTCGATCATGAGCATCATCTACGCCCTGGATCCAGTCACTTCTTTTCTTTTAGGCCTGATCGTTTTTGCTCAGACGATCCATCCCCTACAGCTTCTCGGCGCCGGTCTGATTTTAACTGCCGTGACCTATATCAGTTTTCGCGAAGGGAGGGAGGCAAAAACAGACAGTGACAATGAAAATGAAAGCGTCCAACCGTGTTGAAGGACGCCCCATGATCTAAAAAACAAAACACCCCCACAAAAAAGAGGGTGTCCCAAAAGTCATGAAATGACTTGAGGGATGCCCTCTTTCTTTTATGCCAAGAATCGCGGCGCAAAGCCAAAGACGGGGGACCTTCAGTCACCCTTGTACTTCCTGCGCGTAGCCTCGCCGCCTCTGATGTGGCGTTCGGCCTTATTCACTTCGAGGATCTCCCGAACCCTTAAAGCAATGGCCTCGTTCAATTGGGGCAGACGCTCCGTGAGGTCTTTATGAACCGTGGATTTGCTGACACCGAAAACCGATGCCGTCTGCCGTACTGTCCCTTTGGATTCCAACATATAATTGGAGATTTCCAATACTCTTCTTTCAATATAGTCCTGCATGGCAAGACCCCCCAAAGACTCTCTTTGTACAAATATATGGGGGGACTTCCTGTTTATACCGACTGCAAAAAATATATTTTTTTGCCGAAATGTCCCGTTTTAACGGTTCGGCGTTCTACCGGGAAAGGAAACGATTCCCCAGCAGTTTATTCTGTGGTGTTAATCACCGTTAGCCCTTGCTGCTTTGCGTATTTTAGGATTTGCCACGTTCCACCAAAAGAACGCAGCTGGGCGCAGACGCAATAGGAGGAGTGATCAACCATGAAGCAATTGCGTTTCTTCATGCAGCCTTCATGGTATTCTTCCGATATATAAATAATCTCGTCCGCCTCTATCAGCAAATTATGATAGAGCTTTTTTTGATCCACAGACCATAGCTTCTCCTGATTCTTGCAGGGGAGAACGAAGATCAGCCGAATTTCTTGCCCCATTTCCTTTTTGGCAATCATTAAGGAAGCGGCAAGCTGGTCAAAGCCCAATGCGCCACCAGAAATGAATGTCGTTACTCCCCGTTCAATAAGGTACTCTACTTCATAGTAAAGCCTCTTGATGACCTGCCCAATTTTTTCTTTCGGTAGTTTTCGATGACCCGTGAAACAACAAGTAGTAGATTTTTGCATTTGTTTTCCCCCATATTAGGAGGTGTTATAACTCCGTAATAACTCTATTTCCGTATTACAGTATAAATTAAGTCTAAAATAAGGTCAATATAACTTCATTGGAGGCGGAAAGATGGGAAAAGAAAACGAAAAGCACTTTGGTTTAAGAGTGGACAGTGAAACCTTGGCAAAATTTCGCTATGTTTGCGGATATGTGGGACGTTCCGCAAATAGCCAACTCATTCAACTGATGCTTAAATTCATTGCGGATTACGAAAAGAAATACGGCAAAATCGAACTACCGGAGAATACAAAATAATAAAGGCTTGCAGGCTTGCGTAACGTAATCCCAGGCTAAGAACAAAGTAACCATTTCTCAAAAAGAGAAATGGTTACTTTGTCGACGGTCTAAAGAAGATAAGGAAGCGGCAGCCGCCTCATAAGAGGTGACTGCCGCTCCTTTTCATACGATCAAACTCTGCTGTTTTGATAATAAATCGTGATCCGGCTGACCTGATCATTGCTGTTGAAGGTAAAATCGTAAAAGAGCGTCGGGCCGATACCGATGAGTATTTCCTCCTCGTCCTCATGGGTCACGGTATAGGAAATCCGGTTGCCCTCCTCCTTGTCCGGCTCACCGAAGGCGGCGCTGACATCAGCCCGGGGAGACCCGACTTGAATATCGCCGCCACAGCTCCAACCGCCTTCCTCGCAGTCGATAGCGATCAAAGTATCATCAACGAAGGTCACATTTAACTTCATATCCCCGATGGGAATCATCACATCGCCGTCTACGGCGGCCACCGCCTCGTCATAATTTTCCTGGGTCATACCAAGGCAGAGGTTTAATCCGCTGTTTGTTTCCGTTAACGTTCCCTCTTTCTCCACTTCGTTCCCGCAACCGCTGAGCAGCAATAAAATCAGGGATAAACAGAGCCAATACAATCCGCGCTTTCTCATGAAATCATTCTCCCTTTATCTTTATCTTCATCTTCATTTTCAGCTATGATCGGATCATCCATATAAGAACTGAATTCTGCGCATCACAAAACGTTTCCAGCGGCTGCTGCTATCGTTGAGATAAGCGATGCTCTCTGCCATGAACTGCTCTACCGTTTTACGTTGTGCTGCGGTGAGCTCGTGGCGGCTGAAAACCGCTTCCCGCTGAATCAGGGCGGCTTCAACATAATGCAGAGCCGTTTCCCCATCGATTTTCGCTTCCATCGCATCGAAAAGATCAAGAAGCGAACCGTTGCTCCGGTTTAAGCCTGCTTTATCCAGGATTTTCATGGTATAAGCGAACATGCGCCGGATGGCTTCCCCGTGATCTTCCACGGCAAAGGACGCCTTTAACCTCAAAAGGGCTTTCCTTCGTTTCAGCAGCCGGTAAATCAGATAAGTGATGAACAGGAGCAACAGCAGGGAGACGATGACCGACAGGATGATCAGCAGCGTATGGGAGCTGACCGCGATAAAATGGTCGCCCTCGTCATTTTCTGTATTCGGGATATCCTCGTCATTTTCGCTTTCATCTTCGCTGCCGTCGCCGGTATACTGTAGGGCGTTGGATTTTTCCATCAAATTGATATAAGGCGGTGTAACCTCGAAGGGAACCCAACCGATGCCGTCTTGATAAATTTCCACCCAGGCGTGGGAATGACTGTCGTCAATGCCGATGGTCTGATCGTCGGCGACGTTCTCGATATCCGTCGGCGTGATCAGATAGCCTTCCACATAGCGGGCGGGAATACCGTAATAGCGAAACATCAAGGTCGCCGCCGTGGCGTAATGGACAGAGTAGCCTTGCTGATACGTTTCCATGAAATCCCGGAAAAAGTCTTCCCCGTTTCGAGAGGGCATCCCCTCTTCACTGTAGGTCATATGCACGGTAAGATAAGATAGGATTTCCTGCTTGATTTCCTCGTAAGGCGGGTGGCTGCCCTCCTCTATTTCGTAGGGTTCCAGACAATCGGCCAAAACTTCCTTCGCCTGCTTCGGAATGGCGAGGTCATGCTCATAGACGTAAGCGCTGTAGCTGTCTTCGTTTTCAAGATAAACAAGGACTTCTTTATTTCCTTCCGCTTCACCATTGAGCAGCAGATATTGAAGTTCATGATAACGCTTCACCTGATTCGTCAGAGATGTATACGAATACGCTCTTTGGCCAAAAAAACCCTTGGCCAGAACGGACTCGTCGCCAATTTTCGCGGCGTCGAAAAGTTCGCGGTCTTCATCGTTGATCACCAATTCATAGGGAACATAGATATACTGACTGTTGGCGCCGATATTTTCAATGGATATTTCCGTCTCTTCCACATTGGGGTCGGTGAGAGACGCCACCAAAGCCAGCTGGCTTTGGCCGTAAAAATCAGACTGATGAAGCCAATAAAAGAGCGAAGCGCCGTTATAGCGCTGTTTTGCCCCAAGAGACGTCCAACCGGATCCCGTATAGGTTTCTCCCACGTAACCCCGGACATAGAGAGACTGGGGCCGGCTCATGGTCACTTCGAGAGCCGGTTCTTGGCTGAAACTAAGCTCGCCCAATTTACGAAAGTCTCCGTCGGGCATGGCATTGCCATCACCGTCATAGCGCCATTGATGAATCCCCCCGACAACCGCCGTCTTCACCGCCGTAGGGGCGGCGTAATCCTTGTTCACGCCAAGCCAGGCAGCAGCAAACGGCACTGCCGCCAAGGTCAACAGCAAGAGCATCAGGGGAAGGATGACTCTGCCCCCGGCGGGAACACTGTTTTTTACGGTGAGACGCCTGCACCAAAGCAGCACCACAGCAAAAACCAAAAGGAGCAGCCAAAGCATGGGCGGCACCAGATCGAAGACGAGGGTGAGTAAGAGGATAGTCCCCAAAAGTACGGCGGCAAAAATCCCCTCGGCGCCATAGGCCAGACGTGTACAAAACAACGCCAACAGCATGGTCAAAGGCGTCAACAAAAGGAGCAGACCCACCGTGGCCCGGGTACCGGAAGCGACGTCGTACACGGGAAAGATCCGTCCGAAATGGTAACTGAGGGCGTCACAGATTTGATTCAGCACCAAATACCAGCCGTCTTTGACGACAAATTGCAGCACCAAAAAAAAGAGGACGATAAAGATTAAAAAACCCACGGAAAAAAGACCGCTCCAAGGCAGTCCTTTGGGAAAAAAACAAAGAGCGAAGCAGGTTCCGACGCCGATCAAGGCGAAAAGCGGCATAAAAATAGGCAGGGCGTAAAGATGAAAGAAAGAAACGAGGACACCGCCAAGGCCCAAAAACAGCAAGGTCGAAAGAACCGATAAACCGACGGCATCCAACCGTTTTTCCCGAGGAGTATCCCCTTGGAGTAACGTTGTGGAAAAACCTGTGATTACGCTGGGTTTCATAGTATCTCCTTTTACAGGTCAATGGAAAATATGGCTTCCCGATAGTCTTCGGGAGTGAATGCATACAAAGAAAGGTTTTCGCTTTCCCCCGCCGCGATCTCTTCCTCACTACAAATAAGAGCGACGGTTTTGCCGCTGCCGCTCAAATTCATGACTTCCGGCGGCAGATAGGAGGAAAGATAGGCGACATGCTGAAATTCCTGATCGCCCATGATTTTCAAGTAACTGTCAATCCCGGATACAGCACCCTTCTGATAGGGCGCCGCAAGCATCCTGGAAATGTTTTCGTAGAGGGCGTTTTCATCTTCAATTTGATAGACGAAACACTGACCGGTCAGCGGATGATTCCAGGCGATATGATGGGGAATGTCGTTTTCCATCAGTGTCTGAGAAAGGGAAACCGCAACTTCCGCCAAGGTATCCAATACCTTTGGCGCTGTTTGCGCCGAAGGTACCGTCCGTTCCCAGAAAATCAGCAGGGAGCGCACGAGGGGCAGGGAAGGATCGCGGACAATAAGCTGATCGTATTTCTGCGTCAGCTTCCAGTGAATTTGTTTGGGACTGTCCCCTTCCACGTAGTCGCGGATCTGAAAGGTTTCCGTAACATCCCAGCCTTTTTGATAGGGGGAGTATGCGTCGCTGTCCTCCAACAAGGCGCTGGTGGCGGTGAGATTGATCTCCGGCACGAAGGTTTCCGGTAAAATCAGGGTTTTCCCCTCTGCCGCTACAGTTTTGGGAAAGGGAAAGATCCCGAAAAGATCAAAGACGCCGACGCCCTCAACGCTGGAGACCACTTGGCCGCAATAGCGGCTCGCCAAATGAAACGCGGCGTAAGCCTCGCTTTTCGGCATCACGCTGAGGTTCACGGGGAGGATATGATCGTCATCGATCAATTGATTATGAAATTTTATGTTTATCAGGACGCGGCTTAAAGGAATGGGCGAGGGATTTTTCAGGCGAATCCGGCAGGTTGCCGCCAGTCCCTTTTGTATGTTGGGCGGCACTTCCAGAAAAACCTCGATTTTCCTGGCTGCCAGAAAGCCCAATAAAATACCGAGGGCCGGTACGCTAACAGATAGGATCAACAGCACCAGGGTCGGTTTTGTGCCCACAAAGAAATACAGCAGAAAAGCGCCGAAAAGCCAGAGCGCCCAAAAGATCAATGATTTTCGCATGTTACTCTTCCCGCATCACCGGCATCTGCACCGACGCGGCAATGCCCTTTAAGATATCTTTTTCCGTGGTTTCCGTCAACCGGGCTTTGCTGTTTAAAACGAGACGGTGACCGCAAACGTCGTTTAATACGGCGATAACGTCTTCCGGTACCACATAGTCGCGGCCGTGGAGAAAGGCGTAAGCCTTGGCCATCCGGCAGAGGGCCAGCGCACCCCTGGTGCTGATGCCCAACTGCACCATTTCGTGGCGGCGGGTTTCATCCACCAATTGGCTGACGTAAGTATAGACGAGGTCGTCCACGTGAATCTCCTTCACTTCGCCGATGAGACCGAGGAGCGCTTCCTTGGTGACAATGGTTTCGATTTGTTTCAGGGGGTTTTCCACGCTGCGATCCCTTAAAATACTGATTTCACTTTCCGCGTCGGGATATCCCATGCTGGTACGAATCAGAAAACGGTCCAGCTGGGAATTGGGCAGCAGCTGCGTGCCGGCGGAGCCCACGGGATTTTGGGTGGCCAAAACGATAAAAGGTTCCGGCAGGGGATGGGTTTGACCGTCAACGGTAACATGGAATTCTTCCATGGCCTCTAAAAGCGCAGACTGGGTTTTGCTGGAGGTTCTGTTGATTTCGTCGGCCAACAGCAGGTTGGTCATGATGGCGCCGGCCTTGTACTCAAAGGCGCCCTGCTCCTTGTTATAGAGGGAAAAGCCAATGATGTCCGAGGGAACGCTGTCAGAGGTAAACTGCACGCGTTTCGTCTCAAGACCTAGTACCTTAGCAAAAGCCAACGTCAGTGTGGTTTTGCCGACGCCGGGAACGTCCTCCAAGAGAACGTGGCCGCCGGCTAAAATGGACATCAAAACTTTGGCGATCACGTCATCTTTGCCGATGATGACTTTACCGATCTCCTCCTGAATCCGCTTAATCGTTTCTTGATTCATCTTTATTTTCTCCTTTTATGGTGATCCTTGTCATTTTTTCGCGGGTCTGTTCCGCGTTTCTTTTTGAGCTTTAAAGCCGTGACCGCTGTGGCCGCGGTCAACAGCGGCATTGAGAGGGTCATGGCGGCGGTTTGGGTCGTCGTACCGCCGGTACCGGGATCCGCCGGCGGATCCGGCTCTGGAACGGGATCCGGGTCAGGATCAGGATCCGGGTTTGGATCGGGATCCGGGTTTGGATCGGGATCCGGGTTTGGATCGGGATCGGGGTTTGGATCGGGATCAGGATCAGGATTCGGGTTTGGATCGGGATCCGGATCGGGCTCCTCCGGATTATTGGGATTTTGATCCTCGTATCCAGGGTAAGGATGGAAAGTACCGCCGTACCAGGCGCCGCCGTGGCGATTGCCGCAATCTGCGTATTCACCGAGCCCCACGTCTCTGCCGAGATCCAGGGTAAAGCGCAGCTCCACCCGATCGCCGTCATTCAAGTTATAGCCGCCCAGATTCTTGCCGATGGAATTGCCGCGGACGATGAACAGCCAACCGGATTGCTGGGTAAAGTTGAATTCACCCAGGGAGTTATTACTGTGCCCGGCAAAGGTAACATCACCCAACTCCTCCAGTCGCTTATACAAGACATCGGGAATGGCCGCCGACCTGACATTGGTGCGAATGCTCTTGAGGTAATAACTGGTCTTCATATCACCGCTGTAACTCGGCGCCAAGCCGTTTGCTTCCAGGGCTTTGTTGACGGCTTCCGCCGCCGTTTCCCCGTACTCAAAGGGCACGGAAATGGTACCGCCGATGGAACCGAGGCCCACGGTGGTGGCGTCGATGGTGAGAGAGGCGGTACCGCCTTTTTCATCATAGGGGCAGTAGAGCTGATACGTTTTTTTGTTGTAATTATACTCGCTGTCTTGCGCCGATACGCTGACGGTGAAATAGTCACGGTAGACATTATCGAAGGACAGGGTAAATTCATAGCCGTTACCGGCACTGCCCGCATAATCCGTTTGCTCCACGCTGTCTTGGTTGACTTTGATATAATTGATGGGGATGGGGTTTCCCTTATAATCCGTGGCCCGCACCAAAAGGTCATAGGGGTTTCTCACATTTTTATAGCCGTCAACGGTGGAAATAGCGTCGAGGTTCGTATAGATTTCCGGTTTCTTCGCGTTATCCCCTTCCGGTATATACTTCACCCGGTAGGTATAATTTTCTACGGTTTTACCATCTCTCTTCAAAAAAACAATAAAAATATTGACGCCAAACTCCAGTTTTGTGGCATAGTGGGTGCCGGATACCGCCGTCAGCGGATCGTCTTCCTGCATAATGGAGAGGGTGAGACCGGAGCTGTCATTGACAATCTCGGCGTAAAAAGAGAAATCTTTCTGATCGACGGTCTGATCCTTCAAATCCGTTTTTAGATGACCCTCAATCCCTCCACTGGGGTCGTTGCTGGGGCCGCCCCCGGCATCACCGCCGTTATCGTTTTCTTTACCGTTATCGTTTTCGTTGCCGTTATCGTTTTCGTTGCCGTTATCGTTTTCGTCGCCCTCTTTATCCTGTTCTTTGTTGTCTTTTGACTCCTCGGCGGTTTCCGTTTCCGCCGCTTCCAGGGACAGCTGCTGTTCCATCATGGTTTGATCTTCCACCACCGTTAAAAGGGTGGCCCGCTCCGGTTCGAAGACCGAATAATCATCGCTGATGGGGTTATCCGGCTGGGAAACCGCCTTGGAACCCGTCCAAAAGGCGAAAATCGCCACTAAAATCACGATCAAGGCAATGCTGTACACCTGACGCATGCGATTCAATTTTAAATGGCTTAAAAATGATTTCAAATCTCTTCCCCCTAAACAAACGGCAGTCTTTTTCTCTTTGCCGATTTTAATCCCCTTCACCGGTATTCTCGGTTACCTTAATTCGTTCAAAAGATGCAGGATCTTCGCGGCCTGGCCCCGGGTGGCGGTGCCCTTGGGGACAAACTGATTGCCGCCCATGCCGTTGATGATCCCCGAAGCCTTCATGGCATAAACGGCTTCCTTGGCGTAGGACGCGATACTGCCATCATCGGCAAAGCGTTCCGCGCCGCCGCCGTCAGTCAGGGAAATACCCTTCAGCTTGGCGTAACGGAGAATGATCGCCGCCATCTGCTCTCTGGTGATCTTCGCTTCCGGTGAAAATTTACCGTCCCCGATGCCGTTGACGATGTTGTTTTCCGACGCCCATTTTACATAGGGCGCGTAATAGCTGGTGGCCTTGACGTCACCGAAAGCGGTCTTGCCGCTGCCGCCGTCGCTTAAGCTCTTGACCCCTTCAATCCGGCCGATGGTCGTCACGAACTGGCCGCGGGTCATATCGTCCCCGGGGCCGAAGGTAGTTCCCGTCAGACCGTTAAAGATACCGTAGGATAAGACATAGCTGACATCGTCATAAAACCAATCCGTTGATTTTACGTCCTTCATATCTCCCACCCGGGGCGCCGCGGCTTTCAGTTCCGCCATTTTGGCTTCCGCCGCCGTCAGTTTACTTGCGTTGGTCACCGCGGCTTTTTCCGTTTCACTCAAAGCGTCATAGGCTACCCGCGCTATTTCCACCGCCTTACGATTGGTCAGCGTCAACTCCGCCGCGGCAGGTAAAGCGTCGATTTGATTGATGACTCCCTGGACGGCGCCGACGCCGTCGCCGCTGACGGTAATATCGATGAAAGTAAAGGGTTTTTCGTATTTCACGCCGCTGGCACCGTCTTTATTCTGATACATGACGTAGTCAAAGGTAATATAAATTTCCTGATCGTTTTTGGTCAGCGGGCGCGTGATATAGGAAACGTAGTCAGTGACGTCTCTCACGACGCCGTTGCTGTAGCCAACGGTGACCTTCATGCCGCTGGGATCAAAGGTCTCTCCCGGCTCATAACTGGTCTTATTCGGTGCTTTCGTCACCTCTAATTTTTCCACGGTGGGCCCCAAGGCCATCAAATAGCTGGAGTCATTTTTGAAGTAGATAAACCCGTATTCATCGGCGATGGGACTGCAAATCGCGTATTCCCCCTGTTCATAGGCGGGGGTAAAGAGGTTATAGGCAACGTTTGCCGTGGAATTGCCGTTATTGTAGGTTTCCGTGGTGGTCAACAACGGCGCTACAACACCGGGCTTATCCTTGATCAGCCGCAGTTTTCCCGGGGTATAGTTGTCAAAGAAATAGACGTAGGCATAACCGTCCTCTGCCTCGTAAGCCGTGGTCAATAAACCGCTGGTCTGGGGATAGCCCTGGGTGGGTACGGCATATGCGATGCTCCAACTGGTCAAATCGATGACGGTAATATTATGTCCGCCGTAAGGGCCAAACTGATCCTTGCCGCTGACCCCGATATAGGCGCGGCCATTGTACACCGCCGGCGTCGAAGTGCTCATCGGCGTACCGCCGCTGCTGTTTTTCAGCTTAAGGGATTTTTTCCCTTCCTGATTGATCGCGCCGGATTCATCGACGGTGATGGCGTAAAAATACCCGTTTTTGCTGGTAAAATAGAAGCGGTCGGTGGCTTTATCATAAGCGACGCTGCTGCGCATATCGCCGGCGATGCCGTCGAGGCGGTCGATGACTTTGCCGCTCAACGGATCGAGGGAGAGGATCTGGGCCGTATTGGAGCCGCTCCCAGGTTCACCATCGTCAGTGCCGACCAGCAGGTATTTATCGGAAACGTAAGCGCCGGCCCAATAGAACCCGCCCTTTTGCGTATGTACCCAGGTAGGCACCTTCTTCTCTTTTTCCTTGCTGATATCTTCATCGGTGATGGAGATGCAGACATAGTTGGCATTATAGGTTTCACCGGTCCAGAAACCGGTATAGAGATACCCGTCATGATAGGTGATGGGACTGTTGGGCTGGCCGCCCAGAGGATCTTTGTAAATCCAGAGGGATTCCATGGTATCGGCGTTAAAAGCCTGAATCGTCCCTTCCGATAAGCCCACAAAAATCATACCCTGGGCGTAAGCCGGCGGTGTGATGGCAAAATTGGAACTGTGATCCATCTGTCCTGTTTTCACCACTTTGCCGGAAATCGTATCGATTTTAAAAATTTTCGAGCCGGCATACGTATAGAGATAGCCGTCGACGATAATGGGGGAGCCCACCGAGGCCGTACTGTAACTTTCTCCCAGCTTAGTGGCCCAGGAAAGGACGGCGTCTTCCGCCGCTGTCATCATCGGCGCATCGGTAACACAGTTATTGTCACCGTTGCCGCGGAAAGAAGGCCACTCCGAAGGAATATCGGGATCAATGCTTTCATTGGGTTCCGCTTCTGTTAAAGTCACCGGGATGGTCTTCGCCGAAGTGACCGTAAAAGAACTCTGTTTCGTAACGTAACCGCTCTTCGACACGGTATAGGTGTATTCATATCCAGGCATCAGCTGATAGGCGCCATTTGCGTCGGGCCACTCACGAAAACCGGTAAGCTTTTCCGTCACCATCAGGATCGCGCCTGCCGGCGCGCAGTTGAATTTGATGGCCACCGGCGGTTTTTTGTTCACCTGCAGGGTATAGGTATGATCTGCGTTGCTTGCCTCCTCATGATGGACCACAACGGTCACTGTTTCCGTCTGCTTTGCCGTGTCCAAAGGAATCTCGACGCTGCCGGATTCTTCCGAGGAAACCGGAACCGACTGACCGTTGACGGTCACAGAATAGCCGTCATTTTCCTGACCGAAGAGTGTCACGGTAAGATTGCAGACATAGTTCAGGGAAAGCTTTTCCGTGGTTTCCGGTATTTCCACCGTATAGTCACTGATCGATCCATCGAAACCGGTTTTGCTGCTTCCCGTCCGCTGCAACGTAAGGTTGCGCTCGCCGTTTAACAGGGAAAGGGAATCGATGGTAAGGGTACGTTTGGCCTGCAGCACATAATCCTGATAGCTGGTAATGTTCCCCTGGGTTTGGGAAACGCGCACCGTCAGTTCATTGCCATAGCCGCCGTAAGGCGCAAAATTCAACAATGTCTGACCGGTAACGGCGCCGGAGGCAAGTACCGTCGTTTGTTCCTTTTTGTTGTAGTCTCTTTGGGAACTTAACTGCGTATAGGAGACCGTAACCGTCGCCGACTGGGCTTCCGCTGAGGTTGTGGCCCAGATATATACTTGGTTGTCAAAATCAGAAACCGTCATGGTATAAGCATGGCTTGCCTTGGCAAAAGCCGGTGTTAGGTCATAGGCGGCGCCGCCGGTTGCGCTATTGCTGTTGCGAAAGGACAGCGCGGAGAGCCAATGCTTGCTGCTGTCCACTGAAACGGGAACGGTCTGCCCCGGCGAGGCCACAAAATCCGCGCTGGTATGGAAATAAACATCCTTTGTGGCAATATAACGGTACGTTTCCCCTGTCACCAACTGATAGCCGCCGCCCTCCTGAGGCGCAACGGTATTTCCTGCAGCGTTTTGCACTTCAACGGTAACGGCGGCGTCGTGATTAAAGGTTACCTCCGAGGCGGTGGTATTGCGATTCACGGTCAATTGATAGGTACGGCTTTCGCCGCCGGCAAGAGAAACCTTTACTGCGATCTGCGTTTCAGCGCCGGTGAGATTCACTTCTTTGCTCCCTGACGCCGCCAGCGTTTCACCGTCTACGGTCACAGAATAGCCCTCCTCCGCGGAGCCGAAGGCTTTGGCGGAAACGGTCACTTTGTTCACGGTGGGCAAAACCATATAGGTATACGCTTCGGTCAACGGATCAAAGGGCTTGCCTCCTGCGATAAGGTTGGTGCCATCGGATACGGAAAGGGAGGCTAAGGTCGGCACCCGTTTGAAGTTCGCCGTATAGTATTGGGAAGAGACATAACCCGTGGCGGGATCGGTATAGCGAATGGCGCAGGGCAGGGACCGCGATTCGCTGCCAAGAGCCAAGAAATCCTCCACACTTCTTACCGTATTGGTCCAACTAAAGAAACTACCTGCTTTCGCCTGGCCGTTGGCATCGATATAATCCAAATACCAGGACTTGGGATTTTCAACGCTAACAAAAGGAACCCCCGCCGCGTCATTTCTCTCCATATAGATATAAAGCTTTGACATGGTATCCGGTACGAAGAAATTGTAGGTATGGCCATCGACTTTGGCGCTTTTGTAATACTCGCCCTTACTTTCCTTGGCGAATTTCATCTCCTTTAACCAATTCAAAGAGGTGAAATCCAGGTTCAAGGTGACGTTTTTATTGCTCACCGTAAAGTTGCCGCTGATTTCGTTTTGTTGGTAGGTCACGGAAAAGTCATACTTTCCCGCCACCAGCGAAAGGATACTGCCGTCCGTGGCATACTCGGTACCAAAGCGGTTGGTGGCGACGGTATGCGCCCCACTGAGAGGGGTTTGATTTTGAGTCACTTGGAAAGTAACGGTGTACTTGGTACCCACATCCTGATTTTCATAATCGTTGATGGCCTGATTCAGGGTCGCCGCCAAAGCAGCCGCCTCGCTGTCGCCGGCGTTGAGATAGGCGCTTAGGGCTTTTTGATAGGCGTCTTTTGCCACTTTATAGCTTTTCAGTTTTTCGGAAGCGGCGTTATAACGGCCCATGGCGTTGATCAGCGCCGCCTGGGATGTGGTGAGGATGCTCTCGCTTTCGCTGATCCGCAGCGTTTCCACGGTGGAGGCCAAGGCGCCCAAGTCATATTTGCCATTTTGGTCGGAAATCATATAACCGCCGGGAACGTCGTCAATCAAAGTGAGTCCAAAGTTGGTGCTGAGATCAAAAAAAGTATGACCCGTATTCAACAAGGCTTCGCGGATCGTATCCGTTGCCGTATAATAAACCTTTTCCGGCGGCACCACCAAGGCTTCCTTGGTTTCCACCACAAAATAGAAATATCCGCTGAAAGAAGAACTTTCCACACTTGCCACACTTGCCGAGGCAATGGACTTCCCCTCGGTTTTTGCCGCTTTTGCCGCTTTTTCCACGGTAATCACGGCGATGGGCGGCGCCGCACAAGGTTTTCCGTCATCACCCAAGGGGATTAGGGCGCTGTTTTCATAGCGGCAGGGAAAATTCACATAAACATTGTCCGAAGAAACATAATACGTCCCCGGCTCATCGAAACAAAGGCTGACGGTTCCTTCCTCATCGGTTCCGTTGGCCGCGGTCTGCCAGGTAACACCGTGATCCTTGCTGATGAAAACATCCTCTCCGGCCATGGGATAAGCGTCAAAAAGGCTTTCGTCAGCCGCTGACTCTGACGCGTCGCTTGCACCGGTGAAGGACGCCAGCATTTTCAGGTTGAAGGCTTCGCCTGCACCAACGGTAACCGTCCTTTGATCAAAATACGCAAAGGCGCCCCTGGTGCGAAAACCCGCGTCGGAGAACATGGCGAGATCAAT
This sequence comes from Peptococcaceae bacterium UBA7702, assembly GCA_002482535.1. Taxonomy (GTDB): domain Bacteria; phylum Bacillota; class Dehalobacteriia; order UBA7702; family UBA7702; genus UBA7702. The sequence continues at coordinate 90,989 of DLGE01000008.1, read as the reverse complement.
TTCCATGCCGTCCTTTAGCAAAATATTGTCGGCGGCCGCATTTTTTCCGCCGCTTTGCAACACCTTGCTATGATTGGCATAACACATCAAACTTTCAGCATGACCCCAAAATGAAGTGATTTGCATGTGGCCGGCGCTGCCCACCACCGTCAGCCCGGCGCTGCCCGGCGTTAAGGTCTCACCGCCTAAATAGTAATCTTCCAATATTCGAATCAACAGATGAAGCAATGTCGGACGCTCAATGGTTTGCTCCTTGACGTTCTCCCCGCCGTTGGCATCACCGCTTTCCCCGTAACAGCCATATTTTGCCAAGCCGTAGTCGGCCAGGTCAAAGTAGTTGACGGTGACGGGAATATGGGCCAAAACGGTGGCGGTTTCCCCGTTGCTCTGTACGAGACTGCCGTTATGACTCAAGGTAACGTATACGGTAACCGTGTCGCTTTCTTCGTTTTCCGCGGCCATCAGCGGCGTCGCGCAAAACAACATCATACTTGTCATCAAAAAAACTGTCAGCAAAATGATCTTTTTCATGTTTACCCCTCCCGGTTCATAGACTGTTCATACCTTGTGTTTTTATTGTAAAACCTCAATGGGATCATCACCTTAAAAATCGTCACAACCTGCCAGCGACAGTAAGCATAGAGAGGCGGGGAATCCCCTTCCTGTGGCTGAAGGACTTGGGGATTGCAGAAGTCCCCGCCTCATACGCTTTTGACCACAAAAATGGCCAAAGGGAAACGATAACCCACTTTCGTCGGATTATTGTTTCACTTCAGCCACTTCGTGAAATTGAGCTGCTGCCAAAGCAGCACAAAGAAAACGGCTTCATTAGAGGGAGCCCCTCAATCAACCGTCCGTCTTAAAAAAAACCGCTGAAACCTTTGTTTCAGCGGATTTTACTCAAAACTTGGTTCCTTAAGTGGAGGAATACGCTACTATAGAAACACAACCTGACTCTGATCCCAGGGGATCATCACAGTGGCCCTACCGTTCGGGAATTGCACCCGATTTCATGTTTCATAGTGTTATGTAATTTTGCTGCGGAGTTATAAATTCGTTTTAGGGGTATTTAAGAAAAACTCTTCTGCAAGTCTTTCTCAAAAAATCTTAAAATCTTTTTGGATTATTTTCATTCTAACCAAATCCGCGGTTCCCGTCAAGTCTTTTTTATCATTTTATCATGAAATTACAAGGAAACCTCGCCCCTTGCGGGAGTAAAAAGTAAGTCCTTTTTGATTTTGCTAAGGACACGGAAGGCTATCCCGTTTCTCTTTTACCGGTAAAAGGATTTTCGGAGAAAATGTAGAAATGATCAATATAGCATGATCCCCGGAAAAAAGCTTCAAAATATATAAATATATAAAAGCCGCGCTATATTGAAGTGCCTGATAAAAAAGGCTTTGCGGCGATGCGGTTTTTTACAGATAAAAAAGGAGTTTTTTTATGAACATCAGCAAATTGAACTACTCCTCCTGTACCTGGCTGCGCAACAGCCATCTTTTGACCAAAGTGGCCTTTTTAGACGCTGCTACAGAGTTTTACGTTTTCGGCGATAGCATAGAAACGCCGTTTCTCGTGGCAAGCCACGGCGACGTTGCCAACATTTTCCTGAAAAGCGACGCGGCGGCCATCAATCCCATGAGAGACCTGAAAAGCCGTGACTATCTGCCCTTTACGATTCACGATGAACTGTCTTCACTGCCCTTTGTGGGAAACGAAAATAAGATCGGCCTCGTCCTCGATGAAAATTCCCATCCCTTGGGCGTCATCATTGATCTCTGGAACCTCTATTATATATCGTATACCTGGAAAATGGACGCCTATCACAAAAACCTGCAAATCGAGTTCTATAAGCGCATCATCGATAATATTGAAGAAGAGGTTTTCATCACCGATGAGTACGGCTTCATTCAGTTTCTGAATCCTTACGCGGAAAAAGTCTGCGGCCTGACCTTAGCAGAGATCATCGGCTGGCATGTGGAAGATCTGGAAAAACACGGTTTTATCTCCTCCAGCATCACGAAAGAGGTCTTTAAATGCCACACCAGCTGCAATAAGATTATGGAGCTGCACACCGGCGAAACGGTGTTGGCCACGGGAATCCCCCTTTACGATAAAAACGGCAATCTCATCAACGTCCTGGCTACCTCTAAAAATATCGCGGAACTGAGGGATATCCTCTCTCACCTACAGGATATCACCAGCGAACTGGGTATCAAGGAAAAGCAGATCAAGGAATTGAAGAAAAAGGTGATCACCCAGGAAAACTATGTCATGGAAAGCGAAGCCATGCGGGATGTAAAGAGAAGCATCTTAAAGATCGCCCCCACCGACGCCACCGTCTTGGTGGAGGGTGAAAGCGGCTCCGGCAAAGAGGTCGTGGCGGAACTGCTCTTTAAATTGGGCAACCGCGCCGATAAGCCCTTCAGCAAAATCAACTGCGCCATGATTCCGGAACACCTGTTGGAATCGGAATTTTTCGGCTATGAGCCGGGAGCCTTCACCGGCGCCAACAAGTCGGGGAAACGGGGCAAAATCGAAATGGCCGACGGCGGCACCTTATTCCTTGATGAAATCGGCGAAATGCCCCTGAGCTTACAAGCAAAGATCCTCGAATTTTTACAGGATCGGGAAATCGTTCGCGTCGGCGGCATGAAGCGCATCCCCGTGGACGTCCGGGTCATCGCCGCCACCAACCGCAATCTCCAGGCCATGGTCAAAGAGGGCACCTTTCGGGGAGACCTCTATTACCGGCTCAATGTCATGTCGATCCATGTGAGTCCTCTCCAGCGGCGTACCGAGGATATTATGCCTCTGACCTCGATGTTTCTGCAAAAGTACAATGCCCGCTACGGCAAAAGCAAGGTCTTCGCCCCTTCGGTGCTGACCTATTTTCTGAAATACTCCTGGCCCGGCAATGTCAGAGAGCTGATGCACACCGTGGAACGGCTGCTGATCATCAGCGACAACGACGTGATCACCATGAACGACGTCAACAAAGTTTTCAGCGATAACACCGATAAATATCTCAATACGGAATTATCCTCATTGAAGCAGGCAAAACATCAATTGGAGATTTCCATGGTCAAGCAGGCCTACGAAACCTACCGTTCCTCTTATAAAGTCGGGGATGTGCTGGGCATTTCCCAGCCCGCGGTAATGAAAATTCTAAAAAAGAACGGTTTCCGTCTGCAAAACGGCACTCTTACCAAAATGTAATCATGCAATAAAGCAAATCAACAAACAGCAGCCGGATCAATTCAGGCTGCTGTTTTTGGTTTTTGAACCGCTTCTACCAGGTATAATAACAAAAGTAATCCGATAATTACTTTTGTTATTAGAATTATCCTGCCATTATTAAAATATTTGCGTTGAATGATCACGAAAGTTATCATGGGGATGAATTATTTCATCATTTGACCGGAGTCTCGCTCCTTTTTTTTCTTTGGTTCCCTTTTTTTCGCGAAACCGGCAATGCTTCATTCCTTCCGCCAACTCCTCTTTTGCTGATGCAGAGCAATTATTTCCCCTAAATTCAGCAAAATAGCGAATTTTGGCAAGCTTATTGCATTATTGTATGCCAGAAGACCGCACGCGCGCACGGTCTCTATTCGGCAAAAAGGTGATACAAAACACCGCTTTTCCTTTTGCGGTGGCAGCGAACCCCTCCCGCCGGAGTCTGGCTATTCCACTGTCGACAGCTAAATTATAGGAAGAGGAGTATATCACATGACTGCATTAATCGGTTATCAAATTGCAACCGTCCTTATGATGGTCGCCGTCTGTAGTTATCTTGGCTATGATCTCTACAAACACAAGAACGAATTACGCGGCAAGGACAAATATATCGGGTTGACCATTGTCTCCGTAATCACTGAATTTTTTGATCTTCTCGGTGTCGGCTCTTACGGTCCCCAAACTGCAGCCTACAAGAAATTCAAACTCGTCGATGACCTTATGATTCCGGGGACTCTCAACACCTGCGCCCTCACGGTCACCGGCGTCGGCACACTGCTCTTTATCAATACCATTGAGATGGATATCATGACCCTCATCGCCATGGTTATTGCCTCCAGTATCGGCTCCTTCTTAGGCGCTAAATTCGTCTGCAAGCTCAACCTCACCGGCATCCGTTACGGCATGGGCATTGCCCTCATCATCGTCGCCATCGTCATCACCTCGGGTCAGCTCGGTCTCTTACCCAATGAAGGTGGTACCGCCATCGGCCTTTATGGCTGGAAATTAGTGCTCGCCTGCGTCATCTGCGCCATTCTCGGCGCCCTGATGTGCCTGGGCATTGGTTGCTACGCGCCGATGCTGGCCATGATCTGCCTGATGGGCGTGAATCCCGTCATCGCTTACCCCGTCATGTACGGCACCTGCATGTTCTTAATCCCTGTCGCCGCTTTCAGATTCATCAAAGAAGGCCGCTACAGCAAAAAGCAGGCTTTGGTCTGTAATACCCTTGGTCTAATCGGTACCTTCAGCGCATATTTCCTCGTCGTTTCCATCCCAATTTACTGGCTCAAATGGCTCGTCGTCGTTGTACTCATCTATACTTCTTACACCATGCTGCGAGATGCCACCAAAAGCAAAGGAGTGATACCGGGTGAAGCAAAATGTGCCTGCGGGGTAGAAACAGAGACGCAGACTTCCCCATAATCCATTTCCTAACATACGCAACAGGCAACCAAAGGTAACTTAAAACCAAATAGATAGTCTCATTTATTTCCGCGCCGCTGCTTTAAGAAACCCTTTAGGGGTCTTCTTAAAGCAGCGGCGGGAAACAAAAACAAAACGTGGACGATCAAATTTAATTTCAATGGTGTGCCCCTATCAAACACCATTCAATTAAGCGGCATCCGGGCGCAGCGCAAAGAGAAAAGAGAGGGCAGAAAGTGCGCCGATGCCTATACGGAAGATCAGGCGAAACCATAACGGTATTCTCCAATGATAATACATCTTCCGCGAACAGGGGATTTACACATGAAAACTCAAAAGATTGATTACGTAACAATTGTCGTCAGCGTTGCCTTATTGGCATTATTGGTTATTTCGACCATTGCCTCGCCGGAACTTGTGGTCACCAGTTTGGTTTCGGCAAAAGACTTCGTGATTTATTATCTTGGCTCTTTTTTCATTGTTTTTGTGGCCGCCATGCTTTTTTACAATATATGGCTGGCGTTCTCAAAATACGGCAGCATTCGCTTAGGCAAAGTAAAGCCACAATACTCCACCTTCGGCTGGATTGCCATGATCTTCTGTGCCGCCATGGGTACCAGCATTCTCTTTTGGTCCGCCATCGAGTGGGCATATTACGTTACCTGGCTCCGCCCCTTCGGTTTGGATATGCAGGAAACAGCCGATATTGCCGTCGCTTACAGTTTCTTTCACTGGGGCATCCCCGCCTGGAGCGTTTACGCTACCGGCGTCGTGCCCATCGCTTATCGCTACTTTGTTCGTAAAAAAGAAGGACTTACCATCCAAGGTGCCTGTGAAGGCGTCCTGGGAAACAAAGTTTACGGACCTTTGGGCACCGTCATCAACATCGTTTTCATTTTCGGTATTTTAGGCGGTCTCACAATTTCTTTCGGCACCGGCATTCCGATGTTGGGAAATATTACGTATAATCTGATCGGCACACCGGAGAACTTCCTGACTTTCTTCATTCTAACGCTTCTGATTACCGCAATGTTCACTTGGAGCGCCTGCTCCGGGATTGGCAAAGGAATATTGGTGCTTTCAAAGCTTTGCATTTACATTTCCTTTGTCCTCGTCGGCTATTTCCTGATTTTCGGCCATCCCATTTTTGAGATCGAAAACACCGTACAGTCCTTCGGTTTAAGCCTGGAGAACTTTTCACAGATGCTCTTTTATCTCGACCCCACCAGGGCGTCGGGGGGCTTCCCTCAGGAATGGACGATCTTCTATTGGGCCTGGTGGCTGGGATTGGCTCCGGTTATGTGGGTCTTCATCGCAAAGTGCTCCGCGGGACGTTCCATCCGCTCAGTGATCCTCACCGTGATCTTAGCCGGAACCGCCGGTTCCGTTCTCTTCTTCGGCACCATTTCCAATTACGGTCTCGGAGAAATCCTGCTCAAAGGATTTGATTTCAACACCATCGGTAGCAACGGCACATTCCTCGACACGTTTTATAACACCGGCAATCAATACGGACTCGTATCCGATATCATAACCTCACTGCCCTTAGGAAAATTGGTCATGGTGGGTTGGTTCACCGCCGGCTTCATTTTGCTGGTAACAACGATGGACTCCGCATCTTACAGTATGGCGGCAGCCTGCACCAAGGGGCTACGCACCTGGGATGACCCGCCCAAAAAACTCAGTGTCCTTTGGGCCACGATGCTTTCGATCTGTCCCCTCTGCTTGTTGTGGGCTCAGGCCGATTTAAGCGGATTTAAGGCGGTATTGATCCTGACGGCAATTCCCGTCTCCCTGTTGATTCTGCTCTGCATGATCACTTGTGCCAAATGGCTCAAAGAAGATTTCGGCCATATGTCGAAACAGGAAATCGTAGAATACTTTATGCTCGACGATGAAAAGCAGCTTTACCTGGAAAAAAGAAGAAAAGGCCAGGAAAATCCAGATACCACAATCACGATAAACGAAGATAACACAACGCCATCGCAAGCGGAAACTTCAACCGCGAAATAAAAATTGTCACGCAATCAAATTCCCGTACCATTTCTATGAGATACGGACGCTATAACAAATCAAACAACCGCTTCCTTCCCCCTTGAGGGAATGGAACATGAATACAATAACCAATTTAATTACACTAAATTTAATTACATTAACGGAGGTCAAAAAATGAGAGACACAATGAGATTGCATTATTGCTCCGAAGAAGATGTCAAGAAAATGCACGAAGCCACACTGGATCTATTGGAAACAACAGGGATTAAGAGTTTTTCGGAACCCTTCGTCAGCTTTTGTAAAGAAGCGGGCTTAAAGGTTTCCGATGATATCAGCGGCAAAGGCAGCCGCATCCGTTTCCCCAGGGATATCGTGGAAAAAGCACTGAAGGACGCTCCCAGAAGTTTTACAATGTACGGCCTTGACGATCATTATCAGATCAAATGGGGCGAAAAGAACGCCTATAATCATACCTGCGTCGGCGTACCCTTCGTCATCGACCCCGAAACCGGTAAGAGAAGAAACACCTCCCTCTCCGACCTTGAAGATTACATCCGCCTGGCCGATGCCTTGCCCAGCACCGATATCATTTCCTGCCTGACCGCCCAAGGCATTCCGGAACATGCCGCCAACGCCGTTCAAGTCGGCGCCATGGTCAAAAACAGCACCAAACCCCTGCGCATCTGCATTCATGACGCCCAAGAAACCGAAGACGTCGTCAATGTCTTAGCCGCCGCTGTGGGCAGCAAAGAAGAACTCATCAAAAAACCCATCGCTTATTTGGAAGTATCCCCCATCAGCCCCATGGAATATGCCGACGATCCCGCCGACGCCATTCTCAGCATCGTTGATTCCGGGATGCCCTTCGGCAACATCCCCTGCCCTATGATCGGCGCCACCGGCCCCATGACGGTCATCGGCACCGTCGTCATGCACAACGCGGAAGTTCTCGCCGGGATCATCATTGCCCAGTTAAGAAAACCCGGTCATCCCTGCATCATGAGCCCTCGCGTCACCTTCATGGAAATGTCCACCGCCATGGGCCTTTGGGCAGCCCCTGAAATGGGTTTGGCCGCCGCTTTATCCGCGGAATTGATGCGCTATTACAACATGCCCTGTACTGTCACGGGCTTTAGCTGCGCCGCGAAGATCAGCGATGCCCAGGCCGCCTTTGAATCCATGTACAACACCTTAATTCCCGCTTTGGTCGGCGTTGACGTTTGCGGTGCCGCCGGCTCCCTGGATAACGTCCTTGTGGCTTCTTACGAAAAACTTGTCATCGACAACGAAATTTCTTCCCTCGTCAAACACGCCATCAAAGGCTATGACGTAAATGACGACACTTGCGCTGTCAATGTCGTCAACGACGTTGTCGATAAGCCTGAATACGGCGGCAACTTCTTAGGGCACCCCCACACGATGCAGCATCTTCGCAGCGAACTGTGGAAACCCTACGTAACCGACCGGTCGATCTATGAAACCTGGGCGGAAACAGAATCCACCTTCACCCAAAGAGCGCATAACTTGGTTAACGATATTCTCGCCAACCATCATCCGAAACCCATTTCCGACGAGAAAATCAAAGCCGTTGACGCCGTCATTGAGGCCTGCATTAACCGCAAATAAAGGCGGGAAAAAATAGTTTCATCTTTACCGTTTCTTCACCGAAGAAACCATGTCACCACGTATCAAACTGAAGTTGTAACCTGAAATCAATAAAGGAGGATACAAAATGGGTAAAAATTTCCATGCCGGGATCAACAAACTCTCCGGTTTCGGCATACAGATGTTTACAGACGACGAACTGTATACCATGCACCTTGCGACCCTCGAAGTTTTAAGAGATGTGGGGATCGGTGTCAAAGCCGCCGACGCCCAGGAAGCCTTTGCTTCCGTCGGTTGCCTTGTGGACAAAAAGAACAACGTGGTTCGTTTCCCCAACTATGTGGTAGAAGAAGCGATCCGTCTGGCTCCCAAAACCATTACTTTCGCCGCCAGAAACCCCAAAAAGAGTTATGTTCTGGAAGATAACCGCACCGGTTTCACCAACTTTGGCGAAGGCATCATGATCAATGACCTCTATACCGGCGAATACAGAAGAAGCACCAAGAAGGACAGCGGCCAGGCAGCATTGATGGCAGATGCCCTCTCTGCCGTAGACATTCATGAAAGAGCCGTTTCCGCCCAGGATGTCCCCGCCCTCATCGCTCCTCTTCACGAAGTGCAAATCAACATCACCAATACCTCTAAGCACCTGGTACAGGGCTGCGGCAACACGAGAAACTTGCGCAGAATCTATAAGGTCATGTGCCACATTGCCGGCGGTGAAGAAGAATACCGCAGAAACCCCATTTACAGCACCATCACCTGCCCCATCAGCCCCTTGCAATTGGTTCCGGAAAGCACCGATATGATCATGGAAAGCGCCCGCATGGGTATTCCGATCACCATCATCTCCATGGCCTTAGCCGGCGGCACCGCGCCGGTAACCTTAGCCGGCACTTTGATCACCCATAACGCCGAAGCCTTGGCTTCCGTTGTGCTCTCCCAGGCTACGGTCAAGGGAGCCCCGGTTGTTTACGGCTCTTCCACGTCGATTATGGATTTGAAATATACCTGCTCCCCGGTGGGCTGCCCGGAACTGGGCATGATCAATGCCTCCGTCGCCAAATTGGCACAGTTCTACGGGCTTCCCAGCTGGGTTGCGGGCGGGTAGGCAGACAGCAAGTTGGCTGACGCCCAGGCGACCCATGAAAAAACCATCACCGCGATGCTGCCGGCATTGGCAGGCGCCAATGTCATCTACGGCCTCGGGATGTTGGAATTAGGGATCACCTTTGATTTCGCTCAATTCGTCATCGACAATGAAATTGCCGAGATGATCAAACAAGTCGTAAGAGGCATCGACGTATGCGATTACACCATGGCTACCGACGTCATCAAGGATGTTGGCATCGGCGGCGAATTCGTAACCCATATGCACACCTACGAAAACTTTAAGAAAGTCCAGTCGGATCCGAAAATCTTTGACCGCAGAATGCGGGAAAGCTGGGAAGCCATGGGCGGTAAAAATGTCCTCGAAAGAGCCACAGAACAAGCCAAATACATTTTGGAAAACCATAAGCCCGATCCGCTTCCCGCCGGCACTGAAAAACTGATGGACGATATGATCGCCCAAGCAGAAGAGGAAGAAGGTCTTAAATCCTAAAAATCATTGACCCAAAGGACAGTCGCAAGGGAAATGAAAGTACCCCCCATGTACTTTCAATATGCCCCAATTGACAAGGCTGCGGGTGTTTTCACTCGCAGCCAAAATCCCTACATCATATTAAAAAACAGTTTTTGCTGTTTTTAATCAAGTTTTTTCCTTTAGCCTTTTTCCATACGGCAAAAAGGCTATAATTCACACTCTCTAAGGGAAGGGGGATGCTCAACAGCATCCCCCTTCCCCATTGTTTTCCCTAAAAACCGGTGGCAGTGTACTTGACAAAAGCGTTGCGGAAGACATAAGATACGAAGGGGCGGATCTTAGCGCTTCCCTTAAAAAACACAAACCTTCCGCCATTTTTCTGCCCGTGGAGATTCCTCTGATTCACGCAAGTGCCTACATATAAAGAATAAAAAAGTTATCATTCTCTATTGCATTTCTCTTATATATTTGCTACAATGAGGCTGGTTGTGGATTTTTTGTAATAGAAATGCAAACATAATTGTTTGCAAAAAAATTTTGCAAAAAACCAGATATTTATTACAGAAGTGAAGGTATGAAGGGGGTTCTCTACACATGAAGACTTTTGTCAAGGATTACGACATGAACACTTCCATCATGGAGGAGTATCGTAAACTCGGCGCGAACAAGGCTTTGAACATGTTCTACGATTTAGCGGACATGGAAGCCAAGATCTGCGACATGAAACTGGCCGCGGAAAAAAGCTATCTCTATTTCCAGATCAAAGAGGTGATCGAAGAATTTTATGACATCGGTACCGTTAAGGAAATCTATGAAATTTTCGGCGGCTATGTAAACAGAAGTTTTGGCATATATACCGAAAAGGACGGGCAGAGACAAACCTGGTTCTTTAGAAAATATATGCGCAACAAAGACCTGAACGAATTGATCCTTGAACATAAGCTTCTCACTTATGCCAGAGCACAGGGTTTTGACCGCGGCGCTCTGCCGATTCCCGGCAAAGACGGCAACACCTACTATGACCGTGACCAAAAAATGGAAAACGGCGAGTATGAAAAATATTACTTTGCCGTTTACGAGTTCATCGAAGGCGATCCCGCTTACGATTGGATCAACAACAAAATGGCGCCTGCTTCCTACAACAGCATCGCCAAACTTTTGGCCGAACTCCATAACGCGGTACGCGATTTTGATCCCGAAAAATATGAAAGAGCCGAATCCCGCATCGATGGTTTGATGAGAGAATGGCCCACCACCTTCCAGAATTGGAGCGACGCCTACGCGAAAGCCGGTGTCGACAACGAATACACGCAGTATTTTGCGGCAGAACTTCCCTACATCAAATCCGTATGCAAGGATGTTTTCATTCCCGAAGAAGACCTCAAAAAAATGCCTGTTTGCCCCTTGCAGTGCGACTTCCATCCCGGTAACGTCAAGTATGACAAAGACTTGCTCGTCACCGGCATCTACGACTTCGACTGGGCCAAAATGGACATCCGTCTCTTTGAGTTCGGCCTCGGCATGGTTTATTTCTTCAGCTCCTGGGATGCGGCGAGCAACGGCGTCATGGATATGGACGGCATCGTTGAATTCATCAATACCTATAATGCAGAATTGAAAAAACTCGGGGGCCTTGCTCCCATCGGCGAGCTCGAAAAGAAATATTTGTACGAATTGTTGATCATGGGTAATATGTACCTCGTAAAATGGTGTTCCGAAGCCTTCTACCTCGATATGACGCTGCCCTCTTACGAATACCGTTACTACATGCAGCATCAAGTCAGCGGCTTGAAATGGTTACAGAATAACGAAGAAGCCGTTCGCGCCCTGATTGAAAAAATCAAATAAGCTTTCCTTTAAAAATGGAAAGACGCGTCCTTTTGGGGCGCGTCTTTTTATTCTGTCTTTTTATTCTTTTTATGATTGATTCCGTTATTGCTCCATCAAAGCGAGGAGATGCTCATTGTTTTGCTTCGCGTTCTCTTCTAACACACGGGTATGGGCATCAAGAATCTCGACATACTGTTTTCTGCATTGAACCAGTTCGGCAAAGAGCGCCACCGAAGTATCCTGATCAAAATCGCTGATTTCTCCGGCGGAGAGCATCCCCAATTGGTCGAGGTAATAGGATATCTTCGGATCGTAGACATAGCCAATCATCGGAATACGCTGCTTGGCGGCGAAAATCAGGGTATGCAGACGCATACTGAGAATATAGTCCATTTCCCCGGTAATTCCCAATATTTCACTGGGGGTATAATCACCGATCAGTAAATAAGAATCCTCATTCATCAGCCGCCGTACCTTATCGCTGATCTCAAAATCGTGGGAGTGCTGCATAACGATGAAGACGATGTCCATGTTAAACTTTGCGGAAATCTCATCAAGATAAGCGGCAAAGGCGGGAAGGGTCGCCTCCATGCCCCGCCAATCCCGGAGAGAAACGCCGATCCGCGGCCTTTGGGAAAGAATGCCCTCTTTGCGCAAATATCCCCGAACCAGTTCTTTCGGGGGGGATTCCATGATAAAGACAGGGTCTGCCGTAATATAGATCGGCGGCTTCGTGACGCCAAGGCGGGCCAATTCCACTTTTGATTTTTCCTCCCGCAAGGTGATCAGGTCAATATGGTCGATTTGTTTTTTCACCCGCAGACGATTGCTCTTTTTGCTCACAGGACCGATGCCGTTGGCGTATAACATTACCTTTTTGCCAAGGTTTTTCGCCATATGCATCAAGGAAAGGTAATACACCAGCGAACGGGTGCTCGTCCTGTCCTGAAGCAGGGAGCCGCCGCCACTGACCAGTACGTCGCATTTTTTAAGACAGCGGTAAATTCTCGGATAATGAAAACGGTAGACGGATTCTACATCGAAAAGCCGCCGTGTTTCCTGGGGCCGGTTGGAGAGTACCGTCAACCGCACATCGTCACGGCGGTCGAGCAGAGACGAGATGATGGAAGATAAGATCGCGTCGTCACCGGCATTGCGAAAACCGTAATAACCGGATAAAACGATACGGCGAACATTACCGGAAGAAAGATTCCAAACCGCGTCATAAGCCTTTTCGCAGTCTTCTTTCATACGCTTTAAGGAATATTCGGCTTTGATCACCTCCCGACCGTAAAGACCCAAGGCTTCTCTCTCCTTTGGATCACGTTGACAAAAGGCGGCGCGTAACGCGGTGAAAAGATTCTCCTTGGTGGGCAGGGCGAAACCGCGGCCGCAAAAATTATTGTCCACAGCGGCCAGGCGCTTCGTTTCGTCAAACAAACCCATAAAACCCTGAGAACCGGAAAGGATCACCGGTTTTCCCGCGGACATCCCTTCCAGGGCCGCGCGGCTCACGCCGACGACAAGATCACCGACAGCGACAATCTGGGCGATATCCGTGCGCCGTCCCGCCAGGCGGACGCAAGGTCGTCCCAATTGCTGGTTTACCGCTTCGCTCAATTTTTCCACTTCCGGCATGGATTTGCCGTTGCCGGCAATGAGCAGGGTAAATCCGGGGAGCAGAGCGTCGATATCGGGAGCCAGGGAAATCAGCAGTTTTGCCGTAAGCTCCGTTTCCGGATCGAGACGGCTGACGTGAACGATCACCGGTTCGGAGCCGAGACCAAATTCTTTTTTCACCGCCTCCCCCTTTTCCTCGGGAGAAAACGCGTCGGTATCGATGCCGTTGATGGTTAGAACGATATCCCTTTTCAGGATTTTATAATTATACAGCAGGTATTGTTCAATATCTTTGCTGACGGCAATGGTTTTCTGACCCCACTCGCTAAGATATTTAAAGCCACGTCCCGTATAAAACAGACCGTGGGCGCTGGTCAGAAAAGGAAACTTCAGCCGCCGGTGGAGCAATCCGCAGACACTGGAGGGAATACGAGCGTGGGAGTGGACAATATCGATCTTTTCTTCCTCAATGATGCCCTTGATCGTCCGGTAGGAAGCGATCAACGCAGAAGGCGATTTTTTCGTCAGCGGCGCGTGATAGGACTTTATCCCTAAGGTCTTTAAAGTATCCTCGTAAACGCCGCCGTTGGAGACGACAACCACGGTATGACCGTCGGCTACGAGCATCCTTGAGAGTTCGATGACATGGGTTTCCGCGCCACCGATATCCAGTCCCATCAAAGCCATGAGAATTTTATATTTCATCTTCTTCTCCGTTATCCAAACTTATTTTCCCAATTTTCTCCGGCAATAGCCAAAGACCACCGCGGTTTCTTCCAGCTTCACAGCGCCGGCCACGGCCAGATAGACGATAACGCCGGCCAGGGTTTCACCTAAGAAGACAGCGCCTTTCAGCAATGTGCTCGCCGCGGCGTCGAGGACGAAGAGATCATGAAGGAACAGCAGGACTCCGCCCATGACCACGGCGGCAAAAATCATCTTCAAATAAGAGAAACAGAGGGCCTTATGCCAAAGGGCTTTGTATTTTCGCTGCAAAGGTACCCAGAGAAAAGCGGCGTTGACCACCGCCGCCAGGGAAGAAGCGAGAGCCAGGCCGCTTAAGCCCAGCCACCTGACGAAAACAAAACAGCAGCAAAGATTCACAAAAATCGAGGCAACCCCTGCCAAAAGCGGCGCTTTCCCCTTCTGTGCCGCAAAATACGCCCTTGTTAACACTGTTTGGGCGCCGAAACCCAGCATACCGAGGCTAAGCCAGAAGAGGGCGTCTTTCGTAATGGTAAGGGAAAAGGCGTTAAACTCACCGCCGCCATAGATTAAATTGACGGCATCGGCACTTAGGGCCATGGTGCCGACGGTCAAAGGGATCAGCAAAAAATTCACGGAGCGCATGGAAACCGAAAGCACTCGGGCAAAACCCACTTCATCCTTAGCGGCGCTGAGCTTTGCCATTTTAGGAAAAATCACATTGGTAATGGAAAGGACGATCACGCCGATGAGTACCGTATAGAGATTGTTGGCATATTGCAAGGCCGAAGCACCGCTGCCCTCGTAAAGAAAAGAGGCGAAGCGGGTGGCCACGGAGATATTCACCGGCTGCACCCAGGTGGACACCATCACCGGCGCCATCAGCAGCAGCACCTTTTTGATGCCGTCCTCCCGCAAAAAGGAACGGGGACGGTAAACATAATTGCGCTTTTTCAGTGACGGCAGCTGGATCAAGGCCTGACCCAGCCAACCCAAAAGAAATGCCGCGGCCAAGCCGTAAACACCAAAATCAGCGCCGAAAAGGAAAAAATAAAGAATGATCACGCCATTGGAGACGATGCTGATGGCCGCCGGCACGTTGAATTCACCCAAAGACTGCAAAATGCCGACAAAGGCAAAGGCCACCCCGGTAAAGATCACCGTGGGGAACATATAGATCAGCAATTGCCGGCAAAGGTCGGCGGTGGCCGCATCGAAACCTTCTCCGAAGAGATTCACCAAAACCCCGGAGAACACCATGCCCAAAGCCGTAATCAGCGCCGTGGCGCAGATCATCAGCGTAATAAAGGAATGGGCGAAGAAAAACCCGCGTTTTTCTCCGTCCCTGGTCAAATACTCATTAAAAATCGGAATAAAACAGGAGGTGATCGCCGAAGCAAAGACCACGTCGAAAAAGACGCGGGGAATCAGGCTGGCCGTCAAAAAGGCGTTGGCATCCATGCCGGTACCGAAGGTGACCGCGATAAGCCTGTCCCGGTAAAGCCCCATCAATTTGCCGATTAGGGTGATTACAATGATATAGTTGATGGTTCTTAGCGCATTTTTTTCTTTTACCATAGGATCTCTTTTCTGTGCAGTTCTTTCTTTCTAAGTGCCTTTATACCCCGGCTTCTGCTGGGGCGTCGTCCTCTTCTGCTCCGGCGGGTTTTGCCGCTTCGGCAAGTTCCGTTACGGACGCCGGCGAATGCGGCGACGGTGCTGTTTCCGACGGCGCGGGTTCCGCTGTTGCGGCAGCAGCTGCCGCGGCGGCTTGGGCTTTTTTCCGCGCCGCGATCTGCTGCCGGGCGGTGGGCTTTTTCTGTTTTTTCCCGGCACCGGTTTGGCCGCTTTTACCGCCGCGGCGGCGCAGCAGGAGGCCGACGCCGGCGGCGAGTAAGATCGCGACGACGACCAGATAAGTGAGGATCAGGGGACTGATCTGCCAAGTGAAGCCGGTATCCAATAGGGAATCGGCGATGGCCCGCTGGGCAATAAAGTAATCGGAGCAATGATCGATGGTAAACCGCGCGGTACCGTCGCTGATGCTGACCTTTTCCACATAACTGGCCTGCATGGCAGTTTCGTCATAATAGAACAGAGTGTACGCGTCGGCTTCGTCCAACTCGGTGGCGATTTCCACCAGAGCCGTACCGGGAATGTCGCCATCCTGGTCAAAATGGAGGATCCAGGCGTTGTCCGCCAATTGGGCAATGGCGTCGCTATACTCGGAAGTCTCCGTGATCTGCATATTGAAATCCATGGGGTTGGCGACGTCGAGGCCGTTAAAGACAATGGCGTAAGCAGTACCACGGTCGGTGGCACCCTTCAAACGGAGATTGACGTCTTTCCCTTTGATCCCCTCGAACACCGACTGGGGGACAACACCGTTGACCGTATCTTCAAGGTTCATGACGATGCCGCCGGTATCGATCTCTTCGGTGGTGAGAAAGTAGTCGCCGCCTTTGTTGACTTCAAAGCTAACCATGGCATCACTGACCGTAACCGCACCGACCAACTCAAAACCGCCGGTAGCCGCGTTATAATAATAACACTGATAGGCGCCGTCGGGGACGGAAACCGTCACTGTGACCGTGGCGTTCCCGGGGAAATTCCCTTGATGCAAAAAGGTGATGCATTCCGGGGACGCGACGGCGGCGTCGATCATCAACTGGTTTTCCGTAATAGAGGTGATTTCCGCGTTAAAATCCATGGGGGTGAGGATATTCTTTCCGTAAAAGGAGATGGTATAAGCTTCCCCTTCATTCCAGGTTCCCTCGTAGATATACGTTTTATCCTGGCCCTTGAGCTCTTCAAAGACCGATTTCTCAATGGTCGTTCCCGTTGCCGCCGTCGCCACCGTCGGAGCCGACGCCGTGTCGGAAGCCGTCTCAGAAGCCGTATCGGAAGAAGAAGCAGAGGACGAAGCAGGAGAGGACTTAGAAGACTTGGAAGACTTAGAAGACGATGATGAAGAGGAGGAAGAAGATGGTGATGAAGGCGTAGTTGACGCGGGAATCGCTTTCGCCGTATGGGCGGGAAGGCCGGCAAAGTCAAAAAACTGGGCGTTCTCCTGATAGCACCAGTAGGCGACAAGGGCAATACGGCCGTAGTGGGTGGCCGACGCTGTTGAAGAGCCGGCAGCGGAAAGGCCGAAACCGCCGTCGCTGTTATAAAAAGTCAGTAAACCGTCGTATATGCTGTACCGAAAGACGCCGCTATTATCGGCGGGATCAAGGCCTAAGGCGCAGATACCGGTGAGCAGCTGGCCGGTGGCGACGACGCTGTCCTTAAAGGAACCGTCGGTGGCTTGGAGGCCGCTGAGTTTTGGCAGGAGAATATCCACGGCGGCCACCACTGCAGCGTTCTGATCGCAATAATAAGGCCCTAAGGCCTGGAGCACAAGGCCACAAAGGGAAATGTCTGACACCGAAGTATCTTTGGCAAAAGTGACGAGCTCCTCTTTCAGCTGCGCTCTCGTGACTCTGGAACCGGAGGCGCGCAACGTCGCGTCGGAAACATGAAGGGCGTCCAAGGTCAACAAGGCATCGGCCACTGTGGCCGTACCCTCGTTCCTCAACGTGGTGATGCTCCGGGAATAGATCCCTTTATACAACAAATTGATCCGGTTGCCGCCGCTGTCCGTACCGGCAGCGGTGACATCCCCGCCGGCGGCGCCCACGGCCAAGGCGATGTCGAGATAATCATCGGCGGAGGACAAAACGCCCTTTTTATCCGTCAGGTTGCGGTTGACATAACCGAGATAATTGGCAAATTCGTCGGCGGTCACCACTGTCTGCGCCGTATACCGGCCCAGGGCCAGCATGAGTTGATCGGTACTGTCGGAGCCGGCGTTCTTCACCACTGCGTCATAGAACACCGAATTGTTTTTTCCTTTGGCGTAGGCCACGGTTTTATCGATATACGTCGTCACTTTGGTGCCGGCGGCGTCGGCTGTTGTCTCACCCAGCACGGCAAAGGCAGTAAGACAAAGGGCGATCCCCAAAAGGAACGTCACGACGGTACGGTTTCTCTTCCTTGAAAATATCTTCTTCATTTTCTTCATATCCGGCCATTCTTTCTTACATTTCCGCCAATCAGCGGGGACCTTGTTTTATGCTTCACCCACGGCGGCGGTGGCCACCATATCCACGCCGCTGCCGCAGATATCGGAGACGATCACCGCGCCGAGGGGAACGGGGGCTTTGACGGTAACGTTTCGCAAAACCGCCATACAGTCAAAGAGTTTATCTTTTGGCAGCGCCGCCGCGGATTTTACCGGCAGGGGATCACCGTGAAGGACCTTTACCGTTGTAGTTAGGATGCGCACTGGATTGACCACTTCCGCCTTAGCGTATTTCTCCCCACGGGGACACTGATTTCCTTCTACCTGGGTGACAACGCCCTTTTCTACCGTAGCGCTGAGCTGGCATCCCATGGGACAAACGATGCAGGTAAGATGTTTTGTTTCGGTCATGATTGCGGCTCCACTTCTACGGTGATTTCCCTGCCCAGGGAGGAAAGAGCTTCCTGCTTCAAGGTCACTGTTTCCATTTCACCGGGGGTTACGATGCGTTTGTTCTTTTTGATCAGCTCTTTGCCGTTGCTTTTCACGCGGATCACAGCGCCGCGGAATACGGCGTCGGAACGGAAATAGAGACGAAGATCACCGTCGGTGCCGGTAACCCACTGGGGCACGATATAGCCCACGCCTTTCCCCGCCACAGTGGGCAGGGCGGCTCTAACGTTTAAATGTCCCCGCAAATAGCGGGCCGCGGCACGGCCGGTGATTTCCGCTTCGTCGGAAACGTAATCCACGAGATCGTGGACGTGGAGCACGTTGCCACAGGAGAAAATCCCCGCAACGGAGGTTTCCCTGTTTTCATCAACTTTTGCGCCGCCGGTGACGGCATCCAATTCCACTTGGGCCGCTTTGGCCAGCTCGTTTTCGGGAATCAGCCCCACGGAAAGCAGCAGCGTATCGCAGGGAATCTGCCGTTTCGTGGCCTCGATGGGTACAAAATGCCGATCGACTTCGGCGACGGTCACAGCGGTGAGCCGGTCTTCGCCGTGGATCTCCGTTACCGTATGGCTTAAAAGCAGGGGGATCCCAAAATCATCGAGACATTGGACGATATTGCGTTTCAGACCCCCGGAAAAAGGCCTCAGTTCCAATACCGCTTTGACTTCGGCGCCTTCTAAAGTTAGGCGGCGGGCCATGATCAGGCCAATATCACCGCTGCCCAAAATTACCGCCTGTTTGCCGGGCAGATAGCCCATTTTATTGACGAAGCGCTGGGCCGTACCGGCGGTGTAAACACCGGCGGGACGTGTCCCCGGAATGGCCAAAGCGCCCCGGTTCCGCTCCCTACAGCCCATGGCCAAGATGATGGCCCCGGCTTTGATTTCCCGCAGTCCCCGGTCATGGCTGACACAGGTAAGGTGATGATCCGCCGTCATATCGGTGACCATCGTGTTACAGCAATAAGCAATGCCCATTTCCCGAAGGCGCTCAATATAACGGGCGGCGTATTCCGGCCCGGTCAATTCTTCACTGAATTGATGCAGGCCAAAGCCGCTGTGAATGCACTGCTGCAAAATACCGCCGAGGCGGTGATCGCGCTCGATCACTAAAATATCGTCGATACCCTGTTCTTTGGCGCTGACCGCCGCGGCCAAGCCGGCGGGACCGCCACCGATGATCACCAGATCCACATAACTATTTGTTTCCGCGCTGTTCATCCCCTGTCCCCCTATTTCGTCTTCCCGGCCAAAATTTCAGAACCGGGACCTTTTTTGCTGATTTGCTCCATGGGGACGCCTCTTTCGCGGCTCAAGATCTCCGTTACGGTGGGCATACAAAAGCTGCCCTGGCAGCGCCCCATGCCGCTCCTGGTGCGCCGCTTGACGCCATCGAGATCGGTGGCTTTGGGATTCTGATGGATCGCGTCTAAAATTTCGCCTTCGCTGATTTCCTCGCAGCGGCAAACAATCCTGCCGTAGGCGGGGTTCTTGGCAATGAGCCCAAGCCGTTCCTTTTTCCCCATCTCCCGCAACACGGGAATGCCGCGGCGATAGGGATAAAATACACTGCGCTTTTGGGTCAAAATGCCGATTTGGCGCAGCATATCTTCAACATAGACGGCGATGCCAGGGGAAGCGGCGAGTCCCGGTGAATCAATGGCCGCTACATGAAGTAAACGGGGGTGCGCGGGAGATTGGGCAATGATAAAATCGCCGGTGTTACCGGAGGCCCGCAAGCCGGTAAACTCGGTGATCACCCCGTTTTTCGGTAGGTTGGGCACGGTTTTTAGGGCGTCGTGCCAAATTTTGTCCAGTCCGGCTTGGCTGGTTTTTTTGTCCTCTTTATTTTCGATATCTTCGGCGCTGGGGCCAATCAGCAAATTACCGTAGGCCGTGGGTGTCACGAGAACGCCCTTGCCCCGGGCCGTCGGCGTTTGAAATATCGTTTGCCTGGCCAGTGCCGCCATTTCCCGGTCAAAAAGATAGTATTCCCCGCGGCGGGGATGAATGGAAAAGAAATCATCGCCAACCATGGCGGCAATATCATCGGCAAAAAGACCGGCCACGTTGATGACCATAGCGGCTTCGACGGCTTCTAAACCGGAGACGATCTCAAAATGGCTGCTCCTATCGTGAAGCGCAGTCACGGGAAAATTGCATTTTAAGGCCACGCCGTTATCCATGGCATTGCCCAGGGCGGCGACGGTTAAGGTATAGGGACAGACAATCCCGGCTTTGGGGGCGTATAAAGCGCCGATGGCGGCGGAATTGAGCTGGGGCTCCATACGCCGAAGTTCCTTTTGCTCCACCAAGACAAGATCTTCCACGCCGTTGAGCTTACCCCGGGTATAAAGAGCTTTTACGGTTTCCATTTCTTCGCTGCTGAAAGCAACCACCAGGGAACCGTTTTGTTGATATGCTACAGCCAGCTCTTCGGTGACACGGGGCATCATCTTACAGCCTTTGACATTGAGCAAGGCCTTTAAGGTACCCGTTTTCGCGTCGTAGCCCGCGTGAACAATACCGCTGTTTGCCTTGGAGCTGCCCATGGCCACATCATTTTCCTTTTCCAAAACAATCAGGGATAGATTATATTTCGCCAGTTCCCTGGCAATCAGCGAACCGACGACGCCAGCACCGATGATGGCAATATCGTACATAGAAGTCTCCTTTCGGATTCTGCACATAATATTACAAATTAAATTATACTGTTTCCTGCGCCGATGTCAAGATTCGGCCTCTGCGCCGTGGTCACGGCGACAAAGGAAACCGCCGTGACAGGGAATTTTACCATAAGCGGAAAAAATACCGCAAACCTTTGCGTTCACACGCGAACAAAGGTTTGCGGCGGTTTTTGATCCTTAATTCCCCTGTACCATCTCGGTATAGTCTTTGCTGACATACCCCTTGATGCCGTCTTCCGTTTCGATATGGTAGAATCCGTCTTCTTCTCCGATATAAGCGGCGGTTTCGCCTTGGTCCAAGGTACCGAGTTTATCGGAATCGGCAGAGGCCTCCGCTCGAATATTCACGTAACTGTTGGTCACCTGTACGACAACGGCGTCAGGGTCGTAATCTGTGGTCATGATCTCAGAAGTCAGCACGTAACCTCTTTTCCCTTCCAGGGTGGCTACTTCAGACCAGGTATCGCCTTTTTCCACCAGTTCTAAAATGGCGCCGTAGGACACGGTGGCAACGATTTCATAATCCGAGGATTTCCCGGCGTAGAGGTCAAGCACGTTAACGCTGGGCGTCATATAAGTCGTTTCCGGCTCTGTTTCCACTTCCGGAGTGGTTTCGGTGTCGTCGATGGGGGTATAGTCTGTGGCCAGAGAAAATAGGGCGGCGTGGGCATAGCCGTAAACGCCTTCGGTGATTTCCAATTTCAGCCACTCTTCGGTCTGCTCAAGACAGGTGGCAGTCTCCCCATTGCTCATGGCGTAGATCACTGCCGAAGCGGCGTTGGCCTTCTCGTAAACATTGGCGGTGTTTTCACCGACGGTAACGACTTTGCCGACAAAATTCTCGGTTTCCTCGTTCTTATCGCTTTGCAAAAAAGAAAAGATGCCGTCAAAACCACCGTTTTGGACGACGAGGCCGATGCCGAAGCCGATGGCCAAACTAAAAATGGTTGCCAAAAGCAGGATTAGAATCTTTTTACCCACAGTTTTGTCTCCTTATTCCTCTGTATTTCTTCGTTCACCGAAAATCCCCAGTTTCAACGAACCGGCGAAAATCAGGATCAAGGCCAGCACAGACACGATGATGCTGTAAAAAGACGGCAGCAAAGTGATCAGTACCGCCACGGTGCCGAATAAAAGAGTAATGGCGTAAATGAAAAGCACCGTATCCTTGTGACTCAGGCCCAAATCCAGCAGTTGATGATGAAAATGTCCTTTATCCGCCTGAAAAACCGGCTTATGCTGCCGGCGGCGGCGGATGATGGCGAACAATGTGTCGAGTACGGGAATCCCCAAGATGATGATGGGTACAAACAGGGCGATCAGCGTCGCCCCTTCCGACAGCCCCAGCAAGGAGAACACTGCCAACACAAAGCCGAGCAGAAGGGAACCGCAGTCCCCCATAAAAAGTTTGGCCGGATGAAAGTTCCACTTTAAAAAGCCTAAAATGCTGCCGACAAGGACGAGGCAGAGAGCAGCGACCATGGACAGACTACTGACATAGGCCACAATACCCATGGATAAGGCCGCAATGGCCGAAACGCCGGAAGCGAGGCCGTCAAGACCGTCGATGAGGTTGACGGCATTGCAAATCCCCACCACCCAGAGGACGGAAAGAGGATAACCGAGGATGCCGATATCGATGATGCTCTCGGTAAAGGGAATCGTCAGGTATTCCAAATGGACACCGAAGACCATTAAGATCACAGCGGCGACGATTTGACCCAATAATTTGAGCTTCGGCGAAATATTTCTGATATCGTCGTAAAAACCGACGGCGGTCACAAAACTGGAACCCACCAAAAGCCCCAGCATGGGTCGGGAAAAATCGCCATATACGAGGAATCCGGCCAAAAATCCGGCGTAGATCCCAAGGCCGCCCAAACGCGTCATCATCCCTTTATGTACTTTTCTTGCATCGGGTTCGTCATAAACCCCTAATTTTATCGCCAGTTTCTTCGTCTGCGGCGTCACCAGTAAAGTGACGGCCAAAGCGACGAGAAAGGCTGCCAAAACTCTTAACATCGTTTCTCACTTTATGATATATGTTTTTCACCGCGTTTTTTGAGCAATAGTTCTTTGACCCAAACGCCCTCGGGGAGACGCAGCAAAAAGACGAAAATCAGATAGACAATCAGGCCAACGGCAATACCGCTGAGCACGCAGAGCAGATCAGAGGAACCATCGAAAAACAGCGACACCCCATAGACTGCAACCCCCATCAAAAGGGAAGCTGCGCTGATTTTTAATACGGAAAGCAGCAGCGGTCCGAAGGTCATCGACGGCAAGTGTTTCTTTAAAAGCACAAAGAAGACCAGCATATTAACGATGCTTCCCAGGGAAGTGGCAAGGGCAAGGCCATTATGGCCCATGGTTTTTAGGGTCAGGAAACTGACGGCCACATTGGCTGCGATCCCGAAAAGACCGGCCAAAACCGGTGTTTTCACGTCGCGGAAAGCAAAGAATACGCGCAAAAGCACGAGAATCAGCGAATACGCCACGATTCCGCCGGTATAAAAGAGCAGCGCCGAAGCGGTATGCAGGGTATCGGTGGCGGTGAAAGCGCCGCCTTCAAAGAGCAGCCGCACAATGGGAACGCGGAGGACGGCGAGGCCCACGGCGGCGGGAGCCGCCAAAAGCAGCACCACACCGAGACCTTTTTCCAAAGCGTCGCGGAACCGTTGCAGATCCCCTTTTAGGGCATATTCCGTCAAAGACGGATAAACCGCCACGGCGATGGCCAAGACAAAAACCCCGGCGGGAAACTGGGCCAGCTTCGCGGCGTAGTTCAGTGAAGAAATGCTCCCTTCGGCGAGGCCGGAGGCGAAGACGCGATTCAAAATATAATAAATCTGATTCACCGACATCCCTAAAATGATGGGCACCAGTGAAACCAAAGCCGCCTTTACTTCCGGGTTATGATGGGGTAGTTGAAAAACGTAGCGGTACCCCGTGGCCAAAGCAGAAGGCAGCTGAACCAAAAGAAAACCGATAAAGGAAACCAGGGTGCCGACGGCCAGTCCGTAAATACCCCAGTGGCTGCCGGCAAAGAGCACCGCGGCAATGATGATGATACTGCTAAAGGCCGGGGCGAAGGCGCCAACGGCAAAGTGGTGATGGGCATTTAAAATGCCGGTAAGCACCATGCCAACACAGACAAAAAACACCGAGGGGAACATGATCCGCGTCATCTGAATCGCCAATAACGCCGTTTCCTGTTCCAGGGACGGCGCGGTCACTTTTACCAGCAGCGGCGCAAAAACAATGCCGAGGAGGGAAACGATGAGCATAAGCAGTGCCGTACTGTTTAAAAAGCTGTTGGCGGCCAGGTTGGCTTCCCTGTTTTTACCGTCAACGATATATTTTGTCAGCAACGGTACGGTCACGGAAACAATGGCCCAACCGATGATCTGCTGCGCGGAATAGGGCAGGGTGTAAGCCACCAGGTAGGCATCGGTATACATCGTCGCACCGAAAACCCGGGCGACGACCATTTCTCTGACAAAGCCCAATACCTTACTGAGGAGATTCATCAGCAAAACCACTGCCGTGGCCACGGTCACGCTGTTTCTGAAAGCGGGCTCGTTTTTACTGCGGCGCAAAGCAGAAAGCATTATGCTTCTTTTTCCGTTTGAGCCGCTTCGACCGGGGTTTTTTCCGCCGCCGGCTCCTTTTTGCAGTCTTCCGCCGACAGCGTTACCGCGTCCTCAAGGACGACGCCGGCTTCCTCATTTTGGGGCAGGGATTGCTCTTCTTTGCCCCCCACAATACTTCTGGTCTGGGTAGTGCGGCGTTCCGTCTGCCGGTCTTGGACGCGGCTCGCATTTCCCCGCTCCGCTCTGTGTTTTTTCCGTTGAATCTGCTCAAAGAGGATCTGCAAAAGGCCCATGCCATATTCCGCTTTTTCCTGCAAATCAGGGAGATTGGTTTCGATGGCCGAGACAATCACTTCCGGATTGGCCACAGCAGCCTTGAAATTGCGAATAAAGGCTTCCCCATCGTAAGCCAAAAGATTACCGGTGGGCGTAAGCCCCAGCCCTGTGACGAAATCAAGGGCACGGCTGCTATTACAAAGGGAGGCAAAGGGTTTTTTGCAAACAGCGGCCAGCATCATCGGATAAATTTCCGAAGAGAAGACGAAATCAACTTCGCCAATGGCCGTCAGCAGCGATTGCGGCGACATTTTAGCATCCACCTCGTAGGCGGGATTTTTCATCATCGCGATGATCTCCTTGGCCAAAAGAACATCGTCGGGATAGTTCACCGGCAGGAAGACCACCTCATATCCTTGCTCAACCATGTAATCGGCCATGGCGGTAACCTGGGTGACCGGGAGATCCGTTCTGGCGGAGACGGTAAAGGCAACAAACTTTTCGCCGGGTTTTTTCCAAAAGGACGGCACCACAAGACCGAGGTTATGGGGACGGTTCCCCGTCTTTTTGCCGGGTTTTACCGGTTTTTTATTCGTTTTCCCGGTTGCCGCCGGGATTTCAGCCACGGCTTCCACTACAGCTTCTTCCGTCATTTCTTCTATGATTTCCGCCGCAGCTGTTGCCGCGGTATCTTGCTTCAGTTCTTCCGCCGGCGCCAACTCGCCGGCTTTTTCCCCGGCGGTAGCCGCTATCTTAGTGGCAATTTCCGGCGTCACTTCCACCACGTTTTCAGCGCTTGCTTCGGCGGCCGCCGCTGCTAAGACCAAATCTTCGTCGGCTTTTGCTTGGCTTGCGGAAACGATTTCAATGGTATCCCCAGTCACTTCTGTGCCTTGAGCTGCCCCTATTGTCGGTTCCGCTGTCGGTTCCGGCTCTACAATGCGGATTTCAATTTCCACTTCCATGCCATCGTAATTGATGGCCGGGCTTTCCTCATGCTCCTGTTTTTTGGCAAAAGGACGCGCCACCGGTTTTTCCTCGGGCTGGACGATATGGGTCAGGTTCCATTCCGTTTCAAAATCCGTCATGGCAAGAACGGGATCTTCCACCATGTGAATTCTGCCCCGGCGGATCCCCATGGAATGCAGGAGATCGGCGCTGTCTTGATCGGCAACGGTGATTTTCTGGACTTTCTGCATCACCTTGGCCACCATGTTTTTGGCGCGGGAAGAGGTCAGGGGGCCAATTACTTGATTAAAAACAAAAACCGGCTTTTTACAGCGCAGCGCCGTTTTGATGACTTTGAGGTAATATTTCAGAACATCCATATTGGCGTCTTCCCGGAGCAAGTGACCGCCGCCGCTGATTAAAAGATCAGCGGTTTTCAGTTCGCTTTTCACCATATTCCAATTATCGCGGTCCACCGCGATGACATCAAAATCCTCTTCTGTCTTTGTGGGATTGCCGGAAAATACCACGATCTCCATATTTTCCGACTGGCGGCGCAAGGCGTTTACCATGCTCATCAGAACCAGTTCATTCCCGATGCTGTCGTAGCCGTAATATCCGGAAATACAAACCTTTGCCATGTTTCATTATCCTTCTTCCCTGTTTATTTTAAGACCGAATTCCTTCGCGTTCAAATCATACTTATACTTATTCTACTCTATATTGTACCGAAAAATCATCTGTTCATCAAGTTTTTTCTGATATAAAAATGAAAAAAGAGGCATTTTTTTAAAAAAACGCCTCAAAATGTAGATAAAATACGCTGTTTGCGATCATTCTCGATTTCGATCTTTTTTTACCAAACGCATGAATTTCGGCAGCGCCATCGTTCTTCTGAACCGGCTTGGCTGCTTCAGCAGGCGGTAAAGCCATTCCAAATGGAATTCCTGGAAGAAGTTAGGCGCCCGCTTGGCCACACCGGCGAGGATGTCCAGGCTGCCGCCGACGCCAATACCGACCTTCACGTTGCAATCTTCACCATATGTCGCGATCCAGAGATCCTGAAACGGCGCGCCCATGGCCACAATGAGGATATCAGCGCCGCTTTTGGCGATGATGGCGGCCATATCTTCACTGTTTTCCTTGCCGAAATAGCCGTGGTGATAACCGCAGAATTGTAAATGGGGATAGGTTTGCCGTATTTTTGCCGCCGCCAGGGATGCGACTTCCGGTTTAGCGCCAAGAAAATAGAAGCCGTAGCTGCCGTCGTTATATTTCTGTAGCAGTTCCGTCAGTAAATCAATGCCGCAGACGCGCTCGCCGATGATTTCACCGTATTGAGGGGCGGCCCAAAGAATGCCGGAGCCATCGGCGGTCACCAAATCGGCGTTGTTGATGAGGGCTGTCAGTTCCTCATCGCCGTAGGCGCCGTAAGCAATTTCCGCGTTTAACGTGATCACCTGGGTAAGACCGTCTTTCCTTAATGCTTCGTCGATAAAGGCCAGGGTTTCCTCCATGGTCACCTTATTCACTTTCAGTCCCAAGATCCGCATTTCCGCTGGCTTCACAAAGTTACTCTCCTTCTGTTGTATTTTCCGCCGCCGCTGAAGTTCCCTGCGCATTGAGATCAAGTTTGTCGGTGGTCGCCTGAATATCGCTGGGAATCTCACCGAAGGACGACAGCGCGTCGATCAGTTTCTGACCGGTATCATTGATAAAGACGTAGCTGATCCCGTCTTTATATTCCGCCGGGCCTTCGGGTTGATACGTTTCAAGATCGAATCCGTTTTTCAAATCAAGCAATATTTGCAGCATCTGTGTGCCGGTGAAGTCGGTATCCATATTGCTCATCACCGCCGAAGAAATATCGGGAATTTTCAATAAGGTGCCGGCGCTGAACAGTTCCTCTTTTAACACCACCAGGAAGGCCTGCTGGCGATCGATGCGGCCGAGATCCCCCTGTCCGTCGCTGCGGAAACGTACAAACTGTAGCGCTTCGTTGCCGTCGAGTTTCTGGACGCCGGCTTTTAGATCGATGCCTTCGGCGCTATAATGCATATCCATGGGCACATTGACGGTAATGCCGCCGAGGGCGTCAATCACATCGGCAAAACCCTGAAAGTCGACGTCAAGATAATAATCAATATCAATGCCGAAATTCGACGCCAAGGTTTGTTTGGTCAAATCGACCCCGCCGTAAGCATAGGCCGCGTTAATTTTCGTCTTTTCACCGCTGGTGGGAATCGTGATATAAGTATCCCTTGGGATACTCAACAAGCGCACTTCGTTTTTATCAAGATCAACAAAGGCCACCATCAACGTATCAGAACGGCTTGTACTCCAATTTTCCCGGCGATCGGAGCCCATCATCAAGACCGCGATCTGGCCGCTTTCGAAGGCGGCCTTCTGCTCTTCCGTGATGGGGGCTTTGTCTTCATCCCCATAGCTGCCGAAAAGCATCGGATAGATATAGGCGCTGACATAGCCGATCCAGCCGAAAACCACGACGAAACAGACGAGCAATACAATAAAGACACCGGTAAAAAGTTTTTTCTTCTTTTTTGATTTTTTGGACTTCTTTTTCTTCCCGTTTTTCGTACTTTTTGCTTTTTTGACTGCCACGTCCGGCGCGGTGTCTTCCGGGGTCAGCACGGATTCTTCAAGCATTTCTTCATTTTTTTTCATGCGCTTTATCTCTTTTCGCTGGCTCACAATCTAAATAAATATTTTAGCGTATTTTCACGATAAAAGCAACCTTTTTCACCTCTGAATCAAACAGAGCGGCAACATCAAAGGGCCTTGAGTACCGCGTCAAAATCTCTTTCCACCTGAAACATCACTTTTTCCGTGTCGATGGTGGGAAAATCACCGTGATCGTAGACGATTTTACCGTCCACAACGGTCATCACCACATCACTGTTGTCGGCGGCGTAAATCAGGTGATTGATCAGCTGCTGCCGGGGATAAAAATGGAGGGAGGCGGTATTGATCAGCGTAAGGTCCGCACGGCAACCTTCTTTGATCAAGCCGCAATCGGATCTGCCTTGAGAACGCGCACCGTTCACCGTGGCAAAAGACAGCACCTCCTCGGGGGCGAGAGCGGCGGGATCACCGGATCCTACCCGCTGCACCAGGGCGAGGGATTTCATGTCGTCGAACATACTAAGGCTGTTGTTGCTGGAAGCGCCATCGGTGCCGAGGGCGATTTGAAGCTTTTTCTTCAGCATGGCGGGGAGATCGGCAATGCCGCTGGCCAGCTTCATATTACTCACAGGGCAGGTGGCGACGGTGACGTCCTTTTCCGCCAGCAGCGTCATATCCTCCTCGCTGAGCCAAACGCAATGGGCGGCCGTAGTAGGGACGTCAAAAAGACCGTGATCATAAAAGTAGCGGGCCGGCGTTTTGCCATGTCGGCCGATGCATTCCTCATGTTCCTTTTTGGTTTCGGAAAGATGCAGCTGCATGCGGCAGTTTTTCTCCTTGGCGTAGGACGCGACTTCCGCCACGACTTTGGCAGAAGAAGTATACTCTCCGTGGATGCTCATATCCACCAGCAGGCGGCCGTCGGCGGCGCCGTGCCATTGCCGGAAAAGATACTCGTTTTCCTGATAATCCGGTAATTCATAAAAACCCCGTTGGTCAAAGCAGACGGTACCCAGGGAAAGATTGAGCTTCGCACCGCTCTCGGCAAAGGCTTCCATGATGGCCTCGCCGAAAAAATACATATCGGTGGCGGCAACAACGCCGCCACGGAACATTTCCGCGATGCCCAAAAGAGTGCTGTTACGAACCATTTCCGGAGTCAGCTTCGCTTCAAAGGGAAAGATTTTTTTGGTGAGCCAGTCGGACAAGGCCATATTTTCGCCGTAACCCCGCAAAATCGTCATCGGCGTATGGGCGTGGGCATTATAGAAAGCCGGCAGCAACAATTTGTCTTTGCCGTCAATCAAAGGGCCGAAATCTTTTTTTGGCGGCGTGTCTCCCACATAACGGATATAGGCGCCTTCTACGCCGACAAATTGATTTTGAGCTACGGTATTATTTTCCCGATATATCGCAATGTTATGAAAAAGCATGGCTTGTACCCCTTCCGATCATGAAATCGTGAAACGTCTCCCTCCCCTTGCGTCATAGGAAAGGAAAAGCCCAGGTTTGGCCTGGGTTTTTCCTTATTTTATACCTTATTATACCTCTTCCTCCACTTCCTCCTCTTCATCGGGCTGATGATAGATGGCGTCGATCATCAGCGCATTGCGATCGGAAACAGAGATATCATCAAGAATATCGTTTAAGGTTTCTACCAAAATCCCCCGGCCTTTGGCCACGCCCATGGCGACGGTGGCGTATTCATCATCGGTTTCAAATCCCGCGCCGTCGTTAAAAGTCACCATGGCAAAATCGCTGTGGGCTTTGGTGGCGGACATTCCTTCGGCGAGGCTGGTCACGTAACCGTCGATGACGTTATGAGCCAAGGCTACCCGCATGTCCATATGATAGGTTAGGGAATCCGCGATATCCACGCCCTCCATCTGGGACAGCAGGGAATCATAGATATAGGACCCTGTCTCCGCCGTGAGACGGGCGTTTTCAAAATCGTCGATGGCGGTAGCAGCGGCATAATCGCCGTCCTTCATCACCACAACCACGTATTCACTGTCATAATAGCTTTCCGTAAAATCAATTTTATCCGCTCTCGATTCCAAAGGATTGACACCGGCGATCATCACATCGATATCACCGTCTTCCAGGGCGGCGATGAGTTTACCCCGTTCGATCTTGACGATTTCCACGTCAATGTCCAGAGCTTTGCCAATCAATAGGGCCATTTGGACATCGTAACCGTTGGCAAAGCCGCTTTCGTTGCTGATGGCCACAGCGCCGTTGCTGTCGTCTTCCTGGGCCCAATTATAGGGCGGATAGTCGCAGTCCATGCCGACTCTCAACGTATCACCGAGGTTGAGGCTTTCCTCTTCCTCCTGAACCACGCCGGAGTCGCCGTGGCAGGCGGACACGAAAACCAGCGTCATCAACGCCAGCCCTACCAATAACAGCAAAGATATCTTTTTCATGTTGATTCTTCCTTTCGTAATACAAGGCAATTCTGCCTCAAAACAAAGAAAAAGTCAAGAGGAGACCTTTTCCCCGATGCTATTTTCTAAAAGATACGCGGTGGCCGCCGCCGTTTCCCGGTCGCCGAAGGATAACAGCGCCTTCATATAAAAAGCTTCCGGCGCTACATCGGTGACAAAATAGAGGTTTTCCCGCTCTCTTAACACTGCGGCATAGCGCTCTTCGCCATCCACGCCGCCAACGATAAAAATAGGAGTACTCAACGGCAAAAGCGTTAACAGATCATTCAGATTTTCCGTATCTCCCGCCGTGCAGAATGTTGCGGAATGGTAGGTATCCAGCAAAACAGCATCAACGCCCAAGAGATTGAAAGCGCTGTATTGCAACCCGGGATAGGGGAAAATTCGCAAAATACCACGGCGCAGGGAGACACCGTCATAAGGCAAGGCCGCTTTTTGAAAACGCAGATTCAGCCGATGCTCATGATAAAAGAAATGCCCGTCCCGCAGCTCTCCAAAAAATACGCCGCGATGGCTGTAAAAAGAGGTCTCAATATCATTCATTTGCCGTAAACGGCCGCCGCGGTGGACGAGGATACGCCCGTCCTCATTGCGGAAAAGGGCAAACACCCCGGTTTCCCCGGCCTCCATAAAATCGAGGGCCGCGAGGAAATTCACCGTACCGTTGGATTCCGCCTGGAACAGGGGCCGGTCGGCGGCAATAAAAACAAGGGGAATATCCTGCTTGCCCAGGGCAAAAGCAGTAAGGTTCACCGTATAAGCCAAGGTATCGGTGCCGTGGGCGATCACGACGCCGTCATAGGCGGCAAAATCGACGGTTTTCAAAAACAGCAGCCACTCTTCCAGACGTTCCAGGGTCATGTTTTCACTTAAAACGCGAAAGGGCTGTTTCACGGAAATATCCAGGTTGGTGCCGTTGATCCTGTCTCTGACAACGGCAAAATCGAGGACGGAATGATCGCCGAGATCTCTCACACCCGCCGCCTTCGTCTCACAGGCAAAGGTGCCGCCGGTTTCGATAAAAAGAATGTGTTTTGACATAAACGAATTCCTTTCCCAGGGATTCATTGTTATTCTACCACATGAATGACAGAATGAGGAGTCTCATTCAAAAAAAATCCCCGAATCAACACAAGAGAAGCAATTTTTTTCAACGCCAAAGACGCCATCAAAAACGGATGGGGGCAAACAACTCTTTTTTCGTCTGAAAAAACGGGAAATACCGCAGATCAACAGCGATGAAAGGTTGACAAACCCCACCTTACATTATAAAATAAAGTTTAACGTTCAAATAATAGTAAAGTAAATTTATTGATCCTTAAAGGAGATTTTCACAATGGACTATGGCAAAACGCTGAACTTACCGGAAACGGATTTTCCCATGAGAGGCAACCTGCCCCAAAAAGAGCCGGGTATCCTGGCCCAATGGGAAAAGGATGATATCTACCATCAATCACTGGCACTGCGGGAAGGACAGCCGACGTACATTCTCCACGACGGCCCGCCTTATGCCAACGGCGACATCCATTTGGGACATGCTTTAAACAAAGTTTTAAAGGATATCATCATCAAATACCACACCATGGCGGGGTATCAGTGTCCCTATATTCCCGGCTGGGATACCCACGGTCTCCCCATTGAACAGCGGGCCATCAAAGCGTTGGGACTCAACAGAAAACAGACTCACGTCACCGAATTCCGCGATAAATGCAAGGAATTCGCCCTCCAGTTCGTGGACATTCAGCGGGAGGAATTCAAACGTCTCGGCGTGCGCGGCGACTGGGATCATCCTTATATTACGTTAAAACCGGAATATGAAGCCGTCCAGATCGGCATTTTCGGTGAAATGGCCCAAAAGGGTTACATCTATAAAGGATTGAAACCCGTTTACTGGTGCCCTGACTGCGAAACGGCTTTGGCCGAAGCGGAAGTGGAATACGCCGACCATAAGAGCCCTTCCATCTATGTGAAATTCTCCGTCAAAGATACCAAAGGCAAAGTACCCCAAGACGCCTGCTTCGTGATTTGGACCACCACGCCCTGGACGATTCCGGCCAATGTGGCCATTTGCTTAAACACCAACTTTACCTATTGTCTCCTAAAAGTCAACGGAGAATCCTGGATTGTCGGCAAACCACTGCTGCAACTCTTCCTGAAGGATACCGGCATCACCGATTACGAAATCCTGGAAGAATACAGCGGCGCTGATCTGGAAAAGATCACCTGTTATCATCCGCTTTGGGCAGACAGGGAAAGTCTCGTCATCTTAGGCGATCACGTCACCGACGAAGCCGGTACCGGCGCGGTGCATACCGCTCCCGGCCACGGCGCCGACGACTTTATGGTGGGCAAAAAATACGATCTGCCCGTGATCTCTCCCCTTGATAACAGCGGCCGTTTCACCGCCGAAGCCCGGGAATTCCAGGGTCTTTCCACCAATGAAGGCAACAAAGCCGTGGTGAAGACATTGGAGGACAGCGGCAAACTAATCAAACTGATCTTCATCAAACACCAGTATCCCCATTGCTGGCGCTGCAAAGAACCGATTCTTTTCCGTGCCACAGAACAGTGGTTTGCTTCCATCGACGGTTTTCGGCAAAAGGCTTTGGCGGAAATCGATAAAGTACGCTGGATCCCCTCTTGGGGCAGAGACCGTATCTACAACATGATCCGCGACCGCGGCGATTGGTGCATCTCCCGGCAACGCACTTGGGGCGTGCCGATTCCGATCTTTTACTGCAAAGACTGCGGCAAAGCGATCATCAACGAAATCACCATTCGTCACCTACAAAAATTATTCCGGGAGGAAGGCGGCTCCCAGGTCTGGTTCGCGAAGGAAGCCAAAGATCTGCTCCCCGCCGGTTTTACCTGCGATTGCGGTTGCAATACCTTCGATAAAGAAAAAGACATCATGGACGTTTGGTTCGACAGCGGCTCCTCCTTTGCCGCGGTGATTGAAAACAACCCCGACATCAAAGGCGATATCGATCTCTATTTGGAAGGCAGCGACCAACATCGCGGCTGGTTCAACTCCTCCCTTTCCATTTCCGTGGCTACCCGGGGCAAAGCGCCCTACAAAGGCGTTTTAACCCACGGTTTTCTCGTCGATGAAAAGGGGCATAAACAGTCAAAATCCTTGGGCAATACCGTAGATCCCCTGAAAGTCATTGAAAAGATGGGCGCCGATGTGCTGCGCCTTTGGGTCAGTTCCGCCGATTACCGGAATGATCTGGCCTGTTCCGATGGGATTTTAAAGCAAGTCAGCGAAGCCTATCGCAAGCTCCGCAATACGATGCGCTTCCTCATGGGGAACCTCTACGATTTTGACGCCAAAACGGAAAAAGTTCCTTACACCGCCATGAAAGAAATCGACCGTTACGCCCTGCATCTTTTAGAGGAACTCAACACAAAAACCGTGGAAGCCTATGAAAACTATGAATTCCATAGCGTATTTCATCTGCTGCACCATTTCTGTGTCGTCGATATGAGCGCCTTCTATCTCGATATCATCAAAGACCGCCTCTACGTATCCGCCAAGGACGACGAGGACAGAAAAGCGGCGCAAACCGTGCTTTACGAAGCCCTCCAGGCCCTCGTCCGCCTGATGATGCCGATCCTCTCCTTCACCACCGAAGAAATTTGGTCCTATATCAGAACGGAAGGGGAACCCCTGAGCGTACAGCTCCTCGATCTGCCGCAAATCAGCGCCTCTTACCATGACGAAGCCCTGGCCGCCAAATGGGCACGGCTAATTGCCATCAGGGAAGAGGTCACCAAGGCCGCCGAAGCGGCCCGCCGCGATAAAGTGATTGGCCACTCCCTCGACGCCGCCGTCACCGTCATCGCGGGGAAAGAAGATTTTGCTTTGTTGCAGTCGGTGGCAGAGGAATTTGCCGATATTTGCATTGTTTCCGAAGCCGTCATCAAAGAAAGCGCCGATGCTGAGATTAAAGTGGAAGTGACCGCCGCCAAAGGCGAAAAATGCAGCCGCTGCTGGAAATACAGGGAAGATTTAGACGCCGACGGGCTCTGCGTCAGATGCAGCGAGGTGATCAAAGATATGGATCTCAGCGAGATCGCCGGGGAATAAGGGGATTCTATAAGGAGATTGTTTATGAAGAGAATCATCATCACCGTGGTGGGCCACGATCAAGTAGGCATCACCGCCAAAATAACCGCTGTTTTGGCGGATACCAACGTCAATATTTTGGATATCAACCAAACGCTGCTCCAGGACATTTTCACCATGGTCATGCTCTGCGACATCACCGCCGCCAACGTGGCCTTCGACGTTCTGCAAGAGAAACTTGACGCCGTAGGTGAAGAGCTCGGCATGAAGATCTTAGCCCAGAAGGAAGAAATCTTCACTTATATGCACAGGATTTGAGGTACGCCATGAGAAGTCATTTTGATTACCGGGAAATCATGGAGACCATCCAAATGGTTGCCGATGAGAATCTCGACGTTCGCACCATCACCATGGGCATCAGCCTTTTGGACTGCGCCAACGAAAGCGCGGAAAAAGCGGCAGCCAAAATCTACGATAAAATATGCCTGAAAGCGGAAGACTTAGTAAAAACCGGGGAAGACATCAGCCGTGACTTCGGCATCCCCATTGTCAACAAAAGGATTTCCGTAACCCCCATCGCCCTGGTGGCGGCAGCCTCCGCCACCGAGGATTACACCGTCTTTGCCAAAGCCTTAGACCGCGCCGCCAAAGCAGTCGGCGTCAATTTCTTGGGCGGGTTTTCCGCCCTGGTTCATAAGGGAATGACGGAAAGCGATGAAAAACTGATCAAAAGCATTCCCCAAGCTTTGGCGGAAACGGAACGGGTTTGTTCTTCCGTCAATATCGGCACCACCAAAGCCGGCATCAATATGGACGCCGTTTACGCCATGGGCAAAATCATCAAAGAAACGGCGAAGCTGACCAAAGAAAGCGGCAGCCTCGGCTGCGCGAAATTAGTGGTCTTCTGCAATGTTCCCGAGGATAATCCCTTTATGGCCGGAGCATTCCACGGCGTCGGTGAACCCGAGGTCGTGATCAATACCGGCGTCAGCGGCCCCGGCGTGGTTTTAAGCGCCATTAAGGATCATCCCGAACTCAATATCAGCGAAATCGCCGAAATCATTAAAAAGACGGCCTTTAAAATCACCCGCGCCGGTGAACTGGTGGCCCGGGAAGCCTCGAAACGGCTGAACGCCACCTTCGGCATCGTGGATCTCTCCTTGGCCCCCACACCGGCGGTGGGAGACAGCGTCGCTAATATTTTAGAAGCCGTCGGTTTAGAACGCTGCGGCGGCCCCGGTACCACGGCGGCTTTGGCCCTGCTCAACGACGCAGTGAAAAAAGGCGGCGCCATGGCCTCCTCTCACGTGGGCGGCTTGAGCGGCGCTTTTATCCCTGTCAGCGAAGATGCCGGCATGATCCGGGCTGTCCGGGATCATGCCCTCTGCCTGGAAAAATTGGAAGCGATGACCGCCGTCTGCTCCGTGGGCCTTGACATGATCACCGTTCCCGGAGACACCAGCGCCGAGACCATTGCCGCAATAATCGCCGACGAAGCCGCCATCGGCATGATCAACAACAAAACCACCGCCGTCCGCATCATTCCCGCGGCGGGCAAAAAAGAAGGCGACACCGTGGAATTCGGTGGCCTTTTGGGCGCCGGCCCCGTGATGCCAGTAAACAAAAACAAAGCGGATCTCTTCGTCAAACGCGGCGGCCGTATCCCCGCCCCCATCAAAAGCTTGAATAACTGACCGGCGAAAATCTTATCAAACGCAAAATAGAAACCGTTGAAGCGCTCTCTTTATAAAATCAAAGAGAGCGCTTATTAACGTATGCTCTCTTTATGCGTAACCTTACTTTCCCCGCAAAAAAAGCGAATTTTTTTGTTATTTCATAATATTTTGCGAATTTTGTAAAAAGCTATTGCAATCTCGTTTATTTTGAGTTAAAATATGATAAATTTATATTATATAATAATATATTATATAATATTATACAATGAAAGTATGTTATGAAAGTATTATGGATGATGAAAGTATCACAAAAATGGAGAGTACGTGTGCATGAAAATTCAATCTACCAACGAACAAATCTGCAACTATTTAAAGGAGCAGATTGCCCAAGGTATCTTGAAGCAGGGACAGCAGTTGAACCTGAATCAAATCGCGGATGCCTTTGGCGTAAGCATCACCCCTGTTCGTGATGCTGTTAACCTGATGATTCATTCCGGTTTTATCGACAAGGTCGGCAACAAAATGTTTGTCCACAAAATTCCGGAAGAAGAACGCAGTATGCTGGAAAAGGCACTTGTGATTCAAATCTGCACCGGTTACCAACTCTGTTTGGAGATGGGTTTGAGAGAGAAACTCATCAAAGAATTGGAAAGTATTCTGGCACTGCAGGAAAGCCGCGGCGACAATGTCCCCCAACCTTTGCGGGAGAAATTGCCCTTTGATACCGCTTTTGTC
Source organism: Peptococcaceae bacterium UBA7702 (assembly GCA_002482535.1). Taxonomy (GTDB): domain Bacteria; phylum Bacillota; class Dehalobacteriia; order UBA7702; family UBA7702; genus UBA7702. The sequence goes on along the minus strand of DLGE01000008.1, from coordinate 53,395 downwards.
CGTTGCACCGGAAATGTTTTTCTGACCCGCAACGCCGAACGCGATTACGAATATTACGATGATCTGATGTACCTCGGTTTCCATATCCAATATGAAAAGCAAAAGATCAAAAGCAGAAAGGAACATCGGGAAATTCTTGCCATTGTAAAAGAGGGACGCGACGATGAACTTTACGCGATGATGACAAAACATTATCAAGATGTCATCATTGATAAATAGAGTGACAGACTCTTATCTTCGTTATAAAGAGACTCTCTCTCTCTTTATATATCGGTCAGTTTCATCCAACCTGACCAAATAAATACTCTCCATAATCGTCAACGAACAATTATTTTTGTCCGCTGACATCCAAATGGCGTAATGCCATTTATCCCTAATACTTTCATACGCGGGGCAACCGCCCCGCCGCGAATTAGTTCATTTGCTTGAACTTTTTTATAACCTTAAACTCTCCATAAGAAAAGAGACGTCTTGCATGCAAGACGTCTCTTTTCGTTTACTGTTTACCCGATAGGAGCTTTCCCAAATCCAATTGCTTGAGAGGCTTTGCCTAATATAAACGGAATGCCCCTTGACAAAATTGATCAATATGCTATAATTCAACTAACTAAAATTAGGTAGGTAAATCAATGACAAAGGAAAACATCAAAACAGCAGCAATATCACTATTCGCCCAAAATGGGTACGAAGGTGGAAAGTTAGCGGAAATCGCAAAGGCAGTTCAAATAAAAACAGCATCTCTCTATTTTTATTTCGAAAGTAAGGAGCAACTTTTCATTGAGCTGTTTGAGGACATAAGAGATCGGAAAATAGAAAGCCTTGATAAGCTACACGATGAAATCAAGGCAATGAATTCCGTAAAAGATCAGCTTTATCATCTCTATCAATACTTTTCCAAGCGGAACTATGAAGAAAATGATGAGGAACTCTTTTGGAAAAGATGTACCTTGTTCCCGCCGAATTTTCTTAAAGAAAAAATCAATCAGGATCTGATTTCATATCAAAGCAAGTTTATCGATGAATCATTAAGACCGACGATTGTTTTTGGGATAAAATCCGGCGCGTTAAAAGAACAAGATCCGGAGATCGTCATTGCCGCTTTTTACGGCATCATTGACGCTTTATTTAATGAAATTCACTATTCAAAACAGGATGCATACCAAAAGAAAGTAATCATGTTATGGGAATTTTACTGGAATTCATTGAAAAAATAAGCATTCTACCATTTCAACGATAGTCTACCAAAATTGACGGCGAAATCATGAAGGAGGTATGATTTATGAAAAAATATGTTGAGGAGCAAACCTTGGAAAATGCCTATATGCAGGTTTTGGATATCATCGAAAATGTAGGGATTCGATTTGAAAGCACCGAGGTTCGGGATTTCTTTCAACAGCGAGGCGCGAAAATTTGCGGAGAAAATGTACTGATTCCCCGTAATATGATGGAAGAGGCGATCTCCGCCACGCCAAAACAGGACTACGGCGAAATCACAGAAAAGCGTGTTGTCGCTGCCACACCTTTTTGCAATGCACCGTTTGTGATCGATGATCACACGGGAAAAATCAGCCGCTGTAAACTGGAAGACGAAATCAAAATGTATCAGATTAACGAAACATCCCCCTTGTATGAATCCGCGAATCCCGGCTTTGCCGACCCAGAGGATATTGATGTTGACGATTCTTTCATCGCACAAATTGCAATGACTTTAAAATACTCAAATAAATATCCCAGCATCGGCTTACGCGCCACCGGTAGCAACGCGAAAGACGGCAATGTCTATAAAAGCGCCCGCAAAGGGTTCCGCCTGGTCCGTGAATTTTATGACATTTGGGACGAACCCGTAATGACCCAGGGGATTTGTCCCAACCCGCCTCTCGCCTACGACCGGGAAAGCCTTGATAATCTAAAAGCCGCAATCGACGAAAAACAGGCCATTTCCCTTTTCCCGTGCAGTGTTTCCTTTATGACCGGGCCAGAACGGATTCTCGATTTGGTCGTCCATGATTTTGCCTTAGCGCTGGCCGGTTTATGTTATATCCAATTACTTTCCCCCGGACATCCCGTTTCCCTTTCGGAATTTTCTACGATCAGCGATATTCGGACGTTGCAGCCAGTATACGGCACACCGGAAAGTATAATCATACAAGTTATTTTCTATGAGATATCAAAATATTTAAAGCTGCCTTGCGTTATTTGCGGCAGCTACAGCGATGCGATTATGGCAGATTATCAATCAGGTGCGGAAACCATGCTGACCATGATGCTCCCCTTCCAGCTAACCGAAATTGACGAGGTTTGGTGCTATCCCGGACATATGTCCGGTTTCTCCTGCGGAAGTTTTCAAAAAGCGATTCTCGATGAAGAATCCATGCGTTACGTTAATCGAGCGCTAAGGAAAACAGACTGTACCATTCATGAATCTTTACCCAAACAGCTCATCGCCGCACAAGATGAAGGCAGTTTTTTGAGCATAGGCTCTATGACAACTTATCGTGAGGATCACTATTTAACGGAACTATTCAATAAAACAGGTGTCGCCAAGGCAAAGTCCAGTGACGAGAATACCTTGCGGGAAACGGTTGATCGCATCATCCGCCAACGAATCAACTCATATGAACTGCCGCAGCACACCGAATCACAAAAGAAGCTGCTACAGCCGTATTTGCCTACCATCTGCCGTTATTAACGAAGATTTCTGGTTAAACATTATACTTTATACTTATATTTTAATGAAGAGACGTCTTGTACCCAAGACGTCTCAGACTGTAGACAAAATACGTGTAAACGGATTTTGGGCTACAGGATGATAGGCTGCCGAGAAAGGCTTCGCCGTGTATCAGACTTTGTCGACGGCCTGAGAGACGTCTTGTCTACAAGACGTCTCTTTCTCATCAGACCCCATGGCCCGTATTATGCTTTGCCGAAATGAAAGGCTTGGGGAAGCAACTGAGCCAAGGTAAATATTTTATAATCCGCCTCGTTTTTCACGGCGTAGATCAAGAAATCTTCACCGCAGAATTCCGCCATTACCTGACGGCAGATGCCACAGGGATAGCAGTAATCCGTCTCGTCGGCAGCGATGGCGATGGCCTGAAAGGCCCGTTCCCCCTGGGCGACGGCAACGTAAAAGGCGGTGCGCTCGGCACAAACCGAGGCGCTAAAAACACCGTTTTCCACATTGCAGCCACTGTAGATTTTGCCGTCTTTGGTCAAAAGCGCCGCGCCGACGTAAAACCCGGAATAGTGGCAATAGGCGTTTTCCCGGGCCGCCAAAGCAGCTTTGATCAGTTCTTTCTCTTTCATTTCAGCACCTCCACGCCGCAGCTTGCCCCGATGCGGTCAACGCCGGCATCGTAAAAGGCTTCCAGTTCCGCGGCGGTGCGAAGGCCGCCTGCGGCTTTGATCTTCACGTTTTTCCCAATATATTTCCGAAACAGCGCCACATCCTCTAAAGTAGCGCCGCCCTTGCCAAAGCCGGTGGAAGTTTTGATATAATCGGCCTTTGCCTCGGTGACACATTGACAAAGGCGAATCTTTTCCTCTTGGGTCAAGTCGCAGACCTCCACGATGACTTTTAAAACACGGGGGCCGCAAACCTCTTTCACGGCGGCGATCTCCTTTGTTACGGCAGCAAAGTCGCCGTTTTTAACGTCCATGCGATTGATGACCAAATCGATTTCGGCAGCGCCGTTTTGAAGGGCGTCCGCTGTTTCAAACCGTTTCACCGCCGTGGTTTGATAACCCAAAGGAAAACCCACCACCGTACAAACGGTCAGCTGAGGAAAATTTTCTTTTACGTAAGCCACGGCCGCCGGCATGACACAGACCGTTGCCGTTTGATAAAGCACCGCTTCCGCGCAGACTTTGTTTAACGCTTCGGTAACCGCATTGGGATTCAATAAGGTATGATCCACACGGTGAAGGATCGCCTTTTTCTTTTTTTCGTCCAACATTGACTCCACCTCGTTTGATATTCCTCATTATAGCACAAAAAAAAGAAAAGTCACCGGCTAAGGTCACTTTTCCAAACAAAAGCAGGGCCTGTTTTATGAAAAGGTAAAAGAAAATCACAGAACGTGTCTGTGATTTTCTCCGCGCAACACCGTAGCTTTATAGCTCATCTTTCACAATTTTTCCCAGAGTATCCACGACTTTACCGAGGTCGGCGGCACGGTCGATGGCCTTTTCCAGCTGATGTTTATGAGCTGCGGTCAGCGCGTTAAACTTTTCCGCGGCAGATACGGCAAAATAATACGCCTCGGTGACGTCACGGAGCATACGCGCGGCTTCTTCCTCGGTATAAGGGGAGTTGTTGTCAAAATCCTGCATCTTTTTTCCTCCTTTATTTCTTTATTTATGTAAAAATGGAACATTTATGACTAAGGACTTATGACATACTGCCGCCGCGCCACGCATAAAAAATACCGTGAGGTGCTCTGACATGGAAGAGTTCGTAACGGCAATATCCTTGCTATATTCTATTCACATCAACGGCATTGTGTCACTGAAACCGCAAAAAGTCTGGCGGATCATTGCTGACGAGGGATTTTTTATTTTAAAATTGCTGCCCTACCCCAAGGAAGAAACGGGTTTTATCACCGACGCCATGGCCTATCTCGACCAAAGGGGTTTTCACCGCTATAACGAAATCATCCCCACCAAAGAAAACACGCCTTGCGGCGCTTACGGAAAAAACTTCACCCTGCTGACCAAAGAGCTTTACGGCCGCATTCCTTCCTTTCAAGTAGAGGACGACGTAGCCGCCGTAGCCGCCTGCCTCAGTGACCTACACCGGGCCGCAGTGGGTTTTTTCCCCAAGCACCGTTTTGCGGAGCGGATCAAGTGGGGCAAAATCCTCGCCACCCTCGACTGCGGAAAGAACGATTTACAAGGCTTTGCCACCACAGTAGCGGAAAAAGCGGAGAAGGACGATTTCGACAAAGCCTTTCTCTCCTATTGCGCATTTTATATTCGCCAAGCGGAAGAGGCCATCACGGAATTGGCTCCTTTTTATCCCGCCCTTTCCGAGAAAAAAGAGAAGAGTGGCGGTTTTTGTCATCACGACCCGGCCCATCATAATTTTTTCATCAATGAACAGAAGGAACAAAAGGACGTCTTTGTCTTCGATTTTGACTATGCCATCGCCGACCTCAGAGCCCATGACGTCGCCGCTCTGCTGTTAAAAATCTTAAAAACAAATCACTGGGACACCCGTCTCGCCCAAAAGGCCTTCGCTGTTTATCATAGCGCTTTTCCCTTGGACCGGGAGGAGACTCGCTTCATTGAACTGCTGATCAAATACCCTTACGATTTTCGCCACGCAGCCTTTGCCCGCTATACGGAAAAAGACGACTCGACAAGAATCGCCAAAAAATTACCGCGCCTCACCCGAGAGGCGGAGCAGCGGGAAAAAGCCTTACTTGCCTTAAATCAATACTTTGCGGAGGAATCATGAACATACTCATCGACGCGTCGGCGTCTTTTTTCTATCACAGCACCGGTATCGGAGCCTATGCCACGGAGCTTGTGCGGGGGCTGACAGAAATCGAAAACAACCACGCGCTTTTTCTGTTCACGGGGAAACGTGTTTTTCCTGCCGCTGAGATCGACAAATCGACACAGAGAACGGTCTGTTCCTTTTGGCAGCGGGCAGCGAAAAATAAGACGGAAATCATCGGTGATTTCGATTTATACCACAACCTCCATAACGGCATTGGCATGAAAGAGACGGGAAATAAAAAAATCGTCACAATCCACGATATGATTCCCTACATCCTGCCGGAATACTGCGGCTCCCCTTATAAGGAGCTGTTTTTGGCAAATACCCGGCAAAGCGTGGAAACCGCCGATGCGGTGATCACTGTTTCGGAAAACAGTAAAAGCGATATCCTCCGTTTTACCGATGTGAAAGAAGAGAACATCCACGTCATCGCCGAAGCGCCGAAAAACAATTGCCAACCGTTGCCGCAAAAACTCACCGCGGATTATCTTTTATCCCGTTACCACCTGCGCGCCCCCTTCTTTCTCTACGTTGGCGGCTTCAATGAGCGAAAAAACGTTGCCGGTCTGATCAAGGCCTATGCTTCCATCTGTCGGGATTTTCCCTATGTCTGCCCTCTGGTGATCATCGGCAAAGAAGGCAGCCGCCGTAAAAAATTGGAGGAACTTGCTGAAACCCTGTCGATTACGGCGTTTGTCCGTTTCCCCGGTTACGTCCCCGATCACGACCTACCTTTCTTTTATAACCAATGCCGAGCGCTGATCTACCCTTCCTTTTATGAAGGCTTCGGTTTACCCCCCTTGGAGGCCGCCGCCTGCCAAACGGCAGTGGTTACCTCCAACCGGTCTTCCTTAAAAGAAGTGATGGCCGACGGCGCCCTCTACGCCGATCCCGGTAATACCGCCGGGTTGGCCCTGCACTTATACAGCCTCGCCGCCGACGATCATCTCCGGGAGACCATGGCGCGCCGGGCTTACGAACGCAGCCGCGCCTTTTCCTATACGAAAACGGCACAGCAAACCCTGGCTCTCTATGAAAACATTTGTCGGTAACGTTCTGTTCTTCTCCTCTCTTGCATATATATAAAACAACGGGCCTATCCGCTCAAAGGAGGAACATCATGGATTATCGCTCAACACTCATACGCAATGTCGAGATCCCATCGACGCTGCCGTCGATGGAGACATTGACAAAATTGACAGGCAGCATCATCATTAAAGACGTGGAACAGGCAGAAACCGGTGTCCGCATCGAAGGGGATCTCCTTTGGCGCGGTTTTTTCGAAGAAGAAGGCGTCGACGGCGGCGAATGCCTCTGGGAAGGCGCGGAATATTTTGCCGAAACCATTGACGGTGATACCCTGCGCACTGCCTCGCCGCCCCTGATCGAACCCCAGGTGGTATCAATCAAAGGAGAAGCCCTCTCCGACAGTACTTTCCGCTTGGCCTTTGATATTCGCTGGTACGGCCAGCCGGAAAGCGAAGAGGAATACATTAAAGCCACGGCGAAAGAAAGCGCGGCCTGCCCCTGTCAACAGAAGGCAAAACAAGATGGCAAAAGTACCGCCGCACCGATGGAAACCGCCGCTGCAGCCCCTAAAAAGCAGCGTATCAAAACAGAGGAAACGGAGTTTGAAGAAAAATTAAAAGATATCGACGATACCTGGCGAGAAAAAATAAAAACCTTCCAGCAGGAAACGGCAGCCGCCGAAGATACAAATACGGCGGAAAAAGACGAAGCGCCGCCAAAACGTGAAGAAATCAAAAGCGCGGAACCGGCAAAGCAGGAAGAAATCCAGGAAGAGCCGGTGAAATGCTGCCCCTATTCCGCCTATTGCCTCCGCTACTATCGTATTCAAGACGGCGACCAACTGGAAAAGATCGCTGAAAAATTCTCCGCCACGGTGGCAAGACTCAAAGAATACAACGCCTTGGAAGACAGCCATGTGAAATCGGGGCGCTTAATTCGCATCCCTTGAGCCCCCGCAACCGCACCATTTCCACAACAAGATGAGGCCTGCGTAAAAATACGCAGGCCTCAGACTGTAGACAAAATACGCGCAAGCGAATTTTGGACTATAGGATGATAGGCTATCGAGAAAGGTTTAGACGCGGTAAACGTGCTGACCTGCGGCTGCGCCGCGTACCGAAATGTACTCAAGCAGTCACGGGGCAGAGCGTTTGCCGTGTATCAGCCTTTGTCGGCAGCCTGGCTGAGGCCTGCGTATCTTTACGCAGGCCTCAGTGTCAAGAAAGTCTGATTTCCCGGCTTTACCGGTGAAAAATATCTAAAAAATATTAAACTTGAAAAATACACAGAACTTTGTTATCATAACGCTATAAAAGAGCATAAATTTTGGGAATGAAGTTTCCCAAGGCAGCCGCCGAAACGCTTTTTGCTGATGACTTCTACGTAACAGTAGGGGTATCGGCTTTTTTTATTTTTTGTAAGGAGCAAAATGATGATTTATTCAACAAAAGTAGAGCATATGTGTTCCGTGGCCAAGGGTGCAGACCACGGTCCGGCTCCCATTCCAGAAGAGGGAACATGGGTACAGGTAAAAGAGATCAAGGATATTTCCGGTTTGACCCACGGCATCGGCTGGTGCGCGCCGCAGCAAGGCGCCTGCAAACTGACGCTCAACATCAAAGACGGCATCATTGAAGAAGCGTTAATCGAAACCTTGGGCTGCTCGGGGATGACCCATTCCGCCGCCATGGCCGCCGAAATTTTACCGGGGAAAACGGTTTTGGAGGCGCTCAATACCGATCTTGTCTGCGATGCCATCAATGTTGCGATGCGCGAACTGTTTTTACAAATCGCTTACGGACGCAGCCAAACGGCTTTCTCCGAAGGAGGGTTGCCCATCGGCGCCGGCCTTGATGATTTGGGAAAGGGCATGCGCAGCCAAATCGGGACAACCTATGGCACCAAGGCGAAGGGCGTTCGCTACCTTGAGCTGACCGAAGGTTACATCAACCGCATCGCCTTGAATGAACAGGATGAGATCATCGGTTATGAATTTATCAGCCTTGGCAAAATGATGGATTTCATCAAAAAAGGCGAAGATTCAAAGGATGCCCTGGAAAAAGCAAAAGGTACTTACGGACAATTCTCACAAGGGGTAAAATACCTGGACCCACGACAGGATTAAGGAGGCAGCACAATGGCAATTTTTGAAAGTTATGAACGTCGTATGGTTAAAATCGACGAGGTACTGTCCAGTTACGGCATTTCCTCCTTAACGGAAGCAAAAGCGCTTTGCGCTGAACACAATATCGACCCTTTTCAAATCGTAAAATCCATTCAGCCCATCGCTTTTGATGACGCGGGCTGGGCCTATACGGTGGGAGCGGCGATTGCCTTGAAAAAGGGAGTTTCCTCCGCGGCTGACGCCGCGGAAGCCATCGGTGTGGGGCTTCAAAGCTTCTGCATTCCCGGTAGTGTCGCCGACGACCGTAACGTCGGCTTAGGCCATGGCAACCTGGGCGCAATGCTGTTACGGGAAGAAACGAAGTGCTTTGCCTTTCTTGCCGGACATGAAAGCTTTGCCGCTGCCGAAGGGGCCATCGGCATTGTAAACAATGCCAACAAGGCGCGGCGGGAGCCCCTTCGTGTGATCCTCAACGGCCTGGGTAAGGACGCCGCCCAGATCATTTCCCGGATCAACGGTTTCACCTATATACAGACCCGGTTTGATTATATGACCGGTTTGATCAAAGTGGTAAAGGAGATCCCTTATGCCGCTGGAGAACGCGCTCAAGTACGCTGTTACGGCGCCGACGATGTCCGGGAAGGCGTCGCCATCATGGATCTGGAAAAAGTCGACGTCTCCATTACCGGCAATTCCACCAATCCCACAAGGTTTCAACATCCCGTTGCCGGCACCTATAAAAAAGAATGTATGCAGCAGGGGAAAACCTATTTTTCCGTAGCCTCCGGGGGAGGTACCGGCAGGACGCTGCATCCGGATAATATGGCGGCGGGCCCAGCCTCCTACGGCATGACGGACACCATGGGCAGAATGCACTCAGACGCCCAGTTTGCCGGTTCCAGCTCCGTACCGGCTCATGTGGAGATGATGGGTTTCCTCGGCATGGGCAACAACCCCATGGTCGGAGCCACCGTGGCCGTTGCCGTCGCCGTTGCGGAAGGATCAATGGGGCAAAGCAGTACGGAATAATCCTACCCCCATCGTAAGACGAAAAAATACAGCATGATCGGTTATGGCGGTTTTACCGGCACGTTTCATCAAAAAAGATTTTCTCCCCTGCTTGATCCGGGGAGAAAATCTTTATATAGAGCAAATGAATTGTTTTTATAAAAGGGCGCGTACAACAAGTAGGTGTCGCACTGTCCCCCTCCTTGAGCTTTTATTACCGCTTTTTTAATCGCCTCATTGATCCGTCAGAATACCGTCTAAAATGCCCCAATCGCTGACGTACAGTTGTGGTATATGCAGAAGCTCAAAGAGGATCTCTAAAATTTCCAAACCGTAGAGAATGATGTCGGCCCTCGCCTCCGGCATCCCCGTAACCTGCTTCCGCTCTTCTAAAGTCATGGCGGAAAGACGGCCTTTCAGCTCCTGTAGCATCTGATAATCGATGGCGCGGCCGTGAACAGCCTCTCTGGTGTACGTAGCAACATCACCCAAAACCGCCGCTGCGGTGGTGACGGTGCCACCGACGCCGATAAAATGATCAATCCGGTCAAAATGGCGGAGGGTGATTTGCTTCGCCATGGCACGCTTCACATCAAAGCGGCGATTGGCCATCACCTTCCAGCGTACAGCCCCGAAGGGCATACTGATTGCGGCGAGCTTACCGTTTTCAAAACCGGCCAGTTCGGTACTGCCGCCGCCGATGTCAATCAAAAGACAGTTCTCTTTGGCAAAGGCAAAACCCCCCACAGCGCCGGTAAAGGAGTACCAGGCTTCCTCTTCACCGCTGAGGATCCGCAAGTCCTCGTCAGTGCGGTTTTTGATCAGGCGGACAAATTCATCCTGATTGGCGGCGTCTCTCACCGCGCTGGTGGCAAAAATCACCGAGTGCGCAAGGCCCATGGCAAGCAATTCTTGTTTCCACCGGGCCAGCACGTCCAAAGTCCTGGCAATGGAAGCAGAGGTCAGCTCCCCTTCTCGAAAACCTTCACCAAGCCGGGTTTCCTTTACTTCCTGGCGGAGAACGTTCACTTTTCCGGCAACTTCCTCCGTTATGAGCAGGCGCAGACTGTTACTGCCGATGTCGATGGCCGCTTTCACTGTGAATCCCTCCCGCTTTCTATTTACAGTTCTTATTATACAGAACCGTAAAAACACTGTCAATCATTCCGCGATAATCCCTTTTGTTTCCACAGAAGATAATATATTTTCGTTTTCTTTGGCGAAAAGCCATACCTTCTCTTCGGGATAAATGAAAAACAGTTTTTCTCTGGCGAGAATCGCAATGTAATCGGCATCATAGAGCAATTCCTTTTGGGTATTGAGGGTTTCCCGCTCCGTCATGGCCGTATCAAGACTTCCTGTCCACTTCTCAATTTCCTGATCCATGGCATAAAGGGCATATCCCTGGCGAAAAAAAGCAAAAACCACCAAAACACCGAGGAGCACCGAGAACCAGGTTACCCTTTTGCAGTGTCGCTTTCTACAGCGTCTTCCGGTTCCGCTGTATCTTCCGGGGCTGATTCTTCTGATTTTTCTTGGGCCGCTGCTTTTTCCGCTTTTTCTAATTTCCGTTTCTCCCATTGTTTTTCCGCCGTTTCCATGATTTTTTCACCCTTGTCCACAATTTTGCCGAAAGGAAATACGGCGACATCGCCGGCTTTGCCGCCAACCGCGGAAACGCCTCCCCCCAGTGAGGCCCCAGCGCCAAAAATCGCGTTGACGATCCGCTCTCCCCGCCGCCAAAATTTTTGGTGATAGAGAAAGAAACCTCCGACCATGGCGAGAAAACCGTAGATTCCCCACTGACCGCGGTCGACAATATAGAGAAACAGTGCTGTCAGCAAAAAGCAAAGAACGCCACATATGCCATACTGTAATATGGATGCGACTGTACCATAGGTTTTACCATCCGTCCAGCGGAGAAAACACTGATAGCCGAAGCAGAGCACCATGCCCCAAAACAACATGGCCAATAAAGACAATAACGCGATCAAGACCATCACCTCATTTAAACAGTTTACCGATATTGCGGTTAACCCGTCCTTTGTTCTTTGCTTGCGCGGGATCGACGTAAAGCAGAGAATCGACTTTGCCGCCGATGGCGGCTTCTCCCTTCGCCAAATCGAGATGAAGAATATGCAGGTCCTTGCCTTCCACGAGCATATCTCCCAGCACTGTTTTGAGTACGATTTTTTTATTTTCGCTGCTGTCCACCGCGGTCACCCCGGTAAGCAGCAGATCTCTGCGGTCATGCAACGTCAGCCTATGCGCTGTCTCTTCCATGAGACCACCTCCCGTATAGTATATGAAAAAGACTCTGTCGAAAGAACCGCAGGGAAAGGAAGATACAGGGAAACTGAAAAGGGGCGGATGTGTAGACATCCGCCCCTTTCTGAGGAAGGGAAAACAATGAAAAATTTTTCTCGTTACCTCCGGACTGGTTGGCGTCATCCGTTTCGGTAACTGTATCTAATATAACCGAGGGCTATGTTTTCTATTCATCAAGGCAAAGAAAAATGAGAGAAAATTTAATGGGGATTTTGTGAACCGGAAAAAGGAAAACGCAGATGATCAAAGACCATCTGCGCTAAGAGCAAACAAATTGACAAAAGAAGGGAAAACAATGAAAAAACGTTACATTACAAACGAATGTGTTGGCGTCATTCGTTTCAGTAACTATATATAGTTATAACCCTTCTCTATGTTTTTTATCCCTGTATGACAAGGAATATCCGGGTAAATTTTGTGTACATTAGAAGAATTGACTGGTAAAAGCAGGGCAAAGGGCTCCCTTACACCATACGCTGGAACATTTTAAGGAAAGCGTTCAACCGTTTCAGCATCAAGTCACGGCCGAGGATGATGGAGAGTTTATCGAGGTCGGGGCCTTGTTCCTCCCCTGTTTTGGCAACGCGGAGGGAATGATAGAGATTCCTTCCTTTGATCCCTGTTTCTTTGCTGATCTCTTTGAGCATCTTCTTATAGGAATCCACGCTGATGTTGGCGCTTTTTTCCAGCTTCTCTTTCATGGTTTTTACCACGATCAACGCGTCTTCCCGACACTCTCTAAGACTTTCCAGGACTTCCGGGCTGTAGCCAATCTCGCCGCGGTATTTTTCAATGATTTCCGGCAATTCGGCAAAACAGCTGATATGGTTTTTCAGGGCGTCGATGATCCTCATGGCCCAAATCATTTCCTCGGCGGTTGGTTCCTCACCGACGAGACCGGCCTTTTTCAAAAATGGCAAGCCGTAACCGAGGAGACGTTCCCCGGAAGCGTTTCTGATATACATACCGTTGATCCATTTGAGTTTTTCCAAATCAAACACGGCGGGGCTTTTGGAAACGCGATCCAAAGAGAATTCCTGTTTCAGCTCGTCCAGAGTAAAAAGTTCCTGCTCACCACCGGGAGCCCAGCCCAAAAGGGCAAGAAAATTCACGATGGCCTCCGGCAGGAAACCCTGTTCCTTGTAAGCCACCACAGAGGTGGAGCCGTGGCGTTTGCTCATTTTGGTGAGTTTTCCGGCGTCGTCCCTGCCGAGAATCAGGGAGATATGGGCAAAATAAGGCTTTTCATAACCGAGAGCGTCATAAATCACGATCTGCCGGGGTGTGTTGGAAAGATGTTCTTCCCCGCGAATCACGTGACTGATCCCCATGGTATGGTCATCGATGACCACGGCGAAATTATAAACCGGGATGCCGTCAGATTTCACGATGATAAAATCGCCGATGCCGTCGGTATCAAAACTGACTTCTCCCCGGACTTCATCGTCGATGACAACGGTCTCTCCCGCCGGTACCCGCAAACGAACCACAGGCTTCACACCTTTGTCCAGTAAGGCCTGTTGCTGTTCTTTGCTGAGGCTGCGGCATTTGCCGCCGTAGCGCGGGGTTTCGCCCCGGGCAAGCTGTTCTTCTTTTTCCCCGGCCAATTCCTCTTCGGAACAGAAACAGTAGTAGGCTTTGCCTTCGTCGAGGAGTTTTTGCACCGCCTCTTGATAAAGAGGTAGCCGCTCCGTCTGGCGGTAGGGGCCGTAATCGCCGCCGGCGTCAATTCCCTCGTTCCAATCCATACCGAGCCAGCGTAAACTGTCTTTGATGTTTTCTTCCGACTCCTTGCTGCTGCGCTCAAGATCGGTGTCCTCCATGCGCACAAGGAAGGTACCGCCGTTTTTCTTTGCCAACAGATAATTGAACAAAGCCGAGCGGGCGCCGCCGATGTGCAGCGGCCCGGTGGGGCTGGGTGCGAATCTAAGCCGATAATCATTTGCCATGATACTGTTGTTCTCCTTTGAGCTTATTCCCTATTTTGAATTTCTTGATTTTCTTGATTTCCATCAGAAAGGAGCGGTTCTCCTTCTCCGGTGACTTCAACATGCTTCAATTTTTTTGTGATAATCTCCGTGCGATGGCTGGCGTCGGCAATGGTCTGATCGGCTTCATAGATCTTTTTCTGGGCCTTTGCCAAAGCCGTACCGAACTTGGCCATATCAACCTTAACCATGGCCAGAAGCTTTCTGATTTCACCGCTCTTTTCCTCGATGGCCAGAGTTCGAAAGCCCAGCTTAATACTGTTTAAGAGGGCGGCGAGATTGGTGGGGCCGGCCACCATGACGTGGCATTTGTTTCCCGCGTATTCCATGAAGTCCGATAGGCGCAGCGCTTCGCTGTACAGCCCTTCCGTCGGTAAAAACATGACGGCGTATTCCAGGGTTTTCGGCGGCGCGATGTATTTATCGCAGATCATCTTCGCCTCCGTCTTCAACGTCTTTTCCAAAGATTTGCGGCATACAGCGACGGCCTCAGGTTCACCCTGATCCACAGCGTCCAGGAGCCGCTGATAATCTTCGACGGGAAACTTCGAGTCGATGGGCAGGTAGACGGTGCTGTCGTGATCGTCCCGACCGGGGAGGCAGACGGCGTATTCCACCTGTTCCTGGCTTTTGGCCTTGGGCGAAAACTTCGCCACGTATTGGTCCGGGGTCAAAATCTCTTCGAGAATCTGTGCAAGCTGCACTTCTCCCCAAACGCCTCGGCTCTTGACATTGTTGAAAATCTTTTTGATATCCGACAGATTGGTAGAGAGCCCCTGCATTTCGCCGAGGCTCTTATGGACCAGTTCCAGGCGTTCGGTGACCAGACCAAAGGATTCACCGAGGCGCTTATTCAGTGTATTTTCCAGTTTCTCATCGACGGTACGGCGCATTTCATCAAGTTTTCCCTCGTTGGCCGTATACATTTCCCGAAGCTTGCCATCGACGGTAAGACGGAGCCGCTCCGCGGCTTCCTCGTTGTTTTTGGTTAGCGTGGTGATCTGTTGCAGCTGATTGGCGTTCATCTCGCTGATCTGCCGGTGAATGCTGCCGTTGACTTCGCTGATATGCTTTGCCATTTCTTCCCGGTTTGCCCGGGCTTCCCTGGCGTGTTCTTCTTTCAGCTCCTTCACTTCCCCGTGGAGCCGGGCGACCTCATGATCGGCAGCGCCACTTTTTTTGGTCAGCGTTACCGCAATCAGGACGGTGAGCGCCGCGAGGACAAGAAGCAGCAGAATGATCCCTATGGTATCCATATATGCTCCTTATTTGGTGGGGAAATAGAGCGCCATGACATATTCGTCCTGGAAATCCAAACGGCTGGAAAGTTCGATATATTCCGCTCTTCTGGCCAGTTCGCCGCAGAGTTCCCGCTCTTCACCGGAAACCAGGGCCAGGCGACCGCCTTCCGACGCCGCGTTGCCGATGGAAATGATTTCACCCTTGGGCAGAACGGGGAAAAGGCCGATGGAAAGGGCGCTGTCCGGTTTGATATAGTTGCCGAAAGCACCGGCGACCAGAAGCTCCTGAACATCGTCGATGGTAATTTTCATTTCATTTATCAGCACCCGCATACCGGCGAAAATAGCGCCTTTGGCCATTTGCAGTTCGCGAACATCTTTCTGACAGAGGGTCACCGGTATCTTTTTGGCCGATTCTTCCGCCGTAGTAAGGATAAATTCGTAACCGTTATCCGTTTTGACCAGCCGTTCTTTTAGCGCGGGATGGATCTTATCGTAGTCTTCCCCGGAAATATTGAAAGCGCCTTTGAAATTCAAAATGCCTTCGTCGTAAAGCTGGGCCACGGCGTCAAGAAGGCCGCTGCCGCAGATGCCACGGGGCTTTTTATCACCGATGACTTTCACGTGGCAGGTGCCGGATTCGTTGTCGATATAAACTTCCTCAATGGCGCCTTCAGCGGCCCGCATACCGAATTTAATTTCCGCTCCCTCAAAGGCGGGACCCGCCGCGGTGGAGCAGGCGAGAATCCGGCCGTTGCCGGCAAGGACGATTTCGCCGTTGGTACCGACGTCGATGGCCATACAGTAATCAGGGCGTTCGTGGATGTGGGTACCCAAAATAACGCCCATGGTATCGGCGCCGACATAGCCCGCGATATTGGGCAGCAGATGGATGATGGCTTCAGGATTGAGGTCAAAACCCAATTCCCCACCGCACATTTCAATGCCGTGGACATAGGCGGGAATAAAGGGAGCCGGCGCCAAATAGGTGGGATCAACACCGGCAAACAGTTCGCTCATGGTGGTATTGCCGACAACGGTAGCCTCATAAATCATGGTATGATCCACTTTGGCTTCGGCAGCGGCCCGCAGCGCCAAATCATTCATGCAGTTTACCACCTTATCATGAAGATGGGCGAGCCCCTCTTCACCCTTGGTCATAGCATAATTGATTCTGGAAATGACGTCGGCGCCGAAAACATTCTGAGGATTCGTTTCCGCCGCGGCGCCTTTGATCTTGCCATCGTTCAAATCGATCAACAGCGCCACCACGGTGGTGGTGCCGATATCGAAGACAACGCCGTAGCGTTCTTCCGTCGTGTCTCCCCCTTCGATCCACATCAGATCATTGCCGTGGAGCACGGCGGTAACTTTGAACTGCGCGTCGCGAATGGTTTTGGGAATGATTTTGATCAAGCCGCGGCTTGGCTTCTGGGTGGCGGCGTCAAGGTTCAAAGCTCTTAAAATCCGCTCGTAATCAGGGCATTGGTCTTTGATGGTGGGTTTCTCCATCTCCACATAGACCTTTCTGATGGGAGAATTGATGTTGATCTGGTCCAGCAAGGAATTCATTTGCAATTTGCGGTCGCCGGCGTCAAACTGAACGGGGACCTCCACGGCAAGATCCTGACGGATCTCATACTTACACCCCAAAACCCAGCCGTTGGCTGTTTCTTCCTCGGAGAAAAAGCGTTTCCCTGCAGCAGGCTCCTGGGGAATGTAACCTTCGGCGACCCGCACCTTGCATTTGCCGCATTTCCCCGTGGCGCCGCAATTGCTTTCCAGGGGAATGCCTGCCGCCGCCGCAGCGTCAAGCAGCGTTTTTCCTTCTTCCATGGATACCTTTTTGCCGTGGGAACTGAAATTGACGTTGTAGTTCATTTTTTGCCTCCTTTTGTCTCTTCCAGTAATACCGAAGCGAAGGCGGCGATACCTTCTGCGTTGCCGATAAAACCGAGACGTTCTGTCGTCGTTGCTTTCACGCTGATGCAATTGATTTCTGTTTTCAGCGCCGCAGCGATCCTCTGTCGCATGGACAGAATATGCGGTGCCATTTTCGGCTTTTCCGCAATAATGGTCAGATCGGCATTGCCGATACTGTAACCTGCTCTCTCCATCATTTTAACGACCTCTGCCAACAGGGCCATGCTGTCAGCATTAAGATATCGCCGGTCATCAGAAGGAAAATGCTCCCCGATGTCGCCCAGGGCGAGAGCGCCCAAAATCGCGTCCATCAAGGCGTGGATCAAGACGTCGGCATCAGAATGTCCCAACAGTCCTTTTTCATGTTCCAACCGCACACCGCCTATGATCAGAGGACGGCCTGTTGCCAGTTGGTGCACATCGAAACCGGAGCCGATCCGCATAAGCAATTCCTCCTTTTTCCTTTTACTGTTTCCCTTACTTTTACCCTTATACTTTCGGTTTGGCAAAAATCATTTTGCCGTTTGCTGTTTGCAAAGCACTGGTCACTTCCACATGGAGGGTAAGACCGACATACTTTTTGCCGTCCTCCACCACGATCATGGTGCCGTCGTCAAGATAGGCAACCCCTTGATTGGCTTCTTTCCCTTCCCGGATGATGTGGGCCGTCAGCTCTTCTCCCGGCAGCACCACACTTTTTAAAGCATTGGCCAAATCATTGATGTTGAGCACCGTGACATTTTGCACTTTTGCCATACGGTTTAAATTGTAATCATTGGTAAAGATGCGAGTTTTCATATCAACGGCGAGACGAATGATCTTCGTATCGACCTCTTTGATATCTTCATAATCCTTGTTTACCATCATATAAGCGTCTTTGTTTTCTTCTTTGAGCTCGTTTAAAATATTGAGACCTCTGCGACCCCGTTCTTTTTTCATCGGATCGGAGGCGTCCGCCACCCGTTTCAACTCGTCAAGGACGAAGTTGGGCAGAATAAAGCTGCCCTCCAAGAAACCGGTGCGATAAACATCGGCAAAGCGTCCATCAATGATGGCGCTGGTGTCAAGAATCCCGAGATATACCTTTTTTGCCACCCTTGCCTGCTTTTTATCGGCAGGGGGAGCCATCCGCAGGATCTTGCCGACGTCCTCGTTTTTACGCATCCCGACTTGCATCCCGGCATAGCCGAAAAAAATAAGTAAAAGGACAGATATGAAACCGCCAAAGGGCAGTGATTTTAGGGGGATACTGATCAAAGCAGCAATGGTCAGGCCGGCAATCAGGCCTATGGTGCCGCTGATCAATTCCTTTATGGATTTGGTGCTGACGCTAAGGGTGAATTCATTGATGACCCAAAGGAACCAAGCAACGATATACGGCGCCAGCAGCGACATGGTTACGCCGACCAGGATAATCACAACAACCATCGCCGTAAACCAGGTCAAAGAAAACAGCGCGATATCCATGGAATCAAGAATAAATGCGGTAATAAAATAGGAAATCAGCATAAAGCCAACGACAAGCAAAACGTAGAAAAATGCGCGAAAATACTTCATATTCTCACCTCCTTTCCTGAAAAATAAAGGCTCAAGGCGCCTCATTGCGCTTTAAAAGCGCGGTTCACCCCGGCGGTTCATCACTGTGCCGGCCAGGTTTTTCTGTCGCGCAAAGCTGCGAAAGATCATATTGGAGCGCACGCGGCCAACGCCCTCCACTTCATCAAGGGATTCCACGGTGGCTTCGCGCAGACTGCGAAAATCACTGTGAAAATGCTCAACGATATTGGCAACAATGGGTTGGGGCAGCCGCGGCACCTTGCCTAACATCCGGTATCCCCTGGGCATCACCGCCATGTCGAGAACCTCGTTACCGGAGCCAAAACCCAAGGTACGAGCCAAGGTGATATTATCGAACAAATCGCTGTCTTCCAGTTCCGCGATTTTCTTTTCCAACCCGGTGACGGAGCGTTTATCATCTTTGGGAGCGTAATCCACCAGCAAATCATGGTATTCCGCCATGGCGCCGGCAGTGATTTCCTCTTTTTGAATTTCCACCAAGGCGCCCTCGTCCCCCATTTGCAGCAAATAGAAATCGAGCTCTTCGGCAATGCGCTTTACCATCTCAGAGCGCTGCACAACTTTAACCACGTCGTTGACGAGGGCTGTATCTTCAAATTCGAGATCACTCAGGTTGGTAAAATCTTCCTGCTGTTCGGCACAATACCGTTCCAGGGTCCTAAGGGCCTGATTGGCTTTGGCCATCAAACCGGCAGGATCGGCGATGACGAACCGTTCTCTTCCTTTATACAGGGTCAGCATTGATCTGCGTTGGGAGATCGCGATGACAATGGCATCGGTCTGAATCGCCGTTCTGGCGGCGATGCGGTGGCGGATCCCCGTTTCCTGTACCGGCATATTCACGATGGGATGCAGCTGCACATTGGCTTTCCAAATATTTTTACCTTTTTCGTCAAGGATGATGGCGCCGTCCATTTTAGCCAGTTCGTAGAGGCGGGCGGGGTTCATTTCCTCATTGATGGTGAATCCACCTTCGGCGATTTTTCGCACTTCAGGATCATCGCATAGCACGATCAAACCGCCAGTTTTAGCCTTTAACACATTTTCAATGCCTTCTCTCAGCAGTGTCCCCGGGGCTACCATTTTCAGGGTAGACCACATTTCTTTTCTCCAGCGCGTGAGACCTAACATGTACACACCTTCCTAACCTTAAAAAATATGTTGCAGGGCTTCCCGGAGCGATGATACGCGGATGATTTCCGCCTTATCGTCAATACCGGTGAAGTCTCTCTTTTCGTATAGAAACGACGGTATCATAAACCGTTTGAAGCCAAATTTCAGTCCTTCCCGCAACCGTTTCTCCGCCTCACCGACACTGCGCAGTTCACCGCTGAGGCCGACTTCCCCCAGTAACACCGTATTTCCCTTTAACGGAATATTGCGAAAACTGGAAACCACAGCGGCGGCCACCGCCAAATCAGAGGCGGGGTCGTCGATCTTTAAGCCGCCGGCAACATTGACGTATACATCCTGATAGCCCAGAGCCAGGCCGAGTACTTTTTCCAAAACGGCGATGATCAGCAAAAGACGGTTGTATTCGATGCCCGTGGCCAATCTTCGGGGATTGCCGAAGCTGGTTTTGGTCACAAGGGCCTGAAATTCTACGAGAAAGGGCCGGGTTCCCTCCATGACGGCGCCGACGGCGCTGCCTGGGGCAGCGGCGGCCCGTTCCGCCAAAAACAGGGCCGAGGGATTGTGAAAGGGCAGCAGGCCTTTTTCCGTCATTTCCAAAAGCGCCACTTCATTGGTGGAACCGAAGCGGTTTTTCACACCCCGCAAAATACGGTAATCCTGATAGCGGCGGCCCTCGAAGTACATGACGACATCCACCATATGTTCCAGCAGGCGGGGACCGGCAATGACCCCCTCTTTCGTTACATGACCGGCGATCATCACCGTGAGCTGCTCCCTCTTAGCCAGTTGCAACAGTTGCGCGGTGCATTCCCTGATTTGACCGACGCTGCCGGAAATGGAATCCAGGGCGTCGTCGTAAAGGGTTTGAATGGAGTCGATGATCAGCAGTTTCGGCGCGACCTTGCCGACGTTTTCAAAAACCACGGAGAGATTGTTTTCGGCGAGCAAGTAGAAATCGTCTCTTTCGGCATCCAAACGCATGGCCCGCAGGCGCACCTGTTTTACGGATTCTTCCCCTGTGGCGTAAAGCACCCTGCCATAATGGGTAGCAAAAATAGAGGCGATCTGGGTTAAAAGCGTGCTTTTGCCGATGCCCGGCTCCCCTCCTAAAAGAATCACCGAACCCGCGACAATGCCGCCGCCAAAGATCAAGTCGAGCTCATCATCTTTCAGGCTCACGCGCTCTCCTTCATGAAGGGCGATCTCTTTGACGCTGCGGGCTTCGCTTTGGGTAGGTGACTCCCTCATCACGCCTTTTACCGCCGGCGCGATTTTCTGCTCTGCAAAAGTATTCCATTCATTACAGACAGGACAGCAGCCCAACCATTTCACCGATTCATAGCCACAGTGATCACAAACGTAGACGACCTTCGCTTTTTTTGCCATTTTATACTCCGAAATAGACTTTCTCATAATTATTATACAATATAAGTTGTGAAAATAAAAGGATTTTGCCCCGTATATTTGTAAAATAACGAAATAATTCTCCCTGCATATCATCGGATTACAACGTAATATAAGATTTGATTGATTTTTGTTCACCTTAGGAATATAATTTATCCACAGATAGTAATTTTACCGCCAAAGAAGAGCGTGGAAAACGAAAAAAACAGCACCGCATAAAATAACACATGGCGCAGGGAAAAGCGGAGGCGCCATGGTTCCACTCTTTTCCATCACCACTAACGTTGCACTGATTGGATAAAAGAACGATGAAGGACCACTACTTTCAAGAACAAAAATATACCCTGCGCCTGCCGGCAATTCTTTTGCTCTACCCGCTTTTTGACACACTTCTCGGCATCATTTTGTTATCCATGATGATCGCCAATCAAAACATGCCCGGTATCATTGTCGTGGGCATTCTCTTTATCATACCGATGCTGCTGGCTCTGGGGCTTTATGCTTTTTACCGCGTCACCTTTGACGCCGAAGGTTTTGCCTTCCGTTCGGCACGGGGGAAAACATACGATTATGCCTATGAAGACATCATCGAGATCATTCCCGGAACCCGTTTCGGTAAAATCATCGTCGAAGGCAGAAGCATCTATGTCAACACCAAAAACAATCAATACCGCTATTTTCAGGAATACGCCGACAAAAAACGGGGAATCAAAACGCAAAGAGATATGAACGAATATATCGTTTTGCGGGACGGTCTTTTTCCTCTTCTGCTTGGCCTGGCCTTTCTTTTCCCCAGCATATCCATTATGATCGGCGTTGATGATTTTACGACACGTGTTGTTTTTAGCATTTTCGCGCTTTGCGGCGGTTTTTTTTGCATATACTGGAAAAACAGTTCCATTCGCTATAATAAAGAAGTTCTGATTTGTCGAAATCCCCTTGGCAAGGAAAAAACATATCAATTTGCTGATTTGACCGGCGTCACCATGGTCAGCGGAGGAGAAATATTGATCTTCGACAATAAAAAACTGAGCCTGGATATGTATTTAAAGGGCATTGATGAATTGATGGATTATGTCAATCAGCTAAGCGAAGAACACGATATCGATCTCGATAAAAGAAGAAAGGATCTCTTTAACGGAAATTTGCTTTACCCGGAGCAAACAAAAGTTACAGCCATTGCCCTGATCTTTTATATGATTTTTCTTGGCGTAACAATTCAGTTCGATCCAATGGACACATCAGCCTGTGAGACTCAAACAGTTATTTTTTCCAGGGTTTATAATGACGAGGATATCTTTACCCAGTTCAGTTTCAGCCAACTGGAACTGTACAGCGACGGAAACGACATCCCATACCTCATGAACGCTTTTAAGGAATACGGTAACAAGCAAAATGAATTTTTTCAAAAGCTCTATCACGGCGAAGCCTTTCAGATAACCGGTTATTATACGGAAGATAAAAGTTACTTCGTTATTGTGGAATGCCTTGGCCACGACGGTGCCGTTTATCTTTCTCTGGAAAACGCCAAGCTTGCGGACAAAGATGGTGACACCCGTTTCGCATACGTTCTCTATTGCATCGCCGGACTCATTTTTGTCCTTTTCACAGGCTTTGTAATCCTCATACGCAACCTGCATAAATTTCCCGAACCTATCATTAACTTTATTTTAAAATTTGTTGCGCCCTCTTCGAATTTTTTCACAAAACTATATCCCGTGGACACAGAAAACGAAGAAAAAACAGGAAAAAGAACCGCGTGATAATGAGGGGATTCTATTGAAAGCGGTGCATCAGGCAAAATACAGGAAATTGGGATTGAAAATCAGCTATTACAGAAAGCTAAAAGGGATGACCCAGGAACAGCTGGCGGAAAGGCTTGATAAAAACCTCGCTTTTATCGGGGCGGTAGAGGCGTCCAATATCGACAGGACGGTATCCCTGGATACTTTATTTGACATTGCCGATATTTTAGAGGTTCCTGCCTATAAGTTTTTAGATTTTGATGAGGATTAAACATTCAGAAATACAATAAAATAGGGAATCGCAGCCGATAACCGGCTGCGATTCCCTATTTTTAACGTTGTTTTATCGTTTATACTTACTCTTTGGCAAAGGCGATTTTTTCGTCTTTGAGACTGACGTTTACCTTGTCTCCCTCGCCAAAAGCGCCTCTGAGGATTTCGTCGGCCAGAGGATCTTCCACCTCCGTTAAGATGGTGCGGCGCAAAGGACGGGCTCCGTAAATCTTATCAAAGCCTTTTTCCGCCAGGTATTTTTTGGCCTCTTCCGTTACATCAAGGCTGATCTTCTGCTCGGCAAGGCGGCTGTTGAGCTCTTTCAGCATCAAACCGGCGATGGCGACGATATCTTCCTGGATGAGACCGTGGAAGACGATGATCTCATCGACACGGTTGATGAATTCCGGACGGAAGGTGCCTTTGAGGTCAGACAGATATCTTTCCTTCACGGCTTCGTAACTGTCGTCACCGTTTTCCTCATCACTGAGGAAGCCCATACTCTTGTTATTGCGGTAGACATTTTCCGCCCCCACGTTGGAGGTCATGATGATGATCGTATTGCGGAAATCCACGGTGCGGCCCAGGGAGTCGGTGAGCCGCCCGTCGTCTAAAACCTGCAACAGGATATTGAAGACTTCGGGATGGGCCTTTTCCACTTCATCCAAAAGCACGACGCAATAGGGGTTGCGGCGCACCGCTTCGGTGAGCTGACCGCCCTCATCGTAACCGACGTAGCCGGGAGGCGCCCCCACCAGGCGGGATACGGTATGGCGTTCCATGTATTCAGACATATCGATTCTGACCATGGCTTCCTCATTGCCGAAAACAGCTTCGGCCAAGGCTTTGGCCAGCTCGGTTTTGCCAACGCCGGTGGGGCCTAAGAAGATGAAGGAACCGACAGGACGTTTCGGACTCTTTAAGCCGGCGCCGGCCCGACGAATGGCGTTGGCCACAGCGGACACCGCTTCCTTCTGGCCGATCAGGCGCTGATGGAGAGTATCTTCCAGATGGAGCAGCCGTTCCTTTTCTTCTGTTTGCAAACGGCTGACCGGAATTTTCGTCCAGATCGACACGACGTCGGCAATATCGTCTTCAGTGACGGTCAGCGCCGTATTGCTCTGTTCTTTCTGCCAGTTGCTCTTTTTATCTTCCAGAGCTTTTTTCATTTCGCCGTATTTGTCCCGGAGCTTCGCCGCAGCTTCGTACTCCTGATGGTTGACGGCGTCTTCCTTGTCCTTCTTCACTTCTTCCAGCTCCGCTTCAAGATCCTTCAGATCCGGCGGCGCCATAAAGGATTTGATCCGCACTTTGGAAGAAGCCTCGTCGATCAAGTCGATGGCTTTGTCCGGCAGAAAGCGGTCGGTAATATAGCGCACGGAAAGTTTCACCGCCGCCTCGATGGCGTCGTCGGTAATGGTCACCTTATGATGGGCTTCATAGCTGTCCTTTAAGCCGTTTAAGATGGCGACAGTATCTTCAGCGGAAGGTTCGTCAACGATCACCGGCTGGAAGCGGCGTTCCAGAGCCGCGTCTTTTTCAATGTGTTTTCTGTATTCATCCAGGGTCGTAGCGCCGACACATTGGAGTTCGCCCCGGGAAAGGGCGGGTTTTAAAATATTGGCGGCGTCCATGGAGCCTTCGGTGGCGCCGGCGCCGATCAATGTATGGAGCTCGTCGATGAAGATAATCACATCTTTGGCTTCCCTGATTTCGTTGATGACTTTTTGCAGCCGTTCTTCGAATTCGCCCCGGTATTTGGTTCCCGCCACCAGGGAAGAAAGGTCCAGGGATACCACGCGTTTATCGGCAATGGTCTGAGGTACGCTGCCTTCGACAACGCGCTGGGCCAAGCCTTCGGCGATGGCGGTTTTACCGACACCGGGCTCGCCGATGAGCACCGGATTATTCTTGGTGCGGCGGCTTAAAATCTGCACCACACGCTCAATTTCTTTTTCCCTGCCGATGACGGGATCAAGCTCGCCACTTTTGGCCATGGCGGTCAAATCGCGGCCGCTTTTATCCAGTTCCGGCGTGTTGCTTTTACCCTTCGGCGCAGGGGAAGCGCCATATGCTTCGCCGCCGCCGGCAGTCCGGGAATCATCACCGCTGAGCAACACCATGATCCGTTCTTCGGTGATGCCGGAATCCCGCAACATTTCCGCGCCGGCGCCCTCTCCTTCCCGTAAAATGCCGATCAGGAGATGTTCCGTGGCAATATAGCTGACCTGAAATTCCGCGGCCACTTCTTTGGCCAGGGTAAGGACGTGCTTGCTTTTGGGAGAATAGTCGATGTTTTGAGCATAGACCCCTCCCACGGTGGCAGCCTCCTGCTCCAGCTGGGTCAGAAAACCGCGAACGTCAAAACCCAGGGCGTTGAGAATTTTGGCGCCGACACCCTGCTCTTCCAGGATGATCCCGGCCAAAAGGTGTTCCGTACCAACGGCGGGGCTGTTTAATTTTCTCGCCACATTGATGGCATTTTGCAATACTCTTTGGGATCTTTGGGTAAACTGATTCATCATAAACGATCACCTCCAGTCAATTTATTGCGGATCAGATCCGCACGACATTTCATCATTTCATTTCTCGTCAGTTTTTTCCGATTCATTTTTTCCAATATTACCGGCTGCATCAATAAGAGCAGTTGATTGAATTCTTTGGCGCTATACCCTTGTACCAGTTTCAGGTCACTGCCCAAACGCAACGCCGAAAGAAGGGTAAACCCTTCGTTGCTATCGAGAAGACGGGCATTTTTCAGTACCGCTTCAGCACGGAAAACCCGGTCTTCCAAAAAGATCCGGTCCCGCTCCAAAAGCCTTTTGCGCATTTCCCGTTCTTTGGCGACAATTTCACCGACAATGCCGTTTAAGCCCTCGATGATCTCCTGTTCCGAAAGGCCCATGGTGATCTGATTAGAGATCTGAAAAAGGTTGCCTTTGCCGTCGGTGCCTTCTCCGTAGAGCCCGCGGCAGGTAAAACCGTATTTACCGAGACTGTCCAAGGTATTCTTGGCCTGTTTCGTATAGACCAAAGCCGGCAAATGCAGCATCACCGAGGCTCGCATACCGGTGCCGGTGTTCGTGGGACAACTGGTCAGATAGCCCCATTTCGGCGAAAAGGCCGGCGGCACATAGCGGGAGATCATTTCATCGGCGGCAGCTGCTTTTTCCCAACATTGATCCACGGAAAGACCGGGATAAATGCTTTGGATACGAATATGGTCCTCCTCGTTGATCATCACGGAAAGGGTTTCCGCCGCATTGATCAAAATCCCCGTGGCCCCCTGGGAAAGGGCAAGCTGTGGGCTGATCTGATGCTTTTCCACCAGGACCATTTTTTCTTCTTTGGGAATCAAGGAAAGATCGATGAATTCCAAATCCTCCAGGTGGTTCCCGGCCTTCGTTTTGGGAATCGCCTGCACCCGGTTGAGAAAGTCACGCTCCTGCTGCAAAGTCATATGATCGGGGAAGGGGTATTCCGGGGAGTTGCGGGCCAGCCGTACCCGGCTGCTGATCACGATATCGGAGTCGCTGCCCTTTCCTTCCATCCAGTAGCTACTTATGTTGTTAAAGGCGCGATACTCACTCATTGCCGCCATCCCCCCTCTTCCGCTCAAGTTCCTTTTTGAGGTTGGCGGCGGTTTCGTAATCTTCAACGGCCACGGCTTCCTTCAGTTCCCGTTCCAATTTGGCCACCGGATCTTCTTCCTTACGCATTTTGAGATGGGTGTCTTCCGGGGTTTTCCCTTTGTATTCGCTGCTGAAGTGGAGCTTTTTAAAAATCGGCTCCAGCTGGCCGCCGAAGGTTTCGTAACAGTGGGCGCAGCCGAAGCGGCCCCGATCCATAAAGCGGCGGAAAGTCGTGCCACAAACAGGGCATTGCACCTCCGTGTGCTTTTCTACGGGAAACGCGTTGAAAAAGCCGGAGAGCAGGGAAAAAGGGTTCAGCGCGTCAAAGGAAAGATATGTGCCCATCATTTCCTCGGCGCAGTCTTCACAGATATACTGCGCTTTTTTTTCGTTATTTACAATCAAATCAATTTTCATCACGGCAGGTTTCATGCCGCATTTTTCACATAGCATCCATATCCCTCCTCACTTAGTAATCAGCGCGTAACAACGTTATTAAGACGTTCTTCATCATAGCCGCCCGCACCCGGTCTTCCGCTTCTGCGGCGGAAGCCAGCGACTCATGGTTGATCATAGACATGATCAGCATATATTCGTTTCTATGGATCACAGCCTCCTCCAAGAGACGCCCGAGAAACCTTTCGGCCTGTTTGAAATCCATTTCCGTTTCGGAAACAGCGGCGATGAGATTCTTCATCTCCTTGTTGTCGGCAACCTCCAGACGAATGATCTGGAAATAGCCGCCGGCGCCGCGGCGGGAAATGACATGATAACCTTGTTCATCCCGAAACCGCGTTTCTAAAACGTAGTTGATCTGCGACGGCACACAGGAAAAAACTTCCGCCAGATCCTTTCTTTTCAACTCCAGACAGTTTTTTTCCGCGGTTTCCATCATTTCTTTGATGTATCGCTCGATTTTATTTGCCAGGGTACTCATGGGACTGCTCCTTATCTGACCATATTTGACCTTTTATATATTTTATTGTACTACGCTCTTTCAAAAAAATCAAGTCTTTTCTTTGACTTTTTTTGACCTTTTTTCTTGCCTGTTCTGAGCAGGAGTTACATGAATTGTTTGGCCTCTTTTCAGTCTGCCCCGTTTTCGTGGTAACGATCGGTGTTATTTGACAGCGGAGGAAAAACCGCTTAGAATATTCACCATGAAACGATACCTGATTACCAAAGAAGAAGACGGTATGGCGCTCAGGGAATACCTTTTGCAACAGGGGTATTCCAAAACGATGCTGATCAAAATCAAGCAGGCAGGGGGACTCACCGTCAACGGCACTTTTCACCGCAACATCGATCCCGTCCACGAAAACGACCTGATCGAAATCGACTTTCCCGACAAAGTCCCCGTCCTAACCGGCAACGGCAATTTGCGTATCCCCATCGTCTACGAGGATGAGGACGTGGTGATCTTTGATAAGCCCGACGATATCCTCGTCCATCCCGCCACCAGAGAATTCGACGACGCCTTGGGCAATTTTTTCGCCTACCGTTATCCCGATACGCCTTTTCGCCCCTTGGGGCGTCTGGACCGTCATACCACGGGGCTTTGCCTGATCGCCAAAAATAAGCTCACCGCCGTACAACTGGCCCACGGTGTGGAGAAGGAATACCTCGCCCTCGCCGAGGGCGTTTTCCCGGAAAAAGCCGGTGTCGTAGAAGCGCCGCTGTTAAGGGTGGCGGGTTCTACCATCATGCGCAAGGTAGATGCCACCGGGCAGCCTTCCGTCACCCATTACCGCGTTGTGGAACAATATCAGGATCACGCTTTCCTGCGCTTAAAATTAGAGACAGGGCGCACCCATCAGATCCGGGTGCATATGGCCCACCTGGGCCACCCCTTAGCCGGAGACAGTCTTTACGGCGGCAAAACGGACCGTATTTCCCGCCAGGCCCTCCACTGCGCGAGGCTGTGGTATACGTTAAACGGCAGGGCGGTGGAAGTTTCCTCTTCCCTCCCCGAAGATATGCAAAACCTCATGAAGGCTTTAAAAGAAGAATAATAGAAAAAATTTGACAAAAAGAGAGTTCGTTTCTGATCAAAGATCAGAAACGAACTCTCTTCAAAATCATCCGTTGTTTTACGAACCTGCTTACGTACCTGTTTACTTAATGGAAGAGAGCGGTTCGTTTTTCGTAATAAATATAAATCAAAATGATGATTCCGGCCATCAATACCAGAGAGATGATGTTATTGAGCGTAAAATCCGTTAACAACGTAATCAGGGAACTGACAACGGACAAACCATACCCCACATAAAGCAGGATAATACCGGTTCTGCGCATTTGCAGCAGCAGGATTTCCGCCGCCAAAGAAAGGGCAAAGGAGCCGGCCAAGATGATCAGCAGCAAAATCGACAATACCGGCGCGTAAAACACCGTTCCGAGCAGAACAATAAAGGTAATCACGGAAATCAGGAGGGATAATGGAATCAGCACGTAAACCAATGCTTTGTGAAACTTCATTGGCACGTTTTCACCAACAGCGTATTTTTCCATAAGATAAGTCCTTTCATGTGTATACTTATTTTCTTTTGTTATTATAGCAGTTTTTTTACGAAACACAACACTATTTCTACACTTTATTAACTTTTTTCACATGCCGTCTGCTCCTTTATCGCAAAGGAATGATACAACATTTAAAAACCGGGGGTATCATAACCGTAATAAAAAAGTCGGCTTCTGACTTTTATCAGAAACCGACTCCTAATTGACGGGGCTTCTTCTTAAACAAAGCCCTTTTTTTACGTGTGCTAATTTACAATGGCCTGTAAAACTGTGTTTGCCACGGAACCGGCAACCCTTGCGCCGCTGCCGCCGTGTTCCACCAAAACGACAAAGGCATAAGGATTCTCCTCACTGTCGAGAAACCCGACGAACCAGGCGTGAGAGGTTCCGTCCCCCACCTCCGCGGTTCCAGATTTGGCGCAAAGATTGTAACCGGACAAACCGCCTTCCCCGTAATTATTGACCACGTTATTGCGCATCATGGCCTTTAGCGTGGTGGCTGTATCGCTGCTGATCAACTTCGTCCGCGGCTTCGGAATATAAATGCTTAAAGGAAAATTGCCAGAGGTCTTCACCGCAGAGACGATCTGGGGTACGACGACGCGGCCATGGTTGGCGATGGCCCCCATATAAATCATCATGGAACAGGGGTTGACCAAATCTTCCGACTGACCGATGCCGGCCCAGGCCAAAGCAGCCTCATGATCCTCGGAAAAGGAAAAGGAACCGGCCTTCGTGGCAATGCCGTTGATATTATAAGAATTCGTCAAACCCAGCTGATCCACGTAATCCTCCATGGTATCAGCCCCTAAGGAAAGGGTCAGGTTGGCAAATGCGCAGTTGCAGGAAACGCAGAGAGCGTCTTCAAAATCGACGGTACCGTGGACAGAGGGGCAGGTGATGGTGTCATTGCCCAGAGTATACGAACCGGTACAGTCATAACTCCAGTTTTCGTAGCCATCCATCTGTTCAATCACCGCCGCCGCGGTCACGGTTTTAAAGGTGGAACCGGGAACGAAGGCAGCGGAAAAGAAACGGTTGATGTAATAGCCCTCTTCCGCGGCGGAAGCGCTGTCGATGCCCTGATTGGGGTCATAGGACGGGGAACTGACCAGACAGACGATCTTTCCTGTCTTGTAATTGTAGACCCCCACCGTACCGCTATGGCCGTTCAATGCCGCGTAAGCCGTTTTACAGACATTGGCGTCAATGGTCAGATAGAGATTGCGGCCGGCGCTGTTTTTGGCATAAGTGCCGTTGATGAAATTATAACCCGTCAGTTTACCGGCGAACTTTGTTTCCGCACCGGTGGAAATATTGCCGGACACATCTCCCACCACGTGTAACGTAGCTTTGCGGATGCTCTGATCGTCATGATAGATTGCCCCGCTTTCGGTATTTTCCAACAGCAAATTACCGTTGACATCATAGATGGAACCGCGATCCAAAGCGCCGTCGGCAAAGAGATGCCGGTTGGCAGGGAACGAGGCCCATTGGCTGCCATTGACCACAAAACGAAAACAGAAAAAAATCAGACCCAAAAAGAGAAAGGCCGCAAGGAGCAGGGAGATGATGGCCCGGCGTTCAAGTTTCTTCATAATGCATCCCTCTCTTCGCTTTTTTCGCTTTTTTGCTGGGAAGATCTCTTTTCTCCGGCAAGCGCACAGCAAAGCTGGCGTTTTGCCGCGTATCGGCGGCCTTCAAAAAGGCCAGGATACCCCAGGAGACCATCACGCTGGTACCACCGCAGGAGACGAAGGGAAAGGTCACCCCGGTGAGGGGCAAAAGGTCCACGGAACCGAAGACGTTGAGAATCGTCTGCATGACCAGGAGGGTTGTGCCGGCGCAGGCAGCAATCGTATAAAAGGCGCTTCTCCCCGAAGAGATGGATTTCACGGCGAAGACCGCCAAAGTGAGAATGCAGAGCACAGCAAGGACAGCGATGAGCAGTCCCCATTCCTCGGCAAGGACGCCAAAAATCAGGTCCGTTTCACTGGCTGCCACCGTATGCAGCCAGCCGTTGCCGCCGCCGACACCCACCAAACCGCCGCTGGCCGCCGCCGACATGGTTCTCGTCTGTTGATACCCGGTGGTACTGGCGTATTCCCAAACGTGTCCCCAGGCCGCGAAACGGCTGGCGATATACGGTTTAAAGCGTAAAATCATCATGCCGCCAAAAGCGGCGCCGCCCAAAATCAGAATCAGTTTGGAAAAATCGCCGGAACGCAGGAAAGAAATGACGACGAAAGTCACAAAAAAGATCAAAGCTGTGCCGAAGTCGCCCATGATGCCTAAGGCGGCGAAACAGACGGCGGAAAAAACCACGTATAAGGTGAGGTTGCCTTTTTGGAACAGCTCGTCCAAGGTTGCCGCACCGGCAAAGACAAAGGCCAGTTTGACCAATTCCGAAGGCTGCACCGAAAGGCCGCCGATGGAAACCCAGTTTTGCGCGCCGTAAGTGATCTGACCGAAAAGCAGGTTGATGCCAAGGGCGATCACGGCGAGAACGACCAAGGGCAAACGCACCTTTTTGCAGCGGTCCAGATCCTGTAAAAACCAGCTGATCAGCAGAAACAGGCCGAGCCCCAGCAAAATGGCGACGAATTGTTTGAAGATATCGTCTTGGGCCGCGGTAGAGCAGACGCAAAGCCCCAAGGTCGAAAGGAAAAACGCGATGGTTTCCATTTCAAATGCCACGCGGTGAACAGCGCGCATGGCGAAATAATAAACCCACATCACCACCGAAAGACCAATGAGGCAGACGGGAGCCATAACGGGGCACTCCGCGCCGTAAGCGGCGATAAACTGAAAGGCCGCCAAGAACTGGAACACCGTCAACAACAGAAGGGCACTCCAGGGCGATTCGGGACGGGAAAAGAAAAGCCGCTTTTTGACGTTTTTCCGTCGCTCCTTGGCGGAAACCGGCATCAGTTTAAAATCACCGCCGCCGATGGTCAGCGTGTCCACGAAAGAGATCGGCGTCTTTTCCGTCACCGGCGTACCATTCATCAGTGAACCGCTCTTGGAGTTTAAATCATTGTAGTACCATACCCCGTTTTCGTCCCGGACCAGGGTGCCATGGTTCCGGGATACTGTGGGGAAAGCCACGATGACGTCGGCGGATTTTGCCCGGCCGATGACATTTTCCCAATGGGTCAGCGGCACTTCATTGCCGTTGGGAAAACGCAAATTCGCCCATACTTCGGCGGGATTTTCCGCCTGTAGCAGGGAGCGCACGACCTTCACCAGCAAGATAACGGCAAGCAGTGGAAAAACCCAACGGGCAAACGTCGTATACCAGCCGCCGGCTTCGGGGTGGGCCGTAAAAAATTCAAATAAGGGTTGCAAAAACGTTTCTCCGAAAGACAAAACTGCTTCTCCTCACATCGTAAAAATCACTTATATTTGCAGCATTTCCCGAAGGTTCGTAAATTCCCCATCGGTGAGGTGGCCGGCAAGACAGAGCAGAATCTCCCGGGAAGCGCCTTTGCTGATCCGGGAAAGTTCCTCTTTGAGCAGACCTCTATATTTTTCGCCGACTTTTGTCAGCAGAAAATAGCAAGACAGAGCATCGATCAGCACCATCCGGGGAGCGTCTTCCCCCAGCAACCCGCGATTATGATGAAAGATATAAAACAAAGCGGAAAGCGCCTTTTCGTCCCGGTAAAACCAGATCAGATAAAGGAGATCCCCGCTGACAGTACCCCTGATCTTCTGTTCGATGACGAGATCGGGGGTCACTTTGTTGTTCTTTAAATCGAAATAGAAACTACGGTTGCTCTTGCGCAGCCGCTCATCGGGAAAGGACGTGAAGCTGATTTTAAAATTTCCCAGGGCATACTGATCGTCAACGCAGGTATGGAATGTCAAATATTCCCGCAGCTCCCAAGGGATCATGGCGAAAATACTCTTTAGCATCGAAACAGCGGTTTTATGATACGTCTCGGCGTTTAAATCCGGCAAGGCGAAGATCAGGGAAAACTCTTCGGTCACCGCCATCAATGAGGCATAAAGCAGCAGTTTAACAAACCGGGGCGTCTCTTTGCATTGCCAAAAAACATCGGCGGGGCGCAAAAAATCGCAGCAGTCGCCGGTAACCGTCAATTTATTTTTCGCCGACAGCATCTCTTCCTGATCAAAACCGGCGGCAGTACAATCAAAATCTCCAATGTCAAAAAAGCGATAGAGCTTCGCGCCGAAAACATGGTCCGTAAAGAGCGTCAAAGGAAAAAGAAAGCCGTGGCGCACAGTAATCTCATCTTTTTCTCGGTCGTCAAAATAGCGTTCTTCCCTGCCGACGAAGTAAAAGGCGGCGCTGCGGTCGTATATCAAAGCGGGCGGCGCCGTTTCCCCCTGGGGGAAAACCCCTGGTTTACAAAAGACCCTATCATAGGATTCAAACCCGGGAGTGATTTTGACGCGGCCGCCGGCGCCTTTGATATCTTTGTAATAGTATTGTCCGATGGCTCCCATAAACGCCCTTCCCCGGCTTTCAAGCCGCGATTTAATTCTCTTCGCCTTTGCTGAACAGAGGATCCTCATCATCATCGATCTCCGCCTGACCTTCCACCCCAGGATCAAAGTCCATCAAATCCTCTTCGGGAACACTCCGCGACGGCGGGGGCGGCGTATCCGCTGCCGGCGCCGCTTTGGCTTTTTCCAACGATGCCATGACCCGGAAGGAGGGCGCCAAACGGTCCAAAGGATCCCCTTCCACTTCTTCGGCAGAGGGTTTGGCGGCCATTTCCTGGGGTTGCTCCTCAAAAGCGAAACTGGGTTTTTGGGTTTTTCCCTCCTGATGAGCCTGGGGGATTTCGCTTGCGGCGACCTCCGCCGCGTCTTTGGCGTCGTGATCAACGGCAATATATTCTTCGGGATTACGGCTTTTGCTTCGCTTCCCCTGCTTTTCTTTTTTTACGCCTTTTTTGCCGAAAAGGCGGTGGCCCAAACCGCCGATTTTTTTGCGGAATAAGAAGCTCAACAATGCCAGTACGATGAGGAGAATCAAAATTACAATCCACTTCAACGCCCCTTTGACACCGGTTTGCAGTTTAAAGGAACCCGTATCGGTGGCAGCGCCGTCATCCCCTAAATTGGTGCTGGCCACATCGTCGTCACTGACTTCCAATTCATTGTAAGCTGTTTCCAGGGCCGATAACGGTTTCTGTATTTCATCGTTAAAAGTTTTTTCCGCAGCTTCCCCGGCATCCACCTCGTCGAGGATTTGTACAAGGGTCGTGGCTTCAGCTTTCACCGCCGTGAGCTCACTGCCAAACCACTGAAAATCACTGTTGCTCATCGTACCGTCGCTGGCCTTGTCCATCACGGTTTGCATAAAATCGACCCTGGCGCCGACAGCCTCTAAGCAGAGACCGACGGTTTCATCAACAAAACCGGCGGAAACGACGCCATCGGTGGTATATGCTTTGAGATCATTTTTGAGATCGTTGATTTCCCTCTGAGTCGCGGAAAAGAGGGCAAAACCCACCGCCAGAAACAGAGCGCAGCAAACGACCACGGCGATGACGGTTTGCCGGATTACCGGTATGCCTGGAAAGGGGGAAACGCGGCGCGGCCCTTGACTGTTCCCAACTTCTCTCGGGCCATCCGCCGGCTTTTTTCGGCGGTCTTTGCCTTGGCCCTTACTTTGCGTTTTTTTCTTTGTCAAGGAACTTATGCTTTTTCTGACGTTAAAATCATCTTTGTTCACGTTATATGGCCTCCGTATGAAGGAGAAACTCCCATTGTTATTTAGGTATATTATATATGACCCCCTGTAAAAAAACAAGAACCGAATTGTACACCGAATAACCTTGCCTGGGAATCGGAAACAGCCGACCCTTTGAAAAACCAGTCATTCTGCCACAGGCAACGGCCGGTAAATCAAAAAAGCGTTGGGTATAATAACCCAACGCTTTTCACAGCTAATTTACGTTTATGGTATGATTGATATAAAAATACGGAGCTTATTTCAGTCTTTCGAGCAGAGCGGCTTCCTGACGGGAACCGAGTCCTTTGATTTTGCGGTTTTCATCGATACCGATCTGTTCCATGATTTCTTTGGCGCGGACTTTGCCGATGCCAGGCATGGACTCGAGAACATATTTCACTCTCATGCCGCCGACAACATCATCGTCTTTTTTTGCGATGACGTCTTTCATCGCCATTTTGCCGGCCTTCATGTTTTCACGCATCGCGGCACGTTCTTTTCTTACTTTCTGAGCTTTCTCCAATGCTTTTGCTCTGTCTTCTGCACTGATTTTAGGTACTGCCATTTGTATATTCCTCCGTTCTATAAGTCCTTTCCTAAAAGGGTTCGTTACCTATTATACACATTTTTCCGCTTTTGAAAAGCCTTTTTTTGAAAAAATTCCGAAAAAATGCCTGCTTAGAATGGTTGCAATGCTCTGAGCAGGCGTTTTGCTTCCAAAAATTTTTTCTTAAGGTGTTGAAAAAAGCGATCTTTTCATGAATTTCCCTGCTTCGCTTTGTGTATCCGCAAAACCAAGCCATGGAGTTGACGCGTATGATATAATAAACGTATTGAGTTTACGCATGGGGGGAAACGTATCATGGGATCCTTTGACAGCATGATTTTTGATCTTGACGGCACACTATGGAACGCGGTGAAAAGCGTTACCGCCACTTGGAATCGAGCCGTCGCCAAAGAGCCCGATGTCCAAAAAGTTTTCAGCGAAAATGAGATCAAAAACATCATGGGTCTGAACACAAAAGAAATCGGCGACAAACTTTTCCCCGGCCTGCCCCCTCAGCGCCGCGAAGCGCTGATGGCCCTCTGCGGAGAGGCGGAACGCAAAGAACTGCCAAAGCTTGGCGGGATTCTTTACCCCGGCGTCGAAGAAACTTTAAGGCGCTTAAAAGAACGCCTGCCCCTGTTCATCGTCAGCAACTGCGACAGCGGCTACATCGAA
The DNA here is from genome assembly GCA_002482535.1 of Peptococcaceae bacterium UBA7702. Classification (GTDB taxonomy): domain Bacteria; phylum Bacillota; class Dehalobacteriia; order UBA7702; family UBA7702; genus UBA7702. The sequence goes on along the minus strand of DLGE01000008.1, from coordinate 17,035 downwards.
GCGTTTCTCCACTATCACCACGTAGAGGACTGTTTCCGCGCCACCCTCTGTTACGGCGATCGCGCCAAGGAAAAGGCGGAAAATATTCGCTCTCTGGTCACTGCTTTTGCCTTAAAAAACCCGGTTTATATCGGCGATACGGAAAAAGACCGCCTCGCCGCCGGGAAAGCCGGCGTATCCTTCCTTCATGCCGCTTACGGTTTCGGTCACTTGGAAACGGAAACGCCCTCCATCAATAAAATTTCCGACCTGCTGCAACTGCTTTAAAACCAAGGAGCTTGCTTATGAGTTTCATCGAATTGTTTCTAATCGCCGTTAGCCTCTCCATGGACGCTTTTGCCGTGGCGGTAGGCAAAGGTCTCAGCATGCAAAGAATCAAAATCAAAGACGCCGTGGTCATCGGCGCCTGGTTTGGCATCTTTCAGGGACTGATGCCGGTCATCGGCTATCTGCTGGGCGTTCAATTCCAGGAAAAAATCACCGCCATCGATCATTGGATCGCCTTTATTTTGCTATCACTCATCGGTATCAACATGATTCGGGAGGCTTTCAGTAAGGAAGATGATAAAGGCGACGCTTCCCTGGGCTTCAAAGCCATGTTCATCCTCGCCGTCGCCACCAGCATCGACGCCCTGGCCATCGGTGTGACCTTCGCCTTTTTGCAGGTACACATCGTTCCCGCCGTCATGACCATCGGCATTATCACCTTCATCCTCTCCTTAGTCGGGGTCAAGGTCGGCAATCTCTTCGGCATTCGCTATAAAGCGAAAGCGGAATTTGCCGGTGGCGCCATCCTGATTTTGCTGGGTACAAAAATCTTATTGGAACACCTGGGCATCATCGCCTTTTAAGCAAAGGATCTACCGCAAAACACTTAAAAAGGTGTCTCAAAAGTCATTTTATGACTTTTGAGACACCTTTTTTCATTTTTCATACTTATTCTTTCACCACAAAGGTAGACAGCATCTTTTCAATGGCGGTATTGATATTCGCCGGCATACCGTCATAGGTGACGACTTTGATACAAAGCAGGTCACTGCCGACCTTCACACTGGTTTCTGCGTAATATACAAGTCCCAAATCGGTTTCACTTGTATAAGTCACGGTAACGGCGTCGCGTTCATCAGCGCCGAAGGCCGTTTCGGTCACAGAGTAAACGCCGTTCATGGCTTTGCTTGCCGAAAGGGCAGTATATTCCGACACCGAATAACCGCCGACCCGCTGTACCATAACGTAAACAGAGGGACTCTGATCCTTTTGCCTGGCAATCAGTTCAAAGTTATCGCTGCTTTCATCGGTAAGCACATAAAACAGGTGCGGATCGTAATTCATCGTATAGCCGAAACTGCTGGTAAAAGTATTTAAAGTGATCTCCGCGCCGCTGTCTGCCACTTCCTCTTGGGGTGACTGCTTTGTGGTTTCGCCGTCGCAGGCGGAAAATGTCAACAATACGAGAAGCAGCAACGGTGCGTATTTCAGAGTTTTTTTCATCATCAGTCTCCTTGGTCAAAACCGCATAAGCAGATCGGCGCCTTTTTTTGCCAGGCGGTAAAGGGGGGTTTCCATTTCCTTTTGCACCGCTTTCAGCAATGAGCGAATGGGTAAATGCTGGGGACAGACCTTTTCGCATTTGCCGCAGCCGATGCAGCGGGAAGCCGCGGAGACCTCCTTCTTCATTGAAGTGCAGAGAAAATATTCCTTGAGCCCTTTATACCAGCCGTCGGCATATTTTGCGTTGTAACAGCGCAGACAAGTGGGAATATCGACCCCGTGGGGACAGGGCATACAGTAGCCGCAACCGGTGCAGGCCGCCTTCACCACGGCATTGATGGCCTCTTTGGCCTGTTCATAAACGGTAAAGTCCGCCGCGGTCAAAGAATTGATTTGCGTTTCCTCAGCCACGGCGATGTTTTCTTTGATCTGCTCCATACTGTTCATGCCGGAAAGCACCACCGTCACTTCGGGCTGGTTAAAAAGCCAGCGCAGTCCAAAGGCGGCGGGAGAACGGTGGGGAGAGGCGGCGGCGAATACCTTGGCGGCCCGCTCCGGGATCTGATCGGCAAGCCTGCCGCCGCGCAGCGGTTCCATGATGATCACGGGAATTCCCTTTTTCGCCGCGTGGCGCAAACCGGCGACGCCGGCCTGTCCTGTTTCATCCATATAGTTATACTGAATCTGGCAGAAATCCCAGGGATAATCGTCCAATATCTCCATGAAGGCGGCGCTGCCGCCGTGGTAGGAAAAACCGATGTTGCGGATGGCGCCGCTTTCCTTTTTCGCGGTGATCCAGCTTTTCAGACCCAAGCCTTTCAATCGCTCCCAGGAACGGAAATCGGCGAGCATGTGCAGGAGATAGTAATCAATATAGTCGGTACGAAGACGGCTAAGCTCCTCGTTAAAATAGCGGTCGGCGTCCGCCGCGGTTTTCACCTGAAATTGCGGCAATTTGGTGGCGATAAAAACGTCTTTGCGGTAGCCCTTGGCCAGAAATTTGCCGAGAGCCGCCTCGTTGCCGCGATAGCGATAGGCGGTATCAAAATAATTGACACCGTGCTCGATGGCGTATTTCATTTCTGCTTCCGCTTTTTCCTGCTGGACGACGCCGCCTTTTTTCGTAAAGCGCATACAGCCGTAACCTAAGACGGAAAGGCGGTCTCCATTTTTGGGATTCACACGATACTGCATAAAAACTCCTATAATGAAAGCCGCGTCACGCGGCTTTTCAGACTGTAGACAAAATAAGCGTAAGCAAATTTTGGGCTACAGGATGATAGGCTGCCGAGAAAGGCTTAAACGCGGTGAATACTTTGGCCTGCGGCTGCGCCGTGTACATAGAAGTACATAAGCTGTCGTAGGACAAAGGATTCGCCACGTTTAAGACTTTGTCGCCGGCCTGAGAAAGCCGCGTCACGCAGTTACGTTAAGCGGCTTTCTATTTCCAATAGCTATCAATAAAATCGTTACGATTCCTTACCTTCTGAATCTTCCGAATCTTTCGAATCTTTTGAATCTTCCGCCTGCTCCGCCTCTTTTAGGGCAGACAACGGTTCCAAAACCTCTTCCCCATCTGCCGTTGTTTCGTTTTCCGGCGCCGCGGGGGTCGCTGAGGCAGAGCGGCGGTAACCGTTGATCGTATAATGCTTTTTATAGATAACAAGCAGTAAAATGCCGATGATGATTGCCATTGTGGCAATGATCGCAATGTATACAACATCGCTCTTACCGGTATCTTTGGTTTCCACAGTATGGAAGACGGCAGAGGAAACCACGTCTTCCGTCAGGGCAATCTCCTCGTCGCTGAGTTCCCGGTGATCAAAATTAAAGGTGATTGTATAAGCATTGCCGTTGAGTACCGTAACATACTGAATAGCGTAGCCGTCGGTATCTTCAGCGGCGCAAACACCATTGGCCTTTAAAAACTTTGCCTGAGTGTTCCCTTCAAAAACATCGCAGTCGGTGATTTCCATATTGGCCGCGCCGTCGGTATCCATCAGGCAGACCTGGGCCATTTCCATGAGATCGCTGTTTTCCAGCTCATTGAAATCATAATAAAGTCGGGACCAATCCGTCGCTGTCATCGTGACGATGATTTCGGCGTTTTGATCCTCTGTCAAAGCCTCTAAATAGAGGGATTTGTTTTCAAAAAGGGATTCTTTCGTCATACCCAAATCAACAAAGCCGGAATCATCCCCATCCATATCCCTGGTAAAAACGTAATGATATTCTGCCGGTAACTCCAAACTAAGATCGAGATCTGCGATTTCATACTCTATCATACTGCCGGCAAAGACGCCGGCGGAACAGAGGGCCAAAACCAAAATGGCCGCGACGATTCCTTTTTTTATTTTCATCGGAAAATTCCTTTCTCGCAAATTCGCACTTACATTATACCATACCTTCCAGCCTTTTTAAAAGAAGTTTATGGAAACACTACAAAAATTTTCCTTTTACCCACGGTTCCCTCCGCAGATTTTCACGGTTCACTCATAAAGGGAAACTATACTCATAACAAATAAACGTAAAAGGAGATGCTTTCATGAAGAATAAAGGAAAGTTCCTGTTTTTTCCCTTGCTGGCCTTGGCCATGATGGTGCTCTTTGCAGGCTGCGGCACAAAAACAACGGAAGCACAGATCACCGCAATCGATGGCGACACCGTCACGGTTTCCTTGGGAGAAATGGCCGAACCAAACGACGGGGACATGCAGCAACCTACAGGGGAAGACGGGGAATCCCCCGCTGCCTCCAACGAGGATGAAAGTGAGGATGCAAGTACGGATCAGAGCAATCACAGCAACACAGGGACTTCCGATGACAACAACGACACAGCAACCTCCAATGACAATGGCGATACAGCGACCAGTAGCAACGACATAGCGACCTCCAATGATAGCAGCGATACAGCGGCCAGCAGCAACAACACGGCAACCTCCAATGATAGTAGCGATACGGCGGCCCCCGTTGACAGCAACCAGACGCCACCGGAACAACCTGCCGGCAGTTCTGCTGACGGTAATGGTACGCCTCCTGACGGCGGTACCCCCCCTGACGGCGGTGAAGGTGGTACGCCCCCGGATATGGGTGACGGAGAAGCCCCCGCCGACCTGGAAGGCGGCAACGGTTTCTTTACAGCCAACGGCGAAACAATGACCTTCGATGTCTCAGAAGTGACCATCACGTTAAGGGATGGCAGCGAAGGTACTGTCGATGATCTTGCCGTCAACGACATCATCTCCATCACCTATACCGGCGACAACAAGGTCTCCGCGATCACCGTGGAAATGTCCATGAACATGGGCGGCGATCAAGGCGGAGGCGGAGAAAGCGCCAGTGAAAACATGGATCTCACTGGTGCATATACCGTAGACGGTGAAGAAAAGGAGCTTACTTCCGGCACTTACAACTCGGAGAACAGCGATGAAAACGCCATTCTCCTGACGAACAACGGCATCTTAACGGCTTCCGCCATCAGCGTTACCAAAACCGGTGACAGCTCCAGCGCCGATAACAGCAATTTTTACGGTTTAAACGCCGCCATTGCGGTACAAGGCGGCAGCACACTGACGTTAAGCAACGTCGATATCAGCAGCGGCAGCGAAGGCTCCAACGCCATATTCGCCACCGGTGAGGGATCTTCGGTGACGGTTTCGGATACCACCATCAACACCACGGGAGATTCCTCCCGTGGTCTCGATGCCACCTACGGCGGCACGATCAACGCCACCAACCTGACGGTCACCACAAAAGGCGCTCACTGCGCCCCTGTGGCTACGGACCGAGGAGAAGGCACCATCACCATCGCCGATTCTACCTTAAGCGCCGCCGGCGACGGCTCCCCTTGCATCTATAGTACCGGCGAGATCACCGCGGAAAATGTCAGCGGCACGGCCACCGGTTCCCAGGCCGCGGTCATTGAAGGCAAAAATTCCATCACTTTAGCGCATTGCGATTTGACCGGGGCCGGAGAAAACGGCGTCATGCTCTACCAAAGCACTTCCGGGGACGCCGCGGAAGGAGTTGGCGTTTTGACTGCCACCGACTCGACGCTTACCACCACCTCTGACGGGCCGATGTTCTACATCACCAATACAGATGCCAAGATTATCCTCGATAGCACAGCCCTGAACTTCTCCTCAGGGACGCTTTTAACCTCTTCCGACAACAACACCAACAACTGGGGCGAAGAAGGCAGCAACGGCGGCAACGTCACGCTCACGGCAAAGCACCAAACCCTGACGGGGGATATCACCTGCGATAAAATCAGCAGCGTCACCCTGAACATCGGTTACTCCAGCACCTATCAGGGAACCGTCAACAGTGAGAAAAGCGGCGGCAGCGTAACGCTGAATATCGGCAAAACCGCCACCGTAACCTTGACCGGCGATTCCTATGTCAGCGTTCTCACCGATAAAGATGAAAGCTTGAGCAATATCGTATCCAACGGCTACACTCTATACTACGACGCGGATAGCCCTGCCAATGCCTGGCTTGGCGGTGAAACCGTCACTTTGGCCGACGGCGGCGCCGTTGCGGCGCTATGATCCCCTATTACAGTTGGCCTTGTCAACCATCTTAAACAATGGCTAAAAGCCGTGTTTGGATTCTTTTCCAAGCACGGCTTTTAGCTACAGGCTGCGGGTAAAAAATACCCGCAGCCTTGTTGTTTGGGATATTTGGAAGTACATGGGGGTTACTTCCATTTGATTTGGTTAATCAAGGCTAAGTGTAATATGATAATGATTTTCCGCTTCGTTTACGATCTCCCTGAGTTTCTTTTTGGTTTCAGAGTTAAGGGGAGTCGCTTTATAATGCTGATAAAGATCAACAGCAACCTCATTTGCCCTTTCCAGCATGCTGGCTCCGCCCTGGGCGGCCCACTCTTCCGGCATTCTGCGGTCGATCAGCTTACTTTGGCTCTGTTCTGATTTAAAGTGTTGATAAGTATGCGCGTGGCTGACAAATTCGCCGCCTGCACCAACCTGCTTGATGGTTTCCACAGCCAAGGATTCTTCATTGACCGGTATACCGCGAACAGCATGTTTGATCATATACGCGAATTCATTATCCATAACAAGTTTGGCATAATCAAAGGTCATTCCCATCTCCAGCATACCAAGACCGTAAATCACATTGGCGCCTGCCAATGCCGCCAAGGTAGCGGATAACGTCGTTTCGTGGGCGGCCTGGGCGTCAATTAGCTTGCTGTCAACCTACCCGCCTGCAACAAAACTGGGAAATCCGTAAAATTGTGCCAGCTTTGCCACAGCAGCATTGAGCATCCCCAATTCTGCGGCACCCACGGCAGCGGTGGTAAAGCGCAGATCCATCATGGTGGTAGAGCTGCCATAGATCACCGGCGTACCTTTGCGGACCAACTGTGCCAGGATGATGCCGGAAAGTACTTCGGCATTATGGCAAACCAAGGTACCGGCCAAGGTTACGGGAGTCGTACCGCCGGAAAGCGCCATGGAGAGGACATTGACGGGAACCCCCGCCGTGGCCGCCGCGACGATGACTTCGGAAGTATCCGGATTCAAAGTCAGAGGACTATTGGGACAGCAAAGAGGCGTATAGATCGGACGTTTCCTGAGATTCTCTTTGCCGCCAACGATTGTAGCCGCCATATCAATAATTTTGGAAGCGTTATAGCCACAGTTAGCACCGATAAAGCAGTGCTTTGTGGTGTTGTTAAAAATCGCTTCCGCATTATGAATGCTTTGAACCTGGGGTGCGACATCATCGGCGCCGAGGGCTCTTTCATACACCGTAATTTGATCCATCGCGTCGCAAATACGGGTGGCGTCGCAAAGATCTTTTTTTGTAGAATTATGTACCGACCGGTCCGTGGGATCGACAACGCGAACCCCTTCCCCAAAATTGGTAAAAGCGACCGATTTATTTTTGATCACATAGTCATTTTGGGGATCGCGCCCCGCCAGCAGTACGGTACGGGGAGCGGAGGTAATGGCCTCTTCTACGATGTAAGTGGGAAATTTGACGATGTTGCTTTCCTTTTCGATGATCGCGCCACCGGCTGCGAAAATCTCTTTTGCTTCGTCACAGGGAACCTTGATGCCAACGTTCATCATCACATCCAAGGTCGCGCAATGAATCGCGTATAGATCATCATCGGTGAATAAATTCAACCCCATTCCCATTTGAACATTTAAACCAGCTTGAATTTGGGACATTTTAAGTTCTCCTTATCCTTTCGTCATTTAGTAGCTTAGTCATAAAGATTCAGATTTCAAAAGGTTTTTTGTTCCGTTTACGACCACATTATAAATCCCCCTCGAAGGACAAAAAATTAACGTTTTGTCAAAAAAGCAGATTCTTTTTGTACAGTATGTCAAGAAGCTTTTAGAGTATGGTATTATATAATAAAGGTAGAAAACAGGGAGGGTACTAAGATGTTTGTCGAAAAGGAAGTAACCATTGCCGACATTCTGAACAGTGAAGATTTTCACGACGCAACATTGGTAGCAGGATCAAACGGACAAAATAATACCGTTTCATGGGTTCATGTTTTGGAAACCTGGGATGACGCCAATGAATGGATTGATGGCGGTGAACTGATTTTATGCAGTGGGGTCGGTGTTGACGATCCAAAGAAATTAGTTCCCTTTTTTCAACAATTGGTCAAAAAAGGCATTGCAGGTTTTTGTCTCCAGTTGGGAATGTACGTCAATGAAGTCCCCCAGGGGATGATTGACCTTGCCAATGCCTATGACTGTCCGCTGTTGGTCTTTCATCGGCTGGTACGTTTTATCGATCTGACCCGCGATACCGTAAAAACAATCATGGAGTTCGTCAACAACAGCTATCTGAAAGAAAAACAAATCCTTGACCAAAATAGCTGGATGATCCATTGGCTCAATGGAAAGATCAGCGAAGAAAGGATTTACGAACAACTGAAGCAACCCAAAAGCGAAGTTTCAAAATATCATTTTTTTACGACAATTGTTGAGTATCGTAAAAGCGACATCACCTATCATTGGTCCGACAGCGCCTATCTGACCATATCCAAAAGCCTTCGATCCTTATTTGCTGAAAACCAATTTCGTCTTTATCCCCTCTTTGCAGACGGGCTGCTTACCGCGATCGTTTTGGATTTCGGCAAAAATGACTCCTGGAAAAAGCGTTTCAAGGCCGTCATCGAAATGACAAACCGCGATTTAAGGATGCAGGAAGGCAAACCACAACTGCTCATCACTGCCGGATGCCGCTCCAAAAATATCAAAGACATTCCCCGCAGTTACTGTACCGCAAAGGAGACGATGAACCTTTGTCAACGGCAGCATACGCCATGCCCCATCTATGAAGATATGAATCTTTATTATTTGCTGGGCCTTATTGATGATAAAGAAAAAGGAGAGCAGCTCAAAGGCTTCATTCTGGATCAGATTAAGCCGCTGCTCACTTTTGACGTATCCCATAACAGTAAGCTGATGTTAACCCTGAAAAAATACTACCAATGCAACTTCAGTAAAAAACAAACCGCCATGGAATTGGGCATTACCAGACAAAGCCTTTATTACCGCCTTGAACAGATTCACGATTTGCTCGGTGTCGATTTGCTGGAGCCGGAAAAACGCCTCACCCTTGAAGTATCCTTTATGTTTTATGATTATCTATTTAATGAGGTATAACAGGATGGAAGCCACTGATCATAACATAGACCAATCCATCTGACTCAATGTTAAAAAAATTGCGCCCCTTTTTTACAGTTCGACAATTATTTTGAACAGGCAATCCCTTTATACTGTATTCAGATCTCAAAAGGCATGTCCGTTTACAGCAATTGTTAAAAGGAAGGGGTATAAAATCTATGGTCATTTTAATCCTCCAAGTTTGCATGGTGCTTTTTGCTGGCACCTTCAGCGTATTTCTCGGAAGAGATGTCGTCAAGCACAAGGACACCATATCCGATAAAAGTGTCGCCGGCCTGGCCGCAAGTTCCGGGATTCCGCTTTTCTTCGATGCTTTGGGCATTGGCAGCTTCGCGCCACAGACCACCATCTATAAAATCACTCACTTGATTCCTGACAAACTGATTCCCGGCTCTCTTAATGTCATGTGCGCAATTCCCTGCGCCATTTCCTGCATTCTTTATATCACCGTCATCAAAGTCGATCCCCTTACGCTCTTCTCTACCGTTGCGGCATCAGCCGTCGGCGCCGCCATCGGGGCAAAATTTGTTTCAAAATTACCGGAGAAAAAAATCCAACTCGGCATGGGTCTTGCCCTGATCATTGTTGCGATCATTATGATTATTCGGCAACTTGGATTAATGCCCCCCGGCGGTACCGCGGAAGGGCTTGTGGGTTGGAAATTAATTGCCGCCATTGCCGGCTGCTTCATCATCGGCGCCGTGATGACCATCGGGATTGGCAATTATGGCCCCACCATGGCCCTGACCTACTCCTTGGGTATGAGCCCTGCCTGTGCATTTCCGATTATGATGGCATCCGGGGCCTATCTGATGACTGCCGCCGGGTTTACTTTCGTAAAAGAAGGAATGTATGACAGGAAGGCCTGTGTCGTTGGGACTTTTGCCGGCGCTATCGGTATTATCATTGCCGTAACACTGGTAAAATCACTGCCGCTGACCATTCTCACCTGGATCGTCATCGTCGCCATTTTCTACGCGTCTTTCATGATGCTGCGTTCCGCTTTCAAAAAAGCTGCCCCTGAAACTCCTGAAACCCCTGAAACCGAAGCTGCCTGATCTTTTATGCTTTATGCTCGAGAAGGGAGGATCGATCATTCCTCCCTTCTTTGAATGAGAAAGGGATGCTATGTTAAAAAAAATTTCCGAACAAACAAATATTGGCGTCTTCTTAACATCGGCTTTGATATTGTTATCCATCGTGTTTTGCGGCATCATTTTCCCCTCTTCTTTCCCGGAAATCACCGGAAAAATACAACAGGGGATTACCGATATTTTTGGCTTTTGGTACATTGGCCTGATTTCCATCGTCACTGTTTTATATGCTCTCATTGCCATCAGCAAATACGGAAAAATCAAGCTGGGAGATGAACACATCAAACCGCGATACACAACGTTTACCTGGTTTTCCATGCTATTTTGCTGCGGTATTGGCGTTGGCGTGGTCTTCTGGGGCGTGGCGGAACCAATGACCCACTTCATGATGGCTTCCCCCTATAATCCTACCGCCGCGGGAAACCCCGAAGACTATGAAACGGCCATGAAAATCGCCATTTTTCATTGGGGTATCAACGGCTGGATCGGCTACATCGCCATTGGCCTCCCCATGGGCTATTTCGCTTTTCGCTATAAACTCCCGTTTACCGTCTCCTCCACTCTTTACGGACTATTGGGCGATAAAACAAGGGGCCCTATCAGCTTTATCATTGACGTCATCTCTATTTTTGCGACGGTACTTGGGGTTTCCACCACATTGGGCATGGGATTGATGACGATGAGCTTCGGTATTGAAAAACTGTTTGGCATTACTACCACCAATACTGTTTTAGCCATTTTAATCCTGATGTTGATCATCACTTATACCATATCATCTTATACAGGAATCGATAAGGGAATCAAACATCTCAGCAGAATCAATATATACATCGCCCTCATACTGATTTTATTCATCTTTTTTACCGGTCCTACGCGCTTTCAAATCAATTTAATTCTGAATACCGCCGGAGCTTATTTTTCCCACGTATTCTATATGATGTTTTACACAAACCCCGCCGGCGACTACACTCCCTGGATGAGCAGTTGGACGGTTTTTTATTGGGCCTGGTTCCTTTCCTGGGGCCCCTTTACCGGCGGCTTCATTGCGAAAATATCAGAAGGACGCAATTTGAGACAGTTTATCGCCGGATCGGTGATGCTGCCCACCATTTGCCTTTTGGTTTGGTTCTGCGTCCTCGGCGGTTCCAGCATGTATTATCAGAGCACCGGAGTGATGGACATATGGGACGTCATCGGCATCAATTACGGAGGCGGTATTTTTGCCCTTTTGGACGTGCTCCCCTTCACACCTTTGACCTCGGTTATTGCATTGATCACCTTATCCTTGTTCCTGGTTACAACGGCAGATTCCGCGACGTTTCAGACGGCTCTCATGGTAACCCGCACTTCCCACGAACCTCATGTTTCCCTTCGCATTTTTTGGGCGGCGTTAACCGGCGCCTGCAGCTTAATCCTCCTCATTACCGGCGGATTATCCGGCGTTCAAACCGCGTCGGTCGTAGCGGCGCTGCCTTTGAGCTTTGTGGTCTTCGTCGCGAACATATCGATGATCAGAGCCATATCTCGTTATGAAAAACAAAACCCCGACGGTTCCTTTACCGTCTTACGTAAAGACGAAGGAGCCTGAGCGTCAAGAAAAACAACCTTCATCTGCCGCCCCACGCTTATGAGGTCATATCGGAATAAAAGCGAAACGTCATCTGTAATATGCAAAAAACCATTCAAATATAAAAAAGACTTATCATAACCGCAGTTGGGATAAGTCTTTTTTTTAAGTCTGAAAATCATCGGTATCATTTTCGGCGCAACATGGGTTTCATCGTTCTTTCACTTATGTTATAATCATACCATGAGTACAATTAAATATACGGAGGAAAAATGATCATGGATTTGTTATCCCTGGAACAGGATCTCCAAGGAAACGCCTATCCCGGCCGGGGCCTTGTGATTGGCACTTCCGCTGACGGTAAAAAAGCAATCACCGCCTATTTTATCATGGGCAGAAGCGAAAATAGCCGCAACCGCGTTTTCGTGATGGACGGCGAAGGCCTGCGCACCGAAGCTTTTGATCCCTCGAAAATGAAGGATCCCAGCCTTATTATCTATGCCCCGGTGCGCGTTTTGGGCCACGATACCATTGTTACCAACGGCGATCAGACCGACACGGTCTATGACATGATGAAAACCGGCAGCACTTTTCAACAGGCGTTGAGAACCCGCCAATTTGAACCCGACGAACCCAATTTTACCCCCAGAATTTCCGGCTTACTCCACGTAGAAAACAACGCGTTTTGCTATGAAATGTCCATTTTAAAAAGCGCTTACGGCGACCCCGGAGCCTGCCAACGCTTTACCTTCCAATTCGAAGCCGTAAAAGGCGAAGGCCATTTCATCCATACCTATCTTGGCGACGGCAAACCGCTGCCCAGCTTTGCCGGGGAGCCGAAACGGGTGACCATCGAAGACGATATCGACACTTTCACCGATAAGGTTTGGAACAGCTTGAACGATGATAACAAAGTTTCCCTTTTCGTCAGATACATTGATATCACCAATGGTCTCTATGAAACGAGAATCGTCAATAAAAACGCAAAGTAAGGAGTACGCCATGAAAGAACTGGCCTTAAAATACGGTTGTAACCCCAACCAAAAACCCTCTAAAATCTTTATGGAGGAGGGCGAATTGCCCTTGACCGTGCTAAACGGCAAACCCGGCTACATCAATTTTATGGACGCGTTAAACGGCATCCAACTGGTTTGGGAGCTCAAAGCCGCCACGGGTCTGCCCGCCGCCGCCTCTTTTAAACACGTTTCCCCCGCCGGCGCCGGCGTGGGACTGCCCCTCTCCGATACATTGAAAAAAATCTATTTCGTCGATGACCTTGGCGAACTCTCCCCTCTGGCGGCTGCTTACGCCAGGGCAAGAGGCGCCGACCGGATGTCCGCCTACGGTGACTTCGTCTCCCTTTCTGACGTTTGTGACGAAAGCACTGCAAAAATCATTGTCCGGGAAGTCAGCGACGGCGTTATCGCCCCGGGCTATACCGAAGAGGCCCTGGCCATTTTAAAAACCAAGCGCAAAGGGAACTATAACATCATCGCCATCGATCCCGGCTACAAACCGGCCCCCATCGAACACAAACAGATCTTCGGCATCACCTTCGAACAGGGCCGCAACGAATTAAAAATTGATGACGCCCTTTTTACGGAAATCGTCACCAAAAACAAGGACTTACCGGCAGAGGCCAAACGGGATCTGATCATCGCTTTGATCACCTTGAAATACACCCAAAGCAATTCCGTTTGCTACGCCGTGGACGGCCAGGCCATCGGCATCGGTGCCGGGCAGCAATCAAGGGTTCACTGCACCCGCCTTGCCGGCAACAAAGCCGATAACTGGTTCTTACGCCAAGCACCCCAGGTCATGGCGTTGGAATTCATTGACGACATCGCCAGACCCAACCGGGACAACGCCATCGACGTCTACATCGGCGACGAATATGAGGACGTGTTGAAGGACGGCGTTTGGCAGAATATTTTCAAAACAAAACCCGCTGTTTTCACAAAAGAGGAAAAGCGGGCCTGGCTCAATCAGATGGAAAATATCGCCATCGGCTCCGACGCCTTCTTCCCCTTTGGCGATAATATTGAACGGGCCAAAAAAAGCGGCGTCAAATACATCGCCGAACCCGGCGGCAGCATTCGCGACGACAACGTCATCGCCACTTGCGATAAGTACGACATGGTACTGGCCTTTACCCACATTCGCCTGTTCCACCACTAAATAAAAAAATAAAAGAGCGTGGCGCAAAAGGTTTTATAAAAAACCGAGGGCGGCACGCCCTTTTTTTCCAGCCATAAAAAAGTCGAAAAAAACAGATACTTTTCATAAAGGCGGTGTATTTTATGAAAAAGTATCTGACGCCGATGATGATGTTCATCACCGGCGGTTCTCTATATGTGCTCCTGGAAATTTTATGGCGTCACCACAGCCACTGGTCGATGTTTTTGGCTGGCGGCGGCTGTTTCACGCTGATCGATTGGACCAATAAAAAACTCAAGAAGGAAACGCCCCTTTGGGTGCGTTGCTCCATTGGCGCGGCGATCATTACCGGCATTGAATTCGTTTCCGGCTGTTTTGTCAATCTTTGGGCCCATTGGAATGTCTGGGATTACAGCCGCTTTAAAGTCCATTTCCTGGGACAGATTTGCCTGATCTATACCGTTTTATGGTTTTTCCTGACCGCCCCGGTGCTTTGGCTGGCCAAAACACTGCATCACCGTTTTGACCACTTTTTCGACCGATTGACGCCTCGTTAACGGTTTCAGCTTTTTTCATTTTGGCCTTCACCTGCCAAAGTATTGGCCAAAAGGGCATATTCGGCAAAGGAAAGGGTTTCGCCGCGGCGATTGCCGTCGATGTTACATTTTACCAGTAAATCACTGACAGCGGTTTTTTCTTGGAAAAGACCGCTGTTTTTTAAGGCGTTGGATAGCGTTTTGCGCCGCTGAGCAAAACCGGCTTTGACCAGAGCCCGAAACAGCTTGCGGTTTTTCACAAAGCTGGGAGGAGCGTCCCGTTTGGTCAGACGCAATACCGCCGAATCCACATTGGGACAGGGACGAAATGCTTTGGCGGGAACTTTCAAAATGATCTCGGCGTCGGCGTCATAGGAGGTCATCAAGGTCAGCACGCCGTAATCTTTGCCGCCGGGAGACGCCGCCACCCGCTGGGCGACTTCCTTTTGCACCATCAGCACCATCTCACTCCAATAATCCTTATGTTCAAGGAAATAAAAGAGCAGCGGCGTGGTGATATAATAGGGCAGATTTGCCACGATTTTAAAGGGTTTGTCAAACCCTTTTTTTCGTGTTTCCCCGTCGAGAGCGGCGAAATCCAATTTTAAAGCGTCGCCGTGGACGATGTCGATTTGCGGTTCCTCCCGGAAAACCTCGGTGAGGATCGTACAAAGGGTCTGATCCAATTCCACCGCGGTGACGCTGCCTGCCGCTGCTCCCAGCTTCTCCGTTAAAAAGCCCATGCCGGGGCCGATCTCCAGCACGCGGTCGATCTGATCAAGGCCCGCCTTTTCCACGATGGCGTCTAAGATCCCCCCGTCGATGAGAAAGTTCTGACCGAGTCCCTTGTCAAAGCGGAAGTGGTATTGATGCATCAAGACATTGATTCGTGTTTCATAAGAAAAATTCATAATAGCCTTATTATACCACAAATTCGAGAAAGAGAAACCCTTTGCCGCAAAAGGGCTTGTCTCTTAAAAAAGCTCATAAAAAAGCGAGCCGGTTCCCAACTTATCGGGGACCGGCTTTTTTATGGCTTTTATACCGCGTACTCTATTGTTCATTGGGAAAAGCAGTGGTGGAAGGTAGTCAGCAGCGGAGAGAATCCCCCTCCACCGAAGGATAACCCACCCGAAAACAGCCCCTGGTCTCAATGCCGCCGATGCCGTCGGAACCGGTAACGGTACCCTCCACCGCATCCTCGGCGGTGACCACGTCCTTAATGGAAGTATAGGCCACCCGTTCAATGATCAGCACCGGATCAAAGATATGGATGAAAACACGTTTCGGTGAAGACGCAAAATTTGCGCCGGACCGCAGCAGCGCCTCATAACAGCTTTGGCAGGCGCCGGCAAAAATCACCAGGGCATCCCGGTCAGGCTGGTATTGCCGGGCCTTTTTCACCGCCTCGGCAAAGTAGAAGGAGGAGCGGTAATTATCGAGATTCTGATGGTCGGTGGCGCCTTTTAAAAGACTGTCGTGACCGGTGACCACCAAGATTTCCGGCCGGTACTTCTCCAAATAATAGGGCACGGCATCGGGCTGATCTTTTTCGGGAACCGCCAAACCGGCATGGGGAATGCCCAGCTTCTCATAGGCCTCAACGCATTTGTTGAGATACTCCCGGTCTCCGTCGAGATGGAGCACCATGCCGGGATAGTCGAAAGAACGGCTGCCGCCCCGCCACTGGTTGTCGCCCTTATGCCTGCTCATCAACAGATCGATTTCCTCTCCCTGTTCCTTTTCAAGAATACGGGCTGTTTCCGCCGGATCCAAGGTGACAAGATCATTGAGGGGCGCGTCGGCGATCAGCCGAATGGCAACGCCTTTTAAAACAGCGGAAAGACCGCCGTTTTCATCCCGAAAAATCTGTTTGACACGAAAAACGATATCTTTACGGTAAGACTTTCTTACCACGTAGTCGCCGCTTTTCACCTGCATATTCTGATATCCTCTTTTCTTCGGATCTTTACACGAAAAATCCGTGATCCCATTACGCCATTTTATGCGAAAAGTACGGGTTTTGCCATTATCTTCCTGTACTGGCGTGATTTTCATAAGGTAATGACGATAGACGCCATGTATAATAAAACAGCGTTCCAAAATGGAAACGCAAAAAGAAAAGGAGGATAAAATATGAAAGGAATCAAAAAAACAGCAGTATTGCTCTTGCTGGTTTTCGCCTTGGTGATGGTAAGTGCAGGGGTTTCGGCCGCCTCAGCTTGCCAGAGTGGGAAAGCCTGCTATGCTTCGGCAAAAACCTGTTATGCCAACCAATGCGCTGTTCAGAAGACTTGCGGTGTACCAACGTATACAGTAAAGAGCGGAGACTCCCTTTATAAGATCGCCTCAAATTGTAACACCACCGTAAACAATCTGAAAGCCCTCAATTGCCTGAAAGGCGATTGTATCTATCCTGGTCAGGTCCTTTCTACCAGCAGCACCGAAGCCAGCAGTGCCAGCACCAATCGTACCCCCGCTGACGGCACCTGCACCGATGGCAACTGCACCG
>DLGE01000007.1 GCA_002482535.1 Peptococcaceae bacterium UBA7702 | reverse complement strand
GGCTACGCCGCCATCAATTTTGCTTTTGCCTTGGGGTGTATTCCCGGCCTGTTTTGGGTGGAATCCATGGGCAGGCGTCCCATGATCATCATGAGCTTTGCCTTTATGACCATAGGTTTATTGGTCCTCAGTGTTACGGTAGAACCTCCCATTTGGCTTATTATCGCGGGATTTGCCTTATACGCGTTTTTCTCAGGGCCTCCCACGATCTTGGATGCCCTCTACCCCAACGAATTATTTCCCACGGAGATTCGCGCCTCCGCCTTTGGCATTGCCACCGCGATCAGCCGTATCGGCGCGGCAATCGGAACCTTTGCTTTGCCCTGGGTGCTTCAGCACGGAGGTACCCAAATCACCATGCTGTTGGCAGCGGGCATCACCTTGTTAGGCCTGATTATTTGTATTTTCTGGGCGCCGGAAACCAAAGGCAAGACGTTAGCCCAATGCGGACAATTGGATGATACCGAAGCAAGGCATCAAGATTAAAGGGAAGGGGGCATCCCAAAATATTTTTTGATGAGGGTATTATGGCTTGACTTTTTGTGTCGGTTTAGTATAATTTAATCATTCTATGATGATAATCTTTTTATGAACTTAATGGAGGGGAATTTCATGAAAACAAAAAAGTGGAGTCTTTTTCTTGTTTTGGCACTTTCGCTGTGTCTACTCTTTTCTTTGAGCGCCTGCGGTTCTTCGGCTGACGATGGTGATGACAGCGCCGCCAAAACGTATACCATTGGCGTTTGTCAGTTGGTTCAGCACGAAGCCCTTGACGCTGCCACCCAAGGCTTTGAGGATGCTCTGATCGAACTCCTCGGGGAAGAAAACGTGACCTTTGACGTGCAGAACGCCCAGGGTGATTCCGCCACCTGCGCGACGATTTGCAGTCAATTTGTGGCCTCCGGAAACGATTTGATTCTGGCCAACGCGACCCTGGCGTTACAGGCGGCGGCGTCGGCTACCAATGAAATCCCGATTCTCGGTACTTCCGTGACCGACTATGCCACCGCCCTCGACATCGACGATTGGGCCGGCGTTACCGGTACCAACATCTCCGGTACTTCCGATCTTGCGCCCCTTGATGAACAGGCCGCCATGTTAAAAGAATTGTTCCCCGACGCCAAAAATATCGGTATTCTCTATTGCTCCGCGGAAGCGAACTCCGTATATCAATCTCAACAGATCACCTCTTATTTGGAAGGCTACGGCTATACCTGCAAAGAGTTCACTTTCTCTGATTCCAACGACGTCCGGGCGGTTACCGCCAATGCCGCCAATGAAAGCGATGTGATCTATGTTCCTACCGATAACACCGCCGCCTCCAACGCCGAAGTGATCAACAACGTCTGCCTGCCCGCGGAGATTCCCATCGTTGCCGGGGAAGCGGGGATCTGCGCCTCCTGCGGTGTCGCTACCCTTTCCATTGATTATTACGAACTCGGTTACACCACTGGCCAAATGGCATATGAAGTTCTCGTCCAGGGCGCCGATATTTCTGCCATGGAAGTGCAGTATGCGCCCAATGTGACGAAACAATATAACGCCGAAATCTGTGAAACCTTGGGGATCACGGTTCCCGACGGTTATACGGCCCTCGAAAGCAAATAAGTAAAGGCCAAACGCCAAAGGGCCTTTGGCATAAAAAGAACGCAGTGCGTAAAGCATTGCCCACTGCACGGCGCAGATAGAAGACCGAGCCTGTGGCGTACATTCCGGTACGTGACGGTTCGGTCTTTTGCCTGCCTGTCCATGGGTTCGCGGCGCAGACTTTGGGTTTTATGATAATAGGTCACACATAGAGGAGGAAAAAAATGTTGGATCCTATGGCTCTCGTTAGAGCTCTGCCCGCCGATATTGCCCAAGGTCTGATCTGGGGCATTATGGCCTTGGGGGTTTATATCACCTTTAAAATACTGAAGTTTGCCGATCTTACCGTCGACGGTTCCCTGGCCACCGGCGGCGCCGTTACGGTCATGCTGGTTTTGGCAGGGGTCAATCCCATCGTGGCGCTACTTTGTGCCATCGTTGTCGGTTTGATCGCCGGCGGTATCACCGGCCTGCTTCATACCGCTTTGGGGATTCCCGATATCCTGGCCGGGATTTTGTCGCAGATCGCTCTTTATTCCATCAATTTGAATATCATGGGTAAGGCCAATCAGGCCATCAGCATCGATAAATACGATCTTTTGGTGAGTTTGCGCTATGTCAACGAGGCGATTCTGATTTGCCTGATCCTGGCCGCCGTTATTGTGGCGATCTTATACTGGTATTTCGGTACCGAACAGGGCAGTTCCATCCGGGCCACCGGCTGCAATCCACAAATGTCCTCGGCTCAGGGGATCAATATCAAATTCACCAAAGTCCTGGCGCTTTCCCTTTCCAACGGTCTCGTGGCTCTGGCCGGCGGTTTACTCGCCCAGTATCAGGGCTTTGCCGATATCAATATGGGCCGGGGCGCCATTGTCATCGGCCTTGCCGCCGTGATCATCGGGGAAGTCCTTGGGGAAGCCTTACTCAGAAAGCATCTGAATTTTATTGGCCGTCTCATCTTCGTTGTCCTTGGCGGCATCATCTATTATATAGTTATCGGCTTTGTGCTCTGGCTCAAGATGCCTTCCGACGATATGAAGCTTTTCACCGCCATCGTCGTCGCCCTTTTCCTGGCCATCCCTTACCTTAGGGGAAAGGCCAAAACGTCCTTCCGGAAAGCCGCGAAACGGGGAGGTATCTGAAATGCTGGAAATTAAAAATATTTCAAAAACCTTTAATTTAGGAACCGTTAATGAGAAATGCGCTTTGACCGATGTCAGCCTGACACTGAATGACGGTGATTTCGTCACCGTCATCGGCGGCAATGGCGCAGGCAAATCCACCATGCTCAACGCCGTGGCCGGAGTTTGGCCGGTGGACAACGGTGCGATTTTGATCGACGGCGAAAACGTCACGGGTCTCCCCGAGTACAAAAGGGCAAAGTACCTGGGCCGGGTCTTTCAGGATCCCATGACGGGCACCAGCGCCACCATGGGAATCGATGAAAATCTCGCCTTGGCGGCCCGCCGCGGTATGCACCGTACCCTAAGGTGGGGTGTGACCAAAAAGGAGCGGGAATCCTACATGGAAAAGCTCAAACGCCTCGGTCTCGGTTTGGAAGACCGTATGAGTGTCAAAGTCGGTTTGCTCTCCGGTGGCCAGCGTCAGGCCTTGACATTACTGATGGCGACACTGCAAAAACCGAAACTGCTGCTCCTTGATGAACACACCGCCGCCCTCGACCCCAAAACCGCGGCGAAAGTGCTGTCACTTTCCGAGGAAATCATTGCCGAAAATCATCTGACAGCGCTGATGGTGACCCACAACATGAAAGACGCCATCCGCCATGGCAACCGTCTGATTATGATGAAGGACGGAGCGATCATTCTTGATATTTGCGGCGAAGAAAAGCAAAGACTCACCGTAGAAGACCTGCTGGAGAAATTCAGCGACGTTTCCGGTGGTGATGAATTCGCCAATGACCGGATGATCTTAGGTTAACCGCCATAGGAAAAATAGCCCATTGTTTTGCTGAAGAGGGGATTCTCCCGTATCGTTTTCGTTACAGAGAATCCCCTCTTTTTCTCCTTATAAAAGTCAGCGTCAATAAGACACTTTATTAGTGCCAAAATTTTTATTTTTAAAAATGAAATGAAATCGTTAAAAAGGCATTCTTTGAGAAAATGACCCAAAAATGTCACAGTAAAAGACTCCTTTTGGCCTTGTGAGGAGGAAAGAGGGTACCATTTTGTGTGATCATGGTGTATAATGGAAAGAAATAAATCAATCTTGATATAAAGAGAGGAAGAATCAAAACGATGAAGAAGAACAGAAACCATGTCGTTATAGTAGGACTCATTGTTTGTGTGCTGATGCTTACATTCTCTACCGGATTTTCCGCAGCGGCAGTATCGGACTTTTCTGATATGCCGGCGAAGGATTATTGGTCATACGATGCTTTGGCCTCGGCGGTGGATAACGGTTTGCTCAATGGCAGCGAAGGGAAACTATATCCCGCGGAGAACATGACTCGGGCGGAACTGGCGGCAATCACCGTTCGTGCTTTCGGCGCCTACGAAAAAGCCGATATTTCCGTTTATACGGATTTGGCGCAGAATGCCTGGTATGTTGAATCGATACAAAAGGCGGTGGGGATGGGCATTTTAAACGGCTATCCCGATCAAACGATGCGCCCCAATGCTAAGGTGACCCGGCAGGAAGCCTTTACCGTCGTCTCCCGTGTTCTTTTGCTTACCGATGGAACGGTGGAAGATCTTGCCGCTTTTGCCGACCGGGAAAAGGTTTCCACATGGGCGGTGGGTACCATTGCGGCGATGGTGAAAAACGGCTACGTTGCCGGTAGCGGCGGCAGCCTTTACCCGCAAAGCAACATTACCCGGCAGGAATTCGCACAACTTTTTTATAATTGCTTTCAATATTATTATGCCGCCGCCGGTACTTACAGCAAAACCCTCAATGGGAATGCCATCATCAATCATAGCGGCGTTACGCTGAGTAATATCACCATTGACGGGGATCTGTTTGTGGCGGAAGGAAGCGCTGCCTCAGGAATCAGTTCGTTGGCGGAAAGCCCCGATCAAAAACTGGTCCTCGATAACGTAAAAATCACCGGGCGTTTGGTGATTCGCGATGGCGCCAATTCTTCGATTTTAATGAAGAGTAACAGCCGCGCACAAGAAATTGTCTATGCCGACGGCATGGATGAGAATGTATTTGCTTATATGTCCAGTGAAGGTCTGGTCTTCAATGTCAATACGGCGGGGACCTATACCGTCGTCGATTATAACGGCATCGATACAACGGTTACGATTCCCGAAACTTATCGGGGCGTGAAAGTGACCGCAGTGGCCGCCGGGGCTTTTGCCGATGATACTTCCATTGAAACCATTGTCTTCCCCGTGACGCTGACCTCCATTGCCGATGGGGCCTGCAACGGCTGTACCGCTCTGGCAAATCTGCAGTTTGCGGGGGACCCATCCGCGGTTGCTGTAACGAAGGCCGCCTTTAAAGATACTTCCTGGTATACCCATCAGGCAAACTATACCGTTACCATGGAACAGAAAGAAATGAATGACTCCAATGTTACTGTTACGGTGGATGATGGTGATGCGGATCCTACGACTCTGACCGGTGCTGATGAAGTGAAAACAACCGGTAGAATGGTTTATAATGATACTGTGATGCAGCAGGCCAGCGGAGAGATTACCCTCGCCGCCGACACCAATAGCGGTGAATTTGATATCATGAATTACGGCAAATTTACCGTGCATTCCGCTGTGTTGAAGGATGATTACGTTGTTGCTTTCGATTGTGATGAAGTGGGTATTTCCGCCGATGAATATAATTTGGCACCCATCAACGCCACCTTCCCCGTCATCTATTTTACACTTTCACTTTGGGATATCAATCATAACACTGAAGGTGAACCGATTCCTACTTTTGTCATGCTAGAACGCTCTGGCGCCTACGATTGGGATAAATTACCGGCAAACGTTTATGGTTTACCCAATGTTACCAATGCGGATTTGATGAACCGTGAGAAATTTCATAGCAACGTTGCAGCCATGGTTGATTATGTGGCTGATCTGAATGAATTGAATCCCGATGCGAAATACCACTTATATATCAATGACCGCTATCCTGATTTTATCTTGAAATTACTAACAGCCAATAAGATCGATGAATCCCAATATGACATAAAATTGTTGTCTGATGGAGATTCTTCATATTCTTGGTTTAATAACACTTTTAACGTAAGTGATCCTTATGCAAAGTATGATGCGATGGCGGATTGCTGGGAAAAGATCAAGCAGGATGTTTATGATACCGGTACATATGATATTGCCGATCTATTGTATAATAGCCGGACACCGAACCAGTATGAAGCCTTCTTAGCCTATGATTATGTTGTTGCCAACGAAGACGATAATACGGAATGGTGGCTGGCAAGAACGAGTGACACCTTAAATATTTCCAATGCAGAATTCTTGTCGCAAGTCGTCACTGATAATCCCAGTGTAAAAGTCAAATCGATCAGTACGATGTTGACTGCGTTGACGGATAAGGGTGATACGGTAAAACAAGCTTTTAAAGATCTGTATCGTTTTAATGATGAAATGTTCAGCGAAGCCCAGGAACAGGATAAAAAAGTAATGATGTTCTTAGGTACAAAAATAGGCAATGAAACTAATTTTGGAACCTTTGCCAAATTCATTATGGCCTACTATGGTGATGAATATATCTATTACTATAAAGGCCATCCCGGGACACCGACAAATCTCTATCCCGATAAAGTGGAACAATTGGAAGACCTTGGTATTACGGATGTTAACTCTTCCATTGCTGCTGAATTGATCCTCTATTTCTATCCCGATATCTATATGTGCGGGTATCAATCTTCCACTTACCAGTCCGTAAGCTCGGAACAAATGGCCTGTGCTCTCTTTAATACCTCGAAAGCCGCTGGCGCCGGTTTGGCCTACGGGAACCTTGTGCAGATGTTCCTGACTACGGTGGACAGCACCAACGCCACCTACGGCAGTCTCTGCCCAGAAGACGATACCTGCGCTCTTGTCGAATTCAAAGATACCAGTGAACATGATATCGCAATTTGGGATGCAACGACCAGTACCATTACTTATTACAAAAATACTGGAACAGCGGAATCTCCGATTTGGACTGACGTGACGCCTGAGTAAACAGGACAGAAAAGCTCCCCGCGTTACGCGGGGAGCTTTTATTTTATAAAATTTTAATAATTATTTTGTATGATGAAATATACGTTTTATACTTTCGACATCCCCTGTCGAAGATGGTTGCGAACTTGCGGCATCTGTTATATAATAATCATAATTAATTAGTCAAAAACTATAAAAAAACAAAGCGATGAGAGGATACCATGAAAACAGTGATCTTAGCAGGGGGTTTCGGTACCCGCATCAGTGAAGAGAGTCATTTGAAACCGAAACCCATGATTGAAATTGGCGAACAGCCTATTTTGTGGCATATTATGAAAGCCTATTCTTATTACGGTTTTAATGATTTTATTATTTGCTGCGGTTACAAACAGTATAAAATCAAGGAATATTTTGCCGATTATTACCTCCATACCAGTGATGTAACCTTTGATTTTTCCGCGGAGAATCGGATGACGGTTCATACGAACCACGCAGAACCATGGAAAGTGACGTTGGTGGATACCGGTCTCAATACGATGACCGGCGGCAGGGTCAAGCGAATTCAAAAATACGTCGGCGATGAGACCTTTATGCTTACCTATGGCGACGGTGTTTCCGATATCGACATCAATGCTCTCGTTACGTTTCATCAAAGCCACGGCAAAACCGCAACGCTGACGGCGGTTAACGTCGGCCAGCGCTTCGGCGTTCTCGATATTGGCAAGGACGGTAACATACATTCTTTTCGGGAAAAAAACAGCCATGACGGCGGTTTGATCAATGCTGGATTTATGGTGCTGGAACCGGCGATTTTTGATTATATCGAAGGAGACGAAACAGTTTTCGAAAGGGAGCCCTTGGAAGAGCTTGCCCGGGACAGTCAACTAATGGCTTATAAATACAGTGGCTTCTGGCAGTGCATGGATACGGCCAGAGACAAAGAGCAACTGGAAAACCTTTGGTTTGACGACAAAGCGCCTTGGAGGGTTTGGTAACGTGTTTGATCTAGATTTTTTTAAAGGGAAGCGGGTGCTCGTGACAGGTCATACCGGGTTTAAAGGCAGCTGGCTTTGCCGCCTACTCTTAAACTGCGGTACCGACGTTACCGGCTACGCCCTGGCTCCTCCGACGGACCCCGCGCTCTTTACTCTTTGCGGTCTGGAAAAGGAAATCCACTCCGTTTTGGGAGATATTCGCGATCTTGAAGGACTGCAAAGGATCTTTCAACAAAAAAGACCGGAAATCGTATTTCATTTGGCGGCGCAGCCCATTGTTAGAGATTCTTACAAGATGCCGGTCTATACTTATGAAACCAACGTGATGGGTACGGTGAATGTTTTGGAGTGTGTTCGGTTGAACGATTCGGTTCGCTCTTTCCTTAATGTGACCACAGACAAGGTATATCGAAATGAAGAACGGGAAGAGGGCTATCGGGAAGAGGAATACCTTAACGGCTTCGATCCCTATTCCAACAGCAAATCTTGTTCGGAATTGGTGACCAGTTCCTATCAAAATTCTTTCTTTGCCCAACGAGATACGGCGATCTCCACATCTCGCGCCGGGAATGTGATCGGTGGCGGCGACTTCGCCAATGACCGCATTATTCCTGATTGCGTACGCGCGGCGCTGAAAAAGGAGGATATTATTGTCCGCAACCCCTTTTCTATTCGGCCGTACCAGCATGTATTGGAGTCGGTTGGCGCCTATCTGATGATTGCCGAATCCCAGTATAAGGATGAAAAATACGCTGGAAGTTACAATGTTGGTCCCGATGATTGTGATTGCCTTTCAACAGGAACCCTCGTTGACCTCTTTTGTGCGAAATGGGGTCACGGTTTGAATTGGCTTGACCGTTCGGAGCAAAACGCTCCCCATGAGGCCAATTTTTTGAAACTTGATTGTACGAAATTGAAGCGTACTTTTGGTTGGCAGCCGGTATGGCATATGGATACTGCGATGGAAAAGGTCTGTGACTGGACCAAAACATATTTATCCGCCGGTGATATCAACATGGAGATGGATCAGGAAATCAAAGACTTCTTAATGGGTGCAGAGGTGAAAAAGTGAAAATTAAGGTTGCCAAATACATTGCCGATTTCTTCGCGGGGAAAGGCGTTAAATTCGTTTTTACAGTTACCGGCGGCGGCGCCATGCATTTGAATGACGCTTTTGGCCATCATGAGACATTGCAGTGCATTTATAATCATCACGAACAGGCGTCCGCCATGGCGGCGGAATCTTATACGGTTCTCACCGGTGAACCGTCACTGGTTTGCGTGACCAGTGGGCCTGGTGGTACCAACGCCCTTACCGGCGTTTTAGGCGGTTGGCTTGATTCGGTGCCCATGATCATCGTTTCCGGGCAGGTTAAAACGGAAACCACCACCTGGATTACGGACGTGCCCTTACGGCAATTAGGAGATCAAGAATACAATATTGTTGACAGTGTGCGCCCCATGACCAAATACGCTGTGATGATTACAGACCCCACCGAAATTGCCTATCATTTGGAAAAGGCCTTTTATTTCGCCTTTACCGGTCGGGGTGGCCCGGTTTGGCTTGATATTCCTTTAAATATTCAGGGCGCCATAGTAGAAACCGATGCCCTTAAACATTTTCATGAAGATGAGTGTCGAGATGCTTTACCTCAATCCATTTCCCAGGAAACTGCTCAAAGGGTTCTTGATAAAATTGCCGCGGCCAAACGTCCTGTTATCCTGGCCGGTTCCGGCATTCGGTTGGGTCATGCCCATGACGAATTTATGAAAGTGATTGAAAAGTTGCAGATTCCCGTGGTGACTGCATGGAACGCCCATGATACGCTCTGGAATGACCATCGGTTATTTTGTGGTAGGCCCGGTACGGTCGGTACCAGGGGAGGCAATTTTGTCGTGGAAAACAGTGATCTGGTGTTAACGCTGGGCTGCCGCCTAAATATCCGCCAGATTTCCTATAATTATAAAGACTGGGCGAAGAACGCCTATAAGATCATTAACGATATTGACCCTAACGAGCTGAAAAAGCCGACCATTCAACCGGATATGCCGGTTTGCGGTGATGTGAAAGAGCTGCTTAGCAAGATGTTGACGGGGGATTATATGCCTGAGGCGGACCATCAGGATTGGCTCAAAAAATGCAAGGCAACAGATGCCCGCTATCCGGCGGTATGCCAAAGCTATTACGAGAACCAGTCGCCGCTTAACCCGTATGTTTTTGTTGATGGCATCTTCCAACATCTCAAAGGAGATGACGCCGTTATTTGCGGTAACGGTTCCGCTTGCGTCGTCGGTTTTCAGGCCGCTAACATTAAAAAAGGTCAACGGCTTTTTACCAATTCCGGCTGTGCCAGTATGGGTTACGGTTTCCCTGCAGCCTTGGGCTGTTCTTTTGCCCGACCGGGGAAACGGACCATTTGCTTTGACGGTGACGGCAGTATCATGATGAATTTACAGGAGTTACAGACCGCGGCGCATCATAAAGCAGAAATCAAGACTTTTTTGTTCAATAATACCGGTTACCATTCCTGCCGTCAGACCCAGATGAACTTGTTTAAACCGCCGCTGGTCGGCGCCACGCCCGATTCCGGCGTTTCTTTTCCAAATTTTGAAAAAATAGCAGCAGCATTTGGTATTGGCTATGTCTGTGTTGAAAACCTTAATGAACTCGATGAAAAAATTGAAATGGCTTTATCCATGGAGGGGCCGGTGATCTGTGAGGGTATTCTTGATCCCACCCAGTTTTTTGAACCGAAGTTGTCTTCGAAAGTTTTGCCTGATGGGAAAATCGTTTCACCACCCATTGATGATATGTATCCGTTTCTCTGCCGGGAAGAATATTTGAGCAATAAATGTGACTGTGAATAAGGATGATAAGTCAGAGGTATAAAGAAAATGAATAAAAAAGAACGTCAGATGTTGGAAATTCTCAAAGAATTAAAAGATGAGTATAGCGTTCTGGCAGTGAAGGCCGAATTTGAAGCGGAAGGTTCCCGCACCGATGAACTGGTGCAGCTCAATGAAATCGTTTTTCGGGCGGGTATGGATCTTTTTATCAAAATTGGCGGTTGCGAAGCCGTGCGCGACCTTGATCAGTGCCGTTTGCTGGGAGCTACCGGGATTATGGCGCCGATGATTGAAACGCCCTTTGCGATGACGAAATTTGTGCATGCGGCAAAAAAAGTCTATGGTGATGAGTTGAAGGATGTGGAATGGATCATCAATGCCGAAACCAAAACCTGCCGGGAAAATTTCGCTGAAATTTTAAAGGCAGGTGAGGGGATGTTGGACACCATTTCCGTGGGCAGGGTGGATCTTTCCTCTTCCATGGGACTTTGCCGCGAGGAAATCAATGGAGATGCTGTCTATGAGGCTGTTTCTTTCTTTGCCGAAAAAGCGAAAGCGGCAGGGCTCATTGTCGGTATGGGGGGTGGAATCTCTTTTGAGGCGATTCCCTTTATTCAGAAGATGGCCCCGTTGATCGATAAATTTGAAACCAGAAAAATCGTCTTCCGGACGACTGATGACGAAAAGCGTCTGAAAAAGAGCATCATCAAAGCCATGGAATTCGAGGTACTTTATTTACAGAATAAATGTGATTTTTACGGACGTATGGCTGACGAAGACAAGGCCCGAATGGAAATGATGTGGCAGCGTCATAAGGATGCTTCAGGGCTATTATAAAATGGGAAAGAAACTCTACATTTTTGATTTTGACGGCACCTTGGTTGATACCATTACCGATGTGGCCATTTGCTTCAACGCAGCTTTGGCCCAATTCGGCTTTCCCATTCATGATTTGGCCTTATACAAACATTTTGTAGGAGGCAACTTGGAAACCGTTGTTGCCAGACTGCTACCGCCTCACGAGATGACCGAAGAGAACATCACGAAGGTGAAAACCGTTTATCGGGAGCTGTATCTTGCGTCCGACAAGCCCAATACAGCGCCTTTTTCTGGAATCACAGAGGTTCTTTTGCAGCTTCAAAAAAATCAGAAAAAGTTAACAATCCATACCAATAAAGCGCAGCAGTTAACTGATGCGCTTTGTCAGCGTTTTTTTGGACAAATTGATTTTTTGGCTGTGGTTGGCTATGACCCTTTGTATCCTTCGAAACCGGACCCTTGGGGGGTACGATATTTGATGGAAAAAGCAAGGGTTACGGCAGAGGAAACGCTCTATATTGGGGATGGTCTTACCGATGTGTTAACCGCGGAGAACGCTGGCATCGATTGCCTTTATGTCACCTGGGGACAGGGGAAACAAGGGGACACAGACCATTCCTGTGTCCGTTTTATTGCAGAAAAACCGCAAGATATTATGGATTATGAAAAAGGAACAAAATGATGAAAAAAGCCGCGATTACCGGCGCCACAGGAATGCTGGCCTCGGCGCTGATTGAAAAACTCGTGCAGGACGGCGTTGAAGTTTTGGCAATTTGCCGCCCCCATTCAAAGAAAAGAAATCATATTCCAAAAAGCAGTCTTGTTACTGTGGCGGAATGTGATCTTTCAGAGCTTTTGTGCTTGACGGAGGCGGGGGATGATTTTGATACGTTCTATCACTTCGGTTGGGATGGGACTTATGGTGCCTCTCGTGACGACGTCTACCTGCAGAATAACAATATTACCTGGACTTTGGATGCGGTAAAGTTGGCTCATGCTTTGGGCTGCCAGGTTTTTGTAGGCGCCGGTTCTCAAGCGGAATACGGCAGAGCTACAACAAAACTAAAGGGAGATACGCCGGCCTTCCCGGAATCAGGTTATGGTGTGGCAAAACACGCAGCCGGTATCTTAAGCCGCATTTTCTGCGGTCAGCTGGGTATGCGTCATAATTGGGGACGTATCTTAAGTACATACGGTCCCAAGGATAACGGTTATACGATGATTATGAAATCCATTGATCAAATGCTAGACAGAAAAGATACCGCTTTTACCAAAGGTGAGCAGCAATGGGATTATCTTTTCAGTGAGGATGCCGCCAATGCCTTTTACTGTATTGGAGAAAAAGGCATAGATGGAAAAGTATATCCTGTTGGCGGCGGCGAAACGCGCTTATTGAAAGAGTATGTTGAAGTAATGCGTGATGCTGTTGATTTGTCACTACCCATCAAATTCGGCGAGGTTCCGTATCAACCCTATCAGGTGATGTACCTCTGTGCCGATATCAGCGAATTGACGGCGGATACCGGTTTTGAACCCCATGTTCCCTTTGAAGAAGGGATTCAAAAGACGATTAATTGGTGCAGGAGAGAACGGAAAAAATGAAAAAGATCAGTGTGCTGATTCCCTGTTATAATGAAGAAGAGAATGTTGTTCCCATGAGCCAGGCCATCATCGCAGAGCTTACCAAAATTGGCAAGTATGATTATGAAATCTTGTTTATCGATAATTGTTCTACCGATCAAACCCAGGCATTATTAACGGAATTGTGCCAGGGGAATCAACGGATTAAAGCAATTTTCAATGCGAAAAATTTCGGTCAGTTTAATTCACCCTACTACGGTATGTTACAAACCACCGGTGATTGTGTGATCAGTATGTGCTGTGATTTTCAGGATCCGCTTTCTCTCATTCCTGACCTTGTGGCGGAATGGGAAAAAGGATATAGGGTTGTTTGTGCCATCAAAAAAACCAGCAGAGAAAATCCGTTGATGCGATTTTTTCGCACCTGCTATTATAAATTGATCAAAAGGATGTCTCAAGTGGAGCAAATTGAGCATTTTACCGGAACCGGCCTTTATGACCGAAGTTTTATCGAAGTACTGCGCGGTCTCGATGACCCCACGCCGTTCTTAAGAGGTATCGTGGCGGAGCTTGGTCCGGCGAAACGCGGCGTTGTTTATTATGAACAACAGCGCAGACGCGCCGGGAAAACCCACAATAATTTCTTTTCTCTTTATGATGCTGCGATGCTGAGCTTTACTTCTTATACGAAATTTGGCTTGAGAATCGCTACCATCATCGGTTTTATCGTTGGGGGATTGTCCTTTTTCATTGGTCTTGCTTATCTGATTTTAAAACTGATCTTTTGGAATTCCTTTCAGATGGGCATGGCTCCGGTAACCATTGGTATTTTCTTCATTGGTGCGGTGCAGCTTTTCTTTATTGGCCTCATCGGTGAATATATTTTAAGCATGAACACGCGCATTATGAACCGTCCTCTGGTCATTGAGGAAAAACGACTGAATTTTGAGGATGGAGACCGTCATGAAAATTGCTGAAAATATGAAATATTCGAGGTGGCAAGATCGTTTCAGCGGTACGGAAAAGAAGGAAAGGCTCTTTTTTTTGACGCTGTTGATTCTGTTAACCGGGTTTTATATCTTTTTTATTTTTCGTAATACGATGCCGATCAGTGAAGGCTGGTATTCGGTTTTTGCCAAGAGCATTAATGAAGAGGGACTGCATCCCTATAAAGATTTTGAGATGTTGTTTCCTCCGGTTTACGTTTATCTTATCGCCTTTATCACGAAAATCTTTGGTTATAATATTATCGTATTGCGAACCATTGGCGCCTTGCTTTTTATCGGTATTGCCGTGCTGTTTTATTTTATGCTGACAAAGCTGTTTAAGCCATTCATTGCGATGGTCGGCGCATTTTGCTCTGTGATGTTTTTGCAGACGGAAAATACGTTTATTGGTTACGATTATATTCGTTGGTTTGATTTTTTTATATATCTTTCCATGCTGCTTTTACTGAACTACTGGTATAAAATAGCAAATGGTGTAAGGACGAGTGCTTCAACAAGCAATCGTTTACGGTTCGCGCAATGGAGTCCGCCAACAAGCAATTGTTTACAGTTTACGGAATGGAGTCCGGCAGCAGCCGGTGAAAAAAAGAGGGCATTCTGGGAAAAAATCAGATCATATTTATGTTTTGTTCATAAGAGAATGAAAGAAAACGCAAATACCGTTACGGATCTATTGGCCCTTTTTTCCGGTCTTTCGGCAACCCTGGCATTGCTTATACGGCAGAATAGCGGTCTTATATATATTTGCTGTTGCTATGTGATTTTGATTGTGCTTTCTTTTATCACTTTTTATCATCAAAAACGAAAAGTTGTAATTCGTGGGATCATATGGTATACCATAGGTGTCATCTTACCGATCGCAATACTGTTATGGATACTTACCGCAACAAATACGTTATCGATATTTTTGGAAAGTACCGTGACCAACGCGATCGCCGCCAAAGGCGGTTTGCTGGTGGAACTGTTTAGCTGGATACCCCGGGCCATGAAAATCATGTGGGATTCTCATTGGGTGATGTTTGCTCAGCTTTTAGCTTTACTTGTAGGGGTTCTCGTTTACCGTCTGCGTGGGAAAGAAAAGGAACTTTCAGCCGCAACTTCATTATGCCTTGGCAGTACATTTTTTTTCTTGATGTTCCTTGGTTGCCTGGCGACCTTCACTGTAACGCGGTTGGCCAGATTAATTTATGCCTATTTCTTTGTGAGCATGGAATATGTGAATTATGGCGTCACCGTTATTATCTTCCTGGTTTGTATCGCTCTCCTAATTCAAAAAAAAGCGAAACAAGGTGAGGATTTGGTCGCTTACATTATGCTTTTAGGATCCGTAATTGCTCTCGGTTATGGCAGCGGAACCTCTGCCGGGTTATCCGCAGGGGAGACCGGATTTACGGTGGCTCTCATCATTTGTCCTTTGCTAATGTTTTTCGGGTCTTACCAAAGAAACAGTTTTACCATCGTATTGCTATGCTGCCTTACGATTTTTGTGGTATCCTGTGCCAGTGTAAAAGACATTATACCTTATAGTTGGTGGGGATATACGGAAACAGATCAGGAAATGCAGTGTGAAACAGCGGATGTACCCTATCTTACTGGTTTGCAGCTTTCTGCGGAGAAAAAAGAAATGTATGAGGGCGTTTATACTTTGATGCAGAAATATCTTGATGATGATGATTCCTTGTTCGTTACGCCCCACTGCCCAATTTTTTATCTGATTGCCGACAAAACGCCGTTTACTTATTCGTATGTTCAGTGGTTCGATGTTTGTTCGGATCGTGCGATTATCGATGATATTGAAAAAATCAAGGAAGAAAAACCAAAGATGATTATTGTTTCACCGCTACAGGAGAACGTTATGGAAGCGCATGAATCAATGTTCAGTGGAGGAAAAGTCTCAACTCAAAGAAAGCTAATGGATTCCCTTGAAGAGTTTACAGAAAAACAAGACTATACCGCAGTTAATACATATAATATCGATGAGGACGGCAATACCGTCGTCGTCTATGTTCAGATTGATAAAAAAATGAGGAAATAAGAGTATGGGTACGTCCAGTGTTTCGGAGATCCCTACAAAGATGCCACGTCAGTCAAATCTTGAATTGTGTCGAATTGTCTGCATGTTATTGTTGATAGCGCATCATTGTGTTGTTCATGGTGGTGCCGTTGGTATGGATTTCTGTTTTAATAAGTATTTCTCTATGCTTTGGATGCCGGTAGGGAAAATCGCATTTGATTGTTTTTTGGCCATCAGTATGTGGTTTTTAGTAGATCGGAACTTTAAAACCGAACGTTTTTTACGGATTTGGCTGGAAGTATTATTCTATTCCGTGGTTTTCTTTGCTGTGACTATGGTCTTTGACGGCTATTTGGGGTTACGTAATTCTGTTGCAGTGTTTTTCCCAATCGCTGGGAATTCCCACGGTTTTGCTGCGGCTTATCTCGGTTTTTATCTTTTGGTTCCCTTTCTAGTAAAAATCACGAAAGGAATTACCAAAAAACAATGTGGTTTCCTTTTATTGGTTCTGTTCTATTTGCAGTGTTTTTCTCAGTTATTCGGCCATGTGACCCTTTATTATCAGAGTCTCTTTTCTGAGTTGCTCTTATTCTTACTGATGTATTATATACTTTATTATCTTAAACATTGGCCTTTTTCTTTTCAATATAGAAACGGGATTCTTTTTCTTATTTTGATCGCAATTTACCTTTTCCGTTTCATTTATACTGATTTGATTTACGCCGGAACAGAATCTTCTGTTGTGAATTTTTTACTAAGTTTGGAAATTGGAGGTACGGAATCGTCCATTCTCAATATTATTGGGGGTATATGCCTCTTTTTTGTTTTCAATAATATTAAAATGCCGGTGACACCAGGAATCAACAAAATCGCCAAAGCGACATTTGGCATTTTACTGATTCATGACCACAATTTCTTTCGTTCCGTACTCTGGCAAGAGATATTCCATGCCCAGAACTGGTATTACAGCCATTTTTTTGTCATTTACTTCATTTTGACAGTATTGACGGTTTTTGTTTGTTGTACTATGATTGATTTACTGCGCATGCACTATTTGGAAAACCCGGTTTTTCGTATAGAAAAGCTGAAAGCGTTTTGTGTTAAGTTCGACCGGATGATTAATGTTTAACAGAGGATTTCTATGTATCAACCATTAAAAAGCCAAGATTTATATCGTAAGACATTTTACCTCATTGCCATCATTGGTTTGGTCTCTACCTTTTTTCTAGCCATTGTCACAAGAGGGCAGCTATTTTTAGGAAGTTTTGTTTATGATAATACCAATACCTTTATGGATTATTTCAACTCTGTTCGGGATGTTATTACCCGAACACCTTATGAGAACTTGGTAATCTATCCACCTTTGGCGAACCTTGTATATCTTGGTTTTGTGCATTTGTCTTCGGTGGACGCGATGTCTCAGGTACCCGGTGTGATCGACGCCTTTCAAATGCGTATGTGGCAGGATTATATGTTACCCTTCATGTTCTACTTTATGGCAACGGTACTTGGAGTATGGATTTGTTGTAAGTCATTGAAAAAGGGTAGCGAAAAAGAAAGAATCCTATTTTCTTTTTTGATGTTGTTCTCATTGCCCCTGTTATATGCTTTTGAGCGGGGCAATATCATTGTTGTTGCTTTAATATTTACGATGATGTTCTTTTTATGGAAAGATTCCCCCAATAAAGTTTTGCGGGAAATTGCATTAATATCTTTGGCCATTGCCGCAGGTTTGAAGATCTACCCGGCAATTTTCGGATTTCTGATTTTAAGGGAAAAACGTTATAAAGAAACGCTACGTCTATTGGCTTATGGTATTTTTCTTTTATTCGTTCCCTTTGTTTTTTTTGGTGGTTTTGATCATATCACCATTTGGCTTCACAATTTAGTCAACACCAGTGCAGAGGTAGCTGCCAGATACTATTCTTATAAGCTTAACTTTTCTAATACACTTGAATGGATCACATGCGGAACGATTCCTTCGGTAATCATCAATATATTCATTTTTTTGACGTTAACCGTGGGCATGATTGGCTGTTTTGTTTTACAAGAAGAATGGAAACGTGTGCTTATAGCCACATTACTTTTGATTGGTTTGCCGACGATCAGTGCGATATACGCTGGAATTTTTATGATTATCCCCCTCATATATTTTTTGGATAATGAAAAAAGAAAAAGCAGAGTTCATTTCATTTATCTTCTGTTAATGACCTCGTCTATGGTACTGATACCCTTTTCGGGATGGTGTTATTTGGGGGATCGCATGCACTATAAGGAAACGATCAATCTCAGCACGGCAGTGGAATCCACGGCGATTTTAGTGCTGACTTTGATGCTTCTTGCGGAAGTGATATGGTTGATTTTTGTAAAGCTCCGGGAACGATTGAAAAAAGAGAAAATGCGGGGCGGAGAAATGGAAATTCATGCGGATGAAAAATAATAAGCTTTATCAAAAGTTCATGGCGGACGACGCTGGGGGTCAGTTTCTGCGTTACGCTTTTGTTGGCGTGCTCAATACCATCGTCGGTTACGGGACTTACTGGCTCTGCCTTCGGTTTGGCCTCCATTATGCCATAGCTTCCCTGGCCGGGCAGATTTTAGGCACCGCCAACAGTTATGTTTGGAACAAATTCTTTACGTTCCGCTCCAAAACAGCGACGGCAAAAAAATCCCTTGCCGAAATGGTGCGTTTCTGCTCCGTTTACGCAGCCCAATACGGCGCCAACGTCGGGTTGATTGCTTTGTTCGTTCACGGTATTGGCTTGAGTGAAGAATGGGCCGGTTTGATTGCTATGGTACTTTGTACCGTCATCAGCTATGTGGGTCATAAATTTTGGAGTTTTAAAAAATAGAGGTATTATGGTACAGGAGAAAAAATTACGACTGAATATCTTGGCAGAACCGGTGCGAAAAGTGGATTACCTGCTCTTTTTTGCCGCTGCGTTTCTTTGCGCTCTGTTCTTTCAACAACTGGATCTGTTGATCACCGCCGGCGGTTCACTGATCTACCTCAACGGTCATTTTAGCGATCTTTACGCTTACGCCGTGGAGCATTATACCGAGCTGAATTATTTGCCCAGCACTTATCTGCTTTTTGCTCTCTGGAATTTGCCGATTCGCCTGATTGGGCTTGTGGCGGAGCCCACTATTACAGTGAGCTTCCTTGCCTTGCTCTGGTATAAGCTGTTGCCCTGTCTCACCTATCTTTTTAGCGCCTATTTGATCTATCTGCTGGCCAGAGAAGGGGGCTTAGCGGAAGATAAGGGTAAAATCGGCGCCTTTCTCTTTCTGACCACGCCCATCGCTTTCTTTTCGCAGTTTATTTTTTGCCAGTACGATATTTTCAGCGTTTGTTTGATGTTGCTGGCTCTTGTATGCTGGAGAAAGGGCGCGCACTGGAAATTCCTGCTCTTTTTCGCACTTTCGGCAACATTCAAATACTACACGTTCCTCTTCTTCATTCCTTTCCTGTTGCTGAAAGAAAAGGATATTTTGAAGATTTTCAGGGATACGGCGCTCTTCGCTGTACCGATTTTGCTGGAGGTCTTACTGTATTTTTGGGACAGCTCCTTCCTGCACAGCGTTTTCGGTTTCGGCGCGCCGAACTATATTTTTGAAACCGTATGGCAAACGCGGTTTGCTGGGATCAGTATTCCTCTTTTGATTTGGGCGGCTGTTTGTGCCTTTTGCTATCTGCAAAAACCGTTAAAAAAAGATGAGACCCTATCTTATCTCGTCTTTACCGGAATGGCGGTTTCTTTTGCACTTTTTGGCCTTTCTGCCTGGCATCCCCAATGGCTGCTCTTGATGTGTCCCTTTCTTGCTCTGCTCATCGTTGTGCAGCCGAGGAAAAAAGCCACGATCGGCCTGGAGTGGCTGATGACTGCGGTTTTCTTTGGCTATGTGGTGAATGTTTGGTATAACAATGTCGATACGAAACTGTTCGAGTTAGGTATTCTGCGCAACGCGCTCCCCGGAGATCTTATGGCGCTGCCGATAAAAACGCTCTTTGGCATCAGCACGCCGGCCATTTGGATCACTGCTTTTTCCGGCCTTTTATTGATTTTGACGATTTTTTCCTTTCCCCGATTTACCTGCAAATCCCAGGAACCGGCGGAGCGATTGACCCCGTCCTGGCTACGCTTCCGGTTTCTGCTTGGTATCGCGGTGTTTATTCTGCCTGCTGTCGTCTCTCTCCTTTATGCGTATTTGGCTTAAATATTGGCGAATAAAAAAGCTGCCGTTTTGTTTTGCGGCAGCTTTTTGCTTTTCTCCTTTGGTATTTATTTCTTATATATTTTCAAGAAAGCAAATGGGTTTTCTTTCGTATAGAGATAACTTTGGATTAACATGCTGACAGGAATAATTAATATACAGCCTAAATTACCCATTAGTAATTGGCTTACTTCCTGTAGGAAAAGCTTGTCATTGATTATTGTTGCAAAGCTTTGATGATAATTATAATATACAATAAAGAAGCCCATAAATTCTCCAATAAATACGAAGAATAATGTGTTCACCATGGTGCCTAAAATATCTGCGCCCATGTTTTTGCCGGATTGCATCAACTCTAAAAAAGAAATGCCTTTATTGTTTTCATATACTTCGTGTAGAGTCGTTGTCACATCCAATGCAGTATCGGTGATTGCCCCCGTTAGACTGATTAATATAACAGCAATGGCAACGTGAACTAAATTAACATGAATGTCCGGGGAGTATAGATAAAATATATCATTATATTTATCGCCGAAGCCATTGAGGCTACCCTGATAACCAATAAAAATGATAAAACCGGTAATTGTCAGTAAAACAAAAACCACAGCGATATAAGCAATTTTTGTTTTATTGTTAATTCCGTTTATAAAGAACAAGATAAAAGCGCTGGCGCCGATTGAAAACACAAGAGCAATCAGTATGGGGTTTATTCCGAAACCAATGAATTTTAAAATAATGATGATAAAAATATAATTAATAAATAAGGACAGAAAGGCTTTTATGCCTCTTTTTTTATTGATAAATGCTAAGAGTACAAATAAAATGATTGCTAAAGTGATGATCATGCTTGCCACCTTCTCCTCAAACTAATATTGATCAGATAAGAAATCGGCACAGCTAAAACGATGCCAATACAGCCAACCAAAGCCCGAATAACTTCTGCAGAGCCGTAATATTCCAAAATAAACATCATTGGCATGCCGTTGCTAATCAATAAAAGTATGCTTGGCAATGCCCCCACAATACAGGAGAAAAACAGAACATTCATGATTGTCCCAGTGATATCTTGGCCAATTGCCCAAGCAGAACTTTTTAATTCCTTTGTGGATATTTCAGGGTTTTTGCTGATCAATTCATTGATGGAAGTGGATATAATGATGGTAATATCCATGATAGCCCCTAAACCACTAATCAAAATACTGCTGTAAAGCACATTCTTATAATCGAAGATATAATCTAAAAATTCAATTGTTTCATAATAAAAGTTATTGTTAAATATTTTAAAGACAATCACCGCTATGGTCATCATCATTGCAACACTGGTAAGGGTTGAGAGAATTGCACCAATGGTTTTTTTATTAAAACCGGAAATTAAAAATAACGTAATGATGGTAAATAGAATTGTTCCTATTATAAATAAGAAAAAAAGATTATAAAGTTGTGACCGCAAATAAACAATTAAAACAAAAAGACCCATATTGATCAAGGCGGCCAGCAAAATGAAGAGGCTCTGTTTTGAAGCGATGGCAAACAGCAGCAAACAAAAAATGCCAAGCTGTAATGCTACATAAAAATCTCTCTTCACGCTATCGATGGACCTTACGGTTAAATCATCATTAAGTTGCACAATCAAATCATTGCCTTTGCTGATATCGTAGCCCAATGCCCGTGAATACATTTGTACATTCTCAAATTCAATGATTTCATCTTTATGTTCGCCATTTCTTATGATTGCGGTAGCTTTTTGCAGATTACTTGGAGTTTCTGCATTGAATCCATAAAATTCTGTTTCCGATACCTCTATTACGCTCACAATTGTTTCGTTATATAAAAAGTAATCATTTTTTACAAAGAATAGAGCAACCATAAAACCAATGAGCATAACTCCTAATATGGCTACTTTTAATTGATTGTTTTTGATGTATTTTTTTACCAGTCTCATTTCATATTCCCATCTCTGTTTTAGTAAGAACTGCAACGAAATTCATTTTCGTTTAAATTTGTGGGTAATAATCCAGTTGCCAATAGTCCATTTCTTCAAAATCTTCCGGTATTTCAACATAGCCGTCTTCCGGTAATCCCGGGGTCAAGAAATTGATATTGATGATAATATCGATATCACTTGACAGGGCGATGGCATAAAGCAGCCCATTTTCAGGTTCAATATAAATATTTAAAGTGGCCTTTTCACCATTTTTTTTGTTTAAGGTATAGGTGTCATATTTATATTTTTCGCCATATAGTGTGGTGCTGTCACTTTTAGAGTATTTGGCACTGCTGAAATCATAGTCCATGATATTGGATACCAGACTGTGAGGTATGGCGTCTGCCGGGGCTGCGCCATAGAGTTTAAGGTTCTCAATTACTTTATAAAGGGTGCCGTTATTATATAGAAAACGAAAATATAAGTCATTGGGGTTCCGATAACGGATATTATAATTTTCTCCGTCGACATATGAGAGGGTCATGTAATAATTACCGTCATAGGTGCCGTCGCCGGATAATGTATAAGTGCCGGATTGTAAAATGTTTAAATATTCTTCGGTATCTTTGCCACCGTTATTACCACAAGCGATTAAAACGGCTACAAGCAAGGCTGCAACCAAGATAAACACAATAGAAAATCGGCGTTTCATAAAAATCACTCCTTACAGATGCATTATATCACAGTTCAAATTAATTGGTAGTAGTCCCCTGTCACACATAAGTGCAGCAGGGGACCACGACCTGAGTCTTGTATTCATGAGGAGGGAAAGTAGGAGCAAATTATTTAATTTTAACGGTCGATCAGAAGAACATTATAGAGGAATTGTGCACATTCACCGCGAGTAGCGTTGCTTCTCGGGTTTAACTTGTTGTTGTTATCACCATTGACTAATTTTAGTTTAGCAAGTTTTTCAATTGCTTCTTTGGCATAGGCAGAGGTGGTATTAAAGTCGGTAAATGTTATGGGAGTATCAGGTATCGTTGCAGGCATCATATGCATTGTCTCAAGAGCTCTGCTGGTCATTAAGAACATATCTTGACGGGTGATCTTATGATTGGGTAAGAAGTAACCTTTGTCGTCCCCCAAGATGATTCCGTGGGAAGCAGCAATCTTGATGGATTGGTTTGCCCAAGATGGAATGTCTGTACGATCTAAAAAGAGTTTTTCGTTGCCATCTTTGGCTTCGATGTCCAGCATACGTACGATCAGTGTAGTAAATTCGGCCCGTGTAATATCACGGTTGGGTTCGTAATGATTGCTGCCAACACCCTGGGCTACATTTCTAACCCGTAAGTACTTAGCAGCATCATCCATCCATTTACCTGCGGTATCACCGAAGGATTTTGCTTCTACATAAGCAGGTTTATATTGACCGAAGTCATATATTTTTGCCACTACGGTTTTAGATGTTTCATCATACCAGGAACGGGCAAGGGTAGTATTGCTGGCGGGTACTGCAACACCCGGTTTGCCAACGAGTTCAGCAATCACGCCATCGGCTTTTACGTTCTTTTCAAGAGTATAGGGAATTTGAACGGTAATTGCTGCTGTTCCTTCTATGCTTTGAACCTGTTTGCCGTCTTGTGCTATGGTTAGAGATACGCTGCCATCTTTTTCTGCAATGATGGAAAGATCAACATCTTTTGAACCGTCAACTTGTTTTAATACTTCAGCCCAGATGTCGCCGGGAATTGTGACGACAGTACCGTTGGGTAAAGTCGTTTTCAGGGCAGTGCCTTTGAGTTTGTCGGCATCAGCTTTGATCACTACGCCGGTCAAATCTTTTAAGGTATTGTCATCGCTAAAGTCGAAATCCAATTTACCGTTTGCATCTGCAATCCATGTATCCCATTGTTCGTCAGTAGGATCTACAGTGCCAATGCCATTGGCGCCGGGGTCAACATCCAAACCGGGTAGAGTCGCAACAGGGGTACCGCTGGCTTTTACTTTTTGGCTGTAGACCAATTGACTGCCGTCAGAGGATACGGTAAATCCTTTGCTTCCATCGGTTAATTTTTCTGAGAATTTATAACCTAAAGGCACATCATAGGTCAATGTATAGGTATAGGTTTTGCCAGGTTCCACTTTGTCGCCAAAGTTTGCCCCTGTTACAGCCCAATCCTCAACCATTCTCACAGACCAAGGTGTGGTAATGAGAATGCCGGCACTGGTGGGAGCATCTAAGGTTTCGCCGGCAACTAACTTCGTTGGTAACGTGGGGGGATTTTGGAATTCTATTTTGGTAATGGTTTCTGTTTTTACGTTGGTGCCATTGATCCAAATCGGGTTCGTGAAAGCCATCTTACCATTTGTTTCGGCACCAATGGCAATCCATTCTTTATCGCGGATACCTTCCAAACGTACTTCAAAGTCTTTTATATCCTTTGTGGAGCTGAAAGTTTCTTCTTTCCAAAGATATTTAAAATTATTGAAGCGGCCGCTTGAGGCAGTTTTGTTTCCTAAACTGCTGAATACGGAAACTTTGGTAATATTATCGAGAGCAGAAATGTCGAACTTAGCGGTAAAATTACCGTTTTTGTCGGTTTCATAGGTGTTGCCATACATCAGATCCTTCGTTGCGGGGATGATGTAAACACCATTGCTGTTAAAACTGTGACCCAAAGCTTCGCTTCTGGCAAATTCCAAGCCAAATTTATCATAGTTCTCTTCGGATATGGCTTCGCCGTCTTCCAAAAAGACATAAGATCTATTAGATCCACTGCCTGCACTGGTGCCGGACTGATGGATATCGGTGCTGCCCCAAATGTAATGGGGGCGTTCTACCGGCAAGTTCCGGTATTCCGTTCCTTTAATAAAAGCAGTCCAGTAGGCCATTGCCTCATTGGTGTAATTGGCGCTTGCCTGTGTTTCTAAACCATCAAAATCATCAACCAATCCACCGGGTACCGTTTTATTGTTATCCGCCAACAACATCCCATAGCTATAAGTGGGATGGTTTGCGCCGATGGAATTACCAAAGAGATGACCTTGGTCGAGAATACCTTTTAAGCTATCGTTGGTGTTAACCACAATGTTTTTCTGGTCGCGGTCAAGGTTTTGCTCATAAGCATCTACGCTTAAAGGCATGATATCAAAGTGGGCCCAACTGGCTGTTACCTCTTCTGAAGGCATGTAGCCGATGGTATCCATTTTTTTGCCCCATTGATAAACCGGCCAGTTGTCCATAACGAATTCGTGGTCATCCAAGGTTAATACGTCCAAACCGGCGGTTACCTGTGCTTTGGATACTACTTCCGGTTCAGAGAAGGCATCCATGCGTTGACCGTGATGGTGGTTATCAATGGCGTACCAATCTGTTGGTGTCGGGTTCAAAAAGGATACCTTCACATCTTGAGTCGGGTTGGCCGTTGTATTGCCATTAATGGTTACAGAACCGCTGGTGGTACCGTCGATATAAGAGGAGAAGCCATATCCTTCACCATAACAAGTTGCGGTATAGGGACCGGGGGCAACCAAAGCTGTTACCTGGCCCTTGATGACTTCTTTGCTCCCGGGGCCAAAGCCGTCCTTTTCCAGAGCCCCACTGTCGCTATTGTCAGCTAAGAAATAGTTTTTACCTGTAAAAGATGCAACAGGGATCGTACCCACGCTAACGCGTCCCCAGGCAGGCTCGCCGGTAGCTGCATCAGTGAAATGAAAGGTTACCGGGACTTTATATGCACCGGCTTCAAGGTCAATCACCTTTCCATCATCAGCGATGGTAAAGTTACTGGAAGCTTCGCCGGGAGCTGCACCTGTCAGTTCTACTTTGAGGTTGTATGTTTGGCCAGGATTATCTGTGTCCTTGGGAAGATCAAGAGAGTAATTCCCGTTTTCATCTCCCATGACCCAACCATAATTTGTGGTCCCGCGCGTAACGATAATAACGGGGTATTCCGCAGGGGCGCCATTGGCATCCACTACAGTACCGGAAATATGAAAGGTGTTCATTCCGTTATAGTCTGCCCAAAAATCATAGATATTTTGCCAGGAGCATTGGTCATCGATCATCAGATATGATTCATAGAGCCTTGTTTCACCCACTGCGTAATTTGGGTCTTTAAATTTGATTTCTCTATAGCCGGGAGCTCCGCCAATGCTGTAGGCTTCATGTGTTTTACCATTAGACGCGTTTTGTCCCGGAGAAATCAGTGTGGTGGCAAATTCCTTGGGATCACCACTTGCATCAGCCTCCCAATTAAAGGTACAGGCGGCTGTTAAAGCTAGAACGGGCTTGGCTTCAATTCCAACGCCGCCTTTATTTGATATGACCACCATA
Source organism: Peptococcaceae bacterium UBA7702 (assembly GCA_002482535.1). Classification (GTDB taxonomy): domain Bacteria; phylum Bacillota; class Dehalobacteriia; order UBA7702; family UBA7702; genus UBA7702. The sequence continues at coordinate 221,951 of DLGE01000007.1, read as the reverse complement.
TTTTGGTTGGCACTATTTACAGCGGCGGTGCCTTTGTTGGTAAGGGTGTCGTACATATAGGCATACTCTGCGCCCGGATCAATGGTGTAATAAGAGATAACATCAAAATCTCTCGCTACTCCGGCAGTCTTAACCGTATATTTCCGTTCGACCTGTACTGCCCAGGAACCATTGCTTTCATCCAGCTTTTTCGTGTCAAAGTTGTATTTGACTAAATCGAAATAAACCATACCGCAGTTAACCGGCGCCCACTCATCCCAGCCATTAAAGAGGTACTGAACTGTTAAAGCGGTGTCTTTGCCAAAAGTAGCCTGTTTCCAATCGTTAGAGCCTTCCGGCATCGTCACACGGCCGGCATCCAAAATAGAGCCACCGGGATAGCCCCAGGGGTCTGCGGTACCAACCGCTAAAACAATACCTACTTCACCGTTTGTGATGAGCAAATCAGCAGGGTGTAGCCCTAAGCCATCTTGGAATATGGCTGTTTTGCCATCGGCTTTGTCACCTAAATAAGCCTTTGTAGTCCCGATGTAAATGTCATCGGTGGAAAATCCATCGGCAATTTTTTTGTCGATAGAAAATTTAGTGGGGTTATCTACATCATTTTGCACATAAGAATATTCAGCCGAAACGTTTGTTGCAAAACTGAATACAAGCACAAATACAAGTAAAACCAATAAACATTTTTTTGAGAATCTCATTTGTTAATCCCTTTCCCTCACTTTAAAAAATATTTCATTTTTCCAACCTGCCATTAACTATTTTGTTACTAAAAATATTAAAATCCACTATTCCCCATCCGGGAATTTATAAAACTCACCCCCATTTTCTCAAAAATTCAAGACCCTTTTTCTTTACTCCTACTTAATTTGTGGAACTGGAATATTTGTGATCTTCAAAATAAATAAAAAGGTTCTTATGTACACTGGCGAGACATAAAAATGTTCTGAACTAGTCCTGTAAGATATGATCTAGCATGGAAGAAAGATTATCACTAAACAGTAGCATGAACAAGATGTATGTCTTTGATGTACATAAGAACGATTCAATAATTATTTTGAATTAACAACCACAGTATATCATCTTGGACCTGGTGAAATTCCTTGCTTGTAATGAAAACCGCTTTCGATGTAGCGAAATGTTTTGTATTCCCATATGAAAAATAGCAAGAGATGAAATTTTCTATAACAATCCAAAGAGAGCATAAATGATCCTTTCAATATCTGCTACTTCTACTGTTTTCTACTAATTAAGTGTTGGAAGGAATCTTGAGATTCAAAAACAATATTATGAAAATTCTATTCCAAAGAATAGCAGAAAATTCGTTTGCCTTTGATATGCAACACCTGTTTAAAATATTTGGGTCAAATTAAAAAAGCTGCCGCTTTGTTTTGCGGCAGCTTTTTGCTTTTCTTGTTGCTATTTATTTTTCAACGGCGGCTTTCCCCGCTTCAAAGGCCTTCATGTTGAGTTCTTCGCTGCCTTTGGGAATGCGCTTTAAAATTGCCTTTCGTAAGGGTTCTTCGCCGACAACACCCAAAGCGGAGATGATGCCTAAGGCGCAGATGTTGGCGGTCAGCTCTCTACCGGTGGCCTTAATGGCCAGTTCCGTAATGGGAATCGCATAGATCTTTTTGGCCTTGGGATGTGCCGTTGCTTTGACAAAGGTGGTGTCGATGATCAGTACGGAATCCTGTTTCATGCCGCCGCTGTATTTTTCGTAAGCCTTTTCGCTCATGGCCAAAAGGTAATCGGAGGCAAGCACTTTTGGGTAATAGATCTTTTCGTCGGCAATGATGACTTCGGCTTTGGATGCGCCGCCCCTTGCTTCCGGGCCATAACTTTGGCTTTGGATGGCGTTTTTCCCTTCCAAAAGGGCTGCTTCCGCTAAGATGATGCCGGCAAGGATGAGCCCCTGGCCACCGGTGCCGGTGAGACGGATGTTGTTTTTCATCTCTTTGCCTCCTCCTTCGCGATATCGATGATTTTGCCATAGCTCTTCGTGTATTCTTCCGCCGGTTGATGGTAGAGTTTGCCGATGAGGATCTTTCCCTCGTATTCTTCCGGGCTCATTTTGGCCGTTGCTTTCACATTGATGCAGCGGTCTTTCACCCATTTTAGCAGATTGTAGTTGCCGCGGATCTTATTTTTGCGGCCAAAGCTGATGGGGCAGGTGGACATTGCTTCCACCAGGGAAAAGCCGTCGTTTTCCATGGATTCCAAAATCAGGTCGGTGAGGGCTTTGGCGTGATAAACCGTACCCCGGGCCACGTAGGTGGCGCCGGCGGCGCGGGCCAGTTCGCAGAGGTCGAAATTCCGTTCCACCATGCCGTAAGGGGCGGTGGTGGCTTTCATCCCCGTGGGGGTTAAGGGCGAATACTGACCGCCGGTCATGCCGTAAATATTGTTATTGACGACGATGGCGTTGAGACCGATGTTGCGCCGAGCCGCATGGATCAGATGATTGCCGCCGATGGCGGAGGAGTCGCCGTCACCCATGATCACGAAAACAGTGAGTTCGGGATGGGCCAATTTGATGCCGGTGGCAAAAGCCAAGGCCCGGCCATGGGCGGTGTGCAGCGTATTGAAATCCATGTATGTGGGCATTCGGGAGGAACAGCCGATACCGGAAACAATCACGGTTTTATCCTTATCCACATTGGCGGCCTCCAGGGCTCTTTCCAAAGCGCTTAAAACGATGCCGTTGCCGCAACCGGGACACCAGATATGGGGCAGTTTGTCGTTTCTTAAATATTTCTTATCACTCATTTGTTGGCCCCCTTCCAGGCGTCGACAATTTCCTGGGGCGTCATGATTTCACCGTCAATGACGAAAAGACCGTCGACTTTGGCCTTACCGCCCACCACGCGCTGGACTTCCGCGGCCATTTGACCGGCGTTTAATTCGGTGACGAACACCGATTTTACCTGGGGGAAAAGCGCCGTTAAGGCTTCCTCGGGGAACGGCCAAACGGAGATGGGCCGGAAAAGGCCGACTTTTTCCCCTGCGGCCCGGAGCATTTCCACTGCTTCCCAGGCTGCCCGGGCCACGCCGCCGTAGGCTAAGATCACCGATTCGGCGTCTTCGGTATGGATCTGTTCCCAATCGACGATATCTGCTTTATGATCCTCAATCTTGTTCACCAGACGCCAACAGGTTTCGGAAACTTTTTCCGGCACCATGGTGGAAAAACCGGACTGATCATGGGTGAGGCCGGTTACGTGGTAGCGGTAGCCGGTACCGAAGGGCGCCAAGATGGGAGCGCCGTTTTCATCGGGGGCGTAGGGAACGTACTCCGATGGGGAACAAACGGGCTTTTTCCTGTCGTATATCGCAGCTTTTCGTTCCTGTTCCAAGTCGATGGCTTCCCTCATGTGGCCGATGATTTCATCGGTGAGGAGAATCACCGGGGTCATATATTTTTCCGCCAAATTCACCGCCCGGGCGGCAAGACGGAAACATTCCGTTACGGAAGATGGGGTCAGGACAATGGCGCCGCGGTCGCCGTGGGAACCGTATTTCGACTGATAGATCTCGCCCTGGGCGGGGCTGGTAGGCAAACCGGTGGAGGGGCCGCCGCGCTGAACGTTCACGATCACGCAGGGAACCTCCGCCATGGCGGCGTAGCCGATGTTTTCCTGTTTCAAGGAAAAGCCCGGGCCGGAGGTGGCGGTGAGGACTTTTTCACCGGTGAGGCTGGCGCCGATGATCGCGGCCATGCCTGCGATCTCATCCTCCATCTGGATGAATTTACCGCCGTATTTGGGCAATTCTTCGGCCATGATTTCCGCAATTTCCGTAGAAGGGGTGATGGGATAACCGGCATAAAAACGCACGCCGGCGTGGAGCGCTCCCAAGGCGCAGGCTTCGTTGCCTTGCATCAAGCGAATATCACTCATTTTACGTCACCTTCTTCCTCTTTTAGTGGAATAAATTCAATGGCAAAGTCAGGGCAATGAAGCATGCATTGTTTGCAATAGATGCAATCCTCATCCCTGGCAATGACCGGTTTGCCCAGGGTATTGCCATCGTATACCTGTTTGGGACAGATCTCGATGCAAATACCGCAGCCTTTGCAGAGATTCAGATCAATTTCTTTTCTGTATTTCGCTGCCAAATCTCATCATCATCCTTTCCTTATAAAAAACGGGCGCAATGCCCGTTTTTCTTTGACCCTAATGTTTGTGCTGTCCGCAGCCGCAATGGCATTGGCAGGCCTGTTCATTTTCGTAATTCGTGGCGGCCATGCACAACGCGCCGAGGATTTCGTCAAGGTCGATGCCGTGGGCCGTCACGCCTTCTTCCAATGTTTCAAAGTGGGCGATGGCGCAGCCAAGGCAGCCCATGCCGAAATTTTTGAAAATGTCAACGGTGTTGGGGTATTTTTCGACGATTTCGCCGATACTCATCTCTTTTGTAATCATAAAATATCCTCCGTATTTCTACAATAAAGTTTTATATTCAGTATTCCCTAAGTATAAAGGGGTATGCTGTTTTTGTAAAGGGAAAATCTTAATCAGTGATTGCAAAATCATGCAATTTTCCGATTTTTGCAGGAAAAGAGGGATTTTATGTGGAAATTTGTGGTATGGAACAAAGGAGAGCGCAGATGAAAAAAGCCATCAAAACCTTAAATACGTTCTTAACGGAAAACAATCCGGAAAGTGCCGGGGTAAAAGAAAAAGAAGCCAAAGCAAGCAAGGAGAAAGCGCCTAAACTGATTCTCTTATCCTGCCCTCAAAGTATGCGTTTGCTGGAGCTTAGAAAAGAGGATATTTACAGCGTGGAGAGCTTTGGCGCCACCGTCATGACCAACGAGGCGACCTTGGATTACGCCGTCCGCCGGTTGAATTTGCCTTTGTTATGTGTCATGGGTCATGAGGGCTGTGAGGCGTTGCAGCGGGCGGTCAGGGCGGAGCAAGCCACCGATGAGGAAAAGGCTCTTTATGAGCATATCGCCGCCGGTTTTCGCGAGAAGACCAAAAAAGAGCCTCAACGTACCTTGGAACATATTGACGCGGAAGTCGCCGCGGCTTTGGCCCGCTACGGCGATCTGGTCAAAAGGGGAAAGCTGACAGTGGTTGGCTTGTACTGCGACGAAACGGGACGGCTATTTTTGACGAATTATAACGGCCTCAAAGGTGAAGAGGCCCTTTCCTATAGTTTGCCCGAAGTGGAATCCTGCTTTTTCATGGCGTAATCGACGATTTTGCTGATGACGATGGCGGCGAGAATCCCTTCAAGGGAGCCGACGAGGACGTCGGAAGGAAAATGAACAAAAAAATACATACGGGAAAAGGCGACGAGAGCCGCAAGAACCAAGGCGATGGCGCCGACCCTTTTGTTCCCCAAGAAAACCGCGGTGGCCGTGGCGAAGGAGGACGCCGCGTGCCCCGAAGGGAAAGAATAACCTTTTGGGGCGGCAATCAGTAATTCAATGTCGGCGTAAGTGAAAGGCCGGGGCCGCGCCACAATGTTTTTGAGGATCAGGTTGTTGAAAATGGCAACGAAGGCCAAGGATAAGGCGGCGATCATGCCGATTTTTCGGGTGGATTTGGGGATCATCAGAATCAAACACATGAGAATCCAAAAGATACCACCGTTCCCCATGGTTGTGACGGTTTTCATCAGCGGTGTTAAAAAGGAACAGACAACATGATCCTGGAGCCAATAGAGGATACCAATATCAAGATCGGTCATAAGCGAGAGATTACTCCTTTGATGGTTCTTTTTATTATACAGTGAAACGATAAAAACCGCAATATAGAACAGCAAAACGGCGTTTTCTTCCCTTACGATTTCTATCGTTTCTTCATTCTTTGTTCCTTGTCAATTACCCCTGTACAAGCTATAATATGGCTGAAAGGAGCGTTTATGTGGGAAAGAGTTGAAAAAGGAAATGTGATTTATTATACTTTGCCGGAGTGGGCTGCCCAGGGCGCGCAAGTGATCATGACGACGCGGGTAGGGGGCGTTTCCGAAGCCCCTTACGAGGGGCTGAATCTCGGTCTCCACGTCGGAGACGATTCCTCTGCGGTGATTGCCAACCGGCGGTTGCTGTTAGACGCCAACCGTTGGCGGGAAGGGGCTTTTGTCACCGCGAAACAAGTCCACGGTGACGGGGTGCTCTATGTTGACGCTTCCTTTGGAGGCCGGGGCTTTTCCGATTACGAGAGCGCCATTGACGATACCGACGGACTTTTCACCGCGGAACGGGATTTGGTGCTGGCCACATTTTACGCCGACTGCCTTCCTCTCGCGGTGTTTCATCCCACGTTAAAACTGTTGGGGTTGGCCCATGCCGGTTGGCAAGGGACGTATCGCAACATCGGCGCCGCGCTCATTGGGGCCATGGGGGCAAAATGGGATTTTGAGCCGGAGGAACTCTGGTGCGCCACCGGCGCCGCCATCGGTCCCTGTTGTTACCAGGTGGACGCAGACTTTTATCAGCGCTTTTTAGAGCGCTACCCCGATTCTGATCCATGGTTTTCCGCCGGAGAGAAGGGGAAATACCGTTTTAATAATGAAAAGGCCAATGTAGCTTTGCTGCAAAAGGCCGGTGTAAAAAGGGAAAATATCTCCGTGTTGGGGCTTTGTACCGCCTGCCATGATGATCTTTTCTTTTCCTACAGGAAAGGGGCGGGGAAGACAGGCCGCCACGGACTGTGGGGAGCGTTGATTTGATTGGCAAAAAAACGGAAGCATCATAAAACATACCGTCGGTTTCCGGTTTTCCTGTTATTGGCCGCCGCCTTTCTTTGTGCGGTTTTGCTCAGCGGTGGCGAAAAACAGGGGGAAAGCGCCTACATGATAGCGGAAACCGGGGTGATTGCGGCCACGGAAACCTTTTCCGGGCTCTTTCTCTATGAAGAAACAGTGGTCACCGCCGCCGCGGCAGGGACTTTTTCCACTGATTTTTGTGCAGGGGACAAGATCTCTGCCGGCGAAAGCGCCGGTGAACTGAAATTGCTCAACGACATCAATACCCATCCCGTAAAGACCATGGTATCTCCTGCCGCCGGCATTTTTTCGCCGACAGTGGATGGCTGGGAAACCGTGCTCAGCGTAGACCATCTGGAAGACCTCGATTTGAGCGCCGTTTTCAGTGCCTATCAAAAACCAAAAACCCAGGTAACTTCCTTTCGTCATCAGGGAGATCCCTGCTTTAAGGTGATGGATAACAAACAAAAGGTTTATTTGCTGCTGGCCCTGAAGGATGTTTGTCTTACTGAAAAAACGGTTTCCTTGAGCCTTTTGGGCAGGGAAACCGAAGCGGAGGTGGTTTTTACCAAACAGTACGGTGAAGAACGCTACGGCTTGTTGGCCCTTTCTCCCCATGATGATTACTTCAAAAGCAGGGAGGTGACGGCAGACTGTATTCTCTCCAAAGAGGAAGGAGTGATCATTTCGGCCTCAGCGGTGACGCAACGTCATGGGGAGACCGGCGTTTATTGTCTCAGCCGCGGGAATCTTCGTTTTTATCCTGTTGCGGTTTTGGCGAAAGAAGATACCAAAGTGCTTGTGGAAGGAATTGAGGCAGGCTCTTGTATCTTATGTGACGCCGATTGATTTCATTTGCATTTTACGGGAAACGTAGTATAATGGGATAAAATGCGAAAAAGAGTTGATTTCTTTGTCAATTGCTGGTAATATTAGGTATGTGCAAGATAAAATAGCGCAGACTGCGGTGGATTATCCCGAATTTGCCGCACCGAACGTGAAATTGATTGCTGTCACAAAGACCCTGGGTACGGATAAAATCAAGGCTGCCGTAGATTACGGCCTCCGGGATCTCGGAGAAAACAGAGTCCAGGAGATTCTTGAAAAATTCCCGTTGTTTCCCGCTGATGTCCGTTGGCATCTGATCGGACATTTGCAGACCAACAAAGTGAAGTACATTGCGGACAAGGTTTCTATGATCCATTCCTTGGACAGCCTCCGGCTGGCCGCGGAGATCGAAAAAAGAGCCGCCGCCATCGACCGGGTGATTCCCTGCCTCGTGCAGGTGAACATCGCCGATGAAGATACGAAGTTTGGTCTGAAAAAGGAAGACGCGGAAGATTTTATCAAAGAGATGATCCATTTTCCCCATATCGCCGTGGAAGGGCTGATGACCATCGGACCCTACGCCGCAGAGGAAGAGAGGATTCGCAGCGTATTTAGGGAACTGAGACAACTGAAAGAAAAATTAAATGCAATAGCTCTGCCTGCGGTGAAAATGAGAGAACTGTCCATGGGCATGAGCGCTGATTACCCGTTAGCGGTGTGCGAAGGCGCCACCATGGTAAGAGTGGGGACGACTATTTTTGGTTCACGCTCTTAAAAACAGGAGGTAGAGAAATGGCACTGGATGCGATCAAAAACTTCATTATGGGTACGCCCGGCGATCGCTATGATGAAGAAGAGTATTTTGAAGAGGATGAATGGGAAGAAGGGGCCAACGATAGAAGGGAACCTTCGAACTTCATGGGCTATTTCAAAAAAGACCGCAGAGATCATACACGGAGAAGTTATCTCCGTGACGAACAGGAAGACTCCTATTTTGATACCAGCTACGAAGAAGAACGGCCCCATACGGCACCGGCCCGCCTGATTCTGGTCAAAGCAAAAAGATTCTCCGAAGTGAAGCGGATCGCGGAAAATCTGAAACAGAGCCGCTCTGTGATCATCAATTTTGAGGATATGGAAAAGGCCGAAGCCCAGAGAACCATCGACTTCTTGAGCGGCACGACCTTTGCCCAGGACGGGCATATTCAGAAAATTTCCCATTGCACTTATATCTTTGCCGTGGGTAGCGTTGATCTGATCGGCCGCATTGAGGAAATCAAAGATACGGAAAGTTATTTTGCGTTTTAATTCCATAATTGAATAAACAGAGTAAAGAGAGGTGCTTTTATGTATTCTTTGGGATTTCTGGGCGCTGGCCAGATGGGGAGTGCCATCATGGGCGGCTTGAAAGAAAGATCGGCAGATACCAAGTGCCTCTTTTTTGATTTGGACCAAAGCCGTAGCACCGCTGTGGCCCAGCGTTGCGGTGCGGCAACCGAAACAAGCATCGCCGCGGTTTTACGCCAGGCGAACGCCACGGTTATCGCGGTGAAGCCCCAGGTATATCCGACCATCGCCGGGGAAATCGCCGCCGCTTATCAGGAAGGGACCCTGCTTTTATCCATTATGGCGGGGGTGACTTTAGCGACCCTCGGCGAAACCTTGCCCCAAGGCGCGAAAGTGATTCGACTGATGCCCAACACGGCCATGGCCGTGGGGGAAGGCGTATGCCTGCTGACCGCCAACGAAAATGTGACAGTAGTGGAAAAAGAGCAGATCAGCGGTTTGCTCTCTCTCCTCGGTTTGGTCAAGGAGATCCCCGAAAAGAATATGAACGGCGCCATGGCCCTTTCCGGTAGCGGCCCCGCGTTTTTCTATACCATGGCCGAAGCCATGATGCTGGGAGGTATTGAGACCGGCCTGCCGAAAGAGCTTGCTTTGGCCCTAACGGCCCAAACGATGCTGGGCGCGGCGAAGATGATCCAGGAAACTGGGGAAAGCGCCTCGGTTTTACGGGATCAGGTGTTGAGTCCCGCCGGCACCACCATCGAAGGCGTTCGTGTTTTAGAGGCCGGCGGTTTCAGGAGTGATGTCATAGAGGCGGTGGCCGCGGCCTACCGCCGCGGGGAAGAAATGGGCAAAGGAAAGGGAGGACAAACATGAACCCATCGTTTATCGCCTACGTTGTCAATATTGCTTTTGAAGTCTATCTCTTCATCGTCCTTGCCCGTGTGCTCTTATCCTGGATTCGCATGAATCCTTACGGCAAAATCTATCAGTTCGTTTTTTCTCTGACGGAACCGCTGCTGGCGCCGATTCGCCGTTTTATGCCCAAAGGCATGATGCTGGATTTCTCGCCGATGATCTTGATGTTTTTGCTGATTCTCCTGCGCAAGGTCGTCTTAATGTTGATCTTTAACATACTGTAGACAAAATGCGCGCAAGCGGGTTTTGGTCTACAGGATGGCAGACTCTGTCGACTGCCTGAGCGCGGTGTACGCCGCGCTATTTTTACGCCTTTATTCTACAAAAAAGTTTGACAAGTAGGGAAGAGGTTTGTATAATGAATGAGATCGAAAATAGACTGTAACTCTGTGAAAAACAAGGAATGAGGTAACAATCCTCAGCGGAACGGTCACTGTGTTGTGGAGCGTTTGCCCTGATGCCACTGGGAAACCGGGAAGGCGGTAAACGTGATGAAACTCAGCCAGGATACTTGTTACAGAGATTCGTCGAATACTTCCGTGTGCAGAGGTTCGGCGGTTTTTTAAAAAATCGTTAGGCTCTGAAATAGAGCCTTTTTTATTTGGAAGGGTACAGATTACGATGAAGGACATGTTTTCCGGTTGCCATCCCATCATCAATTTTGCTTTTTTTACCATCGTCATGCTTTTTACGATGTGCTTTCTGCAACCGTATTACCTTGGTATTTCTTTTTTTGCGGCCTTTGCCTATTCCATTTATCTCAACGGTATGCGGGGTCTGAAATTTAATTTTTTGATTGCCCTGCCCATGCTGATTTTGGCCACGGTGTTAAATCCTCTTTTCAACCATGAGGGTATGACGATCCTGACCTATTTTTGGAACGGCAATCCCCTGACCTTGGAATCGATCCTTTACGGTTTGGCCTCGGCAGTCATGTTTATCGGGGTAATTTTGTGGTTTTCCTGCTATAACGCGATCATGACCTCGGATAAATTCATCTATCTTTTCGGCCGCATAATTCCCGCCATCTCCCTGGTTTTTTCCATGGTGCTGCGCTTTGTGCCGAGTTTTAAGGCCCAGCTCAAAATTATTTCCAACGGACAGAAATGCATCGGCCGCGACTTACATCAGGGGACCCGCCGGCAGCGTATTCATAACGGATTCCGGATTCTTTCGATTTTAGTGACCTGGGCTTTGGAAAACGGCATTGAAACGGCGGATTCCATGCGTTCCAGGGGTTACGGCTTGGCCGGACGCACCAGCTACTCTTTTTTCCGCTTTGATACCAGGGACAAAGTCCTCACCGTGACCCTTCTGCTGATGCTGGTGATTGTTTTTCTCCCCGTGGTTACCGGCGATGTTTTTATCTACTATTATCCTATGGTACAGATGAATGATGCCACTCTTTGGGCGGTATTGGATTATCTCGTCTTCTCCTTCCTTTGCTTTTTGCCGCTGTTACTCGATGTCGTGGAGGATGTAAAATGGCATGTTTTGAAATCAAAGATCTGAGCTTTTCCTATCCCGGCAGGGAGAAGAAAGCTTTGACGCAGATTGACCTAAAAATAAAACAGGGTGAATTTGTCGTGCTCTGTGGCAGATCCGGTTGCGGCAAAAGTACGCTGATGCGGCATTTGAAACCGGTTTTGGCGCCCCATGGCAAAAAAGAAGGGCAGATTCTCTTTTACGGCACTCCCTTAAACGAAGTGGACTTTCGCGCCCAGTCTTCTCAAATCGGCTATGTTTTGCAGAATCCCGATAATCAGATCGTCACCGATAAGGTGTGGCATGAGCTTTCTTTCGGCCTGGAGAGCCTCGGTGAGGACAACCAAACGATCCGTTTAAGAGTCGCCGAGATGGCCAGTTATTTCGGCATTCAGGATTGGTTCCACAAGGATGTCAACGATCTCTCCGGCGGTCAAAAGCAGCTTTTGAATTTGGCTTCCATCATGGCCATGCAGCCTCTGGTGCTTTTGCTGGATGAGCCGACCTCACAGTTGGATCCCATCGCCGCTTCGGATTTTCTGGAAACGATCCGCAAAATCAACCGGGAAGTCGGCACCACAGTGATCATCACCGAACACCGCTTAGAGGATGTTTTCCCCTACGCCGACCGGGTGATCGTCATGGAAAAAAGCAAAATCATTGCCAACGACACCCCTCGGGCGGTGGGGCGCAGCCTGCAAGACGGCGAAAACCCGATGTTTCACGCTTTGCCCTCGCCGATGCGGATTTATGCCGGTGTGGAAAACGATCTCGAGTGTCCCCTGACGGTACGGGAAGGCCGCAACTGGCTCAGTGAACTGGTAGACGGTGCGGAAATCCAAGAACGCGCCATCATCGACGATAAAAAACTGGAGGATCTCGAATCCGTGGTGGAGATGAAGGAGATCTGGTTTCGCTATGAAAAGAACAGTCCCGATGTGGTCCGGGGCCTGTCCGTAAAAATTCCCGCCAACAAGATCTTTTGTATTGTCGGTGGCAACGGCACCGGCAAAAGCACCACGCTGAAACTACTCACCGGGATTTTAACGCCTTACCGCGGCAAAATCGTGATCCGCGGCAAAAATATCCGAAAATACAAAGGAAATGAACTGTTTGAACATAACCTCGCGATGCTGCCCCAAAATCCACAGGCTCTTTTTGTAAAAAAAACAGTCAAAGAGGATCTGCTGGAAATGCTCAACCGCGAACCCCTGAGCGAAGAGGAAAAGGAGCGGCGCGTCGGGGAAATGGCTGAACTGGTGGATATTACCGACCTTTTGGATCAGCACCCTTACGACATCAGCGGTGGCGAGCAACAGCGGGCGGCCTTGGCCAAAGTATTGCTCATCGAACCGAAAATCTTGCTCTTAGATGAACCCACCAAAGGATTGGACAATTATTTTAAATTCAAGCTGGCTTCCATTCTGAAAAAGTTAAATGAAAAGGGTGTTTCCGTGATCATGGTCTCCCATGATATCGAATTCTGTGCCGCCTATGGTGATAGCTGTTCGATGTTTTTCGACGGCGATATCGTCACCACTGATACTCCCAACCGTTTCTTCTCCGGCAACAGCTTTTATACGACTTCGGCCAACCGTCTCTCACGGCATGTTTTCCTGAATGCCGTTAACGATGAGGATGTTATTGAATTATGCAAGCGGAACTTAACGACAAGATAAGGGAAAAAACAGGCATCCGTCAGATCGCCCGTACCGCCTTTGTGGTGGCACTGGTCTGCTTTGCCATGCCCTTTGTCACCGTGGTCAACGGAGAAACCGCCGCCTCTTTCAGCATCTGGCAGTTTGCCGCCTCGGATTTTCAATACAGTGAGATCGGTTATCAATTGCCCCTAAACGCGGTCTCCATGATCATTGCTTCCCGTGTTTTCGCCTGGGCGACCATGGTTTTCGCCGCTTTCGGTCTGGTCCTGCTTTTTAACAACAACCGTGCCACGAAAGGGAGCGACAATACGCTGCCTTCTCTTATCGCGGCGTTGTTGGGCGTCGCTTTCAGCGTTCTGATCTATTTTTATATCGGTTACCTGCTGCATACTTATATCAATGAGGATGTCACAATGGCTTTGGCCAACGGCGGTATCGCTCAGATTGCCGCTTTTACCGGGGCGGCGCTGTTTCTTTTGCTCAATCGGGTCAAAAACAGAACGAAGCTGGCGACGATTTTGATTTTTTTGGCGATTCCTTTGACGATCTATTTCGGCATGCTCTTTTTGGGCGATCGCAAATATTACTTTATCAGCTTGCTTGTGATGGTGGAAACGATTCTGCCCTTTATGCTGATTTTTGAAAACCGCAAGCCGGAGGCGCGAGAACTGGTAGTTCTCTCTGTGGTGGCGGCCATCGGTGTGGTGGGCCGCGCCGCTTTCTTTATGGTACCCTACTTTAAGCCGGTGACGGCCATTGTGATCATTGCCGGCATCTGCTTCGGCCCCGAAGCAGGCTTCCTCACCGGCGCTTTGATGGCCTTCGTTTCCAATTTCTTTTTCGGTCAGGGACCCTGGACGCCCTGGCAGATGTTTTCCTTCGGCATCATCGGTTTTGTTTCCGGATTGCTGGTGCGGAAAGGCAAATTGAGCACGAAGCGACTGCCTCTTGCCATTTACGGCGGCTTTATGACCCTCTTCGTCTACGGGTTTTTGATGGATACCTACTCGGTGCTGACCATGAACTTTGTTTCCAGTTGGCTGGAAGTTCTCGCCATTTACATATCGGGCTTTCCCGTTAACGTCATTCATGCCTCCGCCACGATCTTCTTCCTTTCTATCCTGGCCAAGCCGCTGACGGAAAAGATCGACCGAGTCAAGAAAAAATACGGTTTGATGGAACCCGGTGAAAATCTATATGAAAAGAAAAACCGGTGAAAAAGAAAAATAAAGTGGTAAGGACGTAAAGAATTGATATGAAGAGAAAAAAAGCAGGAGTTTTCAGTTGGTGTGGCTATTTCAGTGACTTTGGTCGCAGGGCGGAATATATCAAAGAAGCCGGCTTTGACGGCTTGATGCTCTGGTGGGAAGACGACGCGGGGGATTGGCCCTACACCAAAAAACAGATGGTGGAGCACACAAGAGATTTGGGGCTGGAAATTTTCAATGCCCATATCGCCAATATCCATGAAAACTTTATTTGGAGTGAAAACAGGGCCCAGCGGGAAAAGCACCTTTTTACGATTTGCGACACCATCGGGGAAATTGCCGATCAAGGCATTTTTAATCTTGTGATCCACCTTTGCGAAAGCGATGAGGTACCGCCGCCGGGAAAAGCGCTTTTTGACAGCATCGAGTATATACTCCCTTACGCCCAGGCGAATCAAGTGACCCTCTCCCTGGAAAACACTTGGCGCGGCGATTATCTCACCGCGGTGTGGGAGGCCTTTCCCGGGGAAGGTTTGGGTTTTTGCTTCGATTCCTCTCACGCCCAATTGCGGGATCAGTTTGATCTGCTGAAAGATCATTATGATAAGTTGACAGCGCTGCACCTTTCCGACAACGACGGTGAAAAAGACCGTCATTGGCTACCCTTTGACGGCATCATCGATTATAAGACCTACGTATCTCCTTATCTCGGTAAAACGGCAGTTCCCTATACCATGGAACTCATCAGCGATAGAGCAAAATACCCTGATGAAAGGGATTATCTTCGGGAAGCCCGCCAACGCCTTGACCGTTTGATGTCCATGGAAGAGGTGTTTTGAGTCATTCTTTTGAAAGGAAATGATTGACAGGACGCCAAAACATGATATAATCAGGATAAGTCAAATGAATAGAACCATAAACGAGGAATGGGGTGTAATTCCCCAACGGAACGGCCACTGTGAAGCGGCGTTTTCCCTCGCTTTGATGAAACAAAGCGCAGGAAGAAAGCAAAGCCAAGTCAGGATATTCGTTTTTGGGGAGAAACCGCACCGATTTTGCAAAGTAAGCGTACCGCACGTTTTTTGGTGTGAGTACGTTTTTTTGTTGCCGGCACCGCGGCCGGTGCAAAAAAGAAAGGATGAAAAGGAAGAAAATCATGAAAAAAATGAACAAAAACATTGTTTTTGCCCTGGTTGTTATGGCCTTGGTACTTTGTTTCAGCATGGGGGCTGCCGCGGCCACCGCCGTTGACGCCGAGGTCACCCTTGACGTGCAGTCGGCGGGGGCCTTTGTTCTGCCCTACCAAACCGTAACCGTAAATTCCAACCTTGCCGAGGAATATGGTTATACCGACGCGCTTGCCGCCTCAGAACAGGTCAGCGCCTTGGATGTATTGGTGAAAATGCATGAATTGATCTATGGTGATGCTTTTACCACCGCGAATTGTACGGATTATCTGAATGTCCCAAGCGGCTGGATTTCGAAAGCCCTTGAGGAACAAACGACAGGCTGGTCTTTCGCCGTCAACGGTGAGTGCGCCCATTCTGAGGTAGAGATTCCTCCTTATGGCTATATGGGTCTCGCCATCAATCAGACCCCGGTGGTGGATGGCGACGTCTGCGAACTGATGAAAAATCAGGATACCGTGGAGTATGCCGATCAATATCTCTGGTTTTTGCAGGATAACGCAAAAGTCACTTCCCTTGATGTTTTAGCCGGCAGCGCCATTGATCTGCAACTGGGCGGTTATCCCTTTATGGCCAAAGGTACTTTTGGAACCGCAGCCATCCTGGCGGATCATCTTTCCGCCCTCAGCGGTGTTCAGCTGGCTCTGATGAACGAAGATGGGACCTTAACCGCCATCCCCGAAGCGGTGACCGATGAAGACGGCGACGTAAGCTTATCTTTCGACGACTGCGGCAGCTATACCGTTGTTGCCACGGTGCCTGCCTCCTCTGAGACAAAGGCCTTTCTTTCCGTGCTCACCGTGAACGTGCATCAAGCGGTGAAAGCCTCTGTTTATACCGACGTTCAGATGGCAGGTGCATTTACCTTGCCTTACCAAATGGTTCGCGTATCCTCGGATCTCGCGGAAAGTTACGGCTATGTGGATTCCGTTCCCTTCTGGGAAAACGTCTCCGGCATGGATGTTCTCGTAAAGATCCACAAAATGGTCTACGGCGACGCTTTTACAGCAGAAACCAGCCGCGACTATCTTGATGTAACGGAAAGCGGTTGGATTAAAAAAGTCCTTGAGGAAGATGAAGGCTCTTGGTCCATTATTTTCAACGGTGAGTGTGCCCATACTGATGTGGTCTCTTCTTACGGTGGATATGAAGCCCTTTCTGTCAATCAAACAGCAGTTTTCGCCTATGATGTGGTGGAATTTGTGGCGTACCAAGATCTCACAGAATATGCCGATCAATGCATCTGGCTGACCTGTGACGAGGAGCGCGTTGACGCTGTTTTCGCCCCTGTAGGTGAAGACATCACCTTTTCTTTGGCGAGCTATGCCTTTGCGGCCTACAGTCATTACGGCACCGAGGCAATCATAGACGATTACCTTACTGTATTAAGCGGCGCACAGCTGGCGGTGATGAATCAAAAGGGTGAACTGACGGATATTGACGACGCCGTTACCGACGCTGACGGCAATGTGACCATCTCCTTCAATGAAGAAGGCGCTTACACCGTTGTGGCCTATCTCCCCGAAGAAAGTGCTGATAAAGCATTTATGGCGGTGGTTTCGGTGAACGCCTACATCGCAAAGGACGCCGCGAAGATGACCGATTTGGTTCCCGGCGCCTGGTATACGGAAAGCGTCTCTGCCATGTTGTCTCAGGGGCTGATGAAAGGCGTTTCGGAAACGAGATTTGAGCCCAACGCCACGTTGACCCGGGGCATGTTTGTGACGATGCTTTATCGTTACGCCGGTTCCCCCAATAGTGTTGAAGCGTCCTTTACTGATGTCAAGGCAACCGCTTACTATGCCGCCGCGGTGTCCTGGGCTTATGAAAACGAGATTACCAACGGTGTCACCGCCACGAAATTCGCTCCCAATGACAATATTACGAGAGAACAAATGGCCACAATGATCCTTCGTTTTGCCTCGGTGGTCGGTCTTGACTTGCCCTCCGGTGACGGCAGCGCTTTGTTCGACGACGATAGCACCATTTCCCCTTACGCCAAAGACGCTGTTTACAGTCTGGCGAAAGCCGGCGTGATCAAGGGCATGGGTCACAATAAATTCGCGCCGAAAGAAACGGCCACCCGTGCCCAGGCCGCGGAAATCATCTATCGGCTGCAAAACCTGGAATGATCTCTTCGCAACAGTGAATAGAAGCATAGGCTGCCCCTGTGTAAGCAGGGGCAGCATAGTCTTGCAAAATAGAAAAGGGAGGATGAAATGAAACATTCTGGCAAACATACCCTGTTCCTCGCGGTTTGTCTCACTGTGCTGCTTTTCTGTAGCTTGCCGGCGGCTGCGGCGGTCACCGCTGATAGTACCGTCGGTACCAGCACAGAAATAAACACTTATTTGGATCAGGGTTATAAGGCGGCAAATGCATATTATTCTTTGGATTCTCATAAAACTTTGACCAGCTATTGGTCGGTGTTCGGCGCCTACGCCAGACTCGGTGAGGCGATTCAGAACGGGAATTATACTTACAATGCCACGGAAAGCGATCCCAGCCAGCTTGGGGCTAACGCCCTGGCGGTGATCATGATGGGCGACGACCCTTATCACTATAAAGGTAAAAATTTGATCCAGGGAGTCGCCGCCATGGGAGATACCGGCGCCTTTTCCGTGCCCGTTTTTAACTTCCTGGCCCTTCAAGCCGCCGGTTACGACCTAACCGCGGCCCAGGAAGAAGCCTTGGTGAACAAATGCTGTGAAAAGCTTACAGATCTTTCCCAAGGCCCTGACATTGGCGGCTGGGCTTTGGTGGCCCTGAGCCGTTATCTTGACGATCCAACCTATCAAAGCAGGATTAACACAGCGCTGACGACGTATCAAACGGAAGTCGCCAAAAATATGGCCGGCGCCAGCATGGGTTCGGCGGGACTTTCCACCGGCTGCGTGGTCACCGGCTTCACCGCCCTCACCGCCATGGGCGTCGACGGTTACGATGTAACGGCGGACGCGCCTTGGGCCACCATGACAACGCCTCCGTTAAAGCTGATGTGGGAGTGTTTTAAAAGTTCAGAAGTCAGCTCCTTCTATGACCATCAGTATTACATGGAATTTTCCGATCTCTACAAGGTGCTCTATAAAGGCAGCCAGCCCTGCTGGATCGCCTGCGGCGTCACGAGAGGGCAGCTGGAAACGTTGACCAGTGAGGCCAACGCGCTTTTGGCCGATAAGGCCCGCTATACCAGGGGCAGCATCGACCGTTTGGAAAAAGCTTTGGCCGCGGTGAACGGTCTTACGGAAACGGCATTAAGCGAAGAAATTCCCACTTGGGGAGCATCCTATTACGCTCTCTGTCGTGCCGTGGAAACTTGCCGGGAAAAGGGCAACGCCGCTTTGATGACGGATCTCGACGCTTCTGCCTGGTACTACGAGAAGGTCAGCGGCGTGGTCGCTGAGGGTCTGATGAACGGCACCAACGCTGCGGGGACGGTCTTTGAGCCCAACGCCAAACTGACCCGCGGTATGATGGTGCAGATTCTCTACAATATGGCGGGGCAGCCGGCTTATACCGGCAATAATCCTTTTTCCGATGTGTCCTCCACGAAATGGTACGCTTCGGCGATCATCTGGGCTTATGAAAACGGAGTTGCCAAAGGCACCGGCACCGCCAGCTTTACACCGGATCAATCCGTGACCAGAGAACAGATGGCGGCGTTTATCTGCCGTTACGCGGAAACCATGGGCATCTCTCTGACCAAGGGCAATGCCACGCCTTTTACCGATGATAACGCCATCTCTACCTACGCCAAAGACAGCGTTTATACCCTGGTGAACGAAGGCATCATTGACGGTATGGGCAACAACTATTTCAAACCGGCGGAAACCGCCACCAGGGCCCAGGTAGCAAAAATCATTTACGGCCTGATGTCCAAAACGGATGTATAACGTATAAAGGAAGTGTTACGATGATGAAACGATACGTGCAAAAATTTGTGTGGCTTGCGCTTCTTTCGCTCCTTGCCGCCTTTTGCCTAAGCGGTTGCGGCACGATTACAACAGAGGAAGCGCAGCAATATTTGGACGGCAACGGCGATACATCGGAACAGGACTACTCCAAGTATGACTCCGGCGAAGTCGGCGCTTATGATATTGAAGAGAGCGAATCCGGCGGGGAATCATCTGAAAGTTCCGATGCGGCAGAAGCGTCGAACAACTCTGCCGCCGCCGTTACGGGACAAAATGGTAACGGCTCTTCGTCTTCCTCTGCTTCCTCTTCCACGGTGGCGAATCAACCCAAGGCCGTGACGGAAGAGAATCAGTCGGTGGATACTTCGGTGACCAACCAATGCACCATTTCGATCAGCTGTGCCACGATTCTCAACAATATGTCCAGTTTGGCGGCGGAAAAAAAGAGCCTTGTTCCCAGTGACGGGGTGATTCTAAAGAAAACCACGGTTACTTTCTATAAAGGGGAAACGGTTTTCGATGTTTTGAAACGAGTGACGAAAAAGAACAACATTCATATGGAATTCACCGAAAGCGTTGCCTATAGCGGCGCCTATGTGGAGGGCATCGCCAATCTTTACGAGAAGGACTGCGGCGGCCGCTCCGGCTGGGAATACTGTGTCAACGGCTGGTACCCCAATTACTCCTGCGGTAGTTATGTGGTCAGCTCCGGTGATGAGATCGCCTGGAACTATACTTGTGTCAACGGTGATCTGGAATAAAATAGTATTTGAGGGATACGGAAAACGCCGTATCCCTCTTTTATTTTTGTTTTATGCTTCTTTTCTCTTCTGTTGACCGGCGGTTGACAGTTGGCTCTGACATGATATAATGGGTTTAATTGAAAACCCAAGCAAAAGGGGGATGGCTCCCTGCCGTCCCGGGGCGGGATTTTCCGCGAATTCACGTTGACCGGCGAAAAAGAAAAATCTTTTTCCCACAAAAGGTCTTCACTGTTTGTTTGATCCGGCGTCACCTGGGGCGTGGTGTTTTCTATTTTTGCAAAGGAAGGTTCATTTGAAATGACAAAAAAGTATGGAAAATGGATGGCAGCGATCATTGCGCTGTTTGTTGTCTCTTCTCTTCTCGCTGGTTGTGGTGGTAATGAAAAGGAAAAAGCCGCAACACTATCCGTTACGGTTTATGCCGATTCACAGTTAAACGGCAATTATGATTTTCCCTATCAGGCTTTGACGGTTACTGCCGATACGGCGGAATCATATGGTTATGAAGATCAGATCGCTGCCGAAAGCGCCGTTTCCGCTTTGGATGTTCTTGTCGCCATGCATAAAGCGCAGTACGGTGAAGCTTTTACCGTGGACACCTGCAATGATTATTTTGCGGTGGACGGCGGTTGGATCAGCAAAGCCTTTGGAAACGCCACCACCTCCTGGTCTGTGATCCTCAACGGAGAAGCCGCCCATAGCGAAGTGACCAGCGAATACGGTGGTTATGAGTCCCTTATGATCAGTCAGACCGAAGTGACCGACAACGATGTGGTGGAAGTCGTCGCCTATCAGGATACCGAAAATTATACGGACAACATGATTTGGTTCCTCCAGGACGATAAAAAAATCAATCAATTATCCGTGACCGCCGGCGCGGAAACAACGCTGACGGTAAAGGGTTATCCTTTCTGCATTTACGCTTCCTACGGTACGGAAGAGATTGGCGAGAATTATTTGACGCCCCTGGCCGGGGTACAGTTGGCCCTTTTAGAGGCAGACGGCAGTCTTACCGATCTGGCGGGGGCGGTCAGTGACAGTGCGGGTACGGTAACCTTCCATGTGGAGGAAGCGGGTACCTTTACCGTCGTCGCCTATATGCCGGCGGATACGGGAAGCCTCGCCTTTCATTCCGCTTTGACGGTAACCGCCGCCGAGTAAATTCCTTTGTGGGTTGATGTTGATATGATCAAAATAAAAAGTCGATTTTTGGCGGTCCTGCTGGTCCTTGCCGCCATGGTTTTCAGTGGTTGCGGCGGACCGTCTACGGAGACGATCCCCGGTGCTGACCAGCGGGTTGTTACCGCCTACGAAGACGCTGTGGCCCATTACCAAAAACACACCGATTTGGCTGATTTTTGGGGAATTTCCGCGGCTTATGCTGTTTTTGGCGATGAGATTCAAGACGGTTCCTATACCTTTGATCTCTCCGCTGAAAACAGTGAGCAGCAAGGCGCCGTTGTCCTCGGTTTGATTATGATGGGAGAAAACCCCTATGATTATCAAGGGGAAGATCTCGTGAGTGACTTAGCCGCTGCCGAAGTGAGCGGCGGTTTTGCCATCCCCGTTTTTTATTTTTTGGCCTTACAGGCCGCCGGCGCACCTATGTCGGCGGAAACCGAGGCTGCTTATGTGGATTACTGCTGTAAGCAGTTGGAAACGGTGTCCATGGGCCCGGATATTGGTGGCTGGGCCGCAGTAGCCCTGGAGCGTTATATGGCTGAACCCGCTTACCGTGAGCGAATCGCCGCCGCCATCGACGGCTACATCAGCGTGATCAGCGAGGATCTCGCTTCCGGCACCATGGGGTCTACCGGCATCTCCGCCGGTTGTGTGGTGACGGGCCTGACGGCCTTGACCGACGCCGGTTTGTCCGGCTACGATGTAACGAAGGATGAACCCTGGCTGGGAGAAGATCCTTTGGCGATGATGTACGATAATCTGATGAACGGTGAAGAAAACGTCAGTTCCTACTATAACAGCCAGTATTATCTTGAATTTGTCGACCTTTATCAGGTGCTATATAAGAGCGAGGATATGGCTTGGATCCGTTGCGGCGTCAACGGGGAGAAGTTGCGGGATCTGATGACCGCCGGGGAAGCCTTGGCCGCGGAAAATCCTGCGGACAAAACGCTGGCGGTCGCTCTCAAGGCGGCCAAACAACTGACAGACGAGGAACTTTCCGCTTCCGTGCCGTCTTGGGGCAGGGTATATTATGATCTATACGACGCGGTGAAACAGTACAAGTGATGAAAAAAGAGAGGCGTTTTTGATGCAGCATCATTTTTTGCGAAAAACCATACCGTGGATATTCCTGATGATCATGGCGGTCGCCACGCTTACGGGTTGCGCCACAACTTCCACGGAAAAGGCCAACCAGTATCTTGATAAAGGCGACGGCAGCACGGCTGAAAGCGGCAACGGTAGCGGTGCCTGTACCGTCAAGATCGAATGTGTCACGGTTACGGAAAATATGGACCTTCTTGCCAGCGCCAAAAGGGAGATCCTGCCGGCAGACGGCATCATCCTCGAGACGACGACATGTTCTTTTGACGAAGGCGATACAGTCCTTGACGTTTTGCTGGCAGTGACGAAAGAACATAAAATTCAGATGGAATATGAAGATTCCCCCGCCTACGGCGGCGGTTATGTGGAGGGCATCGCCAACCTCTACGAATTCGATTGCGGTGAACTTTCCGGCTGGGAATATTTCGTCAATGACTGGAGTCCCAACTACGGCTGCGCCAATTATCGCGTGGGGGCCGGCGACGTCATCGAATGGCGCTATACCTGTGATAATGGCGAAGATCTAAAATAATTCAAATAATTCAGATAATTCAGATAATATAGAATAGAAAGTATATAAGAGTCCCTTTTTACAAGGGACTCTATCTTTTTCTTCCTTATGTCAATGGTTGACAACAGTTGTCAACCGTGGTAGCCTTGAGTTGAGGTGAGAATCATGGATCTCAAAAAACAGCTTTTTGATACCGAAGCAAGGCTCAAGGTGGCAAATGAGCGTATCGCGGCGCTGGAAAAAAGTGAGGCGCAGCTTAACGGTATTCTCGACTGTCTCAGTGAGTCCGTGGAACGCAGTCTTCCCGACAATACCCTGACTTACGTCAACAAAACCTTTTGCGATTTTTATCAAGTGAAGCGAGAAGATGTTCTCCACACCGATACCATGCGTTTCGTCTATGACCAAGATCGGGAAAAAATCGTCGATATTCTGCGCTACCTTTCGCCGGAGCAACCCTCCTATCACTATCTCTGCCGTGCCCTGCGCAGCGATGGGAAAGCCGTGTGGGTGGAGTTCTTCGGTCATGCCTTCTTTGATGAAAACGGCAAGGTCCTGGAATATCAGGATGTCTGTCGCGACATCACCGGTTATAAGGAAGCCGTTGATCTGGCGGAATTCGTGCAAGACGGTTTGGAAGAGCAGATTCAGCGCAGAAACCTGGAGCTGAACAAAGCCAATCAGAGATTGGAGCGGGCCAACGATTACTTGCGCTCCACTTTAAACTGCATCTCTGAATGCGTTGTTTCCTTCGATTGCAGCGATGATGTGCATATTTTAAATTACGGCAAAGACCCTGTTTGGTCTGTGATCGAAGATCAGATCGCATCCTACATCCGCGGTCAGCGGCAGAAGAAGGGCTCCTATTTTGATCGGCTTTTAAAAGAAAAAAAGAATTTTGAAGATATTGAGATTGTTTTTGAACGTCCCGAGGAAGAGATTCACTGTCTCGCTTCGGGGGTGGCTTTCGCCGATGACCAGGGCAATCCCTACGGCTTATTGATCCTGCGCACCGTGGCGGAAGTCAGTCGGCTGATTTCAAAGATCAGTGGCAATCAGGCAAAAGTACGGTTTTCTGATATCATCGGCGAGAGCGGCAGGATGAAAGAGCTGATCAGCATCGCCAAAAAGATTGCCGGTCACGACGGCACGGTGATCATCGAAGGGGAAAGCGGTACCGGCAAAGAGCTCTTCGCCCAATCGATCCATAACGCCTCCCCTCGCAGAAGCGGTCCTTTTGTAGCCATTAACTGCGGTTCCATTCCGAGAGACCTCATTGCCAGTGAGCTGTTCGGCTATGTGGAGGGCGCTTTCACCGGCGCCAAAAAAGGCGGCAAACCGGGAAAATTTGAAATCGCCAACGGCGGCACGATTTTTTTGGACGAAATCGGCGATATGCCCCTTGAACAGCAAATATCGCTGCTCCGCGTGATTCAGGAGCGGGCGGTGCAACGGGTAGGCGGTGAGAAACTGATCCCCGTGGATGTGCGCATTATCTGCGCAACGAATAAAAACCTCTATCAGGAAATCGTCTCCGGCAGTTTTCGCCAGGACCTTTACTACCGCCTGAACGTCATTACCCTGGAAATCCCAGCACTGCGCAGCAGAAAAGAGGATATTCCGGTGCTTTTTGATCATTTTCTGAAGAAGCTCTGCCACAGCGATAAACACCTTACAGTGCAGGGGACGGTTTACCGAAGGTTGATTGAGTACGATTGGCCGGGTAATGTCCGGGAACTGCAAAACATTACGGAACGCACTTTTTTTATGTGCCACGGCGATGCCATTACCGTGGAAGATTTGCCCAAACACATCCAGGGACGAAGGGAATATGTTTATCATGACGCGCCCCCCGAGGAGAATACCGCGGTGCTGACCCTTGCCGACCAGCGCAAAGAAGGGAAGCGCCGCAAAGAAGAAGCGGAAAAAATTGAAATGCAGCGGCTCTTGGCCATGTATGACGGCAATGTGAGCGCCGCCGCCGATGCCATGGGCATTTCCCGTACGGCGTTTTATCGGAAATTGAAAAAGTATTCCGTGTGACAATATCGTAACATTGCGTAACATGTATATTACACTATGTAACACCTGAAAACCAAAATAAAAAAGCGTGAACCCCCATTCTTTTGGGGTTCGCGTTTTTTTTATAGTTTTTGCCGGCTGGCACGGTTCTTGCATTTACATGAGGTAGAAAATAACAATAGGAGGCAAAAGCAATGTCCTTAGAAGCAATTATCCTGGAAGCAAAAGAATCCATGATCCATTGTGACCGGGCTGCGGCCCTTGCCGCGGCCAACAAAGCCGTGGCGGAAAACGTGGACTTGGTGACGGTTTTGTCCGACGGCTTTTCCGCCGGTATTCGCGAAGTCGGCGAACTGTTCAGCAAAGGCAAAGTGTTCTTGCCGGAACTGATGCTGACTGCCGAATGTATGCAGGAAGTGACGGGAGTCATCGAAGCCGCCATGGCCAAAAAGGGTAGCACCGGTGAGAAAAAAGGCGTGATGGTCATCGCCACCGTTCAGGGGGACGTTCATGATATCGGCAAAGGGATCGTGATTTCTCTCATTAAGACCCAGGGTGTCGAAGTCATCGATCTTGGCCGTGACGTTTCCGTAGAGGAAATCATCGCCGCGGCGGAAGCCCATAACGCCGATATTATCGGTACTTCCGCCCTGCTGACGACAACCCTGAATCAACAAAGAGAGCTGGAGGACGCTTTGGCCGCCAAGGGCCTTAGGGAAAAATACAAAACCATGGTGGGGGGCGCTCCGGCGACGCAGCGCTGGGCTGACCGCATCGGCGCCGACGCCTATGGCGAAGACGCTGCGGAAGCTGTTGTTAAAGTACTGCAATTGCTGCATTAAAGCGGAAAGGAAGAACAAGCTATGGCAAAATATATCACTCGTATGGGCGACGGCTATACCGTGGAACTGACGGAAAGTGAAATCCGCGCCGATATGGAAGCCGGCGTTGCCGATGCTGTAGAGCGCGGGGAAATCCCGGCTCTTAGTGAGGAAGAAAAGGACGCCCTTTTTGAAATCATCACGATGAAAGGCAGTATGGTCGGGGTGGAGCGGGGCCGGGAAATCGTCACCACCTCCGATGCCGGCGGTTTCAAGCTTGGATTTGACGCCAATATTGCCGTTGACCGGGTGGTGAACACCCAGGTACACGAAAAAGGCTGGGGCAGTGATTCCGTGGATTTCGGCCATCTTGATTATTGCTATAAAGCGGTGAAATCCGTGATGCACGCGGAAGCGGCCCAGATGCAACTGGCCCTCTATAATACCGTGATTCCGCTGTTATACGGCGGTATGCCCAATCTCGGCTTCTATACGAAGCCCGACGGCCCTGTGGATAACTGGGCGGAACTGCTGCCTTTGGGCAAGCTCCAGGAAGCCTGGGCAGCCCAGGAAGAAGCCGTGGAACACGCGGTGCGGGATATTGTTTATGTGGCTGACGGGATGTACGAGGTGGGGGCTGACGGGATGAATTTTGATACCTGCGGCGCCTCCGGCGACGCCGATCTGCTGGCCGCTTTGAAAGCCGTGGAAATCATCCGTAAGAAGCATCCTGATCTCGGTGTGGAAATGGGTATGGCCGGGGAATTTGTCCTCGGTATGCACGGGAAACTGGAATACAACGGTGTTCGTCTGGCCGGACTTTATCCCCATGATCAGGTAAAACTGGCGCAAAAAGCCGGCGCCACGATCTTTGGCGCCGTGGTCAATACGAATACCAGTGAAAGCTTGCCCTGGAATTTGGCGAGGGTCTGCACGTTCCTAAAGGCCTGTACTGAGGTGGCGGAAATCCCGGTTCATGCCAATGTGGGCATGGGAGTATGCGCTGTGCCGATGACCGGCAACGCCCCCATTGACGCGGTTTCCAGAATTGATAAAGCCCTGGTGGAAATCGCCCATGTAGACGGCTTGTAGATTGGCGTGGGCGATCCCGTTGGCATGGAAGCCGCCCACGAGCTTGCTGTCGGTATGTGCGGCATCCGCAGCACCGGAGATATGGTGCTAAGGGTACAGCTGGCAAAGGGCTATAAAATTGATCGGGCCAAGGCCTATGTGGCGGAAAAATTGGGAGTTCCCGTGGAAGATCTGGCCGATCCCCTGATGATGGCGGAATTACGGGAAAAGCACGGGCTTGGCATGATGCAGCCCACCGATAATGTTCCCATCAACATGGAAGTGAAGATGCGCATCGCGGAAATCCTTGATCTGCCCATCAACAGTGTGGAGCGTTTTAAGAAACGCGCCGGCTTAAATTAATGGAATACCTTCTTAAAAAACAGAGAATGCTGCGAAACAGGTGTTTCGCAGCATTTTCTGTTTATATTGGAATTCAAGATTCAGGATTCCTGATAGAGGGATTTCAAAAGGGCGATTTCCTGGGCGTAGCCGTCCAGCTCATTGGGGGTTTCCAAATAAAAGGGCAGATGCCTCAAATCCGGATGATTGATGATACGGGTGAAGGTATCGAGGCCGATGTGACCGTCGCCGATTTTTTCATGGCGGTCTTTATGGCTTTCCGCCTCGTTTTTGCTGTCGTTGATATGGATGGCTTTTAGGCGATCCAAGCCGATGACGCGGTCAAATTCCCGGATCACGCCGTCGAGGTCGTGGACAATGTCGTAACCGCCGTCAAAAATGTGGCAGGTATCAAGGCAAACGCCGAGTTTCTCATCGCGTTTGGTTTCATCGATGATGGCTTTCAACTCCTCAAAAGTGCTGCCTACTTCGCTGCCTTTCCCCGCCATGGTTTCCAGCAGTACGGTGGTGGTTTGATCCTTTGTCATAAGCTCATTGAGCATGGCGGCAATGTAGGCGATGCCCTGTTCAACCCCTTGTCCCACATGGGAACCGGGGTGAAAATTATAGAGGTTATGGGGGGTATATTCCATGCGTTTCAAATCGTCAGCCATGGTTTCCCAAGCAAATTCGCGGGTTTGCGCCTTATCGGAACAGGCGTTCAGCGTATACGGCGCATGCGCTAAAATGCAGGGAAAATGATTCTCTTTGGCCAGGGCGTTAAATTTGGCCACGTCCTTTTCGTCGATGGCTTTTGCTTTGCTTCCCCGGGGATTTCTGGTGAAAAACTGGAAGGTATCGCCCCCCAGTTCCAACGCGGTTTTGCCCATATGGTAATAGCCTTTGGAGGCTGAGAGATGACAACCGATGTGCAGCATAAGCATAGGCTCCCTTCTTTTTGTTTAATATAACATAAAACGGCACTTCCTGCCAGCAAATATTTTATTGCATTTTTGTATTTTTTCGTTTATAATGGCAGATAGAAAAATGCTATAGGCAGTTCGAAACCATCCTGCCGTACCAAAACTATGGACTTTCCTGTATAGTTTGACACTATATATTTTTTTCACGTCCATGGCGGGCGTTTTTTTATTGCCGGGAAGGAAGATAGGAAGAAATCATGGGAATCAATGAACTTTTGCTGCTCATTTCTGTGCTGTTGATCTACGGCAGCGTCATCCTCTTTTATCGCTTATTTGGTAATGCGGGGCTTTATTGCCTCAATGCGGTGGTGACGATTACCGCCAATATTGAAGTATTGCTGCTTGTGGTTGCTTTTGGCCTGGAACAGACTTTGGGCAATGTGCTCTTTGCCTCAACTTTTTTGATCACGGATATTTTGAGCGAAACTGCGGGAAAAAAGGCGGCACGGCGCGGCGTCTATATCGGGATTGCCGCTTCTCTGTTTTTCCTTGTGATCTCTCAGACCTGGATGTGGTATCAGCCCTCTGTTAACAGCGCCCTCTCTCCCGCGCTGCAAGAGGTCTTTTCTCATACGCCCCGCATGGTTTTGGCGGGAATTTCCGTCTATATTGTCGTACAGCTTTTGGACGTCCAGCTTTACCACGTGATTTGGTCCCTTACGGAGCGTTTCAGCAACAGCAAAAAGGGGTTTTTATGGCTCAGAAACAATGTGGCGACCCTGATTTCCCAGCTGATGAATTCTATTTTATTTAATTTGGCCGCCTTTTGGGGAACATATGACCTGCAAACCTTGATTTCGATCATTTCCTCAACGTATCTGATCTATATTTTTACCACCCTCCTTGATACGCCCTTCGTCTATCTGGCGCGAAAACTGTGCAAGGACGTTATTTCAGCGTAATATGCCAAGGAGAGAAGAAACCCTTTTAGGGAGAACAGGAACAGTATGTCTGTAAAAAGCGTATCACTTTTGCCTATATGGGATAAAGTGGAATCGTAAAAAAAGGTTGCTTTTTTTATTTTAAGGTATAGAATAAGCTATATCATTGAATGACAGCTTGATTTTAACGGATCAGAGGTGTTTTTATGGCAGCGAAACGATACCGGATGACGTATGCGCGCAGCATCGCCATGGGTTTTTTGATTGTTATTTGCTGCGGCACGTTGCTGTTGACTTTACCGGTGGCGTCCAAAAGCGGGGATTGGACAGCGCTGGTCAACGCATTTTTTACCGCCACCAGTGCCACTTGTGTGACCGGTCTCATTATCGGCGACACTTATACGTATTGGTCGCTTTTCGGACAGATTGTTATTCTATTGCTGATTCAAATCGGCGGACTTGGCTTTATGACCATGATTTCCATGTTTACGATTTTTGCCAGAAAGAACGTCAGTTTTCATGAACGCCGGTTATTGATGGAGTCCTTTCGCAGCATGCAATATAACGGCATTGTTGCCCTGTTGAAACGGATTTTGATCGGGACGTTTTGCTGCGAATTCCTGGGCGCTGTGATTTTATCGCTGCGGTTTGTTCCCCAAATGGGACTTGGACAGGGGATTTACTACGGGATTTTTCATTCCGTTTCGGCTTTTTGCAATGCCGGTTTTGATCTGATGGGCAAATACCGGGAATTCTCTTCCTTTACGGACTACACCGGCGATGCCGTGGTCTGCTTGACCTTGATTTCTCTGATTATCATCGGCGGTCTCGGTTTTCTTGTGTGGACGGATTTGGCGAAAAACAAATTTCATTTCCAGCGTTTTTCCCTCCACAGTAAAATTGTCCTTTCGGTGACGGCCTTTTTGATTTGCTTTGGCTGGGGGGCGTTTTATTTCAGTGAAAGCCAGGGCGTATTCGCCAATCTGAACGGTGTTGATAAGGCGGTGGCGGCGCTCTTTCAGTCGGTATCGCCGCGCACGGCAGGGTTCAATTCCGTCGATCAGGCCAGCCTTAGCGATACGGGTTATATTTTGACCTTGTTTTATATGTTTGTTGGCGGCAGTCCCGGGTCTACCGCCGGGGGTATTAAAACCACCACCATCTTTGTGGTTTTGATCTGCGCCATTGCTTCGGCCAGAAACAGTGACACAATCACTGTTTTTAAGAAACGTTTGGATAATGTCATGGTGCGTCAGGCCACTTCCATTGTGACCATTTACTTTGCCGCGGTGATACTTGCGACGGCGGTGATTTGCATCATCGAACCTTTTGATTTGGAAGCCATTTTGTTTGACGTCGTTTCCGCCGTCGGCACCGTAGGCCTTTCTTTTGGAATTACGCCGTCTTTGACGGCGGCGTCAAAAATCATTTTATCTCTGTTGATGTTTTTCGGCCGTATCGGCGGTTTGACTCTGTTTCTTGTTTTACTGGAAAAGAATAAAAAAGTACCGGTCGAACGTCCTGTGGAACGGATATTGATCGGTTAAGGAGGAAATGATGAAATCGGTATTGGTGATCGGCATGAGCAGGTTTGGGCGGCACCTGGCCCATAAAATGAAAGCTCTGGGCAACGACGTAATGGTGATCGATAAGGATAAACACGTGATTCAGCAGTATCTTTCTTCTTTCGCCGACGCGGAAATCGGCGATTGTACCAACGCCACGGTTGTGGAATCCCTGGGCGTGGAAAATTTTGATATTTGCTTTGTCGCCATCGGCGACGACTTTCAGTCTTCTCTCGTTGTCACTTCGCTTTTAAAGGAATACGGCGCAAAGCATGTTATATCCAAAGCAAAGCGCGATATACAGGCCGATTTGCTGAGAAAAATCGGCGCCGATGAAGTGGTATATCCCGAACGGGAGATGGCGGAAAAGTTGGCGGTGCGTTGTAATTCCAGAAATATTTTCGACTATATTGAACTGACCAAAGACTATTCCCTTTATGAGATCCCGATTTTACCCCAATGGGCCGGACAGACCGTGGGAGAGTTGAATATTCGCAGGAAATACAAGCTCAATATTGTCGCCGTCAAACAGAAAAACGATCTTAAGCCCCTGCCCGGCGCTGATTACGCCTTCCAAAGCGGTGATCATATGCTTGTTTTGGGGAGAGCCGCCGATGTTTTTAAACTGACGGCAAAAAGCTGAATGAGCTGATGATAACGTAATAAACACTGCGGCGGATCGTCGCAGTGTTTTCAGTGTATCCATCAACCCCAGGTCATATCGGGGCTTATTGACGTATGGAGGAGACGTTTTTTTGGAACAGCCCCCCTTCATGCGGTCATTGTTTCTTGGCCAGAAAGTGGTCGTCTTCAAAACGGTAGTAGGGGCAGTCGTCGTCGGTAAAGGTGAGGAAATGCTCCATTTCGTCTTGGTCGAAATCGACGAGGCAGGTATAGTAATCGGTCTCATCGTCTAACAGATAGTTCGTGCAGTCGTCGCATTTTGATTTTCGTTTCATTTTTTTATTTCTTCTCTTTCTTTTCCGGGGATGCCTTTTTCCCTTACGTAGATGGCCGGGTTTCCCGTCAGCGTTCCTTGACAGCGGACGTAGGAACCGGGGCAGAGCAGGTTCTCCTCCTCCTCTTTTTCATCGACAAGGTTTCCGGGGAAGGCCAACTCGATTTCGCCGTGATCCGTCTTTAGGAGGCAGATGAGAAAGCGCGTCATCACACCGCCCATATAGACGGTTTGGCCCTCTCGAAACCCCAAAGCTTTGCCGCAGATCGACACGGTCTGACCGTCCTTTGCCACAATGGCGCCGCCGGTATCTTCCCGCTGAAAGGAAATTTCCTCGGGATAGGCCGCGATTTGCGCCGGAAAGCTTTCACCCTTGCTGTAAGCGGGGAGGATATCGCCGTTGATTAGGGGTAAAGGCAGCTCCTTGCCGTTGCTTTTGATGAAAACAGTCTTAACTGTGGGATCTTCGTTTTCTTCTTCCCGCTCTATCACGCAGTCCCAGACGCAGCAGCCCTTGATATGGGAATCAAATCCCGTGATGTAATCAAGACCTTTTTCCGGGTCGTAAGCGGTGCGGACAATGAGCAGGATATCGCCCATATGAAAATTGATATAGTTGCCGTGGTTGCCCCTGACGCGGCTTCCCTCGGCCACAGCTTTTTTGACGATCTTCTGGAAAAGATCCGGCGTCAGGAAATCCAGTTGAAAACTGGCGAGATGATCGGGCATGGTTCTTCTCCTTTGCTGTTCTTCCTGTTACAGTATAACGGAGAACAGCATCTTTTTCAATACAAAATATCCTATTATTTTGGTATAATATAAAGACGAAAGCGAGGCAAAGCCATGGCATTTTTATATATCATCGTCTGTCAAGACGGGACATACTATACGGGAATCGCCAAGGATATCGAAGTAAGGCTAAGAGAGCACCGGGAAAAAGGAAAGGCTTGCGCCAAATATACCCGGGCCCACCCCATAAAAGCCCTTTTGGCCCTTTGGCAGACCGATACTTTGGCCAACGCCGCCAAAGGGGAGTATGCCATAAAAAAGCTGAGCCGGAAAAAGAAGGAAGCGCTGATTGCCGATGCAGAGCAGTTGCTTTCTTTCTGTCCCGGATTGACGGGGCTGCCTTTTACCGTGCGCCGGGATATGATTTTGGCGGATCGGGAAAACTGGTCAGAATCCTGAAAAGCCAAAGATTTTCCCTTGACAGGATTGTTGTTATTTTGTATAATGACCGCAGTTATATATGATTTTTATGGTGCCCCAAGGGGGAGAATAGGGAATCAGGTGCGAAACCTGAACGGACCCACCGCTGTATACAGTTGTTGAGAACCGCATTTTGCCACCGGGCAGCCGGGAAGGCGCGGCCATCGGGTAAAACTGTGAGTCAGAAGACCTGCCATAAAAAGAGTTCACGTGGAACAACGGTAAAGTTTCAGTTGATCGGTATCACCGATCTGCTGGAACTTTTTTTATTTTATACGGGGGTTTTATGGATACGGCACTGCAAATTAACATCAAATCACTTACTTTTCCCGATCAGGCCGGAGCGGCCCTCAAAAACATCGCCCTGACCGTAAAAAAGGGCGAGTTTATCGCTGTGACCGGCGCGTCGGGGGCCGGCAAGAGCCTCTTGCTGCATACCCTCACCGGCGCGGCGATGAAATATGAGGGCGGCTTGTTGGACGGCAGCGTCACTCTGATGGGGAAAGACATCATGGAGCTGCCCCTGGCGGCAATCTGTCAATACCTTGGCTATATGTTTCAGGAACCGCAAAATCAGATCGTCAGCGTCACTGTCGAAGCGGAGGTGGCCTTTGGTTTGGCCAATTTGGGTTATTCCCGGGAGGAGATCGCTTCCCGCAGTAAGGAGGCGCTTTCCTTTGCCGGTTTGCAGGGTTTGGAAAATAGAAAGACGACGAGTCTTTCCGGGGGACAGGCCCAACGTCTCGTCTTTGCCGGGGTTTTGGCGCTCTCTACGCCGGTTCTCGTCCTTGACCAGCCCGGGGCGGAGCTCGACCGCCAGGGTAAGCTGAAGCTGTACGCGCTGATTCGCAAAATCCATCGGGAAAAGGGCGTTACCGTGATTGTCGCGGCGGATCACGGTCTTAACCTGGCTGATTTTGCCGACCGTGTCCTGGTGCTGGAGAAGGGGACGCTCAAAAAGGTTTACCGGGGCAGGGATTACCCGTCGCCGCCCCTGCCTCTGCCGGCGCGGAGGCCGGCGGTTAAAACAGCAGAAACCGTGCTTTCCCTGGAAAATGTCTCTTATGTCTATCGAGGCGGTATCTTAGGCTGTGAGGAAATCACCTTTCAGGTGCGCCGCGGCGAATTTTTGGCCATCATGGGGGTCAACGGCAGCGGCAAAACCACCCTGCTCAAGCTCATGGAGGGGCTGCTCTTGCCGACCCGGGGGAAAATCGAGGTCTTCGGCAAAGCCATGACGAAAAAATCGGCCTTTGCTTTGAGGGCCAAAATCGGTTTTCTCTTTCAAAACCCCGACTTGCAGATTTTTGCCGATACGGTGAAAAAGGAAGCCGCTTTTGCCTTAAAGAATTTGCCTCTCAAAGAAGCGGAAAAAACCGCGAAGGTCGAAAAAATCTTAAAGAAGGTGGGTCTTGCCGCCTACGGGGACTGTCATCCCCAGTGTTTAAGCCGGGGTCAGCGCCAAAAGTTGGCGGCGGCCTCGGCGCTAATCCACGATCCGGAAATCATCATCGCCGACGAACCCACCGCCGGTCTTCAAGAGGAAGACTGCCGTCTGGTCATGGATCTGCTGGCGGACTTCCGCGCCGACGGCGGCACCGTGATCCTCGTCAGCCACGATCCGGGAGCGGTGTTGGCTTATGCCGACCGCATTCTGCTCCTGGATCGCCAGCGGCTCAGCGCCGACTATGAACAGAGGGATTTCGAAACCGTCGCCGCGTCCCTTTGGCAGGGAGGGGAGGAAGAAAGACATGAACATGAAGATGAACATGAAGAGAAAGCGGTCTGATATTTTTGACCCCCGCCTGAAATTGATTTGGTGCCTCACATTGCTCTTCACCGCGCTGCTGTCTCCTTCTTTGGCTACCCAGGCCATTATCATTGCCCTGGTGTTTTTTACCGATCTGTTTTTGACGGGGAGTGTGAAAAAGTACAGCATTTTGCTGCTGCTTTTCCTCATCGTCGCCTCACAGCTCTTTCTGATGCAGTTGCTCTTTAACAGGGAAGGTGTGGTGATCTGGCAGTGGGGAATCCTCGAAGTCTACAGCGGCGCCCTCCCCGCCGCACTCCTTGGCCTCTTGCGCACCGTCGCCGTTTCTTTGGCAGCGATTCAGATGATGACCTGGACGCCGTCGGAGGACGCCGTGCTGATGCTCATCGGCTTTCGTGTGCCTTACCGTTACGCGATGCTGATCACGATGGCGGCGCGGTTTTTGCCGCTGCTCAAGGAGGAGTACGCGTCAATCAGCGATAGCCAGGCAGTCCGCGGCGTGGCTGCCGCCGGCCTGGTAAACCGCGTTAAAATGATGCCCCTCACCGTGATGCCCTTTCTCTACCGGGCCCTCCGCCGCACTTCAGAAATCGCCCTTTCCATGGAGTTGAGGGGCTTCGGTAAAAGTGAAAGGCGGACCTTCTCCAAGGAGCTGCATCTCACCGCCGCCGAAATCGGCTGCTGCTTTTTGCTGCCCATTGCCTTTATTGTTTTAAATTTCTATATTCATATTTAAGTATTAAGTAAATTTTAGGAGGAAATGACCATGTCTCAACCAAAAGAACTTGCCCAGCACAACAGCTTTTTCAGAACCGACACCAAAGCCCTGGTGGGCTCCGTGATCTTGGGCATCGTCTTTGTCATCGCCTGTCAAGCCACGGGGTTCATCGATAACCTGCTGCCCACGGGTAAAGCCGGGATGTATCTGATCAACGGCACCTGCTGGGCCTTTTTTACCGGCATCATCGCCTTGCTTTACCGTCAGCCCGCGGGGTTGATCGCCGGGGAAGTGGAGGCGCTGATCTCCATTTGGTACAGCCCTCTTTGGCTGGCCTTTGTTTTTGCCAATGCCTTGGGTTCCCTCGGCGTTTCCCTGGTGGCCAAACGGTATTCCATGGAAAAATGGAGCCATCATATTCTCGCCCAATTTTTCTGCAATGTTTTGGGCAACGCCATTGTTTTCGTGGGGCTCATCCTGATCTATAATCTACCGGTGAATGTCGCCCTGGTGGAAACGTTGATCGTGATTGCCGTTTGTTGGCCCTGCTCCACGGTGCTGACCAAATTGGCCTACGACGCGTTGAAGAAATCGGGATTGACTCGATAAAGAAGATAAGGAGAAACGATATGAGTCAGAGTCAGGATCTAAGAGATTTTTTAAACCGGGCCAAGGCCGCGGGGAACCTTCGCCATGTCGCAGAATCCGTCAAAAGAGATTATGAAATGACCACCTTGATGATGGATCTGGAAAAAGAGCGCCGTCATCCCATTGTCGTCTTCGATCAGGTGGAAAACAGCGCTTTTCCCGTGGTTACCAACATCCTTGGCTGTCGCGAGCGGTTTGCCGAGGGCCTTGGCGTTAGCGCCGACGAAGTGGCAGCGGCTTATGCCAACCGCATCAAAAAC
Source organism: Peptococcaceae bacterium UBA7702 (assembly GCA_002482535.1). GTDB lineage: Bacteria > Bacillota > Dehalobacteriia > UBA7702 > UBA7702 > UBA7702. The sequence goes on along the minus strand of DLGE01000007.1, from coordinate 185,933 downwards.
CGCATTGAGGAAGTGAAAATTACCGAAAACCCGCCCTGTGACGCCCATTGTCTCACCGGGGATGAGGTCAATCTTTACGATCTGCCGATCCCCACCCATTTTCCCATCGACGCCGGTCCCTATGTGACCAGCGGCCTCTGTGTGGCCCGGGATCCCGAGAGCGGCGTAGAGACCTTGGGGTTTCACCGTATGCAGTTAAAGGGCAAAAACAAGCTGGGGATCTCCCTCCATTCCCGCCAGCGCCTTTGGGAGTATTTCCGCCGCAGTGAAGAGCGGGGCGAAAATCTCAAAGCCGCCGTGGTCATCGGCGTACACCCCAACATTGCCCTTGGTTCTATGGCCCTCATCCCCTATGACCAAGGTAAATACGGCGCCATCGCCGGGCTTTTCGGGGAACCCCTCCAGGTGGCGGATTGTGTTACTTCGGATCTCCAGGTACCCGCCTACGCCGAAATCGTTCTGGAGGGGGAAATTCTTGCCGGTGTCCGTGAAAAGGAAGGTCCCTTCGCCGAATTCACCAATTACGCCTGTTTCCGCAGTACGGAAAATGTGTTTCAGGTAAACGCCATACGCTACCGGGAAAATGCTTTTTACCACGATATCACTCCGGGGATGAGCAGCGAACACATCACTGTCGTCGCCATCCAGCGGGAAGGGGATGTATTGAACGCCCTCCATCAGACGCTGCCCAACATCAAAGCCGTCCACGCTCCCTTTTCCGCTTGCGGCCTCTTTCATTGCTACATCTCCATGAAAAAAATCGCCGAAGGCCAGCCTCAACAGGCAATCTACGCGGCTTTTGCCGTGGATCACAACATCAAAATGGTGATCGTCGTCGATGAGGACGTCGATGTTTTCAATGAGGAGGAGGTTCTCTGGGCCTTGGCCACGCGGCTTCAGGCTGACTATGGCGTAACCATCCTGCCCCAGCACCTCGGCATGGGGGTCACCTTGGATCCCTCCACCGATGAACTGAGCCGCACTTCGAAAATGGGGATCGATGCCACCAAGCCTCTCTCGGGCTTTTCGCCTAAAATCGAGATGGATGAGAGGGTAGCGGAAGCGGTGAAACGGCTGCATCGATACGTGAAATAAGGCAGAAGGTGAAATGATGATCAAAATAGCGATCGATACCGGCGGTACCTTCACGGATTTTACCGCCGAACGAATCGGGGAGGAGCATCCCGATGAACGGCATTTTGTCAAATATCCCACAAATCAGGAAGACCCTGTTGAAAGCATCATTGCCGGTTTGACGGAACTGGCGGCTGCTTTCGGCTTTACACTTCCAGATTTGTTAAAGGAAACGGAACAGATTGTTTATGGAACTACCCTGGCGCTGAACGCTCTTCTGGAAAAGAAGGGCGTTAAAACGGCGCTCCTTACAACAGAGGGTTTTCGTGACGCACTGGAAATTCGCCGCGCGCAACTGAAAAACCAATGGGATTTGCGGGCGTTGACCCCGCCGGTGCTCATTCCCCGGCGATTGCGCTTGGGTATCGCCCAACGCATGGATTATAAAGGCGAGGTGATCCGGGAATTAGAGGAAGAAAGCGTGATCAAAGCCTGTGAAGTATGCCGCAGGGCCAAAGTAAAAGCCATTGCCGTCTGTTATCTGTTTTCCTTTCTAAATCCGGAGCACGAAAGAAAGACAGCGGAAATCATCCGTCGGGAACTGCCCGGAGTCTTCGTGACACTTTCTTCCGATGTGGCGCCGCGGATCAGGGAGTACGAGCGCACGGTCACCACGGTGCTCAATGCCTATCTCTCGCCGCTTTTAAAGGATTACCTCGCCGCCTTAAAAACAAGGCTTACGGCCTACGGTTGGGAAAAGCCGATCCACATCATGATGAACAGTGGCGGTGTCAGTGACATCGACGCCCAGTCGGAGCTCGCCGTAAAAACACTGATGTCCGGTCCGGCCGGCGGCGCTTGCGGCAATGACGGGTTGAGCGGACTCTGCGCGAAGAAGCGGACAATTTTAGCGGATATGGGCGGCACCAGCTTCGACGTCCACGTTTTAGATGGTGAAGGGCAGAAGTTGGTTCCCGGCGGGGAGATCGATGGTTATCCCTTGTCTCTGCCCATGGTCAACATTCATTCCGTCGGCGCCGGCGGCGGCAGTATCATTCGGGTGGATGAGGGGGGCCGCTTGCTGATCGGTCCCGAATCCGCCGGTTCCCAACCCGGACCGGTCTGTTACGGCCAGGGTGGCAAAGAAATTACCATTACCGACGCCCTCTTGCTGCTGGGGCTTTTTCCCCAAAGGCAATTCCTCGGGGGCAAGCTGCAACTGTGCCATGATAAGGCCGCGGCGCTGATGAAAGAAAAAGTGGCTGCTCCCTTAGGCATCGGTACTGTGGCGGCAGCGGATATGATCTATCGGGTCGCCGTGGAAATGACGGCCGACGCCCTCCGCCTCGTTACCGTGGCCAAAGGCCAGGATAGCCGGGACTATACTCTGATCAGCGCCGGCGGCGCTTTTCCGCTGTTCGCCGCCAATGTCATGGAAACCCTGAACATGCGGGAAGTGCTCTTTCCCGTGACCTCCCCGGTGTTTTGCGCCTGGGGTATGCTGGGGGCTGCCCGCCGCTGCGATTTTTCCCGCAGTTTCTTTATGGAGCAGGATCATTTTGACGCGTCGGCCATTGAAACGAGACTGCAAGGAATGAAGGCTGCGGGAGCGGCGGAGCTTCGCCGTCTCGGCGTTGCTCCAAAAAATATCGCGTTTCGCGTCACAGCGGAAATGCGCGCCGTCGGTCAGCATCACGAGATTCCCGTGGTCTGGGAGGCTGCTTATTTGACGGATCCCGCTTCCCTTGCCGCAGCTTTTTACAGGAAACACGAAGCTCTCTACGGCTACGCCGAACCGGAGAAGGCCTGGGAGATCGTCCATTTTCAACTGGAATGTTACGAAAAGGGCGTCAAGCACCGTCTCTTTCCTTTTGAGACAGAAAGGCAAGGGCCGGGAGCAGCAAAGGTCGCCGGTGAACCCTTTGGCTTAAGTGGCATGATCTCTGTGCCGGTTTACCACAGCTGCGATCTCCAGGAAGTCTTGACCGGTCCCGCCCTGATCGCTTTTAACGACACGACCATGCTGCTCCCTAAAGGTTTTGAAACTGCGGTGATCCATGACGGTGTCTGTTCCATCAGAAAAAGCCAAGAAAGCCCAAGGAAAGGAGGGAAAGAATATGGTCAAGGACAGTGAGGAGATCATCCTGCGGACGGTGATCGCCAACCGCCTCGATTCCATTGCCGGAGAAATGGGTCTGACCTTGGAGCACGCCGCCCACTCGCCGATTTTTGCCGAGGCCTGTGATTTTGCCTGTTGTATCTGTGACGGCCAAGGGGAGCTTGTTTCCCAGCTCAGTGGTATTCCCATCCTGGCCACGGCAGGTTCCTTTAGCGTAAAGGCCGTGTTGGAGCATTATAACGGAGAGATTGCCGACGGCGATGTTTTCATCATCAACGATCCCTATGACGGCGGCAACCATCTCCCCGATATCGGTATCATCACGCCGGTGTTTTTCGAAGGAGAGCTGCTGTTCTTCTGCGTTAGCCGGGCGCATCACGGTGATATCGGCGGCTCTACGGCAGGGAGCTATAACCCTCGTGCCACCGAGATTTTCCAGGAAGGGCTGCGCATTCCACCTACGCGCTTGGTGAGGCGGCACAAAATGGATGAAGAAGTATTCCGGTTGATTTTGATCAACACCAGGAATCCCGGGATGCTCCAAAGCGATCTTTTGGCCCAGATGGGCGCAAACCGCATTGCTGTGAAACGCCTCGGGGAGATGATTCAACGGTATACCGCCGCCACGGTGAAAAAAGCGGTGAAGGAGATTTTGACACAAACGGAACGACTGACCAGAAAGCGCATCGGCGAAGTGCCTGACGGCAACTATCATGCCGTTGGCTACGTGGACGACGACGGTTTTCAGGAAGCGCCGGTGAAAATCGCGGTGACCGTTAGAATTGTCGGTGAAGCCATGTTGATTGATTTCAGTGGTACCCACCGCCAGGTAACAGGTTTCATCAATACCTCTGTGGTGACGGCGACCACCGCCGCGGGGATTGCCGCCCTCTGGTTCCTCGGCGCTGATATTCCCCGTAACGGCGGCGCTTTCCGCTGTATCGATGTGGTACTGCCCGAAGGTTCCCTGGTCAATCCAAAGGAGCCGGCGCCGATGACCTTTTGCACCCTTACGCCGGCCAGTGAAATCATCACCACGATCTTTATGGCCCTGAACAAAGCGGTTCCCGACCGTGTCTGCGCCGGCTATGCCAGCTATAACGGGCCGACGTTTTTCGGCGTCGATCCCCGAAACAACCGCTATTATGTGGGCTTTTCCTTCTGCTCCCTGGGGAGCGGCGGTGCCATGCAGGGGTATGACGGCAAGGCCTATATGGCGGCGATGTCCAATTTCGGCGGCGTAAAAACACCGGATATTGAGTCCAACGAGGTGCAGTACCCTCACATAACGCTTTACCACGAAATGACCGCGGATACCGCCGGGGCAGGAGAATACCGGGGCGGCGCCGGGATGCGCTACGGCTTTGAGCTCTACGCGGAAAGCAGTCATATTGTGAATTTTGGTAACGGGCTGAAATTCGCGCCTCAAGGATGCAACGGCGGCGGTGACGGCAGCTTCAACGGCGGCTATTTTGTTCATCACGGCATTGCCGACGCTTTTGACGGCAAGGAGGCACCGAGAGAAGCGGCGAAGGGCGATAAGGTTTTGCTGTTTTCCTCCGGCGGCGGCGGTTGGGGGGACCCGAAAAAACGTGATCCGCAAAAAGTATACGAAGATGTCCTTGACGGCATTGTTTCAAAGGAAGCGGCAGAGTCCGTTTACGCAGTGGCGCTTACGGAGGGCGGTGTCGATATGGCAAAAACTCGTAAACTGCGGGAAGCAGGGGAAAACGCCAACTTAGCCAAAAAGAGCGATGGTTCCATGGATCATCCTGCTGAAACCGAGGGGAGGGGAGAATCATGAAGGCCGATGCTCAGCATTATGATTACGATTTCCTCACCGCCCTCTATGGGCAAAAGGAAGTTTTTCCACTGTTGCAAACAGCGCTTTCTTTGGGACTTTTTGACGCCCTCGCCGAGGGACGGCCCCTTGAGGAAATCAGTGCCATGATCGACAGTGACCCCGTCGCCGCCGAAGGTTTCCTGGATGTACTTTACCACGCCGGTCTCATCGTGATCGCCGACGGCCAGGTCTTTAATGCTCCCGTGAGCGCCGCCTATCTGATGAAATCCTCCCCGTCTTATCATGCTGATTTCACCGTGATCAACGAAAGCTTCCTTTGGCAGCAGTTGCTCCTGCTTTTAGGGGAAGTGCAGGGCAAGCACTTTTTGGCAGAGGATTTTCCCTTGCAAACAGTTTTGAACAACGGGGAAGGCAAAGCCGGAAATGATGCTCCCTATGATTTTCTCTTTGGCGGCAGCCTCGATGATGACCTTGTGCCACGATGTTCTCCCGAGGGTATCATCACGGTGCTGGGCTATTTTCGCGGTCATTACGGCCTATCCGGAGCAGCGGAACTTTACCGAAAGCATTTGGAAGGCAAAGATATCCCTATCCTCGATGATGGGCTGCTGGCCGCTTACTGTGAGGAGCATGAACTTTTCTGCACGGCGCCGGTGGGGGTTTCCGCCGATTATTCCGCCGTTTTCATGGCAAGAAACGAAACTGTTTTGGCAAAACTGACTCTCACCGCGGAGGATCGCTTGATCGCTGCCTTGAAGCAGTTGCCGGTTCATTCCGTAAAAAAAATAGACCCTTCCGCAGTGGTCACCGCTTCTTGGGTCAGGGATCATTGCCGTTTTGGCTGTTCCAGTTATGGCCAACGGCATTGTCCGCCCTTTAGCCCCGATGAGGCGGAAACTCGAACGAAGTTAGCGGATTATAGCAGTGCCTTGCTGATTGAGGGACAGCCCCCCACCGCTGATTTTCAGCGCATGATGCTGAAAGCCGAAAAAACAGCCTTCAAAGCCGGTTTTTACAAAGCCTTCGCTTATTGGGCCGGGCCTTGCAGCCTCTGTACGGAGTGCAAAAAACCGACTCCGCCTAAAAAATGCACGGCCACCCGGCCCTCCATGGAAAGCGCCGGCATCGACGTTTTTGCCACCGTACGGGGGCAAGGTTACGCGTTGCGTACCCTAAAGGATAAAACGGAATACGTAAAATATTTCGGTCTACTGCTCCTGGAATGAATAGAGAAACGGATTTCAGTCTACGTGAAAAAAGACTGCCCCACCGGGGCAGTCTTTTTAGGTGGCATTGTATCAGCGGATGAAGTTGGTCATGATGCGTTGCTCCCGGTGGCTGGGGACGATGCCCTTTGCTTTGCCGGCTTCGATGCACTTTAAGAGCCAGGCCATGTTGGCGCCAAGGGCGCGCATGGTCTGCATACCCTCTTCGTCCTGTTTTGCTTCTTCGGCGCGGTTGCCGTGGACCATGTTCCAGTATTGGGAGGAAACCACCGGCATATTACAGATGGTAAAATATTTGTTGAGGACATCGATGGAGGCGGTGGTACCGGCGCGCCGCGCCGATGCCACCGCTGCCCCGGGTTTATAGGCAAATGATTTGCCGCCGGCATAGAACAGGCGATTCAGCAAAGAGAGAATACGGCCGCTGGGATGGGCGTAATAGACCGGCGTACCGAAAACAAAACCGTCGGCTTTCGCCGCCTTGGCTAAAATCTCGTTGACCATATCGTCGTCGCCGAAGACGCACTTGTTATCCAAGGTACGGCATTTACCGCAGGCCGTGCAGTCTTTTATGGCTTCGCTGCCGATTTGGATGATTTCGGCCTCAATGCCCTCGGATTTTAGAGTTGTTTCGATTTCGGTCAGCGCCGTAAAGGTACAGCCATTTTTATGACAGCTGCCGTTGATGAGAAGAACTTTCATTGTTTACCTCGCGTTAAATTTTACAGCGGTGCCGTAGGCAAGCAGTTCCGCAGCTCCATCCATGATCGAACTGGAGGAGAGGCGCACCGTGACGACGGCGTCGGCGTTGAGTTTTTCCGCTTCAGTGACCATTTTACGAAGCGCTTCCAGTCTTGAATCTTCCATTAGTTTGGTATAACTCTTCAGTTCACCGCCGACGAGGGATTTCAGGCCGGCGCCGATGTCCTTGGCGATGTTTTTGGAATTGACAAAGGATCCCATGACAAAACCGAGTACCGTATATTCTTTCCCAGGAATTTGGTCACAAGTGGTAAGCAGCATAAACACCACTTCCTTTCATGTATAGAATTTTGTTTATTATACCATAATAAAACCGCGATTAAAATACAAATTGTACAAGAATCATATAAAGGATCGTGCCCCCGGCAATGCTGAGTAGATTATTCTTCTTCCACAGGTGCAGCAGAATCACCGCGGCAATGGCGATGGCTTCGGGTAACCCGTAAGGATAAAGAAGAGGCGATGTGTTTTTCAGGCAATAGACAATGAGCAGGGCCATCAAAGCGCAAGGCAACGCCTTGCCTAAGAAAAGAATGACCTTGGGCGTTTGTTTTCCAGCCGGAAAGAGAAGGAAGGTAAAGCCTCTGGTGATGATCACCGCAGCGGCAGTGATCAATACATATAGCAGCATAGAGGTGTTAGAGAGCATCGGTGTCCACCTCCCTGATTGCTGCTTTTTCCTTTGCTTCCCTGTTCTCCATGGGTTTGCGCAGGATCAGCAGGCAAACAGTGATACAGAGCAGGGAAGGAATGATGAAATGATTTGCGCCAAAAAGCAGGAGACACAGGAGAGCGCAGGCAAAGCCGGTGAATACCGGAATATGGTCTTTTGTTTCCCGCCATTGATCCACGGCGATGGTAAGGAACAGTGCCGTCATAATGAAATCGATGCCGGTGCTGTTGAAGGTGAGCAGCGAGCCGATAAGCCCGCCTAAGGCGCAGCCGAGGATCCAGTAGCCCTGGTTGAGGAGGGCAATGAAAAAGTAGTAGTTTCTTGCATCAATGCCCGCGGGCACCTTGGCGGAGCAGAGCAGGGAATACGTTTCATCGGTCAGGGCAAAGATCATGTAGGGTTTTCGTTTGCCCATGATTTTAAAGGTTTCCAGCATGGAAAGCCCGTAAAAGATATGACGGGCATTGAGTGTGAGCTGGAGCAGAAAAGCGTTTAGAAAGTTCACGCCGGGAAGAAGCATGTTGACGGCGACGAACTGGCCCATGCCGGCGTAGATCACCAAACCCATAAAAACGGCCCATAACCAATGATATCCTTTTTCGGTCAGTAAAATACCGAAGGCGATGCCGAGAAACAGATAGCCCAAAAGAATCGGTACGGTGCGGGGAAACGCTACTTTCAAATGGTTAAGGACACGGGAAGCGGTTTGCATGGGGAAACTCCTTGCTTTTATGGGATATACAACGCATTATAGCATAATTTTAGCGGAAAACCAAATAAAATCCCGGTGTTTTGCGGTATGGGTAAGGAAAACAAAGACCACCACAGGGATTGTCGAAATAGCCGCTCTTAGAATAAACATTTGGTTGAATTTCTTTGTTATGGTTTAATCTCATATGTTCCTCAGGGAAACCGATTGACAAAAATCGACACCAAGGATATACTACAGAAAAGACCAATCAATGGATTCGACATAACGGTATGAAGGCGCGCGGCTTAATAAACTGGAGCGCCTTTTATATATCATATGCAACAGTGAGAGATGTTACAAAGACGGAAAGAGAAAAAAAGAGAGTATGAGAGTATTGAAGAGAAAGAGGAGGTATGTTGTTTATGAAGAGAGACATGAAGAGATGGATGAGCGAACAGATCGCAAAACCCACCAAAAAACCCTTGCCGGTTTTGTCCTTTCCCGCCGTGCAGCTTATGGGAATTAGCGTAAAAGAGCTGATTGCCGACGGCGACACTTATGCCAAAGGCATGAAAATGGTGGCGGACCGGGTGGATACCGCCGCCGCCGTTAGTCTGATGGATCTTTCCGTGGAAGCGGAATGCTTTGGTTCCAATATCGTCGTCAGCGATGACGAGGTGCCGACGGTCAGGGGAAGAGTGATCTCCTCCCAGGTGGAAGCCGATGCTCTGACCGTTCCTCCCGTAGGTTGTGGCCGTACCGGCGTCAATATCGACGCCATCAAAAAAGCCGTGGAATGGATCACCGACCGCCCTGTCTTTGCCGGCTGCATCGGTCCCTTCTCTTTGGCCGGCCGCTTGATGGATGTCAATGAAATCATGATTTATTGCTATACCGAACCTCAAATGGTTCATACGGTATTGCGCAAAGTCACGGATTTCATCACCGATTACATCTTGGCCTTAAAAGCGGCGGGGGCCAACGGTGTCATCATTGCCGAACCTTTGGCCGGCGTCCTTTCCCCGGACTTGGCGCAAACCGTATCTTCTTATTATGTGCGTAAAATCGTCCAAGCCGTTACCGACGAGCATTTTGTTGTGATCTATCATAACTGCGGCAACGAAGCGGGCAAAATGATTCCTTCTCTGATATCCACCAATGCCGCCGGGTTCCATTTTGGCAACAGCGTTGATATGGAAAAGATCATGGCGCAGATGCCGGAAGACGTCGTTGTCTTCGGTAACGTCGATCCCTCCGGCGTGTTCCGTCAAGGCACCCCGGAAACAGTCCGGGAAACGACGTTAAACCTTTTGCGAAAATGCGGCAAATATCCGAATTTTGTCATATCCTCCGGCTGCGACATTCCGCCCCTGACGCCTTGGGAAAACATCGACGCTTTCTTTGCGGCGGTCGCGGAATATGATCGCGAAGGTAAGAACCGCGGTGATGAAGATACGGAAAAGAAATATCGCCGCGATATGAAACAGTGGGTCGCCGATATGATTGCCTCCCCTGTGAAAAAGCCTTTCCCGGTACTGTCCTTCCCGGTGATCCAAATGATGGGCATCACGGTCAAAGAATTGATTATGGACAGCCGTCTCCAGGCCATCGGTATGAAAATGATCTCCGAACACTGTGATTCCTCCGCCATCGTCAGCCAGATGGATCTTTCCGTGGAAGCGGAAGCCTTCGGCTCCCATATCGTCTTTTCCGATGACGAGGTGCCTACGGTAACCGGGAGAATCATTTCCTCCCAGGTGGAAGCGGAAGCCCTGGAAATCCCTGAAATCGGCAGCGGCAGAACGGGGATCAATATTGCCGCCGTGGCCCGGGCCGTGAAGTTGGTCACCGACCGGCCGGTGTTCGCCGGTTGCATCGGTCCCTTCTCTTTGGCCGGCCGCCTGATGGATGTCAATGAGATCATGGTCTACTGCTATACCGAACCGCAAATGGTGCATACTGTTTTGGAAAAAGTCACGGAATTCCTCATCGATTATGCTTTGGCTTATAAGGAAGCCGGCGCTCATGGCATCGTGATTGCCGAGCCTTTGGCCGGGATCCTTTCGCCGGACTTGGCGACGAAAGTTTCCGCCCGCTATGTCCGGCGCATCGTCAACGCCGTGACCGATGATGATTTTATCGTGATCTATCATAACTGCGGCAATGAGGCTGTGAAGATGCTGCCCACGATTTTGATGTCCAACGCCGCCGGTTATCATTTCGGCAACGGCATTGATATGAAGGAGGCTGTCGGCAAGATGCCCGATGATGTCCTCGTCTTAGGCAACGTCGATCCCGCCGGCGTGTTCCTCCAGGGGACGCCTGAAACTGTGTCAGCAGCCACCCTGAAAGTACTGGAGGAATGTACCTCCCATCCGAATTTCGTCATATCCTCCGGCTGCGATATTCCGCCCCTGACGCCTTGGGAAAATATCGACACCTTCTTTGCCGTGACAAAAGAATTCTATGCCCAAAAAGGCAAAGAAGCATAAGCGGCAGAAAAAGAGCAAAGGCTCTTTGATCCATGAGCAATGCGGTTCCTGCTTAAACAGGAACCGCATTTCTACGGCCAAAAGGGAACTTAAAAAGGATCCGTCAACCGTAGACGATATCCCTGGCGGCGGATCATTCTTAAAAAAATAAAGTAAAAGCATTTCTTTCATTTATGAAATGTGCTATGATAAGAAGAAGCGATATCGTCTTGTAACGATCGTGAACAAGAGGGGAGAAAATATGGCCGTTATCCTTAGTGCGGATCGCACCTGTGATTTAAGCGAAGCATTACTTTTGGAATTTCAAGTCAGTACCATACCGTATCATATCCATATCGGAGATCGAGAATATATTGACAATGTCAACATCACACCGCCGGAGATCTTCCGCCTTTACCATGAAAAAAAGGTTTTACCCAAGACCTCAGCCATCAATACCGAAGAATACCTGGATTATTTCAGACCGTGGGTGGAACAAGGTCATGAGGTTCTCCATTTCTGCCTTGGCGGCGCCCTTTCCAGTTCTTATCAAAACTGCGTCCTCGCCGGAGAAGAACTGGGACATGTTTATCCCATCAATTCCTGCAATCTTTCGGGAGCCATCGGCCTTCAGGTCATCGACGCCAGAAAAATGCTGGACGACGGTATGAGTGCCGCCGCGGTGCAAGGGTATTTCAATGAAAATAGCCGCCGCTATCACGGCAGCTTCATCCTGGATACCTTAGAATTCCTCCATGCCGGGGGCCGTTGCTCTTCGGTGGCGGCGCTTTCCGCCAACCTTTTGAATATTAAACCCTGCATTGTCGTGGACAACAGCACCGGCGGTATGCAGGTGGGTAAAAAGTACCGTGGCAGTCTCAGCAAAGTATTGACAAAATACGTCAAAGATACATTGGCACAGTACGACGATATTCTCACCGATAAGGTTTTTATTACTTATTCCAGCATCGATACCGCCATCGTTGACCTCGTGAAGGAAACCATTGACAGTGTCATGCCCTTCGACCGTGTGATAGAGACCAAAGCCAGCTGCACCATTTCCAGCCATTGCGGCCCCAATACCCTGGGCATTCTATTCGCCACAAAAAAACCGGCGAAATAAGAAAATCCGCGCCAGCGAAAACAAAGGGAATCAACAAAGGAAAATCATCATGGACTATACCGAACTCTTTTATCCGCCCCGTTTTGCCGTCGGCCCCGGCAGCATTCAGGCCATTGCCGACTTTATAAAAGAAGCCAATCTTACCTGCGCCTTAATTGTCACCGACGCCTTTTTGGCGTCGTCCCCTGTCACAGCCGCCGTGACGGAAGTACTGAAAAAGGCGGGGATTCCTTATTACGTTTTTGACCGGGTGATTCCCAACCCCGACGCCGCTACGGTAGATGCTGCCGCGGCGCTTTACGCGGAAAAGAAATGCGACCATTTGATCGCCGTCGGCGGCGGTTCCCCCATCGACGTGGCCAAAGGCGCTTCTTTGGTAGCAGCCAACGGCGGTTCGATTCAGCATTATATCGGCCTCAACCGTACGGTGCATCAAGGAGCGCCGGTGATCGCCGTGAATACCACGGCGGGTACCGGTTCCGAAGTGACCCAGGCTTTTGTTTTGACCGATCGGGAAAAGCACACGAAAGCGGTTTCCATCGATCATCATTGTCTCGTGGCTTTTGCCGTCAGTGACCCCTATCTCATGCAGGATCTTCCCGCTGAAGTTACGGCGGCCACAGGTATGGACGCTTTGAGCCACGCGGTGGAAGCCTATTGTGCTGTGAATCACAATCCTTTTACCGACGGTTTGGCGTTGCAGTCCGTAAGCCTCGTTGACCGGTCTTTCCTGACGGTGCTCGAAGAACCCCGCGATCTTGACGGACGTACCGACATGTGTTGGGCCGCGGCTTTGGCGGGATACGCCTTTTCCAACAGCGGCCTGGGTTTGATCCACAGCATCGGGTTTCAGCTGGAAAATATCTGCCCCCTTCCTCACGGCCAGGCCGTAGGTCTGTTCATGCCTTACGTCATGGATTTTCACCGGCAGATCATCCCAGAGCGCATTGCCGATCTCGGTGTGGCCTGCGGTTTTAGCGATCAATCCCTTGCCGCAAAACAAGTGGTGGGTCATTTTTACGGGCTGGTCCGCGCCGCCAAGATCCCCACTTTGCGGGAGGTCGGTTTCAGCGCCGCCGACATTCCTGCTTTGGCCGCTATGGCCATGACAGACCCGACTTTAGCCACCAATACCGTGCAACCCACCGTGGAAGAGGTGGAGGAAATCATCGAGAGCGCGTATTGTGACGATCTGCGGTAACAGGCCTTACGGAAACAGGTTTTTAAAATCGTTTCATACATAAAAGAGGTTGTCGAGAAAGGCTTAACCTTTTCGGACAAATACCTACGGCATTTGTTGCCGAAGGGCACTACCTTAACCTTGAAAAGCCCTCCGGCCTTTCCTAAGGTTAAGGGTCGGACGTGAACGCTTTGGCCTGCGGCTCCGCCGTGTACATGGAGGTACTCAAGCTGTCGTGGGCCAAAGGGTTCGCCGTGTATCAGACTTTCTCGACGACCTGAGGGTGTCCCAGAAGTCATAAAATGACTTGCGGGACACCCTCTTGTTTTCTTTTATTTTTCGGCAAAAAGCGGGGCCAGGGGTTGTTTGACCAGTTCCTCTATGGCATTCAGCATAGTCTCCATCGATTTACCATTCGCTGTCGCGGCCAAAGCGTTTCGGTAAATTTCGGTGATCGCGGCGGTGGTCGCCGCGTCGTAAAAAGTGGCGTCAATGGCGACGGTTTTTACTCCTGCCGCGGCAATGGATGGCAGTTCAGCGAGGGCGCAGCGTTCAAAGGGTGTGAAAAGGTGACTTTGACAAAAGCAGTCCGTCATGATCCGGTATCGCTGATGAATATCATCTGTCAAAAACAGCGTTTTATCTTTACAGGCGCGTTTCTCCGGCGGGCAGACTTTGTCCGTCAGCAAGCAAAGGTCGCTGACTATGCCGCAGAGGGGGCCTTGGATCAAGATCTCCGTCGGTTGATTGCGGACCAGATCCTTTAAATCAACAGGGCAAAGCTCTGTAGAGAGTACGGCAGATTCAGCCCCGGCGGCCAGCGCCGCGGCAATGGCCTGATGATTGGCGAGGTTCAGTCCCTCTCCGGCAATGAGGGAGACCTCTCCCGCCCGGGTAAAGTAGCTTAGAGAACCCAGGTCGTGGACGATGAACGCGTCTCCGCCACAGGCCCGCTGTGCTTTAAGATAGCGCTGACGATAGGAAGCGTTCTTTTCTGTGAGGACAAGGGGCAATTCCAAACGGAGTTTCGCCCCGTGGCCGTGGGCAATGGACGCGGCTTCGCATAGGGCTTTTTCTGTCCAATCAAAGAAATGCTGGTAAAAGGGGACCAAGGGTACGGTGAGGGCCTTGGCCTCGGCCTTTGCCGCCGCGGTTAAGGTTTTTAGGTCGTGTACTTTGACCGCAAGCTGCGGCACTGGCAGCTTCTTCCCGGAGGGCGCTGGCGGCTTTGGCGGTGGCATATGGTCTATGGTACGAAAACGGTGATCTTTGCTGACAAAACCGGGTTCGCGTTCACCGCTTGTCCCCATGTCGGCGCGGCGGATCTCACGGTAGAGACCGCCACTGCAAAAATCCCGGATCCGGTGTCTCAAAAGATCCTCTTTGAGCTCTTCTTTGGCCGCTGTGCGGTCAATGGCTTCCCGATAGACGGATACGAGATGGGCAATGTAGGCGCTTTCCCGCATACGGCCCTCGATTTTTAGGCTGGTGACGCCGGCGGCGGCCAGATCGTTGATGGCGTCGATCAGCGCGAGATCCTTCTGGGCCAGGAGATAGCCGGAAGATTCCCCGTCGCAAAGAGTATAATGCCAGCGGCACGGTTTCAGGCAGCTGCCGCGGTTGCCGCTCATGGCCGCAAAACCGGAAAGCCGGCATTGCCCCTCGTGGCTGACGCAGGCATCGCCGTGAATGAAATATTCAAGCTCCATATCGCATTGCTCGTGGATGGCGGCGATTTCCGCCAAAGTTACATTGCGTGATAGCACGGCTCGGCTGATACCCATTGCCTGTAATGCCCGTAGGGTCTCCGCGTTGTTCGCCCCCATCTGAACGGAGCTGTGCCGCGCCACGGTCAGCTCCAGCTCCGACGCGACTTTAAGTAAGCCCAAATCCTGTACGATCAAAGCATCTACCTGGAGTTCCTGTAAAAAGAGGAGATATTCCCGTAACGCGTTCAGTTCGTCCTCAAAAATCAGGCTGTTGACGGTAACGTAGAGTTTCTTGCCGGCTCCGTGGGCCGTTTCCACGGCAAGACGCAATGTATAATCGTCAAAGTGAAAATCGTCGCGCAAAAGCCGCATATGGTATTGTTTGCCTCCGACATAAACGGCGTCGGCGCCTTTATCCAAGGCGGCTTTCAGCGTTTCCAAATTGCCGGCGGGCGCTAATAATTCAAGCATGAGCAACCTCGCATTCTCCTTTATTTTAGCATGGAGCCCTTAAAATGACAATTGACATTTTAACGTTGATAAAAGCAATGGGAATGATCTGGCGTTTAGTTTCGGTGTTTGTGGCGGTCTATGCCGCTGATTGTCTGGCTTTTTTACTCTTTAAAAAACAAACAATTTTGACAATGGCGATAGTTGTGATAAAATAAATTTATAAAAGGCGTGTAACGTTTTTTATATATATTATCTACAAAAACATTAAGAAGGTGAAAAGATGGAGCGTTTGGAATATGAATCTATTGCGGAATTGCCGAAAGAGAAGCTTTTGGAACTGATTGCAGATTTTTCTAAAAATTGGCTGGCCATGGACGGGGTTTGGTTTCAGTCCATCGAGGAAAAATACGGGATGGATGAGGCTATGGAGCACGATGCGGCGGCCTGGGCCCGGTATACCGTGGTTGAGGCCAAGCGGATCAAGGGGTTTTTGGGTCTGCCGGAACGGGGCGGGCTCTGTGGTTTGGGCCAGGCCCTGAGGTTTCGTATGTATGCGCCGTTGAACGAGGATTCCGTGGAAATCGAAGGTGATACCTTGATCTACCGGGTCCATGCCTGCCGGGTGCAGACGGCCCGAGCCCGCAAGGGGATGGCTTTCCATCCCTGTAAATCCGTGGGTATGATTGAATACGCGGGGTTTGCCAGAACCATTGATGAGCGGATTGAAACGGAATGTCTCAGTTGTTACCCGGATCTCACTGATGAGCGTTATGCCTGTGTCTGGAAATTTACACTCAAATAAACAAAGAAGAAGAGGGGAAAGAATCAATTGAAAGAATCGGCTCAACTCATGGGCTTAATCGAATCCTTTGAACCCAGCTGTATGCAGGAACATCGGGATAAAGAGGCCATGCTTTTTTATTTGACGGCGTTTGATGACTTGTTGACCCGAAAAAACCCCTTGCTGCATGTTACCGTTTCCGCCTGGACGATGAATTCCCGCCGCGATCAGGTGTTGATGGTTTTCCATAACATTTATCAGGCTTGGTCCTGGGTGGGGGGACACGCCGACGGCGATCAGAATCTGATCTCCGTGGCTGAAAGAGAGCTAACGGAGGAAACAGGGTTAAAAGAATTTCGCCTCATGATGCCAACGCCGCTTTCCCTGGAAATCATCGGCGTGCAAGGCCATGAAAAGCGGGGAACATACGTATCCTCCCATTTGCACCTTAACGTCACCTATTTTTTCGAAGCCCCTCAGCATCAGCCCCTAAAGGTGAAACCCGACGAAAACATCGGCGTCGCCTGGCGCGACGTCGCCACGGTGCAGAAGGACCCAACGGAAAAGCACATGCAGAAGATCTATCAGAAGCTCCTCCGCCGCGTGGATGCGATGTCCTAAGGGACGCTCTTTTTGATCTGCGCGGCAAAGCCGGTGAAACGGCAAGAACCAAAAAGCGCAAAGGAAAAAGAACCATGGAACAAGAAAATAGCAAAACAAAGGTTTTGATCACGGGAGCCTCCCGGGGCATCGGCTATGCCATGGCCGCGTTATTCGCCCAAAAGGGCTATTTCGTCTACGCCAATTATCACCATCATTTGGAGCCTCTCCGCTTACTCGCCGAGACCGCGGCAAGCGACGGTCATCTGGTGGTACCCCTTTACGGCGACGTCTCACAGACAGAAGATGTGAAGCGGCTGATGGAAGCCGCCGGGGACGTGGATATTTTGATCAACAATGCCGGCATTGCCCAAACAAAACAATTCATCGACTTGACGGAAGAAGATTGGGATACCATGATGACGGTAAACCTAAAATCCGCCTTTCTTTGCAGCCACAGGGTACTGCCTCCTATGATCCGGCAAAAAAAAGGGAAGATCATCAACATTTCCTCGATCTGGGGCGTCACCGGTGGCGCTTGTGAAGTCCACTATTCCGCGGCCAAAGCGGGACTCATCGGTTTCACCAAAGCCTTGGCCAAAGAAATGGCGCCTTCGGGGATTCAGGTGAACTGTATCGCTCCCGGGGTTATTGAAACGGATATGACCGCTACATTATGCGCTGCCGACCGCGAAGTGGTGCTCGAAGAAACGCCCTTGGGCATCATCGGACTGCCCCAGGATGTTGCCGCCGCCGCCCTGTTTTTGGCGGAAGACACCTTTATCACCGGGGAAGTGCTGAATATCAACGGCGGTTTTCATATGTGAGAAATCTGAGAAAAAGCGGGTGTGCCAAAAGTCTTAAAGTGACTTTTGGCACACCCGCTTTTTGTAATGGCCGTAGCGTATTTCGTTATAACGGTGGGGCGTCGGCTTTTCCCAATGCCGATAGAGCTAAGACCCTCATTTCGATGTAATTGCCGTAGACGATGCAGAGCAGGATCAATGCCGCGCCGCCCCAGCCGACGAAAGTAAGCTGCTCTCCCAGAATAAGGAAAGCGGCGGCGGCGGTGAAGACCGGCTCAAAACATTGAGTCAGGGCGACAATTCCCGAAGAAATATGTTCTAAGGCGGCATTTTGCAGAAAATAGGAGACGATGGAACTTAAAATTGCCAAGTAGAGGATCACCCACCAGGCTGCCGGCGTGATGGCGGAAAACGTCACCGTGGGTTCGAAAAGCAGCGCCCCGCCGACGGCGAGAATCGCGGAGATCACCAGCTGGGTCACGGTGATGGTCAGCGGCGACAGATAGGCCAGACCGTCTTCGGCCCAGACGAGGGAACCGGCCATGCAGAGGGAGCAGAGGATGGCCAGTAATTCACCCCAGCCGAAATGGAAGCCGCCGCCGCCGCTGCATAGCAAATAAAGACCGACGATGGCCAAAAACTGTGCCGGCAGGACGGCGATGCTGTAACGGCGGCGGAGGATGAAGAGAGCGAGGAGGGGCGTGAAGACCACAGATAGCGACATTAAAAAGCCGACGATGGTGACGTCGGTATATTTTAAGGCCAGATTGGACGTAATATAAGCCAAAGCCATGCTGATCGAGGCCGGCAACCAGTTTACGGGACGCGTATTTTTTAATTCCTGCCAAGCGGATCTCCCGGCGATGAGGAGGAGGATGCCGGCGGCGATGACAAAGCGAATGGCCATGCACCAAAAGGGCGTAACGCTTTCGTAGGCGATTGTCGTAATGGGATTGCCGATGCCGAAGATCAATCCTTGTAATATGATGAGAAAAATATAGAGGACTTGTTTGTTTTGCAGCATAAAAACATCTCTCCGGAAGTCATAGCAAAAAACGATATCCGCGAAGGGATATCGTTTTAGGCTGACGATAAAGTCTGATACGCGGTGAATATCCGGCAGCAAATTCCGTTGATATTTGCCCGAAAAGACGAATCCTTTCTCGGCAGCCTATCATTTTGTAGACCAAAAACCCGTTTACGCGCAGTTGTCTACAGTGTGTTACAATATCCCCAAGGGGATATTGTTTTTTATTGCTTTTGCTTTACGGCAGAAGATCAATCACAATATTGTTTTTTAACCACGGCGAATAATTCTTTGATGCGGTCGTCGGCCAAAGAATAGGTGACGTATTGGCCGCATTTTTCCCGGGAAATAAGATCCGCTGCTTTTAAAGAATGTAGGTGCTGGGAAAGAGCGGCACGGGTGATCTGAGGAAACATATCTGCAAGTTCACTGACACCGGTGGAGCGTTCCAGTAGGGCACAAAGAATCAACAGCCGGTATCGGTTGGACAAAAGTCTGAATAAATCCGCAACAATTTGAGCTTTTTCTTCCATTATTATAACCCCCGCGAGATATCCTATCCGTAACGAATTGTATTATTTTACTTTTTTATTGTATTTTTTTACTCCTATTTTGATAGTATATCATAAAATAGCGGGAATTGGTATCTTTTTCCTTGAAAATTTCCCGAATCAACACGGTTATTTGTTGTCGAAAGCCTTGATGATTGCCGGATTTTCGGGAAAAGACGTTTTCAGTGGTGGTTGCCTTTGTTTTCCCCGAGAGCCGGATCCACGATGCCCTTGCGGAGATTGACGATGAAATCTTGGACGTTGGTGATGACGCCCCGGGCGGCGAGGCTGCCTCTGTCGCTCAGTTTGTTGACGGCGAATTCGGAGATGTCCACAATATAGAAATAGACGGGACGAATGGTATGATCCTCTAAAACGCAAAAAGACGGCGTCATATTCCCGGTGGCAATGGCATGGAGCGTGGTGGCCAAGCAGATCACCGTCGTGGCCTTTTTTACCGCGGCGCGCATCTGGTCCTGGGCTTTGTAGACATCGGCGTAAACCCCGGGTAGGGGGCCGTCGTCTCGGATGGAACCGGCCAAAAGGAAGGGAATGTTTCTTTCGACGCAGGCACAGATGATGCCGTTATCGAGGCTTTCCCCGGCGATGAAAGCCTCGATGGAGCCGTGAAACCGCGCTCTGTTGATGGTGTCGATATGATTGTAGTGGCCGAAAGGCAGGCTCTTTTGACTGTAAATATCCTGACCCAGGGCAGTTCCTTTGTAAGCTGCCTCCAGATCGTGGGTAGCGAGGGCGTTCCCCGCCAATACGCTGTGGACATAGCCGTTACGAATCAGTTGGGCGAAGGAGTCCCTGCTGTCCGCATCAAAGGCGCAGGCAGGGCCTAATACCCAGAGAATATGGCCGTGGTCCCTTTCATGGCGCAGCAGTTCGTAAATGCTGTCATAATCCTTGGAAAAGGCTGTTTCCCTGGAGCGGCGCTGGCGAAAGGCGAAGGTTTCTCCTGTGTCGTCCCTTTGTTCCCGAAAGCCGTCGGGATACACGAAGATACCGTCTTCCCCGTTCTCTCTACGGCCGACGAAAACCTTATCACCTTTTTTAAGATTGCGGAATTCAACGATGTGGACGGCCTCATCTTTTAAAACGGCAACGCAGTCCATGCGGGATTCCTCCGCCAAACGCCAGGCGCCGTTGATTTTGAAGTATTCCGGGAAAATCGTTGTGGCGTGGTAGTTCTCCGGCGCCACGCCGTCCTTGGGCGACAAGGCGTAACAAGCGTCACCGGCGCTTTTCAGGGGCTCCCTTTGAAAATCCGGTTCATGATAGGGGGGCAATGGAAATGACATGGCAAATCCTCCTTTCGCTCTCTCTCTATTCTGTGCAGAAGATCACACCGTGATACGTTTTGTTAAGGCGCATGTTGATGATCTCCATAGGAAAAAACAGCGGTTATGCCAAAGGCCGCCGCTGATTTGTTTTGTGTGAAAAGCCCTGCCGCCCACGGTATACCATGTCTTGGGCTGCCGGCTTTTTTATTTTTTGCCGGGTCCTGTGCCGTGTCACCTTTCCGCTAACAGCCTTAGCGCCTCCAGGTAGCCATGGAGACCTTTGCCTTTGATTGTGGCCAAGCAGGCGCTGCGGATATAGGAGATTCTGCGGAAATCTTCTCTGCTGTCCGGGTCGGAAATGTGTACCTCCACCGTGGGCAGATTGACCGCTTTCACGGCGTCCAGTAAGGCGATGCTCGTATGGGTATAGGCCGCCGGGTTGATGATGATGCCGTCGGCTGTTCCCAAGGCCGCCTGGATGGCATCGATCAAGGCGCCTTCGCTGTTGGCTTGGAGAAAACCCACGTCGATTTTTAATGTTGCCGCTTCCGCTTCGATCATTTTTACGAGATCGCCGTAGGTTTCCCGGCCGTAGATCGCCGGTTCCCTAATCCCCAGCATATTGAGGTTTGGACCGTTGATGACCATGATTTTCATCAGCTTTCCTCACTTTCTTATTTTGTTAAAAGAGTACCTGCAACTCGTAAAGGGGATCGACCCAGGTGGTGACTTTGGTGAAGGTATCCACTTCAATGCAGAGCTTTGGCGGTTGGTTCATTTTGGCAATGGCGTTCTTGATCAAATTGATCTGTGTTTTCTTGTTATTTTTCTGATAATTTACACATAAATACTCCCCCTGTGGTATGGTTTCTATCTTTGCGAAGAAGGAAGTTTTACCCAAGGCTGCGTCGCAGAAAATATCCGTGTAATAAAGTTCCGCCGTATCCTTATGCTCTGGAATCACGACGATGCTGCCGGTGGCGTAGAGGGTCTTTAAATTGTGGACGCGGATTTCCTTGTAGACGTCCCAAAAACAATCGTAGACGTCGTCTTCGGTGATGATACGGTTGCCCACATTGTGTTTGATGACGTCCCTTTCCGGGATCCTTTGCCAATAGACGCCGTCGTTTTTGGCATGGGCCACGTCGTTATAGATTTTGTCGCAAAGCCCTTGATAGCAGGTGATGGCTTCATTCAGTAGATCGATCTGTTGCTGGGCCCGGTGGATTTGCCGGGCCGAAAAATCGGCGATGGCCAAGGCGTTGTCCCCTTGGCAGGCGGCGGAAATTTCTTCTAAAGAGGCGCCGCCCCGGCGAAAAAAAGTGATGAATTCGATGAACAGCAGTTGGTTTGATTCATAATAGCGGTACCCTGTATCCGGGTCCACGTAACGGGGCTTTAAAAGGCCGATTTCGTCGTAATGCCGCAGCATCTTGACGGAAACGCCCTTCATTTTGGCCACGGTGCCGATGGAAAATAATTTGCTCAAAATTATTTCTCCTTTTCTCTTGACTCTCCCTCTGTGGAATAGTATATACTCCGGAGTGAGAAGAGTCAACAGATGCCGTTGCAACGATCTGAATCTTTTGGACAAAAAGCAGTAATTTCACGAAAAGTTAGGAGAGATAATCATGGCTAATTTTCATTTTGATCTGTTATCTCCAGCAGAGATGGAGCAGGTAAAGGAAGCGACGTTTCAATTAATGGAAAGAACCGGCTCACGGGTATACAGCCCGGAAGCCCTTGCTTTGCTGAAAGCAGCGGGGGCAAAGGTGTCCGATACAAACTTAGTGAGCATTCCCCGATCATTGACGGAAAAGGCCTTGGCGACCGCACCGTCAAAAATCGATATTTTCAACCGTTACGGTGATCTTGCCATGGAATTGACCGGGCGCAACAGCTATTTTGGCCCCGGTGTTACCTGTCCCTATTTTCAAGATCCCATGACTCTGGAACGCCGCCTTGCGGTAAAGGACGATGTTGTTGCCACTGCCACCGTCGCCGACGCCCTGAAGAATATCGATTTTCTGATGTCCTTATGTATGATCAGCGATAAAACACCTCAGTTGGCCGACGTTCACGAAGTCGACGCGCTGCTGAGAAACAGTGCCAAGCCCCTCTTGACATGGTCCTTCAACGTGGATAATCTAAAAGATATCATTGCCATGGCGGAAGCCGTGGCCGGCAGCGCAGAGAATTTGCGCCGGAAGCCTAACATCATCGTATACGCGGAACCCACCACACCCCTGGCTCACTCCAAAGAGGCCCTGGAAAAGTTGATGTATATGGCGAAAAAGGGGCTGCCCCTGGTCTATTCCCCGGGGATGACCTTCGGCGGCACCGCGCCGGTGACCTTAGCCGGCGCCCTTACCATCGGCTTGGCCGACGTCCTTTGCGGTGTCGTCATTTCCCAGCTGGTCAGGGAGGGGGCGCCGATCATTTGCAGCTCCAACGGGGGCGTCCTTGATCTGAAATCCTTCCAGGCCGCTTACGGCAGCCCTGAAATGCTCTTAATGGACGGCGCCGGTACTCAAATGCTGCGCTCCTTTGGCATCCCCAGCTTCGGTTTGGCCGGCGCCACGGACAGCAAAACCCTCGATGCCCAGGCGGCCATGGAAGTCACCGCGGAAATCATTGCCGATATTGGGATGGGGGCCAACCTCATTCACGACTTCGGCATGTCCGATGTGGGCATGACCGGTTCCCTGCAACTGATGGTTTTCTGTGAAGAAGTGGCGGGCTACGCCAGAAGGCTAACTCAGGGCTTTGCTACCGATGAGAACGGTTTTGCCGCCGACGTCATCGACGAAGTGGGTCCCAACGGCAACTTTCTCGCCGCCCAGCATACCTTTGACAATTTCCAAAAGGAATTATACGTACCATTCTGTGGGATTCGTCAGGATTACAATGGCTGGCTCGCCGCAGGCAAAAAGACGATGGCGGACCGCATCAATGAAAAGATCACTCATTTGCTGAAAAATCATCACCCGGAACCTTTAAACGATAGCGTACTGGCGAAACTTGACGGCATTGTCACGGCGGCGGAAGCGCGGTATGAAAGGTCTATTGAAAATCATCAATGACATCCGGATCATTCAAAAAATTAAGGTCTATTATTTTGAAAATTTAAAATTTGAAAGATTGAAAGGATGAACGGTAAAACATGAAAAAAGAATCCATATTCAATTCCAGAAGAATCCTGGTGCTCCTTCTTTTGATGTTGGCCGGCGGCGCGATCTATGAATTGCCTTATTTGCGTTATTATTATTACGACGCCCTCCAGGCGGCTCTTGGGCTGAACAATACCGCTTATGGCACGTTGATGAGCGCCTATGGCATCACGGCGATGATCTGCTATTTTCCCGGTGGCTGGCTCGCCGATAAGATTTCCTGCAAAAAACTGATGGTTTTTGCCCTCTTCGCCACGGCGGCATTGGGCTTTTACTCGGCGACGTTTCCCTCCTACATGGCAAATCTGATCATCTATATTCTTTGGGGGGTTACCACTTCCCTGATTTTCTGGGCCGCCATGTTGAAAGCCACCCGGATGGCTGGGGGCAGTGAAATCCAGGGCAAACTTTTCGGTCTTTTGGAAGGTGGCCGCGGCCTCTTGCCCATGCTTTGGGGCGTTGCCATTCTCTGGCTGTTCAACTACCTCGGCGGTGAAATTGCCGGGATTCGTGGGGCGATCATTGCATATTCCTGTGTCGTTACGGTTGCCGCACTTTTGCTTTTGTTCTTTTTCAAAGAAACCAAAGTGGAAAATATCTCCTCCGAAACCGGGGGAGAAAAGCATCATTTATTCAAAGAAATTTTTTATGTCCTTAAAATACCCGATCTTTGGTTGCTGGCAATCGTTATCTTTTGCTGCTACACCTTATATTGCACCCAGAGCTATATCACACCCTATTTCACCGAAATGTTCGCCGCCAGTGCGTCGTTGGCTGCTCTCATTGCCTTGATGCGGACGTATTTCATCGCCATTTTCGGCGGCCCCATCGCCGGGATCTGGGCGGATAAAAGGGGCTCCAGCGCCCGGGTGTTGCGAGTTGCGATCTTTGTGGCTGCCCTCGCCGTATTGGCTTATTTGATCATTCCGGCGCAAGCATCTTTCCTTTGGCTTGCCACCGCCGCCATGGTTGTGCTGGCTTTCTCCGTGTTCCTCACCCGCGGCGTTTACTTTGCCGTCGTCGATGAACTGATGATCCCGCTACAATATACCGGCGCCGCCATCGGTCTCGCTTCCTTCATCGGCTTCATTCCCGAAGCCTTTGTTTACACACTGGTGGGCCATTGGATGGATACCTATCCCGGAATTACCGGCTATAAGATCATGTTCGGCTACATGCTGGGCATCGGTATCCTTGGTTTCATCGTCACCATGATCCTGATTTCCCGCATCAAAAAGAGAAGAGCTGCGGCAAAACAGGGGGAAGGCGTAACAGACGCCGCCTAAATCTTCACACTAAGCATAACGAGGTATCATGATATGTCAAAATTTACATTGGAGCATCAGCCCCTTTTGCGGTTTCTGAAGGAAGAAGATATTCTGAAAATCCACGAGGCGGCGTTAAAAGTATTGGCAAAAACCGGCGTGTTTTTCGATAGTGAGGAGGCTTTGACCATTCTCCGCGATGCGGGGTGTAGCGTCGATTTTGACCAAAAAATCGCCCGTTTCCCCAAAGAACTGGTGGAAAAATCCCTGTCTTCCGTACCGGAAACCTTTGAGCTTTTTGGCCGCGAAGGGGAAAATCCCATCACCATTGGAGGCGAGAACTGCTACTTTGATCCCGGTTCCGCCGGCCTCAATTTTTTGGAAAGCGACAACTGCACCGCGAGACCGGCGGTGAGCGGCGATATCGTTAAGATTTACCGTCTCTGTGACGGGCTGGAAAACTTCCCCATTCAAAGCACCGCCGTTTCTTTGGCTGACGTACCCAAAAAGATTGCCGATTGTTACCGGGTCTATCTGTTATTGAAAAATACGGTAAAACCCATGGCCGTAGGAGCCTTTGACGTCGAAGGCGTCGCCAATATTGCCAAGTTATTGACGCAGATTCGCGGCAGCGAAGCGGCTTTACGTGAAAAGCCTCTGGCCTTCTTTGACATCTGTTCTTCTCCCTCTCTGAAATGGACCCATATCAGCTGTCATAACATCATCGACTGTGCAAAGCTGGGGTTGCCCATGGAAACGATCTCCGTTCCCATGCCCGGCGCCGTATCACCGGCGACCCTTGCCGGTTCCCTCTTGATTCATGTGGCGGAAACGTTAAGCGGTATCGTCCTGGCCCAGAGTGTCAATCCCGGCAATCCGATGATCTTCGGCGGCGCGCCGATGACCTTTGATATGCGTTTTAGCACCACTTCGCTGAATGCCGTGGAAACGAACTTGATCAGCACGGCCTACGCTCAAATGGCCCGTTATTACGGGATGCCCTGTCATACTTACGCCGGTCTGGCCGACGCCAAAACCGTCGATGCCCAGGCCGGGCTGGAGACGGCCTTCAGCGCCCTGTTGGCCGCTGCCGGCGGTTTGCATGTCATCGCCGGTCCCGGTATGCTCGATTTTGTCAACACCTTCAGTTTGGAAAAACTGGTCATTGACCATGAAATCGTGGCGATGACCAAACGGCTGCAAAAGGGCTTTGCCGTCAACGACGAAACGTTATGTCTTGACCTCATCGACGCCTTGGGCCCCGGCGGCGATTATATGTCCGCCGAGCACACGCTGCGTCACTTTAAAGAGGAGCTCTATATTCCCCCGTTGGTCATCGATAAAAAGAATAGAAACGCCTGGGAAGCACAGGGCGGCAGTGATATTTTCGCCAGAGCCAAAGCGCAAGTCACCGCTATTTTGGAGCATCATGAGATTCCCGCCCTCACGCAAGATACCGCGGTGAAACTCGATGGCGCAATGACTGAAATTATGGCGGCCATGGATATTGTTTCACTGCCCTTAGGCCCTGAAAGGAGTTGACAAGATGAGCAGACGTTTGATCAGCAGCGGTGTGGAGGATATCCGCGGTTTCGGTCTTTTTGGCCTCTCTCCGGCTTCCCTGGAACAGATTCACGCAGCTACTTTGGAAGTCCTCTGGCACACGGGAATCAAAACCGTTTGTAGGGAAGCCCAGGCTTACTATGAGGGTGTTGGCTGTACCGTTGATGCCGCCAATCACATGATCTATATCCCGGCCCACGTCGTGGAAGACGCCATCATCTCCACTCCCGCTTCGGTATTGCTGGCGGGGCGCGATCCCAAAAATGACCTTCACCTCGAAGGAACCAGGGTTAACTTCTGCAATTTCAGCAAAGGCGTCAATGTCGTCGATCCTGATACCGGGGCATACCGTCCCTCCTGTTATGAGGATCAGGTGCGGGTGGCGATTCTCGTCGACGCTTTGGCACAATACGATCTTTTGGATGTGGCGGTGGAATGCCGCGATCTTCCCCCTGAAATCGGTAATCTGGCCAGCTATCAGGCGATGGCAAGCCATTCCACCAAGCACTGTACCCAAAGCGCCCACAGCCGCCGGGAGGCGGAAAAATTCATGGAAATGGCTTTCGCCGTGGCCGGTGGCAAAGAGGCTTTTGCCCGCCGTCCCGTAGCCTCCACGGTGGTCTGTCCCACCAGTCCCCTGACAATTTCTCCGGAAACCACGGAACCGATCATTGTCTATGCCGAAAACAACGCGCCCTGTACCGTGTTATCTATGGCCATGGCTGGCGGCACCAGTCCCGTAACATTGGCGGGAACCCTTGTGACCCACAATGCCGAAGTGCTGGCCGGAATCGTTTTGGGTCAGGCGGTGAAAAAAGGCGCACCGAATCTTTACGGCAGTTCCACCACGATCATGGATCTAAGCTCCGCCACCGCCACCATTGGCTGTCCTGAATTGGCGATGCTTAGCGCTGCCGTGGCCCGCCTGGCGCAGTTTTATAAAATTCCCAGTTATGTCGCGGGTTCATAGACGGACAGCAAATGCCTTGATGAACAGGCCGGTCTCGAAAAAACCATGTCCATGCTGATGGCAGCGTTGGCAGGCGCCAACATGATCTACGGTTTGGGCATGATCGACCTGGGCATGACCCTTGATTTCAGCCAGATTGTCATTGATAACGAACTTGCCAAGATGGTAAGGAAGATCATCGGCGGCATTCCGGTAAACGATGAAACCATGGCCGTGGATGTCCTGCGTCAAGTGGGTTGCGGCGGCCACTTCCTCCAGGAAGAACATACTTTAAAGCACATGCGGGAGGAACAGTCTTATACCCGGCTTTTTGATCGCCGTCCCTACGGACAGTGGAAAGCCGACGGCGGCCAGGACCTCGCTGCCCGGGCCACCGAAGAAATGCAGCATATCCTAAAAAATCATAAGCCCGCCGCGTTGGACGAAAGTACCGCCAAAGCCTTGGACCGCATCATCACCGAAGCCAGAGAGGCCTGGGCCAAATAAACGGCGAAAAAGGTTGACGGAGGAAAAGCCCATAAAAAAGAAGCCGGTTTCTGATGTAAGTCAGAAATCGGCTTTTTCTATAATGATAGCGTTTCATTCAGGCGCAGGTGTTTTGTCGCCTTTGGCGTTGCCAGAGTGTGCTGTCAAACTGAAGCGTAGCAACCAAGATAATGGAATACCTCACAGACCCGGGACAGTTCGTCTAAAACCGGTAAAACGCCGGGTTCTTTCACCGAGGCTTCCAGCTCGATAAAGAATACGTATTCAAAGTTGCGGCCCGTGACCGGGCAGCTTTCCAGTTTACTCATGTTGATGCCCCGCACCGCCAATTTGGAGAGGATGCCGTAGAGGGCGCCGGGTTTGTTGTCACTGGAGAGAATCAGGCTGATGCGGTTGGCCCCGGCGTGGATCGTCGGCTCTTTGGCCACGCAAATGAAGCGGGTATGGTTGTTGTCGCTGTCTTGGATATCATCGTTGATCACGGTGAGACCGTAAAGGGCCGCGCAATCGTGGGAGGCGATGGCGGCGCAATCCCTGCGGTCCGTTTCCGCCACCATTTTTGCGGCGGCGGCA
Source organism: Peptococcaceae bacterium UBA7702 (assembly GCA_002482535.1). Taxonomy (GTDB): domain Bacteria; phylum Bacillota; class Dehalobacteriia; order UBA7702; family UBA7702; genus UBA7702. The sequence continues at coordinate 157,567 of DLGE01000007.1, read as the reverse complement.
GTGTTGTCGGCGGCGGTGATTTTGACGCTGTCATCCAGGCTGTTCAAATACTTACTGCATTGGCCCAAGGCCTGTTCGTGGGAGTAAATTTCTTTGATGTCCTCCATTTTTACTCCCGGCTTCGCCAGCAATTCATGGCGGATTTGCAGGTTTGTGGCCCCCACGATGAAGAGACCTCTTTTTTGCAGCAGCTCATAGACGCTGCGCACCGAGCCGTTGGTGCTGTTTTCGATGGGTACCACGCCGTATTTGCACAAACCTGACTCCACGGCGGAGAAGACCGCCGCAAAGGTTTTGACATAGACGATTTTGCCCCGGGGCAGCAGTTTATCGCAGGCGGCTTGACCGTTGCTGCCCTCTACCCCCTGGCAGGCTACGGTGCCGGTGCGGGGAAAAAAATCTTCTTCCTTTTCCAAGGCTTTTTCGATTTGCGTCCGTACTTTGGTGGGAGCCGCGCAGAGTTCCCCCTGTCTGGTGCGGGAGAGCTCCATCAGGACGGAAAACAGATAATAAGCGTAAGGCCCCATTGGCCCGGCATTTTCTTCGGCCCGGGCCAAAATCTCCCGCTCCCTCTCGCGGTTAAAAACGGGGAGGGCCTGATCTTTTTTACAGGCGGCGATCTCTTCGCAGAGTTTCATCCGCGTCAGGAATTGTTCTAAAATCACTTTGTCGGTTTCATCAATTTGCTTGCGAATTTCCGTTATTTCCATTATGATCCTCCAGTGTCGATATCAGTTTTCCCGTCAGCCTGTCAGTTGCCGCCGGCAGTGGCTTTCTTTTCCCGGCCATCTTTCAAAAGGGCGCGTAATTGTTGGGCGTCTCCCTCTTTTAAGGCGGCGAGGTACTCCTTTAAATTCTCGATGAGCAGGGAAAGCTCCTCGGTCAGAAAATCCTTGTTGGCAAGGAACAGCTCCGTCCACATGGCTTCATCCAACAGCGCTACCCGGGTCATATCCCGGTAGCTGCCGGCGGCAAAGCCCCTGTTCCTTTGAGCTTCCGGAGATTTGATATAGGCGCTGGAGGTGATGTGCGCCAGCTGGGAGGTAAAGGCAATGATACGGTCGTGTTCCTCCGGGGTGGCAAAGGTCAGGCTGCCAAAGCCGACGTCGGTAAAGAAGCGTTTTAAATCCTCCAAAAGATGGATGTCCGTTGTCTCCAGGGGTGTTAAGATCATGGCGGCGCCGCAGAAAAGATTGTCTTTGGCATTGACAAAGCCGCCCCGTTCACTGCCGGCCATAGGGTGCCCGCCAATGAAGGAAAAGCCCTTTGTTTCCGCGATGGGCGTAAGGGCGGCGCAAACTTCCCGCTTAATGCCGCAAAGATCGACGACGGTGGTCTTAGCGGAAATCTGCCCGCTGTGTTCCTGCACCCAGGTGATGGCAGCCGCGGGGCAGAGGGCGACGAGGATCAGGTCGCAGTCTTTTAGCTTCTCTTCCTCTAAGGGAGCGTCGATGGCGCCGCAGAGCCGGGCTAAGGTCATGGTTTCATGATCAATATCCGTTCCCCATACCCTATGGGCGGTGCGCGCTTTGATGCTTTTGGCAAAGGAGCCGCCGATCAGCCCCAAGCCGACGATGGCGATGTTCATGTTAAGCCTCCTGCTCTTTGATAAAGGCATGCAGTGCCAGTAATTTCTTTGTCAGCTTGTCGAAAGCCTCCGGCCGCAGGGATTGGGGGCCGTCGGATAAGGCGTGTTCCGGATCGTTGTGGACCTCGATCAATAGGCCGTCGGTACCGGCGGCCACCGCCGCCCTGGCGCAGTCAGGCACCAAAAAGGCCTTCCCCGTGGCGTGGCTGGGATCAATGATGATGGGCAGATGGGTCAGGCGGCGCAATACGGGAATCGCGGCAATATCCAAAGTATTGCGGGTAAATTTTTCAAAGGTGCGAATGCCCCGCTCGCAGAGGATGACGTTTTTATTGCCTTCGGCCATGACGTATTCGGCGCTCATCAGCCACTCTTCATAGGTGGAGGAGAGGCCGCGCTTGATCATCACGGGCTTTTCTTGGCGGCCCAAGAGCTTCAGCAAATTAAAGTTTTGCATGTTCCGCGCGCCGACTTGGATGACATCGACGTCGGCAAAGAGGTCGATCTGGGCGGTATCCATGATTTCGGTCACAATGGGCAGACCTGTTTCAGCTCGGGCCAGCTTTAGCAGTTCCAAACCTTCCGCGCCCATGCCCTGAAAGGCATAGGGAGAAGTCCGCGGTTTGAAAGCGCCGCCTCGAAGCATGGTCGCGCCACTGTCTTTGACGGCTCGGGCTACAGCGACGATTTGCGCTTCGCTTTCCACGGAACAGGGTCCCGCCATGACGGTGAGATTGCCGCCGCCGATTTGCGTATTGCCGACTTTGACCACCGTATCCCCGGGGTGAAATTTGCGGTTGGCTTTTTTGTAGGGTTCCTGAACGCGTTTCACGTCTTCGACGATATCCAAAGCGGAGATCAAGTCGATATCCAAGGTAGAAGTGTCCCCCACCAAGCCCAGAATCATCTGGGATACGCCGACGCTGACATGGATTTGCAGCCCTTTTTCTTTCAGCCAATCAATGAGACTTTCCAACTGTTCTTTGTTGGGATCTTTTTTTAAAATGACAATCATATCTTTTACCTCCCGAAATACAAAAAACCCGCAGCCGGCTGGCTGCGGGTTACGTGCCTTAAATCAGATCAAGAGCAGGTTAACACTGTTTCAGCCAAACCGAAATAAGCCTTACCAAAGTAATAGGTAAAGCCGAAAAAGCGATATTCGGTTGCGGGGCTGAGGTTGATCATGTCATGCTCCTGAAGGAATAATTTTACTTATCCTAACACAGTTTTTTAGAAAAGGCAAGGGTTATTTTAAAATAATTTTTATATGATGTAAAACGGACACAATACGCCGGAAACCGCAAGGATGATTCCTTGCGGTTTCCTTTGTTTGATATTCTATGCAAAAATCCCCGGTCTGTTATTTTTCCTCCATGAGGTCAAAGGCGATGAACAGCTCATAACCTAAAACCGCGGTAAAGCCGGCGGCGGCAAAAACACTAAAGCGTTCGGCGACGCCGAAATAAGCTACGGGCAAAGCGCCGCTGCCGATGGCCCCCGGGAACATCTGTGGTTTCGTCAAGTGAATTAATCCAAAAACCGGGCGTGTCTATTGTTGTTGACACGTCCGGTGTTTTTGATTTTAGGGGGAAAGTGCTGTTACGATACGGTAATGACCGATTCCGGGCAACCTTCCTGGGATTCAATGGCGCGATCCTCGGCGTCAGCGGGAATTTCATCCACAATCACTTCGGCATAGCCGTCTTCGGCCATGCGGAAGACTTCCGGGCAGGTATCGACACAGAGTTCACAGGCAATGCAGCCCTCTCGATCAATGACAGCTTTCATGGTAATGACCTCCTTTTCAACGACCCGTAATTGGGGTCGAACACGGTATATTTCGTCACATGACAATAGCATTCCCTTCACAGGGGAAAATATTTGTTTTATGATAGCGCCTAACTACGACGTATTCTATACCTTATTTTTCTTTTTCAGCAGCTGGTAAACGACGGTCAGGCCGATGGCAAAATAGACAAGCCAGAAAAGGCCCAGATAGAAAAAGGAATTTACCAGCAGGGGATAAGGAGCAATAAGACCGCTGACCAAAATATTGTAAACAAAAGCCAGGGGAATAAAAGGGATGATCCAAATATTGATCAGCCAAAAACTCCGTTTTGCCGGTGCTTTTGACTGTTCACTGGAACTATAAAGGCCAATGCCGAAAACCATGACGCCCAAAGCGATAAAGATCAGTCCGATCACAAGGGCCATGGCGACCTGCTCTTCATACCAAACGGCAGCGGCGATGATCAGGCCCATGAAGTTTAGGGCCGTGGCTGCCATCATAAAGATGTGGGCATCTATTTTTTTCGCCGCCGAGGGGGACTCAATGGCAACGCCCTTTAAAAGATAGTCGGTGGTAACATCAAAAAAATCGCTGAGCATCATCACTTTATCCAGTTCCGGGATACTCTGTTCGCTTTCCCATTTCGATACCGCTTGCCGGGAAACGCCGATTTTTTCGGCGAGTTGTTCCTGGGAAAGGCCTTTTGCTTTCCGCAGAGCTTGAATTCTGTCTCCCATCTTCATCGGGTTCACTTCCTTTCTTTTTCATGGTTATTTTAGCAAAAATGCCGCCGGTCAATCTACCAAGGGTGCGTTGTTTTTTGTCAACTGCCGGTTACGTTTTCTATTTTACCATGGAAAAAGGCGGATTGACAGGAAATTTGACGAAGGATATACTTAGGGAGACAATACGTCAAAAGGAGAAAGCAGATGATCAAAGCAATTTTTTTCGATATGGACGGAACCCTTGTGGCCCACCCAGAGGGCATTGTACCGGAATCCACCAAGAAAGCCCTATGTCAGGTCAGAAAAAAGGGAGTTAAAACATTTCTTGCCACCGGCCGGCATAAGCTGGAAATGGACGGTTCACCGCTGTTAAAAGGTGTCGAAATGGACGGTTTCGCGGCGTTGAACGGGCAATATTGCTATCTAAACAGGGAGAAAGACCCGGTGATCTGGAAACAGTCTTTAAACCGCGGTGACATCACTTTTCTTCTGGACTATATGCGCGAACACCCTTTTCCGTGCATTTTTGAGGAAGAGGACGCCATCTACGGAAATTATCTTGATGAAAAGCTGAAAATGATCATGGAGACCGTATCCATTGAAGTCCCTGCCTTTCGCGGTCTCGACGGTCTGGAGGAACACGATTTTTATCAGTTGATCCCTATTTGTGAAGAGGAAACGCTAACACTGCTTTTATCCCATATGCCTGAGACCCAAGGGGCCAATTGGGGCAAATATACCAATGATATGATTCCGAAAGCCGGGGGAAAGGTAGTGGGCATTGAAAAGTTCCTTGCTCACTACGGTTTGACCTGGGATGAAGTGATGGCTTTCGGCGACGGTCTCAACGATATGGAGATGCTCAAAGCCGCCAAAATCTCTGTGGCCATGGGCAACGGCCATCCCGATTTGAAAGCGGCGGCGGACTATATCACTGCTGACGTTCATGATGACGGCGTGGACCTTGCGTTGCGGCACTTTGGTCTGATGGATTAAGGAGGAGACGATATGTACTGGACCGGAATCATCATCGGTGCCATCGCTTTTTTGCTGATCGGGCTTTTTCATCCCGTCGTCATCAAATGCGAATATTATTGCGGCAGCGGCATTTGGCCGGTCTTCCTGATCGCCGGTCTGATCTGCTGTGCGGCTTCGCTTTTCGTTGCAAACATCCTCTTTGGCGCGACGTTGGCGATATTGGGCTTCACCCTGCTTTGGAGCGTTCTTGAGCTGAAACATCAGGCAGAGCGGGTCAAAAAAGGTTGGTTTCCGGCAAATCCGAAACGGAAAAAGTAAACAAACCAAAAAGTTTAGCGAAAAGAGGGTGTCCCAAGACCGTAAGTTCATGGACTTAGGGGAAGGGGACACCCTTTACTTTTTATGAGAAATCAGAGATCAGAGGGCATACGCCAGTCGCCCCGGGGGCTTAGGCTTACCGCACCGATTTTAGGACCGTTGGGCATGTTGTCCCGCTTGAATTGGCTGGTTCTGAATCTTCTGATGAAGGCGGTGAGCCACTTTTCGATGGTTTCAGCACTGTATTTTTCGCCGAAGGCCTCCTTTGCCAAAGCGGCGATTTTTTCCGGGGTATCGCCCCAACGCTGTTGGTAGTAGAGGAAGAAGTCGTGAAGTTCATAAGGGCCGATGATATCTTCCGTACTTTGGCTGATGGTTTTGCTGTCATCCTTTGTCAGTTCCGGCGAGATCGGTGTGGCCACGATATCGGCAACGATGGCCGAGGCCGCTTCATTCAGCCTTTCGGCGTAATGGCTTACGAGGGCCCGTACCATGGTTTTCGGTACGCCGGCATTGACATTATAGTGGGATTGCTGATCGGCGTTATAGGTGGACCAGCCCAAGGCGATTTCTGAGAGGTCGCCGGTGCCCAGTACGATGGCGGGATGTTCCCTCATATTGGCGTAATTAAATAAAATGCTGGTGCGGGCTCTGGCCTGAATGTTTTCGTAGGCGATGTCCTGCTCGCCGCCGTGTTTCAAGGCTTCAAATTCTCTTTCAATGATCGGCCCGATGGGAATGGTTTCCCAGGGGATGCCGAGAGCTGAGGCAAGGTTTGCCGCGTTGTCTTGGGTGCGGCTGCTGCTGGCCGGGCCGGGCATGGTGATGGCGGTGATGGTGTCGCCGGGTTTTTGGCCGATGACTTTGGCCGCTTCCATGGCCACGAGAAGGGCCAAGGTAGAATCGAGACCGCCGGAAAGACCCAGGACAAGCCGTTTGTTTTTGGTGGTGATCAACCGTTTGGCAAGGCCTTGGGCCTGAATGGCGATGACCGTGTCCAGGCGTTCCCGGCGCTTCGCCGCGGTTTCTGTGGGGAGGAAGGGGCTTTGTTCGATTTTCGTCAAAAGGTCGGTTTGACGGCGTTGTAACGATGTTTCGATGACTTCGACCCCATTTACTCCGTGAAGGGTTTGGAACTTCTGTCTTCGGCGATCATATGCCAAATGATCGAGGTCAATATCGGTAAGGAGCAATTCCCTGGATTCAAAAGGTTGTTTTTCCGCCAATACCCTGCCGTTGGCGGCAATGATCTGATGGCCGCCCATGACGATTTCGGCGGTGGATTCACTTTGGTCGCAGCCGGTGTAGATATAACCACAGATCAAGCGCGCCGACTGCATTTTCACGAGATCCCGGCGGTAGGTGGCCTTGCCAATCTGTTCCGGTGAGGCGCTGGGATTGAAAATGATTTTGGCGCCGTTTTTGGTTAGAAAATCACTGGGTTGACCGGCGACCCAAAGGTCTTCGCAAATTTCAATGCCGCAAAGCACGTCATCGGCATCGAAGAGCAGCTTCGTGCCAAAGGGAACTTTTTTGCCCTTTAGGTCAATGCGGATATTTTCGTCCTTCCACGTTTGAAACCAGCGGTTTTCATAAAATTCATTGTAAGAGGGCAAATTGGATTTGGGCACGATGCCTTTGATCTCGCCGTCAGCCAAAAAGGCGGCGACATCGTAAAGATTGTCATTAACCGCCAAAGGCAGGCCAACGATGGCGGCGGTGGCGCGGCCCTTCGTTGCGGCGGCCAGGCGCAGCAGAGCCTCTTTGGCCTCGAGAAGCAGCCGATTTTGCTGGATCAGATCGCCCAAAGTATAGCCGGTGACGGCCAATTCCGGGAAGCAGACGATGCTTGCTTCCTTTTTAGCCGCTTTTTCGTAAATTTCGGCGATTCTTTTCCCGTTTTCTGCGGGATTGGCAATGGACACCAAGGGACAAGCCGTGGCGACGCGAATATATGATTCCTGAAACGTATAGGCCATCAATACGTTCTCCTCTCAATGCTCTTCTTTGCTTTCTTGGTTTTCCGACTTTTTGGAAGATTTCTGCTGTCTTTGTGATTATTGCTTAGGTTTACCTTTCTTCTTATTATCATACTATTAGATGCGTCAATGGTCAATTGTCCATTTTAAAAGAAGGGGACGTTGACAAGATTTGATATTTACACTCTTTAACATACACGGCGAACTTTCTGCCCTAAAAATGGAAAAGTCCAGGTTCCGGCATACCTATAGGTATGCCGGAACCTGGACTTTTATCTGTATTGTGGGCAATACAGTCCTTTAACGATGTGTCATACCGAAAAAAATAATTTGCGGTATTGGAATGGTGATCCGCAAAAGAACTTTGCCGCTATTGTTCGCGTCTTTGTTTTTTTGACGCGACTGGGGTGAGGTAACCGCAGCTAAGGCCAAATAAAAGCAAAACGGCGATGACGGCGAAAAATTCCAAAAGCGGTATGGGATCGCCGCCGAGCAGGGCGACGGTGCCGCTGTAAACCGCGTCTCCGGCGCCGACGACCATGACGAAAAAGCCGGCGCCCGCAAGACTTATGAGTTTGCCGGTGAGTCCAAGGGAAGCCAACACCGCCGCCAGGGCAAAACCGATTTTCAGCAGCGTGAGGGGGCTGACTTTTGTTGTCATCCAGAGGAACTGAAAAAGTCCGCAAAGGCAACCGCCAATCAAAAAAGCGTATAAATAAATCATGATGTGTATCCTTAAATCAGTAAAGTTAGGATCACGGCGTAGAGCACGGCAAAGCCGATGCCGAAAAGCAGAACATAGGCGACGGGCAGAAACCCCTTTTTGATGATTTGGGCAGTGGGGGCGTTTTCTCCGCGCAGCCGCGCAATGGCTCCGGCAATGGCCGGCGGCAGCCCGGCGATGGGTAGCATGGCGCCGAAACCAAAGATCTTTACGAATTTCGCATATACGCCGAGAAACTGCAAAAGCGTGCCGAGGAAGGCTACGCTGACCAAAGCCAGGAGGGACTGTTCATAGGGATTGACGGGGACAAAGGCCAACGCCTGAAACAGGATTTCCGTGATCATCGCGACGGCGCCGCCGAAAAGGAAAGCCAGTCCGACTTTTTTAACATATTCCATAAAATCACCTTTGTTTTTAACAGGGGAAAGGGCGAAAGCTCCTCACCCTTTCTCCTGTTTACGGTTGGTTTCAATGATCAATACTTGCCGTATTCCATGGTGGTTTCGTACCATGCCTCCATGTTTTCGCGTTTGGCGTTATCCAAAACAATGGAGCAGTCCATGATAAAACCGCCTCCGGGAGCGCAGGTATCGAGGAGTCGCTTTGTTTCTTCGACGACGCGTTCCTTTTTGCCGTAAGCCAAAAGGGCCGTGGATAGATTTCCGCAGATGCAGGCGGTATCGCCCAAAACCTTTTTGGCGTTGGCGATATCCACTTCTTCAAACATGTAGATGACTTTGCCTTTGGGTACTTCCTTGATGATATCCAGGCGCGTATTGTATTTGCCTTCGCAGAAAGCATAGGGCGTTACGCCAATATCAATCAGGGCAAGCATCAATTTTTGCAGGCAGGGCCAGTAGAATTTTCTGTAGTTTTCCCTGCTCATGAATTCGTCGACACCGGCATGGAGGGGAATGAAAAGATAGTCGAGGTTCAGCCCTTTGCAGGTTCCCACGGCTTTTGCGATGCAGACCTCCGTCATGTAGTCGATGACGGCCAGGAGCTGATCAGGCCGGGCGTAAATATCGGAAATGGAATTGATCAGGCCACGGATGTTGTCGGAGAACATGTCGAAGGCGCAGGTGGTGGCACCGGCAGCGCCGAGGGGAAAGCCCCGCTGGGCGATATTGCCGACGATTTCCATGAGGCCGTTAAGCCATTTGGCGGAAGCCTCGCCGCCGCGTTTCAAGGCTTCCAAAGCCTGCTGTACATCGGGTTGGGCGAAAACACTGTTTTCGATATAAAGCGCGTATTCCACCGGTGTTTGGAAACAGACTTTGGACAGAGGTTCCAGTTCCTTGAATTTTCTGGGATATACTTTGGTCAGCATGAAATGGCTGGGGTCATGGAGGAATTCATCATATTCATCGTCCATCAGGAAGAATTTATCGCCGATTTGGAAGGATTCGTCGAGGCCGAGGCCGCTGTTGGGGCCCGGTACTTTCAGATAGGTGCTGCCCATCGCTTCCGGGGGGTCGGCAGGGTAAAGCACGGGAGCCCAGGCAAGGTCGGGATCGAAATCTTCCAGGAATTGATAAACGCCGGGGCCGATATTTCTGATGTCTTTCATGGCGTCGTACATGGATATGTCATAGCCGCGCGCATAGTAGTTGCCGACTTTTGGGGCAAAGGGGACTCTGTCGGGTTCCTTTAAGGCGACAACATCTTTGATTCTTTGAGACTTTTCTGCAAGTCTTTGTTCAGCGTTCATGGTACTACCTCCCAATTTTGTAGTTAAAATGTTTCAGGTGATGTACATCTCTTGTTCTGCTTTCATTCTAAAATAAGAAAGTTGAGATTTCAGTCCGTAAATAGTTGATTTTTTTGTCCCTATGTTATACGATTCGTATAAGGAAGTGACGGGAGGAGATTTTATGAGGCTGAATATGTACATGGTCGCGGAAGGAATTCCTTGGGCTGAGAAGAGACTGCATTTTTCCCAGCAAGCAAAGGAAGACTCTTTGTCGCAGCCAAAGCTCTATTCACCGGATATACCACTGTTTAATAGGTATCTATATCTTGTAAAGGCAGAAGAATTTCCAGAGGAGCTGCCGACGGGAGAGTGCTTTCACTTTGTGGTTTTGGCTGCAAAGGGTGAGTTCGCTTCTGCCGATCCATGTGAAATGATTGTCTTGAATACGGAACATTCCCTATTTGTAGTATTTGATATTTTGCAAAAGTGCTTTGAATGGTATAATACATGGGAGGAGACCTTGGTTGAGATTTTGAATACCGACGCCAATATTCAGAAAATGTGTGATGCTTCAAAAAAGATCTTTACCAATCCGGTACTTGCGCATAACGGTTCCTACGAGGTATTGGGAACCAGTGTAAATCGTGAAGTGATGGAAAAGGACTTGGCTTTTCCCTTTCATGAAAATGTCGGTACCTACGTGGCATCCCCGCATTATATCGAATACTTTAAAAACGCCAAAGTTTTTCACGAAACAATGGGTAAAACAGGAGTGGAAAACTTTCACGCGGATTATCCCCGCTATGATGTACTGTACGTGAATCTAACCGGTGGCGAGGAAGGCTTTTCCGGCCGTTTGCTGTTGCCGGAATTGTACGGCGAGAATTCTTACAGTACCTACCCGCCCTTAGCTTTGCTGGGGAAGGTGATTTCCTTTGCCTTAAACCGCCGCACGGTGATGGCAAAGGGCTACCGCCGGGGTTTGGAGCGGTTTTTCTATAGCCTTTTGCAGGGGTCTGCCGTCAATGTCGGGGAAGCCTCGATTTGTTTGCAATCGAAAAAATGGAGTCCTGAGGACGCCTATTGCTGCGTTTTGCTGACCCTCAGTGAGAATGAACGCCGCATCTTCTCCGTTTCCTACAGCTGCCAACGTCTGGAAGAGACCCTCGAAGACTGTTTTGCCTTTCCTTATAAAGATACCATCGTGGGCATCTGCCGTTATGAAAAGGGTGCGGAGGCATTTTTTACCGTCGGCACCGCTTTTGGCTCCTTTATCCGGGACGGTTTCTTTAAAGCCGGGATCAGCGATGTGTTTACCGATCTTTATGCGGTTCAGAGCTACTATGAACAGGCCAAAGCGGCACTGCGCGTGGGCAATGAACGCGACCCGGAAATCTGGTACTATCCCTTTAAAAAGTACGCTTTTGTTTATATGCTCTATCACGGCATGGGCAATTTGGACCCGAAATTCTTTGTGGATCAGCGGGTATTTTCATTAAAAACTATGGGAAAGCGGGACGAAGTCGATTATTACCGGACGCTCAAGGTCTATCTGGAAAACAACATGAATCTGCTCCACTCCGCGGAAGAGCTGTTCATTCACCGCACCACCCTGTTTTACCGCATCAACCGCATCAAAGAAACCTTGGGTATCAATTTGTCCGATAAAGAAACCCGCCGTTCTCTGCTGATGTCTTTTTATGTTTTGGATCACATTTAATCAACAGGAGGATAAGGTGAGATATGGCGCCATAAATGAGTAAAGAAAGAGTTGCCATCGGCATGAATAACCGATGCTTCGAAGAATCCCAATAGAAATATTTCTGAAAAAGCGTAGGTTCACTATAAAGTAAGCTGTGAGATAAAAAAATCTTGCCAATCGCAAAATAGCTATTGACTGTGGTGTGGGGCCCAGGTGTATTATATACTTAGTCAAAGAGAGAAAAGTTAAAATGTTAATCCTTTTGTTTGAAGTTTAAACTCTTCGAACAAGACATACAAATTCCAGGGGAAACCCGGAAGAGTAAAAAGCTCTTCCGGTTTTTCCCGTGAAAATTATAATGAGGATCAAGGGAGAAAAAGCGGATGCCAGGACAGTACAAAATCAAAGATATTGAAAATATGTTAGGTGTCACTCGTGATGCAATCCGGTATTATAGCAAAAAAGGCCTTATAGAAATCGATAAAAATAATCAGAATGGATATCGCATATTTGATGATGAGGATATTTTTGATATTCTGGATATCTCCTATTACCGAAAGGTTTTGGATATGAATATATCTGATATTTCAAAGTGTGTCAGTTCCAAATCATTTGAAGAATATTTAACAACTATTAAAAAGCATCAGAATAGTTTAGAGGAACAATTAAGAAAAACAGAGCAAAAGATAGAAATCATCAAATATATCAGACAAGAGATAGAGTGGTTCAGTGACAAACAAGAAAATTATGAGATCATTGACGCTCCTTCAGGCTATCTTTTTCCGGAAAAATACCTCTATGATATCCACTCTAATATTTTTAGAATTGGATGGCCCGTAAGCTGTTTCAAATATAATAACGATCGACTGTGTCATACTGGTACATATACTTTTGCTGTAGTATCACCTGACACTATTCTATTGAATGAACAGGAGTTGAGCGCAAAGGAATATCTTCCCGGGGGTAAATATTTGCGTTTTCTTTTTGTTAGTGAAAAAGAAATTAATGACCCTGCTTTAATAGAACCAATTCTCATATACGCAAAAGAACATGGATTTGGGTTCTTTGATTGTTATTATCTTACTTGTTGTTTTTCTTTCAAAAATAATCATGCCCGAAAAAATTATTACGAAGCATCACTTCGTTTGAAATAATTTATAAAGTAATGATGAATATAAAATGCTGCCCAATGAAATTTTTAGAACATAAAAGAAATCGGGGACTCTTCAGAAGATCCCCGATTTCTTGATTTGGATTTTTTTATTTCCATTCGTCAGGCAGGTATTTTAACCTGTCTTTGCCATAGTCAGTGATCCTAAAGGTAAGCAACAGGTCATCGCCTTCTAACTCTGTTTTGACGGTTTTGATCATGCCGACAGCCACCAAAGAGTCGGTGTGAAGGGTCATTTTTTTATCGGTAAACTGACCTTCACCGGCATACTCGGATTCAAGATCTCTTAAAAGATCATGTTTTGTAAAGGTATCCCTTGTAGAAGCATAGTGCAACACTCTGAATCTGAAAGGTAAGATACTTTTCGCCATTTTAATCATCCCTCCTTAGGCCACATTACGTAACTGGAACAGTTCTTTCGGATTGATTACAACGAGAATCGCTCCGATGGTGATAACGGCAACACCCACAAGCACAAGGCCGGTGGCGGCGTAGCCGTTTTCCCAACCGTAGAGAGAGGTGATGAGGTTTGCCAAATAACCGGCAGGGACAGACCACAACGCATAGGTTACATTGAAAGCCATTGCGCGCCCGGTCCCTATCATGTTGATGGCGCGATACCAAAATACATAGGAGAAACCGCCTGAGGCCGCCGTGATAATGATCCAGATCAAACTGTTAACGTTTCCAAATGCGCTAATAAACATTTTCCAACCGGTATACCAATGAAGAGCATAAGTGCTGCCGTCTATAAGGGTTTCCGTACCACCGGTGATGGCAGTAGCGAAAATTGAGATGCCGATAACGGTTGTGAACAGAGCAATAACGCTTGAAAAGAATTCGCGAATCCAGATTGCGATATCGGGGTCGATCATATCCATACCAAAACAGGCAATCACACCTTCCGCAGCCCAACCAATGGCGGGGCCGCAAGAGAAAGCAATCCCAAGATAGAACTGGAAACCGCTGGTTGCGGCTTCCGGAGGAGCCCAACCCACGAGAACAGCACCGGCCAAACAGGCGAGGATGCCGACCCAAACACGGGCGTTAATTCTTTCCTTCAATACAATGCGGCCAAGAATGGCGCCGATGGCGGGATAAATCGCGGAGATGGCAAGAGCATAGGTTACGCCGGCGAGATACATACCGATGCAATAACCGCCCATGCCGAGGGGACCTCCGAAGATGCTGGCAAATATCGCCAAGCGACCAGGTTTCGTTTTCAATGCGCGGGGAATTTCCTTGATTCTACCGGTGACGGTGTCAAAAAAGAGAATCCAACAAGACGCGACAAAGTCATGAAGTGCCGCGACAGCAACTGCGGCAATCAAAGATGCATAAAACGCACCTTGTGTAGTAACTTGGAACGGTCCGAAATGAAGCACTAAGCTATTTAACAAAACCCCTTGCAGACCCCAAGTCATACCGGAGAAGATTCCGGCGGCGAGTCCTCTTTTAACGTAGCTCATCTGATGCTTCTCCAGCATTTGTGGCAATCTTGCATCATTTGTACCAACTGACATTATAATTCCACCTTCCTAGTTTCAAATTATTATAATTTCAATAAATCCTTTTTACCCAATTTACTTTCATGATCCTCCTTTCCTCTCCATTTTCTGTTTAAAAAAGGATTTATGAACTAATTGGATAGTTATTATTTTCATCATCAAAAGCCTTCATTAAGGAATTGATTGAATTTAGTTTTATCCTCTTTAAGGTTACACCGTGGTCTAACACCACAGTCAAGATATTTAATAAAAATGTAGAATTTTTTTATTGGCACAACAAAAAAACACTGTAATGCGATTTGTTTGATATTATACAAAAATCAGCGCTAACAATGTTTGATATCCAGATAAAATCATCGATTATTATGCCTCGCTGAGGATGTTTTGATATGGCAGCAGATCGATGACATCATATCATTAAGATCGGTTGTCAGTAGAGCCCAGGCTTGAAAGAAAAACGCTCCTCAAAATGAACTGCACCCCAAAAGTTAGACAGTATGATATACTGAATAACGATTGGGGTGATTTTTATGCCAAAAGGAGAACCGAACAAGAAGTACACCGCGGAATTCAAGCAAAAGGTAATAGAGGATATGCGCGAGAATAATCTAAGCTATAAAGAAACCCAAAGGAAATATGGTTTGCCTAACCGTCGCGTGCAGGATTGGGAACGCATCTACCTCAGCTATGGTCCGGAAGGTTTTTATGAAGAACGACGCGGACGAAGTAGCAAAGGCAGGCCGCCAAAATTTTTTCCGCAAGCAGAAGAGGATTTATTGGCAGAGGTGCAACGACTGCGTGCGGAGAACGACTACCTAAAAAAATTGAATGCCTTGGTTCTAGCAGAGGAACGCCAAAACAAAAGGTACAAGTGATCTGGGAACTGAGGCATAAACATAAAATTTCGCTCCTGATTGAAGTATCCGGTCTGCCCCGAGCCACCTATTACTACCACTCCAAACGCAGAATCCAACCGGACAAGTATAGCGAAATCAAAGAACAGATCACGGAAATTTACGCTGAAAACAAGGGTCGATATGGTTACCGGCGTATCACGGACGAACTGCATAATCGAGGATATGGCATCAACCATAAAACGATACAGCGACTGATGAAAGAGATGGGGGTCATCTGCCGGGTTCGGATGAAAAAGTACCAGTCATACAAAGGTGAAGTGGGCAAAACTGCGCCGAATCTGCTGGAACGGGATTTTGAAGCAACAATGCCAAACCAGAAGTGGGTGACCGACGTCACGGAATTCAACCTGTTCGGACAGAAGCTCTATCTGTCACCTATCCTTGACCTCTGTAGCAGAGATATTGTGAGCTATTCGATCTCAGATAAGCCGGTGCTGTCAATGGTGACAGAAATGCTTGATAAGGCTTTCATGAAAATACCTGACGGAACGAACCTCATCCTCCACTCCGACCAAGGCTGGCAGTACCAGCACAAGCAATATCAAAGGATGCTCAAAAAAAGGCATCCATCAGAGTATGAGCCGCAAAGGTAATTGTCTGGACAACGCCGTGATTGAAAACTTCTTCGGACTGCTTAAGAGTGAGTTGTTGTACTTGCAGGACTTTGAATCTATAGAGCATTTCAAAAGAGAACTCATTGACTACCTTGACTATTACAACAACCGCCGCATCAAGAGAAAGCTTAAGGGCTTACCGCCTGCAATTCACAGACAGCAAGCCCTCTCCGCCGCTTAATGAAAATATTTGTCTAACTTTTGGGGTGCAGTTCATTTTGAGGAGTGTTTTTTGCGTGCAGGCTCAGCCTGCTTAGCGTATATGGTGATTTTATATACCCCGTTTTTATCTTCTGTCATATAGTTTTTAGAATCCATGAATACGTGTATTAAACATAATGGGAAAGCGGTGCCGTTGCGGATCGATCTCGGCGTGACAGACGGTACCAATCTCACCGAGAGTATGGTACGTATTTGGACGATCCAGGACAGGGAAGGCCTCTATTTCTGTGATCTCGAAGATGTTGGCAAAAAGGCAGGCTATATGTTTGATGCCGTAAAATCGAAGAAAGTGGACGTCCATAACCATCTTGTCGAACACATGTACAAGGTGGAAGCAAAAATTAAAACTTTGGAGGACAAAACAAATAAATGAAAAATAAACTACAAAATCGCCTAAAAAGCCCTGTGTTTTGGACGGCCCTTGCCGCGCAGGTACTGTCGATCCTGGTTTTTACCGGCGTTCTTGATATCACCGCATCTAACGCCATCAATGATGTGATCGGGTCAGTGTGTCAAGTGCTGGTGGTGTTTGGGATTTTTAACGACCCAATAAACAAAAAGGCATTTAAACACGTAAGCCCCGGCCTTGATTGGTCGGGGCATTACTCGTATTTCTTCTACTTACATTTCATTTGTTCTTTGTCAGACACTTTGCGTCTTTTGCACCTAACGAGACCAATTATCGAAATAATCGCCCAGCTACCCTCCAACAACAGAAAGCCCCATTGCTGCTCTATGATCGCATCTCCGGCGAGCAAACCGGAACCGATTGCATTGACAAGAAGGTATGTCATGGATTTTTGATTCAGGACACCCGCTTGTGCAAGTGCGAAGCCCGCAAGAACGGCGACCGAGCCGATAATTTGAATAACCATACTCATATATTGATGCACTCCTTTCGGTGCGTCGTCGTCAAACCGGGTACGGCGCATCTCGTCCGGAGGCTGATTAAGTTCAGTCTTTCGTTATTTTACCATATGCATTATCAAAGGACAAGTTTTATAGTTATGAACACTACCCATCACTTGTACAGTTCCAATCAGTGACTGGAGCTTTTTATCACTTTACCGTGTGCATTGATTGTCCAGCCCCTGCTACAGCGTCCGTAAAAATCCGCATTTTGTCCGTAAAATCGGCTGAAATGGGTACTAAAAAACCGCTATCGACAAGCTAAATGCCTGCATAATAGCGGTTTTTGGTGTGGTGGAGATGAGGGGAGTTGAACCCCTGTCCGAAAGAGAACCCACCGAGTTTTCTCCGAGCGCAGTTTATGTTCGATCTCGCCTTATATGATTACATAAACAAAGTCACATAAGACCATTCCGTTAATTTCCCGTGTTACCGCCGGAAAAAGGCGACGCGGTATCCCGACCTAATGACCCCATTGCGCTCATCGCGGGACCAGAGCGCACGAGGTTATGCTGCAATTAAGCAGCGAAAGCTAATTGTTGTTTGTCATTTCATTTTAGGTTCCACAGTTTTACGGCCATATGGAACGCCGGCTCGCTGACCCGACCAATCCTTCCCCCGTCGAAAACCAATACATCCCCATATCGGGCCCGCAATGGCTTTGCTGACAAACATCGATTGATCTTTTCTGTTACTATTATTATACAAGAATCCCGTGGCATATGCAATAGGACCAATGGAGGGATTTTTTCACATTTTATCTGTAATTTGTCTTTTTTTCAAAAAGCTTCAGCGCCAAAGGAGATAATCCCTGACCTGGAGACCCATGAGGCCCACGATGGCCACGAGGACCGGCCATTCCCAGCCGTGTTGAATCGTAAAGGCAAGGTAGCCCAGGAGAATGCAGAGCAGCAGCCCGATGAAAATTACAAAAATATCTTTCCGTTTCATGAAAAAGCTCCTTCTTTTAGTGGCTTCATTATACGCCTGTTAGAACATGAAATCAACCGTTGTTTGATAAAAAAGTATGGTTATGGTATCCTATTTTCGGAGGGATGACGATGGCAGAGAGCAAAACCAACGCAATGCGTCTATTCGACGCGGCGAAAACAGATTACAGCATTCATACTTACGATACGGAGGACGGGTTGATCGACGGCAATTCCGTGGCGGAAAAGTGTGGCCAGGATCCGGCCCAGGTTTTCAAGACCTTGGTGACAAAAGGACACAGCGGTGAGCACTATGTTTTTGTGATACCCGTTAACGCGGCCCTGGACTTGAAAAAAGCCGCCAAAGCGGTGAAGGAAAAATCCATCGAGATGATCCGTCAAAAGGAGCTGCTGCCCCTTACCGGCTATGTTCACGGCGGTTGTTCACCCTTTGGTATGAAAAAGCAATTCTTTACCGTTTTTGAGGAAACGGCGCAGTTGTTTGATACGATTATGGTCAGCGGTGGCAAAATCGGCTGCCAGATCGAGGCCGATCCCGAAGCGATGATGGCGTTGATCGGCGCGGAAAACGCCGTGTACGCCGACATTGTCAAATAGCGAAGAAGAGGTAAGAGGCTCTGACCGGTTGCGGTCAGAGCCTCTTTTAGAAGGGTTGATGCCAAGGGATAATGAAGGTAGGATAAGGGATTAAAGCGGTGTCAGGCGGGTTGTTTTGTCGTCTCTCTGGTGACAATGGCCGCGCCGCCGAAGAGCACCAAAGCCCCGAGGATGGAACCCCAAGCCGGTAAGCTGAGGAAGGGCGGCAGCATCACTAAGAGTATGATAAAGATGCCGTAGGTAATGTTGAGTACCTGGGCGGTGGCGACACCGCTGAAATTAAAGCTGTAATACCAGAAGATGTAGGAGGCGCCGTTGCAGCCCGCGCCGAGGAAGAAGATCAAGGCAAAGAAGAGCCAGTTACCTTCCATTCCCGATAACCAGGGATAAACGGCGGAATTAACGGTGAAGCCTGAAACGAAGTCGAGTAAATATTGGAAGTTGCCGGTAAAAGCGGAAATGAGAACAACGAGAATGACGTTGAGCAGGATGGCGTAAACCCGGCGCAGGGCCACGGCGACGCTGGAATGAACGTCGGAGCGCATCAAGTTATAACCAAAACAGCCTTCCATGGCATAGCCAATGGCGGTGATGATGGAGATCAGGTAAACGAAGAAGGGAACGCTGCCGGTGGCGAGGCCGTACATGATGCCGGTGCCGACGATGCAAAGAATGATGCCGATGAATTTTAGAGGCGTCAGTTTTTCCTTAAACCAGATCACGGCGACAATGGCGCCGATGGCAGGGAAGGCCGCGCTGATGGTGCCGGCAACCGACGTCGAGAAGCTGCTGGCAATGGAGTAGGGAACCGCCCCCAAAAGGCCGGAAAAAATCACCGCGGGAATGATGCCGAATCCGTCTTTGCTGAAGAGAATTCTTAGAAATTCTTTAAAACGGTGGAGTTTCCGCAGGTAACTCAGTTCAATCACGAGAGCGCAGCAGCTTTCGCAGATACCGATGACCAGCGCGGCGGTGACGATCAGCAGCATACCATGGAAACTGTCAATACCCCCGGTACAACCGGCATAGGGATTGAGCAGTTCGTAGATCAAGACCGTATAGACGGCCCAAGTCAACCCAGAGGCCAAACCTGTGACGACCCCTTTTTGTTGTGTTGTCATGTTTTTCTCCCTTCTAAAGTGACTTATTTTCTTTCGATGGACTGAATGTAGTCTGCCATGGCTTTCTCCTGTTCCGCGTCGAGCAACGAGGCAGGGGCGTTTTCCAGTATGTTTTCAACTTTTCTGTGGGCCACGGCGGTGACGTCTTCCTGTCCGTCTTTTTCCCAGGCGTCATAGGAACGCCAATCGGAAACGAGGGGCTGCCAACCGTCTCTAAAGTGCATCAGCGTCGATTCGGTGGTCATGAAATCCTGGCAGGGCAGGGCGTTTAAGAGGTCGTCCATGCCGAGGCTGGCTTCGTCGGTTTGCATACCGTTCAAGATGTAGCGCACCCTGGCGATCATTTCGTCATCTAAAACCGTCTTTTCCAGGGAGGAAGTCATTAAATTGGCTAAGGTGCCCACCGATTGGCTGGTCAGATTGACGCCGGCCAGGGCGGAAACGAGGAAACTCTGAATCGTTTCCATGCCGGCCTGGTAGTCGATGGCTTTGGAGCTGGTGACGCCGGTTTGCGCTCGGGCGGGAAGCTGATAGAAATCATGGAACATCTGAATCGAGGCGGCCAGCATCAAGGTGGTGTCCGGGGCGGCGCATTCCCAAGTGGCATAGCGCATATTGCCGTAAGTCAGAGAGGCTGAGGGAACCACCGGCACGCCGGGGCGGATCAACTGGGCATAAACGAGACCGGCCAAAAGTTCCGCCATGGTCAAAACCACGGTGGCGTATAGGTAAACGGGAGAGGTGATACCGGTCATCGGCGCCGATACGAGAATCACCGGCTGGTTATGTTCGGCGTAGACTTTGATGCCTTCGCAGGCGAATTCGGAATAGAAATAGGGGGAGTTGGGGCAAACGGCGTGCCAGGTGAGGTAATGATCCTCCAGATAATTTTCTTTGCCGTAAGCGATATTGAAGAGTTTCAGACACTCTTCTTTCTGTTCGACGGTATCCAGTTCCATGGGGCTTAAAATCGGTTTGTCGCAGTGTTGCATCGACGTCAAGGTACAATAGAGTCCCTTCACCCGTTCTTCCACATCCATGGGGCTTAAAGGCTGAAAACCGGCGATATTGATGTTATCGCAAGCTTGATAGACCTTTTGCAGATCGGCAAAATCCTTTAATGCCGGTGCTCTGCGGCTGCCGTTGTAATCCGCCACAAAAACTTCGCCGCCGGCGGGATGGATCAATAAGCCTTCGCCCACGGTGACGCTTTTTTTGGGGTTCATCGCTTCCAAAAGAAACGTGGAGGGTGTTTGAGACAGAGCCTTTTCCACCATTTCCTTGGGAAAAAAGACGGTATGATCTTCGATTTTAGCGCCGTGTTTGCGGAAGGTTTCCACGGCGTCGTCGGTTTGAAAAACGATGCCCTTTTCCGCCATCAGTTTCAGGGCTTTTTCGTGGACGGTGGCCATTTGGTCGGCGGTTAAAACTTTGACTTGTGCTGCAAGATTCATGATGATTTTCTCCTTTGACTCAGATTTTCCCGGCGATGGCTCTGACTTCGGCCTCATGGGCTTCCAACCATTGCAGAGAGAATAAAAAGTGCTGCATATAGTAGAGGTATTCGTAAGGATCAAGGCTGGGGTCATAGACACAGGCCGAAGTGCACCAGGCCATATCGTAAAGGGTACCCTGAACCATCACTTCGTAGAGGTATTTCTTTTCTGTTTCATTCAGCGGTTCGATGGCGCCGATGTTTTGGATCTCCGCGTTATACCGGCGAATGAATTTTTCAACGTTTTCCAGTTGGATGATCCCGTTGGTGCTGCATTTCCAGGAAGCGAAGCAATAATGCATACCGAGGCCGATTTCAAAGAGACGGGTATCCATTTTCGCCATATCGTAATCGAAGCTGGCGGTGACGTACCCCTCTTCGTCGTATTTGAAATTACCGGGATGGAAATCGCACTGGCAGGCGCAATAGTGCATCTTTTGATAATCTTCGGCGGGAATGACCGACGCTTCGCACATCTTTTGATAGTAGTCGTAGTTGCTGTCAAAAAAATCGGTAAAGACATTTTCAAAGCCGGATTCTGCATAGTTTTTACGGAAGCGTTTCAGGGTTTCAGGGAATTTCGCGATCAGGTCGTTGACGGTGATGTCTTCGTTGTCCATGATGTTGTCACCGTGGAGCTCTCCGGGATGGAAACCTTTCATGGCGCTGTGAAATTCCGCCATGGAGCGGGCGGCGCTTAAAAAGGTATGTTCCGGCATTTCCGGTTCCGCCCAGTTACCCAGCCAAGTGTAGGTGGAAATGCCGTCAAGGTAGTTGAAGACGGCGAAAATCGCGTCTTCTTCCCCGGTGGGGTAGACTTCTTTTTCTATATGGTAGGTCGCGCCGTTTTTGGCGGCGATGGGGCGGCAACCGTAACTGAAGCCATTGTCGTAGGCGTGGATCAGCAATTTGTGTTCAAACATCAGCGAATCCAACTCCTTGCCCCGCTTATATTTGCGGATCAACCAGGTATCGATGGCGCCTTCTTTTTCCGTGTAAATGCCGAAGGTGGTGTTGATGTAGCCGCCGAAAAGCTGGTGGGCTTCGACCAGTTTGCCGATGTCATAGGCTTTTTCCACCACTTCCCGGACTTGATTGAAGAGAAACCCCTCTTTGGTAAAGTCCGCCATTTCGTTGAGCTTTGCGGCCATGGCGGTAACGTCGCTGTTTGTCGTTAAGATCGACTGGGACGTAAAAGGAGGATACTGCTTCATCTCTTCCGTGTGCAGTTTACAGTAGTTCTTGCCTTTCATGAATGTTCACCTGTTCCTTTTTTGCGTATTCGGTTCATGGAACCAAAGCCATCATAGCGCAAAATTTTCGACATGAAAATCAGCAAAAATTGATATCGAGAGATCATTTTATGAGGTAGACAAGATTTGTTGGGTTTCGACAAGAATTGATCATATTCTATTTTGTGTGTGAATTTTTGCAAAAAAAGCTTCGAGGCAGGTTGCCTCGAAGCGAAGAACTGTTTTCGTAGACTGTGTTAGGCTTTTTCTTTGTTTTCCGCAATGTATTGAGAAGGCGTGACGCCCAAGGTTTTTTTGAATACCCGATTCATGGTGAGGACGTATTGATAGCCGACGGCCTCGGAAATTTCCCGAATCGTCAGGTCGCTGGAAAGGAGCAATTTTTTTGCGGCTTCGATGCGAATCATCTGTAGGTATTCGGCGGGGCCGACACCGGTTTCTTTTTTGAAAATGCGGGAGAGGTAGGCCGGCGTCAAATTAAAATGTTCCGCGACGTAGACAATATTTAAGTCGGTATTGGTATGGTTTTCCTGGATATAGGCCATGATTTCAGCCACGCGTTTATTTGTATTGGTGGAGACTTCGCTTTCCTGGGATTTTAGTTCCGCCTCAATGGCTTTGTAGATGATTCTGACGGAACGCGTCAGTTCGTGGACGGACTTACATTGGGAGATGTGAAAGCAGCCGTTGATATTCATCAATTCATTGTCTAAGGTTCGCTTTTTCATCAATTCGATGGTAAGCGTATTGATGAGGCCGAAGGCTTTGTATTTCATGAGCTGGAAGGACTGGTTGCTGATGCGCCCCATCATGGCGCACATTTCGTCAATGATGGCTTCCCCGGCTTCGTAATCGCCGTTATTGACGGCGTAGAGCATTTTCCGTTCGCTTTCGTACCAGTCGTCATCTTCGTAAACGCTGTCTTCGGGTTGATCGGGGAAGTTGATGTTGTTATAGAAAACCAGGCAGTTTTCGTCGCCGAAGATTTCCTGATATTTATGGGCGCTCATGGCTTCGTTAAAGGCTTTGGCCAGGGCTGCGAGACCTTTATGGCGGCCGCCGGCGGCGATGTTCAAGTGGACGTTGGTATTTTCTTCCACTTTTACCTGAACGTACTGAAAGAAGCGTGTCATTTCCAGCCAGTTGGTGTTGACGACAAAAGATTTCCCATGTTTGGGGAAGCAGATGCCCACAAGCATCGTATCGATTTCCAGCATATAGACGGAAAGGGAATCTTTGGCAATGTCGTTTAAGGCCAGGCCGCAAACGCTAAAAGCCTCGGCATTGTTGTCGTATTCGTTTTCCGGGATGATCACCACAACCCGGTATTCGCTGTTGATAAAGTCGTAGGTGGTGTTGTTGGCGAAATACTCCTCGTAGTTTTCCGGGGGATATTTCCCCTTTAAGAGTTGAGCCAATACGTAGTCAACGAGAATCTCATCCTGAAAGGAAAAAAAGCTGCGGTGGTAGCGATTGATGGAAGGCAGCAGATTTTCGATGTCTTTGCCGTAATTACGGCAAGTCCAATAATAGAAGAAACTGCCGCTAAAGAGCATAAAATTACAGAAACCGAAAATCATCAGCGCCAGGTGTCCCCGGTCGCTGACGATTTGGCTTAAAGAAACCCAAAGCACCAGTTCAGTTGTGATGAATATAAAAATAATTGTAACGAGGCCGTTCACGACATTATTGTAATAATTGACGTTATTTTTGCCTCTGAGAAAATATTGAAGTGTTTTTTTCATGGGGTTCGTCCCTTTTTTGATATATCAATGCAATTCTAAAGAATATATGTTAAAATTTCAATAGATAATAATTGACATCATAGGCAATTCTTGATTTATGCAAAAGAAAAGAAAACCGTATAAGACGGTTTTCCCAGGCTGTCAATAAGGCCAAACTTTCTCAGGGGAAGGGCGGGAAGGGGAGCGCCGTCTCCCCGTCTGGGTACTTAAATCTCAGGTGGCGGCAGCGCCGTCACCGCATCAGCTTGGCGGGAAAGTGGCCAGCCACTTTTTTGACAAGCTGAGAAAACCGTACAAAACGGTTTTCCTCCCATTTTTTTGCCGGTTTATTCAGCGGTCTCGCCACCATCTTCCGTTAAGTCCGAATCAGAGGCGGGACGTTCTTCTTCCACGATGAGGTCGCCGTCAGACGTGTAGCGGGGTTCGTCTTCATCAGCGCTCAAATCGCTGTCGGAGGCGATGTTTTCTTCCGTGTCCCCGGTATTGTCATTTCCTGTCTGGCCGTCTGTGCTGCCACAGGCGCTAAAAGCAAAAATCATCAGTGCGGCGAGGAGCGCCAACAGAATTTTTTTCATCATCATTTTCTCCTTTGCTGGAACTCCTTTCATTATAGTGTATCGCCGAGGGGAAATCAATGCTGTTTTCTATGTGGTTCGTGTGTATCACGTGATCAAAAAAGCAAAAAACAGTGCTGGAATAGAACTTTTGGTCTATTTCTTTTGTAATCTTTTTTTTCTATAATGAAAACAGTGATTCTTATTCCGTGAAATTGTCTAAGGTCAATGCCGATTTTTTTACGGATGTAGTTTTTAGTGGGGGAAACGGAGTCATTTTATGAGTTTTTCTGAAATTGACTGGAATTATCTGAATAGTTTAATTTATCAGGTCAACCGGATCACGGACCGTGACGAAATGCGGGAGTTCTTTTTGAATATGCTCGATACCTTCATTCCCTGCCAGTACTCGGTTTTTTGTCTGCCCGACGGGGAAAACCACCTGGGACATCCCATTCACCACGATCGCATGGGGACAAAGCGGAAGGTCGCCGACGTCCCGGAGCTACAGACAAACTTTGTCAATTTGCGCTGGGTTTTCGAATCCGGACTCAACAAGGTTTTTCGTTTCTCCGATTACTACTTAAAAAAAGAGGCCTTTTTGAATGAACCGTTTTTGGAACGCTGTAAGCGATACGACATCCAGTATTTCTTGATGATTGTACTTTCTTACGAATTCCATTACGAAGGTTGCGTGATTCTGATGCGGAATTATGAAAACGGTGACTTTACCGATGTTGAAGTGCGTATCCTCGATATTTTGAAAGATCATCTTGCCCTCCGCCTCTTCCAGGAAAGACAGAGTAAAAAAGACGACGGCATTGTCTGGCAAGAAATCATCCATAAAATCGTTGCCGGGATCGCGGAGAAGTATCACCTGACCAACCGTGAGGTGGAGGTGCTGACCTTGATCTATGAAGGCCGCCAAAACAATGAAATCTGTATTCTGCTTTCCATCGCCGAGAGTACGATGAAAAAGCATATTCTGAGCATCTATGAAAAAACGGGCTTAAAAAACAGGGCGGGGTTGATGCGGCTGTTCAATGAGACGATATCCGATAAGAATTTGCAGCTGAAATAAAGGATGGGAAGACGGAGTGAATTTCGATGGAACTATTTGAGAAAGCAATCGTATATATCATCATGGCTTGTGCTGTTTGCGGCGTAATCGCTTCGATCGTCAATAAAGACCATCCTTTGGGCAAAAAGTTTTTTGAAGGTCTTGATACGATTGGTACGGTTTTTCTGCCGGTGGTGGCGATTTTAGTCTCCGCGCCATTTATCGACGGCATGATCACACAATTTTTCGGCCCCATCTACGAGGCCATCGGCTCCGACGTCGCCCTTGCGGCAACGACGATCATCGCCACGGATATGGGTGGCTACGAGCTGGCGGCAGCCATTGCGGCGACGAAAGAAAGCTGGATCATGGCGATGATCGTCGGTTACATGGGGGGAGCCACCATTGTCTTCAGTATTCCCGTGGCTTTAAGAATTTTGCACTACGAAGACAGAAAGTATCTGGCTTTGGGCACGATTTCCGGTTTTATGGCGATTCCCGTAGGCGTCTTTTTCTCCTGTGTCTTTATCGCTTTGTCTCAGCCGGCGATCAGAGAGTTTGTTGGCAAAAACCTCAACGCCACGTATCAGCTGAGTTTCTCTTTCGCCTTGATTTTAAAAAATTTACTGCCGTTGATCATCATCAGTGTGTTGCTTCTCATTTTGTTAAAATGGAAGCCGAAAGCGTTGATCAAAGGGTTCCTTATCTTTGGCAATATTATGGATTTTACCCTGCGCATTATTTTTGTGCTGGCGATGATTGAGTATAGTACCGGCCTTTTTTCGGAAGTTTTCGGTTACTGGGGGTTTGATCCCATCATGGCGGATCAGACCAATTTATACCGGGCGGCAGAGGCTGCCTGCTCCATCGGAATCATGCTGGCCGGAGCTTTTCCCTTTGTCTATATCCTGCAAACGTATCTGAAAAAACCATTGGCCCTGATCGGCCGTTCCTTTCACTTATCCGTTCGGGCCATGGCCGGAATTTTGGCGGCCAGCGCCAATGTCATCGCTCTGCTCGGCATTGTTCGCGATCTGACGCCGGAGGATAAGATCAAATGCATTGCCTACAGTGTTTGCGCTGCCTTTCTCATCGGAGACCATCTGCTCTTTACCGATTTGTACCAGCCTTCCCTGGCCCTGCCGATTATGATCGGCAAGCTCATTGGCGGCTGCTTCGGCATCTTTTTGGCGGCGAAAATCGCGGTTCCCGTTGCCAAAACCTTGGCCAAGGAAGAATTGATCAAGGAAGGAAGCTCCATTCAAAAGTAACTTTGTTCCTTTGCTGCTGCAAACCTACCGCTGAAACAATTCTTTCTGTGCCATACCAAAAATCGTCCATTTTTGAGATTCCCTGCGGTTTTTACCAAAAAACGGCAGGGTGTTTTTTTGCAAATCCGGTAAGCCTATAGAACAAAAGAAGTATTTTTTTGCTTTTTTTTCTCTTTTTTGTGCATGTCCCGTTGATATTTGGTCTTTTCGGCGAATTTACATTGATTTTTGAAATGATAAAATGGAACCATAAAAAAAATAGTATAGGGGAGGACTCATATGGAATTATTTGGTCAAATCGTTATCTACATTATTATGGCCTGTGCCGTCACAGGCGCCGTGTTCTCCATCGTAAAGGAAGATCACCCCATCGGTCAGAAATTTTTAGAAGGGATCGATTCGATCGGTCCGATTTTTCTGCCCGTAGCCGGGATCCTGGCCGCGGCCCCGTTTTTGACGGGCTTTGTGACCAGTGTGTTTGGTCCGCTTTACGAAGCCATTGGCGCTGACGCCTCCATGGCCGCAACCACCATCATTGCCGTAGACATGGGCGGCTATCAATTGGCCGACGCCATCGCGGCCACGAGGGAAAGCTGGATTATGGCCTTGACCACCGGTTATATGGCCGGCGCCACCATTATTTTTAGTATTCCCGTCGCTTTGAAAATGCTGAAGAAAGAGGACCGCAAATACCTTGCCCTCGGCGTGATGTCCGGGATGCTTACCATCCCCGTGGGGGTTTTTATCTCCTGTGCGATCATCGCTCTTACCGATCCCATGATTCGTGAGGTCGTCAGCACCAGCGGCGCCGGTACCTATCAGCTGGTACTTTCCTTTGGTCTGATCTTCCGCAACCTGGTGCCGCTGATCATTTTCTGCGTGGCCATCGCCATCGGCTTATTGCTGAAACCCAATGCCATGATCAAAGGCTTCCTTATTTTTGGGAAAGCCATGGACTCTGCCATCCGTCTCGTTTTCGTCTTTGCCGTAGTGGAATATTTCACCGGCTTCTTTTCCACCGTCATCGGTCATTGGGGCTTTGACCCTATCATTGCCGACACGGCGGAACCATTCCGGGCTTTGGAGGTCGCCGGCTACATTGGCATTATGCTCTGCGGCGCGTTCCCCATGGTCTATATGATTCAGATCTATCTGCACCGCCCCCTGAATGCCTTGGGGAAACGGTTGGGGCTTTCCGCCGACGCCACTACAGGGATTTTGGCGGCTACCGCCAATGTCCTGGCGCTCTTTGCCATTGTGAAGGATCTGGTGCCGGAGGATAAAGTCAAATGCATCGCCTATGCCGTTTGCTCTGCCTTTCTCATCGGCGACCATCTTTCCTTTACCGCGAATTTCCAGCCTTCTCTGATTTTGCCGGTGATGGCCGGGAAATTCCTCGGGGGCTGTCTCGGCGTGTACCTCGCCACGAAGATTGCTGTACCCCGCGCCCGTATCCTGGCGGAAAAAGACCTGGAACTTGCGGCGGCGAAAAAAGCGGATATCGAAACCGCGTCGGCAGGCGCGTGAGATAGATTAAGGTTTGTTGATTGACAAAACCTTCTTAATCCCTTCTTCTGTATACTCTTTCTCTTTCCTTTTGTCTATAGCTGAGCCGGTATATTTCGTCAGAAATATACCGGCCCTTTTCATAAAAGAAGCCTTTTCGACATATAGTTCAGGGAAAACGGCAGCGGGAGGTTTTTTTATGAAAGGTACTGCCATCACCGTATTTCCCGGCAA
Organism: Peptococcaceae bacterium UBA7702; assembly: GCA_002482535.1. Taxonomy (GTDB): domain Bacteria; phylum Bacillota; class Dehalobacteriia; order UBA7702; family UBA7702; genus UBA7702. The sequence continues at coordinate 128,941 of DLGE01000007.1, read as the reverse complement.
CAACAGCACCGCGGGATTTTACTCCTATTACCACAGCGGGCTAAGTGCCATGGATTGGATCTATATTTTAAAAGGCGGGCCCGGCACGGGAAAATCCACCTTTATGCGCCATCTCGCCGCGTCCTTTCGCGACCGTGGCTTCAACGTGGAACTTTGGCAATGCTCCTCCGACGACGATTCCCTGGACGGACTCTTGATCCCGGCATTGAAAACAGCCATCATCGACGGCACGGCTCCCCACACTATGGATCCCGTTTATCCCGGCGTGCGGGAAGTCATCCTGAATTTCGGAGATTATTGGCGAAACGGCGCCCTCGTCAAAGACAGCGCCGCCATCATTGCCCTGACCGATCGCATCAAAGACGCTTTCGATCAGGCATACGACCATCTAAAAGCCGCAGGGGATTATGACGGCGCACTTCTGCGCCTCCGCAAGGATCAGGAGAATAAAGACGACGAGGCGGAAATTGAGGCTGTCGTAAAGAGCATCTTCGGTGGTGAAAACGGTGTGATACGCCATCTCTTCGCCGCTGCGGTAACGCCTTCCGGTATTCGGGATCTGACCTTCGATATCTGCCGCGATCTGAAAAACCGTTATTTTCTCCGGGGCAAACGCGGTTTGGGTCAACAGCGGTATCTTATGGCCGTGACGGCCGCCGCGGAAAAATATGGTATCGCGATGGATATCTACCACGGGTATCTGCACCCCGATGAAGTGGTCATGGTAGTGTTGCCTACCCTTGACACCGTCGTGGCGGCGGCGGAAATCATTCCCGGAGAGGAAATCAGAGAGGGCGACCGTATCATCGCTTTTGTCGGAGAAAAGACAAAGGATGAAGAACAGCAGCTGTTGGAAAAAAGAGACGCCGCCATCAAGCAAGGCGCCGCGGAAATTGACAAAGCCCACCGTCTCCATGATGATCTGGAGTTGTTTTACAGTGGCGCCATGGATTTTGAAAGCATTTCCCGTCTGGAAAAAACAGTCTTCCAAAATATACTAAAAAGCGCGTCAAAAGACTGAAGATATGGTATAATAGATAATCATATCTATTTAGGCCGCCGACAAAGTCTGATACGCGGCGAACCCTCTGGCCCACGACAGCTTGAGTACTATTTTGTACACGGCGCAGCCGTAGGTCAAAGCGTTCACCGTGTCTAAGCCTTTCTCGACAGCCTGTCATCCTGTAGCCAAAAATTCGCTTACGCGTATTTTGTTTACAGTCTGAATAGATAATCATATCTATTTTACGAAGGATTTTGTTAGCGTTATGGGTGAATTCAAACTAACAGCCCCCTATCAACCGGCAGGGGGGCAACGAGATGCCATCGATTCCCTGCTCTACGGTCTTAATCAAGGGGAGCGGGAACAAATTTTATTGGGGGTCACCGGTTCCGGTAAGACCTTTACCATGGCCAACGTGATCGCGCAAATGAACTGTCCCGCTTTGGTGATGGTGCATAACAAGACTTTGGCCGCCCAGCTTTGCGGTGAATTCAAGGAGTTTTTCCCGGACAATGCCGTGGAATATTTTGTTAGTTTTTACGATTATTATCAGCCCGAGGCTTATGTCCCCCGCACCGATACGTATATTGAAAAAGATTCCTCCATCAACGATGAAATTGAACGTCTTCGTCACGCCGCCACGGCCTCCCTCTTCGAGCGGCGCGACGTGATCATCGTCGCCAGCGTCTCCGCCATCTACGGTCTCGGTAACCCCGAAGACTACAGTACCATGGCGGTGAGCCTCTGGGAGGGACAGGCCATTGATCGTGATGAGATCATCAAAAAGCTGATCTCCATTCAGTACACGCGTAACAATATGGATTTAAATCGTTCAGAATTCCGGGTAAGGGGAGATATTCTGGAGATCTACCCCGCCTCCGCTACAGAGCAGATCCTGCGTGTGGAGATGTTCGGCGATGAAATCGAACGCATCGTGGAGACGGATATTGTCACCGGCGAAGTGCTGCACAATCTCCGCCACGTGATGGTCTTCCCGGCCTCTCACTATGTCACCGGGGAGGAGCAGCTGAAGATCGCGGTGGAAAACATCAAAGAGGAATTGGAGGAGCGTCTGAACGAACTGCGCGGCGCCAATAAGCTCTTAGAAGCCCAGCGCCTGGAACAGCGTACCCGCTTTGATTTGGAGATGATGGAGGAGGTCGGCTACTGTCAGGGTATCGAAAACTATTCCCGCCATCTCACCGCCCGGCAGCCCGGGGAAGCCCCCTATACCCTGCTGGACTTTTTCCCTGACGATTTTTTGCTTTTTGTTGATGAAAGTCACGTGACCATTCCCCAGATCGGTGGCATGTACCGGGGGGACCGGGCGAGAAAGGAAGTCTTGATCGATTACGGCTTCCGCTTGCCTTCCGCCTTGGACAACCGTCCCCTGAAATTCGAGGAATTCGAGAAGAAGATCAACCAGATCGTCTATGTCTCCGCCACCCCGGGCAATTACGAGCTGGAGCAAAACGCCAGGATCACGGAACAGATCATCCGTCCCACGGGGCTCCTCGATCCCAAAGTGGAGGTGCGGCCCATCGCCGGCCAGATCGACGACTTGACCGCGGAAATCAACGACCGCATCGCCAAGCACGAACGGGTGCTGATCACGACGCTGACCAAACGGATGGCGGAGGATCTCACCAAATATTTGCAGGAAACCGGCATCAAAGTCACTTACCTGCATTACGATGTGAAAACCTTAGAGCGGACGGAGATCATCCGCAATCTGCGCCTTGGCACCTACGACGTGCTGGTGGGGATTAACCTTTTAAGAGAAGGGCTGGACCTGCCGGAGGTCTCTTTGGTGGTCATTTTAGACGCGGATAAGGAAGGCTTTCTCCGGGCGGAGCGGGCCTTGATTCAGACCATCGGCCGTGCCGCCCGGAACGATCACGGCACCGTCATCATGTATGCCGACCGGCTCACCGATTCGATGAAAAAGGCCATCAGTGAGACGAATCGCCGCCGGGAAGTTCAAAATGACTATAACGAGGCTCACGGCATTGTGCCCAAAACCATCATCAAAGACGTGCGGGATAACATCGCCGTCACCTATGAAGAAAAAGGCGAAAAACAGCGGCTTTCCCAGTGGGTGAAGGATAAAAAGAAGCGGGAACGGGTCATCGCTTCCCTGGAAAAAGAGATGAAGCAGGCGGCCAAGCGTCTTGATTTCGAAAAAGCGGCGGAACTCCGGGATATGATCATGGAGTTGAGGGCCGCAGCCAGGGGTACGCAAAAAATCACAAACCAAGCAGAACAGGAAGAACAGGAATTTTAATCTATGAATGAGTTTATTACGATCAAAGGCGCCAGGGAACACAATTTACAGAACATTGATCTCCAAATCCCCCGTGACAAAATGGTGGTGATCACCGGCATCAGCGGTTCCGGTAAAAGTTCCCTGGCCTTTGACACGATTTATGCCGAAGGCCAGCGGCGTTATATGGAAAGTCTCTCCTCCTATGCCCGGCAATTCTTAGGGCAGATGGAAAAGCCCGACGTTGACTATATCGAAGGGCTTTCCCCCGCCATTTCCATTGACCAGAAAACCACCAGTAAAAACCCGCGTTCCACCGTGGGTACGGTAACGGAAATCTATGACTATCTACGCCTGCTCTACGCCAGGGTCGGTCATCCCCATTGTCCCCAATGCGGTAAGCCCATTGAACGGCAGACCGTGGATCAGATCGTTGACGCCGTCAAAGCGCTGCCGGCGGCGACGAAGATTCAGATCTTAGCGCCTCTCGTCAGAGGCAGAAAAGGAGAATATCAAAAGCTTTTTGAAAACGCTAAGAAAAAAGGGTTTGTCCGCGTTTTGGTGGACGGGGAAATGCGCAGTCTCGATGAAGAAATCACTTTGAAAAAACAGGTGAAGCATAATATTTCCCTCGTCGTCGACAGGCTTGTGATCAAAGAGGATATGAACCGCCGTTTGAGCGACTCTTTGGAATTGGCCTTGAACGAAGGGGAAGGGCTGGTGGAAGTGGAAATCATCGGCAAAGAGACGCGGCTTTTCAGCCGCAATTTTGCCTGTCCCGACTGTAATGTCAGCATCGGCGAAATGACGCCCCGGATGTTTTCCTTCAACAACCCCTTCGGCGCCTGCCCCACCTGTGACGGTCTCGGTTTTACCATGAAAATTGATCCCGATTTCGTCATTCCCGACAAGAACCTCAGTATCAACGAGGGCGCCGTCGTAACAATGAATATCGGCAATATGTCCAGCTGGTTTTATCAATGTTTGGCCGCCGTGGCCAAAGAATGCGGCTTTTCCCTGGATACGCCCGTCAAAGATCTGCGCCAAGAGGACATGCGGATACTCCTTTACGGTCTGCCCCAAAACCGCCGCATCAAAGTGGTTTATGAACATCACGATGGAGAAAAAAGGACTTACCATTCCAGCTGGGAAGGGCTGATCAACAATTATGAGCGCCGTTACAGGGAAACGAATTCCAACTATATCCGGGAGGAGTTCGAAAAATATATGTCCTTCAAACCGTGTACCGACTGCCAGGGCAAACGCCTGAAAAAGGAAAGTATGGCCGTGACGGTGGGGGGTCTCAACATCACCGAAGTCACCGATTTTTCCATCCGGGAAGCCGTGGCCTTTTTCCAGCAGTTGGAACTGACGGAGCGGGAAGCTTTCATCGCCAAACAGGTGCTGAAAGAAATCAAAGGGCGTTTAAGGTTTTTGTCCGATGTGGGCCTCGATTACATGACCCTTTCCCGCAGCAGCGGCACCCTTTCCGGCGGCGAAGCCCAGCGCATCCGCCTCGCCACCCAAATCGGTTCTTCCTTGATGGGCGTTTTATACATCCTCGACGAACCCAGCATCGGCCTACACCAGCGGGATAACGCCAAACTCATTGAGACGCTGCACCATTTAAGGGATATCGGCAATACGGTGATTGTGGTGGAACACGATGAGGAGACCATGCGCGCCTCTGATTACATCGTCGATATCGGTCCCGCCGCCGGCATTCACGGCGGCAAGGTGGTGGCCTGTGGCACGCCTCAGGAAATGATGGAAAAGGAACATTCTGTTACCGGCGACTATCTCTCCGGCAGAAAGAAAATTGAGGTACCGGAAAAGCGCCGTCCCATCACAGAACGGGCCATCGAGATCATCGGCGCCGAGAAAAATAATCTGCGGAAAATCGACGTCAAAATTCCCCTGGGCGTCTTCGTCGCCGTCACCGGTGTCTCTGGTTCTGGGAAAAGTACCCTGATTGACGATATTCTCTATCATACCTTGGCCCATCAACTGAACCGGGCCCGGATTTCGCCGGAGAATTTCGCTGAGATCCGCGGCCTTCAACATTTGGACAAGGTCATCGATATTGACCAGAGTCCCATCGGCCGTACGCCCCGGAGCAATCCGGCGACGTATACCGGGGTTTTCGATCATATCCGGGACATCTTCGCCGAAACAAAAGAAGCCCGGGCCCGTGGCTACAAGAAAGGCCGTTTCAGCTTCAATGTCAAAGGCGGGCGCTGTGAGGCCTGCCAAGGCGACGGCATCATCAAGATCGAAATGCATTTTCTCCCCGATATCTATGTTCCCTGCGAAGTCTGTAAGGGTAAGCGTTACAACAGAGAGACCTTGGAAGCCACCTACAAGGGGAAAAACATTGCCGACATCTTAGCGATGACCGTTGACGAGGCCTGCGATTTCTTTGAAAACATTCCAAAAATCTACCGTAAAATGAAAACCCTGCAAGATGTAGGGTTGGGCTATATCAAATTGGGGCAGAGCGCCACAACCCTTTCCGGCGGCGAAGCCCAGCGGGTGAAGCTGGCCACGGAACTGAGCCGCCGCAGCACCGGCAACACCATCTATATTCTTGACGAGCCTACCACGGGGTTGCACAGCGCCGATATCGCTTGTCTCCTCGATGTGCTGAACCGCCTTGTGGATGGCGGCGATTCGGTGGTTGTCATCGAACACAACCTTGACGTCATCAAAACCGCGGATTACATCATTGATCTGGGTCCCGAAGGTGGCAACGAAGGGGGTACCGTCATTGCCCAGGGTACCCCGGAGGAAGTGGCGAAAAACAAGCGTTCCTATACGGGGCAATTCTTAAAGGCGAAACTGAAAGAAAATGGATAAATCATTTTGGCAGGAAAAATTGAAGAACCTCCCGGTGCATCCCGGCGTTTATCTCTTCAAAGACGAGGCGGGCTCCGTGATCTACGTGGGGAAAGCGGAAAACCTGAAATCTCGGGTTTCCTCCTATTTTTTGGAGAGCAAAAACATGGCCCCCAAAACCTTGGCCATGCGGGAAAAAGCTTGTGATCTGGAAACCATTTTGGTGGATTCCGACACGGAAGCGCTGCTTTTGGAATGCAATCTGATCAAGCGTTACCGTCCGCGATACAACATCATGCTGAAGGATGACAAGACCTATCCCTATCTGAAACTGACCTTGGGGGAGGCCTATCCCCGGCTCATCGTCACGCGGCAGTATCAGAACGACAAAGGAAAGTATTTCGGCCCCTTTACCAACGTGGGGGCGATGAACGATACCGTGGCTCTGCTGAAGCAGTTCTTTCCCCTGCGCAGTTGCGGCACGAAAATGGGGCGGTCGAAAGGTCGGGTTTGTCTCAACTACGATCTTGGCAACTGTCCCGGCCCCTGTATGGACAAAATCTCCCAAAGGGATTACGGGGAAACGGTCAAGGCCATCGACGGTTTTTTAAGCGGCGACAGCGGCGAGATCAGGCGTCTGCTCAAGGCGAAAATGGAAGATTACGCAAAGGAATTGCAATTTGAAAAAGCCGCCGCCTGCCGCGATCAGTTAAAAGCCGTTGACGCCGTTTTGGCCAAGCAGAAGATTTCCGCTGCCAATGTTCGTGACGACCTGGATATCATCGCCGTCGCCAGGGAGGGGGAGGAGGCCGTGGTGACGGTTTTCTTCATCCGCAACGGCCGCATGATCGGTCGGGAGCACCGTTTCATCACCGGTTGCGGCGACCAGGATGACGGGGAAATCCTGCGCTTGTTTCTGCCGGAATTTTATGGCGGCGACCGGCGGATTCCCCGCCAGCTCTATGTTACTTCGCTGCCTGCGGAAACCGAAGTCGTCACGGAGATCTTAAGCGCTCGTCGGGAAGGCCCCGTGCACTTTTTGGTGCCTCAAAAAGGGGAAAAACAGCGGTTGCTGCAACTGGCGGCCAAGAACGGCGCCCTGCTGCTGGCAGAGGAAAAGCGGGATAAAAATAAGGACGATACCGACCTTCGCACCGCCCTGGAAAATCTCCGCACCGCGCTGCAACTGCCCTATACGCCCCGGCGCATCGAGTGCTATGATATTTCCCACGTACAGGGAGCCTATACCGTCGGCTCCATGATCGTCTTCATCGACGGCAAGCCGAAAAAGGATCAATACCGCAAGTTTAAAATCAAGAACGTGGCGGGGATCGATGATTTCGCCTCTTTAAATGAGGTGTTGGACCGCCGCTTTAAACGGGGCATCGAAGAAAAACAGGCGGGGAAAACCGCAGGCTTCGCCGATTTTCCCGATCTATTCCTGATCGACGGCGGCAAAGGACAGCTTTCCGCTACATTGAAAATCAGGGAAAAATATCATTCCGCCATTCCCTTCGTTTCCTTGGCCAAGCGCGAAGAAGAGTTGATGCTCCCGGATCAGGAAGCGCCGCTGCTGCTCCCCAAAGGCAGCCCGGAATTTCATCTCATCCAGCGTATTCGCGACGAAGCCCACCGCTTTGCCATTTCCTTCCACCGGCAGCTGCGATCAAAGGGTCAGACCCGCTCCATTCTGGAGGACATCCCCGGTATCGGCCCCGCCCGTCAAAAGGCGCTGCAAAAGCATTTTAAATCGGTGCGCGCCATCGAGTATGCCACCGTGGAAGAGTTGATGCTGGTGGAGCATATGACCAAGGCGGCAGCCACGGCGGTGTATGATTTTTTCCGTTTGCGGGAACATACCAAAGAGAAAGAGTGACAGAAAAAAATGAGCTTACTGGAAGTCCATGAAATTTCCCATACTTACGGGGATAAATCCTTGTATAACAAGGCGTCCTTTGATTTATTCAAGGGTGAGCATATGGGATTGGTGGGAGCAAACGGTGCGGGAAAATCCACGCTGATGAAAAGTCTCGTCGGCGAGGTCGTTCCCGACACGGGTTTCATTCGCTGGCAGAATAAGGCCAAAATCGGGCACCTTGACCAATATGCCAGCGTCGATCCGGAGGAGACCATCGAATCCTATTTGAAAAGCGCCTTTCAGGAATTGTTCGCGTCGGAAAAGAAGTTGATGGAAATCAATGAGGCGCTGACAAAGCACCCCGACGAGATTTTGTTGAAAACCGCTTCTTCGCTCCAGGACACTCTGGAGCAGAAGGATTTTTACGCCGTGGACAGCAAGGTGCAGCGCGTTGCCGCGGGTCTCGGTTTGACCCCTTTGGGCCTGGACCGCCCCTTAAAGAAACTCAGCGGCGGCCAGCGGGCCAAAGTTATTTTGGCCAAATTGCTTCTTGCCGACGTCGATGTACTTCTTCTGGACGAGCCCACGAATTTCCTTGACACAGAACACGTCGAGTGGCTGACGAAATATCTGAAAGGCTTCAAAGGCGCTTTTATCGTCATCTCCCACGACCACTATTTTTTAAATGATATTTGTACCTGCATTTTGGACGTGGAGTTTGACACGCTGAAAAAATATACGGGGAATTATGATTCTTTTCTGCGCCAAAAAGAGCTGAAGCAGGTGGAATACGTCCGCGCTTACGAGCATCAGAAGAAGGAGATTGAGAAAGCCGAAGACTATATCGCCAGAAATAAAACACGGGCCGCCACGGCGGCCATGGCCAAAAGCCGGCAGAAGAAGCTTGCTAAAATCGACCGTCTCGCCACGCCCCAGACCCAGCCGAAAGCGCATTTTAAATTTCCCTATCAGGAAATTTCCACCCAAAAGGCCCTTGCTTTAACTGATTTGGAAATCGGTTACTATTATTCATTGATGCCGAAACTATCCCTAACCGTCGCCACGGGAAGCAAGACCGCGGTGACCGGTTTTAACGGGATCGGCAAGAGTACTTTGCTAAAGACATTGATCGGCGAAATTCCCGCCATCAAAGGGAGTTTTCAATTCGGTGAGAAGACCGTGATCGGTTATTATGAGCAGGATCTGCACTTTGGCGACGACCAGAAAACGCCCCTTGCTTATCTCCTGGATCTTTTCCCCAAAATGACGGTGAAGGAACTCCGGGGCGCTTTGGCCAAATGCGGTATCAGCGCGGAACACATTGACCGCAACATCGCCACCCTCTCCGGGGGAGAGCAGAGCAAAGTGAAACTCTGCGTTTTGACGCTGACGCCGGCGAATTTTTTGATTCTTGACGAACCCACCAATCATCTCGACGCCCAAGCCAAGGAGGGACTGGAAAAAGCGATCCGCAATTTTAAAGGCACGGTTTTGTTTGTTTCCCACGATCCCCTGTTCTATCAGGATTGGGTGGATCGGGTCATCGATATTGAAGAACATATCATCATCAACGATTAAGTTTTATATATTCAGATGTTTAAATATTTGCGCAATTGTGTTATTGCTATTGTTCGTTTATGTATTTGAATGTATCATATACGTTAGACTATTATTTGGGTATAGGTTGTGAAAAAAAGAAAGTAGGTGGATTCATGATCGATAGGAAAAAGAGAAATGAAGAAATCATGTACGCGTGTGCTGATGTTTTTTATGAAAAAGGCATCGAGAAAGCGACTATGAGGAACTTCTCGGAAGCGACGGGTTATTCTCCCGCGACAATTTACCAGAGTTTTCAAGACAAACGGGAAATCGTCGAAAATTGTCTTACCTTCTCCGTGGAGAAGAGAAACGAACTGATCGCCGAGGTTATGGAAAAAAACAAGAACACCCCGGAGAAGATCTTCAAAAGCCTCCAGCGCAAAGAAAAAGAAATGATGAAATGGACCGTTGTCATCGTTCGCATCATCACTTCTCCTTATTACCGTGATATGCACGGTAGTTTGGAAGACGTCAGCATGAACGCCATTGAAAAGTACAATGATGTCTTCGACGAAGAGCTCATCATCTTGTTTATGCTTTATTACGCCGCGCTGAATTACTATGTGATTTCAGGAAGCGAAGATTATTTCCGCAAGGAAGAGAAGTTCATTGAAGCGGAAGTTTTAAAACGCATCAAATAAGTGCATACCGCGAATTGACGGAAAAAAGGGGCTTGCCCATGGAAGCAGCCCCACAAAAAGAGAATTGGCTTCTGATTTTTGATCAGAAGCCAACTTTTTTTAGGATTATGTTACCGGTCCTTTTTCCGTCTTTCCCCGCCATCCATGGATGCCGCCGATGTCTAAGACCTGGTGATATCCAGCCTTTTTCAGAAGTTTTGCCCCCCGAGCGCTTCTGGCGCCGGTACGGCAGTATAAAAAGAGGGGGGTGGTTTTATCCGGTGTCTGCTTTTCCATGAGGGAGAGGCGCTCTGCGGGGATGTTGATGCTGCCTGGGATGTGACCTTCGGCGTATTCCTGTTCGCTTCTAACGTCAATCAGCAAACTGCCTTTGGTTGTCCCCGCGGTTTTGACGCCCTCATTGATGTCGGCGTTTTTCGCGCGTCGGAAAATACTCAACGAAACATTTCTACGACAGCGTCCTTGGGAAGCGCGCCGACGGAACGTTTGACGGGTTCGCCGTTTTTAAACAGGATGATCGTGGGGATCGAAGCCACATGGTATTGCGCGGCAATGGAACCTTCGTCGTCAACATTGAGTTTGCCCACTTTGACTTCATCGGCGTATTCTTCGGCGATGGCGTCGACGGTGGGGGAGAACATTCTGCAGGGGCCGCACCAGGAAGCCCAGAAATCCACGAGGACGGGCTTATCCGACTGCAGAACTTCTTTTTCAAAATTGTCTTTATTAATTACAATAGCATTCATGATTGGGACTCCTTTCTGTATTTGATGGTCTTATTATACCCAAAGATGATAAATTTTACCGTGACTGTGTCACAATGATTTTCAAACCGTCAAATTTTTTAATTTTTCCGGGTCTTTCAAAAAGATATTGCCGCGGCTGATGGAAACAATACCGTCTTCGGCGAAGCGTCGCAGCATTCTGGAGACGACTTCCCGGGCGGAGCCGGTGTTGCGGGCGATTTGTTCGTGGGTCATGTGAAGTTTTGGAGAACCTGTGCGCTCCCATTCTTCCGCCAAAAAAAGGGCGAGGCGTTTGTCGTAACCCATAAAAAGAATCTGTTCCATGGTCCACATCACTTCAGAAAAATGCTCGGTAAAGAGCTCGTACATGAAGCAGCGGGCGTAAACGTTTCTTTCCGTCAGCCACTTGAAGGCGGCGGTGTTGATGACCAGCAAATCCGTATCGTCTTCGGCGGTGATTTGGGTGTTGAAGGTGATCTGATGGATCATGCAGGCGGCGCTCAAGACGCAGTACTCACCGACGGAGACCCGAAGTAGCGTGATTTCCCGGCCTTCTTCCGAGATGATGGCCACTCGCAACATACCGCTGGCCACGCGGATCATGCCGAGGCACTCCTCTTCATAGCCGTGAATGACGGTGTCCTTTTTAAAATGACGCAGATTGCAGCTGCGGCGCAGCAGATCGCTTTCTTCTTCGCTCAGTTGCGGCCAAAAAGGCAATGTTTCTAAAATTTCTCCGAATTCTCGGCAGTGATCCAAATCAGCCATGTTGTTTCCCCCTTTATCTTAGCTTCAGATGGTCCGCCAAAGTGTCGATGGCTTCCTTATAACCTGCAAAACCCCTGCCGCAAATCGTTCGGATGCAGCCGAGAGAAGTGTAGGAAACATGGCGGAAGGCCTCTCTGTGATAGATATCGCTTAAATGCACCTCCACGGCGGGTAAATTAACGGTTTTTAAGGCGTCAAGAATGGCGATGCTGGTATGACCGTAGGCGCCGGGGTTGAGGATGATGCCGTCTGCGCCTTCATAGGCGGCCTGAATGAAATCAACGAGGGCGCCTTCATGGTTGGATTGAAAGAAACTGGTTTTGATGTTTTTGCTTTTTGCGTAATCATCGATATAGGAAAGCAATTCCTGATAAGTGCGGCTGCCGTAAATAGACGGTTCCCGCTTCCCCAACATGTTGAGGTTGGGGCCGTGAATGACGAATAATTTCATTTTTTGCTCCTAATGAGCGCTTCTGCCTCGGCGTAAACCGCCGCGTTGCGCTCTTGAGGGATTTTTTTCCGTAAGAATAACTCCTCTGACCGGCGCGCCTGCTCCACCAGCATCATAAGGCCGCTGGCGTGGGGGAGGCCCAAGGCGGCGGCGTCGTCCAGGAGACGTGTTTTAAGGGGATTGTAGATCAGATCGAGAACTCCCTTTAGGCGGGAAAAGGCGGAGAGTTTTAGCGGTGTTTCGTCGCTTTTCGGATACATTCCCACCGGCGTACAGTTGACTAAAATATCGGCGTCAAGATATTTCTCCGTATCGGAATAAGGCGTGGCGTTGGCTTTTCTTGAGAGTATCACGATTTCCCCGGCGCCTTCGTCTTTGACGGCGGCGGCCACGGTTTCCCCGGCGCCGCCGCTGCCTAAGATGACGACTTTTTGCCCCAAAAAGGAGATCTTCGCCTCCCGGGCCATGTATAAAAAACCGTCGTAATCGGTGTTATCGCCAAAAAGCGCGCCGTCTTCCCGGCGCAGCAGCGTATTCACACTGTTGCAGCGTTGCGCCCTTTGGGAAAGCCCGGTGCAAAAAGGGATGACTGTTTTTTTATAGGGAATGGTGACGTTCAGACCCAAAAAATCGCCGTGGCTTACATAAGGGGCCACTTCGTCTGCGGCTAATTCCTTTAAAAAATAGTCCGCAGTGCCGAAAAGCCGGTGGATTTCCGGAGAGATGCTATGTTTTAAGGTTTTCCCGATCAGGCCGTATTTCATGGCGATTCCTCTTTCATCTGCCCCGGTTCGCTCCGGGTTTTTGCCTCTGCGCGGCATTGTTGCTGATAAGCCCGGCTGATGGCGAAAAGGCTGTCAAAGAAGGTTGCGCCGTAAGGGGCGTAAGACGCGCCGAGACGCTCTGTGGCCCGGCGGCAAATCGCCGCTTCTCTTTGGCTGTCGTCCACGGGCAGGCCGTGTTCCCCTTTCCAGGCGGCAATTTCCGCCGCGGCGTCGAGGCGCTGCCGCAGCAGTTTTATGAGTTGATCATCGATTTCATCGATTTTCTTGCGGATTTCGTCAAGTTCCAAAAGAATCATCCTTTCGCCGCCAGCAGTAGATCCAGAAGGGTCATGGCAATCACGCTTTCCACCACCGGCACGGCCCGCGGTACGATGCAGGGATCGTGACGGCCCCCCACGGTAACGGTGGTTTCCGCGGCAGCGGCAAGATCCACCGTTTCCTGTGCTTTGCCGATGGAGGGCGTCGGCTTTACGGCGACCCTTAAAATCAAAGGCATACCGGTGGTGATGCCACCCAAAATGCCTCCGGCATGGTTGGTCTTTGTTTGTGTGACCCCGTCTTTGAGGCAAAAGGCGTCGTTGTGTTCGCTCCCCAAAAGGGAGGCGGCGGCGAAACCGTCGCCGAATTCCACGCCTTTCACCGCGGGAATACCGAAGAGATGTTTGGCCAAAAGGTTTTCCACGCCGTCGAACATGGGTTCACCGAGGCCCGGAGGAAGACCGACGACGCCGGCTTCGATGACGCCGCCGAGGGAATCTAACTTTTTGGCGATGAGCCCGATCTGCGCCTGCATCGTATTGCCCACTCCGATGCTGCTGGTGGGAAAGGGATAGCGGCCGGGGTCTTTGAGGTCGTCGGCGCTGACCTGAACGGGATCAAAGGGCTTATCCTGGACCTTGCCGAGGCTTAAAATGTGCGCCCCAATCACGATGCCCCGCTTCTCTAAAATTCCCTTGACCAGGCCTCCGGCAAAGCAGAGGGGGGCGGTGAGACGGCCGGAAAAGTGGCCGCCGCCGCGGTAGTCCGCAAATCCTTTGTATTTGACATGGGCGGTATAATCGGCGTGGCCGGGACGGGGCAGGTCTTTGATGTCTTCGTAGGATTTCGATTGGACATCCTTGTTGAGGATCACGGCGCAAAGCGGCGCGCCGCAGGTCTTATCGTTGCATACGCCGGAGAGAATCTGAAAATCATCGTCTTCCCGGCGTTTGGTGGCGTAATCCTTCCCTGCGGGAGCCCGGCGGCTCATGAAGTGGCGGATCTCATAGGGATCCACGGTTTCCCCGACGGGAAGTCCATCGATGACGATACCGATGGCTTCGGAGTGAGATTGACCGAAAACCGTATAACGAATATTTTTGCCGAAATCAGAGGACATCGATCTTCCCTCCCAATGATTTAAAATCCGCGAAAAAGCCGGGATAACTCTTGTTGACGGCTTCGGCGCCAATGATGGTGATATCGCCTTTGGCCAACAGCGAGGCGACGGCGCAGGCCATGACGATGCGGTGGTCGTCGTATCCCTGTACCACGCCGCCGTTTAGGGGTTTTCCGCCGCGAATGGTAAGGCCGTCGGCGGTCTCTTTGATATCGGCGCCGAGAACGCTGAGATTATCGGTCATTGCTTTCAAGCGGTCGGATTCCTTTAAACGCAGCCGTTTGGCGTTGTAGATCACAGTGGTACCTTGGGCGGCGCAGGCCAAAACGGCGAGAATGGGCACGAGATCGGGAATTTGGGCGGCGTCAATATCAATGGCGGTCAGTTCTTTTTTGCTGACGCTGACGGCTTTTAAGGGATCTTCGTCGGTTTTTCTCTGCATTTTTTTGATCAGCGACACAATGGCGCGGTCGCTTTGTAGGGAATCGCGGTGAAGTCCGTCGATGCTGATCTCTTTGCCAAGCGCCCCGGCAACCAGCCAGAAAGCGGCGTTGGACCAGTCTTTTTCCACAGTGATTTCACCGGGAGAAACGTATGTTTGGCGGCCTTTGATCGTGAAACAGTAACCGTCGCGCTGGATTTTAACGCCGAATTTGGCAAGGGTATCGACGGTCATGTCGATGTAAGCGTCGGATTCCGGCGCTGACGTCAGAATCAGGCGGCTGTCGGCGATCAACAGCGGCAAGGCGAAGAGCAGCCCGGAAATGTACTGGGAACTGACATCGCCGGGAAGACGGTAGACACCGCCGTGGAGCTGGCCCGTTACGACCAGGGGCAGTTTTTCGCCGCGGATCAGCACGCCGTGGCTGCGCATGACATCGATCAGGGGCTGCATGGGGCGTTCCCCCAGCCGTCGGGAACCGATATACGTATAGCCGTTGCAGCCCAAAGCCGCTGCCAAAGGGAACAGAAAACGCAGGGTGGAACCGGAATTACCGCAATCTAACGTCGCGGTGCAGGGCATTTCTGCAATGGGCTGCACCGTTAAAAATTGATCTTGATGCCAGCGGCTTTCCATGCCCATACGGGTCAGCACGTGTAAGGTGGCTTCTAAATCTTCCGACCAGGTATCGATTTTGATTTTGGTGGGACCGTCGGCAAGGGCGGAGGCAATGAGGATGCGGTGTCCGTCAGCTTTGGAGGCGATGGCTGGAACTTTGCCGTGGAGTATTTGCGGCTTAATTTTAATATCCATGATGAGCCCTCCTATATTGTAATGGTAGTCTTAATCCTATATTTGAAAAAAGGATTTCAGTTTTGTCACCGGTAGAGAGAGCAAGCGGCATTTGCCCACGGTTTCCGGAATCACGAGGCGGATCGTCTCGCCGCTGCGCTTCTTGTCGTTTTCGACGTAGGGCAGCAATTCCTCCAGGGGATATGGGGATTTTGTAGGCAGGCCGTAAAGGGCGAGGACTTCGGCGATGCGCTCCTTGCAGTCAAATTCCGCCAACCCGTTTTTGGTCGCCGCTTCGGCGATGGCTACCATGCCGCAGGCCACGGCGTGGCCATGGGTGATTTCAAAATCGCTGTGCTTTTCGATGGCGTGGCCCAAAGTGTGGCCGAGATTTAAAAATTGGCGGTCGCCGTAATCGAATTCATCTGCCAAAACCAGGCGGCGTTTGATTTTGACGCAGGTGGCAATGATCTCTTCGATGTGCTGCCGCAGTTCGCCGCCGCGTAATTGGGCGAAGAGGTCTTCGTCGCCGAGCACAGCGTATTTGACGGCTTCGGCGATGCCGTCGGCAAAGCGCACCGGGTCCATGGTTTTCAGCGTATCGTGGTCGCACCAGACGAGAGAAGGCTGGTGAAAGGCACCGGCCAGGTTTTTGCCGGCGTCTAAATTGACGGCAGTCTTGCCGCCGACGGAAGAATCGATGGCTGCCAGAAACGTGGTGGGCAGCTGTACGTAGGGGATGCCTCGGAGATAAACCGCAGCGGCAAAACCTGCCAAATCGCCGACGACGCCGCCGCCCAGGGCGACGATGAAATCGCCGCGGTTGATTTGATGGCGCGCCATAAATTCCAGCAGTTCCCGGAGAATATCCATATTTTTGGCATGTTCCCCATTGGCGAACACAAAGGTCCTGTGGGGGATGGCTGCTTTTTCCAAGGATTTCCTGACCGTATCGCCGTAGAGGCTTTCGACGTTATCGTCGGTGACGATGACGGCGTTGCCCAGGGGAAACTGTTCTTTCACCGCGTCGCCGCACTGTTTCAGGATGCCCTTGCCGATGACGATTTCATAGGGTTTTTCCGTTTCAACGGTAATCCTTTTCATTGGGGCCCTTCCTCTTCCTGTTTATTCTACAAATGAATTCCTAAACAAACTTTATATTATAATTTTATATTATAAAACAAAACAGCCAAAACCGCAACTGTCCGCCGGAAAAGGATTGTGCTGTTTTGGTCATATGATCTCCGGGCAAATAAACCAAAGAAAAAAGTCCGCAGCGTTAGATGATGCGGACTTGGTTTATTATAAAACTTTGGACAGGAAGGACTGTAGCCGTTCGTTTTGAGGATTTTCGAAAAATTCCCGGGGCGTATTTTCTTCCAGGATTTTACCGCTGTCCATAAAGATCACCCGGGTACCGACTTCCTTGGCAAATCCCATTTCGTGGGTAACCACCACCATGGTCATCCCCTCCCGGGCCAGTTTCTTCATGACGTCCAATACCTCGCCAATCATCTCCGGATCCAAAGCGCTGGTGGGTTCGTCGAAAAGCATGACGTCGGGGTTCATGGCCAAGGCGCGAACAATGGCGACCCGCTGTTTTTGGCCGCCGGAGAGATTCCCCGGATAGGCGTCGATTTTATCGGGGAGCCCCACCCGGTCTAAAAGCTGTTTCGTTTTCTCCGCGGCCTCTTCCTTTTTCATGAGCCCCAATTTCACCGGGGCCATCATGATGTTTTCTTTGACGCTTTTGTGGGGAAAGAGATTGAAGCTTTGAAAGACCATGCCCATTTTTTGGCGCATCTTATTGATGTCGTTCTTCTTGTCGGTGATATCGTTGCCCTCAAACCAAATATGGCCGCCGCTGGGAACTTCCAGCAGATTGAGGCAGCGCAAAAAGGTGGATTTACCGGAGCCGGAAGGGCCGATCACCACAACGACGTCGCCTTTTTTAATGGTGGCGTCAACGCCGTCAAGGGCTTTTACCGTACTGTTTTTGAAGTGCTTCTGCAAGCCTTTGACTTCGATCAGCACATCCTTATTATCAGTGATCATTGCTTCTCAGCCTCCTTTCCAGTTTGCCGACGAGCCAGGTAAAGAACATGACCAGAATCAGATAGATCAGGGCCACGGCGATCAGCGGCATAAAGGCGGAATAGGTGCGGCCGATGATGATGTAGCCGCCCTTGGTCAGGTCCTGCAAAGCGATGTAACCGGAAACCGAGGTCTCTTTGAGCAGGGTGATGAATTCGTTGGCCAGGGCAGGCAGAACATTCTTGACGGCCTGGGGAATGATGATGAAGGCCATGGTTTGCACATAATTGAGGCCCAAGCTTCTGCCGGCCTCCATTTGCCCTTTGTCGATGGACATGATCCCGGAGCGGACGATTTCCGCGACATAAGCCCCGGAATTGATGCCGAAAGCCAAGACGGCGACGAAGATCTTATTGTTGGACGTCGCGAAGATGATATAATACATGATCAGTAGCTGTACCACGACGGGGGTTCCCCTGATCACGGTAAGGTACACTTTGCTGATGGCATTCAGCAGTTTAAGGATCGCGTGGCCGAGACCGGAATCCATGGCTTCAACGGTGTTGTCGTAGGAGGAGCGGATGATGGCGATGATCACGCCGATGCTGATGCCTAAGAGCAACGCGAAAAAAGTGATTTCCAGAGTGATCCCGAGACCGTTCAACAGATATTTCCAGCGCCCATGATTGACGAAGTTCAGAATAAACTGAGCCTCTAAATCGTTGAACCATTCTGTCAAGAGAATACCCCCTTTTTACATGAAATAGGGGCGGTCGCACCGCCCCTTAGGCTCATAAGAAAGACTACCGCACACAGCGTCTTTCTTAACGGCCTTGCACAAGGTTTGCCCCGTCCCGCCGCAGAACATTGGGATGGCGCAGCCTGTGATGAAGTCAAGATGTTGTTTGTCTCCGATTTACGCTTTACTCTTCTGTGGGAATGTAGCGGTCAATAATGGACTGTACGGTACCGTCGGCGATGAGTTCTTGCAAAGCGGTGTTGACCTGATCGAGAAGTTCGGTATTATCTTTGGCGATGCAGATGGCATAATCTTCATCAGCATAAGAAGTATCGAGGATTTTGAGACTGTCTTTGGCGGCAACGAAAGCTTTGGCGGGTTCGTTGTCGATGATGACGCAGTCGATTTTACCGTTGAGCAAAGCATTGATGGCATCGGCGCCTTTGCTGTAGCGTTCGACGGTGGCGAGGCCTTCATCTTCTAAATCCATTGTGGCATAAAGGTCGCCGGTGGTGCTGGTCTGCACGCCGATGTTGTAATTGGCGTCTTTGGCAGAGAGATCATCCACACTTGTAATGGGGGAATCTTTGGGAACGATGACAACCTGTACGCCATTGGCATAGCTGGTGGTGAAGCTCACGCTTTCCTTGCGTTCCTCAGTCACGGTCATACCGGCCATTCCCAAATCAGCTTTACCGCTCTGGACAGAGGCGATGATGCTGTCAAATTCCATGTCTTCAATTTTCAGTTCCATACCGAGTTTGTCGGCGATGGCCTGGGCGATTTCCGCGTCGATCCCGACAATCTTGTCCTTGCCGTTTTCATCGTTTTCATGGTATTCGTAAGGCGGGAATTCGGCATTGGTCGCCATGACGAGGGTATTGTCAGCGCTTTCGTCGGTGGTTTCACTGTCGTTGCTGCTGCCGCAGGCGGCAAAGGTAACCGTCAACGCAAGAATGAACAGGATGCTTAATAACTTTTTCATTGTTTTTCCTCCGCATTCATGATTTTATTTTCCCTGATTTGCTTGCATAAATATAACACATTGGCAGGGCTTTTGCAACACTTTTTCTGTGGTTTCCTGCTTTTAGACCGGCAGAGAGCATTGGCTACGGCGGAAGAAAAAGTCGTAAAAAGGGAAAAGGAATTTTTTGTGGAAAATAACAAAAAGAAAACAGTTGCCGGGGCGGCGGCGTGAATTGCATAAAAAATCTATAAATGCATAAAGACGGCAGGAAAGGGAGAAACAAGATGGACTGGAACAAAACGTGCTGGTATGACCAGGATTATCAGCTGCTCTGCAATGAACTGCGGGGTTTGGCTGATGAGCAATATCGGGAATTTCACCAAAAACTGATTACCGATCGCAGCGTTGTGGTGGGAGTGCGTATGCCCCAATTGCGGCGTATGGCCAAAGAAATCGCCAAAGGCAACGGGGAGACGCTTTTCCCGTTGTTGCGGGAAGAGGTCTATGAAGAGATGATGCTCTACGGTTTGGTATTGGGATACCAAAAGGGGGATTTTTCCCACCTTTTGGCGCAGTTGGGGGATTTTATTCCTAAAATCAATAATTGGGCGGTTTGCGACTGCACCGTGGCGGGGCTTACCGCCATAAAGAAGGAGCGGGAGCGTTTCTTCGGTTTTTTACAGCCTTATCTCGTTGCAAAAGATGAATTTGCTCTGCGTTTTGCTGTGGTATCGCTGATGAACCACTATACCGACGCCCTGTGGCTGGACCGGGTTTTTGCGGTCTATCGCCGCGTGAAGCATCCCGGTTATTATGTGAAAATGGCGGTGGCCTGGGGTGTCGCCGAGGCTTATGTTAAAGATCAAGAAAAAACCACAGCTTTGTTGAAAGAACGCTGTCTTGATCGGGAAACCCAAAACAAAGCCGTTCAGAAAATCAGAGATTCCTACCGGGTGACCGCGGCGGACAAGGAAGCCGTGAAACAATGGCGTCTGTAACCGGATAAAAACAGCAGGCGAGGCGCAAACTAAAGAAAAAACGAAAGTGGACTTGATATGAGACAAAAAGTCTTTCTGGCGGCTTTTGCCGTTGTTTTTTCTTTACTCGTCGGCGTACAGAGTTATTTTTTTCTCGTTCCTGACGCCGGTATTCATTTGCGGGCCGACCGTATCGGCGCTTCGCTTTTAAATCCCCTTACGGAAACAGAAAAAGCCGGGGAAGAAATCGACGATTTATCCGTTTATTTGACTGTAGAAACGGAAGGGGACGCGCCAGCCAATGCGTCGCTAATCATCAACGATACGGTTGCCGGCAATTTCAGCAAGGGGATCCTCTGCGTCAAAGTCGTAGACGGTGATGTCCTAAAGATCAGGAGCTCCGACCGAATTGTTGTGACGGTCACCGATTATCCGGAAAATCTCAACGAAGCGTCTTTGCCTCCTTCTTTCACGGCAAAAAAGGGCGTGACGGCTTGGGGAACGATCATTTTTAAATAAAAAACTGTAAGAAAAGTTAATATTTGTATTGTATCCTTGGTTTTTTTCATGTATAATAATGGTGAATAACTATACTCAGGAAAGCAGGTATCACTTTATGTTGCAGAAAGCCATAGCCATTGACGGCCCCTCCGGCGCTGGAAAAAGCACCATTGCGAAGCTTGTCGCCGAGAAATTAGGCTTTCGTTACATTGATACTGGAGCGATGTACCGTGCATGTGCCCTAAAGGCTTTGCGTTTATCTTTGGATGTAAATGATGAGGCAGCCATTTCCGCCATGGCGAAGGGGATCGAAGTCCGCCTTGAGCGAAAGAACGGGCTGCCCCTTATCTTTTTGGACGGAGAGGATGTCACCGCGGCGATTCGCTCCGCCGAGGTCACCAGGGATGTGCCCATCGTTTGCCGTTACGCGAAAGTCCGGGAAACCATGGTTGAAATCCAGCGCGGCCTCGCCGAAAACGGCGGCGGCGTCGTAATGGATGGCCGGGACATCGGCACCAATGTGCTTCCCCAGGCCGTGCTGAAGATTTTTCTCACCGCCGATGTGCAGGAAAGAGGACGGCGCCGGTATGCCGAGTGGAAAGCCAAAGGGATCGCCACGGAGTGGAGCGGAGAGGAAATCGTCGCCGACCTGACGCGCCGGGATCAACTCGATTCCACCAGGGAAATCAATCCCCTGCGCCAGGCGGAAGACGCCATACTCTTAGACAGTACCGCTCTCACCATTGAGGAAACAGCGGACCGCATCATTGCCCTGTGGAAGGAAAAAACGAAAGATGTTTTATAACTTCATATATCATGTGGCGAAATTTTTTCTGAAACCGCGGATTCGCTTTGAAGGCGCGGAGCACATTCCCGACACCGGGGCTGTGGTGATCATCGCCAACCACGTACACGCCCTTGATCCCCTCGTCGTCGGTTTGGCCATGGAGCGGCCCGTACATTTTCTGGCGAAAAAAGAATTATTCAAAGGCAGTTTGATTCGTTGGTTTCTCATGAATTTGCGCTGCATCCCCGTGGATCGCGACAATATCGATCGAAACGCCCTGCGCCGTGCCGTGGAAGTGCTGAAAAATGGTGGTATGTTAGGGGTTTTCCCCGAGGGTACGCGTTCTCTGGACAACGAAATGCTGCCATTTAAAAGTGGCGGCAGCTACATCGCTTCCCAAGCGCCCTGTACGATTTTACCGGTGGCCGTTACCGGCACCGAACGGCTCCTGCATTACCTGGAAAAACCCGTTACCCTAAAAATCGGCGAGCCCTTCCCTTACGCCGCCTTGACCGGGGAAAAGAGGAGAGATACCTTAGAGCGCATCACAAAAATGCAGGAAGAAGCCGTGAAAGTACTGCTTATGCCGGCGGGAGATCGCCCCTGATGTCGGTTTATCGTGAAATTTGACGGAAAAAACCCTGCTTATTTGTGAAGGAAATTGAAGAGAAGGTGCGAATTTTTAATAAGGTGATAGTATATGAACATTACGATGGCAAAGAGCGCCGGTTTTTGTTTTGGCGTGAAACGCGCGATCCATATGGCGTTGGTTGCCACGGGAGATGGTCCGGCCTGCTCCCTCGGGCCACTGATCCATAATATGCGGGAGGTGGAGCGCCTCGCCGAACACGGCGTCAGCTGGGCCGATTCCATCGACGAACTCAAGGGTAAGACGGTGATCATCCGTTCCCATGGGGTGCCGCCAACGGTCACCGCGATGTTAAAAGACAGGGGTTATCGGCTCATCGACGCAACCTGCCCTTTCGTGAAAAAAGCCCAGGATATCGCCGCCAAATCAAAAGAAGCAGCCGATCTTGTGGTGATCGTCGGGGATAAGCATCATCCCGAAGTCCAAGGTCTGCTGGGGTTCGCCGGAGAGCAGGCCCTTGTGGTCAACGATTTGGCCGAAGCGAAACAGCACACTTACCCCGAGACGGTAGCGGTGCTTTCCCAAACCACCCAATCAAGGGAAGAATTCCAGAATGTTGTCGGCTATATCCAAAGTCAAGTCCCTCGGGTCATTGTCAATAACACGATCTGCGAGGCTACGGCGGAGCGTCAAACCGAGGTTGCCAAAATCGCCCGCGATGCGGACCTGGTCCTCGTCATCGGCGATAAAAACAGCGCCAACACCAGGAAATTAGCGGCCATTGCCGCGGAAAACGGCGCCAAAACCGCCGTGATTGAAAACGGTTTAGAAATTAATAAAATAAATTTTAAAGATGTGCAAAAGATCGGCGTAACTGCCGGCGCATCAACTCCCGATTGGATTATCGAGGAGGTTCTTAAAGAAATGAAGGAGGATTCTGTAATGGAAGAGAAAATTTTAAATGAAAACGAAACCGCGGAAACAACGGTGGAATGTGCAGTGAAGGAGGAACCCATTGTGACGGAAGAAGCGGCTGCTCCTTGCACGCCCGAGGATATAGTCGAAGAAGAAGAAACAATGGCAGCCTCTTATGCGGCATACAGCAAAGATATTGCCCTTGTTCGTCGCGGCGAAAGATTGTCCGGTACGATCATCAAAGTTTCCGAAAGTGAACTGATGGTCGATATTGGCGCGAAAAGCGAAGGGGTGATCCCCAGAAATGAACTGACCCCCAATGAAGCAGAGCATATCGCCGAGCTGTTCAAAGAAGGCGACCGCGTTGACGTGGTTGTTTTGAGAAGGGAAAATGAAGACGGTCATCCGCTCCTCTCCAAAAAAAGAGTGGACGTCGATATTGCCTGGGAAAAACTGGCCGCCGCCATGAAAGCCGGGGAGATTCTCGAAGGCAAAGTCCTCGACGTGGTCAAAGGCGGTCTCCTCGTCGATGTGGGTTTGAAGGGTTTCGTTCCCGCTTCTCTCGTGGAAATGGGTTTCGTCAGCCAGCTCGACAAATACAAAAATGAAGTGATCAAATTCAAGGTTCTGGAATGCGATAAGAATCATAACAAACTGATTCTTTCCAGAAAGGCCTTCCTGGAGGAAGAAAAAGAGGAAAAAGCCACCAAAGCCTGGGCGGAAATCGAAAAAGATCAGGTGAGACGCGGCGTCGTCCAAAGAATCACCAACTTCGGCGCTTTTATCGATCTCGACGGTGTCGACGGTTTACTCCACGTTTCCCAAATGGCTTGGTACCGCGTGAACCATCCCTCCGAAATCCTGAATATCGGCGATGAAATTGAAGTTTACGTCTTAAACGTCGATCGGGAAAACCAAAAGATTTCTTTGGGCTTAAAACAATTGATTCCCGATCCCTGGAGCATGGTGCCGGAAAGATATCCCGTTGACGCCATTGTCGAAGCCAAAGTTGTGCGCACCGCCACCTTTGGCGCCTTCGTACAGTTGGAACCCGGCGTGGAAGGCCTTGTGCATATTTCCCAGCTGGCCTGGGGCAGAGTGGCCAAGACCGAAGATGCCGTGACCCCCGGAGATATGGTCAAAGTCAAAGTGTTGGGCTTTGATTTGGACGGTAAAAAGATCAGCCTGAGCATCAAAGAAACCATGGATCGTCCCGCACCCCAGGATGAAACCGCTCCCGCCCACGCGGCGGCAGAAAATACGGAATACAGCCCTGATGAAGAAGTGGTGACCATCGGTGATCTCATGGAATCCGCCGAAACCGTTGAGCCCGCTGAATCCCCTGAAATCAGTGAAACCGACGAAGCTGCGGAGGAATAATTCCGAAATCATCTTCGAAGCCATTTAGCCATCTTATGTTCGATGCGATAGGGTGATTAAGGGGTCTTCTGTATTAAGATTTCTAACAAAATGGAAGCTGGTTTCTTCTTTCAGAAGCCAGCTTTTCCTTGTATGTTACCGAAAAATCCACAAAGCAATGGAAGCAATAACAGATAGAAAAAAGTGTTTTGCCACCTTTTTCTTTGCCGGGAAAGGCCGCCGTGCTTTAAGGGTTTCAAATTGACAAGAATCCAGTAATTTGCTATAATTTTCATTAGAAAAGAAAGGATCGGTGTATGACCTTTGGACGACTCGCCAGAGCCTGAAACAAATTCGTTTTCCCAGCAAAAATATGGCGTCACAGCGAGGGACAATTTTGGTTTGTCCTTATTGCTGTGCGCTTTTTTTATTGCTCCAATGAGGGGAGGAAGCGTTCTTGACTGACGATCATCTTGTTTGGCTGTTTTTATTACAATTATTCTTTATCTTTTTGAATGCCGTGTTTGCTTCGGCGGAGATCGCGGTAATCACCATGAACGATAACAAGCTGGCGAAACTAACCGCCGCCGGGGATAAGCGCGCCCAAAGGCTGACCCTCCTCACGGAACAGCCGGCCCGCTTTTTGGCCACCATTCAGGTGGGCATTACCGTGGTGACGCTGCTCAGCAGCGCCGTGGCTGCGGAAAACTTTTCTGACCGGCTTACGGGCAGCCTGATGAAACTCAATGCTGCCCTCCCCGTATCGGTTTTCCACGTGATTTCGGTGGCCTTGATCACGGTTATTCTGACCTATTTTACGGTGCTGCTGGGGGAACTGATCCCCAAGCGGATCGCCTTGAAGAACGCAGAAAAACTGGCTCTTTCCATGTCCGGTTTCATCTATGTCCTTTCCCGATTCTTCGCTCCCGTGGTTTGGTTTTTCACCGTATCCACCAACGGCATTCTTCGCCTCTTCCGCATTGATCCCAACAGTGAGGCCGATGAAAACGCCGAGGAAGAAATCAGGATGATCCTCGACGCCGGCAAGGCCAAAGGTACCATCCATCCGGAAGAGCAAAGTATGATTCAAAACGTCTTTGAATTCAACGACATCTCTGCCGGGGAAATCATGACCCATCGTACGGAAGTGCTGCTTTTATGGCTCGATGAAACCGATGATCAGTGGCGGCAGGAGATCTATGAGGGGCGTCACTCCATCTATCCGATTTGTGATGAAAGTCCCGATCAGATCGTCGGCGTTCTCTACGCCAAAGATTATATGCGGCTTACCGACAAAAGCCGGGAGGAAGTGCTGCAAAAAGCGGTGAAAGCGGCGGCCTTTGTGCCGGAAACCGTCCGCGCCGACGTACTCTTTCGCAACATGCAAAAAACCCGCAATCACTTCGCCGTGGTGGTGGACGAATACGGCGGGATGAGCGGCATCATCACCATGAATGACCTCTTGGAACAGCTCGTCGGTGATCTTGACGACGATTTGAGCCTGCCCCGGGAGACCCCGGAAATCGAACGGGTTGACGCCAAAACTTGGCGCATTCAGGGGATCGCCCCCCTTGATGACGTTTCCCGGCAACTCGGTGTGATCCTGCCGGAAGAGGAATATGAAACCTTCGGCGGTCTTGTCTTCGGCCTTTTGGGCAGTGTTCCCCAGGACGGCAGCACCCCGGAATTAAGCGCCTACGGTATGCTGATCCAAGTGACCCAAATCAGGGAACACCGCCTGGAAAACGCCACAGTTACTCTAATCAACCAAATTCCCCCGGCTGCCGAATAAGCATGTGCCCCTTACTCTGTTGTCTTTGTACGGAGGTGAAAGTCATGCCATGGAACGGAATGAAGTTTAACTCATTAAAGAGACGCTGCTTTACGGTGCTACTCTTTGCTTTGATCCCGTTTTTTGCCGTGGGTTGCAGCGATACGAAGGAAAAGACAACGGCAGAATCCTCCCCTGACGGGATCAATAATATCGATTGCGGCGGTTTATCCGTCAGCCAAGGCGATACCATTTATTACGTCGGTGAAGGAGACCAGGGCGGAGAGGTCATTTATGCCATGGATTCCGCCGGTGAAAACCTTCGCGCGGTTTATACGCCGGAGCGGTATCTGAATTGGTTATCCGATCTTAACATACATGATAATCGGCTCTATTTTTGCGAAGCAGTGATCAACGCTGATTTTGGGCAGGAGGAAACGCAAATCAATGTTCTGGAGCTGGCGGATCTCTCGGTAAAAAAACTTTATAGCTCTGAATTACTGTTACCCCCCATTTATTTTTATAAAGATCATGTTTATTTTGGAGAGTCGCGGCCGATCACCAATGAAGCAGATATTGAGGCAGATCCTTATAGCGATTATCAGCTCAAGGTGATGGATGCAGACGGTGAAAATCTTATTACGCTCCTCAATTATCATGAAAAATTTCTCGTATATGATGATATGATCTATTATATCACTATAAAAGGTCTTTCGCGTTGCGATTTAAAAGGGCAGGGTCGTGAGTTCATTTATGATGATGATAATGGAATTGCCGGTTTGCAGGTGGTAGACGATAGGCTTTATTTTGTGGAATACCGAAATGAAAGAGCTTCCCGCTTTATGTCTATGGATTTGGATGGCGGTAATCCGCAAAGGGTATTTTGGAGTGAAGTTCGTGGCGGCGTATATCTGGCAAATGCCAAGGATCATAACATTTATCTGGGGACTGAGGAGTATGTTTCCGTTAACCTGATGGCTACCCATCTGCTGACGATCCGCCTTGACGGCAGCGGCAAAGGAACCGTTGTTTCAAGAGAGGACAAGGAGATACCGGGGTATGTTTGGCCTGGCTGGTGTGTTTCCGGAGCTTGGCTGTTTTATGCGGAATCTGACGGCCATAACGGGAGGGTGCTTTACAAAGAGCCGTGGACGAAATAAACTTGAAACCGTATGTCGTAAATGACATACGGCCTCTTTTTTTATTCTATAGTTGTCTTATGCCTTTTTCTAGTTGGTTTAAATTGCGGCATTCCAGCATTTGGTCGCAGTAGGGAGCATAGGCCTTGACGACGCTGTCTTCCTTGTTCCAGTCCTCGATGGGTTCTGGATTGAGCCAGATCAGCTTCTTACAATGGGCGCGTATTTCCCGCAGTTCTTCCGGCTTGGGGGGAAACCAGTTGCTCTTGGCGTCGCCTAAAATCAGCACCGTTGTTTTGGCGTTTAGGGAAGCGCCGAATTTTTTGTTGAACTGTTCCAACGCTTTGCCGTAATCGGAAATTCCCGTGGTGGTGCAGTGGTTCTTGTTGCGCCCCGTCCGCTTGGTGTAGGCCGCTTCCATGGCAGCGACCACGGCTTCCGCCACGGAGTTTGCCTGAAAATCCAAAGAGGTCTCGACGATATTGTCGATGAAGAGGAAGGAGCGGAGGCCGGCAAAGCGCCGCGCCATGGCATAGACCAATTGCAGGCAAAAGCTGCTGTAGATGGCCATGGAACCGGAAATATCGCAGAGTATTAGCAACGACGGTTTGTTTTTGACCCGGTCAAGGAGTTTCAGCTCTGCGGGGAGGTGGCCCCGGTGTGCTGTTTCCTCCAAAATGCGCCGCATATCGGGAAGGCCGCGTTTTGCCGGTTTCAAACGGTAGGAGTAACGGCTCGCCAGCTTTTTGCCGAGGCGGGAGAGGAGTTTTTCCATGGCTTTGACTTGACTTTCGCTCAAAGCGGTAAAATCTTTCGTTTTCAAATTTTCCGCGTTGAGACACTCTTCTATGCCCTCTTCTCCCCGGGCGGCGATGACTGTCCGCTCTGTTCTTAGGGCAAGATAAGTTTCCAGTTCCCCTAAGAAGGCTTGTCCGTCCTGATCATGGTTTTCCTTTAAGGCGTAAGCCGTCATGAACCAGCCGAGGCTGATTTTCAACTGTTCCATCAGTTCGGCGGCGGTGAGTTCCCCAAGGGGCGTGTCCTGAAAGGCCTTTTCAAGCATGGCGGCTGCTGCTTCGCCGTCTTTTTCCCGCACGGCGCCGTAAAAGCGCTTTGCCGCTTCATTCATGCCGCCGGTACCTTTTTCACCGCCATGGCCGCTGCCTCCGTCACAGGATTTTTCTGCTTTGGGTACGGGAAGTGGGGTGCCGTTTTTGAAAAAGATGCGGTAAACGAGGTCGAATACGCGGCGGTCCCCCTCCTCTTTCAATAAGGTCGCCCGGAGAATTTGGTAAAATTTCTCTTCATCGGCCACGCCGAAGCGGGACAGGCCGGTGAGGGCGTCGGCGGCCTCGGATAGGGAAACCGTCATGCCGCCTTTGCGCAATGCGTGGATAAATTGTAAAATGATTTTGTCCATGATTTACCTATGTTTTTTCCCGTTTTTTCATATTATGTGTTATACTATCATTATACAAAAAGTTTTTTCAAAAATCTACGGAGAAACCCTATGGAAATTGCGTTATTGCAGGAAAAATTAGCCGCGGAACATTACCTTTGCGGCGAAGACCTCGCCCTGGTGCTCTCTCTCAGCGAAAAACTGAAAAAACCCCTCCTGTTGGAAGGCCCTGCCGGTGTCGGTAAAACCGATTTGGCCAAGTCCTATGCCCGGGCCACTGGGCGGGAGTTAATTCGTTTGCAGTGCTACGAAGGTCTTGACCAGCGCCACGCCCTCTATGAATGGAATTATCAAAAACAGCTGCTTTATTTGGAAAGCGAAAAGGGCGGCGGTTGGCAGGCGGCCAAAACCGATATCTTTTCCGAAGAATTTCTGTTGCCGCGTCCCCTGTTGAAAGCGTTTTTAGCGGAAAAACCGGCGGTGCTTTTGATCGATGAGATCGATAAAAGCGACGAGGAATTTGAGAGTTTTCTCTTGGAGGCGCTTTCTGATTTTGCCGTCACCATTCCGGAACGGGGTACCGTCGCGGCGAAAACCATCCCAACGGTCTTTTTGACCAGCAACGGTATGCGGGATTTCAGCGACGGTTTGAAGCGCCGCTGCGTCCATTATTATATCGATTATCCGACCCTGGAAGAGGAATACGCCATCATCAAGGCGAAGTTTCCCAAACTCGGCGACGCTTTGACCCGGGAGATTGCCACCTTCATCCGTGAGGCGCGGCAAAAAAAGCTCCGGCACATACCGGGAATTGCCGAAGTGCTGGACTGGGCGGAGGTCCTCTATACCCTGGGGATCGAAGAGCTAAACGATCCCAAAGTCGGCGCCACCTATCATTTTCTCGTGAAAAGCAGAGAAGACGGGCTGACTTTGACCAAAGGGAACAATCATTAAAGGATCAGAGAAGCGGTTATGGAAACGAAATGGATTAAAACAAACGAAGTCAGTAAAACAGTTTATGAGGCAGCCCTCAGGGAAGCTGCGGCGCTGATCAGAGACGGGGAACTGGTGGCCTTTCCCACGGAAACCGTCTACGGCCTCGGCGGCAATGCCTTGGACGCCAAGGCCGCGGCGAAGATTTACGCGGCCAAAGGGCGCCCTTCGGACAACCCCCTGATCGTCCATATTTCCCATATCGATATGATGGATGAGCTGGTGACGGAGCTGACGCCCCTCTGCCGCCGCCTGGCCTTTGAATTTTGGCCCGGGCCCCTCACGATGATTTTGCCCAAAAGCGATAAGGTGCCCTGCGCCACCACCGGCGGCCTTGCCACGGTGGCTGTTCGTATGCCCAGCCACGGTGTGGCGCTGGATTTTATCGATGAAGTGAAGCTGCCCATCGCCGCCCCCAGCGCCAATCTTTCGGGAAAGCCGTCGCCGACCAGGGGAGAACATGTCTACCATGATTTGAAAGGTAGAATTCCTCTGATCCTCGACAGCGGCGCCGTGGAGATTGGTCTCGAAAGCACCATCATCGATCTAAGCCGGCCGGAACCGGTGATTCTGCGTCCCGGCCGCATCACTTATGCAGATATCAAGCCCTTCGCGCCCCGGCTTAGAGATGATTTCCAGGCTTCCCAAAAGGACCTGGCATCCCCCAAAGCGCCGGGGATGAAGTATCAACACTACGCCCCGGAAGGCGCTCTCTATTTCCTCCCCGAGGGGGAGGCGGCGGCCGCTGCCGTGAAGGACAGCGCCGGGAAAACGGCGCTGCTGCTAACGGCGGAGCGCTGGGCGGAACTGAAAGGGGACGTCGCCCCCGACTATCTCTATCTTTTGGGCAGAAGGGATCATCCTGAGGAAATTGCCCATGATCTCTTTCACGCTTTCAGAGAATGTGACAGGGAGGGTGCCGATACGATTTTCATTGAAGCCGTTCCTACATCAGGTTTCGGTGAAGCCTTGATGAACCGAATTAACAAAGCCACGCATAAGGAGTGATGTTTATGCGCCAAAATATTTTATTTGTCTGCACCGGCAATACCTGCCGCAGCGCCATGGCGGCCCATCTCGCGGCCCAAATCAAAGACCGTCACCTGCCCCTGGCGGCCTTCCGTTTCGATTCTGCCGGCCTTGCCGCCGTTGACGGCTATCCCCCCTCGGAAAACGCCGTGGCGGCGCTGAAAGAATGGGATATCGATATCACCGACCACCGTTCCAAAAAGTTTCAGTCCTATATGGTGGAGCGGGCGGATCTCATCGCCTGTATGACAGAAATGCATAAAAACGCCATTTTAACGGAATATCCGGAAACCGCAGGCAAAGTGTTCTTTTTGGGAGAGCTCAGCGGCAGCAACGAGGAGATTCCCGATCCCTATATGGGCAGTTTGGCACGGTACCGTCTCACCAGAGACGTTTTGCACGCTGAAATTCAGCGGATGCTGGAAAAATTATCGGAAACAAAGGGAAAAGGGGAATGATGGAGAAGATTCTATGGAGCGGGGAGGGAAAAAAGCAATGAAGATTATCATTGGTTCCGATCACGCCGGTTTTGCCTTGAAGGAAAAAGTGAGCGCGAAATTGAAAAACGACGGTTTTACCGTGGTTGACGTTGGGCCGGAAACAGCAGACCGGGTCGATTATCCCGTTTACGGCAGCAAAGTCGGCCGCCTGGTCGCGGCCAAAGAGGGGGACTACGGCATTGTTATCTGCGGCAGCGGCATCGGCATCAGCATTGCCGCCAATAAAGTGGACGGTATTCGCGCCGCCCTTTGCGGGGAACCGTTAAGCGCCAAATTGGCCAGGGAACATAACGACGCCAATGTTTTGGCCCTGGGCGCCCGTCTCATCGGGGAGGCCATGGCCATGGAGATCGTCGATACGTTTTTGCATACGGCCTTTGCCGGTGGCCGTCACAGCGACCGTCTGGCCTTGATCGCGGAAATCGAAAGGAGCCGTTAAATGAGAAAGAGTTGGGATGAATATTTTATGGATATCGCCCATGCCGTTTCCACCCGTTCCACCTGTTTGAGACGGTGTGTCGGCGCTGTGGCGGTGAGTCCGGACAACCGCATCATCGGTACGGGTTACAACGGCGCCTTGGCGGGGACGCCCCATTGCGACGTTACCGGCTGCCTTCGCCAGGAACTGAAGATTCCTTCCGGGGAGCGCCAGGAAATCTGCCGGGCCCAGCACGCGGAAGCCAACGTCTGCAATATTGCCGCCAAATACGGCATATCATTAAAGGGAACGACGATGTATGTTACGGCGCAGCCCTGTGTCACCTGCATGAAAGCGATGGTTACCTCCGGCATCGAACGGATTGTTTACGAAGGCGACTATCCTGATGATTTTGCCCGTCAGATTGCGGCTGAAGCAGGGGTCGAACTGAAAAAAGTAACTTCGGGCCATGAGGAATGAGATGTATGAAAAAAAAGGTACTGCTGGTATTTGGAACGCGACCGGAAGCCATTAAAATGGCGCCCCTGGTCAAAGTGTTGGAGCGGGACAGCCGCTTTGAGACCGTGGTCTGCGTTACGGCGCAGCATCGGGAAATGCTCGATATGGTGCTGGAATTATTCTCCATTGTACCCGATTATGATTTGAATATTATGAAGCAGGGGCAGGATCTCTTTGATATCAGCGCCGCTGTTTTGTTGGGGATGCGCGACGTGATCCGCGCTTGCCGTCCCGATATTGTCTTGGTCCACGGCGATACCACCACCACCATGGCGTCTTCCCTGGCGGCCTTTTACGAAGATGTTAAAATCGGCCATGTCGAGGCGGGGCTGCGCACCGGCAATAAGCGTTCGCCCTGGCCCGAGGAGATCAACCGCCGTATCACCGATGTCTTGGCGGATTATTATTTCGCGCCGACAACCTTGAACCGTGAGAATCTATTGTTGGAGAACGTGCCGGAAGAGGCCATTTACATTACCGGCAATACGGTGATCGACGCCTTGTATCTGGCCTTAGAAAAGGACTGCCCATTGAGGGATTGTGGCTTAAATGGCATCGATCTCTCGAAAAAGATTATTTTGCTGACCTGTCATCGCCGGGAAAACTGGGGCGAACCCATGGAGCGGATCTTCCGCGCCGTGGCGGCGCTGAAAAAGCGCAATCCTGAAATTGAAATTGTCTTCCCGGTGCACAAAAATCCCCTGGTGCGGCAGAGCGCCACCCGGCATTTGGCGGGGAAGAAGGGGATTCATCTGATCGAACCGTTGGATTACCATCCTTTTTCGACGTTAATTAGTAAATCTTACCTGATGCTGACGGATTCCGGCGGCATTCAGGAGGAAGCGCCGGCGGTGGGCAAACCCGTGCTGGTACTTCGGGATACCACGGAGCGTCCAGAGGCTGTAGCAGCGGGAACCGTAAAATTAGTGGGTACCAACAGCGAGGATATTTTAGCGGAAACTGAGGCCCTGCTACGGGATGAAAAGAGGTATCAAGCCATGGCCATGAAGAAGAATCCCTACGGCGACGGCACCTCTTCCTACCAGATTGCGCAAATTCTTGCGAAAAAGCTATGAATTCCTCGTTGAGAGCAATATATTCAACTTGTTCTCGACAATTGCGTTGACGTATAATAAGTGATATAGGTAAGAAAGGTGGAATAGCGTGAACCGGAAAAAACCTTCCTCGGACAAGGGTTCCCCGCCGGCATATACCTATTTGCGAATTGCCTCTACCTTTGGGATTACCTTGGCGGCGAATATCTATATTTTAAGCGTTCTCCTCGGCGGCTGGCTCGACGAAAGATATGGGACATCCGTTCTCTTTCGGTTGATTTTTCTTTTTGTCGCCTTGCTTTCGGCGTTCATGTATTTATGGAAACGCGTCGTGATTTCCGAAAGAGTCGAAAAAGAATTGAGGGCCGAAGCGGAAAAGGAAGCCCGA
Organism: Peptococcaceae bacterium UBA7702; assembly: GCA_002482535.1. Taxonomy (GTDB): domain Bacteria; phylum Bacillota; class Dehalobacteriia; order UBA7702; family UBA7702; genus UBA7702. The sequence goes on along the minus strand of DLGE01000007.1, from coordinate 95,301 downwards.
GAAAAAGAAGAGTTGGAACGAAAAATGGAATCACTTAGGAGGGGGTTGAAATGATCACCTTGCCTAATGTGTTGCTTTTTTTTGCCGGCCTAATCTACGGCGGCGGCGTCGGCTTTCTCGGCCATAAAATCATCCATGGCGCTGTGATGCGCGCTACTCCCACCAATGACCGGGAAGTCCTCCTGCTGCAACGCAGGATCACCACACGCTGGTGGCTGCGGTTTTTCATTGATATTGCCGCTTTGTTTGTTCTTTATAAAATAATCCCGATGCTCCTTGGCGCGGCTTTGGGCATCATTATATTTCAGAACGTTTTAATTGTTAAATATATTAAAAAAAAATAAAGAGGAGGTGAAAATTGATGGATGCAGTCATGCAAGTTGCCTCGTCGGAAGGGGCTCATTTTATAGCCGGCGGACATACTTTATGGGAAGCAAGCGCTTTTGGGTTCAACTTCTCATTTACCATGGGTCTCACCAAATGGATGGTTGTATTTTGGGGTGTTATGCTCTTTATGATCATCGCGGGAACCATCGGCGCCAGGAAAAAAGCGCTGGTTCCTTCAGGTTGGCAAAACTTTTCCGAATGGACCTACGGTGGCCTGTCAAACTTCTTTAGCAGGATGATCGGCCCGCATTTGGGAAAAACATTTGGTCCGCTGTTGGTTACGTTCTTTATCTTTATTTTATTGAGTAACTACTCCGGTATGTTGCCTTTAAATTTCTCCATGGATGAAGGGACGTTTTCTCTGTCCAACCTTCAGGCGCCGACATCTGTTTTTAGTGTCACAGCAGGATTTGCACTCATTGTATTTTTCTGTACGCACTTTGCCGGGTTTAAAGAGAATAAACTAAGGTATTTTAAGTTCTTTATTGCCCCCATCCCGTTTATGCTCCCGTTTACCATCATCGATGTCGTCATTCATCCGTTTACACTGGCACTTCGGTTGTTTGGTAACATTCATGGGGAAGAAACCGTTGTGGAACAGCTGATGCAGCTTTCCGTATTTGTCAACGGTTGGGCACCTGCGATTATTGAAGTCCTGGGCATGCTCTTCGGCTTGATTCAGGCCTTGATCTTCTCGCTGCTGGCCGCGATCTATATTTCCGAAGCAGCGGAACACTTTTGATCCACTTCACAACTGAATAAAGAGAAATATGATTATTTGAAAATTTGCAAAACGCAAGTTTGAAAGGAGATTTCTACAATGGATGTTAATGGTTTTTATGCAATCGGTGCTGCTTTAGCTATTGGTTTATCGACACTCGGGCCTGGGATCGGCCAAGGTCTTGCTTCCGCGAAAGCTCTTGAAGGGATGGCTCGCCAGCCGGAAATCATCGGCGACCTTCGTACCAACATGCTGATCTGCTTGGCCTTCATGGAAGCCCTTGCCATTTACGGTCTTGTATTCGCATTTATGCTCTTCGGTAAAATTGCTTAATGTTCGCCTTACCCTCGCGAGGGGTTGCCCTCGGGAGAGTGGACGTAACCTTTAAGAAAGGAGGGTATCTTTGTGGAAATAGATTTTGCGCAAATGATCTTTGCAATTACAAACTTTATTATTTTAATGATCGCCATGTATTTCTTGATGTACAAACCGCTGAAACAAACCATGGACAAGCGTCAGGATAAGATCAAAGGCGAGATTGAAACCGCGGAACAACTGAAAGCCGACGCCGATCAAATGAAGGCGGAAATCAGTGCCGAGTTGGCCAAGTCCCGTGAAACGGCCCAGGAAATCATTACCAGAGCCGAAAAAACCGCCGAGGTGCAAAAGGATGAAATCGTTTTGGCCGCCAGAGCGGAAGCTCAGAAGATGATTGACAAAGCCCACGCCGAGATCAGGGAAGAAAAAGAAAAGGTTTTGGGTGAAATCCGGGATGAAGCCGCAACCCTCGCCATGCTGGCCGCATCGAAGCTGATTGAACGCTCTTTGAACGATACGGACCATAAACAACTGGTAGATAAGTATATCGAAGAGGCAGGCGAAGTACAATGACAGACAGAACAGTAGCAAAAAAATATGCGAAGGCTCTCTATGACATTGGTACGGAACAGGGCAAATCTGAGATTTTCGCTGAAAATTTAAAAGAGCTTGCCGCATTGTTGGACGAAAGCAGAGAAGTTACCGAAATGCTTTCCAATCAGGCGATTCAAAACTCCGATAAGAAAAACGCCATGAGTGTGATCATCGCCGATATGGATCCCCTGGTGAGGAATTTTGTCAATCTCGTGTTGGACAAAAACCGGGCCGACTCTCTTCTGTCAATGTGTGAAAGCTATATGGCTCTTCTGGAAGAACAGGCAAATATTCTTCATGCCGTGGTCAAATCTGCGGTTCCTCTCACCGACGAACAGGTTGGTAAGATCGAAGATAAGTTCTCCAAGCTTATGGAACAGACGGTGAAAGCTGAAACCGCGGTGGATGCCGCTCTCATCGGCGGCGTACAAGTGCGCATTGGCGATACTGTTTACGACGGTTCCGTAGCCCATCATTTGAAGCAATTGAGCGATTCTTTAAAAGAAACAGTGTTATAAGTTAGGGGTGAAAAGTTAATGAGCATCAGGCCGGAAGAGATCAGCTCGATATTAAAAAAGCAGATCGAAAATTATGAGGCTGCGGTGGAGGTATCGGAAGTCGGTACAGTGATCACCGTCGGCGACGGCATTGCGCGTATTTATGGCCTCGAAAATGCCATGTTTAACGAACTCCTGGAGTTTTCCAACGGTGTCATGGGTATGGTCATGAACCTGGAAGAAGACAACATTGGTTGCGTTATCCTTGGACCCTATACCGATATTGAAGAAGGCGATCAGGTAAAAAGAACCGGCAGAATCATGGAAGTTCCCGTGGGGGAAACCTTGATTGGCCGCGTTGTCAATACTTTGGGTCAGCCTTTGGACGGCAAAGGGGAAATCAAAGCAACTGAACATCGTCCCGTTGAATTCTTGGCTCCTGGGGTTATTACTCGTCGTTCCGTTTACGAACCGATGCAGACCGGTTTGAAGGCGATCGACTCCATGGTTCCCATTGGCCGCGGCCAACGCGAACTGATCATTGGCGACAGACAAACCGGTAAAACAGCCATCGCCATTGATACCATCATCAATCAGAGAGGGCAAGACGTGATCTGCATCTATGTTGCGATCGGTCAGAAAGCCTCCACGGTATCGTCGGTTGTGGCGAAACTGGAAGAAAACGGCGCTATGGATTATACCATCGTCGTTTCCGCTTCCGCTTCCGAACCGGCGCCCATGCTTTACCTGGCGCCTTATGCCGGTGCCGCCATGGGTGAATATTTCATGTATAATGGCAAAGCGGTGTTGATCGTTTACGATGACCTCTCGAAACAGGCCGTCGCTTACCGCGAACTCTCCTTGCTGCTCAAGCGTCCGCCCGGGCGTGAAGCATATCCTGGGGATGTTTTCTATCTCCATTCCCGTTTGCTGGAACGTGCCGCAAAACTCAACGACGACTTCGGCGGCGGCTCTATGACGGCGCTGCCCATCATCGAAACAAAAGCCGGCGACGTTTCCGCATACATTCCCACCAACGTGATTTCCATCACCGACGGTCAGATCTTCCTGACCACCGATTTATTCAATGCCGGGATCCGTCCCGCCATTAACGTTGGTATCTCCGTTTCCCGCGTCGGCGGTTCCGCCCAGGTGAAGGCCATGAAACAGGTTGCCGGTTCCCTCCGTATGGATCTTGCCCAATACCGTGAATTGGCCGCTTTCTCCCAGTTCGGCTCCGATCTGGATAAAGCCACCGCCGCGACGTTAGCCCGTGGGGAAAGAATGACGGAACTCTTAAAACAGAATCAGTATGCCCCGATGGACGTCACCGATCAGGTCATCTCCATTTTTGCCGGCGGCAACGGATTCTTGGATAGCATCCCCGTTGATAAAGTTCTCGAATTCGAAAGACAAATGCTGCAGGATATCCATACCAATCATTCCGATATCTTTGATACATTGAAGAAGGACGGAAAGATTTCCGACGAAACGAAAGCGGCTTTGAAAAAGGCAATCGGCCAGTTCAAAGAAGGCTTCGTACAATAACTTAGCCAATGTAGGAAGATACGGAAAGGTGGTGAATCCATATGGCAAGCATGAGTGATATCAGACGCAGCATCCGCAGTATCGAAAGTACCGGGCAGATTACGAAAGCCATGAAAATGGTTGCTTCGGCGAAACTGCGCAGAGCTCAGTCTGTCGTAATAGCGGCCAGGCCTTACGCCGGAAAAATACGTGAGGTTTTGGGTAACCTTTCCGAAAAAGGCTGCTCCTCTCATCCGCTTCAGGAAAAGAGAGAAGAAGTCAAAAATGTGCTTTACGTTCTCGTTACCGCCGACGCCGGTCTTTGCGGCGGCTTTAACACCAATTTGATCAAATTGTGTGAAAAAACCGTCAAAAAGCGCGAAGAAGACTGCGCCATCTTGGCCGTAGGGAAAAAGGGCCGCGATTATTTCAAAAAACGCGGCTACAACATTGCCGATGAATTTGTCGGCAACGGCGATTCCCCCGGTTTCGTTTTGGCCAGAACCATTGCCGGCGACGTCATTCGCATGTATGCCGAAGGGGAATACGACGAAGTTCATTTGATCTTCAGCCGTTTCCGCTCCGCCATGTCCAACACCCCCACTGATTTGAAATTGCTTCCCATCGAACAGGAAGCCAAAGCAGAAACGGCAGATGCCGAAGAAAAAGGCATTAGCTCTGATTATATTTTCGAACCAGGGGAAGAGGAAGTGTTGAACGTGCTGCTCCCGGCTTACGTGGAAACACTGATTTACGGTGCGCTCATTGAATCCAAAGCCAGTGAGCTCGGTTCCAAGATGACGGCGATGAGCGCGGCGACGGACAACGCCAACGAACTCATTCAAAGCCTGACTCTGACTTTGAACAGAGCACGACAAGCTGCTATTACCACAGAAATTACCGAAATCGTCAGCGGCGCGGCCGCTCTCGAATAATTTGATCAGTCGAAAGACCTTTATCAACTTTTGAAGGAGGTTTATAAGGTGTCATTAGGAATTGTAAAAGAAGTCATCGGCGCCGTCGTGGACATCTCTTTTCCACCAGGACAGCTGCCGGAAATCTATAATGCGCTTAAAATCAACAGTGCTGATCAGGACAGGGAGGAATCCCGTGGCCTGAACATCAACATCACTCTTGAAGTTATGCAGCATTTGGGTAACGACACCGTACGTGCCGTCGCCCTTTCCTCCACCGATGGTCTCCAGCGCGGTGTCAAAGTGACCGATACCGGCGCGCCGATCACCATCAATGTTGGGGAAAAGACACTGGGCCGTATGTTCAACGTCATCGGTGACGTCATCGACGGCGGTGAGCCTGTGGAATGTGAAACGAAATATCCCATCCACAGAGACGCCCCTACTTTTGAAGAATTGGAGCCCTCCACGGAAATGCTGGAAACCGGGATCAAAGTTGTGGACTTGCTCTGCCCCTACTCCAAAGGGGGCAAGATCGGCCTCTTTGGCGGTGCTGGCGTTGGCAAAACCGTTCTGATTATGGAACTGATCCGCAACATCGCCTATGAACACGGCGGCTACTCCGTTTTCTCCGGCGTCGGCGAAAGAACCCGTGAAGGAAACGACCTTTACAACGAAATGAAAGAAAGCGGTGTTATCGAAAAAACCGCCATGGTATTCGGGCAGATGAACGAACCCCCCGGGGCGCGTCTGCGCGTCGGTCTGACCGGTTTGACTTTAGCGGAATATTTCCGTGATGAAGCCGGCCAGGACGTGCTGCTCTTCATTGATAACATTTTCCGTTTCACCCAAGCCGGTTCTGAAGTATCCGCGCTCCTCGGCCGTATGCCTTCCGCCGTTGGTTACCAACCGACCCTGGCTTCGGAAATGGGCGCTTTGCAGGAAAGAATTACTTCCACCAAGAAAGGGTCCATCACCTCGGTGCAGGCCATCTACGTGCCCGCCGATGACTTGACCGACCCCGCTCCGGCCACCGCGTTTTCTCACTTGGACGCCACCACCGTGCTTTCCCGTAAAATCGTGGAATTGGGGATCTATCCCGCTGTTGACCCCTTGGACTCCACCTCCAGAATTCTGGAACCCCATATTTTAGGGGAAGAGCATTACAGCACGGCCCGCGCCGTACAGATGGTGCTCCAGCGCTATACGGAATTGCAGGATATCATCGCCATTCTCGGTATGGATGAATTATCCGACGAGGATAAGCTCACCGTGTCCAGAGCGCGTAAGATCCAAAGATTCCTCTCCCAGCCCTTCCACGTCGCCGAACAGTTTACCGGTATGGAAGGGAAATACGTTCCTTTGAAAGAAACGATCCGCGGCTTCAAGGAAATCCTTGAAGGGAAACACGACGATCTGCCCGAACAGGCCTTCCTGCTTGTGGGTACCATCGAAGACGCGGTAGAAAAGGCGAAAAAGCTCGAAGGAAGTGAATAATCATGACAGATAAACGCATCTCTCTGGAGATTGTAACCCCCGAGAAAAAAATCTATTCTGCCGATGTTTATTACCTTCACGCCCCCGCCATGGTCGGCGGCATCGGGATCTATCCCCGCCATACGCCTATTGTAACCGCCCTTGACGTTGGCGAACTCAGCGTCGACAGTGGCGACGGTAAGCAGGAGATTTTCTTTATCTCCGGCGGTTTTCTCGACGTTTGCGACGATAAAGCGGTGGTCTTGGCGAAATCCGCCGAAAGAAGTGAGGATATCGATGTGGTGAGGGCTGAAAAAGCCAAGGCGCGGGCGGAAGAACGCCTCGCCAATCCCGCTCCCGATTTCGACGCTCTGCGGGCGGAATTGGCGCTGAAAAGAGCGATTCTGAGAATTAAAATCGCCAAAACCGAAAAATAAAACAGTGGTGCTTTTCAAAAAAGAGGCCCCACAAAAAGGGAGTCGGTTTCTGACTAAACAGCAGAAGCCGACTTTTCTCATGATGATGTTTTTCAGACTACTTGATGGATAAGCACTTTTTTGTATATTTTTCCTCCCATTGGTAAATACTGCCATTGGGAGGTTATTTTATGGCAAAATATAATAATCGCAAAAATCAACTGATCGTGATCGGTCTCTTCATCGCCTTGATCGCCTGCACCTTTTTGATGACGCTGATGAAACTGCCCTCTGCGGAAGAGGCGTCGGCGGTAGTCGATAAGCCGCTTTTGACGGCGTTCAAAGAAAGCGAGGCTGATTTTACCTGCATCACAGCACAAGGCTGGTGCCAAATCGACACTGTATTCCACGGCGGAGAAGAACTGTTTTCCTTTTATGAAAGCATCAAGGAAGTTCTCGGTGATGACGATCTCTTGTCCATTGACGAGTACGATGATCAGTCCTATGCCGGTATTACGGTGTTTGGCAATACGGAACAGGGCTACGAGATGGACCTGGTGTTACAGAGTATGGCCGATGAGGCCAGCGGCAGTGAAACGTATCTCATCGTCAATCTCAGCGATGAGCAGGATGTTCGCGATATCGATGAAGTCGATACGTATCTCGGCACGATCTTTGCCGCAGTTTCCTCAAAAAGTGAGCCTTCCCTGTTGATTGAAGGTGAATATGACGAATTGAAATCAAAACGGGAAAAGAAGAAGATCGCCAAGGCAATTTTTAAAGCTTTGGACGGAAAAATTGAAGAAAAGATCAGCGACGACGGTTACGTCAGCTACAGCGGCTATACGGAGCTGATCTCTAACAGCATCACTTCCGACAACCGTAAAATCAATTTACAGGTGGCGCTGTCCGACAATGAGCAAGATCAGTCCACCATCATCTATATCGGCTCTCCTGTGGTTTTCTCCGATTTCTGACATAACGATCCTTCCCGTTCATAGAATAGAGAGAAGGAGGCGGGAGCGTGAGATATCGATTCCGGCGACGGTATGGCCGCCGCCCTCAGATGCTACAGTGGATCTGGCTTTTGATTCTTTTTCCCTGCGCCTTTTTATTGACGCAGGTTTATTTTTCCCAGGGCCGGGAGGAAACCCCGGTGGAACCGGCGCCCTATACGGAACAGGGGACAGAGGAGGTCACCGTTTCCCTGCTGCGCACGGAAACCGGAAAAATCGAAACAATGGATCTACAGACCTATGTCATCGGCGTTGTGTCGGCAGAAATGCCGGTGAATTTCGCGGAGGAAGCGTTGAAAGCTCAAGCCGTGATCGCCCGTACCTACGCTTTGCGTAAAATGGCCGACAATTCCTGGGCTGCCGATCCTGACCACGGTGATCTTTGTGACGACTCCGGCCACTGTCAGGCCTATTACGATACGGAAACCTTGAAGGAGACCTGGGGCAGTGATTTTAACACAAAATATCAGAAAATCAGCGACGCCGTGACATCAACAGGCAATCAGATTTTGACCTACGACGGCGAGATCGCTTACACTTATTACTGTTCCACCTGTGGTGGTAAGACGGCTTCCGCCAAGGAAGTTTGGGGTACCGATTATCCCTATCTCCAAAGCGTCGCCTGCCGCTGGGATAAAGACGCGTCCCGCTACGAAGAGACCGTAGAGGTTGCTTTGGCGGATCTGCCCTGGCTTTTGGGAGACGGCACTTCACCCTGTATTGCCGTGGCCTCTGGGGAAAAGGTATCGGAAGTACCGGAAGCCTCCGGGGAGACCGATAGCGGCCGGGTGCAATCGGTGACTTATGCCGGTCTGACCTTTTCCGCTGCGGATTTCCGCAGGGCGCTGGGACTCAACTCCACCAAGTTTAGCCTGGACCCCAAGGGGGATATGCTAAAGATCACTACCACCGGTTACGGCCACGGTGTCGGCCTTTGTCAATATGGCGCCAACGGCATGGCAGAGGAAGGCTATACCTATGAGGAGATCCTTGCTTATTATTATCAAGGGACAGAACTTACGAATTTTCAATCGCAATAATTATTGACAGAAAAGCATCGGTCTGCTATAATAATTTTAAATTCAATAATTGAATAAGGTCAAAGTTATGGAATCGGGGTGCAAATCCCCAACGGAAACGGCCACTGTAATACGGAGATCTTGCCAGGAAGCCATTGGGAAACCGAGAAGGCGGCAAAGATTGATGAAGTTAAGTCAGGATACTTGCTTTGATGGTTGCACTGTTTTGCAAATTGTTTTGGGAATTCCGCACAAAACCGTTGAGGTTTTGTGCTGTTTTTTTACTCTGAACTTGATGGAATGACCTCCTCTTGCTTCTACTTTGTATCGCTTTTCGGCGATTTCTTTGGACTTTTTTCTTTTTCTTGCCTCCCTCCTTTTTGGAGGGTTTTTGCTTTTCAACAAAATGATCGTATGAGAGGATATGCCTGATGTTCGTTACACTGTTTCTGCTTCTGCTGCTGACGTTTTCTTTTCGTTTGATAGAGATGCCTCTGCAGAAAAAGCATAAAAAATATACGGTATATTTGTGGGGTATTCTCGTTTTTCTTTTATCCCTCATCGTAAAAGACAATTACGTTTTTCAATTACCGGAAAATTTTGTGGCGGTAGGGATGCCTTTTTTCATTTTTACAATAATTGCCGTTCTGCTTACGGGCTTATCTTCATTTCGTCCTCAAAGCATCTATGACCGCATTGCTTTTGCCATCGCCTACCCGGTTTTTGAGGAAATGGCCTTTCGCGGCATCCTCCTTGCGCATCTAAGTCAATATTCCATGTTTACCGCGGCGCTACCGATACCGTTTTTTATGAATATGAATCTGGCCATCGTGATTTCCGCGGCAGTCTTCGCCCTCCATTTGCAGTTTTATAAGGCTTGCTGGCGCTATCCCGGTATGATCGCCATCACCTTTTTTTACGGCTTAATATTGGGCTTCTTTGCCGAGGCGACACAATCTATCTTACTGCCGTTGCTGATTCATCTGATTTCAAATGGTGTGGGCGCGTCGATCCCCGGGAGGTATCATAAAAAAGCATAAACCTGTTTTCCCTTATCCCTTTTTTCATTGAAAGGGGTTTTTGCTTTTTTCAAACCTTTTTGATACAATCGGGGGGAGGTGAGGAGATGAAGGAAAATCTATATACCATCGGTGAGATCAGTAGAATCTGCGGCATCAACCAATCGAAACTGCGTTATTACGATGAAATCGGCGTCATCAAGCCCTATTGGGTGGATGAAAACACCGGTTACCGCTATTATACCAACGAAACCCTCCAGGATATCCCGGTACTCCATTACTATAAGGCAATGGGCTTTTCTCTGAAAGAAATTCCGGCCCTCCTGGAGCGGGATGATCTCTCTGATTTGGATGCTCTGTTCTCTGCTCGCATCGCTAAAATAGGCGGTTTGATCCAAAAACAGCGCATGATGATGGAGTCCATTGCTTCCTGGCAGGATTTGATTGGCGAGACAAAAGAAGTGATGGCTCAAAAAGACTGTCCCGTCACGATAAAATACTTCCCGCAGCGCAGGTTTTATCTGGTGCGTCCGGAACTTTTCCCCGGTATGCGTTACGATAACCTGTTGATCAATACGACGATTTGCAGCGGTCTGCTGAAAGATGATACGTATACCTTGGGGGCGCTTTATATCGCCTACCCTGACGGCGACCGCACAAATTGGGAAGACATTACCTTGTTTATCGAAAAGCACCCCGATGCCAAACATACGCTGAAGACCGTGGTGATCGGTGATTTTTCCGCGGTGAGCTGCTATCACCGGGGCGCTTTCGATACCATTGATGAAACCATCCAAAAAATGAAAACATGGGCAAAGGAACATCATTTTGAATTAAAGGGCGATCTGATTGAACGCTCGGTAATCGATTGTTGGAGTATCAAAAATACCGAATGGTGGCTGATGGAACTGTTTTTACCCATCAAAAGCGAATGAAAAATCTCCTCTTGACTCTCAAGGTACCTTGAAGGTTTATAATGAAAGAAAACCTTGAGGAGGAAATGACAATGAAACATTTTTCCAAAAAGCTGCCTGTTCTCTTCCTGGCGCTGCTCTGTGTTTTCACCTTTGCCGCCTGCGGCAGCGATGCCGAAACTGACGATGCCGCCAAAACGCCGGCACTGTCCATGGAGATTTCCCAGGCGGACTGGGACAGCTACCGTCAGTTTGTGGATCTTTCCACCGGCATCACCATGGCTTACGTGGAAATGGGTGTAGAGGATGGCGATCCTTTGGTGCTGATTCACGGCATGACGGATAACAGCCGCAGTTGGTCCCTGATCGCGCCCTATTTTGCCGAAGCGGGGTATCATATCTATATGATCGACCTTAGGGGCCACGGTGAAAGCGATCAGCCTGATACCGGCTTTTATACCACAGCGAACTACGCGGCGGATATCTCCGCTTTTATGGATGCCATGGAGATTGCAAAAGCGGATATCATCGGTCATTCCCTGGGCAGCATGACGGCACAAACCTTTGAACTGCTCTATCCGGAAAAATGTGATCATGTTGTTTGGGAATCCACGACGCCGGTGAGCGCCGACGCCTTGGGGACGTATTACTATGAATACGGTGAGTCCATCGGTGCCGAGGGTCACCCTGACGACGCTTTCATGGAAGAATGGTATTACTGCAACAACCCCGTTGACGAAGAATTCCTTACTTACGAAATGGAAGAATCCCAGGCCCTTCCCGGCGCCGACTGGGAGCGGATTGCCGGTGGCGCGTCTTTCTCTAACCTGCTGCCCTATTATCAATATATGGATGATTCTATTCCGACCTTGATCCTTTGGGGCAGTGCCGACGGGTTTTTCGGGGAAGATAATCAAGATCAGCTGAAAGAACTTGTGCCCTTTGCCGAATTTGTCGCTTATGACGGCATCGGACACAACATTCAATGGGAACATACCGCACAAATGGCCAAAGACTGCATCGCCTTTTTCCAGGATGAAGAGATTGGCGGAAACTAACCTGAAATGAAAAATACCGCCGGGCTTTTGCCCGGCGGTACATTTTTTTCTTTTGTTAGGCGATTCTAACGTTAACGGCCCGCATTTTTTTGCTGTTTTTCGGATCCTGTTCTACGTCGAACGTAACTTTTGCCCCTTCATCAAGGCTTTTATATCCGTCGCTTTGAATGGCGGAGAAATGAACGAACAAATCATCGCCTCCGTTATCATTGGTAATAAAGCCAAAACCTTTTTCTGAATTAAACCATTTTACTGTACCACTGTTCATGCTGGGTACCTCCTTACTATATTTGTATCCGTACTGCACAAAAAAACACATGGCGTGTAAATCATTAAACGAACAATGACTTACAAAAACATGTGAGACAATTAGACATTTAGAATACGTTATTATCATAACAGTTCTTTGTTCAAAAGTCAAGTATAATTTTTATTTTAGCCGTTTGGCGGCATTGAGCTGCTATGCTCCTTTACCGGCCCATGAAGGAGAGGACGCTGACCCGCCTTCTGAAAGTCTGTAGCCCAAAACTTGCCGATCTGCCTTAGCATGGTGCTCCAGTTTTCGGGAGCACCGTTTTGGCTACCGCGGCAGTTGCTGTGAAAAAATGAAAACATAGCTTGACAGGTACGTATCAGTCCGCTATATTTGATGGAGAGAAGGGAGATGCGTGATGAAACAGGAAAAATCTCTATCGGAACTGATCAGTGGGCTTTTCCTTGATGAGGCCACGGAAAAAGCGAAACAGATGTTGTCTGACCATTGCCCCGTTCAAGATATCTATCAGGAAGTGATGGACGGTCTTGCGATCGTGGGAGAAAAATACAACGACGGAAAATGCTTTATTGCCGATCTCATTGTCGCGGGAACCCTGGCCCAGGATATCTTTGCCCTGATCAAAGACGAGCGGCTTTACGAAAGAAAGCATATTGACGGCAAAATGGTGATTGGCACCATCAGCGGCGATATTCACGATATCGGTAAGGATCTGATTTGCACCGGTTTGCGTTTTTCCGGTGTAGACGTCATCGACTTGGGCGTTGACGTTTCCGTGGAACGCTTTGTGGAGGCCGTGCAAGAATATCGTCCCGATCTTTTGGGGATCAGTACGGTGATTGACAGCTCATTCGCTCATATTAAAAAGCTTGTCGCCGCCTTTCAGCAGGCAGGGCTTGCCGGCGATACGGAGATTGTGGTCGGCGGTTCCATTGCCGATCCCCGCTATATTCATTTGGACGGCGTATCCTGTCTGACCAATAATTACAAAGACGGGGTCAACTATTGTCTGAAGGTTCTGGAGAAAAAAAGCGCCGGAAGGGATCGAAAATGAGCGAAGTACTGTATTTAACCATTGTGAAGTCGTTGAAAAACCGCATTCATAAGGGCGAATATAGGCCCGGCGATATGCTCGATTCCGAAGCAGTATTGATGAAAGAATACAACGCCAGCCGCATGACGATTCGAAAAAGCCTTTCTCTGCTTTCCAGCGAGGGTTACATATACTCCGTACCCGGAAAGGGCAACTTCGTCTGTACGCCGGAAACCAATTTGTTTCAGTTCCGTTTCAATAAATACGATGATCTCGGCGCTCCCATCGAAGAGGTGAAACTCATCTCTGTCCAGGTGAAAAAAGGGGAGCTCGATACGATCCTCCGTTTAAAGCAGGGCGCAAGGGACAAAACTGTGGAAGCCAAACGGTTATTGTGTTGCGTGAACGGCCCGATGGCGCTGGAATATATCTACTTCACTTATATTCCCAATATGCCCGTGGTGGAGGAGCGGCTGAAATTCGCCAACCATTTGGCGAGTGTCGAAAAAAAGCTGGCCTTTTCCATTGAAAAAAAGATGACCTTAAACATCGACCGTGCCGGGGAGGAACAGGCCAAGTGGTTGCAGTGCAAAACCGGCACGCCCTTGGTGCTGTTGGAGGAAGACGTCATCAACAGTGAAGACGGCAGCGTCGTTTCCTTTACCCGGTTCTACGCGCTCCCCGCCTACATTAACTTTGCCGCTACCACGGCGAAAGAGGAAGCAAATAACAAAAAGATTTTTTAGGTTAGACGGAATGATCTAAAATGACTAAAAAATCCGCGTTTTAACGCGGACAGGCCGCCGACGAAGGCTTTGTCGGTGGCCTGTCATGCTTTAGAAAAAAGTCACACAAGCGGATTTTATCTAAAGCATAGGAGGACGGTTGAAACCGTCCTCACTCTTCATGAGATTCGGATACGGTGGTCAGCTCAAAAAGGAATTCATCTTCGGTTGGTTCTGTAGTGTCTTCATTGTTTGTCAGTATGAGCTGTTCCTTCCCCTGATCATCTGTGACGATTTTACAAAATTGGTAAGCCGCGATGAGTTGGAACCGGTTGTTTGCGTCTCTTTCCACCAGATAAAAAAGACCGGTACGATAATAGGAGATGATGTAGAGATAGGAATCGTCTTTCGGATTTTTAAGCATCAAATAATCTCTCATTGCCCATTGATGCAGGAGGTCCTCGTTATGGTGATCAACAAAATCCCGGATGTCCGCGATCCTGTTTACCCTGATATCAGCGGAGATCTGCCTCGGATTGCTCTCGATTTTTTTAACGGCTACGACTTGCTCCACTTGCCGGGTATAGATGGTTTGAGGCAGTCTATGGAAAACATATTTGATCTGTATCCGGTCGCCGCAATGAAGATCAGCGGTGCTGTTACAAATGGTCATGGCAGAGATTTCAGCGGTGAGCAGGTCTCCGGCCCGCGCTACATAAGGATCAATCATTGGGGCACTGAATACGATTTTGGTATCGTAATCGGTCACTTGATCGGGATCACCGAGAACGAGTATTTGATCATCGCTGCCTGCGATGTAGATGCCGTTGATAGTAAAAAGTGCCTCCCGGTATAAGCAGGCCGCGATCAGGCACAAGAAACACAGGGATAGGATGAAAACTGTAAAAAAAACTGGTTTTTTCATTGGTTATGCTCCTGTTTCTTAAAATCAAAAAAACTGCATACCAAATGTATGCAGCCCGTTTTTGCTGTCCTCCTTTTTGTGCCTAAATAAGGGACACCACGCCCTCTTGCACCTAAGTTTATGCAGGTCTTCTGGCTTATGGGCGTATGCTTTTTCCAGCCTTCCCAAAATCAATCAGTGGCATAATTGAAAAAAGCCCCATTTCACAGCGACGGGTTCGCACAGGATCTGCCCCTGTTTCCCTCTTAGCTCCGGGTGATCGGAGAACACAAACCTTACGTATTCTTTTGCGGGAATTATATACGATTATTTTATTTTTGTCAACTGCGTTTCTAACGCAGATTTTTTATTGGAAAAAGATCGAAAAAGTTTATAAAAAAATATTTGACATTTGGCAAGATAGTGTTATAATGAATCCAACAGGTACGTACAGGTACATATGAATTAAAGTACGTGACAAGGAGGATAAAACGATGAACGAAAAACTGATCAAGGCCTTTGGTGATCTTGACGACGATGTCGTTATGGAGCAAATCAAGGAAATGAAAGCGGCGGGAAAAGAAACCATAGAAATTTTAGAGGATTTACAAGCCGGCATGGACGTGGTAGGGAAGCACTTTGAAGAAAAGGAATACTATCTCTCGGAACTGATCATGGCTTCGGAAATTTTTAAGGAAGCCATTGAAGCAGCCGGCGGTATTTCCAATATTGCAGGCGCGGAATCTTATGGTACAATGGTATTGGGAACGGTGAAAGGCGATATCCACGATATCGGCAAAAACATCGTCTCCGCGATCATGAGCTGCAACGGTTTTAGAGTGATCGACCTCGGCACCGATGTTCCCATCGAAAAGTTTGTGGAAACAGTGAAGGCCGAAAAACCGGAACTCGTGGGGATTTCCTGTCTGTTAACGACGAACTTCGATCACATGAAACAGACCGTGGCGGCGATCAAGGAAGCGGGCTCTAACGCGAAAGTGATCATTGGCGGCGGCCCCTGCAATGAAAGTACCGTAACCCACGTCGGCGCCGACGCTTTGGCCCGTGACGCCCAGGACGGGATTGAGGTCGCCAAAGAATTATTGGGGGTGAATTAAATGACCAACCAGGAAAGATATGATGCTTCCTTGAAACGGATTTTAGGAGCCGTTCATTTTGAAGAGATTGACCGTGTCCCTGTGGTTTTGGGAGGTCTCTCCGCTCATATGCTTCATGCCGGCGGCTCCTTGGCGCCGATGATGACGGATCCTATGTACGCGACGGATTGTATGATTAAAACCTATGAAGAAATTGGTTTGCCCGACGGTGTACAGCACGCCGGATTTTCGTCCTATTTGCTTTCTGCTCTATGGCTGTCAAAGGTAAAACATCCCGGTATTGAATTGCCTGACGATGAACTTTGGCAAGTGGATGAAAAAGAGCTGATGAAGGTAGATGATTACAAGGACATCATCGACAACGGTTTCTACAACTGGTATAACCGCTATTTGGTGGAGCGCCTCGATAACCTCCCCGAAAAATTAGCGCCGTTTTACCAGAGCTTCGGTAAAATGGCGGAGAATGTTGCTGACGCCGGGATGGTTCCTTTTAGCCCCTTAATCTTTACCGTACCCTTTGAATATTTTTGCGGCGGCCGTACCATGGTGAAGTTTTCCCGGGATCTTTATAAGCATTTGGATCTGGTCAAAGAAGCCTGCGCCGTGACGTTGCCGGAATTGCAGCAGAATATGCGCGATACCTTCAAAGGTTACAAACCGATTGCCATTTGGCTCGGCGCTTGGCGTACCGCCAGTGAATTTGTAGGGCCGAAATTTTGGGAAACATTGGTCTTTCCGTACTATAAAGCTTTGGCGGAGACTGCTTTAGAAGAAGGGGTTATCCCCGTATTCCATCTCGATTCCTGCTGGGATCGGGATGTAGAACGCTTTCTCGATATGCCCAAAGGCTGCGTCTTTTCTCCGGACAGCACGACGGATATGTTCCGTGCGAAAAAGATATTGGATGGCCATATGGCGGTCATGGGCGACGTACCCCCGGCCTTGCTTTCGTTGGGTACCCCCGATGAAGTCAAAGCTTATTGCTACCGCATCATCGATGAACTGGGGCCAAAGGGCGTCATTTTAGCCCAGGGCTGCGACATTCCCGCCAACGCCAAAATTGAAAATATCCAGGCGATGGTTGAAGCTGCTACCAGTCGTTAAATAAAAAATCCAAGGGGGAAGGTGAAATGCCTTCCCCCGATAATCGTTTAAAGGGGTGCATCGTGATGAGTAAACCCGTTAAAATTGACCTGATCGCCGGCTTTTTGGGCGCGGGGAAGACGACATTTTTGAATAAGCTGTTAAAAGAAGCCTACTTCGGGGAGCAGATCGCCCTGCTGGAAAATGAATTCGGGGAGATTCCCCTCGACGGCACCCTGCTTGCCGGTTACGATATCGCCATCAAAGAAATCGCCAACGGCTGCATCTGCTGTACGCTGCAGGGGAATTTCATCGACGGCATCACGGCGCTCATCGATACGGTGCAGCCCGACCGCATTGTCATCGAGCCCACGGGCCTGGCGAAGCTTCCCGATCTTTGCCGCGCCTGCGCTTTGGCCGGGGAAAAGACGCCCCTTCAAATCAACGCGGTGATCACCGTGGTGGATGCCACGATGCTGCCGGTCTTTATGGAAGTCGGCGGCGAGTTTTTTCAAAAGCAGATTATCGACGCCAAAACCGTGGTTCTCTCTCACGTTCAGGAAATGGAAGCGGGGGAATCCATCGATGAAGTCATTGCCGCGATCCGCGTCTTAAATCCGGACGCTCCTATTTTCTCTGAGGAATGGTCAACGCTGAACAGCCTTGCGGTGTTGACCGCGGCGGAGCAGTGTGGAGCGCTATCCCCCCTCGCCGCCGCCGAGGAAAAAGTCCATTACCATGACCACGGCCATGACCATGATCATCACCACCATCACCACCATCATCACGGTGATGAAGAATTCGCTTCCTGTTCCGTGGTGGTGAAAGAGCGGGTCAGCGCGGTTTGGCTTGAGGACTTCTTCCACCGTCTCCGTGGGGATCAGGGTGGCGAAATCTTCCGGGCCAAAGGTTTGCTGCATACGGAAAACGGCGATGTCCGTTTTGACGGCGTCTACGGAAAAATAAGCAGCTCCCCCTATGATTTTGACGGCGACGGCTTTTTTGTGGTCATCGGCAAACATCTTGACAGCGGCTATTGGCAGACGTTATCATAATAGAAAGGGGGATGACTGGATGAAAAATTATTTGATGTTGGCCTGCACCATCTTACAGGATGAAATTGAGGCGGCGCTAAAAGAGGCGGGAACAAGAATTCCCACTCTTTTTATTCCTTCGGATCTGCATCTTTTTCCCGATAACCTCCGGGATTATCTGCAAAAAACCATTGATAATATTTACAATGTCGATGTGATCATGCTGCCCATGGGCCGCTGCGGCAACGGAACCCTGGGATTGAAATCCAAACGCGCTACTTTAATCCTGCCCAAATGTGAAGACTGCGTCAATATGCTTCTCTCCGGGGACGATCTCAAAGCCGTGGAACGTCCTGCCTACAGCTATTTTCTCACCGACGGTTGGCTCAGGGAAAAGAATGCCATCAATAATGAATACGACCGCACCCTGGAAAAATACGGTAAGGAGCGGGCGGAAATGGTGATGAAGATGCTCTATGAAAATTATCAGCATTTCGCTTTTGTGGATACGGGCTGCTACTGCCTGGCCGAAGCGGAGAAGAAGATCCAACCTCTGGCCAACCTCGTGGAGGTGGACATCACCAAACACCCCGGCCCCTGCGGTGTATTGAAAAAGATGATGCGTTTGGAATTTGACGATAACTTTATCGTGGTGCCTCCCGGCACCGCCATCACGGAGGAGCTTTTTACAGAGTGATGTTATGCTGCAAAATAACAGTATGAGGCTGGCGAAGCAATCGCCGGCCTTATATTTCTTTCGTTGAATTCTTGCGTTGAATTCTCCGAAAATTCCGCAAATTTTACGAAAAGTGTGAACTTGCTATTTTTTTTTGATGTAGTATAATTAATCTATGGTATAAGCCATGGGGTTCATGGGATTTATGAGGCTCATGGAACGATACGGAATTTGTAGGAAACGGGTGAAAATCCCGTACGGTCGCGCCACTGTGATACGGAGCTTTTTTCCGCGAATCGGAAGATAACCGGAAGAAAGCGATGAAGTTAAGTCAGGACATACGCATCAAGAACAGCTTTCGCGTTTTAAGGTTGTGGCTTTTTTACCCGCGGCCTCAGGCTCGCGGGTTTTGTGTATTGGCGGGAAAAGAATGGACGGGAAAAAAGAACTGGAGCGCTGCCTGGCCTATATTGAGGAAAACTTGGACAAAGATTTAACCGCAAAAAGCATTGCGGTTGAACTCGGCTGTTCCGAGCGTTCCTTATATCGGTTATTTGACGTGATACACATGCCCATCGGAGAGTATATTCGGAAACGCCGCATTGAAAATGCCGCCAAGGCCATTTCAACGGGAAAGGCGATTACGGAAATTGCCGATCAATTTGGATTTCTTACGGTTTCCGGCTTCAATAGGGCGTTCAAGAAGAGTTTCCATATGAGTCCCACGGCCTATCGGGAGCAATACCTGCAAATGACAGCGCCCTTCATGGTCCGAAGAGGCCCGATCAAAGCAGTTGGTTACGGTATCGCGCCCTTTGAAGGAAAAGAATGGGATCCCTTTGATTTTGCCCTTCATTGGCGGGGCGTCAACCCCGATGAGGTGCCTCCGGAGGTTTTTGCCCGTTTGGCCAAAAAACAAAAGGGGGAAGTTGGCGTATGGATCGATCCCGAAGAAGAAAGCGGCAGTATGACGTATTTTTTCGGTCCGATTGTCGATGATTTTGACTATGTACCCGAAGGTATGCTGCGGCTTACCATTCCCGGGGCGACCTTTGCCGTTTTTACCACGGTGCCGGTGAGTATCCTCATGGATAAATACCGGTTCCGCGGTACGGTTCAGGCGTCCTGGCGTTTTATTTACAGTGAATGGCTGTTGCAAAACAGCGAGTATGAAATTGCTGAAAATAAACTGGATTTCGAGTTTTTTCCGGCGGACCGTGGCACAAAGGAAGGGTTAAGCCCTGTTGACCTCTATATTCCCGTGGTGAAAAAGAAAAAAGGAAAGAAAAAACAATGAGGAAAGTTGGCAGAAACGGACAAGTGCAATCTTCAAAATAATGTGTTATAATAATAAAAACAATAAACATTCACGATGATATAATCGTAGGAACAATAAAAAAACAAATCAATAAATTGGTTGCAACGAAACGGAAGCGGGTGAGAATCCCGCACACTATCAAGGTGCTGTATGGCGGAGGGAACCCAAAAGCCACCGGGTAAGGCCGGGAAGGCGGGGAAACGATGAAGCCGAGTCAGAAGACGTGTTGCAAATACCTCTTGATGGCAAAAGCAAGAACCGTATTGGCCGAAGGAGGCAATACGGTATTTTTAATGCTACACAAAAAGCAAAAACCCCGGCTTTCGCCGGGAAAAGATAAATTTTTCATTGTATAAAGCACGCACCATGCAGGGACAGATTCTTGGCGGACTCCACTCCCACACACGGTGCGCATGCCACAAGGGCATATTTATTTTACCGTAATACCCCGCATAAGTCAATGCGCAGTCCTCCCTTGTTCTGTTTGCAACGGCTTTTTTGGCGTATCGACGTCAGGGGGAATGGTTTGCGAAGAGCAGCGGTGAAATCATAAAAAGTGCCCGAACCGGCTTTGGTTCGGGCCTTTTTATACTGATTCTCCGTTTCACCGCTGCACTCGTGGAAAGGCAATGAATTTCACGATCATTTTATGATAAGACGGAGGTTTCTTATGGAGTACCGCAACTTTTTAACAAAAGAAGACCGGGAAGTCCTTGAACGTTTTGCCATGGAGTCGGCCTTTGCCGCCGCCCATGCCGGCGACAGCGATGAGGCGTTGCTTTCCTATCTCAAGGATTGCGCCGCCGCGCTAAATCATATCCCCACGAAGAAAGAGGTCATCGGCTGCCGTTATCTGAAACAGCGCTTCGGTCCTTGGAACCGAGTGCTGGAAAAAGCCGGTTTGAAGCCGGTTACCGAGAAGCGCGCAGCCAAACTCAAAAGAGATGCGGCGTGCGATGAAGAAATAGAGATCAATCAAGAAATAGAGATCAATCAAGAAAAAGAAACGGCTGTTTGAAATGCTGAAAAAGGTTAACACTCACTGATTGCAACGGCAATTTTATGATTCTTTACAGTTTAGGATTGCATTGAGAATCTTGAAGAAGGGGGGTGATTGCCAAAGCATGATGGAAACAGAGAGAAAAACCAAGAAATCTTCCGTAGCACAAAAGGAAGAGAAAGTGATTGAGACATATGGAGAGTTGCCTCAAACAAGGTTTGGCAATGAAAATGTTACCCTGTCTCATGAAATATCTTGCCGCGGGAGTTTTGCCCCGGCAAAATACGAGAGTACCTAAAAAGGAGGTATCATACCATGTTGCATTCTTTCGGAAAAAATAGAGTTGCCATGTTACTCGTTGCGCTGATGCTTTCCACTTGCCTGATGATGGGCCTGTTCTCCGCCGGAGTTTCCGCGGCGAATCCACTGAATCTGTCGAATATGACGATACAGTTCGGTGATCCTGACCCCCAATATCCTCCCACACCGCCGGAATCCCTGATGGATCTCGTTGCTGATGGCACCAACACCTATAGAGCCGACTACACCGGCACCGATAGCGCCACGTTTTATCCTGATATGCTGGCTCTTTATGTGATCCCTAATACAGGGGTTACCATCACCGGCATGACCGGTACCGGCGTCCAGTTCGTGACCTATGCTTCCGACGGCACACCCAGCTATTCCTCGACGGCGACCATCAACGCCGGGGGCTTCTACACAATTCAGATCAGCACCGGTTCCACCCGTCAAATTTTCATTGACGCCAGTAGCGGTAATGACATCACACTCAAATTCAATTTGCCGAAAAACAGCGCCCCGGCACCGACCGCTGCGGTGGTCAACGGCTATCTTCCCGGTGTCAGCCAGTATGCCACCGGTAACACTTATGGCTGCATCTCGACGGATGGGACCAATTCCTTGGCCAACCAGGATCTTGTGAAGACGATCCGCGGCAATGCCGGCAACCTTGTTTCTTTGGGTTCCTCCGGCTACATCCAGTATGAATTAGCCACTCCCATCACCAACAGTAACAGGCATAAATGGGGCATCGATTTCATCGTCACCGGCAATCCCTTTAACGGCAACCCTGAAGCCGGTATGGTAATGGTCGCCGAAAAAGACGCCCTGGGCAACCCCGGTACCTGGTACCGTCTGGCCGGTTCCCGGCACTATGAAGCGGATACCGTGATGAACACCAATGTGACCTACACGAAGAACACCAGTGATATTTCCGTCACTTACGGCGGCAATACCACCACCTTCGGGACGAATGTCAATTGGTGGCCGCTGTTCGCCGCGAAGCCCACCGGTGAAAACTACGGCGCCGTTTCCGGCGTACTGACGTCTAAAGTCAACAATGTATCTTATCCCAACACTGATACCACCATTACTTATCAAAACCGCACTGTCGTCGCCGATGACGCCACAGCCGGCCTCTCCGGTAATAACGCCACCAACTTCTACGGTTATGGCTATGCCGACGTCCGTGCCGGTTCCGGCTTCACCAATCCCTATGCTTCTCTGCCCAGCGCCGGTGGCGGCGCCGACGGCTTCGATCTGGCTTGGGCCGTGGATGCGGCAGGTCAACCCGTTGATCTGACCGGGAAGGATATTTACTTCATCCAGGTCTATACCTCCACCGTCTATAACGCCGGTATTTTCGGCGAAACCTCCACCGAAGTCGGCAGTTTTGCCGCGGCTTCTAATGAAACAGCTTCCGTCGGTACCACTACCGCCCCGACGATGACGCTGAATGCCGCCACTTCTTACGCCGTGACCGGCGCCAACGGCACCGTCAAAACAATCAACATCCCTTACAGTGACAGCTCCAGTACTTTCACACTGACGGCTACCGATGCCAATACTGATAATTTTTGGATGAATAACACCAAGACCACTTCCGGTACAGCGGTATCCTTCACGATGCCTACTGCCGGCAGTGATAAATTGGTGCGTATCATCGCCCAGGATGAAACCAAGCAGCCCTATGTCCTATTGGTGAAGGTGCATAAAAATGCGTCTTAAACGGCGAGGGCAAGCAAACAGCATACCAGTAAAATCATAATTTAAGGCATTGATTTGTCGGCGGCGGGTTTCCTGCCGCCGGCAAATCCAGTTTTTCGAGAAGAGGTAATAAAATCAATGACGAGTAGAATACGAAATGGAATTTTGGGATCAATCTTTTTTATTCTCTTTATTTTTATATTTTCCAGCCCTGCGTCGGCCGCCTATAGCCACACTTTTTCCTATGTCGCCGGAGGCGCTCCCGGCACTGCTGATTGTGTTTTGCTGAGCAGTTGTGAGCAAAATGGATCCAACGACATTTACGTCGTTACTTTACCTTACGATACGACGGCGATCACATCCGTTACCAATGTTGATGATCCGATGTCTTTATATACGTATGGTGTAAAAATAAATATCTGCGAAACACTTGCCAAGATACCGTTTGGCGACGGCGATCTGATTCATAACACCGATTTTACGACAGAAACCAGTTATAAATATTGGGAATATTTTTATATGTCTGATTATGATGATTATTATGTATCTCAGGCAGTTGCTGACGCTGGCTATACTTTAATAACGACGAATGTAAAGGGCTTTGGCTTTAGATGGAATGATCTCGACGGCAATTTTTTTAAAGTTATTGTGCAGCTAACCGGGTCCACAGGACCTGTCACTGTAGATAAAACAGCGCTGAACGAGGCCATTACCGCCGCGGAGACAGTGAAGGCCGCCGATTACTGGACTGCCGACGATCGCTGGGACGGTACCAATACCTACAGCGGCACGGAGGGGGGCTTCTGGGCTGATTTTCAGGCCAAACTAACGGCAGCTCAAGCCGTCGCCGCTGATGATAATGCCACTGTGGTTGGGGTATCCGACGCCACTACGGCCCTCATCGCGGCCCAGCCGAAGCTGATGCCCAAAACCAAGGTTAACGCCACCCTCCTACACGAGTTGGTTAATAATGTAAAGCATCTGGAATCCCAACTCTATACGGAGAAGACCTGGCTCCCCTTTGAGCTGGCCCGAACCAACGGGCAGAGCATACTCGCCGGTCTCTATGGTATCCTCGGCAATGACGACGCCTCCAAACAGCCCGCTGTCGACAATGCCTACGGCGACCTCAAGACTGCGAAGGATAACTTATTGGCGCCGTCACAGCTTCAAACAGCTCAGAGGTATCATGATGCCATCCTTTCCTTGGGCAAACTCTTTCGTTTAAGCGAAAGCGAAAGTTCCAAATATACGGCGGATTCCTGGGCCGCTTACACCGACGCCCGAGACGCCGCCAACGCGCTCTTTGACAGCGAGCCCATCAACGACAGTTTGACGGGCACGGTTTTTAAAGAATACGAAACCAAGACTATATCCTATTACAATGCCTGTTATAGTCTGAAAGCTGACGATGATATTACCGTGCATTTCCACATCTCCGACAATCTTGGCGCCAAATATCCCCAGTATGCCCTCACCGATCAACGTACCGCTGCCTTTGACGGCGACGTGACCCTAAACACCGGTAACACCACAGTGGATGATCTGATCAACACCGCGGGTCTCATTTTTGCCGCCAATATGTCCGGCGCCGGTGAAGCCGGTATTTTCGAACATTGGTCCGTTTACGTTAACGGCGTCCGCGTGGCCCATCCTTATGAAGGTTATTCCCTCGGAAACAGCGATGTCAGCCTTAAAAACGGTGACGATGTTACCTTTGTCCGGGCGGAATACCCCATGGCCATGTACTATATCAGCAAAATAAACGCCGGTTATTCCGGTTATAAGGATTTTCTTTCCGTCCTCTCTATTAAGGACGTGACCGCTCCCATTGAAGTAAAGGAAGGGGAATCGTTCAGCCTCACCGTCAATAAGACCGCCGGCGATCTTTCCGCCTATCCCGCCGCCAGCCGCCCCGCCGCCAACGTCAGCCTGGTCTACAGCGACCCGGCGGACAGTGAAGCTGCGGTCAGCGGCGCTGTTCATGACAGCGGTGCGGTAACCGACAGCGAAGGCCATGGAGAACTGGCCCTCTATCAGGCCGGTTGGTATACAGTGAGCACCGTGGACATCCGCAATCAGACTTTGGGCGCTGTCGCTTTGGACGGCAGTGAAAGTGGCGGCGTCTATCCCAACCTCGCCGCCGGTGATTCGGTTCTCGTCCATGTGTTGAGCCTTGAGGAAGCGGAGCTTGCCGCCGCCCTCGACGGTTATCAGGATAAACTCGACGCCCTTTTGGCCCAATACAGCAAGGAAGCATTCGGTTCTACCCTCTGGAAGCAGGTCCAAAGCGCCTATTACGCCGCCAAATCCGGTGTCTACAGTTCCACCAGTCTGGCCGGGGCTCAGAGCGCCCTCGATACCTGCAAAACCACCCTGGACGGTCTTCAGACCCAAGCCAAAACCGCCAACGCCAAGGTTTTGAGTGATATCAGTTGGTATCTGAACCGCCTGCCCAATGTCGACCAGATCGGCCAGGGACTTTTTAACCAAAACGATATCAACTACTATCAGTTTGCCGCCGCCATCTATAACGGTATGTCCGCTTATCAAAAGGGGCAGCTCACCGCCGCCCAGGTCGCTCAATATCAGGCCTTGACCGCGGCCTACGGCGCTGACGGCTCCGCCCTGCCGGCGGCCCAGACCTATACCCTGACCGTCAAATGTGAACCGGTGGAATATGGCGATAAAATTTCCATGGGCGCAAGTAACCATATCAATATAGGGCCTAATGAGTATGATACCTCTATAGTATACCCTGCCCAGAATTTATCGACACCCTTTACCTGCCAGTTCAGAGCCGGAACTGACATCGCCATGAGTTTGCAGAAAGCCAACCTCGCCAGCGGCTACGAGTTCAATAAAATAGAATCTGATTTTGACGGCATGGAGTACTATGCAGGTCCCGGGATGTCGACATCCTCTTTGTTTATATACCGTAACTATGAAACGATCCCCACCCCCCGGGCCAACATCACCGTCACGGTTCACATCCGCCAGGTCGGCGAGTTGACCCTGGACGAAGCGAAGGACGCCGCCAAAACCGCCCTCACCGCGGAATTCGGCACCTACGACAACGCCTATTACACCGTGGGCCGCTGGAATGAGCTGGTGCAAGCCTATAAAGAAGGTCTTGCCGCCATCGCCGCCGCCACAAGCAAAGCGGTGGTGGACAGCGCCAAAACTGACGCTTTCGCTGCCATGGCCGCCGTTCCTGAACGCAGCCCCGGCGATTACGGCAGCGTCAAGGTGGAATTCTACAACAACACCTATGCCGCGGGCATGGGCTACGATGCCGAAGCGCCCTTTATCAGCAAAACCATGGAGCTCACCGCCGACGACACGATGATGACCGTCGCCCTGCGGGCCGCTCATGAAGAGGGCTATACCTGGACCGGCACCGGCGGCTCCGGTTATAACATCAACTATCTCTCTTCCCTCAGCAAGGAAGGGAAAACCTTATCGGAATTCGGCAACGGTTCCGAGTCCGGCTGGATGGGAACACTCAACGATTGGTTTGTTCACCAGAGTTTCGCCACTTTCGGTGTGAACAGCACTGATCCCGATACGAAGCTTCGTGACGCCGATATCATCAAGGTGATGTATACCTCCAAGGGCCTCGGCGCCGATCTCGGCGGCACCTGGGGCAACGGCGATACGTCCTTAAAAGCCCTTGCCGTGGATGGTATCACCCTGGCTAACAATTTCAGCGCCACCACCTTGAACTATGTGGCCACCGTGGACAGCTCCCTTTTGGGCAGTGATATCTCCATGGTACCCACCGCCGCCAATAAAAACTTCCAGGTGCGCACCTTCCTCAATACCAAAAACACCACGGGCTGGTACCGTCCGGGTGAGACCATTCCCGCCGCCGCCGGTGATATCATCTACATCGGCGTCGCCGAAAAAGCCTGGCCCACCATGAACAAAGTCGGCGCCGAAGCCGTGGCCTATACTCCCACTTGGTATACGATTTACGTGGTCGGCGAAGGAGAAGATTCTATCAATCAGCTGATCTCCCTCATCGATGCCTTGCCCGCCGTAGACAGCGCGGCCCTGACCAACAAGGCCGCCGTCGATTTCGCCAAGACCTATTACGATACTCTGAGCGAAAGCGATCAGGCCAAGGTGACCAACGTGGCCAAGCTTAACGACCTCTTACAGCGTATGGACGATCTCCAGCAGGTGGTGGACATCAAAGCCGCCATCGACGCCCTGCCGTCTGCCGCCAATGTGACAAAAGCCGACGCCGAGGCGATCAACGCGGTCTTCGATACGTATACCGCCCTGAAACAGTGGCAGAAGAACCTGATCGTCGTTTCCTACACCGATAAACTCAATGCCGTGAAGGAGGCCATCGATCTTTTGACCGGCGATCCTGCCGCCATTGTGACGAACCTGATCAACGCTTTGCCCGCCGCCGACCAGATCACCCTTGCGAATCAGGCCGCCGTGGAAAAAGCCCGGACGGCTTACGACAACCTTAGCGCCGAAAAGCAAAACGAAGTGACCTCCGTGACCTTAAACAAACTGATTGCCGCTGAAAAGGCCATCAAAGCCTTGGCCGACGCCGCCATCCTGCCCGTGAACGACGGTAAAGTCACCACCCTGAAACCGGAAGCGACTGTGGCCAATGAGGCTGCCACGGTGAATTTAGCCGACGAGACCGTAAGCAACCTGGGAGACAGCGCCCAAAGCAACGGTTCCACGGAAATCATCATTGCGCCGAAAGACCTTGGCGACGCCAACCCCGTGACCTTTACTCTGAATCAGGCGGCCCTCGGCGGCTTCCTGGAAAAGACTGCGGCGGAACTGACGCTTGCTTCCCCCATTGCCAATGTCACCCTGTCCAACGCGGCTTTAACGGCCTTGAACGCGGCAGGGAGCGGGCCGATATCCGTCATCATTGAACAAACCGCCGGCGATACGGTGAAAGTCACGGTCAAGAATGGCGATACCGTCCTGACGGACCTCGGTGCCATCACCGTGAAGATTACCGCGTCGGATATCGATGAAAATACCGTTGTGGCGCAAATCAATAGCGACGGTTCCAAAACGGTGCTCAGCAATGCTTCCATCGTCAGCAACCTCAGCGCTTCCGCCGTGACGGTCAGTCCCAAATATACTTTGCGGGTACCCGTTAGCGGCAGCGTCACCTTACAGTTGATCGACAACGCCCAGACCTTTACCGATATCAACGGCCATTGGGCGGTGTCATATATCGAATTTGTGACGGCCCGCGGCCTGATGCAGGGCACTGGTAACAGTAAATTCAGTCCTGACTTGGCTTTGACCCGGGGTATGCTGGTAACGATCCTTTGGCGTTTGGACGGGGAACCGGTAGCCCAAGGGGGAGCGGTCTTCAGCGACGTGGCAGCCGGCAAATATTATAACGCCGCCGTGGCCTGGGCCGCGGAAAACGAAATCGTCACCGGTGTGGGCAGCGGCAAATTTAAGCCCGAAGACAATGTCAGCCGCCAGGATATGGTGGTGATCATGACCCGCTACGCCGCCTATCGCGGTATGACCGTAACCGGCGATATGAGCCTCATTGAGGGCTACAGCGACTTCGGCCAGATTAGCGGCTATGCCCAAGAAGCTTTTGCCTGGGCTTATCAGGCGGAAATCGTCAACGGCACGTCCAAAACGGCCCTGAGCCCCCAAGGCAACGCCACCCGGGCGCAGTTTGCCGCCGTGCTGCAACGCTTCATTGCTTTATTGCCATACTGAACTGAATCAAGGTTTGATCGGGGTGCACACACCTACGCCCCCGATCCATAAAATAGAGTGCCCGTTGACGGTAACGTCAATGGGCACTTTATTTATTTAGCGAAAGGAGGGATTGAAAGCATAAAAGTTCTTTTGGTTCAGGTTATCGATGACGATTTGCAGGCTTTCGCCGAAGCGTTGGTAATGGACGACTTCTCTGGCTCTCAAAAAGCGGATCACCTCTTTGACGTCTGGATCGTCGACAAGACGCAGGATATTGTCGTAAGTGGTGCGGGCTTTTTGTTCTGCCGCCATGTCTTCGTGCAGGTCGGTAATGGGATCGCCTTTTACGGCGAATTCCGAAGCGCTGAAAGGATAGCCCGATGCCGCGGTGGGATAGACGCCGACGGTATGATCGACGAAGTATTTGTCGTAACCGGCTTCCTTGATCTCTTCGATGGTAAGATTCCGCGTCAGCTGATGCACGAGGGCGCCGACCATTTCCAGATGGTTCAACTCCTCGCTGCCGATATCCGTTAATGCCGCTTTCACGGTATTATACGGCATGGTATAGCGCTGGTTCAGATAACGCATGGACGCCCCCAGTTCGCCGTCGGGGCCACCCAGTTGCGAGATGATCACCGAGGCGGCGCGGG
Organism: Peptococcaceae bacterium UBA7702; assembly: GCA_002482535.1. Taxonomy (GTDB): domain Bacteria; phylum Bacillota; class Dehalobacteriia; order UBA7702; family UBA7702; genus UBA7702. Next base: position 65,888 of record DLGE01000007.1, on the reverse strand, counting down.
CATCGGGGTTTTTAATATTAATTGGAAACTGCAATCGCTTTTCATAGACCCACACGCCTTGATCCCTCCTTACTTTCCCAGGGCCAAGGCCCTTCCACCCATTCCCAGCTGTTGGCGGTAGCTCCGCTGCAAGCAGTCAGCGGGCCGTATTTCATTTCATATTCGTTTTTCAAAGCAGCGGCGGCGCGGCAATAATGGGCGTGGGCCATGAGCGCCTCGCTGTTAAAGGGATGAGTATCGAGGAAAAGCATGATATCAAAGGCGGCAAAGCCCATTTCTGAATATTCTTGAAGCAGTTGCTCTCTGTCGTTCATCTTGCCATCCCTCCTAAATAGGGGAGATCAAGGTCCTTAAAAATCGTGCCTGCCTGAAATCCGTCGGCGGCGTCGTAAAGGTTGACGAATTTCTGCATCGGCACGTAGGCCATGGCCAAAGGACCGACGACCTTGATTTTGACATTGCGGGCATCGTAGATACTGTCCGGATAGCGTTCCATAGAACTCTCCTTTCGTTAGATTATACTGTTATATTATGTTGGAAGAGGTTTTTTTGATATAAGTCAAAAATGACTTGATTATTTTGAGCAGGTGGTTTATAATAAAACCAATTTGAAAGAAGGTAGCGACCATGGCATTTACCACAGATACCCATATCCATTCCCTTGATTTTTCCGGCGACGCCATTTCCTCTATGGAGGAAATGTGCCGCGGCGCTTTGGCAAAAGGGATGAAACGAATTTGCTTTACTGAACACGTGGATTTTGATCCCCATTATGACGATTCCATTCCCTTTGACGGGGAAAAATATAAGCGCGCCATCGAAACGGTGCGACAGCGCTACGGTGGTGAACTGGAAATTTTAAAAGGGATTGAGGTGGGGGAACCCCACATCTATCCCAGAGAATATGAAAAGGTTTTACAAGGCGACGCTTATGACGTGGTCATTGCCAGCGTCCACTACGTGATATTGCCCATGGGCATTCATTGGACGGGAAACGAAGGCAAAAGCATTTTTCAATACGCCGTGGAGCGGGTCTACCGCCGCTACTATGAGGATTTATTGGCTGTGGCCCGTTTGGGCGGCTTTGACGTTTTGGGTCATTTCGATTACCCGAAACGCTATTTGCAGCGCGACGCGATGGAAGAGACGCTGATGGCGGAAATTTTAGATTGTGTGGTGAAGAACGGCAGCGTCATTGAAATCAACACATCGCCCTTGCGGAAGGGCTGCTTAGAGACGTCGCCGGGAAAAAAGATCATAAAAATGTACCAAGAAGCCGGTGGTCGGCGGCTGACCGTCGGTTCCGACGCCCATCGAGATGTCGATATCGCCGTCGGTTTTGACAGCGCCATGCCACTGACGGCAGGTTTTACGGTAGGTTATTTTCAAAACAGGAAGTTCTGTGCGCTCACGGAGAGGTAAGATGACAAATAAAAAAGACCTGGAAGCGCTAAGCTGGATCGCGGATCATGCCGCCGATAGCGTCTGCGTTTGCGATGGGGAAGGGAAGATCATCTATCTGAATCAGGCGGCGGCGGATCTCGTCGCCCCCCAAAGCGATTTCAGCGGTTTCATCGGGAAGGATGAAACCACTTATTTTGGTGTGCCCTCGGCTGTGCAAATTTGCGCCGACCGCCGGGATATGGCGTTGTTCCGTAAAGAAATGCCCTCCGGCAAGATTTTAGACGTCACGGTCTTTCCCCTGCACGGTGAAAGCGGCGAAATCGCTTATATGATCGAATCCTTTCGGGAGCGGGAAGCTGCCGATAACAGCCCGGATCAGGACGAAAATATCCTATTTATTTATAAAAGCAGCGGCATGTCCCAGATGATGAGTCTTGCCTCGAAAATCGCCAAGATTGACAGCACGGTCATGATCAAGGGGGAAAGTGGTACCGGCAAGGTGATGCTGGGCCAATATATCCATCGCTACAGCAACCGCAGAAACGGCGCTTTTGTCAGTTTGAACTGTGCCGCGATGTCCGGCGAACAGCTGGCGGAGGAACTTTTCGGTTTAGAAGGCGGCCCCGGAGAACCGGTAAAACCGGGGATGATCGATGTCGCCGCCGGCGGCACTCTTTTTCTTGATGAAATCGACGCGCTGCCCCTATCGTTGCAAACCCGGTTCCTTTATGACCTGCATGAGCAGGTTTATCGCCCCATCGGCGGCCGCAAAGGGATTCCCATCGATTGCCGGCTCATTGCCGCCACCGACCGCAACCTTCACGAATTGGTGGCCAAAGGGGAATTTCGGGAGGATCTCTATTATTTGATCAATGTTTTTGAAATCACGATCCCGCCGATCAGGGAACGCACCATGGACATTCTGCCTATGATCACCCACCTGATGGAACGCTATAACCGCCGTTACGGCATGAATCGCCGCATTTCCGATGCGGCCATTGACGTGCTGTCCCAATACCGCTGGCCGGGGAATATCCGAGAAATGGACAACACCATCGAACGCCTCGTGGCCATGGCGCCGGAGGATATCATCGATACCCACCATCTCCCCGACCAAATCCGCTTTCAGGTGGCCACGGAAAGCGGCGCCGGGGAGGGGAAAGGCTCTTTAGAGCAGGCCCTGGCGGAGGTGGAGAAGGATATCATCGTCGGTTGCTATGAAGAATGCGGCAGTTCCTATGAAGTGGCGCGGGTTTTGAAAATCTCCCAAAGCAAAGCCAGCCGCCTGATTCGCAAATACTGTCACCAAAAAGGAAGGAAACAATAAAACAGGGATCATGTTCCTTGATTTTAGAAATATATGTATAATTTTCTGTGAACAGGATACCTTATTCCTATGGAGAACACAAATATTGTGTTGAAAATAACCGTTGTTTGATATATAATTACATATATAACGAAATGCTTTTAAGCATTTAGATTTTATGGAGGTGTTTATTTTGGCAAGAGGTTTATTAACTAACACTGCAAAGTATCCTGCCCTCGGCTTGAACATGTTCACCGAAGATGAGCTCTTTGAAGTCCATCTGGCAACATTGGATGTACTTGCGAACATTGGTGTCAAGGTTGAGAGTAAGGAAGCAAGAGAAATTTTTGCAGGGATCGGTTGCACCGTTGACGAGGCCAGCCATATCGTAAAGATTCCGGCATGGCTCGTGGAAGACGCTGTGAATACCGTTCCCCCCAATTACCGCGCTTATGCGAGAGATCCTCAAAACGATTGGTATTGCGAAGCCGGCAGAACCGGTTTTGTAAACTTTGGGGAAGCAGTAAACGTGATTGACCCTTATACCCGTAAACGCAGAGCTCCCAACATGGATGACCTTTGGAACTCTGTTACCATGATCGACAACCTGGATTCGATCGTTCTTTTTGAAAGAAATATCGTACCCAAAGAAGTCAATCCCCATGTTGGTCAGTTGTATGTATTGGAAGCTTTCCTGAACAACAGCACCAAACCCGCTTATATCGGGATGCATGACCCCCAAAACGTCAAATACGCGTTTAAAATGGGCGGCATCGTTGCCGGTGGTGAAGATAAATTCAGAGAAAGACCCTGGTTTGGGACGTCTACCGACCCCATCAGCCCTCTGGTTCATTCCGCAGGCGCCACCGATTCTTTGATTTTCGCGATCAAAGAAGGTGTTCCCGTGAAAATCAATCCCATGGGCCTCGCCGGTGGTACCACCTGCGTCCATTTGGCCGGCACCATGGTCACCCATAATGCCGAAGTATTGAGCATGTTCGTCCTTGGCCAGGCTCTCAAACGCGGCGTTCCCATGGTTTACGGTTCTTCCACCGCTATGATGGATTTGAGAACTACCGTATCCTGCGTCGGCAGCCCCGAATTGGCCCTGATTTCCGCCTTTGTTGCCAAATTGGCACAGTTCTACAAAGTTCCCAGCTGGGTTGCGGGCGGGTAGTGCGATTCCAAATGCGTCGACGCTCAGGCAGCCCATGAAGCAACATTAACCGCTCTCGTACCCGCATTGGCAGGCGCCAATATGATCTACGGTGTCGGTATGTTGGAAAACGGTATCACTTGGGACTTTGCCCAGCTCGTAATGCAGGATGAAATGATGAAGATGATCCTGAAAACCGTGGAAGGCGTTCCCGTCGATGACGAACACCTTGCCGTTGACATCATCGCTGACGTCGGCCCCGGCGGGGAATTCATCTCCCATATGCATACCTTCCAAAACTTCAAACATCTCTCCCAGCCCAGCAATATCATCGACAGAAACAACTTTGACGGCTGGATGGCTCAGGGTGGCAAAGATATCGTGGAACGTTCTTACGATAAAGCCATCGACATGATCGAAAACGGCAAACCCAAAATGCCGCTTCCCGAAGAAACCAAAACAGCGCTTCATAAAATGCTTGAAGAAGCGGAAGCGGATAAAAACGAAGAACTCAAAAAACGCTAAATTGCTTTTGAGCTCATAAAAACTAAAAAACCGGATCCCGAAATTTTGTCAGGGTACAAAATAACGGGATCCGTTTTTTATGTTTTCAGCTCTATTTCATTGGCTCATTGACTTTTTGAGCCGATATTTGTTTCCATTACCATATTTATTTTTAATTTTTTTAGGGCCTCAAGCATGGAAAAGGATTGAAAAAGACGCTTTGTCGATAAAAATAGACAAAAAAGTCATTGTATTTATTTTTGTTTTATGTATAATATTTTTAGCAGTAGTTTTGAGAAGTGATCTTCTCAAATAGAAATAACAAAACATGGAGGTGTTTTATTTGGCAAGAGGTTTGTTGACGAATACAACAAAATACCCTGCGCTTGGTCTCAACATGTTCACGGATGATGAACTTTTCGAAGTTCACTTGGCGACATTGGATGTTCTTTGGAACGTTGGGATCAAATGCGAAAGCAAAGAAGCCAGACAGATTTTCGGTGATGCGGGTTGTACTGTGGATGAAGCGACCCATATCGTGAAAATTCCTGCCTGGCTCATTGAGGATGCGATGAACGTTGCTCCTCCCAATTTCCGCTGCACCGGTAGAGATCCGGAAAAGGACTGGTACTGCGAATCAGGCCGTACCGGTTTTGTAAACTTTGGGGAAGCCCTCAATGTGATTGATCCTTATACCCGGAAACGTAGAGCTCCTACCAAGGACGATCTCTACAAATCCGTTATGATGATCGATAAAATGAAGAATATCGTTGTTTTCGAAAGAAACATCGTTCCCGCTGATGTGGACCCCTATGTCGGTCAGCTTCACGTTTTGAACGCGTTTCTGAACAACACGACGAAACCCGGTTATATCGGTATGCACGATCCCAACAACATTAAAATTGCTTTCAAAATGGGTTCTGTTGTTGCCGGCAGCGAAGAAAAGTTCAAGGAAAGACCGTTTTTCGGTACTTCCACCGACCCCATCAGTCCTCTGGTGCAGGCAGAAGGCGCCACTGACGCGCTGATCTACGCCACAAGACTGGGGATTCCCGTGAAAATCAATCCTTTGGGCATGGCCGGCGGCACCACCTGTGTGCATCTGGCCGGCACCATGGTTACCCACAATGCCGAAGTGGTCAGCATGTTCCTTTTGGGTCAGCTGATCAAGCGCGGTGTGCCGATGGTTTACGGCTCCTCCACAGCGATGATGGATCTGAGCACCACCGTATCCTGTGTCGGCAGTCCTGAACTGGCTCTCTTCTCCGCTTTTGTGGCGAAGATGGCACAGTTCTACAAAGTACCCAGCTGGGTTGCGGGGGGGTAGTGCGATTCCAAAGTGATCGATGCCCAGTCCGCCCACGAAGCGACTTTAACCGCTATCATTCCCGCGTTGGCAGGCGCCAACATGATCTATGGTATCGGGATGCTTGAAAATGGGATTACTTGGGACTTTGCACAGCTGGTGATGCAGCATGAAATGGTCGGTATGGTTCTGAAAACCGTGGAAGGGATTCCCATCGACGACGAACACCTGGCCGTTGACGTCATTACCGATGTCGGCCCCGGCGGTGAATTCGTCAGCCACATGCACACCTTCCAGAACTTCAGAAAACTCTCCAAACCCGACGCGAAAATTTTCGACAGAAATAATTTCGACGGTTGGAAATTACAGGGTGAAAAGGATATCGTCGAACGTTCCTATGAAGTCGCCATCGATATGCTCGAAAACGGTAAAGTGGACAATCCACTTCCCGAAGCGACTCAAAAAGAACTCGACCGTATTTTGGAAGATGAAACCGCGGCCTATGCCGAAAGAAGAAAAGCGGAGAAATAAGCAAAGCCTATTCCCGTAAAAACAAAAAACAGATCCCGTTTCCCTGGCCTGAGGAAGGCAAGGGAGGCGGGATCCTCTTTTTGCTTTTTGTAACCATTTGCTTTAAAGCTTATTTTTTGCCCATCAATTCAACGTATTCGTTAAATTTGGGATGAGCCATATATCCCTGGCAACGGGTGATTCTTTCAAGGCCGTAATTCCAATAGAATTCTTCTTCGCCGGGCTTGGAAACCAACTGAACCAAAGCCCAGGGGCACCATAAGGCATCCATGAGGAATTTGCCGATGAGAACGTCGGCTTTTTCTCTTTCCGTGGGTTTATGGCCGTAGTAGCTCGCGAGGAATTCTTCTTCTTTTTCGGCGTTGAGGCGGTTTTCTACGATGATGGCGGCGACGTCAAACATATAGTAGTTCATGCCGCAATATTCCCAGTCGATCAGTTGCAAGTTGTCATTTTCCCGGTCATAGATAAAGTTTTCGGAAAGCACGTCGTTATGGCTGCAAACTCTTACCGGAGGATTCAGCTGGAACTGGTCGTCGATTTTTTTGAGGGTTGAGAGCAGTTCTTCGATGCCGTCATAATATTTCGCGCATTTGTTGGTTTTGAGCCATTCCATATAGGAGGAGATTTCAACGAGAGGATCGAAGGTACTCTTCAGTTGGATATCATTGTGATGAAAAGCGTTTAAAATCTTCGCGGCGTGTTGCAAGACTTTATCGTTTTCCTGAAAATCTTTTCTGACCATGGTATCGCCGGGGCAGAAACCGCAGATATTGGAGCCGGTAGAAAGGTCATAATAATAGAATTGAGGGCTGATGCCCAGATCCTTGATGGCGTGTACCGCTTGTCTTTCCGCGGGACGGTTCAGGTATTCGGCGGTGCCTTCGCCGGCAATGCGGAAGGCGTAGGTTTTGCCGTCAACCACGGTTTTGAAGTTACGGTTGGTGAGTCCCCCGGGCATAAAGGTAATCTCGGTAACTTCACCTGCGAAAAGACTGGAGTCTGCGGCCATCTTTTTGATGTAATCCACTTCTTCCGGTTTGGTATTAGGGCATACTTTCGTTTCAGACATGGTAAACTCTCCCTTTACTTTCATAATGATGCCAAAATTCATCAGCTTGTTCCAATATATCAAAAAAAAGCAATATTTTCAAGGGAAAATACTGCTTTTTTTATGCTTTTATGTCAGGATATTTTTACCATGCCCGCTTTTATCTTTCGGTCATCAGTTTGAAATATTTTTCCCAGTTGGGATCTGCCATATGCTTTTCGCATCTTCTGACGCGTACATAGCCCCAATCCCAGTAATCGTCTCTTTCATCGACTTTGGTGACGCTTTGCACGAGAGCCCAGGGGATCCAAAGGCCGTCCATGAGGAACTTGCCGATCAAAACTTCGGCTCTCTGCTGTTCGGTGGGTTCGCCGCCGAAATAGGCGCGGATGGCAACTTCTTCCATCTCTTCGTCCATATCGTTTTCACTGATTAGGGCGGCAAGATCGAAGAAGTAATAGTTCATGCCGCAGTATTCCCAGTCGATGATTTCCATCGTATCATTGGGGATATCATAAATGAAGTTTGCGGCGAGGCAGTCATTATGGCAGCTTACACGATCGAAGGGATGGGCTTCGAAGGCTGTTTGTAGTTTGGCGTAAACAGCGTCGATGGCTGGGAGTTCTTCAAAAAATCTGGTCCAGTTGTTATCTTTGAGATACTGTTTATAGCAGACGCGTTCGGCAAAGGGGTTAAAAACATAGTTCAACTTGAGACCGCTGGTATGAATGTTGCGAACAAGCTGTGCCGCGTGTTCCACCACGTCTTTTCTTGCCCTGAAGTCCGGGGCTTGCATGGTATCTCCCTCGACGAAGCGACAGATGTTGGAACCTGTTTTTTCGTCATACCAGTAAAACATGGGACTGCCGCCGATGGTTTGCACTTTGGCAACGGCATCATGCTCGCAGGGTCTGTTAAGGTATTCTGCGGTACCTTCACCGGCGATACGGAAAGCGTATTTCGTTCCGTTATCGAATTCAACCTTGAAGTTGCGGTTGGTGAGACCCCCCGGCATATGGGTGATCGCAAGAATCTTCTGATGTTCATCGAACATCTGGTCGGCCATTTCCTGGATGATCTTATCTTCTCCAGATTTCAGTCCTTCACATTTGATTTCCGCCATTATAAACTCTCCTTCATTCTTCTTTAATGTTGTTTAAAAAACAAACATCAAAAATATTATATCAAAATCACAAAAAATTGCAAGAAAAAACAGTATTTTTTTGTCCATTTATACAGTGGTTGTATACAGGCGTTTTTCCGTTTATACAGGGATATGATTTCCACGTCGAAATTTTTCTCTTTATTTCTCCAGGCAGATGTATTATAATAAGAAAAACAAAACGAGTTCCAGTATGATTTTATAAATGCCTGAAGTATGTTTCATGACAAAATATTCACGCGTATTTTCGAACTGGGAACTGTGAAAAGGAGGCTGAACTTATGAATTGCGAAGGAAAACTGAGATTGAGAAAAGTTAACGCTGATGATTTCGGCGCCATGCGCTCTAAATTTGTTGTGGTCAAAAACATCGTCGATGAACTTTATGGAACCTCCGAAATGGCTATGTCCAGAAGCCAACTTAACCACTTGATCGAGCATTATTATCATCTCGGTAAAGTGATCGATGCCTATGAAATTTTTGGTGGCTATACAAACCGAAGTTTTGGAGTTATCGTTCGCGATGAAAAAGGCGATCTTCATGATTACTTCGTCAGGAAGTATAAAAGGGAAGCGAGTGCCGCCGATATCGAAGTGGAGCATGCCTTGGTGGAGTACGCCGCGGCCCACGGTATGGATGAGATCTCTACGATCGTTCGTACCTCTGACGACAGATCCTTTGTGCAGTTAGAGGAAGAAAAAGAAGGGGAACGGATCAGAAGATATTTCGCCGTTTACACGTTCCTTGACGGCGATGACGATTACGACTGGATCAATACGAATATGACGCCGGAGGAAGACCGGGAATTTGCCAGAATTCTTGCGAAATTCCATGATTCCGTCAATGGCTTTGATCCTGGCGAAAAGGCAGAGCCGAAAATTATGGATATGCTGAAGCAGCTGCCCACCTGTTTTGTGGAATGCAATAAAGCTCTCTGCGTTGATCCTGACGACCGCTTTGATATGCTTTGGAAGGACAGTCGTGAAGATCTGATCCAGCATTGCGACAAGGTATTGGCAAACATCACGCCGAAAATCATGGCTGAAATGCCGATGTGTGTCTGCCATTGCGACGCCCATCCCGGTAATGTCAAATGGGATCACGGCAAATGCGTCGGTATTTTTGACTTTGACTGGGCAAAAATGGATTATCGCCTTTTTGATGTCTGCTATGCCCTCGTTTATACCTGCTCTTCCTGGAAAGCCCAAAGCGACGGTACGCTTTATTTCGACCGCTGCCGCTTTTTCCTGGACGGATATAACGATTATTTGAAAGAACATGGTACCTTAACGCCGTTGACCGCCGCGGAAAAAGAGGCGTTTCCTTACATGATGATTGCCGGTGGTCTTTATCTTGCCCATTGGTGCACTTGCTATTACGCTGATTATGAGTATCTGAGCGAATATGAATATTTTTACTATTTGGCCCATACCGTGAGACTGATTCATTTTTTTGACACACACATCGACGAATTGAGAGATTTGGTCTCCCGTTATTAAGAAATGCAGTCCAAGCTTAAGAAAACCTGTATTTTTTTGCGCTAATCAAAAATATTTAAAGTTTTTTGCGAAAAAGGGTAGAAATTTTTTACGGGGTAGTATATAATAGAGACGTTGGTTATTGAATGACCCTCGCGACCGGGGGTTTTGTTCCTGTACCGAAACTTCAAAGTTTCGCTCCCCACAGATTTAAGGTTTCCCGGGCAAAACCGGGGAAATGGCGGGTAAGACCGCCGGAATTATTTTAAATCTTTTATGAAAGAAGGGATTTTGTATGTCAGTTGGTACGAATGATGCAGCATTGGCACAAATGCTTGAGAAGCATCGGATGAGCTACGTCAAACGGGGTCTCACGGCCGGGGTTCTCTCCGGTATGACCTGGGGTCTGCAGGGTGTTTTGTTATGGAGCTTGGTTCTCTGCTTTGGTCCGTTTGCAATTCCTTACAGTTACTCCTTTTACGCCGGCCTCGTTGCCGCCGTATCTGTGGCGGCCCTGCATGACTTTGTTGCGTCATGCTGGATCCTCTTGATGGATGCCGTCACCGGCAGAATCAAGGAAATTCCCCGTGCGTTGAAGACTAGACCTGGTCGGCTCGCTGTTTTTGCCTGCCTTTTTGGGGGCCCCCTCGGTATGGGCGGTTACGTTATCGGCATGTACCTCGCCGGTGTAACCTATGCTCTTGCCATCTCCGCGGTTTATCCCGCCATCGGCGCGATTCTTGGCCGCATTGTATTGAAGGAAAGAATTAACGTCCGTGTCTGGATCGGCATCATCGCATGTTTGATCGGTGCTGTTCTTGTTGGTTGGGCTCCTCCGGAAGCCGCGACCAGCGGTTCTCAGTTCTATCTTGGGATTGCTTTCGCTTGCTGCCCCGCTGTTGGTTGGGCTGCTGAAGGCGTGATCTCCTGCTTCGGCATGGATATGATCGACCCGGATATCGCAATTTGGATCCGTGAATTTTTCTCCAGTTTGATTGCCATGTGCACAACCGTCATCGGTATTTCCATTTTTGCCGCTGCCATTACCGGTGGTGTGGAAGTTCTCGATGTTGACGGAACGACCGTAAATTACGCGCTCCATTGGTATACCGGTTGGCAGATGTTCTTTACAGCATTCGCTGATGTGAACAGTTTGATTTGGATTATCATCGCCGCTGCTTCCGGTGGTTTCTCCTACGTATTTTGGTATCGTGCGCTGAACATGGTCGGCACAGGCCGCGCCATGGCTTTCAACGTAACCTACGCTCTTTGGTCTGTTCCCGCCGGTTATCTGGCGAATCTCATCACTCCTCTCTACGGTTGGGAAAACGGCTATGCCGCTACCGGTCTTATGCTTGCCGGTGTTGCCATTATCACCATCGGAGCGATTCTCGTTGTAATCAATCCGAAAGAACTGTTCCAGTTACGTAATGTGGGCTAAGGAGGGATGATTAAAATGGCGAAAAGTATCTTACCTTTCAGATTTAGAGTGTTGCACTATGCTTCTACAAGGGATACCTTTACAAAACATGATCTTTTAAGAGATCTTGAATCCGAGTATGCCGGTGAAGGTCAGTTTACCGATAAAAAAATGACCCTTCACACCGACTCTTTGGTGGCTGTCGGCATGATCGAAACCGTCAAAACAGAGCTTGAAGGCAATGACCTGTTGCTTACCTTTAAAATTACCGATTACGGCAGAGACAGACTGAAATACCTGCCTGCCGAATGGAAATAATTTTATAAAATAAGGCATTTTACCACGCCGGGCCTTCGGGCCCGGTGTGGTCATGTCTTTTAGCAGGTATCTGCTTTTCATCGATTCATCTATTTTTAAGACAAGCATGAAACTTTTGGCTTACTGCATTGCGGCTTTTGCCAAAAAGCGCGTCTTGCGTATTTCATACTTTATTATGAGGAGTTCGCGATAGAACTCACCCCAATGCCGCAGCAACCAATAAGGGTGAAGCGGCTATTTGATCCCCATCACGAATTTGAATGTTTTGCCTGACATGGCTTTAAAATATATAGAAAATCATTATCATTATAAAAGAGCGAAGTATTGGGAAAAAGCATTGTAAAATCGATGTACGTTGTGTATAATTGAGCCGCTAAGGCCATTATATATGTTTACCAAAATAATATTTTATGGAGAGAGGAGAGTGTTTAGATGTTTACACAATATTCTAAATTTCTCACAGAAGAACAGAGACAAATGGTGCATGAGGCTTCCATGGAAGTATTGGAAAACACCGGTCTTTTGGTACATGCCGAATGCGCCAGGGAAATCTTTAAGGAACATGGCTGCGATGTGGATGCCGACGGCCATGTAAAAATCCCTCATCAGGTTATTGAAAAGTATAGCAAGATGTTCCCCAGTTCCTATACTTTTACGGCCCAAGATCCTCAGTTCGACATCACGATTCCGGAACAAGGCCCTTGCGTTGTGACAGCGAGTTCCGCTCCTTTTGTGGTCGATCCTGTGACCAGAGAACAGAGACGCTCCACTTCCGACGATATTGCCAACATCGCACGTCTAATCAATCAGCTTCCCGGTTTCAACGTATTTTCCATCTCTACTTTGGCGGACGATGCTCCCGACGGCAAATTGTCCTTGTACAGATTCTATCCTGCTTTAAAGAACTGCAAAAAACCTGTTCGCAGCAACACCCCAAGATTCACTGAATTGAAGGAAGTTCTGGAACTTGGTCACACCATTGCCGGTTCCAAAGAAGCCTATATGGAAAGACCTTTCATCAATCATCACTACTGCCCCATCGTGGACCCCCTGGTGATGGATGTGGAATCCACAGAAGCCGTTACTTACTTGGCCCAGGAAGGCCTTCCCGTGTACACCACTGCTCCCGTGTCCAATGCCGGGATGACCACTCCCATGAGCAGAATGGGTACGTTGATCTTAGGGAATGCTGAATTCTTGGCGATCAACTGCTATTATCAGATGATCAGACAGGGTATGCCCATCATTTATGCATATCTGCCCACTGTCGCTGACCTGAGAAGCGGCGCCTATACTCCCGGCGCCATTGAAACCGGTATGCTCTCTATGGCCCATACCGAAATGGCGGAATTCTATCATGTGCCTTCCGGCGGTTATATCGGCCTAACCAACTCCCATTGCAACGATGCTCAAAACGGTTATGAAGTTGCCTTCAATACCACCGGCGCTGTTTGCGCCGGGGCGTCTCTCCTTAACATGGGTGGTCTTTTGGACAGCCTGACCACTTTCGATTTCGCCAAAGCGGTCATTGATAACGAAGTCGCCATGAGCTTAAAATCCCTGAAGAAGGGCATTCCTTACGACGAAGCAGATTACAAAGAATCCATGGAGCTCATCGATAAGATCGGCCCCGGCGGTCTCTTTATGGAAGAAATGCATACCATGATGAACATGAAATCCATTGCCTATCTGACAAATCTCGGTTCCAGAGATTTCAGAGTACAGTGGAAAGATGCCGGCAAGAAAGACTTCGAAGCCCGGGCTTACGAATGGCTCGATCAAGCCATGGCCGGCCCGAATCCTGTGGCATTCTCCTCGGAATTGGATCAGAAAATCCGGAACAATTTCCCCAATCTCTGCAAAGGCGATGCTGTTTGGTACAAATAATTATTTTTGGATCCTTAACGTTTCTTAAAAATAAGCAAAACAAAGAAGGATGGCGTATGCCATCCTTCAGACTGTCGGAAAAGTTGGCTCGCGCCAACTTTTCCGATAAAACGACGGGCCGTCAAGAAATCGTATGGCGCAAGGCGCAGGCAAAAGGGCAGGCCTGCCGTGTACATAGAGGTACTCAAAGGTCTGATCTTTTGACTGGAACACAGCGATATGCGATATACGGTTTATCGACGGCCTAAGAAGGATGGCATATGCCATCCTTCTTTCTTTGCCCTTGATTTGCCTGGAGGTAAAGGGATGTAAAAGGTTTTTAAGATGTAAGGTTCTCAATTGGGAAACATGGTCATAACCGGTTTTAACTCTTTTCAATCGGCGACATGCGCTTGCAAAGGAAATTTTAGCAGCCCTCTTACCGTCCGAGGCTTATCGAAAGCGGCCATAAAAGGCTCTTGAGGAATGAAACCGTCTCCATTGAGCAATAATACTTCTAAGTAAGTCTCCGGGGCGGCGTGGGCTTTCCTTGCTCGAAAATCCAGATTTTGTGATTTTATTTTGCAAATAAACGTAACCTAAGGCAGGAACATATGTAGACGGGGTAAAAAACAGTTTTCTTCTTTGCCCAATGCTTGATGCCCGACGCCCGATGCCCAACTCTTTTTGTGGGTGCCCGCTCCATGGTAAGAAAGAAGCGGTAAGTGAAAGAAAAATAGATCAGATTTTGTTTGTTGTTTCGGCTTTTTTTGCAGAAATCTGCTGCGAAATATGTTTATTTATGTAAAGTGGCATGACTGTTTCTCTTTGGTGGCACCAAAAAGAGTAGGAAGGGTGGCAAAAAGGACTATGAAAATTTTGCGCTCCGATAAAGAATTATATTTTAATAATTTGTCGAAATATATATTTTTGTGACAAAATGTTAAACAATTTTAGGTAGGATTTTTTGTGCTCCCGTTAGCAGGTAGATCGCCACGCGTAAGGCGCCATTTGGGCATCTAACAGGTTTTCCCATGAGAAAAACAGTTTGACAAACAGCCTTATTCAGGTTATTATATGAGTATATGGATAATGGGTCGAAAATCGGTTCCTCGTTTCAAAGGAGATGACAAAAAAATGGCATTGATATTTTTCGATTACGACGGAGTTATGGTAGATTCACTGGAGGCGGAAGCCAATTACTATATCGAATCTTGTCAAGAGGTTGGTGTCGAAGCCGTGAAAAATAAGGCGGATATGGCGCGGCTTTCCGAGAGCAATTTCTATGAAAGTTTGCGGAGCCTTGGCATCAGCGACGACGATATCAAAAAGATCAATGGCATTTATGCCAGGGTCAAAAAGGACGGCCGTTTCTCCGTTACGGTTTTCCCTGAAATGTTTCAGCTGATCCAAGAGGTCGGCACCCGTTTTCCCGTATATGTGATTACCTCCAATATTTCGGAGACCGTTGAAAACAGCCTGAAAGAACACGGTGTAACTGCCGTGCGGGAGGTGCTCGGCGCCGATAAGGAGACAAGCAAAGAAAAGAAAATTCTCTCTGTGATGGACAAGTACCCGGGAGAACGCACGTTGTTTCTCGGTGATACCAAGGGAGATATGGTGGAATCCGCGGCAGCGGGAATCAACATCCGCCTTGGGGTGACTTGGGGCTGGCAACGCCGGGAAGTTGTTTTATCCGGCGATCCCGATTATTACTTTGACGCCATCAGTGATTTGGTGGCATGGTTTCACGGATTCCTGGATGCCCAGAAATAAGTCGCGGATAACTTATATAAGTCAAATATGACTTAATCCTGCACGGCTATATGACATTTGTTTTGGAGAGGAAGAAAAGACCATGGTGTTTGACGGCAGCAATAACGGGGAAAAGCAAAGAATCATTCAAGAATACGTACCCGGCCGCCAGATTACCTTGCTGCACGTGATTGCCCAGCCCGTTGACGATGTCTATGATAAACTGGGTGTACCCCATGACGGTGCTGTCGGTATCTTAACGATCACGCCGGGAGAATCGGCGATCATCGCCGCCGATATTGCGACGAAAGCCGGCGAAGTGAGAATCGGCTTTTTGGACCGTTTTACGGGAGCACTCACCGTTACCGGCGACGTCGCCAGCGTAACTTCTTCCCTGAAGGCAATCAACGATTATTTTGAAGAGATCTTAGGGTATGCTCCCTCACCTTTGACGAAATCATGACAGAAAAAAAGCAAATAAAGAAACGGATCATGTTGGCCGGCGCGGTGAATGCCGGCAAAACCACGTTAATGCGGGCGTTGTTCCATTCGGAGCTGCCCGGGATGAAAAAAGACAAGACCCAGAGCCTTGAATATGAGGAACATGCCATTGATACCCCCGGCGAATACACGGCAAGCCCCTTTATGCGGGGAGCATTGTTTGCCACGGCTTTGGAAGCCGATCTGATCGTTTTTGTCCAGGACGCGACGACAGACTACATCCAATTCCCACCAGGCTTTGCCACCGGATTTCCCCGGCGGTCTGTGGGAGTCGTCACGAAGATCGATTCTCCCGATGCCGATGTGGAACGGGCTTTGGGGATCATCCGCAATGTGTGTGTTTCCGATCCCGATCATATTTTCTGCGTGTCCGCCAAAACGGGAGAGGGGATTGGCGCGTTAAGGGCCTATATCGATGAAAAATTCAAAGACGAGATCCGCTACCGTGATTAATCTTTAAAATAGTTTTAGAAAATTATAAAATTGAAATATAATTTTAATAAAATAAGGAGAGTAAAGAATGAAGCTGAAAGCAAAAATGTACAACAGGACATTCGAATTTCATTCCGTGGCAGAAGTGCTGGCCAAAGCCAACGAAGTGAAAGCCGGTGATTCCTGGCAAGGTATTGCAGCTGAATCCCAAACAGAGAGAGTGGCGGCCCGATTGGTTTTGAGTCGTCTCACCTTGGAAGACATCTACGAAAATCCTGTCATTCCTTACGAAAAAGATGAGGTTACCCGAGTTATTTACGATGATCTCAATAAGTTCATCTACAATGAATTCAAAGGTTATACCATCGGTGAACTTCGCGAATACATTCTCTCTCATAATGGGGATGAAATTTTAAGACTCGGACGTGGCATGACCAGTGAAGCCATTGCCGGGGTCGCAAAACTGATGTCGAACTTAGACTTGGTTGCCGGCGCCGCCAAGGTGCGCCAACCCTCCCGCTGCAACACGACCATCGGTTTGCCCGGCAGACTTTCTTTCAGAAATCAGCCCAACCATACCACTGACGATGTCAACGGCATCATGGCCTCATTGAAAGAAGGCCTCACCTATGGCAGCGGCGACGCGGTGATCGGGATCAATCCCGTGGAAGATAATCCGGAGAATACCGCTTATCTTTTGAAAACCGTTCATGAATTCATGGAAGAATGGAAGATTCCTACCCAGGCATGCGTTCTGGCTCATGTGACCACTCAGATGAAAGCCCAGGAATTGGGCGCTCCCATCGATGTGTTTTTCCAGAGCATCTCCGGTACCCAGAAGACCAATGAAGCCTTCGGGATCAGTATGGACTTACTGACCAATGCCAGAGAAGCCTGCCGTCAAGGCGGCAACAGCCTTGGCCCGAACTTCATGTATTTTGAAACCGGACAAGGTTCCGAAGTATCTCTTGAAGGGGATGAAGGCATTGATGAAATGACCTTGGAAGCCAGAACCTATGGCTTTGGCCGTCACTTCCAGCCCTTCATGACCAACAACGTCTCCGGTTTTATCGGTCCGGAAACCATCTACGATGGCCGTGAAGTGGTCAGAGCGGACTTGGAAGATTTGTTCATGGGTAAAGTTCACGGCCTGCCCATGGGGATCGCTCCCTGTTATACCAATCACATGAAATGTGACCAGAACGACCAGGAAAACGGTTCCATGCTTTGTGCAATGGCGGGTTCCTTCTTCTTCATGGGCGTTCCCGGCGGCGACGACATCATGCTGAACTATCAGGACACCACGTATCATGACGATGCGTCGCTCCGCGAAGTATTAGAGTTGCGTCCTACGCCTGAATTTGAAAAATGGATGGAAAATATGGGTCTCATGGAAGACGGTTGTCTGACCGAAATTGCCGGTGATCCGTCCATCTTTGAAAAATAAGGGGGAGGAAAAGAATTATGGCTAATTATCAAAACGATATGGAAAGAATGATCGTGGAATCGGTTCTCGCCGAATTGCGCAAAAACGGCACTGCTTCTATGGCAACCGCCGCCGGCAGCGGTAACACGGTGGCCGGTACGGCGGTGGGCGTGGAAGACGGTGTGATTGATCTTCCCGACATTTCCAAACCTACGATTACCAATGCGAAAAACATGGCTGCCGTGGAAGCGATGAAATCCGTGACCACCGCCAGAATCGGTCTTGGCCGTTGCGGCACGAGACAGAGAACCGACACTTGGATCCGTTTTCAGGCCGATGCCGCCGTTGCCCAGGACGCCGTTTTTATGGATGTTTCCGAAGACTTTCTGAAAGCGAATAATCTGGAAACCGTCACCACCAAAGCGGCGACGAAAGCCGATTATTTGAAAGAACCCAACTGGGGCACAAAACTCAGCGACGACGGAAAAAAACGCTTACACGAAATCTGCAAAAGAGACGCGCAGATTCATGAAACCAGATATCATGAAGTGATCTCCAAGGTGCAGGTGCAAATCATCATTTCCGATGGTTTAAGCTCCTCCGCCATTGAAGCCAACATTCCGGAAATCCTGCCGGCCTTGCTCCAGGGCCTCGAAGCCGCCAATATCGTTTGCGGTACCCCGGTCTTCGTGAAAAACGGCCGTGTTCGCGTCATGGATGACGTCGGTATAGAACTTGGCTGCGACGTCGTTGTGAACCTGATCGGTGAAAGACCCGGTCTCGGTACCGCCAACAGCATGAGCGCTTACCTCATTTACCGGCCCACCAAAGAAACGGTGGAAGCCGACAGAACCTTGATTTCCAATATTTATGCAGGTGGCACGCCTCCGGTGGAAGCCGGCGCGCAAATCGTTGACCTGATCAAGGATATCTTGAAATACAAGGCCACCGGTGTAAAACTCAACGAAGCGACGAAATAAAAGGAAAACCCTTTATGAAAAATTTTGGGAAGGGTGGTGTTCATCATCAGTTCAGCAGAACAAAAATTGATCAGCGTTGGTATTGATATCGGAACAACCACGACCCAATTGGTTCTCAGTCGTTTGACGGTAAGGAACTCCGCTCCCGCCTCTGTGATCCCGCATATGGAAATTTCTGAAAGGGAAATTCTTTACAGGAGTAACATTCACTTCACCCCCATCGACGATCACCTTTTGATTGATGCGGACGCCATCGCAAAAATCATCGAATGCGAATACAAGGCCGCAGGCATGAATCCTTGGGATGTAGAAACCGGCGCTGTGATCATCACCGGTGAAACAGCCAAAAAGGAAAATGCCGCCAATATTTTAGAAGCGGTCTCGGAATACGCCGGCGACTTTGTCGTCGCCACCGCCGGGGTAAATCTCGAATCCATTCTGGCTGGGCGTGGTTCCGGTGCAGCCGCTTATTCCGAAGAACACCATAAGGTTTACGTCAATATCGACATCGGCGGTGGTACCGCCAATATCGGGGTGTTCGACGGCGGTCGTGTCATTGACGCGGGCTGCATCAATGTCGGTGGACACTTAGTGGAGCTGAAAAAAGGCGGAGACACCGTTACCTATATTGCCGATCCCGCCCAAAAGATCATCAACGATCTGGGCATCGATCTTCAGATAGGACAAAAAGCAACCCAGAAACAATTGATTTCCATTGCCGAAAAGATGGCGGACCTCTGTGTGGAAGCCATCGTAAAGCGTCACCCCGGCACTTTGCTGAGTGAACTTTTGATGACGCCGCCGCTGAAAGACAGTTACCAAGTCCATCAGGTGGTGGTTTCCGGAGGTGTCGCCGACTATGTCTACAGTGATTTTGAACCTGTGGCCATCAGTCAAATGACGCAGTATGGCGATATCGGCCCTGTCCTCGGTTGGGCCATACGCAAGAAGTTCGCGGCAGCCGGTGTAACCTTGGCCAAACCGTTAGAAACCATTCGCGCCACCGTCATTGGCGCGGGGATTCACTCAATGAACATCAGCGGTTCTACCATTCATGTCAACGAAGAAACGCTGCCTTTGAAAAACGTTCAGGTGCTGTCCCCGTTCCCCAAAGATCAGATGCCGGCGGATGCCGCTGTCATCGCCGAAATGGTTCAGGACACCGTAGACCGTATTCACAGTGAGGACCCCGATAAAATCCTCGGCATCGCCTTGGATTCCCCGGCGGAAGTCACCTACGCCTGCATCAGAGAACTGGCGGCAGGCCTCTATCAAGGTATGCGGAATTACCTGCGTTATCGTAACATCTTGATTGTCATCATGAACGCCGATTGCGGCAAGGCATTAGGTCAAAGTTTGGATATTGTTTCCAATCACCAAGTCGAACTGGTCTGTGTGGATCAAATCAGTGTCGATGAAGGGGACTATATCGACATCGGAAGCCCGATCATGGGCGGAAGGGTCGTCCCTGTTGTAGTCAAAACATTAGTTTTTGAGAAAGGTAATAAATAAGGAGGTATAAAATATGGCATTGTTAGACCCTGTTAAACCCCATGTCTTAGCAACCAAATTTATCCCCAATGTTGCGCCGGATCTGAGACGTGATCTCGGAATGACCGACGATCAACAAAGTGTCGCGATGTTCACTTGCGATATCGATGATTGCGCTTACACAGCAATCGACGAAGCCACGAAAAAAGCGGAAGTCCGCGTTGTCTACGCGAAATCCTTCTATTGTGGCGCTCCCAATGTAATGAGGGCGGCGGGCCCCTTGGCCGGTGAATTCATCGGTATCCTGGCTGGTCCCAATCCTGCGGAAACCAAAGCAGGCCTCAACGCCGCCGTCCAGTATCTGGCCGAAGAAGCCTGGTTCTATTCTGCAAATGATGACGATTCCATCGTTTATTTTGCCCATACCATTTCCAGAACCGGCAGCTATCTTTCGGAAGCTGCAGGGATTCCCGAAGGTCAACCCCTTGCTTATTTGATTGCGCCCCCCATTGAAGCCGTCTTCGGCGTGGATGCCGCGATCAAAGCTGCTGATGTAACGATGCCTTTGTGGTACGGTCCCCCCACGGAAACGAACTATGCCGGCGCTCTGCTCACTGGTTCCCAAAGTGCCTGTAAAGCCGCGACCGAGGCTTTCAGAGACGCTGTTATCGCCATCGCCAGATCTCCTCATGACTTTGAAGTCTAATCTTTGTAGTCATTAAGGTCAGAGAAGGAGGTGTGGTAAAGTGAAAGTGATTACAGAGTCGGAATTGCGTGATATTTATAGAAAAGCTCCTTTTACCTCCTTTGACTTACCGTCAGGTATGAAACTGACACCAGCCGCTTCTCAGTTTCTCAGCGAACGTAAAATCAAGGTTTTACGAGACGGCATTGCCGAAAGTATCCTGGCAGCGGAAGATAAACGCTTTAACGTTTCCGCGCCGACGCCGGCTTATCCCAGACTGTCGCCGCAGCCGCAGCCTTTGGCCGCCGACAGCCTGCAGCCTCAGGCGGTTTACGCTGTGCATCAAGGTGTGCAGGCCGCCGTGCCGGTCCAACCGGTTCAGCAAGTCCAGCCGGTACAGCCAGTCCAGCCGGTCCAGCAAGTGCAGCAAGTACAACCGGTCCAACCGGTACAGCAAATGCAGCCGGTAAAGCCCCTGGGCGCCGAAGATTTGGCCCCCAGTGAAGCGTCCCGTTATAAAAAGGACACGACGGCGCAAAATATGGATACCTCCCATACCGATCACACGAAACCGGAACATATGACGAATCTCCGCGGCGCGGATCTCGTGCCGAAAATCCATCCCCTGATCGCCTTCCGCGGCCAGCTCGATTCTTTCGAGGCAGAGCTTTTAGAGCTTGTCATCGACGTGGAAGCCAGCGGTTTCAAAGTCCTTGCCGGTGATCTCAGCGAACTGTTGGATTATTCCCGCGGTATCATGAGAGCCGAAGTTATGCAGGAACCTTTGCCGCCGATGATCATTTGCGGATGGAATACGGATGAAATCAGAGAGCGGTCTCACTATCCCAATAAATTTTATAACGTAAACCACTTTACGCCACAGCCGCATCACGGCAAGATTATGGCTCAATTAAATCGCTTGCGGGCCAAATCCAGAGAAATGGAGCTTGCTGCCGAACATGCTTTTTACAATCCAGAAACCGGTCAAACGGAACGGGATGATATTTTGAAAGCGGTGAATCGGTTCAGCAGCCTGATCTATGTCTATATGCTTCAGCTTCTCGGCGGGGTTTACAAATATGGATCTTAATGGTGATCAGTGTGAAAGAGTTAAAAGCAGCCAACGACTTGATCAAAGCCTATGAAAACACCTTTAAAAAGCCGATCAAGCCGGACAAGAATAAGAAACTATTTACCGGAGTCGACCTCGGTACCGCGTATATCGTTTTGGCCGTTGTCGATGAAGACGGAACTCCAATCGCAGGAGGGATGCAATTTGCTGAAGTGGTAAAAGATGGTCTTGTGGTGGACTATAACGGCGCCATGCAGATCATCAAAAAACTCAAGGCAAAGATTGAAAAGAGCATCGGCGCCGAGCTTGACCTGGCCGGCATCGCCTATCCTCCCGGTACGGATATCAATGATTGCAGAGCCATCAAATATGTGGCTGAAGCCTGCGGTTTTCGGGTAGAATATACCATGGATGAACCCACGGCAGCCAACAACGTTTTGCATATTGAAGACGGCGCAGTCGTCGATATCGGCGGGGGAACCACCGGTATTGCAGTTCTGAAAAAAGGGAAGGTGGTCAGTGTGGCTGACGAGCCTTCCGGCGGTACCCATCTGAGCCTCGTCATTGCCGGAGCGAAAGGCATTCCTTTCCTCGAAGCGGAGAAGTTCAAGAAAGATAGGGCGGAACATAAGAGTTTGTTGCCTATGGTTCGGCCGGTCTTTGAAAAGATGGCGTCTATCGTCAAAAACTCCATCAAAGGTCATAAAATCGATACCGTTTATTTGGTTGGTGGTACCTGTTGTTTTGAGGGTGTGGAAGCCGTCATGGAAAAGCAGCTCGGTATCAAGGTGGTAAAACCTGATAATCCAATGCTCGTCACGCCTTTGGGCATCGCTCTTGGCAGCATGCGGGAAGGCAAACATGAGGAGTTTCTGTATGAATGAGAGGAAGTGAAGGAAGGTGCGAATCGGTAGAGTTATCGATAATATCTGGTCAACCAGAAAAGAAGAGACCTTACGAAGCGCGAAACTGATGATTGTCCAGATCCTCGACACTCCTTCGGATTTGGAGAATCCTGCCAATAACGGTGGTAAAGTCATGATCGCCGCCGATATCATCGGCGCCGGCATCGGCGAACTGGTCATTACCGTCGGCGGTTCTTCGGCACGGCGTGCCGGGGGCTACGACAGCAATGTCCCCATTGATTTGCTGATCGTCGGGATCATCGACGAAAATGAATGGAGTTTCTCGCAAAATAAGGAGTAAACAATGGCTTCAGATGTACTTACTACCATCAAGAATGCGGGCATTGTTGGCGCTGGCGGCGCCGGTTTCCCAAGCCATGTAAAGTTTAACGCCAAAGCCGAGGTCATTGTGGTCAATGGCGCCGAGTGCGAACCTTTGATCCGCGTGGACCAGCAGCTGATGATCGTGGAAATCAAAGCGTTCATTCGCGGCCTGGAAATCGCCATGGCAGTGACCGAAGCCCAGGAGGGCATCATCGCCATCAAAGGCAAACATAAAGAGGCGATTGCAACTCTGGCTGAAGCCGTTGCCGACAAAGACAACATACGCATCCATATTTTAGACGATTTCTATCCTGCCGGCGACGAACAGGTCACATTATACGAAGCCACAGGCAGACAGGTTCCTCAAGGCGGTATCCCCATTCAGGTGGGGGCGGTGGTGACCAATGTGGAAACATTGATCAATGTCGCCCAAGCCGTTGACGAAGGGAAGGCTGTGACGGAAACGTACATCACCGTCAACGGTCACGTACCCCAACCGCTCACCGTTAAAGTCCCCGTGGGCGTTTCCGTCCGGGAAGTTCTCGCTTTGGCCGGTGTCAAAAATGCCGATGCTTACGGCATCATTGACGGCGGTCCCATGATGGGCGGTTTGCTCAAAAACCCCGATGAGCCTGTGCAGAAAACTTCCAAAGCCTATATTGTTCTGCCGCAAGATCATTATTTGATCAGGATCAGAAATCTTTCCCTGAAAACCATCTCCAAAGAAACACAGACCGCGTGTCTTCAATGCCGGTATTGTACCGATCTCTGTCCCAGATTTTTACTGGGCCATACGATTGAACCCCACCGGATCATGCGGGCTCTGAAATACGGAGAAGTCGCCGAAGATGTTTTAAGGATGGCGTTTACCTGCTGCGAATGTGGGATGTGTGAACAGTTTGCCTGTCCCGCCCATATCAGCCCGAAAACCGTGAACGTCCAGCTGAAAAAACAGTTGGCGGCAAAAGGCCTAAAACCGCTGGATAAACCGGAACCACAGATTGTGCATCCCCGCCGCGGGGAACGAAGAGTTCCTTCCAAACGCATTGTCGGACGCTTAAATCTAAGCAAGTACGATCTGCCGGCGCCTCTATCCGTTGAAGAATATACTTTTGATACGATTCAAGTGCCGTTAAAGCAACATGTCGGCGCCCCCGCGATCCCCATCGTCAAAGTTGGCGATGTGGTAAAACGTGGTGATATGATCGGGGATATCCCTGAAAAAGCCTTGGGCGCAACCATACACGCAAGCATCGGCGGAACCGTGACAGCAATCACGGATTCGGCAATCGTTATCAAAGCAGGAGGTGAACACCGGTGATTAAAGCCATTGGTTTGGTGGAATTCATTAGTATTGCCAAAGGGATTGAAGCGGCAGACGCCATGCTCAAAGCTTCCCGTGTGGAAATTTTGGACGCGCGGCCGATTTGTCCCGGTAAATATATCGTATTGATTTGGGGCGACGTCTCCGCTGTGCAAAGCGCGGTGAGAGCAGGAAAAGACACCGGTGCCAACACCGTTGTGGACGATTTCGTGATTCCCAATGTGCATCCTTCGGTGATCGAAGCGATTGCCTCCGCATCAAAGGTTTCCGGTCTTGACGCCCTGGGCGTCATCGAATCCTTCTCCGTAGCGGCGCTGATCGTCGCGGCGGATGCCGCGGTGAAAGCGGCGGAAGTGGAGCTCATTGAAATCCGGGTCGGTAACGGCATCGGCGGTAAATCCTTCGTTACCCTTACCGGCGATGTCGGGGATGTGAAATCCTCCGTCACCGTCGGTACGAAATCCTGTGCGGACAAGGGAATGCTCGTCGAATCCGTCGTAATTCCCGCCCCCCACAAAGATCTAACCGCTCACGTTTTATAAATTTAAATATTTACCCATTTAACATCCCAAGGAGGTGAAAAAGAATTGAAACGACTTATTTCCGTAAATGACATTAAAAGTCTATACGAACAAGGTCAAAAAGAATTCTATCAAGATGACGATACCGTCATCACACCTGCAGCAAGAGACGCAGCCAACGAATTCGGGGTGAAAATCATCAATGGCCGTCAGCCTTACGGCGTCGGTAATGTTGAAAGTTATCCTGTTGCAAGCGGCGCTTCTCCCGTCGTCTCCGCCGGCGCTACGGTGGTGAAATCCGACGCGGTATCTCCCGCGACGAAATGCCCTCCCATCCCTGGTTATAGAGCAGATCAGCCTCTGTACACTTCTCCTTGGCCGGACGTTGTACCGAGAACCAACTGCTCTGTGAGAACACAGGCGTCGCCGACTTCTTACACCACACCCTGGCCCAAAGCCAATCCCATTGCAGCCCAGGCTCTGGCCAATACGGAACCGCCAAGACAGACCGTCGGCCCCTTCAATGCCGGCGCGCCTGCTACGGTTCAACCGATTACCGCGGTACCCTGCGGCGGCGTTTATCCCACCAATCAATACGCCACGATTCCGCCGGCAGTCACTTCCTGCAGTGCCGCGAACATCGCGGAAGCCCCTGCGGCAGCACCTTGCAATAGCACTGTTGATCCTCAGATGATCGCCCAAATCGTCCGTCAGGTCTTAGACGGCATGGGCAACACCTGCAGCAACCCTGGTCTGGACCGCGTGGTTGATCCCGGTACCGGCTTTATGCTGATCAAATCCAGCACAGCCCAAATGGACGTCTTTAATGACGGCAAACAGGATCGCCCGGGCATTTACATCAAAGAATTCACCAATCCCCAGGAAAGCCCTAATATGACCGCGGGGATGATGGAATTTGATCATTCCTCTCTGGACTGGACACTCACTTATGATGAAATGGATTATGTGATGGAAGGTACTTTGGAATTCATTGTCAACGGTCAGAAATTTACGGGGCACGCCGGTGATTCCTTCTACATCCCCGCCAACACCCACGTAACCTTCACCACTCCCGACAAAGCGAAATTCTTCTTTGTCACATATCCCGCAAACTGGGCTGAAATAGCCGGCATAAAGTAGTCAAAATTGTTACGATAAATCAAATAAAAACATTTATTTTCAAAAAACAGGAGGAAAATAAAAAATGACAAATATCGCGTTAGGTATGATTGAAACCAAAGGTTTAGTTGGCTCCATTGAAGCGGCTGATGCTATGGTCAAAGCTGCGAACGTTACCCTGATCGGTAAAGTACATGTCGGCGGCGCTTATGTCACCGTTATGGTTCGCGGTGACGTTGGTGCGGTGAAAGCCGCCACCGATGCCGGTGCCGCTGCTGCCCAGAGAGTTGGCGAATTGATCTCCGTGCATGTCATCCCCCGTCCCCATCATGAAGTTGAATACATTTTACCGAAACTCGGCAACGAATAAGATCATTTCCGAAGAATCAGGTAAAGGGGTTGAACTTTATGGCAACTCAAAACATTGCTTTGGGTATGATCGAAACCAAAGGTCTTGTTGGTTCCATTGAAGCTGGCGATGCCATGGTCAAAGCGGCGAACGTTACTTTGATCGGTAAAGTGCACGTAGGCGGTGCTTACGTCACCGTTATGGTTCGCGGAGACGTCGGTGCGGTGAAAGCCGCCACCGATGCCGGAGCCGCCGCTGCGCAGAGAGTCGGAGAGCTGATCTCCGTACATGTAATTCCCAGACCCCACCATGAGGTAGAATATGTTTTACCTTCCTTACCGTTTATGGATGACGATGATGACGGTTCTGTTTCTCCGCTGAACGGCGGAGAAACAGAAACCGCAATGGAAGACAAAGCCGCTTCGGAAGCAGAAAACCAACCTGCCAAAGAACAAGCCGAAGAAGCGGAAGAAGCCTCTTCTGCCGAAGAAGCGGAGGAAGTAATCGCGGAAGAACCTGAAGAAGCGGAAGCAGCGGCAGAAGCAGCCGATATCGCCTCTGAAGTTGAAGGGAAAAGCGCAAAATCTTCCGAAGTCGATATTGCCAAGGAATTGGAAGGATTGGCGGTTAAAGAATTAAGAAAAATCGCCCGTAATACCGAAGGGATCGGGATTGTCGGCAGAGAAATCTCTGCGGCAAACAAGAAAATGTTGATCGACGAAATCACCAAAGCCAGACAAAAATAATATCGGTATCAGCCGATTTTCCCTTTGCATACAAAGGGTTTGTTCCATGCGAAAAAATTAGAATAATCAATCGGAGAAAGGGGGAAATAATTTGACTCTCGATTTTGATTTAAGAATCATTCAGGAAACCAGAGATCTTGCCCGCAAAGCCAAAGAAGCGCAGGAAATTCTGGCCACCTTTTCTCAGCAAAAACTAGATGAAATTACCAAATCTATGGCTGACGCCGTTGTTGCCAACGCCGAATGGCTGGCAAGAATGGCCTGCGATGAAACGAAATACGGGGTATATGAACACAAAATCATCAAAAATACCTTTGCCGGTAAAAATGTCTACGATTTCATCAAAGATATGAAAACCACTGGCTACATTGATGAAGACCCCGTGAATAAAGTTTATAAAATTGCCTGCCCCATGGGGGTTATCATGGCAATTATTCCCACCACGAATCCCACTTCCACCACCATCCATAACGCGATGTGCTGTGTGAAATCAGGGAACTCGGTGATCTTCTCACCCCATCCCCGGGCCGTGAAGTGCATTAACGCTGCGGCCCAGGTATTGGCGGACGCCGCGTCCCGCGCCGGCGCTCCCGACGGTACCATCGGCTGCCTCTCCCGGGCCAGCATGGAAGGGGCAAACGCCTTGATGCATAACGATCACATTGCCGCGATCGTGGCCACCGGTGGTCCCGGCCTTGTAAAAGCCGCTTATTCTGCCGGTAAACCCGCCCTCGGCGTCGGCGCCGGTAATGTTCCGGCATTCATCGAAAGAACCGCCGACGTGAAAAAAGCTGTTCATGACATCGTGATCAGCAAAACCTTTGACCATGGCATGATCTGCGCTTCCGAACAGCATATTTTAGCGGACCAGCCCATTAAGGATGAAGTCATTGCCGCTTTGAAAGCCGAAAATTGCTATTTCATGAGCGATGAAGAAAGCAAAAAGGTTGCTCAAACCATCATGACCGCTGATAACGGTATGGATGCGGCCTTCGTCGGTAAATCCGCCTGCTATATCGCGGAACACTCCGGGTTCAGCATTCCTCAAGGTACCAAGCTGCTGATTGCCCCCATGGGCGGTTACGGCAAAGAATATCCGCTTTCCTATGAAAAGCTCACTTCGGTTTTGGGTTTCTATTCCGTGAAAGACTGGCATGATGCCTGCGCCCTTTCCCTGGGCCTCTTGAGCATCGGCGGAATGGGTCATACCCTGGTGATTCACTCCAAAGACGATGAGATCATCCGCGCCTTCGGCTCCAAACCGGTCTCCCGTATTTTGGTCAATACCCCCAGTTCTCTCGGGGGGATTGGTTATACCACCAACATCACGCCTTCCCTTACCTTGGGTTGCGGCACTTACGGCGGTTCCAGCCTCGACGATAATCTCAGCCCCATGCATTTGCTGAACATCAAAAGACTGGCTTACGGTACTTGCAGCACGGAAATCCCTGAAGAAGGCTCCGGCTCGGCTTGCCCCAGCTCCGCCCCCGCTCAGAATCAGTGCAACGCGGATATGATTTCTGAAGTGGTCAGACAAGTCCTTGCCCAGATGGGTAAATAAGGGACGGTGATGGATTATGAATGAAAAGGAAATCGCGGCCTTGGTCGCGAAAGTCATGGCGGAACTGGAAAAAACCAACTGTTGTAGCTGCAACAGCAATGTTAACGGTGATGATGATCCCTATCTCGTTCCCGTCGGCGTTTCCAACCGTCACATTCACCTCAGTCAGGCAGATTTCGAAACGCTCTTTGGTAAGGGCGCGACGATGACCCATTTTAAAGACCTTTCTCAACCCGGGCAGTTTGCCTGCCAGGAAGTGGTAACCCTGGTAGGTCCCGGTGGCGCCATCGAAAGAGTGCGCCTCTTAGGCCCCGCGAGAAAACAGTCGCAGATTGAGGTTTCTGTTGCCGACTGCTTTAAACTCGGCGTGAAAGCGCCCCTCAGGGATTCCGGTGACCTTAGCGGTTCCGCGGCCTTGACCATGGTCGGTCCTGCCGGTTCAGTCAGTGTCCCGGAAGGCTGCATCATCGCTTTGAAACATATTCACATGCATACCAGCGACGCGGAACGCATCGGTTTAAAGGACAAAGATCATGTTGATGTTCAGACCTGTGGCGACCGCAACCTGATTTTTCAGGATGTGCTGATTCGCGCCAGCGAAAATTTTAAACTGGAAATGCACGTCGATATGGATGAAGCCAACGCCGCTTCCCTCACCAACGGTGATCACGTGCGTATCATCGGCAAAAGTAAATAAACCGGTTTCGGCCGGTTATGAGAAACAGGAGGGCGTCCTTCAAGTCATTTCATGACTTTTGGGATACCCTCCTCTTTTTACGGTGTTTTCTGCGCCGGGGAGAAGGGGTGAAGGGCTGAAAATGGCTAAGTCAATTATGACTCATTGTCTTGGGCAGGTGTTTTATGCCAGAAACAGGATACGGTGCTGGTACGGTTGTAAAACAAAATCCCTTGTTTTTCGTGGGAATTGGCAATGCTGGGACAATCCCCCAAAGTTGTCGATGAATCGTGTTTGTGCTTTCTGTGACCTTTTAAAATTTTCCCTGTTAAGACGTTGAAAATATATTATAGTTATGTTAGAATTTAACTGTATAGATATATCAAACATACGGTTAAAGGAGCGAAAAATGAAAAAGGGACTTTCTTTTAAAAGAAGCGCTGCGTTGACGCTGATTCTTAGTTTCGTTCTCGCCTTTGGTGCAATGGTTGGTGTGAATCAGGAAGTGACTGCAAAGACGGGCATTTTAGGCATCGACGTTACCTATGCTTTGGGGGACGGCCCCGCCGCCAGTGACGTAACGATGCCCAGTAACACAACTTGGGATCTCGGCAACACCACCTTGGCGGCTGCGCCGACTTGCACCAACAACAATTTTAAATTTGTAAAATGGGCAGACGCGGAAGATAATTTATATGACCCGGGTGACACCTATGAGGTTAAAGGAACTCCCTCAGCGTTGACCTTTACCGCGGTTTGGCAAGTGGCGGTTACCTACAATATCAATCTCGACGATGCTGACGAGTCCATCGCCACACCGGCGGCTGATTCCGCCTACTTTAAAAAGGATTATAAAATCGAAGATAAGTATACGTTGACCGCCAATTATTATACGTTTCAAGGTTGGTCCACCCAAGCTGATGCCATAACAGCGGAATATAAGCCCGGCGATACCATAAAAGCCGCCACCGTCACGGGACCCATCACTTTATATGCTGTTTGGGATCAGAAATTCTACAGTGTGATCTATCGCGCCAACACCGACAGCGAAGCCAATGACAGCGCCGTCAGCGTACCGGTGGATAAGACGAAATACATGGATGATAACCTCACCGTGACCGTGATGGGCAACAGCGGCCTTGCTTCGACCAACGCGAACTATAAAAACATGACTGACGCGACCCCCACCAGAACCGGTTATACCTTTGCCGGTTGGGCCACTTCCGCCACGGCGACGACGGCGGAATATCAGCCCGGCGCTACCTTTGCCATCAGTAAGAATATGGAGCTCTTCGCCGTTTGGACCGCCGGCGCCGCCACGACTGCCGCCACCAGTACCACACCGCAAACGGGTAGCAGCGACCAACTGATGCTTTACATTACCCTGGCTCTGCTTTGCCTTACCGGTATTGGCTATCTTTGCTATGATCAACGGAAAGCGAAGGTTACAAAATAAAAAAGCAAGTCCGCATCAATAAGAAAATAAATCTTTTCTTTATTGTTGTTTTGTCCCTCATTTTTCTTTTTTGTATTTATCAGATCATTGCCATTCAGTGGGAACATATCAGGGCCGACCGCCTTTATGACGAGGCTGCGGCAGTTTACGTAACCCCCGGCGAAGCGGAAGCGGACCCCACTTCCGTGGATATTACGGCGCTGAGAAAGGTTAACCGGGACATCATTGGTTGGCTCTTGGTGAACGGTACCGACATCAGCTATCCGGTGCTGCATACCACGGACAATGAAAAATATCTGACCACTGCTTATGATGGCACAAAGAGCAGCAATGGCAGTATTTTCATGAACGCCTACAATGCCGCGGATTTTACGGATCAAAACACCCTGATCTACGGTCACCACATGCGGGATCAATCCATGTTCGGCAAATTGATGGAGTTTGAAGAGCCGGCGTTTTTGGAGACCCATCGGACCTTTACGGTCTATACGGATAATAAGACGCTGCGCTATGAGATCTTTGCCGCTTATGTCACCTATTCCGCCAGCTTTGTTTACAGTGACCACTTTGATTACACCTGGGATTTTTATGATTATATCGAAAAGAGTATCGCTTCTTCCATCGTTGATATGCAGGTAGACGTCACGGAAAACGACCGTATCGTCACCTTATCCACCTGTACTTCCCGGGGTAACCGCGCGGAACGTTTTGTGGTGCAGGGAAGGTTGATCACGGAATAATAAAAAACAATAAAAAGGTTATAAAAAAACGGTTCCTATCTTACTTAGGAACCGTTTTTCGTGAAAGAGCCGCCGCTCTCTTATATCTTATTGATTCGCGGTTTTGCTGCGCTTTAATGCCCGCATACGCCCGGCGTGGTCAAGAATCCTTTTACGGATGCGGAAATGCTGCGGCGTGACCTCCAGTAACTCATCGTCGTTCATGAATTCAATGGCTTCTTCCAGGCTCATTTGCCGCGGCGGCGTCAGACGCAGGGCTTCATCGCTGCCGGAAGCCCTGGTGTTGGTGGCCTGTTTCTTTTTGCAGACGTTGACCGTAAGGTCCTCTGTTTTGGGGGAGTAGCCCACCACCATACCGGCGTATACCTGTTCGCCGGGGCCAATGAAGAGAATGCCCCGTTCTTGAGCATTGTAAAGGCCGTAGGTGATGCTTTCGCCGGTTTCAAAGGCAATCAGGGAGCCGAAGGCCCGCTGTTCCACTTCGCCCTTATAGGGGCCGTAATCGTAAAATACGGCGTTCATAATGCCTTCGCCCCGGGTATTGGTCAGAAATTCGCTGCGGTAACCGAAAAGACCGCGGCTGGGGATCACAAATTCCATTTTGACCCGGCTCCCCATGGGCTGCATGGCGCGGAGTTCGCCCTTTCTTTGCCCCATGCTTTCCATGACTGTCCCCATGCTTTCTTCCGGCACGTCGATGACGAGCTCTTCGTAAGGTTCCAGCACCTGGCCGTCGATGTTTTTAAAAAGCACCTTTGGTGTGCTGACCTGGAACTCATAGCCTTCCCGGCGCATATTTTCAATGAGAATGGAAAGGTGCATTTCACCGCGGCCCATGACTTTGAATTGATCGGTATTGTCCGTTTCCTCCACCCGGAGGGAAACGTCTTTTAAAAGCTCTCTGAACAAACGGTCCCGCAACTGCCGGGAGGTGACGTATTTTCCTTCCCGCCCCGCAAAAGGGCTGTCGTTGACGGAGAAGGTCATCTCCACGGTGGGTTCGCTGATCTTAACAAAGGGTAGGGGCGCCAAAGTGTCCACGGCGCAGACGGTATTGCCGATGTTGACGTTTTCAATGCCGGAGAAGGAGACGATATCTCCGGCTGTAGCTTCGCTTACCGGCGTGCGGTCAAGGCCGTCAATCTGATAGAGGGCGCTGATTTTCGCTTTATAAGATACGCTTTGGTCATGATAATCGCAGATCGCAACTTCCTGATTTTGGTGGATGGTGCCCCGCTCAATGCGGCCCACGGCGATACGCCCCACGTATTCGTTATAGTCGATGGACGAAACCAACACCTGCAAAGGGCTTTCAGGATCGCTCTCGGGGGGATCGATGTAACTGATGATCTTTTCAAAAAGGGGCGTCAGATCTTTCCCTTCCCCATGCTGATCTTCGGTGGCAATTCCCTGACGGCTGGAACAATAGATAAAGGGGCTGTCCAATTGTTCTTCGGAGGCGCCGAGATCCATCAGCAGTTCCAGCACTTCATCGACGACCTCGTCGATTCTGCGGTCTGGGCGGTCGATTTTATTGATTAAGACAATGACTTTATGGTTTAAGGCCAAAGCCCTCTCCAGGACGAAGCGGGTTTGGGGCATGGGGCCTTCGGAGGCGTCTACCAGCAGCAAAACGCCGTTGACCATTTTCAGCACCCGCTCCACTTCGCCGCCAAAGTCGGCGTGGCCGGGGGTATCGACAATATTGATTTTAACGCCCTGATAATGGGCGGAAGTGTTTTTTGCTAAAATCGTGATGCCCCGTTCCCGTTCCAGGTCGTTGGAATCCATGACCCGATCTTCCACCACCTGATTCTCCCGGAACGTACCGCCCTGTTTCAGCATTTTATCGACGAGGGTTGTTTTTCCGTGGTCGACGTGGGCGATGATGGCAATGTTTCTCAAATCTTCTCTTTTCAAGTTTTCTTCACCGAGACCTTCCTGACTTTTCTATTCACAAAAATACATTATACTCCTATTTTGCCAAAAAAACAATAAAAAATTTTGTAATTTTGAGCAATAAAAAAGCATTCCCCTCATTTCTTCCTTTTGTTTACCGGTCAAAGCCATTTTCCGGTTATTTCACAAAAGAAGGGCAAGGGTATGGAGGCATTTGGTTTTACTTGAACTCCCCGCCTGAGATTTTGCTTTTTCAGACCGAGAGGATGTGGTATGATAAAAGAAAAATAAAAATAGAAAAAGAGGGGAGGAACGTAAAAAAGATGAATCATAGGGTCAAGACGAATTTATTTGCCTTTGCTACGATATCGATTTGGGCCTCAGGTTTTCCCCTCAGCAAAATCGCCTTGCTCCATTTCAATCCCGGCGTTTTGGGCTTTTTACGCTGTGTCATCGCCGCCGTGATTTTGCTGATCGTCGGCAGCATCAAGCATATGCGGCTGCCTCAAAAAAAGACGGATCTCCTGTGGTTTCTTTTGGCCGGGGCATCGGGATTCGGCCTTTATCTGCTTTTGTTCAATATGGGTATCAAAACGCTGACTTCGGCCACCTCCAGCCTTGTGGTGTCGCTGACGCCGGTTCTCACCGCACTCGCCGCGGCAAAACTGTATCAGGAGCGCATCAAACCCATCGGCTGGTGTATGATTGGCCTGGCCTTTGCCGGTGTGGTGATTCTGCTGTTGTGGGACGGCTTATTCTCCGTCAATGGCGGTTTGCTTTGGACCCTCGGCGCCATGGTGGTTTTCAGCGGCTATAATCTTATTTCGAGAAGATTATCGGTTAAGGGCTACACTCCTTTGGAAATCGCTTTTTACGGTGTTTCCTGCGGTGCCTTGATCCTCTCTTTCTACTTGGGGCGCGGGATCACGGAACTGTCTAACGCCACCTTGCCACAGTTGCTTTCCCTGCTCTATCTTGGCGTTTTTCCCAGCGGTCTGGCTTATTTTTTCTGGGGGGCGGCCTTGGGCCTTGCAGAGCGCACCAGTGAGGTGACAAACTATATGTTTGTCACGCCGCTGCTTTCCGCTTTATTGGGTTTTTTGCTTTTAGGAGAGATCCCCACAGCGGGAACGGTGATCGGCGGCGGCGTGATCATCGGCAGTATCGTTGTCTTTAACCTGAAAGGGAAATAAGAACGATGGATTTTACGAAAAAAATCCCCCGTCATTTACTGACGGGGGATTTGCTTTTTTGTTTTTACAGTTCCAGGTCGTAGCCGGAAGCCTTTTGGTTGAGGATCTTTTCCACGAGGCTAACGATTTGGGCGCCGGCTTCTACCGGCGGAACGCCGCCCCTGTGAATGTTGGACATCATGGTACGTTCCGCTTCCACCGTTGCGGCTTTCGGAGCGTAAGTCAGGTAAGCGCTCATGGATTCCGCGGTGCCGAGGCCGGGACGTTCCCCGATGAAAAGGAGGATCATTTCCGGCTTCAGAATTTCGCCGATGCAGTTGACAATACCGACCCGGGCATTTTTCACGAAAATGTCCTTGCCCAAGCGATAACCTTTGGCCGCCAAACCTTCTTTTACCGGCGGTAAAATGTCTTTGATATTGGCGTCAATGGCTTTGGCGCTTAAACCGTCGCCGATCACAATCTGTACCTGGACATTGGCGGGGACTTCCTGTTTCATTTTGGCGATGCTGGCATCGGAAAGGATACGGCCGAGGTCGGGGCGGGTCAGGTACTGATCCTTATCGGCCACCTGGGATTCCAGCTGCACCAAACCGAGGGAATCTAAAATCCCCTGATCCGCGTAGCTTAAAACAGCGTCCTGGGCCACACCGTGGTCAGCCCGGAATTTCAGCCAAGTTTTGGTCAGAGGCCGGGTTCCGGCTCTGCCGACGCCGATCCGAGCGGAGGTAGATTTCAGCATATCTTCGTAAGCGCTTCTGTTGACAGGATCGGGCACGTTCAAAACATTACCCATCGCCGTGATGTCTAAAACTTCGCCGCCGCCGGTGTTACCCTGGGCGTATACAGGCGCTTTGGTTTGTTTGTTGATTTCCTTGAGCACGGATGTGACGATGTTTTGAATTTCTTGATTATTCATTGCGCGCCCTCCTTACATAATTGCCGACGCGTCGCCGGCTTTTTTGGTTAGTCTGCCGTTTTCCATAAAGCCCTGTTTTTCCAACCAGGCTTCGAATTCGGCAAGAGGACGGGTATGGGTAATCTCTCTTAACGAGGCGTCGTCGTGATAGCTGGAACACTGGTAGTTCAGCATAATATCATCCCCCATGGGGACACCCATAAAGTAATTGCAGCCGGCCATGGTCAGCAGAACGCCCAGGTTTTCGATATCGTTTTGGTCGGCTTTCATGTGGTTGGTATAACAAACGTCGCAGCCCATGGGGATGCCGGTGAGCTTGCCCATGAAATGGTCTTCCAAACCGGCCCGGATTACCTGTTTGCTGTCGTAGAGATATTCGGGGCCGATGAAGCCGACGACGGTGTTGACGATATAGGGCTGGTAGCGTTTGGCGAAACCGTAGCAACGGGCTTCCAGGGTAACCTGGTCGGCGCCGCCGTGGGCTTCCGAGGAAAGTTCACTGCCCTGTCCCGTTTCAAAATAGTTGACGTTGGGTCCTTCATTCATGCCTTTTTTCAGCATCAAATCCCGGGCCTCCTGGATCATCTTGCCGTCGATTCCGAAGGAGGTATTGGCCGCTTCGGTACCGGCGATACTCTGGAAAATGAGGCCGGTGTGAGCGCCGTTTTCAATGGCTTTCATCTGGGTGGTAACATGGGAAAGCACACAGGTTTGAGCGGGAATCTCATATTTTTGAACATAATCTTCGAGGGCGTCAAGAAGGCGTTTAGTCCCTACGGGGTTGTCCTCAACGGGATTGATACCGATGACGGCGTCGCCGATACCGTAAGAGAGACCTTCCCGCAAGGAAGCCAGCATACCGTTGACATCATCGGTGGGATGGTTCGGCTGCAAGCGTGTGGCAAGGCGGCCTTCTTCACCGATGGTGGTCCGGCAGTGGGCCGTGACCCTCAATTTCTGCGCCGCCTGAATCAGATCCAGGTTGGACATCAATTTGGCCACAGCGGCAACCATTTCGGAGGTGAGCCCCCGGCTGATTCTGCGAATTTCAGCGCCGGTTACTTCAAGATCAAGAATGTACTCGCGGAGGTGTTCCACGGTCCAGTTTTTGATTTCAACAAAGATGGTGACATTGACATCATCGATGATAATGCGGGTAACTTCGTCCTGTTCGTAAGGGATGACGGGATTTTGATATAAATCTTCCAGTGTCATCTGACTCAGGACTGCTTTTGCGGCAACTCTTTCCGCAATGCTCTGCGCGCCAACGCCTGCTAACGTATCCCCCGATTTTTCCTCGTTGGCCTTTGCAAGCACGTCTTTGACATCGCGGAACTGATAAGAAGTGCCAAATAATTTTGTACTTAGCTGCATCTCTCCACCTCTTTTAATACTTTGTAATCATTTGTTGTTTATTATACCCGTTGGAAGAAAAATTCTCTCTCTCATATCCCCTTTTTTCTATTCGGGATATTGTTGAAAAATCCTTCTTTTTTTTGTCACAAACCTTAGAAATTGATAAAAAATTGAATTTTGATTGAGAAAAAGAAAAAATATGGTAGAATAAGTATCATACAGACTGCCAATAAAGCCAAATGTTCTTAGGGAAAGGGCGGGAAGGGGTGCGCCGTCTCCCCGTCCGGGTACTTTAATCCCAGGTGACGGCAGTGCCGCCACCGCGCCAGCTTGGTGGGAAAGTGGCTGTGCCACTACTTTTTGACAAGCTGAATTGTAGAGAGAGAGGAGTTCAATCATGAAAAAATTCATGGTTTTTCTTGCCGCGGTCCTATTTTGCCTTACAGTATTGACCGCCTGCGGCGACGGGAATTTAACGAAAAACTACACGACTTTGGCCGAGGATTTTACCACAACCCTTTATGAAAACGACTACGATGGCGCTTTGGCCTATGTTGATGGCGCCATGCAGGAGAGCATCACCACCGACGCCCTAAAGGAGATCGCGGAGGGCACCACGTCGGAATACGGCGCTTTTCAGGAAGTTGTAGCGGCGGAAGAAATCAGTATGAGCGATTATCTCCAGCAATTGGGGATTTCCGACGACGAAGCTACGGCTTTGGACAGTCTGAATTGTACGGTTGTGGTCGTGACGGTGGGTTTCACCTCTTCCGAGATGTATCTCTATTTGGTGTTTGACACCGCAGATCGGGAGCTTGTGGGCATCAATGTTTACGGTGCGGAGGGCAAGGGCAACACAGAAACGGCTTTGACGGAAGATAAGCTGCGGACTGCGGCGCGAAGCTTTTTACAGGCTGCTTTTTCCGGCGACTTCGACACAGCCTATGACCTGATGTCTGAAACGCTCCAGGGAGAAATGGACGCTGCTGCGTTTAACACTTTGGTGCAGGAAACGGCGTCACTTTACGGCGAATTTGGCGAAATAGGGCAGATCCTCGTTGACGGTGATGAAGTAATCGCCTACGTTTCCTTTGCGGAAGGTGAGATCAATGCTTATTTGACCTTTGACAGCAACGGTCTGGTCGATTCTTTCTTTACGGATACCCCCCACTAAATGGCGGCATACAATATAATATAGGATGATTGGGAAACGCTCTGCGTTTTTCAATAACACACTAATAATAACATACTAACAATCCGCCGAAAGGGAAACCTTTTGGCGGATTTTTCAATGTTTCGATATTGTTATGTAACGATAAAATTTGCTTAATCCAAATCAAATTCACGGTCGATGGAATAGGCCACAAATTCCAGGTTTTCCGGGGTATATGCCAGTTCGCCGTTGTCGAACATCAGCGCCGCACCGTAAATCAGGGAGCGCACCACAAAGGTCTTGCGCCGCCGGACGTCGGCGGTCATACCCACTTCTTCGCAGTATTGGGAAACCAAAACGTATGTGGGTTTGCTGAGTTTTCCCCGTAAGATGCTGAATTCCTGGTCATGGACGTCGAGTTTGAACATGATAATGGAACGCAGATGGGGATTTTCCACCAAAAAGCGAATGTATTCCATGCAGACATTCAGCAGTTTTTCTCGGGTGGGCGCCGCGGCGAACTCCTTGGCGACAGCGGTCTGGCGCGCTTCCCATTTCTCGTCGATATAGGTCAGGATGGCGGCGATAAAGCTCTGCTTGTCTTTAAAGTGTTTATACGGCGCGGCGCAGGAAACGCCGCACATATTGGCGACCCTACGCAGGGAAAAACGTTGTATGCCGTTTTGGTTGAGTTCCTCAATGCCGGCAAGAATCAATTGATCCTGCAATTTTAGCTGGTTTGCGCTGTGTGCCATTGTTTCCACCTCGCCGCCGGATCTCACCGGCGCCACTGTAATATTGGAAATAGTTTAAGCGATTTTGCGGTGTCTGTCAAATCAAGACGATCATCTTTGACACAAATATCCCTTCTTTATGCATTGACATATGAAAAAAAAGCGGTTATAATCTCATACATGGTTAACGGTGATAACCAGGAGTGGGACCTTCTTCGGCAACGTCAAGGTCGCGCCTGGTAAAAGCCGGTAAGACCCTGAAAAGAAATGAATGACATAGGAGGATTCTATCATGAATATTTTTGAGGCCATTGCGGCGCTGATTGCGGAAAGAAACGATTGCGAGGTTTCCGAAATCAAAGCGGAAAGCACTTTCGCCGACCTGGGCATCGATTCTCTGGATACCGTGGAAATGCTGATGAATCTCGAAGACAAAATCGGTCGCGAAATCGAGTTGGAAGAAAAAGTAGAAACCGTGGGTGAGCTTGCCCGTTACATCGAAGAAAAATATATGGGTTAAGCGTATGATTCAATCAAGGCTTTGTGATTTAATCCACATCGAATATCCTCTGTTCCAAGGGGCCATGGCCTGGATTTCCGATGGCCGGCTGGCGGCGGCGGTAAGCAACGGCGGCGGCCTTGGGATCATTGCCGGCGGCAATGCCCCAGGCGAGTATGTGCGGGAGCAGATACAAATTGCCGCAGCTGCCACCGATAAGCCCTTTGGCGTTAACATTATGTTGATGAGTCCTTTTGCCGCCGAGGTGGCAAAAGTCGCTGCCGAGGAAAAGGTGGCGGTGGTTACCACCGGCGCCGGCAACCCCGGAAAATACATGGATCTGTGGCATGCAGCCGGGATCAAGGTCATTCCCGTGGTCGCTTCGGTGGCCCACGCGAAGCTGATGGCCCGGGCCGGCGCCACCGCACTGATTGGTGAAGGCTCGGAAAGCGGCGGTCACATCGGAGAACTGACCACCATGGCCTTAATCCCCCAGTTGGCTGACGCCACCGATCTGCCTCTGTTGGCCGCCGGCGGCATTGCCGACGGCCGCGGTTTTGCCGCTGCGCTGATGTTAGGGGCCTGCGGCGTGCAGATGGGGACCCGTTTTTTGGCGGCCCATGAATGTACCATACACAGAAATTATAAGGATAAAATATTGGAGGCGGGAGACCGCGCCACGATGGTGACCGGCAGTCGTTTGGGTCATGCTGTGCGCAGCCTGAAAAACCAATTCTCCCGGGATTACCTGAAAGCGGAATATTCGGATATTTCCGATGCTGATTTGGAAAAAATGGCAGAAGGCGTTTTGAAAATTGCGGTCACCGAAGGCGACGTGAAAAGAGGCTGTTTCCTGGCGGGGCAAATCGTTTCCCTGGTCCATAAAGAACAGCCTGCCGCGGAGATCATCCGGGAAGTAATCGATGAGGCGGAACCCCTTTTGAAAGGAGCTGCCCAATGGGTAAAATAGCCTTTGTTTTCCCCGGTCAGGGTGCCCAATACCCCGGCATGGGCAAAGATCTTTGCGATCATTTACCTTCTGCCGCCGCGTCTTTTGCGGCCCTTGATGCCCTTCGGCCCGGCACCTCAGAACAGTGCTTTTTCGGCAGTGAGGAGGAACTGACGGAAACGGCGAATACCCAACCTTGTATGTTCGCGGTGGAATGGGCCGCCGCAAAGGCGCTGCGGGACGCCGGGGTAGCCTGTGATATGACCGCCGGCTTTTCCTTGGGGGAAATCGCGGCCTTAACCTATGCCGGCGTTGTCACGGCGGCGGAGGGTTTTGGCATCGTGACTACACGGGGACAACTGATGCAGTCTGCGGCGGAGGCGGTAAACAGCGGTATGATCGCTGTGCTGAAACTTGCGCCAAAGACTGTGGAAGAGCTGTGCTCCCATTATGACCACGTTTATCCCGTCAATTATAATTGCCCGGGTCAACTTGTGGTCGCCGGTTTAGAAGAAGAATTGTCTCTCTTTGCCAAAGAGGTCAAAACCGCCGGCGGCAGGGGACTACCCTTAAAGGTCAAGGGAGCCTTTCACACCCCTTTGATGGAATCGGCCGCCGCGTCTTTTGCGGAGGTGTTGGCCGCTTATCCAATGAAAGCAGCGGAAATACCTCTCTATGCCAATTACAGTGGGGAGCGCTACGCCGATGCTGGCACCGCTTACCGGGAGGGTCTGTCAAAGCAGATCAGCCATGCGGTACGCTGGCAGC
The DNA here is from genome assembly GCA_002482535.1 of Peptococcaceae bacterium UBA7702. GTDB lineage: Bacteria > Bacillota > Dehalobacteriia > UBA7702 > UBA7702 > UBA7702. The sequence continues at coordinate 24,853 of DLGE01000007.1, read as the reverse complement.
AGTGCGTTGAATCGATGATCACCGCCGGTGCCGATACCTTTATTGAATTGGGGCCGAAAACCACCCTTTGCGGTCTGATCAAAAAGATCAACGGTGATGTACGCACCCTCCACGTAGAAGATTACAAAAGTTTTCAGGAAACCTTAGCGGAGGTCAAATCATGTTGAACGGAAAAATAGCCCTCATCACCGGCGCTTCCCGGGGCATCGGCAAGGCGATTGCCCAAAAACTTGCCGCTCTCGGCGCCCAGATCGCTCTTGTCGATTTGGCGGACAGCGGCGAAGGGCAGGGGTTAGCCAACTGTATACAGGAAGAATATAAGGTGAAGGCGGCGTTTTACGGTTGCGATGTCACTGATTTTGCAGGGGTGAAAGCCACCGTCGCCGCGGTGAAAGAGGATTTCGGTACCGTTGATATCCTCGTCAACAATGCCGGGATCACCAGAGACGGCCTTGTTGCCGTGATGAAGGAAAGCGACTTTGACGATGTGCTTGCCGTCAACCTAAAAGGCGCCTTTCACCTGATCCGCCACGTCACACCGCTGATGATCCGCAATAAGGGCGGCAAGATCATCAATATCAGCTCCATCGCGGGGCTGATGGGCAATGGGGGACAGGCCAACTACGCCGCCTCTAAAGCAGGCTTAATCGGTCTTACAAAGAGCGTGGCCAGGGAATTGGCAGGGAGAAATATTACCTGCAACGCCATTGCGCCGGGTTTTATTCAGACTGAGATGACGAAATCTTTTGACGAAACCGATCCTTTTGTGGCGAGCATTCCCTTGAAACGCATGGGCAGCGTTGACGATGTCGCTGCCGCCGCCGCGTTTTTGGCGGACAGCGGCGCCGATTACATCACCGGCGAAGTCCTGCGGGTTGACGGCGGTCTCGCCATTTAAACCTCGGCTTAAGACAGCAAAAGGAAGATTTTATGGAAAAAATGCAAGAAAAGAAAATACGAAAATATGCGGCGTTGATGACGGAACTCGGTCTGACCGGGCTGGAAATCAGCGAAAATGGCTGTATGGTACGTTTGGAGCGAAACCCGTCGGGGAACGTGAGCCTATCTCAGGAAACAGTGTTGCCGGTGGTCCCCGCAGAAAGCCCCGAAGATGATCACGCTATTTATTCTCCCCTGGTGGGCGTGTTTTACGCCGCCCCTGCGGAAGACGCAGCCCCCTTCGTTCAGGTAGGGGACGCGGTGAAAAAAGGCGATGTGCTCTGCATCATCGAAGCGATGAAGCTGATGAACGAGATCACCGCCGAGGAAGACGGCATCATCAGCGAAATTTCCGTGGCCAACAACCAGGTGGTCGATTACGGGCAGAGACTTTTCCGTTTGAAAAAGGAGTAGCGGCATGGATCAGGAAGAAATCAAAAAAATACTGCCTCACCGCGACAATATGCTGCTTCTTGACGAAGCGGAGCAGGTGGCAGACAGTGCCTACGGCAAATACACTGTCCGTGGCGACGAATGGTTTTTAAAAGGTCATTTCCCCGGTAACCCGGTGGTTCCCGGCGTGATCCTCTGTGAAATTCTCGCCCAATCCGCTTGTGTGCTTTTGCGCGGGGAGACGACCAAGGATAAAACGCCAATGTACACCGGTTTGAACAATGTGCGCTTCAAATCTCCCGTGAGACCGGGGGACGTTTTGGAAACAGAATGCAGAATCACAAAAGCGAAACCGCCCTTTTATTTTGCCGAAGGCAAGGGCACGGTAAGAGGGAAGCTCTGTGTCAGCGCAGCGTTTTCCTTTGCGATTTTAGGAGAATAACGTGTATTCAAAGATATTGATCGCGAATAGAGGAGAGATCGCCGTTCGCATTATCCGCGCCTGCAAGGAAATGGGCATTGCCACGGTGGCCGTCTATTCCAAAGCCGACGCGGAATCTCTTCATGTGGCCTTGGCCGATGAAAGTTATTGCATCGGCGAAGCCGACGCCGCCGACAGCTATCTTAACGAAGAGCGGATCGTCAGTACGGCTTTGGCCGCCAAAGCCCAGGCTGTTCATCCGGGCTACGGCTTTCTATCGGAAAATTCACATTTTGCTAAGATGTGTTTTCAAAATAATATCGCCTTCATCGGCCCTACCGTGGAAAATATGGAGCGCCTCAGCGATAAGGCCGCGGTGAAAGAGATCATGTCCGCCGCCGGTCTTACGGGAATCCCCGGCACCGCTGTTTTGGCATCGTTAAAAGACGCTGCTCTGGCGGCGGCCAAGATCGGCTATCCGGTGATGCTCAAAGCCCGCTCCGGCGGTGGTGGCCGCGGGATTCGCCTCGTCGGTAACGAGGATGAATTAAGCAATGCTTTTTTGGCCGCCAAAGCAGAGGGTGAGGCAGCTTTTGGCGACAGCGCCGTTTATATGGAAAAATACGTTTATCCGGCCAGGCATATTGAAATTCAGATTCTCGCCGATGAGGCGGGGAACGTCGTTTGCCTTGGGGAGCGGGACTGTTCCATCCAGCGGAAAAACCAAAAGCTGATTGAAGAGTCGCCTTCTCCCGCCATCGACGACGCCCAACGGCGGGACATTTTTACCAAAGTCCGCCGCGCCGTGGGGGAAGTCGGTTATGTCGGCGTCGGTACGTTGGAATTTTTATACGACAGCGACGGTCACTTTTATTTTATGGAGATGAACGTCCGGTTGCAGGTGGAACATACCGTCACCGAATCTTTGACCCAAATTGACCTTGTCAAATGGCAGATTCGCGTGGCCAGTGGTATTGAACTGGATTTTTCCCAGGAGGAGATCGATCTCAAAGGCTCTTCCATCGAATGCCGCATCAATGCCCTTGCTCCGGGGAAAGTCGGTTTTTTGCACGTACCCGGCGGTCCCTTTGTGCGTTTCGATACCTATTTGACCGCGGGAGCGCAGGTGACGCCCTATTACGATGCCCTTTTGGGTAAATTGGTGATTTACGCCAACACCCGGGAAGAGGCGTTGCGTAAGATGAAAGCCGCCCTTTGTGAACTGATGATCGAAGGTGTGGAAAGTAACATCGCGGAACAGATTGCCATTGTCGGTAGCGCCGCTTTTATGAGCGGAGACTATAACCTGGATTTTTTCAATAAATGAGGTGAAAACCTTTGACTTTTATTAAATTTACCTTTCAACCCAAAAATGAACTGGAAAAAGGGGGCCGCCAGGCGGTTCCCATCGCCCCCGACGAAAATGAGCCGTCGGAATCCTGCCCCAACTGCCATCGTCAGGTGCCTTTAAGCCAGCTGTGGGCGAATCATCATTGTTGCGCCAACTGCGGGCATCATTTTCGCCTGAATGCCCGTCAGCGCCTGCATTTCTTTGCCGATCCCGGCAGTTTTCAGGAAATGGACCATGACCTGCAAACAGAAGATCCCCTGTCCTTTCCCGGCTATCGCCAAAAATTGACGTTGACAGAGAACGTGGCCGGAGAAAAGGAAGCGGTGATTTGCGGCAAAGCTACCGTAGAGGGAGAAGCTTGTTGCCTCTTTATCATGGAGCCCTTTTTTATGATGGGCAGCATGGGTACGGCGGTGGGGGAAAAGATTACCCGCCTCTTTGAGTACGCCAAGGATCAGCGCTTACCCGTGGTGGGCTTCACCGTTTCCGGTGGCGCCCGGATGCAGGAAGGGATTCTTTCCCTGATGCAGATGGCCAAAATCAGCGGCGCCGTCAAGCGCCACAGTGACGCGGGCCTGTTCTATCTTCCCGTTCTGACGGACCCCACCACCGGCGGGGTCACCGCCAGTTTTGCCATGGAGGGGGACATCATTTTGGCAGAACCCAAGGCCACCGTGGCCTTTGCCGGCGCCCGGGTTATCGAGCAGACCACCAGAAAGAAGCTGCCTCAGGGCTTTCAGACCGCGGAGTTTTTACTGGAACACGGATTCATCGACGATGTGGTTCCCCGGAGTGAACAGCGGCAAGTCATTGGCCGCCTGCTGCGGTTTCATGGCAAGGAGGAAACGAAATGACGGAAAAAGCCTTTGATCACGTGAAAACCGCTCGTTCCAACCACCGTCCTACCGGCAAAGATTATATTGAACACATCTTTACGGAATTTTACGAGCTCCACGGCGACCGCCGGGCCAAAGACGACCCGGCCATTGTCGGGGGTATCGCCCTCCTTGACGCAATGCCGGTGACGGTGATCGCCATCGAAAAGGGCCATGGCGCCAAAGACCGCATGTACCGCAATTTCGGCGCACCCGGTCCCGAAGGCTACCGCAAGGCCTTGCGCCTGATGAAACAGGCGGAAAAATTCAAGCGTCCCGTCGTTTGTTTCCTCGATACCTCCGGAGCCTATTGCGGCGTCGAAGCCGAGGAACGCGGCCAAGGACAGGCCATCGCCGAAAATTTAATGGAGATGATGGCCCTGAAAACTCCGGTGATCTCGATTCTCGTCGGCGAAGGCGGCAGCGGCGGCGCTCTGGCCCTGGGCGTGGCGGACCGCGTCTGGATGCTGGAAAACGCCATCTATTCGGTGATTTCCCCCGAAGGCTGCGCCAGCATCCTTTGGAAGGACGCCTCCCGTGCTGCCGATGCCGCAGAATGCCTGAAACTCACCGCCAAAGATGCCCAGCGGATGAAGGTTATCGAGAGCGTCGTCAGTGAAAAGGAAATCGGCAAAGTAGACTTTTACGACGGTCTGCGGGAAAAAATCGCCGCGGAATTGGCGGAGCTCGCGACCCTTTCCGTGGATGTTTTGACGGAAAACCGGTACAAACGTTTTCGCCGCATCGGTACGGGAAGCGGCAACAGCGGACAAAACGAAAAATCAAATGACCAATCAAAGGATCAATGATAGATGAAACATGAAAAGAAACCCTATTTGCGCAGGGTTCATTATTACGAAACCGATCAGATGGGCATCGTTCATCACGCCAACCACGTTCGTTGGTTTGAAGAGGCCCGGATCGATTTCATGGATCAGTGGGGTTTGCCCTACGCGGAACTGGAAAAAGACGGCATTTGGATGCCGGTGACCCATGTGGATGTGGCGTATCTGCTGCCCCTGACCTTTGGCGAAACCGCGGAAATCGTTACCTCCCTCGTATCGTTCAACGGCATACGCGCTGTTTTTCGATATGAGATATACACCGAAAAAGAGCGGAAATTGGCGGTCAAGGGAGAAAGCGGCCACTGCTTTCTCGATGCTGTCAGCAAAAGGCCGCTGAATCTGCAAAAGCGTCGTCCCGATTTTTACGCCGCAGCCCAGAGCAGGTTTGCCGGTTTTGCCGGCAATGAAGAAAAGCAGGGAACAGGAAAAAGGAGAAGGACATGAACCGAGTGGTTGTTACCGGTATGGGCGTCGTCACGCCCTTGGGGAATGATAAAGATACTTTTTGGTCTCGTTTGAAGGCCGGTGAATGCGGCATTGGCGCCATCACGAAATTCGACACCGCGGACTTTAAAGTAAAAGTCGCCGCCGAAGTAAAGGATTTTGATCCCTTATCCTATATGGATAAGATCGACGCTGCCCATAGCGATCTATATACCCAATACGCCATGGCCGCCGCCATCCAGGCCATGGCCGACAGCGGTGTCGCTGAAACTGTGGCGCCGGAACGTTTCGGCGTTTCTTTCGGCACCGGCATCGGCGGGATCAATACCCTTGTTGATGAACACGCCAAGTTATTGGCCAAAGGGCCCCGTAGAGTTTCCCCTTTCTTTGTACCGATGATGATCGCCAATATGGCGGCGGGGATGATCGCCATGCGTTTCGGCTGCAAAAATGCGGCGACACCGGCGGTCACCGCCTGCGCTTCCGGGAGCAACGCCATTGGTGAGGCACTGCGGGCCATCCGCCACGGTTATGCCGAGGTGATGATTGCCGGTGGCGCCGAGGCGGCGATTAACGCCCTGGCCGTTGCCGGTTTCACCAATATGCAGGCCTTGTCCTTGTCTACGGACCCGATGGCGGCGTCGCTGCCTTTTGACGCCCGCCGCGGCGGTTTTGTCATCGGGGAAGGGGCGGGAGCGCTGATTTTAGAAACCTACGAACACGCCGCAGCCCGGGGCGCTAAAATCTACGCGGAACTTTGCGGTTACGGTTCCACCTGTGACGCTTATCATATGACCGCTCCCCATCCCGACGCCGAGGGCGGCGCCAGGGCCTTGGCCGACGCCTTTGCTGAGGCGCGGATCGATACGGATCGTATTTATATCAACGCCCACGGCACCGGTACGCCGATGAACGACAAGGGGGAAACCCTGGCCATTAAAAAAGCCTTGGGGGAAGAACGGGCCTATCGCAGCCTGATCAGTTCCACCAAATCCATGACCGGCCACATGCTGGGGGCCGCCGGCGCCGTGGAAGCCGTCGCCGCCATTTTGGCCCTGAGGGAAGGCATGGTACCTCCCACCATCCACCTGACCCATCCCGACCCCGAATGCGACCTCGACTACGTTCCCCATAAAGCAAGAAAGGCTGAAATTGAAGTGGCTTTGTCCGCATCCCTTGGTTTCGGCGGTCACAATGCCTGTTTGGCCTTTAAGAAAATCGGAGAAACTGCTCATGCATAAAAGAATTGTCATCACCGGTATGGGGGCCGTAACCCCCATCGGCATCGGTGTAAATACATATTGGAAATCGTTGCTGGCCAAAGATTGCGGCATTGCCCCCATCACCAGAATCAACACGGCGCATTTGCCGGTCAAACGGGGGGCGGAGGTCAAGGCCTTTGATGCCCCGGCGCTGCTGCCGCCGAAGCTCGTCACGGATCTCGACCTCTTCATGCAATACGCTTACGTTGCCGCTGAAGAGGCCATCGCGGAGTGCAATGCCGATTTTGACCCTTGCCGCACCGGCATTGTGATGGGAACCGCCGTGAACGGATTGGGGTTCACCGGACAAACTCAGGAAGAATACGTTTTGGAGGGAAAACCCATCAGTCCCCGTTTCCTTACGAAAACGTTGGGGAACATCGCCGCCGCTCAGTTATCCATTCACCATAGCCTCAAAGGTCCCTGTTACACGGTGAGTACCGCCTGTTCCTCCGGGGGGGACGCCGTCTCCCTGGCGGCGATGCTCTTGGAAACCGGCGCCGCCGACGCCATGGTTGTCATGGCGGGAGAAGCGTCCCTTTGTCCCTTGATGATTTGCAGCCTGGCCAAAGCAGGAGCCCTTTCCAAAAAAGGGGAGAGCCGTCCCTTTGACAAAAACCGAGACGGTTTCGTCATCGGCGAGGGCGGCGGCAGCCTTATTTTGGAAACGGAAGACAGCGCCCGCAAGCGGGGGGCCGTTATTTTGGCGGAACTCTTGGGTTACGCCAACAATACCGACGGTTATCATCCTGTGGCGCCCCAACCCCAGGGGCTGGGGGCCGCTGCCTGCATGGAGGCGGCACTGATCAAAGCTGGGTTAAAGCCTGGGGACATCGGTTATATCAACGCCCACGGCACCGCCACAGTGCGGGGGGATGCCGCGGAGACCAAAGCCATCAAGAGGGTTTTTGGCGATCTGTCAGTGCCGGTGAGCTCCACCAAAGGCGCCACCGGCCATATGATGGCTGGTGGTGGTATCACGGAACTTATCGCCTGTGTCAAGGCTATGGAGACCGGCTTTTTGCCGCCGACGATCCCCTGTGAGGAAAAAGACGAAGATTGCGATTTGAACCTTGTTACCGAGGCCACCGCAGCCGAGGTTGAAATCACCATGTCCAACGCTTTCGGTTTCGGCGGTCAGAATTCCAGCGTGATTCTGGGGAAATATAAGTAACTTTGGAATTAAAAAAATCCGGCTTGCGCCGGATTTTTTGATGTTCAGGTTTACGATGTTTTCGTTTGTGTGGAACAGCGTCTTTGATGAAAGGCGCTGAAAGTGGGTACTCTATTTTTTATAATAATAGCATTTGCCGCAAAGTCTGGGCATGCAGGTATAGGCGTCGTGATTTTCGGGTTCAAACGAATAACAGTCTCCGCCGTCAGTGGGTTTCTTCTCTGCTTTGTAGTAAGCGCAAACAGCTGTTTCTTGCTTGCCTTCTTTTGCTTTTTTGCTTTCAGTATTTGCCATTTCAAACACCCTCCTTAAAGAATGATACGATTGGTAGCTAAATCACACTTTGTTAAGAATTCGCCATCATTCCCCTTTTTCCTTTTTTTGATGCATCGAAAAAAGGAATTTTTTGTGGAAAATGTTACCGTCTACCTTCAATAAGAGGCTTTTAATAGCCGATCAAGGATGGCGGCAGCTTGTCCCCTGGTGGCCAGTTCCCTGGGGGCGAAACGACCGTCTTGAAACCCCGTAAGGATCCCCAGCTCCGTCATGAGAGCAACGCTTTCCTTGGCCCAGCCGGCAATGGTTTCACTATCGGAAAAGGGCAGTGTTGCGGAGAAAGAAAGGTCGCTGTTTTTATGCTGTTCGATGTAGCGCGCGGTGATCGCGGCGATTTCTTCCCTGGTGATGGAAGTGTTCGGCGCGAAGCGTTGATTGCCCACACCGTTGACGATGTGATTATCATAAGCCCAGGCAATGGCCGCCGTATACCATTGGTTGTTTTCCACATCCGTAAAGGAACTTTGATTGGCGTAGGCGGAAAGATCGCTCCCCGTCGCTCTGGCCAGGAGTACCGTGTATTCCGCCCGGCTGACGGTGTCTTCCGGTGCGTATAAGTGGTTGCCTTTGCCTTGGACGATACCCGTGGCGGCAAGGGCATAAACATAATCAACATACCAGGCGTTGATGGCAACATCGTCGAAATACGCCGTCAGACTGGAGGCGGACAGCACGGGGTAGCCGTTGTTGACGTTTTCCGTATCCTGGCCAAAGTAGCCGTTACCGTGGTTGAGCAGGCAAAGAAAGCCGTTGCTTTTCATCGTCTCCGTGGTTTTGCCGCAAATGGAGGCGGAAGAGGAGCCGCCGCTGATCACGCTCTTGTCATAAAAGCAATTGCTCACCGTGGAATCGCTGACCTTTACGGCGACGCCCCTGGTAACCACGGAACCGCTGGCCGTACCCGTATTGTAGCAGGAAGAAATCATCGTCCCCTCTTTGGCATAAGCGCAAATCCCCCCGGCGTTGTTGGTCCCCGAGGAGATGCTTCCTGTATTGTAACAGTAAGTGATGGTGCCCCCTGTGGAAATTGCCGCGATCCCGCCGCTATAGTTCGCCGCGGAAAGGGCGGCCCTGTTGACGCAGCGGGTGATGGCGCCATAATTGGTCACGCAGATCCCCCCGGCATAGGTCGCAGTAACGCTGCCTGCGGCAACGCAGTCACTGATCGTACCGCGGTTTTCCGCGGCGATCAACGCGCGGTTTTCGTTTTTGTTGATATCGCCGGAAACCGTGAGGCGGGAGACGAGGCCTTTTTCCCCAACGGAAGCAAAAAGGCTGTTGTCATTGGTACCCATAAATATGGTATGGCCGTTGCCGTCAAAGGCGCCGTTGTAGGTCTCTATGGGATACCAGCTCGTTTCGGTAACGCTGAGGTCCCCGGTCAAACTGGCGCAGATGGCAGTTTTACCACTGTTCACCGCTGTTTTGAACCAATGAAGTTCCGATTCGTTGGAAATCAGGTAGGGGTCGCTGGCCGTACCCGTTCCCGCCGGTTTTGTGTCACTTTGGTTGGCCACGATGGTCTTGAGGGTAGCGCCGTAGTTGATCAGACCGTAACCGGTATAGACGTCGTACCCCGCCGGCGCAATGTCTGTGCTGCCCAAACGCAGGTAATACTTGAATTCCTCCTGGCTGATATCGGGGTCAATGGATCGGGCCAAAGCAGCCAGGGCAGCGACGTAAGGCGTCGCCAGGGAGGTCCCGTCGAGGCTGATGTAATCGCTGCCGGCATAAGAGGCGTTCCCCAGGGAACGGATATTGGAACCCGGGGCCGCAATAAAGACCGATTCGTTGGCCGTGGAGTAAGAAGCCCTTTGTAAACTTGAATTAATGGCAGCGACGCCGATCACCTCGTCATAGGCCGCGGGATACTCCAGGGGTGAGCTGTTTTGTCCCGCGTTGCCCGCGGCGGCCACCAGGATTGCGCCATGGTCGTAGGCGTATTGATAAGCTGTTTTCAGTGCTTTGTAGGTGTTGGTGCCGCCGAAGCTCATGGAGATCACGTCGGCGCCGTAAACGTCGACGGCGTCGTAGACGGCGGCGATGATATCAGCGTCTTTACCGACGGACCGAGGCTCGCTGCCGGAAGTATCGACATCAATCGCGCGCAGCATCACGACGTTCACATCCCAGCAAGCGCCGGCGATGCCGAGGGCATTGTTGGTGGCGGCGCCAATCAGCCCCGCCGTGGCGGTGCCGTGGGTTTCGCAGTCCTCGGTATTGGTGGTTTTGGTGATATAATCTTTCCCGGCGACGACATTACCGTTGTCCTGGTGGTCATAGGTAAAACCCGTATCGATGACGACGACGGTAACGTCGGCGGAACCGGTGGTGACGTCCCAGCCCTCTTCGGCGTTGATTGCCGGCAGCGCCCATTGGGAGCCGCCGGTATAGAGAGGATCATTCGGAGCGACGCAGGTCGTTCTCGTCTTCGATTCCGCCACCGATTCCACAATGGAGCTATTTTCCAGCACGTCGGCGTTTTCCCCGTCGGTGACGTAGATCCCGTGATCCACCGCGGTTAGCTGGGTCAGATCATACTTATTCTCAAAGGTGGCGGAAGCGTCGGCATCGCCCTTTAAGGTGACGATATAGGTTTCCCCGTCGCCGTCCTCCTTGTTCGCGGCAACCCCCGCGGGAGTCACCATGAAACTGAGGAGTAGCACCGTGATCAACAGGGCATATGCTTTTTTCATGATCTTCATTTTATTCATCATAACTGTCATTATACTATAGATTTTGTCATAAGAAAAGACGGGATTTCCCGTCTTAGACTGTCAATAAGGCCAAAACCTCTCAGGGGAAGGGCGGGAAGGGGAGCACCGTCTCCCCGTCCGGGTACTTTAATCCCAGGTGGCGGCAATGCCGCCGCCGCATCAGCTTGGCGGGAAAGTGGCGAGGCCACTTTTTTGACAAGCTGAAGACGGGATTTCCCGTCTTTTCAGTGTGTCAATAAATCGCATTCTGTTCTTAGTTGATTGATATCATATTTTATTTAAAAAATCTATCGAGATGATATTTCTTGAAAAAACCGTATCCGGTCATAAGGCCGAAGCCCAAAAATGAAATGACAATGGGAGTGATTAGCTGCCGATCCAATCCATAATAGCCTACAGTTACAGAAGATACCGACCTCAAAGCAAAGCAGAAACCGATGAACAGTACCGTTTGCAGGATACCAATGAATCCGACTAAAATATAGATATCTTCTTTTTTCATGTTTGTTTGACCTCATTTCTAATTATATTGATTTATATGAAAAATCCCGGCTTGCGAATTTCCGTACACTATGAAGTACGAATACTTCCGATGTTGTTACTTTTCTATCATACAACAATAATTTTTCTAAATCAACAAAAGAGATCAATAATATTTGTTTTGTCCAAACCATAGAAAACAGCCTGTAAAAAGAACCCGTTTGCGCTTTTACGCAATGGGTTCTCTGTTTACAGGCTGAGATCAATCGGATTGCTTTGGCTTGTTCTTTTATATTGATGATTTATTCGGCAAAGGCCGAACCGCCAATAAATTCCCTTAACAGGGAATTGGGTGGGACCAGGGCGGCATCGATGGGCAGCATGAAGTCGAGGATGGAGAGAATCCGTTTTGCCTCGTTATAGGCTTTTTGATCTGTGGTGATTTTTCTCAGCTCCGGCTCGATAAAGGGCTTCAAAACCGCCATTTCATAAATGAGGGAGGTATTGCAGAAGAAATCCGCGTTTTCCTGGAAGGGGTAAATGTTGATATTCTCCCCCCGCTGCACCGACTCCCAGCGCATGATCGTTTCCGCCGGCGAGGTGTTTCTGGCGGCCTTATCCCTGGTGATGCGGCGGATCAGGCGATTGTCGGTACTGGAAATGGGGTTGTAGCGGTCGATGTTGAGCTGGGTCAGAGCGCTCATAAAGATGCGCCGTTTGTTCACGACCGGAATGGAAGCGGCGATTCGCTCATTGAGACAATGGATGCCCTCGATGACCAAAATTTGATTCTTTTTCATCCGCATGGTGCGGGTTTCCTTTTTGCGCCGTCCCTTGACAAAATCGAAGATCGGCGCTTCAATGGTTTTGCCGTTGATGAGGGCGTCGATGTCGTTGTCAAAGCGCTGTAAATCGATGCAGTTGATGGATTCGAAATCATAGTTGCCGTGTTCATCCAGGGGCGTTTTGTCCCGGTCGACAAAGTAATCGTCCATACCCAAGGTCACCGGTTCGATGCCGTTGACCTGAAAAAAGACGCTGAATTTGTGGGAAAAGGTGGTTTTCCCCGACGACGACGGGCCAGCAATGAGGACTACCCGTATATTTTCGATGTCGCCGATGATTTCCTGGCCGATTTCAAAGATATTTTGGGTCTGCATCATTTCCGCCATTTCAATGACGCGGGGGGTGTTGCCGTGGCGGATGGCGTGGTTCAGCTCGCCGATGGTGCTGACCTTCAGCGATTCTGCCCAGCGGTCAAAACGGTTGAAAAGGGTGCCGATATGCAGAATGGAAAGGCTCGGCTCGATGCGGTTGGGGGCCTTGGCCGTAGGGGCCCGCAAAATAAAACCCTGATCGAAGGGGGTTAGGTCGAAAATTGGCACATTGGCGCAGTTGCTGACTACGGCGCCGTGAAAGGCCTCCACCGTTTTATCCACCTCGTAAAAGCCGAAATTATCTTTGCTGGAAGCGGCCAGCAATTCCGATTGAATGCAGTCGCCCCGCTTTTGGTAGAGGGCTTTGGCGTCTTCGGTAAAGATGGACCGGCGATCGATGGGCACCTTCTCCCGAATCAAACGGCTGATTTCTTCTTTCAAAGCCGCCAGCATCCCTTCGCTGAACTGCTCGTCGCCGCGGCTTTCGCAGTAGGTGCCGTCGCCCAGAGAATGCTTGATATAGAGCCTACGTTCCGGGAAAATGTTGTTGTGGGCGGATAAAAGCATCAGCCGCTGACTGTTCCGGTAGATGCTGCGCCCCAAATTGGAGGTGAGATCGATCCAGCTCAAAGTGCAGTCAATGATAATGGTGTAGTAAAGTGCCCGAACATAACCGTTGATCAGTGCGCCGACGATGGGAATCTCCTGGCGGCCAAAGGAGGCCAAGACTTTTTCCAGCTGAATACCGTAGGGAAAGGTATGCACCTTGCCTTCAATGGTGATATTCACGGTGCTTTCTTTCTTCATTTCACATCATCCTTTCTCCGATCCGTGAGAAATTAGGGGTTCAGCCCTTTCAGCTCGTCGATAACGAAAAGGCCGTCTTTGCGGACGAGAACGTCGTCGAGCCAAATTTCACCGCCGCCGTAAGCGGCGGTTTGGATCAATACGAGATCCCAATGAACGGCGCTTTTGTTGCCGTTGTAGGCGTCGTCGTAAGAGGCGCCGGGGGTAAAGTGGATGGAACCGGCGATTTTTTCATCAAAGAGAATATCCCCCATGGCATCGTGGATCTGGGGATTTAAACCAAAGGAAAACTCGCCGACATAGCGCGCGCCTTCATCGGTATCGAAAATGGCGTTGCAGCGTTTTGAATCATTGGAAACGGCTTTGATGATTTTGCCGTGTTCGAAGGTGAGCTCCATATCTTTGAAAACAAAACCGTCGTAAGGGGAGGGTGTGTTGTAACGGATGACACCGTTGACGCTGTCTTTGACCGGTGCGGTATAAACCTCTCCGTCGGGAATGTTCTTCTCACCGGAGCATTTGATCACCGGGATATCTTTGATCGAGAAGTTTAAATCGGTGCCGGGCCCCTTGATGCGGACTTTGTCGGTTCTTTCCATCAATTTTACCAGCGGGTCCATATCTTTGCTCATCTTGCCGTAATCCACGGTGCAGACATTGAAGAAATAATCTTCAAAGTCCTCGGTGGGCATTTCCGCCATTTGTGCCATGGAGTCGTTGGGGTAGCGCAGAATGACCCATTTTGTTTTGTTGACGCGAATCTGGCCGTGAACCGGTTCCCATAAGAGGGTGCTTTGCATTTCATGCTGTTTGCTGGGAACGCTTTTCATCGTATAAGTATTCTTTCCGGCCCGTACGCCGATGTAGGCGTCCATTTCCTTCATGCGCAGCTCTTCCCATTTCCGTTGGCTGGTGAAAAACTCCTTTGACGCCTCTTTCACCACGGCAGCGTTTAAAACGGGGTTTTCCACGTTAACGAAAGGAATGCCGCCGGCTTGATACGTTTCCTCAATGATCGCCTTGCAGAGATCGTCGGCTTCACCGACGGTATCGATGAGCACTTTCTCTCCCGGCTGGATGTGGGTGGAATATTGAATCAAAAGCTCCGCTAATTTTTGGATTCTGAGATCTTTCATTTTTGCCTCCGTATTAAAAGATAGAATATTTGCTACTTATTATACCATATTTTGCCGAAAATAAAAGCTGCAAAAGAATTTGTCTCTATTAAGGAGGAAGCGGTGTTTGCCCTTTCGTCCCATAGACAAAATGCGCGGCGGCGGCAAGAGGTTTCTGTTTTGTGTCCTGCGGTGAGAAAACCTCCTGTCTTTTCCCTGCTCTCCTTTGATTGCCACCTGGGGAGAGAAGGAAAACTTTTCTCTGATTTGCAAAATTTGCGGTTGGTTTTTTAGGCTGCTTGTGTTAAAATACAAATGGAATCCTTTGCCTTTTTCGGGATTTTTCCCGTATAAAATAAGAGATCAGCAGGAATTGTCATGGCGCATCAGGAACACGAATCTACCAATTTTATCATTTATCGGGATATCGGCAAAGACCCTGTTTTCGCCGGTGCAAGGGAAAGTGTGGACAACGGAGAACTCCTTGCCTTTTTGATACGGTGGGCGGAGACGGAGGGCATCGCCGGAAATTTGCGGCTGCGCTACGCTCTGCGTCTGCTTTTGGGCGATCATCTCTTCAGCCGCGGTGTGCTAAAGGGCCTAACAAAGGAGTGCAGCCTTTATCAAATGGCAAAAGAGGAGACAGAGCAGTTTTTCGCCCTGATCGATCCATGGCAGAAGATTGACGGTGTCTTTGGTGATTACGCGCCCTCCCGGGTGAAAGCGCCTTGTCGGGAAGAAGCGGCGCTTTTGGAGGATCTCAAAACCCGGGATCAAGGTGCTTTTTTTGGGCATCTGATTGATTTTTACCGCCTCCGCGGTTATGGAGAGTTTGCTTTTACGCCTTTTTTCCGCTGGCGGAAAGGCTTAGAAACCGTGGCCGATCCCGACCTTGTTACCATGGAACAGTTGGTGGGCTGCGGGGACCAAAAAGCGGCGCTGATCCGCAATACCGAATCTTTTCTTGAGGGCAAGGGCTGCAACAACGCTCTCCTCTACGGGGAGCGGGGAACCGGTAAATCGTCGATGGTCAAGGCCTTGGGTACGCTCTTTTTTGAAAAGGGGCTGCGCCTCATTGAGCTGGACAAGTCCGATATCATGGTCCTTGGGGAAATCGCCGCCTTTGTTTCAGAGATAGGCCTGAAATTCATCGTTTTCATCGACGACCTTTCCTTTGAAAATGAAGCCTCGGAATACAGGGAATTCAAGCGTATTTTAGAAGGCAGCCTCCGCCGTCAGCCGGATAACCTGTTGATCTACGCCACCTCCAACCGCCGTCATCTGCTCAAAGAGTATTGGCAGGAGCGCCTTGGAGAAGAGGTCAACGTCAGGGAATCCCGGGATGAGAAGCTCTCTCTTTCCTCCCGGTTCGGCTTGACCGTGGCCTTCCTCAGCCCCGATCAGAAAGAGTTTTTGGACATCGTTTACGCTGTCGCTGCCCGCCGTGGTCTTGCCATCGATAGAGAAACCCTGAAAACCGCGGCGTTGCAATGGGAAAAATGGCATCATGGCCGTTCCGGCCGAAGCGCCGTTCAGTTTGTGAATGATTTGGAAACAAGACTGCCCTAAAGATAGGCATTCACCGTAAAGCAGAGAAAAGCAAAAGAGGTTTAAAATGAAATTTCGTTCCAACCGCAAATCCTATGAAAAAAGAAGGCGCCTGCCCCAGGGAGAAAAAACGAGAAACCCTAAAGTGCTGGTGGGTTCTTTGGCCGCCATCGTCATCAGCCTTGTGGTATTGGCCGTTGTTGTGGTCATCGGCATCGTGGGCTTTTCTACCGACAATAGCAAGGAAACCGCGGCGAAAAGTGATACAAACGCTCCCTTCCACGTATGGTTCATCGCGGAAAGCAAGGAAATCCATAACGGCACAGGGGTTTCGGATATGGGGGGCAATTATACCGTCACCGACGGCGTCAGCTATCTTCCTTTAGACGGCATCGTTACCGCTTTGTCCGGCACGTTGAAATACAATGAGGACACCGGTGTTTGCAAGATTCGGGATATCGGCAAATGGGTGAAGCTGACGGTGGACAGCGACGTGATGCGCGTTTCCTTGTTCCGTAAGGTAACCCTGGCCGGGAAAGTCTACGAAGAAGACGGCGTCGTCTATGTGCCGGCGGCCACCTTCTTTGACGCCATAGGCTATGCTTGTGAATATACCGCAAGCAGCGGCCGCCTTGATGTTTTCCCCGCCGGCGACGGCGAGGAAGCGAAACCCACCGCCTCTTTTACCACGGATAAGGATACGTATCAAGTGGGTGAAAAAATCGTTTATACCACAGAAAACGCTTCTCCTGAAGGGTACGAGATCGTCGATGAAAAATGGGACAATTACGATGATTGGTATTTTGAAAGCGGCGAGGTCAACGTCGGTTATGCCGTCAAAGATTATAAGGGCAACTGGTCTAAAACATATTCCAAGACCCTGACCATCGAAGGGGAATACACCGCCGCCGAGCGCGTACCGGTGTTGTCTTATTTCTATTTGGCGAAAAACGACAGCGACGTTTATCAAACAAAGACCGAACGGACTCAGACCGTGACCACCGCCGATGCCACGGGGAAAGTGCTCAGTACGAAAACCACCACCAAAGCAGCGAATTATGACGATTATACCGATAAAACCGAGACGAAAACAACGACGGACAGCGACGGCAATACGGTAAAAACAACGACCAAGTATACGCAGAAAAAAACGGAAGGTAAATATTACGATAATCCTTACGTCATTAAGCTTTCCCAGTTTAAAAAAGAGATGGCCGCCCTTGATGATGAGGGTTATACAACGCTGACGGTTTCGGAGTACCTGGACTACCAGGATTCCGGTGTGATGCCGCCGGCGAAAAGCGTGATCCTGCTCTTTGTCAACGGTTATGAAACCAGCTATACTCTGGCTTATCCGGTTTTGCAGGAATACGGCATGAAGGCCAATATTGTGCCGGAAGTCAAAGCTGTGGCGGATCGCTCCGCTTTGGTGAAGGCCGTTGATAACGGAGAAGAAGGCGCTGAGGATAGCCTTGCTACTTTTGACGAAGGCACAAGCTTCCCCCTTGTGACCTTTGGCCAATTGACAGAGATGAAGGACAGCGGCACCTTTGAAGTCGGTTGCATCAGTTACGATGGCAACCGCTGGGGCGCCAACGCTCCTGTGCTGGCGGAGCCGGCCTATCTTGAAGACCAAGGACGGGAAGAAAACGCTGAGGAATACGGGGCCCGGGTTAAAAAAGATGTCACCGCGGCCATCACGACGCTTTGCGACAATCTTGGCGAAGAGACGAGGCCCTTCTTTGTCTATCCCTTCGGCACGACTTCCGACATGCTCACGGCAGCGGTGAAGGACGCCGGTTTTTCCTGCGCTTTCCTCAAGGACGACGGCTATATCTACGGTGACAGTGATCTTTTTGCCCTCCACCGTATGAATATCACCCAGTCGATATCCAACTGGGATTTTTCCCACAGTATCTTAAAATAGCCTGATTTCTGCATAAGCAGCGGCAGGCGCATTAAAAAATACCCTGAAACCCAGCTTTATTACGCTGGGTTTCAGGGTATTTCTGTTTTAAAACCGCTGATTTGAGTAAAAGGATCGCCAGCCGCTCATTGAAAATGGAGAAATCCGTAATCCATGATGCGGATACAGTCGCCGTAACGGTCGGAGCTGTTCAGCACCACCGCCAGGTAGTGACGGCCGTCTTTTGATACCGTCGCCATCAGGCATTTTCCCGCCATGGCAGTGGTGCCGGTCTTCAATCCCGTGGCGCCGTCGTAGGAAAAAAGGAATTTATTGATATTGGTGATATCCAAGGATTTTTCAGGGGAAAGCCAGGTTAACGTATGACTCCTGGTAGCAGGGAACTTATACAGACGTTGGTTGCTCATAAATGCGGTGCCGATGACCGCCAGATCGTAGGCGGTGGTTTTCTGTTCCTCCTCGGAATAACCGTTCACATTGATGCTGGTGGTATGAACGGCCCCCAAAGCCCAGGCTTTCGTATCCATCAAAATGGCGTAAAAGGAAATATCGTCCACCAGGTAGTCGGCAAGGGCCACCGCGGCGTCGTTGGCGGAAAGCAACATCATCGCGTAAAGCAGATCGTCGGCTTTGACGATATCGCCGCTTTTCAAGCCCATCAGTTGACCGTTATAGACGGTTTCCGCCAAAGGTCCCACCACAACTTCCTCATTGAGAGCGACGTATGGTTCCGCCGTTAAAATATTCAGCACTTTGATCAGGCTGGCCGGCGCCATCAAGGTTTCTCCCGCTTTTTCCCAGAGAATCTCGTTTTGCTCCATATCGTAAAGGAGCGCCGCATCGGCTTTGACTTGGGGCTCCTCTGTTTCCGTGGCGGATAACCCTTGAGACAGCAGCAGCAAAAAGCATATACAACCGAAAAAAATCGTCCTTTTCATGGTTCCACCTCAATTCATTGTAAGGAAAAAGGACATGGAATATGCCTGAGAAAAACCGCGATAATTGGGCTTTCTCCGCTGGAAAGCGCAGATCGCCACCGGAGAGGATCAGCCTGGGAAACAAGGCTTTTTTGCCATGGGTGAAATGACCCGCAACCGCCCCGAAAGGGACACCGTATTTTCTCCGATAAATAACCGTATGTCACCGTTTTGACCATGGATTTGGCATCACTTTGTCCTAAGATACTGCCATAATAGGGTAAGCCTAAAAGAGAAAGGGGTTTGGTCTTTTGATTGAGGTACAAAATCTAACAAAGCGCTACGGGAACCACCTGGCCGTGTCCGATCTGAGTTTTACCATAAAACCCGGAAAAGTTTACGGCCTTTTGGGGCCCAACGGCGCCGGTAAGACGACGACCATGAATATCATCACCGGTTGTCTTGCCGCCAGCGAAGGCACCGTCACCGTCAACGGCTTCGACATCTTTGAGCAGCCCAAAGAAGCAAAGAGCTGTATCGGTTACCTGCCGGAATCGCCGCCGCTCTACCAGGACATGATCGTAAAGGATTATCTGTCCTTTATTGCCGGGGCAAAAGGGGTGGCCAAGGAAAAAAGGGAGGAACAGATCGCCTATGCGGCCCGGGTTACGGGTGTTGACGACGTGATGGAACGGCTGATCCATAATTTATCGAAGGGCTATAAGCAACGGGTCGGTATCGCCCAGGCCCTCATCGGCGAGGCCCAAGAGGTGATTTTGGACGAACCCACAGTGGGGCTTGATCCCAAGCAGATCATTGAAATCCGTGACTTGATCTCCCGCCTCGGTCATCAGCATACCGTGATTTTAAGCAGTCATATCCTTTCGGAGGTGCGGGCCGTCTGCGACGAGATTCTGATTCTCTCCCAGGGTAAACTGATTGCCGCCGATACACCAGAACGTCTGGAAAGCCGTTTTGCGCCGTCTTCGCAGGTAGCTATGACGGTAAAAACCACAAAAGAGAAAGCCTCAATGATTCTAAATGGCTTCGCCGGTGTAAATGGCGTCACCTATGAAACTTTGGTCGATGACAAACTCGTTATGATCCTCGATATGGCGCCTGGCGACAGCACGGTAGAAGAGCGTGTGGCGGAGGCTTTTGCCGAAAACCGCATTCCTGTCTTAAACATGGAGCAGAAAAAGGCGGATTTGGAAGCGGTCTTTTTGGAATTGACCAAAGATGACACGGATCAAAGCGGCGAAGACGGTTTCCCCTTGCCTGCGGCAGCGGAAATGGAGGAAACGGTTCCCACGGATGAAGCTGAAAAGGAGGATGACGATGCTGACCATCTATAAGAAAGAGCTGATGTCTTTTTACAGCGGCGTCATGGGTTACCTGATCGGCTCTTTCATTTTATTGTTTGCCGGCCTTTATATGTACGTGATCAATTTTTTGAACGGCTACGCGGAATTCACCTATGTTTTGAGCAATCTTTCCTTTATTTTTTTAATCGTGACGCCGATTCTGACCATGCGCAGCATTGCCGAGGAGCGCAAGCAGAAAACGGATCTGCTCCTTTATTCCCTGCCTCTCGGTTTGCCCAAGGTGATTTTAGGTAAGTTTTTGGCCATGTTCAGTGTATTGGCAATCCCCGTGGGGATCCTCTGTTTTTATCCGCTGCTGCTCTCGTTTTTTGGCACGGTGAATTTTGCCGCCTGTTACACCATGATCTTCGCCTTTTTGCTGTTAGGGGCTTCCCTGATCGCCATGGGGCTTTTCGTCTCTTCCCTCACGGAAAATCAAGTGATTGCCGCGGTAATTACTTTGATTTTAGTGTTGCTCAACTACTATCTTGCGGACTTCGCCGGCTATTTGGGATCTTCCGCGGCGATGTCCTTTTTCCTGCTCTCCTTGGTATCCGCCGTAATGTCTCTTATCATCTGGTTTTTCAGTAAAAGCGGCGCTGTGTCCATCCTTTTTTTCCTTGTTTGCCAAGTGGTCTGCGGTCTGATCTGGATTATCTCTCCTGACACCATGGCGGGTTTGTTTACGGCGATGGTGACGGCACTTTCCGTTTTTGACCGTTTTAATGTCTTTACCTCGGAAATCTTCGATCTCACCGCCGTGATCTATCTGCTCACCGTGACCGCTGTCTTTCTCTTTTTGACCTTGCAGTCCATGGAAAAACGGAGGTGGAGTTGATGTTCAATCCCTTTCAAAAAGCCCAAGACCGCGCCGGGGAACAAAAGAAAATTCCGAAAAAAGAACGGCGCCGTCAGGCAGCGGACGCTTTGAAAGCCTCGTTTTCCAGTAAAAACTTCAAACTCGGCGGTTACAGTGTCCTCGCCGTGGTGGCGGTGATTGCCATTGCTGTGGTGATCAATCTGGCTGCAAACCAACTCCCAGCCAAATTTACGAATTATGACCTGACCGCCTCAAATGTGCTTTCCCTTTCCGACCAGACAAAGGAAATCACCGCCGACCTCGATCAGGAGGTGGTCATCTACGATATCGTTCAGAGTGGCAATGAGGATGAAACCATTTCTCAACTCCTTGACCGCTACGAAGATCTCAGTGATAAAATCACCGTAAAAACCGTCGATCCCGTGGTCTATCCGAATTTTGCCTCCCAGTATACCTCCGAGGAGGTCGCCGACAACAGCCTTATCGTGGTATCAGGGGACAAAAGCCGCTATATCGCCAGCAGTGATATCTACGAAACATCGTATAACAGCGATTACTCCACCAACACGGCCTTTGACGGGGAAGGGGAGCTGACTTCCGCCCTTCAGTATGTCGCTGCCGGCACTTCCGGTTTGATCTATCTGCTGACGGGACACGGCGAAGCCGATATCCCCGACAGCGTCACCGAGGCCATTGCCAAAGAAAATATGGAGCTCAAAGAACTCAGTCTGCTGACGGCAAGCAGCATTCCCGCGGATGCCTCCTGCGTGATGATCTTCAGTCCGTCTTCCGATATTTCTTCCGCGGAAAAGGACGCGCTCTTAAGCTATTTAGCCGGCGGCGGCAGCTTGATGCTGATCACGGATTATATCGATGATGAGGATATGGAAAACCTCCATGCCTTAGAAGCCGCTTACGGTGTGAAAACCGCGGCGGGCATCGTCCTGGAAGGCAGTGAAAGCAACTGCATACAGGGGTATAATTATTACCTGCTGCCGGAAATCGCAAGTCACGCCATCACCGATCCTTTGCTTGACGGCGGTTATTACGTCTTGACGCCTTTGGCCCAGGGGATTCTCGAAACCGGCGACGCCGCCAATACCGTAACGGTTACGCCGCTTTTGGCCACCTCCGACAAGGCCTATGCCAAAGTCGCCGGCAGCGCTATGACCACTTACGATAAGGAAGACGGCGATATTGACGGCCCCTTTTACCTGGGAGTCGCCATTACCGAGGATATCAGCCAAGGCAGTGCCGATGAAGAGGATACGGAAGCGACAGAGGATGCGGAAACCACCGGCGATACGGAAGCCGATACCTCGAAGATCGTCTTTTTCAGCAGCTCAGCCTTTTTGGAAGACTCTGTTTCGGAGCTGGTTTCCGGCGCCAACCTGGACCTCTTCATCAATTCCATCGGCTACCTTTGTGAGCAGGAAAGTTCTGTCTCCATTCACGCCAAGGCCCTCTCATCTGGCTATCTGACGGTGTCGTCGGCGGCGTCCTCCTTCTGGGCTTTGATCGTCATTGCCGTGATTCCCGGCAGTTTCCTGCTCATCGGCATTGTGAAATGGCTCAGAAGGAGAAAGAAATGATCACATTGACGAGACAAAACAAATTGCTGAGTCTGGTCACGGTGTTTCTATTTTTGTTTTGCTGCTATTTACTGCTGACCAAGATCAATCAGGAAAAAGAGGAAGCGGATGATTCCGTTGTCGCGTTTCTGACGGATACCGATCAAATCAGCGCCGTGTCCTTTGCCGCTGCCGGGGAGAGCTTCTCTTTCCATGAAGATAACGGCAGTTGGGCCTTGTCAGAGGACAGCACCTTTCCCCTTGATACCTCTGCGCTGCAGACGGCGTTGAATTCCCTCTCCGAAATTTCCGCGACCCGGGAATTGACGAAGGTGACGGACTTTGAGGATTACGGTCTCAGCGCTCCGTCCTATGAAATCAAGCTGACGTCTTCGACGGAGGACGAAATCACTTTGGCCATCGGCGATTTAAACACCTTGACCAACGCGTATTACTTCCGGGTCAATGACAGCGATAGCGTTTATCTGGTGGATCCCGACGTATACGACGTGTTTGACTGTACCCTCTTTGATTTTATTGCCGCAGATTCGATTCCCGCCCTCACCGATGTTGCTTCCCTGACCTTTGAAAATGGGGAAAAGACCACTTTTGTTCGGTATGCCGACGGTTACGACGGGTGCTATTCGCCCTCATACACTTGGTTTGCAGAAGATGGCGACGGGCTCACCGCTGTGGACGGCGACGGTGTGGAATCCCTGATCACCACAGTTTCCGGTATGACTTGGGCCCAATGTGTCGCCTATGATGTCGATCAGGACGGCCTTGACGCTTATGGTCTTGACGATCCCGCCGGTACCGTTTCCGTGGCTTACCGGGAAACCTCTTACGTGGACAGCGGCAAAACCGATGACGAGGGCAACACCCTCTATGATACGGATACCGAGGATAAGACCTTTACGCTGTTGATCGGCGATAGTATTGAGAAAACCGATGAGGACAGCGGCGAGGCGGCAGTTCATTATTACGCCAAAACCGCTGACTCTGACCTCGTCTATCTGATTGCCGGCGATACGGCAAAAACGCTGCTCAGTGCCGACGCTGAAACTTGCCCCGTCTGGGAGCTTTGCCAATTTGACCGTACCCTGCTGACCGCTGTGGAGATCAATGACGGCGGCGATACCCACGAACTTTCCATCAAGACCAAGAACGATGGGGACAATGAGGACGAGGGGGAAGAAACCGCCACGGCTTCGTATACCCTTGACGGTAAGCGTGTGGACGGCGGCGCTTTCCTTGACGAGCTGGAAAGCATCGAAGGGATGAAGACCACGGATACGCCGGAAAAAGCGGTGGGTAAAACGACCTTAAGCCTCATCTTTCATCAGAACCGGGAGGGGTTTGAGACCGTGAAAATGACCTTTGCTAAGTACGATGCTGATTACTATCTCGTTTCCTTTCAGGGGAATTCCTCCTTGCTGATCAGTACTGCGGATTTCAGCAATCTCAGCGACGCTGTGACCGCGCTGGTCACCGCCGCCGATGAATAATCGCTGGGACTACCTCATATAAATAAATAAGAGGAGGGACTGTGCCCCGGGGCGGCGTCCTTTCCCTTAGAAAATCGAAATTTGAAGTTCAATCATGAATAGACCTGCCAATCTCCAAAAAAGGATTGAAAATCTAAGAAAACAGGGAACGACATAACATTCACGAATTATTTTACGGAGAATAGAAAGGATACGGCGATGAAAACAAAATCGATCCGGGGAAAAGCGGGGCTTTTCGCGGTTGTCGCAGCTTTTTTATTTCTTCTTGCCGCCTGCTCAACGGAGTCTTCCGACGACGTTTCGACAAAAAGTGATACCACGGCGAAGAGTGATGAAAGTGTTCTTGTTTTGCACCTTACTTTTCTTGATCCCGAGGGAACGCTGCTTACCGGCAATGCCGTGGATATCGCCATTGATGATACAGCCTATGGCTTCCTCACCGCCGACGCCAATGGAATTGTTACCGTAGAGAACGTCCATACGGGAGACAGCATCGACGTTACGGTTTACGCGGAAAACGGTGCGCTTTTGGCTGTTTCCAGGATCTATGTTTATACCGACGAGGTCAGTATGTATACGGAGAATTCCGACGGTGTACTCTATCTTTATGTGGAAGAGGGCGTCGGTGAGGTCAAGGCTCAAATGCAGATCAATGAGGGGCAGATATTTAACTGTGTTGATCTTGTTTCTTGAATGATTACAGGTGGCCCATAAAAGAACTGGGGGACGGCTTTGGCCGTCCCCCAGTTCTTTGTTTTTATTGAGCTGTATCGATTGTTTTTACTTCAGCGCTGCCAAAGCGCTGTCCACTTCCGCCTGGGTGCTTTCCATGTTTTGTAATACGGCAATGGCATTGGCATAAGCTGCGCTGCCTTTGGCGGC
>DLGE01000011.1 GCA_002482535.1 Peptococcaceae bacterium UBA7702 | reverse complement strand
GATTCCGTAACAATAGATCTATTCAATTTTAAAAGAAAGATAAATTCTATAAAGGAGAAGCCTTTGATTTTAGGATTTGTGATAAACCATAATAATTATAGATGAAAAGGTCTATGCTGTCAATGCGTTCACCTTTGACGTTAAAATACGTTAAAATGCATTCTATATGGGAAATGCTGGTGTTTTTTATTTTCAGCTCTTTTTGCGTTACATTTTATTTTTTTTGATTTCGGCTACGGCCATTTCGTCGCAGCGGTTGTTCTTTTCATTATCGCTGTGACCTTTGACCTTACACCAGTTGATTTTATGGCGCTTCGTCTGTTCGATCAGGGCTTTCCAGAGATCGTCGTTGAGCACCGGCTCTTTCTTACTGTTTTTCCAGCCGTTTTTTTGCCAGTTGATCACCCAGTTTTGCAAAAAGCCGTTGACCAAATAGGCGCTGTCGCTGTAGAGCTCCACTTCGCAGGGCTCCTTCAAAAGCCGCAGTGCCTCTAAGGCCGCGGTGAGTTCCATGCGGTTGTTGGTGGTGAGGGGTGCATAACCGGAAATCTCTTTTTCGACGCCCTGGAATTCCAAAACAGCGCCCCAACCTCCGGGACCGGGATTGCCGGAACAGGCCCCGTCCGTATAAATGATCACTTTTTTCATGACGTTCCTTCCAAATATCTTAATGTAACCTCATTATAACGGAGATTCTTTGAATTTACAACGGTTATCTCTTTACCTTTGCCATGAATTCATGTAAAATAAAAGGCATAAGATGTAAAAATAGTACATAACTCATTGTAATAAGGGAATGATTCTATGGAAAACGCTCGCCTGAAAGAATGGTTGCAACGATATAAAGTCGGGGAACTTTCGGAGGCCGAAATCCTTGCCCTTTTGGCAAAGCCCTCTTATGCGGAGCTCGGTTTCGCCAAAGTCGATCTGGACCGGGAAAACCGGAACGGTTTCGCCGAAGTAGTCTATGGCGAGGGAAAAACCGTAGCGCAAATAAGGGAGATCGTGGAGACCCTGTATGAGAAATCCCAAGGGAATATTTTGGCCACCCGCTGTAGCATGGAGGCGGCTTATGCCGTACAAAAGGTCATCCCGGAAGCGGAATATCACGAATTGGCCAAGGTACTCTCCATCTATAAGCAGCACAAAGCGTTAAAAGGGGATATTGCCGTTGTATCCGCCGGCACCGCTGACCTGCCCGTGGCGGAGGAGGCGGCGCTGACAGCGGAAATCATGGGCAACCGGGTGCGCCGTATCTATGATGTGGGCGTCGCCGGCATCCATCGCCTTTTTGCGAAAGAGCAGGAATTGCAGGCGGCACGGGTATTGATCGTCGTCGCCGGTATGGACGGCGCGTTGCCCAGCGTCGTTGGGGGTTTGCTGAAAAAGCCCCTGATCGCGGTCCCTACCGATATTGGCTACGGTGCGAATTTCGGGGGTTTGGCTCCTCTTTTGGCCATGTTAAATTCCTGTGCCGCGGGGGTGAGTGTCGTCAATATCAATAACGGTTTCGGCGCCGCCTGCGCCGCCAGCCGCATCAATCAACTGGTGTAACTCCAAAACCCAAGAGAAGCAAAAGGATTTCCCATGCGAAAATTCATCTTCAGAAAGATCATATTCCTGGCGGAAGAATATTCTCTGCCGCTGCTTCTCGGCGTGGTTATAGCTATGGTGTGGGCCAATATCGGTCAGGAGAGCTATCACCGTTTTGTGGAATATCCGCTTTTCGGTTCTGAATTTACCGTTCACTTTTTGGTGAAGGATATCTTTATGACAGTGTTTTTCGCCGTCGCCGCGGCGGAAATCGTCGAGGCGGTGCGCCCCGGCGGCGCCCTGCATCCCCTAAAAAAAGCGTGTAATTCACTGTTTGCTACTGCCGGGGGCATTGTGGGGCCTGTCGTGGTCTATCTGCTCTTGGCTCATTTTTTCGGTCAGATGATCTATGCCGAAGGCTGGGGTATTGTCACCGCTACGGATATCGCCATTGCCTGGCTTGGCGCCCGTCTGATTTTCGGAAAGCGGCATCCCGCTGTAAAGTACCTGCTTTTGCTGGCCGTGGCCGACGATGCCGTAGGTCTTGTGATCATCGGTGTTTTTTACCCCGAGGCCGCGGTGGAATTCGGTTATCTGTCCCTTTGTGGACTGGGCATGCTCGCCAGCTTTGTGCTGCGAGAAATGCATACGGAGCATTACGGTTTTTATCTGCTTTTCGGCGGCGTTCCCTGTTGGCTGGGGCTCTATTTGGCCCATGTCGAACCGGCCCTGGCCCTTGTTTTGATCGTGCCGTTTTTGCCCTCGATACACCGCAAGGCTCTGATGATCGCCGATGAGGTCACCCCCGTGGATGACAGTGACTTTGCCCTGGAGAAATGTTACTGTCACCTAAAGCCCATTGCCGATTATGGCCTTTTCTTCTTTGGTTTGGTCAGTGCCGGCGTCCTTTTTTCCGATTTCGGTTTTGTGACGCTTCTTGTGACGGTTTCCCTCCTCGCCGGAAAGGCGCTGGGCATTTTCGGATTCGGGATGCTCGGTGCTAAAATGGGTTTTTGTTTGCCCCAGGGGATGCGCCCGAAAGATCTCTTTGTGGTTTCCTGTATTGCCGGTGTGGGCTTAACAGTGTCCCTTTTCATGTGTGACGCGGCCTTTACGGACAGCGCCGTGGTGGCTGCTGCTAAGATGGGAGCCCTGTTCAGCATAGCCGCTCTGCCTTTGGCAATGATCTTTGCCCGCCTGACGGGGATCAAAAAAGCTGGGATAGAGAGAAAACCGGTAAAGTAATTGATCAAGAAATAGAAAAAGGAAATGAATCAAAATGGACTTAAATGATCTAATTAAAAAGAATGTTATGAGTTACGGCGCCGACCTTTGTGCCGTCGCCGATCTCAGTACGGCCCAGGAAGAGCTGCACGCGGCTTACGGTCATTGTTTTGACGGCTTGACCCGGGGGGTATCCTTCGGTGTCTACCTGCCTTTTCGTGTTGTAGAGGAATTGCTTGAGCACCCGACCCATACGTATCTTGCTTATTACGATATCGCCAACGCCCTGATCAATGAAATCGGTTTGCGGCTCCATAACGATTTGCTGAAAATGGGCTACGAAGCCTATCCCATCCCCGCTTCCCAGCGTACCGGCGCCAAAAACGGCAGTATTTTTTCTCATCGGATGGCGGCGCAATTATCCGGGTTGGGCTGGATCGGCAAAAGCTGCGCTTTGGTGACCAAAGAGGTTGGCCCCCGCCTGCGCTTGGGCACGGTGCTGACCAACGCACCGCTGACCCCGGGAACACCGGCGGAAAACCTCTGCGGCGATTGTACCCTCTGCACCGATAGTTGCCCCGCCCAGGCGATTTTAGGGAGACCCTTTGATGAAAGGGAAGATCTCTCCCTCCGTTTTGATTTTCATAAATGCGATGCTTATCTCACGGAAACCCGGCAAACCTTCGGCAAACGCATCTGCGGCCGTTGTATCGCCGTTTGCCGTTTCGGCAGACCTGAAAAGAATCAATGAGGTGATCTGATGAACGTAAAGGAACCTTTGTGGAAACAGCTCAAAGAGGAAGTGGCGGAAGATTTTTCGCTGTTATCGCTGAAAGAATTCCAAGAGCACTCCTCCATTTGCTACCTCGTTACCGGGGAAACCATCGGCAGCGATGAGGCGGAACACGGTCTTGAGCTGATGGTTGATTATTTTACCACCATGGCCAATCAGCGGTTTTTTCCCGAATATATCATACTCCTTCATTCCGCCGTGAAACTGTTGCGGCGGGATTCCCCCCTCCACGCCGTTTTGACGGAGCTGGAAAACAGCGGCACGGCAATCTTTGCTTCCGCCCTTAGCGTTGCTCATTATCATTTAGAAGGGGAAATCGACCCTCTTTTTCCGGCGCAGACCGGACGCCTTTTGCGGATTCTCCACAGCGTGGATAAAGTGATTACTTTGTGAGGTTCTATGTCGATCGCATCCTTTTTTACAAAATTATTCAAAAAACGAAAAAACACGAAAAGCCCCTCCCAGAAGGAACTGCTTTGGATTGAATTGCAAATACCCGAAGATACGCCGGTCCTCAATCAGAAGCTTCTGCATATTTTGGCCGGTTATGGCGATCCCTTAAACGCCGAAGCCGCCGTGGCGGAACTGATCGACTGCGGCTGGGAGCGGATTAAAAACGACGTCTACGAAATGGCCGTGGGCAAAAAGCCCTGCCTGCCTGTGTATTTTGAAAAGCTGATCAGAGCGTATCCCGAAGAGGCGGCCAAACTGCTTTCCCTCTGCTTTGAGGAGATGACGGCCAGTTTGCGCCTGGTCTATCTGTCGGTGTTGGGGGCGGGGGATGCGGAAAAAGTAAACGACGAAATCCTCGCTCTTTTGCCGCATCTGGAAAAGGAAACATTGGGAGCGGCCTTTGCCGTTCTTGCCGCCTATCCCCTGGACAAGGGGTTAAAGGTCTTGGCGTCCTATCTTGAAGCGGAGGATTGGAAAATTAAAATGAAGGCGGCCTCCGCATTGTCGGAGGCGAATGCCACCCAATATATCCCCGCAATCTTGAAGGCCGCGGCAGGATGCGACAATTCTGTGGAGCGGGGTTTGAAAGAAATCGCGGGAAGAATGGGAGAAAATTAAGGAAATGGAACTTTTGACGATCATCGAAAACTGGCATACCGATGGCGGCATTCTCGTGGGGATTGTTGACGCCGTGGTGATTATCGTCGTTGCTTTTTTGCTGGACCGCGTCATCTGCGGTTTGGCCAAGCACGGCATGAAGTTCAGCCCGGCGAAAAACAACAACCGCGGTTTGACGCTGTACCGCCTTGTCCGCAGCGTCGTTCATTATACCGTCGCCTTTGTGGCATTGGTGACGATTTTATCCAAGTTCGGCATCAATGTCGCTTCGATTTTGGCCGCCGCCGGCGTCCTCGGTCTCGCCGTCAGTTTCGGCGCCCAGTCCCTGATCAAAGATATTTTCGCAGGCTTCTTCATTATTTTGGAAAATCAGTATGCCGTGGACGAGTACATCACTTTAAATCAGAAGTTTACGGGCAC
The DNA here is from genome assembly GCA_002482535.1 of Peptococcaceae bacterium UBA7702. Classification (GTDB taxonomy): domain Bacteria; phylum Bacillota; class Dehalobacteriia; order UBA7702; family UBA7702; genus UBA7702. The sequence goes on along the minus strand of DLGE01000011.1, from coordinate 72,743 downwards.
CGTGGAATCGGTGGGGCTTAGGGTGACCCAGTTGAAGGGTGGCGACGGCGAGCTGATCGTGGTGCCCAACGGCGCCATCACCGATGTGCTGAATTACTGCCGCTATGATATGCGGGTCAAGGAGACCTTCGAGATCTCCTTTGACAGCAGCATTGATGAAGCGGAAGCGGTGATCGCCGCGGCGGCGAAAGCATATTATGCAGAACATCAGGATCTGCTCACGGCGGAACCCAGCGTGGAGGGTCTTGAAACCATTGGTGAAAACGGTTTTTCCATCTGTTTGATCGCCTATACGCAGCCCATGAGCCAATGGGCCGTTGCCCGTTCTTTGCGGAAAGTGATCGTAAAGGCGCTATTCAACGCCGGCATCACCATTCCTTATCCTGTTCGGCAAATCATTACGAAGGTGGAACATCATGGAGATTAAAGTGGGAAATCTGCTGCGTCTGAAAAAACCGCATCCCTGCGGCGGTTATCACTGGGAAGTGTTAAGGGTCGGCGCCGACTTTCGTTTGCGCTGCACCACCTGTAACCGTGTGGTGATGCTGTCCCGGGCTGAAACGGAACGGCGGCTCAAGGAGATTCAAACAAAAACAGAAACCGGCCCCTCGTAACCGACGTGATCAGTTGATCCGTAAGGGAGGGCAGCTTTTATAGCTCTAAATAACCCTTGCCAAACAATTATGGCTATGCTATACTTAATAGGCTTATGACGGAATTTGAATTCCGTTTAGCTCCTTGCTTCACAGCAGGTGAAGCCAAAGTCCGAAAGGAGGTGTCGTATACGATGCGCAATTACGAAGCCATGTATGTTCTCCGTCCCGATTTAGATGAAGAGCAGGTCAATGCCGCGATTGAAAAATTTTCCGACATCATCGCCAAAAACGGCGGTGAAGTTACCAAAGTGGAACAATGGGGAAAACGTCGCCTGGCATATGAAGTTCAGAAATTGCGGGAAGGTTTCTATGTTCTCTGCAACTTTGCAGCCGACACGGAACTTCCAAAAGAACTGGAACGAAATTTTAAAATTTCCGACCAGGTCATCAGATATCTTGTCATTCGCGAAGGCGAATAAGTCAGAAAGATTCAGGTGAAAAAATGCTGAACAGAATCGTTGTAATTGGTCGTTTGACCAGGGATCCGGAACTTCGTTCCACCGGCAACGGCGTGGCGGTGGCCACGTTTTCCGTCGCGGTGGACAGAAACTTTGCCAATGCCAAGGGGGAAAAAGAAACCGATTTCATTCCCGTTGTGGTCTGGCGGGGCTTAGCCGAAACCTGCGGCCGCTATCTTGCCAAAGGCAGATTGGTGGCGGTGGAAGGCAGACTGCAGATCAGAACTTACGAAGCCAACGACGGCGGAAAACGTACCGTTGCGGAAATCGTGGCGGACAACGTCCAGTTCTTATCACCCAAAGACGGCAATTCCGGCGGGGGTAGCGGTTATACTCCCGATATCGCCGGGGAAGAAATGACTCCCCTGGATGAAATCCCGTTTTAAGAAAGGAGAAAGATCATGGCTGAAAGATCGTCCCGTCCTCGCGGCGGCCGTAGAGTCAGAAGAAAAGTTTGCGCTTTCTGCGTAGATAAAATTGACTATATTGATTATAAAGACGAAAAACGTCTGAGAAAATATGTCAGTGAACGGGGTAAGATTTTACCCAGAAGAATTTCCGGTACTTGTGCGAAACATCAGCGCGCTTTGACCACCTCGATCAAAAGAGCGAGACAAGTTGCCCTGCTGCCTTACAGCACCGATTAATTCCGAGCGGTTTTACCGCGTAAAAAGCCCCGAACCGGGGCTTTTTTTGTCATAGTCCCAGGGGAAGAGGTAGTTCATGGAAAAAAAACATTTTTCAACAAAAACAATTGCGGATTGCGGCATTTTCACCGCCCTTGCCGTGCTGTTGCTGCTGATCGGGATATACATACCCATTTTCGGCACCTTGGTCATGTTTCTCTGGTCGGTGCCGGTGATGATTGTCATCTTGAGAAATGGGGTCCCTGCCGGTGTGGCGGTGAGCGTGATCACGGCAATCTTAGCCATGGTTTTTGCCGGAGTGCTCAACGGTTTGTTTGCTGCCCTGTCTTTGGCGGGCTTCGGCCTGGTCTACGGAATTTGCTTTAAAAAGCAGTATTCTCCCGGCAAGACGCTGATTTTCGGCATTTTGGCCGCCGCCGCGGTGACCTTGGCTTCCATTACCTTCGGCGGTATACTGGGCTCCTTGAATTTTTCATCTTTGCTCAGTTCCTTTGAAGCTCATATGCGGGAGGCCTATGCGGCTTATGCCGACGCTGGCCTTCTCGATGCCATGGTGCCCGCGGGGATGACCGCCCAGACGTATGTGGAACAGATCATCGCCCTGATGAAACAGCTGCTGCCGGCAATCTTCGTGATCGTCGCCATGATGATGGCGGCGGGAAACTATTTCTTTGCCGTGCTGATTTTAAGAAGGCTGCGGTTTGATATCAGGCCGCTGCCCAAATTCCGTGATTGGCATCTGCCCTGGTGGGTCATGTGGGGTCTCGTGATTGCCCTGCTTTCTCTGGTGGTGGGGAACTTCACCCATAACGAGTTGCTGCTCACTTTGGCGAAGAATATCGCCATCAGTTATTGCCCCATACTGATCATTGCCGGGATCGCCTTTACCCGCTACATCATGGTCCGCGTGGGTATGGGGGTAATCTTCCAAGGGGTGATTTGGCTTGCCGCCTTGATGTTCCCTTCGGTGGCGGTCATGTTTTTTATCCTAATCGGCGCTGTGGACACGATTCTCGATTATCGTAATAATATTGGAAAACAAAAATCTAAGAAAGACGGAGGTACGGAAAAATGAAAGTGATTTTACTTCAGGATGTCAGCGGTCATGGCAAAAAAGGGGAAGTGGTCAACGCTTCCGACGGATATGCCAGAAACTATCTGCTCCCCAAAAAGCTGGCCCTTGAGGCCAATGCCGCGAATATGAAACGCTGGGAAAGAGACAAAGCCAAAGAAACGGCTGCCGCGGCGACAAAGTTGGCCGAAGCCCAGGCCCAGGCCAAAGAGATCAAAGGGAAAACCTTTGTTTTGAAAGCCAAAACCGGTGAAGGCGAACGCCTTTTCGGCTCCGTCACCAATATGGACGTCGCCGCCGCCATGGAAGAAAACGGCATCAAAGCTGATAAACGCAATATTGAAATGGAAGACCACATCAAGACGATCGGCCAATATAAGGTCAAGGTAAAACTTCACGCGGAAGTGAAAACAGAGATCGTCGTCGATGTTCAGGCAGAATCGTAAATGGCCAAAAAAAAGACAGAAACACAAGCACAATATGAGGAGCGCCTTGAAGAAAAGCTTTCTTCTTTGGAAGACCTCCTAAATGACGTTTTCGGCCCGGATCAATTGGTGATCCGCAGCACAAAACTGGAGATTCTCGACCTTTTGGGCGCCGCTGATATGGAAAAACGTCTGGCTGCTCTGGAAAAGATCGTCTATTACGACGCCAGTTTTGAATGCAAAAAAGGCAGCATTGAACAGCGCATTGACCGGCTTATGGCGGAAGTTTGCGAGATGATTGCCCGCAGAAACGTTGAAGATCAGCTGGAAAAAATCATTGCCGATAAGATGCAGGAAAAACAGGACGATTATTACAGGGATATCAAATTGCAGGTTTTGCGGGACCTCAGCGGTCCGGAAAACCCGGCGACTCTCAAGAAATTCGCCCATCTGGAGACCCTGAAAACCCGGCGTCTCACCGGCAACGCCCTGGAAAAGCTGCGCCCCTCCTCCTTATCGGAAATCGTCGGTCAGGAAAAAGCCGTCAACGCACTTTTGGGAAAATTGGCTTCGTCTTATCCCCAGCACGTGATCGTATACGGCCCCCCCGGCGTCGGCAAAACCTCCGCTGCCCGGCTTGCCTTGGAAGAAGCGAAAAAGAGCGGTTCTTCCGCCTTTGGCAAGAACGCGCCCTTTATTGAAATCGACGGCGCGACGTTGCGCTGGGACCCCAGGGAAACCACAAATCCCCTTTTGGGTTCCGTTCACGATCCCATTTACCAGGGAGCCCGAAAGGATTTGGCCGATACGGGGATTCCCGAACCGAAACCGGGTCTGGTTACCGACGCCAACGGCGGCGTGCTCTTTATTGACGAGATCGGTGAAATGGATCCGATGCTTTTGAACAAGCTCTTAAAGGTGCTGGAAGATAAGAAGGTGGAATTTGAATCCTCCTATTACGATCCCAACGATGAAATGGTGCCGAAATACATCAAAAATATCTTTGAGGAAGGTCTTCCCGCCGATTTTATTTTGATCGGCGCCACCACGAGGGATGCCGCGGAACTCAACTCCGCCCTGCGTTCCCGCTGCGGCGAAGTTTATTTCGAGCCCCTTTCCCCCAAGGATATTGTCACCATCGTCGAAGAGGCCGTCTCCCGTCTTGGTTTGAAGCTGGAAAGCGCCGCGGCGGAGTTGATCGCCGCCTATACTGCCGATGGCAGAAAGGCCGTGAATATCTTAGCCGACGCCTACGGTTTGCTCACCTATCGCCAACGGGATTTACAGCGGAAACGCCGCGTCATCAAGAAGGATCTCGTGGAAGAGGTGCTGCGCAACGCCCGCCTCACGCCGTACCACCGGGATCTGGCCAAAGACACGGCGGAGGTCGGCAAAGTCTACGGCCTCGGCGTTTACGGTTTTCACGGTTCGGTCTTAGGCATTGAGGCGGTTTCCTTCAAGGCCCGGGGTAAGGGCAAGGGGACGGTGCGCTTCAACGATACCGCCGGTTCCATGGCGAAAGACTCGGTTTTCAACGCTTCTTCCGTCTACCGGTTGCTCACCGGGGAAGACCTTAACGATTACGATATTCACGTCAACGTGGTCGGCGGCGGCAATATCGACGGTCCCTCGGCGGGGCTGGCGATTTTCCTCGCCATCTACAGCAGCCTGAAAAATCTGCCGATCCCCCAGAATCTCGCCGTTACCGGTGAAATCTCCATCCGCGGCCGCGTCTGCGCGGTGGGAGGGATTGCGGAAAAGATTTACGGCGCCCGCCAAGCAGGCATGAAAAAGATCATCCTGCCCAAGGAAAACTTGGCGGACGTACCTCAGGGGCAGCACGATATTGAGATCATCACTTACGAAAACGTACAGGATGTGGTCGGAGAAATCTTTGGTAAATAAAAGAGACGAATAATTATATTGCGAAATTTCCTCCGACAGAGTAAACTATTATTATCAACTGACGGAGGATTTTTTTGTGGATCAGCAAGAACTTCTCGTCGGCCTGGGGTTACCCCAAAGCGAAGCGGCGGAAATGGCGGTGCTGGGTTCCATTCTTTTGGAGCCGGGCCTCCTCCACGAAGTTTCGCAAGTAATCAAAGTCGGCGATTTTTACAGGGACAGTCATAAAAAGATATACGCGGCCATGATTTCCCTTCACGAAGGGGACAAGGATATCGATATCGTCACCTTGAGCAATGTCCTGAAGATTGAGGGTATCCTCGACGCTGTCGGCGGCACCTCCTATTTGACGGAGCTTTACGATGCCGTACCCTCGGCGGCCAATGCCGTAACCTATGCCCATATCGTGAAGGATAAGGCTGCGAAGCGCCAGCTCATTACCATTTCCCAACGGATTTCCCAGGAAGCCCAGGCGGAAGAGAAAGCCGCGGCGCTGCTTCTGGATGAGGCGGAAGCCGAAGTTTACCTGCTGAAACAGCAGACGGAACCGACTTCCTTAAAGCAGGTGGGGGAATTTGTCGCCGAGGCCTATGACCGGATCGGCAAAGAAGAAAAGGGGATTCCCACCTTTATCGAACTGGACAAGCTCATCGGCGGTCTCAAAAAAGGGGAGATGATCATCGTCGCCGCCCGCCCCGGCATGGGTAAAACGACGATTTGCCTGAATATCGCGGAACGGGCCGCCACCATCCACGAAGCCACGGTGGCGTTCTTCACTCTGGAAATGACGGCGGTGCAGGTAGCCTCCAGGATGCTTTTCGCCAGAGCCAGGGTCAATCAGGAAGAAGCCAAAAGCGCCAAGGGGATTTCCGACGGAGATTTTGCCAAATTGGCCGCGGCCATGGAAGAAATCAGTCGTTCCAATCTGTATATTGACGACACCTCGATGATCGCCGTGGCGGAACTCCGTAGTAAACTGCGGAAACTGAAACGGGAAAAAGGTCTTGATCTCGTGGTCGTTGACTACATCGGTTTGATGCAAGCCTCCTCCCTGCAACAGACGGAAAGCCGCCAACAGCAGATTTCTGAAATCTCCCGGCAATTAAAGGGGTTGGCCAAGGAGCTGGAAGTACCGGTGGTGGTGATTTCTCAGTTAAACCGGGCTTCCGTGAAAAATGAGGGCAAAATCAAAGAACCGGATCTTTCCCATCTGCGGGAATCCGGTGCTTTGGAACAGGATGCCGATATCGTCATTTTTATCCACCGGCCCCATTATTACGATGAATCCGAAGAAAAGCGTCTGGCCAAAGCCATCGTCGCCAAAAATAGAAACGGCGCCGTGGGCACGGCTCAGCTGGGATTTTTAAGAGAATATTCCCTTTTTTGCGATATGGACTTTCATCACGAAGAAGAAAGCGGACCTCCCAGCGAAGAGCAGGGTTGAACCCGGCAGCGAAAAGTTGGCCGGGTATCACCTGCCTTCATCTTTTACACAAAGGAGAAAAACAATGAAAAAGAATGTACCGTTACCGTTTTTTGTTGCTCTTTTTTTGTTGCTTTGTTTTTCCGGCAACGTCAAGGCAGCCGTCTTTCAGGACGTCTCCGCCGGCTCCTGGTACGCTCCGGCGGTGAATCACTGTTATGAAAAGGGTTATATGGAAGGTGTGACGGCGGCGACCTTTGCCCCGGATGTCGCCATGTCCCGGGCCATGCTCATGACGGTGTTATACCGGGGCGCCGGTTCTCCCGCAGTCAGCGCTAAAAATCCCTTTTTCGACGTGGCGGCGGCCACCTGGTACACCGACGCCGTGCTTTGGGGCGTGGAAAAGGGCATTGCCGCCGGTTATGAAGACGGCTCTTTTCGTCCCGGCAGCGACGTTTCCCGCCAGGAGCTGATGGTCTTTTTGTACCGTTTTCTCTCCGTTCAGGGGAAAGTGACGAATGAGAACGGTGAAGCGGCGCTTTACCATTCCTTTGATGATGTCACTAACGTTGGTTCCTGGGCCGTGAAAGCCGGGGTTTTCTGCACATCTTGGGGTTTGATTAACGGTAGCGACGGTTATTTGCTACCCTTGGATTCCTCGACGAGAGCCCAGATCGCCATGGTTTTGCTACGTCTTGACAATTATCTGGCAGGGGATACCCATCAGATCACCGCCACGGCGGGGGATCACGGTAAGATTTCCCCGGCGGGAACCGCCACCCTGGTGGACGGCGCTTCCGTCACCTACCGCTTTCTCCCGGACAGCGGCTATATGGTCAATGAAGTCAAGGTAGACGGTGTCTCCCTGGGCTACGCGGTGCGGAAGTCGGTGGCCATAAACGGAGCCAATCATACCGTTTCGGTGACCTTCAAAAAGAAATCCGGTAATCCCAACAGCGGCTATGCCCAGTTGGTGAACCGTTCCTATCCCATTGTGAACGCCGCTTCTTATGTGCCCAATGATCTTACGGCGGTGAGTTACGTTTATCCGGGAAAGGCGCCCCAGTCAATGCGGTCCGCCGCGGCATCGGCCATGAACCGAATGATTGCCGATTTCAAAAAAGCCTATCCCGGCTATTCCCTCTATACCCAGAGCGGTTACCGTTCCTATGCAACCCAGCAAACTCTCTATCAGAATCAGATCTCCAAACAGGGAGGCAACATCTATAAAGCCGGTACCATCTCGGCGGTTCCCGGCACCAGCGAGCATCAGTTGGGCCTTGCCATGGACGTCACCACCGACGGTACCCTGCTCCAATCCTTTGGCAGCACCGTTCAGGGCAAATGGATCGCTGCCCATTGCAGCGAATACGGCTATATCCTGCGCTATCCCACCAATCAACAGCAAATCACCGGCATTATCTACGAACCGTGGCATTTCCGCTATGTCGGCGTGGAAGTCGCCGCGGAAATGAAACAGTTAAACGTCGCCACCCTGGAGGAATATTACGGTCTCTATCTCAACAGCGCCGATCTCAATCCTTATCTGCCATATTTGAAGTGAGGTGCGCATATTTTTTCTGATTGTTGTACTCAAAAAGTGATTGCTTTTTCCCCACAATGGTGCTACAATTATTGATTAAATAGGTAAACAATATTAACTTGGAATCAATAGGAGGAATGAAACATGGCAAAAATGTATTATGACAGTGACGCCGACTTATCCTTTTTGAAAGGCAGAAAAATCGGTGTGATCGGATATGGTTCTCAGGGACACGCACAGTCCCAGAACTTGAAAGACAGCGGTCTCGACGTGATTGTGGCCGACCTTCCCGGCAGCCCCAATTGGAAAAAGGCGGAAGCGGACGGTATGACCATTATGACCACGGAAGAATTGGTCAAAAAGGCCGACATCATTCAAATTGTCGCCCCCGACGAATTGCAGGCAAAGATTTACAGAGATACCGTCAAAGCGGAAATGAGCGAAGGGAAAGTCCTGGTCTTTTCCCACGGTTTCAATATCCATTTCGGCCAAATCGTTCCTCCCAAAGATGTTGATGTGATCATGATCGCCCCCAAAGGTCCCGGGCATCTTGTCCGCCGCACGTATACGGAAGGCAGCGGCGTTCCCGATCTCATCGCTGTGGAGCAGGATTACTCCGGCAAAGCCAAAGACATCGCCTTGGCCTGGGCCAAAGGTATCGGCGGCACGAGAGCCGGGGTCATTGAAACCACCTTCCGGGAAGAAACCGAAACCGACCTCTTCGGCGAACAAAACGTCCTTTGCGGCGGCTTGAGCCATCTTTTGATCGCCGGCTTTGAAACTTTGGTGGAAGCCGGTTATCAGCCGGAAATCGCCTATTTCGAGTGTGTGCATGAACTGAAGCTGATCATCGACCTGATCTATGAAGGCGGCCTTTCTACCATGCGTTATTCTGTCAGTGATACGGCGGAATGGGGCGACCTTCATGTGGGCCCCACCATTGTCACGGAAGAAACGAAGAAGGCCATGAAACAAAACCTGAAGAACATCCAGGAAGGTACTTTTGCCTCCGATTGGATCAAGGAAAATCTGGCGGGCCGTCCCCGTTTCAATGCCTTGGAACGCCTGGGCGAAGAACATCAGGTGGAGATTGTCGGCAAACAGCTTCGTTCCATGATGCCCTTTATCAAAACCACCGTCAAGAAAGACTAATTGCGTTTATGAAATCCTGCCCAGAGTCAAACCCCGCTGGCGCAGGATTTTTGCCTTTGTCTCCATTTGACAAACAAAGCCAGTTATCATATAATAAATCCAATCAAAGGAAAGGAGGTGCTGTAAGTGAGATTTAGCAAATACTCCTTCAGTCCTGTTGCCAAAAAATTGTTCCGGGATCAGGTTCCTGTCATCAGTAAAAAAGAGGCAGAAATGAGAGAAAACATGATGATGCTCGGCGGCATTGCCATCGGTTTGGCCGTCGGCGTTGTGGTCGGCGCGGCCGTAACCGCCTTGACCGTTCCTCAATCCGGCGCGGAAACGAGGCAGGACATCAAAGATAAAAAAGATTTCGCCATCAGCGGCGTCAAAGAAACCTCAGCGAAAGTAGCGGAAAAAGTGAAGGGGGCCTCGTGTTGCGGCTTTGTTGGCAAAGTCAAGGAAAAGATCAAGGGCGGCGATGAAGAGGACGTTGTAGTGGAATATACCATCCGCTATGCCGACGACGAGGCGACCATTGAAAGAAGCATAGAGGAAGACACGGAAGAAGACGTCGCGGAAAACGCGGATTCCTCTGGCTGCTGTGAAGAAAAAAGCGCTGCGGCGGCAGACGAAACAAAAGAATAAAATGATTTTATGATCATGCGGAAGCCGCCGTTAAAAGGTGGGTTCTAAGGGAATGGTTTCCTTTGAAAAATGGGGCATAGCCGGTAGAAAATACCGACTATGCCGTTTTTGCGTTATGGGGGTTTCGGCAGTGCCGCGTAACCGACGCCGTATCGGCCTTGGCGAAGGGCGGCAGGTTTTTTCAATGGGATCTGTTCCTCAATTTCCTGCTGGTTTTTCATCAAAGAAGGAAAAAATAGCCATGGATTTTACATATCGCTCCTCTATGCTGAATTCATGGTTAGTTTGCTTTTCGGGGAGGTTTTCCGCATTGAAATTTTTGAATCGAAATAAGAGAGACGGTCTCACGCATGACGAAACAGAAGCAAAGGGAGCAGGCGGCGAAGGGCTGGCTTTTTTTGAGGGCGACCGTGGCAAGGCTTGCGATACTGCCTCCAAGAGCGCAGAAGAAAGCCTTGCCGTGGCGGAGAGTGTTGCCTTAACGGGGGTAACGGTGGCTAAGACAAGGAAGCGGCGGCTTGATTTTCGCCAGCGGTTCCGAAAGAATCCCAAAGGCCTTCTGTTTTGCGGCGCCGCGGTTCTCGTTTTTATGTTGGCCGCCGCCACAGCGGCGCTGCTTTACCTGGATAACGATGCGGAAGACGCGGTCAGTTATGAAACTGTCGCGGTGACGACGAGAACCATAGACAGGACCTTGACCGCAGCCGGGGAAATCACCTACGCCGATCCGGAAACCGTGTCTTTCAGCACTTCAAAAACATTGAAAGCGACCTGCGTGGAAACGGACGACGCTGTGGTGACAGGACAGAAATTAGCGGAATACAGCAACGGCACTTATCTGACTGCCGACTGCAACGGTGTGATTGCCGAAATCAACGCGCCGGAAACCGGGGCGACGGCGACGAGCAGTCACTACATCACCATCTACCCCACCGATGAGCTCATCCTCGACATTACGGTTCCCCAGGACGAGATCAACATGGTCGCCAAAGGCGACGAAGCGGATATCGTCGTCAATGCCGACAAGAATACGGTTTATGAGGGTACGATTACCTATCTCAGCGGCGCTGCCAGCAGATCTTTAAGCAGCGATACTTCTTCTGAAACCACGGAAAGCAGCGTTGGCGGCAGCGAAGCGGCTGCTTCCGCCAACAGCAATGGCAGTTCGGGTACGTCCACGGACAACAATAATACCGCCTATTTTGAGGTCATCATCAGTATGGTCAATGACGGGAATTTGAAACTCGGCATGGGGGCCAACTGCACGATTATGTTGGAATCCAAGGAGGATGTCATCGCCGTGCCCGTGGAGGCCGTCTATTTCAGCGCTGCTGACCGTTACGTTTACCTTGTGGGTGACGATGGCAGTATTACCAAGCAGACCGTGGAAACCGGTATCAGCGACGCTCATTACGTGGAAATCACCGCGGGGCTTAGCGGTGACGAGACGGTGCGTGTAGAAAAGATCGGTTAAGGAGAAGAAAATGATCGCAATGACTGGTTTGAGTAAAACTTATCAAATGGGGGACGAGACGATTTGTGCCGTGGATCATATCGATTTTCAGGTAAAAGCAGGGGAGTTCGTTTCCATTGTCGGTCCCAGCGGTTCCGGGAAATCGACGCTGATGAATATCATCGGTCTGCTGGATATGGCGGACAGCGGTACTTATCTATTGGCGGGAAAAGACGTGACGCAGCTTTCCGACAATGAGCAGGCGAAGATCCGCAATGAAAAAATCGGTTTTGTGTTTCAGAGCTTTAATCTTTTGCCCAAGATGAACGCCCTTGAAAATGTTATGGTACCCTTGCTTTATAAAGGGATGGGGGAAAAAGACGCCAAGGCGAGAGCCTTGGAATTCCTGGAGAAGATGAAACTTACCGACCGGTATCAGCATTTATCTTGCCAACTTTCCGGCGGCCAGCAGCAGCGGGTTGCCATTGCCCGGGCCCTTGCCTGCAGCCCCGATATCATCCTGGCCGATGAACCCACCGGCGCCCTTGATTCCAAAACCGGCACGGAAATCATGGAGCTCCTGGCAATGTTAAACGATAGGGGGCAGACGATCCTCCTGATTACCCATGATTTAAAGGTTGCCACCAAGGCGAAACGGGTGGTAACCATTGGTGACGGAAAGCTCATGGACACGGGGGACGCGCGATGAATCTGTTTTTAACGGTCAAACTGGCATTTAGCAATATCCGCAGTAACAAATTGCGCTCCGGTCTCACCATGCTGGGTTTGGTGATCGGGATCGCCTCTGTGATCATTTTGGTGGGCATCGGTAACGGTGCCGCCGGTAGTGTCCAAGACCAGGTTTCCAGCCTTGGCGCCGATGTGCTGACGGTGACGATCAACAACAGCGACACGACCCTTGATTACGATGAGCTGGACGGTTTTACCTCGCTGAGCCTAATTGACAGCGCAGCGCCGTATCTCACCGTTTCCGCCACGGTGAGCCGGGAAGCGGAGACCTCAGCCCAAACGTCTCTCATCGCCACCAACGATCATTACATTGATATCATGGGTTATCAGTTGGCAAAGGGCAGAACGATCTCGGAAATCGATATTGAAAACTGTAGCAAAGTGGTGATCATCGGCAGTGACGCCGCCAAAGATCTCTTTGGTTTAACGAACCCTTTGGGAGAAACGGTGAAAATCGACGGCGACCATTATACCGTGATCGGCGTATTGGAAAGTACCGGCTCTTCCATGGGGAACAATGTTGACGATATGTTACTGATGCCGATGACCACCGTAAAATATCTTGGCACTGACACCGGTATCAGCAATCTTTATTTGAAAGCCGCCAGCGAAGACGGGGTGGAGGAGGCCGCCAGTGAAGCGGAAATGTACTTGACGCGAACCTACGCTCTCTCCGCTGATGATGATTTCAGTGTTTCCACCCAGGAATCAACGCTGGAAGCAATGGCGGATATCACGAATACGATGTCCTTGCTTTTGGGTGGCATTGCCGGAATCTCATTGCTTGTGGGCGGCATCGGCGTGATGAATGTGATGCTGGTTTCCGTATCGGAACGGACGAAGGAAATCGGCATCCGGAAATCCCTGGGCGCCAAGCGTTCAGATATTTTAAAACAGTTTCTCATTGAATCATTGGTCTTGAGTTTGTTCGGGGGCATCCTGGGTATTGTTGCCGGTATCAGCGGCGGTTTTGCCTCAGAGGTTTTCGGCGTCTCCTTTGCTCCCGGCGTCGGTGTGATCCTGGTATCCTTCAGCGTCTCTGCTGCCGTCGGTCTGGTCTTTGGGATTTTTCCCTCCTACCGCGCTGCCGGTTTACGGCCAATCGATGCTCTGAAACAGGAATAAGGGGAGGTTATACTGAAATGAAAAAGAAAACTTGGATCCCTGTCATCGCTCTGCTCCTGCTGATTCCCGGCATGCTCGTTTACGGGGCCGACGATACGAATCTGCTGGTATCCTCTGTCAGCGAAGTCGAAGCCCAGGGAGCATACAGCTTTAGCGTGGATCTCACCGGGATACCGGAAACGGATACCGGCTATACGCTGTCCCTAACCGTATCTCCAGAAGTCACCGGCCTGACCACAAAAGAGAGTGTTTCCGTTACGTATAACGCCGTACAAAAATCGTATCAGATCGCCTCTGCGGATTTGGTGGGGCTTTCTTCTCTCAATGCATTGGCGTACCTTCCTGCAGACGCTGTTTCCGGCACAACGTATACCGTTACGGCTGTCCTTTTAAGTGATAGCGGCGTGTCCATCAGTGATACGCTGACCTTTACGGTAGCCCCAAGACCGGTGGAAGAAGAAACCGGCGGCGAAAGCAAAGACGAAACGGAAAACGAAACGGCCAACGGGAGCACAGCGGGAGCATCTGCCGCGGCTGGGGGAGGAACTGCTACTCCGGCGGCTTCTGCTTCCACTGTCTCTTCTGCCGCAACCGTGACGTACCAGGGTTCCTACAATAATTATTTATCAAGCCTTGCGGTAACGGATTACGCTTTTCAGACAGATTTTACGAAAACCAATGACACGTATTTTATCACGGTAGCCAACGATGTCAGCGACATTACCGTGAGCGCCGTTGCCGAGGATGATGCCGCTGTCGTTGCTGTAACGGGAAATGACGATTTGGCCGTAGGCGTTAATAAAGTGCTGGTCAGCGTTACCGCGGAAAACGGTAACCTGAGGACCTATCGAATCTATGTGACCAGGGAGAATGTGGCATGAGCAAAAAACAGCAATTAGAAGCCAAAAGAGGCAGTAAGTTCTTCAAGTTTATAAAATTTGTAAAGAAGCATAAAATCCTTGTTACCGTTTTGGCGGTCGTTGCGGTGATTGCCTCTTCGGTGATTGGTGGCATCCTCTTGCAAGATGGCGCCGCTGTGGAAGCTGACAAATCCGTTACTACAACAACGGTGCAAACCATGACCATCCAAAATACGCTTTCCTCAGAAGGAGAAATTTCCTCCGCTTTAACAGAAGACATCGAACCCCACGCAACCTATGATCTTGAGGAGGTTTTGGTCAGCGCCGGCGAAGCCGTTGCCGAAGGCGACCCGCTGCTAAAATATACCAACGGCAAATATATGTATGCTCCTTATAACCTCGTGATCGAAACATTGTCCCTTCCCGACGAGGACGCAGAGCTTACCTCGGAGTATTATATTACGGTGGCCAGCAGTGACACGCTGTCGATGACTTTGTCCGTCAGTGAAGAAGACATCGGTAAAGTCAGCGTCGGCAATGAGGTGGCGATTGCCACGTCAACCACAGATACGGTGTATACCGGCTACATTACCTTCATCAGTGAAAGGGGCACTTATTCTTCCAGCGGTTCCACCTTTAGCGCCACCGTGACTTTTGAGAATGACGGCAACCTTAAAATCGGCATGACCGGCACGGCTTCGATCATTTTGGAAGAAGCCGCCGATGTGATTGCCGTTCCTCTCACGGCGGTGCAGACCGCCAATGGCGAATCCTATGTGACGGTGGTCAACGACGACGGTACCACCGAAAACGTGACGGTGGAAACGGGGATCAGCAACGGTTCCTATATTGAGATCACCAACGGTTTGCAGGGCGGTGAAACCGTGCAGGTAATTTCTGCCGAAGACGATGAAGAAAACAGCGGCTTTGGCAATATGGGCGGCGGTGAAATGCCCGGTGGCGGAGAGATGCCAGGTGGTGGTGAAATGCCCTCCGGCGGCGGGCAGATGCCCGGCGGCGGCCAATAAAAGCAGTAAAAAAAGAGAGGGTGTGCCCCAAATTTGGGACACACCCTCAGGCTGCCGACAAAGGCTGATACGCGGCGAACCTGCTTTTTGCCTGTGCCTTGCGGGATACGGTTTCTCGCCGCCCTGCCGCCCTGCCGCCCTGGCAAAAAGTCTACCTTGTTATAAAGATTGTAAAAGTTATTCCGCTGTGTAGGGAACCTCAAGTTCAACGGAGCATTGCTTCACTTCGGCGATATGTACCTCAATCTCATCAAGGTGCAGTGCAATTTCGGAAAGGGCCTTTTTATCAACATTGAAATTGAGAAACAGGTCGTCCATTTGTTCGCCGATGGTCATCAGTTTATTGACAGCAGTGACGAAATTATCAAAATTGCTGCTTTTGGCCGCGTTGCGAAAACGGGACAAGTCTTTTTTGATGAAAGCGATAACATCTTCCTCCCCTTTGATGGGATCGTGGGCAAAGGGATAGGGCTTGATGCGTTGCAGATGATATTGATTTTTGCTGTTGACGTTAAAGGTATAAGAGAGGGTGCAACAGTCGGTGACCGGGAATTCGATGTAATAGAGGGATCCCGTGAGTTCCACCACTTTGCTGGCCCCCAGTTGTCTGCTGGTCATTTCGATGATTTCACCATCGATCATACTTTCATACATGACAATTCCTTCTTTCAGTTTTTATCTTAGATTGCGAAACGCAGCAATAGGTAGACAGAAGAAATGACGATGGAAAGGAGCATCATTGGCATCCCGATTTTAAGAAAAGCAAGGAAGGTAATGGGATATCCCTGCCGGTTGCTGATACCGGAAAGCACGACATTGGCGGAGGCGCCGATTAAAGTGCCGTTCCCGCCGAGGCAGGCGCCGAGAGAAATTGCCCACCAAAGGGGCGTAACATCAATGCCGCTGGCTTCCATCGTCAAGACCAGCGGTATCATTGTGGCGACAAAGGGGATGTTATCTAAAATTGCGGATAGGAGTGCTGAAATCCATAGGATCATCAGCATGGTTAAGATCAATTTGCCTGCGGTAGCCCCGATGAGCATGTTGGCCAGCAGCGTAATCACACCGGTGGCTTCCAAGGCGCCGACGACGACGAAAAGCCCGATAAAGAAGAGCAGCGTTGGCCATTCCACATGATGGATGGCTTCTTCCACGCTGGTGCCGCCGATGATGACCATCAAAATGCCCGCGGCCAAAGCAATGACCGAGGATTCTATGCCGATCACACCATGGAGCATAAAGCCGAGAACGACGAAGAAAATCATCACCAGGCTCTTTTTGAAGAGCTTTTCGTCTTTGATGGCTTTCTTTTCATCAAGGGTTAGAATTTCCGCTTTGGCCTCTGGGCTTACGGTGAGCTTTTTACCGTAGATAAAACGGAAACAGAAAATCGTGACAATCATGATGACGACGACCACTGGAGCGTCCATCGACAAGAAATCCAGAAAGGACAGATGGGCGGCGCTGCCGATCATGATGTTGGGCGGATCCCCGATTAAGGTGGCGGTGCCGCCGATGTTGGAAGCAAGAATCTCCGTGATTAAAAAGGGCACCGGGTTTACCTTGAGCATCTGACAGATGGTAATGGTCATGGGCCCCACCAAAAGAACGGTGGTGACATTATCGAGAAAGGCGGATAAAACCGCTGTAACGACCATAAAAGCGATCATAATGCGCCAAGGGTCTCCTTTGGCGATTTTTGCGGCCTTGATGGCCATGTACTCAAAGAGACCGGATTCTTTCACCACGGCCACAAAGAGCATCATGCCCAATAATACGCCCAAAGTACCGAAATCAATGGCTTCTATGCCTTCATCAAAGGAGATGATACCGGAGAGGATCAGGATGATACCGCCGGCCAGAGCCACTGCCGCTCTGTGTATTTTTTCACTGACGATCACCGCCATGACCAAGACAAATACGGCAATGGCGAAAAGCTGATTTGTTTCCATCATATTACTCCATTTTTTTTCATTATTCTTTTCATTTTACCATTTTGGAGTTATAAAATCAATATGTGAAACAGATATCAGCGATATGATCCTTTAGATGCATGTAGGATACATGTAGTTTGTTTTTGTCAAAGGGCAAAACGCAGCAATAGATAAGCGGTGGCAATAACCACGGAAATCAGCATCATGGGCATACCAATTTTAAGAAAGCTGATGAAAGTAATGGGATAACCGTGTTTGCTGCTGATCCCGGAAAGTACAACATTGGCGGAAGCGCCAATCAAAGTCCCGTTACCGCCGAGACAGGCGCCGAGAGAAAGGGCCCACCAAAGGGGAGCGGCATCAATGCCGTTGGCTTCCATGGTTAAAATCAAGGGAATCATCGTGGCGACAAAGGGAATATTATCTAAAATTGCCGAAAGCAGGGCGGAAACCCAGAGGATGACCAGCATGGTCAAGATCACATTGCCGCCGGTAACCTGGATGATGCCGTTGGCCATCATGCCGATCACACCCGTTTTGTCCAAAGCGCCGACGACGACAAAAAGACCGATAAAGAAGAGCAGAGTCGGCCATTCTACATTGTGAATGGCTTCTTCTACGTTGGTCCTGCCGATGATAACCATGATAATCCCGGCGGCCAGAGCCACTTCACAGGATTCGACGCCAAGAAAACTGTGGCAGATAAAAGCGGCCACCACGAGAATGATCATAATCACGCTCTTTTTAAAGAGCTTTGCATCCTTAATGAACTTATTTTCATCAAGACTGAGCACTTCACTTTGGGCATCGGCGGAGGCGGAAAGCTTGTTTTTGTAAACGAAACGGAAGAAGATCACCATGGCCACCATGACAACGATAATGACGGGTGTGTCGTAAAGAATGAAGTCAATGAAGGATAAATGCGCGGCGGTGCCGATCATGATATTCGGCGGATCGCCGATTAAGGTTGCGGTGCCGCCTATATTGGAGGCGAGAATTTCCGTGAGCAGAAATGGGACCGGGTTGGTTTTGATCATTCGGCAGATGGTGATGGTCATGGGACCCACCAATAAAACAGTGGTCACATTGTCAAGAAAGGCTGAAAAGACCGCGGTGACAATCATGAACGCCACCATGATGCGCCAGGGGTCGCCTTTGGCAATTTTTGCCGCCTTGATGGCCATGTACTCAAAAAGTCCCGATTCCTTTACCACGGCGACAAAGAGCATCATACCCAAAAGCACGCCCATGGTAGCGAAATCGATGGCTTCAATCCCCTGATCAAAGCTAATGACGCCGGAGACAATCAGGATGATACCACCGGCCAGGGCTACCGCTGCCCGGTGGACTTTTTCGCTGATGATGACTGCCATAACCAGTACGAATACGGCAATGGCAAAAATCTGACTCGTTTCCATAACGAAAATCCCTCTTTTTTCTTTCAATTTTAACACAATAAATAGGAAGAGAAAAGAAAAATATTTAGAATATTTATTTTAAATAGGTAAGAATAGAAGAAAATGCTATTTTTTTAATTTTAGGGGAAGTTTTTGTTTGATGAGGAAAGAAAAAGGGAAAAGATGTTGCATCACGAATCTATAGTAGAATAGAAAAAAACACTATTTTTTTGAAATAGGAGGTTTTTATGAAACTCGGTATTTTATGCGGCGGCGGCGATTGCCCCGGTTTGAACGCCGTAATTCGCGCCGTGGTCAAAACAGCCTGTAAACAAAAGGCGGAAGTGATCGGTTTTTACGACGGTTACAAAGGCCTGATCGAAATGCACTGTACCGTGATGAGCCCCAACAATGTCCGGGGCATCTTGCCCAAGGGCGGCACGATCTTGGGTACCACAAATCGGGACAATCCCTTTCATTATCCCGTGGAAAAAGACGGGGAAACCGTTTATGAAGACGTCAGCGATAAAGTGATCGCCAACGGAAAGAAGCTGGGACTGGACTGCCTGATCGTCGTCGGCGGCGACGGCTCCATGGCCATTAGCTATGAGCTGGCAGAAAAAGGACTTCCGGTGATCGGTGTACCCAAAACCATCGATAACGATCTCCCCATTACCGACCGTACCTTTGGCTTTGAAACTGCGGTCAACACCGCCACCGATGCCATTGATAAATTACATACAACGGCGGAAAGCCACCACCGTGCGATGATCTTAGAAGTCATGGGCCGGGACGCGGGGTTTATCGCCCTTTACGCCGGGATTGCCGGGGGCGCCGACGTGATTCTGATTCCGGAAATTTCCTTCAATGTCCGGGGAATCTTAAAGAAGATTGAATCCCGAAAAAAGCGGGGCCGGGCTTTTAGCATCATCGTCGTCGCCGAAGGCGCGAAAATCAACGGGGAAAAAGTTGTTAGCGGCGAAAACGTGGGCAATCTCTATAATCCGGAAAAACTTGGTGGCATCGGCAACGTGGTGGCGGCGCTTTTAAAAGAAGAAGGCGGCCTGGAAACCCGTTGTATCGTTTTGGGCCATTTGCAGCGGGGAGGCAGTCCTGCGCCTTTTGATCGCATTTTATCCAGCCGTTACGGTGTGGCGGCGGTGAGAGCGGCCTTTGACGGACGGAGAAACGTCATTGTCTGTTTGAAAAATGACCACATCGAATTGGTGCCCATCGGAGAATTTGCCCGGGTGCTGAAAAAGGTCGATCCCTGCGGTGAACTGGTGCAAACAGCCCGGGATTTGGGGATTTCCTTTGGCGACGACGTTTTATAAACGTTTTTCCCAGGGAAACGGCTGCTTTTTCGACAATTCATTGACATAACAAGCATTATTTAATATAATTACTTTGTCACTTTATGCACAGCTTAGAGAGAAAGGCGGTCTTTATATGCCTGCAACCATTATTGTCGGATCACAATGGGGAGACGAGGGAAAGGGGAAAATCACGGATTTTCTCGCCGACCGTTCCGAAGTCGTCGTTCGTTCCCAAGGCGGCAACAACGCCGGTCATACGGTCATCAGCAACGGCGCCGAATATAAATTGCATCTCATTCCCTCAGGTATATTGAATAAAGACAGCCTGAACATTGTCGGCAACGGCGTTGTCGTCGATTTATCCGTCTTGCTTGGCGAAATGGAACAGCTACAAGAACGGGGCATATCCTTTCAACACTTTTATCTTTCCGACCGGGCCCATCTGATCATGCCCTATCATAAGCTCATCGACGGTCTTGAGGAGAGCGCCAAAGGCGAAGACAAAATTGGCACCACCAAACGGGGGATTGGCCCCGCTTACAGTGATAAGGTGAACCGCGTCGGGATCCGTATCTGTGACCTCTTGGAGTTCGACGAGTTCCAACGGAAACTCCACGTTGTTCTGAAGCAGAAGAACCTACTGTTAGAAAAAATATATGGAGAAGAACCTTTAGACGAAGGGGCGATTTTAAAGGAATTCGCCGATTTGGCCGAAAGAATCCGTCCCTATGTGGCGGATACCTCGGTACTCGTCAACGAGTCGTTGAAAGCAGGGAAAAAGGTTCTTTTCGAAGGCGCCCAGGCGGTACATCTCGATATCGACCACGGCACCTATCCTTTTGTAACGTCTTCTTCTCCCTGTGCCGGCGGCGCCCTTACCGGCACCGGCGTCGGTCCTACTAAAATTGATGCCGTCGTCGGCGTGGCCAAGGCCTATACCACCAGAGTGGGCAGTGGGCCGTTCCCCACGGAACTGCACGATGTGTACGGTGAAACCTTACGCAAAATTGGCGGTGAATACGGTGTCACCACCGGCCGTCCCCGCCGTTGCGGCTGGCTCGACGGTGTGGTGCTGCGCTACAGCGCCCGGGTTTGCGGCATGACCGATCTGGCTTTGACCAAGTTGGACGTCCTTGATCAGCTATCAGAGTTGAAACTCTGTGTCGCCTATCGCTACGGCGGCCAGATCATGACGGAGTTTCCCGCCTCCCTTGATGCCATGGAGCAGTGTGAGCCGATCTATGAAACTCTCCCCGGTTGGCAGCAGGACATCTCCTCCTGCCGCAATTATGAGGAACTGCCGGAGAATGCCAAAGCCTATATCAAACGGGTTGAAGAACTGACGGAAACCTCTGTCTCCATCGTCGCCGTCGGCCCCGACCGGCAGCAGACGATTTTAAGAAAAGAATTTTAAATCGTAGAGAATCATCACATCCTGTCTCATGTTCCTATAGAATCAGGCAGATCACGGCGGTGTAGATGGTTCCGCTCAGCATCGGGAATACTTTATGATGACAGGGAAATCTTGCGTATCCCGACAATGAAATCAAGAAATTTGGGAAAAGTGATTGACAAAATCTTCGAAATTTGATACAATCATTTTCGTTGTACAAGAGCCATTAGCTCAGCAGGCAGAGCACCTGACTTTTAATCAGGGTGTCCGGCGTTCGAATCGCCGATGGCTCACCATGACTTGGCGCGTTGGAGAAGCGGCTGAACTCACCAGCCTTTCACGCTGGCATTCATGGGTTCGAATCCCATACGCGTCACCATTAAATCAATCAACCGCACCACCGGTGCAGTTGATTGATTTAAATAACTCTTTAAAAAAGACCGCAAATGCGGTCTTACTATATATTTGGAAGATCTGCGGGTGTGGTTCAATGGTAGAACGTTAGCTTCCCAAGCTCAAAACGAGGGTTCGATTCCCTTCACCCGCTCCACCAGCTTGAAGCTGGACGCAAATCGCGCACTCACCTTTGTGGGTGCGTCTTGTTTTGCGCCTGCGCTGACGGTCAGTATCTATTTTGTACCCATGACACACAAAGAAACCCCTGCCAAACATTATATTTGGCAGGGGTTTTTGTGTATTTTTGGTTCATAAGAGCGGGGAAAATGGTTTTTTCGGAGATGATAGTACTCATTCGCTATTTGATTCCATTTTGATAAAGCATTATGGCGAGCTCTAACGTGATGCGCTTCTCCGGATCTTCAAAGTCAGTCTGAAGAATGGTTTTGATTTGTTCAAGCCGATTATACAGTGTTCTTCTGGTGATATTTAGTTCGGTGGCGGTTAGTTGCTTGTTGCCGTAATGTGCTTCGTATTTGATCAGTGTATTTAGTAGATCGCTTTTGTGTTTCCCATCGTGTTCGATCAGTGGGTTGACCTTTTCCTGTACAAATTGTTTTAGGCATTTTAGGTTGTTGTCATTGTCGATTAGAGACAAAAGGCAAAACAGGTTTAGATCTTCATAAATAAATCGATTGATATGAAATTGCTGGCAGATTTCCATGGTATCTTTGGCGTTTTGATAACTGACGGGGATTTTTTCTGCCTTACTCCAACGACTGCCGGCGGTAATGATCAGTCTGGGCTTGCCTTCAGAAATCATAAAATTGTGATTGGTTTCGGTAATAATATTGTGGAACCGTTGTTTCCATGTATTTTCTTTGCCGTAATCCAGAACAATGCCGGTGAGTTGGTTGTTGGCAAACAGCGGGAAAAGAAGGAACTGATTGCTTTCAAACAGATTTCTAAGATATTTTACGATGGAAATATAGACTCCTTCTGTCCAGCGGTACGATATTTTGCAGGTGCTGTATTCAATTAGAACCGTAAACATTTTATAGTTCGTTAGGTTAGGGAGAGTTTTTTTTAGATTCTTTGTGATCTCTTCATTGGTTAGATTATTGTCCAGCCATTGCAACATCCAGCTGTTTTCTTCGATTTTTTGTTTTTCTTTATAGTAATCATGATTGACATTTGCAACAAGGGCGTTGATCAGTTCCCTGCTGAGATCGATAAAACGCACCTGTTTTTTAAAAATGATCAGTGGACAGTTATGCTGATTTGCCAGGTCAATCATTTCCTGAGGGACGTTTTGTATATGGGTATGGATCTGTAGAGCAAGCCCTGCGATTCCTCTTGACAGCAGTTTTTTAAAATAGCTTGTAATGGTATCAGGGTTATTGACACCGAGGGCACTGCAAAAAATCAACTCTCCGCCGTCGATCCAGTTATTGGGATTGTCCCATATTTCCATAGGATGAACCCAGCTGATCTCATTACTTATGCCTTTTTCTCCTGCCAGAAGCGTTGCTTCCGAAAAAGCATTTAAGTGAAGAACGTCTGAGATTGTAATAATATTGATGATGGCCATATGCAGAACCCTATTGATTTTCTTAATATTGTACATCACATTGTACATTGTGTTTAATATATTGTCAATATTTTTCCTGAAATGACACTATTCTTGAATCAGGTATTTTGCTATATTTGATTTGAGGATGAAAATTCTATTTTTCATGCATGATTCAGAATTTTATCATTTATTATCTTAACTTTAAAAATCCAAAAGGACAGGAGGAGATGGTTCAATGATTGTCATTGGTGAAAAAATCAATGGCGCGATTCCTTCCGTCGGCGAGGCGATTGCCCGTCGGGATGAAAAATTCATCAGAGATTTGGTGAGGCGTCAAGTGGAGGTGGGTATTGATTATCTTGACGTATGCGCTGGAACAAGCGCCGACAAAGAGCTTGAAGCATTGAATTGGCTGATCGACATTACTCAGAGTGAAACAGACACGCCGCTTTGTATCGACAGTCCCAATGTAAGGATCATCAAAGACGTTTGGCCTCGGGTTAAGAACTGTGGTTTGATTAATTCTGTTTCCGGTGAAGGGGAAAAATGCGAAGTGATTTTTCCTCTGATCAAGGATACTGAATGGAAAGTGATTGCCTTGACTTGTGACAGCGAAGGTATTCCCGAGACTGCGAAACAAAAGATTAAAATTGCAGATAAACTCATTAAAAAAGCGGCGGCCTACAACATTGATGCAAGCAGGATATTCATTGACCCGTTGGTATTGTCACTGGCTGCCGTAAACGATTGTATGCTGACCTTTATGGAATCGGTCCGGGAAATCAAAAAACTGCATCCTACCGTCAAGACGGTTTCCGGCCTGTCGAATATTTCCTATGGCATGCCTTACCGCAAGATCGTCAATCAGAACTTCTTGACTTTGGCACTGTCAGCCGGGATGGATGCGGCGATTATCGATCCGGAAAAGAGAGATTTGATCGCTTCCATGTACGCAACGGAAGCTTTGCTTCATCGCGACAAACACTGCCGTAAGTACGGCAAAGCCTTTCGTCAGAACAAATTTGGTCCTGTAAAGGAAAAGTAGAAACACAAAATTTCATTGATAAAGGATAAAGGAGGAATGGACCATGGATTTTGAAAAATTAAAAGTTGCCATCAGCGAAATGGATGAAGAGGTTGCGATGGAAATGATCGATGAAGTTGTCGAAACCAAGGGCGATGCGGCATCAGCAATGGCAGCCTGTCAAGAAGGTATGGCTGTTGTCGGTGATATGTTTGAAAGGGGCGAATATTTTGTCGGGGACCTGATTTTTGCGGGCGAGCTCATGGGCGATGCCATGGAAGCACTGCATCCCCTGATGTCGTCGGATTCCGCCGAAGCTCTCGGTAAGATTATACTTTGTACCGTTGCCGGTGACATCCATGATATTGGCAAAAATATCGTTAAATCGATTATGGCTGCCGGCGGTTTTGAAGTGATTGACCTTGGCGTTGATGTTGCTCCGGAAGATATCGTGAAGGCGGCGAAAGAAAACGTTGTCAAGATCATTGGTCTCAGCGGTATTCTGACGCTTGCGATAGACTCCATGAAAGCCACCGTGGAAGCGTTCAAAGCGGAAGGTATGCGCGATGAGGTTCACATCATTCTCGGTGGAAACCCTGTTACTGATGAAGCCTGCAAAGAATGCGGTGCGGATGCCTGGTCGACCAATCCACAGGAAGGTGTTGCGATCTGCCGTGATTGGGCTCTTTCTTGATCTTGCATCTTTCCTTTCAAAAAAAGAAACGAGCTTTTTATTTGTTCTCGCCTGACGATTGTCAGGTTTGGATAAAATGGAAGGAGAAAAAACAATGGCAAGTCTTAGTAAAAAATTAGGCAGCCGCGAGATCATACAATTTCTGCTGTTGGGTTGCGGCTCCAATGCGATTTTCTATATTTTGTTCAGCAGAGGAAGCTATTATGATGCTTTTACTGCGGCATTCAATGTGACGAATACTCAGTTTGGTTTAATGTCCACTGTGGCACTGACGATCTCAATGCTGACCTATTTTGTCGGCGGCATCCTTGCGGATAAGGTTCACCCCCGTATGTTGGTGGTCATTTCCTTTATCGGCACCGGGTTGTGCAACTTTTTCCTCGGATTCTTCCCCAATTATGGTGTTACACTTTGCCTGTATGCCATCATGGGTGCTACAACGACGCTGACTTTCTGGGGCGCATTCTTAAAACTGACGAGACAATTTGGGCGTAAAGTTGGTTCAGAGTCCAAAAGCTTCGGCGCAATGGAAGGTACCAGAAGCGTATTTGCCATCGTTGCAGCGACCTTCGCGGTTTATATGTTCTCCCAGTTTAATAACACTGTTTCCGGTCTGCGTTTTGTGATGTGGATGTATGCCGGTGTTCTGGTGCTCTTCGGCATCATGGCGTTCTTTGCTTTTAAAGATGATGATGAATCTGCAGAAGATGTGATCAACAAAGAAAATCCCTTTAAATTGTTGGTACAGTGCATCAAAGACCCGAATATTTGGCTGATAGGTATTATGGCCATGGGCGGCTACACCGTCGGCAGTGTCATCGGTTCTTATATGGGTACCTTCGGTACCAGTTGCTTTGGTATCTCTGTTGCCGTTGCCGCTTATGTCGGCCTGCTTAACCAGTGGTGCAAACCTGTCGGTAATTTCAGCGTCGGTTTCTTTGGTGACAAATTCGGCCCCAGTAAAGTGATTCTTTTTATTAACATCTGTCTTACTGTTATTGCGGCAATCTACTATTTCCTGCCGAAAAACAGCACGATGGTTGCGGTTTTCATCATTATCATCATTGCCGAAATCACCCTAACAGGGGCTTTTCGCGGTCAGATGTATGCACCGATGCGGCAATGCCGCGTTCCGATGAATCTCAGCGGCTCTGCCATTGGTTTTTATGCGACGTTGATTTATGCAACCGATGCCATCCTGCCGATTCCCATCGGCCAGTGGCTGGATAACCTCCCTGTTGAACAGGCATGGGGGAATATCTTCCTCATGCTCGTTGTGTTCGGGATAATCGGTATCATTGCTTCGATTGTTTTCATGGTCAGAAACAAGAAGGTTATTGCTGAGGTCAGAGCGGAGGAAATCGCTGAACGTGCCAAGAGAAAAACGGCGCAAAAAACCAATACGCCGGTGGAAACTGTAACGGAAGAATAAAAGAGGCAGTGGAAGCCGAAGTAAAAAGGGATATTATCATCGTTGGATTTAATGATGCTGAAAGGAGTATATTCATATGAACATGAGATTAAGTTATGCAATCGGTACCGACAACGAAGTCGATCTGATCCATGAAACAAGTATTAAGATCCTTGAAGAAGTAGGTGCTGCGTTTCACTCTCCCAAAGCGGTGGAATTATTCAAAAGACACGGTGCAAAGGTTGATGGTGAAGTTGTTTATATCACCAGAGCGATGCTGGAAGATGCGTTGAACACGGTACCGAAAACGTATCGCCTTTATGATAGAGAAGGCGATTATATCACCATTGGTGACGGCGATTTAAAATATGATTCCACTGATGGCCCAATCTTTATCAGAAAAGAGGGCACGTATGGTCCGACCACTCACGAAGATCTGGTCAATTTTCATAAACTTTCTGAAACGAGTAAAGTGATCTCCATTTCCAACCCCAACATTATTGACTTTTCCTATGTTAAACCCACAATCCGTAATCAGTACGGCCTTGGCGTTGCTCTTCGTTATTGCAAAAAACCAATGCACGGTATGGTTCTCGGCGGTAGAGATGTCGTTGAGGAATGCTTCAAAAATATGCAGGATTTTTACGGCATCTATGATAAGCCCATCATGCACGCCCTCACCTGCACGGTAGGTCCGATGCAGTTGGCCAAAGACATCTGCGAAGCCATGGATGTTCTTTGTACTGCCGGTCAGCCCTGTACTGTCGTTAGTGGCGTGATGCTGGGCGCTTCCGGACCCCAAACCATGGCCGGCGCCTATACCATTGGTAATGCAATGGTCCTGGCCGCGATTGTCTACTCCCAACTGTTGAGACCGGGTACTCCAATCCTTTATTGCACCAGATTCTCCTCTCATGAGATGAGAACCATGGGACCTGCTTATGGCGGGATTGAGGCAATGTGGGCATGCGCCACCTCTAAGCGCATGGCTGATTTTTATAGCCTGCCTTTGCAGAGTGGCGTCGGTACCGGTGAATCCAAAGTCCTCGATATCCAGTGTGGTGCTGAATGCTTCATGAATGCCTTGAGCCCCCATCTGCTAAAAGCGGACATTATGAATATGGCTTGCGGTCCTATGGATACGATGAACACAATGTGCTATGAAAAATTTATCTGGGACGAAGAAGATATCATGAAATGCCGCCATCTAATGAAAGGTTATGATGTTACCGAAGAAACTCTCCGCTTCGATGAAATCAAGAAAAAGGGTCCGACCGGCAGTTATCTTGGCAGAACTCTACCGATTTACCGCAAGGAATTCTTTGAACCCAAATTTGATGTCAGAGATATCCATAACAACTGGGTCAAGAATGGTGAACCAGTTTGTGAAGAACTGCTTACCGCCGAATGGAAGAAACGTATCGAAGAATATGAATTTCCCGATCTTTCTGATGGACGCAGAAAAATCATCGAAAAACTCTTGCCTGAAGCATACCATAAAGCCGTTCTTGGATGATGATGCTGTGATCAGAGGGTGTGTTTCGATGTTAATAAGAAAGCATTACGCTTTTGTTTTAGGTTAATCCGTTTGTAAATGACGATGATTGCAGGCAATACTCTTGTTGTCTGCAATCGTTGTTTTAAAAATTAATTTTTAAAACCGTTTCTTTTTGGGGTTTTTATGTTATAATATAAAAAGCAAAATAATAAAATAAAATAAAAATTTTCAACATCGATGATTGCCAATAAGAGGGATGACGATGAAGGCTTTGATTCAGATTTTCTATGATCGTTTTGATTGGTTTTCTGCGTTGACGATCCAACATTTGTATATATCCGGTATTGCCATTGTGATCGCGACGATGGTCGGGCTTTTGTTGGGTGTCATGATTGCGGAATATAAAAATACCTCAAAATTTGTTTTAGGTTTTTGCAATGTGATCTACACGATCCCTTCCATTTCATTGCTCGGTTTTTTACTGCCGCTTTCCGGTATCGGGAATACAACCGCGGTGATTGCCCTGACGGTATATGGTTTGCTGCCCATGATACGAAATACGTTTACAGGGATTGATACGATTGATCCCGATATCATTGAAGCTGCAAAGGGTATGGGTTGTACACGTTTTCAGTTGATTTATAAAGTGAAACTTCCTTTGGCGCTGATCGTTATTCTTGCGGGTTTCCGCAATATGGTTGTTATGACAATTGCTTTGGCCGGTATTGCTTCTTATATCGGCGCCGGTGGCCTTGGTACTGCAATTTACAGGGGGATCACCACAAACAATATGGCCATGACGGTGGCGGCCAGTTTACTCATTGCTTTATTGGCCTTGTTTTTAGATGCGCTAATCGGTGCATTTGAAAAACATATAAAGAGAAAAAGAAAACTGTAAATTAAAATTTATAAAGGAAAGTTGTCATGAAAATTTTTTTTATAAGATTTATGTGCGTGCTGATGGCGGTCGTGTTCCTCTGTCCTTTTGTTGGTTGCGGTGGTGGCGGGGACAGCGGTACAACAGTGAATATTGCGGCAAAGGATTTTACGGAACAGTATATCATTGGGGAAATGTTAGCGGCTCTTGTCAGCGAAAATACGGATCTTGAGGTTAATCTGACTTCGGGGATTACAGGGGAAACAACAATTATTATGCCGGCAATGGAAAAAGGGGATTTTGATTTTTATGCCGAGTATGATAGCACTGCCTGGCTGACGGTGTTGAAAGAAGGCGCCATTACCGATGTTGAGCAAATGCACATTGATTTGAATGAAGCTTATAATGATTTGTATGATATGACATGGCTGGGTTACTACGGCTTTGATAACGGTTATGAAATCGCTGTTCGTACGGAAACTGCGAAAGCATACGGTTTGAAAACCCTTTCGGATTTGGTGGCTGTCAGTGACAAAATGATTTTTGGCGCCGGGTATGAATTTTATGAAAGAGAAGACGGTTATGACGGTCTGCAATCGATGTATCATTTTAACTTCAAAGAGAAAAAGGAAATGAATCTTAGTTTGAAATATGACGCGCTTCTTGACGGACAGGTTGATGCCATCACTGTTTACAAAACAGACGGCCGTCTTAACTATCCGGAGATTGTTATTCTGGAAGATGATAAGGGCTATTTCCCACCGGCAATGTGCGGCACGATCATTCGAAACGAAATTGCCGAAGCTCACCCGGAACTGGTTGAAGTACTGAATAAATTAAATGGAGTGGTTTCCAGCGAAGAAATGAGGGAAATGAATGCGGCAGTCGATATCAACGGAGAAGACCCAAAAGATGTTGCTACTGCATTTTTACAGAGAAAAGGATTGATTGACCAATGACGGATCATAACGGCACCGAAACCGTGATTGACTTTCGACATGTTTGCAAGCAATATGATGAATATGCGGCATTGAAAGATGTATCGATGGAGATCCATAAAGGCGAATTTATTACTGTCATCGGCAGTTCCGGTTGTGGTAAAACAACCATGCTGAAATTGATGAACGGTTTGATCGAACCAAGCAACGGTCAAGTATTCATCAATGGCGTTCATATCGCAGAGATCGATCAGATTGCGTTGCGCCGCAAGATTGGTTACGTGATTCAAAGTATTGGCCTTTTTCCGCATCTGAGTATCAGAAAAAATATTACGTTTATTCCGAATATTTTGAAATATGACAAAAAAGAGGCGGATGCGATTGCGAAAGATCTGATCACAATGGTTGGTTTAGACGAAAGTATACTAAAACGTTATCCCCATGAGCTTTCCGGAGGGCAAAAACAGCGTATCGGTGTAGCAAGGGCATTGGCTGCCTCTCCTGAAATTTTATTGATGGATGAGCCTTTCGGCGCCCTCGATGAGATCACCCGCAATAAACTACAGGATGAGATACTACGGATTCATCAGGAGCTTGGTTTGACCATTGTTTTTATCACCCATGATTTAAGGGAGGCGACCAAACTTGGGGATCGTATCATTGTCATGAATGCCGGTGAGATCACCTCTATTGGAACGGCAGAAAAGATCCGTGAAGATTTTAGTAACGGAACCTTCGATTTTTTTCAAATAAAAGAAGGCGTGAAAAACCGGAAAAACTTGTAAAGTCATAACTGCCACGCGAGAGGGATTACGGGTCTGAATCTGCCGCGATGTCATCAAAGACTGGTTTTGGTTATGTATGCGGATTTTCCAGATTTCGTTACCGTGTCATCAGTTTGTAAGGCATCTGGACAACTTCGCTTTTCGAGGAATGATCCGCCGCGTCCAGTACCGGTTTCCGTACCCTTTTATGATAAAGGAAACTGTGATATAATGGTGGTCATCATCATAAAGCGGGTGAAAGTATGGCTATGTGGAATCCTTGGCGGGGGTGTCACCGTTGCAGCGAAGGCTGTAAGTATTGTTATATTCATAAAGGCGACGCCAAGCGGAAAGTGGACACCGACCGCATCGTGAAAACCAACGGCTTTTGCGCTCCAGTGGCAAAAAATCAAAAGGGTGAATACAAAATGAAACCGGGGCAAACGGTCTATCTCTGTTTTTCCGGGGATTTTTTGATTGAGGAAGGTGATCCCTGGCGCAAAGCGTGTTGGGAGATGATCAAGGAACGCTCCGATTTACACTTTCTTTTTCTGACCAAGCGGATCCAGCGTTTGAAGGACTGTCTTCCCGAGGACTGGGGAGAGGGCTACGACAACGTCACTGTGGGCTGTACCGTGGAAAACCAAAAAAGAGCTGACCAGCGGCTTTCTATTTTTGCAGCATTACCCCTCAAGCATAGGAATATCATCTGTCAGCCCCTCATCGGAGCAATCGATCTTGCCGATTATCTTGACGGCGTGGAACTGGTGGTGGTGGGCGGTGAGTCCGACCGCTATGCCCGGCCCCTAAATTACGACTGGGTGCTGTCGATCAGAGAGCAGTGCATCAAAAAAGGCGTGGCCTTTCAGTTTCGTCAATGCGGCACCCATTTTATGAAAGACGGCAAAATGTACACCTTAAAGAAAGACCTCTTATCCGCCCAAGCTAAAAAAGCAAATATTGATTGCTGAGATTAGAGAAGCACCGGTCAGCGCTGTAACGCGGTTTCCGGTGCTTCTTTTGTACTTTAGAACTATTGGCATCCCTGGTATGCTTTAAACCTTTTTCTTCCTTTTTACCAATTGTAATAATTGTCGCGCGATCAGGGCGATAACAGCGGCGAAACCAAAAACCGTGATCAAAAGGAATATCCCGTTGCCCGCTGCGGCCAGGGTCTGAAAGGTGTCGATATTGATCAAATTCATCATATCCATCATGCCCTCCTTCCAGGGAAAATGTTCCCTTACATTTATTATAGTAGCTTTTTTTTATTTTGCAAGACATCTTAAACAATTCTTAAATGGTTGGCCGCTTTTATTTTAAGAAATGATTTGTTACAATAAACGCGGAAGGTGACGAAATGAACCATATTTTAATTTGCGACGACGAAGCGGATATTGTGTCCGCGCTGAACATCTATCTTTCGGCGGAAGGCTTTGAGACCTACACTGCCGCCAACGGCAGAGAAGCCTTGGAAATTATCGGCAAACACGATATTGAACTGGTGCTCATGGATATCATGATGCCGGAAATGGACGGCATTGCCGCCACGGTGAAACTGCGGCAAGACCGCAACATCCCGGTGATCCTGTTGACGGCGAAAAGTGAAGATACCGATAAGATCCTGGGACTCAACATCGGCGCTGACGATTATATCACCAAGCCTTTCAATCCCGTGGAACTGATCGCCAGGGTCAAGGCCCAGTTAAGGCGCTATAACCATTTGGGGGGCAGGGTGAAGTCGGAGAACCGCCTTTATTGCGGCGGCATTGAACTGTTTGACCGGGAAAAGAAAGTGACTTTAGACGGCGAGGCGGTTTCCCTGACGCCCACGGAATACGATATTCTGAAACTGTTGCTAAAAAACCCCGGCAAAGTGTTTTCTTCCGGCGAAATTTACGAAGAGGTTTGGGGAGACAGCGCCTATGGCGGCGAAGCCACCGTCGCCGTTCATATACGCCACCTCAGAGAGAAATTGGAACTGAACCCCGCCGAACCCCGTTATCTGAAGGTGGTTTGGGGACAGGGGTATAAAATGGAACGGGGTGAAAAAGAATGAAAAAACTGAGTGCCAACTTAGGTGTGAAAATTGTCGCGACGGTTTTATTTTTGTTGTGTGCTACCGCCTCTCTCGGCGGTGTTGCCGCCATTTTCTACATGGCGGATGAGGGCGTCTACGACCGGCAGGACTATTCCTATTACGACAGCAATGCTTGTGCCCGTGTGACTTGGAGCTATGCCAGCGATGTTTACTATAATTACCTGCCCTTGGCCTTGGCGGAGAAGCCTACCACGGAAGAAACCTTCCGTTTAGAACAGTACGCGGCGGCTTTCAGCAAAGAAAATACGAATTTCTTCTTTACCGTTACCGATGAAGAAGGCCATACCGTACTGACGAACTTTGCTGATGAAGCCTTTGGCGCCAAAGAGGTTTATACCTTTGATGATCTCTATGATGAAAACGGTGATTTGCTTGATGACAGCACCGACTATACGGTAACCGCTTACGTCAAAGACCCCATCACCGCCGACGACGATTACTATGAGTCATACCATTTTTTGACACTTCTTGATTCCCTGCGCTATACCGTGATTGCCATTGCGGTAACGGCGGTTCTCCTTACGGTTCTGCTCTTCCTCTTTTTGTTGACCGCCGCGGGTCATCGTAAAAATGTGGACGGCATTTCCCTGAATCTGTTCGACAGGATCCCCCTGGACTTTTTGGTTTGCGGCTTGTTCCTCCTTGCCATGGTGGGGGTGTCTCCGTTAAGTGTATTCTGGAATAATGTCGGCTTTTTCGGAGAAGTGATCTATATCATCGGGGCTTTGCTGATTTGTGCCCTGATGCTTCTCCTCTTCTCTATGACCTTTGCCGCCCGGGTCAAAGCCGGTCAATGGTGGCAGAATACGCTGATTTATAAAGTGGGCCACGCTTTGAAAAAGGGCGCAGGCACCATTTTCGGCAGCATTCCGCTATTGTGGAAGACTGTGCTGGGTTTTTGCGCATACTTCTTTTTCAATCTGATCTGCGTCACACAGGCAGTTTACAATGGGTTTTTTGCCATGCTCTGTTTCGCTTTCAATCTTGCCGTTCTTTTTGGCTTGTGCTTCTTCGTGTTGCAGTTAAACCAGTTGAAAAAGGGCGGGGAGCGCATCGCCGGGGGAGATTTTGAAACGAAAATTGATACGAGCCGCCTGCGTTGGGAAATCAAAAAATATGCGGAAACCTTAAATGACATCGGCGGCGGTATGTCCCTGGCTGTGGAAGAGCGCTTGAAAAGCGAGCGCCTCAAAGCGGAGCTGATCACCAATGTTTCCCATGATATCAAAACGCCTCTGACTTCCATCATCAACTATGTTGACCTGCTGAAAAAGGAAGAAATGGAAAATGACACCGCCAAAGAATACATCGACGTTTTGGACCGTCAATCAACGAGGTTGAAGAAGCTTACCGAGGATTTGGTGGAGGCCTCCAAGGCCGCCACCGGCAACATCGCCTTTCAGCCCGAAGGCGTTGATGTCGCGGAATTTTTGAATCAGCTGTTGGCTGAATACGATGAGGCGCTTCAGAAGCAGCAACTGCAACCTGTGGTCAGCGTGGCGGGAGAAGCCAGGATCTTTGCCGACGGTCGCCTGATGTGGCGCGTCTTCGACAATCTCTTAAACAATATCTGTAAATATTCGCTGCCCCATACGAGGGTTTACTTCAATGTGAAGACAGGCGGGGAAACCGTGGTCATCACCTTGAAAAACATTTCCGCCACGCCTTTGAATATTACCGCCGACGATTTGATGGAGCGGTTCGTCCGGGGGGACAGCGCCCGTACCACCGAGGGCAGCGGTTTGGGCCTGTCCATTGCCAAAAGCTTGACGGAACTGCAAAAAGGACGGTTTGATTTATATGTGGATGGCGATCTGTTCAAAGTCGTTATTGTTTTTGAGAAAGCATAGTGATGGGGGGGATCTGTAACAGGATTGTTCTGGTGAAACCGCTTTGCAAAGGGAAAAATCGGCTGAAATCATTGTGATTTCGGCCGATTTTTGTCTTTGATGGGGTATCTCCGTGATTCGCCTGCCACGCTCATTGCGGCGTCTCCCTTTCCTGTATCTGATCGAAAAAGGCCAAGGTTTCCCCGGCTGTTTTCTCCCAGCGATAGCCGGCGGCTTTTTGCAAGCCTTTTTGCACCAGCATTTTCCTTAAAGACCTTGAGGAAACCAGACGGTGAAGCTGTTCCGCCAGTTCCAGACTGTTATAAGCGTCGAAATAGAGGACGGCGTCGCCCAATACTTCCGGCAGGGAAGTGGCCCGAGAAGACAAAACAGGGGTGCCCGAAGCCATGGCTTCCAATGGCGGCAAACCAAAGCCCTCGTATAAACTGGGATAGACCATCGCCGTGGCGCCGCTGTAAAAATAAGGTAAATCGGAAACGGGAACGTAATCGGGAAAAATAACGTCGTCGGTGAGACCCAGAGATTCGGTTAAGGCGTCCAACTGATCAAAATCCCGGTTGCGCTTTCCTGGTAAAACGAGGCGGAAGGGGAAAGGCGCTTCTTTTTTTAATAGGTATACGGCATTGATCAAGGCTTTCACATTTTTGCGGATGCCGAAGCCGCCGACGTAGAGGATATAGTCTCCCGTGATGTGGTAAGTTTCTTTGAGAAAAGCCGCCGCCCGGGTTTTCGGCAACGGTTGGTAAATCGGTTCTGGGGCTTCATAAATAACCTGAATTTTTGCTTCCGGGTAGCCGAATACTTTGATGATATCTTTTTTTGACCATTGGGAAACCGTGATGATGCCGTCGCTCCGCTCCATGATCTTGGGCATCTCTTTCAGGAATTCCTTTAAATAGCCCTTGCCCACTGTTTCCGGAAAGGTATAGGGTATCAGGTCGTGGATCGTTACCGTTTCCAGGGAGCACTTCTTTTCCGGCAGACCGATGCCGTTTTGGGGCACGTGATAGAGGGCGATGCTTTCTTTGGGCAGGGCTTTGGGAAGAAAGATTTCCCGCCACATATCGCCGTTGAATTCCGTGTAGTTCAAAGCGTCCGACTCCCGGAAAGAAAAATCGTTATATTCTTCTCCCGGCAGGAAGACACGGAGGTTTTTGGTAACCGCCTCCAGATGGGAGATCAATTGCCAGGTATACGTGCCGATACCGGTACCTCTGTAAAACAGCGCGCCGCGGCCGTCAATGCCGATGTTGCCTTTTGTCAACGGGTCATTCCTCCAATCTCTTTTTTAGCAGATCAAGCCAGTGGTCCTCTTTTTCCAATTCTTTGACGGCGTTTTCCATTTTCTTGATATAGTATTCCTCCTCGTTGGCTTTTTGTTCGTAAAAATAGCGGTGGGAGATACGCCAGTATTTTTGCGGAAACAGCAGTAAAGCGTAGAGGACTTTGCCTTCTTCCTTGGTCAGGCGGCGATACTGCTGATAGCCGTTTAAAATCGCGTTAATTTTCTCTTCGCAGCG
Source organism: Peptococcaceae bacterium UBA7702 (assembly GCA_002482535.1). GTDB lineage: Bacteria > Bacillota > Dehalobacteriia > UBA7702 > UBA7702 > UBA7702. The sequence continues at coordinate 36,933 of DLGE01000011.1, read as the reverse complement.
GGCGCCGCTCTTTAAGGATCGCTTGGTGAGGCGCACCAAGTCGGTGAGGGGCAGATCGCAGCAGCAATAGTCGAAATCGATGAGCATTGCTTTATTGTTTTCAATGAGGAAGTTCCGTGCCGCTACATCGTAGTGGATGAAAGCGCCGACAGCCGCAGCCTCCCTCGCCAGACGGGGATATTCCGAGCAGAGCAGCTCTTTTTGGGCCCGGCGTGTTTTCTCTAAAAAACCGCCGTAGTATGTCCGATACAGTTTGGTAAAGTAGGTTTGCGGGGAGAAAGAGGCAATTTCATAAAAATGCTGCAATTCGCTGCCGCGCTCCGCCAGCTGTTGATAGCGGTCAAAGCAGACATAGCGGGTGGAATCAAGATCTTTTAGGGATTTTTCCCGGCTGCGCAGATGAAAGGAAAAGAGGGTTTGGGCGGCAGTATATAAATGGCCGATATGATCGAAATCGCACTTTTCCCCGTCGATCCAGCGGTGCAGCGTATAAAACTGACCCTTATCGCCGTAGTAGAGCTGGCCGTTTTTTGGTGGCAGCAACAAAGCGTAATCAAAAAAGCCGTGGCGCAAAAGGCTGTCCTCGGCAGCGCAAACAAATCGGAGGTTCTTTTCCTTGAGCAAGCTGCGTTTGAAGGCGAACTTTTCCAGACCGTCTTCAACACACCATACATTGTCTTGTACTGTAACGATCTTTTCCGGCTCAATGCCCCAGCCGTAAAAAAGCATTTCTTCCATAGACCGCACTCCGCATCTTCAGATAGTCCATTCATATGCGAAAAGGCAGCAAAAAAGAAGCCGCCGCTTTCGCGGCAGCTTCTGAAACAAAATAAGGGGCTGTCTTAATAAGACAGCCCCTCAGGCCGTCGACAAAGTCTGATACACGGCGAACCCTTTGGCCCACGACAGCTTATGTACCTCTATGTACACGGCGCAGCCGCAGGCCAAAGTGTTCACCGCGTCTAAGCCTTTCTCGACAGCCTGTCATCCTGTAGCCCAAAATCCGCTTGCGCGTATTTTGTCTACAGTCTGAGGGGCTGTCTTAAAAAGACAGCCCCTTTATCCGATCTTTATTCGTTTTCTTTCAGGTATTTTTGTACCCAATGAATGACGTCGGCGCCGTCCCCCACGGCGGTGGCCACTTGGTACACTTCTCTGTCCCGGACGTCACCGATGGCGAAAAATCCTGGTTCGCTGGTCATGTAGTGACTGTCGGTAAAGACGCGTCCCTGGGGATCGGTTTTGATGAGATCCTTACAGAAACCGCTGTTGGGATTGTCGCCGATGAAGATGAAGACGCCGTTCACCGCAAGTGTCTCCGTTGTTCCCGTATCGCTATGACTGATGTTGACGGCGTTTACGGCATCGGCGCCGAGAATTTCCGTGACTTCGCAGTTTAAGTAATACTCTACTTTATCGCTTTTTTTAAGTTGATCTACCAGGACTTTTTGGGCCCGGAATTCATCGCGGCGGTGGATCAGGTAGATCTTTTTTACGTAGCGGGTGAGAAAATCGGCGTCTTGCAGCGCTGTATTGCCGCCGCCGATCACGGCCACCGTGCCATCGCGGTAAAGAGGGCCGTCACAGGTACCGCAATAGGATACGCCCTTCCCCCTAAGCTGCGCTTCGCCTTTGACGCCGAGATGTCGGGGATAAGCGCCGGTGGCGGCCACCACCGTTCTTGCCGTATATTCATTATTTTTGGTGGAAAGCTGCCATAGTTGGTTTCGTTTATTGACAGAGGTCACTTCTTCCTGTTTGATTTCGGCGCCCCATTTTTTTGCCTGCTGTTCAAAAAGAACAGCCAAATCCATGCCGTTGATCCCTTCGGGAAAGCCGGGGTAGTTAAAAATTTCATAAATTTGAGTCATTTGTCCGCCGACAAAAAACCGTTCTAAAACCAGCACCGAGAGACCGGCTCTTGCGCCGTATAGCGCTGCGGTGAGTCCGCTGGGACCGCCGCCGATTATAATTACGTCGTATATCATCGCGTTTCCCCTCACTTTTTTCTTAGTATGTGCCGTTTTTCAGGTTTTATCTAAACGGCGACCGCTAAAATCAAAAGGATCTCTCCTTTTTCCCCTGATGATTGCCGAAAGAGGGGAGAAATCGTTTCGATCGGTAATCACATTATACCATGCTTATGATGAAAAGGCACGAAAAAAATAGCAAAGAACTCTATGTTTCAGTCCAAACCCAAATCAGATCCAACGGAATCCATTCATTTAACAAGCATATACCATTTGTGTCCGGGGAAAATCTGTCCTAACCAGGCAACGTTGTGAAATTAAGAGAAAAATGTGATAAAAAAGTGATAGACGATTGTAGTAACATATGATAAACTAATTTCAAATATGATTAATTCCATTGTATAATGGGTATCTATTTATGTTATGCATCCTTCGAACAATTTGGCTGATGGAAGGCAACGTAAAGTGACGTAGTATAAAGAAGCGCTATTTAGAGAAAGGAAGGGTAAGCAAATGAAAAAGAAAAAGAATCGTCTTATAAAATTATTGTTGGTCGTATGTTTTGCTTTGCTGTCGCTACCCATCGTATCCATCTTTGCGGATACGCCGGACAATCTTACCAATCAAAGCGATTACCTGGCGATTCATAACACCACCGGCAGTTACGCCGAAACCGGCGGACCGTCATCCCTATCGGTAAAAGACGCCGATGGCAATGCGATCTTACCGGTGAGCAATACGTATAACGATGTTCCCGCCGATGCCACCATCAGCCTGGAATATGTGTTCCACTTGGAAGACGGTGACGGAGAGGGAGAATTCTATTCGTATTCCGGCAGTAACTATTTTACCGTTACCCTTCCCAACGGCATTGACTTTGCCTATGTGATAGGGGAAACCCATGATATTACTGCCGAAGATACGGAAACCGGCTCCTGGGTTTTGGGTACCTGGCAATTTACCGACAGCAATACGATCCGCGTCAACTTCAACGCCGATGTGGCCAACCATAGCAATATGTGGGGAAAAGTCGGTGTGAACGGTACCTTTAAGGAGCTCGGTCCTGACGACAATACTTCCACTCAAGTGACCTTCGGTACGGAAACCGTGATCATTAATCGTGAAGTGCCGCCCCTTCCCGAAATCGAATTGGCAAAGAGCGGCGTATACAATGCCTCCACCAACGATATCACCTGGACCGTAACGGCGACGCCTCCCAGCGGTGTCGATTTGGGTGAATATAACCTCGTGGACGTGTACAGTTCCAATCAGACCTATAAAGCCGGCTCTTTCTATGTCGGAACGACCAATATTCCCGATGGCAGCCTTGATCTGACCACCGCCAACCAGGTTTCTTACACCTTCCCCGCCGGCACCACCGGCGAACAAGTCATTACCTATAAAACGACGCCGACGACGTTTAAAGCGGAAACAGGAGCCAGTACCGCAACGGAATCTTCCTCCTTTACCAACACCGCCACCATTTTCTGGGGGAGCGAAGCCGTAACGGAGCCCGCTCTGGCTACTGTCAAGACGGACTGGATCGGTAAATCCGGTACCCAAGAGACCACCAGTGACGGAACCATGGTGTTGAAATGGACGGTGAATGCAACGGTGCCCGGGGATGAATCGATCACCGGCGTCAAAATTACCGATACCCTCCCCGCGGGATTGGAATTGCTGAACAATGCGACTTATCCCGTGCAGGTCAAGATCGGCGCCACCGCGGCGACCACCGTTAACTCAGGGACTACAGCCGGCACCTACACCTATACTTACACCGATGTAGCGACCGCAAGTACCCTGGAATACCGTTTTCCCGCCGCTTTAAGCGGCAACGCCACGCTGACCTATTATACGAAGGTTACCAACCGCGACGCGATGCTCAACAACAACGGTACGGTAAACTTTACCAACAGGGCGAAATTAAGCTGGACGGAAATGAGCGACAGCAGCAATCCGCCGGGAGACACAGCTACCGCCACCGGCGTGGGCAGCGGCGGTCTCTTAGCCAAATCCGCCGGTTCTACCACGAATTTTGCTCCTCCCGGCTATATCACTTGGACCACCACCGTAAACCGTAACGCCATTTCTATGACGAATGCCTCCATCAAGGATACGATTCCCGCCAATCAGCAACTCCTGATTGACGCCGACCATCCCTTTACCGTGAAACAGGGTTCCACGACTGTATTTTCGACGACTACGCCAACGGCTACAGCGGCATTCACCTCTACCGACAGTTTTGTGCGTGATTTTTCCTATGCCTTTGGCAGTATTAGCACTGCCTATACCGTAACGTATTCTACGAAAATCGTTGATTTTTCCTCGCTTTACGTAAACAATAACTCAGTGGGATTCGGCAATAAAGTCGTCTTAAGGCGTGACGGTCAAACAGACCTTCCCGTGGACGGCACAAAGACCTACAACAGTCAAATGATTGCCAAATCCTTGGTGGGGAGCTATGATTACGCGACCCATACGGCGCAATGGCAGATCGTGGTCAACCGCAATAAACTCCCCTTGACCAACGCTGTCGTTACCGATACGCTTCCTCCGGGCATGGTGCTTTTGATTGACAGTGAGCATCCCTTTACCGTGTTGGAAAGCGGTGCAACAACGCCCCTGGCCACAGCCCCCACCACCGGTGTCAACGGTGATACGTCCTTTGAATATAAATTTTCATCGGCCATCGACAACCAATATACCATCACCTTCTATACGCGGTTAACCGATGAGACGCTGAAACAGCAATGGTCCGGCGAAAGGGACTTCATCAACAAAGCTTCCATTGACGGGGATGAAATCGGCACACCGATCAACGTCACGGCCACCGCCAAAATCAAAAACCCCGTGGTTACCAAAACATATCAATACCAAACCGGCTCTGACCATATCGACTGGTCCGCCGTGATCAATCCCGGCCAGATTCAGTTGACCAACGCTTCCGTCAGCGACGTTCTTGATCCCGCTCTGATGGTGGACGAAGACAGCGTCAAGCTCTATCGGGTCGCTGTCAACAGCGACGGTTCCGTGCAAGCCGCGGCGGAGGGAACTTTGGTGACTTCCGGTTATGCCGTTACCTTACCGACGGCGGCCAATAACAATACCCTCACCGTGACGCTGCCTGACAGCAAAGCCGCCTACCGTTTGGAATTTACGACCTTTATCATTGCCGACGATTTGAATACGGTAAATAAGATTTCCCTTACCGGCACCAGCAGCAGCCCTTCCGGTACCGCGGAAGCCTCCCGGATTGAGATCAACAACCTGTGGTCTTCCGGAGGCAGCGGCAGCATGAAGTTGACGGTCAACAAGGTGAATGGTTCGGGGGATCCCGTGGAAGGCGCCATTTACCGTCTCTTGAACTTCAATAAGGATCCTATTCTCAAAGGCGGAAAATATGTGGAAGCCACCACCAATGCCAGCGGCAATGCTGTTTTCAGCAATTTGCCCTCCTGGGTCTTTTATGTGGTGGAAGTAGGAACCCCCGACGGTTATTTGCTCAATACGGACTACATCGGCGGCGACCGTCTGAATGAAAACGCTCTTTACACAACCTCCGACGAAGATGCTTTAGGTACCTTGAGCTTTGATAAAACAGCCACTGATGATGCGACGCTTTCTGGCGGCACCTTTACCCTCACCGGCACCGATTATAACAATGAAGACGTCAGCCGCACCGCTGCGGCGGTGGACGGCGTCGTGACCTTTTCTGATCTGCCTCTTGGCACTTACAGTGTTGCAGAAACCATAGCCCCCGACGGTTATGTAGAATCCAGTGAGACCATCACCGCCACGGTGACCTACAATGAAGATAAAACCGCAACCGTTGTCACGATTACCTCGGAAAATGACAGCATCGAAAACCGCCCGTTGCCCACGGCCACCGTGGAATTTAACAAAACCGACGGCGTCAATGCCTTGGCTGGCGCGGTCTTCACCCTTTACGATCAAGACAGCGAAGAGGTGGCTACCGCAACTTCCGATGAATTCGGCGTGGTGCGTTTTACGGAAATTCCCGCCGGCAGCTACACGGCGCTGGAAACATCATCGCCCATTGGATATCTGATCTACGATGCGGAAATTACCATCGGTATTACCTATAACGAGGATAAAACCGCGTGTATCGTTGACATTTCTCCTGAGGGAGCGATTGTGGACGCACCCATTGCTCCCATTGATATCGAATTCACCAAAACCAATGGTGTAAACCCCTTGCAGGGGGCGACCTTCGGACTTTATAACAGCGAAAACGCACTGTTGCAAAGTGCTACCTCTGGCATCGATGGCCTCGTACGCTTTGTCGACGTGGGTGTGGGAACGTATACGATCCGGGAAACTGTGGCGCCCAAAGATTATCTTTTGAGTCAAACGGAACTGACCGCGGTCATTTCCTATAACGAAGAAAATACCGGCATGGATCTGGTATTGACACCCGACGGTCCTTTCGTGAACGAAATCGATCCGGCCACCCAGATCGCCACCGTTGAGCTGAAGAAAACCGACGATACCGGCGCTGCTTTGGCCGGCGCGGTATTCGGGCTTTATGATGGCAATAACAAGCTCATATCTCAGGCGACCTCTGCCGCCGACGGTAAAGTCACCTTTGCCGACGTCCTTATCGGCACCTATACCATCAAGGAAATCAGCGCCCCGGCAGGGTATACCCTTTCCACGGCAGTGATTCCCATAACCTTAACCGCGAAGGATGTGGATACGGTGGTCAAAGCTTCCCCCTATACGGTGGTAAATAAGCGTATCGGCGCGACGATCCAAATCAAGAAAGTGGACGCTTCCACCAAGCAAGCCCTTTCCGGCGCTGTATTTACGCTGTTCAATACAGGCGGCACCATTGTCGCCACCGCCACGACTGGCAGCAACGGTTTAGCGACTTTTCACGATGTGATGCCCGGCGCCTATACGATTACCGAAACAAAAGCACCCGACGGTTACATTGCCAGTACGGCAACGATCAGCGTTACCACAGAACTGGCAAAAACGTATACTTACACCGTGGAAAATACGGCCAAAAAGAAGCTGCCTCAATCCGGCATGTTTTGGGATGGCAAAATGCTGGTTTTAGCCGGGATCTTCCTGATCCTCAGCGGCGCTACCATCGGTTTGCTCAATCGCAAACGGGGGGCTAAAAACAGCTGACATGGCAAAGGAAAAGCAGCTTCCGGCTAAGAAAGAAAGGGAAAAGCCATCCCGCCGCATTGTCCGCGTCCTTTCCCTCATTTTGATCAGCGCCGGCCTCTTGCTGATCCTTGCTGTGGCCGGTGTCAAATGGTATACGAATGATCAACAAAACGCGTTGATCCGCCAGTACGAAACCGGACGTGCCGCGGAGGTTACGGGAAAAGGCGAGAAGATGACGATGCTGCCAAATCCCGACGATCTGCTCCAAGTCGGCAAGGGTTCCATTGAGGTGGTGGGTGTTTTATCCATCCCCGCCATCGACGTACGTGTCGCCATCGGCGAAGGCGTTGATAAGAAAACCCTTAAATATGCGGTAGGTCATTTCAAGGGCACGGCGCTGCCCGGAGAAGCCGGTAACTGTTGTATCACCGGCCACCGCAGTTACGCTTGGGGTGAGTTCTTCAACCGTCTCGGTGAGATGGCGAAAGGGGACGAAGTGATCGCCCAATATGGCGGCGACACCTTCACTTATACGGTCAGCGATATCTTTGTGGTTGACCCGGAAGACGTGTGGGTATTAAACAGCAACGACGCCTATGAAATGACGCTAATCACCTGTACGCCGATACGCGTGGCGACCCAGCGGCTGATCATCCGCTGTGATTTGACTGAAAAATAAAAACAAAGAATAAAGAATGAATAAATATAAATAAGTCAAGCAGTGACAAAATCCCTTAAATTAAATCATAACCCAAGGAAAAGTCCAGCCAAAGTCGATGATGATGGCTGGACCTTTTTTCGTAAAAGAAGGGGACTGTGGTGGTGATATTAGGAGTTTGCCCTGTACCCGAAAGAGCGAAAAAAGACACTTTACCGACACACTGTTATGCCTCCATAACGGCGGCTGATTCTTTTATAAAAATAAACCGTAATGATAAATAATCGGGAGAATATAACAGATATAAAGAAAAAAGGAATTACTAAATTACTTTGCGAGGAGAGATGAGATATGAAGAAAAAATTTTTAAAAAGCACGGAGCCAAATGGCCTGAAAACAAAGAGCTTAACCAACAAAATCTTGATCAAAACAATGGTGGCGCTGTTTTTTGTCATGTTGGTGGTGATTGTTACCCTGAGCGTGGTTTTGCAAAACGCCTTTACGGAAAAACAAGAGAATGAAATCAAAGAGATTGCGGCGTATAACAGCAAAATCGTTGTGAGCTATTTGGAGAAGATGGATAACTTCTCCAAATCGTTGGCGAACAACGTGGCGAATTACAGAAATTTTGACTATGATACGGCGGATCAACTGCTTCGCGATTCGTTGGAAAGCGTTTTGGTGGATGAAAACATCTTTTCGGCCTATTATGCCTTTGAGCCGAATATGTATTTCCCCGATACTCCCGAAGGTATATCCTACTATGTATACAGAGACGGGGATGACCAGGCCATTGATGTGTTAAACAATTATGATGTCTATTCCACTGGAGAATACTATACGGTTTCCCAGGAGAAGTTGGCGGGTCATATTACGGAACCATATGAGTATGAGCTGACAAACGGTGAAACGGTTTACTTGGTTTCCATGAGCCAGCCAATATTTAATGCCGACGGAGATTTTATCGGCGTGACAAACTGCGATATTTTAGCCGAGGTTTTCTTAGGCCTCGATTATGATATGGGCGGTTATGAAACGTCTGAAGGCTGTCTTTTAACCCAGGAAGGCACCTACCTTGTGGATTCCGCCAATGCCGATAACGCCGGGACAGCATTTGAGGCCACCAATAAAGGGGACGCGGAAAGACTCGACGCCATCAAAAATACCACGGAAACCCAAATCGATGGCACGAATCCGGAAACTTTGAATAAGGCAATCATCTACAATATGCCCGTGCAGGTAGAAGGGATTGAGAAAACCTGGTCCTATCAGTTCTCCTTGGATGAATCCGAAGCTTATGAATCTGTTCGGACGATGATCATCATTGTCGTTTCCATCACCGTAGTTGGTCTCCTCCTCCTTGCTTTCATCATTTTCAGAAATCTCAGAAAGTCCTTGGCCCCGGTGGGCAAGATCGTACACAACATCGAACAGATGGGTCACGGCAACCTGAACATCGAAAAAGCCGATCACTATACCAACGACGAGTTGGGTAAACTCACGAAAATCAATGAAAACACCGCAGAGATCCTCAATAGCTACATCAGCGAAATTTCGGAGGTGCTGACAAAGATCTCCAACGGAAATCTCAATCAGGAGGTTACCAGAGAATACATTGGTGACTTTAATGAAATCAAGGTAAGCTTGAATAACATCATCAAATCGTTAAACAGTGTCTTCGCCGAAATGGATATGTCCGCGGACCAAGTCTTTGAAGGGGCGTCTCAGGTATCGGAAGGAGCCCAGTCGCTGTCCCAGGGTGCGGCGGAACAAGCCGGCGCCATTGAAGAGCTCTCCGCTACGATCAGTGAGATTACCAGCCAAATAAAAGCCAACGCGGAAAATGCGGCGAAGGCCAAGGAAATCTCTTTCCTGAACGGGCAGACCACCGCCGAAGGCAAGGTGCAGATGGATCTGATGATCAAGGCCATGGACGAAATCAGCAACGCCTCCAACAAGATCGGCAAGATCATTGAAAATATCGACGACATCGCTTTCCAAACGAATATTTTAGCTCTTAACGCGGCGGTAGAAGCCGCCCGGGCCGGTTCGGCAGGGAAAGGATTTGCCGTTGTCGCGGAAGAAGTGAGAAACCTCGCGGGTAAATCCGCGGAGAGCGCCAAGAACACCGCTGCTTTGATTGAAAGCTCTCGGGCCGCCATTGAAAACGGTTCGAAAATCGTCACGGAAACGGCGAAAGCCTTGGAAAAAATCGCCGAGGGTACCGAAAGATCCAACCTGGTGGTTCAGGAAATTGCCGACGCCAGTGAAGAACAGGCGAAAGCGGCGGATCAAGTGAACATCGGCATGGAACAGATTTCCGGTGTGGTGCAAACCAACAGCGCCACTGCGGAGGAAAGCGCCGCCGCCAGCGAAGAACTTTCCGGCCAGTCGCAAATGCTCAAAGAACTAATCGGAAAATTCGAACTGAAAGAAGAAGATCACGATTTTGATCGGTAAGGTATTGTAAATTAAATCTGAAGCCACCTATATCATATAGGTGGCTTCTTTCTTTGTAGCTTTGGCCGGCTTCGTCATAGAATAGGGAAGGCAAAACGAAAAACCGCTCCTCAAGCCTATGGATAGCGCAAAATAAATAAATAATAACAAATAATTAAATATTGAATGAAATTATACAGATATAAAATATAGGTTATAAATAACATTAGGAGGGTGTTACAGTGAAAAAGTCATTTAAAAAAACCGGAGGCAGTCAAAGTGTAACAAAAACAAAGAGCTTGACAAATAAAATACTGATCAGGACGATGGTTCCGCTGTTGATTGTCATGGTGGTGGTGATTGTTGCACTGAGCGTGGTTTTACAAAACGCTTTTACGCAAAAGCAAGAAAATGAGATTAGAGAGCTTGCGGTGTATAACAGTGAAATGATTGCAAACTATTTGGCAAAGATGGACAACTTCTCCAAATCATTGGCCAATAACGTGGCGAATTACAGAGGATTTGACCGTGAAATGGCGGATAAATTGCTTCGCGATTCGTTGGAAAGCGTTTTGGTGGATGAAAACATCTTTTCGGCCTACTATGCTTTTGAGCCAAATCTGTATTTCCCCGATACCCCCGATGGTTTATCCTATTATGTATACAGGGACGGCAGCGACGTTGCCATTGACGTGTTAAACGATTATGCCGTCTATAATACCGGAGAATACTATGCTGTTTCAAAGGAAAAAATGGCGGCTCATATTACAGAACCATATAACTATGAACTGACCAATGGTGAAGTGGTCTGGCTCGTTACCCTGAGTAATCCCGTCTTCAACGAAGATGGGGAGTTTATGGGGGTGGCGAATTGTGACATTTTAGCCGATGTCTTTTTAGACTTAAAGTATAATATGGGCGGTTATGAAACAGCGCAAGGTTGTCTTTTGACTCAGGAAGGGACCTACCTTGTGGATACCGCCAATAAGGATCATGAGGGTGTGCAGTTTGAGGTAACCAATGATGGTGATGCGGAAAGACTCGAAGCGATCAAAAATACGACGGAAACCAAAATAGAAGGTACGAATCCAGAAACCTTGAACAAGGCAATCATCTACAATATGCCAGTGAAGGTAGAGGGGATTGAAAAAACCTGGTCATCTCAGTTTTCCTTGGATGAATCCGAAGCCTATCAATCCGTCCGGCTGATGATTATTATGGTCATTGCCATTACCGTAGCGGGCCTGCTGATCCTTTCCTTTATTGTTTACAGAAATCTCAAGAAGTCTTTGGCGCCGGTGGGCAAGATTGTGCATCACATTGAAGAGATGGGTCAGGGCAACCTGAATATCGAAAAAGCCGATCACTATGCCAACGACGAGCTGGGCAAGCTCACCAGAATCAATGAACATACCGCGGAAATCCTAAACAACTATATTAGCGAAATTTCAGAGATACTAACGGAAATTGCCAATGGAAATCTTAATCAGACAGTTACCAGGGAATACATCGGCAATTTCAATGCGATCAAAATGAGTCTCAACGACATCATTCAATCGTTAAACGAGATTTTCGCGGAAATGGATATGTCCGCAGACCAAGTTTTTGAGGGCGCGACCCAGGTATCGGAAGGGGCTCAGTCACTGTCCCAGGGCGCGGCGGAACAAGCCGGCGCCATTGAAGAACTCTCCGCGACGATCAGTGAGATTACCGGGCAGATAAAGGCCAACGCGGAAAATGCGGCGAAGGCCAAGGAAATCTCTTTCCTGAACGGGCAGACCACCGCCGAAGGCAAGGTACAGATGGATCTGATGATCAAGGCCATGGACGAAATCAGCAACGCCTCCAACAAGATCGGCAAAATCATCGAAAACATCGACGACATCGCCTTCCAAACGAATATCTTAGCCCTTAACGCGGCGGTGGAGGCCGCCCGGGCCGGTTCGGCGGGGAAAGGTTTTGCCGTTGTGGCGGAAGAAGTGAGAAACCTCGCGGGTAAATCCGCAGAGAGCGCCAAGAACACCGCGACGTTGATTGAAAGTTCCCGGGCCGCCATTGAAAACGGCTCGAAAATCGTAACGGAAACCGCGAAAGCCTTGGAAAAGATCGCCGAAGGCACCGAACGATCTGATGAAGTGATTCAGAAAATTGCTGACGCCAGTGAAGATCAGGCGAAGGCGGCGGATCAAGTGAACATCGGCATGGAACAGATCTCCAGTGTGGTGCAAACCAACAGCGCCACGGCGGAAGAAAGCGCCGCCGCCAGCGAAGAGCTTTCCGGTCAGGCGCAAATGCTCAAGGAATTGATTGGGAAATTCGAATTGAAAAAAGAAGATCGCGATTTTGATTGATAAAATTTCATGCATTTTAATGGAAGCCACCTACATCATGTAGGTGGCTTCAAAATGCTCTAAAAAGAAAAGGTCTTTCTTGAAATTTATGATCCTATCCTGAAAAGTCCGCTTAAGCGGGCTTTTCAGGCCGCCGACAAAGTCTGATACACGGCGAACGCTCTACCCTGTGACTGTTTGAGTACATTTCGGTACGCGGCGCAGCCGCAGGCCAAAGCGTTCACCGCGTCTAAGCCTTTCTCGACAGCCTATCATCCTGTAGCCCAAAATCCGCTTGCGCGTATTTTGTCTACAGTCTAAAAAGTCCGCTTAAGCGGGCTTTTTTGCCTTTTGAAACCTCCTTCGTAATGCAGCCGGCTTGTGACGAAAATAAATCGATAAAGATAAATAATCGAAATAATAAAGCAGATATAAAAATAAGAATATATAAAATAACGTTATAAGGAGAAAAAACTTTGAAAAAGAAATCACTAAACAAGACTGAGCGAAACTCAATGAAATCAAAAAGCTTAACGAACAAAATCTTGACCAAAACAATGGTTGCGCTGTTTTTTGTTATGTTAGTGGTGATTGTTACCCTGAGCGTGGTTTTGCAAAATGCCTTTACAGAAAAGCAGGAGAATGAAATCAAGGAGATTGCGGCATATAACAGTAAAATCGTTGTGAGCTATTTGGAGAAGATGGACAACTTTTCCAAGTCATTGGCCAACAACGTGGCCAATTACAGAAACTTTGACTATGATACGACGGATCAGCTGCTTCGTGATTCATTGGAAAGCGTTTTGGTGGATGAAAACATCTTTTCGGCCTATTATGCCTTTGAGCCGAATCTGTACTTACCCGATACCCCCGACGGTTTATCCTACTGGGTATTCAGAGATGGAGACAGCACAGCCATTAAAGTTGCCAATAATTATAAGGAAGTCTATTCCATCGGCGATTATTATTCCGTTCCCAAAGAAACGTTGGGGGCATTTATTACAGAACCCACAAAGTATGATTTGACAACCGGTGAAACGGTTTGGCTCATTACCCTAAGTCATCCTGTCATCAATGAAGATGGGGAGTTTATGGGTATTGCCAGCTGTGATATTTTATCCGATGCTTTTTTAGGCCTCGATTATGATATGGGCGGTTATGAAACATCCACAGGCTGTCTTTTGACCCAGAAGGGAACCTATCTTATGGATACCGCCAACCCAGATAATGCCGGGACCTCATTTGAGGCAGCCAATGACGGCGACGCGGGAAGGCTCGACGCCGTCAAAAACGCTACGGAAACCCAAATGAAAGCCACGAATCCGCAAACCATGGACAAGGCAATTTTCTATAATATGCCCGTGAAGGTCGATGGGATTGAACAAACCTGGTCATGTCAGTTCTCCGTGGATGAATCCGAAGCCTATGAATCTGTTCGGACGATGATCATCATTGTTGTTTCCATTACCGTAGTCGGCCTCCTTCTCCTTGCTTTCATCATTTTCAGAAATCTCAGAAAGTCCTTGGCCCCGGTGGGTAAGATCGTGGGCAACATCGAACAGATGGGTCAAGGTAACCTGAATATCGAAAAAGCCGACACCTATAGCGATGATGAACTGGGTAAACTCACCAGAATCAATGAACATACCGCGGAAATCCTGAATAGCTATATCGGTGAAATTTCAGAGGTACTAACGGGAATTGCCAATGGAAACCTCAATCAGGAGGTCACCAGAGAATACATCGGCGACTTTAATGAAATCAAGGTAAGTCTGAATAACATCATCAACTCATTGAACAGTACGTTTGGGGAAATGGATATGTCCGCGGACCAAGTCTTTGAAGGGGCATCCCAGGTATCGGAAGGGGCGCAGTCACTGTCCCAAGGAGCGGCGGAACAAGCCGGCGCCATTGAGGAACTCTCCGCCACACTCAATGAGATTACTGCGCAGATAAAAGCCAATGCGGAAAACGCGGGGAAAGCGAAAGAGATTTCTATTCTGAACGGACAGACCACCACCGAAGGTAAGGTGCAGATGGATCTGATGATCAAGGCCATGGACGAAATCAGCAACGCCTCCAACAAAATTGGCAAAATTATTGAAAACATCGACGACATCGCCTTCCAAACGAATATCTTAGCCCTTAACGCGGCGGTGGAAGCGGCCCGGGCCGGTTCGGCGGGGAAAGGTTTTGCCGTTGTGGCGGAAGAAGTGAGAAACCTTGCGGGTAAATCCGCGGAGAGCGCCAAGAACACCGCTGATTTGATTGAAAGCTCTCGGGCCGCCATTGAAAACGGCTCGAAAATCGTAACGGAAACCGCCAAAGCCTTAGAGAAAATTGCGGAGGGTACCAAACGATCCGACGAAGTGATTCAGAAAATTGCCGACGCCAGTGAAGATCAGGCGAAAGCGGCAGATCAAGTGAACACCGGTATGGAACAGATTTCCGGTGTGGTGCAGACCAACAGCGCCACGGCGGAGGAAAGCGCCGCGGCCAGTGAAGAACTTTCCGGTCAGTCGCAAATGCTCAAGGAATTGATCAAAAGATTTGAACTAAAAGAAGAAGATCACGATTCTGACCGTTAAAATCCCATAATCATAAATTTCAACGAAAGCCACCTGCATCACGCAGGTGGTTTCCTTTATGAAATGAACAGGATTTTCTCAAAGGCATTAAAATATGTCCATAAGAGTAAATAATTGAAAGAATAATGCGGATATAAAAATAAGGATATATAAAATAACGTTATAAGGAGCGAGAATTTTGAGAAATAAATCATTAAAAAAGATTGAGCGAAATTCAATGAAATCAAAAAGTTTGACAAACAAAATCTTGACCAGAACAATGGCGGCGTTATTTCTTGTCATGTTGATTGTCATTGTTACCCTGAGCGTAGTTTTGCAAAATGCTTTTACGGAAAAGCAGGAGAATGAAATCAAAGAGATTGCGGCGTATAACAGCAAAATCATTGTGAGCTATTTGGAAAAAATGGATAACTTCGCCCAATCATTGGCCAACAATGTGGTGAGTTATAAAAATTTTGACTATGATACGGCGGATCAACTGCTTCGCGATTCATTGTATAGCGTTTTACTGGATGAGAAAATCTTTTCAGCATGTTATCTCTTTGAGCCGAATCTGTATTTCCCCGATACTCCCGACGGTTTATCCTATTATGTATACAGAGACGGCAGCGATACAGCCATTGACGTGATGAGTGATTATGAGAGTTATTACGCGGAGGATTATTACGCCCTTGTAAAAGAAAGCCTGAAACCATATATCACGGAGCCGTATGAGTATGAACTGCCAACCGGTGAGATCGTTTATTTGGTGACGATCAGCCGCGCGATACTTGATGAAAACGGAGATTTTCTCGGCGTGACAACTTGTGACATGTTGGTGGAAGTTTTCTTAGGTCTCGATTATAATATGGGTGATTATGAAACGGCCACAGGAAGTCTTTTGACCCAGAAGGGGATCTACATTGTGGATACTTCCAACAAAGATAATGAGGGGAAACAATTTGAGGCAGCCAATGACGGTGACCAAGAAAGACTTGACGCCGTCAAAAATGCCAAGGAAATTCAAATCGAAGCCACGAATCCAGAAACCATGGACAAGGCAATCTTCTACAATATGCCCGCGCAGGTAGAGGGAATTGATCAAACCTGGTCATGTCAATTCTCTGTGGACAAATCCGAAGCCTTTGAATCCGTTAAGACGATGATCATCATCGTCGTTGCCATTACCGTAGTCGGTCTTCTTCTCCTCGCTTTCATTATTTATAGAAGTCTCAAAAAATCTTTGGCCCCGGTGAGTAAGATTGTACACAACATTGAACAGATGGGCCAGGGCAATCTGAACATCGAAAAAGCCGATACCTATAGCGATGATGAACTGGGTAAACTCACGAAAATCAATGAAAACACCGCAGAGATCCTCAATAGCTACATCGGCGAAATTTCAGAGGTACTGACCAAGATCTCCAATGGAAATCTCAATCAGGAAGTTACCGGGGAATACATCGGCGACTTTAATGAAATCAAGGTGAGCTTGAATAACATCATCAACTCACTAAACAATACTTTTACGGAAATGGATATGTCCGCGGACCAAGTTTTTGAAGGGGCGTCTCAGGTATCGGAAGGAGCCCAGTCGCTGTCCCAGGGTGCGGCGGAACAAGCCGGCGCCATTGAAGAGCTTTCCGCGACAATCAGTGAGATTACCAGCCAAATAAAGGCCAACGCGGAAAACGCGGGGAAAGCGAAAGAGATTTCGATTCTGAACGGACAGACCACTACCGAGGGCAAGGTGCAAATGGATCTGATGATCAAAGCCATGGACGAAATCAGCAACGCCTCCAATAAGATCGGCAAGATCATCGAAAACATCGACGACATCGCCTTCCAAACGAATATTCTGGCTCTTAACGCGGCGGTGGAAGCCGCCCGGGCCGGTTCGGCGGGGAAAGGCTTTGCCGTTGTGGCGGAAGAAGTGAGAAACCTCGCGGGTAAATCCGCGGAGAGCGCGAAAGATACCGCCGCCTTGATTGAAAGCTCTCGAGCTGCCATTGAAAACGGCTCGAAAATCGTGACGGAAACCGCGAAAGCCTTGGAAAAGATCGCCGAAGGCACCGAACGATCCGATGAAGTGATTCAGAAAATTGCCGACGCCAGTGAAGACCAGGCGAAGGCTGCGGATCAAGTGAACATCGGCATGGAACAGATTTCCGGTGTGGTACAAACCAACAGCGCCACGGCGGAAGAAAGCGCCGCCGCCAGCGAAGAACTTTCCGGGCAGTCGCAAATGCTCAAGGAATTGATCAAAAGATTTGAACTGAAAGAGGAAGATCAGGATTTTGATCGATAAAGCTCCATAATCATAAATGGAAGTTGAAGCCAACGATATGGGAAGCCGTCTGCGTTATTGCAGGCGGTTTTCCTTATGGAATAAAGGGGGATTTTCCAAGACGTATTTTTATGCTAATTGAAATAAATCGATAAAGTTAAATATTTGAAAGAATAAAGCAGATATTAAAGAAGGATGCGTAAAATATCGATATAAGGAGAGTATGACATTGAAAAAGAAAACACTGAAAAAAACTGAGCGAAACTCCATGAAATCAAAGAGCTTGACAAACAAAATCTTGACCAGAACAATGGTTGCGCTGTTTTTTGTTATGTTGGTGGTGATTGTTACCCTGAGCGTGGTTTTGGAAAATGCCTTTATGGAAAAGCAAGAGAATGAGATTAAGGAGCTTGCAGCCTATAACGCTAAAATTGTTTCAAGCAATTTGGATAAGCTGGACAATTTTTCTAATTCGTTAGCGAATAACGTGGGAAGTTATAGCAACTTTGACCGTGAAGTGGCGGAGCAGCTGATTCATGATTCATTGAACAATGTTTTATTGGATGAGAAAATCTTTTCGGCCTATTATGCCTTTGAACCGAATATGTATTTTCCCGATACTCCCGATGGTCAATCGTACTATATATATCGGGATGGAAACGACGTGGCCATTGACGTGTTAAATAATTATGATGATTATTCTGTTGCGGACTATTATGCCATCTCCGCGGAAACGAAAAAGCCGAACATTACAGAACCCTATAAATATGAACTGACAAACGGAGAAACCGTTTATTTGATTACGTTAAGTAAGCCGATATTTGATGATAACGGGACGTTGATTGGTGTTTCCTGCTGCGACTTTGTAGCGGAATACTTTTTGGGGTTAGACTACAATATGGGTGATTATGAAACGGCTCACGGGTATCTTTTGACTGAGGAAGGAACCTATATTGTAGACACAACAAATACGGATAACGCGGGGAAACAATTTGAGGTCATCAATGACGGCGATGCAGAACGGTTGGAGGCCATCAAAAATGCCAAGGAAACCAAAATCGAAGGCATTGATCCGGAAACCAAGGATAAGGCAATTATCTATAGTATGCCTGTAAAAGTAGATGGGATTGATAAAACCTGGTCCTATCAGTACTCCGTGGATCAATCCGAAGCCTTTGAATCCGTTAAGACGATGATCATCATCGTCGTTTCCATTACCGTAGTCGGTCTCCTTCTCCTTGCTTTCATCATTTTCAGAAATCTCAAAAAGTCTTTGGCGCCGGTGGGCAAGATCGTACACAACATCGAACAGATGGGGCAAGGCAATCTGAACATCGAAAAAGCAGACCACTATACCAATGATGAACTGGGCAAGCTTACCAGGATCAATGAACATACCGCGGAAATTTTGAATAGTTATATCGGTGAAATTTCGGAGGTATTAACCAAGATCTCCAACGGAAATCTCAATCAAGAGGTCACCAGGGAATACATCGGCGACTTTAATGAAATCAAAGTGAGCCTCAATAACATCATCAACTCACTGAACAGTACTTTTGGGGAAATGGATCGGTCCGCAGATCAAGTCTTTGAAGGGGCGTCCCAGGTATCGGAAGGAGCCCAGTCACTATCCCAAGGGGCGGCGGAGCAAGCCGGCGCCATTGAAGAGCTTTCCGCCACACTCAGTGAGATCACTGCGCAGATAAAAGCCAACGCGGAAAATGCGGCGAAGGCGAAGGAAATTTCAGTTTTGAACGGACAGACCACCGCCGAAGGCAAGGTGCAGATGGATCTGATGATCAAGGCCATGGACGAAATCAGCAACGCCTCCAACAAGATCGGCAAGATCATCGAAAACATCGACGACATTGCCTTCCAAACGAATATTTTGGCTCTTAACGCGGCGGTAGAAGCTGCCCGGGCCGGTTCGGCGGGGAAAGGCTTTGCCGTTGTGGCGGAAGAAGTGAGAAACCTGGCGGGTAAATCCGCGGAGAGTGCAAAGGATACCGCTGCCTTAATTGAAAGCTCCCTTGCGGCCATTGAAAACGGCTCGAAAATCGTGACGCAAACGGCGGAAGCCTTAGAGAAAATCGCCGAGGGTACCGAACGATCCGACGAAGTGGTTCAGGAAATTGCCGACGCCAGTGAAGAACAGGCGAAAGCCGCGGATCAAGTGAACATCGGCATGGAACAGATTTCCGGTGTGGTGCAAACCAACAGCGCCACGGCGGAGGAGAGTGCCGCTGCCAGTGAAGAGCTTTCCGGGCAGTCGCAAATGCTCAAGGAATTGATCGGGAAATTCGAACTGAAAGAAGAAGATCAGGATGACGATCAATAAAGTATGGTAAGTTGTATAAGAAGCCACCTGCGTGACGCAGGTGGCTTCTTTGCGGTATAAACTCCGAATTCCTGCGAATCAACTAAATAAAAAAGGCTCATCCCGGTGAGATAAGCCCTTTTTAATATGGTGACGCGTATGGAATTTACCCTAAAGGGCATAAACTTCGAATCCCTTCTAAATCAATATATTAAAAAAGCCTGTCCCGACGGGACAGACCTTTTTAATATGGTGACGCGTATGGGATTCGAACCCATGAATGCCAGCGTGAAAGGCTGGTGAGTTCAGCCGCTTCTCCAACGCGCCATGTGGTAGCGGCGATTGGATTTGAACCCATGACACCCCGGGTATGAACCGAGTGCTCTAACCACTGAGCTACGCCGCCACAGCAATAACAATTATGATATAAAACGAAAAAAAAGTCAAGAGGAAAATCGCAATTTTTTACGTTTTACCTTGGTTATTTTTCCTTTCTAAGATGTAGTTACCGTTTTTATAAAGCAATGTTTCAATTTCCGACCAGGATCTCACGTTTTCTTCAGCGAGAAAGGCGAGGATGGCCTTTTTATCGATTTCTTTATCCTCCCAATACTCCGGCCGAATCTCCCCCTTTTCTACCAAGGTAAGGGAGCCCTTTTCCCCGAAATAACGGGGCGTTACCGGCGAAGCTTCCTTTTTTAAGATCACGCTGAAACGGCCGCTTGGTTCCAAATAGGCGAGATCCACGTCATTTTCGTCGCGGACGCCTTTGATGCGCAATTCTTCCATGATGGAATTGTTGTCAATCCGGTAACGGGCAAGGTTTCTCTCAATGATCTTGCCGTTTTTGATGACGGGAACGGGACCGCCCTCCATCACTTTGCCCAATTTGGGAACCCTGGCGTACAGCGCCGAAAGGGAGATTTGCAGCAGTGTTAAAATGACGATGGCCAAGGCCGGGTAAAGAATGCTTTTATCCGCGGCGGCCAGAGGGGACCCCATGATTTCGCCGATACCGAGAACGATCACGTAGTCCAGGGGTTCCATGTCGCCCAAAGAGCGATACCCCATCAGACGGAAGCAGATAAGGGTCAGCAAAAAAAGCGCGCCGGTTTTCAATATGGTGGCGGACACCAAAGGAAGCTCCATAACAATCTCCCTTTCTTTTTCCTTATAGTATTGTCTGAATGACGGTATTTTATTGGAATATCGGACACAATAGAAGAAAAAGCAAGGAGCGTAACTATGCATCAATGGTCATCGATTCTCTTCGCCGCCGTTGCCGGCACGGCCATGGCGCTGCAGGGAACCTTTAATACAGCCGCCGGAAAGGTCATCGGCATTGCCGAAAATACCCTGGTCGTTCATTTGATCGGCGCTGCCGTCATTGCCCTGTTGCTTCTCTTCGGCATCGGCAAGGGAGATTGGTCCCGGTTTTTTGAAATCCCTTGGTACGGTTATTTGGGTGGTATTTTAAGCGCTGTCATCATCTTTGCCGTCGTTGCCGGCATGGCCCATCTCGGCGTTGGTAACGCCACGGCGGTGATCATCCTTTTTCAGGTCAGCGCCGCTTTGTTGATCGACAGTTTCGGCCTCTTTGGCGCCGATAAAATCCCCTTTGCCTGGAGCCGCCTCCTCGGCGTTGTGCTCCTGTTTTTCGGTACAAAACTCGTTTTTAAATAAATCCGCGGGCAGTGGGAAAAATGTCGGAATCTGCGTCAATTTATCCTGGCGCTTTCCCTTTTGGACTAAGAATAGAAGGATTTCGTTTCCGCTTTTTTCCCGTTTGCGTCGAGATTCTGTCGGAATTTTCTTTTGCTTCTGCGCCGATTGCGACAAAGTTTATGAAACCGTTGGTCTATAATCGAAATATAAACAGTGAATGCAAAAAGAAAATAGTTTCAGCATGGGCAGAGGAAGTGATATTGTGAGCGAACCGGTGAAATTCTATGCCTTTGAAGGCGCACAGTCGGGGAAAAAGGAGCATCTTTACCAAGAGAAAAAAGAACATCCCTTGCGGGAAATCATCCGCTGTTATTTTTCCGCATCTACCTTCATTCTGGGCGGCATCGGTCTTTTTCTGGCCGGCGCCGGCTTCTTAGACATCCTTTATCCTTTCGGTATCGCCTGGTTCGCGGCAGCGTCCCTTTATGACAAAAGGCGCATCTTTTTTTGGATATTACCGGCGCTTTTTGGCTATTATTGGTTCGTACCTCAGGATTTTCCCATTTATGCCGCTGTTTTGCTGGCAGAGTTTTTCTGTTTTCTTTTGTATTCCGTTTCCGGGAAGAAGTCGCGTTATTACCTGCCGATCATCGTATTTTCCACAACCGTCGTAATACGCGGCCTTTTCCTGGTATTTAGCGGCATATCGGATACGCTCCTCGTCATCACCTTGGGGGAAAGCGTCTTAGCCGCCGGTCTTTCCTATATACTGTATCGGGCATTTGAGGTATGGCAACTTTTAAGCAGTATGGAAAAACCGGGACGGGGAGATATCCTATGCATATTGGTTTTAGCCGTTGGTTTATTGTTGGGTATGGATCATATCGCGGTTTATTCCGTATCTCCCGCGAATATTATCATGTGCCTTTTGATCTTAACTGCGGCGTTGACTGCCGGCGCCGGAGGCGGCGCCGCTGTCGGTGCTGTGGTCGGAGTTATCCCCAGTTTATCCGCGATGGTAAGCCCTTCCGCCATCGGGGTGTATGCGTTTTCCGGGTTTATGGCAGGAATCTTTACGAAATTCCGCCGTCCCGGAATCATCTTTGGGTATCTGCTGGGAAACCTATTGCTTTCGCTTTATCTCCTTAATACGACGCTGTTAACGTCTTCGGTCGTGGAAACGCTGATCGGAGCAGTCCTCTTCCTGGCGATACCCAAAGGTATGATCTTCCGCCTCACCGAATTGGTTGCGGGGCAAAGCGCTGTTCCGGTCAAAACGGAACTGAAACCGAGAAACGATGAATACGCCGTTAGCCGTCTTACTGAAGCGGGAAAGAATCTTTCGCTTTTAAGCGATAGGCTCCGTGATATTCATAAGGAAGCGGAGCCCAAAGCGGAAAAGAACATTAAATCGATTTTGGACCATATTTCTGATAAAGTATGCAGGGGTTGCTCTCTAAGGGCCGTCTGCTGGGATAGCGATTTCGCCGCCACCTATAAAGACCTGATGCGCGTTTTTGCTTTGGCCGAAGCCAACGATGGCATTACCATCAAAGATCTGCCGGAAAAATTTCGCCGCAAATGCTGTCACCATAAGGAGATTACCGCGGCGGTGAACTGCCTTTATGAACTCTACCGTAAAAATGAGTTTTGGCAAAAACAAGTGGTGGGCAGCCGTTATCTGGCCTTGAGCCAGCTTGATAATACGGTTCGCCTGCTCAATGCCTTGAGTCATAACATCAATTCTTACCGAGCTTTCAAGGATCTGCTCAACGCAAAACTCGGTACGGAAATTCGCAAAAAAGGACTGAACGTCGATAAAATCGTGGTAGAGAGCGTCACAGAAAATGATTTAGGCTTGCGCTTAAAAATGCGCCATTGCCGGGGTACCAGGAATTGCGGGGAAATCATCGCCGCCGCCATCTATAGTCTGACCGGGAAAGAGTACGCTGCCGCGGAATGTTGCTGCGGCGGCAAGGATACAAATTTTGTCTGTAACTGCCGTTTTGTGATCAAAGGCGCCGCGAGCCTCTCCGTCAGCTCGGTACAGTTGACCAAAGAAGGCAGCGCCGTCTGCGGCGACGCCAATGCCGAAGTGGTCTTATCCGAGGCCAAAGAAGCGCTGATGATTAGTGACGGCATGGGCAGCGGGCCGAAAGCGCGAAAAGAATCGGAACTGACCATATCTCTGGTGAAAGAGGTGTTGGAGTGCGGTTTCGACCGTGATTTCGCCGCCGGTCTCGTCAGTTATCTGATGCTGATGGACCGAGAGGACGATATCTACGCCACCATCGACCTCTGCCTTTTGGATCTTTTCCGACGGGAGGCGGAATTTGTGAAGCTGGGCGCCGGCGCCTCCTATCTCTGCACACCGGGAAAGGGGATGAAAGTGATTTACGGGCAGCCGATGATGGTCGGCTTCGGCGGAGAAGCGCCCACCAAATCATTTAAGGAAGAAATCAGAAAGGGCGATATTATTATTTTAGCCAGCGACGGGATATGTGAAACCGCCGAAGGCAGCGAAGAACCCGATTCCTGGCTTGTTTCCCTGGTAGAAAAAAACTATCAAGAAGAAGCCAAAGTCATCGGGGAGCGCATTGCTAACCAAGCGGTGAAGCTGGGCGGCGGCAAGGTTCGTGACGACATCACGGTTACTGTCGCCAAAGTCGTATAGCGTATGCGCTCAACAAAGGCTGCTCTGTATAGAGAGCCAAATCAACAGGACGGTTACCCATTAACCGTAGACGCGGTGTTTTTGGGTGTGAATGAAATAATGAAAAACCGAAGCAAAAAACGCGGTTTGAAATTCCCGTAGAATTTCCCTCCGCGTTTTTTGCTTTTTAAGAGATCTTCGGATATAATAAAATCATGGAACAAACCGTAAAAGAGTTTATCGCCAAAAATCATATTTTAGACAATGTCCACCGCATTGTCCTGGCCGTTTCCGGCGGCGCCGATTCCATGGCGCTGGCTTATTTCATGCTGTCCCGCTTCCCGGCTTACGACTATCAAATCGCCCACCTCAATCATGGCCTCCGGGAGGCCGCCGCCAGCGACGAAGAGCTGGTACGGACTTTCGCGGCAGATCACGGCGTTCCCTTTCGCCTTTCTCGCTGCGATATCGCCGCCTTGGCCAAAGAGCGGCGTCAGGGCCTTGAGGAGACCGGCCGGGAGGAACGGTACGGCTTTTTTCGTAGCTTGGGTGCGGATCTGATTTTGACAGCCCACCATAAAAATGACGCGGCGGAAACAGTGCTGTTGCATCTGATCAGGGGCAGCGGTCTAAAGGGCGTTGCTGGGATGGCCCCGCGGGAAGGGGATCTTGGCCGGCCCTTCCTTTGTGTGCTCAAAGAGGACCTGGTGGCCTATTGCCAAGAACACGGTGTTGCTTTTGCCGAAGACGCCACCAACGCCGATACCGCCTATACCCGTAATAAGGTGCGCCATAGATTGCTGCCGCTGATGGAAACGATCAATCCCGACGTTGTTGACGCCATCTACCGCTTTTCCGTCATTGCCGCCGGCGACGATAAGGTGTTAGACGATGCCGCCGTGGAATATCTCGATTTTTTTCTGCAAGCCGAAAACGCGGATTTGATTCTTGACCGGGAGGACCTCCTCAGTTTGGCCGAACCCATGGCCAGGCGGGTGATCCGGGCCGCGGCGGCCAAAGCCGGGAGCACCATCGATTATGGGCTGACCGAAAAGATCTTCGGCCTGAAAGAGGGCAAGGCATTGCCTTTGACCAAAGAGCTTTGGGTACGACTGGAAGAAAACCGCTTTCTTTTCGGTACCACAAGGGAACGCAGCATACCCCGACTCTATGTGGCGCTGCCCCTTTGCGGCAAAGTCGATATCGCGGAAATTGGTGTTACGGTGGAAACTCGACCTGATGAAGGAGGGGGACAAGGCTCCTCTAACGCTTTTGGTCTTTTCCCCGCGGAGCTTTTTCGGGAGCAGCCGCCGGTCTTGCGTTACCGGCAAAGAGGCGACTGGGTTCTGTTAAAAGATGGCAAATCAAAGAAGCTCAGCGATTATTTTATTGATGAAAAAATAGCGATCAGCCAACGGGAAAAAACCTTGCTCCTTGCCGTGGGGAAACGCGTCCTTTGGGTCGTCGGCCGCCGCTTCTTCGCGGCGCCGGGAGAGAGGAATATTTTGATCAGGCTTTTTTTTGGGAATTATTCAAATAATTGATCAATATCCCTTTTAAGTCCTTGTCTTTTGTGTTATAATAAGCTCGTATATTTAGAGTTGTTTGCATAAGGAGGAAACCTTGAAGAAATACATTAAAAATATTATGGTTTATCTTCTTATTGTTCTGGCCGTCATTACAGCGGTACAGTTCATGTCGAAGGAAAGCCAGAATGTTACCGAAATGACCTCTTCCGAGTTCATGAGTAAAGCAGACTCCGGTCTTTTTGAGGAAGTGGTCATCGTCGCGGCGGACAATGCCTGGGACGTTAAGGCTACGGATAAAGACGGTAACGAATATAAAGCGACAATTCCGCCGGAAAATGAGATCATCACCACCTTGGAAAGCGCCGGATCTTCCGTGTCTTTTACGGAAGAAGCCGGGGACCCCTGGTGGCAGAGTATGCTGATCATGTTGATTCCCATGATCATTATTTTAGGCGTATTCATCTTCATGATGAATCAGAGCCAGGGCGGCGGTTCCAAAGTCATGCAGTTTGGCAAAAGCAAAGCCAGAATGCAAGCCCCCGGCGACAAGAAGGTAACGTTTAAAGACGTTGCCGGCGTCGATGAAGTGGAAGAAGAACTTGCGGAAATCGTTGATTTCCTAAAGGACGGCCGCAAATACAACGCCTTGGGCGCTAAGATTCCCAAAGGTGTGTTGCTTTTCGGTTATCCCGGTACCGGGAAGACCCTTTTGGCGAAAGCCGTTGCCGGTGAAGCGGGCGTACCCTTTTTCAGCATCAGCGGCTCCGATTTTGTGGAAATGTTCGTCGGTGTCGGCGCTTCCCGGGTCCGTGACCTGTTTGAACAGGCTAAGAAAAATTCTCCCTGCATCGTGTTTATCGATGAAATCGATGCCGTGGGCCGTCAGCGCGGCGCCGGTGTCGGCGGCGGTCACGATGAAAGGGAGCAGACCTTAAATCAGCTCCTCGTGGAAATGGACGGCTTCGCGGAAAATTCCGGTATCATCGTCATCGCAGCCACCAACCGTCCTGATATTTTAGACCCGGCGCTGTTGCGTCCGGGCCGCTTCGACCGGCAGATCAGCGTCGGTATGCCCGACGTCAAGGGCAGGGAAGAAATTTTGGGAGTCCACTCCAAAGGGAAACCTTTGGGCAGCGATATCAACCTCGCCGTCATTGCCCGGCGCACCCCCGGTTTCTCCGGGGCGGATTTGGCGAATCTCTTCAATGAGGCGGCGCTCCTTGCCGCCCGCCGCCGCAAAACCGAGATCAATATGCCGGAAATGGAAGATGCCAGCGAACGGGTGATCGCCGGCCCCGAAAAGAAAAGCAAGGTTGTTTCCCCCGCAGAGAAAAAACTTGTATCTTATCATGAAGCGGGTCACGCCGTGGCGGCCTTCTATTGCCCTACCGCCGACCCTGTCCATAAGATTTCCATCATACCCCGGGGCCGCGCCGGCGGCTATACCCTGATGTTGCCGGAAGAAGACAGAAACTTTGTCACGAAAAGCCACATGGAAGAGGAAATCGTTGTTTTCCTTGGTGGCCGCATCGCCGAAGAACTGATTCTGAAAGACGTCAGCACCGGTGCACAAAACGATTTGCAACGGGCTACGGAAATCGTGCGCAAGATGATCACGAAATACGGCATGTCCAAGGAAATCGGCGCTTTGACCTTTGGTCACAATGAAGAGCAGGTATTTCTCGGCAGAGAACTCGGTCATGACCGCGGTTTTTCCGAAGAAGTGGCCTCGGCCATTGATAAGGAAGCCCGCAAGATGATGGATACGGCCTACCAACGCTGCACGGAAATTTTAACGGAGCACGTGGATCGGCTCCACGCCATTGCCAAGCTGCTCTATGAAAAAGAAACCGTGGGCGCCGATGAATTCCTCGACGTGATGAACGGCAGGACATTGCCGGAACCGGAAGGAAATGGGATTCCCGCCGAACTGGACATCGACATCGCCAACGGTAAAAAATCCTTTGAAGCTTTTGACGCCCAAAAGGAACCTGCGGAGCAGACGGAAAAAGAAAACGCTGTCCTCGAAAATCCCGAAGAAACCGTGGAAACCGGCGGCGCGGAGGATTCCGATCATGGCGACAAATCAGACGAACAAAAAGAGCCAAAAGAATAAGCTGATAAAAATGGGGAGGCTTCTGCGTTCCCCGCAATATAAAGAATATATGGATCAGATCAGCCGTTGCGAGGAAACGCGCCGTTTTTGCCGCCATGACCGCAATCACTGTTGGGAAACGGCGCGCACGGCCTACATTCTCTATTTGACCGGAGAGGTTCCCTGCGGGGAATTGGAGTCCTTTTCCCCAGAAGCGGCCAAGGAAATGATCTATGCCGCCGCCTTTCTCCACGATATCGGGCGCTTCAAAGAATATGCAG
This sequence comes from Peptococcaceae bacterium UBA7702, assembly GCA_002482535.1. Classification (GTDB taxonomy): domain Bacteria; phylum Bacillota; class Dehalobacteriia; order UBA7702; family UBA7702; genus UBA7702. The sequence continues at coordinate 9,000 of DLGE01000011.1, read as the reverse complement.
ACGAAGCCTTGGATCATAGTGTGGAAGGGGCGGTTTTGGCCCGCCCGCTCCTTTTTGAAGCGGGCTTTTCTGATGCGGAAAGTAGGTTGATTTTAAAAGCCATTGCCCACCACCGTAAAAAGGACGGGGCGGGCTTTGATTTGTTGTTGTATCGTGCCGACAAGGAAAGCCGTCCCTGTTACGACTGCCCTGTGCTGGCCGAATGTAAAAAATTCTCACCGGAAAAACAACCGGTGATCACAGTGTGAGGTGGATGATAATGAGTAAATTTAACGTCCGGATCGTATCCTTCGACAATGCCATGGAAATTTACCGTTTCAACGAGCGTTTTATCAAGCCTTCGGATTACGGCGCCAGGTATATGGCAGGGAAAGCGGGATATCTGAATATTTATGCAGATAATATCCGCGACCCCGGCGTCCAGGTTTTGAAGGAATCCCTGCTTTCTCTCGGCGGCGAGGTGGTGACCCACCACGATGTGCTGATTCATAAATCAAATCGCTCCGCCGTGCTGATGATGGCCCGGGAGGACCAGTTTAAAGTGCTGGTCAGAAGACTGAAAATGCAGGACTTTGGTTTACCGCGGTTGGCCGATGAGATCAAAGAGCTGCTTCATTACGGCATGAAGGAGGTAGACCGGGTCATTGCCTACGACGGCGGCGAGCTTGTTTTCGGTGAAAGAACTTTGGTGATGGGAATTTTAAATTGCACACCGGATTCTTTTTCCGATGGCGGCAAATGGATGGATGTGGATGCTGCCGTGGAGCACGCTTTGGCCATGGCGGAAGACGGCGCCGATATCATCGACATTGGCGGGGAGAGCACTCGGCCTTATCCCGGCAAAATGGAGATTTCCGCCGCCGAGGAGATGGAACGTGTTTTACCGGTCATTGAAAAACTCCGAGGTAAACTGAAGGTGCCGATTTCCATTGATTCCTACAAAGCCGAGACGGTTCAAGGGGCGCTCAAGGCCGGCGCCAAAATCATCAACGATGTTTGGGGCTTCCAATACGACCAAGGGGAAATGGCCGCCGTGGCCGCCAAAGCGGATTGTCCCGTTATTTTGATGCATAATAAAAACGAGGCGGTGTATGATAATTTCATGGCGGAAGTGACGTCGTTTTTGAGAAAGAGCATCGATATTGCCGTAGAAGCCGGCTGTGACAGAAATAAGATCATTGTCGATCCCGGTTTTGGTTTTGGCAAGAATCTCGAACACAATCTCTTGCTCACCAATAAATTAGCGGAGCTGAAATCGCTGAATTGTCCCTTGCTGATGGCGGCTTCCCGCAAAAAATCCGTGGGTCTCGTCTTGGACGCCCCGGCGGATCAGCGCCTCATGGGAGACGCGGCGGTGACTGCCATTTCCATTGTGAAGGGTGCTGATATGATCCGCGTCCACGACGTCAAAGAAATGGTGCAGGTTGCTAAAATGGCCGACGCCATCGCCGGAAAGGGCTATTAAAATGGATAAGATTTACCTTGATCAGCTGGAGTTCTTTGCCTATCACGGTTGTTTGGAGCAGGAGAAAAAAGAGGGGCAGACCTTCTATATCTCCGTGATCCTGGAATTGGATCTCACTTTGGCGGCGGAAGACGACGACTTGGCGAAAACCGTCAATTACGGCGCGGTTTACGACATGGTCGCCGATATCACCCTAAACAACAAGTTCGATCTCATTGAAAAACTGGCTTATACGATCATCAACCGCATTCTCTATACCTTCTCTCCGGTGCGCGCCGCCACGGTGCGGGTGGATAAACCGCAAGCGCCGGGAAGTGCTGGGCCCTTCCCCGCCGGGGTGGAGCTGCGGAGGGAACGGGTATGAAGCAGGCGGTGATCGCCTTGGGCAGCAATGTCGGCGACACTTTGGCGAACCTTCGGGCAGCCGTGGACTTGCTGGAACAAGGCGGCTGTGAAATAAGGCGTATTTCTTCTCTTTACATCACGGAACCTTGGGGTTATGCTGATCAGGATGATTTTTTAAACGGCGCCGTTTTGATCGCCACGGACAAAGATCCCCATGAACTGCTGATGCTGACCCAAAGCATCGAAAGGGAGCTGGGACGGAAGAAACTGTTTGTCAACGGTCCCCGTAACATTGATCTCGATATTCTCGTCTACGAAGGGGAGACGGTGGCCACGGAAACCCTGACGCTTCCTCACCCCCGCATCAAAGAACGTCTTTTTGTGCTGACGCCTTTCCATGACGTCGCCCCCGATTGGGATATTCCTGGAATGGGTAAAGTCGCAGCGTTGTTCTGCGCTTTTGCCGGCGAAGAACGGGTGGAGCCCACGAAAAAGAAAATAAGGTAACAATCCGATTTTTTCTGTCATAAGATAGGATAGCAAGAAAATACACAAAGGAGAGTGATCTCAGTGGATTTTCCTGGTATCCTTATTTTTTTTATGGTTGCTTTTCTGGTCTGGTGGCTTTTTATCATGGACGATCATGATGATGACAATAATAAATATTCTTAGAATTTCAAAAAAAGGGAGGCTTGCGCGTGGGAAAAGGAAAGGCCGGAGATGACTTTCCCCGGGGTGATTGGGTTCTCGAAGAGATGTTGAAGGTCGCCATGGAAGATGAAAAGACGGACAGGGAAAAATACCGGCGGTTGGCGAAAATGGCCGATCGGGAAAGGGACGCTAAAAAACTCTTTGGCATTGCCGACGATGAGGCAAATCATTTGAAGGCGCTGCAATTTCTGTATTGCACACTTTTCGGTAAAAGGGCGCCGCGGGTGGAAGCTCAGCCGGTGAAAATTGGCAATTTTACGGAGGGCATCCGTAAATCCATTGTCAGCGAGTATGAGGGAACGGCGTTTTACAGGGAAATCCTGAACAGACTGTGCTGCGAGGAATTCAAATCGATCATTCGCCGGATCATGGCGGATGAACAGCGGCACGCACAGATTTTGGAGTCCATTTTGGAAAAGTGATTGGAAATTTATTTTTATTGACGCAAAAGCCCTGCAACGATGTTGGGCTTTTTGCGTTTTTTGCATTTTATATTGCCGAAACGATCAAAATATGCTATTTTATATAGTATATTTGCGGAGGCTGTTATGAGTAAATTGATCTATCTTTTGTTCGTCGTCATCGGCGGCGCCGCCGCGGCGGTCCAGTCGCCGATCAACTCCGTCCTCGGTAAGCGGGTGGGTGTTTTTGAAAGCGGTTTATGGTCCTTTGCCACCGGTACCATGCTTTTAATCGTGCTGGTTCTCGTTTTTGGCAGGGGGCAGTTTACGGAAATCGTCTCCGTACCCAAATGGCAGCTGATCGGCGGTACCCTTGGCGTCGTCGCCGTGATTTCCATGATCGTGGCCGCACCTCAACTGGGCATCGGCCTTGCGGTGGTGGGGATTCTTTTTGGGCAGGTTACCATCGGCATTTTAATCGATACCTTTGGCTGGTTGGGTGCGGACCGCATCCCACTGGACTATAACCGGGTGATCGGCATGATTTTGATGTTAGTCGGTGTATTCTTTGTTTATCGGAGCAAAATAGGAGTATAAATGGAACGAATCGACGATTTATTGAAAACGAAATGGTTGGGCCGGAATTACCGTTTTGAGGAAGAAGCGATCTCCACCAATACACTCTGCTATGAAATGGCGGAGAGCGGCGCGCCCATGGGTACCGTCGTCGCGGCCCAAAGCCAAAGCGCGGCCAGAGGGCGGCGAAATCGGGTTTGGTTTTCCCCCGAGGACGGACTGTGGTTTTCCCTGTTGCTTCGTCCGGCTTTTACGCCGGAAAAAGCCGCGGCGTTGACCGTTGTCACAGCCGTGGGGATTTGCCGGGGGTTGCTGTATTATCCCGGTTTGGGGGCTGAAATCAAGTGGCCCAACGATATTTACGCCGAAGGCAAAAAACTCTGCGGTATTTTATCGGAAATGAAGACCGATCAAAATAAGCTGCATTATGTCGTCATCGGCATCGGCGTTAACCTCTCCACGGCAAAGTTGCCGCCGGATGTTCAAAAAACGGCTACCGGTATGGAGGAACTTCTCGGTGCCAGTATCGACCGCAAAGAACTCCTTTGCCGCCTGCTTTTGGGGCTGGAATCCGCCTATGACCAATACTTTGACGGTCAGGCCCAAGAGCTTTTCGCCGAATGGGAGGAACGCTCTTTGCTCATGGATCGCAATGTGATGGTCAAAACCGTCGGCGGTGAGGTGGCGGGAAGAGTGGCCGGTCTCAGTGAAGAAGGTTTTTTGCTCCTCGATATGGGCAACGGCAAAGGCGCGAAAATCATCTCCGGTGACGTATATGAAAAGGACTGAAAGAGCCATGGCGCAAAGAAAAGTACGCGATATGACTTTGACCGCGGTTTTTGCAGCTCTTTTGGCCATCTGTTCCCAAATCGTGATTCCTTTGGGCGTCATTCCTCTGACCTTACAGACCGCCGCGGTCTACATGACGGCATTGGCCTTGGGTCCGGCCCGGGGCACCGCGGCTATTGGCCTATACATCCTCTTGGGCGCCGTCGGCTTGCCGGTTTTTGCCGGCGCCACCGCCGGTATCGGCGTTTTGGCGGGTCCCACCGCCGGTTTTCTCTGGGGTTTTTTGCTTGTGCCGCTGATCAGCGGCACACTGATCGGCAAAATGAAGCAAAACCGGTTTTTATCCTATATCATTGCACTGCTGCCCGGTTTTTTGGCCATTTTCGGCCTGGGGCTGGTTTGGCTGAAATATACCATGGCGCTATCCTGGACTGCGGCGTTGACCATGGGCGTCCTGCCTTATCTGCCCGGTGATTGCGGGAAAATCGTTCTGGCGGCTTACGTCGGTCACCGTCTCTACCGCGCCGGCGTCGGCTATGGCGCCTCAAAGGAGAAAAGATGCTTTTAACGATTGATGTGGGAAATACCCATACGGTAATTGGCGCTTATGAAAAAGATAAACTCCGCAATCATTGGCGTATCGCTTCGGAACGGCAGAAAACCGAAGATGAGATCGGCGTTAAATTTCTGCAGTTTTTGGAGCAGGCGGGGATTTCCGTGGAAGAGATCGAAGGAATCGTCATCGGTTCCGTGGTACCCTCTTTGACGGAAGTTCTGTTCTTCATGGCCAGGAAGTATCTGCACATGAAGCCCCTTGTCGTGAATGACCGTATTGACCCGGGTCTCAAGATTAAAATGGACAACCCGGCGGAAATCGGCGCCGACCGCATTGCCAACGGTTTTGCCGCCTATAAACGTTACGGCGGTCCCGTGATCGTCGTCGATTTCGGTACCGGTACCACCTTTGATTACATCACGGAAAGCGGCGAATACGCCGGCGGCGTCATCGCTCCGGGGATCGGCATCTGCATTGAGGCCCTTTTTGCCAAAGCGGCGAAGCTTTCCAAAACAGAATACGTGAAACCCCCTACGGTGGTAGGGAAAAACAGCGCCCACAGCATGCAGTCCGGTTTCTACTACGGTTTTGCCGGGCAGGTGGACGGAATCTTAAAGAAGATGATGGCAGAAATCGGCAACGTTGAAATCAAAGTCGTCGCCACCGGTGGTTACGGGCGCCTCGTGGAACGGGAAAGTGAGTACATCACTTCGGTAGATCCGTTTTTAACCCTCTACGGATTAAAGATGCTTTATGAAAGAAATCAATAAACCAAGTAAAATGACGGAGGAAAGCCTTGAGATAGGGATTTCTCCTATGAAAACAGAAGGCGTCAAAGAACCGTGGGACGTGGTACCCGGGCAGCAGGCGTCGGCTTTATACTCCAGCAGCTCTAAGGAGCCTTTTCCCGTGATTGCCGCACCCATGGCTGGCATCACCGATAAGGTCTTCCGCCGTATCCTCTGGGAAATGGGGGCCACCTTTTGCTTTACGGAGATGATCTGCGCCAAAGCGTTGGTTCATGAAAACCGCAAGACCTTCCAACTCATGGATATCAAGGGAGAAGAGGCTTTTTGCGGCGTGCAGCTTTTCGGCGCCGACCCTTACGAGATGGCGGAAGCCGCCCGCCGGGCGGCGGCCCAAGGTGCGCGGGTGATTGATATCAACATGGGTTGTCCCGTACCGAAAGTCGTGAATAACGGCGAAGGCGCGGCGCTCTTAAAAAACATCCCCTTGGCCGGGAAGATCGTCTCGGCCATGGTCAAAGCCGTGGAGGTTCCGGTCACCGTGAAACTGCGCCGGGGCTTTGATGGCGGTGAAGAAGGGTTGGAACTGGCTAAATGTGTGGAAAGCGCCGGAGCTGCCGCAGTGACGGTTCACGGCAGAGATCGGGAACAGTATTATAACGGTAAGGCTGATTGGGATTTTATCGCCAAAGTGAAGGCGGCACTGACCGTACCGGTGATCGGCAACGGCGATATTTTCGAGGCCGCCGACGTCGGAAATATGCTGCGGCAAACCGGCTGCGACGGCGTCATGGTCGCCCGGGGCATGCTGGGAAATCCCTGGCTGCTTCAAAGCATCAAGGCCGTGCTCAGGGAAGAGCCGGAAATCGTCCCCAACGTGGACAGCCGTGTGGATCTTGCCATCAGGCAGCTGCGGGAAAGCACAAAGCTGTACGGCCCTTGGCTGGGCGTCCGTTTTATGCGTAAGTTTCTCGGTTGGTACGTGAAAGGCTTTCGGGAGGCCGCCGCCGCGCGGCACCGGCTGAATCAATTGACGGAAGTGGCTGCCATCGAAAACTTTTTGCGGGAACTGGCGGAAAAAAATAAAGATTTCCTGTAATATCCGGGAAAATCCGCTATTTCAGTATTTTTACTATATTTATAGAAGAAACCTTGACTTTTTCAGGAGAGGGAAATATAATATATTGAATGGAAAATCTGATGGTTTTATCGTTGTGTCGATAGGACTGTCTTTTTCTATTACTTTTTTCAGTAGATTGATAGTCAAAGGAGTATATCATGAGCGAAGAACAAGAAGTCCTGTTAACAGCGGAAGGCTTTAAGAAATTAGAGGACGAATTGGAAAACTTGAAGACGGTCCGCCGAAGAGAAGTGGCCGCCCGGATCAAGCAGGCCATTGACTTCGGTGATCTTTCGGAAAACTCCGAATATGACGATGCCAAAAACGAGCAGGCGTTCATTGAGGGCCGCATCGTGGAATTAGGCAGCAAGCTGTCTCATGCAAAAATCATCACGGAAGCCGAAGGCGCCAAAAAGGCGGTGATGGGTTCTACCATTGTCTTAGAGGACCTGGAAACCGGCGAAAAGATGACTTATACCATTGTCGGTTCCATGGAGGCCGACCCCATGCAGAATAAGATTTCCAACGAATCTCCTGTGGGACACAGCATTTTAGGGAAAGCCGTCGGCGCTGTCGTGGATGTTCAGGCGCCGGCAGGAATCTTGAAGTATAAAATTACCGATATCAAAAAGTGAGGATATTTTCATGGCAGAAAAGGATATCAATGAAAATATTGGGGCCAAACAGGATCTCAATGACCAGATGATTGTTCGCCGCGGCAAAATGGAAGAATTCAGAAACCTGGGGATAGATCCCTTCGGTCACCGTTTTCAGCGCACCGCCTATACGACGGACATTACCGAGGATTTTGAGGAGATGGAAGGCAAGCAAGTTGCTGTCGCCGGGCGTATGATGTCTGTGCGGGGTCACGGCAAAGTTTCCTTTATGGAAATCAGCGATATCAAAGGAACGCTTCAGCTTTTCTTTAAAATCGACGTGCTGGGAGAAGAAAACTTCAAGCAGCTTAAATTATTGGATATCGGCGACATCATCGGTGTCAGCGGCGAAGTCTTCCGTACCCAGCGGGGGCAGATTTCCGTTCGTGTGGAGCAATGGGAGATTCTTTCTAAAAGTTTAAGGCCGCTGCCGGAGAAATTCCACGGTTTGACCGATACGGAGATTCGCTACCGTCAGCGTTATGTGGATCTGATCATGAATCCCGAAGTCAAGGATGTCTTCATCAAACGTTCTAAGATCATCAGCGCCATCCGCCATTATCTTGACAGTCACGGTTATATGGAAGTGGAAACGCCGGTTCTGCATACCTTGGCCGGCGGCGCCGCGGCGCGTCCCTTCATCACCCATCACAATACCCTGGATATGGAAATGTACCTCCGTATCGCCTTGGAACTGCATCTGAAGCGTTTGATCGTCGGCGGTTTGGAAAAGGTCTATGAAATCGGCCGCGTTTTTCGGAATGAGGGTATCGATATTCGTCATAATCCGGAATTTACCATGATGGAGCTATATGAAGCTTTTACGGATTATGAAGGTATGATCGAATTGACGGAAGATCTTTTGAAAAACGTCTGTCTCGCCGTGAACGGCAGTACCAGCATGGTTTGCCAAGGTGAAACCATCGACTTTTCCCATTTTGAACGCATGACCATGGTGGAAGCGGTGAAAAAGTATAGCGGTATCGACTACTACGCCTACGATACGGTGGCGGAAATGGAAAAGGCTATCGCGGAAAAGGGTATTGATCTGGAGGATAACGATACCTCCACGAAGGGCTATTTGCTCAACGCGCTTTTTGAAGTAACCGTGGAAAAGCATCTGATTCAGCCTACCGTCATTATGGACTACCCCATCGAAATCTCACCCCTGGCCAAAAAGATGGATGACCCTCATTTTACCTATCGCTTTGAGGGCTTTGTTTTGGGCCGGGAACTGTGCAACGCTTTCTCGGAACTGAACGATCCCCTGGATCAAAGGGAACGCTTTGAACGGCAGATGGAATTGAGAAAAAAAGGCGATGAAGAAGCCAATCCTTTGGATGAAGATTACCTCACCGCCATGGAATACGGCCTGCCGCCCACCGGTGGCATCGGCATCGGCATCGACCGTTTGGCGATGCTTTTGACGGATAGTGCCTCCATCAGAGACGTCCTGCTATTCCCCACGATGCGCCAAAGAGAATTGTAATTTTGAAGCCATTGTGTCAATATCCGGGAAAAGCAAAAAAAAACGAAAAAATTGATAGCAGGGTGTTGACATTAGCGTCTAAAAGTGATATATTAAATAACGCCCCACCGAGTGGGGCATCTTACACCGGTCTTTGGGAACTGAAC
>DLGE01000013.1 GCA_002482535.1 Peptococcaceae bacterium UBA7702 | reverse complement strand
GCGAATTTTATTATACGTTATCGGAATGTTAGTCATGATATGGTAAAATAAAAGAAATGGAGTGATTAACATGAAATCAAGGTTTACGGAAGAACAGATCATCAAGATACTCAAAGAGCATGAACACGGAAAGAAAGCCGCGGAGATCGTTCGGGAAAACAATATTTCCGAACAGACCTTTTACCGTTGGAAAAGTAAATACGGCGGTATGGAAATCAACGAGGCCAAACGTCTTAAGCAGCTAGAAGAAGAAAACCGTCGATTAAAAGAAATGGTAGCCGAGTTGTCATTGGATAACCGGATTTTAAAGGATATTAATTCAAAAAACTTCTGAAGCCTGCCACAAAGCGAAGAATAGCTGCGGAAATTCAAGAAGATTATGCCATCAGTGAACGTCATGCGTGCAGGCTTGCGGGTATCAGTCAAAACAGTAAACGTTACCAACCGGTAGATAAAAGCGAGGATAAGCAGATTACAGAACGGCTTGTCGCATTGTCTGCACGCTGGAAGCGGTTCGGATATCGCAGGCTGCATGTGATGTTACAGCGGGAAGGTATAAAGATCAATCATAAAAGAACATATAGGCTCTACAAAGAAGCCGGGTTAAGCCTGCCAAAACGGAGCAAAAAGAAAAAGTACGAAAAACGTGGAATGCCTCAACGGGCAAATACAGAACCCAACACGCGTTGGGCAATGGATTTTGTCAGTGATCGGACAAGAAATGGTTTAAATATCCGGGTACTGACTGTCATTGATGAAGTCACCAGAGAATGCCTGGCGCTGGAGGTAGACAGTTCGCTAACGGGTAGAAGAGTCACCGCCGTCCTCAACAGGATTGCCCTTTTTCGAGGTTTGCCAAAAGAAATACTAACGGATAATGGCTCTGAATTTACAAGCAATATCATGAATGTCTGGGCTTACGACCACAAGGTGGAACATATTTTCACTGATCCTGGCAAGCCGATGCAAAACGGGTATATCGAAAGTTTCAACGGCAAGCTCAGAGCCGAATGCCTGAATCAGCACTGGTTCGGAAACATCCCCGAAGCGAAGGATCTTATTGAAAATTGGCGTTTGGAATATAACCAAGTTAGACCCCATTCATCGTTGGATAACCTGACCCCCGAAGAATATGCACTTAAACTTTCCTGTAATTACTAACATTTCCCGTATGCGAAAACAGGGGGCAGGTCAATGTCTCGAAACTTTTTTACCCCTTTTTAGGGTCTCCGAAATCTCCGGATAGTTTCCGCGCGCAACGATGTCCCGTTATTCAATAACGGCCAGCTCCGGGGCAAATACGAAATAAAAAAGGGTGCGATTTTAAATCACACCCTGATTTTTGTACCTTTATAGTGAAAATAGACCAACTTTTACCTACCTTTTGGCACTGATGATAGGGGATTTATAACCAATCCAATTTTGTCTCCGTTAAAAGGTACGCTGTTTCGGCGTGTGCCACTGTCTGCAATTTTGCAGAGAGTTCTACCCCCTCAAATTTGAGGACGTTTAACCGCCCCAAAACTGGGGGCGTTATCTGAGAGCGCATTTTTGCGCTTTGATCCTGAGAACCCAAATTTGGGTTTTGACTATCAGTCCTCAGATTCGAGTTTTCATCCACTGAGCGCAATTTTGCGCTTAGATTATAGTACCCAAATTATCATGTGAGTTTTATTGTTATGTTTACAATGGCGTTTTCAGGTGTTAATATGATGGTACCAAATAAAGGGGGTATTGATATGGGAATATGCGAATCAGTAATGAATTTTCTATCCGGCAGCGTCAAAGAATTCATGACGGAAGTGCAGTTTGAGAAATACTGCAAAGATGTACATGATTATATATTTACCGGAAATGATGATGGAAACTGCGAAAACAGAGAATCGATAACACCGCCTGACAAAGACGGAAATAAACTATGCCGGTGCAAACATCATTTCAGGTATGAAAAAGGTGATAATACGGTCCATGTATTTTATTACGAATACTGCTCTTTCAAGAGAGGAGAGGGTGGGTGCGTTTTAGGCTATTCTGTGATCAGTGTCAAAGAAAATAATTCTACAAAGATAAAATGAGGCTACGACATGGAGAACACAATACATACAGTAAACGAATTATTAAGTACATTAAAAAAATATCAATGCCAATTTGGGAAAACCTACCGTGAAAATGGTTTTATATTTCGTGGAGTAAGCGACAAAAGCTGGCAGTTGCTCCCTGGATTATTCCGTGAATATAAAGAACCACAAAATTCATCGACTATTATAAGCGCATCGTATAGTGGACGGATATATTCTTCAAATGAAATTGAGATATTAGCCCACTTTAAAAAAGAAGCCATTGGATTTTTACCACATATATCTCTGGATGATGACTTTACATGGCTTCAATATGCACAGCATTTTGGTGTTCCTACTCGTTTATTGGATTTTACATCTAATCCATTAATTGCTCTTTATTTTTGTTGCAGAAGTGAAAGCAAAGCAGATGGCATTATTTGGATGGTTAATGCATCACCTTTTCAAACATGGTCGGAAAACGAAATGTTTTGTGCGATACTTGGTCCAGACTGTACGCGAGATGCAATGATTTCTTCTATTATGCAAAGCATCAAAGGGTATAGTGACGATGATAAAGAGCGGCTTGAAAAATATCGTCCGGTTTTGTTTACACCTGCTTTTATTGACCAACGAATGAGCGCCCAGTCAAGCCGTTTTTTACTATGGGGCAAAGATGATAAGCCTTTAGAAAGCATGATAGATGAAAAAAATGTAATGACACTTTCACCTGATGGTATAACTTATGAAGTTACAAACGACAAAAGGTTTTTTGCAAATATCATTATTTCTGGCGAAAGTAAACACAGCCTTATGTGGGAACTTGACTTGCTTGGAGTTAATGAAAAAACCGTATTTCCTGGACTTGATGGGATAGGCCGTTATATTGAAAGATATTATAAAGAAAACATAGACGACCTTTGCAATTTTATTTAATTAAATGCTCATTACATCAACTGAAGAAATAGATGCTTTTATCAATTACTGACCCAGAGATGAGGCCCCAGTCAAATGACTGGGGCTTTTACTATTTTAGTGGACTGTCCAGTTTTGTCCTGTCCTCAAATTGCCGCATTGGAAGGGTCTCATTTAAAATGCGAACCTTGTTCTAACCGGCCTACTGCCCATTCAACGGAGGAAGAGCCCGTAGCTTTGAAGAAGCCGAGACCGCTTAGGGCATAGCTGCGGTCTATGATATCATCGCGCCATTCCATCAGTTCCCGTTTCTTCCTGAGCTTACGTAGAGCGGATTGGTGATGCTGGTAAACCCTTGCGGTGGGCATACCACATTCTTTTCCAAAGTCGGTCAAACCTTTATTCTTATAGTACCGCTCTATGATGATCCGCTCCTCTGTAGGTGTCAGGCATTTTAAAACCTTTTGTAGAGCGGTATGGCGCTGCTCTTGATATTCTGTTTCTATAACCGATTCAAACGCTTCCTGCGCGTCCTGGTCGGGAACGGTATCGCCCAGGCTTAATTCATCGTCATTGTCACCTATAGACCGCTCAAAGCGGTCACTATTATTTAATGGGTCATGCCTGCCCTTGGCTGTTCTCATGCCGACAAGGGCGAAGAAGTGGGTTTGAGCGGCGAACTTCAAGGAGGATATGAAAGAGTATCCGCCGGCAGGATCAAAGGCGTTTACGGCCTTCAGAAGGATGAAGAACGCTTCCTGATCAAGGTCTTCCTTTGTTATCCCCGCCGATACCATCAGCTCCAGGTTCTTCCTGTTCCTTTCCACAATGTGATTCAAGTGATGGAAGATGAATAACCGGGTTGCGTCCCAAAGCTCCGGGATCAGATCATTATTACCGGTCTTGATCTCCTTTGCCATCTGTTCGTTGGTCATTGCGCCGGCGCTCCTTTCGTGGTAAAATGAAAGTGCAAAAATCAATATTTACCACGAAGATATGGGCTGCCGGTTGGTGGCTCTTTTTTTAGGTGTCTGAAATGTCCGAAATCGCAGGTGAGCGGAACGGCGTTTTTGATTTATTGAATCAATGTATCATGCGATTGCGTGTCGATATTACTAGCTTCACTGACATTGGCACCAATGCGGATACCATAAATGAATGCGCCTTGCTCTGCTTCTTGAATTTGGTTGATGATCAGTTTTATAAGATGGTCGTTTTGTTCGGAAGATAAAGGCAGGTTGTTTATGTATTTACTAAGACTGTTTGCTACCTCGTCAAAGACTTTTGTTCGCTCAATTTTAACATTATCTTGCAGTTCCTCGGTATGCTTTTTCATGCTCAAAGTCCTTTCTTTTGGGATAAAATATTTTTAAAATAGTTTCAGGTTTTTTCAGGTTCCAATAACAGGTTTTGACAGGTTTTCTCATTTCAAATGAGATTTGAAATGCTGAGTTTTGCTTAGATTTTTATCATAATGGGCAGATCCTATTTTTATATGCGCATATCAATGTTAGCTTTTGTTAGGTTTTCAGCAAACCGCCATTTTCTTGATATTATGTTTAACAGGAAATATGCTTCACTGATGGGGTATGCTTGTTAAAAAATGTTAAGTTTTGTTAAGGCTATTATATATAAACCTTGATTTCCCGAATGTATGGTCTTGAATGGTTCCTATCGGAATTAAAAAGTAAGGTTTTGTCAGGTTTTGCTATCCTTTTATTGGCCTTTTTAGGGACTCAGAAAATGAAGGATGAGTTTTTATCCGATACATCGATAGTCCCCCCAATACATCGGAATAATTTCTCTTGATGCTCCGATAAGGCGGGATATGATGGCATCTGCTTTTGTTCCGTCTTTACTTCCTTTTGGTGTCAATAATTCCTTGAGTGTTTCTGAATTATGGTTTGCCGTTACTATGGTAATTAATCCATTGGAATACCGGGAATCAATAATATCGAAAAGTGTGCTCGTGTGCCAGTCTGTCGCCTTTTCTTTGCCGAGATCATCGAGGATCAAGACGGGAACATTTTTGTACTCGTTCCGTACTGACATTTCAGAGACATCACTCTTGAATGTTTCCCGAATTTTTCCCATCATATCGTCTACAGTGATGAAGACACAACGAATGCCATGCCGTGTTAAATCATTGCATAGAGCGGAGACCAATAATGTTTTCCCTGTACCAACGCTACCATGAAGGAATAACCCCTTTTTGATTTCTTTTGGATTGTTCTGGAAATCTGAAAAGTCTACTGCGTATTTCATAATTGCCATTTTTGCCTTTTTCTGCTCTTGCGTGGTAGCATTGAAAGAGTCGAAAGTGGCGTTTTGGTATATGCCTTTTACTCCGCTATCAGCAATTAGCATTTTCATGTAATGCTCTCGGCTTTCAGCTTCTGCTTTTTTAATCATTATAATGTCTTCTTCTTCCCGCGCCTGACGGCGTTTAGCACAGGCTTGCTCGCAGTCACAGGAAGCAAGATAAAACCTCTTTACGCTTTCACCGGGAGGGACAACGCCTCTATAGGGGAGTTCTTTCCCGCAGTATTCGCAAGTATGCGCTTCATCAGGGGGCGTTGTTTCGCAGGGTATACCGCGTTTTATAATATCCTGATACGTCATAAATGGATTCATGTTACCCTTTCTTCCTTAGCTTTTCTTCAAGAAGAGCACATTCTTTTTCCCGCTCTTCATCGGTCATTTTCTCGATATCGCCCATCCTGGAAAAGAATTTCCCTTTTTGGGGAACGGGCTCGCTTCTTGCTACTGGTTGCGGTGTTTCTTTTTTCGCCCATGCCCGGATTGTGGCAAGATGGTTTTTGTATTTCTTGCCGGTGGAGGCAATGTACTCACTTAATCGCTCTATTCGCTGTCCCCAATCTTGGGGAAACTCTTTTTTCACTTTCTCCATTTGCTCGTCTGTCAGTAAGACATTGTTATACTCACCGTATTTGTGGCAAATGGGCTTGTCTTTTTTCACGGTTGATGGTATTGGGGTATTAGAGGAATCGCTTCGCGATTCCGTAATACTATTATCAGGATAAGGATCAGGATCAGGATCAGGATCAGGATCAGGTAAGTATGCTTTCGTATCCGTTCGTATCGGTTCGTATACGGTCGTATTGCCTTTTGCCTTAGCCCAACGTCTTTCTATGTTTGCCTTGTTTTGCTCACACTTTTTGTTATATGCGGCCATGTTTCGATCCATTGACTGTTTTATTAGAACAAAAACCAAAGATAATACCGAGTCGAGTTCAGGCTCTATTCCGGTCTTATTATATTCAATCATGGCCTTGAAAAGCTGTCCGGCTTGTTCGTCTGTGAGCCGCTGAACTACATCCGACATTTCATTTCGAACGAGGAAACTATCTCTTCCCTGGGATTCCATGCTTTTATCCTTCCATTCTGCCATTGGCTTTTATTGAATCCGGCGAATACCGCCGACTTCCTTTTCATCAGATTGAGCGGTAGGGCTGGATAGGTATTCCAGTAATAGATCATAATTGATCAAACGACGGTTATTGCCGACTTTTACGGTCGGAACCGCTCCGGTTTTTATGAGATGCCGGAGATAGTGTTCTGTTACCTGTGTATGGGGATCTTCTTTTCTCAGTTCTTGGATTGCCTGCCGGGCGAATCTCATTCTTGTAGCAGCCATTGATAATTCCCTCCTATATGTGGTATACTACATACAGGTAATTTTAACAGATTACCTGTATACGGGGGCTCTTCTGCTTGCTTCCTACGGCATAGGGCAGGGGAGTCCTTATTTTTTTGCCAGTTCTTTGATGATAGCGCGGATTTTGTTCTTTTCTTCTTCGGGTAATTCGTGCCGGAGCTTGCGGCAAAGAACGCTCTCGGAGATCTCCATAGCTTCAGCGATTTTCCACTGTGTAAAACCAGCGGCTCTAATTTCTCCCCGGATATCTAAGTTACTCAAATTTTCCACCTCCCTCTATCTTGTTGTTGACGGGTGCATTCATTCGTGGTATGATTCAATTATAGCACAACAATAATATTCACGCAACGATAAATTGCTTATTAAATCAAAAATCTACAAAACCATGCACCGCTGAGGGGAGGGCGATCATTATGCCACAAAAAAATAATATTATGGCTGTTTTTTCTGAAAGGTTAAAAACTCTTAGAGAGGAGGCCGGCTTAACTCAAAAGGAACTAGGGGAACAACTTGATATTTCAAGGGGAAGTATCGGATTTTATGAAAACGGAGAGCGTGTTCCGGATATAGCTTTTTTAGACGCTGCTGCAAATTACTTTGAAGTTTCAACCGAATACCTTCTAGGGAGAACGGATATAAAGAGTTCGGATTTAGATATGAAAGAGATTTGTGAAAAAACGGGGTTATCGGAGAAATCGATATCGAGTATTTTACGGTTAAAGGATCTAGATAACTCTTTGGATAAATTGGAGGGAGAAGATTGCCCTTTTTGGATGAGTAACATGGAAATGCTCAACTATATTGCTGGGCACTATATGTTCCGTTCGCTGGTGTCAGAAGCGAAGATCTATATTCTACTTTCACAAAAAAAAGAGGACTTTTTTTATAAAACGTGGTTACTAACAAAAAAGGATCCGGAATGGGAGGAGTTTATTCAGGATTATGGGGATTTATGGGAAAAGTATAAGGAAGATTGTGATTTACACAGATATCGTTGTGAAAAGCATCTTAGTGATATGCTATCTGATTTCCATAAAAAGCTGGTAGAAATAAATTTTTCTGATGATGAATTTATTGCAAAGAAAGACGAATTAGAGCTGTTCTTAGACGTAAATTCTACATTAGTAAAAGCGCAAAACATTAAAAAGGCTATACAAGAACAAATGGGTGACTCCAGCGTGCCTTTTGTGTTAAATAATAACAATTTAGATTATTATAAAAATAGCATTTCAAATTATATAAGTGGGAGAGACGATGCTATTGTGGAAAAGCACGAAATAGATAATTTGTTTTCTGTAAAAGAAGGTGATCCCGATGGCAACGATACGGAAAAGGAATGATACCTACCAAATCCGTGTATCCGTTGGTGCCGATTACAGAGGAGAGCGGATCGTTCGGAGTATGACCTGGACACCTCCGGCAAACATGGGTGAAGTACGCCAGGAAAAAGAGGTTCAGCGCATTGCCACTGAGTTTGAAATCAAGTGTCGGGACGGCGAAATCGTGGATGATACTACCCGGTTCTGCGACTTTGCCGAGAGATGGTTCAGGGACTACGGAGAGAGCCAACTGCGCCCTAACACCCTTGCCCAATACAAAGCCTTAATGCCCCGAATCAATCAGGCGATTGGCCATATCAAGCTTCGGGACTTACGCCCTCACCATCTTGTAACCTTTTATAAAAACCTTGGAGAGGACGGTATCCGGCAGGATGGCAAGTATGAGCCCGTCATAGACCTGGCCGCTCACCTCAAAGAAAAAGGCATCAAAAAGACCGACCTTGTAAAAATGGCCGGTGTCGGAGACAATACGCTTCTGGCTGCCTGTAAAGGTGATCATGTTTCGGGTCATAGTGCGGAGAAGATCAGCAGTGCCATTGGGCTGCCACTGGAAAAGGTCTTTGCACCGGTACACAAGAGCGGCAAGCTTTCCAACCGAACAATTCAGGCCCATCATCGGGTGATCTCTTCTATTTTGTCCACAGCTGTGGAATGGGAAGAAATCAAGTCAAACCCCTGCCATAAGGTGAGACCGCCTAAAGCAGAACGCACCGCTCCAAGGTATCTCGATAAAGCAGGAGCCTTGAAGCTGCTGGAAGCATTGACTAAAGAGGAACCGAAGTACCGTATGGCAACGACGCTTTTA
Source organism: Peptococcaceae bacterium UBA7702 (assembly GCA_002482535.1). GTDB lineage: Bacteria > Bacillota > Dehalobacteriia > UBA7702 > UBA7702 > UBA7702. Next base: position 65,949 of record DLGE01000013.1, on the reverse strand, counting down.
CTCCTTACCGGTATGCGCCGGGGTGAAGCTATGGGGCTGGAGTGGAAAGATATCGACTTTGACAAGGCGATCATCAATATCGTGCGTACCTCTCAATATATCGCCCGGAGCGGAACGATCACCGACGAAACGAAGAACTCAAGCTCCAACCGGGCAATCAAGGTTCCGGCTTCTCTCCTTGTGGATTTACGCAAGTATCGCCTATGGCAGGATCAAGAGCGGCTCAAAGTAGGCGATCTGTGGGAAGACCACGATAGACTATTTACACAATGGGATGGGAAGCCAATGAATCCACAATCTTATACTAAGTGGTTTAAAGGCTTTATAGAAAGGGCAGAACTCGGCGATATTGTACCGCATAGCCTTAGGCATACCAATGCCACAATTCAGATTGCAAATAATGTACCGCTCACCACGGTAGCGGGGAGACTGGGCCACGCTACACCGGCAACCACGACGAAGATATATAGTCATGAGATCAAGTCTGCCGACGCCGCCGCCGCCGAAATGCTGGACGATATTTTCAGACCAACAAGAGCGGCAAAATAAACACCACGGGGGACAGATTGGGGACAAATACATACTATACCAAAAAATGAATAAATAAAATAGCCTGCCATACATAAGTATAGCAGGCATTTCTTTGGCGTGCCAGAAGGGATTCGAACCCCCGACCTCTTGATTCGTAGTCAAGCACTCTATCCAACTGAGCTACTGGCACATGATATGGCGGAGAGCAAGGGATTCGAACCCTCGATACGCGTTTAATGCGTATACTCGCTTAGCAGGCGAGCGCCTTCAGCCGACTCGGCCAACTCTCCACATTTATTCTTATTTTTGCATACACCGGTGTTTTTTGGCGGAGAGGGTGGGATTCGAACCCACGGAACCCGCGAAGGTTCAACGGTTTTCAAGACCGCCTCCTTAAACCACTCGGACACCCCTCCGAGTTGTACGCAAAGGTACCTAAATACTATAGCAAATCAGTCCGGGATTGTCAAGGAAAATCAACAGGGTAACTTGCATTTTTATTGCTAAAGTGATATACTTTTAATGATCAAAGATCGGTATGGTTAAGAAATCAGCGGAATCCTTTGTCCAAAGAGAGCCGGCAGTGCTGAGAACCGGTGGCGAAACTCCGTTTTCCCCTTAACGCTGACGTACCGCGGCCAATCCCCGTGAAGAGATGATGAAGTGGCCCTTTTTGCAAAAGGGCAAGTAGGGTGGCACCACGGCTAAGGCATTTGTCCTCCGTCCCTGTTTTGCGGGAACGGAGTTTTTTATAAGGAGGAAGTTCATGCTGGATTTAAAATTTGTCCGCCAAAACAAAGAGTTAATCGAAGATTCCCTGCGGCGTCGTAATCTAAACCGCAGCCTTGATTCATTTATGGAAATCGACGAAAAGCGGCGCGCCGCGTTGGGCAAAATGGAGGAAATGAAGGCGAAGAACAACGCTGTTTCCAAAGAAGTCGGTCAGCGTAAAAAAACGGGAGCGGCAACCGACGATCTAATGGCGGAAATGAAGCAATTGAAAGGTTCCATCAAGGAGGCGGAAGAAGAGGTTCGCACCCTGGAGGAAGCCTTGAAAAATGAATTGCTTTATATTCCCAATGTTCCTCACGAAAGTGTTCCCACTGGTAAAGACGACCGTGATAATCAGGAAGTGCGCCGTTGGGGAGAACCGAAAAACTTTGACTTTGAACCTCTTCCTCACTGGGAAATCGGAGAAAATTTGAAGATTCTTGATGCGGAACGGGCAGGGAAAGTCACAGGTACCCGCTTTACCTTCTATCGCGGCAAAGGCGCAAAATTGGAACGCGCCATCATTAACTTTTTCCTTGATATTCATACGAGACAACACGGCTATGAAGAGGTGTTCCCTCCCTTTATGGCCAATTCCGCCAGCATGACCGGTACCGGCCAACTGCCGAAATTTGCCGAAGATATGTTCCATGTGGAGGGTACCGATTATTATCTGATCCCCACCGCCGAAGTACCCGTCACCAATTTTTATCGCGACGAGATCCTTGATAACAAGGTCCTGCCCCAATATTTTACGGCCTACAGCGCCTGTTTTCGGGCGGAAGCCGGCGCCGCCGGCCGCGACACCAGGGGCCTTATTCGTCAGCACCAATTCAATAAAGTTGAGTTGGTAAAGTTCGTACGTCCTGAAGATTCCTATGCTGAATTGGAAAAACTCACCGGTAATGCCGAACGCGTGCTCCAGCTTCTTAATTTGCCCTACCGGGTTGTGACGCTGGCCAGCGGCGATCTCGGTTTTTCTTCGGCGAAAACCTATGATATCGAAGTGTGGCTGCCTTCCTTCCATTGCTATCGGGAGATCTCCTCCTGTAGCAATTTTGAGGATTTTCAAGCCCGGCGGGCCAATATCCGTTTTCGTCGCGACGCCAAAAGCAAACCGGAATTCGTCCATACCCTAAACGGTTCCGGCGTGGCCATTGGCCGCACCGTCGCCGCTGTTTTGGAAAATTACCAAACAAAAGACGGCAACGTCAAGATTCCCCAAGTATTGCGTCCTTATATGGGCGGCGCGGAATACCTCGGCGCGGAGGAGTAAGCGATGGTTTTTTATATCATTCTCCTGATTGTTTTTGCCTGTGGTGTTTTTGGCATGGTGTTCAACCGGCGTAACAGAAAGCGCTTTGCGGAGCGGATTACCAAGGAATATAAGGGAAAACAGCGGGAAGAAGTGTTGAAAAAAGATGAAGACATGATGATGGCGAATTTTTGGTTTATGATTTCTACTTTTGTCGCCGCCATCAGCGGAGTCATTTTATTGGTCAATCTTCTTCATTAAAATATCAGCATCAATTTCTTATCCCAATCATATACGCTGCATTGTAAAAAACAAAAGCAATCAAAGCAGGAGCCCTTATAGCTCAGAGGATAGAGCAGCGGTTTCCTAAACCGTGTGTCGGATGTTCGAATCATCTTAGGGGCGCCATAGAGAAAAGGGCGTGTCGCAAACGTATTAAAAAACCTACGGCGGCACGCCCTTGTTTTTTAGAAAACAAGTTTTAAAGGTACTGTACTTTCAGGGGATCTCACGGCATATAATGGATTGGTTTTGGGATCAATCAGGCTTTTCTGCAAGCGTTTCATTCACTGCGGCGCCTTATGGACGGCTATGCAAAAAGTTTGTGCCTCCTCTTGTCGGCAAAAAAATGGTGGTAAAAAAGAACGGTTCATTTGTCGTTTTTTTCTCTATAAGTATCATTGATAAAAAGGCATTTCGTCGATTTTATAGAGTAAAGAGGATCATTAATTATAATATCGCCGTTAAATATTATAAATTTTTGTGAGATTATTAAAATAGGTATTGACAAAATTCATTAGAGCATGTATTCTAATCAAAGAATTTAACAGTTCATATCATATTTGAATGTGTTTGAATGGTTTTAAAAATGAAAAAATTTCATTCTTATTGATGAAATCATAAATAATGCATGGCGTCTTAATAGTGACATCGTTTCATTGAAATTCCCGGCTCTTAGTACTGATTCATTTCTTGTTAACGATACGTAAATGAGCAGAATATATAGGGACAAATGCAATTTTTTAGTAACGATGTGCAGTAAAGAGACGGCCGCATGGAATGAGTATGCAGGCGCTCTTGCCCTTATGGCATGGGCGCTATTTGTACCCTTAAAGGCAAAGAGCCATGACTGAACCATTGGTAAAAAAATCACGAAAGAACAATATATAATATAGTATAAAATAATAACGGAAGAAACGCCTTAAGAAAAGACCCACGCTTTCACCAAGGCACAGCAAATCCCCGCGTCAATCCTGAAAAAGAATATTTTCAACCATCCATTGACAAACGCGGGATTTATATTGTATATTGATAGTAATTAAACCATTATTTACGTTCTCAAAGAAATTAGTGGCTTAACAGGGTATGAGCCTCTTTTTAAAGGCACATCATGATTGCCAGCGACAACAACCAACGAATAGCGACCAAACAGCAATGACAGCGAAAGCAAACAGTACGCATCATCCCACCGTAATAGAAAGGGTGATCCGCATCACGTGAATTGATCGAAGTTGAAAACTGGATATGCTGGAAACCGGCTGTCGCGGTATGGGTCGCGGCCTCAGTGCCGGTACCGCATGGATGATTTTGTGATTTTGTCGGCTCTTTTGACCATCACGGTCATCAGAAGAAAAAGGGGGTCAACTGTTTGAGGAGTTATGATTAAAGGAAGTTAAAAGTTAGGCAAGGAAAAGTAAGTTTGTTAAAGTAGTTTTATAAGCTTTAAAAGAATATTTAGGAAAGAGGAATCCATATGAAAAAATTCTCGTTTAAAATGAAATCCCTTTTATTTGTGGCCTTGGTTATGTTCTTTGCGCTGCAAACCAGCGTATCAGCTGCAGATACGGTTCCCATCGGCAGCGCGGGCAATGATTTTACCCTGACCATTAACGCTGCCAACGTTGACGACACCTTCGCAGTTTACAAGCTCATCAATGTGAACTACAGCAGCGCCAACAATAACGTGACCTATTCCTGGTCAACGGCGGCGAGCAACTACATTGCCAGCCTTCCCAGCAGCAGCCCTTATTCCGGTCTTTCGGTGGCTACCTTCCAGAACTGGGCCAATGATTCCAGCGATATCAAATCTTTTCTCGGTGGCTTCGCGGTTTATGTGAAATCGGCGTCGGTATCGCCTTCCTACACCGGTGCTGCCTCAAGCAGTATCTGTACGATTAACGGCATGAGCATGGGCCAATACATGATTCTCGGTACCGGCAGTTCCACAGGGGCTTATGTTTATCAGATCATGACGGCTTCCTTCAAACCCAATGCCGAATACAACGTCAATACTACAGCTGTGGTAAATGCCAAAGCGAGCATTCCTACCATTGAAAAAGAAGTTGACGATCCTCAGGTTGCCATTGACGATACCGTCACCTATACGGTTACCGTTACGGTTCCCACTTATCCGGCTGATGCGACAAATACCACCTTTAAGGTTTGGGATACCCTCCCCGCCGGCGTTACTTTTGCCAGCACATCCAGCGTAAAATCAGGCAGCACCACAATTGCTACGAATGCTTACACTGCTACCGGTGCGGAATGGGTATTTGACTATGATAAGATCAAAGCTTACTCTACGATCACCATTGTCTATACCGCTACCGTAAACGATAGCATCCTCATCGGTGAGCCGAATACAAATATCGCGACCTTAACGTATAGCAACGATCCCTATGGTGACGGCACCTATGATATCGACGACACCGAAGATATTTACTCCTACGGACTTCAGGTCTTCAAAGTCGATTCTGTCAATCATAACACCAAAATAGGTGCTGTTAGCTTTGCGGTTTATAAGGGCACTTCCGCAACAGGCACCCCTTTTAAGACCATCACCACCAACGATGAAGGTGTTGCTTCGTTGGCAGGCCTCGATGTCGGCAATTATACGCTGGTTGAAACGAAAACCGCTACTGGGTATGTGCTGGACGATACACCCTTTACCATCACCATTACCGATGAAGATATTGACGGTATCGCCGACACGCCTCCTACCAGCGCCATTTACTCGCCTTCTGAAACTCCCGGTTTTGTGCAGACCACCATTACCAATACGAAAGGCAACTATAACCTGCCTCAAACCGGCGGTATCGGTACCTGGGTCTTTACCATCATCGGTTTGCTGGTCATGGTCATTGCCGCTGCGATCATGGTGATGTCCGCGAAAAAAAAAAGACAAACAAATAATTAAGTAATGGTTTTGAATCCACTCCATCATGGATGAAACTTATATCACAATTGCAGGCATTGTCCTGCAATTGTGATTATATGGGAAAGATATGAAGAAAAAGCCTTCCTTGTATATGCTGCTTTTGCTTGTATTCCTCCTTGGCGCCGCTGTTTTATTCTATCCTGCAATCAGCAGTTTGTGGGCGGAGAAACACCAGCTTGGCGTCATCAAGGAATACAATAAAACAATCGAAAATATGGATCAGGAAGAGCTCGACGCGGAAAGAGCAAAGGCGGTGGCTTATAACGAAAGCCTGCTTAACCGTAATGCCGCCATGTTGGATCCTTTTGATGAAGCAGCGGCAAAAGGCGCTACCGCCACGGAGGATGAGGCTTATGAAAGTATCTTAGCCATGACCGCCGCGATGGCCTATATCGAAATTCCCGCCATTAAGGTCTATCTGCCGATTTATCACGGCACCAGTGACGAGACCTTGGCTCAGGGTGTTGGACATCTTGAAGGAAGTTCCGTACCGGTGGGCGGCGTCGGAACCCACTGCGTTTTATCGGCCCATAGCGGCCTCCCTGCCGCCGAACTGTTTACGAATCTTGAAAAACTGGAAAAAGGCGATGTTTTTTACATTCACGTTTTGGACCAGCTCGACGTTTATCAGGTAAATCAAATCGACGTTGTGTTACCTTCGGATACCAGCCTCTTAGCCATTGATCCCGCTGAGGACTATGTGACCCTTGTCACTTGTACGCCCTATGGGGTCAATAGTCATCGTTTGCTCGTGCGCGGCACGAGAATCTATCCTGAAACAATGACCGATGAGGAAAGAAGTGCCCTCACCGAGCAGGAAAGCGCCGACAAACAGTTGACAACGGTGGAAATTGTCCAGTATATCGCTTTCTTTTTGGCCGCCAGCCTGTTCATCCTAATGACCATCTTCTTTGTCCGCAGAAAAAAGATGGGAGGGTGAAACCAATGATAAAACGTAAAATCGGCATTGGTTTGGGGATCATCGTTTTCCTGGTGGGACTTACGATTCTGCTTTTTCCCCATATCAATAACGCAATTTCAAAACATATCGAGGCGAATATCGTCGCTGATTTTCAAAAAACTTTTCATGTGGGGGAAAGATCCCAAGGAGCATCAGGCCAAATCTCCCAATATGGGGATCTTTATGATGCGCTTCAAGTATACAACAAGTCTATTTTCGACAATCACCAAAGCGAAATGACCACCACCGCTTTTGCTGACTTTCCGGTGCCCCTCGGTGATTACGGCCTTGCCGATGATGGCATCGGTTATATCACAATCCCTAAAATGAACTTGGAACTTCCGCTGAATCTTGGCGCCAGCAAGGAAAATATGGCCAATGGTGTTGGTGTTTGCGGCTATACTTCGGCGCCCGTTGGCGGCGTCAATACAAATTGTGTGATTGCCGGTCATCGTGGCTATCGCGGCACTGCAAAGTTCCGCTATATTGAAAAACTGAAAGCCGGGGATTTGGTTTATATCACCAATATCTGGGAAACCTTGACCTATCAGGTGAAGGAAACCAAAATCGTCGATCCCGATGATATTTCGGATATCCGCATCGTGGAGGGAAAGGATCTCGTGACGCTTTTGACCTGTCATCCCTACGCCTCCGACGGAAAATATCGTTATATTGTTATTTGTGAGCGCGTTGATCGATAAAAAATGATGAAAAACGTGATATAATAATATAAAATAATAAAAAACAATAAGAGATAAGGGCATACCACACCAAACGCGAACGTTGGTTCACTATTCTTGCTGCGGATACGCCAGCCAGTGGGAAACAAGGGTTTTGTTTTGCCAAGGATGTTTAGGGGTTGTATTGTATTACCGCCGAGGGTCTATTTAAAAAGCAGATTGTGAACAGGAAATAGAGGATCAAAGAATTCCTGCGGAATCACTTTACAATCTTGCTGTTGCGGGAAGGTTCCACGCATCTTTATAACAGGGATATTTTTATCCTTGCGGTGGTACGCACTGCCATCCGGCGGAAATGACATATGGGGCCGCCTGCTTTTATGGATTTTCTTTCGCACTAACATGCGGGAAACCATAATCAAGTAGAATATCACATGAAAATCAAAAAAAATCTTTATTTATAAGGGATTATACCCCATAAATCGATAGATGTCAATATGTTTTTACACAAACCGAGGGTAATAGACAAGAATATTTTAGATGTAAGTATTTCATTATATTATTATGCAATAAGCCTTTATGTGAACCGGTTTACTTTTGCAGTCAGACCATTTTTCCTTATCTCTGGAGAAAGGAGCAATTGTGAGTCAACAGTTAAAAGGAGATGCCAATGTATTTAAGGCATTTAGTGATGAAAACCGTCTTCATATTCTGAGTTTACTGCTCCCCGGTGAGCGGTGTGCAGGCAAATTGTTGGATGATCTGCACATTGGTCAGTCCACACTTTCCCATCACATGAAAATTCTTTGTGATGCTGGGATCGTGAACGGACGCAAAGAGGGGAAATGGGTTCACTATTCCATCAACCAAAGCGGGGTTGCCCGGGCTGAAAAGCTATTAAAAAGATACACTATGATGTAACATCATTCAGTATTCACTGTTTATTGGCATGGTTAAAGCAGTGTGATGATGGAGAAATCTCCTTTGATTTTCGTGTTTTACCAGGGGGAAAGGGTGCCCATCCTATGAGATGGGCGCCCTTTTTGATTGCCGGCCTTATGCAGTTTCCAATAGGCTGCGGGATGACGAAAGGACAGTCTGCCAGGAAAGGCTCGTCTTTCTCGGAAGCCTACCATCCTGTAGCCCAAAATCTGTTTGCGCGTATTTTGTATACAGTCTGGAGCCCGGCATTTGCCGGGCTTTTTTATGTGCATAAGGATGTGGGTAAAAGCGCCGTGCCTGGGCGATGCCTACGTATGGAAAGGGTGCGGTTTTATGACGGCAGCGGCGGCGCATCGTTTTCCATGGATAAAAGATGGGGCAGGAAAACACGCTTTCCAGAGGATTGTGCCAAAAAGCGTAAGGAGTGAGGCTGAAGTTTGACGTATCGGGTTTTCAGATTTTAAACTCTTAAAATCCGAAAACCCGATCATTTGGATGGGAAAAGGGGGAGTTTTTGGAGACTGATCGTTCCTCTTTGTTTTTCACGGTCTTTCGACATTTTTCGTGAGTTTTTTCAACTTTTTGCGGTTCTGATTAAAAATCACGCCTTCTCTTTGATGCAAAAGGCGAAATTTTCATAAACAAATGCCGATCATAATATGGTTACCATGTTTTAACTGGCATTACTTCTTTTTGAGAGCTTATATATATGCATTGCCGCGTACTAAAACATATTTATTGTGATAAACGGATGTGGAACGACGGATGTAATACATAATCATTCCACAATTTTAATAAATATTAGGTCCCTTGTCGGCTTTTTTTCACCGATTATTGACATAATTCTTGACTTTTCTTCAAAATCACCTATAATGAACTTAAATAAAAAGACTAAATTTTCCAAAAGTATGAATTTATTATTTATGAAATAATTATGCACAAAACATCACCTTATGGATGAACTCCATTGATGCCTCAGGAAGAGAATCCTGCAACGGAGGCGGTTTTTTATGGATATATTCAGTTCTCAATCCCTTAGTTTGCTAAACAAAAGTCTTGACGGATTATGGAAAAGACAGGAAATCATTTCCGATAATGTTGCAAATTATGAAACACCGGGATATAAAAGAAAATATGTATCTTTTGAGGAAAACCTAAAAGCCGCGGTAGAAAGTGGCTCTGCCACAAAAAGTCAAAGCAATCAAAAAATTATGGATGCCGATATTAAAGTGGGACAAACAAACGATGAAACCATGCGCACAGACGGAAATAATGTGGACATTGAAGAAGAAACCATTGAAATGGCGCGCACGACTTTGAATTATTTGTATTCCCAACGTATGCTGGACGACTATTTTTCGCGGTTGCGCTGTGCCATAAGCGAAGGCAGTAAATAAGTTTTAGGGAGGAAAAAAAATGGCCTTTTTAGATTCTTTGAATATTGCCGGCTCAGGTTTAACAGCCACTCGCTTGAGGATGGATGTGATCTCCGAAAATATCGCCAATGCCAGTACGACCAGAACGGAAAGCGGGGGACCTTACCGCCGCCAAATGGTGGTTTACCAATCCGTTAAAAATCAGTCGTTTCAACAGTTATTGAACAGCAATGTCATCAATGCAAAAAGCACTTCGAAAGGCGGGGTGAAAGTTCAGGAAATCGTGGAAGATCAAAGTGATTTTACGCCAGTATACAACCCGTCTCATCCCGATGCCGACGAAAACGGATATGTTATGATGCCCAATGTGAATCCCATCCAGGAGATGATTGATATGATGGCGGCGACCAGAGCCTATGACTTGAATCTATCCGCTGTCAATGCCATTAAGAGCATGGCTTCAAAAGCTTTGGAAATCGGACGTTAAACCAAGGACGGTTATTTTGTTAGATTAGAAAGGAGTCTATTCGATGTCCATTGATCCTATTACCAGTTTGAGTTCCCTTGAAAAGTTCTTTCAAACGAGCCAAAGTAACACTGCCCAGTCCTCTACTGTGATTCCCTTTCAAACGACCCTCGAGAACGCACTGAATGACGTGAAGGAAACAAGTGCCGCCGTAGACCAGGAAATTTATAATTTGGCAACCGGTCAGACGAATAATCTGCACGATTTAACCATTGCGTCAACGAAAGCCAACCTGTCGGTGGAGCTTTTTGTGCAATTACGGAATAAAGCTCTCGATTCTTACCAAGAAATCATGAGAATGAGTCTTTAAAACCGAATATGTTACGAGTGCGGTATTGAGGAATGAGAGAGCAGTTAAAGCATTACATTAATTCCATAGTTTCTTTTTGGAAAAAACAGTCGAAGAAAAATAAAACGATTATATTATCCCTTCTTGCGGGAATTATAATCGTTTCATTTGTAGTTGTCCTCTTGTTAAATGCCCAGAAATATACGGTTTTATATCCGTCCATGGATCATGATGAAGCCCTTGAGGTAATGGCCAAGTTGGACGAACGAGAGGTGGACTATAAAGAAGAAGACGGTACGATCATGGTGCCGTCAGATGAAGAAGATTCTTTAAGAATGGATTTGGCCAATGAGGGCTATCCGAGATCTTCACCGAACTACGATTTTCTTCTGGAAAATATGGACTTGATGACCACCGAGAAGGAAAAAGAACTGTTAGAAAAATACCAGTTGAACCAGCGGATGGAAGACATCATTAAAACCATTGACGGCATTAAGGAGGCCAATGTCACCATCAATATTCCCGACGATTCCGGGTATGTATTGTCTGACGACGATTCAGATGTTACAACGGCGGGAGTATCGGTTACCATGAGCTCGTCCCAGGAATTAACAGGAAAACAGGTTAGCGGTATCAAGCATCTTCTGGCCAAAAGTGTACCCAATTTGACGGAAGATAATATTTCTGTTTTAGACACCGCCACGGGTACGGAAATGCTTTCCGATGATATGGAGGAAATGGACGTATCAGAATTCAAACTGATGATTGAAAAACAGTTTGAAACAGAAGTGGAAGCCAATATCATCAAAATATTGAAACCCCTCTTCGGGGTGAATAATATTCAGGTTGCAGTCAAAAGCATCATGGATGTCGATAAAAAGATCGAAGAAATCATTACCTACACGCCAACGGAAAATAATACGGGTGTTATTTCGGAAGAGACCCATTCCCAGAGCGCGGAAAGGAATGACGGTACCAGTGGCGGCACCGTGGGTACTGACAGCAATACGGAGACCACCACAACGTATCCCGGCGTTACCGTGGATGGCAACACCATTTACATTGAAGATAATTCTTCCTATACCTATTTGGTTTCTCAAGTGAAAGAGCAAATAGAGCATGATTCCAGCGAACTAACGGATTTGACGATTTCTGTGGCGGTGAACACCCAAACCCTTAATACCACAGAGAAAGATGAAATCATCCAATTGATTGCCAATGCCGCGGCAGTACCCACAGAAAAGGTAGTGCTGTATACCGGTTTGTTCCAAACAGAGGACACCGATGAAAGCGATGACTCCTCTTCCGTGACAACTGTTGATAAAAATCGGGTCTTAATCCTGATCATCGCCGCCGTCGCCGTCATTGGCACATTACTTTCCCTCGTTATTATTTTGCTCTTGAAGTCAAAAGGACGCAAGAAAAAAGCAGCGGAAAGCCAGGAAAAAGCCATGGATGAACCGATCGATACGATAGAGGATATTGATTTCAGCGATATTCATAATCTCAAAGAAACAAAGGAACAAGCCCTTAAAAAAGAGATCCAGGAATTTTGTCACTCGAATCCAGAGATCGTCGCCCAATTAATCAAAACATGGTTAAGGGGGGACGACGCCAATGATTAATCAATTAACCGGTCAGCAAAAAGCGGCCGCCATCATCATTTCTGTTGGTTCGGAAAACGCATCTAAAATCTATAAATTTCTAAAAGAAGACGATATCGAACAGCTTACACTGGAAATTGCGAAAATGCAAAACTTAAAATCCAGTGAAATGGAGGATATTTTAAATAGCTTTTACCAGCTGTGTCTCACTCAAAAGGTGATGACGGAGGGCGGCTTGGAATATGCCCAGAATGTGCTGGAAAAGGCTTTTGGCGCCCAAAAGGCCAGTGCGCTGTTGGAGCGTGTTACAAAATCAATACAGACGAAGGCCTTTGACTTTATTCGAAAAGCGGATTACAAAAATTTGCTTACCATCATTCAAAATGAGCATCCGCAAACCATTGCCCTTATCTTATCGTATTCGCGGTCGGATCAATCTTCTGCGATCATTGCGGAATTGCCCAAAGAAAAGCAGATTGCGGTGGTGGAAAGAATCGCCAAGATGGGCAGAACCTCCCCGGACGTGATTAAAATTGTTGAATCAAATCTGGCCAGTAAATTCGCGTCGATCATGTCCGTTGACTTCACGGAAATCGGTGGCATTAACTATATTGCCGATATCATGAATCATATGGATCGCTCCAATGAAAGGTATATTTTCGACGAACTTTCTAAGAGAAATGAAAAATTGTCCGATGAAATCCGCAAGCGGATGTTTGTCTTTGAAGACATCACGATTCTTGACGATATGGCAATTCAGAAATTCATTTATGAAGTCGACCAGAAGGATTTGGTTTATGCATTGAAGAGCACCAACCAGGAAGTTACCGATATTATCTTTAAGAATATGTCCACCATGTTGACGAAAACCATCAAAAGCGAAATGGAATACACCCATAACGTGCGCTTGAGAGATGTTGAAGAAGCGCAGCAGCGTATCGTCGCAACGATTCGCCGTTTGGAAGAAGAAGGTCAATTGGTGATCATGAAGGGCGGAAAGGACGATATCATTGTCTAACCTGATAAAATCGGCACAATGTGATAATGCGGCAACCCATTACCGGACAACCCAAGAAGAGCCTATGGGAGATAATGTACGGGAAAGCAATACGCTCAATGGATATGAAGTGCTTTCTTCCGCCTATGAGCAAGCCACCGCCATTATCGAAGAGGCAAACCAGTCCGGCGAAGACCTCATCCGGCAAAAGATGGAGAAATTCAAACAGGAATGCTTGGGGGAAAAGGAAAACGCGCGGAAAACGGGGTATGCAGAGGGCTATGCTGAAGGCCTGATCGCGGGGGAGAAAACCGGTTATCAGCAAGGTGTTTTGGAAGCGAAAGAAAATAATGAGAAATATATCGAAGAATTGCTGCGCCTGATTGCACGTTTGGAGGAGAGCAGAGATCAAGTCATTGAGGAACAACAGAATCATTTAACGCTCTTGGCAATCAGCATAACAGAAAAAATACTCAACCAAACGCTGGCAGATGACGAAACAAAAATGTGTACCATGATCCGGCAGGCCCTGGAACAGTATCAACATCAGGAATGGTTGAAGTGCTACCTCTCTTACGGTGTTTTCGAGGCATTGAAAAATAATGATCCGGAATTCATCGAAAAATCCGAACAAATCGCCAAAGGTATTCGCTTTTTACCCAATAAGGAAATGGAAGATACCGATTGCGTCATTGAATTGCCGACAGAGGTCATCGACATTAGTATCGACACACAATTGAACAAAATCAAGAAAGTTTTGAGTAAATAAGCCTTATCCGGGGAAAGGGGTAAAAATGAGGTTAGAACAAGCATATTCCGATTTTTTACAGATGCCCCTGTTTCATGCCATGGGAAAGGTAAAAAATATTGTCGGCATGATCGTTGAAACCACCGGAATCCACGCAAAAACAGGTGATATCTGCACCATTACCAGTTTGGATGAGGATAAAACCATCGCCGCGGAGGTGGTCGGTTTCAAAGAAGAAAATGTACTGTTAATGGCCTATGGCGATGTCAAAGGTATTGGCCCCGGGAGTTTGGTGGAGTCCACCGGCAATCAATTACGGGTGCCGGTGGGAGATTTTTTGATCGGTAGAACCATCGATTCCACCGGAGAGCCCATCGATGGCTTGGGCAGCTTTGCCGTGAACGAATACTATGATGTGGAAGGTAGTTGCACCAACCCCCTGGATCGTCCCAGAATAACAGAGCAGATACACTATGGAATTAAAGCCATCGATGGCTTGCTTACCATTGGCAAAGGTCAGCGGATGGGGATTTTTGCCGGCAGCGGTGTCGGCAAAAGTACGCTTTTGGGTATGATCGCCCGGAATGTGAAGTCCGACATCAATGTCATTGCCCTGGTGGGAGAACGCGGCCGGGAGGTCGCTGAATTTATCGAAAAGGATTTGGGGGAGGAAGGCTTAAAGCGCTCCGTGTTGGTGGTGGCCACGTCGGACCAGCCGGCGATGTTTCGCTTAAAATGCGCCGCGGTGGCCACGGCAATTGCTGAGTATTTCAAAGACCGGGGGAAAGATGTTCTTTTGATGATGGACTCTTTGACCAGATTCGCGATGGCCCAAAGAGAATTGGGACTGGCCTTGGGAGAACCCCCCATCGCCAGAGGATACACACCTTCGATTTATGCGGAACTGCCAAAATTGCTGGAGCGCAGCGGAAACTTTAAAAACGGCTCGATCACCGGAATTTATACTGTTTTGGTGGAAGGAGATGATACCAATGAACCAATTTCCGATACGGTGCGCAGCATCATCGACGGACATATTGTATTGACCCGCTCCCTGGCCAATAAAAGCCACTTTCCCGCCATTGATGTGAACGCGAGCATTTCCCGGCTGATGAATGATATTGTCTCCCCGGAGCATAAACAAGCGGCGGCCAGAATTCGGGATCTCCTTGCGATTTATACACAAAACGCTGATTTGATCTCCATCGGCGCTTATAAACCGGGCATGAATCCCCGGTTAGATGAAGCCGTTGGTAAAATTGATGAGATCAACGCTTTTTTAAAACAACAAATCGACCAAAAAGTGACCTTCGAAGATACCATGAACTTGATGCGAGAAATATAACCGGCGTGTCCTTTTCGGTCTGCCGGCGAATATCCTGTCTCAATGGATAAAAAGGTGCGAAGCGATATGAAAAAGTTTGTGTTCTCTCTTGAAAAGGTATTAAGCCTCAAACAACAATTATTGGATGTACAGGTCAATGAAATGATGCGGCTGCAAGAACGGTTGAAGCAAATCGTTACGGAAATCCAACAGCTCAATGAGACCTTTCATAAGTATAACAAAGAATTGAACAAGCAGATGAGCATCGGCATCACTCCCCAAGAGGTTATGGTTTACAAGATGTATTTCCATGATATCACCCAGAAAATCAATGTCTGTACCAGGCGCAAGCAAGAGGTTGAAAAGCAAATTGCACTTAAAAAAGAGGAAATGATCGCCTTGAAAACCGATATTTCGGGCCTGGAAAAACTACAGGAAAAACAAAGGCAAGAGTACAATGCACTCCTTCATAAGCAGCAGGAGTTGGAAGTGGAAGAGTACGTCAATCGGACTTGCACTGCTTCTTAACCATATAAAAGACAATGGCGAAAGGAGGTGAGAAAAGTGGAGCAGATACAATGTAACGGTACAACGCAAACAACAGCCATAAGTCCGGCGGTCCTCGGGGAAGCCGGCGAAAAATCCGATCTCTTTCCCAAAATGCTGAAGGAGCAAAGCCTTTCCGCTGTAAGCCCAGGAATTCACGGCAAAAAGGATGGTCTCCAAGGTGAGAATGGTAACACAGGAGCGGAGGCCAATGGGGTGCAAACCGCTCTTGAGACCGGGACCGCAAACCAACAGCATCTTGCTATAAACGATTGGTTCATACCAACGGTTCAGGGAAAATCCATGGGGCCGCCGGTTACGGTGCTGAGCCCGCTACAGGTTGCCGGTAACCCAGAGGGGATGTCTCAGAACCCAGCGGGTCCGATGGTAAACCCTAAGGCGGTAAGCGTGATAAACGGTAAAGAACGAAGTTTCCCCGTTGCCGGGAACTATTTTTCCGGCGTGAACACCACGGAGGGCCAGGGTAGCCAGGCGGTTGCTTCTTATGCTCAGTCCCCATTGCCAACAGGACAAAGCTCATTCTCTTTAACCGGTTCGGCCTTTATGCCGCAAACAGCGGGGATGTTGCAAGGGAACGGTTTCACGCAAAATCCTTTGTTCGGCACGGAGCAAGGTCAGCATGCGGCCGCAGTGTTGTCTCCGGCAGCCGGTGAACCCCCGGCATTGGCGGGGCTTAACCCTGGCCGGCAAGGGATGAGTGTCTTCGGGGAAACGAAACATAGCTTCCCTCCGCTGTCGCAAACGGCGGCGCCGGTGGTTTCCGCGCCCGGACAAGTTCGTATCAACCAAATCTCAACGCCGGTGATGTCGGCCGCCGCGGCCATGGAGGCCACGCCACTGCCGGAGCAAGGGAAAAACCCTTCTCAAGCTTCTCAGAACGAAGCATTGCAGCCGGTTAAGATGGGATTCCCTGCCGAGATGGCAGCACAGAATCGTGGCGTGGGATACGCCAGCTCACAAACTGCGGCAGACAGAGGAGTTTTTGCCCAACCGCAAACCGTAGCAGATAGCACCGTTTTGACCCAGCCGCAAACCACCGTAGATAGCGTGGTTTTGAGCCAATCGCAAAACGGGGAATCGGCGGAAATTGGCGAGCAAAAGCAAAGCGCGGATTATGCCGTCTTACAAAACACGGCGCGGGTGGAAACCTTGAACCAAAGCCAAGTCAAAACCACAGACCAAACCCAAAACGCAGTTCGAAGTCAACTGACGTATCAAATAAACGCTCATTTTGATAAAGGTCGCAAAGCCTTTGAAATGCAGCTATATCCCAAGGATCTGGGTAAGGTCAATGTGAAGATGACGATGGAAAACAGCACCTTAATTGTGGAAATCAGCGCGGCCAGCGCAAAAACGCAAAGTATCATTTTGGCCAATGCCGATGATATTAGGGCGCTGCTACAGTCTCACATGCACCAGGAAGTCCAGCTTTCCCTGCCCCAGGAGCAAAAGTCGGCACAACAGCAATTATCCAAGGATGAACAGGGAGGCCAGCATAACCCCTATTCTGCTGAGGATCAACAGGCTGAGGAAAACGAAGAACAACAAGAGCTGGATACGGAACATTTTCTAAAGACCCTGAATATGCTCAGTGAAAAGTACTTTAGAGAAAGGAATCAGGAATATGCAGATTAATGCCTATGGCGCAACCGCCGGAACGACGTCATCCACCGGTGCGACCTCGAAGAGTACCTTAGATACCCAGGATTTTTTGAATCTTTTGGTGGCGCAGCTTACCAACCAGGATACGATGAATCCTACGTCGGATACGGAATTTATCTCGCAGATGGCGCAGTTTACCACCTTGGAGACCATGCAAACGATGACGGAAATGATTTATGCGCAGTACGGAGCTTCCATGGTGGGGAAGAATGTGATTGTGGCCGCTTACGATAATAACGGCAATTATTCCCAAGATCAGGGTGTTGTCCAAAGTGTGCAATTTATGGATGGAGATTGTAAGGTCACGGTAAATGACCGCAGTTACAGTATGTCGTCCATCATGGAAGTGCTCAATGAATTACCCGCGTCTGAATGAGCAAGCTGTGTAGATTTCGGAAAACTTGTAAAGCGGTGTTTTTACAATCTAACTTACTCCCTGAAACACCAATCAGCCAATCAATCAAAAAGGAGGATCACCATTTCTATGGGTGATATGTGGATCAAGCAAAACTACATACCCAATATCAGCAGTACACCGCTGTCGAATCAGCAAACGGCGCATAAAGATGTTTCAACGCAGAACACTCAAAGCGCTTTTGGCGAACTTTTGCAGCAGAAGATTCAGGCATCCGAAACAAGCTTAGTGTTTTCGAAACATGCGGCGCAGCGTTTGCAAGACCGGGATATTGAAATGTCGGCGGAGCAAATGAGCACGCTTTCGGAGGCAGTGGGCAAAGCGGAGGAAAAAGGGATCAAAAATGCGCTTATCCTGGGAAGCGAAAATTCATTTATTGTAAACATTCCCAGTAAAACAGTGGTGACGATTATGAGTCATCAAAGCATGAAAGAAAATGTTGTAACGAATATAGATGGAACTGTGATCATTTAGCCGGTCCCTTACGGGAAGCAAAGCGGTTTTGAACGACAGAGAAACCGCGGCAGTTCCTCTAAAAAAGAGGAGGACTTTTATTTATGCTCAGAGCATTATTTTCAGGTGTTTCCGGACTAAAAGCCCATCAAAGCAAAATGGACGTGATCGGGAACAATATCGCAAACGTCAACACCTACGGTTATAAATCCCAAAGGGTCACGTTTCAAGATACCTTTTACCAAACGTTAACGGCTTCCTCCGACGCAACGGCTGCTTCCGGCGGCGGGAATGCTGCCCAAATCGGTTACGGCACGGTGATCAGCACCATCGATGTGCTGCATACCCGGGGCGGTTATGTATCCACCGGCCGGGCCACGGATCTCTATATCAGCGGCGAAGGTTATTTTGTCGCCCAGGATAACAACGGTGAAGAGTGCTATACCCGGGTGGGGAACTTAAACTTTGACGGCAGCGGTAACTTAGTGGATGGTAATATGTACTTTATTTTAGGTTATCCCATTGCAAGATATACGGAAGCTGTTGGCCCCACCGCATCGACGTTAAACCTAAACGGAGATCTTAGCGTGGATTTCGGCGCCCTCAACGGATCTTACTTTAACGGTTATAAACTCGTAACCGTTACCGACGCCGCCGCCACAACGCCGGCAGCGGAAATCGATGCCAATCAGAAAACCATCACCGTTACCTCTGATGCCGCATTAACCGCCGCCCAATTGGAAACCGCTTTGCGGAATATGACGGCTGCGGCGGGATCCAATGATTTACCCCAGGCGATTAAGAATCATTTGGCTGCCATTACGGTTTCCGGTACCGATACCGTAACCGAAAACAATGCTTTTAAAATAGCGGCTGCCGGCGGGGAACCGGCCCATGATGTCGGTGATATTATTTTTGCAACCATCCCCTCGAAAAGTGCGGAAATTACGGTCAATGATGTGAAAATCACCTTTGGTGATGTGAACGGCGCGTACTTTAATGATTATAAAATCCAAACAGTGTACGATTCGTCGGCAGCCAGCGCGGCTGAGGCAACGGTTGATGTGAGCCGCAAAGTCATTACAATCACCTCCAACCTCAGCAGTATCGATGCGGCTGATTTGCAGAACGCTTTGCAGAACATGACGGCGGAAGTCGGCACAGGGGTGATCCCTGCCGACATTGATCTTAGTCAAATTGCCGTAGACGGATCTGTCGCAAGCAGTTTGGCCACGGGGGTTGCCTCCATGAAAGCCATCAACGGTGCAGATGTCTCCGTGGAGACCAGCTGCGATACATCCCACGGTTTGCAACGGATCACCATACCCGGTTCCCTGGTGGATTCCGACGGCGACGGTCTTTATGATACGGAAATGAGCAATGTGATGGAGCTCAGCGGCATTGCCATCGGTGCAAACGGCGTCATTACCGGGGAATATGATAATAACATCATTGAAATCGGCCAGATTCTTTTGGCGGGCATTCCCAATCCCCAGGCCTTGACTTTGGATGGCAGCTCTTATTTGAGGGCTGATAACAATACCGGCGAGATCAATTATTATGTGCCGGGGGAAGGTGTTGTCGGCACTTTGGTTTCCAGTGGTTTGGAAAATTCGAACGTGGATTTGGCCAATGAATTTGCGGATATGATTATGGCCCAAAGGGGCTTCCAGGCAAATTCCCGTATTATTACGGTGGGCGATGAAATGTTGGAGGAGCTTGTTAATTTGAAGCGCTAAGCGTTTGATCGGTAACCCCCTTACAGGGCTTGTAAGGGGGTTGCCGAAGCCGGTTAAACTGCTAAGAGTCATATGTTGATAAGGGAAAATACGTTATTTAAAGCAGGTGGATTCATTATGATCGCATTAATTGATATTAACGGCAGACCCTTTTATTTGAACTGTAATATGATTGAGACTTTGGAATCCATACCGGAAACGAAAGTTTCTCTTACCAACGGAAAATACTTTTTGGTTTCCAATAGCTGTGAAGACATTATCGAGAAAGTAATCCTTTATAACCGCATGGTTTTCGGCGCGGAGAAACAATTAAACATCAAAATAGGAGATCAGGATCAGTCGGCAAAAGACGAGTGTTTGTTGTCTGAAAAGAAACGTGGCGTGGAATGAAAAGAAGATTTGGTATGGATCTAACGATTATCATAGGGCTTGTCGTCGGACTTGGTTTGATCGCTTACGGTATTTCCGACGGCGGGAAACTGTCGAATTTTATCAGCTATTCCAGCATGGCGATTACCTTTGGCGGAACCATCGCAGCGACTTTTATGTCCTTTCCCATGAGCACCTTCAAATATATTCCCAAGCATATGAAAATTATCTTGGCAAAGAAAGAATATCAGCCTCAGGTTTATATCGATAAGGTGATCGAATACGCCATTGAAGCCAAAAGAAAAGGCCTTTTGGCTTTGGAAGGCAAAGCCAATGTTGAAAAAGATGAATTCATGAAACGCAGTGTATTGCTGATCGTGGATGCAATCGAACCCACGGAGGCCAGGACCATTTTAGAATCCGAACTGGATTGTTTAGAAGAACGGCATACAAAGGGGTGGCAGATTTATGAGCGGGCCGCGACCTTCGCCCCTGCCTTCGGTATGATTGGTACGTTAATCGGCCTGATTAACATGTTGAAAAGCTTAACCGATACCGGCGCGGCAGATGCCGCGTCAACACTGGGCCTGGGGATGTCCGTGGCCTTGATTACGACATTATACGGCGCCCTTTTGGCGAACCTCGTATTGGTCCCCATCGCCAGTCGGCTGCAATGCCGGCATTACGAAGAAATGATCTGCAAAGAAGTGGTTTTAGAGGGGATTCTATCGATTCACGCAGGGGTCAATCCCCGCATCACGGAAGAAAGACTGAATGTTTTTGTGAACAACCGCGAAAGAAGAAGCGAAGATGAGCCGGTAAGAGATAGAAACAGAGGTAGAAGACGGTCGAGGAGGTAACGAAAGGCCGAGAGGCAAGATAAGCAAAATCATTTTTAAGGGGGAGACGTTACGAAACGCAGAAAAACGCGGCAAGGATTGGCGGGGCCAAACTGGATTGATACCTATGCGGACATGGTTACTTTACTGTTAACCTTTTTTGTTCTGCTTTTCGCGATGTCCAGTATCAACGAAGAAAAGTGGAAAATGATTGTGGAAGCCTTCACCGATGTGAATGAACTATCTCAAATGCAGATTATCAATACCGACGATATCTCCGGGGGTATGTACGATTCTTTGGGGAACGGTTCCTCGACTTTGAAGGTACCCGCATCTCCCGACGAGATTAAAGACTTTGACGATTTGTACGCCTATCTGAATGCCTATGTGATTGAAAACGAGCTGGGAAGTGATATGCAGTTGTATGACGGCGACGGCTATACCTTTATTACTTTCCGTAACAATATCTTATTCGATGGAAACAGCGCTTACGTCAAGTGGGACGGCAAAAAAATACTGGATGTATTGGGCGACGCTTTGGTCAATGTAACGGCAGAGGTTGGCGCCATCCGCTTTGAAGGCCATACCGCCAGGGCAGGAACGGTTTATTCCGATCGGCAAAGCCTTTTTGACCGGCAGCTCTCTTCCGATCGTGCCGTCAATGTATTGTATTATATGCAATGCAAAGGTTTGCTGGCGCCGGAAAAGTTAACCTCCACCGGTCACGGGGAATTTAAGCCCCTGGTGCCCCACGACGGAACGGAAGAGACGCGGATCATCAACAGACGGGTGGAAGTCATTATCATTGAAAATGGCGCCGTCGATAAGTCATTGGAAGAGATTTATAAAGAAGTATATGGTGAATATCCGGTATCAAGCGACACGCTAAAAGCGGAATAATCCACCGTAAGACAGAGTTGGGGGACAGGCATGGCTGAAGTTTTATCTCAGAAACAAATTGATGAGCTCTTAGGGAATTTACAAAGCGGTGAAATGGATATCAAGGAAATCGAAGAACAGTCCATGATCAAGGTCAAAGATTACGATTTTCGTTCCCCCAAAAAATTCACCAGAGAACAGCTGAAAGCATTGGATAACATTTTCGGCAACTTTATTAAATTCTTTGAATTGCAGCTCACCAGTATGTTGCGGGTGGGCTGCGTCATGGAAATTGTGCAAATTGAGGAAGAAGAATTCCGTGATTATAACAATGCTTTAAACGATTCGGTTTTAATGGGGATCATCGGCATTGAGAGCGATGAAATCAGCGAGGATGACAATCAATTCATTATCGAAGTCGCCCGGCCGTTATCCTTTTCCATCATCGACCGGCTCCTGGGTGGAGACGGCAGTTATTACAACCTCAGCAGAGAATTTACCAGCATTGAAATATCTTTGATCGAGCATATGTTTCATCAAGTGACCCAGCAACTGACCAATGTTTGGCGTAATTACGGCGAAGTCGGGCACCATTTGGAGATGATCGAAACCAACTCCCGCCTCATTCAGTTTATTTCCCCCGAGGAGACCACCGTCATCATTGTCATAGAAACCACGATTGAAGGTTTGACGGGTAATATCAACGTGTGTCTGCCCTCTAAAGTCATGGAATTCCTTTTTAAATTGTTTGATATGAAATATGTGAAGGAAAAAACAAGGCAAGATTTTGAGCAGGACAGCAAACGCAAAAATATGATCATGCACTCTTTGCGGGACGCGTCGCTGACGGTTACGGGAGTATTGGGTGAAACAGAAATCAAGTTGCAGGAATTATTAAGCCTTCAAAAAGGTGATGTTCTGTTGTTAAATAAGGAGGTTAAGGACGGTTCCATTGATGTTAAGATTGAGAACCTGCCTTGGTTCACCGGGACAATGGGCAAAAATAAAAACAATTACGCTGTTAGAATTGAGCAAGTAAGGGAAGGGTGAGTGGTTTGGCAGATCATAACGAGTTATTTACGGAGATGGAAATCGATGCCATCGGGGAGATCCTGAATATCAGCATGGGGGCTTCGGCGACGTCCATATCCATGATGTTGGATAAGCGCGTTGTTATTACGACTCCCTCTGTTGAGGTGCAAAAAGCAAGTGACTTTCATTTTGAATCCTTTGAACCGGCAGTTGGCGTAGAAATCAATTATACCGGCGGCTTATTGGGAACCAACATGATGATTCTCAAGGAATCGGATGTAAAGGCCATTGTTGATCTGCTTTTGCAGAGGGAGCCTTCCGATGAGAAATTCGTTTTGGATGAAATCAGCAACAGCGCGATATGCGAGGTCATGAATCAGATGATGGGCTCCTCCGCCACAGCCCTGTCTCAGCTTTTGGACCGCCCTGTTAATATTTCACCTCCCAGCTCCTTTCAGATTGAAAACAGCAGTAGTTTTAAAAAGCAATATTATCCTGATGATTCGACGGTGGTTTCCGTCTGTTTTCATCTCTCCATTGAGGAAGTTTTGGAAAGTGAATTTATCAGTGTGCTCAGCGCAGCTTTGGCCAAAGAGTTGATCGGCTCTCTGCACAACAATGCTCCCGCCGAAACCGCCCAACCCCAAGATCAGGAACAGGCGGCGCCACAAGTGCAGACCCAGCCGGAGGCCCCCGTGCCCCAGCCTCAGCCTCAACCACGCCAGGAGACGGCCCATCAGCAGCCCCCGGCACAGCCAGGCATGAACGTTAACAGGGATCCGGGGCATAGCAGCGGTCATAAAATAAGCCCTGCGGAAGCCCGCTATCATGTTCAAGGTGTTGAGTTCAGTGAATTTCAGCCGGCGGAGCCGGCGCTTTCGGAAGAACAATCCAATAATCTAAATTTAATCATGTCGGTTCCTTTGCAGATTTCCGTGGAACTTGGACGCACCAAAAAACAAATCAAAGATATTCTGACCTTCTCCCCCGGTACCATCATCGAGCTGGACAAACAAGCCGGCGCCATGGTTGATATTTTCGTCAACGGGCAGCAGGTTTCCAGAGGCGAAGTGGTGGTGGTAGAAGACTGTTACGGTGTCAGGGTATCCGAAATTATCAGCAATAATGATCTAATGAAAATTCTTTAACGAAATGGGAGGACAATGATGAGTAAGAAAATTATGTTGGTTGATGATGCGGCTTTTATGAGGATGATGATCAAAAACACTTTGCAGCAAAATGGGTATACCGACATTATTGAAGCAAAGGACGGGGAAGAGGCCGTTACATTGTATCAGCAGGAAAAGCCGGATTTAACGTTATTGGATATAACGATGCCGAA
This sequence comes from Peptococcaceae bacterium UBA7702, assembly GCA_002482535.1. Lineage (GTDB taxonomy): Bacteria > Bacillota > Dehalobacteriia > UBA7702 > UBA7702 > UBA7702. The sequence continues at coordinate 41,431 of DLGE01000013.1, read as the reverse complement.
TATGGACGGGCTTGAGGCGCTGAAAGCGATCAAAGAGATCAACCGTGAGTGTAAAATCGTCATGTGTTCCGCGATGGGACAGGAAAATATGGTTTTGGAAGCACTGAAATTTGGGGCGGAAGATTTTATCGTAAAGCCTTTCAAACCGGAAAGAATCATGAAAACGGTTGCCAAAATTTTGGGCTAAGCCGCTGATTAAGAGATAAAGGGTGAAGGAACATTGAGCTTTTTTCAAGATGTATTACCATTGATTTTTTCTATTTTGGCCATTGTCGCCGTCTTGTACCTGAGCTATAAGTTCAGCAAGTATTTGGCGAGAAAGGTAAACGTGGCGACAAGTTCCAATAACATCAAGGTTTTGGAACGGGCGGCGTTAGGCCAGGATAAAGGACTTGCGGTAATAGAAGTCTGCGAAAAATATTATTTGATTGGCTTTGCAAATAACAATATTGAAATTTTACAGGAGCTGTCCGATTATCAGCCGACAAAACCGTCTCTTGAGCCGAATGATTTTTTAAATATATTGAAGCAAACGGTAAAAGACAAGGTAGGTACGAAAGCAGGTCATACGGATGGCAGAAGTAAAAAAGATGAATAAAGATAAGGTACTGTTCACGAAAAAATGTATTTTGGTCCTATTCAGTTTGTCCTTGTTCTTTTTGTTGATGTTCCCTGATTCGGTTTTGGCTGCCGGTAATGTGGAGATCAATGTCAATGGCGATTCCATGGATACCGTTGAGATTATTCTCACTTTGACCCTCATCGCCTTATTGCCGTCGCTCCTGATTATGACCACCTGCTTTACCCGGATTATTATCGTTTTATCTTTTTTGCGCAATGCCTTGGGGTTACAGCAAACCCCTCCAAACCAGGTGTTGATTGCCATTGCCATATTTTTATCTCTCTTTATCATGTCGCCGGTGATTAACGAAATCAACGAAACCGCTTATCAGCCTTATCAGCAAGAGGAAATCAGTGAGGCAGAGTTTTTGAGCCAGGCGGCTGTTCCCCTCAAGGAGTTCATGCTGAAACAAACCAAAAAAGAGGATTTAGAGCTTTTCGTTCGGCTGTCCGATACGGAAAAAGTGGAAAACGCCGAAGAGTTATCGATGACCGTTGTGACCCCCGCTTTCATGACCAGTGAGTTAAAGCGCGCGTTTATCATAGGTTTTCTGATTTATATTCCTTTCCTGATCATCGATATGATCGTAGCCAGTACGCTGATGTCAATGGGTATGATTATGTTGCCGCCGGTCATGATTTCACTGCCCTTTAAGTTGCTGCTGTTTGTCTTGGTTGACGGTTGGGGACTACTCTTTCAAACTTTATTCTCCAGTTTCAATCTATAGCGATCCTGTTTCAGAGAATAAACAGCAAGGAGGTATCCCATGGACGTTTCAGGTGTGATGAGCATTATGCAGCACGCAATGGTGATTGCGGTGAAAATGGCGGCTCCGGTATTGATCATCAGCATGGCAGTGGGTCTGATCATTTCCGTTTTTCAGGCGGCCACACAAATTCATGAGCAGACTTTGACCTTTGTCCCCAAATTGATTGCGATTGCGGTGATCTTGGTATTGTTGGGCTCATGGATGATGGAGTCCATGTCCGACTTTGTATTTTATATCTTCGACACAATCACCGAAATCGGTTGATGGAGTACAGCGATGGTTTTGGATTTTAATTTGACCTTGTTCTCTTTTGTATTTATGAGAATGACCGGCTGTATCCTGTTTAACCCCATTTTTGGCCGCAAGAACCTCCCGGTGATCTTAAAAATCGGCATGGCGCTGCTGCTCACGCTGTTTACCTATGCCACGATTCCCGATAAAGTCATCGAGATCAACAGTGTCATCGTTTACTGTGTGATGTTGGTAAAAGAGTTGCTGGTCGGTTTTATGGTCGGTTATATTATGCAGCTTTTTATGTCGGTTTTTATCATCGGCGGCGAAGTGATCGACTTTCAAATGGGTATTGCCATGGCAAATATGTATGACCCCCAGAGCAATATCTCCATGCCGGTGACCGCCTCGATCATGAACTGTATGTATATGCTCCTTTTCTTTGCGGCCAACGCCCACATCATGATGATCAAAATATTTTGTCAGCTTGGGACCATTTCCCCTTACGGGAGCATTGCCTTTTCCAGCGGTATTTTCGAAGAACTCGTCGGCTTGTTTTCCCTTATCTTGATTTACGCCGTGAAATTGGCCATGCCGATTTTGGCGGTGGAGATGATTGTGGAAATGGGAGTCGGTTTGTTGATGAAGGCCGTTCCGCAAATCAATGTGTTTATCGTAAATATTCAGTTCAAAATCCTCATTGGCTTTATCGCGATTATGGTGCTGGTGCCGTCCTTGTCCACATTTTTAGAACTGATGACAACGAAAATGTTCGATGAAATACAGTTGATTTTTGGTATTTGAAAACAACCGTAATGGGAGGGGGATTCCATGGCTTCTGAGAGCAAAACAGAAAAAGCTACCCCCAAACGAAGGAAAGACGAGCGAAAAAAGGGTAATATCTTTCAAAGTAAAGATGTGGTCAATGCAGCGTCCATTTTACTGATTTTCTTTACTTTGAGAATTACATTTCCTTACTTATATGAAAACTTTGCCAATTTTTTGTACCATATCGTCCATCAAATTTCGTATGTTGAAACGCTGACCGTTCCTGTGGTCATCACGGTGTTGCAAGATGCCTTCGTCCTCTTGCTGATCTCCGCAGGGCCGGTGATGTTAATCTCCATGGCCATCGGCATCATTGCCACCGGCGGCCAGACAAAGTTTCTCTTTGCCTATGAAAACATAAAAGTCAAGTTCAATCGGCTAAGTCCTTTAAAAGGCGTAAAACGCCTGTTTTCCCTGCGTTCTGTGGTGGAGCTGATCAAATCCATGGCCAAGGTGGTCATCATTGCTTACGTTCTTTACGCGGGCATCAGCGATGTCATCGGCCAGGCAAAGCAGCTCATGTACGTCGATATCTTTGAAGCGGTGGGTTTTATCCTCAACGCCATACTGGTGATTGCCATGAAGGTGGCGGTGATCTTTTTGGGCCTTGCCATATTTGATTATCTATATCAAAAATGGGAATACGAAAAGAACATCAAGATGACCAAACACGAAATCAAAGAAGAATACAAGCACACAGAAGGGGACCCTCTGATCAAGGGTAAAATCAAAGACACCCAGAGAAAAATCTCCATGTCGCGTATGATACAACAGGTGCTCAGCGCCGATGTTGTGGTGCGTAACCCCACTCACTACGCCATTGCCTTAAAATATAACGCTGAAAAAAGTTCAGCCCCCGTGGTCGTTGCCAAGGGACAGGATCATGTGGCTTTGCGCATCGTTGCGGAAGCGGAAAAATATGCTGTTCCCATCACCGAAAACCCCTTATTGACAAGGGCTTTGTATGAAAATGTAGAACTAAACCGGGAAATTCCGCCGGAATATTATTCTGCTCTCGCAGAAATTCTGGCGTGGGTATATTCACTGAAACAGGAGAAATAGAGCAATAATGAAAGTAAAAAACCATCTTATATCGGTCTTTGTTATTTTGATTGTTGCCTTTATCATCATCCCCCTGCCTCCCTTTCTGTTGGACTTTATGTTCATCTTCAATATATCGTTATCCCTCATTATCCTGCTGATTACGATGTATATCAGAGAGGCCCTGCAATTCTCTATTTTTCCATCCATGCTCTTGATCACCACTTTGTTCCGCTTGGGATTGAATATATCTTCAACCCGTCTCATTCTGACCCAGGAGGGCAACGCGGGACAGGTGATTGCTACCTTCGGTAATTTCGTTTTAGGCGGCAATGTTGTGGTCGGTTTCGTTGTTTTCCTCATCATCGTCATTGTCCAGTTCATTGTCATTACCAAAGGCGCCGAGCGCGTTGCCGAAGTTTCCGCAAGATTTACCTTAGACGCCATGCCCGGGAAGCAAATGGCCATTGACGCCGATTTGAGCTCCGGTTTGATCTCCGAAGATATGGCCAGACAGCGCCGTTACAACATTCAGAAAGAAGCGGAATTTTACGGCGCCATGGACGGCGCGACGAAGTTTGTGAAGGGCGACGCGATCATGGCCATCGTCATTACCTTTATTAACTTTTTAGGCGGTATCCTCATCGGCTTGGTGCAAAGTGACCATACTTTTTCAGAAGTCCTAAGTATTTATACCATCGCTTCTGTGGGCGACGGCATGGTTTGCCAGGTCCCGGCACTGCTGATTTCCACCGCCACCGGCATGATCGTCACCAGGGCCGCCTCGGATTCCAGTTTGGGGGCTGACGTCACCAAGCAATTTTCAGCCCAGCCCACGGTGTTGATGATTGCCGGGGCTGCCATGGCTTTCCTTATGTTTATCCCGGGAATGCCGAAACCGCAAATGATTATTCTGTCCATCGCCATGATTGCCCTGGGCGCCACGCTGAGGAGGAAAATGGGGGAACAGGCCTCCCAGGAGGAAGCGGCAGCAAGCGAAGAGGCTGCGGAAAGCCCGTATCAGGATGAAACGGATTATTTCAGAGATATTGATAATGTATATGAGCTGCTGCCCATCGACGTCATTGAAATGAATTTTGGTTATAGCGTCATTCCCTTGGTGGACCAAGGCTGCGGCAGTAATTTTGTGGAACGGTTGGTGATGTTCCGCAAACAGTTTGCCCTGGATATGGGCATGGTCATTCCGGCGGTACGGTTAAGGGACGACGCGGGACTGAATCCCAACCATTATGTGATCAAACTCCGGGGTGAAGAAGTGACCCGGGGAGAGATTTTGGTGGATTATTATCTGGCCCTGGATCCGGGTAATTTAACCGGTGAAATTGACGGCATCGATACCATTGAGCCCGCTTACGGTATTCCCAGTAAATGGATTACCCCGGATAAAAGAGATTTGGCGGAAATTTACGGTTATACGGTCATTGACCCGTTATCGGTAATCGTAACACATCTTTCGGAAACCATCCGCAAGCATGCTCATGAAATCCTTTCCCGGCAGGACGTGAATCAACTGATCGAAACCCTTAAAAAGAACGGTTCGTCTACCGTGGAGGACGTCATTCCCAATATGATCTCTTTCAGCAATTTTCAAAAAGTATTGGCGAATTTGCTGAGAGAGGGGGTACCCATCCGTGATATGGAATTGATCATGGAGACCATTGCCAGCCACGTGGCAAGTGCAAGAGATATTGAGGTGCTGACGGAGTATATCCGCCAATCCTTAAAGCGCACCATTACCCGGAAATGGTCTGAAGGCGGCCAAATACGCGTGATTGTTTTAGACGCGGAAGTGGAGAAAGTCATCATCAACGCCCTTAAAACCAATGAACAGGGAACGAACTTCAACCTTGCACCCGATTTGATGCAGCAAATTATGATGAATTTAATGGATCAGATCAAAAAGGTGAAGGACGCGGTTTCAATTCCGATTGTTTTGACATCACCGGTGGTACGCATCTATTTCAGTAAAATGGTGGAACAGTTTTCCCAAAACGCGGTGGTTCTTTCTTATAATGAATTGGATGCAGGCGTACAGATACAGGCGATCGGAACAGTAGCACTGGATGCGTAAAAGAACAGTTGCCGAGAATGGCAGGTGAAGTTGTATGGCAGATCATCGAGATGAAATAGAAAAAAAAGTAGCGGAATGGTGGGCTCTATATCAGCGGACAAAATCATCGGAAATTAGGAATCAACTGGTTCTTCACTATATGCCTGTGGTTAAAAAAATCGCATTGAATGTGTATCGCCGTTATCGATATTTTGATTCTGTTGATGAATTGGTGGGAGAAGGGGTCATCGCCCTGATCAATGCCATTGACCGGTTCGATATTGATAGAAACGTCAAATTTGAAACCTTTATTTCTTACCGCATAAAAGGCTCCATGCTGGATTATATCAACAAGCAAAATGGGTACGTCCGCAAGATCTATGAGATTTCCAAAAGGTTTTCCACTGCCAGGGAAGAACTGGAAGCCCAGCTTACCAGGGAACCTACCCGTGAGGAGATGGCAAACCATCTGCATATGACCATGGAAGAGTATGAGAAGAACCTCTTGGAAATAAAACCGGTCAGTACCATATCTTTGAATCAAATGGTGCTTGATTCATCAACCATGGAGGAAAAACATACGGAAATTTCCTCCGGTCCCCAGGATGATCCGGCGGAAATTCTATCGACCCAAGAGTTCAGTGAGGTATTGACCGAAGGAATCAAAAAGCTGAATCAAGAACAACAGTTGGTATTGGCTTTGTTTTATAAAGAGGATTTGACGGTAAAAGAGATTGCGGAAATCATGAATACGAATACCCAGCGCGTTTCACAAGTTCGTTTTCAAGCTGTGAAACGATTGAAAAAGCTGGCGGAAAATAAGACCGGCTTAAGCGTATTTTAAATGTTTGCCAGGAAAGGGGTAATGTCAAATGGTTAGAGGTTTTTATCAGTTGGCTTCGGGGATGATGACCCAAAACAAGGCATTGAACAGCATCGGGAACAACATCACCAATGCCAAGACCCAAGGCTATAAAAAGCAGACGGTTGTTAGTGAAACCTTCGGCGAAATGCTGATTCAGCGTGTGGATGGGCAAATCACGCCCATCGGGACCATGGCTCTGGGGAGAACCGTAGGCGATACGGTGACCCTTCATACCCAGGGCTCTATGACAACAACCGGCCGTAATTTGGATTTTGCGATTCAGGGAGAAGGGTTTTTTGCCATCCAGGGACAAGACGGCTTGGTTTATACGAGAAAAGGTGATTTTAACATCGATGCCGACGGTTATCTGGTGCAGGAAGGTGTCGGGCGCGTCATGGGGACAAAGGGCCCGATTCGGGTGGGGACCGATGATTTCACCGCAGATGAACAGGGAAACATCTATGTCGGCAATCAGTGGGTTGACCGTTTGGCGGTCTATCACTTTGCGGATTACAATACTTTGACCGAAGCCACCAGCGGTTATTATACGGCCAACGGCGGCGGACAATTGATCGACGCCAAGATTCAATGGCAGACCTTAGAGGGTTCTAACGTAGATGTAGCCGAGGAAATGACCAATGCCCTGGCAGCCCAGCGGGAATTGCAATCCTGCTCCCAAGCGTTAAAAATGTATGATGCTGTTTTGGAAAAAGCCACGACCCAAATCGGTCAGGTATAAGGAGGAACTGCCGATGATTACTTCATTTTATACCGGGGCAACCGGAGCCATTCAGAGCCAGCGTGGATTGGACGTTGCGGCCAACAATATCGCAAACATGTCAACCAACGGCTATAAGGCACAGAGGGTAACCTTTGAGGATCTGCTGTATACCAATATGCGCGCAGACAATCAGGAGCTAAAGGCCGGCCACGGCGCAAAGCTCAGCAAAACCGATGTGTTGCATACGGGAGGCGCGCCCCGGGCCACAGGCCGTGACCTCGATTTTGCGGTTTTCGACGCCAGGTCATTCTTCGGCGTGATGACCGAGGAAGGCATCCAATATACCAAAAACGGGAATTTTAGCCTGTCCCAGCAGGCCGACGGAAAATTCTATTTGGCCTATGCAGGGGTGGGGAACGTTGTGGACGCGGCGGGGAATCCCATTGAGGTTGACCCCAATCAATACGATCAAAGAGAAATTGCCTCGAAAATCGGTGTATTTACCTTTGCCAATATTGACGGTTTGACGCCCAACGGAAGCTGCCTATTCAGCGCCACAGCAACCTCGGGGAATCCCACGGTGGTAGCGCAGCCCCAGATTCAAACGGGATATCTTGAATCTTCCGCGGTGGATATTGCCGATGAAATGGTGGAGGTCATTCAATTGCAAAAGGCTTTTCAGCTGAATACGAGAATGGTCCAGATTTCCGATGAAATCATGCAGACCGTCAACAATCTGAGATAATGCTTCGCCAAGGTGGCAACATAATCATGAAGGAGACCAGCATGAACTTAAACCAGCTGAATGAAATCCATATTGACGTATTGAAAGAAATCGGCAATATCGGTTCGGGAAATGCGGCGACGGCACTGGCCAATATCCTCGGCGATACCGTTGCCATGGATGTGCCCAAAGTGAATATTGTCGATGTGAATCAGGCTGTTGCGACTCTTGGTGGGCCTGAGAATATTAGTATCTGTGTTCTAAGCAAATTAGAAGGGGATATTAAGGGGCTTATGATGTTTTTAATCCAATGCTCCTATGCCCCGGTGATCCTCAAAGGGATCGGCTGCCCCTGTGAATCGGAATGCGACCACCTGTCGGAAATGGAGCAGTCGGCAATCTCGGAGATCGGCAATATATTGATTTCCTCTTATATCAACTCCATCGCCGCCCTTTCAAAACTGAACATCAAAACCTCGGTTCCGGCCCTTTGTGTGGATATGGTCGGGGCGTTGATGAGTGTACCTGCCATCGAAATGGCCACCGTTTCCGATCATATCATCTTTATTCAGGATAATTTCTTAAGTGATGAGCAATCCATTACAGCGAATATGTTGTTGGTGCCCAATATCACGTCGTTAGAAATCATTATGCAGAGGTTGGGCATCACATTATGAACAATGTTATCACCGTTGGTATATCGGACATGAAAGTCGCAAGCGCCCCCAGTGTTTTGGTGACTTATGCCCTCGGCTCATGTGTCGGTATTTGTTTGTATGACTCATTCCTGAAAATAGCGGGACTCGCCCACATCATGCTGCCCTGCGACAATCATAAAAATGCCGCCGATAACAAATATAAATATGCGGACATCTGTATCCCGATGATGTATCACGAAATGATCAAGCTGGGTTGTAATAAGGGCCGCTTGGTTGCGAAAATCGCCGGTGGGGCCAGCATGTTCCAGGTGTCGGGGGATAACGAAATCAGCAATATTGGCAATCGCAATGTGGAATCCACCAAGAATGTGCTCAAATCCTTGAAGGTGCCGATTGTCGCCGAGGATACCGGTTCCAATTACGGCAGAACCGTTTGGTTTTACAGCAGTACGGGAGCGGTGGAAATAAAATCCTATGCCCACCAGCCAAAAATTCTGTAACGTTAGAAGCCCTATGCGGGAAAGCCAAAGGCGAATCAGTGCAGGCAAGAGGTTGCGGAATGGACTCTTTGACTCTGGGTAGCGGAGGCTTCAGCCCAGTGTAAGGCGGCGATCAACGGTTCCCGTAAAGGATACTTTCGCGTGATCCCGACAAAAAAATTTTTTTTTGCGGAGGTCCTGATAAAGTTCTTGACAAATCCCCTGAACGAAGGTATAATAATACTTGCGTTTCATGCCGACATGGCGCAATTGGCAGCGCAACTGATTTGTAATCAGTAGGTTGGGGGTTCAAGTCTCTCTGTCGGCACCATGTTGATAACACACGATGTTAGCGATATCATAAGGGGAGGTTCCCGAGCGGCCAAAGGGGGCAGACTGTAAATCTGTTGTCGACGACTTCGATGGTTCGAATCCATCTCTCCCCACCATTGATCAATAGGGTAGACCTGTTCTGTCCTTTATATAACGCGGAGTAGAGCAGCTGGCAGCTCGTCGGGCTCATAACCCGGAGGTCGCAGGTTCAAGTCCTGTCTCCGCAACCACCAGCGTGACGCTGGACCCAAATAAGGCACCTCACTTTTGTGGGGTGCCTTTTACACATGTTTTATTCGCTTGTTGTTTCAGATCTTACCGTTGACACTTCTGCTGTTTTTTGTTATAATAAAGCCAAGAAAAAAGGCTGTCAGCCTTTATGTTACGTCAAATGACCGCGGTGCTGGGAGGCTTAGCGGTCATTTTTTTTGCACAATTGGAGGATAACAATGAGCAATATCATTGCAAAAGTTACCATTTCCACCTGCATCACCTCCTCCCGTCTCAGATTCTGCATTTCGCAGTCTTGCTGAGTGCGGGTGAGGACTGACCGTTTTGCCTTTTGTCTTGGCTTGTCTAAATCATAACATTTTCGACATTCATTGCCAATCCCTAATTTGCGGTTAATTTGGCTTTTTCAAAAGAAACCCCACAAAAGCGAGATGTCTTTTGTTTACCTCTACATAGGGGTAACGTATTCATTTGTACATATAACGTGTTTTGGTTTATCAAGTTGATATTTATTGTAATCACTGTTATCCTTTTCATAAAATCACAACAGTCTTGACACTCACCGGATACAATGTTATTCTTTTTAAAGGTATGATAAAGTTCCGTGCCATTTCGGTATTTCGTTTCTTTGAACACGGGTAGCACGGAATCAATATGAGGGAGGAAATGTTTTGCAAGATCAAATAGTATATGCGATTGTTCTGGTGGTGTATCTGGCAGCGATGATCGGGATCGGTTTTATATTCTTCAAAAGGAATGAAACCCAGTCAGATTATCTGTTGGGCGGGCGGACGCTGAACCCATTCGTATCGGCAATGAGCGCCCAAGCCTCCGATATGAGCGGTTGGCTGATGATGGGGCTTCCCGGTGCGGCTTTTGCCCTGAGCGGCAGTCTCTCCGACGCCTTTTGGACCGCGGTGGGGCTGGGAGTTGGTACATATATCAATTGGTTGATCCTCGCCAAGCGTTTGCGTAAATTCACCGAGGTGTATGATAATTCTATTACCGTTCCGTCCTATCTGCAAAACCGGTTTCATGACCAAAGCCGCGTGCTGCGGACGGTTGCGGCCCTTGTCATCATCGTGTTTTTCCTGATTTACACTGCGGCCCAGTTTGCCGCAGGCGCGAAACTGTTTAATGCGATGTTCGGCCTTGATTATTCCGTTGCGCTGCTGCTGGGTACGTTTATTATCGTCTCTTACACTTTTCTGGGTGGCTATAAGGCAGTTTGCTGGACAGATTTGGTACAGGGGCTTTTGATGTTCGCCGCCCTTGTTGCCGTTGTTATTGCGGCTGTTACAAGCATCGGCGGTCCTGCCGCGGTGAATCAGACATTGGTGACGCAAAATCTCAGCGATCATCTGCTGACTGAGAAAGATTGGATCGGCCTAAACACCATCGGCGGACTCGGCATTTTATCGGCGCTGGCCTGGGGTTTCGGCTATTTCGGCCAGCCCCACATTGTCGTGCGTTTCATGGGGATTCGTCACTCGAGAGACATCAAGCCGGCGCGCCGCATCGCCATGGTTTGGGTCATCATTTCCCTCACTTGCGCCGTGTTGATCGGTATTGTCGGTAAAGCGTATCTTTCCTTGAAAATGGATGCCACAGCCTTCGCGGCGATGGATGGTGAAAAGGTCTTTATCGAGTTAGTCAAAATGATTTTCGCCGGCCCCGGGCTTTCGATTATCGCCGGTGTGTTGCTGGCCGCTATTTTGGCGGCGATTATGAGTACCGCGGATTCTCAGTTGCTGGTGACCTCGTCGGCGGTATCCGAGGATATTTTTCGGGCTTTTGTCAAGAAAGATGTGAGCGACAAAACATTGATGTGGATCAGCCGCGGCGCCGTGATTGTGATTACCATCATTGCGGCATTGTTGGCGATAGATCCCGATAGCTCCGTGTTTGGATTGGTGGCATACGCTTGGGCGGGCTTCGGCGCGGCCTTTGGTCCCGTCATCTTGATCTCGTTGTACTGGAAGCGCATGAACCTCGCCGGCGCGGTGGCGGGGGTGTTGTCCGGTGGCATCACGGTCATTGTCTGGCGAAATTTTATCAAGCCGTTTTTTGGCGTTTATGAGCTGCTGCCCGCGTTTATTATCGCGGTAATCTGCATCGTAGTGGTCTCTCTTGTGACAAAACCGCCCAAACCCGAAATTGAGGAAGAATTTGATCGCGCGCTGAACGCTGACGTATAACCGGACTGTTCGACAATCTAAAACCGGCAATCGCTCTTGATTTTAAAGCGGTTGCCGGTTTTTTGAAAAAAGGTTTACTCGTGCTTTTTTTTGTGTTATGATTTCATATGGTTGGAATATAAACAATCATATAGGGATAATCGGCTCAATGGCCGGGAAGTGGAGCAGTGGTGAAAATACGCCGCTGTGGCCATGATAAAACGGCACTGAAAAAGGCGGTATTTCCTTTGAATACAGGAAATAAGAAGGGTATTCTTTTTGCTTTTTTAGCATTGATTGTTTACTGTAATAAAAAAATTTGAGCAATGGGGGAAATCACATGAAAAAACGTATTTGGCTTTTATTGATGATCCTATCTGTTTCTGTTTGGCTGCTATTTCCGGCGGGATTGTCCGCTGCCCGCTCTTTGAACCAGTGGTCCGCTTTGTCATTGCCAGCAGCCAAAGCAGGGGAGGACAGCACCTCTTTGCCGTTTATGGCAGCGGAAATGGAAGAATGGAAGGACGAGGATGCTGGTTCTTCTACGGGAAAATTATCCAGCACCTTACGGTCCCTTGTGGATGACGCCTATTTACCCGAGGGCAAGACAAAGTCCGATGTATGGAAGGAAATGAAAGAGCAAGGACAAATCAGCGAAATGCCCACCAGTAACGGTACTTCGGCGACGAGGGAAATCGGCGTTTACGTATATATAAGGCTATGTAGCGGTGATGATCTGGAAGCCATAGAGCCTTTTCTTTTGTCACTGGAAAATTATGATGAGGCAAGCGGTTTGGTGGCCGCCTGGGTCAATGTCGATCAATTGGCGGCGGTTGCCGCCCTTGACGCAGTTTGCAGTATGACGGAGGTTGTGGGTCCCAGGGTTGACGCGGGATCTGTGGTTACCGCCGGGGATAATATCTTAAAAGCCGCCCAAATGAGAAGTACCTATGGAGTGGACGGAACCGGCGTAAAAATCGGTGTGATTTCCGACGGTGTCGATCATCTTTCATCGGCTATTGCCAAAGGTGATTTACCCGCCTCTGTTTCAGTTTTGAGCAATACTTACGGCGGGGACGAAGGCACAGCAATGTTGGAGATTATCCATGATATTGCGCCGGGCGCAAAGCTGTATTTTCATGATTGCGGGACGAATGTTCTCGCTTTTAACCGCGGCATTGACAATCTCATTGCTGCCGGCTGTGATATTATATGTGATGATATCGGTTGGATCAGCGAGCCCTTCTTTGAAGATGGCGTGGTTGCACAACATGTAAAAGAAATCTCCGATCAGGGAAAGGTGCTCTTCGTTTCCTCCGCCGGGAATTCCGGTGAGGATCATTATCAAGGTAATTTTTATCGGGGCGCTTACGATTTTCACGATTTTAGCCGTGGCGCCTCGGAGGACAAGGACTTATATATGTTCATCCCAGCAAATGCGGGGGTAACCGTGGTTTTGCAGTGGAACGATCCCGCAGGAAACGTAACCAGTGATTATGATATCGCGTTGGCAAATTACCATACCGACACTATGCTTGAGTATTCCGTTGATAATAATACAGTAACGGGTGTTCCAAGGGAAATCGTTTATTATGATAATACTTCCGGCAAAGATATTCTGGCGGACTTTTATGTCCATGCCGCCTTGGGAAACAGCTCAGATATTTTGGAAGTATATATTTACTGTGATGGCAACGCCTATTCCTTAACTGATAATCAGGTGGCAAGAGATTCTATTTTTGGCCATCCTGCGGTGCCCGGTGTATTGGCCTGCGGCGCCATTGATGTGGCGAAACCCAATTTCATCGAATCCTATTCCTCCCGGGGCCCGGTCACGATGCTTTCGGGAATACGGGAAAAACCTGATATTTGCGGTATGGATAGGGTTGCCGTGACCGGCGCGGGGGGATTCCCCAGCCCCTTTTATGGCACCAGCGCTGCCTCTCCCCATGTGGCTGCCGTGGCGGCCCTGATGAAATCGAGGTTCCCTTCTTTAAGCGCGGCGGAAATTCGTACGATATTGTTAAATCAGGCGGTAGATTTGGGTAGTGCGGGTTATGATTTTGACTATGGTTACGGTCGTGTAGATGCGTTGAAAACTGCTTCGTCTTATTGTAACGTCTATTTTGACTCCTGCGGCGGCAGTTCGGTGACAACCAAAGTGGTGGTGAGCGGAAGCAATGTAACAATTCCTACTGCTCCCAAGCGTAGCGGCTATGGGTTTACCGGCTGGTACAGTGATAAAGAGTGTAATCACTTATATGATTTCAATACGGCCGTCAAGGCGGATACGACACTTTATGCCGGTTGGATGGTGGCTTTTGACGATGTAAAAGAGGACGCTTGGTATACCCAGGGTGTGAATTTCGTCGTTAAACACCAGCTTTTCTTTGGTGTGGGGGAACATCGCTTCGCCCCCAACGAGCAAATGACCCGGGCCATGTTTGTAACCGTCTTATACCGTTATGCCGGCAAATCCCAGGTAGAAAAAAGCGGAAATCAATTTAGTGATGTCGTCGACAACGTCTGGTATACTGACGGAGTGATTTGGGGGGTGGCAGAGGGCATCACCAACGGTACCGGAAACAATAAGTTTTCTCCCAATGCCCCCATTACGAGGGAAGCCATTGTAACGATGCTCCGGCGTTATTTAGATAAAAATTCCCTTGAGATACCGCTCAAATATGACAAAATCGCTTTTGCCGATGATGAGCGTATTTCGTCCTGGGCCAAGGAAAGCGTCGTTTTGATGCAGCGAGCCGGTATCGTGAACGGCAAAACCAGCGTACAGTTCTGCCCGCAAGATCATGCCACCAGAGCAGAGGTTGCGACGATCATCTATCGATTGATGCTGGCGATAGAAAATGAAAGTTAAAACTAAAAGCATGAAAGAATAAGCGGAGAATTTACTTTTCCCGCAGAGGATCGTGCTGAAATAAAAAACAGCTTTCTACGATGAAAAATCCGGTCGTAGAAAGCTATTTTTATGGTTCATCGTTGTTGTTGGCCGGTTTTTTTAAAGCGTTGGCCAACGCTTTAAACGCATCAAGATCATGTTTGCTGGGAACGTTGCTGGCTTCCTGATTCAAGCCGCAAAGCTCCAGTAATTCTTTGCGCATAATGGGGATCTCTTTTGGAGCTTTGATGCATAGCTTCACCTTATCCGAATTGATTTCGGATACGATGATCTCGATTTGATCTCCAATCATGACAGATTCATCATTTCTTCTGGTAATGACAAGCACAACAAATCCTCCTATTCTGTCTGGCCAAACAGATGAAAACGAATGGGATAGTCACCATTTTCGAGGATTACCTGTTTTGCTCTGTTTTTTTCAGGATGGATGGCAATGGGGCTTTTTAAATTGATGACGCTATCTTGGATGTTGTCGGTCAATATCGCGACCAACAGGAATTTTAATTCTTCCGTATGGCCAATTTTAAAGAACTTTTTATCGGCTTCGGATAAAATCGGTTTATAGTCCTTCAAAACACAATAGGGGTCTACCACGACGAAAGAAGGGTGTTCCGTTGTTGTGGATTGCAATGTCATAATAAAAGGGACGTCTTCGTCGGCGTATAATACGTAATCTTTGATATCCTCAAATCCCGGAATCCCCTGGGGAAAATGAATGATATCGGATTGATCAATATGTTCGACCCCACGCTTTATTTGATTCATGTCATACTTCCTTTATTTATACCAGCATATCAAAGGGTTCTTTTTCATATCCCGGCTCTGCGCTGGGGGGTACGTAAATGGGTTTGCCGACATAGGTAAACTCAATCTTCGGATAGGAGGAAACATAATACTCAATTTTACTCGGTACATATTCGATTTCCGGCGTTTGATTGGTATGCCATTCAAAATTCAGTTTGTCCATTTCATAGCGCATGGAAAAATCCTGGGGTTCCCAGGTGATATTCACGGGGACAGCAGGGGAGAAACCCAAAGCTGTTTCTACGGAAGAGTCCATACGCTGTGCGGCAATATCTGCCATAACGTTGCCGTACTGAAAATAATTCATCATCATATTGCCCTCTTCCGTAAAATTTGCAGACGCGTCATAGGCGGCTTGGATTCCCAATTCCGCGCTTTGGCGCACAGAATCTCCAACCGTTTTCAGACCAATACTGCTTCTGGCATCGTACGTATCCAACAGTAACCTTCCATTTTTGTTTGAAATCTTAAAAGAACCGGGGGTTCTTTCAATTTCAAGGGAACTGGCTTTTGTTTTGATTTCATATTTTGCGTGTTGAATACGCCATTCCAATTGAATAGGAGTTGTTCGCATCTCTACTAATTGTTCCACTTGTATTTACCTCAACACTTGATTAACTCATGAAATCCAGGAATGTTGGCTGCAAAATGAGGGTTCCCATCTGTAGGGCGGCGCGATAAGAATATTCCTGCATTTTAAAGTCCATAATTGCTTCTTCCGGGTCAATGTATTCAACATCGGAGATCTTTTCATTTAAGTTCAGTTTCGAATCTTCTAGTCTTGTTTGGGTGCTCGAAAGAAAATTGCTTTGGACGCCGATGCTGGTGACGGTGGTCATCAGTTTTTCCTGCTGCTGTTCAAGGTTTTTAATATACGGCTCTATACTTTCATAGGAGTAATCGGCGCTTTCGAGGCCGTCTGCGATTTTACCGATCAAGGTATAGATGTTATTCGGTATTCCGTCTTCGTTTTCACCATATCCCAAAAAGGAGATGCCGGGCAGCGAGGTGTTAAAGGCGCTCTGCTCGACGATTTTGCCGCTACTGTCAAAGCGCAAGCCCAAGCCGATGTCAATGTATGTTTTTTCGTTGGAAAGGGCTGCTAAGTCCACGGTATTGCTGATGGTTTGGGAGGTTGCGCTCTTTAACGTCGCGGTGAAATCGCCGGCTACGGTTACTTTGGAAAAATCGACGCTATTGCCGTTGACTGTTTGTACCCCCGCGGCGGTTAAGGTATCTTTTAAATCATTGAGGGTCGCCCCTTCATTGAGATTGAGTACGATCTTTTTGTTGGTATCGTCAATCTCAAAGGCAGTCCCCGAAGGCGGTGAGGCCAAATTCACTTCAAGCTTATATCCATTTAAAAAGTCTTGGTTATCAGTGCCAAAGCTGATTTTTGCATTTTGAAAACGAACAATTGCACCGTCTTCGTTGACCAATTCACCGGTGGTTACATCGGCGCCCCGGTATAAAAGTTCGCCGTTGGAACCGATGGAAAAGGGGGTGGAGGAGGATAACGTCCCCGCGAATAAATAGCTGTCAGCGAATTTGGTATTGATCACGGAAACGATGGATTCCTGCACTTTCCGCAGTTTGGTAGCGATGATGCTGCGTTCATCCGCGCCGGAGGTGCTGTTGATGGCCTTGAGGCAATCGGTGGAAGTCAGTTCCTGGACCATGCTGTTGATGGACATCATGGAACTTTCGGCGGTTGAAATCAAACTCTGGGTATTGCTGAGATTCGTCTGATGATCGCTGTTTTGAATGTATTCTCTGCGCAAACGAAAGGCCTTCATCGCCGCAACGGGATCTTCCGAAACATTATCAAATTTACGATACGTGATGGCGCGGTTGTTATAATAGTTCAATGAGCTAAGAGAACTGTTTAGGCTCTTTTGGTATTGTTTCGCGATCATACTGGTGGTAATTCTCATTGCTTCGTTTCGTCCTTTCTTATATATTATCTGCCTACGACACCCATCCTATTGATGATCGTATCAAGAGCTTCATCCAAGGTGGTCATAAAACGGGAACAGGCGGTTAAAGATTGATTGTACATGATCAGATTGATCGCCTCTTCATCGGTATCTACAGAAGAGATGGATTGGCGCAAGGTATTGATGTCCTTAATGTTAGAAGTATAGATATCATATTGACTGCCGATGTTCTTTTTTTCCAAACCTTGTGTGGCGGAGATATTGGAAATGCATTCCTGGAAAGTACCGCTGAATAGAGGGTATCCATTTTCCGTTTGGAACGTGTGCTTTTGGCTGAACAGGGCAATCATGTTTAAAATATTCGAGTTATCGTCGGTATTTTCGGTGCCGCCGGTGGCGACCTTTTTCGTTGTGGTAATATAGCTGCCGGTGGCTTGAGACCACTCATCAGAAATCGTAATATTACCGGCGGAGATGGTTTCTCCGGCAACGCTTGAGGCAAACAGCGGCTTTTCTGTTCCGTCTGCCCCGCGGTTTGCTTCATTCATGACATTGGCGAATTCCAAAGCAATGGTATCAAGCATTTTTTGATAATAGGGCAATCCCCGTATTTTAGAAGGGGGATCGCCGAATTCCCCTTCACCGTTGATGAATTTCAACTCACCGTAAAAGGAACCGGTATTCAATTGTTCGGAAATATCGCCGTCTGTCAGGTCGATGCTTCCGTTATCGCTGGATTTTACTGCGGCTCCATTTGATTCCACCAGGCGAATACCGATGGTATCACCGTTTTCCGTCATTTCAAACTGTCTGTAGCTCTCGTTGTCGATGAGATTGAATTTATCGCCATTGGGAGCAATCATGTTAACGGAAAGCTCTTCTACACTGACACCGCCGCCGACATTGACCGGGGAGTAAGCTACCTCAATATTGACATATTGAGATAACTGGTCAAGGAGCAAGTTTCTCTGGTCCTTTAATTCCAAGGCGGAATTGCCGGAAAGAGAAGCGCTTTTAATGGCTTGATTCAGTTCCGCGATGCCGGATAAGCATTGGTTTGCGCTTAAAATGGTGCCGTTTTGTAAGTTATCGACATGCTGTGCTTTCAGGGAATCAAGCTGTGAGGAATAACTGTTAAACATTTGCAGCAACAGGGAAACGGAAGTCTTTACCAGGCTTTCTGAAACCGTGTCGGAAGGGTTGTTGGATAAGGTTTGCAGTTGGGTTACGAGATCGCTGAATTGGGTATCGAAGTTATCCTCGGTGGCGCTGTCGAAGAGGTATCCCAAATCGGTAAGTCCTTCGTATTGCGCCGCGGCCTCGCCGACCTTGGCATTTTCCCGGCGATACCTTACGTCCAGGTAAGGGTCGCGCAGCTGGCTGGTTCCGCTGATCTGCACCCCATAACCGATGTTAGCGTCCCTGGTCAGGGCATAACGGGTATTTTGGCTGTAGGGTCCTACGGCATAGGTATCCACGGTTTGTCGGGTATATCCTGTTGTGGTTGCGTTGGTGATATTTTGACCGGTGATTTCCAGCTGTGCACGGGCAGCATTCAACCCCTGCTTTGCAACGTAAAATCCCGAAAAAGTTGCGCGCATTCCCTAACCTCCCCCGTTAAACCTTCTGTGATAGCTTGGCGTTTTTTTTGCCGGTTTTTTTTGTGATCTTGATGCGGGCGCTTTGCCCCGTTGATCCATCCTGCATTTCCGCGATTTTCAGCTGTATGCGATGAAGCTGCAGCTCCGTCAGGGTATTGCAACGTGTGTTGATTTCCTTTAAGTCCAGCAGAATGCCGGAGAGTTCATCGAATTTTTGCTGGATATCTCTTTGGTAAGGCTGCGGAAATAAGGGGATGATTTCGCTCATTTTTTTATCGTTTAGCTGATAGGCGCTTAAAAAAGCGGTTCTTTTTTGATCCATTCCCTTGGCCCGCAGCAAAAAAGCTTCTTCTTCTCTGACCCGTTGATCCAGCCGCTCCAGGTGATGGAGGGAAAGGTCTTTCATTTTAAGCTTTTCCAAGGCGGTGAACTCTTCGTAAAAATCGACGTACCCGCACATCAAATCCAAATAATCTTTGGCGTCATCTTGGCTGATCATTTAAAATTTCCCCATTCTTGCTTGTTTCCAAAAGGAATGAAAACGGATCGGCGGTTAAACCAATTCGTCGAAACTGCCTTTGTGGATCATCGCCATTGCTGTTTCTTTGGCGTCCACCGTATAATTGCCGGATTGAACCTGATCCTTGATCTGTTGGTACTTTTCAATATCCGGATGTTTTTTTATGGAGTTGATGATTTCTTGTTTCGCCATTTCGATTTCAGCCGGGATCTTTTTGAGATCTGTGCTTTCGTTATTCTGGGGAATGTGGCTAATTTCAACCTTATCTATATTGGGCGACGTTTTTTGCTCTTGCGTAATAGGATTCGGCTGTTGTTTGTCCGAATAATCACTAAGCTTTTGCGTATTGATTTTTGTGAATATCTCCGCAGGGTTAATTTTCATCTCAGTTTTTTCATAGCAGGTCACCTCAGCCATTGCGAGTTGACCGATGCTGTTTCCTCACTTTCTAAAATTTATTTATAGTAATTTCTCTTTATTATATCGGCAAAATTGCATCTACTATTTTATTTTATCACATTTTTTAGTAAAAAAATATTTTTTTAAAAAATAAATAACCCGATGAAAAAAGCAGATACATAAAAATGAACAGACAAATGACTGGTTTTTAAAATGGTAGCGCGCGATATCCGTTGAAAGAGCCGGAAATATGTCGCAAAAACGAAATGGAGCTCAAGGACGAGTTTCATCACATTTAAAATCATGGAGGAAAAAATTATGAGAATTCAACACAACATCAGCGCATTGAATGCGTACAGACAATTGGGAACGAACAACAACGCGGTCGCCAAAAACCTGGAAAAGCTCTCTTCCGGTTACCGTATCAACCGCGCCGGGGACGATGCCGCCGGCTTGGCAATTTCCGAAAAGATGCGCGGTCAGATCCGCGGTTTGGACCAGGCGACTTCCAATGCCCAAGACGGTATTTCCTTGATTCAGACAGCTGAAGGCGGCTTGAACGAAACTCATTCGATTTTACAGAGAATGCGTGAATTGGCGGTTCAGTCTTCCAACGGTACTTACCAGGACGACGTTGACCGTGAAAACCTCAACAAAGAAATGACCTCGCTGAAGAGCGAAATCGACAGAATTGCCTCTTCCACCCATTTCAATAAAATCAATCTGCTGGACGGCTCCACTTCCGCCACCAACAAAGGGACGGGTCTCATGGGTTCGACCCAAGTAACCGTGATGTCCACGGCCACCACCGCTTCTGTTGCTTTTGGTGTGGATGAAACTGCCACCAAAGGTATTGCCGTTACCTTTACCGATACGACTGGGGCTGCCTCCGTCACCTTTGGTACGAAGACTGATGCGAATACATATACTGCAGAAGATATCAACAAAGCGATCCAAAAAGCTGCGGATGCCGTTTTGAAAAATGAATCTGCTACCGATGCGCAGAAAACTGCCGCTAACATTGCGAAGAATACCACCGTTTCCCTGTCCGGTTCCCTTACCTTTGCCGCAGGAGACGATGCTTCCACCATGGCCGCAACGACCCAGGTCGCTACGGGCAATGAAGGCACTTTAATGTTCCAGATCGGCGCCAACGGCAGCTCCGACCAGCAAGTTCGCTTGGGTGTTGATGATATGAGCTCCATCGGTATCGGTGTTAGCGCCGTTTCCGTAGCCACTCAGGATGACGCCAACGCTGCCATCGATTCCATCGACAGCGCCATCAACCTGGTTTCCGGCACTCGCGCCGACCTTGGTGCTTTGCAGAATCGTTTGGAACACACGGTGAACAACTTAGGTACCACCTCTGAAAACCTGACCGCTGCTGAAAGCCGTATCCGCGACGTTGATATGGCCAAAGAAATGATGGAAATGACCAAGAACAACATCTTGACCCAGGCTGCCCAGTCCATGCTCGCTCAGGCGAACACACAGCCCCAGGGCGTTCTCCAGTTATTACAATAATCCGTTCCTTATAAAAGGTATCAATGATCTTTCGTTACCGCCAACAGCATGGTTTCATGCTGTTGGCGGTAATTTCATTGAGATGAAAACGCAAAAGAGCCCGTATGCGGCGGGCTGTTTCACGTTGATAAAAAGATATTCTTTTTGTTTGAATGATGTATTATGAGTTTTGAATGAAGTCAAGAAAAGCGTCGGCCTGTTTTTCAAGATAAGGAGCGCTGACGGTGAGCTCCAACTTTCCTGTTTCGTTCAGCTGCTGCATCACATGGGGAATGACGAGGCGCGGAGCGTTCATCACCTTCATATTTAAAAAGCTGATCAGCGTCACCAGGTGATCCTGGGCGATTGCCGTGCCGTTCATGCCGGGAGTCGCGCCGCTAATCGCCGCCGGTTTGCCGATGACGACCCGGGGTTCGCTGGCGCTGACCGGGCGGGAAAGCCAATCGAGGAGATTTTTCAGCACGCCGGTAAAAAAGTGGTTGTATTCCGGCGTAAAAAACCAAACGCCGTCGGCTGCTTTGATCTTTTCTCTGACCCGCCGCACCGCTGCGGGGGCCGGATATTCCAGATCCTCATTGAAGAGGGGCACATCACCGTAGTCCAGCAGCTCAAAATCGGCCCGCTCTCCGATCACTGCTTGGGCCGCCAGGGCCAGCTGACGATTGAAGGAATCTTTGCGTAGAGAACCAACAATGGCGACTATTTTGGTTTTTTTCATATTTTATCATCTCGATTCTTTTGGTATCGAAACAGGACTGTCTTTTTTTTGATTATATCAAATAATATGGCAAGCGTCCAGACAAAAACAGAGCGTTTTCCGTAAATCCTGGGAAACAGTGCTGTTTTTTATTTTGATGAAGATCTTACTTTAAAATAACGGCAAATATTTTTTGACCGGCGGTGTAATTTCCGGGTTACGCTTAGCTTATACGAAGAAAAAGGCGACGGCAATGATCAGGTATACCGCCAAAAGCTGAATCCCTTCCAGCCAATTGGATTCACCGTCATTGGATACGCGGTTGGCGATGAGCACCGCCACCACCAAAGCCACCAATTCAAATTCATTGAAGATGATGCTCATCGGGGTGAAGAGCAGGCTCAGGAACAAAAGCACCGGCGTCACAAAGAGGATGATCTGTAAGCTGGAGCCGATGGCGATTTCCACCGCCACGTCCATTTTATTTTTCAGCGCCATGGTGATGGCGGTGGTATGTTCTGCGGCATTGCCGATGATGGGAATCAGGATAATCCCCACAAAGAAGCTGCTTAAACCGAGGGACTCCGTCATCGGTTCCACAGCGCCGACGAGGAATTCACTTTCCAATGCAATCACCGACGTGGCCAGCACCAGAACGGTAACGGCCTTTTTCAGCGACCATTTGGCGCTGCTTTCCTGGGAATGGTCCGCGGAATAGATATCTTTGTGGGTATAGAAGGAAAAGAACAGGCTGAGCAGATAGATCAGAAACATGATCACCGCCACGATGATGCTCAGCTTTTCGTAGGAGGTATTCAGTAAAACGTCGCTGACGGTATGGGTGAAGATTGCCGGGATACAGAGGCCGACGATGGCGAACAGCAGCATACTGGCACTGACTTCCACCACTTTGATATTAAAGCACTGAGACTTGTATTTCATGCCCCCCGCCAACATACTGGCGCCGAGGACCAAAAGGATATTGCCAATGACCGAACCGGCAATGGAGGCTTTGACCACTTCAAATAAGCCTGCTTTCAGTGCGAAGAAGGAGATGATCAGCTCCGTGGCATTGCCAAAGGTGGCGTTGAGAAAGCCGCCGATTTTTGGCCCCGTATAAAAGGAGATCTCCTCCGTGGCTTCCCCCATAAATCCTGCCAGGGGAATGATGGACAAGGCCGCTAAAACAAAGATCAGTGTCGCCGAAAAGCCTAAAAATTCACTGAGGATGCTGACGGGAATAAAAATCAAAAGATATTTTAAATACTTCATCGTGCTTGAATCCCTGTACTTCCTTGTTTTTTTATTTTGCTGAAAGAGGAAACCGGCGTCAATACATCAGCATACATAGATGTACCCGAACGCCGGTTCTTTTATGTGTTTCCCGAGGCATCCGTTTTCCTGATTTTGGCTGTCGGCGGTATTTTCGTAGGTTAACGCATTAGATATGCCAATACGTCGGTGGCATGACCATCGGGTTTTACCTTCTCATAAACTTTTTCAATCACGCCGTTTTCATCGATGATATACGTGGTGCGCACTACGCCCATGGCGGTTTTTCCGTACATTTTCTTTTCTTGCCAAACATCGTAAGCTTTGATGGCGCTAAGCTCTGTATCGGCAAGGAGGGGGAAGGGCAGGCTGTTTTTGGCGGCAAACTTTTGATGAGATGCGACGCTGTCCTTGCTGACGCCGAGCAAAACAACGCCCTGATCTTGGAGATCTGCGTAGGTCTCCTTGAACGCCACGGCTTGTCGGGTGCAGCCGGCGGTGTTGTCCCGGGGATAGAAATAGAGCACGACTTTCTGTCCCTTAAAATCCGAAAGCCGGGTTGGTTTTGCGTTCTGATCCAATAATGAAATATCCGGTGCCTTGTCTCCCGATTTTAACATGGGGTTTCCTCCTTTTTGCCGGTTGGCGCCAAGTCTTTTTCCTATTATATAAAATAGCGGGAAACAAGTAAATATCCTTCTTCTGCTTTTTCTGATTTTTCCGCTTTTTCCGCGTATTCTGTGAGTTTTTGTAGATCTGTTCTCGCCGCGGCTTGCTTTATAAGGGGTTGACGTGGATGCTATAATGGAGGATATACAGATGTTTCAGGAGGTAAAACGTTATGGCCATTGAAAAAACCTATGTGATGCTGAAACCCGATTGTGTCAAGAGGGGCTTGATGGGTCAAGTCATCTCGAGGATTGAAAACAAGGGATATCGCATTACCGACGCAAAGATGATGCTCCTTGATGAGGCGGTTCTACGGGAACATTATGCCCATATCGCCGATTTTCCTTTCTTCCCCGAAGTTTTGCGCTTTATGACCTCCGGCCCGGTCCTGGCCATGATTGTTGAGGGAGAAAACGTGGTTATGGGTGTGCGCGGCCTGATGGGGGCGACGAAGGTGGAAGACGCCGCCGCCGGTACCATCCGAGGCGACTTTGCCTTTTGCACCTCGGAAAACATCATTCACGGAGCCGACTCCGGGGAAAGCGCTAAAATCGAGATCGCGCGTTTTTTCGGCGCGTCACATAGATGAATGCAAAAAAAGAGTCCCCTCCATCGGGGACTCTTGGGTACATCTAAGGATAGACTACAGAGTCTCTATTGTGTAGGCTGGTCAAAGATTGAGGTTGACCCCGCTTTTCAGGAGATAGCCCTTGATGCAATCAAAAGTCTCCTCACTGAGGTCGTGCTCGATTTTACACGCGTCTTTTTTTGCGTTTTCTTTGGACACGCCGAGGAAAAGCAAAAGCTGCGTCAAAACACGGTGGCGTTCGTAAACCCGTTTGGCAATTTGTTCTCCGCTTTCCGTCAAATGGATAAAGCCGTCTTCATCTACAAGGATGTAACCGTTTTCCCGAAACTGTTTCATCGCGTAACTAACGCTGGGCTTTTTGAAATTCATTTCGTGGGCGATATCAATGGAGCGGACATTGCCGTTGCGTTCTTTTAACATCAGGATCGTTTCCAGGTAATCTTCTCCAGATTCATAGATATTCATGGTGAACCTTCCTTAACGTTAGTATAAGGTTATCTTATCAGAAAAGCGCCTTTTTTTCAATAGCGCACCTTTTCATAAACCGTTGATTTTTGGGATAAACGCGCTGAAATTGGGGTTTATATAAAAAAACCCGGCGAAGCCGGGTTTTTGTCATGTTGTTTTCTCATTTCCTTTTCGACACGGGCAGCATTGTCAGCCCTCCGGACAACGGAAAAGACAGCATAGCGAATGGACGCAGGTCTCATAAGCATAGACACTAACCAAAAACTGGGCGTACCATGGCGCGCCGTTATTGCAGGGGATATACCACCAGGGGGTACAATCCCAGGAGATATACTCATAAGGATTGCCCTGCCATAGCTCATCACAACCATTTGCACTGTCCCATGGAATGTTTTCCCCTGGTCCCTCAAGGCGGAGCGTATCTGCCCAAGGTGTGCCTGCACCGGAGATACCGTCACCGGAAGGGTTTAAGCCAACGGTCTTTTCCGCTTCCATGGCTTTACTTTACTGGGCGGCGACGCCGTTGTTACAGGGGCAGGGACCGGGTCCCGGTATGCCACAGGAACAACAGGGGCTGCACGGACCTGTGAACCCGCAACCTAAGAAAGCGTACAAGATAGACGCAAGGTATTGAAGCGTATAGACATTATAGATGGAACTTAAGACACAACTGTAATCGCAGCAGCCAAAGCAACCTGTGCAGTTGCCGCATCCACAGCCGCCGCCGCAATTAGAGCCGTTACCACACCCACATCCGCAGCCACAATCACAGCCGTTACCACACCCACATCCGCATCCGTTGCAGCCGCAGGAATTCGAGGAACAATTTCCGCAACATTTTCTGCTCATTTGGGGCCTCCTTTAATGATTTTCATATTGTACAATATGAAAAAG
Organism: Peptococcaceae bacterium UBA7702; assembly: GCA_002482535.1. Lineage (GTDB taxonomy): Bacteria > Bacillota > Dehalobacteriia > UBA7702 > UBA7702 > UBA7702. Next base: position 15,389 of record DLGE01000013.1, on the reverse strand, counting down.
GCCTCTTTTTTGTTACTGGTATTGCCGGAAAAAGCACCCGGAGATGAAAAGGGTGTCCCGCAAGGCGTAAAAAGCCCAAAGGACACCCTATATATAATATGTATTAATCTATATTTGATGAATTGCGGGGACAGATTTGCTTTTTCGCACTCATTCGGTATAAATAGCGCGGAGCGTCTTTAGATCCTCCTGTCCCAAGCAGAGGGCGCCTTGCAGATATCCGTTTATGCTGCCCCAATTTTTTTTCAACAGCCCAAGATAGCCATGGACGCACTCTTCCATGACAAATAGGATATCTTTGGCCTTTTCCAACTGATCTTCCGGGGTACCCTGGGCTTTCAGCGCTTCATAATCGGCTTTCAACAGTTCGTTGGTAAGAAAATAATCCTTGAGCACTTCTTCTTCCGGTACACCGAGGGCGGATAAAAGCAGAATCGAGGCAATACCGGTACGGTCTTTCCCCTGGCGGCAATGGTAGAGCAGGGGGACGCCCTGATTTTCGAGGATGACCTGAAAGAACTTGCAGTAAGCGGCGGCGGCGTCACTGTTTTCGGCGATGTTTTCATAGATCCGCAAAAACGTGGCCTTGGGCTCATTTATGAGCATGGCCATGAGCTGATCGCGGATTTCTTCCGGTTGCGGCGGCAATATGGGGATCTGGTGGTAGACGGCGCCGGGGATCTCCTTATCGGGGCGTATTTCGCATTCGCTGTGATCTCTGAAATCAATGACAGTTTTGATCTTATAATCTTCACTCAAAGATAGAATTTCCTTTTCATCGGCGGTAAAGAGTTCTCCCGTGCGCAAAAGCAGGCAGCATTTTGTTTTCTTGCCATCAGCGGCGGTCAGACCGCCAAGTTCGCGGCCGTTTTTGATATTTTGAAACGGTAAAATCATCGTTCTTCTCCTTCCCTGGGCCGTAAGGCCTCTTGCCTGGCGTGAAGTGGAGCAACAAGGAAAACCGGCAAGAAGGCCAATGGTTTTCATCAGGCTGCCGACAAAGGCTGATCCGCGGCAAACGCTCTGCCCCGCGACTGCTTGAGTATATTTTGGTACGCAGCGCAGCCGCAGGTCAGCGCGTTCACCGTGTCTAAGCCTTTCTCGACAGTCTATCAGCTTGCATCCAAATTCCGCATAAGCGGACTTTGTCTACAATCTGAAGAAAACCAGTGGTTTTCATCTCTGCAAATTTTTTCCTTCTAAAATATAAGTTTAACATAGAAGTATGGATCTTTCAATTCGACAAATAGGACGTTTGGGTCTATGGTTTCGCTATGATTTTATGAATTTTGCCGGTATAACATTTTTTCCCTTTACGCAACTGTTAAATCACAACATAAAACCGGCTCCTTTGCGGGAAAATAAACAAAAAGGAGGCCGTTTTATGTTGATTTGTAAAAATTGCAGCCAGCGCATTGCTCCCGGCAAAGCCTATCTTGTGCGGGAGGAGTATTACTGCAACCACTGTTTTGACCAGGTCACAAAGCAACTAAGAGAAGATGAAAAGCCGGTGACCGCCAGCATTAACAACGCTCTGGAAGACGTTGTCATCGACGCTGTGCGGGAACGGGACGCGAAAAGAAAAAGGTAACGTAGATGCCTGTGTCAACAGCCTTTCATGTATCGGATTGACAGAAGTGGCAGAAAATCACCCCGCCTTATGCTAAAATAAAAGCATAAGGCGGGGTGATTTTATGATGATTTTACCAAAATTTTGCTGTAATTTTATCGCAATCTTTGTGTATAGGTTGATTATTCAGAATAATTCAAGTATACTGAAATAAAACTGACGTTTTGTATATAAAAATCAAATGCTAAGATGGGAAGAAATATGTCTGATAAAAAACGAACGGTAAAAAAGAAAAGACAACGCCGGATTTTAAAAACCATTATTATTGTATTACTGATTATTTTGATGATGAGCATTGCGGTGAGTGGCGCGTTTTTCTATTTATTTGGCAATCTGAACACGGTGAGCTTTACCAATGACGATGAAGAACTGGGCGTTAAGGAAGAGGTCAGTGTCGGCGGTATTACGAATATTGCCCTTTTCGGCGTCGATACCAGGGATACTGGCGAAGATTCCGGGCGCAGTGATACGATCATCATCCTTACCTTGGATCAGGAAAAAAACATCATCAAAATGACCTCGATCTTAAGGGACAGCAAAGTACCCATCGAAGGTCACGGGGAAACCAAAATCAATGCGGCTTATGCCTATGGCGGCCCCACTTTGGCGATTAAGACACTGAATGAGACGTTTGATCTCGACATCAAAGAATATATTACCGTCAATTTCAGCCAGTTGGCGACGATCATCAACGCCGTTGACGGCGTAACCTTGACCTTGAGTCAGGCGGAAGTGGATATGGCCAACGCTTTGACGGTGCAGTATTTCCCCGGGACGGCCACGATTGCCGCTGCCGGCGAGGCGAATCTCACCGGTGAGCAGGCCGTTTCTTATTCCCGCATCCGCAAACTGGACAGCGACAATGCCCGCGCCACCCGGCAGCAAAAGGTGCTGTCTGCCGTTTTTGATAAGATCAAATCCATGTCGAAGACGGATTATCCTCATTTTATCCGCCAGTTTTTGGGTACGGCGGAAACATCCCTGAGCTACAGTGAGATCCTTGGGCTTTCGCCCATCGCCTTAACAGATTTCAATATCGAACAATATACGGTTCCCGATGCTGCCTATGAAACGGATCTTTGGGGCGGCATTGCCAGCGACGGCGTCTGGTATTACATTTATGATTTAGATGAGGCGGCGAAGCGTATCCATACGGCGATTTACGGCAATGATGCTTTCACTGGCACAACCGGCGAACCTACGGGCGGTACGGAGTAAAAATGGATGATGGATGCAAAAAAGACTGCGGTGTTGATCACCTGTTTTGAATTTTACGAAGAGAGAATGATGGCGGCGGGAAGGCAATTGGCCGCTTTGGGCTATGAACCGATTTACATTGAATCGGATTTTCGCCATTTGCAGCGGGAGCGGAGAACGGATCACAGGAATGATCTTGTTTTTATTCCGACAAAGCCCTACCGGCGGAATCTATCCTTTGCCAGAATCAATTCTCACCGTATCTTTGCCAGAGAAGCGTTGAAAAAAGCGGAAACTTTTGATCCCGATCTCCTCTATGTGGTCGTGCCGCCGAATTCTCTGGTGAAGCGAACAGCGGAATATAAGGCCCGCCACAGTAAAGTCAAGGTGATTTTCGACATTCTTGACCTGTGGCCGGAAACATTGCCGATAAAAAACGTGATGCATCTGTTTCCCTGCCGGTGTTGGAAAGGGCTGAGAGACCAATATCTCAGTTGCGCGGAGCATGTTTTCACCGAATGCGACCTCTTTCATTCGGTGATCGACACCTCTGCTTTGGAGGGAAAAATATCTACTCTCTACCTTTCCCGGCAGATGCGTCCATTTTCCAGCGAACCCTCTTTGCCTCCACATCAGATGAGCCTCGCTTATTTGGGCTCCATCAATAATATCATCGACATTCCCCGCATCTGCAATCTTGTGCAGGCGCTTACCGTGAAAATACCGGTTACCGTACATGTGATCGGCAATGGTGAGAACAAAGATGTTTTTCTTGATGGCCTAAAAAGGGCCGGCGCCGACGTAAAATTTTATGGAGAGCTTTATGATATGGAGGAAAAGCAGAGGATTTTTGATCAATGTCATTTTGGTCTCAATATATTAAAGGATACGGTATGCATTGGTTTGACCATGAAAAGCATCGATTATTTTGAATGCGGTTTGCCGGTGGTCAACACCATCAGCGGTGATACCGCAGATTTTATTTGCCGCTATCGAGTGGGGATTGCCTGGGCGGGAACGGCGGAAGAGACGGCTTCCCAGCTGCTCCAATCTTTGGCTAAGGAGTGCCATTCGATGCGGGAAAATTGCCGTAAACTGTTTGAAGAGCAATTCTCCCACGATTGTTTTGAAAAGAAATTTTATCAGGGGATACAGCATATCCTTGCCGGAGAAAAACGGTCATGACCGTGAGAGCCTCCGTCGCCATGGCGGTTTACCAGGGAGAAAAATATTTAAAAAAACAACTGGATTCGATCATAACCCAACTGGGAGACGATGACGAACTGGTGTTATCCTATGATTCTTCTACCGATCGGACCTGGGAGATCATCAATACTTACGCGGCGGGAGACGGCCGTATCTTTGTCGTAACCGATGGGGGACAAGGCGTGATCGATAATTTTAACAATGCCCTTGCTCATTGCCGCGGCAGATATCTGTTCATCGCCGATCAGGATGATATTTGGCTGCCAGGGAAAATCGATAACATGATCGCGGCTTTTGGGCGCACCGGTGCTTCTTTGATCGTACATAACGGTGTTGCCATCGACGAAACCGATACCGTCATCAGTGACGACTTTTTTTCAACATACCGCATCGGCCCATCCTTTTGGCGCAATTTTTTTCAATCCCGTTATAGTGGCTGCTGCATGGCTTTCACAGCGGAATTCGCATCGTTTGTGCTGCCGATTCCGGAGGATTGCGACGCTTATGACCGTTATCTTGCCCTCTGTGCCGAACGATTCGCCCGTATCGTCTTTATGGATGAAGTTTTCATTCACCACCGTCTTCATGGCAAAAATGTTACGCCGAGAAAAAGTCGCAAGATTGACGTGATTTTAAAAACCCGTTGGAAAATGTGGCAAACACTGAAACTAAAAAGGCGGTTGATGGGATTACAAAATAGAAAGTAATGCGATGAAACAATTGAAGGTCTATATCTTAGTTGTAATTTATAATAAAAGTTGTAAAGAAATGCTGCCTTTTTTTGATTGTGTGATAAAAGCCGAAAACTCACCGATGGTTTTTGATAACAGTACGCAAGAGTTGGATAACCGGTCTTTTTGCGAGGAAAAGGGCATTGTCTACCTGGGGGGAAGAGGAAATCTTGGCTTATCCCGGGCCTATAATGAGGCCATTGATTACTGTACAACCCAGGGGGAAGATGGCGTCATTTGTTTTTTTGATGATGATACAGTGATTACGAAAGACTATCTTGATGCCGTAAAACAGGGTAACACGGGGGAAAGCGGCGTTTTTGTACCGCTTTTAAAAAGTGGTACAAAACTGATTTCACCGGCAATTTTGAAGGAAAACTATCATTGCACTTTTTTTGACAAGAAAGAAGATGTCTTTGGCTATCAGGGGCACAATCTCACGGCGCTGAATTCCGGCATGGCGGTAACTTTGACCGTCTTTGCCGATTATCGTTATGATGAGCGGCTGTTTTTAGACGGAATTGACCATAAATTTATGATGGATATGGCGAAAAGGGCAGTTCCGGTTCACATTTTGGATTGTACTTTGGTTCATCATCTTTCCGCTTTGGAAAAGCCGTCCATAGAAAGCGCCTTATCCCGTTATGAAATTTTTAAAAAGGATGTAAAGGTCTTTGCCGGCGACGCTTATAAGAGCATTTTATGGCGGCGTACACTAAAATTAACACTGCAATATAAAACGTTTGCTTTTTTGAAAGCCAGCCATATGGAGTGAAGTATGGGTTTTCCTTGCCTTGATTCCTTAAATGAATCGAGATTTTCAAATAATATCAATCATATCTGTAGTAATCTATCATTGCTATTTTTGCTGCTCTTCTTTGTTGATTTCCTGTGTTTGGGGTCGGGACAGCTTACGGAGATCGCCTATGCTATCTCTACCAGGGAGATCTTTTTTACTCTGACCTTTCTTTTTTCCCTGCCCATTCTGTTTGCCAGGAAAAAGGAGATTGGGGTCAATCTAATTTTCGGCTTTTTGGTACTGTTTCTTGTTGTTGTCGCCGTCAACGCTGTCCGAGGCGGCCTTGCCGGAAATGATCTTGCCATCATCAAAAGCGATATCCTGGGTTATTTGAACCTAATGTTGTTCCCTGTCGCCTGCGCTGTGCTCTATTCCCGGCCCCGATTGGAGCTGCTTTTGAAACTGATCATTGCAGTCTGTGCGCTCTGGGCCTTTTGCTCCCTGGTTCTCAGCTACTACGCTTTTTACAATCCCGTCTTTGCTATGAAATTCAGCGGCTTTTTAAATGATCATGGGATCTGTAGCCTCAGCCTGATGGGAGAAAGAGGAACCAGGGTATTTTTTCATACGGCTTCCCGCTGGATGTTTCCGGCCTTCTTGTTTGCAACTTATTTCGCTGTTGTCCAAAAGCGGCATCGGGTCTTTTATATGACCGCGATGATTCTATTTGAGGCATCCCTGGCCATTGCCTATTCCCGCGCCTTTTACTTAGGGGTAATGATCTGTGCCGTACTTTTGCTGATTTTCACCGCGGTCTTTTTCCGGCAGCATTTCAAGGGTTTGCTGATGGTTTGGGGTATTGCGGTGATCTGTGGCGTTTTGGTGTTGGGAGCCATCAGCACCAGTCAGCATTTTAATATCTTTAAGGCTATGTTAGCGCGCACGGAAATTGCCGGCAACCTCAGTACCGGCAATGGCCCTTCACAGCCATCAGCGAATTCTGGCGTTGGTGACGCCTCTGATGGTGTTGGTGAAGAAAATGGTTCTGACGCCGTAGTGCCCGATCCGGAGATATCGCCGCCAGAGGGCGAGCATTTCAATTCAGCACAGGATGATTATCTGAATATCCAGGCAGAATTGGACAGCAATGCTGAAAGGGCTGCCAAGATTAAGCAGATTTCAGCGTTAATTGCAAAAAATCCTTTCTTTGGCAATGGCCTTGGCGCAAGAGTTGCTTACGATAATGGTTACGTCGAGTATTTCTATCATGATCTCCTTGCTAAAATGGGTATTTGGGGATTGTTTTGCTTCCTGTTGCCCTTATTTTATGGCGCCACCTTGCTGTTTCGGTCTGGGCAGTACCGTAAAACGGCCTTCCCTTGGATCTTTTTTGTGGCAATCGTCTATTTCCTGGTGATCTCTTATTTTAATCCCTGCTTGAATTCAGTAACGGGGTTATCTCTCTATATATTGTTCTTGACGGTATGTTATCTCGCCCATAGCAATGGAAAAATCATCACAGATGGAGTATGAAGAAAATGAAAGGTATCATTTTAGCCGGCGGCGCCGGTACGCGACTCTACCCCCTCACCATGGTGACATCGAAACAGCTGTTGCCGGTATATGATAAACCCATGATTTATTATCCTCTTTCCACGCTGATGCTGGCGGGGATTCGGGATATTTTGATCATCTCCACTCCGGAGGACCTGCCGAATTTTGAAAAACTTTTAGGGGATGGCGCCCAATACGGCGTTCGTCTTTCCTATCGGGTGCAGCCCTCTCCCGATGGTTTGGCCCAAGCTTTTTTGATCGGGGAAGATTTTATCGGCGACGACTGCTGCGCCATGATTTTAGGGGATAATATCTTTTACGGCAACGGTTTTCGTTCCATGCTGAGAAGTGCCGTGGGGAATGCCGAAAAAGGCGTGGCGACGGTCTTCGGCTATTACGTCTCGGACCCGGAGCGTTTCGGGATTGTGGAATTCGATGAACACGGCAAAGTCTTATCGGTGGAAGAGAAACCGCAAAACCCCAAATCCAACTATTGCCTCACCGGGCTTTATTTTTACGATAACCGCGTGGTGAAACTGGCCAAAAAAGTGAAACCCTCCGCCAGGGGAGAACTGGAGATCACCGATTTAAACCGACTCTATTTGGAGGATCAGGCCCTGAACGTAGAGTTGATGGGTCGCGGCTTTGCCTGGTTCGATACGGGTACCGTCAATTCTTTAAACGAGGCGGCGGATTTCGTGCGCATGATTGAAATGCGCCAGAGCATTAAAATTTCCGCACCGGAAGAGATTGCCTATATCAACAGTTGGATCAGTGAAGAAACCCTGAAGGAATCGGCGTGTCGCTACGGCAAATCACCTTACGGCGAACATTTAAAACGCGTGGCCGAGGGAAAAATTAGATATTGAGAGGTTATGATGGAACGGATCGAAACAACGCTGCCCGGCGTTTATATCATAGAACCGAAGGTTTTCGGCGACCATCGCGGTTATTTTACGGAAATCTGGTCCACCGCAGCATGGGAACACCAGGGTTTTCATTTTCGCTTTGTCCAGGACAATGAAAGTTTTACAGCTAAAAAGGGGACTGTCCGGGGCATTCACTTTCAGCAGGAGCCCATGGCCCAGGCTAAGGTGGTGCGGGTGGTGCAAGGCGCGGTGATGGACGTGGCAGTGGATCTGCGAAAAGGTTCCCCCCATTATGGCCAGTGGGTTGGAGTGGAACTGACCGCCGAAAATCACCGGCAGTTGCTGCTGCCCCGCGGTTTTGGCCACGGCTTTGTTACCCTCAGCGAAGATGTGATCTTTCTCTATAAAGTGGACAATCCCTATTGCCCCGACTGCGACCGCAGCATTCGCTTTGATGACCCTTTCATCGGAGTTGATTGGGGTGTTAGCGATCCCATTTTATCAACGAAAGATCAAAACGCGCCGCTGTTAAAAGATAGCGACTGCAACTTTGTCTTTAAAGGAGAAAACCTATGAATATCCTTGTCACCGGCGGCGCCGGTTTCATCGGTACGAATTTTATTTATGATCAACAACACCGTCATCCTGAAGACCGCATTGTCTGTCTGGATTTGTTGACTTACGCGGGGAATTTAAAGAATTTGGCGGAAGCGGCTGAAAAGCCGAATTTTCGCTTCGTACGCGGTGATATTGCCGCGAGAAGTGATGTTTTTCCCCTCTTTGAGGAAGAGGGTTTCGATATGGTCGTCAATTTTGCCGCCGAGAGCCATGTGGACCGCTCCGTGGAGGACCCCGGAATCTTTCTGCAAACCAATGTTTTAGGCACTCAGGTATTGTTGGACGCCTGCCGCAAATACGGCATCGGTCGTTATCATCAGGTTTCCACCGATGAGGTTTACGGCGATTTGCCCCTGGATCGGCCGGACCTCTTTTTCACTGAGGAAACACCCCTTCATACCAGCAGCCCCTATTCGGCATCGAAGGCCGCCGCCGACCTCTTAGTGTTGGCCTATTACCGCACCTACAGCCTGCCGGTTTCCGTCAGCCGCTGTTCCAATAATTACGGCCCCTATCATTTCCCAGAAAAACTGATTCCGCTGATGATCGTGAAAGCCTTAAACGACGCAAGCTTGCCGGTTTATGGCGACGGCAAAAACGTCCGTGACTGGCTTTATGTGGAGGATCATTGCCGGGCCATCGATCTTGTGATGAGAAAAGGCAGGGTAGGGGAAGTTTATAATATCGGCGGTCATAACGAAAAAGCCAACATTGAGGTGGTAAAAACCATTTTAAAGGCTCTTGATAAACCGGAAAGTCTGATTACTTACGTAAAGGACCGCCCCGGACACGATATGCGCTACGCCATCGACCCCACGAAGATCCATAACGAGCTGGGCTGGTTGCCGCAGACCGCGTTCAGCGATGGCATCGCCAAGACGATTCGCTGGTATTTGGAACATCGGGATTGGTGGGAAGAAATTCTGGCCGGGGAGTATCAAAACTACTATGAAAAAATGTACGGCAACAGGTGATAACCATGAAAGTATTGGTGACCGGCGCAAAGGGACAGCTCGGCTATGATGTGGTCAAAGAAGGCGAAAAACGCGGTTTGACGATGGTGGGCTGCGATATCGATGATTTTGATCTTCGGAACCAAGGAGCGGTAGCTGCCTTTGTCCGGGCTGCCGCCCCCGACGCTGTCATTCATTGCGCTGCTTATACCGCTGTGGATCAAGCCGAGCGTGAACAGGAACTATGCTATGACGTCAATGTCAACGGCACAAAATATGTGGCCTCCGTTGCGGCGGAAGTCGGGGCCAAATTGATTTATATCAGCACCGACTATGTTTTTGACGGTATGGGCAACAGTCCCCATAAAGTGACGGAAGCGAAAGCTCCCGTCAATTACTATGGCCTGACCAAATCTCTCGGTGAAGATGCGGTGGCCTCTCTGCTTAACCGCTATTTTATTGTGCGGATTTCCTGGGTTTTCGGGAATAACGGCAATAACTTCGTCAAGACCATGCTTCGTCTCGGCAAGGAAAGGGAGGAGTTTTCCGTGGTCAGTGACCAAATCGGCGCGCCTACTTATACGACGGATCTCGCTTCACTCCTCCTGGATATGGTGATTACAGAAAAATACGGCGTCTACCACGCCGCCAACGGCGGTTTTTGCAGCTGGTATGATTTTGCTGTAAAAATCATGGAACTCTCCGGATTGACGGTGAAGGTAAAACCGATTTTGACGAAGGATTACCCCACCGCGGCAAAGCGGCCTTTGAATTCCCGCCTTGATCAGAATAAGCTGACGGAAAACGGCTTTTCCATTTTGCCCCCCTGGGAAGACGCCCTGAAGCGTTATTTGAGTCATGATGCCTAAAGTCTCGGTGGCGATGACCACCTACAACGGAGAAAAATATATTTTAAAGCAACTGCAATCCCTTTATGGGCAGTCTTATCCCATCGATGAAGTGATCATCTGCGATGACAGCTCCAGTGATGCCACGGCAGCATTGGTCGAAGCCTTTCTCAAAGAAAAGCAGCTTTTTCATTGGCATTTTTCGGTCAATAAAAAGAATCTGGGATTCAAGGCCAACTTCCGGCAAGCGATCGCGGGAACGACAGGGGATTACATCTTCCTCTGTGATCAGGATGATATCTGGGAAAGCGATAAGATTGAGGCAATGTTGGCAGAAATGATCAAGAATCCCAAGATAAAAGCGCTTAACTGCAGTTTTATTTTTATCGACAGTGATGACAGGGTCAAGCCTCTGGTAAACCGCCGTGGATACTGCAATGGTGACAGTCTGCCTCTGACCGTCGCCGATGGCGCTGTCGTGAACATTCCTTTTTCCCTGATTGCCGGTAGAAACTTTTTCCCGGGCTGTACCATGGTGATGACCCGGGATTTGAAAGAGCTATATTTGAAAGAGACCAGAGAAACCCTGGTACATGACTGGTATCTGAATTTTTTGGCGGCCCTTGTCTTTGACGGCCTCTATTTTTATCATTGTCCCCTGATTCGTTACCGGCTCCATGAAGAGAATACCATAGGCATGGATGTGGTGCTTGAGAAGACCTTGACGGTAAGGGGAGACCGGCAAAAGCGTCTGGCAGAAGTGAGCAATGATGAAGCCACGGTTACCGAATTTTTGGCGGTTGCCCAAAAGTATGGTGCGGACCGCGGCAGCAAGATCTTTTATCTCCAGTCATACCTGCGTTTTTTTGCCGCAAAAAAGCAGGCATTGATGAAAAAAAGTCTTTTTGGTATCCTTGGTCTTTACCGGCAGGCAGCGATTTATCGCCAGTATCAATCCTTCCGGAGCCGTTTGCTGGATATCTATACCGTGGTGAAAAGAGGATAGGGCGGCGAAAGATCGATGGAAATCAAAAAGAATATCAATACGGAAGCATTAAAAACAAATATGATCTTTGCCTTTGCTGCCCAGGGGGTTTCCTTTGGGATCAGCATTATGCAGGCTCTTGTAGTCCCCAAATTCCTTAATGTAACGGATTACGGCTATTGGCAGCTTTTTATTTTCTTTGTCAGTTATGCCGGATTTTTTCATTTCGGCCTTAACGACGGCCTTTATCTGAAATTAGGGGGTACTCCCTACGAGGAAATGGATCATGACCGTATCGGTTCCCAGCTGCGGGTTTCTGTTATATTTCAGATTTTGCTGGGAATTTTTATCGTTGTCGGCGCCGGTGTTTGGACAGCGGATTCTGATCGTTTCTTTGTCATCGCCTCCTTTGCTGTCTACATGGTAGTCGCTAACGCCGGTACCTTTGTGGGCTTTCTTTTCCAGGCGGCGAATAAAACCAAGATCTTTTCCATTGCCGACATGATCATGAAGATATTCTTCATCTGCGTGTTGGTGATTTTGCTGATTTTACGGATATACAGCTTTAAGCTGTTGATCTTATTTTATATCATTGGTCTGATACTTTCCGCAGGTTACTACTGTTATTGGGGAAGAAAACTGATTTTTGCCCGTTTTTGTGGTTTGAAAACAGCGGTCAGGGATATTTTCGGCAACATCAGCGTCGGCATCAAACTGCTCATCGCCAATTTAGCAGGTATGCTGATCCTGGGGATTGGCCGTGTGATCATCGATCATATCTGGGGCATTGAGCACTTTGGCCAGATTTCTTTTTCGCTTTCGCTGACCAACTTTTTCCTGATGTTTATGTATCAAGTTAGCATCGTGCTCTTTCCTGCCCTGCGCCAGATCGACGCTACTGCCCAGAAGCGCTATTACGCTGAAATCGACGCCATTTTAAGCCTTTTACTCCCGCTGATCCTGGTTTTTTATATCCCTATCAAAGCAGTGCTCTCCCTGTGGCTGCCCCAGTATGCGGTAAGCCTTGATTATCTGGCGGTATTGCTGCCTCTCTGCCTTTTCGACGGCAAGATGCAGTTGCTCTGCACCACTTATTTTAAGGTGCTGCGCAAAGAAAAGGCGCTGCTTTACGTGAATTTGGCGGCCTGTATGCTAAGTCTGCTGCTCTCCGTCATTGGCGGCTATTTACTGAAAAGTGTGGATGCCATTGTTTTCGCCATGCTGATCGGGGTGGTCAGCCGCTATGTGTTCTCCGCTGGCTGCCTTTCCCGGTACCTACCGGGACAAAGCTGGACCGTTCTCGGCACGGAGTTGGTCTTTGCCGCGGTTTTTATTGTCGTTTCTTTGAAATTGTCTGCTCTCTGGTCATTCCTAAGCGTAACCATCCTTTATTTATGCTACCTTTTCAGTAACCGCGCCCAGATGAAGACGGTCCGACGGCGGCTTTTACGAAGATGAATACGGTTGAATGAAAAAAGCTCCCCCGGGAAAATATTCCCGGGGGAGCTTTTAAAGTTTTTATTTACTGTAAGCGTCGATGAAGTTATAGATCATGGTAAAGGCTTCGGCGCGGGTTGCACTGCCTTTGGGATTAAAACGGAAACTGCCGTCGCCGTTGCTATAGCCGTTGATGATGCCATCTTTCTGCATGGCGGCAACAGCTTCTTTGGCATAAGCGTCAATTTTATTCTCATCGGTGAAGGTGACAGGGGGATTGCTGTTGTTGGAAGTCAGTTCCATTGCCACGACGGCGCGATAGAGAATGGCGGCCATCTGTTCTCTGGTGATGCTCTGGTTGGAGCCGAAGAGTTTTTCGTCTATGCCGTTTACGTAACCCATCTCCGTGGCCCAGCCGACATAGTTTGTAGCCCATTTGGGAACATCGGTAAAAGCATAATTGCCGGCGTATTGTTCCAGATCGGTTTCACTTTCCATCAATCTCGCCAAAATCGTTACAAATTCCGCTCTCGTAATGGAGTTGGCGGGTTTGATTTGATAGCTTAACCCGTCGCTGTTGGCATAACCGGTGACGATTTTTTCTCCAAACAGCGCGGTAATATTCTGATAATACCAGGCAGTATAGGGAAGATCACTTAAGGTATGATAGATATGAAGATAGGCATAATCATCAAAGAGAGTGTCATCGTCACTGCCGTTTTCAACACTAAGTTGGGAGACGCTTTGGGCGTTGTCACCACCGTAGAAGAGGGTTCCGGGGATATAGCTGATCACCTGAGGCAGTTCATTGGAGAGGAAATACAGGCTGTAGCCACCCTTTGCAATGATATCCCCGCTGAAGTATTGGAAGGCGACGGTGGCGATCCCTGATGATCCAGCATCAGCGCCGCCGTAGGCCGCAACGGAACCGCTCTCTACCGCCAAGGTACCGGCGCAGAAGATCCCGTCGGAATAGTTATCTTGGTCGTTGTCGCAGGTTCCCCCTTGGGTAATGAGTTTCCCGGTACCGTTCCCGTTGCTGTAGATGGTTAAGTCGTGGCAAGCCAAAAGGCCGGTGCTTTCATATTCATCATCATTGTAGGTACTGGCGAGGCTGTTGGTGGTACCCTGGGCCAGGCAGATTGTAGTATCCTTGAGCAAAACCAGAGCGTCAGGGGCTGAAGTTGTGAAGGAGAAGCCTTTTAAGGTCAGGATGTAGCTGCCTAAATTAGCGTCATAGGAGGAACTCCATTTGCCGCTCTGGCCGCTGTAGACTGTGGTACCCTTGCCGCTTTCATTAACATCTGTGTACATTTTACCATTTTCGCTGTCGTAAAACAGCGTGTAGTTCTCTGTCGCTGCTGTGGAGACGGATTCCGCAGTGACGGTTGCGCCAACGCTTGTGGCCATCCATAATAGTGAAAATAGAGATACCGTGAACAATAAAAGATATTTTTTGAGTTTCATTTTTTCCCCTTTCTTGTGATATGTCACAACCATTTGTCTGTTCCGATTTTAGCATAAAAAAACTGAAAATGCTACATAAAAATGGAAAGTATTGTGTATTTTCTGTTTTTTTGCTAAAATAGATAAAAGATTGTGAGGTGCAAGAGATGAAATTAACCATACGGGTTGCGGATCCTGCCGGTAACATTACAATATTGGTGAAGACTCCGGTGAAAAAGGAAGCATACGCTTCTCTTGCCGGAAAACTTTTGACTTTGATCGACGGCGCGGAGCAGGTCGGCTTTTTGACCTTGCCTCGCCACGGCGGCGATGTGCGCCTCGCCATGATGGGCGGCGAATTCTGCGGTAATGCTTTGCGCAGTGCGGCTCTTTTTTATGGGGTGGAACAGGGCAGCTGTGGAGAGACGCGGGTGATGACGGAGATCAGCGGTGTGAATAAGCCTCTGCCGGTTTTGATTGATGTGGAAAAAAACACGGCTGTTGCGGCCATGCCGCTGCCGAAGCGCATTGTTCCCATAGCCTTTGGAGGTGGCGAAGGGGACGCCGTATTTTTTGACGGTATCCTCCATGTGGTTACCGATCAAGCTTTTGCCGCTGATTCCCCGGCAGTAAGCAGGAAATATCTGCAAGAGATTTCGGCGTGGTATCAAGCCGCCGCCGCGGGGCTGATGTTTTACGAGGCAAAAACCGCGACCCTGACGCCGGTGGTTTATGTGGCCGCCACCAATACGCTGTTTTACGAAAACAGCTGCGCTTCGGGGAGCGCGGCGGTGGCGGCGGTTTTGGCGCAAAAGGGAGCGGCAGGATCCCACCTGTTTCGCTTTCGGGAACCCGGGGGCGTCCTTGAGGCCACGGCGGAAAAAAGGGATGGTGAAATCAGTTCACTGTGCATTGGTGGTAAAATCACTCTTTCCCATGAAAAAGAAGTAGAAATATAAAAACGGTCCGCTGTGCATGATTCACAGCAGACCGTTAGACATAAATTTTCAACAAACTGAGGGGGCGGCTTTTGCCGCCCCCTTTCTTTCTTTATGCGTACATCATGTTCCGCTTTTACTTCAGCGCTGCCAAAGCGCTGTCCACTTCCGCCTGGGTGCTTTCCATGTTTTGTAATACGGCAATGGCATTGGCGTAAGCTGCGCTGCCTTTGGCGGC
>DLGE01000004.1 GCA_002482535.1 Peptococcaceae bacterium UBA7702 | reverse complement strand
ATGATGCCCAACATCGGCCCTCTGTACTTTGTGGGCGTAAATTCCGTCAGCAGAGATGTGGAAATCGGATAGTCGGCGCCGATGGCAAGGCCGATTAAAAATCTCAAAACAACCAATCCCAGGGCACTACTGATGAACATGCTCATGATGGAAAAGATAATGATGGCGGCCAAGTCAATCAAATACATCACTTTGCGCCCAATGAGATCGGTAACATAGCCAAAAATCAAACCGCCGACTAAGATCCCCACCAAAGACGCCGCACCGGAAAGGCCTGTCCAAAAGCTATTAAGCTCTAAAATCGGATTCAATTGGATCAAGGCGATACCGATGATCACAAGAATATAGCCGTCAAGGAATATCCCACCGCCGGCGAAGATCGTCATTTTCTTTAGAAAAGGAGTAAATTCCGATTGTTCTACTGAGGACATCTACATCATCTCCCTTTTATCTTCATACAAAACATTATTCTATAACAAAACTATCGCTTAGGATATGGCTTTAACAAATGGAATCCGCAGCCGAAACGACTTTGGATTCCATTTCATCCTTTGCGTTTTTCTGTGGATGATTGAAGGCCATATTACTTCCCAGCCTGCGCTAAAAACGCCGTCAACCATCAGTTGCTGCGTTAAAAATTATTGATTCGAAAGATTTTTCTCTTCCCTGGCGACGATGGCGTCGAGTTTCGCGGCAACCTCACTGCTCAAAGGTGACGGTTTGTGGTTGCTGAGGATGGCGATGAGTTTTTCGCCGACCACCGTTTCAAGATCCTTTTTGCCGTCAGCCTCCCATTCCTCATAGGAGCGGCGCTCGCTGAGCTGCGGTGTCCAGATTTCTTTGCGGAAATACGCGAAGGTATGCTCGTCGCCGAGAAAGTTGCCACCGGGGCCGACCCGCTTCACCACTTCGTAGGCGAGATGCTCTTCATCGACGTCGATGCCTTTCATAAGTCGGCGGGCATGGCCGATGACTTCATTGCCAAAAACCAACTGCCGGGAGGAACCGGTGAGGCCGTAATCCATGAAACCGACGTCGTGGATAAGGTTGCTGCCGCAGCCGCCGCTGATCAGTACTTGCATGGCCGTTTCAAAACCGGCTTGGGCGTCCACGGTTTTGGTATCTGGCGCTCCGGCGAGACCGAAGGAGGGAATCCCGAGGTATCGCCATAACTCGCCGGAAGCGGCGTGGATCAGGATGCTCTCAGGGGAGCCATAGGGCGTCTTCATATGCTGCATATCCATGGGATTGCCGGCACAACCCGCAATGAAAGGAGCGCCGGGAGAGATCATCTGATGGACCACGAGACCGGTAAGGCACTCGGCGGCGCCCACGGACATGGCGCCGGCCAGGGTCACCGGGGCAGTGGCGCCCATCAGCATACCCGGTGTATAAATGCAGGGAATTCTATTTTCCGCTAAAACCATCACTTTATCCATGGCATCCGCGCCGTGCATCAGGGGCGTCGTCGGTTCGGCGTAGACAATGAGAAAGGGGTTTTCCTGCAGGGCGGCCAAACTGCCGGCCACCGCCGCAGCCATTTCGATGATGGCTATGGCATTATGGCCGTTGAAAGCCCAAGTGGCAATCGGTTTGGTGGTATTTCTGAGCATGGCGTCGACCTCGTGGAGGTCGGCGAGACCCCGGGTCTGATCACCAACCATGACCAAAGACATAGCGTAGTCGATGTTGGGCAAAGCATCGGCGACAAGAGCGGCTTCCGCGGCGTCGGATTTGCGGGCGGGGCGCCGTTCCCCGGTATAAGAATCGAAGTAATTGGGGCAGGTGGGGCCGGCGCCGTAATAGCTGTTAAAACCGCCGAGATTCATGGCTTCGTTGCCCTCGCGGTCATAGACTTGAAAAGATGTCGGCGCTGATTGCACTGCCTTTGCCACCACACTGCGGGGAATTTTGACCCGCCGTTCCTCCACGGAGCAGCCCGCCTTTTTCAAAATCTGCAGGGCTTTGGCGTTTTGGACTTCCACGCCGACGGTCTCCAATAAGCGGTAGCCGGCTTCGGCAATGGTTTGCAACTGGGTATCGTCTAAGATATTGATTTTTAGCATCAGTAAATTCCTCCGTTTTTGTCATTCTGTTTGATTTTTTGCGCTGTCGTGAACACTATCATTACAATGCAAAAGCCGTGCCAAAAATGGCTACAGTCATGGATACAGAACTTTCCGACCCAGATCTGGACTTTCCACCTCCCTTAATATATAATGGAACCAATCCCTGCTTCTTTAGGGACGGCGGCAAAATGCCCGGCAGCTGAAACAAAAATATAGAAGTAACCTTTGTTACCGTAACTTAGGTTGCGGAATTTTGGAAAGCGCAACCGTTGTTACACCTGGAGGCCCTATGCTGAACAGAACAAAAGACGTCGACCCCACAATTTTATACCAAATTCTCGACCGTCTCCGTGAGGCCGTCTATGTCATTGATCAAGACGGCGTCGTCGTTTACGTGAATCAGGCCGCCACCCTACTGGAGCGTCTGGACTACAACCAGATGATCGGTAAAACCATTTCGGATATCTACAGCTACACGGAAATTCGGGAAGGGAAAAACGCCCCCAGCCTGAATGTTCTGCGCAGTGGCGTGGCCCAGATTGATGAGAATATCGAGTGGTTTACCAGGGATGGCATCATGGTCAACGCCATCACCAGCTCCTACCCGCTCTTCAGGGGCGGCGGCGAAGCTCCTGTCGGTTCCTTTTCCGTCAGCGAAGACATCGGCGAACTCAAAAAGCGGCTGCGCAATCTCGGCGCCTTCGAGCGCAAGGATACGTACCGCCTGCGCAAACAGCAGATGCGCAACGGAACCTTCTACATATTCGACGATATCATCTACGCCAGCGAAATCATGGGGGAGATGATCACCATGGCCCAGCGCTTCGCGGCAAAAAGGATGCCGATCATGATCTACGGCGAGACCGGCACCGGCAAGGAAATGATCGCCCAGAGCATCCACAATGCCAGCCCTTTTTTGGCAGATGAATTCGTTGCCATCAACTGCGCCGCGATCCCAGAGAATCTCCTGGAAAGCCTCCTTTTCGGTACCGTCAAAGGGGCTTTTACCGGCGCCACAGACAACGCCGGTCTCTTTGAAAAGGCGGAGAACGGCACCATCTTTCTGGATGAAATCAATTCTATGCCCATCATCCTCCAGGCAAAGATCTTGCGGGCCCTCCAGGAAAAAGAAATCCGCCGCATCGGCGACGACAAAACCCGCAAAATCAATTGCCGCATCATCAGCGCCACCAACAAACTGCCTGCCGACGCCATTCGCGATGGCGAACTGCGGGAGGATTTATTCTATCGCCTATCCACAGGGATGATCTTCGTGCCGCCCCTGAGGGAACGCGGCCGCGATCTGGATCTTTTGATTCGCCATTTCATTGAAAAATGCAACGATGAACTGGATACCTCCATCGAGCGTATGTCGGCGTCCCTCTCCTCTCTGCTGCGCTCCTACCCCTGGCCCGGTAACATCCGGGAGCTCTCCAATACGATGGAGAGCACCATGAACATGACCCGGGAGGGAGAAACTGTCCTCGATGTTCATCATCTGCCCAATTACTTAAAGAACCATTTTTACACCGAGATCGCCGCCATGCCCAACGCCATCCAGGTGTTTTCCCACCAGAGCCCCGTTGGCGGCGAAGACCGCCGGCAACGCTTCCCTGTCATGGCTTTTCACGGTAAGCTCGACGAGATGATCGGTGAATATGAAAAAAATATTTTAGAAACAGCCCTGGCCAGCACTGCCGGAAACCTCACGCGTTGCGGTGAAAAGCTCGGTATCAGCCGTCAGGGACTGATGAAAAAAGTCAAAAAATATCACATCAGACTCGATAAATACAAAAAGAAAAAGTGATTTCCAGCACCTGATGAGGGTGTCCCAAAAGTCATAAAATGACTTGAGGGATGCCCTCTTTTTTTTCGCTTTCTTTCCGATTGGTACGCATTTTGCATTAAATCAAAGTGTATGTCGTGAACAACATACCTTGTCACCATCTGTGAAAATTTTTATAACGAAATTTCAAGGAGTTGAAACGAATGGGAAAACATCAACGCTATTTGGTCTTATTGGTTTTATCTCTGGGCGCTGTGGCCATCTACTTTCTCCCCTATCTTCGCTGGAGCTTCTATGACAGCCT
>DLGE01000016.1 GCA_002482535.1 Peptococcaceae bacterium UBA7702 | reverse complement strand
TTCAAATTTTTGTTTCGCCATTTTTGATGGGAACCTCCTGAAATAATGATATGTTGATTGCATACAGATCTACAGTTACGGTTATCATATTAAATTTTAACTGTTCTGTCAATAAGAATTTGCGGAATAAGATCTCATTTTTTAAGGGTCTGCTTCAACTCCAAGAGACGCTCCCGAAACAGGGCAAAGACCCCGGGAATGGTATCCTTTGCCGTCAAATCAACGCCGGCTTTTTTCAGCAGCTCATTGGGATGGTCTAAACTGCCGCTTTGCAAAAAGGCAAGGTATTTTTCCACGGCCCCGGCTTCCCCGGCGAGAATTTTCCCGGCCAGATACTGGGCGGCGGCAAAACTGGTGGCGTATTTATAGACGTAGAAGCCATTATAAAAATGGGGAATCCTCGCCCATTCCATGGCAATTTCTTCATCGTAGACCATGCCGTCGCCAAAATAATCGCGATTCAATTGCATATAGATTTCAGAGAAATCGTCGGCGGTGAGGGTTTCCATCTTTTCCGCCCGTTCATGGATGATCTTCTCAAATTCCGCAAACATGGTCTGCCGGAAGACGGTACCGCGGAACTCTTCCAGGTATTGATTGAGCAAAAAGGCTTTTTCCTTTTTGTCCTGGGAGGTTTTCAACAGATAGGCGGCCAACAGCGTTTCATTTACCGTAGACGCCACTTCCGCCACGAAGATGCGGTAGTAGGCATATTGATAGGGCTGATGATGCCAGGAATAATAGGAATGGAGAGAATGGCCCAGTTCGTGGGCGAGGGTAAAAACGCTGTTGAGATTGTTCTGATAGCTCATCAGCACATAGGGATTGGTATTATAGACCCCCCAAGAATAGGCGCCGGAGGTCTTCCCTTCCGTTTCCCAAATATCAAGCCAGCGTTCATCCCGTGCTTTTTGCAGCAGGCCGACGTACTCCTCACCCAAGGGAGACAAGGCTTTTTTGATGATTTCAAACCCTTCCGTAAAGGGAATTTTACGGTCGGCGTCGGCGACCAGGTGGGTATAAACGTCGTAAAAATGGAGTTCATCGACGTTTAAGATTTCTTTGCGCAGCAACAGATAATCCTGAAAGGCGTCAAGGTTATCTCTCACCGCCTGAATCAAACCGTCGTAAAGGGTCTCATCCACAGCGTCGGCAAAGAGGGCATCGTTTAGGGCCGAGGGATAACGGCGCACCTTGGCAAAGAACACATCTTTTTTGACACTGCCGCTCAACGTGGCGGCAACAGTGTTGCGGTAATTCTTATAGGAGGCATATAATCCCTGGAAAGCGTCTTTTCTGACACGGCGGTCTTTGCTCTCCATCAATTTAATGAAATTGCCGTGGGAGATTCGGATGGTTTCCCCGTCTTCATCCTTGATTTCGGGAAATTCCAAATCGGCCTCGTTAAACATGGTGAAGGCGTTTTGGGCGCTTTCCGCCATTTCTCCTGTCATGGCCAAAATCTCTTCCTCTCTGAGGCTCAGGGTATGGGGAGCGAAGCGCAGCAGATCGTCGAACATTCTCGTATAAGGGCGAAGGGGTTCGTAGGAGGCAATCAGCTCTTTGATTTTCTCTTCACCGGCAGCTAAGATCTCCGGCACAAAGAAGGCGGACTTCTCCGAGGCCTTCACCATCAGCGCCATGGCCCGGTCCCGCAGTCCCTGGTAACGGTTAACGCGGTTATCCTCATCCAGCTTCATTTTGGCGTAAACGAAAAGGTCGTCTAAAATCAGTTCCAAAGCTTCGTGCACTTTCAAATAGCCGTAGAGGGTTTCCCCGCTTTCCGTCAATTTTCCCTGGTACCCGGGAAGCTCATTGAGCCGCTCTTTCGCAGCGGCGAAGTCTTTTTCCCAGGCTTCACTGTTTTGGTAAATTTTCTCCAGATCCCAGCGGTCACTTTCCGGGATTTCCGTTCTCTTTTTTGGTTTTTCTGCCATCATATTTCCTTTCCGTTTCATACCGTTATTTTTTCTCCAAACATCCCTTGTCCTGTCAAAAAATTGACTTGCGAAAACGCCTGTGATTCATTATGATTAACCTATGGAAGATAAAAAACTACCTTTAAAGATTGAACTCCTGGCCATGGCAGACGGTTTCGCCTACGATGTGGCCATTCTTGACGAAAATGCCACCGTCGGTCAATACATTGGCCTCCTTGATGCGTTCCTTGAGGAGAAGGTCGCCCCCTGCATCGGCTGTGATCTCTGCTGCAAACAGCGGATCCCCTTGACCCTGCCGGATCTTTACGCCTATGCCGGCGGCAAGCGGGAAGATATTGAGGCCTTTCTCAAAGAGAAAGCCGTGATCCGCAAAAGCGGCGTCGTTTACGACATACAGCTTGCCCAAAGAGACGACGGCAGCTGCATCTACCTGGACCGGCAAAACCAATGCTGTCTCGACCACGGTCACCGCAGCCTGGTCTGTCATACCTATGTCTGTCTGCCTCAGACAAAACGGGCCAGAGATCTGCGGGAAGAACTGATCAACAACGGAGAAGACGCTTTGATCGGCGCCATCTTTGCCCTACAACTTTTAGAGGACCCCCAAGGTTCAAAAAACTACCGGGTAAATCCTCTTTGGCAGGGTAAATCCTTTGCCGAAATCAAACTGAAGGAAGTGCTATCCCCGTCAGTTTATGAAGCGCTGCTTTGATTTCCCCGGTGGTTTCCGCCATAAAATCATCGTAAAGGGGTTCAATGATCTCCGCGGCCCTGCCGATCAGTTCCACGAGATCCCCTTCTTTGCAGCCCACAATGTTGTGGCGGCGCTTTAAAGAAACGCTGAATTTTTCCGCCATGCCTTTGGTATCGTTGCCGTCGAAACTGTAAAAACCGGAAACGACGGTGAACATTTCCCGAATGCGCTCACCGGGTAGATTCAGATAATCCCCGAGAAAATCGCCGCAGAAGGGCTGCCCCGCTACGGGTAACGCGGTGATCAGGGTTTCCGCGATCCGAGGACAGCGATTTTCAGTGACCACGTCAAAGCCCATTTCGATGATATTGTGGGTTTTCCACAAGGCCATAGAGGAGGGCAATTGACAGGCCGCCGCCACCTCGTCAACAATGGCCCCGCCTTTCTGAAAACAAAAACCGGGACGGATGCCGTGGTATTCCTCATCGGCGTAAAAATCAATCCCCGGCAAAGCGGTGCCGTGGGTCAGGGCGCCGAGAGCGAAATCCAGCTGGGAAACGTCCTTTTCCTGGACGTAATGATACATATCGATGCCCATTTCATGGCAAAGATTGCGGCCCAGTCCCAGATAGGATCCGTAATCAGGGAAAAGCGCGCCCAGGGCCGTCTGTTTGTTTTCGTACTCCAGAACCGTTTTTGCCGTATATAAATGTGTCAAAGGAAACATAATAACCCTTCCTCATCTGAATAGTATGGATCGTTTCTCCCATCTTAAAACATTTTTTCCCATTTGACAAGTGGGCTGTCGTTCCCCTTTTGGAGGCGTCATGAAAATTCAACATCAAATCATCTTAAATAAAAATACCCTTTTCGATCTTTCTACGATCTTTGTGGGTTCTTTTTTATGGGTCGTCGCCATCAATGCTCTGCTCGTACCGAACGGTTTGCTTTCCAGCGGCTTCACCGGGATCGCCATCCTCATCAACAATTTCTGGCCGGCGATTCCTCTTTCCGTCGGCGTATACGCCCTGAATATCCCCGCTCTGCTCTGGGCGTTAAAAGAACTGAACAAGCGGTTTCTTTTCTATACGGTGTTCGCCGTTACGGTTCAGTCGCTGTTCATACAACTGCTGGAAAACATCCCCACCTACAACGGCGATCCCATGTTGGCAGCTATTTTTGCCGGGGTATTGGGAGGCATCGGCGGCGGCGCGGTCATTCGCCGCAGCGGCAGCAGCGGCGGCACCGATATCATCGGCGTCATCATCAAAAAGAAATGGGGCTACAGCATCGGCACCGTAGGGTTTATTTTCAATATTTTCGTCCTCACTGCCGGCGCTTTCCTCTACGGCCTGGAAATCGCCATGTATACGGTGATCTTCATCGGCATCAGCTCCGTGGCCACGGACAAAGCCATTCAGGGGATCAGCAAACGGTATACGGCGATGATCATTACCCGCTACCCCGACCAAATGAAAACCGCGATCTTTGACCGCCTCCACCGCGGCGTTACCTTCCTCCACGGCAAAGGCGCTTTTTCCGGCGATCAGAAAGATATCATCTACTGCGCCATCAATCAGTATGAATTGGCCATGCTCAAGGATCTGCTTTACACCATTGATCCCGACGCCTTTATGACCATTACGGAGACAACAGAAATATACGGCCACTTCCGCAATACCTTCAAGGAAACAACGATGCTCACCGCGGCGGAAATGGAAAACAACGCTTTAAACGATGTGTTGGGCGCCTATACCGCCGCCGTTGACAAGAAACGGCCCTTCGTGGAGATCATCGATAAGGACCGGGAAGTCGTTGAAATCGTTGAGGAAGAAAACATCGAAGAAGACCAATGATGGTTCCCCATTCACCGGCAAGAGCTTATACGGCGCTTTGTTCCGGGGTAAAAGCGAAACAAACATAACGAAAAAGGAGTCTGCGCGGCATTGCCGTGCAGACTCTCGGCGTATAGACAAAATACACACAATCGGACTGGTGAACACATATTCTTCCTTTGGTGATTTGCAGTAAAATGCAATTGATACCGATGATATGCGCAAAACAACCACCTATATGAATTCAATGGAAAACAGAGTTTTTTTATCATATACTGTGATTACAGTGAGATTGGAGGTGACATGATGCAGATTGAAATAAAGATTGACGAAAAATGTGTAGAACCTAAGATGATCATCGTGACCGACAAGATGACGGAGGAAATAAACGAGCTTATCAAAAGGATTTCAGAGCAGACACCCCTTGTTTTGGTGGGTTTTCAAAACAGTGAGGCAGCAATTCTCCACCCCGATGATATCATCCGCGTTTACGCTGCCAATCAAAAGGTTTACGCTGTAACCGATGGCAGTGAATATACGGTAAGGCTACGGTTATATGAGATCGAGGAACGGCTTTCTTCCTTGGGCTTTGTACGGATATCCGGTTCGGAAATCATCAATTTGAAAAAAGTAAGAGGCTTTGACTTGGGTTTCTCCGGCACCATTTGCGTCAATTTTCAAAATGGCTCAACTGCTTATGTTTCAAGGCGTTATGTCGCGAAAATCAAGCGAGTATTGGGAATTTGAGGTGAGCAAAATGAAGAAGAAAGCATTCCAGCGTGGTCTACTGGGTTTTCCCCTTGGTGTTTTTATCGGATATACCATAACAATATTGATTTCACTGTTTGTTGGAGATGGCAATTACTCCCCTTGTGTACCTGCTCTTGTCGATGAATTGGGCAGTGAAATCGGTGCGGTTGTATTTCAAGCGGTGCTGTGTGGTATTTTGGGGTCCGCCTTTGCGGCGGCGTCCCTTATATGGGAAAAAGAAAATTGGAGTATCGTAAAACAGACAGGCATATACTTTCTTATTGCTTCAATAACAATGTTTCCTATCGCCTATTTTACTCGTTGGATGGAACACTCCGTATCCGGTTTTCTGTTATATTTCGGTATTTTTGCCGCTGTTTTTGTTTTCATGTGGGTGATCCAATACTGTATTTGGAGAAATAAAATCAAAAGTATCAATAAAAAGATGGAAAGGATGGAAGAAAGAAATTGATTTTACGCTAAGAGTCTGTGCGGCATCGCCGCACAGACTCTTCTTTACATATTCAATCAAAATAGATTTTTATTTGGCAAGACCCAATTTTTTGGCGGCGTCTTCCCGCATTTTGTATTTTAAGATCTTACCGGCGGCGTTCATCGGAAAGTGGTCGACAAAATCGATATAGCGGGGAACTTTATGCCGGGCCATACTGGCCCTGATGAAATCTTGCATTTCTTTTTCGCTGACGCTTTCCCCTTCCTGCAAAATAACGCAAGCCATGATCTCTTCGCCGTATTTCTCGTCGGGGACGCCGATGACCTGGACATCCTTGACTTTGGGATGGGTGTAGATGAACTCTTCGATTTCTTTGGGATAGATATTTTCACCGCCGCGGATGATCATATCCTTTAAGCGTCCGGTGATTTGATAGGTACCGTTATCGGCTTTGCAGGCCAAATCGCCGGAGTGCAGCCAGCCTTCGCTGTCCACCGTTTCCCTGGTGGCTTCCGGCATTTTATAATAGCCCTTCATCGTGTTATAGCCTCTGGAGCAAAATTCACCGTTGACGCCGTTCTCCACTTCCTCCCCGGTTTCGGGATCAACCACTTTGCATTCCACATGAGGTAAAGCATGCCCCACGGTCTCACAACGCTGATCGATGGGATCATTCCAGTCCGACATCGTGGAACCGGGAGAAGATTCGGTCTGCCCGTAGACGCTGACAATACCCACCATATGCATTTCGTCCTCTTGGGCAGCGCGGCGCATCAGTTCCGCCGGGCAACCGCTGCCGGCCATGATACCGGTGCGCATATGGGAAAAATCAGTTTTTTGGTAATCGGGATGGTGGAACATGGCGATAAACATCGTCGGCACGCCGTTAAAGGCCGTGATCTTTTCTTGATTGATACAGGCCAAAGAGGCTTTCGCCGAAAAATAGGGCATCGGACAAAGGGTGGCGCCATGGGTCATGGAAGCTGTCATGGACAGCACCATACCGAAGCAATGGAACATCGGCACCTGGACCATCATGCGGTCGGCGGTGGAAAGCCCCATTCGGTCGCCAATGCATTTTCCGTTGTTGACCACGTTATAGTGGGTCAGCATCACGCCCTTGGGAAAACCGGTGGTGCCGGAAGTATACTGCATATTGCAGACATCGCCGCTGCGGACCGCCGCGGCAAGGCGGTTCACTTCCTCCATGGGCACCGCACCGCCTCTCGCCATCACTTCTTCAAAGGTGAGAGAACCCGGCTGCTGAAAGCCGACGGAAATCACGTTGCGCAGGAAGGGTAGTTTTTTACTGTGCAGCGGTTCCCCCGCCTTCGTCTCTTTCAATTCGGGGCAGATTTCATTGATGATTTCGGCATAATGGGAATCAAGAGCAGACTCAATCATCACCAGGGTGTGAGTATCCGACTGACGCAGCAAGTATTCAGCTTCGTGGATTTTATAGGCCGTGTTGACGGTCACCAGAATCGCTCCGATCTTGGTCGCAGCCCAAAAGGTGATGTACCAGGCCGGTACGTTCGTGGCCCAAATCGCCACTTTGCTACCGGCGGTCACGCCCATGGATAACAGAGACCGGGCAAAGCGATCGACGTCGTCCCGAAACTCCGCATAAGTACGGGTATAGTCCAATGTCGTGTATTTAAAGGCGTACTGATCCGGGAATTCCTCCACCATACGGTCAAGCACCTGGGAAAAGGTTTCGTCAATGAGCATATCCTTTTTCCATACGTATTTGCCGGTATGGTCGTGATTGTCATAAAGTTCTTTTTGCTTCCGCTTGGGATTGCCGAAACGGTTCATATAATTGATGAAGTGAGCGAAAATTACTTCGCGGTCGTCAATTTCTTCCATCCAGGCCTGCTTCCACTCAACGGAAATAAAGCCGCCGTAATTGATGGAAGCCAAAGCGTCCATGATGTCCCGCACCGGCAGGGTACCTTCACCGATGAGGTTGAAGGTGCCGTCGGCGTCGGAATCACGAAAATGCACGTGTTCCACGTAAGCGCCAAGATTCCTGATGGTTTCTGCGGGGCTTTCCCCTTTCTCCCGGCAAGGATGGTGAACGCTCCAAAGTACCGCCAATTCGTCGCAGGCAAAGTGATTCATCAGATCCCGTAATTTCGCCGTATCGGCATAAATATCGCAGGTTTTCACCAGAATTTTGACGTTGCATGCCGCAGCGACGGGCAGCAGCTGTTCTAAAACGGCTTTGATTCGTTCCGGCTCGTCTTGGCGGGCGCGTACCGCCACATAGGGCGTCCGTAGATTGCCTGCTGTTTCCAGCAGCGACGTCACGGTTTCAACGGTTTCCTCTCCGGCGGCGGAAAGATCACAGGAGCTGTCGATACAGGGAACCGTGAGTTTTTTATCCCGCAGAAAGCGGGTGGTCGCCGCAATGTTATATTTATGGAAGGGGCCGCCTTTGCCAATCAGCCCTTGAACTTTTTGTATATTATAGACTTCGATCCCCTTAAAACGCAGATCGATGGCGGTTTCGATCATCTCATCCCAAGAGAAATCGCTCCAGCCCCGGGAAGAAAAGGAAAGGTTCATACTTCAGCCTCCTCATAAACAATTTTATTCAACGCACTGACATAAGCACGGATACCGGCGCCGATGATGTCGGTGGAAATGCCGCGGCCGGAATAGAGTTTGCCGTTATCCCTCAGTTTGACAATGGTTTCACCCATGGCCTCCCGACCTTCGGTCACGGCCTGGATTTGGAAATCGTCCAGTTCATAGTGATGGCCGACGATTTGTTCAATGGCGAGAAATGCCGCGTCCACCGGGCCGTCCCCGGTGGAAATGCCCTCTAAGAGCTGATCATCTCGCCATAGTTTGATATGGGCGGTGGCGGTGATGATATTGCCGCTGTTGATCACATAGCTTTCCACGCGGTAAGCCGGAGGTACCTGTAGCGCCGCCGTAGCCACAATGGCTTCCATTTCCTTGCTGCCGACGCTTTCTTTTTTGGCGGCGATGCGCAGAAATGCTTCGTAGACCCGGGCGCCGTCCTCTTCGGAGAGCTCATAACCGAGCTTTTTAACGACTTCCAGCACAGCGGGAAGCTCATCGTGAATGGTCAGGGCCGCGATATCGTTTTCCTCTTCCCGGACACCGTAATCAAAGGGAGACTTTTTACTTCTTGTGGTGGAACAGATCCAGACGATCTGACTTAAAATCCGCTGTAATTCCGTTTGCCGGATGGCGCAGGTCACGCCAAAGGCGCTGCCTTTGGCTGCCACAATTTTGGTGACATTCTCCAAAGACGCCGTGACATCACCGTAGGATACGGTTTTCACCTCGGAGATGCCGTGGCGGATGGCGGCGATGGCCACAGAATCCGCCAGCGCCAGATCATTGGCACAATAGACACCCAGCCGCACCTCCTTTAAAAGAGGAATGTCCGCCATGAGTTGGTCTAAGAACACGGTGAACTCATCGGGGAGCATGATACCGGCATTGTCACAGACCGTAATGACCGTAGCCCCGGCTTTCATTGCCGTTGTCAGCGCTTCTTCTAAGAATTCCTTTTCCGCCCGGGTCGCGTCGTAAGCCATGAATTCCACTTCGTTACAGCGGGAAGAGGCATAGGTGACGGTGTTATGAATGGCGGTGATGATCTCTTCGGGTTTCTTATGGCAAACATATTCCATCTGCACGGAACTCACCGGCACCCTGATCTGCAAACGGAACCTTTTCGCCTCTTTCACCGCTTCGTAAGCAAGATCCACGCTTTTTTCCGTCAATGATACCGGTACGGTCAAAGTAGCTTTTTCCACCACCGCAGCCAAAGATTTGATCAGCAGGCTGTCGGTCTTCACGTTTTCGATGGGGCTCACTTCAATCACCGAGACATTAAGGCGATCCAACAATTTGGCCAGCTCAATCTTTTCTTTAAAGCTCAAGCTGAAATCCCCGGATCTTGCCGCTTCTTTCATGGTAATGTCGCTGATAGAAATTTCTTTCATAGAATACCTCTCCTTATCCATCATAAAATGATGTTGTCCTCAAAGCCCTTTTCCAGGCTCACCGCTTTCCCAATAAAAAAGCCCTGGAATCACTATTCCAGGGACGAATCAACACTCCGCGGTACCACCCTCATTACTGCCTGCCTCACGGCAAACAGTCACTCTCGAACTCCAACAAGTTCAAAGCCGGTAACGGGGCAACCGTGTTTCATTACTTGCCATGGCTTTCACAAAACCTACTCGGGAAGGAGACCGCCTCTCACCATTGCTGCCGCCTCGCACCATGCGGCGGCTCTCTGGAATGCTTTGATCAGGGCTTAATTCCGTCAATGTATTTTAATGATATTGGATTTAATCTATCATAGATTGTCTTTTCTGTCAAGAAGATTTTTATAACCTGCCAAATCCAAAAAGCAACAGCAGAGAAAGGAGGAAAGCGATGATACTGGCAAGGGAACCCCAGATCAGTTCCGACGCCGTATGGCGTTTCGTCACCAGGGAAGCCCAAAAGATCAGGGCGTAAAGCAGCAGGCCCCAAAGAATCGCCTTGAAACCGATAAAGTAGCAGATCAAAACGATGGGACCCGTGGCGCTACAGGCGTGGCCGCTGGCCCTTAGCCGGAAACCTTTGTTCATCAAAAGCAAAACCACCAGGGAAAGCAAGTAGGTGAAGGCGATCAGCAAAAACCCCGCGCCCCCGGTGATCACCGCGTAAAGGGTCAAAAGGGGATAACTCACCGCGGTCATGAGAAAGGCAAAGTTGCGCTGGCCTTCCCTGCCCTGCTTTTTTAAAGACGGCAGCAGATAGGAAATAGGGTAGGCCAATGCCGGCAACACCGACAGAAAAAACACGGTCAGCCACAGATCTTTTACATCGGCGAATACCGCTTCCTTACCAAAATAGACGCTTAAAGCAAGGGCGAGGGCCATGACCGGCGGCACGGAGATGATCCGCACCACTTTGGCGAATTTTTCTTTCATCCTGTCCCCTTTCTACTGTTTCAAATCTCTATCTGCTCTATTTTAGCAAGGAAGAAAGGAGATTGCAAGAAAACAAGTTGCGCAAACAAAGCAAACTGTACGGATTCTTCGGAATAATTCGAAATTCTTGCCGAAAGGTACCGGCAGCCGCCAACCCTTTTATTCCTTCATTGAAATTTTTCACCGGTTATCCTATAATAAAGAAAATACAACGATAAAGAGGAGGCGCTATGATGGATCGCTTAAAAGGGAAAACCGCCATCATCACCGGAGCGACCAAAGGCATCGGGGAAGCCGCGGCCAGACTTTTTGTAAAAGAAGGGGCAAATGTTGTGGTTTGCGGCCGCAAAGAGGAAGACGGTGAACAAATCGTTGCCGCCATAGAAAAGGAAGCGCCGGGGAAATCCGTCTTTTGCCATCTTGACGTGGCAAAAGAAGCGGATTGGCGCAACGCCCTAACTTTGACCGAAAAGACCTTTGGCAAACTCCATATTCTCATCAACAATGCCGGCATCAGCTACCGGGAAACCATTGCGGAAACCACCATGGAATCGTGGCAGGCCACGCTGAACACCAATGAGACCGGCGTCTTTTTGGGCATGAAATATGCCATTGAGGCCATGAAAAAACACGGCGAACCCTCCTCCATTGTCAGCACCGCTTCGGTGGACGGCATCGTGGGAGACGCTGCATTCTTCTCCTACTGCGCAACAAAAGCCGCGGTGGAAGCCATGACCAAATGCGCCGCCCTTTACTGCGGTGAAAACGCCTTGCCCATCCGCGTCAATGCCGTGGCGCCGGGTTACGTTTTAACCCCCATGGCCTACGAAGACGCCAAACAAAACGGTCAGACCATCGAGGAATACAGTGCCGAGTCCATCGCCCTCCATCCCATCGGGCGCTTGGGAACACCCCTTGATATCGCCTACGCCTACCTCTATTTGGCTTGCGACGAGGCGTCTTTCGTCACCGGCACCACCTTGGCGGTGGACGGCGGCTATACCTGCCGCTGAAAACAGGCCAAAAGAAGAGGCTACAACGGGAAATCCTCAAATAAAAGGAAAGCTGGTTTCTGGAATAAGGAGCCAGCTTTTCTGCGCTACAACCCCCTTTTTTCTGCTGTCTACACTCGGAAAAATAGGGCATCAATGGAAAAAACGACCTGAAAGAGCTGTATCAAAAACAGATTGACAATACCTCCTTGTTTTAGTATATTGATACAGTATGATTACCCCTAAGGGTTGTAGAAGGAGTTAAAACGTGAACAAATCTGAAATTGTAGAGGTAAAATCCGTTGTTTGTAATCCCAGCGCCATCGGCTTGTTTGGTTTGGCAATGGTAACTTTGGTGGCATCCTCACAAAAGCTGGGCATCACCGACGGCACTTCCCTGATCATTCCCTGGGCATTCTTTTTGGGTGCCTGCGCCCAGTTTTACGCCAGTGTTTTGGACGCAAAAAAGAACAATGTCTTCGGCGCCACGGCTTTTGGCGCTTACGGCTTTTTCTGGTTTTCCGTGGCCTTTACCTGGCTAATCCAAAACGGTGTCTTTGGCAGCACCATGGCGGCCACAGCGGATACAAAACAACTGGGTATGGCCTTTTTGGGTTATTTGATTTTCACCTTGATCATGACCATGGGCGCGGTAAAAACAAATAAAACCCTCCTTGTCATCTTTATTTTCATCGATCTGCTGTTTTTGGGACTGACCTTAACCACTTTTGGCGTGGCGGAAGAAGCCACGCATATGCTCGCCGCCATTTCCGAACTGTGCATTGCCATTGTCAGTTTCTTCGGCGTCGGCAAAGAAATCTATCTCGCCCAATACAAAAACTAAATCACGTCATTTTAAAAGAGGCTCCTATCTGAATTAAAAATTCAGATAGGAGCCTCTTTCCTATGAAACTGTGAAACTGTGAAACTGCGAAAGATCTAAGTGTTCCGTCCATAAAGATACGCGGTAACCGATGCTCCCCTTACCAGTCCGGGTCAAGGGGATCAACGCCCCACACCTGAATCAGGTCAAATGTTCCGCTTTGCAGCAGGGAAGACGGCGTTACCGGAAATCTGCGGCTGGAGACGTCGACGCCGAAATGGGCGTAGGCTTCGTAAATCAGATAAGCGCACTGGGTTGCGTCGGTCTCGACGCCGATCCCGAAAATGCCGGAAAGCAGGCGGTAATCATCGCCGAGCAAATCCTCTTGGGCATAAGCCGCCACGGCAGCCCCCAGCTCCTCTTGGCTCATGCCGGTCTCTGCCGCGGCAGCTTCACTGATCCTCAGCTGCATGCCGGTGGGATAACCGCCCCAGGCAGCGGCAGTGGTCAGAGAGGCCGGCGCACCGATTACGGTAGCTTCTAAAAGATTTTCTTCCCCGCCGCCCAGATAAAGCCCGGAATGGCCGTGACGGTAACAGAGGGTATGGGTGCTTTTGGTCAATAAAACGTCCCCCTCTTGAAGATCATAAAGCTGGTAATACTGATTGCGGTCAGCGATCCGCTCGGTTTTGGAAAAACCGGAAAGCACCTCGCTGTCAAAAGCGCTTTTCGCCAAAAAACGCTGCTGATACCGGTAAAGCGTCCCGGCAATATCCGTTTCCTTGACCCAAATTAGGTCGATATCGCTTTTTGATAATCCGGTCTGTTGCCATAAGAGGTCGTAATCACCGGCGCTGAGCTCTTCTTTGGCGGCGATTTGGGTCAGATCCGCCTCCCAAGGGGGCACGAAGGTAACCGCCTGCTGTTCCGTGCGCCAAGTCAGGGCAAAGATAAGCATACAGAAAAAAGTGAGGACGACCAATAGATAAGAAAGGATTTTTTGAATGCGGTATTTCATGCTCCTATTGTATCACAGATTCCAAAAAAAACACGGAAAAAGCAAAGTCACGAAGGATTTCCTTCGTGGCTTTGCTGTAAAATCATTTTTATTTCACCGACATCACATCTTTGTAATAACGGGAAAAGATCGCGGCGGCCTGTGCTCTGGTGGCATTACCCTGGGGAGATAATTCCGTTGCGCTGATGCCCTTGATATAACCTTTGCCGATGGCCCAGGCAACAGCTTCCTGGGCATAGGGAGAAATCGCGGCGGCGTCAACAAATCCGCTGAGACCCATGGGGCTTGCAGCCGCGCCCTCATCCTCATAGTCCCAAAGGCCGGCATAGCGATAAAGGAACGCCGCCATTTGCTCTCTGGTGACATCGGAATTGGGACCAAATCTGCCACCGTCCATACCCAAAGCGATACCCTGCTCCGCTCCCCAGGCTATGGCGTGGAAATACCAATCATTTGCGCTTACATCGGAGAAGGGCATTTCTGTATAGGTGGAGAGATTGTCGCCGGAAAGATTCGCCAAAATCTGCACGGCCATGGCTCTGGTGAGTTTTGCATCGGGAGCGAAAGCGTCCCCGGCGATCCCACTCATAATACCGTGCTGATAAGCGAATCTTACCTCGGAATAATACCAGGTGCTGTAATAGACGTCTTGAAAGGGCAGGGCGGAGAAGCCTTCTTCAAAAAGTTTTTCCCTGGCCGCGATGAAAGCGGCAAGGTAGTCGATGCTGCCGGAAAAACTGCTTCCCGTATCACCGTTGACCACCGCATTTCTGTCCCAGCGCAGGAAATTCATGGCTGCGGAAGCCATCAGTTCATTTTTATAGTTGGGCAAGGCGGCGGTAATCCCTTGGGATACCGGCAATACCGTATCCCGGTAAGCCGTTTCCACCTGCTCCGCAAAGTCGTCGTGGGCAATGAGAGCTTTGAACCAACGCACCGACTTAGCCCACCATTTGTCCGCGCCGTCCATGCCAAAATTCAAATTGGTCAGGTTACCAAAGGAAGTATCATAATCCCAAACCTGGTCAAAGTGGATTTTGCTATCGCCGGATAAGTCGCTGTCTTTATAGATATAGAAACTGCTGAAACCGCCGTCAGGGTTTTTGCACCATTCTTCCAAAAGATAGTGGAGAACGGCGGAATCCACGTCAATATATTCAGAATAATGTTTGCCCGCGCTGTTATAGCCGGAAACGCTGTACATGGCGTCTTCCGCCGCCTGCACATAGGAGCGGATATATTCCACCTGGGCTTTGGAGGCGTATTCCGGACTTTTGATGACCACGGGAACATTGTGATTCGTCACGAAGCCACTGGCTTCATTCAGATAACGGCCGGCATAATCAAATTCCAGCAGGTAACCGCCGGTAATATCGCTGGGGTTATGGGGAATATTGTAGTACTTATACGTTCCGGCCGCGTTGCTGTTGATGTCGCCGCCCCGGGAATAGGTGTCCAGATCCGCGCTGTTCAGATCTTCCGTTGCCTTTTCCAAATCAGCAATATCCACCCGGTTACTGCCGACTTCCACCTTTTCACAGAACATATAATTGCCGAGATATTGGTGATTGGCATAAACATCGACGTACACGTATTGTACAGGGTCCTTCAAACCGATCTGATCCGCCATATCCAGCACGAGGGCATTGCGGATCAACGACTTATCATAGTAATTGGCCAACAAAAGCCAGGTCTTGGCTTTGCCCATACCGAACAAATTGGTCTTGCTATCCAGCTTGATCTGGTACGGTCTTTTGGGATAAGCCCAGGTAGCGTTGCCGCGCCCCTTGACCTGAGAGAGGCCGCCGCTGTAAACAACGGTGCCGTCTTCCTCCGTCAACAGCATGGATCCAGTTTCCGCGAAACTGTGATCGGCGCTGGCGTCGATATTTGCCATGGTTCCCGAGGATGTGGTTAAAAACACCGCGGGAATATGATCGGACTGCATAACCCGTAACAGATAGGAACTGCCGTTCATCGTCATGTTGTGATCGCCCTTGCTGGCAAGGGCGTCGGTGACGGTGTTGTTACCCACGGTTTTGCCGTCAATGGTGATCTTTTCGGCGTTGAACCAAAGGCGGAGGGCACCGGCATCCGTCGAGGAAGGCAGAAACAGGTAATAGATGCTACCCGTTTTATACCAGGCAATGGCGTCGGCAGGTAATGCGTTTAGATCTGTGGTGCTGGTTTGCCGTGCTGCCTCCGTGGCGGAAAAATACAGGGTTGGGGTGGCGGCGGTCACGGCGGCCGAGGCGAAAGCCAAAAACAGCGCCGCGAAGACGGTAACCGCCATGATGCGAATTGATTTTTTCATGGTTTCTCCTTATCCTATCCGGACATATTTTCTGATACTACAAAAAGCTGCCTGTCATTGACACCGTGTACCATAAAGCCCATTTCTACATAAGCCTGGATCGCTGTGATGATTTCAGGGGAGATCCTCTCCCCCGCCACAACCAAAGGTGTGCCGGGAGGATAGAGATAGAGGTTTTCCGCCGCCACACAGTGGCTGCTTTCCCTAAAATCCCGCTTTGCCCAGGTTCTCTCCCGAACCGCGGCGGGGGTCATCACTTTTTCGGCGGCAACTGTCTCCATGTTGGGGAAAGACACTGCCTTTCTTGGGGGTAAACCGTGGCAGAGCCGGCTCAGCGCCGTCTGAAAACGCAAGAGGGTTTCCTTTGTATCACAAACCGAGGTCATGGCCAACAGGTAACGGGGCGCCGCCATTTCCGTTTCCACATGGAAATCGCTCTGCAAGAGCGCGGCGATATCCCTGCCGCCGTAACCTTCGACACCGAAGACGATTTTCCCGGGATCGTAGTCAAAAAAGCCCGTCTCCTGCCGCAACAGCGTTACCGTGGCGAGACGGTCCAGGGCCTGCCGCAGGGAACAAAGGTTTTCGCTGTATGTTGCCATCATCTTAGCGCCGTCCTGCGCCATCAGGGCAAGGCATTGAGTGATGGAAGCAAGCAGCAGATAGGAGGGGCTGGAACTTTGAAAGATCTGTAACTGATGGGCCACCTCACCGTCATCGACGAGGGTGGATTTTACGTGCAGCAGCGCCGTTTGGGTCAGGGAAGGCAATGTTTTATGCAGGCTTTCCACCACGAGGTCGGCGCCGCAATCAAGGGCGGCGGCGGGGAAATCAGCGCCAAAACGAAAATGCG
Organism: Peptococcaceae bacterium UBA7702; assembly: GCA_002482535.1. Classification (GTDB taxonomy): domain Bacteria; phylum Bacillota; class Dehalobacteriia; order UBA7702; family UBA7702; genus UBA7702. The sequence goes on along the minus strand of DLGE01000016.1, from coordinate 106,433 downwards.
CGCCGTGGGCCGCGTCAACAATCAGGGGGATACCCCTGTTGTGGGCAAGGACGGCGATGGCGGCGATATCTGACGCAACGCCTTCATAAGTCGGGGAAGTCATGACAACGGCACGAATATCCTTTTCCTTTGCCAAGGCTTGTCGGATCTCTTCCGGATCGACGCTACCGGTGACGCCGAGGCTGCCGCATTTTTTCGGGTAGACGTAAACGGGATCAAGCTCCCTTAAAGTAACCGCGTTGATCACCGCTTTATGACAGTTGCGGACAATCAGTATCTTCTCCCGGGGTTTCGTCACCGCGGCAATGGCCGCTAAAATTCCACAGGTAGAACCGTTGACCAGAAAATAAGTAACATCGCTTTCGTAAAGGTCGGCGGCGGCGGCCATGGCCTCTTTCAAAATGCCGCCGGGGTGATGGAGATCGTCGAAACCGTCGATTTCCGTGATATCGTATTTGCCGATGCCGCCCATGAAGTCGGCGCGCCGTTTATGGCCGGGCATGTGCATGGGCAGCATATCCGAATTGCCGTAGTGAACAAGGGCGGGGAAAAGGGATTTCAGTTTATTGATGTTATCTGTTTTATGCACCGGAATCAGCCCCGTTCCTGCGGTCACGGGCTTCGGCGACCTTCAACATAATCGCGTTTTCCAGGCGTTTTTTATGAAGGGTACAGCCGTAATCATAGATGCCGTCAAGGCTTCCCGTGGCATGGTAGGCGTTGGCCGCACAGCCACCGCTGCAGAAAAACCGGGCGAAGCAGGCGTCACATTCCTTATGGGCATAAACATTGCAGGCTTTGAATTCCTGCCGTAATTTTTCGTTGTCAAGGCCGGTAAAGACATTGCCGAGACGAAAGCGTTCCTCACCAACGAACTGATGGCAGGGGTAAAGCTCTCCGGCGGGGGTCACCGCCATATATTCGCTGCCAACACCGCAGCCGGCGACACGTTTGACAATACAGGGGCCACCGGCTAAGTCGATCATGTAGTGGTAAAAGGTAAAGGGGCGTCCCTCTTTGCGGCGGCGGTTCATCTCTTTGCCCAGAAAATCGTATTGCCCAAGCAATACCGGCAGGTCTGCTTCCCCCAAAGCATAGGGATCCCCTTGCCCCGCGATCACCGGTTCCATGGATAACTCTGTAAAGCCGAGATCCGCCAGGTGCAGAATATCCCGGACAAAATCGGTATTGTAGCGGGTATAGGTACCCCGCAGATAGTAGTCCTTATGACCCCGTGCCTCAACGAGACGCTTAAACTTCGGCAGGATCAGGTCGTAACTGCCCTTGCCGTTTCTCGTTTTGCGAAAGCGGTCGTTGACTTCTTTTCTGCCGTCGATGCTCAAAACAACGTTACTCATTTCCCGGTTGCAGAAATCGATGACCTCGTCGTCGATGAGAACACCGTTGGTGGTAAGGGTAAAACGAAAATTTTTATGATGTTCTTTTTCAACGCTTCGGGCATAAGCGGTGAGGTCTTTCACCACCGCGAAATTCATCAGCGGCTCGCCGCCGAAAAAGTCCACTTCCAGGTTATGCCGATCGCCGGATTGTTCGATCAGAAAATCAAGGGCCCGTTTGCCGGTGGCAAAAGACATCAAATCGCGGCCGCCGCGGTATTCCCCTTTCCCCGCGAAGCAATAGCCGCAGGAAAGGTTGCAATCGTGGGCCACGTGGAGACAGAGGGCCTTGATCACCGGCGGACGCTGTGTAAGCTTTGCGGCAACCCCTTGAAAACGGTCTTCACTGAAGAGCTTGCCCTCGTTTTTCAGGACCTCGATGTCCGTCAACACATCCTCAATCTCTTCGGCGGTGACGTCTTCTTGATCCTTATATTTTGCCAAAATGAGCTTTATGATTTCTTCTTTGGCCGTACTTTCATAAAGGCCGATGATATCATAGGCCACTTCATCCAGGTCGTGAACGGTACCGGAGTTGGCGTCCAAAGCAATATAAAAGCCGTTATTTTGGAATAAATGTACCATTGAGGAGGGGTTTTCCTTTCCGTATGATGAAAAATCGCCGCATCACCGCGATAAAGGCGGTTCATGCGGCGACTAAATTTTGGCTTATTCGCAATCTTTACACTGTTCGCATTGCTGGTTGGCAATACCGCAGGAAGTTTTGCACGCGGATTGGCAGGAAGTCTGACATTCACCGCAACCGCCTTCCTTTGCGGATACCGTAAGATTTCTCGTTTCCAATGTGGAGATTCTCTTCATTCTTACACCTTCTTTCCGGTGGTATCATACTTTATTTATTATAGCGTATTTCATAAGAATGTCAAGAAAGTATCAAAGCGTTTATTTTTTCATTGAAATCTTCTGAAAACCATATTATAATAAAAAAGAGCCTTCTCCCTTGGGGTGTAGAACCCCCTGTGTTAAGAAGGCAGTCAAAAATCCCCGGGCCGAAAGAAAGCGGTCGCTGTTGATATCTCCATTTGATTTTACTGTTATTTCACAAAAAACCTTTTTCACTGCATCAGATTAAGAAGCTAAGAAGTGAGGACGTTTGCTGTGATGGTTGAAAGGGCGCACCGCAGAATCTGTGGCGCGCATTTTTTTACAAAACCCCTTTTTGCCCAAAGCAAAAAGCACATCAGCAGCTAAAATACGGGTAAACGTAATTTAGCTGCTGATGGCAGGCCGTTAAAAAGGTACAATCTTATCCTTGAAAGACCTCTCAATCTTTTAGCGCTCAGCGTTCCTTTTTATAGCTGACCTGTTGATTATGACCGGTGGTTTCGCCCTTGGCGCTGTTATGACTGAGGTGAAACCGGTTATGACCGGACATACGTCCGATCTCCGCGGCGATTTCCATGCGATAATCACGGTGATCGACGCAACGCTCACAACCGAGGCCCTCTCCGCTGAGATGGGCGCCGGGATCGTAAAAAAGCTCCTGACGCAAAAGACGGTCTACCAGCTCTTTGCCCTTGCCGCTGTTCCCCGCATAGGTAAGAACGCCGGCATTACGAAGCTCTTCGGCTTCCTCGTTGGTCAATTCATTACAAATCAAAACATCAATGCCGTTTTGAGAAAAATGGCCGCCAAAGGAATCGGCATCATCTTTTTTGAAATCAACAACATTTTGCTTTTGTATTTTTCCATCCTCGGTATCGAAGAGCATCAGCTGCTCCGTCTGGCCCAAATCTCTGACAACTTCACCGTTCTCACAGGCAACGGCTACTTTTAAATTTTCTTTTGCATTAAAATCCACTGCCAAAATCTCCTTTTCCAAAGTAATAATAAAGGATCTGTTTTTATTGGAGGTTTCTTCACTTTTCAGCAAAGGCACAAAAACTTTCCCTAAGCATGTTTTACCCTACTTATCCATAAATTATTAGTACCGATGAAAAAAGGAGCGACCGTCATGAATTGCGTTTTAATCATTCCGGCGTTGGAACCGCCGCCAACGTTCCCCGGCTTCATTCGGGAACTGATAAAAAACGGCTTTTGCCGCATTGTCGTTGTGAACGATGGCAGCGCAGCTCCGTGGGAAGGCATCTTTGCGGAAGTGGCGGCTGCCGGCGCTACCGTGCTGCGTCACGAAGAAAACCGCGGCAAAGGCGCGGCGTTGAAAACCGCCTTTGGCCATTGCCTTAACGAAGATACGGCCACCGACGCCTTCATCACCGCCGACTGCGACGGTCAACATAAAATTGACGATATCAAAAAAGTGTTTTATACTTTAGAGAAATATCCCGACAGCATTATTTTGGGAACCCGCGCTTTTGACCGGAAAACGCCGAAAAAAAGTTATCTTGGCAACCATACCGCCGCGTTTTTTGCTAAAAATCTCTACGGCATCAATGTCGGCGACACCCAGACAGGTTTGCGGGGCCTGCCATATACTTACGCTCCCGCCCTTTGCCGCATTCCCGGTCAGCGTTTCGAATACGAGATCAATATGCTGATCGACGCTGCCCGCCGCCACATTCCCCTCCGTACCGTATCGGTAAAAACCGTTTATATCAACGATAACGCCGGGAGTCACTACCGCCCGGTTCGCGATTCCATCCGTGTTTCCCTCTGCTTTTTGACGAACATCGGGAGGAAAACATGAACAAATACCGACGTTTTATCCGCGTCGTCGCATCTCTTGTGATCAAGCCCTGCCGCACCAGCCAAAACCTCGCCAGCCTGCCCCAACCGACGGTTTTTCTCATCCGCCACAGTGACCTGAAGGGTCCTCTCAATGCTTTTGTTTCCTTAAAAATGCCGGTGTGCATTTGGGTGTTGGACATCTTTTTTCATTTCTCCGATTGTTTTTATCAATTCCGCGACTATACATTTTCCGCGCGCCGCGGCAAACATCCACAGCGTTTCTCCGTCCGCGCCGCTTTCGCCGCAGCCCTCGTGGCGCCGCTGATCCGCAGCATCGGCAGCATCCCCGTCTACCGCGGCAAACGCGAGATTCTGGAAACCTTTCGGGAAACCAACGAAAGCCTGAAGCAGGGGAAAAGCGTGGTCATTGCCGTTGATACCGACTACAGCAATACCGCGGATCCCATCAAAGAGATCTATACCGGTTTTTTTCATCTGGAGAAGGCGTATTTCCGTGACACCGGCCTCCATCTCGCCTTCACGCCCTTGCGTTTCACTCCCGAAAACCGCCGCATGACCTTTTCAAAGCCTCTCTACTTTACCGGGGAAAAATCCTTTTTCTTGGAAAAAAAAGAGCTGTCCGCCGCCATCATCGAATTTCTCAATCAACCGTAAGCAGGTACCACCATGGAATTATCCATTATCATCGAACAGATTTTTATGCTCTTTCTGATTGCCGCTGCAGGTTATCTTGGTTTTAGAACAAAAATATTAAACGCCGAAGGAAACAAAGCCATTTCCCGGCTGGTCATTTATCTGACGCTGCCGGCACTGATTTTGTCTTCCGTCGCCGAAGTGCCCCAGGATATCGCAAAAAGCGCTGTTTTGCTGCTGTTGGGGGCTTCTTTTTTTACTTACGCCCTTTTGGGCGCTGTCTCTTTGGCCGTGCCCCGCCTGTTAAGGGCAGACCGAAGCGACTACGGCGTCTATCATTTTATGACGATTTTCGGCAACGTGGGTTTTATGGGCTTTCCGGTACTGTCGGCGCTATTTGGCGAAAAAGCACTTTTCCTTGCCGCCATCTTTAATCTGCCCATGAATCTGTTCTGCTTTTCCGTCGGCATTTTGATGATCGCCCCCAAAGGAACAAAGCTGAAGTTCACCACCATCTTAAACCCCACCGTAGTCGCTTCCGTGGCGGCACTCCTCCTTTATCTACTGCCCCTTTCGCTTCCCACCGTGCTTAACGACGGGCTCTCCCTCCTTGGCAGCGCCACGATTCCCCTGGCGATGATCTTGATCGGCTCTTCCCTGGCACAACTGCCTTTCCGGGAGGTCTGGAATATCCCCAAACTTTACCTGCTCTCTCTGATCAAACTGATCCTCTGCCCCTTGCTGATTTATTACGTTTTAAACCTGTTTATCGACGATTCTCTGCTCTTAGGTATCGCCACCGTGCTCACAGCCATGCCGGTGGCCACCAATGCCACGATGCTTTGCATCGAATACAACGGCAATGAATTGCTGGCTTCCCGGGGCGTTTTTATATCCACCGTCCTTTCCCTACTGACCATTCCTTTGATCATATTTATTTTGCTTTCATGAGGCATAAAGTGAACATTGCCTTCATACAATAGAAGAGAGCGAACTTTGCCAAGCAAACCGCGCTCAAAAAACCTGGGATGTCCTCCCTCTCTTTCCTTCATCCGCTGTTTCACGGTATACCCGTGATTCCTTTCTTCTTATGACTTATAACATTTTTCTTTTTGCTTTGGCCTAAAATCCCCCCGTTTTGGCGCGTCGGGGATTGAGGCCTATGATCCTATCGCCAAAATCCGTTTACGCGTATTTTGGCTGTAGGCTGTCCGTACCTTCGGTACGGATTTTTTTTAAAAGCGACACTCTCTTCTCATTGGTTTTGTTGCCTTTTCTGAGGGAAAGAGGGCTTTTCATATTTGATCTTGCCTTACGGTATGGAATACTATATAATATTTTATAATGAGACGTGTATGCTTTATACCAAAATGAAATTCATTTAGCAGGAGAGAATTATGAATAAACCATTTATATTGAGTTGCTGCACCACTGCGGATCTTACGGAAGAGCAGTACCAGGCAAACAATCTTCGCTATATTCGTTTTCATTATCTTTTGGATGGCGAAGAGCATTACGACAACCCCGCCGACAGCATGGACGCTTTTTACAATGCTATGGCCCATGGTGCGGAGACCAAGACATCGCAGATCAATACCGCCGAATTCATCGAGTATTTCACCGGCTTTTTAGAAGATGGCCGGGATATTTTGCACGTTTCCCTTTCCTCGGGGATTTCCGGGACGTATAACGCGGCCTACGCCGCCAAAGAGATCCTATCGGAACGGTTCCCCGAACGGAAAATCATCATCATTGATTCTTTGGCCGCTTCCGCCGGTTACGGACTGCTCATGGACCGCCTTTCCGCATTGCGCAACGATGGCTACCGCATGGAGGAGCTGGCCGCTTGGGCCGAAGTCCATAAAACTGAGATCCATCATTGGTTCTTTTCCGGGGATCTGACCTTCTACATCAAAGGCGGCAGAATTTCCAAAGGCGCCGGTTATCTCGGCACTGTTCTTAAAATCTGCCCCTTGCTCCATGTGGATGAAACGGGACACTTGGTGGTTTGGTCCAAAATCCGCACCAAGAAAAAAGCCATTGCCGCCATGGCGGAAAAAATGGCGGCTTACGCCAAAGACGGCGGTGATTACAACGGCAACTGTTTTATTTCCCACTCCGCCTGTTTGGCCGACGCCAAAGCCGTGGCGGCTCTCGTGGAAGAAAAATTCCCTCAATTGAAGGGAAAAATCGTGATCAATAACATCGGCACCACCATCGGCAGTCATACCGGCCCCGGCACTGTGGCACTGTTTTTTTGGGGCAGCCACCGGGGCGCGGAAGAAGAATAAATGAAATAAGAATCATGAAACATCATTTCATGGTCGGAAAAGGGGGAGCACCATAGCCAAAAGCCATGGTGCTCCCTTTTTAATCTTTTTTTATAGCAGATTACGTTTTTGTCCTAAACAAGTAATGAGTTTTTCCAGCAGGGCGCGGTCACAACCTTCTCCCTTTTGCAGTTCCAGCAATATGGCCTGAAAAAGACGCTGTTCTTCCTCGCCGAGCCGGTCACGGTTTTGCCAAAACAAGGCGTTCAGATCATCGAGACCGTGGATCCCGTCAGCGTTCAAAAGACCTCCTCCTTATGGATTCTCTCATGACATCTTATGCGAAAGTAACGCTAAAATTGACAAGATATCCTGAAAAAAGCTGTCAAAGCGGGGAAGAAACGACGCTTCCGCGCTGGAAAGCACGGTCATGCTCCCCTCTCCCTCTGCCTTTAAAAGCCGCTGTTCCATAAGGGTGCGGCAGACGTTGCGGGCAAGGCCGCTGCCGCCGTCGATGATTTCCGCTGCCGGGAAAAACTCCCGGATCAGTTCCCATAAAAAAAGGTAGTGGGTACAGCCTAAAACGACGGTGTCGGCTTTCACACCATCAAAGAGCTGCGACAGATACGCTCTGGCCGCTTCATCGCGGTAGTGGCCGTTTTCCACCAGGTCGGCAAGGCCCGGCGCTTCTAAATTCACGATTTCCCCTTTTTCCCGGTAAGCCTCAAAGAGCTGGCGGAATTTTTTTTCTTTCAGCGTCAGGGAAGTGGCGATGAGAGCGACACTCTTCCCCGCGGCGGCTTCCACCGCCGGCTTCAACGCCGGTTCAATACCGAGGACGGGAAAATCATACTTTGCCCGTAAATCCTCAATGGCTGCGGCAGTCGCCGTATTGCAGGCCACCACCAACATTTTAATGCCGTGTTCCGCCATGGTTGCGGCGGCTTCCAATACGCCGGCTTTCACCACTTCACAGGACTTGTCACCATAGGGAAAACGGGCTGTATCCGCATAATAAATATAATTCTCCCGGGGCAGAAGCTTTGTCAACCGACCAAGAACGGAGATGCCGCCGACCCCAGAATCAAAAATGCCAATGGGCGCTTCTTTGTTCACATTCCTTAACCATTCTTCCGTTGAAATTCCACCATAAAATCGGCTAACGCTTTGGCCCCTTCTAAGGGCATGGCATTATAAACCGAAGCCCTTAAGCCGCCGACGGAACGGTGCCCCTTGAGGCCCATAAGCCCTACAGCCTCGCTTTCGGCAACGAATTGCTTTTCCAGATCAGCGCTGCTTAGAGTAAAGGTTATGTTCATCAAAGAACGGCTCCCCTTTTCAGCGTGGCCCTTGTAAAATCCGTCGCTACCGTCGATGATATCGTAAATAAGACCTGCTTTCTTCTGATTATGCGCCGCCACCGCCGTTAAACCGCCAATTTTCTTCAGGTGGCGGAGCACGAGGTTGACAAGGTAAACGCTAAAAGCGGGAGGCGTATTATAAAGAGAATTGGCGTCAACATGGGTACTATATTTGAGCATCGTGGCGTTGACTTCCTGAGCCGTTTCCAGAAAATCTTTTTTCAGAACCACCACGGTCACACCGGCGGGACCGAGATTTTTCTGTGCTCCCGCGTAAATCAGAGAAAATTTGTCGAAGGGCAGCGGTTTACTTAAAATGTCCGAAGACATATCGGCGATGAGGGGTAACGCTTTCACATCGGGGAGCGCGGAAAATTCCGTGCCGTAAATCGTATTGTTGGTGGTCATATGGACATAGACAGGGTCGTCGGAAAAACGCAGTTCGGAATCGCCGGGAATACGGTTAAAGTTGGTAGCGCCGCCATCGAAAACCACGTGGGTGTCGCCGATCTTCTTCGCTTCTTTCAGGGCCTTTTGCGACCAAACGCCGGTCAAGATATAATCGGCGGTTTTGCCGGCAGGCAAAAAATTCATCGGCACCATGGAAAATTGCAGACTGGCGCCGCCTTGCAGGAATAATACGCGGTAGTCGTCGTTTAACCCCATCAATGATTTGAGGTTCGCTTCGGCTTCCACGATGACGGCGTCGTAAGCTTTGGCACGGTGGCTGATTTCCAGGACGCTCATCCCTGTGCCGTCAAAATCCAAAAGCTCTTCTTTGGCCTGTTCCAACACTTCCCGGTAGAGGACGGCGGGACCGGCGTAGAAATTATATATTGCACTCATGGCGTATTCTCCTTTTATGGTTCTTTTAAATTTATATTATAGCACAGGGGGCGCTGATTGACAATATTTCTTCGCCCCTCCCCTCTTCCAGAGCCCACGGGAAAACCGGCGCAGGGATGGCTTGCAATTTTAAAAGAATTATTATATGCTTTTGCTATGGATCAAAATGCTTACGAAACAAAAAAGAAACACTTGCTAACACAGCTAAAAGATTACGACCATCCGGTGATTGCCTGCTCCGCCGGAGCCGACAGCGCACTCTTAACCGACCTCGCCTTTACGGTTCACCCTGACACGGCGTTGGCTGTTTTTGTCGTCACCGAAGGATGCGACGAGGAGGAACAACGCTACGCCGCGGCGGAAGCCGGTCGCCTCGGTTGGCGCTTGGATTTTATTCGGGTCAAAACCTTTGCTGAGCGCAATGTTTTTCATAACCGGCGCTCACGGTGCTATCACTGTAAAAAACTGATTTGCCAAGAGATCCGCCGCTACGGTGAAAAGTACGGCGGCAAACATTTTATGGAAGGCAGCAACGCCGACGACCGGGCCATCTGCCGTCCCGGGGAAAAGGCCGTGACAGAAACGGGTTTTCGCAGTCCTCTGGCAGACAGCGGTTTAAACAAGGCGGAAGTCCGTTGTTTCGGCGGGGAACGCGGTCTCCGAAGCGCGGCAAAACACAGCACCCCCTGTCTTTTAACGCGCTTCCCTTACGATCTGGAGGAAGGCTTTCAAGCCGCGGACATCGAGCGCATAAAAATCGGGGAGCACCACCTAAAACAGATTTTATCAGACAATTTTCGCCTGCGTTTCGTGGATCGGGAGACAGCCCGCATCGAAGCCTCTGAACGGGAAATTCCTTTCCTTTACGATAACTACCAATCGATTATAAATAATATTCCTTTTGCCCGCGTGCTTCTGGACGAAACACCTTTTCGCAGCGGCAGTTTTGACAGAAAGGCAGGTAATGATTGATGAAAATTGCCTATCTCAACCCTGTAGGCGGTGTCAGCGGTGATATGCTCATCGCAGCCCTGTTGGACGGTGGCGGTGATGAAGACCGGCTTTTAAACGCTCTGGGCAAACTGTCTTTACCCCCCTGGAAATGGCAGAGGAAGGAGGAGACCCGGCGGGGCTTCGGCGGCAGCAAAATTGAGTTTGTAATCGATGCCAAAACAAAGCAAAGGCCGCGCCATCTCCCAGAAATCATAGAGATCATCAAGGACGCCTGCTTCCCAACAGCGGTGGAGGATACCGCCTTAAATACCTTTTCCCTGCTGGCGGAAGCCGAAGGGAACGCCCATCGGATCGATCGGGAGCAGCTGCATTTTCATGAAGTCGGCGCAGCTGACGCGATTCTCGATATCTGCGGCGTCGCTTTCCTTGTCCACGATATGGCCTTGGAAAAAATCTTTTGTTCTCCGTTGCCCATGGGCAGCGGCAGCGTTACTTGCGCCCACGGTGAAATTCCTCTGCCCGCCCCAGCCTTGAACGAGCTGCTTCGCGGTGTTCCCGTTTTTGGCAGCTCGGTTAGAGGGGAGACGGTGACGCCCACGGGCCTTGCCCTGTTAAAAGCGCTTTCCTGCCAATTCGGCGACTTTCCCGCCATGGGCGTAAACCGCACCGGCGTCGGCCTGGGCAGCCGCGACTTTGAAGTGCCCAACCTGCTCAGAGTCTTCATTGGCGAGGGAAGCGACACGGCTGCCCACGGCCTTTTTCGTCTGGAATGTACCGTAGACGATATGACCGGAGAAGAGTTGGGGTTTCTCTGGGACGTGATTTATGCCACCGGCATCAACGACATGTACTTTACACCGATCCAAATGAAAAAGGGGCGGCCCGGCGTGAAAATCACAGTGTTAACGGAAGGGGCTCACCTGGAACAAGCGCGGGATGCGCTCTTTTGTCACACCACCACGTTGGGAATGACCGTTTCACCAATGGAACGCTTTACATTACAGCGTTATTTTGAAAGAGTGGCGACGCCCTACGGTGAAGTCACTTATAAATGCGCCACAGGTTACGGCGTTCAAAAAGCCAAGGCGGAATATGAGGACTTGAAACGAATCGCCGCGGCGACAGAAATGCCTTTGAGTGAAATACGCGAAAAAGCGGAAAAAATAAGAATATGGGAGCATGATAGAAAAGATGATGGAAAAGATGAAGACTGATACGTTTCTTTTTGACTTTGACGGGACCGTTGCAAACACGATCCCCGGTATTATCACAACACTAAAAAAGACCAGTGTAACAATGGGCTGCGACTATGACATCGATTATGCCAAAAGCCTGATTGGTATCCCTTTGGTCATGATGGGCGTCGAGCTCTGCGGACAAAACCGCGCCGCAGAATTTGTCGAAACCTACCGCAAAGAGTATATTCAATGGGGCGCGGATCTGATCTGCTTTTACGACGGCATGGAAGATATCCTGAAATTTCTGAGGGAAGAAGGGTTAACCGTCGCCGTGGTCACCTCCAAACGCAAGGACAGCCTGCTCCTTAATTTAGAGCATCTGAAAGCAGCCGACTACTTCGATCTGCTGGTAACGAAGGAATCCACTGAGTTTTTCAAACCCCACCCGGCGCCGGTAGAGTACGCCTTAACCGGCTTAAACGCCTCCCCGCAGCAGGCGGTGATGATCGGAGATACCCATTACGACCTCGAGTGCGGCAAGGGCGCGGGGGTGATGACCATAGGCGTTACCTGGGGTGTGGAAACGCGGCCCCAAATCGAACAGGTAAAACCCACCTTTATTGTCGACACCGCAAAAGAACTGAACACAAAAATTACGTCCTTAATGGAATAAAAACCACAACGATAAGATTTAAAAAGAAGACCGCTTTGGTCTTCTTTTTTTACTATTTTATTGTTTCATCCTTTGATGGGTTTTCCGCTGACGATTCTTTTATTTTATGACAGACAGTACCGATAAGGCGACGTCTACCTCCGCCTCACTGTTAAAGACGCCAAAACTAAAACGCACTGTTCCTGCGGCAGAGGTACCGATGGTTTCGTGGGCAAGAGGAGCGCAATGGAGCCCGGCACGGACGCAAATATTTGCTTTCTCTTCCAGCAACGCGGCAACATCTCCCGGGGCGTAGTCTCTGATATTGAGGGAAACCACCGGCAAACGCGTTTTTTCTTTGCCGACTTCATAGATCATAACCTGAGGAAGCTCTCTCAAACCGGCAAGGAAACGCTTGGTGAGGGCCCTTTCGTGCTCCCGCACGGCGGCAAGGGTTTGCTTTTTTAAATAACGCACACCACCCAAAAGGGAGCCGACGCCGATGAGATTGCGGGTGCCCGCCTCAAAACCACTGGGGAGCACAACCGGCTGATTTAGCAAACGAGACATACTACCGGTGCCACCGTGGATCAGCGGACGGATCAAAATAGGATCCCGCACATAAAGCAAGCCGATGCCACCGTAGCCCATAAGGCTTTTATGTCCCGCAAAGCAGGCAAAATCGAGACCGGAGGCGGCAACATCAAAATCAAGGAAACCGGCGGTTTGGGCCATATCCGCAAAAACAAGAATGCCGTACCGTTTGGCCAAAGCGATGATTTCCGGCAAGGGTTGGACGTAACCGAAGACGTTGGAGCCATGATTGACCACAAAAAGACGGGTATTGTTGCGGATGAGCGCCTCAAAGGCCTTTAAATCAGTTTCTTTTTCCCCGGATATGGGAACCTTCGATGTCTCGATCCCGGCGGATTCCAGCCATTTCACGGGACGGCCCGTGGCATTGTGCTCCGCGCCGGTATAAATAAGGTGTTCGCCTCTTTTTAGGCAGCTTTTTAAGACGACGTTGGCGCCTTCCGTGGCCCCGGAGGTAAAAAGCAGATTTTTATAGGGATTGACGGCGAGAAAATCAGCGATCTCTTTTCTGGCATTGTCCATATATTGGGAGGTTTCTTTGGCAAAAGCATAGCCGCCGCGACCAGGATTCCCACCAAAGTGTTTCATCACGTTGATTACTTCCGCCTGAGCTTCCTCCGGCTTTGGATAAGACGTGGCCGCGTTATCAAAATAGATCATTGTTTTTGTGCTATTTTGCCGGTATATTGAACTTGTGGTCGTCATTTCTTCGCTCCGTGTTTCACGTGAAACATTTCTACACTATATGATTTCGTCTCATCAAATATGATACGCTGTGTTTCACGTGAAACATTGGTATAACGTCTTTCCTTCCTTATAAAAACAGAGAGACCGCTTGCGGTCTCTCTCAAAGTCAGATTTCTATCACTATATTGTTCAGGCATTTTCCTCTTCGATCATCAGTTCGAGGAGCCTTGTCAGTTCTTCATCGCTGCCGTAGGAAAGCTCAATCTTACCGCCGGCAGGAGAGCCGGAGATCCTGATCTTCGTTTGAAAATGCTCCCTTAACTTATTTTCCATTTCCCGGTAATAAGTGTTCCCCCCATAAAGCAGGCGCTGCTTTCCTTGGGGCCGCGCTTCATTTAAGGCCTTGGCGGCGTCCTCCGCCTGACGGACAGAAAGGTTCTCTTTTATAATGCGTTTCAGCAGCTGTTCTTTTCTTGGTTCCGCTTTCACGGAAAGGAGTGCTCTGCCGTGACCGGCGCTGATCTTACCTTCTCTTATAAGATTTCTGGTTTTTTGATCCAAAGCCAAAAGACGTAAGGTATTTGCAATATAGCTGCGACTTTTGCCCAAAGTCTGAGCAAGACTCTCCTGGGTATAATGGTATTCTTCCATCATTTTAGCGTAAGCTGCCGCTTCTTCCATCGCGTTGAGATCTTCCCTCTGAATATTCTCAATCAGCCCCATTTCCGCAGCCTTATCATCATCGGCGCGGGCAATGATCACCGGAACTTCGTTAAGACCCGCGGCCTTAGCCGCTCGGAGCCTGCGTTCTCCGGCAATCAGTTCAAACCCCTGGGCCGTTTCTCTGACCAGCAATGGCTGAATCACGCCGTGCTCCTGAATAGAAGCAGTCAGCTCATGGAGTTTTTCATCATCAAAAACGCTCCGGGCCTGTTTCAGCGCGGCGCGAATTTTGTCGACGCCAACTTGCTTCACACCGCTGTCTTCATTTTTTTCTTTTTTTGCGGATGCTTCGTTTAAGATGCTATCTTCAATATCCGTGGGGATCAAGGCGCCGAGTCCTTTTCCCATGCGTTTTTTAGCCATTTCTTCTGATCACCTCCTTGGCAAGGGCTTGGTAGGCGAGGGCGCCTTTGGATTTGGGATCGTATTCTAAAATGCTCATGCCAAAGCCGGGGGCTTCCGACAAGCGAATATTGCGGGGAATGACTGTTTTGAACACTTTTTCTTTAAAGTGGGTTCGAACTTCTTCTTCTACCTCCAGGGAAAGCCGGGTGCGGCTGTCGTACATGGTTAAAACAATGCCCTCTAAAGTCAAATTGGGATTCATGTGCTGTTTCACCAACTGATACGTACCGGTTACTTTACCCAAACCTTCCAGAGCGTAAAATTCGCATTGGAGGGTGATCAACAGAGAATCGGCGGCATTTAAGGCGTTGAGGGACAAAAGCCCCACTGCCGGCGGGCAGTCGATGATCGTATAATCGTAATCGTCTTTCACCAAATCCAGCTGCTTTTTTAGTTTCTTTTCCCGTTCCGTCTCTTCCACCAGTTCAATTTCGGCGCCGCTGAGATCTTGTCCCGCCGGTACGATGGAAACATTTTTTGTCGCCGTCTTTTGGATCAAAACGGAAAGGGGCATATCGTTGATGAGGGCATCGTAAATGCAATGTTCCATTTTGTTTTTATCGATTCCAAAGCCGCTGGTGGCGTTACCCTGGGGATCCATATCACAAAGCAGCACCTTTTTGCGTTTCGCGCCGAGGTAGGCACTGAGATTTACTGCGGTGGTGGTTTTGCCGACACCGCCTTTTTGATTGGCAATGGCGATGATCTTACCCATATCAATTCCTCACATCATTATGATTCATTTATTATACCATAAATAAAAACAATAAAAAAGCCTAACTTATCATGATATTGCTTCCTGCCTGGTAAACACAAAAAAGTGAGAATCCTTATGGGATTCTCACTTAAATTTGTTATATTCCATTGATTTCTGTTTTACTTCATTTAATTTACAGTGAAGTAAACCTCATTGCAGATTAGATCATAACCGTCGTTTTCTAAAAACAACGCCTTATAAAACCCCGCCGTGCTCAAGCCGCTGAAGGTTACGCTTCCGGTTCCGATGCCACTGGTTGCTGTTTGAGATCCGTTGACATACAGCCATTTGGTAGAAGTAACGCTCCCCGGTGTATCCGTACTTTTGTAAATGCCAATCCAATCCTTGGGGTCTTTAGGCCCGTTGTTAAAGTGAACGGTGATCGACTCATTCTTCGCATAGGCTGTCTTATTTGTCGTCATATACGGGGCAAGCACAGAATTGGGAAAGCTGAAAGTTTCTTGGGCGATCCATTCCTGGCGCGTGTAATCCCTGCCCTTGACAACCACTTTGTCGTCATAAACATCAACATACAAACCTTGACTGCCCGTTCCCGGCTGGGAATAAGTGGGTCCATACCAAAGATAAGCGCTGGACGCCGTATTTGCCATATAGCAATAGCGCTGGCTGTAAAACTGATTTGGCGAGGTCGCGATATAATGGGTATGCCCGGAGAATACGACGGTTTGCGGATATTGGGACAAGATCACTTTGATTTGATTGTCCTGCTTCACATCCTGCATTTCATCGGACCCCGCAACGGTATTGCTGAGTGGCTGATGCATAAACAAAAAGATGGGCTTGTCCGGACTGCTATTTTCCGCAAGTTTCGTTTTCAGCCACTGTTGCTGTGTGGCGGAAATATCAATTTTATTGAGGCTGAGACTATCGGTTCCCAATACAATAAAATGATAACCGTTTATCCATGTATCATAATGGACTCCCGGCATTCCGGTTTTTGTTAAAAATGTGTCTTTCATCGATTGATAGCTTACATAACCAAAGGTATCATGGTTGCCCAAAGCAAAATAGGGCGTTGTGTGGGGAACAGAATTTAAGATGGTGTTAAAAGCATCGTACTGGGCGGAGGTCCCGGCATTGGTAATGTCCCCAACCACCATCAAGGCATTGCTGTTGGGGGCAATTTGATTGATGTCATGTAATGCAGTTTTTAGATGGCTGGTATAAATATCGCTGTCGTCTGTTGTTTTGATATGGGTGTCGGAGATCGCTTCAAAGCGAAGCAGCGGCCCGCTGCCTTCTAATACAGTGACGCTGGCTTTGGGCACCACGCCGGTTTGGGGCACAAAGCCCTTTACGGTGAAACTCCCTGCCTGAGCATAAAGAGAAGGATCCACGTTATTCCAAGTTACATTCACGCTTCCTGATGTTTGATTACTGTATTGCGCGGTTACCGTGGCTGGAAGTTGGGGAGCCGTGCCTACACTGGTATTCAGGATCACCGGGCTGAACGATTGGATGGTGGGATTTTGGCTTGCCGTCGCGGCAAAGCTTATACTATCAATCACCGTATAGTTGTTATTGTATGCAAGTATAAATTTATAACGTTCACCGGCTACATACATACTCTGTTTATTCGACGCAATATCTGACGGGTGAAAGGTAAAGGATCCATTTCCATCGGTTACTCCAACGTCTAAAAGGTAACTCCACCAAATCAAGGTACTACTTTGAGGAACTGCGCTTTCTTTACAGAGTCCGATCCAGTCTTTGGAATTTGTTGGGCTTTGGGCATCGGAAACGGTCACATCCACCGCACCGTTCACGGGTATGGAGGTGTTTGAGAGGGTTAGCGTTGGGCTGCCGCTGGCGAAAACAACTGTGGTGAAGGGTGTAAAATGACTCAACGACAAGAAGCAGAGAAAGAGAAACAGTGAGCTCATACATAATCTTCTTAGCATAGCTTTTCCCTCCTTATATTTTTACTATATTATATGCTCTTTTTGCAACAATATACCGATGATTTATCATGATTATGTTATTATTATAAAATTATGATCTATTTTTTCTCGTTGTTGTCGATCCTATAAGAAGCTCCCTTTCTTTCCTTGTCCCATGCCAAAAACATAGCGTATTTCATCATAACCGATAACCGTTTCCCTTCTGTTTTTGATATTGCTTCAGATCCTTAAAAGTACAGGATCAAGGCTTCTGTTATCGTATCTGATCATCAACGGTAATCATTCATAGAACATAAAAAAACCGTCGGAAAACCGACGGTTTCAATATTATATTATATAGTGGATATTAACTGATTGCCGTGATCATCCCGTTTTCCACTCGATATTCACTACAACGGGTAAATAGCTGGCGATTGCCGGTATCAGTAACAAAAGTCTGCACTTTACCATTGATCACTTCGATCAAAGCTTCCCGCCGATGTTCGTCAAGTTCCGATAAAACATCGTCTAAGAGCAGCACCGGGTATTCACCCCGCTGCCCCTTCATCAGTTCCAATTCGCCGATTTTCAGTGCCAGAGAGGCTGTGCGCTGCTGCCCCTGGGAGCCGAAACGGCGGATATCGTCACCATTGAGAAAAAAACGCAGATCATCCCGGTGAGGTCCAAAGGTGGTGCTGCCCCGGCGAATATCCTCACTTCTGGTCTCTTTAAGCTTTTCTTCGTAAGCGCTTTTCCATTGTTCCAAAGTATGTTTCTTCTCCGAATAACCTTCGATACCGCCGGCATAGGACAGCATCAGCTCTTCGCTGCCGCCGGTAATACGGCGATGGGAAAGGCGCACCATGGGTAGAAGCCGTTCCAAAAGATCCTTCCTGCGCAGCAAAATTGACGCGCCGTTTTCCGCCAGTTGTCGGTCATAGGCGTTGAGAATATCACTGAGTTCCCGGCCTTCCCGCATCTCCTTCAAAAGATTGTTTCGCTGTTTCAGCGCTTTGTTGTAACGGCTGAACACCATATGGCTTTCGGGGGACGTCTGGATGATTTCCGCATCGATAAAACGACGGCGTTCTTCCGGCCCGCCTTTCATCAGCATCAAATCGTCGGGAGAAAAAATCACCGTATTCAAAGAACCGATCAGCGGCGCAATTCTTTTTTTCGTATTGCCATCCAGTTTTACCAGGTATTTTTTATCTTCGGAATAAGCCACATTCATGATGTGTTCCGTCTGATTCCCCGTAAAACAACTACGGATCAGAAAGAAGTCACGTTCTTTTTTGATCAGTTCTGCCGCCGGGCTTTTGCGAAAGGAGCTGAAGGTACTTAAAAAAGCAATGGCCTCTAAAAGATTGGTTTTACCCTGGGCGTTGTCACCGCGGATCATATTGATGCCCGGATTCCAAACCATATCAAGACTGCCGTAATTTCTGAAATTGGTGAGTTTCAGCGCTTTTAGGATCATCTTACGCTTTCAGCGGCAAGGCCAAATAAATATAACCTTCGTCGTCTTTTCTGCCGATCACCAAAGGGGTATTGGCGCCGGTAAACCGCATGACAATGGTTTCACTCTCAATGACCCGCAAAATATCCAGCAGATAGCGGGCATTGAAAACAAGGGACATATCTTCTCCCTGTTGCAGCACGGGAATTTCCTCATGGATATGGCCCATTTCCGGACTTCTTGAATCAACAATGAGCATATCATTGGCAAGAGCGATACTAACCCGGCCGACATGTTCTCTGACCAGCTCTTTTGATAGGATAAAGGCTCTTTCCAGGGTAGCGGAAAAATAGGAAGCATCCACTTCTGCCACGGCTTTGATGCGCTCGGCTTCCGGAATGACCTGATGATAATTGGGGAATTTACCCTCGATGAGCCTGGAAACGTAGAGCGTATTTTCATGACGGAAGCTGATCTGTTTCATCCCAATCACCACTTCCAATTTGCTGTCCTCTTCAAAATCATTGCGGATGATTTCCTGCAAGATCTTATTGGGCACCACCACAGAAACACTGTTTTCCTTGCCCGTTAAGACCCAGGAAGATTTTTTCATAGCCAAACGATGGGTATCGGTGGCCACAAAATTGACGTTTTGCCCGTCGATCTCAAAAAGCACGCCGGTAAAAAGGGGACGCGATTCGTCGGGGGAAGCGGCCACCGCCACCTCTTTGATATCTTTTTCAAAGCGATAAAGGGAAAAAACACCGGCTATATCCCCTTCCACCACAGGAAAATCGGGGAATTCTTCCTTGTCCAAGCCGTTGACAGTAATTTCGGAACTGCCGTAACGGATGTTGAAAGTATAACCTTCGCTGGACAGCTCAATTTCTCCTTCCGGGAGTTTTTTGGCGATTTCCAAAATGTAACGTCCCGGTATGATCAAACTGCCTTCCTCCACCACGGTAAGATCGCTGTCCCTGTATTCAATGGCGATTTCGATATCGGTGGCGCGGAAAATCATTTCCTGACCTTTGGCGGTGATCAAGATACCGCTCAACGCGTAGATCGTATTCTTTGCGGAAACGGCCTTGGCAACGGTTTGCAGACCTTTCAAAAAGTTGCTCTTCTCACATTTGATTTTCATGGCTTGCTCCTGTCTTTATATTATTCTTTCTTTTCTTTCATCATCATAATAAGCTCTGTGAATTTAAGGATAACCCCATTGATTCCCTGTATGCAACGGTTTTTTTCTTTGTGCTTCGGTTGTCTTTTTGACGGTGGAAAGTTTAAGGACCGATTTTTTGAGGTCATTCCTTTGCACATTGTTCACAAGGAAAGTTTATGGAATCCATCGTCGTCTTATCAACAATGTGACTGAAAATGTTGATACCATTTTAAGCTGGGAATCAGATAGTAAAAATGGTATTTTTCACGTGAAAAAATGGTTTACATCTTTTTGATGGATGCGGAAAGGTCTTTGATATACTTCACCGTGTTTTTGTCAATCGTCAGTTTTCTGGCGATTTCGTCGTGGGCGTGCATTACAGTGGTGTAGTGGCGTTTACCGAAGGATTCGCCGATTTTTTCGAAGGTGATGTCAGTGAGTTCCCGGCAGAGGTACATAGCAACCTGCCTGGGGAAGGTGATATGGGCTGTTCGTTTTGAACTTTTCATATCTTCCGTTTTAATATTGAAGTATTGGGCTGTGGCCTGTTGGATCAGTTCCACGGTGATGACTTTGATATGGTTTTCTGAAACGAAATTTTCCAAAGCCTTCATGGTCAGAGAGAGGGTGATGGGTTCACCCTTCATTTTTGAAAAGGCTACGACACGGTTAAGAGCGCCTTCTAAAATACGGATATTGGTATCGTATTGATTGGCGATATAAAAGAAAACGTCTTTCGATTGAATCACAATATTGTTCATCGCCGCCTTTTTTTGGAGAATGGCGATTCTCGTCTCCAAATCGGGAGACATAATTTCTGTGGTCAAGCCCCATAAAAAGCGGGTTACGAGACGTTCTTCTAATTTGGGTATTTCAAAAGGCGGCCGGTCAGAGCTTAAAATGATCTGGGCGCCGCTCTCATAAAGGGAGTTATAGGTGTGAAAAAATTCTTCCTGGGAACTGTCTTTGTTGGACAAAAATTGAATGTCGTCCATTAAGATCACGTCCACTTTACGGTATTTGTTGCGAAACTGTTCCGGCGTGTTGTCTTTGATGGCGTTGATCCATTCGTTGACGAACTGCTCGGTGGTAAAATAGGCGACTTTGGCGCCGCGGTTATTCTCTTTGATAAAATGTCCGATGGCCTGCATCAGATGGGTTTTTCCCAAACCGACGCCCCCCTGAATAAAGAGAGGATTATAGACTTTTCCCGGCAGTTCCGCCACGGCCAGAGAAGCGGCGTGGGCAAAACGGTTGTTGTCGCCGACCACGAAGGTATCAAAGGTATAGCGAGGATTCAACGAGGCCGTATAGATATCATCGATATCATTGCAATCATGAAGGATTTTCTTTGCTCCCGGGGAAGAAGGGGTTTTCAAGGAAACCGTTTCTTTTTCCTCTTCCTCTTCATTTTCATTTCTGTTGTGATCCGGGGTATACGTTCCGTCGGGATTCAGTAAAACCAGTTCAAAGTCAACAACTTTGCTTTCGGAAACAATTTCCAAATTCCGCCGCAGCATGGCGCTATAATGGTCATTGATCCATTCGATGATAAAATCAGTGGCGGTGGCCAAATAAATTTTGTTATGATAAAAATCCACAACTTGCAGCGGCTCAAACCATGATTGGTAACTGGTGGAGGCGATATTCTCATGTTCTTTGATGTGAAGCAAGGTATTATTCCACAATTGGATATAGGGATCTAAATTTAAATGAAGCAAAATACGATATCCTCCGGCTTTTCTTGGTGTCAGTTTTTCCATAAGGCGATGAAAAAAATCGGGTCCGTTCTATTTTTCCCCTGTTTTTTTATCTTTCTATCATCATAGATATCACTTTTATTGATCAGTGGATATCTCTTTTTTTCATCGCAAGAACAGTTCTCCCATGAAAGGACCGCATCCTTTAGGGAGAAAGTGCGAAGAAAAAAACATTGTTTTTCCTTCGCGATTACCATTCTAACATAAAAAAAGGCCATAGTTCAAGGGTGTGCTCTCTCAATTATACACATGCCATTGTGGGACTTCTTTTTCTTCTGCATATTTCCAATGTGAATTGTGAGAATAACTTTTTTTTAAGATATGCTATATATAATGTAAGAAAAAATAATGATCAATGTTAAAACATTGTGGATAACTTTTTTAAAAATACGGGTCGGATTGTTTGTTGACAGTGCTAAATGGATGCGCTATAATAGGTGTACTGTGCAATAGGATAGACTGCCGTAGTTATCTGAAAATTTAACTGCGGCGTAGAAATATTTTTGCTTTAATAATAAGAATAGGAGGAAATACCGTGAAAAGAACATTCCAGCCCAAAAATCGCCAGCACAAAAAAGTTCATGGCTTCCGCGCCAGAATGGCCGATGCCAACGGCAGAAAAGTTTTAAAAAGAAGAAGAGCTAAAGGAAGAAAACAACTAAGTGTCTGATCGGCGGAATTTATAAAATTGGATGATCAAAACAGAGTAAAAAAAAGAAGAGATTTTACCAGGGCTTATCAAAAGGGAAAATCACTCAATGCCAAGGATATGGTTGTTTGTTACCGAAAAAATAAGCTTTCCGATTTTCGGGTGGGGTTTACCGTATCGAAGAAAGTGGGCAACGCTGTGAACAGAAATCATGTGCGCAGACGTTTGAAAGAAATTGCCCGACTTCACCCGGAATTCTTTATGACGGGGTACGATTATATCATTATCGCCAAACGTACCATCAACCAGATATCTTATCGCGAAATGGAAAAGGAATTGGAAAACCTTTCAAGAAAGATAAAAGTATGAAAAAAGTCATGATCCTGCTCATCCGATTTTATCAAAAGGCGATCTCACCGATGTTTCCGCCTTGTTGCAGATTCCAGCCGACCTGTTCTCAGTACGCCCTTGAAGCAGTGGGAAAATATGGTATATGGAAAGGCGGCCGGAAAGCGATTTGGCGTATTTTGCGCTGCAATCCTTTCTGTAAAGGCGGTTATGACCCGGTAGACTGACCGTTGTGTTTCCGCATAAAGGGAACAAGAGGAATTATTTATGACAAAGCTTAATAAATCTAAGAAGATCGTTCTCGTTCTTCTCCTGATTTGTCTCGTCTTTATGATGGCCGGTTGCACTACCGCCAATCTCGACGCAGACGGCAATTATATTGTAGACCAAGATGCCACCTCAGCAAAAATCGTGGGTACCATCTTGGAAGGAATTCACGTTGCCCTTACCTATGTCCAGGTAGATAACTATGTCTACGCGATTATCCTGCTGACGCTCCTCGTCAAAGTGGCGACCACGCCCCTTAACATCAAACAACAGAAGAGCATGAAGGCAATGCAGGCAATGCAGCCGAAAATGCAGGAGATCAGTAAAAAATACGAAAACAACCCCCAGAAAAAACAGGAAGAAGTGGCGAAGCTATACAGCGACGCGAAAATCAATCCTCTTTCCGGTTGCTTGCCCTTACTGATTCAAATGCCCATCCTCTTTGTTTTGTTTTATGGGCTGCGTAATTGGATCCCGGCGGAAAGCGTCATTACCGCCGGCCACTACAGCTTTTTCTGGATCCAGGATTTATCCATAACGGTGAAAAACACAACATGGCCCTGGATATTGCCGATCGGCTGCGCTTTGGTGACCATGGTACAGCAGTATATGAGCACCACCAACCGCCAGGATATGACGCAGAAAATGATGCTGATCCTGATGCCGGCGATGTTCCTTTTCATGACCCAGCAGTTCCCCGCGGCTTTGGCCATCTATTGGCTGTTTTACGGCCTCTTTACCATGCTGCAAACGTCTTTCCTGAACTATCGCTACAAAGCCGGGATCTTTGCTCCCAAAGAAGAAAAACAGAAGAGCAAAATCACCATGGCTGCGGAAATGTACGACAAAGAACAGGAAAAGAAAAATAAAACCCAACAAAAACATGATGAGAAACAGGGTCATGGCAGACATGAAGCAACCCACAATATGTCTCAGAAAAATTCGGAAGCCATGGCAGGGAACGAAAGCAGCAGCGAAAGAAATCAGAAGGATAAGCCCTGGCAATAAAGAATAAAGGAGTCATCATGAAAACTTTGGAAAAATCCGGGAAAACCGTTGATGAAGCCATTGAATTGGCTTTGGCGGAAATGGGAAAATCCCGGGAAGAAGTCAATATTGAGATCGTTACCATGCCTTCCAAAGGGATCTTTGGTATCGGTTCCAAAAGCGCGGTGGTGAAGGTTTCCGCGGAAGACGGGCCGACTTCTTATGCCATTGCCTTTTTAACGACTGTTTTTGAAAAGTTCGAGCTCGATGTTACCATCGAATCCATAGAAAGCGAAGATTTTGTCACCCTTGATCTGATCGGTAAGGATCTCGGCATCCTCATCGGTCGCCGCGGCGAAACCTTAGACGCCCTCCAGTATTTGACCAACTTAACGGTGGCCCGTCATTTTGACGAACGCAATAAATACATCCTTGATGTGGAAGGCTACCGCAAAAAACGGGAAGAAACCTTGGAGCATCTGGCGAAAAAGCTTGCGGAACGGGTGAAGGAATCCGGGAAGAACCTTTCTTTGGAGCCAATGAGTCCCTATGAAAGAAGAATCATCCACACGGTCCTGCAAAGCGACGATCAAGTTCGGACCTTCAGCGAAGGGGAGGAACCCTTCCGCAAGGTTGTCATCGCCAAAAAGAAATAATTGCTGCGAAAGCCCGGCGGTAGTCGGGCTTTCTTTGCTTTTTAAGGTCTTCGGAATGCTTTTCCTGCGAAAGATCCGCGGCCAGGGCGTAATTTTTGTTGCTGCGTCGTGATCTTTGTTGACCTCATGAAAAAAAGGAAGAAAGGAGCTGTTATGGACTTTCCGCTGATTGCTGCCATTGCCACGCCGGCAGGCACCGGGGGTATCGCCATCATCCGTCTTTCGGGAGAGGGCAGTTGGGCCCTGACAGAAAAAATATTTCAGGCGAAAGAGCCGTTTTCTCTAAAAACGGCGGCGGGTTTTCGCCTTCATTACGGCCATATCGTCGATGGGGGAAAAGTTTACGATGAAGTTTTGTTGGCTTTGATGAAGGAAAACCAGTCCTATACCAGGGAAGAGATGGCGGAGATCCAATGCCACGGCGGTTTTCTGGCCGCCCGGCGCGTTTTGGAACTACTTCTTGCCCACGGCGCCAAACTGGCCCAGCCGGGGGAATTTACCAAGCGGGCCTTTTTCAACGGCAGAATCGATCTCTCCCAGGCCGAAGCCGTCATCGAGACGATCAAGGCCATGGACGAAAAAGATCTTGATTTTTCCCTGACCCGTTTGAAAGGGGATAAGGGGCGCAGTTTTCTGAAAATTCGTGATGACCTCGTGGCTCTGATTGCCGAGACCGAAGCCGTCATTGATTTTCCCGAAGACGGCCTTGACGATACCGTCGCCGACACCATTCAGCGGCGGGTAAAATCCCTCATCGAGGAGATGGAGGGGGAGATCCGCAAAGCTGAGGAAGGGAAGATCTACCGTCAGGGAATCGCCACGGCGATTTTGGGCAAAACCAACGTGGGCAAATCCTCTTTGATGAACGCCCTTTTAAGCGAGGAGCGGGCCATTGTCACCGATATTCCCGGCACCACCCGGGACGTCATCGAAGATACGGTGCTGTTAAGTGGTATTCCCCTAAAGATCAAGGATACGGCGGGGATTCGCGAAACCGAGGACCCCATTGAAAAAATCGGTGTGGACAAAACGAGGGAAGCCATGGACAAAGCCGACCTGATCCTATTCGTCACCGATCGAGACGACGGTTTCGACGCCGAGGAAAGAGAGATCATGGCTGCCTTCGGCGGGAAAAAGGTCATCGTCGTCTGTAATAAGAGCGACGTGGTCCGTTATGATCAGGATAAAATGAAGGCTGCCGCCGCTCCTTATCCCGTGGTGTTTCTTTCCGCGAAAGAAAAGCAGAATCTGGATACCCTTGGCGAAACGGTGCAGGCTCTGTTTATGGCCGGGGAGATATCCCAAAACAGCGATGAATGGGTGGGTAACCTCCGCCACAAAGAGGCCTTTTTACGGGCGAAAAGCCATCTGCAAGAAGTTTTGCAAAGCCAGGAAGAGCGAATGCCCCTGGATTTTCAAGTCATCGACCTGCGGGCCGCTTTGGAGATCCTCGGTGAGATTGACGGTGTCACCATCTCAATGGAAATCATAGACCGTATTTTTTCGGAATTTTGTATAGGGAAGTGAGCCCATGGAACCATATCTTGCAGGAAAATACGATATCATCGTGGTCGGTGGCGGTCACGCCGGCGTCGAGGCCGCTCTGGCCTCAGCCCGCCTGGGCCGAAAGACGCTGCTGCTGAGTTTAAGCCTTGACCACATCGCGCTGATGCCCTGTAATCCCAGTATCGGCGGACCCGCCAAAGGCCACGTGGTGCGGGAAATCGACGCCCTCGGGGGCCAAATGGGGATCAATATCGACGCAACCCAGATTCAGATGCGTCTTTTGAACACCTCCAAAGGTCCGGCGGTCCAGGCGTTAAGGGCCCAGGCGGATAAACACGATTATCAGCGGCAGATGACCTGGACCCTGGAAAATCAGGAAAATCTCGACCTAAAACAGGCGGCGGTAGAAAAAATCCTCACCGAAGGTGGCGGCGTCACCGGAGTTCTCTGCCAAAACGGCATCATGTTTTCCGGCCGCGCCGTGATTCTGACCACCGGCACGTATCTGAAAAGCCGCATCATCCAGGGAACGCTTTTGACCGACGCCGGCCCCAACAATCAGCCCATGGCAGGAAAGCTCTCCGCTTCTCTGAAAGATCTGGGCCTTGAACTCTTTCGTTTTAAAACCGGTACCCCGGCCAGGGTCGACAAGCGCAGCATCGATTTCAGCAAAACCACAGAGCAGCCGGGGAGCAAGGAAAAGCTGGCCTTTTCCTACCTCACAAAGACCTTTGACCGGCCTATGGTACCCTGCTACTCTACGTATACGAACCCCGAAACCCACAAGATCATTGAGGATAATCTTCATCTGGCGCCGAAATACAGCGGTATCATCGAAGGCGTCGGCGCCCGTTACTGTCCTTCCATTGAAGATAAGGTGGTGCGCTTTGCCGATCGCGACGCTCACCTGCTGTTTTTGGAGCCGGAAGGTCTCTATACCAATGAAATTTATGTTCAGGGCATGTCCACGGGGATGCCCTACGAGATCCAGGAAAAATTCATGCGTACCATCGCCGGGCTGGAGCAGGTTAAGATCATGCGCCCCGCCTACGCCATCGAATACGACGGCGTGGTGCCGACACAGCTGAAACCGACCCTGGAATATAAGGACATCGCAGGTCTCTACGGCGCCGGTCAAATCAACGGCACCTCCGGTTACGAGGAAGCTGCCGGCCAGGGCTTGCTGGCCGGGATCAACGCATCGCTGAAGCTCTTAGGGCGGGAGCCCCTGATTCTGAAGCGCTCCGACAGCTATATTGGCGTCCTCATCGATGATCTGGTCAATAAAGGTACCGGCGAACCCTACCGTCTCTTCACTTCCAGGGCGGAATACCGCCTGTTGCTGCGGAACGACAACGCCGACCTGCGCTTGACGGAAATGGGTTATAAAATCGGCCTTGTTACGAAAGAGCGCTGGCGGGTTTTCAATGAAAAGCTGACGCAGATGGCGGCTGTAAAAGCGTGGCTCTCCAATGTGCGGTTCCAGGGTAAAGACGAAAAGGTCATCGCCTATCTCGAGAAAAAGCAATCCGCCGCGGTCAACGGCAGCATCGGTGGGTCGGAGCTGTTGAAACGCCCCGCCATCGATATCCGGGATCTCGCCGCCATCGATCATAAGGCGGGTCTTTGGGACGACGAAGCGCTGAAACAGGAAGAGATTGAAGTGAAATACGAGGGTTATTTGAAAAAACAACGGGAACAGGTCAAACGCTTCGATAAAACCGAAGGGCGTTTGCTTCCCGCCGACCTTGACTATAACGACGTGGGCGGCCTGCGCATCGAAGCCAAGGAAAAGCTGGCGGCGGTGCGTCCTTACACCGTGGGGCAGGCCTCCCGGATTTCCGGGGTTAGCCCCGCGGATATCAGCGTACTTCTCGTCTATCTGACGGAGAAAAAGGGGAGGGAAGCGCTTCATGACTGAGTTTGTCCAGACTTTAAAAGCCACCCTTGACGAACTAAAGATTAATTATACCGAAGAGATCATCGGCAAAGCCGCAGATTACGCCTGTTATTTGCGCAAGGAAAATGAAAAGATGAATCTCACGGCGATTACGGAACCGGGGGAGATGGCGGTAAAGCATTTTGCCGACAGCCTCTGTCTGCTAAACTATGTGGATCTGCCTAAGAACGCCAGTCTTCTTGATGTGGGCAGCGGCGCCGGTTTTCCCGGTCTGGTTTTGCGGCTTTTCCGTCCCGATTTGAAGGTCACTTTGTTGGACGCTTCGAAAAAACGCTGCGGCTTTTTGGAACGGCTCAAGAGGGAGCTTTTCGCCGATGATGTGGAAATTCTCTGGGGCCGCAGCGAGGAGCTGGCCCGGGAGGAAAATCTGCGGGAACAGTTTGATTTTGTCACGGCCCGGGCCGTGGCCTCCCTGCCGGTGCTGTTAGAGCTCTGTACGCCTTTCCTGAAACCCGGCGGCCGCTTTTTGGCAATGAAGGGAAAGGAAGAAACCGACGGCGCCGCAAAGGCACTGACTCTTTTAAACTGTGAACTTGCCGTCCATCATCGCTACCGCCTCAACGGAGAAGACCGGGCTGTTCTGGAAATCAAAAAGCTTGGCCCCACACCGGAGAAATACCCCAGGAGAGCCGGTATGCCGGAAAAACGGCCCCTTTAAGCAGATCATAGATGAAAAGAGCCGGTTTTTGAGAATATCAGAAACCGGATTTTTTTGTGGCACTGCTTCATGGGTCAGCTCTTTTTGCTTAAAAAAGGGAGGCGCGAAAAGCGGCTGTCGTATCGTCCCTTCGTATCGGGGGAGGCGCCATAAAAAAAGAAATGGATTTTGTACTATCTATGACCGCCATTTGTTTTTGAGAAAAATAAAGGATTGGTCAAAAAAGGTTCGATGTTTAAAGTTATCTTTGTAAATCTAACTAATAGGGAGCGCTTAAATCTTGTAAACGTAGATTTTTCATGATATAATATAAATTAGAAGAAACTGGGCGTATTAAACGGATTTAAAGTCCTTTGATTGATCCCGAGTGTCCACATACGCCATATCAGGAGGTATATATGACAGAAAATAACAACGCTTCTTCCTATAATGCCGATCAGATTCAGGTATTGGAAGGGTTGGAGGCAGTTCGCGTTCGCCCCAGCATGTACATTGGTAATACCGGTGTTCGCGGCCTGCATCATCTTGTTTATGAAATCGTCGACAACAGCATCGACGAAGCCTTGGCCGGTTATTGCTCCGAGATTTATATTACGATTCATGAGGATAACAGTATCTCCGTGCGGGATAACGGCCGCGGTATCCCCGTGGATACCCAATCCCAGACCGGCCGTCCTGCCGTGGAAGTGGCGTTGACGGTGCTTCATGCCGGCGGTAAATTTGGCGGCGGGGGCTATAAAGTTTCCGGCGGTCTCCACGGCGTCGGCATGTCCGTGGTCAACGCCCTTTCTGAATGGCTTACCGTGAAGGTAGCCAGAGACGGCAAAGTTTATTTTCAAGGCTATCACCGGGGTGTTCCCGATGCCGATTTGAAGGTCATTGACAAAGCCGATACCACCGGTACGGAAATCAGCTTCCTGCCCGATTCCGAAATTTTTGATATTGAAGATCTGATCTTTCAGAAGGAAATCCTGATTCCCCGCATTCGGGAACTGGCCTATTTGAACGGCGGCATCAAGATTTTCGTCAAGGACGAAAGAGACGGTTACGAACAGATTTTTCACTTTGAAGGCGGTATTGCCGACTTTGTTCAGTACGTCAATAAAAACAAGGAAGTCTTCCATAAGCCGATTTACTACTGCGTCAAAAAGGATGACTTCGAAGCGGAATTCGCCATACAGTATAATAACGGTTACGCGGAAAATATCTACTCTTACGCCAACAATATTCATACCCAGGAAGGCGGTACCCACGAAACCGGCTTTAAGTCGGCTTTGACCAGGGTGATCAATGATTATGCCCGGCGCTGTAATGTCTTAAAGGAGAAGGACCCCAATTTAAGCGGGGAAGATATCCGGGAAGGCATTAGCGCCATCATCAGCGTGAAAGTTTTAGAACCTCAGTTTGAGGGACAAACCAAGACGAAATTAGGGAATTCCGAGTTCAAAGGCTATGTCGAATCCATGGTCTGTGAATGTCTCAATACCTTCTTAGAAGAAAACCCGGCCACGGGGAAGAAAATCGCGGAGAAATCCGCCCAGGCCTTCCGGGCCAGGGAAGCGGCAAGAAAAGCCCGGGAAATGACGAGAAAAACCAATGCTTTGGAAAAGACGTCCCTGCCGGGGAAATTGGCGGATTGCTCCGACAAAAACCCTGAAAATTGCGAATTGTTCATCGTCGAAGGGGATTCCGCCGGCGGCTCCGCCAAACAGGGAAGAAACCCCAAGATCCAGGCGATTCTGCCTTTACGGGGTAAGATCCTCAACGTTGAAAAGGCGCGTTTGGATAAAGTGCTGAACAATGCGGAAATCCGCGCCATGATCACGGCGATGGGCACCGGAATCGGCGAAGATTTTGATCTATCCAAGGCCCGTTACAGAAAACTGGTGATTATGACCGATGCCGACGTCGACGGCGCTCACATTGCCACGCTGCTGTTGACCTTCTTCTTCCGTTATATGCGCCATCTCATCGAAGCGGGCTACGTCTATATTGCCCAGCCCCCCCTATACCGGGTGAGAAAGGGCAAAACCTCCCGCTACGTCTTTGACGACGCCGCTTTAAGCGCCACTTTAAAAGATTGGGGCAACGGCGATATTGCCGTTCAGCGCTTCAAAGGTCTGGGGGAAATGAATCCGGAAGAGCTCTGGGAAACCACCATGGACCCGGAAACCCGGGTCATGAAACGGGTTCATCTGGAGGATGAAAATGCCCTTTTGGCCGATGAAATGTTCACCATCCTGATGGGGGAAAAAGTGGAGCCCCGCCGGGAATTCATCTCCGCCAACGCCCGCTACGTTGAAAATCTCGATATTTAAGCTTGAAGGAGGAATCACAGCGTGTCTGAAGAATTTGACGTGAATCAAAACACCTTCCCCGTAAATATCGAGGAAGAGATGAAAAAAGACTATATCGATTACGCCATGAGCGTCATCGTTGGCCGGGCCCTCCCTGATGTGAGAGACGGCTTAAAACCGGTACACCGCCGCATTCTCTATTCCATGTATGAAAACGGCATCACCTTTGACAAGGCCCATAAAAAATCCGCCCGTATCGTCGGGGACGTTCTGGGGAAATACCATCCCCACGGCGACAGCTCCGTTTACGATGCCCTCGTCCGCATGGCCCAGGATTTCAGCATCCGCTATCCTTTGATCGACGGTCACGGTAACTTTGGCTCCATCGACGGCGACAGCGCCGCCGCCATGCGTTATACCGAAGTCCGGCTCCAGAAAATTGCTCTGGAAATGATGGCGGATATCAATAAGGATACCGTGGATTTCGTCCCCAACTACGATGAAAGCGAAAAGGAACCGGCGGTTTTACCGGCGAAGATTCCCACCCTCCTCGTCAACGGCTCTTCCGGGATTGCCGTGGGCATGGCCACGAACATCCCTCCTCATAATTTAAAAGAAGTGATCAACGGTCTCACCGCGCTTTTGGATGATCCGGAGATTACCGTTCAGCAGCTGATGGAGCACATCAAAGGGCCGGATTTCCCCACCTACGGCAGCATCCTGGGGAAGAGCGGCATTTTGGAAGCTTATACCACCGGCCGGGGCACCGTCCGTATGCGGGGGAAAGCCCACATGGAGGAGATGAGCGGCAACAAAACCCGGATCGTGATCACGGAAATTCCCTATCAGGTCAACAAAAAGACCCTCATTGAAAATATCGCGGACCTGGTTCGGGATAAGAGAATCGACGGCATCACCGATTTAAGGGATGAGAGCGACCGCAATGGCATGCGCCTCGTCATTGAGCTTAGAAAGGACGTCGTTCCCCAGGTCATTCTAAATCAGCTTTATAAACATACCCAACTTCAGGAGAGTTTCGGCATCATCATGTTGGCCCTGGTCGGCGGTGAGCCGAAGATTTTGACGTTAAAACAGATCCTTGAGGAGTACGTCAAGCATCAAATCAATGTGGTGACCCGGCGCTGCCAGTTCGATCTGAAAAAGGCCAAGGAAAGAAAAGAAATTGTGGAAGGCTTAAAGATCGCCCTTGATAACATCGACGAAGTCATCCGCATCATCAAGAGCAGCCGCGATAAAACGATCGCCAAAACAGCCCTCTGCAACGCCTTTGCTTTCAGTGACCGCCAAGCCCAGCACATCCTCGAAATGCAGCTCCAGCGTCTTACCGGTCTGGAACGGGAAAAGATCGAAGAAGAGCTGGCCCAGCTTTTGAAGACCATTGCCTGGCTCGAAGAGGTCTTAGGCGATGAAAGTCTGATCATTGGCATCATCAAAGATGAACTGCTGCGGATGAAAGACAAATATGGCGATGACCGCCGCACCGTGATTGAAGCCGACGCCAGGGATTTCGATATCGAAGATCTCATCGCCGAAGAAGATGCGGTGATCACCGTCACCGCCAGCGGTTATATCAAACGCTTAAACCCCAACGTATACCGGAGTCAGCGCCGGGGCGGCAAAGGCGTGATGGCCATGACCACCAAAACCGAGGATTTCCTGGAAAGCCTCTTCATTGCTTCCACCCACGATTATTTGATGGTCTTTACGGAAAAGGGCCGCGTTTACCGGCTGAAGGTTCATGAAATTCCCGAAAGCAGCCGCACCTCTAAGGGAACGGCCATCATCAACCTGATCAATCTCAGCGGTGAAGACCGGGTGAAGACCGTCTTCCCCATCAAGGACTACGACGAAGACCGCTATCTGTTGATGGTTACTTTAAAAGGCCTCGTCAAGAAAACGCCGCTGAAAGAGTATGATTCCAATCGCAAAGACGGTATTTTGGGCATCTCCTTAAACGAAGGCGACGGCCTTTTGGGCGTCCGCCTCATTGAAAAGGGTGATGAAATCATGCTCTCCACCAAGCGGGGCTATTCCATTCGCTTTAAAGAAGATGAAGTCAGGAAAGTCAGCCGCGTCAGCAAAGGCGTTCGCGGCATCCGTCTTGCTCCCGATGATATCCTTGTCAGCATGGACGTGATCAATCCCGAAGAAATCGATAACCGTTATGTGCTCTGCGTTTCGGAAAAAGGTTACGGCAAGCGGACCAAGCTTTCTGAATACAGTATCGTACACCGGGACGGTAAAGGCATCTATACCCTGAAGGTAACCGCCAAAACCGGCTTGGTGGCGGCGATCCGTGTTGTTTCCGAAGACCAGCAAGTGATGTTCATCAGCAGAGAGGGCATCATTATCCGCACCAAGGTTGCGGAGATCCCCGTGATCGGCAGAAATACCCAGGGCGTTACCATCATGAAAGTGGCCAATGAGGATTTCGTCAAATCCATGGCCATCGTCGTCAATGAATCGGAAGAGCCGGCGGAGCTTGTTGACGCTACCGAAGATTCACTGCTCGACGAAAATTAACGGAGGAGCCATGATACAAAAGCGGCTGGAAGACCTCGGCATCGACCGGCGTATCCTGTTTTATATCGTATTCGGCCTGGCCCTGATGGGAATCGGCTATTACGTCAAAGAGCTTTGGCTGGGCTTGACCACGCTTTTGGACGTGATCAAACCCTTGGTTTTCGGCTTTGTTTTCGCTTTCATTCTCAACGTGCTGATGCGCTTTTTAGAGCAGCGTTTCTTCAATAAGATAGCTGCAAAACACCGGCTTTTTGCCGGTATTGAGCGTATGGTGTCCATGGCCGTCACGTTCTTAATTGTCGCGTCGTTTTTATCGCTGTTTTTCGTGATCGTCCTGCCCCAGTTCATCGAGAGTTTGAGCGCCCTCGGTCAGAGGCTTCCCGATTACGCTGAAAAATTCTATGTTTGGGCCGAAGGGATTTTCTCCTTTTACAATCTTGATTCCCTGCTCTTAAACGAAGTGGCCAAATCGGCTTCATCCCTGATTGATTCTTTGGTTAAGGGGCTTCAAAATGCCGTGCCGAATATTTTCGGTTTCACGGTCAGTCTCGCCAACGGTATTTTCAACGTGGTCTTCGGCCTCATCTTCTCCATCTACATGCTGGCGGGCAAGGAAAAGCTTTTGGCGGGCCTCAACCGCTTTGCCGATTGCTTCCTGCCGGAGCGCTTCAATAAGAAGGCCCGGGAGGTCCTGGAGATCACAAACGAAACCTGCAGCCACTTTATTGAAGGCCAAGTTCTCGACGCCCTCTGTTTGGGGATTTTATCCTTCGTTGTCTTGAGCATCATGCAGATGCCCTACGCCCTGGTCATTGCCGTGACTTTGGCCATCACCAACCTGATTCCCGTGGTTGGCCCCTGGTTCGGCTCCATCCCCTGCGTTTTGATTACCTTTGTCATCAGTCCTTTTAAGGCGCTGATTCTGATCATCACCATCATCATTTTGCAGGAAGTCGAAAACAAGCTGATTTACCCGAAAATTGTCGGCAACCGCGTGGGCATCGACGGCATTTGGGTTCTTGTGGGCGTGATCTGCGGCGGCGAGCTTTTTGGCCTGATCGGCATCATCATCGGCGTACCGACCTTGGCCGTGGCTTCCCGGCTGCTTCATGAAAAGATGGCCAGTAAAAAAGATGAAAAAATGAAGATAGATTGAAAAAAGCGGGAATATAAATATTTTGGAGAAATTTGTCATGGTTCCGTATTGTCAAAAAGTGCGTTTGGGTATATGATAAGTAACAAACTAACCTTGCAGAAGCCATGGAGGGAAACATGAAACTTCAAGAGTATTTTCTATTGCCCGGTCCTACCAATGTGCCGCCCAATGTGATACGCGCCATGTCGAAACAGATGATCAATCACCGCGGCCCGGAATTCAAAGCAATCCTCAGCGGCGTTACCCATAAAATCAAGAAGGTCTTTCAGACGGAAGGCGAAGTTTTTACTCTTACTTCCTCCGGCACCGGCGGTCTCGAAGCGGCGGTGGTGAATTTTATCAATCCCGGCGATAAAGTCATCGTTGCCTCCATTGGCAATTTTGGCGAACGCTTCAGAGATATTGCTAAAATGTACGACGCGGAAGTGGATTTCATCGATTTTGGCTGGGGTAACTGCATCGATCCCCAGGTGATCGCCGAGCGCCTTGGGGCGGATACGGATCATCAGATCAAAGCCGTGCTCTGTCAGCATAACGAAACGTCCACGGCCATCGTGAACCCCATCGGGGAAATTTCCGCAGCCCGGGGCGATCATCCCGCCCTGCTTATTGTGGATAGCGTTTCCGGTCTGGGGGCGGCGCCCTTTGATATGGACGGCTGGAAGGTGGACGTGGCCGTCACCGGTTCCCAAAAGGCTTTTATGTCTCCGCCGGGGCTGGCCTTTGTCGCCGCCAACCAACGGGCCATGAAAATCGCCAAAAAGAATCAAAACCGCAAGTTCTATTTCGATCTGATCAAAGCCCAAGATATGCTGGAAAAGGGGCAAACCCCTTTTACGCCGGCGCTTTCGGTGCTTTTCGCCGTGGAGGAAGCCTTGCGTCATATTGAGGAAGTCGGCATCGACGCTGTGGTCGCCGATCATTATAAACACCGCAATCTGGTGCGGACAGGATTGAAGGCCATGGGACTGAAATTGCTGGCCCCTGACGAGATCGCTTCTCCCGCCGTAACCGCCGTGGCTTGTCCTGATGGGATTGATCCGTTGGCCTTAAGAAAAGTGCTGCGGGAAAAATACAACATCATCATTGCCGGCGGCCAGGGTAAGTTTGCTGCCAATACCTTCCGTGTCGGTCATCTCGGCGCGGTGCAGAGCATGGACTTGATCGCCGTCATCGCCGGCCTCGAATTGGCCTTGACGGAACTCGGCGCCGACATTACCTTGGGTAAGGCCGTGGCCGAAATGGAAAGAGAAATGTTGCGCTATTGATGCCTCATGAAAAAAAGTGTGCCGCGGCGTTGGGATAACGAAAAGCGGCACTTTTTGATTGTAAATTTTCCATGTTTCTTTGGCGGTCTCCTTGCCATTTTTCATGGAATGGGGTATCATTGGGACAATATAAACAATGATCTGATGTGATAGAGAGAAGGGAAAACAGAGCATGGCCAAACCGCAAGGGATCCTTACCCGCCTGTTGAAACGGTATTTCGTTGACGCCATGAGTGCCATGGCTTTGGGGCTTTTCGCCTCGCTGATCATCGGGCTGATCATGTCGCAGCTCAGCCGCATCCCCCACCTGGAGTTTCTGGCTTATTTTACGGAAGTTCTGAGCGCCACCTCGCCGGTGGTGGGCGGCGCCATCGGCGCTGCCGTTGCCTGGGGCTTAAAAGGAAAACCTCTGGTGGTCTTTGCCGCCGTGGCCGCCGGCGCTTACGGCTATACCATGGGCGGCCCGGTCGGCGCTTATCTCGGTGCAGTGGTCGGCGCGGAAATCGGTAACCTCATTGCCGGGAAGACCAAAATCGATATTGTGTTGGTTCCCCTTGTCGTGATCGTTGCCGGGGGCGCCGTTTCTTATCTCATCGGTCCCTATATCCAGTCTTTCATGCTGTTCCTGGGCAATCTTATCAACCAGGGCACGGAGTTGGCGCCTTTCCCCATGGGCATTGTCGTCGCCGTCCTGGTGGGGATGGTCCTCACCGCGCCGCTGAGTTCCGCGGCACTTTGCATCATGCTGGACCTCAGCGGTCTTGCCGCCGGCGCTGCGGCGGTAGGCTGTTCTGTGCAGATGATCGGCTTTGCCGTGATGAGCTATAAAGAAAACGGGATCGGCAGCCTGATCTCCGTGGGCATCGGCACTTCTATGCTGTATTTCGGCAATATCATGCGCCGGCCATTGATTTGGCTGCCCACCATCATCGTTTCAGCGGTTCTCGGTCCCGTTTCCACCTGTCTTTTTCAGATGACGAATACGGCTGCCGGCGCCGGCATGGGGACGTCGGGGCTTGTGGGCCAGTTCGGCGCTTTTGCCGCCATGGAGCCGACGATGGGCGCCCAAACAACCTTGATCGCCATCGCGTTGATGCATTTTATTCTCCCTACTGTACTGACCTTAGCCGTTACCCATCTGATGCGGAAAAAGCGCTGGATCAAACCGGGGGATTTGACCTTGCCGGATATCAGCAAGTAAATATAAAGTAGCCGTCTGCTGACACTTCGGCCAGCAGACGGCTTGTTTTTTGCATAAAAAGCTCGTTCTTTATGATGTCGGTTAAACGTTAAAGCGGAAGGTGACGATGTCCCCATCGGCCATCACGTAGTCCTTGCCCTCAAGGCGGACGAGGCCCTTCTCCTTGGCCGCGGCGATGCTGCCGTAGGTCTCAAAATCTTTGTAATTGACGACCTCGGCCCGGATGAAGCCCCGCTCGAAGTCGGTGTGGATCTTCCCGGCGGCTTGCGGTGCTTTGGTACCCTTTTTGATGGTCCAGGCCCTTGATTCGTCTTCCCCCGCGGTTAAAAAGCTGATCAGCCCCAATAAGCTATAACTGGCTCGAATCAGCCGTTCCAGGCCGGATTCGGAGAGGCCCAGTTCCTCTAAGAAGAGTATTTTTTCCGTTTCATCGAATTCGGCAATCTCCTGTTCAATCTTGGCGGAAATCACGAAAACTTCGCTGTCCTCGTCTTTGACCAGTTCTTTTACGCTTTCGACGTAGACATTGCCTTCTTTGGCGTCTTTTTCCGCCACATTGGCGGCGTAAATCACGGGTTTCGCGGTCAAAAGCTGATATGACATGAGCCATTCGCTTTCGCTGCCGTCATGTAACGGTAATGTTTTGGCCAGTTCGCCGTTTTGGAAATGCTCCATCAAACGCTGGCAAAAGGCGTATTCTTTGGCCACGGTCTTGTCGGTTTTGGCTGCTCTGCCCATTTTGACAAGGCGGCGCTCGAGGACTTCGATGTCGGCGAAAATCAGCTCTAAATTGATGGTTTCAATGTCCCTGGCCGGGTCAATGCCGCCATCGACGTGAATGATGTTATCGTCTTCAAAACAGCGGACGACGTGGAGAATGGCATCCACTTCCCGGATGTTGGCAAGGAATTGATTGCCCAAGCCCTCTCCTTTGGAAGCGCCTTTGACGAGGCCGGCGATGTCCACAAACTCGATGGTGGCTGGGGTGACTTTTTTGGAGTGGTAAAAATCCCCTAACTTCTTGATGCGTTCGTCGGGGACGACGACGATGCCTACGTTGGGATCGATGGTGCAGAAGGGGTAATTGGCCGATTCTGCTTTCGCCTTGGTCAGGGAATTGAAAAGGGTGCTTTTACCCACATTGGGCAAGCCCACAATACCTAATTTCATATGCTAAATTTCCTTTCGGGAAAGATCGGATCACGCAAAACATATTATAGCGAAAACCGTCGCTAAATACAAGGGCGGGAAGCAAGCGCAAGGGAAGAAAAAGTCAGCGGAGGTGGCAATCTTTGATAGGAAGGAGGCCGCCCTCGCCTTAAATCAATTCCGCTTTTGCCAGGCATCCCGTTAATTTTTGGGTACCCAAAATCCAGATCAGATCGTTTTCCTGGAGGCGGAAATTGAGATTCGGCGAAAAAATGGGTAAGAGATCTCTTTCCACCCCTAAGAGCAGTCCTTCCCATTGGTTCTTGATGGGAGAATCCTTGATGCTGCTGCCGATGAGGTTGCAGTCGTGGTCTACGGTGAGGGCATAGCAGAGCAATTGGTCTTTTTCCGCGTAATGGTCCTGGTCGTTGATGTACTGGTGAAGGGTGATTTTAGGCAGTTTTAGATCGTGGGCAGCTTCGAGATTTTCCAGCTGCTGCAATGTGCCGATGATATGCAGTTCATCGCCGACACGGATGGTTTCCGTGGCCTTGGGGATATTGATATGTTTGTTATGGCGGAGAATTTTGATGACCCGAATGCCCAGGCGATTGGGGGCAGACCACTCTTTGAGGCTCTTATGCACCAGGTCGGGAATTTCACGGTCGCAGAGAATCGTTGTCACATAGTATTGTTCATCAAGCCAATGGTGATCGCTGCTATTTTGCTTCTTTTCTACGAGCTGCCGCTCATTTAAATTACTTAAAAAGCGGGCCTCCATCTTTAAATAGGGGCCGATCATCCGGTCAGAGCGGGCAAAGACAATCACCGCCGCTATGGCGATGATCATAGAAATCCAGATGTGCAGATCTAAAATCACCTGCATGGGCGTGATAATGAGGATGATGATGCAGGCGAAACGCAGAAACACCAAGGCCATCAAGGGCAGATGGTTGGATTTTCGCTTTAGCCAAAGGGAGAGGAAAACCTGGTTTTTGCGCCAGAGTGATTGATGGATAAAGGGAGAAATTGCCACGTAGATAAGAATCAGGGATAAGGCCGCGGAGACGCCTTGCCCCAAATGTTGCTGTAGCAGCGGCCAAATCCAAGTAATGACGATGATGACGATACCCAGTATGATGAAGCTATGAAGGGCCAGGCTGGAGAAAAACCCCTTGATAAACTGACGCCATTGGCTGTCCTGTTCCTCTTCTGTCTGGTCTTCAGCGGTATGGCGGTTCAGATAATGGATCCATTTGTTCGGCAGGATTTTTTCCAAAAGGCGGATGATCCAATCGGAACTGCGGATAAAATAGGGGGTTGTGATGGTGGTGATGACAGAAACGGAAACGATGATGGGGTAAATAAAACCGCTCATCACACCGAGGGAGATGCCCAGGGTTGCGATGATGAAGGAGAACTCCCCGATCTGCGCCAGGGAGCAGCCACAGCGCACGGAGGTCCTAAGGGATTGCCCGGACAGGGTGACTCCCAAAGTGGAGAAAAACGACTTTACGATCAGGGTAATCAAGGTGATGATGAGGATGGGCACGGCATATTCTATGACCAGCTTGGGGTCGACCATCATACCCACGGAGATGAAGAATACGGCGCCAAAGAGATCCCGGATCGGTTTGGTGAGTTCCTCAATTTGTTCTGCGTGGATGGTGCCAGCCAGTAGAGAACCGGCCAAAAACGCGCCCAGAGCCGTGGAAAAGCCCAGGAAGTTGGCGAGCATGACCATGCCGAAGCAGGCGCCCAAGGCGACGATTAAGAGGGTTTCCTGATTCATCAGTCCCTTAATTTTCTTTAAGATGGTGGGGAGCAGATAGATTCCCAATATAAGCCACAGCACCAAATAAAGAATCATTTTAAACAGACTGAAGGTTAAGTCCCCTCCGGAGATGTTTTGGCTGATGGCGACGGTAGAGAGAATCACCATCATAAAGATGCCGGCAATGTCTTCAACGATGAGGGAGCCAAACACCAATTCGGTGAATTTCTTCCCCCGCAGCTTCAGATCATCAAAGGCTTTGATGATGATCGTCGTTGACGACATGGAGAGCATCCCTCCCAGGAATATGCTGTCCATGGTGCTCCAGCCCAGCAAATAGCCGCAGAAGAAGCCCACGGCAAGCATGGAGACGACTTCCGTGATGGCGGTAATGATCGCTGTGTTGCCCACGGAAGCTAATTTATGCAGGTTGAATTCCAGTCCCAAAGCAAACATTAGGATGATGATACCAATTTCACTCCATGTGTGAATGCTGGAAAAATCCTGGATGGTGGGTAAAAAGCTAAAGTAGGGACTAATGAGGAAGCCGGCGATAATATATCCCAGCACCACCGGCTGACGAATTTTTTTAAAGAGTAAGGTGGTGATCCCCGCGACAATGAGCATCAGTGCGAGATCAGCGATGAGTTTTGGTATTTCCATTGATCAACCCCCTTATACGGTTTCATGTATCAGCTCATTTGTCAAGCAGTTTACGATTTAAATATAAAAGGCCTGCGGGACAAGGCGTTCCGCAGGCTTCTTTTTTACATCAGTAGCCTCTGCCGCAGAGGTAGTTGCCGCCTCCGCAGCAGCAGAGATTGCATGCCAGCGTTAGCAGGCAGGAGTTGAGGCAAACATTATTACAGCCCATCCTTGCTGTGCGGTAGGGTTCGCTTTGCGTTTGATACCAGGTATTACCGTTTTGGCATTGCTGATAGAGATTCTGGTAGATGAAATTATTCGGTTCCATGCGGTAGGCCTGTTCTGCGTGGTCTTTCGCCGCGACGTTATTGCCGAGACCGCGGTTGGCCAGGGCACTGTAGTAATACCAGGCCGCCGTTTTCTTTTCGACCCCTTTTAGCGCGGTCAAAGCCTCTTTATAATAGCCGTTTCTAATGTAGTTGGCCGCGGCCCTTAGCTCCGGGGGTAATTCCTGCTGGGTGTTGTGAAAGCCGCCAAACCCCCCAAAACCGCCGAAATTACCGAAACCGCCGTAGTTGCCGCCATAGCCGCCATAGCCGCCATAGCCGCCGTTGCTGTTGCCGCTGCCGTAGCTTCCCTGATAATTGCCGAAGCCGCCGCCGACGCCGCCCGCGGCGAAGTCTTTTTTCATAATGGCTTCGTAGGCCTGCTGCACTTCTTTGAATTTTTCCTCGGCTTGGGCTTTGTTGGGGTTATCGACATTGGCGTCGGGATGGTATTTCATGCACAGTTTACGGTATGCTTTTTTGATTTCTTCATCACTGGCATCGGAGGATACGCCCAGTACTTTATAGGGGTCATTCATCATCTGTTTTTTGATCTTTCTCTCTTCTGGCGAAATATTTCAGCCATACGCCACCGTAGAGGATATTTCTTAAAATTTCACTGTAAGTGACGATGGGCAGAATTTCAAAGGCCCTTGCCGCTTCGCTCATCATCATTTCCAGGATCCGGTAGATTCTTTCCTCGAAATCCTCATGGTCTTTCAGGGGAATCAGCGGGTTATAGCAGCCTTTTTTGAGATCATGGGAAAGATCGTCGTAGGCGTCGAGTAAATAGATGAATTTGCCGAGAAAAAAGCCGAAACGCTTTAGTTCCTCCTGCCAAACATCGTCTTTATAGCAGCATACGGTGGCAAGAATCTTCCCAAAACAGCCGGAAACGAGATCGAGATCGGTTTCGCCCCGCTCCTCCGCGGCAGTAAGTTCCTGGAGAGAGGCGGTAATGACCGCGGCCTTTTCGGGATAAAGAGCCCGCACTTTCCTGACTTTTCGTTTTAAAATCAGGTGGGCGAGGCGGGAGGACAGTTTCTTTTCGTCAGTGACATCGTCCCGGAGCTTTTCATCGGCCAAAAGGACGTTCATGTCTGCGCAATAGGCGGAAAAAACATTGACGGCTTTTGTGTGATGGCCCAAAGGGTGGGCCAGGCAGCGGGTTTTGCCCCAGCTGACTTCGGGTTCGTAAAGGCCGGTCAGCAATAGAACGACCATGGTAAGATCGTAGTTTAAGGTGGCCTGCCCCGAAATGCCGTGGCGCTGTTTCAGCGTTTTGCAGAGGCCGCAGTAAAAAGCATTGTATGCTTCAAAATCTTTGATTTTCAGTTCCGGTTTCTGGATGACAATGTAACCGAACATAGCGTTAGCTCTTTTTCACGAACTGTTCCCCACATTTGGGACAGCGAATGTTGATTTTCCCTTTTCCCTTGGGTACTCTGACCTGCTGTTTGCATTTAGGGCAGAGAAAAAAGCGATATGTTTTGCGTTGATCAAAGCGATATTTCTTTTTACGGCAGAAGGCGCGGATTTTCGACGTGGCTGCCAA
This sequence comes from Peptococcaceae bacterium UBA7702, assembly GCA_002482535.1. Lineage (GTDB taxonomy): Bacteria > Bacillota > Dehalobacteriia > UBA7702 > UBA7702 > UBA7702. The sequence goes on along the minus strand of DLGE01000016.1, from coordinate 64,075 downwards.
GTATTTCTGATTTTCGGCATAGCGTTTGCTGATATTCCGGGAAAACGCGCGAAAATAAGTGTAGACGAGGATCAGCAAAAACAGGATTTCCAGGCCGCGAATTTGCCATATCCACAGCGGAATCAGTAAGACGGCCGCAATGATGAAAAGGAGTTTATTCAGTGCGTCCATACCGTAGCGGCCGGCAAAGAAGCGGCGCATTTTTTCTCCCATGTACAATCCCTCTTTATTCTATAATATATTTTATAAAATGTCTATACAATGCCTTGTAACATTATACGTTGATGGAAATGGTTTTCAGCTGACGGAACAGTTTTTTCTGTAATTTGGTCAGTTGGCTTAATTCTTCCTCTGACATGGGCGCTTCCACTTTTGCCTCCGCTGTTTCAGAGCTTGCCGCCACCTGGGCCAGGAGAGCTTCCCCTTTTTCGGTCAGAGAAATGATATTGTTCCTTTTGTCATCGTCGGCGACTTCCTTGATGATGAGCTCTCTTTCTTCCAGTTTGCCGATGGAAACGGCCATCGCCGCCGAGGAGGCGTTGAAGGTGACGGTAAGCTCCTTCTGTCCGCAGCTGCCGTTTTCTTCAAGGTAGCGCAGGATCATGATCAGTGCCAGGGAAACATCGGCGCCGGGAACTTTCTTTTGGGTGAACTGACGAAATGATTTTTCGAAAGAAAGTAATTTAAAATAACTGTCTTGATAATTTTCCATATTCATAATATCCCTCTTTTGTTGATTCCGATGCGAAGGCGGCGAAGCTGCTTTTTTATCTGTAGGGCCTTCTTATTACAGTATTAGGTATCCGCCGGGGTAGTTGCCGCCGCCTTATTTGCCGGCGGGGGCTTGCCTGTTTTCTTCCAGATTCTCCCGGATTTTCTTGGTGACCCGGAAAAAGCAGGCCATATCTTCTGGGGAAATATTCGCAATCAGCATTTTCTCAAAACGAAGCATCTCCTGTTCGGAGCTGTTGACCAGCTCTTCCGCTTTTGGTGTCAGCCGGACCTTTTTCAGTCTGGCGTCATAGGCCACGGCGTCTCTTTTGACGAGATTTTTTTTCTCCATGGTTTGCAGCAGAATGGAAACCGTGGGACGGCGAATGGAAAATTCCTTTTCGATGTCTTTTTGAAAAACGTCCTCGGCTCTCATCCGGTGCAAAAAGCCGATGATCCTTGATTGCATGTCGGTGAGGTCGGTTTGACGGTGAAATTTGCAGAGGCAGGAACTTTCGGATTCGCGTTTCATTAAATTGGTTAAACTGTGTAATTCGAAGCTGACTGTTTTTTCCATGGTCATCATCTCCATTGGTTTTTCCCAAACATGATAGTTAGCTTGCTAACCACTTTAATTAGTATACTAACATCATACGGTGGATATGTCAACGGATTCTCATGAATTTTTTATGGTTTTTCCGCTGACAGACTTTGTATTGCACGATCCTGCCGGAGGGTGGCTTGACAAAGGAGCTGTTTTTTCTTATACTACAAGTGTAAAAAGATTGAGTCATGACGGACATGTAGTCTTCAAAGTGTTATGGAAGCACGCGAATTTTCGTGTGCTTTTTTGTTTGGAGAGGTATCACCATGAAAATTGCGGTTATCGACGGCCAAGGCGGCGGCATCGGCAAACATATTACGGAAACCCTTCGAAAACGTTTGCCGGAAAACACGGAAATCATCGGCCTCGGCACCAATACCGTCGCCATGGCCAACATCATGAAAGCCGGCGCCAATGAGGCCGCCGCCGGTGAAAACGCCATTGCTTTCATGGCAAAGCGGGTTGATTTGATCGTGGGTTCTGTGGCGATCCTGGTGGCCGGCAGCATGTGCGGGGAAGTTTCGGCGGCGATGGCCGCCGCCATCGGGGAATCCCCGGCCCGGAAGATTCTGCTGCCGATCAACCGCTGCAACACCGAGATCATCGGCGCCGGTCGGGAGCCGGTGCCTCATCAGATTGAAAAACTTGTGGAGAGAATCGGCCAGATTCTGGCCGGTGATTCCTGAGAAGTTGGTCTCGCCGTCCCTTTTTGGTGGCGTATCCTCAATATGTTTTGGCAGAGCGCCTGATAGAGGAGGAATAAAGGAAATCAAAACGGTCGGTAAAATATACAAATTAAAAAGGAAAGGAGTGATTGTTATGTGCGAAGCCGATGTTTACATCAGAAAAAAGGGTGAAACCGATTACGCTTTGCTCCTCAGTAGCGTCGATAAGGTGATCCCCAGCGAAACCGGGATCATGCTGGAAAGCGTCTTCGGGGAGCAGAAAATACTGCGGGCAAAAATCAACGAAATGAGCCTGGTGGATCATAAGATCTTATTGGAACATTTTTAAAAAGCCGAAGAGAAATGACTGAAATGAGCATCATGACCGTGATCAAAAGACATGATCTGATAAAATGGGGGCGCTCTATGAGAAATAAAGACAGTGATGGATTTGAGCAAAATTTTCGGCCCCGGCAAAGCTTGACAAAAAGACCATCCTTCGCTATACTACAGTCATATTTGGGACACGTAGTCCCTATTTACCGCTGATTCGACAATAACATATCGTTTTAGCCGTTGACAGTAGTCCTCAAAGTGTTATGGAAGCACGCGAATTTTCGCGTGCTTTTTATTTTTCCCAGGGAAAATGATCATAAAAATGAAGGAGAAAACCATGAAAAAATTTTTAGCCATTTTATTTTGCATTGCCGTAACCTTATCCTTTGCGGCTTGTAACAGCGGAAAGACTGTGGATAACAGCGACAGAACCGATGTGATCGTCGCCATGGGAACCGGTTCCGAACCGGCCTACGGTTTCGATCCCATCTACGGTTGGGGCAGCAGCGAGCACGTCCATGAACCCCTGATCCAAAGCACCCTCATCAATACCGATCAGGATATGAACTTTGTCAACGACTTGGCGACGGACTACCGTTGCAGTGATGACGGTCTGATTTGGACTTTCCAGATCAGAGACGATGCCAAATTCACCAACGGCGATCCCCTGACGGCGAAAGATGTGGCTTTCACCTATAATAAAATTCTCTCGACAGAAAGCACCGAGACCGATATGTCGATGCTGAAAGAAGCGAGAGCCACCGATGATTACACTGTGGCATTCGAACTGAAGCAACCTTATAACGCATTCCTTTATACCGTGGCGGTCACCGGCATCGTACCCGAAAGCGCCTACGGCGAAGGTTATGCTGAAAATCCCATCGGCAGCGGCCGCTATATGCTGAAAGAATGGGACAAAGGGCAGCAAGCGATCTTAGTGGTGAATCCCGATTATTACGGTGCTGCCCCGAAAATGGACAAGCTTGTGGTTTTATTTATGGAGGAAGACGCCGCCCTGGCTGCGGTGAAATCCGGTGAGGTGGATATCGCCTATACCTCCGCCGTTTACAGTGATGTTGAAGTTGGCGGCTACCAGCTGCTTTCCTTTGATACCGTCGATTCCCGGGGGATCTCCCTGCCCACCGTGGCGGCAGGCGGCACCCGCAGTGACGGTGAAAATGAATACGCCCTGGGCAACGACGTTACCAGCGATCTCGCCATCCGCCAGGCCATGAACTACGCCGTGGATCGGGACGCCATGGTCAAAAATGTGCTGAACGGCCATGGCCAAGCCGCCTATAGTGTTTGCGACGGTATGCCCTGGGCTGCCGATCTCGCCTTTGACCGAGATCTGGCCAAAGCCAAACAGTTATTGGTTGATGGCGGCTGGGCCGACAGCGATGGCGACGGCATTGTGGAAAAAGGCGATTTGCAGGCGGCTTTTGATCTTTACTATCCTGCCTCTGATTCCGTCCGCCAGGGATTGGCCACAGAATTTGCCAACGAGATGAAAGAAATCGGCATCGAAGTGACGATTCATGGCGAAAGCTGGGACAATATCTACACCCACGAATATTCCGATCCCATCCTCTGGGGTTGGGGCAGCAATTCTCCGACGGAAGCCTATATTTTAAATTACGGCCCTTCTCCCAGTAATTTTGCCAGCTACAACAATGCTGATCTGGATAAAATCCTCGATGAGGCGATGTCCTCTCTCGATTTGAACACCGCTTATCAAAACTTCCAAGAAGCCGCCCAGTATACTTCCGTCAGCGGTGACGCCACTTGGGTCTGGCTGGCCAATATCGATCACCTTTACTTTGCCAGGGACGATCTCAACGTGGCCTCCCAGAAATTGCATCCCCATGGCCACGGTTGGTCACTGCTGAATAACGTCAATGAATGGACCTGGCAATAAGGTGTGTTTTTATGGATCATAACCGTTTTCTTAGCTTCGCGGGGAAACAGGCGGCAAAATTCATCATTTTAATTGTGGTCATCAGTATGGTCACCTTTCTCTTGGTCGCCGTTTCCCCCATCGATCCTGTTCAAATGAATACGGGACAGGCCGCCTACGCCAATATGAGCCTGGAAAAGAGAGCGCAGTTGGAACAGTATTGGGGCGTTGATACGCCGGTGGTTGAAAAATATACCAATTGGGCGAAAGATTTTATCCACGGTGATTGGGGAACGTCCCTCCGCTTCAACCAGCCGGTGCTCACCGTCATCGGTGAGCGGTTTACCAACTCTCTGTTGCTGATGATCGTGGCCTGGCTCTTTTCCGGTGTTTTCGGTTTGCTTTTGGGCATTGTCGCCGGGGTGTACCGGGGAAAACTTGTGGATAAAATCATCAAGGGCTATGCTCTGACCTTGGCGGCAACCCCCACCTTTTGGCTGGGCTTGCTGATGCTGATGGTTTTTGCCGTCTGGCTTTCCTGGTTTCCCCTTGGTTTTAGCACCCCCATCGGCGTAAGCATCACCGAGGCCACCCTTGGTGAGCGGCTCTATCACCTAATCTTACCGGCGCTGACCCTCTCTATCATCGGCGTGGCCAACATCGCCTTGCATACCAGAGAAAAGGTGATCGATATCATGGAGAGCGATTTTTATCTCTTTGCCCTGGCGCGGGGAGAAAGCAAGTTTACGGCGGTGAGATACCATTGTTTCCGGAATTTGCTGCTGCCGGCCATCACCCTCCAATTCGCTTCCATCAGTGAGATTTTTGGCGGTTCCGTCTTGGTGGAGCAGGTCTTCTCCTATCCTGGCTTGGGGCAAGCCGCCGTCACTGCCGGGCTCGGCGGCGACGCCGCCTTGTTGGTGGGGATTACCATCATCTCCGCCTGTTTCGTCTTCTCCGGTAATCTCATTGCCAATATTTTATACGGGGTCGTCGATCCCCGGATCCGAAGGGGGCATGGCCTTGGCTGATCTTACCGCATCCGTCCCCGTGTTGGCAACGGCGCGGCGGAAAAAACTGAATCAAAGAAAAAAAACCATCATGGTGTTCCTTGTTGCCTGTCTGCTTTTGCTCGGGATTACCATCGGCGGCCTGCTTGCCGCTGAAACCGCCGTCCACGCCGATTTGGGGCAAAAATATCTCAATCCCTCCCTTCAGCATCTCTTCGGCACCGACCAATTGGGCCGGGATATGCTGGCCCGGGTCGTCAAGGGTCTCTCCACCAGCATTCTGATTGGTCTTGGCGCCGCCTCCTGCAGCGCTGTGCTGGCGGTGATTTTCGGCTCTGCCGCGGCGCTGCTGGGGAAAAAGATTGACGCGGCCATTACCTGGCTTGTCGACTTGATGCTGGGGATTCCCCATATCGTATTGCTGATTCTGATTTCCTACGCCTTGGGCAAAGGCTTTTGGGGCGTCACCATCGGCGTTGCTTTGACCCACTGGCCATCCCTCTCCCGGGTCATTCGCGGTGAAATTTTGCAGTTGAAAGAAACCCAGTATGTAAAGACGGCCCGGAAATTAGGGCAAAGCCCTTGGCGCATCGCTGTCAAACACATGCTGCCGGCGGTATTTCCCCAGTTTTTAGTGGGTCTGATTCTCTTATTCCCCCATGCCATCCTCCACGAAGCCAGCATTACCTTTCTCGGCTTCGGTCTGCCGCCGGAACAACCGGCCATCGGCGTGATTCTGGCGGAAAGTATGAAATATCTTTCGGTAGGCATGTGGTGGCTGGCCTTCTTCCCCGGCGTGGCCCTTATCGGCGTTGTTGCTCTCTTTGACCTGGCCGGCGGTTCCCTGCGCAGGCTGATCGATCCCCATAGCGCCCAGGAGTGAGGAATTTTATGACTTGTCTTACGAAAAAACATATTTTGGAAATCGAAAATTTATCGGTTTCTTTTCTCCAATACGATAAAGGGATGCGCCAAAGATCGCTGCCGGTGATCACCAATCTCAGTGTCTCGGTCCACGAAGGGGAAATTGTCGCCGTGGTCGGCGCTTCCGGCTCCGGAAAGAGTTTGCTGGCCCATGCTGTTTTGGGATTGTTGCCGGCCAACGCCGACGTCAGCGGCAGCATTCGCTTTGAGGAGAAATTGTTAACGGCGGCAGATATCGCTGCCCTCCGGGGCAAAGGGATCACCCTGGTACCACAGAGTACCACCTATCTTGACCCCCTTTTAAAAGTCGGCAAAGCGGTGCGTAAAAATAAAAAAGACGCCGCCACCCTAAAAAAGCAACGGGATCTTTTCCGTCATTTCCAGTTGGGTTCCGCCACGGAAAACTTATATCCCTTTGAGTTATCCGGTGGTATGGCCAGAAGAGTGCTGCTCACCGCGGCGCTGATGGATGATCCCCGGCTGATCATCGCCGATGAGCCCACCCCCGGACTCGACCTGGAGCTGGCCAAAAAAGCCATGGCGGATTTTCGCGCCTTTGCCGATCAAGGCAATGGCGTGCTGTTGATTACCCACGATATGGAACTGGCTTTCAGCGTCGCCGACCGCATTGCCGTCTTCTATGCCGGCACCACTGTGGAGGAAGCCCTCGTCGCCGACTTTGAGGAGGAGGCAACCTTGCGCCATCCCTATACCAAGGCTCTTTGGCGGGCTTTGCCTGAAAACGGTTTCACCGCGCTCCCCGGCAATCAACCCTACGTCACGGCAATGCCCCAAGGCTGTCCTTTCGGCCCTCGCTGCCCCCATTTCGATTCGGTATGCGAAGGAGAAATTCCCTTAAAGACGATTCGCTGCGGTACGGTGCGCTGTATCAAAGCGGCGGATTCCGGCGTGGTATGAAATGATCGAGGTATGAAATGATTTTAGAAGCAAAAGATATCGTATTTGGCTATCAAAAACGCCGGCCGGTGCTGGACGGCGTTTGTCTCCGGGCGGAGCAAGACGAGCGCGTCGCTTTGACCGCCCCCAGCGGTGTTGGCAAAACCACTCTCTGTCAGCTTTTGGCCGGCTACCTTCAGCCCTGGTCGGGGCAGATCAGCCTGGATCAAAAGCCATTGCCCCAAAAGGGTTATTGTCCGGTGCAGATGATTTGGCAGCACCCGGAGAAAGCCGTCGATCCTTATCTGCGCCTCAAGGATACGCTGGCGGAAGGCGGCGACTTGGATCCCGGCATCTTAGAGGGTCTGGGCATTGAAAAGGACTGGCTCAACCGCTTTCCCGGGGAGCTTTCCGGTGGGGAGATCCAGCGCTTCTGCATCGCCCGGGCTTTGGGGGAACAGACGAAGTTTATCATCGCCGATGAAATCAGCACCATGCTGGATCTGATCACCCAAAGCCAGATCTGGACCTTCCTCCTTACGGAAATCCAGCGCAGAAACATCGGTTTGATTTTCGTTTCCCACAGCGAAGCCTTGACGAAACGCGTCGCCACCCGCAGGGTGACGCTACTTGCTGAAAAAAAGCAAGCAGGCGCATAAAATCAACAGAAAAGCGAAAGATAGAGGATGTTAGTGTGCCAAACATTACATATAAAAGAGCGCCGCCTCTGAAGATTTCTTCAGAGGCGGCGCTCTTTATACTTTTAACTTCTGTTTTTATTGCGCACCGCTAAGATTACTTTGCCATCCGGGCCTAAGGTGGCGATGAGTTCCTCGCCTTCGCCGGGGCGATAGACCTGGTCTGCGCCGGCAGTAGCGGGGGCGGTGTCATCGCCAAACGCCAGCAGGTCGGCGGCGGTAAAGGCCTGTTCCCGGTTTTCCGCCGCGGCCTGGTTGCCCAGGGCTTCGGCGGCGTCCGGGGGAGCTTGCCCATTCTGCCAGCCGGAAACGCCGACGCCTTTGGGTAGGTTGATCTTAGGGGTTTTCTGGGGTACATCGTAATACGTCGGGTCGTAACTTGGGGAGAGCGGGGGTTCCTCGGCGCGGTAGTGCACACCGGAAACACCGGCGCCGTAGGGAATCTCCGCCGGGGGCGCCGGCGTCACTTCCCGCAGTTCCCAGGGGGGAGCAGGGGGTGCCTGGCCTGGGATGTAGGAGGCGGCCTGGTAGCCGGAGATCCCGGCGTTGCTGGGGATGTTCGGCCCCGGCTGTCGGGAGATATAGCGCTGGGAGTTCGGTGTTGCGGCGGCCGGCGTCGAGCTTGTCCTGGGGTTGCCCAAAGGCAAGTTGGGGAGCTGGGTATAAACGCCGGGAGTCGGCTCCGCTGCGGGACTCGGCGCTATGGGGATCTGTTGCTGTTGCCAGGGCTTGGTCACTGTGGCCGGTTTCTGCCAGGTCCGCTGGAGATCTCTTTCCCAGGGCTTCGCCACCACCGGCGGCTTCTGCCAGGTTTGCGGCGCCTCGTTGACGGGGGCTTCGCTGGCCGGCTTTGTTTCGGTGGCGGGCTGGGGCTGACTTTGGAGTGGGCTTTGGGGCGCGGCCTTTGCTTGGTGTTGGCCGGGAACGATGTCCTGCCAGGATTTCGGCGGCAGCGGTAGTTTCCGCTCTGTTTGGGGCAAACCCTCTGCCGCTGCCGGTGGTGTTGATGATACCGTTTCCGTTGGCGTATCCTGGCTTGAGGCAGGTTCGATACCGTCTTCCACTATGGACTCTTTCAACTGTTTCAGGCTGGCGGCCAGCCACGGTTTATCGCCGTCGGCTTTTTTTGCTTCTTCGTCTTCGGCGAGAGACGCTTTTAATTCTTGCAGACTATTTTCCAGCCAAGGTTTGGCCCGGCGCTCTTCCTCGTCAAGGAGGGGGGACGGCGCTGCCGCCGTTGCCGCTGTGGCTTCCAATTCTGTTTCGGCATCCGCTTCCGGCGCGGTCGTGTCTCGCGGTGCTGGTGTGGCGGCTTTCGGTGCGGTCGCGTCTGGTGGCGCTGGAGCGTCAGGCGTTGATTGCGCTTCTGCGTCCGCCTCCGGCGGTGCAGTGTTTTCGTGATCTACAGTGTCATCAATATCCTCGTCGAGGGACGCCTTTAATTCTTTTAAACTGTTTTCCAGCCACGGCTTGGCGCTGCTTTTTTCATCACTTTTTTTATCAGCAGCTGATCTCTTTTTGGCGGAAAAGGCAAAGTCGTCCGTTTCTTGCCAGCCGGAGACGCCTTTGCCCTTGGGAATCTTAATTTCCGGTTTGACTTCGGCAAAGGAGTACATGTTCTCCATGGGCAGCGGAGCGCTTTCTTTGGCCTGTCCCTGGGAAAAGCCGGAGACACCGGCGCCTGCCGGTAAAGCAATAGGGGGCGGCGCCGGAACTTCTTTCAATTCCTGCCGGGGCGTGTAGACATAAGGTTTCTTTACTGCATTCCGTTGAAAGGAGGGATTTTCATCAGGGTCTTGCCAGCCGGAAACACCTTTGCCCTTGGGAATGGTAAGGGTGGGAACGCCGGTATCCCCTTCCTGGGGAGGGGTTTCTGGGGTGATCTTCGGTCCTGGCGGCTGCTCTGTACCGGCTGCCGTTGATTTTCCCGCTTCTTTTGGTTCCGCCGCTTCTCCCGGTTCCTTTGATTCCATTGTTTGATCATCTGCCAAAAGAAAATCAGGGGTCTGGTCGATCTCTTCCGGGGGAATTTGCGGTTTTTTTGTCCTGGGGTCTTCTCCGTCTGCTTCCTCTTCTCTGAATGCCACTTCCTCTTCATCATCGCTTACCGCCCAGTCGGGCAGCGTCGCCGTTGCGGCGTCTGCTTCCGCCGTCAGCTCCGCCGGGTTCACTTCTCCGCTTGTTTCTTGCGCCCTAAACTTTTCACCGCCCGGAGTAACTACCTCTTCCCCGGTGGGGGCGGGTTTTGCGCTTTCCACCTCAAAATCAAGAGTTTCCTCTTTAAAGGTTTCATCTTCGGCGGTTTTCTCGTCCATGAGAATGGAGAGGTTAAATTCCTTGGCAAAAGCCTCAAGGACGGCATCAGTAAAGAAGGGGGGCCGTTTGGGTCCGAGGATGACGTTATGGATATCAGCGGCGAAAAGGGAAAACAAATTGGCCATGCTGCGCTGTTCCTGCCAGGACAAAAGCCAGGTCAAGGGGAGTTCCTCCACGCGGCATTGAGCGGCAGCGGCAATGGCTTCCACCGCCCCGATGAGCTGGAGCAGGTCGCCGCATTGACCGACGTCGACGATTCTGGGAACACCGCCGACGGCGGTATTTTCGATATCGTTAAAGCGGAATTTGCAGCAGCCGTAGGTCAGTACCACGGCATCACCGGGAAGACGATGGATGATGTCGGTAAAAAATTGACGGTCTTCTCCGAAACCGTCACAGCCGCCGATCACGAAAATATGCTTGATTTCGCCGTCGGTCATGGCGCCGGCGATTTTATAACCTAACGTTTGCAGGGACTTTTTGCCAAAGCCGGTTTTTAGCAAAGCGCCGCCGTTGGCCCCGGGAAAGGTGGTCTTTGCCGGCGCGCCGTTGAGTTCGATGGCGCGAATCAGCACCGGTCGAAAGTCGTGATCGTCAATGTGAGGGATACCGGGGAGTCCCGCGGTACCGCAGGTAAAGACACGGTCGGCATAGGAAGGCAGCGGCAACATGACGCAGTTGGAGGTGAAGACCAGGGCTGCGGGAATGTGATCGAATTCCAACTGCTGGTTTTGCCAGCCGGTGCCGTAATGCCCTTTGAAATGAGGGTACTTGCGGAAGGCCGGATAAGCGTGGGCCGGCAGCAACTCTCCGTGGGAGTAGACGTTGACGCCGGTATCGGCAGTTTGTTCAAGGATGGTCATTAAGTCATGATAATGATGGCCGCTCACCACGATAAAAGGCCCGGCGTCAATGATCCGGGATACCTCCACGGGGCTGGGTTCACCGTAGGTTTGGTTCTTTGCCTTGTCCAGCAATTCCATGGCGCGCAAATTGACCTCGCCCATTTCTTTGAGGAGCGCAAAGTAGTCTTCTTTGAAGTGATTGGCACTTAAAGCGATGAGGGCTTTATGGAAAAAAGTGGCGGTTTCCTTGTTCTGATATCCCAAAGCCCAGCTCTGATAGGCATAGCTGGCAATGCCGCGGATACCGAAGAGGAGCAGGGATTTTAACGAACGGAGGTCGGGAGATTTTTGCCAAATCAGGCGAATATCAAAATCCTCCGGTATGGTTAGGCCGGCATTGTGATCGCCGTATTTGGGCATGAAGCGCTTTTTCGCCTCCCGTACTCTGTCGATGAGGGCGAGGAGTCTTGCATCGGTAAAGTTGGCATGGGCCGCCGTGGCGCAAAGGCCCTCCACCGTCAGCCGTTGAATCTCTTCGTCGACGGATTTGTGTACCGAAGCCTTGGCCAGACCCACCAGAGCGCCGGTGAGGACGTCTTGGAGATAAGAGGTTTCCGCTGTTTTGCCGCAAACCCCCGCATCGTTATTACAACATTTGCCCTGGGCAGCGCCGGCGCATTGATAACAGAGCATCCGGTTTTCCATAAAGAATCACTTCCTTTAAAGAGCATTTTACCTTATTCTCCGGGGATTTGCAAATTTTCTAAAAAAATTAAATATGACGCTTGACATTATACTATGCGTGATGTAGTATATCGTATAAGGAGGTATTGAAATGGATGTACAGTTGAAAAGAGGTCTCCTTGATATCTGCGTCTTAAAAGCGCTGTTAACGGAAGATTCCTACGGCTATAAAATCGTCAAGGATCTTTCGCCGCACATGAAGATATCGGAATCGACTCTGTATCCGATTTTAAAACGGCTGGAACAGAGCAGATATCTGACGGTTTATATGATGGAACACAATGGTCGGCTGAGAAAATACTACCGGATCACCGGTGCCGGTAAGGTGCGGATTCACGCTTTCCTTGAGGAATGGAAAGAAGTGGAAGCGATCATCGGCTATATCAAAGGAGGTATGGAACATGAATAAAGCGGAGTTTCTCCAAAGCCTCGACCAGCGCTTAAAATCCCTGGGGGAAAGCGACCGGCAACGCAGTGCGCATTATTTTGCCGAGATCATCGAGGACCGTATGGAAGAGGGCATGAGTGAAGAAGATGCCGTGGCGGATTTGGAAAGCCTTGACGATATTGTCGAGGGTATCCTTAATGAGAAAGAGGAGGCCCAATTGTTGGCGGCGCAATCCTCCAAAAAGCGGCGGTTTCCTTTGTGGCTTACGATTTTACTGCTGATTTTGGGCTCCCCTGTTTGGTTGCCGCTGCTCTTGACGGTGATCTCCGTGGCGACGACGCTCTACCTTTGTCTGTGGATCCTTTCAGCCTGTGTTTATCTGGCTGCGGTTGCTCTCATCCTCAGCGGCGTCGCCGGTTTCTTTGCTGTTTTTTCCGCGGCCACAGTTTCCGGCGCTCCTGGCGCTGTATTTCTGGCCGGTGCAGCCTTGCTCTGCCTGGGCGGTGGAATCTTGCTGTTTTTCCCCGCCACATGGTTTGCCAAATGGGTGGTAACATTGACCAAAGGCTGTGTATTGAAATTAAGTGAAATGTTTACCGGGAAGGGGGTGAAACGATGAAAACTTCTGTAAAAGTATGGTTAAGCCTTGGCATTGGCCTTCTCGTTTTAGGGCTTGTGACCGCCGGTATCGGCTTTGCCCTGGCCAAAGGTGACTTCAACCGTCTTTTTCCCGCGGCAGCCCAGTTTGAGGCCGCCAAAGATTTCTCCGGCGACGATATTACGGGACTCGTCGTCGACGCTGATTACAACGGAATTTCCCTGGTTCCCTCGGAGGATGAGGATATCCACATCACTTATTACGAGGAGGAAAAAGGCGACTACACCTTTGCCGTTGCCGATCAAATCCTTACCATAGAACCGGTGAAAAAACCCTGGTGGCAGCAGATCGGCGTCTTCACCTATCAGCCGAAAACCATGGTGATCGAAGTACCTAAAACGCTGGAATTCATCACCGCCGAAGCCAGTGCCGCCTCCTTTGCCATGGAGGATATTGCGTTAAAAGGCGATCTCGCCGTTGAGAGCGATGCCGGCGCCGTGAAATTAAAAGGCGTGGCGTCGAAAAATCTCAGTGTGGATTCCTCCGCCGGCGGTGTGGTTTTGGACCAAGTGACCACCGGTCAGATCAAAATCAGCGCCGACGCCGGCCGTGTTTCTTTCACCGACGTGACGGCGAAAGACGCCTCGGTGAAGGTGAGCGCCGGTAAAGTTACCGGAAAGAACATCACCGTTGCCGGTTTGACCGTTGACAGTGACGCCGGCGCTGTGGTTCTCGATACGGTCACGGTATCAACGGCGCAAATCAAAACCAGCGCCGGCAGAATTGAATTTGCCAAACTGACCGTCGCCAAGGCTTTGACCCTGAATAGCGATTACGGCGCCATTCGCGGCAGCCTTTACGGCGATCTCACCGATTTTACCGTCACCGCCCGGGTGGAGGCAGGAAAAAGCAATCTGCCCCCATCCTATCAGGGGGGTACTAAAACCCTCGACGTTTTTGCCGATGCCGGCGCCGTGGAAATCGATTTTCTGAAATAGATAAAAAAAATGCTTCCTTTTGCGAAAACTGTGCTAAAATAGGGGTAATGAAATCCAAATCGAAAAGAGGTCTTACCTATGAAAAAGATATTGGTCCTGAATTTCAGCCCCAGAAAAAAGGGGAACGCCACCGCTCTCACCGAAGCCATGGCGGCGGAAATCAACGCCAGTGGTGGTGAAGCCGCCGTTTATACCGTCGCTGATTTTACCGTCAACCCCTGTCAGGCCTGTGCTGCCTGTAAAAAGCAAGACGTTCCCAGCTGTGTGCAGGAGGATGACTTCGCCGCCTTGATTCCGGAGCTTGACGCCTGCGACGGTATGATCTTCGCGTCCCCCATCTATTTCGGCCGCATTACCGGCACGGCCAAAAACTTCATCGACCGCCTTTATTGTTACTTCAATCCTGCCATCGGCCCGATGTTTACAAAGAAGGAACAAAAAAGGTTGGCGGTGGTGATGCCCTTTGGCGGCGGCGACGGCGCGGTTTATCAAAAGGAAGCGGAATGGCTCGGCGACTGTCTTGAAATCATCGGCGTGACGGAAATGAAAAGCCTGCTCCAGGGGAATCTCAACGATCTTTGGACAGAGAAGGATCCCTGCCGCCAGGCCCTGTTCACCGATGCCCAAGCCCTGGCCCGCTGGGTTGCGGAATAAAACCGGTTTAGACATGGATATAAAAAAGAAGTGAGGGTGGCAAAATGCCACCCTCACTTTAGGCTGTCGACACATTCTGATACGTGGCGAACCCTCTGGCTTACGAGAGCTTTAGGAGTTTATCACTTAATCACAGTTTAATCGTGAAAGGGAATTTGGGGAAAAAAATTATTTTCGCACAGACGAAGGAAACATTATTTTGCTCCTCCTAACCAGTAAAATCCGACGAGTTTAAAGACGGCCATCACAATCAGAAATACAATGATAATTTTCGTCAGATTGCTTCGATCCAGTTTTTTAAATATTTTCAAAGCCGGGAACAGGACGATTACGCAAACCACGCTGGCAATGGCAGAGTATTCCAGCGTAACCAGTGTGATATTGCCTTCAATGATATGCTGAATCAAAAGTATTGCCAATGTAATGAGTAGCGTTGCCTGGAGGTTGGCAAGATAACGAATGTTATCTTCAAAGATACTGTGATAGTAATACCCCAGCGGAGGGCCGCCGATACCCAGCATGTTGCATAGGCCGGTTGCGCAGCCGGCCAGAATACTGTTGGGAACAGAAGCTTTCATCTGCCATTTTCTTTGGGAGAGCAGGAACAAACCGGCAAACAGCAGCAGCATGATCACGATTGCGATTGTCAGCCCATGATCATTCAGGACGAAGAGAAAATAAGTGCTGATCATTTCCACGATGACAACGGGAATAACAACGGGCAGGATTTTTTTTATTTCCACATTTTCTCGTGTTTTAAATAGAAGTACACCGCTCATTACAAGGGCGCAGATCACGGTAATCGCAACAGAGGTCTGATAACCAAACACATAAGGCAGAAAAAGCATCATCGGGATACCGATGCCAAAGCCGGTAAGTCCCTGTACAAATGCGGATAAACCTACAATTAAAATCAAAAACACGAAAGCTTCCAGTCCCATATCCCTATATCTCCTTAATATTATAAATGAATTAATCCTGCTCATGGTCGTCTTCCATTGACATCCCATCATACAGGCGGTTAATATCGTTGAGAAAACATAATATAACGGATTGTTCGTGTTCACTGTAAGTGTTAATCAAAGCCAGCTTCTCTTCTCTGACTTGATGATGCAGCTTTTTGTGTTCGTTAAAAATATGCTGTCCGTTTTCGGTCAGTCGATAATAGATTTCTTTGTTATTATCTGGCCGTTGGTAACTCTCGATGAATCCCTTGTTTCGCAACCTTTTACAGATTTTACTAATCGCCCCCCGTGACATTGTCATCTCGTTTGCTATTTTTGTGACATTTGCGCATTCGACGGTGCCAATTCGGTCAATACAATGAACCTCTGCCAGATTAACGTCATCAAACGTAACCTGGGATTCACGAGGAAATATATTTTCTTGAATTTTTATCATTGAATTTATAATTTGTACGGCAAGATTCATATCGCAACGCCCTCCATGTTTTTGTTTCCGCGGAAACAAAAACAATATAACACCTTTTTGTTTCCTTGTCAACAAAAATCGAGGGTTTTTTTTGCTGCGTTTATGAAAGAAATTTTTGTTAGGGACGCCGTACTATTGCTTTTTTTGTCATTTCGCGTTATATTTATAATATTATACCTTATTCTATCCCATCATTAAGGAGCATGGATCATATGTATGATATCGTCATTGTCGGTGCCGGTCCCGCCGGGATTTTCACCGCCTTAGAATTGATAAAGCAACAATGTCACAAAAAAATACTGATCGTGGAAAAAGGCAGTCCCGTCGAAAAACGCTCCTGCCCCAAGTTCAAAACGAAGGTTTGTTTGAACTGTGATCCCTGCGCCATTACCACGGGGTTTTCCGGCGCCGGCGCTTTTTCCGACGGTAAGCTTTCCCTCAGCTATGAAGTTGGCGGCGACCTTCCTGATTTGATCGGCAGCGACCGAGCCCAGGAGCTCATCAACTATACCGATAAAATTTATTTGGAATTCGGCGCAGACGACCATGTGGAAGGACTCCAACAAGGAAAAAGAGTCAAGGATATCCGCAAGAGGGCCATTCAGGCCGGTTTAAAGTTAGTGGATTGCCCCATTCGCCATCTCGGTACGGAAAACGCCCAGAAGCTCTATTACACCATTGAGCAGTACTTGCTGAAACAGGGCGTGGAAATCCTCTTCCATTGCCAATATACCGATATTCTTTTAAACGGCGCCGGTTGCCGCGGCGTGGTGGTGGAAAAGACCGACGGCAGTGAAAAAAGAGAAATTGAAGCAAAAACCATCGTCATCGCCACGGGCCGCAGAGGCGCCGACGAACTGGAAAAGATGTGCGCCCGTTACGATATCGCCCATCGTCCCGGCACTGTGGACATCGGCGTGCGGGTGGAAGTCCGCAATGAGGTGATGGAAGAAGTCAACGAAGTGCTTTACGAATCGAAGCTCATCGGCTATCCCAACCCCTTCCGCAACAAGGTGCGCACCTTCTGCCAAAACCCCGGCGGTTTTGTCAGCCAGGAAAATTACGATAACGATCTGGCTGTGGTCAACGGCCATTCCTATAAAAACTTAAAATCTGACAACACCAATTTGGCGATTCTCTGTTCCCATAATTTCACTTCCCCCTTTAACCAGCCCATCGCTTACGCCCAAAAGATCGGCGAACTCACCAATATGCTGGGGGACGGCCACATCATGGTACAGCGCTACGGCGATATTTTAGACGGCAAACGCACCTGGGAGAAGGAGCTGAGTCAAGCCAATGTTCGCCCCACTTTGGAAGACGCCGTGGCCGGCGACATTACCGCCGCCATGCCTTACCGCGCCATGATCAACATCATCAATTTTATTCAGGCTGTCGATCATGTGGTACCCGGTTTTGCCAGCGCCGAAACACTGCTTTATTCTCCGGAGCTTAAATTCTACAGCAACAAAGTGCGGATGGACGAAAATCTCCATACCAATGTCAAAAACCTCTATTGCCTCGGTGACTCCAGTGGATGGACCAGGGGTTTGATGATGTCTTCGGTGATGGGCGTCTATATGGCGAGAACGTTATTGGAGCAAGAATAAGATGCTGATCATTTATCTTTTGATGATTGCCGCCGGGGGTTATTTCTGGTTTATGGGTCTCAGAACCAAGAGGCTGGGCAGGGTTAAACTGGCCAATGAAGAGTTTCTTGCCAAAGTTGCCAAGGAAGACCGAGCCCAATACATTTCCACCCTGGGAAAAAGCTGGCAATTCATCGGCCTTGGCCTCATCGGCGCCGCCGCCGTCAACGCGGGGTTTGATACAATCTATGGCTGGATCATCTGCGCCCTTGGCGTCACCACCGGCATTATACTGATGTTTTATTGTGATTACCGGATCAAGGGCAAACAGAAGGAGGCCGCCGCAGCCCGTGACCGCAAGAAGCAGGAATTGAAACAAAAGAAAGAGCAATCCCAACACGTGCCCAGCAAAAATAAAAAGAGAAAGAAAAGATAGGCGCTGATACCGCGCCTTGAAGAGGAAAAGCGATGACCAACAAACAAATGGAGCATAAGCTCACAGAGATCGCGGCCCGCATCCGGGAAATGCGGGAAATCAGCGGTTTCAGTCCGGAAGAAATGGCGGCGAAAACCGATACGACGGTTGAGAAGTATCTTGCCTATGAAAAGGGAGAGTTGGATTTCCCCTTTACCTTTATCCACAAATGCGCCTTAGCCTTCGGCCTTGAAATCACCAACCTGCTGGAAGGCAGCAGCGCCAAACTGCGTACGTATACCGTGACCAGGAGCGGTCAGGGGCAGACCACCGTCGATGAAGACGGCATTGAAATCGTGAACCTGGCCCCCCGTTTCCACAATAAAATCGCGGAGCCCTACTGGGTACGCTATGAATACAAACAGGAAGAACAGGATCGGCCCATTCATCTCACAACCCATAAAGGCCAGGAATTTGATTATATCATCAGCGGTCATTTGAAGGTGCAAGTCGGGGAACATGTCGAAGTCTTAGGCCCCGGCGACAGCATCTATTACCATTCCAATATTCCCCACGGCATGATCGCCGTCAACGGAGCGGACTGCGTTTTCTGCGCCGTGGTCCTCCCCGGAGAGGAAACGGAAGAGCATGAAATCAGTGAGAGCATCGCCTCGGCCAAACAGTCGGAACCCTGGATTGTCGATCGCTTCATCCGCTGTGAAGAGGACGAGCAGGGCAGATTGCAGCGGATTGACTTTGAAAACGAAGAGCATTTCAATTTCGCTTTCGATGTGGTCGACGCCATGGCGGATAAATACCCCGACCGTCTGGCCATGCTGCATATTGATAAAAACCACGAGGAACGCCGCTTTTCTTTCGAGGATATGAAGCATATCTCCAACCGTACCGCCAATTACTTTACGTCTCTCGGCATCAAGCGCGGCGACCGGGTGATGCTGATCTTAAAACGTCACTATCAGTTCTGGTTCTCCATGTTGGCGCTGCATAAAATCGGCGCCATCCCGATTCCCGCTCCGGATCAGCTTAAAGTCCACGACTTGGAATACCGTTTTAACGCCGCGGGAATCTCCGCGGTGATCTGTACCGCTGACGGCGAGGTGGCGGGTCAAGTGGAATTGGCCATGGAACGCTGTCCCCAGGTGAAGACGAGGGTCATCGTCAACGGCCAGCGGGAAGACTGGCACTGCTTTGACCAGGAATATACTCTTTTCACCGGCAAATTCCCGCGGAAAGACGATTCCCCCTGCGGCAGCGATCCCATGTTTATGCTCTTTACCAGCGGTACCACGGGCTATCCCAAAATTGCCGAACATACCTATCAATATCCCTTGGGTCATTACGTCACTGCCAAATACTGGCACAATATCGACCGTGACGGTCTGCACCTGACGATTTCCGATACCGGCTGGGGCAAAGCCCTCTGGGGCAAGCTCTATGGCCAATGGCTGGCGGAAAGTGCCGTCTTCGTCTACGACTTCGACCGCTTTGACGCCAACGATATTCTGCCGATGTTTGAAAGATACCATATTACCAGCTTCTGCGCACCGCCGACGATCTTGCGGATGATGGTCAAGGAAGATCTTTCCCGCTACGATCTCTCCTCGATCCGCCATATGACCACCGCCGGAGAGGCCTTGAATCCCGAGGTCTTCCGCCAGTTCAAGAAGGCCACGGGGTTAGAAATCATGGAGGGCTTCGGCCAAACGGAAACCACCCTCTGTATCGCCAATCTCAGAGGCAGTGAACTGCGGATCGGTTCCATGGGCCTGCCCAATCCCCTCTTTGATGTGGATCTTGTGGACAAGGAAGGCAATTCCGTCCCCGAAGGGGAACACGGTGAAATTGTGATCCGCACCGATCAACGGATCCCTTGCGGTTTGTTTGCCGGTTACTATAACATGCCGGAAAAAACCGCTGAGGTCTGGCACGACGGCATGTACCGCACCGGCGATGTGGCCTGGAAAGATGAAGACGGCTATTACTGGTACGTGGGCCGCGCCGATGATGTCATCAAGTCCTCCGGCTACCGCATCGGTCCCTTTGAGATTGAAAGCGTTATTATGGAGCTTCCCTATGTGCTGGAGTGCGGTGTGTCCCCGGCCCCGGATGAAGTCAGAGGACAAATCGTCAAGGCCTCCATTGTCCTGACCCAAGGCACAAAACCCACGGAAGACCTGAAAAAGGAAATTCAAGAATACGTGAAAAAGAATACCGCGCCCTACAAATACCCGCGGATTGTCGTATTCCGCGACGAATTGCCGAAATCGATCAGCGGCAAGATTCAGCGCAATAAGTTATAATCAGGAATAATGGGGAAGATACAAAGATATCCGCTTGACAAAACGAGAATCCGGTGTTATAGTAGGTAAAATTTCATTATCATACCGAAAAGGCATTGACGGAGAAGGCGGAAAACCGCGTCTTGCAGAGAACCGGCGGCTGGTGAAAGCCGGCAGAGGCGTTTTTCCAGGGCTTGTCCCTCCCGAGCCGGCGGCAGAACGCGCCTTTCGCGTCAGTAGAGCCGTCCGTAACGCCGCGTCAGCGCGTAAGGGCTTGCTGGAGCCTGAAGAGAGGTACGTATTTGCGTACAATTTGAGTGGTACCGCGGGTTTATGCGAAAGTGAACTCGTCTCAAAGGAAATCTTTGGGACGGGTTTTTTTGTCCCGGAATAGGAGCAAGATATGACGATAACTCCAGGCTTGGAAGTAAAAATCAGCGAAATGGCCGCCCGTATCCGGGATCTTCGGGAGATCAGCGGTTTTACCCCGGCGGAAATGGCGGAAAAAACCGGCGTTTCCGTAGAGGAATACCTGACTTGTGAAAACGGCGAGGAAGACCTCAACTTTGCCTTTATTTACCGTTGCGCCATCGCCTTTAAAGTCGATGTCACCGACTTAATCGAAGGGTTCAGCCCGAAGCTGCGGGGTTACACCGTTACCCGCAAAGGTGAAGGACAGCCTGTGGATGAAGCCCACGAAATGGTTTACTATAATCTGGCGGCGGCCTTTCAGAACCGCATCGCCGAACCCCTTTTAGTCCAGGCCAAATACGCGGCCGGGGCGGAGAGCAGAGAGATTGAGCGCACCACCCATGAAGGCCAGGAATGCGATATTGTCATCAAAGGCCACCTCAAAGTGCAGGTGGGCAGCCATACGGAAATCCTCGGCGAGGGGGACAGCATCTATTATGACTCCGGTACGCCTCACGGGATGATCGCCGTCAACGGGGAAGACTGTCTGTTTTACGCCATTGTCTTAAATCCCACCGGCGCGCCGATTCCGGAATTGCAGCCGAAGGAAGCGCCGCTGCCGGTATTGAGAGACCCCAGCCCCCGGCTTTGGCGGGACTATGTGGAGCCCGTCGTCGATGAAAACGGCGTGTTGCAGTCGGTGTCTTTTAAAAACAGAGAAAAGTTCAACTTCGCCTTCGACGTCATCGACCGTTTGGGTGTGGAAAACCCCGATCAACTGGGAATGCTTCACATCTCCCAGGATCACGAAGAAAAGCGCATCACCTTCGGCGAACTGAAACGCGCCTCCTCTCAGGCGGCGAATTACTTTAAATCCTTGGGAATCCGCCGCGGCGACCGGGTGCTTTTGCTCTTAAAACGTCACTATCAATATTGGTATGCGCTTTTGGGCCTGCACAAGCTCGGCGCCATCGCCATTCCCGCGATGTCCCAGGTGACGGCCCGCGATCTGGAATACCGCTTTCAGAAGGCGGGGGTTTCCGCGGTGCTCTGTACTGCCGCCGGTGATGCCGCCCATCAGGTGGAGCTGGCCGCCGAACATTGTCCGGAACTGAAAACGAAAATCATCGTCAACGGCAGGCGGAAAGGCTGGCACGATTTCGACCAGCAATATCCCCTCTTTTCCGGCCGCTTTCCCCGTCCCGCCGACGCCCCCTGCGGCAAAGAGCTGATGCTGATGTACTTTACCAGCGGCACCACGGGTTATCCCAAAATCGCCGCCCATAACTATGAATATGCCTTGGGTCAATTTGTCGCCGCCAAATATTGGCACTGCATTGAAGCGGGAGGCCTCCATCTGACAATTTCTGATACCGGCTGGGCCAAAGCCGCCTGGGGTAAGCTGTACGGTCAGTGGATGTGCGAAGGCGCCCTCTTCGTCTACGATTTTGACCGCTTTGACGCCAACGACATTATGCCCATGTTTGCCAAATACCAGATTACCAGCTTCTGCGCGCCGCCGACGATGTTGCGGATGATGGTCAAAGACGACCTTTCCCGCTTCGACTTCTCCTCGGTGAAGCATATGAGCACCGCCGGGGAAGCCTTAAATCCCGAAGTTTCCCGGCAGTTCAAAAAAGCCACGGGTTTGGAAATCATGGAAGGCTTCGGGCAGACGGAGACGACGCTGATCATCGGTAATATGCGGGGTACGGAGCTGAAATACGGTTCCATGGGCCGGCCCAACCCCCTCTATCCCGTTGATCTCGTGGATGGCGACGGCAAACCCGTCGCCGTCGGTGAAAACGGTGAAATCGTCATCCGCACCGGCCCCGGGGAGTCTCCCGGGTTATTACAGGAATATTACAATGATCCCGCCGCCACGGAGAACGCCTGGCGAAACAGTATGTATCACACCGGCGACCTGGCCTGGAAGGACGAAGACGGCTATTACTGGTACGTGGGCCGGATCGACGACGTGATCAAATCTTCCGGCTACCGCATCGGTCCCTTTGAGATTGAAAGCGTCATCATGGAACTCCCCTATGTGCTGGAATGCGGCGTTTCTCCGGCCCCCGATGAAGTCAGGGGACAAGTGGTCAAGGCCTCTATTGTCCTGACCCAGGGTACCAAAGAGACGGAAGCGCTGAAAAAGGAAATTCAGGAATATGTGAAGGAACATACGGCACCCTATAAATATCCGCGCATCGTGGTTTTCCGCGATGAACTGCCCAAAACCAGCAGCGGTAAAATCATGCGCAGCAAGTTGTGAGAAATGAGCACTATGAAGTGGAAACGAGTGACTCTGCTGGCCGGTCATTACGGCAGCGGCAAAACGAATATCGCCGTCAATCTGGCCTTGGCGCAAAAACGCGCCGGCTTTGAGGTTGCCATCGCCGATCTCGACATCGTCAATCCCTACTATCGCACAAAAGATAGTGAGAAGGAGCTAAAGGCCGCCGGGGTGGAGTTAATCAGCTCTCCTTTCGCCAACAGCAACGTCGAATTGCCCGGTCTGCCCCAGGAGCTTTATCGCATTGTCGACGACCAAGACTGCCACATGGTGGTGGACATCGGCGGCGACGACCGGGGGGCCTATGCTTTGGGCCGCTTTGCTTCTCGTTTAAAAGAGGAAAATGATTATGAGATGTGCCTTGTTTTAAACCGGTACCGGCCATTGACCGCCGACGCCAAAGACGCCGTGGCGGTGATGAGAGAAATCGAGGCCGCCGGTCATCTCCCCTTTACCGCCTTGATCAATAATTCCAACCTCGGCGCCGCCACGCAGCCGGAGGACGTGCTGTCTTCCGTGGCTTACGCGGCAAAAATCAGCAAAGAAACGGGGCTGCCCCTACTGCTTACCACCGTGTGGGAGGAAATCTATGGGGCGCTTGCCGGAAAAATCGCCGATCTGTATCCTTTGCAATTGCAGCGGAAACGGCTTTGGCTTTGAGTTAATAAATACCCTGCGTTACCTATTATTCAGATCATATTATTTTTTTACATAGAAGGAGGTCATGCCATATGGCAAAGCTAACGATCAAGACCGACATCTGCAAAGGCTGCGAACTTTGTCTCGCTGCCTGTAAAAAGCATCTGCTCGTGATGTCAAAAGAGAAAATCAATGCCAAGGGCCATCATCCGGTGGAAATCACTGACCAGGAGGAATGTACTGCCTGCGCCAACTGCGCCACGATGTGTCCCGATTGTGTGATTACGGTAGAAAAGTGAGAGGTGAAGTGAAATGGCAGAAAAAATATTGATGAAAGGGAACGAAGCCATTGCGGAAGCCGCCATTATGGCCGGCTGCCGTCATTATTTCGGTTATCCCATCACGCCCCAGACGGAAGTCGCGGCTTATATGTCGAAACGGATGCCGAAGATCGGCGGCACTTTTTTGCAGGCGGAATCGGAAATTGCCGCCATCAATATGGTGATCGGCGCGGCGGCCGCAGGGGTTCGGACCATGACCTCCAGCTCCAGCCCGGGGATTTCCCTGAAAAGCGAAGGTCTTTCTTATTTGGCCGGCTGTGAATTGCCGGCGCTTATCGTCAACGTCCAGCGGGGCGGCCCCGGTCTCGGCGGCATTCAGCCCTCTCAGTCCGACTATTTCCAGGCCACCCGCGGCGGCGGTCACGGCGATTATCATATGCTGGTCTTGGCTCCCGATTCCGTTCAGGAAATGGCGGATATGACGGTAAAAGGCTTTGAACTGGCGGAAAAATACCGCGTACCCTGTATGCTTCTGGCCGACGGCACTTTGGGGCAGATGATGGAACCTGTCGTCCTCGACGTGGAAAATATAAAAACATACGATAAACCCTGGGCGCTGACGGGTACCGGCGGCAAAAGAGCCCATAATATCATCAACTCCCTTTCCTTAAACCCCGAAGAACTGGAAGTTTGGAATCATAACCGCTTTGACCGTTACGCTAAAATGGAAGAAACGGAAACATTATATGAGGAATATATGATGGACGACGCGGAAATCTGCGTCGTGGCCTTCGGCATCGCCGCCCGGGTATCGAAAAACGCCGTCGCCGCCGCCAGAAAAGAAGGGATCAAGGTCGGCATGATCCGTCCCATTACCCTCTGGCCCTTCCCGGAAAAAGCGCTGCTGGCGGCAGCCGTGCAGTGCAAGCATTTTATTTCCGTGGAGCTTTCCATGGGGCAGATGATTGAGGATGTGGAACTGTCCATCCGCTGTTCCCGTCCGGTTTCCCTCTGTCACCGGGTGGGGGGTATCATTCCCACGCCGGAAGAAGTGCTCGAAGCCATCAAAAAGGCAAATCAATAAGGAGGCGCAGTAATGACAACTGTATTTGAAAAACCCAAAGCACTCACCGATGCCGAGCTGCATTATTGTCCCGGCTGTACCCATGGGGTCATTCACCGCCTGGTGGCGGAAGCCATTGACGATCTGGGAATCGAAGGCAAAACCGTCGGCGTCGCCTCGGTGGGCTGCTCCGTTTTTGCTTATAACTATTTTAATACCGACTTTGTCCAGGCTGCCCACGGCCGCGCTCCGGCGGTGGCCACCGGTGTCAAACGGGCCAATCCCGACAATATTGTCTTCACCTATCAGGGTGACGGCGACCTCGCCGCCATCGGTACCGCGGAAACGGTGCACAGCGCCGCCCGGGGAGAAAACATCACGGTGATTTTCGTCAACAACGCCATTTACGGCATGACCGGCGGCCAAATGGCTCCCACCACCTTGCCGGGACAGGTCACCCAGACCTCGCCCTATGGCCGTGACGTGGACACTGTGGGCTATCCCGTCCGCGTTTGCGAAATGCTCTCGCAATTGGACGGCCCCGCCTATATCGAACGGGTTGCCGTCAATGATGTGAAAAGTGTCCGCAAAGCCAAAAAGGCCATCAAAAAGGCATTTCAGTACCAAGTGGAAGGCAAGGGCTTTTCCTTGATTGAAATCCTTTCCACCTGCCCCACCAACTGGGGCATGGAACCTTTGGAAGCTTGTGAGTGGGTAGAGGAAAAGATGAAGCCCTATTATCCATTGGGCGTTTATAAAGATAAATACGCGAAGGGGGATGAATAAAATGGCGACAACGCAAATCCTCTTTGCCGGTTTTGGCGGCCAAGGCATCCTTTTTTCCGGTAAGTTTTTGGCTTACGAAGGCCTTTTAGAAGACAAACAGGTCAGCTGGCTGCCTTCTTACGGCCCGGAAATGCGGGGCGGCACCGCCAATTGCAGCGTGATCATCAGCGACGAACTGATCGGCTCGCCCATTGTCACGGCCCCGGACATCCTCATCGCCATGAACCTGCCCTCCTATGATAAATACGAAACCGCCGTTCCCGCCGGGGGTAAGATCTTCGTGGATTCTTCCCTGATTCAGCGGCAAGCGAAAAGGGACGATGTGGATACTTACACGATCTCCGCCACCAAAATGGCCTCCGACGCCGGTCTTACCGGTCTGGCCAATATGGTGATGGTGGGTAAAGTCATCAAAGAAACGGGGATCATTCCCTATGAAAATATCGAGCGCGCCCTGAAAAAAGTGGTTTCTTCCCGCCATCAGGATCTGGCCGGTGCCAACCTGAAAGCGCTGGCCATGGGCTATCAGTATTAAGACGCGTTGAAAGAAGGCATTTGAAGGACACCATGTATATCATCGACGCACATACCCATATCTTTCCCGGCAAAATCGCCGGCAAAGCCACCGACGCCATCGGCGATTTTTACGAGCTGCCGATGTACGCCCCGGGCTCCCCGGAAACGCTTCTTGAGAGCGGCGCCAAAATCGGCGTTAAGGGCTTTCTGGTCTGCTCTTCGGCGACGACGCCGGAGCAAACTTACACCATCAATGATTTTATCGCTGCCCAGTGCAGCCTCCATCCTGAATTCTTCGGTTTGGCCACCATGCACCATGAACTCCCGGATATCGAGGAAGAATTGGACCGCGCCATTGCCTTGGGGCTTCACGGTGTTAAAATTCACCACGATTTCCAGGGCGTCGATATCGACGAACCGGCGGCGATCCCCATGTACCGGGCCATTGCCAAAAAAGGCTTGCCCCTGCTCTTCCATATGGGGGACAACCGCTATGAGCACACCACCCCGGCCCGACTGGCTCATGTGATGCGCCAAGTGCCGGAGCTCAAGGTCATTGCCGCCCACTTCGGCGGTTATCAGGCCTGGCATGAAGTGGCAAAGGAGCTGCCCCTCAGTGAAAACCTGCGCTTTGATACTTCCAGCTCTCTGGCGATTTTACCCAAAGACGACGCTTTAAAGCTCATCGACCGCTACGGCGTGGAACGCTACTTTTTCGGTACCGATTTCCCCATGTGGGAACCCGTGGCGGAACTGGCCCGTTTTCACGCTTTGGGTTTGACCAAAGCCGAGGAGGAAAAAATCTTCCATACCAATTTTGAAGATTTCTTCGGCCTGCCGAGGCACTGAACATCAAACAGTATATACTTTTACAAAAACCCCCGGGAAGGAGCGGCAAGCTCTTTCCCGGGGGTTTAGATTTAGGCTTCATCTTTCACATATTCCGCGATATCTTCTAATTTGCAATCTAAAATTTCGCAAAGGGTATTCAGCGTATCAGTTGTGATATTTTCGTTCGCTTTCAGCCGTCGAATTGTGCGGGTATCTATGTTGTGTTTCTCACGGAGCGTATAGGTTGAAATGCCTTTTTCCCGCATGGTTTCCCATAGCTTATCAAATAAAATCATATCATTTACCCCACAATAAAAATTTGGTTGTTGCATATTTCTATTATGGGGTTTATAATCAACATCATTAAGGGGAATATAATCCCCATATCAAAGTATGATTTGGAGGAAAAGCATATGGATTACAAGAAAGCCTATGCCCTGCTTGCCGGAACAATGTCAAACGCCATTGATGAAATTGAGAGATCAAGAGTTATTTCACAGGAGATGGAAAACGCAATAAAAATGTTAAAAGAAGGATTGGAAAAAGCCGAAGAAATGTATCTATGGGCGGAGGAGTAAATTGTATTGACACCGGGATAAGATCAGTGTATATTGTAAATATACAAACGTTTCATAGAAAAATCCTGATTGCGGTCAATGCCGGGTGCGGCGGTGGAGAGGAGGAGAAGCCATGGAAAAGCGTGTGGTGATCGGAACGTCAATGGTTCTTCTGGCCATTGCCATTGTGGGTTTCGTGATTTATCTGGTTTTTTATCATGAAGGAAACAATAATACGTGGGAATACGAAGACGAAGAGGAAGTAAACGTGACGGCACTGACCCCATACGGGCAATCCCTCGCGGAACCGGTGACCTATGAGTATTGGAACGCCACTTGGGAGGCGATCTTAAGCAGTGACGCCGCCTATCTTCAGGATCCTGACTTTGACGTGACGGCGGATAATTTCTATCAGAGCGTTCATGATCTTCTGGGACTCCCTGCCCGACTCTATTTTTATAGTACCGATGATCAAATAGAAGGTTCCTATAAATGTGATGATCCTGAGATCACGGTGAAGTTCGCCGATGTTTTTCAAGGGCTATCCCTCAGGGAATGTTCCGAAGAGGAATATTATGATAAGGCCAACAACGAATATAATACGGAAATATCTTTTTGGAATGTGGCCGGAAACCTTATGATTCGCTGTTATCAAGATTACTCCTTTATTGGGATGCATCGCTATCATAAGAAGACTGATTCAGTTACCGACGATTATTTCTATGTTGAGGAAAACCTTCACGATAAAGCGATGGCCGCCTATGAAAAACTACTGCCCTATTCCATGGAAGCACCGGCAAGGGAAACCGAATAAAAGCGGTCAATTGGGTGGAGAGGAGGAGAAACCATGAAAAAGCGCGTAGTGATTGGAACGTCAATGGTTCTCCTGGCCATTGCCGCAGTGGGTTTCGTGATTTATCTGGTTTTTTATCATAAATCCGAAATATCTGTATCCGAGACCCCATATGGTAACTCCCTTGAGGAACCGGTGACCTATGAGCATTGGGAAGCCACTTGGGAGGCGATTTTCAATAGTGACGCCGCCTATCTTCAGGATCCTGACTTTGACGTGACGGCGGATAATTTCTATCAGAGCGTTCGCGATCTTTTGACGGCCCCCGCCCGCCTCTATTTTTATAATACTGGTGATCAGATGGAGTTTTCCTATAAATGTGATGATCCTGAGATCACGGTGAAGTTCGCCGATGTTTTTCAAGGGCTATCCCTCAGGGAATGTTCCGAAGAGGAATATTATGATAAGGCCAACAACGAATATAATACAGAAATATTTTTTTGGAATGTGGCCGGAAACTTTGATATTCGTTGTTATTATGATCACTCTTATATTTTTATGAACCGCTATCATAGGGATACACACTCGTTTACCAACAGTTATTTCTATGTTGAGGAAAACCTTCACGATAAAGCAATGGCCGCCTATGAAAAACTACTGCCCTATTCCATGGAAGCTCCAAGAGAGGAAACCGGGTAAGAGCCGCTATCGCTGACTTGACGAAGAAAACGCAAAGAGCAGTAGCCAAAAAAGGAATCCATGATGGAATAACCGAATAAGGAATAAAAAAGAGCGCCCCAAAACCTTGACTTGGTTTTCGGGGCGCTTTTGGCTGCCTGTTTTCGGCAAAACCGTGGCTGCTTATTTGACTTTTTCAAAGGCCTGTTCCAGGTCGGCGAGGATGTCGTCGATATGTTCCGTGCCGATGGAAAGACGGATTGTGGCGGGGGAGATCCCGCAGGAGAACAGTTCCTCTTCATTGAGTTGTGAGTGGGTGGTGGAAGCCGGGTGGATTACCAGGGATTTCACGTCGGCCACATTGGCCAAAAGGGAGAAGAGGGTCAAGGCTTCGCTGAAGGCCTTTGCCTTTTCCTCACCACCCTTAATCTCAAAGGTGAAGATGGAGCCGGCGCCCTTGGGATAGTATTTGTCATAAAGTTCCCTTTCCCTGCCTTGGGCAAGGGAGGGATGATGCACTTTCTCCACCTGGGGATGGTCTTTCAGGTAAGCCACGACTTTTAAGGCGTTTTCCACGTGGCGTTCCACCCGCAGGGAAAGGGTTTCCAAGCCCTGCAAAAGCAGGAAAGAATGGAAGGGGGAAATCGTGGCCCCCAAATCCCGCATGAGGGTGCATCGGATTTTCGTAACGAAGGCGGCGTCTTTTGCGGCTTCGGTGAAGATCACCCCGTGATAGCTGGGGTTGGGTTCGGTCAGGCCGGGGAATTTGCCCCCTTGCTGCCAGTCAAAGCCGCCGCTTTCCACAATCACGCCTCCCATCACGGTACCGTGACCGCCGATGAACTTGGTGGCGGAATGAACCACGATGTCCGCCCCGTGTTCCATGGGGCGCAGCAGGTACGGCGTGGCAAAGGTGTTATCGACGATGAGGGGAAGGCCGTTGGCGTGGGCGATTTCCGTGATGGCCTCCATGTCGCTGATATCACAGTTGGGGTTGCCCATGGACTCCATATAGAGGGCTTTGGTGCGGGGCCGCAGCGCTTTACGGAAGTTCTCCGGATCGCTGCCGTCGACAAAGCTGGTTTCAATGCCGCTTTCCGGCAGTGTATGGGCGAAATAATTATAGGTGCCGCCGTAAATGGCCGCGGCGGAAACGATATGATCTCCGCTTTGGGCAATGTTGCGGATCGCGTAGTCGATGGCGGCGGCCCCGGAGGCCGTTGCCAAGGCGGCGCTGCCCCCTTCCAGGGCGGCCATCCGCATCTCAAACACGGCGGTGGTGGGGTTTTGCAAGCGGGTGTAGATGTTTCCCGGCTCTGTCAGGGCAAAGCGGTTTGCCGCCTGCTCAGAATCTTTGAACACGTAGGAGGTGGTCAGATAGAGGGGCACCGCTCTCGCGTCGGTGGCGGGGTCTGCCGTTTCTTGGCCCACATGGAGCTGTTTCGTTTCAAATTTACAATGCTTATAATCCATTACAATGAACCTCTTTGTTTCTGCCGACGGTCTGTGCAATTAGATCGGCCAGGGTAACGCTTTCGAGATAGCGGTCAATGAGGATGTCCAGTTCCTGCCAAAGGGGCAGCGTACTACATTGATCCGCCCGCTTACAGGCGCCTTCTTCCTCCTCAAGGCAAGTCACCGGCGCCAATGTCTTTTCCGTCAGTTTCAAAATCGCGCCCACGGTATAGTCGGCGGGATCTTTTGTCAGGGCGTAACCGCCGCATTTTCCTCTGGTGCTGGCGACAAATCCAGCTTTATGTAAAACAGCAACGATACTTTCAAGGTATTTCACGGAAATATCCTGGCGCAAAGCGATCTCTTTCAAGGAGATGGGCGCGTTATTTTCCTGTTTGGCCAAATCGACCATGGTGCGCAGGGCGTACCGCCCTTTTGTGGAGATCTTCATGGCATTCTTCCCTCCGATCCCTGTTTTTCACACTATTATACTACGGATATGTTGCCTTTTCAATAAAGTTTCGCTGCCATTTCGGCGGTATATATGCAAAAAGGGCTGATTTCTATTCTAAAAATCAGCCCTTAAATGGTACCGCTATTTGATCGGGTGGATGGTCTTGATGTCGTAAGGCGTCGTCTGGTAGACAAAATAGTTGAGCCAGTTGGAAAAAAGCAGGTTGGCGGCGCTGCGCCAAGTGACGGTGGGGGTTTTCGTATCGTCGTCGCCGGGGAAATAATTCTTGGGTAAATCAATGGGCAATCCCGCTTCTTTGTCCCTGAAATATTCTTTTTTCAGCGTGTCGCCGTCGTATTCCGCATGGCCGGTGACAAAAATCTGCCGTCCCTGTTTCGTCATGATCGCGTAAACGCCGGCTTCCGGCGAAGAGGAGAGGATTTTCAGCTCCGGCACCGCTTCGATGTCTTCCCGCAAAACAGTGGTGTGGCGGGATTGGGGTACCATGAACACGTCGTCGAAGCCGCGGAAAAGAATGGACCGTTTGTAATCGACCTGGTGGGGAAAAATCCCGAAGAGCTTTTGGGGCAGGGGATATTTCTTGATGCCGTAATGGTAGTAGAGTCCCGCTTGGGCTCCCCAGCAGATATGAAAGGTGCTGTAAACATGGGTTTTGCTCCACTCCATGATCTCAGTGAGCTCGTCCCAATATTCCACGTCTTCAAAGGCTAGATGTTCCACGGGAGCGCCGGTGATGATCATGCCGTCAAAATTCTCGTTTTTCAACTCGTCAAAGCGTTTATAGAAAGCCAGCATATGCTCTTCCGATGTGTTTTTTGGCCGGTGGGAGGTCTGCATCAGCTCCATTTCCACCTGGAGCGGCGTGTTGCCGATGAGCCGGGCCAGCTGGGTTTCGGTGACGATTTTGGTGGGCATCAGATTGAGGATGACGATTTTCAGCGGGCGCACATCCTGGGTTCGGGCGCGTGTTTCCGTCATCACGAATATATTTTCGCTGTTCAGCGTTTTTGTGGCAGGTAACTGATTGGGGATTTTAATAGGCATATGGATCATACTCCCGTTAAGATATTAGAAAAATCGTAACATTATTCGATCCTCTTGTCAAACGGTTTTCGGGAAAACTCAGGATTTATTACAAAATGAACAAGAAAACACTTTGAAAAGACAGTGGATTCTGTTATAATAAGCTGATGCAAGAAAAACAGAGAATGCGCAGATCTTTTTAAGGGGCAAGAAACCATGAAGCTGAAAAAAAGGTCCGAACCGAAATTCATATCCTCCCAAAAAGCGGCGGAAGTCTTCGCCGATATGGAGCCCGCGGGGCCAACCCCAGAGGCGGAGCCAACATCTGATCAATTAGATCAATCAGAAGAATCGGATGAATCGGATGAATCAGAAGAACCGGGAAAAGATGAGCCTGCCGCAGCAGCGGAGGCAACATTGGATGGATCAGATGAATCAGACGAATCAGATGAATCAGATGAATCGGAAGAAGCGCTTTTGGTGCAAGGGCCGCAGCAGGAAGCAGACGGTTTGGATATCGCCTTCGTTGCGGAAGAGGACTCACCCAAGGCAGGCAAAAAGAGATACGAGATCAATCCCGTTTTTCTTTACGGTCTGTTCTTCTATTTGTCCATCGTCTTTTTGGAATGCGTGCTGAAAGTTTACGTTTATGGCACATTATGGAACCGTGGATTATGGCTGATGGCGATTTTCTCCCTTCCTGTAGCCTGCGTTTTCGCGATTCTTACCGCCTTGGCCAAAGGCAAAATCGTCCCCTTTGTATTGCTGATTCTGACCACGGTCTACTTTATGATTCAGACCGTTTACCATACGATCTTTGCCACCTTTTTTACCCTCTATTCTTTCACCGGAGCCAGTGACGTTTCGGAGTTTTGGCAAGAGGCTTTGCACGGTATCAGCCAGAGCGCCCTGCCCATGCTGCTCCTACTTTTGCCGGTGATCGCGCTGATTGTCATTTCCCGTTTTTTACGGTTTAAGCAACCCACCGCCATCTGGGTCTTTGCGGTGCTGCTGGTCCTCACCGCCGCCTTTCAAGTTCTCGGCACGGTCATCGTCTATCGCGGTGACGACGAGGTGATGTCGGAAAAATACCTCTATACAAAAACTTTCATTCCCACCTTATCCGTGAATGATTTCGGCGCTTTGACCACCCTGCGTTTGGATATGAAGAACATGATCTTCGGCATGGCGGATACGGATACCGCCGCCGCCTACGAAGCCCAGGAGGCTGCCGCCAGGGAAACGGAGGATACGGTTTACGCCGACAATGTCCTCGATATTGATTTCGCGGCTTTGGCTGAAAAGGAAACCAACGCTACCTTAAAAGATATGGACGAATATTTCGCCACGGTAACCCCCACGGCGCAGAATGCATATACCGGCGCTTTTGAAGGAAAAAACCTGATTTGGATCGTGGCGGAAGGGTTTTCCAGCTGGGCGCTGAATGAGGAGCTCACGCCGACCCTCTACAAAATGGCCAACGAGAGCTTTGTTTTCGAGAATTACTATAATCCGATTTGGGGCGTTTCCACCAGCGACGGTGAATACACGGTCTGCACCGGACTTTTACCGAAAACCGGCGTTTGGAGCATGTCCGCCAGCGCCGGCAATGATATGGCCTTCTGCCTCGGGAATCAATTGAGCAAACGCGGTTATCTCTGCAACGCTTACCACGATCATACCTATACTTATTACAACCGGGATGAAAGCCATCCCAACCTGGGTTACCATTATTATGGGAAGGGCAACGGTTTGGAAATCACCACCCAGTGGCCGGAAAGCGACGTGGAGATGATGGAAAATACCGTCAAGGATTATAGCGGTAGCGCGCCGTTCCACATTTATTATATGACGGTCAGTGGTCACCTGGAGTATAATTTCGACGGCAACTCCATGGCCAAAAAGCATGAGGAAGACGTAGCGGCTCTGGATCTCTCCACCTCCTGTAAGGCCTATATCGCCTGTCAGATGGAATTCGACCAGTCGATAGAATACCTGGTCAACTCGCTGAGTGAAGCCGGCGTTTTAGACGATACGCTGATCGTGATTTCCGGAGATCACTATCCCTACGGTCTTACCACCGAAGAGATCAACGAGCTGAACGGCGATGAAGTGGAACAGAATTTTGAACTCTACCGTTCCACGCTGATCGTCTGGAACAGCATTTTGGCCAAGGAAGATCCGGTGGTCATCGAAAAACCGTGTTACTCCGTGGATATTCTGCCCACCCTCTCCAATCTCTTCGGCGTTGATTACGATTCCCGTTTGCTGATGGGCCGGGACATCCTCTCCACCGCATCGCCACTGGTGGTTTTTGCCAATCACAGTTGGCTGACAGATCAGGGAAGGTACAATGCCGTTACCGGGGAGTTCACCGCCGACGAAGGGGTGGCCGTGGCAGATGAATACGTACAAAATATGATGGATAAGGTCAATTCAATGTTCAGTTATTCCGCAAAGATTTTAGAAAATGATTATTATGCTTCGGTGGTCCCCGCGGAGACGGCCACCGCCGGGGCAGAGGATACCACAGAATGAAGAGTGAAGGCTGATCCGGAACGGATTTCCCCCCAGGAGAAACGGTTCCGGGCAGCCTCTTTTTTTCAAAGGGGAAAAGTGTATTTTATGCAAATATTTTTATAAATTCAAAAATGACCTTGGATAATATTGACGTAAAAGAGAAATTCTTTTATAATAATAAGAATCATGAAAAAGAGAATGGCATGTAGGAGTTTGGAAAAGGCAGGAGGCCTTTTCGGTACGAAAGGAACGATGAAATGAACAGCAGAGAAAAAGAAATCTACCTTGTGCTGGCCGACGGCACAGTGATGAAGGGCAAGAGCTTCGGCGCTTGCGGTGACGTCGTCGGCGAGGTGGTCTTCACCACAGGGATGACCGGCTATTTGGAAACCCTCACCGATCCCAGCTATTACGGGCAGATCGTAGTCCAGACATTCCCTTTGATCGGCAATTACGGGGTGATCCCGGCGGATTTTGAAAGTGAGAAACCGCAGGTTAGTGGTTATATCGTCAGGGAATGGTGCGATTCACCCTCAAACTTTCGTTCTGAAGGAGATATCGATACATTATTAAAGGAACATCATATCATCGGTCTCTATGGCCTCGATACCCGGTCTTTGACGCGAAAACTGAGAAGCGCCGGGGTGATGAACGGCATGATCACCGCAAGCCTTGAGGATTTCGATGAGAAGCTGGCTAAAATTAGCGCTTACCGTGTGGAAAACGCTGTGGCGGCGGTGACCAAAACCGGGGAAACCGTGATAAAGCCGGAAAAAACCGCTTACCGCGTCGCCCTCTGGGATTTCGGCGCCAAAGGCAATATCACCAGAGAATTGATGAAACGCGGCTGCGAAGTCATCAGTGTTCCCGCGGGAATCACCGCCGATACCATCGAGGCCCTTCATGTGGATGGCCTCATGCTCAGCAACGGCCCCGGGGATCCCGAGGAAAATACCGATATCATTGCGGAGATTGGCCGTTGGACCAAAAAGCGCATTCCTACTTTTGGCATCTGTCTCGGCCATCAGCTGCTGGCCCTCTCGGAAGGGGCCCGCACCGAAAAGCTGAAATACGGTCATCGCGGCGCCAACCAGCCGGTGCGGGAGGTTTCCACGGGGAACATTCTGATCACCAGCCAGAATCACGGCTATGCCGTGGTCAGTGAAAGTTTGCCGGATCATGCAGAGCTGATCTATGAAAACGTCAATGATCATACCTGCGAGGGCGTGGCCTACCGGAACTTCCCCGCCTTTTCCGTTCAGTTTCATCCCGAGGCCTGCGCCGGTCCGCTGGATCCGGGTTTTCTCTTCGACCGCTTTATGACCATGATGGATACCGCGAAAGGGGGCAAGGACAATGCCGCAGAATAAAGAGATCAAAAAGGTCCTCGTGATCGGCTCCGGTCCCATCGTCATCGGACAGGCCGCCGAATTTGACTACGCAGGTACCCAGGCCTGCCGAGCCTTAAAGGAAAAGGGCCTTGAGGTGGTGTTGATCAATCCCAATCCCGCGACAATCATGACGGACAACGTCATTGCCGATAAAATCTATATTGAGCCTCTCACCACCGAAGTGGTGAAGCGCATCATCAAAAAGGAAAAGCCCCAGGGTTTTCTCTCCACTTTGGGCGGCCAGATGGGCCTCACCCTCGGTATGCAACTGGCCAAAGAAGGCTTTTTTGAGCAGGAGAACGTTAAGATGCTCGGCGCTTCCTTGGACACCATCGAAAAGGCTGAAGACCGCCAGAGCTTTAAGGACTGCATGGAAGAAATCGGCCAGCCGGTCATACCCTCCCTGGTGGTGACCGACATTGAGGCTGCCGTGGGCTTCGCCGAAGAAATCGGCTACCCCGTGATCGTGCGTCCCGCTTTCACCTTAGGGGGCAGCGGCGGCGGCATGGCCGACGACGAAGCCCAACTGCGGGAAATCACCGAAAACGGTCTCCGTACCTCTCCCATCCATCAGGTGCTGATCGAAAAATCCGTGGCCGGCTGGAAGGAAATTGAGTTCGAGGTCATGCGGGACAGCAACGACAACATCGTGGCGGTCTGTTCCATGGAAAACCTGGACCCCGTCGGCGTCCATACCGGTGACAGCATCGTCATCGCCCCGGCGGTGACCCTCGCCGATAAGGAATACCAGATGCTGCGCCGGGCCGCTTTGAACATCGTTGCCGCTCTCAAAGTGGAAGGGGGCTGCAACTGTCAGTTCGCCCTCGATCCCGGCTCCTTTGAATACGCTGTCATCGAGGTCAATCCCCGTGTCTCCCGGTCCTCTGCCTTAGCCAGCAAGGCCACGGGCTACCCCATTGCCCGCACGGCGGCGCTGATCGCCATCGGCTTTCACCTTGACGAGATTCAAAATGAAATCACCGGCAAGACTTACGCCTCCTTTGAGCCGACCATCGACTATGTAGTGGTCAAAATGCCCCGCTGGCCCTTTGATAAATTTGTCTACGCCAAACGCTCCCTGGGAACGCAGATGAAGGCCACCGGGGAAGTCATGGCCATTGCTCCCACCTTTGAAGAAGCATTGATGAAATCGGTGCGCGGGGCGGAGATCGGCTTAAAAAGTTTGGCCATGGCTAAAATGGAACAGCTTGACGACGACGAACTAGCAAAATTGGCCACCAAGGCCACGGATGAGCGGCTTTTTGCCATCTATGAATGGATTCGCCGGGGTGTTACCATCGAGACCATACAGGAACGCTCCCGGATCGATCTTTGGTTCTTAAAGAAGATTGAGAATCTCGTCCGCATGGCGCAAGCTCTTCAAAGGGAAACCCTTGATGACGGTCTCTACCTGGCCGCCAAAAAGATGGGCTTCCTCGACGAGACCATCAAAGAGCTCTCCGGCCAGGAAATTGCCCAGCCCGCCAAAGCGGTTTACAAGATGGTGGACACCTGTGCCGGTGAATTCGCTGCCGAAACCCCCTATTTTTACAGTACTTACGATGAGGAAAACGAAGCGGCGGAATTCATAAAAGAGCACGATACGGGTAAAAAGACCATCGTCGTCTTCGGTTCCGGTCCGATCCGCATCGGTCAGGGCATCGAATTCGATTACGCTTCCGTCCACTGCGTCTGGACCCTGAAGGAAGCCGGTTACGAGGTGGTGCTGGTCAATAACAATCCCGAAACCGTATCCACCGACTTCAATACCGCCGACCGCCTTTATTTCGAGGCCTTGACCACGGAAGACGTCGGCCATATTCTCGATACGGAAAAACCCTTCGGCGTCGTCGTGGCATTTGGTGGTCAAACCGCCATCAAGCTCACCAAATATTTGGCCGACCGGGGAGAAAACATCCTCGGCACCCAGGCGGACAGCATTGATATCGCCGAAGACCGGGAGCGCTTTGACGAAATCTTAGAGCAGTATCAGATCAAACGGCCCAAAGGTGAAACGGTGATGACCGCGGCGGAAGCCGTGGCCGCCGCCGACCGCCTCGGTTATCCCGTATTGCTGCGTCCCTCCTATGTGCTGGGGGGGCAGAATA
Organism: Peptococcaceae bacterium UBA7702; assembly: GCA_002482535.1. Lineage (GTDB taxonomy): Bacteria > Bacillota > Dehalobacteriia > UBA7702 > UBA7702 > UBA7702. Next base: position 26,235 of record DLGE01000016.1, on the reverse strand, counting down.
TGATCATTGCCTTCAACGAGGAAGACATCGGCGAATATATGGCCATCATCTTAGCCCAGGGCATTGAAAACCCCGTGCTCATCGACGCTTACCTGATGGGCGTTGAGGTGGAGGTGGACATCATCTCCGACGGTGAGGACATCCTCGTTCCCGGCATCATGGAACATATTGAGCGGGCCGGCGTCCATTCCGGGGACTCCATTGCCGTCTACCCGGCCTTTAACCTCACCGGCGCTTTAACGGAACAGCTGGTGGCCGCTTCGGAAAAAATTGCCAAAGGCTTAAAGACCAAAGGGCTCCTCAATATTCAATACGTGATCTTTGCCAACGAAATCTATGTCATCGAAGCCAATCCCCGTTCCTCCCGGACGGTGCCCTATATTTCCAAAGTCACCGGACTGCCGGTGGTGGATATCGCCACCCGGGCCATGCTGGGAGAAAAACTCAAGGACATGGGCTACGGCACGGGCCTTTACCGTTCCGTACCTTATTACGCCGTGAAAGTGCCGGTCTTTTCCTTCGAAAAGCTTGCGGACCTCGATACCCAGCTGGGGCCGGAGATGAAATCCACCGGCGAGGTTTTGGGCATCGGCCGCACCTTGACGGAGGCCCTTTATAAAGGCCTTGTCGCCGCCAATTACCGCATGGAGAAAGGGGGCGGCGTGTTCATCACCGTCCGCAACAGCGACAAAGGGGAAATGGTGGATGTGGCCCGGAAATTTTACGAGAGCGGCTTTGGCCTTTACGCCACCAGCGGCACGGCCCAGGCGCTGCGCAATGCCGGCATGGAAGTGAGCGAGGTGCCGAAGATCAGCGAGGGGGCAGGCTTGATGGAGCTGCTGGAAGGCGGTAAGATCAACTATGTGATCTCCACTTCCAAAAAGGGCAGACTGCCGGCGCGGGACAGCGTTAAAATCCGCCGCAAAGCGGTGGAGCGGGCAATTCCCTGTTTGACCTCGATGGACACGGCCAACGCTTTGATCGATAGTCTCAACAGTCGTTATTCCCAGCAGACCATGGAACTGGTGAACATCAACGGTCTGCGCCGGGAAAAACGCAAGGTGCCTTTCCTCAAAATGCGCGCCTGCAATAACGATTATCTCTATTTCGACTGTTTCGATCAGGAAATCAGCGCGCCGGAATCAGTGTCGGTGGCCTTGGCCAACCGGCGCACCGGCATCGGCAGTGACGGCATGATTCTAATCGGTAAGTCCGGAACCTGCGACGCCAAAATGACGGTCTACAATGCCGACGGCACGGAAGGCATGATCGGCGGCAACGCCCTGCGCTGTGTCGCCAAATACCTCTATGAAAACGATATCGTCAAAAAGGAAAACATGATCATCGAGACTGCCAGTGGTTCCCGGCAGGCCCGTCTCTATCCCCGAGACGGTGAGGTGGACAGCGTCACCGTGGACATGGGCAAAGTGGTCTTAGAGGCGAAACAGGTGCCGACCCTGATCAAACCGGAAAAGGACAATATGGTCTGCGGTCAAAAGATCGTCATTGACGGCAAGATCTATGAGGTAACCTGCCTTTCCTTGGGGAATCCCCACTGCGTTGTTTTCCTTGAAGATATTCACAGCCTTGATTTGGCGCAGTTGGGCCCCGCATTTGAAAATGCGCCGCTTTTCCCGGAACGGGTCAATGCGGAATTTGTTTCCGTCCTCGCCCCCAATAAACTGCGTATGCGCGTTTGGGAGCGGGGCAACGGGGAAACCTGGTCCTGCGGCACCGGAGCCTGCGCCGCGGCGGTGGCGGCAGTGCTGAACGGCTACTGTAAAAAGGATAGCGATATCACCGTGAAGCTCAAAGGCGGCGATCTGGTGATCCGCTACCAAAGCGACGGCACGGTGCTGATGACTGGCGACGCCAAAAAGGACTACGAGGGCGTCATTGAACTCTAAGTAAAAACAGAACAAAATACTTTCTAACTGTCACTGCTCCGTAGATTTTTTGGTAGTATGCTGATAATATATTATGAAAGAAGCCGGTTTCTGAACCATATCAGAAACCGGCTGCCATTTTGTTGGGGGTCTTCACGGGATACTCCTGGGCCCCAGGATCAATCGGTGTGATCGGGGATGAATTCCACAATATCGGGTAAGGTGCAGCCGAGGATATGACAGAGAGCGTCAAGGGTATTGGTGGATACCGACTGATTGGTTTTCAGCCGTCTTATGGTCGAGCTGCTGATGTTATAAGACTGCCCCTTATTTCTCAAGGTGTAGGTGGTAGCCTTTTTCATTTCCATGGTTTTCCATAATGGAGCGTATGAGATCATAGCGTTTTACCCACTTTCCTTTCTTTATATTGTGGCGTATAATGCCTATAAAGTGTTATGGTCAATATTGAACATGAAGAAGAGGGCTTTATGATTTTAATGACTTTATTTATGAAGCGATTGAAAAGACCTTTTCTGATATTTTTCGGAAAAACCCTTGACAAATCTATGAACTATATATATAATGAAAAAACAATATACGTGTGAAAGCATTGAAACTTCGCAAAGGCGGATTTTCGGTGCTTTTTAAAATGGCAAAAACCGCTTTCTCTCTTTTTCGGCCCTCAAAAGGCAAAAGGGGAGCAAAACGCGGAATTTTTACTTGACAGTGAGTGCCAAATTATGATACTCTGAGTTGGTACCCTGTCTCAGTATGTTTAATTAGGAGGTGCATCTCATGCGCGTAGGAATCATTATGGCATGTACGGAATGCAAAAACAGAAATTATACCACCGATAAGAATAAGAAAAATAATCCCGACCGTCTCGAAGTGAAAAAATACTGCCCCAAATGCAAAACCCATACGCTCCATAAGGAAACGAAGTAAGTTCTGCTGCCCTTTGTGGAATCGGTAAAATAGCGAGGAAGAGACGCTCATGTTAGCAAAATCAAAAGCCCAAGCTCAAGCCCAGGCGAAGTCCAAGGCAGCGGCGAGGAAAAAATCTGATGTAAAGTTCGGAACCAGGATAAAATCTTTTTTCCGCGGTGTCTGGGCGGAATTGAAAAACGTACATTGGCCCACCAAAAAGCAGGTTTTGATCTATACCGGTGTGGTTCTTGTAACCATTGCGGCAGTGATGGTTATGCTTTGGATCGTTGATTCCATATTGAGTATCGGTATCGAAGGACTGTTGGGTCTTTTTGATTGAGTTCATAACGGGAAGGTTTGATTATCATGGAAAAACAGTGGTTTGTGATTCATACGTATGCCGGTTATGAAAACAAAGTCAAGGATAATTTGGAAAAGCGAGCGGAGTCCATGCATATGGAGGATCACATTTTTCGTGTGATCGTGCCGATGGAAGACGAAATCCAGATGAAGGATGGCCGTAAAAAGGTCATTCAGCGGAAGGTTTTTCCCGGTTATGTCCTGGTGGAAATGATTTTAACGGATCATTCCTGGTATGTTGTCCGCAATACTTCCGGTGTCACCGGTTTTGTCGGTGCGGGAAATAAGCCCGTACCGTTAAACGAAGAAGAAATCAACGCCATTTTGGAACAAATGGGGGTCATCGAAGGCCGCGTCAAGATTCAATTTGCCGTTGGCGAAAGCGTCCGGGTCAAGGAAGGTCCTTTCGAAGATTTCATCGGCGTTGTGGATGAGCTTTTCCCCGATAAGGGAAAGCTGAAGGTTTCCGTCTCCATGTTTGGCAGGGAAACCCCGGTAGAACTTGAATTTTATCAGGTCGAAAAGATCTGAGGACATATCATCGCATCGAAAAGTTCACTTTTGCTCCACATAACGGCTGTCACTGCCGTTTTGTTGATGGGAGGGGCGGAATATATAACGCTCCGTTATACCACATATCGTTAGAGGAGGTGTATTTGGATGGCCAAAAAAGTTATGGCAGTTGTAAAACTACAAATTCCTGCCGGGAAGGCCAATCCGGCTCCCCCTGTTGGTCCCGCATTAGGGCAGCATGGGGTAAACATTATGGGATTCTGCAAAGAATTCAACGAAAAAACACAGGATAAAGGCGGTCTCATTATCCCCGCTGAAATTACGATCTATGAGGATCGTTCTTTTACGTTTATCCTGAAAACGCCCCCGGCGGCTGTTCTTTTGAAAAAAGCGGCGGGGCTGGAAACCGCGTCCGGCGAACCCAACAAGAAAAAAGTCGCGAAGTTAAGCAAAGAGCAGATCAAAGAAATTGCCGAGACCAAAATGCCGGATTTGAACGCGGCCGATGTTGATGCTGCCATGCGTATCATCGAGGGAACCGCCCGCAGCATGGGCGTGGAAGTCGAAGAATAAGCGTTATCGTATTCACCTTAAAGATCCGTGGGAGGATGTTTGCATCCAATTGACCACATAGGAGGTAATGAAATGGCCAAACATGGCAAAAAATACAATGATGCTTTAAAAACGTTCGACAGACAGAATCTGTATGAACCGAAAGAAGCATTCAGTCTTTTGAAAAATACGGCGACCGCCAAATTCGATGAAACCATCGAATTACACGTTCGTTTGAATCTCGACCCTCGCCAAGCCGACCAGCAGGTCAGAGGCGCCATGGTGTTACCCCATGGCACCGGCCGCAGTCAGAAGGTACTCGTTTTCGCCAAAGGTGAAAAAGCCAAAGAGGCGGAAACTGCCGGCGCCGATTACGTGGGCGCCGAAGATATGGTAGAAAAGATCACCAAGGAAAACTGGTTTGATTTTGACGTCGTCATCGCCACCCCGGATATGATGGGCGTCGTTGGTAAACTGGGCCGTATCTTAGGGCCCCGGGGCTTGATGCCCAACCCCAAAACCGGTACGGTGACCATGGACATCACCAAAGCGGTGAATGACGTAAAAGCCGGGAAAGTGGAATACCGTTTGGACAAAGCGGCCAATATTCACGTGCCCATCGGCAAAGCGTCTTTTGAAGAAGAAAAACTCTTTGAAAACTATACCGCTCTCATTGAAACCTTGATCAAAGTGAAGCCCTCTGCGGCCAAAGGCCAGTATATGAAGGGCGTCTGCATCGCCGCAACGATGGGGCCTGGGATTAGAATTAATCCGCAGAAACCCCTCGGCAAATAAATTACGGCTTCCGCGAAAGCCTGATACACGGCAAAATGCGCAAGTGCCGACTGCTTGTGTATCTTGATGTACACGGCGCACCCGTCTCTTTCGCCTTTTACCGCGTCTAAGGCTTAATCGAAACCCTCTTACGGCTTTCCATAATGGCTGATGCGCGCCAAATTCCCCAACCCGTGACGCCTTGCGTGCCTTTCCGCACGCGGCGGCACCCCCGCTTGTTGTATTTAACGTGCCTAAGCCATTCTGAAAACCCTCTTACGGCTTCCGCGAAAGCCTGATATACAAAGGTTGACAGACAAACCCCGCCGTGTTATAATACACAGGCTTTCCAAAAGTAAATATATCCCAACCGCAGACAGCAAGGTGCCTTTTATGAGGCGTAAAGATTCGTTCACCTGCCGAGGTAAGGACTTGATTGGATATTAGACGCACACTGTCTTTTTGCGATCCCCTGCCTTGCTGCGGGGGATCTGTTTTATGTTTTGAATCTTTTATTAAGGAGGTGAAATCATGGATCAAATGGATAAAAAACCTCAGAGAATTGTGAAGGAAAACCTCGTCGCCGGTATCAAAGAAGATATCAAAAGCAATACTACCATGTTGTTGCTGGACTATAAAGGCATCAGCGTCAACGATGATACGAAATTCCGCCGTCAGTTAAGAGAAGCGGATATGAAGTATTACGTCGCCAAGAATACCTTTATCAAACGCGCCGCCAACGACGAAGGCATCAATGCCCTCGACACTTTCCTGGAAGGCACCACTTCCGTAGCCTTCAGCAACGATCCCGTGGCCCTGGCCAAAGTGGTGGCGGAATTTGCCAAAACCCATAAGGCCGTCAAAGTCAAAGCCGGTTTGCTGGATGGCGCTCTGCTTCCTGCGGAACAGCTCAGCAACCTTGCCAAGCTGCCCCCGAGAGAAATCCTGTTGGCTCAGGTAGTCGGCGGGATGCAGGCTCCCCTCACCGGTTTCGCCGGTGCCCTTCAGGGTTTGCTGCGTAACCTTGTTTATGTGATAGATCAGGTGCGCGAACAGAAATCCGCCTAATTCGGGTGCCGATAAGCCGCACCAATTAAAAAAGAATTGAAAAGGAGAATATAACCATGACCGTACAAGAAATTTTAGAAGGCGTAAAAGGCCTTACCGTTTTAGAACTGGCTGAATTAGTCAAAGCTTTTGAAGAAGAATTTGGCGTATCCGCCGCCGCTCCCGTTGCTGTGGCCGCTGCCGCCGCTCCCGCCGCCGAAGGTGGCGCCGCCGAAGCCGAACAGACTGAATTCGACGTGATCCTCGAAGCCGCTGGCGATGCTAAAATCAACGTGATCAAAGAAGTCCGCGGGATTACCGGTCTCGGTCTCAAAGAAGCCAAAGCCCTTGTTGACGCCGCTCCCAAAGCCGTCAAAGAAAAGGTGGCCAAAGAAGAAGCGGAAGAAATCAAGGCCAAATTAACGGAAGCAGGCGCAACCGTTACCGTTAAATAACAAACCAATTCATTCAATCAAGAAGAGAGCAGCTCCATGTTTCATGGAGCTGCTCTTTTTTTGCTTTTAAGGAGCTGGCAGAACCTGACCGCTTGTCAAAAAGTTAACACAAGGCGGATTTTTGCCAGGGTGGATTGAAAGATTAATAATTATTAATCTTAGGAATTTTCTGGTATATCTTTGCTATAATGAATCACTGGATCGCTGCCGAATTCTTTGCGTCTGTGCGGCATGTTGCTGGCCATGAAAAACCTGTTTGCCAAAACGTCTTTCGTTATTGAGCTTTGCCCAAAACCTGTTTTATCGTTCCTTTCTTTTTTATAGAGGCAGATTGGCATAATTACGTCCGTGTATCATCTTACTGACCGTCTCTTCTCACTCTGTATACCCCATAGACGTTGTGCCACAAGGCGTCCATGTAATTTGTCGAAAAATAATTTTGGATAAAACTGGAAAAAAAAGATTGATTATTTCAATAGTTATGATATATTTAAATTGTATAGGACTCTAATACTGGATCCGAACCCAATGTTGGGTTAACATCGAAGTATATCGATATGATATGCTTCTAATGTTGCTTTGTTTGAAATTTAATATTACTATATTGCATTTTTGCGTGAAAGGGGGATGTTTTTTAGTGGTAGCACTACGTTTCGCGTAGCGATCATAGAATTTATTTACACTTTATTATTGTAGCAATGTTATTAAGTAAGAAAACTTACATCATAAAATGTAAGGGGGAAACAAAATGAAACATAAAAAAATAGCTTGTCGCGGATTACTGACAACGCTGATGACCATGGTCTTTTTGCTGGTTTTGACGACCTTTGGTATCAGCGCTGCGGCCATACCCACATCGATTACCGGTTCCGGTTCAATTACGGAATATTCGAATTTTTCAGAAATCACCGATTCCAGTCATTTGGTCACAGGCGATACGTATTATTTTAGCCAAGACCCTCTATCGGCCGGCGCTGTGCTGACATCAATTCCCGATGGTTGCGCCGTGTTGAGAATCACGACCACCGCAAACAGTTCCTATGGCTTAGCTCAGGATGACGGTTACACAATTCAGAAATTCGTTGACGTAATCGCAAAAGGTGACGGCTTTGATGACTGCATCAACGGGGGTATCCTTTCCGGAACCGTGAATACTTTTAGCGGTATTGACGGTACTCCTGGTGACGGTTGGTACTACTGGTGCGACGGCGGCGGTGTCCATGGGGCGGGTCCCTATCACTGCTATGGCTGCGACATCAAAACCTTGACCGCCACCGATGCCATCGTAACGATGAACAGCAACTTTAAAGAAAATACCACCACCATTGACAGCAGCATGTTCAGCGTTGCTTTCGATGGCAGTGTGGTCACGGGTTATTCGCTGACGGATACCGCGGTGAATTTGGGCACCGGCGATTATACCTTCACCTTTACCTATCGCGGTATTACCTTTGATGTGACCATCGAGACCTACACGGTAACATATAATATCGGCAGCGGCGGCAGTGCCCTTGTTCCGCCCGCCACTCCGGTGACGACCTGGGCGGGTTATGATGTAGCGTTGCCGGATGTTACCACCAGTCACACCTTCAAGGGCTGGTATAATGCCGCGGCCAACGGGGCCAAGGTCGGTAACGCCGGCGACGCCTATACGCCGGCAAACGACGTTGCCTTATACGCTTATTACACCGATTATTACACGGCGTATTTCATGGACCAGGACGGTAAACTCTACGGTATGACCGGCGGAGAGTCCGGGGACAGCATTCCGTATCCGGCGTTCGTCTCGCCGATCAAAACGGGATATGATTTCACCGCCTTTTATACCCTCCCTGTTGGCGGCACAGCGTATGCTCCCACGGACACCTTCTCCGCCAATGTGGTATACTACGCCCAGTGGAGCCCGCAGACGTATTATTACGCCTTGACGGGTTCCGGCGACAGCGCCGTTTATGAGATTTCGAGCACACCCGGCGGCACCGCCACGGCTTTTGGCGCAACGGTCCAGTTAGAACCTGCCAGCAAAGGTGGATATGATTTTATTGGCTGGATTGACAGCGCCACCGGCGCGGTTTACGGCGCCTCCGGCGCTACCGTGCCTTATACCGTTAACGGTGCCACGACCCTGACGCCGAAATTCGTTAAAGATCCCAGCGCCTACCATCAGGTGCGCTTTATTGACGCGAAGACCGGCGCGGTTTATGCTAACTATTACCGGCACATGGATGATACGATAACAGCACCCGCGGCCCCCACCAAGGAAGGCTATACCGCTGATAAATGGATTAACACCGCCGATTCCGGTGATATTCTAACTGCCGGTTCCAGCACGGTCAGCTTTACGACAGACAAAGACTACAAGGTGGATTGGGTACCCCTTGAGTATAGCGTAACGGCGGATGAATATACGTATACAATTGCCGAGGGCAATGGCGGCTGGGATTACGACGAAGAGATTGATTTGGAGATTCCCGCAAAGAGCGGTTACCTCTTTGTCGGCTGGAAAGATAACAGCACCGGCATTACCTACGGCAATCTCGGCGACACCACGCCGATCCCTTATACGATCAAAGGGGAGACCACTTTAAGCGCAATTTTTGTGAAGGACAATGACGCCTATCGTATCATTAAGTTCATCAACAAAGAAAGCGGCTTGGTCTATGACTTTGTTTATCAAAATTACGGCGACGATAACACCGTCACTGCGGCAGCGGCTCCCAATCTCGACGGCTATACCTTTGACCAATGGGTCAATTTGGCCGATGACAGCGATACGGTCGCAGCCGGCGGCGATATTGCCATCAGCAGCGCAACTCCCGCGGTGGTCACCTATTACGCCAAATGGACGGAAAAAGAATACTATTACTGGCTCACCGGTACCGGCAGTGATGCCGCATACCATATTTCCCTCACCGATAACAGCGGTGGAGGCGACACCCCTTCCGGTCACCTCGGTGATAAGATCCAGTTGACCATACCCACCAAAGCGGGTTACACCTTTGTGGGCTGGGTTGACGACAACGACAGCATCACTTACAGCTATCTCTCCGGCGTTACCGTGCCTTACACCATCAACGGCGAAACGACGCTGACGGCGAAATTCGTGAAAGACGTCGACGCCTATAAACTCGTGCGTTTCCTGGATGAGGATACCCGTGAAGTTTATGGTTACTATTACCGGCACTTTGACGATGACAGCATCGTTGCTCCCGCCGCACCCAGCAAGGACGGTTATACCTTCGTGCAGTGGGTCAACGCGGAAAACAGCAACGATTCCCTGAATCCCAACGATCCTGTTTCCTTCGGCAGCATTGACAGCGGCGAGAAGGATTATTACGCTCAATGGCTCGGCGATGAACAGGTGCTCACTTATGACGGCAACTTTGATGCCTCTACTCATGTGGACGGCGCCTTCACCAGTTATTCTCCGGTACGGCAGTACTTCCGCACCGATGATGTGGTCACCTTTGACTGCACCGGCAGTGCTACCCCCAGCGCCAACGACAACGTGATTCCCCAGGATGGCTACCGCATCGTGTCTCTGCACGTGAACTATACGGACGCTACCGGTCCCCATAGTGTCACTCTGACACCCGACGCCAACGGTATCTGCACCTTTACGATGCCGATCACCAGCGACCACAATATCACTTATTTTGCCACGGCGGTACAAACGGTCTTCCGCATCAGCGATCAGACCGGCGCCAACCTGACGGCCACGGCCTTCCCTGAAGGTTCCAGCACCGCGGTGACCACCGCCGAAGCCGGTGATACCGTCAATGTCCTCTTCACCGCCGACAGCGGCTATGTCGTCAATGACGGCACCATTCGCATTCTCAATACCGCCAACAGCCAAGAACTGACCTATACCAAGGTCACCGATGGCAGCGCCACCTATTATCAATTCACCATGCCCGCCGGTGATGTGGAAATCCACGCCGACGCCAAATATGACGCCTATCACGTGTCCCTGGCAACGACCAATGTTACGGTGAACTCCCTGACGGATGTGACGAAAGACGCGCCGATTGATGTCGGCACCACGCCGGTACCTGCCGGTAATACCGTCAGCTTTACCGCCACTGCCGATGCCGGTTACACCATTACCAGCGTCACTGTTTTCGACACCGTCACCAAGCAGCTGATCCCTGTGACCTATGACGCCAACAACGGCGGCGTCTACAGCTTCACGATGCCCAGCGCCGATGTGAAGATTACGCTGACTGCGGAAAAGAATAAAGCTTCCTTGGTCATCCTGGATCATGACAATACCCTCCTCGGCATTGAAGTCGTCAGCGAGGGCAGTTCCGTGACGGTGAGCGGCAACGCCATCTCCGTCGGTGGCAACACCTATACCGCCGCCGACGTTCCCGGCTATAATTTCCATGAATGGCAGAGAACCGCTGATGCCGCTCAATTCAACAGCCATACGGCGATCACCGGTTACTTCATCGTCAAGCCCGTCTATAACGCCAACGGTTATAATCTAAAACTGGCAAATGATTCTTCTGATGTCGCCAAGGCGGAAGTGACCTATCCCAATCATACGGGTGTCACCCTGACCACCGGCGGCACCACGGTAATGACCGGGGATAACGTGGAAATCATCGCGGATCCCGACCCCAATTATCAGATCACCGGTGTCGCGGTACGTTGTTCCGACCCCCAGTCCACCGCTGTGGTGGAAACCCGCTTGGTTTCCAAGGACCCCAGCACTGGCGCCTGGACCTATAACTTCATTATGCCGGCCTACGATGTGGAAGTGGCGGTTTACACCGAAGCCATTCCCTATCGCGTCAGTGTTTATGAATTTGGCTTCCCTGAAGGCGGTACTTACGACATCAACGGTGTCACCACCACCAATGCCGATATCAAACAAGGCAGCACCGTTTCGATCCCCGTGGTTCCCGCTGCCGGCTACTACATCTCAAATATCGACATCTACTATGATATCGATGGTCTCAGCAACATCACTTATGTGAGAGATGCCGATAATCCTTCCATCGTTTATAACGGCTATCATGCCAATACCGAAAATCCCTATGGGATCACCTTTACGATGCCCCAGGCCGACGTTAACGTCGAAATCACCTATGCGAAGGTTGATTACAATCTGACCACCACCTGCGTGGAAAGCACTTGGGGCAGTTTCGTTGGGATTCCCGCCACCGCCAATGTCGGCGACGTGATTGACTTTACAGTGGTGGCCAACTACGGCTACAACCTCAAGACCCTGACCCTGAAATACGGCAGCCAGTTCATTACGCCGATTGTAACCGGTACACCCACTGTGGACGGCGACGGCAAGACCACCTATTACTACCAGTTCACGATGCCTGCTTCCAATGTGGCGCTCACGGCGACTTTTGTGAAGAATCAATACACCGTGACCTTTGTGGATTACGACGGTAAGACTCTGGAGACCCAGTGGCTGAATTACCTCGATAAACCCAGCGTGCCCAATATCATCCCCACCAGAACCGGCTATCATTTCACCGGCTGGACCAAAGATACCACGCTGGAAAATCCCGGTTACGGCAACCCCTTCGTCAGTGACGTCTTTAACACCACCCAGGCTACGGTGATCTATGCCACCTATGAAATCAACAACTACGATATCGACTATATCTTTGACAGTGCCAGAGGCACGGTAACGGGTCCGGCCAACGCCGACTATAACGCCACCGTCACCGCCACTGTGACGCCGCTGACCGGCTACAAGATCGATACCGTGACCGCCACCTACCTCGACGCCAACAATGTCAAACAGAACATCGTCTTCACCAGCGTTCCCAGTGATATGGAAACTGGCGGCGATTACGTCTTCACGATGCCGGCGGTGAAAGCGGGTACCAAGGTTACCTTCACGGCGACCTTCACGGAAATTACCCGCACTGTCTACCTGGCCAATGTCGGTAACGCCGTTGTCACCATCAACGGTTACGATGCCGAAGCGTATCATATTGATGCCAATTACGACAGCACCGTCACCATCAAGGTGACCCCGGATGCCGGCTATAAACTCACCGGCCTCACCGTCACCAGGCGTTCCAACGGCAATTTGGTGAAAGATTTTGCTGGCAACATTGACGCAGCCGGCGGCAAATACAACTTTAGGATGCCCGCCTACAACGTGGATGTCAACGTCACCATCGTACCCATCGAGTACAACGTGACCTGGAATAACGACGCCCATAGCACCATATCCAGCAACATCCCCGGTGGTTATGACTATAAAGAAGCCGTCAACTTCAGTGTCACACCGGAAGCCGGTTATCAGATTAAGAGCGTCAAAGCCTCTTATCTCGATGATAACGGCCTCAAGCAGTACATTACCTTTAGCTCCGACGAACCCACTGATCTGACCGCTACCTGCGACTATAGCTTTACGATGCCGATGAACAACGTTGCTATCGTCGTGGTTACCGAACCCATCATCTATAAGGTCAGCGTCAACGTGGTGGGCAGCGGCGCTTACCGCCTGAACAGCAACGATACCGATGTGAAATGGACCACCGCGGCGTATAAATCCACCGTGAAGATTACGCCGGAACCGGCCCTTGGCTGGGAACTGTCGACCATCACTGCCAGCAACAGCAATGCGATTACGGCCAACGGCGACGGTACCTATACCCTCTCCATGGATAATCATGAAGACGTGACGGTGACCATCACTTACATCGAAACCACTTATAATATCAGCTACAACGATCCGGCCAACGGCGCCATCAGCCTCAATGATCTCACCAAAGAGTATCAGCATGACGCCAACTTTACCGTAACTCCCGATGACGGTTATCAGATCAAATCTGTGGTCGGCACCTACACTGATGAAAACGGTAAGAAACAGACCATCACCTTTAAGGCCACTCCCAGCGACATCGTGGCCGGCGGCATCTATACCTTCACCATGCCCGCCGCCAATGTCAGCATCGTTGTGGAATTTGAAGAAATCACCTATAAGGTGGTAACCGGCAGCGTTACCGGCCAGGGTGAGGTGAGACTGAACTCCACCGATACCGCCAACATCACGGCGAAATACGGTGAAACGGTAAAAGTTACCGCAACGCCGAAAGACGGCTGGTACCTGAAGGCCCTTACCGTGACCAACGATACCACCGCTGCGGAAGTTCCTTATACACCAGCCTTGGCGGCGGCCGGCGGTGACTATACCTTCACGATGCCTTCTTCCGATGTCACCGTCAGCGCGGAATTCGCGAAGATCACCTATAACATCAGCACCGATATCACCTACGCCGGCTACGGCACCATCACCGTGGTTCCCACCGCCAGCGAAAACGACAAAGTTGATTTTACCGTCACACCGAATTACGGTTACAAAATCACCAAGGTCTTTGTCAAAGATCAAGACGGTAAAGTCGTTTCCAATACCGCCGGTGCCTATACTTTCACCATGCCGGCAAAAGATGTCACCGTCTACGCGATCTTTGAAAAGATTGACTATACCGTCGTCTTTAAGGATTATGACGGCAAAGTGTTAAAGAGCGAAGAAGTTCCTTATCTTGACGGCGCCACCGCGCCGACCGCTCCTGCCGAAGCAGGCCATAGGGAAGGGTACACCTTCACCGGCTGGGATAAAGATTTCTCCTCGGTGACTCAGGCTATGACCGTCACTGCCCAGTATAAGGTCAACACACCCACGGTAACCGTAGCCGCCACGGCCAACGGTGCCACCAGCGTGGATAACACCACGCCGGCCTACGGTGACACGGTCATCGTCACCGCCGACCCCGCCGATGGCTACCGCTTCAAATCCATCAGCGTCATTCGCGCCGACGGCAAACCCGTAGCCTATACCTTTGTGAAGGAGGATAAGGACTACGTCACAACCTATAAATTCACGATGCCCGACGACCATGTCACCGTGACGGTGGAATATACCGAGGAAGCTTCTTCCGATTATACCGACGTCCGTACCGACGATTGGTTCTATGACGCGGTGAAATTCGTCTCCGATAGAGGTTACTTCCAGGGTGTCTACAGGGATGCCACCAATAACCTCTTTGCTCCCCGCCAGAATATGACTCGCGCGATGTTCGTTACCGTCCTCGGCCGTCTCTACGGTGTCGACACTTCCCTCTATACGGACAGCGCCTTTGAAGATGTCTCTGTCAGCACCTGGTACGGTCCTTATGTGGCCTGGGCTGCGGAAAACAACATCGTCAATGGTTATGGCGACGCCAATGGCAACGGAACGCCGGAATTCGGTCCCACCGATGATGTGACGAGAGAGCAGATGGCGGCCATCATGTACCGCTACGCTCAATTCGGTTCCTATGATCTTTCCGGGAAAAACGAAGAATGGATGAATAAGTACTCTGATTCCGAATTTGCCAGCACCTATGCGTACGACGCCATTGCCTGGTGCGTCGGAAACGGTATCATCCACGGCTACTCTGTCACGGAAACCGAATGGAAGATCAATCCCCAAGGCCTTGCCACCCGCGCCGAAGTGGCTCAGGTGATTAAGAACTTCGTGGATAAGGTGATCTACCGCTAATCCGGTTCCCTTAACAAACATGGATTGAAAGGGGCTTATGCGTTAAGACCCTAAGCAAAAGGAAAGCTGGCTTCTTATCATAGAGGCCAGCTTTTCCTGATTTATAATATTGACCGGATGCAAGAATTCTTTGTAATGGTTACGGCAATCACGGCTGTTTTACATTTGCGATCATTGCTCTTTGGCCTTATTTTGTAATTCTTTGCAAAAAGTAGCAAATTTTACTTGACAAAGGCTTCCATTTAGCGCTATAATAAAATGCTATTATATAAATTGGGCGTATAGCGGAATTTTTCAGATTTGCTTTAAACAGTGGTTTTTGTTTGCCCACTGACAAATATTCTTGCGAAAAAAACCGTTTTTCGGGCTTGTGGTAAGGCGGAAAACGTGCTCCTTCGGGCTTGCGGTAAGGCGGGGGATGCAGTTTTGGGCTTGCGGTAAGACAAAATGTTTTGAGCGTGAACGGCCAAAAAACACTGTATCGAATAATGATAAGGAGTGAAGGATTACATGACTCATATCAGTGGTCTTGGCACGGTTAAGCGCAGAGATTACTCCCGCATCACGGAAGTTTTGGGGATGCCGGATCTCATCGAGATTCAGCGGCACTCCTATGAGTGGTTCCTGGAAGAAGGTCTCAAATCCATTTTTGACGATATTTCTCCCATCCAGGATTTCACGGGCAATCTCGTATTGGAATTCCTCGATTATTCTTTGGGGGAAGAAAAATACAGCGTAGAAGAGTGTAAGGAAAGAGACGCCACCTATTCGGCTCCCTTAAAAGTCGGGGTGCGCCTCATCAACAAAGAAACCGGTGAAGTCAAGGAACAGGAAGTCTTCTTGGGTGACTTCCATCTGATGACCGACAGGGGTACCTTTATTGTCAATGGCGCCGAACGCGTCATTGTTTCCCAGCTTGTTCGTTCTCCCGGCGTCTACTTCGCCCACACGAAAGACGCCAACAGCGGCGCCGATATCTACGGCTCCACCATCATCCCCAACCGCGGGGCTTGGCTTGAATTTGAAACCGATGCCGCCGGCATCGTCTATGTGCGCATCGACCGTACCAGAAAATTGCCGGCAACGGTGCTTCTGCGCGCCCTCGGTTACAGCAGCGATGAGGAGATTCACCGTTTTACCAACGAAAATCCCCATATCATCGCTACCATTGAAAAAGACAATACCAACAACGAAGAAGAAGCGCTTTTAGAGGTCTATAAAAAGCTGCGTCCCGGCGAACCCCCTACGGTGGATTCTGCCCGCAACCTGCTTTACGCGCTGTTCTTTGATCCCAAACGGTATGATCTGGGCAACGTCGGCCGCTATAAGCTCAACAAAAAGCTTGGCCACGGCGTCTTTAAAAGGATCAATGAAGAAAATAAAGTCTGGGATGAAGATGCCCAGGCCTATCTCGATTACGAGGGCAATCTCGCCAAAGTACGCAACGACTATATCAAACATTTGACCAAACCGGATATTTTCGGCACCCTTTTGGGCTTCCTCGAACTGATGGGAGGCCAACGCAACCCCGATGATATCGACCATCTGGGTAACCGCCGCATCCGCTGCGTCGGCGAGCTGCTGCAAAATCAGTTCCGCATCGGCCTTTCCCGCATGGAAAGAGTGGTCAAAGAGAGAATGTCCATCCAGGATACGGAAGGCATCACGCCCCAAGTCCTGATCAATACACGTCCTGTGGTGGCGGCGCTGAAAGAGTTTTTTGGTTCCAGTCAGCTGTCCCAGTTTATGGATCAAACCAATCCCCTGGCGGAATTGACCCATAAACGCCGTCTTTCCGCTTTGGGCCCCGGCGGTCTTTCCCGGGAAAGAGCCGGTTTTGAAGTCCGTGACGTGCACTTTTCTCACTATGGCAGAATGTGTCCCATTGAAACGCCGGAAGGTCCCAACATCGGCCTCATCGGTTCTCTTTCCACTTTTGCCAAAATCAATGAATACGGCTTCATCGAAACGCCTTATCGCCGCGTCGATAAGGAAAGCGGCGTGGTGACGAAAATCATCGATTACCTCACCGCCGATGAAGAAGACGCCTTTATCGTCGCCCAAGCCAATGAACCCCTCGATGAGCAGGGGCACTTTCTCCATAACCGGGTTAACGTGCGTTATGGCAGTGAAATCCTCACCGTGCGGGCGGAAAAGGTGGACTATATGGATGTCAGCCCGAAACAGGTTGTTTCCGTGGCTGCCGCCCTCATTCCCTTCCTGGAAAACGACGACGCCAACCGCGCCCTGATGGGCGCCAACATGCAGCGTCAGGCCGTACCCCTCCTCGTTACCGAGGCTCCCATCATCGGTACCGGGATGGAATACAAAACAGCGGTGGACTCCTGCGTGGTGGAAATCGCCAAAGCTGACGGCGTCGTCGAAAAAGTCGACGGCGATCAAGTCATCGTCCGTCATGACGACGGCGAACTGGAAGTCCATAAACTTTTGAAATACAAACGCTCCAACCAGGGTACCTGTGTCAATCAGTTCCCCATCGTACACAAGGGCGACCGGATTACGAAACAGCAGGTTTTGGCCGACGGCCCCGCCACCGACCAGGGTGAACTGGCCTTGGGCAGAAATGTCGTCGTGGCCTTTATGACCTGGGAAGGTTATAACTACGAAGACGCCATCCTCCTAAATGAACGGCTGGTCAGAGATGATTATTTCACTTCTGTCCACATTGAAGAATATGAATGCGACGCCCGCGATACGAAGCTGGGTCCCGAAGAGATCACCCGGGACATTCCCAATGTCGGCGACGATATCTTAAAGGATCTTGATGCCCAAGGCATCATTCGCGTCGGTACGGAAGTCAGAAGCGGCGATATCCTCGTCGGTAAGGTGACCCCCAAGGGTGAAACGGAGCTGACTGCGGAAGAACGCCTTCTCCGCGCTATTTTTGGAGAAAAGGCCCGGGAAGTCCGGGATACATCCCTCCGTGTTCCCCACGGCGAACAGGGGAAAGTCGTGGATATCCGCGTTTTCTCCAGGGGAAACGGCGACGAGCTGGCTCCCGGCGTCAACCGCTTGGTTCGAGTCTATGTCGCGCAAAAACGGAAAATCTCCGTTGGCGACAAAATGGCCGGTCGCCACGGTAACAAAGGGGTCGTTTCTCGGATCCTTCCCGAAGAAAACATGCCCTTCCTCCCCGACGGCACTCCCGTAGACGTGGTTTTGAATCCTCTGGGGGTTCCTTCCCGTATGAATATCGGTCAGGTCTTAGAATGTCACTTGGGTTGGGCGGCGAAAAACCTTGGTTTGCATATCGCCACCCCGGTCTTTGATGGCGCTTCGGAAGACGATATTCTGGACGCCCTAAAAGAAGCCGGTTTTGTGGAAACCGGGAAGAGTGTTTTAAGGGACGGCCGCACCGGTCTTCCTTTCGATAATCCCGTCACCGTCGGCGTGATGTACATGCTGAAACTGCACCATCTTGTGGATGATAAGATCCATGCCCGTTCCACCGGTCCTTACTCCCTCGTCACACAGCAGCCATTGGGCGGTAAAGCCCAGTTCGGCGGCCAGCGTTTCGGTGAAATGGAAGTCTGGGCTTTGGAAGCCTACGGCGCCGCCTATACCTTACAGGAAATCCTCACCGTCAAGTCCGACGATGTGGTGGGCCGCGTCAAGACCTATGAAAGCATTGTTAAGGGTGAAAACGTACCCGAACCAGGGGTACCCGAATCGTTTAAGGTTCTCATTAAGGAATTGCAGAGTCTCTGCTTAGACGTGAAGATATTGAATGCCAAAAACGAAGAAATCGAAATTCGCGAATTAGACGACGATATGGATTTGCCCAGCGGCAAAGAGGATTTCGATGAAGAATTCAAAAAACAGGATAAACCTCAGTTCAGGGCCGACGCCATGATTGAGCTCGACGCCAACGGTGAAGAGGTCGCCGATGTCCTCAATATCGAAGAAAACGATTTTGACGACGATATCGACGAGAACAATCTTGACCTCATGGACGGACTCGGTCTCACGGAAGACGACACTGAAGCGGAAGAGGTATTCGACGACGGCGATACCGGCGCCGACGATTCGGAAGAAGATTTTTAAGCGTAAGACAATGCTTTTACTCCGAACTGTAAACGAAAGGAGAGATAATCCTTGATAGATGTAAGTAATTTTGACCGTATGCGCATTTCCTTAGCTTCTCCCGAACAGATCAGAGATTGGTCTTACGGAGAAGTGAAGAAGCCGGAAACGATCAACTACAGAACGTTAAAGCCGGAAAGAGATGGTCTTTTCTGCGAACGGATCTTCGGTCCCACCAAGGATTGGGAATGTCACTGCGGGAAATATAAAAGGGTTCGCTATAAAGGAATGATCTGCGACCGCTGCGGCGTGGAAGTGACCCGGGCCAAAGTGAGAAGAGAACGCATGGGTCATATCGAACTGGCCGCTCCCGTTTCTCATATTTGGTATTTTAAAGGAATCCCCTCCCGGATGGGGCTCCTCCTCGATATGTCCCCCCGGGCCCTGGAAAAGATCCTCTATTTTGTATCCTATGTGGTGCTTGATCCCGGCAATACGCCGCTGATGAAAAAACAGCTGCTGACGGAAAATGAATACCGTGAAGCCCGGGACGAATACGGCGCCACCTTTCAAGCCGGCATGGGCGCCGAAGCCATAAAGGAACTGCTGATCGAGATCAATCTCGAAAAACTTACCAAAGACCTACGTAGCGAGTTGGGGGATGTCAGCGGACAGCGCAAAATCCGCGCCATTCGCCGCTTAGAAGTTGCCGAAGCCTTTTTGAATTCCGGCAACCATCCGGAATGGATGATCTTAGACGTTGTCCCCGTGATTCCGCCGGAAGTCCGTCCCATGGTTCAGCTGGACGGCGGCAGATTCGCCACCTCGGACTTAAACGATCTTTACCGCCGGGTGATCAACCGCAATAACCGCCTAAAGAGACTCCTTGATCTTGGCGCCCCGGATATCATTGTCCGCAACGAAAAGCGTATGCTCCAGGAAGCCGTCGACGCTTTGATCGACAACGGCCGCCGCGGCCGTCCTGTTACAGGCCCCGGCAACCGTCCCTTAAAATCCTTAAGCGATATGCTCAAAGGGAAGCAGGGGCGTTTCCGGCAGAATCTGTTGGGCAAGCGTGTGGACTATTCCGGTCGTTCCGTCATCGTGGTAGGGCCGGAATTGAAAATGCACCAGTGCGGTTTGCCCAAAGAAATGGCTCTGGAACTGTTTAAACCCTTCGTGATGAAACGTCTGGTCAAAGACGGCATGGCCCATAACATCAAGAGCGCCAAACGCATGGTGGAACGGGTCCGTCCGGAGGTTTGGGATGTCTTGGAAGATGTCATCAAAGACCATCCCGTGCTTTTAAACCGCGCGCCAACCCTGCACCGCCTGGGCATTCAGGCCTTTGAACCGATCTTGGTGGAAGGCCGCGCCCTGAAACTGCATCCTCTGGTCTGCACCGCTTACAACGCGGACTTCGACGGCGACCAGATGGCCGTGCACGTGCCTCTCTCCGCTGAAGCTCAAGCCGAAGCGAGACTGTTGATGATTTCTTCCTATAATATCTTGAATCCCAAAGACGGTCATCCCGTTGCCGTGCCCACCCAGGACATGGTTCTTGGTTCCTATTATCTGACGGCGATCAAAGAAGGGGCCAAAGGGGAAGGCAAAATCTTCTGCTCTTACGACGAAGCCTACATGGCTTACGAGGTCGGCGACGTGGATCTCCACGCTGAAATCGAAATCATCAAACCGGAGGGCTGGGATTATGTGATGGTTGAAAAGCAGACCAAAGAATTCGAGATGAGAGAGAACGGTTTGCCCGCCCGCTTAAAAACCACGGTAGGCCGCCTGAAATTCAACTATAATATTCCGATCCCCGTTGAAATGGGCTTCTATAACTGCACCATTACAAAGAAAGTTTTGGGTAATATCGTCGATCGCTGCGTTCGCTTGATGGGCATTTCCAAGGCAGCAAAGCTTTTGGACGGCATCAAAGCCATGGGCTATTCCACCTCCACCCAGGCGGGGATCACCATTGGTTTACAGGATATCAAAGTGCCGGCGCAGAAAAAGGTCATTATGGATCAGGCCGACACCGATGTCAATAAGGTGGAAGAACTCTTCCGCCGCGGTCTCGTTACGGAAGACGAACGCTACAATAAGGTGATTTCCATTTGGAACAAGGCCACCGACGACGTCACCGCCGAACTCATGGGAACATTGGATCCCTTCAACCCCATTTACATGATGGCCAATTCCGGGGCCCGCGGTAATGTCCAGCAGATTCGTCAGCTGGCCGGTACCCGTGGTCTGATGGCCGACCCTTCCGGGAAGATTATCGACATGCCCATTAAAGCGAATTTCCGCGAAGGCCTCAATATTCTGGAATTTTTCATTTCCACCCACGGCGCCAGAAAAGGGCTGGCGGATACGGCCCTCCGTACCGCCGACTCCGGTTATCTCACCCGCCGCCTCGTCGACGTGGCCCAGGAAGTCATTGTCAGAGAAGACGACTGCGGTACGGAAGACGGCCTTTGGGTCGAGGAAATTCCCAACATTGAACCGCTTTCTGAACGCATCGAGGGCCGCGTGGCCGCCAGCGATATCGTGAACCGGCATACGGGGGAAATCTTCGTGGCTGCCGGGGATGAAATCACCGACAAAGAATTGCCGCGGATCATGGCTTACCTGGAAACGCTGCCCAAAGCAGAACGGAAAGTCCATATTCGCTCCGTCCTGACTTGTAGCAGCCGCTACGGTGTTTGCCGAAAATGTTACGGCAGAAACCTTGCCACCGGCGTCATGGTGGATATCGGCGAAGCCGTGGGCACCATTGCCGCCCAGTCCATCGGCGAACCCGGCACCCAGCTGACCATGCGTACCTTCCATACCGGCGGTGTCGCCGGGGATGATATCACCCAAGGTCTTCCCCGCGTTGAAGAACTCTTCGAAGCGAGAAAACCGAAATACCAGGGGATCATCACCGAAGTGTCCGGTACCATCAGCGTAGAAGAGCATAAAAATCAGAAGAAGCTGGTGATTTCGGACAAAGGCGAAGAGCTTGCCTCCTACATCACGCCCTTCAATTCCCGCTTCAAAGTGCAGGCCGGAGATTATGTCAATGTCGGCGACGCCCTCACCGAAGGCTCCATCAATCCTCACGATGTTTTGAAAGTCCAGGGTGTCGAAGGCGTTCACTACTATCTGTTAAAGGAAGTACAGAGCGTTTACCGGCTCCAGGGTGTGGATATCAACGATAAGCACATCGAAATCATGATTCGGCAGATGCTGAAGAAGGTGAAAATCGAAGATGCCGGCGACGGCATTCTGCTCCCCGGCGCTTTGGTGGACCGCAACGAGTTCGAGCAGACGAATCGGCAGCTCATCGCCGAGGGCAAAGAGCCCGCCGTGGCGTCTCCCACGCTCTTGGGCATCACCAAGGCTGCCTTGGCCACGGATTCCTTCCTCTCCGCCGCTTCCTTCCAGGAAACCACCAGGGTGCTGACGGATGCCGCCATCAAAGGTAAGGTCGATCCGTTGATCGGGTTGAAGGAAAACGTGATTTTAGGTAAATTGATTCCCGCCGGTACCGGTATGGCCCGCTATCGCGGCATCGAGGTGACCAGTGAAGATGATCACCGACTTCTCCATGAAGTCGATGAAAGCAGTGCCATTGACGTGTCCGCCCCCCTTGCCCCACCGCCGGGAGCAGCGGCTCAAGGCCTCGAGGGAGGGAATGAATTTTTGCTTGACAACGACGATTGACGGTGTTATACTGGCAATACACGTGTTTTAGCGGGTCGGTTTGCTATGCCCTTTTAGGAGGTTTTCAGTGGACGTTTTAGCGTTATTGACCGCAGATAAGGTGGTTGGTACCAAAGAAACGCTGCGCATGGTGGAAAAACACCAGTGTAAAGCTGTTTTCGTTGCCCGTGACGCCAATCCTCAAGTGGTGCAGCCGCTTATCGCTTTATGCGAAGCAAATGGAGTGGAAGTCGTTACGGTAGAAGATATGAAGAAACTCGGGGAGTGCTGCGGCATCAAAGTGGCCGCAGCCTCCGCCGGGATATTATAAATTATTGTCGAAAATTTAAGTTTATATAAAATTTTAAACATGATTAGGAGGTGGAACTTTGCCTACCATTAGCCAATTAGTGAGAAACAGCAGAGAGGTTGCGGAAAAGAAATCCGACGCGCCGGCATTGAAAGAATGTCCGCAGAAACGTGGTGTATGCACCAGAGTCTATACGACGACTCCCAAAAAACCGAACTCTGCGTTGAGAAAAGTCGCCAGGGTTCGTCTGACCAACTCTATGGAAGTCACGGCGTACATTCCCGGCATCGGCCATAACCTTCAGGAGCACTCGGTTACGCTCATTCGTGGCGGCAGGGTAAAAGACCTTCCCGGTGTGAGATACCACATCATCCGTGGTACGCTGGACGCAGCAGGCGTCGTTGACCGTGGTCAAGCCCGTTCCAAGTACGGCGCAAAACGCCCGAAAGCAAAAGCAGCCGCAAAATAAGGAACACGAGATGACGATTACGATATTTTCGTAATAATAAGGAGGAAACCAAATGCCCAGAAGGGGAAAAATCAAACGAATCGTAGTACTGCCAGATCCGGTACATCACAGTGTCGTTTTAACGAAATTTATCAACCAGATCATGCTCGACGGAAAAAAGAGCACGGCGGAAAAAATTGTTTACGACGCTTTCGCGATAATCAAAGAAAAAACCAACAAAGACCCCATGGAAGTCTTTGAAGAAGCCATGAACAATGTTATGCCTGTTCTGGAAGTCAAAGCCCGCCGTGTTGGCGGTGCCAACTATCAGGTTCCCATCGAAGTCCGTCCCGATAGACGTCAGACTTTGGGAATCCGTTGGCTTGTGATGAATGCCAGAAAACGGGGCGGCAAAGGCATGGAAGAAAAAGTTGCCGCAGAATTGATGGATGCCGCCAACAGTACCGGCGCGTCCGTGAAAAAGAGAGAGGATACCCACAAAATGGCGGAAGCCAATAGGGCTTTTGCGCATTTCAGATGGTAAAGAATTCGTTCGGAGGAACCAATGAGACAGTATAGCTTAGGCAATACAAGAAATATCGGCATTATGGCCCACATCGATGCCGGCAAAACAACAACAACCGAACGCATGCTTTATTTTACTGGTAAAGTACATCGCATCGGCGAAGTCCATGACGGCGCGGCCACCATGGACTATATGGTACAGGAACAGGAACGGGGGATTACGATTACCTCCGCCGCAACCACCTGTATCTGGAAGGACCATCGTGTCAACATCATTGACACGCCCGGGCATGTGGACTTTACTGTAGAGGTGGAACGCTCTCTGAGAGTGCTTGACGGCGCTGTTGCCGTATTCTGTTCCGTTGGCGGCGTACAGCCCCAATCGGAAACCGTATGGCGTCAGGCGGACCGCTACGGCGTTCCCAGAATTGCTTTTATCAATAAGATGGACCGTGTCGGCGCCGATTTTTTCCGCGGCGTCAACATGATCAGAGAGCGCCTTGGCGCTCATCCCGTTCCCATTCAGCTGCCCATCGGTACGGAAGAAAAATTCAACGGTATCATCGATCTGTTGAAAATGACCGCCACTTTTTATGAAAACGACATCATGACCGAAAATCAACCCATCCCCGAAGAATATCAGGCTCAGGCCGAAGAATATCGGGAAAAAATGTTGGAAATCCTGGCCGATTATGATGACGAACTCATGGAATTGGTTCTGGAGGGCGAAGATGTCCCCCTTGAGAAGATCAAGGAAGTGATCCGTAAAGCCACCATTGAGGTGAAAATAACGCCGGTGCTCTGCGGTTCCGCATTTAAGAACAAGGGCGTGCGGCTGCTCCTTGACGGTGTCATCGATTATTTGCCTTCTCCCGCGGATATTCCCGCCATCGGCGGCGTTGATCCCGATACCGAAGAAGATACGGTGAGAGAATCCAGCGACGAAGCACCCTTCTCCGCTTTGGCCTTTAAGATCATCACCGACCCCTTTGTGGGCAGGCTGACCTTTTTCCGCGTCTACAGCGGTGTGCTGAAAAGCGGGTCATACGTATACAACTCCACCAAGGATAAAAAAGAGAGAATCGGCCGCCTTTTACAGATGCATGCCGATAAGCGGGAAGACCTCAATGAATGCTACGCCGGCGATATTCTCGCCGCCGTGGGTCTGAAATTCACCACCACCGGTGATACGCTTTGCTCCTATGAGCATCCGGTGGTTTTGGAAAGTATGGATTTCCCGGAACCCGTCATCGACGTAGCCATTGAGCCGAAAACCACGGCGGACCAGGAAAAGATGAGCCTCGCTTTGCAGAAACTTTCGGAAGAAGATCCCACCTTCCGCGTCCATACCGATTTGGAAACAGGGCAAACGATCATTTCCGGTATGGGCGAGCTGCATTTGGAAATCATCATCGACCGGCTTTTAAGAGAGTTCCGCGTTGACGCCAACGTCGGCAAACCCCAGGTTGCTTATAGAGAAACCTTCCGGGCAAAAGCCACGGCCAACAGCAAGTTCGTTCGTCAGAGCGGCGGTCACGGCCAATACGGCCACTGTGTGGTGGAATTTGAACCCTTGGAGGCCGGCAGCGGCTTTGTCTTTGAAAGCAAAATCGTCGGCGGCGTCGTACCCAAGGAATTCATTCCTCCGGTGGAGGCGGGCATCAAAGAAGCCATCGAAAACGGCGTTCTGGCCGGTTTCCCTGTGGTGGACATCAAGGCAACTTTGATCGACGGCTCCTATCATGAAGTCGACTCTTCGGAAATGGCTTTTAAGGTAGCGGGCTCCATGGCCTTTAAGGAAGCCGCGGCCAAAGCCAAATCCGTTCTCTTAGAACCCATTTTCAAACTGGAAGTCGTTGTTCCCGAAGATTATATGGGTGAGGTGATCGGTGACATCAATAGCCGCCGGGGCCGCTTGGAAGGTATGGACGCAGCCAAGGGAATGCAGACCATTCGCGGCGTCGTACCCCTTTCGGAAATGTTCGGTTACGCGACGGATCTCCGTTCCAAGACCCAAGGCAGAGGCACTTACGTGATGCAGTTCGGTCACTACGAAGAAGTGCCGAAGAGCATTGCCGAAACCATCATTGAAAAATACAGAGGCTGACGATTTATTTTAAAATTTCAATATTAAAAGAAATCCCCAAGGAGGAAATATTCAAATGGCGAAACAAAAATTTGAA
>DLGE01000015.1 GCA_002482535.1 Peptococcaceae bacterium UBA7702 | reverse complement strand
GGCTACGCCGCCATCAATTTTGCCTTTGCCTTGGGGTGTATTCCCGGCCTGTTTTGGGTGGAATCCATGGGCAGGCGTCCCATGATCATCATGAGCTTTATCTTTATGACCATAGGTTTATTGGTCCTCGGTGTTACGGTAGAACCTCCCATTTGGCTTATTATCGCGGGATTTGCCTTATACGCGTTTTTCTCAGGGCCGCCCACGATCTTGGATGCCCTCTACCCCAACGAATTATTTCCCACGGAGATTCGCGCCTCCGCCTTTGGCATTGCCACCGCGATTAGCCGTATCGGCGCGGCAATCGGAACCTTTGCTTTGCCCTGGGTGCTGCAACAGGGAGGCATACAGACGACGATGCTCTTGGCGACGGGTATTACCGTGCTCGGTTTGGTTATTTGCATTCTTTGGGCGCCGGAAACCAAAGGGAAAACTTTAGCGGAGTGCAGTCGCCTGGATCACTCCATCACCCGCAAAAAATAGTGAAGACGGGCTTTCCGATACGCAACAATATAATAAATACTTAGGGGGAATGTCCTTATGTCGACCGTTTTGGGTATTGATACCGGAGGTACCTTTACTGACGGCGTTATCATTGATCTATCTGCAAAAAAAGTTTTGGCGGCGGTAAAATCTCCGACAACCCATCAGGATCTGATGATTGGAATTCGTGAAACCATTCAAAAACTTTCCGCGTATCATTTGGATACCGTTTCTTATGTGGGAATTTCAACAACACTGGCCACCAACGCCATTGTGGAAAACCGTGGCTGCCGTGTGGGGTTGTTGTTATTGGGTTACGAGTCCGAACAGGAGCTGCCCCAATGCGAATGCTATGTATTGCCGGGAAAATTCAATATCCGCGGTGAGGAAACGGAACCGCTGGATTTAAATAAGACCAGGGAAGCCATTGAGGAACTCCGGCATAAGGTGGATGCTGTGGCGATTTCCGGCATTTGCAGCGTACGCAACCAGGAACATGAGGAAACGGTGAAAAATCTGGTAAGAGAAATTTTAGAGGTTCCCGTGGTCACGGCTCACGAGCTTTCTACGGCCTTGGGTGTTCATGAGAGAACCGTCACCTGCGTCCTTAACGCGCGCTTGGTCTTTGTGATCGACAGCCTGCTCCATGGGGTAAAGCAGGTATTATCAGAATGCGGTCTTGCTATCCCGATCATGGTGGTGAAGGGAGACGGCAGCCTGATGAATGAGACAATTACGAGAGAGCGTCCCATTGAAACGATTCTTTCGGGACCCGCCGCCAGCATCATTGGCGCCATCTATCTTAACGGTTCCACTGACGGACTTGTCCTCGATATGGGGGGTACAACGACGGATATTGCCATCCTGAAGCACGGGTTGCCCCGCCTTGATGCGGAAGGAGCCAAGGTCGGTGGCTGGAAAACCCGGGTCGCTGCTGTGGAGGTGACCACTTCGGGTCTGGGGGGCGACAGCCGCATTCGACTTACACAGAATGGAGAAATAAAAATCGGGCCCCGCCGCAATTGGCCCGTTTCAGTGATCTGTAAAAAGTATCCGGCTTATTTAGAAGAACTGGAATACGCTGTTTATCACCCTATGGGTCTTGTTTTCAACGAGGCCTTTGAAGGGTATTTTCTGCTGCATCCACCTTCCTCCCACTTAAAACTAACGGAAATTCAGCGAAAAGTGATTGAAGCCGTGGCCGATGCCCCTCATACTATCACGGAAATCAGCCGTAGAATCGGGGTGGAAGCCAATTTGATTTCCTTTGATGATCTGTTGGATCACGGTATTTTGGGGGCTGTAGGCTTCACGCCCACCGATGTTCTCTGTCTGGAAGGTCTTTATCGCGCCGGCAACGGCGAAGGCGCCGCCATTGCCGGGAATATATTGGCAAAAAAAGCCGGCCTGTCTCTGGAAGACTTCATCTTCAAAGCAAAAGCCGCCGTCACCGATAAACTTTGCCGTGTTATTTTGGACAGCGCCCTTACCTATGAAAAGGTTGAAATTGATCCTTTCCGTGGTGATAAAGTGATGGAGTATTTTTTTCGCAGCGCTATTTGGGGAAAAGCTGACGCACTTGTAAGCAATGGCTTTCACCTCGGTTTGCCGGTGATCGGCATCGGCGCGCCGACCCGCTTTTGGCTGCCGGAAGCCGCGAAAAAGTTTCAGACCAAGGCAGTTTTTCCCGAATACCATCACGTTGCCAACGCCGTCGGCGCCGCCGTCGGCAAAGTGATGACGATTTTTCATGTGGTGGTACAAAACCATGAAGCAGAGGGCGTCTATATCTATGCCCCTTGGGGCCAAATAAAGCTGAAACCCGCGGTGAACAAAGAGGACCAGGTGATGGAGCGCGCTGTAAGCGCTGCCATTGCCAAAGGAAAAGCGATCATCGCCGAAGAGATGCGGAAACAGAAAATCGAAATATACGATATCCTGGTTGACCGCAAGGATAGCAAGGTGCGGATTGGCGATGGCGATGAGCTTTGCATTGAAACCTGTTTGGAGATCGTTGCCGCGGGTCATTTGGAAAACATGAATCAAGCGTCGGATCGTAAATCCCTGTTGGGCGCTTTTTGGGGTAAGGGCAAAGCACCGGATTATTCAAAATTACCAACTGTTACCTGATATGAAACCGCTTTTCACGGTTTTATGCTTCTTTTCCCCGTTTTGGGACGCCCTCTTTTTGTTGCGAACTATTATATAAATAATCTTGCTGCCGAGGCAAAGAGGAAGCAGGTAGTAAGGCCAATCACCGTGGGGATTAGAAAGGCCAATCCCGTCCATTTCCAACTGCCGGTTTCTTTTTTGATCGTAAGTAGGGTGGTGGAACAGGGCCAATGGATCAAAGAGAAGAGCATCGTGCTGATGGCGGTTACCCAAGTCCAACCATTGGCAACAAAGAGCTGTTTTATTTCGGTAAGACTATCCAATTCCAAAATACTCTCTTTGGCCATGTAAGCCATAATGATAATGGGCACGACGATTTCGTTGGCCGGCAGACCTAAGATAAAAGCCAACAGGATGACACCGTCTAAGCCAAGGAGTTTGGCAAAGGGGTCTAAAAAGGCGGCGCAGAGGCTAAGGAGACTCGTGTCGCCGATCATAATATTGGCCATGAGCCAGATGACCAATCCTGCCGGCGCAGCTACAATCACTGCTCGCGATAGCACAAATAAAGTGCGGTCAAAAATGGAGCGTATGATTACGTGGCCGATTTGTGGCTTCCGATAGGGTGGTAATTCCAACGTAAAAGAAGAGGGAATACCCTTTAAAATGGTTTTGGATAGTAACTTTGTAACAGCAAAGGTAATCATAATGCCGAGTAGAATAACTGCAGTTAGCAAGAGAGCGGATAATAATGAAGAAGAAAGACCGCCCGCGGTGAAGATGAAAAACATCATAATGATCGAGATTAATGTGGGGAACCTTCCATTACACGGAACAAAGTTATTGGTGAGGATTGCTAACAAGCGCTCTCGGGGAGAGTCAATGATTCGGCATCCGATGATCCCCGCGGCGTTGCAGCCAAACCCCATACACATGGTCAGAGCCTGCTTTCCACAGGCAGAGCAGCGCTTGAACGGTTTATCTAAATTATAGGCTACCCGTGGCAGGTAACCGGCATCCTCCAGGAGGGTGAAAAGGGGAAAGAAAATTGCCATCGGTGGCAGCATAACGGAAACGACCCAGGCTAAAACCCGGTAAACGCCTAAGACCAAAATACCGTAAAGCCAGTTTGGGGAATGAATGAAATGAAAGAAATCTGTCAAGCGGTCCTGGAACCAAAATAATGCTGTGGAGAGCATTTGTGAGGGGTAATTTGCGCCGGTGATGGTCAGCCAGAAAATCAGCGCCAACAGTAACAACATAATGGGATAACCGGCCCATTTACTCGTCAGGATACGGTCGATTTTACGGTCCGTACCGCTATATGTTTCCTTTGCATAGGTTACTGTTTCTTGGGAAATCTTTTCCGCCCTCAATACCAGGCTGGAAACGACCATATCCTTGATTTTGTTGGTGGTGATCCCCTTATGCCGCAGCATTTCTATGGCTTGCTGTACCTTTTCGTTTAATGCGGTATCCTTTAAAAAGGATTCTCCAAGATAGGAATCAATCTCGCTCATTAACGATGGGTCAGGATCCAATAATTGAAGACTGAGCCAGCGACTGTTGATCCGATTTTCACTTTTTTCCCGCACAAGAGGTTCAATGATGTCAATTGCTGTCTCAATTTCCTGAGGATAATCAATTTTTAAGGGTGTTTTCCTTTCTTTTTCTTCCATGACTGTATCAAGGGTATCCATTAGTCGCGATAAGCTTCTTTTTTTCCTGGCCACCGTGGCGACAACCGGTACGCCGAGTTTATCGGATAAGCTGTTGAGATCAATTTTGATTTTCTTTCGTTTGGCTTCATCCACCAAATTGACGCAGACGACAACCTTCGTTGCGACTTCGAGGATCTGAAGCACCAGGTTTAAATTACGTTCCAAGCAGGTTGCGTCGCAAACCGCCACCACCGCGTCGGCATCACCGAAGCAAATAAAATTGCGGGCGACTTCCTCTTCGACAGAATGCGCCATAAGGGAGTAGGTGCCGGGAATATCAACCATAACGTAGGAATACTTTTTCCCCACACAATATCCTTGGGCGTTGGTAACGGTCTTTCCCGGCCAGTTTCCGGTATGTTGATTCATTCCGGTCAAGCCGTTGAAGACGGTACTTTTGCCGACATTGGGATTTCCGGCCAGTGCGATGACTCGATCGTCGGCTGCACGTTTTTTGATTTTCAGGCCCGAGTCAACGGACTTTATCCCCACCGTAGCGTTGGTTAATCCCATATATTCTCTCCCTTCAGTAAGACCCAAGCATGATACCGGCGCAATCTTCGGAACGGATGGCAATCACGGCGCCGCGAATTAAGAATGCGGAAGGATCCCCGCCTGGGCTGCGGCCCAAACATTCGACTTTGGTGTTTTCTATCAGTCCAATGTCTAATAAGCGCCGGCGCATATGTCCATCGGTGGATAATTTCTTGACGGTGGCTTTTTCCCCTGGCTTTAAGTGAGACAAAAGAAGTGCTTTACTCATATATTCGGCCTCCCTGAAATATTTTTAGGATAAGGAAACTTTTTCCTAATGCATATCGTATTCTGTATCCGCTAAAATGGTTACCGCGATAAAGAAAATAAATCCGGGGTGAAAGCAATGGATAAAGCAGGTAACTTTTATACGTTAAAAGGCTATCAGGTTAAGGAAACAGCTCCATTAACACCGTCCATGGAGGATTATTTGGAGATGATCAGCCGTTTGTTGCAAGAAAATAAAGTTGTCCGTATCGGAGAACTTGCCTATAAATTACATGTAAAACCATCTTCCACATCAAAAATGATCCGGCAGTTAAAAGCGGCCGATTATGTTGATTTTGAAAATTACGGATACATCTCTTTAACGGAAAAAGGCCGGACAAAAGGTGATTATTTGCTTTACCGTCATGAAGTACTGCACCGCTTTTTGTGTGCCTTAAACCATACGGAAGATGAATTGGAGCAGGTGGAAAAAATCGAACACTTTTTAAACCGTACCACTGTCGAGAATCTGCATGTCCTTGCCGTAAAAATGGAAAAGCAAAGAGATTTAGGGAAGATGGAAGATGATAAATAAAAAGCAGCCATCTTTTGGTGTCTCAGTCCGTCGGAGAATTCCAATTACATATATCAAATATCAAAGCCGCAGGTAAAATACCTGCGGCTTTTTACTGAACCCATCGTTTTTTGTGGCTTGATTTTTATTTTTCAGCGGTTTTCTCCGCCTCATGATCTTTATCGATTTCCGGGAAAATAATGCGGGGGCCGTGGTCGCTGAAGGTTTTTCCTGAAAGCCCACGGATCTTTTCACCGCAGCCTGTATTCTCCTCTTTCCGCTTTGGTCTGGCCTCATTGAAGCGGCTTCTGGCTTTATTGTGTTTTTCCCGCTTTTCTGTTTTTTCTGACGGTTGCGTTGCCGGCCGCCGCTCTTGTTTCACTGTGGCATCGTCGGTGACAAGAATCATTTCACTGCCGATGACCTCGATTTTGGCTGCCGGAATATAGGTATAATCCTTGCGTAGCGAATCGATGAAACTGGCGGAAAGATGAATCTTTGTGATCTTTCCGGTTTCCGTATCAATACTGAAAGAGGCGGCGCGGCCCAAAAAGGTGCCGTCCTTTTTGAGGATAGAGAGGCCGACAATGTCCGGGGGACTCTTGATGAACTCCTTCGCTTCGGGATACTCGTTCTTTTTTTTGAGCACAGCGGGGCTGTCCACGGTAATGGCCTCAAAACTGATGCCGCGGACATCTTTCAAGGGCAGGATGCTTTCGTCTTTGATGATCTTTCGATTGCCGATGAGAAGCGCGATGAGCTCCTTTTCTTTGGGATTCAGGTAAAAATTGTGAACCTGTCCGATTCTTTCGCCGCGTTCTAAGCTGTATACGGTGATGCCGAGAATTTGATTGGCGTTGATTTCCATGATTTTTTCATCCTTTCTGCATTGCTTTTCTCCTTGGAAACTTATAAAATAATTATGTTTATTTCCATAGAAATATGATAAAATAGAGGCAGATCTCAGAGGAGGAAACCGTATGAAAATCATCGTGGGGTTGGGGAATCCCGGTATAAAATATGAGACGACCCGGCATAACGTTGGGTTTATCGCCGCTGATCTGATCGCCGACGATTTTGATCTTAAAATCGACCAAAAAGGTATGTGCTGTCTGTATCACAGCTTTTTTTACCATGGAGAAAAGATCATCCTGGTAAAACCGCAGACGTATATGAATTTGAGCGGTGAATGCGTTGGTCAGATCGCCCGCTATTATAAAGTGGAAAACGAAGATATTCTCGTCATTGCCGATGATCTCTCCCTGCCCGTGGGTACCCTGCGTTTTCGCGCCAAGGGCAGCAGCGGCGGTCATAACGGCTTGAAATCCATCATCGCCCATCTCCAGGGCGATGATTTTCCCCGCCTCAAAATTGGCATCGGTCAGGGAAATAACGCCGTCGATCACGTCTTAGGCCATTTTAACGAAGAGGAATGGGCCAAGGTTGCCGAAATGATCGAGAAGGCAAAGGAAGCCTCCTTACTTTGGCTCAAGGAAGGTGACGAGGCGGTGATGAACGGTTTTAACGTCTATTCCAAACTACCCAAACCGCCCAAACCCAAAAAGGAGCAGGCTGCGGCGGAACAAAGGGAAACTAAGGCACAGCCGCCGCTGATCCCTCTGACAGAGGAGGATGCCGGGGAAGCCCAAGGCTCATAAAAAAGACCTTTTTACATAAAATAGAGCAAAGGAAAACAGGAAAATGATTGAAGTGGAACGACCGCGATTCCTTTGGCAATATATTCCCGCTTACGCCGAAATCTTCGCCGGCGCAAAGCAGCGACAGGGGCACGAAATCTGTGGTCTTGGCGATGAGGCGCGGCTTCTTTTTGCCGTTTCCGCCGTGAGAGACCAAAAAAGATCCGTGCTTTATATTGTCGAAAGCGAAGACCGCGCCAAGCTGATCCGTAAAGGGGCGCGTCGTTTTCTTTCCGGGGATGAAGTGGGGTTTTATCCCGCCAAGGATCTGCTGCCTTATGAATCGATGGCCGGCAACGACCGTCAGAAAATCGACCGCATTCGCGTTACCGAAGGGCTTTTATCGGAAAAGCCCTTTTTTGCCGTGATCTCAAAGAATACCCTCTCCCGACGGATGATTCCCCCAAGAGACTGGGAACGCTGCCGGATTTTTTTGAACGTTGGCGATGTTTTGGAGATCGCCGCTTTGAGCCGCCGTTTGGTGGATATGGGCTATACAGCGGACACCCTCACCGAAGAACCGGGGACCTTCAGTGTGCGAGGCAGCATTGTGGATATTTTTCCGCCGGCGGCCCCTCATCCTTACCGCGTTGATTTTTTTGATGATGAGATTGAATCGATTCGCGTTTTCGATCAAGAAACCCAGGTTTCTTTGAGAGAGGCGGGGAAAGTCGTGATCGGTCCCGGCGCCGCCTTTTTCCTGCCGGAAAAGGGCCGGGAAGCGGGATTAGAGCGCCTGCAAGCGGAAACGGAAAAAATGGCGGAAAAGTTGAAGGGCGAGGCAAAAAAGCGCTGTCTCGACCGGAGACTGCGGCTCCTTGATTATTTGGCCGAGGGGGCGCTCCCCGACGTTACCGAGCAACTGTTGCCTTATTTTTATGGGGAAGCCTATTTGGAAGATTACCTTGACCGCGACGGTCTCGTGATTGTTGATGAAGCCGCCCGTATCCGGGAAGGCCTCAAAGAAGACGACGAGGATCTGGCCAATATTTATAAAGAACTTTACCTGGAGGGGGATATCCTGCCGGGGTATACCGATCATTTTCGTAGCGTATCGCAAACCTTTGCCGCCCTTAACCGCTGTTTGTTGCTGGTATTTTCCTTTCTGCGGACGCCGACGGGTCTTGACACGAAAACCGTGGATTCTTTGGCCATCCGAGAATTTTCCTTCTTTCGAATGAAAACGGAGCGCGGGGAGGAACTGCGGGAGCTAGCGGGCAAAGGCAAGCTCTTTTTCTGTGCCGCCGAGGAAAGCGGTCTTGAGAAAATGCGGGGCATTGCTGAAACCTGGGAGCTTCGTGATTGCCGCGTCGTCTGTTTTCCCCTGGAGAAGAGCCTCGAAATCTATGACGTTCCCGCTTACTTTATCGCCGAGCGGGATCTTTTGGGCTATGTGAACCCCGGTGAAAAGAAGCGAAAGCAAAAAGGCAAGCCGATTTCTTCCTTTGTGGACTTAAAAGCCGGTGATTACGTGGTTCATGAAACCCACGGTATCGGCCAATATCTTGGTATTGAACGCCTTATGGTTGACGGCGTGGAAAGCGATTATCTGCAAATCCGCTATGAGGGGAAGGATAAACTCTACATTCCCACCAACCAGATGGATTTGCTGCAAAAATATATCGGCGGCGGCGATTACGCGCCGAAACTGAACCGTCTCGGCGGCAAGGAATGGAAAAATACCAAAGAAAAGGTACGCGGCGCCGTCCGGGAGATGGCCGGGGATCTGCTGAAACTCTACGCCGCCAGGGAACAGGAAAAGGGCTACGCCTTTTCCGTTGACAATGACTGGCTCATGGAAATGGAGGCGGATTTCCCCTACGAAGAAACGCCTGATCAGACCGAAGCCATCGAAGACGTCAAAAGAGATATGGAAAAACCCCGGCCCATGGACCGTCTCCTCTGCGGCGATGTCGGCTACGGTAAAACAGAGGTGTCCCTCAGGGCCGCCTTCAAGGCGGTTCTCGACGGTAAACAAGTGGCGGTGCTGGTACCCACCACCATTTTGGCGCAACAGCATGAGCGGACCTTTAAAGAACGCTTGGAGAAATTCGGTGTGTGCATCGGCGTCTTGAGCCGTTTTAAACCAAAAAAGGAAATCGAAACTGTCCTTACCCGCCTGGCTACCGGGGAAGTCGATATCGTTATTGGTACCCACATGCTCTTTAATCGCAGGGTGAAATACCACGACCTCGGCTTGCTGGTCATCGATGAAGAACAGCGTTTCGGTGTGGCCCATAAAGAGAAGATCAAAAAGCTGAAAAAGAACGTTGATGTCCTCGCCATGTCGGCGACGCCGATTCCCCGGACGCTCCACATGTCTTTGCTGGGCGTTCGCGATATCAGCATCATCGAAACACCGCCTCAATTCCGGCAGCCGGTGAAGACTTACGTAATGGAGTATCAGAACCGCCTGGTCAAAGAAGCCATTGAACGGGAACTCAGCCGCGGCGGACAGGTTTATTGTATTCATAACCGAATTGAAGATATCGCCGCCGCCGCTGCCGGTTTGAAGGAACTCGTCCCCGGCGCAGAAATCATCATCGGTCACGGTCAAATGGCCGAACGCCAGTTGGAACAAGTGATGCTTGATTTCATGCAGCGCGAAGCGGACGTGTTGCTCTGTACCACCATTGTGGAATCGGGGCTGGACTTTCCCAATGTCAATACGCTGATCGTTGACGGCGCCGACCGCTTCGGCCTTTCCCAAATGTATCAGTTGCGGGGCCGCGTCGGCCGCAGCCGGCAGCAGGCCTACGCCTACTTTTTCTATCCCAAAGGTAAATTGCTCAACGTCTCCGCGCAAAAGCGATTGGCGGCGGTGAAGGAATATACCGATTTGGGCAGCGGCTTTAAAATCGCCATGCGGGATCTGGAGATCCGCGGCGCCGGCAATATTCTCGGCGCGGAACAACACGGTCATATGGCCTCCGTGGGTTTTGACATGTACTGCCGCCTCATCGACGAAGAAGTGCGCCGCCTCAACGGCCAAACCGTGGCAAAGGAGAAGGAAGAGGTGGCCATCGACGTTCTTTGCTCTGCGTATCTTCCGGAAGATTACGTTGGCGACGGCGACATCAAAATTGCTGTTTACAAAAGAATTGCGGAGATCGGCAGTGAAGAGGAAATGAAGGAATACCTCAATGAGCTGGAAGACCGTTTCGGCTCTGTTCCCGATCCTGTCTACCATCTGTTTTTGGTGATTCGTTTGAAACTTCTGGCGGAACGGTTGGGCATCGTCGCTGTAAACCAAAAGAAAAATGCCTTTTCCCTGGTTTTCGACGGTCTCAACAATGTCGGCAGTGAAAATGTTTCCCGTTTGGTGCAGACCTTTGGCCGGCGCTTCGCTTTTTCTATGAACGACCACCTGGAAATGAAGGTCAATACGGAACCCCTTTCCCCGGAAAAAGCCCTGCTTTATATGATTAAAATACTCGTTTTCCTGACAAAGGAAGCGTAAAAAAGCTCAGAAAACGGAGAAGTTATGATGAAAAAACCAACCGCCGTTATCTTACTGCTGTTTTTGGCCTTTTTTCTTACCGCCTGCGGCGGCGCCCATGTGGCTGAAGTCAACGGAGAGGGCATAACGGTTGCGGAATTCGATGAATATTGGGACAACCTACGGGTCATCTATGAAGCCAACGATGAAACCCTTGAAGACAGCGCCGAAATGAAGGAGACTGTGGTCAACCAGTTGGTGTACTACCGGCTGTTAAAACAAACG
The DNA here is from genome assembly GCA_002482535.1 of Peptococcaceae bacterium UBA7702. Taxonomy (GTDB): domain Bacteria; phylum Bacillota; class Dehalobacteriia; order UBA7702; family UBA7702; genus UBA7702. The sequence continues at coordinate 75,189 of DLGE01000015.1, read as the reverse complement.
GCTATCACAAAGGATTGCTGGCCCACGGAGGAGGAAACCCAGACGTATTTTGAAGAACAGCTTGCCGCCCTCTACGGCACTTACGGCGAGGGGTTGGAGGAAATCGAGACTTACCATCTTGATCAGGACTTCTTTTTCAATCAGTACCGCTATATGCTGGCGGAAGAAAACATCAAGGACTCCCTGGCGGCAGAGGAAGACTTGACGGTGAGCATGGATGCGGCCCAGGAAATTTATGACGCCGATCCGGTGAGCTATAACACGCGGGTCGTCTCCCATATCCTGATTAAGCCTTACGCCGCCGACGACCGGGAAGTGAAAACCGATGAAGAGGGCGATCTCCTTTATACGGACCAGGAATGGCAAACCGCTAAGGAGCGGGCAGAGAAGATCATAAAGCAGCTTGACGACGGCGCGTCCTTCGTTACCATGGCGGTGAAATACTCTGACGATACGGCGACGGCGGCTACCGGCGGCAAAATAGATTTGACTTTGACCGAGGACAATACCGAGTTGGAGGCCTCCTTTGTGGCCGCCGCCTTTTCCTTGGAGGAGGCCGGGACCTATACGAAAACGCCGGTAAAAACGTCTTACGGCTACCATATCATCTATTGCGACGAATCTCTTTCCCCTGCCCATATCGACGAGGTTCTTGCCTTTATCTGCGCAGAGCAAGAGAATACCGAAAAACAGAGTCTGCTCACAACCTATATGGAAGCACAAAAACAGGCGGCGGACATCGCGTACCATTACGATCTTGTGAAATAAACATTCTGATCCAGGCAGAGGTTTGTGTTGAATTTTCCACACAAATGCTATATAATATAGAAATCAGTGAACTCCAATACGAAACCGGAAAGGCGGAAATAGAAACGTTATGAAAAAGAAGTTGATCGTCCTTTTTCTCTCCCTTGCCTTGCTTTTTACGTTTACGGCTTGCGACAGTAGTACCGTAGCCGAGGTCAACGGAGAAAAGATAGCCAAAGAGGAATATCAGGAATACGTGAATTATCTATTGATCTCCTATGACAGCATGTACTCCTCCCTGGGCGGTTTATCCCCGGAGATGCTGCAATATTTTGATATTGAAAACACGGCCATCGATACCCTTGTTACCATGGAAGAAGCCAAACAAGCTTGTGCCAAACTGAATTGTACGCCCACAAAGGATGAGATCCAATCATACGTTTACGAAAACTTAGGCGTTAGCAAAAAAGCGGATTACAAAACCGCCCTGAGCCAAATCAAGACAAACTACGGTTTGAGCGAAGAAACCGCGGTCAAAGTTATTGCCAGCAACCTTTATAAAGAAAATATTGAGAATTATCTCGAAAAAAAACAGGATATCAGCTTCAGTAATGAAGAGGCTGCAGCCCTTTATGAGGAAGACCCCGAAACCTATGACAACAGGACCGTTTCCTATATTCTGATTAAGCCCGATGATACCGACGCCACCACCGACGACAGCGGCAACACGGTTTATACCGATGACGCCTGGGCCGCGGCGAAGGCGGAAGCCGAAGCAGTCATCACCAAACTGGATGACGGCGGCGACTTTGCCGAACTGGCCAAAGAGCATTCCGACGACAGTTCTACGGCAGAGAGTGGCGGTTCCATCAGTGAGTCCTTTACCAAAGCGGAAAGTTCTTATGTGGAAGAGTTTACCAACGCTGCTTTTGACCTGACGAAAGTAGGGGAATATACGGAAGAACCGGTGAAGAGCAGTAGCTTCGGTTATTTCATCATTCTCTGTGACGGCCTTCAGGACAAGGATAATGAATATGACGATCTAATCGCTTCCATCGCCAAAGATAATTTGGCAACCCTGAAAGCCGACGCTTACGAAGAATATATTTCCGATTTCCATGAAGCAAGCGACGTGGTTTACTATTACGGTGATCATACCGGCGAGGAGTCTGAGAGCGACACTTCTGAGGATGACAGCGCAACGGAAAGTGAATAAATTTTCAGATCCCCCGCATCGATTCTTTTTGATTTTTGATATCAATGCGGGGGATTTTCTATGTCTTACCTCATGAAAAAGAATCCGTAGACGCTGTAAAGCAGTTATGCTACAATGAAAAAGAGATAAAGGGGGGCTTCAAAGATGTCTCTTTTCCATTATACAAAAGATAATATCCTGCTTTGGCCGAGAGAGAATGAGATTACCTGGCAGGACCTGCGGGAGGATGCCATCGGCTACGTTGTGGCAGACCGTTTTCCCTATGAGGTTTATGATAAGTGGGAATTGATCAAAAAGTTTCTCGATGGCAAAACGGACCATGCCTTTCTCTGGGATATTCCCCCTTTGAACCACTGCGTAATCATTGAGGGTGAGGAATCTTTGGCGGCGGTGGCGTCGCGGCTGAAAAGGGTGAAATACGCCCTCATCATCGATGAGCGAGGTGTTCCCTGTTCTGTCTTGAAAGCGCCCCAACGTTTGGTGGAGAAGGAAGAAATTGCCGCCGAAAGAGATTTTTTGCAGAAGATTTTCCATGATATGGAAGAAGAGATCTTTATCAGTGACGCCAATGGCAAGGTGCTGTATATGAATCCCCACAGTGAAAAGGTCTGCGGCGCCGGTTGGCAGGAATGTGTTGGCCATAACGTGCGGGAGTTGGAACAGCGGGGGATTTTTTCAAAAAGTATGACCTTAGAGGTCCTCTCCAAACATCAAAAGGTAGAAAAAACAGTGGAGGTCGCCTCGGGACTGCATATCATTTCCACGGCGATGCCCATTTACGATGGGGAGCACAACATTGAATACGTGCTCTGTATGTCCAAAGATATCAAAGAGCTGAGCGAACTGATGGAGAAGAATGCCCTGATTGAACAGGCCCTGGACGACAGCAAGAAGGAAGTCCAGGAATTGCAGGCCAGAGTCATCAGCCAGAAAAACTATATTTTTGAAAGCCCCTCTATGAAGAAGGTCAAAAAACAGATCATGAAGATCGCCCCCACCGATGTGACGGTATTGATCGACGGTGAAACCGGCACCGGCAAGGAGGTGACCGCCGACCTCCTCCACCGTTTGAGCAAGCGCCGTGCTCAGCCCCTGATGAAGGTAAACTGTGGTCTGATCCCCACAGAATTGTTGGAATCGGAGCTTTTCGGCTATATGCCCGGGGCCTTCAGCGGCGCGGCCAAAGAAGGAAAGATGGGCCTCATTGAGGCGGGGAACAAGGGCACGATTTTCCTTGATGAAATCGGGGAGATGCCCCTGCCCCTACAGGTAAAACTGCTGGAATTTCTCCAGGATCGCCAGATCATGCGCATCGGGGGTTTGAAAAAGATTCCCGTGGACGTGCGCATCGTGGCGGCGACCAACCGCAATCTTGAGACCATGGTGGCCCAAAGGGAGTTCCGCAAGGATCTCTACTATCGTTTAAGCGTCATTCCCATTCACTTGCAGCCCCTAAGGGAGCGGCGAGAGGATATTCAGCCCCTGGCAAAAATGTTTCTGCAAAAATTCAATCATGAATACCATTGCCGCAAAGAGCTGAAAGCCTCGGTTTTAGAGGGATTGTCCGGTTACTCCTGGCCAGGAAACGTCCGGGAGCTGATGCATGTGATCGAGCGGTTTGTGGTTTCTTCAGAAACCGACCTCATCGGCGACGATCTCCTCCGGCAGGTGCTGGGGAAACCGATTACCACCAGCAGCGTCATCTGCACCGAGGTGATTCCGCTGATGCAGGCCAGGGAAGAATTGGATTACACCTTGGTAGCGGCAGCCTGTGAACGCTATGGCAGCACCCGTAAAGCGGCCAAAGTTTTGGAGGTCAATCAGAGCACCGTGGTAAGAATATTAAACAAATCAAAAAATAGTTAAAGCAAGTACTCTAAAATCGATGCGTTTGAGCATCGATGGCCGATGCTTTTATGCATCTTGTCTCCATCAGGAAGTATTCCTGACGGACAAGTTTAAATTTTAATTTCAGCAAAAAAACCGATGCTAATTTGCATCGGTTTATTTTTTTGAAAAACACTGAAAAAGGCGTATTATCCCACCCCAGAGCCATTTTTTTGGAAATTTCCGTTTTGGCACAAGACTTGCATTATAGTAAGGCAAACAGATCATGCGCCGACAAGGTCTTGGCCATAGGATCATGAAACCGTGGCGCCTAACGTACCCTTAAGCCTCGGTATTGTCGTTATGAGGCCGGACTTCCCCCTGTCGGCGGCGATCTGTGAATATAGAAAAAGATTGAGGAGGAGAAACATGAGTGAATTTTTTACCCGTTTGGGGGATGGTTCCGCCGTCATGATGTCCAAGGATGATATCCGTTACGATATCGAAGATGGCACTGCCGACGCCGCATCCCGCGGTGAAATTCCGGAATTAAGCAAGGATGAGATCGATCATTTGGTTGACATTATGACGATGCCTGAAAAAAATGTCAGTGTGGAAAGAGGCCAAGAGGGCATTATGACTTTCGACGCCGGAACCCTGAAATTACCGGTTCGTGCCGGTGTGCCCATTGACCGCATGGCGACGCTGATGATTCATGAAAGAGTACTTTGCTCCGACACGATGGAGCTTTGTACCACCGACTACAGTTATAAGAGCATCAAGAATTTCATCGCGGAAGAAGCGATGACCATGGAATTGGCCCAGAATAACTGCATGATGCCGATCTTTTACGGCGCCATGCCCAATTTGGGTCAGTACACGAAACCCGACGGCCCCATCGACAACTGGTCGGAACTGCTGCCTTCGGGGAAAATCCCCGAAGCCCGGGCCGCCCAAGAAGAAGCAGTGGAACACGCCACCCGTGACATGATCTTTATTGCCAGTCAAATGGCGGATGCCGGAGCCTGCGGCATCCAGTTTGATACCGTCGGCGCTTCCGGCGACGCCGACGTTTTGGCCGCTCTTTTGGCCGCCAAGGCGCTCCGGGAAAAATATCCCAACCTGGGCATCGAATTTGGCATGGCCGGTGAATTCAACCTTGGCATGCACGGTCTTTTGGAATACAGCGGGGAACGCATTGCCGGTCTTTATCCCCATAAGCAGGTGAAAATGGCGGAGAAAGCAGGGGTTTCCATCTTCGGCTGCGTCATCAACACCAACAGCTCCATGTCCTTTGCCTGGAATATGGCCCGGGCTTTGACCTTTACCAAAGCCTGTACCGAAGCGGCGGATATCCCCGTTGTGGTCGACGCCGGCATGGGCGTCGGCGGCGTGCCCCTGACCAATACGTCTCCCACCGACGCCACTTCCAGGGCGTCTAAGGCCATCATGGAAATCGGTAAGGCCGATGGCTTGTAGATTGGCCACGGCGATGCTTACGGTATGGCTGCCGTCCATGAACTTGCCTCCGGCATGGGGGGGATTCGCACCGCCGGAGATCTGGTGGCCCGAATGATCATGAGAGGTATGCGTATCACCGAAGCCAAACAGTACGTCGCGGATAAACTTCACTGCTCCGTGTTGGACCTGTCCGATTCCTTTGCCATGAAAGAGATCAGAGAATCTCTCGATATCGGCACGGTTCTCGACAGAAAAGGCGCCAGCTGCGGCATGGAAGCGAAATTCAATATTGAGAAGGTTCTCGGCATTGAAATTCCCAGCGTCACCAATTTCAAGAAAAAGGTCGGCTTGCTTTAAAACCGGAAAAAGGAGTTTAATCTTATGTCAAAAGAAAAATATATCGAATTGGCCAAAGAGGCCATTGTGCAATGTGACGCGGAAAAAGCCGTTGAAGTCGCCAAAGCAGCCATTGCCGACGGCGTCGATCCCGTGGAACTGCTCACCGACGGTTTTTCCGCCGGTATCCGTGAAGTCGGCGATCTTTTCGGTAAGGGCCGCATGTTTCTGCCGGAACTGATGTTGGCGGCGGAAGCCATGAAAGGCGTTTCTGAAATCGTCAACGAACACGTGGCGAAATCAGGGAAAGTCGTGGAAAAACGCGGCGTCATGGTATTGGCTACAGTAGAAGGGGACGTTCATGACATCGGTAAAGGGATCGTGGCTTCCCTCGTCAAAACCCAGGGCATCGACGTCATCGACCTCGGCCGGGATGTTCCCGCCGCCACCATCGTCGAAAAAGCCGTGGAATATCACGCGGATCTCATCGGTACCAGCGCATTGCTGACCACCACCATGGGCGAGCAGAAAAAGGTGGAAGATCTGCTGAAGGAAAAAGGTCTCAAAGATCGGGTAAAGACCCTGATCGGCGGCGCACCGGTAACGGAACGCTTTGCCCAAAGAATCGGTGCCGACGGCTACGGCGAAGACGCCGCGGAAGCCGTCACCAAATCCTTGGAGCTGCTGGCTCAATAACGCAGATAACAATTACCCGGGGGGAGGAAGGGTTGCCTCCTCCCGGCAATGAGTAAGGGGGGATATTCTCTATGGGTACCATGATCATCCGCGGCCTTCAGGCCGTATCCGTGATTCTCGCCGCGATCTTTTCCTATTTTATGTTCAAAGATATGAGAAAGCATAAGGACCGCATCTCCAAGGCCAATCCGGCTTTGATTTTCGGGGTACAGGGTTTTACCATGTTTTTCGATACTTTGGGTATCGGCGCTTACGCACCCCAGACCGCGTTATGGAAGATCTTTAAGCTCGTGCCGGATAAACTGATTCCCGGCACCTTAAACGTCGCTTCCTTGATTCCCCAGTGTGTGGAAGCACTGATCTTTATCTCCATCGTCAAAGTAGATCCTGTGACCCTGCTGATTCTCGTGGTCTGCTGCGCCGTCGGCGCCAATATCGGCGCCCGCTTCGTCGGTAAGTTTCCAGAAAAAACCATTCAGCTCATTTTCGGTTTCGGTCTCATCGTCGTTGCCGGCATCATGGTTCTGCGGCAGTTGGGTATCTGGCCTTCGGGTGGTGTCGCCATCGGTTTCGCCGGCTGGAAGCTCATGGTTTCCGCCGTGCTCTTCTTCCTCTTGGGGATCTGCACCGCCTGCGGCATCGGGGCTTACGCGCCGATGATGGCGGTTTGCTATACCTTGGGCATGAGTCCCAGGGCCGCCTTTCCCATCCTTTTCAGTTCCTACACCCTGCTGATGCCCACCGCCGGTTTCCAGTTCCTGAAAGACGGCACCTATGATATCAAGGTGACCATCATCGGTCAGATTGCCGGCACCATCGGCGTGCTCCTCGCCGCCTATCTTGTGAAAACACTGCCCCTCTACATCCTGACCTGGCTTGTGGTCGGTGTGCTGATCTATACTTCGGCGGCAATGTTTGTATCGGCTTTCAAGAAAAAACCCGCTGAGACCGCAGCCCCTGAAACGGCGGAAACCGCCGCGGCCTGCGACTGAGGCACTGTATCCATTTCATTTATCGTGTTCAGCTTGTCTAACGTATTCATTACATTTATTTTATGCATCATTCGTTTTCACTACTTTGTACCGGTGTGTCGGAGATCGTTGCCATATTTTCGACTTGCGGTTCTCCCCTTCAGGGAATTGACATACTCTCCTATGGCAAAGGCCGCCGCGGTATCTCCCGGCGGCCTTTGTCTTGGTTTTGGTTAAAGCTGCCATTTTGGGTGGCTTTTCTTGCCTATCCGGGGGAATCGTGGTATGATGAAAAAAAACCGCGGAGAGAAAAGTATGGATCGGGATTTTTTTGATAAAAACCTGCCGCTACGGGAGATTTTTGATAATATGGGCGACGCCGTCTATTTTGTGGATAATCAGGGCGTTATTTTGTTTATGAATAAAGCCGCCGAAAAGCTGGACGGTTACTCTTTCGCGGAAACCAGGGGCAAAACCGTCATGGAGATGTATCATCTCAAAGCCTCGGAAAGCCCGCTGCTGCGCGTCGTCTGCTCCCACGAGCCCCTGCGCAACCATTTTTTCCGCTATTATATCAACAACCAAGAGGTCTATCAGATTTGTAACACCTTTCCCATCCAGTTGGATAACGGCTATTGGGGCTCTTTTTCGATTCAACAGAATGTCACCCAGTTCAAAAAAACCATTGACCGCAATATTGAGCTGCAAAAACAGCTCTTCCGCCATAAAAACCAAGGCGCCGTCGGCAAGAGCGGTAAGTCAAATATTTATACCTTTGAGGATATCATCGGTGAACATAAGAGTTTGAAAGAATGCAAGATGATGGCGTATAACGCGGCGAAAGGGGATTCTTCCATTATGCTGACGGGGCTTACCGGCACCGGCAAAGAGCTCTTTGCCCAAAGCATCCACTCTGCCAGCAAAAGGGAAAACCAACCGTTTTTGGCCATCAATTGCGCCGCCATTCCCGAAACCCTCATCGAGGGGATTCTTTTCGGCACGGTGAAGGGCGTTTATACCGGCGCCATTGACCGCAAAGGGCTTTTTGAAGAGGCCAACGGCGGTACGCTGTTTTTGGATGAAGTCAACTCGATGCCCCTGTCCGCCCAAGCCAAGCTGCTTCGGGTTTTGGAAGAAAAATATGTGCAGCCCCTGGGCGGCAGTGAGCAGATTCCCATCGATACCCGGATCATCAGCAGCTGTAACGCTTATCCCCAGGACGTCATCAACCACAAAGAGATCAGAGAAGACCTTTTCTACCGCCTGGCGGTGGTGAATATTCTGATTCCTCCGTTAAAAGAGCGGAAAAGCGATATCTTTCTCTTGGTTCATCACTTTATCGCCATGTACAATGAACTCTATAAAAAGAACGTGCTTTGCCTGGAAGACGAGATCACGGCTTTCTTCCTGCATTACGCGTGGCCCGGCAATGTGCGCCAGCTGAAACATGCCGTTGAGTGCGCCATGAATCTGGTGAGTGTTAGAGAGACCTCGATCAAAAGGCACCACCTGCCATTTTATCTATTGGAGGAAGAAAAAAGCGGGGAAACCAGTTTTTATCAGGAATTTCAAAATCTCGATAAAACGCCGGAACCCCGGGAGGACTGGAGGCCCCCGGCCCCGGTTGCCGCTGCCGGGGAAGAACAGGGGAATGTCCTCGATTCCATTCGCCGGGAAGAGCGGGGCGCCATCATCGCAGCCCTTCGGAAAAGCGGCGGCAACGTCAGCCGCGCCGCAAGAGAGCTGAATATCTCAAGGCAGACTCTGGTTTATCGCATGAAAAAACACGGCATTCATTGAAAAGAGCGCCCTCTACGGCAACTCGCCACTCCCATTCTGCATTTTGCAGAACAATTTTTTAAATTTTTTCTTTTTGCATCAATTTGCATGAATTTATTTCAGGACAAAAATCTTCACATCGATTTTTTTACGCGAAACAAAATATCTTACAACCTGCTCAAAAACGGGATGGAACGACACCATCCTGTTTTTTTTATTTCTGGCACAGTTATTGCATTTATAAAAGATAAATAATTTGAAGGAGGTTCATTCAATGGAAAATCGAGTGAAGGGGAAAAAGGGCAAAGAAGTATTGGTGATTTCTGCGGTCATCGTTGCCGCCTTTGTCCTCTTTGGCGCAATTTTTCCGGAACAGTTAAAGGTCGGCGCGGATTGGCTTTTTAGTGTGTTAACCCAGGATTTTGGTTGGTTTTATCTGTTTACCGTTTTCGGCCTGTTACTGTTTGCGCTGTATGTCGCTTTTAGCCGTTACGGCAAAATCAAATTGGGGAAGGACGACGATAAACCGGAATTCACCAATTTCCAATGGTTTACAATGCTCTTCGGCGGCGGCATGGGCATCGGTCTCGTTTTCTGGAGTGTGGCGGAACCGATCATGGACTACATGAGTCCCCCCAGCGCTACTCCGGAAACCACCGCCGCCATGTACGAATCCATGAAGACGATGTTCTTCCACTGGGGTTTCCACCCCTGGGTCATCTACGCCGTTGCCGGCCTGGGTCTTGGCTACTTTGCTTTCCGCAAAGATAAGCCGTTTTTGGTCAGCTCCGCTTTGGAACCGCTGATCGGCGACAAAGTCCACGGCCCTTTGGGCAAAGCCGTTGATATCCTGGCTGTTTTCGCCACTATTTTCGGTGTTGCCACCAGCCTTGGCTTGGGCGCTTCTCAGATCGTTGGCGGTCTCGGCTATGTTTACGGCATCGAGTCCACCACTGTTTTGACCTGTATCATCATTGCCATCATCACCGTGATCTTCACCATTGCCACCATGACCGGCCTGCAAAAAGGCATTCAGCTCGTGGCTGATATCAAAATTTGGCTTTCCATCGCCTTTATGGTTTTCATCTTCCTTTTTGGCGGCGCGGTCTTCATCTGTGACCTGTTCACCAATACCTTCGGCGGTTACCTCGGCGGTATCATCACCAAGAGTCTTTGGATGGAAAACAAATCCTTTGTTTCCGGTTGGACCGTATTCTATTGGGCCTGGTGGATCGCTTGGGCTCCCTTCTGCGGTCAGTTCGTGGCCCGTGTTTCCAAAGGCCGTTCGATTCGCCAGTATATCCTCGCCGTAATGCTGCTTCCCGCCGGTTTCGGCTTCATCTGGCTGGCCATCTACGGTGGCGCTGCCTTCAATCTCAACGAGATCACCGGCGGTCTCATCCAAGCCGCGGTGGGCACCGACTACACCACCGGACTTTTCGCCCTCTTGCAGCAACTGCCCGTTTACGCCCTTACGGCGCCGCTGGCCATCGCCTTGATCGCCTTTTGCTTCCTCGGCTCTGCCAACTCCGCCACTTACGTTTTGGCAATGCTCACCTCCAATGGCGATATGGATCCCAGTAAAAAGCTGCGGGCCGGTTGGGGTATTGCCCAGGGTGCTGTGACCATTGTCTGTATCATCGTCGGCGGTACCGCCATTTTAAGTATTCTGCAAACGGTTTCCATCGTCGCGGCTTTTCCTTATATGTTCGTGATGATCTTCATGTGTATCGCCATTATGAAAGCGCTGCGCCTGGAATTTGAACCGGAAATCGAAGCAAAAGTCAAAAAAGTAAAAACAGAAGAAAAAATTCCCATTTCCGAAGCGAAATAATGAGCATTTATCTGAAAGGAGATTTGAGATGATTCCCAAATTCGATGTTTTGACAAAAGAAGAAGTACAAAAAGTGAATGACCATACCATGGAGATCTTAGCAGAGGTTGGTGTGGAGTTCACCTATGATCCCGCCATTAAGGTTTTTCAGGAGGCAGGATTTAAAACGGAGGGACACAGAGTTTATTTTAAACGGGAGGATGTCGAAAATCTCGTCAAAAAAGCCCCTGCGGAATTCAAGCTCCATGCCAGAAATCCTCAAAAAACAAATACCTGCAATCATACGGAATTGAACTTAACGCCCTCTTATGGCCCTCCGTATATCTATGACCTCAAAGGCAACACCCGCTATTCCAGTATGGAAGATTACGATAACATCGTGAAATTAACCCAAATGAGCGAAAATATCAACCATACCGGCGGCAACGTCTGTGAACCGGTGGATATCCCCGAAGAAATTCGCCACATGAAAATGCTCATGAGCCACATCAAGTATTCCGATAAGCCTTTCATGGGCAGCGCCTACGGTGTAACCGGGGCAGCCGATTCTGTGAAAATGTGCGAATTGATCTTCGGCGGTAGCGCTGTGCTGAAAAAGAACCCCGCCCTGATCACCCTGATCAACTCCATCACCCCCCTGAAATATGACGACAGAATGCTTGGCGCTCTGATGACCTATGCCGAAGCCGGCCAGGCTGTACTCGTTTCCGCCTTGGTGATGAGTGGTTCCACCGGCCCCGTGGGGATGGCGGCAACCTTGGCGCTGCAGAACGCGGAAATTCTCGCCGGTATCTGTCTTGCCCAGTTGGTCAATCCCGGTACTCCCTGTATCATGGGTTCTACCTCCGGCCCTGTGGATATGCGCGGCATGTCTTTATCCATCGGCTCTGCCGAAACCGCCCTTTACACCGCGGCGACGGCCCAGATGGCCCGTTATTACGGCGTGCCCAGCCGTGGCGGCGGCGGTTTGAACGACGCCAAAATCGTTGACGCCCAGTGCGGTTACGAAGCCATGCTGACGTTGATGGCCGCGGCCACCTCCGGCATCACCTATGTGCTGCACGCAGCCGGGATCATGCAGTATTACACTGCTTTCTCCTATGAAAAATTCATCATCGACGATGAAATCGCCGGTCTCGTACGGAAATTCATCAAAGGTTACAACTTCTCCGAAGAAATGTTCCTGATGGACGATATCAAACAAGTCGGCCCCGGCGGCCACTTCCTCTATCAGGCTTCTACCTTTGCCCATTGCCGTGACGAACTCCGCGATGTCTACGTCAGCGACCGCGGCAACTGGCAGGATTGGGATACAAAGGGCAGACACACCGTGGCAGAGGTCGCTTGTGAAAAATGGCAGCAGCTCCTCAAGGATTACGAGGCACCGGCCATCGATGAAGCATTGGAAAAAGAATTGAACGCGTTTATTGAAAAAAGAACAAAAGAATTGATGTAAAGGATTGCTGTAAAAATGAGACTGTTGTGGTGCGGCGGATCATGCCGCACCACAAAGTTGTCGGAAACGGGGTGAAAGTATGCTAAAAAACTTTGCCGAAGCCATCGACAAAAAGGTCTTCATTGCCGGAGGGCTGTTTTGCCTGTTGTTCTTAATCTGGACGGTGGTTGCGCCGGATCAGGCGGGAGCCGTCTTTTCTAAGATATTATCCGTATTTAGTACGAATTTCGGTTGGTTGTATCTGCTCATTGTTTCATTCTTTATCGTATTTTTAATTGCTTTGGCGTTTTCTAAATTCGGCAAGCTCATTTTGGGCAAAGACGGCGATCAACCGGATTATACCAGGGCCAGTTGGTTCGCAATGCTCTTCGCCGCCGGGATGGGCATCGGCCTTGTCTTCTGGAGTGTAGCGGAACCCATGAGCCATTATATTTCTCCGCCTTATGGTGAGGGCTCTACTGCAGAGTCGGCTTCCCTTGCCATGCGCTACACCTTTACTCACTGGGGTATTCACCCTTGGGCCTGTTACGGTATCATCGGTTTGCCCCTGGCTTATTTTCAATTTCGGAAAGACCGTCCAGCGCTTTTAAGTTCCTGTGTGGAACCGTTGATCGGTGAGAAGCGGGCCGCCGGTACCATCGGCAGCATCATCAATGTGCTGGCGGTATTTGCCACTGTTTTTGGGGTCGCCACTTCTTTGGGGTTGGGGGCCATGCAGATTAACAGTGGGCTTCATTATGTTTTGGGAATTCCTTACTCTAATCCTGTGGTGTTCGGCATCATTGCCGTAACAACCGCCTTGTTTGTTACTTCTGCCGTCAGCGGCATCGACAAAGGGATTCGTATGTTAAGTAATATCAATATCGTGATTATGGCAATTTTGTTACTTTTTGTCTTTTTTGCCGGATCTACGCTGTTTGTGACGAATTTCTTTGTGGATTCCCTTGGCCAGTATTTTTCTCATCTTATCGCCGCAAGCTTTTGGACGGATCCCTTTGGCGAAAGCAACGGTTGGCTCAACGGTTGGACGATATTTTATTGGGCTTGGTGGATCTCGTGGGGGCCTTTTGTGGGCGGTTTTATTGCCCGCATTTCCAAAGGCCGCACGATTCGGGAATTCGTAATCGGAACCTTGGCCTGCCCGGCGCTGGTATGTTTTATATTTATGGCGATTATGGGCGGTAACGCCATTCATTTTGATCTGAACGGTGTGGGGTCCATTGCCGATTCCATGCAGAATAATCTTTCCTACGCGCTCTTCTCTCTGTTGGATCTGTTTCCTTTGGCAAAGTTAACATCCTTCGTGGCCATTATGCTGATCGTTATTTTCTTTGTCACCTCGGCGGACTCCTCCACCTTTGTTTGTTCCATGATGACGGCCAAAGGCGTGCAGAACCCGCCGGCCTCCCTGAAAGTTTTCTGGGGTGCTATCGAGGGCGCCGTCGCCGCCGTTTTGCTCTATGTGGGCGGTCTTACTGCATTGCAGTCGGCAGCCATCATCGCCGCTTTCCCGCTGATGTTTATCTGTCTTGCCATTGCGGCAGCGCTGGTCAAAGCACTGCGGCAGGAAATTACGTGACACCTTCGTTATTTGTCACTTTTCATATTCTACTTTCTTTCATTGCCGGGGAAACCCCGGTACCCTCATGAATCCGTCATTCGGATTCAGCTGACATACTCTCCATAACCGAAGAAGCCGTTCTGCACAATCTTGCGGGGCGGTTTTTTCGGTCGTGAAAAAATAGGATACGCTGTACGACTTGTGCCCCAAGGCGTACAGCGTTTGTAAGGGGAAATGCTTTGGTCGGGGAATTGACAGCGATAAAAAAGGTTGTTATGATGGGAACAGGATTTTATCAACGGTTTGAGGTTGCAACCCATGAAATTTCGCGATGATGAAATGATGAAATATGGTTTGCCCTTTACTGCGATTTTTGACAAAATTGCGGAAGCAGTCTATTTTTGTGATCTTGAGGGCAATCTCGTCTATATGAATAAAAAAGCGGAGCAATTGGACGGTTTCGCTTTTTTGCGGGTGCGGGGAAAATCCGTTGCCGGCCTTTATGGTCTCGATGAGACGACGAGTCCGCTTTTGAAAGCACTTTACGAGGCTAAGCCGGTGGAGGACGCCCAGGTGACCTATTACGTCAACGGCCGGGAGGTGACGCAGCTATGCAACGCTGCCCCTCTCTGGCAGAACGGTGTCCTCACCGGCGCTTATTCTATCCAGCGGGACATCACGGAGATGAAACAGATCATCGAAACGAATTTGGCTTTGCAGTGGGAGGTCATGGGTTGTCAGAAAAAACCGGGCAGCCACAATGCCCGTGAGACGGCGATGCTGCTCATCGGCGAAAGTGAAAACTTCAAACGCTGTAAACAGAGGGCTTTTCAGGCCGCTCAAAATGACTCCGGCGTTTTTTTGGTAGGGGATACCGGCAGCGGCAAGGAGCTTTTCGCCCGCTTTATTCATGATCAAAGTGATCGCGCCAAAGGCCCCTTTCTGGCCTTAAACTGCGCCGCGATCCCCGAAGGTCTGCTGGAGGGGATCTTGTTCGGTACGGCCAAGGGTGTTTATACCGGCGCCGTGGAACGGGAAGGCTTGCTGCTGGAGGCTGAGGGGGGCACCGTCTTTCTCGATGAGATCAACTCCATGCCCCTGGCCTCTCAGGCCAAGCTCTTACGGGTGCTGGAAGAGAAAAAAGTATACAAACTCGGCGGTAGCCAGGGAAAATCTTTGAATGCGCGGATTATCAGCAGCAGCAATGAGCTGCCCCGCGGTGCGGTGGAACGCGGTGTGCTGCGGGAAGATCTCTTTTACCGCCTTTCTGTCGTTTATATCCAAATTCCGCCCTTAAAGGAACGGCGGGAAGATATTCCCCTGCTGGTGGATTATTTCCTCGCCGATTATAATCAACGTTTTGCCAAAAATGTGATCGGCGTTGCCGATGAGGTGATGGCTTTTTTTGCCGAGTTTTCTTGGCCGGGCAATGTACGCCAACTGAAACACAGCATTGAGTCGGCAATGAATTTCACCGATAGCGGCCAGTGGATCGGCCTCTCCGCCTTGCCGCCATACCTCTTTGAGCCGGTGACGGCGAAAACTGTGACGCCACTGACGGAAAAAGAGATGCCGACGGAAACGCCGGCTACCGTTATGGAGACCATTCGCGATGGAGAAAAAAAGGAGATCGTCGAAGCCCTGAAAAAGGCAAAAGGTAACATGGCCCAAGCCGCGCGGCTTTTGGGTATGACACGCCAGGCTATGGTTTACCGGGTTAAAAAATATGGTCTTAAATGATCCTCATAATTCTACTTTTGCATCGTTTTAGATTATTTTTTATCATTTTAGACGCTTTCTATGATTTCCTTATGGCGTAAGATGCGGTTCGGATCAGCTTAAAACGCCGTTACTGTCGCCTTTTATAAAATGTGTGTTGTTTTGGTTTTTTGGCACAGGACTTGCATCATAATAAAGTATCTGATTGTAAGGAGGCCAAATATATGGCGATCGTATTGGGCATTGATACCGGCGGCACTTATACCGACGGTGTGATTTTGAACAGAGAAACCAAGGAGATCTTAGCGTCCACAAAGGCGCTCACCACCCATGAAAATCTTATTGAGGGCATTTCCAACACCATTCGGCAGCTTCCTTTGGACGATCTTGCGTCCGTTGATTACGTGGCCCTCTCCACGACTTTGGCCACCAACGCCATTGTGGAACATAAAGGCTGCCGCGTTGGTTTGTTGATCCTCGGCTACGACCAGGAACAGCCTCTGCCCCCCTGCGAATGGGTGCTGATTCCCGGCGCCATGGATCTCGCCGGCAGGGAAATTGAAGCCGTCGATCTGGAAAAAACCAGGGCTGCGGTGGAATCCTTCCGCGGTAAGGTCGATGCCATCGCCATCTCCGGAATCTTTAGTGTCCGCAATCCCGATCATGAGAACGCGGTGAAGGCCGCCATTGCCGATATTCTCAATGTGCCGGTGGTGATGGCCCATGAATTAACGGGTACTTTGGGCGTCTACGAACGGACCAATACCGCCGTTTTGAACGCGAAGCTGATTTCCGTCATTGAGGAACTCATCGACGCCGTCAAGGCAGTGCTGGAAGAACGGGATATGCAGGTGCCGCTGATGATCGTCAAGGGCGACGGCAGTCTGATGAATGAAACCGTGGCCAGAGAACGGCCCATTGAAACGATTTTATCCGGTCCCGCCGCCAGCATCATGGGAGCGACCTATCTTAATGAGATCAACGACGGACTCGTCCTTGATATGGGTGGCACCACCTCGGATCTGGCACTTTTAAGTAATGGTAAGCCCTGTTTGAGCAGGGAAGGCGCCGATGTGGGGGGTTGGCGTACCCGGGTTTCCGCCGTCAATGCCTACACCTTTGGTCTCGGCGGCGACAGTCATATTCGTTATAACACCGAAAGCGGCGCCTTGGAAATCGGTCCCAGAAGAAGCTGGCCCGTTTCCCTGATCGCCCAGAAATATCCCTACTATAAAGACGAGCTGAAAGCAAGAAAATGCAGATCCATCGGCCTCGTTCATTTTACCGCCGTTGACGGTCTGATCCTTCTGCATCAGCCCGGGGATTCTTTGGAACTGACAGACTGTCAGCGGAAAATCATCGACGCTCTTGCCGAAGGCCCCCATACCATGGTGGAGATCGGCCGGCGTATCGCCATTGACCCCAACTTTTTTTACATTGACCGGCTGGTGGAATATGGTATCCTCGGCATCGTGGGCTTCACCCCCAGCGATATGCTCTGCGCCAAAGGTATGTATGACGGTGGCGACCGGGAAGCGGCGGAACTCGCTGCGTTCATCATTGCCCACCACAGGGGCATGACGGAAGACGCTTTCTTCGATAAGTGCTTCGCTTTGATCGAGGAAAAAATCTGCCGTTACGTTCTTACCTGCGTTCTTGACCGCAGCGGCATCAAGTTCAGCACAGAAGATCCCGTGGCTCACTACCTTTTCCGCAATGCCCTTGGCAGATTGCCCGAAGAATATCTTGACGTTTCGTTCAAGTTAAAGCTTCCCCTGGTGGGCATCGGCGCTCCCATTGCCGCCTGGCTGCCGTCGGCGGCGGCGAAATTAGGCGGGGAACCGATTATTTCCGCCCATCACGGTGTGGCCAACGCCATCGGCGCCGCGGCAGGGAAGGTGATGAGCATTGTCTCCCTCTCCATTCTCAATAAGCGCGGTGAGTATCTGACCATTTTCTCCCCTTGGGGCAGAAGAGATTTTATGATAGAGGAAGATCTTGGAGCCGATGAACCTCTTTCTTACGACCAGGTCATTGAAATGGCGGTGGCTTCGGCAACGGAAGAGGGGATCGTTCGGGTCAAGGAAAACATGACCCTCCAGGGTATCGAAGATTATCAAGTTCTGGTGGAGCGGAAAGACTCCAAAGTCTCCGACGCTTACAGTGATAACATCAAGATACATATCGAAACAAAACTTGACATCGTTGCCGTCGGCCTTCCCGTTTGGACCGAAGAAGGCCAAAATGCTTGAAAATGAGGGTGATACCATGGATGAAAATAAAAAATATATGATGATCGCCTGTCAGAACATTCAGGATGAGATCACCGATACCATGAGAAATGCCGGTTTGAACTATCCCGTCCTCTATCTGGCCGCCGGGACCCACGATACCCCGGATAAAATGCGGGCCACCCTCCAGGCCGTGATCGACAGCCTCACCGGCATCGACTATCTGATCCTGCCCATGGGCCGCTGTGGCAATGCTACCGTCGGTCTGAAATCCGACCGTTTTTCCTTGGTTTTGCCAAAATGTGAAGATTGTATCAATCTGGTGCTCTCCGAGGATTCCCTCAAGGTGAACCGGCCCAAGGGAACCTTCTTCTTCACCGATGGCTGGCTGCGCAGCAGCATGTCAGCGCGGAAAGAGTATGACCGGACGGTGCAGAGGTACGGCAAGGAACAGGCCGATCTCGTTATGAACATGATCTACGGCGGCTATCAGCATTTTGCCCTTCTTGATACGGGTCTCTATGATCTGGATCGGGCCAAAAGCCAGCTGGAACCTTTGGCCAAGGTGGTTTCTGTGGATTTCCCAATCATCCCTTCGCCTTACGGGGTCTTGAAAAAAATGGTCAGGCTGGAGTTTGAGGACCAAAACTTCGTTGTAGTCCCACCGGGCAAAACGGTGCATGAGGATATGTTGGAGTAATGTATGGCTGATTCGGGGCGGTTGCAAAAACCCGCAAACTGTCCCTGGCTTTTTGGAAGGAGGCAAAGCCGATGGAATTCACGATGATTACCGAATATGAACACGCTTTTGATGAAAAGGATATTTTGCAGCGCTTGGGCATGCCTTCGGATCATGGTTTCGGGGAAAATATCCGAAAGTTGCTGGAAAAGACGAAAGCCATTGCCAAACCGAAGGCGATTTATGCCGTCTGTCCCATTGAAGAGCGGACCGACCATACTGTAACCGCTGGCGGCCAGGTATTTCGCAGCGCGACTCTGGCCAAAAAGCTCCGTGATGTGGAAGTGGTTTATCCTTACATCAACACCTGCGGCAAAGAATTGGCGGATTACGGCAAAACCCTCACGGATATGGTGGATCAATTCGCCTTTGATACGATCATGGAATACTACCGGCGGCAAATTGATGTTTCTCTCAACGGCATCCTTGCCGACTTGGTACCGGAAAAGAAAGTAGTTTCCGCATCCAATCCCGGTTCCCTGGTGGGCTGGCCCATCAATGAACAGCGGGCGATCTTCGACTTTTTTGGTGAATACGCCAACGCTGTCGGCGTGACCCTCAACAAGAACTTTTTGATGTTTCCGGTGAAAAGCGTCGCCGGCCTTAAGTTCGGTACCGAGGGCAACTATCACGATTGCGAACTCTGTCAGCGTTCCAATTGCCCCAGCCGCAAGGCGGCCTTTAACCTGAAGGCCTATTTAGAGGCTACGGAAGATCACTAAACCTATTTTATCCCAGGCAAAAGAAAGGAACCGGTTTTTGTGAAAACAACGCTGATCGATGATTATGAACTTGCCTTTGACGAGCAAGATATATTGAAACGTCTCGGTATGCCCGCAGATCACGTTTTCGGTAAAAGCATCAGGAAACTGTTGTATGAAACGGCGGCCATCGCCAAACCGAAAGCTGTTTTTATGGAATATCCGGTCACTGCCGTAACGGAATACAGCGTTGCCGTAGGCAGCGTTGTTTTCGCCAGCGTCGCCCTGGCCAAAAACTTGAAGCAGGCCGAGGTTGTTTATCCCTACATCTGTACCTGTGGGCAGGAATTGGCATCTTATGCCAAGACGCTCACGGATATGATCGATAAATTCGCTTTTGACGCCATCATGGAGTTTTACGAAAAACAAATCGAATTGTCTTTGAACAGAAAACTCATCAATCTTCTTCCCGAAGGTTACGTGATTTCCCGTTCAGATCCGGGAGCCCTTCCCGGCTGGCCCATTCAGGAACAGAAAAAGCTGTTCGCCCTTTTGGGTGAAAATGCCACAAAAATTGGTGTAGAACTAAGCGATAACTATCTGATGTCTCCGCTGAAAACGGTTTCCGGTCTCAAATACGCCGCCAAAGAGGCTTGTCACGACTGCATCTACTGCCAGCGGGAAATTTGTTCCCATCGCAAAGCGCCCTATGATGAAAAAGCCTATTTTGCCACTTTGCAGCGAGAGTGAAATTTAATATAGAAAAATCTGAATTCATGCCCTCTGTTACAGAGGGCATGGATTTTTTTGAAACTGGACGGTATCGCCGGCTTATGGTAAACTGAAGATACCCTCGAACCCTTTGGTGTTGGCAAATGCTTTCATGTTTCGAAATGTTGCGTTATTTTGCGTTCCTTGCGTTTTTTTACCAAAGTGTGCGGTTCTTTACCCATCCCCGCATTTTTGCTGTTGTGAAGATGGCGTTGAGCAGGGGATAAAGTATGGTCTACTTTTTTGCGTTTTTGGCATAAATTTTGCACTTGTATTAGGGTATGAGCCATTGACGATTTGGAGGAGGTATACGATGGACTTTTTATATCAATTTTTCTTTTCCGACCGCATGTATTTTGACGCTTTTGATAAGTTGAAGGAGGCGGTCTATGTCTGCGATACCGAAGGGAATCTGGTCTATTTTAACAAGGTTGCCGAAGATCTTGACGGTTACCTTCTGAAAGATGTCAAGGGCCAGTCCACCTATGAACTGTACGGTCTCGATGAGACCACCAGTCCGATGTTGAAGGCCCTCTATACGGAACGCCCTATCTACAATCAGAAATTCACCTATTACGTCAACGACCGGGAGATCGTCCAAATCTGCAATGCCGCCCCATTTTACTACGAAGGGGAGCTTGTCGGCGCCTATACGATTCAACGGGATGAGACGCCGATGAAAGAGATCATTGAGAAAAATATTTCTCTTCAATGGGAGGTCGCCCGCCATAGAGGGAAAAACGCCGGCAACGGTGAGAGCCTCAACCATATCATTGGCCAGAGTGAAGTTTTTTTGAAGTGCAAAGAAAGGGCTCTGCAAGCTGCCGCTGGTGATTCTTCGGTTATGTTGGTGGGGGATACCGGCAGTGGCAAGGAGCTTTTTGCCCGGGCCATTCACGATCAAAGCAGTCGGGCAAAATATCCCTTTCTGGCTTTAAACTGCGCGGCGATTCCCGAAAGCCTCATTGAGGGCATCCTCTTCGGTACCGCCAAGGGCGTTTATACCGGCGCCGTGGAGCGGGAAGGCTTGCTTTCCCAGGCTGATGGCGGCACCATCTTCCTCGATGAAATCAATTCCATGCCCCTATCATCTCAAGCCAAGCTTTTGCGGGTTTTGGAGGACCGGAGTGTCCACAAGCTGGGCAGCACCAAAGAGAAGAACATCAATGTGCGTATCATCAGCAGCTGCAACGAACGGCCCCGGGCGGCGGTGGACCGCGGCGTTCTGCGGGCGGACCTCTTTTATCGCCTTTCGGTGTTACATATTGTGATTCCGCCTCTGAAAGACCGCAAAGGAGATGTTCCGCTGTTGATCGCCTATTTTCTCCATCGTTACAATCAGCGCTTTGGCAAAGCTGTTAGCGGCGTCAGCCCTGATGTGATGGCTTTCTTTTCCTCCTACCGCTGGCCCGGCAATGTGCGTCAGCTCAAAAACAGCATCGAATCCGCGGTGAACTTTACCGAGGACGGTGAAAAAATTGAGTTTGCCGCTCTGCCCCAATATCTTTTCGAAACCAACGATACACCGAAATTCCGCTACAAACAAAGCCACATCGCGGAACCGGAGAGCGACCCCGATGAAATCGTTTCGAAACGCCCCGAGGAGAGGCCGCACATACTGGATCAAATTAAGGAACAGGAAAAACAGGAGATCATTGAGGCCTTACAGCAGACGAAAGGGAACCTCACCAAAGCCGCGGAACTTTTGGGAATGAGCCGCCAATCCCTCTCTTACCGGCTGAAAAAATACGGCTTATAAAATCAGAATGAATTGATTTTCGTGTTATCGCTTTGTATACCGAAAATAATGTCTTCTTAAATGGCGCCCTCCGTGCAAGAGGGCGTCATTTTTGTGCCGTTTTATCGTTGTCGGGCCGGGTTTTCGTTTCCATTGGCGATGGATCGGGGAGAGGGAAGGCAAGCGGCCCTTTTCTAATTTTTGCGTTTGTTGCATTTTTTTGCGGAATGATGCGGAACTTTTCTCTGTTTTCAGGGCAGGAATTCCCTTTCAGGGAATTCTTGCTCTGAAAAGACGGCTTTATACTGGGATAACTTAAATATTCTGCGGTTGGTCAAAATTTTGGCATCGAGTTTGCATTTAATAGAGTCAGCTTAACATTATTTTGGAGGTGCGAAATGCAACGTTATCAACTCTTGTCGCAAGCAGAAATTGAACAAATTCACGCCAACTCGCTTCGGATCATGGAAAACGTGGGGATTGTATTTAGCTATGAACCCGCCAGGGATCTTTTGGCAAAACACGGAGCCAAAGTGGAGGGCCATACAGTCTATTTCCCCCCGAAAATGGTGGAAGAAAAATTGAAGATGGTTCCTTCTTCTTTCACCCTCTATGCCAGAGATCCTGAAAAGGACGTGGAAATTACCTGTGAAAAGACGGCTTACGTCGGGCCTTATGGTTCTCCTTATGTTGTCGATATGGATCATGGCCGCCGCGCAGGCAGCCTGGAAGACTTTAAAAACATCGTTAAAATCGTTCATCAGCTTCAGAACATCGACATCCAAAGTCACATCTCCTGCGAACCCTGTGACGTGGACGTGGATATCCGCCACAATGTTATGGTTTACAACACTTTGAAGCACAGTGACAAACCATTGATGGGTAGCGTTCTCGGTTATGAAGCGGCAAAGCAGTCCATTGAAATGGCAGCCATTGTCTTTGGTGGTATGGACGCCATCAAAGAAAAGCCTGTGATCACTTCGATTCCCTGTACGCTGACGCCGCTGAGTTACGACGATAAGATGGCCGGCGCCATCTTCGCCTACGCCGAAGCGGGCCAGCCTCATCTCGTCAATTCCCTCTCCATCGCCGGTGCTACGACTCCCGCCACTGTGGCCGGTCTCGTCTCTCTGCAAAACGCCGAAGTTCTGGCCGGCATCGTTCTCTCTCAATGCATCAACCCCGGCAATCCCATCGTTTACTCGGCTTCCGGCTCCAATGCCGAAATGGCCACGGGTTCTCTTTCCATCGGTTCTCCCGAAGACGCCGTCGTTTCTCTGGTTAACGGCCAATTGGCCAAATATTATCAGATTCCCTGCCGGATCAGCGGTGCTCTTTCCGACAGCAAGATGATGGATTCCCAGGCTGCCTATGAATCTTCTGTTACTTTGATGATGGCACAGATGGCCGGTGGCAACTTCATTCTCCACAGCGCCGGTATCATTGATACTTATAACTTAACTTCTTTTGAAAAACTCATCGTTGACAATGAAATCATCGGTTATCTCAAGCGTATCAATCAGGGTGTGGTAGTGAATGAAGATACCTTGGCCTACGATGTGATCAAGGAAGTGGGGCCTCAGGGGCAGTTCCTTACCCACGAACATACCTTCAACCATTTCAGAACGGAATTTTATAGACCAACTTTGAGCAACAGACAGAATATCCAGCAGTGGAAAGAAGAAGGTAGCAAGCCCATCGAAGAAGTGGCCAACGCCAAATGGAAACAGCTCCTTGCCGATTATGAAGAGCCGGCGCTGCCTGCTGATGTGGATGCAGATCTGAAAAAGTATGTCGACGAGCATTAATGCTGCAACAGCTTAAACGAAAGAAGCGGGGAAAATCGAGGTAAGGTTTTCCCCGCGGGCATCAGGCTGAATCATATTGTGGGTGCATCGGAGATATCCCGATCCTTTTATCAGCAGCGTAAACCTGTGGGATGACCGCATTGTCTTCATCTTGTCATTTTTCATGAACTTCTCACATTGTCCCTGGTTTGATATCTTTCGATGCGGCTTTCATATCAATGACGCCATTTTTAAAATAATAAAATTTGGAAAGGAAAAAACATGAAAAACTTTGGCTTTAAAAAACTGATGATCTTTATCATCCTCAGCGCTGCCGTTGCCATTGCTTATCAACTGCCTTATCTGAGATATACTTTTTATGACCAGATGATGGCGGCCTTGCAGCTTAACGACACACAAATGGGCTTTCTTGCAACCGCCGTCAACATTGCCAGCGTCGCCTCGTATCCCATCGGCGGTATTCTGGCAAACCGCTTTTCATTAAGAAAATTGATCAATATTACCTTAGCCGCTTTTGTCGTACTGACCATCGCCTTTGCTTTTACGACCAACTACGTACTGCTCCTCGGCATTCACGTTCTTTACGGTTTCTTTGGGATTGCGACATTGTGGTCGGCCTATCTCAACGGTATCCGCAACCTTGGCGACGAAAAGAATCAGAGTACATTGTTTGGCAGCAGTGAAGCCACCCGCGGCATCGTCCAGACGCTTCTCGGTTTTGCCTTCCTGGGCATTATGGGCGCCGCCGCCACGCCGGTGATGGGCTTTAAAACTCTGCTGCTGGTGGGTACCGCCGTTACTGGTTTCTTCCTCATCCTCGGTCTCATCTTTTTGCCCAAAGACGAAAAGAATGAAGCTTCGGCAATCAAAGAGGGCGGAGAAGAAGAGAAATACACCATTATGGACGTCCTCAAAAACAAAGGTGTCTGGATTACCTGTCTTGTGCTGATGAGCGCCTATCTCTCCTGGAGCCTCGGCAATGGCTATCTGACCACCTACACTGTACGTGTCGTCGGCATTTCCACTGCCATGGCTTCCACGCTGGGGATCATTCGCAGCTACATCATCGTCTTTGTCGCCGGTTTTCTCGGCGGCTGGGTGCTGGACCGTTTTACTTACAAAGGAAAAGCTTTTCTGTTCCTGTTCGGGATCATTGCCGCCCTTATTCTCGGTGTCATGCTCTCTCATAAGGCTGTCGGACTCTGCATTGTTCTGACGCTTCTCGTTGCTTTCGTCGCCAACGTGATGAAATCCACTTACTGGTCGATTATGGGCCAGGCAGGGATTCCCGTGAAAATGACGGCCCTTGCCACCGGAATCATCTCTTTTATCATCTTTATGCCGGATATGATCATCACTCCGATTTGCGGTATCTGGCTGGACAACGCTACTGCCGCCGGTAACATTGCCGCTGGTTTCAATAAGATTTTCATCCTCTTGATCGTATTCTCCATCATCGGTATGATCAGCTCCGTTATTCTGACCAGGAGAACCAAATCTTTGGAAGCGGCAAAGCAGAAAGAAGCCGCCGCAGAATAATTTCAGTTTTACCTTCCGGTTTTTGGGGAGACACTTCACGCGTTTCCCCAAAAACTATATTTCCCGGCAGACTATGCCGTCGGCACAGTCTCAGGCCGTCGACAAAGTCTGATATTTATGCTCTTTAAAGTACACGGCGAACCCTCTGGCCCGCGACAGCTTGAGTACTATTTTGTACACGGTGTAGCCGCAGGCCAACTTGTTTACCGGTCCGACCCTTAACCTTAGGAAGGGCTGAAAGGCTTTTCAAGGTTAAGATAGTCTCCCTCGACAGCAAATACCAAAGGTATTTACCCGAAAAGACGAAGCTTTTCTCGACAGTCTGATGAAAACTGCGGGAGCATAAAGAACGCATAGGAACCGGAAAAATAGTCTTTTTGTTTTATAGATTTCTCCATAGAGGACTGTTCTGTCTGCCGTTCCTGTATTGGAAAAGGTTTGGCGGAGCATTTTGCCAAAAATTTACCGGCAGCAGAAGCAATACGAAAACCGTAACGGTGACCGGGGAATGGGTGAATTGGCTTTCTGATTTACTTGAAGATGTCACCCCCTCGGTCAGAAATGATAACACTCTCCATAACAGGGGCGGCGGCCTTTATCCGCCGCTGCCCCAAAACATATCGTGGCGGAGCATGAAAGGGCTTTTGTCCGGCTTCCTCCGTTTTGGTTTGGGGATGGATGAGTGCAGCGGATAAAAAATAACAATTTGAAAAAGGAAGTGAACAGGATGAGTACACCACTCCCTGCGAATATAAAACCGCGTATGAGCCCGTTTCAAAAGAAAATTACCTTTTACGGCAGCGGCGGACCGTTTTTGGACGGCTACGTCATCGTCATTGTCGGCATCGCCCTCACCCAAATCTCACCCCAATGGAATTTGACTGCCGCCCAAAACGGCGCTATCGGCGCCGCGGCCCTCTTTGGCCTCATGATTGGCGGTCTCATTTTCGGTTATGTCACGGATAGAGTCGGCAGAGAAGTGATGTATGTCATCGATATCATCGCGATCTGCGCCCTGTCGATTTTTCAGGCTTTTGCCCAGGATCCGATGCAACTGATTATTTACAGGCTGCTGATGGGGATTGCCATCGGCGCCGATTATCCCATTGCCACATCCCTGGTGTCGGAATTTTCCACCCGGGAGCACCGCGGTTTTATGGTCGGTGTCATCGATTTGATGTGGTATGTCGGCGCCGTCGTCGCCGCCGTCGTGGGCTTTGCCCTCTTAAACCTTGGTGATGACGGCTGGCGCTGGATGTTTGCCAGTGCCGCGTTCCCGGGTGTTCTGTTGTTGTTGGGACGCCTGGGTACCCCGGAATCTCCCCGTTGGCTGGCCAATCAGGGCCGCAAGGACGAGGCCAAGGCTGTTTTGAAAAAAGTTTTTGGGACGGGAACCGATATCAGCGAGTTTTTGGCAGAAATCGACCAACCGATGGTAAAGACCAAATTTACCAAGATTCTCACCGGCAAATATTTGGGCCGCTCCCTCTTCTGCGGCATCTTCTGGATGCTCATGGTGATTCCCTTGTTTGCCCTTTACACCTTTGGCCCCCAGATCTTTGAAGCGCTCCACATCACCGCCGGCCTCTGGATCGAAATCATCAACAATCTCTTCTTTACCATCGGTTGCATTCCGGCATTGTTGCTCATCAGCCGCGTGGGCAGAAGACCGGTGATTGTTTGGTGCTTTGCCTTTATGACCGTGGGGCTGTTGCTGGTGGCTTTTGCCGGTACTTCCATGTTGTGGCTGATTATCTTGGGTCTGACCGTTTTTGCTGTTGCCACCGGCGGACCGGGGATTTTAAGCTGGGTCTATCCAAACGAACTTTTTCCCACCGAAGTGCGGGCCTCTGCCACGGGTCTCGCCACGGGGATCAGCCGCTTAGGCTCTGCTGTGGGCACTTACTTTGTGCCCACTATGATCGTGAGCTTAGGCATACAGGTCACCATGTTTATTATGGCGGGACTCTGTTTGATCGGCTGGATCCTTTGTTTCTTTATGGCCCCGGAAACCATGGGCAAAACTCTGGCGGAAGCAAGCTCCGTCGGCGAATAACAGTAAGCTTGGAAAGGATCGCGATCAGTTGATGAAAGGTGTTCGGAAAATCTCTAAGAGTGATCTCATCATGGCCAGCGCAGCCTTGGCCTGGGGGTTTTCCTATATCTTTATGAAACTGGGGCTAGAGAGCATTGCTCCCTTGCAGCTTGGCTTTATGCGCTTTGCCATTGCCTTCCCCGTTTTGCTGCTGATTTTTAGAAAAAGGGTGATTCCCAATTCCACGGAACTTCGATACAGTATGGTTTTGGGATTATTGATTTTTGCTCTGACCGCCTTTTATAACTTTGGCCTCAAGACCACGGAAGCTTCTACCGCCGGGTTTTTGGCCGGCACAACGGTGGCCATGGTGCCGCTGATCAACGGTGTTTTATCACGAAAAATACCGGGAAAAAAGACGATGCTCTGTGTGATATTAGCCTTTGGCGGCATCGCCCTGATGTCTTTCACCGAAAGTTTTTCCATGGAAGGCGGTGCCTTGCTCTGTATTGCCGGTGCGGTGTCCTACGCGGTTCAGATCGTGATCACCGGTCGGGCTCTTAGGCACTGCCGCGCCTTGACCGTTGCCGTTTGGCAATTGGGCTTTGCCGCCCTTTACTCCGGCATTTCAAGTTTTCTTTTCGAAACCACGAGCTATGCGTTACCCCTCGTCGGCTGGAGCGCTGTGTTGGGCCTTGCTTTGCTCTCCAGCGCCTATGGCTATGTGGCCCAGACCATGGCCCAAAAGAAAGTGGCCCCGGAGCGCATCGGGTTTCTATACGCCCTTGAACCGGTATTCTGCGGGATTTTGGCCTTTCTCTTCTTTCATGAAGTCATGTCGTGGCGTGAGCTCATCGGCGCCGTGATGATCGTGGTCAGTATTGTTTTGGGCTAATGCCCATTGGCCGTTGCCACCGATATGGCGGCCTACGGCATAACCAACGCCGGCGTATGTATGCTGGAAAAGAATCATTTCCATGGCGTCCAAAGCCTTGGCGAAAATACGAATCAAAGCAAACCCTGCCGGTGCATCGTAATACCGGTTGATTGCCCTTCTTTCAGCCTAAAACCATTGGTTTTAGGCGCAAATAAACGGGACTAAAAATTCCCGTTTTGCATATATGCTTTCAATTTTTTTATCACCGAAAAACAGCAATGTATTTTTTACATCGCTGTTTTTTCTGTTGTGGAAAAATTTGCTTTATATTCATCCTCCCTTGCGCATATCTCTTATACCAAGAGCTGCAAGTTGGAGCATGAGACAAAATAGAAGGAATTCTCTGGATAGGTATGGTATTTTGTCGAAATTCGTTGTATAATAGAGTAAAGGTGGCTGTGCTTATGACAAAGATTGAACTTGAATTAAGACAACTGCAAAAATTGGTGATGACGACGGAACTGAAACAGGCCATCGATTTATTAACGATGCCCATTTTGGAATTACAGCAATTCGTTAGGGAACAGTTAGAGGGCAATCCGCTCTTGGAAGAAGACGAAAGCGCTTTTAGCCAAAATCAAGACGAAGATCAGCGTCAACAACAAAAAGACGAGGAGTGGGCTCTTTTTACCGGGGATGACACGCCTGCCCCCACCCCCGGCTACGCCATCAACCGGGAAGATCCTTATATTTATGAGGCCAGAACGGAAGTATTCAACAGTCTTTATGAGTACCTCCTTTTCCAACTGAATATTTTGCCCATGAACCGCTGTCAGCAGATGATCGGCAAATATATTCTCTCCAATATCGACGACAACGGCTATCTGTTGATGCTCCCAGGCACCATTGCCTCTAAGCTCAATCTCCCCGCCGAAGACGTGGCGGAGGTTTTGACCATGATCCATGGCTTCGATCCCCCCGGCGTCGGCAGCATCAACCTGAAAGAATGCCTGATTCTGCAATTAGATAGGGAACAGCCTCATTACGAGGCATTGAAGGAAATCATCAGCAACCATCTGGATTTGGTGGCATCGAACCGGGTGCCTCAAATCGCCAAGAAGATGAGGTTGCCCCTGGATACCGTCAGCCAGCTGGTAGAAACCATCCGTACCCTTGACCCTCGCCCCGGCAGCAGTTGGGGCGGGAGTGATAAAGCCGAATATGTCACTCCCGATGTGACGGTGAAAAAAGCTGAGGGTGAATGGGTCATCGTCCTCAACGAATGGGATGTGCCGCAGATTACGGTCAACGATTATTATCGCAATATGATGAAAAGCGGTATGCCCATCGATCATGCCGCCGAGGATTACTTAAAGGATAAGCTCCATGCCGCAATTTGGGTGATCAAAAGCATTGAGCAACGTCGTAAAACCATGTATGATACGGTAAGCGCCATTCTGAAGTTACAGAGCGCTTTTTTTGAGGATGAGGCCGAGTACCCCATCCCCCTTAATTTGAGGGACGTGGCAGAAGAGATCGGCGTTCACGAATCGACGATTTCCCGTACCGTGAGCAATAAGTATATCCAAACGCCCCGGGGTCTGTTTTCGCTGAAGTACTTTTTCCCCAAAGGCGTGGTCTCCGGTTCCGATACCAATGCCCTCACTGTGAAAAAGCTTCTAAGAGAAATGATCGATGAAGAAAATCCGGAAAAGCCCCTGAAAGACGGGGAACTGACGACGCTCCTGAATGGCCAGGGCGTGGAGATTTCCCGGCGCACGGTGGCAAAATACAGGGAGCAGCTTCATATTCCCGTGGCAGGACAGAGAAAGCGGTTTTAAAGAGATACCGCCATAACAATATCAATAAAAACAGGCAGTCAATGCGGCTGTCTGTTCTTTCTTAAATTGCGGATAAAAGGGTGAAATTTTTGTGAAAACAACTGAATATTTGGATTTTCATGCTTAAATAGATCATATTGACAATAATGCGTTGACAAAAAAGGAAATCAGTGATAACTTTATATTAAGAAATAGATGTGAATAAATTGTCGAAAATTGTCGTTTTATTTAAGAAGTAAACCG
Organism: Peptococcaceae bacterium UBA7702; assembly: GCA_002482535.1. Classification (GTDB taxonomy): domain Bacteria; phylum Bacillota; class Dehalobacteriia; order UBA7702; family UBA7702; genus UBA7702. Next base: position 45,063 of record DLGE01000015.1, on the reverse strand, counting down.
GTAGGTTAATCATATATTTTAATCACCGGATGAGTTGATAAAGATAAAATGATAAGGTGAAAATTTCAATAGACGGCGGAGTGATGGAATCGGGTGAAAATCCCGAACGGGCCAGCCACTGTGAAGGGGAGTCTCTGTTCAAACCACTGGGCAACCGGGAAGGGAAAAGAGATGATGAACCGAGTCAGGATACGTGCTCCGCTGAGAAAACGCTCTTGGTGCGGCAAAACGCGAAACGATAAATCTGTCGCGGCCAGTGGGCGCGGCAGATTTTTTATTGATCTTTTAAAATCGTGTTTAAATAAACGTGTGCAGGATGAGCTCAAGGTTTCAGCCTTGATATTCCCTGCGCATTTTTTATTTGTTTTTAATCCTTATTCTGCCCGGATTCTTCGACGGAAAAAGCACAGCGTCGGTGGCAGAAAAGGAAAGCATATGCGCAATGCTTACCGCAAACGATCCTGAAAATTCTTGAGGAAGGAGGGGGTTCTATGCTTTGATTTGTGATTTGCCTTTACAGCATTTTATTTTACGATATTGATCCAAAGGTTCCTTAATGAGAATACAGCTTTCTATTTGTCAAAACAATCGTATTTGAAAGGAGTTTATAATTATGACCAGACCGAAAATATTTAACCGCGCCCTTACCGGCATCATGGCTTTGGCCATGGTCTTCGGTATCTCTGCCGGCGCTTTTGCCGCCATGCCCAATGACGGCGGCTATGTGATCGGCAATGTGAATGACTATCAATATGATGGTCAGATTGACGTTACCGTCGTTGTCGAAAGCAGACCTTACAGCACCACCGATTCTTCAAAAATCTTTGAAGATTTTGACGTTACCCTGGGTGACGTTAACGGCACCGACCAGATTTCCTATGTCAGTGACGTCCTGTATGACATCAGCAGTGATGCCAATAACAATTACACCTTCTATTCCAGCGGCACCACGCCGATGACCGCGACGTCTTCCTTTGTTTCTGGCGTGAATGACGGCAGCAAAACCTACAGCTCCGTTTTTTACTTTGACGGCTGGATGGTTCGGGTCAACGGTCAGTTCCCGCTGATCGATTGGACTTCAGGCCCGCCCACCGGTTATCCCCAGGGCGAAGCCATCAGTGGCATTCCCGTTTCCGACGGTGATGTGATTTCCTTCTATTACGACAATCCTTATCCTCTCTATGACGCCTCGTTCAGGCCCACGATCTCCGCTCCGGTGGATTTCGTATATCCCGAAGCGTCCTATGACGCGGGCACAGGCAAAGTGACGGTGAATCTGACCAAAAACAGCAATGTTTTTGACGGTTCCACCTATGCCTGGACCATCGACGCTTTCAGCGCCCTTGCCCTTGACAATAAAGCCGTTAATATCTACAATGCCGCGGGTGCTTCTGTGGGCTCCGCTAACACGAATGCGAGCGGCATTGCATCAATCAACACTGGCACTTTAGCCGCCGGTACCTACACTGTGGTGGCGGCCACCGCCGCCAATCAGAACGTGACGGCCTTGGAATTTGATAACTTCACCATGGTTTCCGGCGTTCTGCTGTCCCGTACCACCGGCTATAGCCAATTTACCGTCAACTAAGGATATCACCAGGCCGGGGGAAGTTCGCTTCCCCCGCCGGCCTGTCCCTATCCGTCAGATCCATTGTATTTGTTTTAAAAGAGATTCAGACGGGAAAAAGAGGAGGAAAAAGAAAACATATGAAAATTGAAAAAGTAGGGCGCCGCCTGATCATCGCCTTTCTGTGCCTGGCGGCCATCTTTATGTTCAGCGGCGGCGTGTCTGCAGCTTGGGAAGCACCGGATCAGGATTTATTGACCATGCTGGAGGGAGCCGCCTCAGATAACGGCGATCCCGTCAAGGTGTCCGTGCGTCCAACAATTAATTCCAATGGGGAAACTCAATATGTAAATTACGTTTTGGAGCTTCCCTACGGCAGCACGGCCACGGAGATCACCCTGCCAGACAGTGATAAAACGATCTTTGTACAATGTTTTCCTTCCGACGCTGACGATTACAAGATCAATCTATCATCGGAGGACAGCCGCTTTCACCTGCCGGTGACCGGCATGCTGATGACGAGGTTGTGGTATGAGCCTTACTACCAGATCACGGTGAACCTTGCAGGGAAGTATGTATATATCGCTTATGAGTCGCCGGTAAGCGATTTTGCCATTACGCCTTCTTCGGCTTACGCGGCCCAGAAGCAATGGATCAACATCGGCGGCACTTTTGATTTGAATAATACGCTTTTCAGTGATGATACGCCCATTTCCGTCTATCTTTCAACCGAGGAAAACGGCGATGTGGCCAAGGCCGTCGGCGAACCCCTGATTACCACCAAGGGGCAGCTGTTGGCGGATGCCGGTGTGGAGGATGGCGTCATCAAGGTCACGAGATATCAAAAAGGCGTCGGCCTGCTGGCGGAAAACCTGAAGGCCGGTACCTACTATGTGACCATGAAGATCGGCGAGGGAGATAAGGTTCTCTACCTTTCTAAGCCTTACACCGTCCACGCCACGGCCAAAGAATATGCCAAAGCCGCCATGGACCGGCTCATCGGCTACTACATCACGGCACCGGAGCTCAAAGGAAATAAGCTGGATAGTTTCCCGGCGCAAATGGCGATGCCCATCAAAATGCAATTAACAAATTTAAAGAATGCCGGCTATGATTTCTATGATGCCCGCTCCGGCGGAATTTTCAGCTTTTATGAAACGTTCTCGCCCGGGGGAAATTTCTCAGTCTATATGGAGCCTTATTATACCGGTTTGGCCTACTATAAGGATACCGGCACCGACTGGGAGGCCTGGATTTTCACGGCTTTGGGAGATAAGTATCTCTATGAACCGAGCAGCGGTTCGTCCCAATGGCTTGATTTTTCCGGAGACAGCGCGCTTCTCAGCGGCAAATCTCTTTTGACGATGCAAAATATCAGCGCCTGGATTGCCAGTGACGACGACCAGACCTGGATGGATACCTACGGCCAGGAGCTGCAAAAATTCGGGGTTGACTCCGACTACGATTTAACCCAATATTTTATCGCTTCCTCCAGCCCCTATAATAAAGAGGCCTTTCGTCGTACCGCCGCTCTCATCGCCATGGGCGCCGACCCTCGCAATCCCTTCTCCGGAGAGAGCTATAATGCCAACCACGTGGCCGCGCTGATGTATACTTTCTACGATCAGGCCACCGTCACCTGGGATGAAAACGGCACGGCAGACTATTCCCAGGCCAAGCTTCGACTGGATGAGAACGGCAGATTACCGTTTTGGGATATGGATCCGCTGAATTTGTCTTATTGCATGCTGGCCCTGGAAATGGCCAATGCCTCGCCGGAGGAAGGCTATACCACCGAAATGCGTCAAGCATTTCTCAATAGCTTTCTTCCCCTCATAGAGGAACAGTTGGCCGGCTTCCTTAAAGGAGAAGGGACCGGCGACGGAGATCCCGACGCCGGCGGCGGTTATACCGACGCCTTTGCCGTGGATACCTGTGCTATGCTGTCTCTGCCCCTTTGCTATGCCGCCGAGGACCCGGTTTACGGCGAACGCATTGAGAAAATTTTTGAAGTGATGCCCACGGCCTTCGGTGCTATTGTCGATTCGCTGGGCGGTGCGGATAACTACTACGGCACCAATTCCAACAGCGTGGCCATGGCCGTCAACGCCCTGGTTTCCGCCGGTTATGACGCCGCTGATTTGGAGGGTACAGAATTCCAGGGCACTTATCAAACCCTCCTTAGCTCCCTGGTAAACTGCCAGTTGGACGATAGCTCCATTTCTTATGGTCAAGACAGCAGCGGTAATGGCAACCGTATGGCCACCTATCAGACCTTGGGAGCGCTGGTAGACTTGTACAATGGTGAGAGCTGCTTCACTCTGCATCGGAATGATTATTTGTATCATTATCCCCAGTATACTGACGGCGGCCATGAATTTACCGCTCTCCTCGGCAGTTTGCCCGACGACGGTGACGATCTGAAATGGAATCAGGTTCCCACGGTGGTCGCAGCCCGGACGGTTTATGACGGGCTTCTCGCCTCCTTAGATAAAAGCCAGCAGAAGCAACTGCCCACGATCTTCGCCGATCAGTTGACGATCCTTGCCGATCTGGAAGCAAATACCGGCGCCGCGGTGGGCGCCGCCATGGGCCGTCTTCCCGGACAAGATCAGGTCAAACTCTCCGACCGCGCCCACGTGGAGGCGGTGCGGGCGGCTTACGATTCTCTCACCGAGGGACAAAAAGCCATTGCCGACGGGGAAAATAACGTCAATATCAGCAGGCTCTGGGGCGCGGAGCGGGGCCTTGCCCAGTGGGATGCGAAAGAAGTCAGCAACCTCATTTTGTCCCTGCCTTCTCCGGAAGATGTTACAGCGCTGGACCGCGCCGATATTGAAGCGGCCAGAGCCGCCTATGACGGTCTTAGCAAAGAACAGCAATTATTGGTGGACGGCGCCACACTGAAGGTGCTCCGTGACGCCGAACGGGCCTTGACCACGCTCGACGCCAAAAACGTGATGAAAGCCATCGACGCTTTACCCAACACCGCTGATGTACGCATAACAGATAAGAATAAAATTACCTCTGTACGTGGCTCTTATGACGCCTTAAGCGATGACCAAAAATCCCTGGTAACCAATTACAGCAAGCTGTTAGACGTCGAGGAGGTTTTTTCTAACCTCGTGGTAAAAGCGGTGGAAACGGCGATTTTAGCCCTGCCTGACGCCAATAAAGTAACAAAGACCGACGAAAACGCCATCAAATCGGCGCGAACCGCTTACGATGCCTTGACTGTAAACCAAAAGGAAGCGATCTCCGTCACAGTCTTGGCCCGGTTGACCGCCGCCGAAGCAGCCCTGGAAAAAGCGGGGAAGGTTACCATTGACGATTTGGTGGATATGCAGGATACCTCCGCTTGGTATTACGATGCGGTGGCAAAATGTGTTGAAGAAGGTCTGTTTAAGGGAGACGCCGATCGACGCTTCAACCCCAAGAGCAACATGACCCGAGCCGAATTTTCCCAGGTTCTTTACAATTACTATCGGGACGACGCCAATGTGATGAAGGACGGCGCCGCCAAGACCTTTGGCGATGTCAAGTCGGGCGCTTGGTATTATGATGCTGTTACGGCCTGCGCCAAAGCGGGGTTGATCAATGGGGATGATAAAGGCAAGTTCAATCCCAATCAGCCGATTCTACGCCAGGATGTGGCTCTGATTATGATGCGGGTAAGCATTGGTTCCGACGCCATTGATGAACTGGATGTGGATGCTTTATTGAAGGATCTGGCCAAAAAGAATCTGGTATTCAGCGATTTTTATGATACTTCCGCCTATGCCCAAAAGGCCATGGCTGCCGCTGCCGGCGTGATCTTCTTTGGCGACAATGGAAAGTTGTATCCCCAAAGCAATATCACCAGAGCCGAAATGGCTCAAGTGATGTATAATTACCTTTTCAAATAAAGGGACGAATCATGTGGAGGGGTGAGGGAATTTTTTATGCTCTCCTTCCTCTCTGCGGAAAGGAACCGATGATGAAGAAAAAAATATACAAAGTACCAATGTTCTTTTTGTTCGTCTTCATTTTTAGTATATTGTTCGGGGCGACTGGGGTATCGGCGGAAGACGGATATGTGACTTTTTCCATTGAAAAGTTTACCTTGGGCCAGGGCTACTACATGGAACCCACCGTCGTTCCCTTTGAAGAAGGGGATACCGTCGCCGATGTCACCATAGAAGTGCTGGGGGCAGGGAATTATCGGGGTACAGGAACGGGGAATTCCATTTATTTCAGCTTTTTCAGGGATGACGGTAATGCTCAACCAGACATTCCCCCATACATCATCAGGGCAATCGAAAAGAGCAGCGGTGGGATGGTTACGGAAGATGATCTTTTAGAAACCGGAAAGAAGGATACCGGCTGGCTGGGAGAATTCGATTATTATAATATGTCCGGCTGGATGATTTCTTCCAATCACTACTTCATCAACTTATCCACCGGGGCATATCCCGTGGAAGACGGTGATGTGATCCGTTGGCAGTATACCCTCTATGGCTACGGTTCGGATCTGGGCGCCACACTCATGACCTCCAATCCCGTTATCAAAGCGGCCAATAAAGACGCTTTGACAGCAGAGATTGCCAAACTCAATGTCAGCGGCGAAAAGGCAGAAAAATTAAAGGACACAACCTTTCAACGCTATTATGATAACGCCATCTTTATTCTCAAGACTATGACTTCCACCCAGGAACAGGTGGATATGGTTTTAGCCAATTTGCAGGGTACCTCCGCCGAGGAACCCGCCCTGCCGAATCCGGATACAATTCCGCCGAGCTATGCGGCGCTTGCCGTGATGGAAATCATCGATGCCTTACCCGCTGCCAATGAGGTGACACTGGAAGATGAAGCGGTGATCATTGCCGCCAGAGAAGCTTACGATGAGATCAACGGCAGCGATCAGGAACTGGTGGACAATGTTACGAAGTTGATTGCGGCGGAGGATGCTTTGTCTGCATTGAAGCAAGCGCCGATTGACAATGTGATTGCCTTGATCGATGCTTTGCCTACCGGCGGTGATGTGACTTTGGCGGATAAAACCGTCATTGAGGCGGCGCGAGCGGCTTATGCCGCATTGACTGCTCCGCAGCAGGCAGGCGTCACCAATTTAGTGAAATTGACGGCGGCGGAAGCGGCCTTAGAGGCCTTGGAAAACCCGGATAAAATCCTCATCGTTGGGGAAGGCGGGAAGGTTACTCCCGACGATGTTTCAGGGCTGATCGGCCGCACGGTTTTGTTTATCATCAGTCCAAACAGCGGTTATCAGGTGAAAGAGGTTGTTGTCGACGGCGTTTCCTTGGGCGCGGTAACAAAATTTACTTATAAAAACCTGACAGAAGATAGCCGCATTGTTGTTACCTTTGAAAAAGCCGACGCGCCGGTTTTCGCAGATATTAGCGACCACTGGGCCAAAGCGGATATTGAATATCTTGCGGCTTTGGGAATTGTGAACGGTAAATCCGCCGATACCTTTGCCCCCAATGATCTGCTGACCCGGGCTGAGTTCACAAAGATACTGGCCCTGGCTTCCGGTGAGGATATGAACAGTTATGGCAGTCTCCGTATTTTTGACGACGTACCTCAGGGCAAATGGTATCAGCCCTATGTCAATTGGGCTTATGAAAAAGGCATCGTCAAAGGGGTTTCCACGGTTACTTTCTCACCCAACGCAAGGATTAGCCGCCAGGATATGGCGGTGATGATGTACCGTTATGCCGATACGGTGGGCATGAAGTTGTCCGATGGAAGCAATGCCCAACGCTTTGCCGACGACGGCGCCATTGCCGCTTATGCCAAAACGGCGGTATATGCCATGAAAGTCAGCGGCATTGTCAACGGCATGGGGCAAAATCAATTTGCGCCGAACAATCATGCCACCAGAGCGGAAGCCTCTGCGATCATCCATCGTTTGTTGTTATTAAAACAGGCGGGATAAAAACGCCATAAGCAGCCGTAAAAAAGCTGCAAAAAGAAAAAGAGAGGCTGCCCTACCAGGGCAGTCTCTTTTTCTGAAGCGTTCTTATGGTTGGGTTTGGCAGCTCGTGGCAGCCTCGTCAGAATCTTCGGTCAAGCACCCGTTTCGTTTTCTTTTCGCTCCGAGGCAAGGCGCCCAGGGGCAGGGCTTTTGCGTCCGGCGTCATATTGACAGCACGTTTGAAGCGGGTCATAACACTTTTTTCCAGGTCGCCGTAACGGTTTTCCGTCACCGTACATTCAAAGGAGATCAGCATCTGATCGCGTCCGTTGATGTGGTCGATCTCGATCAAGTATTCGCTGCTGATGCCGGGAACGCTTTTTAAGATTTCCTCTACTTGGGCGGGGTACATATTGACTCCCTTGACTTTAAAAAGATCGTCGCTCCTGCCGATGATCGTATCGATGCGCGGATATGAACAGCCGCAGGGGCAATCACCGGGGATGATGCGGGTCAGATCGTGGGTGCGGAAGCGAATCAGCGGCGCGCCCTCTTTTTGCAGTGTGGTGATGACCAGTTCGCCGAATTCACCGTCGGGCAAGTTTTTGCCGCTGATGGGGTCGATCACCTCAATATAGACGTAGTCGTCAAAGATGTGCATGCCGCAGTTGTGGGCACAGCTGATGCCCAGGCCCGGCCCATAGATCTCAGTGAGACCGTAGATATCGTAAAGCTCGATGCCCAGTTCGGAACTGATCCGACGGCGTGTTTTTTCACCCCATCGTTCGCTGCCAATGACGCCTTTTTTCAGGGCCAAAGCAGAGCGGCAGCCGCGGTGAGCGATTTCTTCCGCCAGCAGCAGTGCGTAAGAAGAGGTGGCGCAAAGCACCGTGGTTTTGATGTCTTGCATAAAGGTGATCTGCTTATCGGTATTGCCGGGGCCCATGGGGATGGCCATGGCGCCCAACCGTTCGGCGCCGGCCTGAAAACCGATGCCCGCGGTCCACAGGCCGTATCCCGGCGTGATTTGGATGCGGTCTTCCGCGGTGATGCCGGCCAAGGCGTAGCAGCGGGCAAACATGACGGCCCAATCGTCGACGTCCTTTTTGGTATAGGGGATGATCACCGGCGTCCCCGTCGTTCCCGAGGAGGAGTGAATGCGGACGATTTCCCGTTCCGGTACGGCGCGAATGTCCAGGGGATAGGCGTCCCGCAAGTCGTTTTTATCGGTAAAGGGAAGTTTTTCAAACGCTTCCCGGCTTGTCATGGCGTCAAAATCGATACCGGCGAATTTCTTGTGGTACAGACCGTAAGGGAGCGTTGCGAGGCGGCGGGCCTGCTCCTTAATGATCCGAAAAGTCTGTTCCGTCATTTTCATGGTTGCTTATTCTCCTTTTGCTGCCGCAGCGCCAAGCTGGAGGGCTTTTTCGTTGATCAAAACCATCGGCGGGGGCAGCTTTGCTCTAAGGACGGCGGTGATTTCCGCAAGGCTGAGGCCCAGGCGGCCGCTGGCCGCCGCAGCCCCTAAAAGCGCCGTATTCAATACTTTATCGGAGCCGCAGGCCTTGCAGACCGCATCCCCGTCCACAACGATGACACAGCCGGCCTGCCTTTGCAGGCCCTCAAGGTAAGGGCTGGCGTCAAAGGATTTTCCCGCCAACGCTGCGGTGACGGGTTGGATCGCTTTGGCGCTGACGATCACAGCACCGCCCTCTTTCAGGTAGGCGATGCAGCGCAGGGCTTCGCCGGGCTCAAAACCGATGAGCAAATCGGCGCCGCCCAAAGGAATCAACGGTGAGACGGTGTCTCCGATTCGTACATGACTGACGACACAGCCGCCGCGTTGGGCCATGCCGATGGTTTCGGAGGTGCGGGCGAAAAGCCCTTTTTCCATGGCGGCCTGGGCGATGATGCGGGAGGCGAGGACAATTCCCTGACCGCCGACGCCGCTAAGCAGACAATCGAGCTTCATCTTGTGACCTCCTCAATACAGCCGTGGGGACAAACAGCGGCGCAGAGCATACAACCGTTGCAGAGGTCTTCGTTGACCACGGCAGCCTTGTCCACCAAAGACAGGGCGGGACAGCCCAATTCTTTGATGCACTTTTTGCACTTTCGGCAATCGTTGATCACGGCTTTCGTTTGCGGTTTGAATAGCGCGACGCAGGGTGCGCGGAAAACAATACAGCGAACGCCGCTTTCCTGAACTGCCTCTTCTACCGCTTTCATGGCGTCTTTGAGATTGAGGGGATTCACGACCCGCAAGCTCTTTACATTGCAGGCAAGGAGGAGTTTTTCGATGGATATTTTTTCGCTGATATCTCCCATCAATGTTTTGCCCAGACCGGGATGGGGCTGATGCCCCGTCATCGCCGTGGTGGAGTTATCGAGAATACAGATGATTTCATCACTTTGATTGTAGACGGCATTGATCACATTGGTGATGCCGCTGTGGAAAAAAGTGGAGTCGCCGACGAAACCGAAATGGACGCCTTGATCGCCGCCCCTTGCTAACCCTTGGGGAATGGAGATCCCCGCTCCCATGCAGAGGCAGGTGTCGGTCATGTTCAGGGGCGCGGCGTTGCCCAAGGTATAACAGCCGATGTCGCCGCTGAACACGGCTTTTTGATCTTTCATGGCCTGTTTTACGGCGTAGAAAGCAGCCCGGTGGGGACAGCCGGCGCAGAGAATCGGGGGTCTTACCGCCAATGTTGGCGTCTCACCGTCTTTTGCGGGTAATAGGGGTTTTTCAAGGCCGCACAGATCGGCAAGTTCAGTGGCAATGATATTTTCGCTGTTTTCCCCGGCGATGATGGTATGGCCGCTGTGTTTGCCGCAAATTTCCACGTCGAGGTGGTGTTTGCCGCAGAGGAAAATCAGGGCTTCCTCGATGACGGGATCAAGTTCTTCAAAAACGATGACTTTATCCAAACCCTCCAAAAAAGTGAGGGCGAGTTTTTCTGGAAAAGGGTAGGGGGTGGTGACGGTCAGTGTTTTACAGGCAAGGTTTAAGGAGGATAACGCCTCTTTGGCGTAGGCGGCGCTGACGCCTCCCAAGGCTACGCCGAGGGTACCTCTGCCGCTAATTTCGTTATAGGGATAGGCGGAAAGGCTATCGCCGAGCTCTTTCTCTCTCAAGAAAAGGCGGCGCTTCGCTTCATGGGCAAGCCGGGGGAAAATCACCCAGCGGCTATCTTTGACGAAGGTCCCCTGGTTTTCGTGAGCCTTGACTTCTGCGGTGTTGATCACGGCGCAGCTATGACAAATCCGGGTGGTGGGGCGAAAGATCACCGGGCCGCCGATTTTTTCCGAAAGATAAAAGGCGTCCTGAATCATCTCATAGGCGTCCTCCGGGGTGACGGGATCGAAGACGGGAATTTTTGCGTATTTTCCGAAATTTCTCGTATCCTGCTCCGTCTGGGAAGAGATGGGGCCGGGATCGTCGGCGACGAGAACCACCAGGCCACCTTTGACGCCGATGTAATTGACGCACATCAAGGGATCTGAAGCCACGTTCAGTCCTACCTGTTTCATGGTGACGAGGACGCGGCTGCCGGTATAAGCGGCGCCGGCGGCGACTTCCAGCGCTGTTTTTTCATTGACGGACCATTCTACGTAAACACCTTCCGGTTTTCGTTTCGCGGCGGTTTCCAAAACCTCGCTCGACGGTGTGCCGGGATAGCCGCAAAAAACGCTGACTCCGGCGGCTAAGGCCCCCATGGCAATGGCCTCGTTTCCCATGAGTAGTTCTTTCATGATGATTCTCTCGCTCTTTTCTTTGCCCTTCCCAATGATTCGTAAAATGCAGCGAAAAAGGCAGTCTTTAATTAAAAAGCATAGCACAATTTTGGCGAAAAAGGAAGAGAATTTACCCTGTTTTTTGGGAAATCCTGCTGTCCGTATTTTTCTGGTTTTATTTCACATCATTACAGTAAGCCGGTATGGCACAAAACCGCCTTTGGGAGACAGTCCCCCAAAGGCGGTTTCTCAACGGCCTGATGTGTCGTCGGTCTTTTTGTTATTCCGACGTTTCCATTTCTTTTTTAATGTAAGGTATGATATCGTCTTTTTTGATTTCCAGGACGTAGGCAAACTCATCGTAGAGGATGCTTTCCGCTTCCTTCATAAAGTGTTCATCGATGATATGCTGCTTTTTGCCGGCTTTTTGCTGTTCCTCTTTTCTCGCATAGAGTGTCTTAATGAGCCGCATCATTTCGCCGCGGTCGCCGCTTTCGATGATCTTTTTGTAGGCGTCCTTGCGGTGTTTTTCATCTTCGATGCCGATGACGTCCTGGCAGGATATGCCTTTGATCAGCTCTTTTACCTCCTCTATGGAGAGGAGGGGGCGCAGTCTATGCGCGGAGTCGTTCTTTACGGGAACAAAAAAAGTACTTCTGTCGTCAAAAATCGGTTTCAGGATATAATAAGTTTCTTCTTGCCCACTAAAGTCTTTTATGGTGATATCCGCAATGCGGCAAACACCGTGTAGACCGTAAATGACAACGCAATCTTTTTGATACATTTTTTCGCCCCTTTTCCCGGAACCATGGGTTTTCGGCTCTTCCGGTGAGCCTTTTAGTGGTTACCGTTAAAAAAAAACATAGCATAAGCGCTAAGTCCCCTCTTCCATACAACAAACTAATATACAAATATATTATAGCATAAATTTTGGCTAAATGTAAGCCATATTTTAAGAAAAGAAAAATAAAGGGAAAATTTAAAAAAATAACTGCTTTCAGCCTATAGAAAGAACCGGTTATCGCGGTTCTTTCGCCTGTGTGCAGAACCCTCCGCCTGGAAGGGGATTGCTTTTACGGTTTTTTGATATCGAACTTTTTAATGCGGTAATAGAGGGCTTCCCGGTGGATGCCGAGGATTCGGGCGGCCTTTGAGATGTTCCAATTGGCTTCTCTAAGCACGCCGCTGATCACCTCCCTTTCGGTGAGGTCAAGGATCTCCCGGAGGGTTTTCTCGTTTTTGAGCAGGTGCAGATGATCCCTTTTGACGGGACTTTCGTTGAAATCCTTTAAGTAAGCGGGGAGATCCTGATAGGTGATTTTCGTCTGGTTGAAGGAGGCAAAATTCATGATATACTCGATGACGTTATCCAATTCCCGGACATTGCCGGGCCAATCGTATTTCAAAAATAAATCGAAGACTTGGGGAGCAACTTTTGTGATATTCAGGTTGTATTCCTTGTTGTATTGATTGATGAAATACTCGGTGAGATCAAGCACGTCATTTTCTCTGGCAGAGAGGGGCGGTAACTCAAGGGTGAGTACGGCGAGGCGGAAGTATAGATCTGCGCGGAGTATTCCGTCCTTTACCAGCTGCCGGGGGTCCTGATTGGTGGCGCTGATCAGGCGGCAGTTTACGGCATAGGGACTGTGATTGCCGATCCGGCAGGCCTGATTTTCCTGGAATACCCGCAGCAGCTTTCCCTGCAAAGGAAAGGGCATGGAATTGAGCTCATCCAAAAACAAGGTGCCGTCGTTGGCTTCTTCCAAGAGACCTTCCTTATCGATGGCGCCGGTAAAGGCGCCTTTGACGGAACCGAAAAGGATGCTTTCCAGAAGGTTTTCGGGGATGGCGGCGCAGTTGATGGCTACGAATTTTCCTTTATTTTGCATACTTGCATTGTGAATCCCCTGGGCGAAAATTTCTTTGCCAGTGCCGGTGGGTCCGCAGAGCATCACCGGGGTTTTGTTGACGGCGATTTTGCGGGCCTTTTTTACCATTTCCCTCATGATTGCGGATTTGCCAATGACGTCATAAAGAGAATAGGTGGTATTATTGATAATCCTGGCGTTAATGTCCAGGTATTTTTGTTTGTATTCGTTGATTTTGTTCAGCTGTTTTTCTGAATAGCCGATGTAGTAGGCTACGGAATAAACATACTTTAGATCATTGTCGGAATAAAAAGGAAAGGAGCGATTAAATACGGTAAAGTTCTTTTTTGTTGTTTTATCTTTATAAGTGACGATTTCTTCTTCGGACTGTTCCCCGGTTTTTAGGGTGAAATTTGTGGGCCCCGGTGAAAGCTCCAAGCTTTTCCAGGCCTGATTCTGGTTTTTGCCAATGCCGTCTTCTCTGCTGACGCCGTCGTTGATCTGGACAACATCATTGAACCAGACGACATTTTCATGCTTATCACAAATATAGATGCCCTGCAAAACCTTATCCATAATCTCTTCATATAGACGAACGCGTTCTTTTAATTCTTTATTTTCTTGTTCCGTTGTTTTGGTCATATTGCAATCAACCTCATTCTCTGTATGGCAACATTTTATACGCTATTGGCGGAAAAGACAATATGTATCTTGATATACAGGTGATTTATTTTCTGCAGAAATAGGACATGTTTAATTTTTTGATCAAATCTGTAATTAGTGATTACATGTAATATTAAATTACGGCAAGATATTTGCGATAAAGTCCTTGCTCCAGCGGCGGCAGCCAAAGGTCTGTGTCATATTTCATTACACTTATCGGTTTTTACCCGCCCTCTATAAAAAGGTGCTTGTAAAAGCAATGCCAGTTAAAAGGGTTTTGCTTCTCCTTGGCACAGCATTTGCAATATCAGACGGTGTAGCTACAGATCCCGAGACGCAATCATCAAATCCAAAGGAGTTATTCATTATGAAAGCAAATACGGTCGAAAGCCAGAGTTTACAGTTAAAAGTGTTGACGGAAAATCAATGTGCGCAGATCATCGAAACCGCTTTCCGTGTTTTGGAAAGAACCGGCTGCAACGTCCATCACGCCGAAGCCCTGAAATTATTGAAAGACGCCGGTTGCAGTGTGGACGGTGTCCGCGTGAAGATCCCCACCTATGTGATTCAGAAGGCCATGACCACGGCCCCCAAACAGATCATGATCTACGACAGGGAAGGGGAAGTTGCCTGCCGGCTTAGTGCCAGAAGTGGCAATTTCCATACTGTTATGGGGATGGAAAATCAGTACCGCATCGATATGGAAACCGGGGAAAAGCGTTTGACGGTCAAAAAAGATGCTTATGAAGCCGGTCTTGTTGCCCAGAAGCTCTCCAACATCAACGTCGCCTGCGGCTTAAGCTGTATTTCTGACTGCACTCCCCAGATGGCTGACGTCTATGAAACGAGAATGCTGCTGGAAGCAACGACGAAACCGCAGATTGTCTGGAATTTTACCAGGGAAAGTTTGAAAACCCAGGTAGATCTCTGCGCGGCTGTCGCCGGCGGCCTCGATAAGTTTCTGGAAAAACCCTTCATCATCGCCGGCGGCGCCGCCTCCGTCCCCCTTTCTCATGCCGAAGATACCATGGATAAGATGCTTTACATGTTTGAATTGGGGCTACCGTCTCCCTACGTCGCCGCGACGATGATGGGGGGCACTTCTCCCCGTACGGTCGCAGGCTCCCTGGTTCAGGGGCTTTGCGAAACTTTGGTGGGTCTGGTGCTGTCTCAGCTGAAAAAGGAGGGTTGCCCCTTTATTGCCACGGAATTCCTCGATCTTCTCGATATGAGAACCATGTCCTTTACCATGTCCTCACCGGAATACACCATCGGCGCTTTGGGCGGCTGCGATATCTTCAAGTATCTTAACCTTCCCTTTGCCGTTCACCTTGGCGCTACGGATTCCCCGGTCTTCGATCAGCAGGCTGCTTTTGACATCGGCGTCCAGCTCTTTGCCGGTCTCCTCGGCGGTGCCAACCTCAATTTCTTCAGCGGTTATCTGGAAACGGCGATGTCCTCCTCTTTGGCGACGCTGATGTTCTGCAATGAAGCCCTTGGTTATCTGAAATCAATTACCGCGGGGATCGTGGTCAACGAAGACACTCTGGCGGAAGAGGTGATCCATCAGGTTGGCCCCAACGGTAATTTCCTTGCCGAAGAACATACCTTGAACCATTTCAAGGAAAGCTGGATGCCTGACACCATGATCCGTACCAGTTATGATAAATGGCAGGATGCCGGTGGCAAAGATCTCAACGAACGTTACAAAGTCAAGGTCAAAGAAATTTTGGAACAAGGGCCTGAAAAACCCCTCAACGCTGAAGTCATCAAAGAAATGGACGCGATTGTGGCCAAAGCCGAGAAGGTTTATCAGTAATAGACAAAAATACTCCGGGGGAGAACTCTTCTCCCTCGAAGTAGAGGAATTGCCTGTAAGGCTTGATTCATTTCTTTGATGATTGAAAGCAATTCCTTAAAAAAGAGAGAAAGGGGAACGTGACAGCGGATGCTGTCACTGTGATAAAACATGGAATTAAGCAAAGGAAGAAAAGTCGCGTTGATGTTTGCCCTGATTATGGCCACCTTCGTGCCCATGGCGGATCTCTTCATCATTCCCGCGGCAGGTTCGATGTATGGACATTTTGCCGACGCCAATGTCTCGGCGCTGAACTTCATTCTTTCCGGCCCGGCCCTGATCGCCCTGATTGTGGCCCCCATCGCCGGAAAACTGATGAGTGTGATTCGAAAAAAGTTTCTGTTGATGATCGGTGTCGTTCTCTTTGGTATTGGCGGCATTCTCGGCATCGCCGTGGAGAATGTCTACTATATGGTGGCAATGCGCTGTATCGTCGGCGCTGCCGTGGGGATCGTGGCCCCCTGCTGCATGGCGATATTGAATGATGTCTTCACCGATGAAAAACAGCTGGGTACCATGATGGGAATCTGGAACGCTGGCATGTCCACGGTCGGCGCGGTGGTCGGTATCACCGCCGGTATCGTTGCCGCCACCCAGTGGAAAGCCGTCTTTGAACTGTTCTGGGTCGCCGTGCCGATCCTGGTGATCCTGATTTTCGCCATGCCGAAACGGACGCCATATGAGGCAGCCAGAGCAGAGGGAACAGCGGCAGCGGCAGCCGACGTGTCTGTCAAAAAAGAAAAGATGCCCTGGAATCAGCTGTCCTTCGATTTATTCGGCTATTTTATCGGGGAACTCGTGATCTGCGTGATCTACTACGTGATTGCCATCTATCTCGCGGAGCTTTCCATCGGCAGCGCTGCCCTGGCCGGAACCTTGGCCACGGTGATGACCGCCACTACCTTTGTGGCCTGCATGATTTTTGGGGCGCTGTTCGCAAAACCCGTGGTGCGCAAATTCTTGCCCTTCGCGATGTTTTTCATCATTGCCCTGGCCTATTTCTGTTTCGCCCTGATTCCCACTGTCCCCGGGGCCGTCGCCGGTATGGCCTTAAACGGCCTTGCCAACGGCTTGATGATGGCCTATTATCAAAGCCATATTGCGATCATCGTCCCGAAAAGCCAGGCGCCTTTCGCTTTGAGCCTTTCCTCATCCGTTTTGGGAATGGCGATGTTTCTCACCACCTATGTCTTTACCTTCCTCCACGGCGTCGGTCCGGGCACTGTGACTTTTGTCTGTCTTGTCCTGGCCATCGTTTGTGTGGTGATGATGATTCCCGCCTTGCTGCGGCACTTAAAGGATACGGTGAAATAAGATTTTTGCAAACCGGATGACTCCATTCACTTCAACAAAGGGGGATAACATGAATCAGAATCAGATCAAATTTCAAGTTTTAAACGAAGAACAATGCCGGGATATCGTCGATGCCGCCATGACCGTGTTGGAAAAAACGGGCTGTGATATTCATAACGAAAAGGCTCTCGCTATTTTGCGGGACGCCGGCTGTGGCGTGGACGGTATCCGGGTCAGAATTCCCGCCTGGCTGATGAAGGACTGCCTGGCTACGGCGCCCTCGGCGGTGAATATTTACGACAGAAAAGGCAACAAGGCCTTTACCCTGGACGCTCACAGCTTTCAAAGCTACTATGTAGCCGGCTTGCTCAATCTCTACCGTGTCGATTCCGAAACCGGGGAACGCCGGTTGACGGTGACAAAGGATGTTCGTGATGCCGGCCTCGTCATCGACGCTCTGCCCAATATCGATGTGGCTTCCGGTCTCGCTTATATCGTCGATTGCGACCCCACCGTGGCAGACCTTTACGAATTAAGAGAGTTGTTGGCCACCACGACCAAACCGATCTTGCTCTGGAATTTCGACGCCGACGGCTTTGAAGATGAAATGCAAATGTGTGCCACCGTCGCCGGCGGCATGGATCAACTCATTAAAAAACCCTTCATCATTGCCGGAGGTTCTCCTTCGCCGCCCTTGGCCCATGCCGAGGAAGTGATGGATAAGATGATGGCCATGTTCCGCTATGGCGTGCCCACGCCCTACGTCTGTGGGCCCATGGTCGGCGCTTCCGCCCCGGTGACGTTGGCTGGTGCTTGTGTGATTGGCCTGGCCGATTCCTTCGTAGGGTTGGTGCTTTCCCAGCTGATCAATAAGGGCTGCCCCTTCTTAGGCGCTTGTTTCGTTGACTATATGGATTTGCGTACCATGGCCTTTGCCCAGACCAGTCCGGAAATGATGCTGGGTTCCGCCGCTTCCGGCGATCTCTACCGTTATCTTGATCTCCCTTACGCCTGCCATTTCGGGACGACAGATTCTCCCGCCTTCGACCAACAGGCGGCGGCGGATATCAGCACCCAGCTTTATACCGGGATGCTGTCCGGTGCAAACCTCAATTTCTTTATTGGCTATCTGGAAGGCGCCATGTCTTCTTCTCTGGAAGCGCTGGTGTTCGGCAATGAAGTCATCGATCTGCTCCGCCACGTTCAGGGTGGTTTTGAGGTGAATACGGAAACTTTGGCGGTGGATGTCATCGACCATGTCGGTCCCAGCGGTAATTTCCTCGCCGAAGAGCATACCCTGAATCATTTCCGTGAAAACTGGGTGCCCCAAGATTTCATCCGGGTAAATTATGAAACCTGGAAAGCCGAGGGCAAAAAGGATTTCTTCACCCGCGCCAATGAAAAAGTAAAAGCCATCATTGAGCGGGGTATCGTGGAACCGCTACCTGCCGAGGTCAGCGCGAAGCTGGATGAAATCATCGCCGTGGCGGAAAAACGCCGTGGTATCCGCTGAAGCGGGCAAGCTGATCTTCTCGCCTTAGCAGAAAGGGATGTGATGCGGGTGGCGTATCACGAAATCAAATCATGGAAAACAGTGATAAAACCTTTGATTCCGGCAGGAAAATAATGGCGCTGGCCGCATTGGTTCTTGCCACCATCGTGCCCATGGGCGATCTGGTGATCATTCCCGCCGCTGGCGCCATCTATGGGCATTTTGCCGGGGTGCATGTGGGAGTTTTGAACTTTATCCTCTCCGGCCCGGCCCTGATCGCGATTTTTGTGGCCCCCTTTGTCGGCAAGCTGATGAACGTGACCGGCAAAAAGACCATGCTTCTGATCGGTATGGGGTTCTTTACCGTTGGCGCTGTTTTCGGCATTGCCGTGGAAAATGCCGTCTATATGGCCGCGATGCGGGCCGTGGTTGGCGTCGCCTTGGGTATTGTGCCGCCGGCCTCTATGGCGATCATCGCCGATCTGTTTCCTGATGAAAAGAAGTTGGGAACGATGATGGGAATTTGGAATGGCGGTATGTCCGCTGTTGGCGCCGCGGTCAGCTTTATTTCCGGTATCATCGTGACGGTACAGTGGGAATATGTATTCAGGATTTATTGGCTTGTTTTCCCCATTATCCTGTTGTTGATCCTGTTTTTGCCTGGGAATACCATATCGTCGAGGACAGACCCACAGGCAACGGCGGCTGCCGTTGCCTGTGCGAAAGGGAAAATACCCTGGAAAAAAATTTGGACCATGTATCTATCCTACTTTTGCGGGGAATTGATCATCTGTGTGATGTACTATGAAATTGCCCTCTACATCGGTGAAACCGGCATCGGCGGTTCTGCCCTAACCGGTGTGATGACGACGATCATGACCTTCGGCACCTTTGGGGCTTGTATGCTTTTTGGCTTATTGTACGCGAAATCCCAGCCGGTGCTGCCCGGCATCATTCATGGAGTGATTGCCGCCGCTTATTTTCTGTTTGCATTTTTCCCTTCTGTGGGTACGGTTGCGGCGGGGATGATTTTCCTCGGAATTGGCAATGGGTTGATCATGTCCTATTACCAAACCCATCTGGCGGTCATTGTGCCGAAAGATCAAGTTCCTTTCGCTTTGGCACTTTCTTCGGCGGTGTTGGGAGCGGCAATGTTCCTCTGTACTTATTTCGGTACCTTGATTCGTTATCTTAGCGGTGGGGAGCTGATCACCGTTTGTTCTGTGTTATTAATCTTCAGCGTTTGCTGTGCGGTATTGGCATTGGTCAAAGGTTATCGGGAACGTAAAATAGAGATCAAGGAAAAGGAAAAAGGAGGACGAAATCAGCGATGCTAACAAAAAAACAAAATTTGCTGGAAACCATCAAAGGTGGTGCCCCGGACCGCTTTGTCAATCAATATGAATTTGTGGAAACCCCCTATGCGGATCCGTTTAACGCCACCAATCCCTATCCTTTCACGTTGGGAGAAGAAACCGTGGATTATTGGGGGGTGGCCTGGCGTTGGCCCGAGGGCACGCCGGGAGCGCTGCCGGTTCACGGCGAGCATACCTTGATCAAGGATATCCGCCAGTGGCGTGACGTGCTCAAAGCCCCTCCTCTGGATTATGCCCCGGAGCTATGGGAAGCCGCCAAAGCGGAATACGCCAAATTTGATCATAATGAGATTTTTGTGGGGCCGATGATGTTCCCCGGCCTCTTTGAACTGCTCCATTGTTTCATGGGTATGGAAGAGGCCTTGACGGCCTTTTACCAATATCCCGAGGAAGTGAAAGGGATCATCCATTTCTGTCTTGAGTGGGAATGTGCCTATTTGCAGCAGGTTGCCAAGCACTTAGCCCCCGACGTGGTGTTTCATCACGATGACTGGGGTTCGGAACGCTCGACTTTGATCTCCCCCAAAATGTTCGAAGAATTCTTCTTAGAGCCCTATCAAAAACTCTACGGCTGCTACCGAGAAAACGGTTTCCAATTGATCATCCATCATTCCGACTCCTACGCGGTGACGCTGGTACCCTATATGATCGAGATGGGAATCGATATCTGGCAGGGGGCGACGAAATCCAACGATCTGCCGGCGCTGATCAAGGAATACGGCGGGCAGATCTCCTTCATGGCGGGGATCGATCAGACTGTGGTTGACGAGGCCAACTGGACGAAAGAGAAAATTGCCAAAGAGGTGCGCTGGGCCTGTGAAAGCTGTGGTAAGCATTACCTGATCCCCTGCCAAACTCAG
Source organism: Peptococcaceae bacterium UBA7702 (assembly GCA_002482535.1). Taxonomy (GTDB): domain Bacteria; phylum Bacillota; class Dehalobacteriia; order UBA7702; family UBA7702; genus UBA7702. Next base: position 24,431 of record DLGE01000015.1, on the reverse strand, counting down.
GGTGCTCCTTTCAGCATCTACGACGGCGTCTATGATGCCATAAGCGAAGCGATTGACGCCATGAGCAAGGAAATGTTCTGATCATATAAAACCCATTTGCAGTTTTACCCTAACCTCCACCTTCCATAAAAGCGAAGCCCTTCCGTTTTGTTGCGGAAGGGTTTCGCCGATTTTGGTGAAGATTATGTCCGCCGGGGATGGCGCTTTTTCATATTTTATGCTAAAATATCCATATTAGGAAAGATGAGGGGTTGTATGGAAACGGAACAAAAAATGAAGCAAAGCCGGTTTGTGTCGATCATCATCTTTATCATCGCCGTTGACTGGATGGCCTGTGATATCTTTTTGCCCGCCCAGCCCGAGATCAAAGCCTATTTTCAGACTTCCGCAGCCACCCTGAATTTGGCCCTTTCCATCTATTTTATCGTTTCCGCGGTGAGTGTCCTTTTTGGCGGCCCTTTGAGCGACCGCTTCGGCCGAAAAAAGCTGATGCTTCTCGGCGTCGGCATCTTTACGCTGTTTGGATACGGTTGTGCCGTGGCGACAGATGTGTGGTTTCTCATCGCCTGTCGGGGCGGCGCCGCTTTCGGCGCCGGTTTTATTTCCGCCGTTGGCATGGCCATGGTCAGGGATTATCTGGAGGAGGACGTTTTTCGGAAAGCCATGGCAGTGATCCAATCGGTGATCGTTTTAGGCCCTGTGGCCTCGCCGTTTCTTGGTTCTTTTGTGCTGATGTTCGCCGGTTGGCGCTGGGTTATGGCGACTCTAGGCATTTTGGGCACCGTCAGTTTTGCCCTTGCCTGCATCTTACCGGAAACCTTGCCGCCCAATCGCCGCGTTTGCGGCGGCCTGTTGCCGGCAATGAAAGGTCTTCTCTACGTTGCCAAAGACAAGTATTTTTCCGTGCTGCTGACGATAATTTCCCTGTTTGCCGTACCCTTCTTCGGTTTTGTCGCCGTCTGTTCCTATATCTGTATCACCGATTTCGGCATGACTTATCTGCACTACAGTCTCTTTTACGCCGGCATCTGTGTCATTTCCTTTTCCGCGCCCTTCGTTTATCTATTCCTGGATCGGAAACTTTCCGGCAAAGCACAGCTGCATATTTGTTTTATCCTTTTTGCCCTTTCCACGGCGGGGCTGGGACTTTTTGGCAAGCTTAGCCCGATTTTGCTGTTTTTGGCCATTGTGCCTTACACCTATGCCGAAGGGATTTCCCGGCCCCTCGGTATGGTGCTCCTGCTGAACCAGCACAAAGATACCACCGGTGCTGCCTCGGCCCTGACGTCCTTTGTGACCTCGATCATCGGCACCGTCGGTACGGTGGTGGCGACGCTTTCTTGGGGCAACTACATCGACGGCTTGTTTTGGATCTTTTTTGCCTGCCTTATTTTGGCTCTCATACCTTGGGTGATGTTATTGCGGGCGAAAACGTCTTTGTCGTAACGGAAAAGAAGTGATACCTTTTAAAGTCCCTGGAAATTGCCGGGGGCTTTCTTTTTCCATTGCCTTTTTTGAAATCCCGTGCTATATTGAGGGCAGCAAAGAGTAGCCCTACCGGAGGTGTTTTTGTGGCTGAGACGAGAGCGTTAGAAGAAAAATTGAAACGGGCCGAAGAGCGCATCAAGGAACAGGAACAGGTCATTCGCGGGCTTGAACTGCGCAAAGACCAGTACGACTCGATTATGGAAAATATGCAGGAACTGGTGGAACGTTCCGGTCCCGACTATTACCTGCGCTATGTCAACAAGTCCATGGCGAATTTTTACGGCGTCACCCAGGAATCGCTGATCCATACCGATACGATGGAACTGGTGCTAAAGGAGGATCGGCCGAAAATCTATGAGTTGATGAAAAATGTCAACGCCGAAAACCCCTATTACCATTACGAATACCGGGTTTGCATTGACGACCGGATCTATTGGATGGAAAGCGTGGGCCGCGGTTTTTATGAAGAAGACGGGACGATCATCGAGTATCAGGACGTTAGCCGTGATGTGACCCATTTTAAAAATATGGAGAAGGAACTGAAAAATACAGTGGAGGCGCGCACTGCCGAACTGCGGCATACCAACCGGAAACTGCTGCAAGTCAACGATTATTTGCAGAGTATCCTTGCGGGGATTTCCGAAGGGATCTTAGTCATAGATGAACACGGCGACTGTGAATTTCTGAATTACGGCCCCAACGATCTTTGGAAAGACACCGCCCAAGAGATCTGCGACTATTTCCGTAATCTGTTAAACGGCAAAAGCAGCAATGTTCTGAATTGGATGTTTTTGAAAAAACGCGCCTTTACCGATACGGAAATGCGTTTTGTCTCTGAGGGCAAAGATCACTCCTTCGTCGTTTCCGGAATGCCCCTTGAGGCGGAACACGACACGATGATAAAGGGCATTCTCGTTTTGAAACCCATGACCCAGGTACATCAGATGGTGACCAGAATGAGCGGAAACCAGGCCCGGTTCCACTTTAAGGATATCGTCACCATCAGTTCCTCGCTGCAAGAGACGATCTTTTTGGCCAAACAGGCCGCGGCCAGCGACTGTAACGTGATGATCGAAGGGGAAAGCGGCACGGGGAAAGAGCTCTTTGCCCAATCGATCCATAATGGCAGTTCCCGGCGAAACGGTCCCTTTGTGGCGGTGAACTGTGGCGCCATTCCCAGAGAATTGGTGGCCAGCGAGTTATTCGGTTACGCGGAAGGATCCTTTACCGGCGCCAAAAAAGGGGGCAAGCCAGGGAAATTTGAGTTGGCCAAAGGCGGTACCCTGTTTCTTGACGAAATCGGCGATATGCCTCTTGATCAGCAGATCGCGCTTTTGCGCGTGATTCAGGAACGCTCCGTGACCCGGGTCGGCGGCGAGCGGGAAATTGCCGTGGATGTCCGCGTCATCAGCGCTTCCAACCGTAATCTGCGGGCGGAAGTGAAAGAGAACAATTTCCGGGAAGACCTTTTTTACCGGCTCAATGTCATCGGGCTGCACGTGCCGCCGCTGCGGGATAGAAAAGAAGATATCTTGCCCCTCTTCTGCTCCTTTTGGGCAAAGGTTACCCACTGCAAAGCAGAGGATTTCCTGAAATTACTGCAACCCGATGTGATCGACGCGCTTTCCCGTTACGACTGGCCGGGGAACGTCAGAGAGCTGGAAAACGTGGCCGACCGTATGATGTACCTTTCCGGTGGCAAGGAAATTACCGTCCAGTATCTGCCTTACCATATTTTAAAGGCTGTTTTGAGCAAGGATGTAAAAGAAGACCTGCCCCCAAGCCAAACCGCGGCGGCCGCGTCCATTCAGGATGTGCGGGCCAAACGCAAAGAAGTGTCGCTTTCCCTGGAACAGCAACGCCTTTACTCCGCCCTGGAGCAGGCCGGCGGCAATATCAGCGCCGCCGCCCGGGCTTTGGGCATTTCCCGGGCAACCTTTTACCGAAAACTTCGCTTAACGCAAAAAGAGGGTTCATGAGTGTCACCATGATGTATCAAAAATGTATATAAAATGTATCATATTTGTTGCATAATTTTGCTCAGTGATCTCGTGGCGGCGTCCTATTTTGCCGCGGAAATCCTGGTTTAAAAATCTTTATACGCTGTTATGGTCGGCCTCCCTTGGCAAAAAGGGGAGGCCGCTTATTTTTTGGCACATAATTTGCATTGATGTAATGTATCAATGCAAAGGAGGAATTTACTCTTGTTTTCCAAATTAACCATTTTAAGCTCTGAAGAACAGCAAAAGATCCATGAAACTACTTTAAAATTATTGGCCACTGTCGGTGTTGTGATCGGCAGTGAAAGTGTTCGCGACATGTTGGCCAAAGCCGGCGCCAAAGTCGTCGGCGAGAACGTCCGTTTTCCCGAAGCCATGGTGACGGAGATGCTGAGCCAATCCGTTCATCGTTTCCCCCTGGGTGCATATAACGAAAAACACCGGCTCACGCTTCCTTCGGTAACCCATCCCTTTACCACCACTGCGGGATATGTACCCTTTGTTTACGATGAAGAACTGGGCAAAGACCGCTACGCTACCGTTGAAGATTTGCAGCAACTCTGCACTGTGGCCGACGCCATGGATGAAATGGACTGCTTTTGGCCTTTGATGCTGCCCAATGAGTATTCCGGCGAACTACAGGAATTCAAAGCGACGGAAATTGCCCTCCGTAACATCGGCAAAAACGTCCAATGCTCTTCTGCTTCCGGAGAACTGGCCCGTTACCAGATTGAACTGGGCCGCGCCATTGCCGGCGGCAGCGAAGCATTCCGCAAAAACCCGGTATTATCCCTACTTTCCGCTCCCACCACTCCTCTTGCCGTGGAACACGGGATCGCCGATGCGATTGTGGAATCGGCCAAAGCCGGGGTACCGATTTTGCCCATGTCATTGCCTCAAATGTCCACCACCTCCCCGGCGACGGTTGCCGCCGATACGCTCCTGGTGAATGCTGAAAATTTGGCTTGCCAGATGATTGCCCGCACCGCGGCGGCGGATGCCCGTATCTTCTATTCCTCCGATGCCGGCGCCCCCAATCTTTTCAATGCCGGCATCGATTATGAAAATCCTGAATACGTGCTCTTAGCCGCTGCTGACTGCGATATGGCCCGTTTCTATGACTTGCCTTCGGCCATGGGCTGCAGTGTGGAATATAAAGATTTTTCCACGAAAGCCGGGTTTGAACGGAATGTTTTCCGCTGCGCCCTCAAACTTTTAACCAGAGTTGACGTGGCTTGCTGGGTGGGTACCAGAAATAGTTGTTTGAGCAGCTCCATCATCGATGTCATCCTTGACCTCGAAGTCTGCCGCCACGCCAAAGCCTATTTCCGTAACTTCAAGGTTGACGACTACACCTTGGCGTTGGATGTCATCGCCGAACAGGGACCCCGCGGTAACTATCTGGATCACGTTCACACCTTCCAAAACTTCAGAGAAAACATCTTTACCGCCAAAGCGGAAAACTGCTACCTCTTTGAGGACGGTTACGCCAATTACCGCAAAGCCGCCCAAGCCAAAATGGATACGATCTTAAAAGAACATCAGGGCCCCAGCTTTGATGAAGCCCTGGTCAAAGAGTTGGATCAAATTGCCGCCAGCGCCGAAAAACAATTGACCAATAAATAAAGAATATAATAAAGGAGAAAGAAAGGAAAAAGTAAACATGAAAAGAAACTTAGAGATAGGCAGGACATCGTATAGCGGTTTCAGTCTCAATGTTTTCAGTGACGACGACTGTTTTAAGATTCACCTCGATACCCTTGAGTTGCTGGAAAGCGTCGGTCTTTTCTGTGAAAGTGACCGCGCCTTGGAAATTTTCGAAGCCGGTGGCTGCCGCGTTGACTACAAAACCAAGAATGTCCGGATTCCTGCCTGGCTTGTGGAAGATTCCGTCCATAAAGCTCCGCCCCGTGTGCTGATGGCGGGCCGCGATCCCAAACATGACGTGGTTTTAGAAGGCGGCCGTGTCAATTTCCTTACCTTTGGCGAAGGAATCATGGTTATCGATCCCTATACCGGTGAGCGCCGTCCCTCCACCAAGCAGGACATCGGTGACGTGGCCAAATTGTGCGACGCTTTGGAAAACGTTGATGTCATCGAACAGACCCTCAACGCCAGGGACAAAGATGAACGCGTGGCCATGCTCCATAACGCCGAAGCTACCTTGAGCAACACCACCAAACATCAGAGCCAGGGCGCCGACAATGCCCACCAGGCGAAACTTGCCATTGAAATGGCTGCCGCCATTGTTGGCGGCAAAGATAAGCTCAAAGACCGCCCCATCATCTCCGGCGGCGGCTGCCCGGTAAGCCCTTTAACGTTACCGGAAGGCAATACGGAACAGCTCATTGAATATGCTTCGGTAGGGCTGCCCTGCAACCCCTTGTCCATGGCCATGGCCGGCGGTTCCACCCCGGTGACCTTGGCAGGCACCATGGTGGTGCACAATGCCGAAATTTTGGCTTACATCGTCATGATTCAGCTGGTGAACCCCGGCAATCCCTGCACATACGGGAGTTCCACCACGATTTTAGACCTGCGCCGGGCCGTTGCCACGGTGGGCTGCCCCGAATTGGGGATGATCAGCGCCGCCGTTGCCCGGATGGCTCATTATTACAATATCCCCAGTTTCGTCGCGGGCACCTAGGCAGACAGCAAACTTTCGGATATTCAGGCCGGTCACGAAAAGACGCTCACGGCCCTGCTGCCGGCATTGGCAGGGGCCAATCTCATTTACGGGCTGGGGATGTTGGAATCCGGTATTACCTTGGGCTATGGTCAGATGGTCATGGACGCCGAGTTTGCCGGCATGATCCGCTACGTTCTTCAGGGGATCCCCGTCAATGATTACACCTTGGATTGCGACTCCATCCGTCGCGTTGGCCCCGGCGGCAACCATCTTACCGAACCGTTGACTGTGGCTCATACCAGAGGGTATCAGTCCCTGTCGAAGTTCATTGACCGTAATTTGATGGATAATTGGCTGTTAGAAGGTGGCGTCGACCTGAAAACGAAGTGCGACGATGAAGCAAAAAGAATCCTGGAAACCCATCATCCTGTGCCGCTGTCCGATTACGCCGCGGGAACCATCAAAGAAATTGTGCAAAAAGAAGAAAGAGACCTCGGCATCATCAAATAAATGATAAGGCTGTCGAAAAACCCCAGGTTATGCCGGGCGGTTTTTCGGCGGCCCAAGGAAAAAATCAAATCGATAAGGAGATATGATTATGAGTTCCGTAGCCGCTAAATCAAAACCGCTCAGCGCGAGGGATCTGTTCTTGGGTATCATCTTGTTTATGCTGTTCCTCGATTCCGGTACCGCCTCTTCGGCCATGGGCCTGAGTTCCATTACCTGGTACCTGATTTTGGGCGTGATTTTCTTCCTGCCTTCCGCTTTGACCACAGCGGAGCTAGGTTCCACTTACCCTTCCGAGGGCGGCCTTTACCACTGGGTGAAAATTTCCCTGGGCGCGAACAATGCCTGCCGGGTCGCCTGGTATTATTGGCTGAACAACGCGATTTGGGTCGCTTCCGCCACCATCTTTGTGATGGACGTGGTCAGCAAGATGATTACGTTACTGAGCGGATTTGAAATCCCGTTCTTTTGGTACCTCGCCGCTTCCTGTGTTCTTGTTTGGGTCTATGTGTTTCTTGCCGCGCAGCCCCAAAATGAATCGACCTTCGTGCGCAACCTCGGCGGCATCGCCAAATTGACCATCGTTGGCTGTCTTGTCCTTTGCGCCGGCGCCTTTTTGGTGAAAAACGGCGGCCAGATGGCCACCGAGTTCAACCCCTCCGAATTTAAGCCTACCATGGGCGCGGCTTTTGCCTTTTTCCCGGCTTTGATCTATAACGTCATGGGCTTCGACGCCATCAGTGCCATCGGCGGCAGCAATATCAAGGATCCCGGCAGGGATTTGCCCCGCATGATCCTGACGAATCTGGTGTTAATCATTGCTATTTATATCATCTTTACTCTTGCGATCTGCACGATTACGCCCATGGAAAGCATCGACATCATCAACGGCATTTTGAATTGCTTCACTCTTACCTTCAGTGGTAATCTCGGCATTACCCTTTACGTCATCGTCGGTATTATCTTCCTTTATACCCTGATTTCCCAGGGACCTGCTTGGATGCAGGCAGCCGGTTTTATGGCTGTGGAATCCGCCGCCAACCATGAAATGCCGAAAGTTTTCGGCACCACCACCAAAAAAGGCGCGCCTTTGGGCAGCGCCGTGATCATCGGTATCGTTTCCACCGTTGTCATCATCGCTTACGGCCTTTTATCTTCTTTTGCCGGCGGCACTGCCAGTGATCTTTTCTGGACTTTATTCTCTTTTACCAGCCTCATCTTCCTGTTGCCCTTCATTCTTTGCTTCTCGGCCTTCATTAAACTGCGCCAAGTCGATAAGGATACGAAACGGGCTTACCGTTTCCCCGGTCCCGATTGGTTCGGTATCGGTGTCAACCGCTTTTGCCAACTGGTCATTATCTTTACCATGATGCTATTCTTCTGGGTACCCGGTCAGCCCATGGATTGGGTCAGCGGCATTGCTCTGGGCATCGGCTTCCTGGCCGGTATCGGTTTGGGCGAGATTTTCAATATCAACCGTAAACGAATTGAAGCGAGGGAAAAAGAAGCCTCTAAATAACGCTCATACTCCCCTTAAAGAAAAACGCCAAAGCATCATTGGTGTGATATCCTCTGTTTGAAAAGCGGTTATTTAAAGGTAGGTGAATTTTGTGGCAATGGAGAATCATGCAGTTATAAAAAATCAAGATATGTTGAAACGCCGTGATATCTTTTTGGGTATGATTTGCGTGATGTTCTTTCTTGACACAGTGGGTCCTGTGGCATCGATGGGCGCTTCGGCAATCACCTGGTCACTTGTGATCACCCTGTTGTTTGTTCTGCCTTCCGGATTGATCATGGCGGAATTGGGAGCGAATTATCCCGCTGAGGGGGGCATGTATGCTTGGGTGAAAATGGCCTACGGTCCCCGTTGGGGCGCCCGGATGTCCTGGTTATACTGGGCTAATAACGCGATTTGGATCTCTTCGACGACGATTTTTACAGTCAGCGTCTTTTGTCAGATTTTTATTGGTGAAATCGGCTTTCTTTATGAGCTGATCATGTCGATTATCCTCGTTTGGCTGATCATTTTCGTCAGTATGCGCCCCCTAAGAGCGACAACGCTTATTACAAATCTTGCGGCTGTTTTTAAAATTACCGTCACTGTCGGCATGGCGCTGATGGCGGTGATCTATTTGGCCAAGGGTCATGGGGTCGCCAATGATCTTTCCCTAAAAGCTTTTACGCCAAGAGTCAATGAGAGCTTTCTTTTCCTCTCCGCTCTTGTCTATAACTACATGGGTTTTGAGGTCATGTCTTCATCGGGAAACCGCATCAAAAACCCGCGTAGGGATATCCCTCGGGTTACGATCATCAACGCCTTTATGGTATCGGGCCTTTATGTCATTGCGATACTTGCCATCATCATCATCGTGCCGGCAAAGGATATGTCCATTGTGAATGCGATTATGAATTGCTTTCTCTTTGCGGATTTGTCCGCGGCAGTCAAAGCCGTCATTGTTTATGGGTTTGGCCTCATCTTCTTATCGATTCTTTTTGCTCAGGCCATCACTTGGATTTCGGCGGCGGGCCGTTTGGCCGCCGGGGCGTCGAAAGACGGTGAGCTGCCCCGTGCTTTCGGTGTGATGCATAAGAAAAATGATACTCCCATGGGAGCGCTTTTGATTACCGGCGCCGTCGGTACTGTTCTTGCTGTTATATATAGCTTCGTCGCCACCAATGCCGCTGATCTTTTCTGGAGTCTGTTTTCCTTTACGAATATCATCTTTTTAATTCCTTACATCATCAATTACGCGGCATTTTTAAAACTTAAAAAAACAAAACCGGGAACGGAAGGGGCCTACAAAGTGCCGGGGCCGCCTTGGGTGAGCATGGCTTTCGCCCGTACCGGCCAGTTTGTGCTATTGCTCACGATTGCTGTGATCATCTTTACTCCCGGCTCTCCTCTGAACCTGTTTTCCTGTAGTATGCTGATCGTCGGCACTCTTGCGGTGCTTGTTTTAGGGGAAATATTCATTCGTAACTCACAGAAAAAGGGTAGACTATAATTTCAGACTTTCTCAACGGCATAAACAGTTTGTAGATGAAAGCAAGCCGTAATATATAAATAGATGGCAAGGGAAGGTCGAAAACAAAACGAAACAAACGAAACAAACGAAACAAAACGAAAGGGGTNNACCCCTTTCGTTTTGTTTCGTTTTCAGCGTTTTATCTGATAATGAACAGATCGTATGCCGGGGGATCCGGGTTTGTGTCGCGGCCGGCTTGCCCCGCGTCATAGACCTCTTTGTAGGGGGCGTAGGCGTCCTGAAAGGCTTCCAGCGCCGATTTCAGTTCGCCTTCTTGAGGAACGTTGGAAACGTCAATTTGTTGCAGCATACCGTCGTCTTTCTGCTGAAAAGAATAGTATAACTGGCCGTCTACGGTGTACTGCCAGACCGGCCGCACCTGGTAAAACATGATTTCCGGGTAGATTTCCCACAAATCAAAGTAATAATTGGGATTGTCGGGATAGCCCCGGTACTCGGTCACCAGGGTGTCTGATGTCATAATCTTGTTTTGTTCCCCTATGCTGAGGACTTTGGCGTTTTGGTCAGCCGCGAAATGCCGGTCGATGATGGTGGGCCCAAGGTGGAGAAATTGGGGATCTTTTCCCGGTACCGTATAGGTGAGGCTGTGAAAGGAAAGGGTATCCGAGGCCATGGTCTCTATATCCAAGGTCAGCAATATCTGGGCGAAGTAGTAGTCGGCTTCCTCGATATCGGCAGTGGACATGATTTCACTTTTCACCACTCGGATGGCGCCGCTGTTGCCCAAGGTGAAAGCGGTTTCGGCCAGCTCTGTTTTGGAAATCGAGGCAGGGCAGAAGAACTTCATGTCCAGGGTGATTTCCGCTTCGTCGGGAGACACGGCGTAATAGGTGTAGGTCTGTGCCGGAATCATGGTTTGATATTTGGAAGCTTCATCATCTTGATTGCCGCAGCCCACAATGAAAAACGTGAAAAACAGGGGACACAGAACGATCCATATTTTCTTCATGGAGATCACTCCTCTTCTTTGGATATGACCATTTGTATATATCATTACACTATCAGATTGCCTTTTCTTTGTCAATATAATAGTTGATATATAGTTATATTTAAATTCTTGATTTTCTATTAAAATGGTTTGGAATGATGATTTCAGCATTTTTACTTTGCCAGCCCGCAAAAGGGGGCGGGAAAAAGTATAAATTTTCTTTTTAAGGTAAAAATAGAAAAAGGAAAACGACCTTTAGGAGGATAAAATATGAAAGCCACAGGAATCGTGAGACGCATCGATGATCTCGGCCGCGTTGTTATTCCCAAAGAGATTCGCCGCACCATGCGGATTAAAGAAGGCGACCCCCTGGAAATATACGTTGATAGGGAAGGTGAGGTCATTCTGAAAAAATACTCTCCCATTACCTCCCTTTCGGACTTTGCCAGAGAATACGCCGACGCGCTGAGTAATTCCATCCATACCACCGTGCTGATTGCCGACAGGGATGAAGTGATCGCCGTCAGTGGCGGCTCGAAAAAGGAATTCCTGCACCAACGGATCGGTTCCATTGTTGAAAAAGTCATGGAGGACCGACGCACCCTGGTGGTCAACCGCATCCATGAAGAAGTGAACAAAAAGGCCTTTTCCATTTTGGACAGTGAAGAAGAGAATGATATGGAATGCTTCTGCATCGCCCCGGTCATTCCCGGCGGCGATGTCATCGGCGCGGTGCTGATCTGTTCCAAAGAAAAAGGCGTCGTTATGGGCGATCTGGAGCAAAAACTTGCGGAAACCGCCGCGGGGTTCCTTGCCAAGCAACTGGAACAATAAACGGAGAGTCTTTTATCACCGTCATCCTGTAGTCCAAGATTCGCTGACGCGTATTTAGTCTACAGTCTGAGACAAAGCGCTTGCGCTTTGTCTCTTTTTGTATTATAATAGATATATTATGATGTTATGATATTTTATGTATGCTACCCGGAAAACATAAAAGTGTAAAGAAGTGATATGATATGGATTTTTTGAGAAAATTACCGATTCCCATGGCAGTCAAAGCGAAGTATCCCATTTCCGAAGATTGCGCCAACCTCAAAGAAAAACGGGATAAGGAAATCGCCGCTATTTTAAAAGGGGAAAGCGACCGTCTTTTGCTGATTGTCGGTCCCTGTTCCGCCGATCGGGAAGACGCGGTCATGGATTATGTTCACCGTTTGGCCAAACTGGCGGAGGAAGTGCAGGATAAGCTTCTGATCATTCCCAGAATCTATTGTAACAAACCCCGTACCACCGGCAAAGGATATAAGGGCATGGCCCATCAGCCCGATCCCAGCAAAGAACCGGATATGTTGGAGGGGCTTGTTTCCATCCGCAAAATGCACCTAAAGGTCATCGAGGAAACCGGCTTAACCAGCGCTGATGAAATGCTCTATCCGGAAGACTATCGCTATCTATCCGATTTGATTTCCTACTTGGCGGTGGGCGCCCGTTCTGTGGAAAATCAACAGCACCGTTTAACGGCCAGCGGTCTGTCCATTCCCGTGGGCATGAAAAATCCCACCAGCGGTGATCTCAACATCATGATCAACGCCGTAACAGCGGCGCAAACCGCCCATATGTTCATCTATCGCGGCTGGGAAGTGGTTTCCCACGGCAATCCCCTGGCCCACGCGATTTTAAGGGGTTCCGTGGACCGCTATGGCAAGATGTCTCCCAATTACCACTACGAAGACCTGATGCAGCTTTTTTATCTCTACGCCGAAGGAGATCTGATCAATAAAGCCGTCATCGTTGACGCCAACCACTGTAATTCCGGCAAGGAGCCTTTTGAGCAGATTCGCATCTGTAAGGAAGTGCTTCACTCCCGTCGCTACAGCAAAGATGTGGAGGGTCTTGTCAAAGGCGTGATGGTGGAAAGCTACCTGGAAGACGGCTGTCAAAGTGTAGGCGGTAAGGTTTACGGTCAATCCATCACCGATCCCTGCCTCGGCTGGCGCAAAACAGAGCAACTCATTTATGAACTGGCGGATCAGGGCTAATCATTAAAGTTTCATTAACATTCTTAAAACAAGATAAAGGAACCGCCTATGGTCGCCTTAAAGCAAGGCGGCTCCTTTTTTTGCCCCACCATAAAATATTGCATATTTTTTGAAATGTGATATAATGTCTCTGTTCTTAATTCTCGATCCAAAAAAGGATATAATATGTACAGAGAAGAAAATTATAACCGGGAACCGGAAGGCCGCGGCGGCCGCCGCAAACCCTCCGCTCCGCCGGTTCATTCTCATAAAGAGCAACGCCGCCGGCAATTGCAGGATGTTGCTGCCAAGAATTCGGTTTTTGGCAACCACCGCCAAAACAACAGCGTATACGGCGGCGAAGTCCGCAACACCCCCAAAAAGGCCCGTTCTCCCAAAGGAGGAAAAGGGAAAAAAACACTGAAAATCATCGGCTTGATCCTCCTGCTTTTTGTAGTGCTTTTCGGCATCACCTATTTTTATCTCTTGGGCAGTTTGGATACGCAGGACTTTCCCAAAGACGACACGTCCTTGGGCATCACCGACCAGGGCGCAATCGGCGTGACGAATATCGCCTTTTTTGGCGTGGATACCAGGGATAATACCGACACGGGACGTTCCGACGCGATCCTGATTCTATCGGCGGATCTCATCCACGGGAATGTGAAGATGACTTCCATTCTGCGGGATTCCAAAGTCCCCATTGATGGCCACGGCGAAACGAAGATCAATCATGCCTACGCCTACGGCGGCCCCGAACTGGCGGTGAAAACCCTGAATCAGGTATTTAAACTGGATATTAAGGAGTACGCCACCGTTAATTTTGAGCAATTGGTGGATATTGTCGACGCCGTCGGCGGTGTGACGATCACCATCACCAACGAAGAAATGAGCGCCATCAATGCCTTGATGGATGACGCGTTCCCCGACGGAGAGCATCTGACTTCCTCCGGCAGCGTTTTACTCAACGGTCAACAGGCCATCTGTTATTCCCGCATCCGCAAGATCGATACAGATAACGCCAGGGCCGGCCGTCAACAGGAAATCCTGAACGCGATCTTTGAGTCGTTGAAAGGCATGAGCAAGCTGGAATATCCGAAGTTCGTGCGCCGGTTTTCCGCCATCGTGGAAACCTCTCTGAGTACGGCGGATATCATACGGCTTGCCCCCCTCATGGTGCGGGATTTCGCCGTTGTGCAGAATACGATACCCGATGAGAATTATGAAACCGATCTCAGCGGCGGTACCGACAGCGACGGCGTTTGGTATTGGCATTACGATCTCGACGCCGCGGCAGAGCGGCTGCACTCCATCATCTATGAGGAAAATCCATAAAGCTCCATAAAGCCTGCCCATCCCTTGAAACAAAAAGCAGCGCCTCATTTCCGGAGAATTTTCGGAAATGAGGCGTATTTTATTTTGCCTCCAAGGTGATGACGATCAATTCGGGGCGGTTGTTGATCCGCAGGGGATCGAGGCTGTTGCCCAGGCCCCGGCTGACCACCATCTTGGTGGGGCCTTTTTGATAAAGACCGTTTTGATAGGTGGGGAAGCGGCCCTGGTTCGGTGCGTACAGTCCGCCGAGCAACGGTAAACGTACCTGGCCGCCATGGGCGTGGCCGCAAAGAGCGAGATCAATGCCGCACTCCACGTAAAGATTGAATAATTCCGGACGGTGGGACAGCAAGACCGTATAGAGGTCTTCCTCCTTTGCCAGGCTTCTTAGGGCTTTTTCGGCGATGAACCGGTTTTTTATCCTTCCGTGTTCTTCGTTGAAGGTAGGGTCATCCAAACCCCAGAGGCGGATACGGTCATCACCCCGTTTCACCGTCGCCTCGGCGTTTCTTAAAATAACTGTGCCGTGATCCAGCAAAGCCGCTTCAAACTGGGAATAAGCGGTGATCCTTGATTCATGGTTACCGGTGACGTAATAGACCGGGGCGATCTTTGCGGCGCCTTCAATGAAGGTAAGGGCCTTTTTTATATCGGTGCGGCGGGAGTCGATGAGATCGCCGGTTACGGCAATCAAATCGGGAGATGCTGCGGTAATAGCCTTCAACAGGTTTTTTTGATTGCTGCCAAATTCCGCGTTATGCAAATCGGAGATATGGGCAATGACGAAGCCGGTGAAAGACGACGGTAACGCCTTACCGGCAACGGAGATTTTTGTTGTTTTGATCGTCGTATTCCCCCAGTAAAGCCAGAGGAGGACCATGGCGATGAGTAGGAGAAGAGTTGGTTTGAGCATCGTTCTACCTTTGATTTTTTATCGTTAATCTTTGATCCTTGATTTTTGAAAGTCATGCTGTCTGTTGTGATTATATCATATCAGATAACCTTCCGCCATAGGTGAAGCGCCGCGCTTTCCCGGGGCAATGGCGGATCTTTCGACCTTTCTTTTGTGCGCGGAAACTTGTTCGCCGCATATAATACAGTAACCGTATGCAAAGAAGGGGATTACGTGAAAAAAGATATCATTGATCAACCGGTCAAATGTAAGCCATATTTAAAGGAAACCGTCTGGGCCGGGAAGAGGCTGGGAAACCGTTACGGCAGTGCTAAAATCGGTGAAGCCTACCTGCTTTCCGCTGTTCAGGGCCAAGCCTCCAGCACCCAAGAGGGAAGTTCCTTTTTTACTTATTTAGAACAAAGCCACAGAGATCCTGAAAAATTCCCCCTATTGATCAAAGCCATCGACGCGGCGGAACCCTTATCGGTGCAGGTGCATCCCGGTGACGCTGCCGCACAAAAGGTGGGGGGCAGGGGTAAGCACGAGCTCTGGATCATCGACCGTTGCCGGGAGGACGCCGCTGTGTTCGTCGGTTTTCGGGAGGATGTTTCCGTCCTTGATATTGTGCGCCGCTGTGCCGACGGCACCGTTTTATCGCTGCTGAACCGGATTTCCGTTTCCGGCGGCGAGGTGATCTTCGTGCCTGCCGGTACGGTCCACGCCATCGGCGGCGGTGTCTCCCTTTACGAGGTACAGCAAAACGCCGATGTGACATATCGCCTGTACGATTACGGCCGGGGCAGAGCCACCCAGTTGGAGCAAGCCCTCGCTGTGCTCAAGCTGAAGGGGACAACACCGGTGAAAACGATTTTAGAAAACGGCCCGCTTTTTGAAAAGGAAGAGGGATTTCCCTTTGTCATTGACCACTGTTGCTTTTTGGGGGACGTTTGCTGCGCCGCCCGGGAAGACGCCGCGGTGTTGTTTTTGTCCGGTTGCGGCCGCTTTTCAGCCACCGGCTGTCAATGGGATTACGCTGCCGGAGATTGTTTCTTTATTCCCCAAAACAGCCGCTTTACTTTATTCGGTCAAGGTGAGGCGCTGCACATTGCCGCCAAAGGCTGATTTTTTTGCCGCGGGCAGGAAAAAGGGGATCATTGTCGTATTTTATTATATATCCGATGATACGCAGTGAGCGGTGAAAGGAAGTAGCAATGGACGAAGAACGAGGTTTTCATGAAAAAGAAGAGCTGTTAGAGGAAACAACAGAGGTAGAAAGCTGTTTTCCTGGCGAAGATGAGAACAGTATCATCTGCCTGAAATGTGGTGAAAAAAATGGCAAAGACGTGGATGTTTGCTGGAATTGCGGCTATCTGCACCACGGCGAAGAACAGTGTCTCGGCCTTTATCCCTGCATGTACGAAGTCGATGGCTTTAAGCTGAATCCCGAAGGCATCATGATGATCACCGAAAAGCGGATCATCCTTTACCTCGTTGACGAGGCGCTGATGAAAGAGGAAAAGAAAAAGATCAAAGGCCTTTTTGTGGATAAATATGAAAAGGTCTTGGAAAAATTGGTAGCGCCGGAAAAATTTGAGGGTATGACCCCTGCCGCGTTTTGCGCCTGTTACGCTGGGAACAGGGAATTGCCCTATTCCTCCTTCTACCGTATCGTCTATAAAAAATCCTATTTCTACCGCGGCAAGGGCGCCCACGGCGGTGGCAGCGGCAGATGGCGCTATCCTTCTCTTTTCATTGAAGACCAGGAAAAGGTGCACCGCATTCAGCCGAAAGTCAGTGGCGAATTTCCCAAAAAGGAAGCGGCTCTCATCGCCTTGCTGGAACGGCTTTTCGGTCATTTCATTGAGGTGACCCGGGGCACCGTGGAAGATATGAAAAAATAAAGGGATGATCTCTCTTATGAAAATGTAACCACCCCTTGGATCAAGTGGGTGGTTATATCTTATTGAAAAAAATTAAAATTTTATCAGTTATCGTTGAAAAGAGAGGGATCCTATAGTATAATAAAAATAAGTTTTTCCGAATCATCAACGATATTTTCAGCTTTTCGAGGTGCGGTCATGGACTTGCTTCAAAAAAAAATACAACGCGACGGAAAGGTTTTTGCCGGCAATATCCTTAAAGTGGACAGCTTCCTAAATCATCAAATCGATGTGGATTTCATGGATCAGCTGGGAAAGGAAATTGCGCGGCGTTTTTTGTCCGCCCGTGTGACCAAAGTGCTGACCATTGAAGCCTCGGGCATCGCCGTTGCTTACCCCGTGGCCCGGGAATTCCATTGCCCCATGGTTTTCGCAAAGAAGTCAAAAACGAAAAATTTAGGTTCTTCGGTCTATTCGGCGCCGGTAGAATCCTTCACCCACGATTGCGTTTATGATATCAGGGTTGCCAAAGAATACCTTTTAGCCGACGATGTGGTACTGATCATCGATGATTTTTTGGCCAACGGCAACGCTGTGCGAGGACTGGTGGACATCGTGAAACAGGCTGGGGCCACCTTGGCCGGGGTCGGCATTGCTGTGGAAAAAGGTTTTCAAAACGGCGGCAAAGAGCTGCGCCGCGAAGGGATCCGCGTGGAATCCATGGCCATCATCGAGGGAATGGACGCCCTCGGCGGCGAAATCACTTTTCGGGACGAATCATCTGGGGATTATTAAGGCGCTGCCTTATTAATAAAATTAAAAAACTTTTAGGAGGAACAAATGAAAAAGACAAAAGTACTTCTCGTGCTTCTTCTTGCACTCATCGTCGTATTTTCTTTCGCGGCTTGCGGGACGTCGGAAGAAGAAGCCCCCGCCGACGACACTTCCAGCGGTATCCCTGTGGAAGACATTAAAGTTGGTGTGATCCATATCGGTGATCCTGCCGACGGCACCGGTTATTCTTACATGCATGACCAAGGTATTGTTGGCATGCAGGAAAATCTTGGCCTCAAGGATGATCAGATCGTGCGTGAATTGAATATCTCCGATTCCGACTCCTCTGCCATCAAATCCGCCATTGAAGACTGCATTGCCCAAGGCTGCAACATTGTATTTACCACCAGCTACGGCTATATGGACACCACCGCTGAAATGGCAGAACAATATCCTGATGTTTATTTCTCCCACGCCACCGGCTACATGTCCAACGACACCAACTTCAATAATTATTTCGGCCGTATCTACCAGGCCCGCTATCTGACAGGGATCGCCGCCGGTCTCAAAACCGAATCGGATAAAGTCGGTTATGTCGCCGCTTACGGCACCGAATTGGCGGAAACCTGCTCCGGTATTAACGCTTTTGCCCTCGGCGTACAGTCGGTCAATCCCGATGCCGTGGTGTATGTGAAATCATTGAACAGTTGGAGTGATCCCACCAATGAAACCGCTTATGCGGAAGCCTTGGCTGAAATGGGCTGTGACGTCATCGCCCAGCATTGCGACAGCGCCAATCCTCAGATTGCCGCGGAAAACGCCGGTATCTACGGCATCGGTTACAACTCCGATATGAGCGCCGAAGCGCCGAAGGCAGAATTGACTTCCGCGATTTGGAACTGGGACGTTTATTATACCAAAGCCGTTCAGGCTGTGATCGATGGCACTTGGACCGATTTGGGTAACTATTATGGCGGCATTGCCGACGGCTTTGTTGACGTGGCTCCTTTGACCGACCTCTGCGCTGACGGCACCCAGGCCAGAATCGACGCGGTGAAAGCACTTCTTGATGCCGGTACCTGGGATGTGTTCTCCGGTGTGAAACTCACCTTCAATGAAGACGGCAGCGTTGTGGAAACCAACGGCGACCTTGTAGACAATGAAGACAACGTTATCGTGGAAGCCGGTGGCGCTTCCGTGGAAGATTCCGTGATCCAGGGGACGATGAATTATTTCGTCAAGGGTGTGGAATTAAAATAATGTAAGAGTAAGTAATTTTTTGGGGAAGGGGTGCCTTAGGGTTTAGGGTACCCCTTTACTCTGAAAGGATGAAATTAGTGGCAGAACAGGAATCCATTGCAATATCTTTGCATGGCATCAGCAAATCCTTTGGCTCCGTTGTGGCCAACGACCATATTGACCTATCTCTCCGCAAAGGAGAGATTTTAGCGCTTTTGGGCGAAAACGGTTCCGGCAAAACCACTTTGATGAACATGCTGTCGGGGATCTATAAGCCGGACAGCGGTGAGATCTACGTCCATGGCGAACGCGTTTCCATCAATTCTCCCGAAGACTCGAAAAATCTCGGTATCGGTATGGTACACCAGCATTTCAGACTGGTGGAAAACTTTACCGCCGCGGATAATATCTGGATTGGCAGCGAAGAGGAAGCGCTCTTTCTGAAAAAAGACCGCTACGATAGAATCCGTGAGATCAGCAATGATTTTGGGTTTGAGATCAATCCCGAAAAAAAGGTTTCGGATATGTCCGTATCCGAAAAACAGACCATTGAAATTTTAAAAGTACTTTATTACGGTGCGGGCATTCTTATTTTGGATGAACCCACCGCCGTTTTAACGCATCAGGAAACCCAAAAGCTCTTTGCCATTTTGCGTAAAATGAGCGAGGCCGGGTACTCCATTATCATCATTACCCATAAACTCAACGAAGTGTTGGAGCTCAGCGACCGGGTAACGATTTTAAGAAAAGGCCGATCCATCAATACGGTTCTTACCGCCGAAACCAACGCCCAGGAACTTACCAATATGATGGTAGGGCGCGCCGTGGAACTGATGATCGACCGCCCAGAATTTGATTTTGACGAAACTTTGATGGAAATCTCCCATCTCTCCATCCGCGGTGAAGAGGGGGCTTTGGCCATCGACGATATTTCCTTTGCCATTCGCAAAGGGGAAATCCTCGGTGTGGCCGGGGTCACCGGCTGCGGCCAGAAAGAGCTTTGTGAGGCGCTGGCCGGATTGATTCCCATTGAAACAGGTTCGATTTTATACAAAGGGGAAGCCATCGAAGGCGATTCTCCCCGGGAAATCATCAAACGCGGCATCAGCATGAGCTTTATTCCCGAGGACCGTCTCGGTATGGGGCTTGCCGCATCGTTAAGCATCACCGACAATATGATGCTGAAAAATTACGTAAACGCCAAAGGGCCTTTTGTTGACCGGAAGAATGCCCGGCAAACAGCGGAAAAGGTGATTCACGATCTTGAGGTGGTAACCCCCGGCCCGGAAACGCCGGTGCGCCAGCTTTCCGGCGGCAACGTCCAAAAGGTGCTGTTGGGCCGGGAAATTGACGCCGACCCTTCGGTGATCATCACCGCCTATCCCGTCCGCGGCCTGGATATCAATTCTTCCTATGTGATCTACGACACCTTGAACAGTCAAAAAGAACGGGGTGTGGGCATCCTTTTCGTTGGGGAAGACCTCGATGTTATGCTGGAACTTTGCGACAAGATCATGGTGCTCTGCCACGGTCGGGTCACCGGCATTGTCGATGCCAAAGAAGTGGACAAAGCGTATCTTGGTCTTTTGATGACCGACGCTTTGGCCCAGCGGCCGGAAGACAAAGAGTACGAAGCTTTTGACCATGTCGATATCAAAATTGATTTTGACCAACGGGCAAAGGAGAGTTTGACGGCGCCCAAAAAGAAGAAACGGCGGGAACCGCCGGTCCATCTTTCCAAGCGGGACTCCCTCACCAAAAAACAGAGTTTTCTCTATTATATGATTGCCCTTGTTGTTTCCCTCTGTCTCGGCGGGCTGCTCGTGGCGGCCCTTGGCGTGAATCCCTTTTTGTATTATAAAACAATGGTGGTGGGATGTTTCCAGAACACCATCTATTTGCAGGGTTTTGTTCGCATCGTCATACCTCTCGCCATCACCTCTTTGGGGATTGCCTTTGCGTTTAAGATGCGCTTTTGGAACATTGGCGGCAACGGTCAGTTCATTATGGGCGCCATCGGCGCCGCTACCGTCAGCTTGGCCCTGGGCGACGTCCTCCCCACCTTTCTGGTGTTGCCATTGGCTTTCCTTGGCGGAGCCCTGGCTGGCGGGGTTTATGGTCTGATTCCGGCGATCCTCAAGGTCAAGTTCAACACCAATGAAACACTGCTGACTCTGATGCTGAACTACGTTGCTTTCTATATTCTAATCTATCTGAAAAATACGATGTTTTACCGCAGGCTCAGCGAAACCGGCACCCTACTGCGTCCCGATTTTAAAACGCTGCCGGACAGCGCCTGGCTGCCCCAAGTGAAACTATTCGGTGTTTCCCTGGATAGCTCTGTCATCATCGTCCTCTTGATGGTCATTTTGGTTTGGTTCTACTTTAATAAATCGAAACAAGGATTTGAGATCAGCGTGGTGGGGGATAGCAAAAACACCGCGCGTTATGCCGGGATGAACGTCAACCGCGTGGTTTTGCGCACCATGTTCCTTTCCGCCGCCGTTGTGGGTGTCGGTGGCATGTTGCAGGTGACCGGTTCCGCTACGGGCCACATGCTCAGCGACGGCATCACCGCCAACGTCGGTTTTACCGGGATTATCGTGGCCTGGTTGGCCAAACTCAACGCCTTTGGCGTGCTCATCGTAGCGCTGCTTTTGGGCATTTTGCAAAAGGGCGCCGCTGTAGCGGAAAGTACCTATTCGATTTCCTCCTCGGCTTCGGATATTTTAGAAGGCGTGATCCTCTTTACGATTTTGGCGGCGGATTTCTTTATCCGCTATAAGATCACCTTGTCTAACACGAAAAAAAGAAGGGAGGACGTATAAATGGATGTGCTTGTCAGCTTCTTTTATTACGCGATCCGCATGGGCACACCGCTGCTCTTTGCCACCACCGGCGAAATCATTACCGAACGCTCCGGGAATTTGAATCTCGGTGTCGAAGGGATGATGGCCATCGGCGCCATTTGCGGTTACTGTATGGGCTGCTATGCCAACAGCCTGATGGTGGCCTTGTTGGCTGCTTTTGCCGCCGCTGCGTTGGCGGCGCTGATTTATGCGGTTTTGACGGTGACTTTCCAGACCAATCAGACCGTCACCGGCTTGGCGCTGACGATTTTCGGCAACGGCATTTACCTCTTCATTGGCCGTATGCTCACGAAAACCGACCATTTCCCCAGCCTTACTTCACTGCCTCATTTGAAATGGATTGTAGCCGATAACGGTATTCCTCTATTAAGGGACATTCCTTATTTGGGCAAACTGCTTTTTTCCTATAATATTTTTGTTTATATTGCCGTGGTCATTGCCGTTATCGTCTGGATTTATATATTAAAGACGAAAACGGGTTTAAGAGTGCGGGCCGTCGGTGAAAATCCCGGTGCTGCCGACGCTTCCGGCGTAAACGTCAATCGGGCGAAATATGTTAACATTGTCCTCGGCGGCGGTATCTGCGGTCTTGGCGGCTGCTATATGGCTTTTGTCACCAACGGCGGCGCCTGGAATGAAGCGTGGATCAACGGCATGGGCTGGATCGCCGTGGCTTTGGTCATTTTCGCCAACTGGAACCCGCTGAAAGCGATTTTCGGTTCCTTCTTCTTCGGCATGTTCAATGTGCTGATGGCCTGGAAGGGCAATTTGAGCGACGCCTTTCCCCACGTTTTGGGCTGGCTTTTCCTGATCCCCAACGAGTTTTATCAACTGTTGCCCTTTTTGATCACCGCCCTGGTCCTCGTTTTCGAGTCGGCGCGGCGGCGCAGGAACAGCGCCGAACCGGGGTATCTCAGTGTGAATTATTACAGGGAAGAGCGTTGAACCGCATCGATTGATATGATTTCGTTTTTTGACCCCGGCGGTATTTGCTGCCGGGGTTTCATTATGATAAAAAAGATGGTTTTTTCATGTATTTTTATTGACTTTTATGAAATCAATGTTTATACTGAAGTCATATACTAACAATCATAAAAGGGGGAAGGATATGATGAAAAAATCTTTAGGCCTTCTGTTGGCGACGGCGCTGTTTCTTTTGCTCTTCACCGCGCCTGTGAGTGCCGGCACCACCGGCGACGGTTTTGTCTATGACGGCTCTGACGGGATGCTTTGGATTACCGATTATGTCGGCAGCGGCGGGGAGGTTACCGTTCCTTCTGCCATAGACGGCGTTCATGTTTCGGGTATCGGCGACTACGCCTTTGCCGGTTGCAGTCAAATCACCGCTATGACCATCCCGGATAGTACATTATTTATCGGTAATTATGCTTTTAGTAACTGTACGGCCATGACTTCGTTAACCATTGGTGAAAATGTCGATTACATCGGGGAAAATGCCTTTGAAAACTGCATCCATTTATCAACAATTTTGTGGAATGTTAGAAACTGCGGTGTTCCCAGAAATTGCGGTCCCTTTAGTAATGCCGGTACTGCCGGCGCCGGTATCAGTATAACCTTTGGTGATAGGGCGGAAGTCGTTCCCGAAATGCTGTTTGTTCCGGAAAATGACAGTCGCTCTCCTCATATTGTATCAGTAACATTGGGTAAAAAAGTAAGATCAATCGGTCATCTTGCATTTAAAAATTGTGAAATCACTTCCATTATTATCCCGGACAGTGTCACAAGAATCGGTTCGTCCGCATTTTATGGATGCGATTTGGCTTCGGTTCATCTGGGAACAGGGATAGAATTCATTTATTACAATACCTTTGCTCATTGCCCTTTGACTTCTGTTACGATTCCCGACAACGTCGACTGGATAGACTCCTATGCCTTTAACGGCTGTTCACAATTGGCTTCCGTAACTTTCGGCTCCGGCCTTTCCGCTGTTACGTCTTATGCCTTTTTGAACTGCCCCAAATTAAAAGAGGTTTTCATACCAAAAAATGTGCTCTACCTGAATCCGTATGCTTTTGGCTATTATTACGACGACGCGGATCTATACAAAGGGGAACTGATCGTTACCGGTTATACCTATTCGGCGGCGGAACAATATGCCAAAGACAACGGTTTTGCTTTTGTATCTTTGGGCGGTGCCTTTGCTGATGTGGCGGCGGGAAAATGGTATGAACCGTACATCGACGACCTTGTAGTGCAGGGGATTTTTAGCGGCTATGCCAACGTTGACGGCACCCATTCCTTTCGGCCGGACAAAAAGATTACCCGGGCGGAATTTGCCGTGATCCTGGCGAGAGCGGCCAAGGCGGATCTGACTGCTTATGCAAATAAGTCCTCTTTTTCCGATGTATCGGCCTCTGGCTGGGCTGGTCCGGCCATTGAATGGGCCTACCAAAGCGGCGTCGTTTCCGGTATCGGCAGCGGAAAATACGCGCCCAACGCCAACATTACGCGCCAAGATATGGCGGTGATGATTTGCCGTTTTGCCGAGGCGCAGTCGCTGACGCTGCCTGCCGCCGGGGACGCAAGCGTCTTTGCCGACGTAGGCGACATATCCTCATACGCCTTAGACGCCGTAAACTCTCTGCACCAGGCAGGTATCATCAGCGGCAGCACCAGCGGCGGCAAGCTGATCTTCCAGCCGAAGAAAGGCGCCAGCCGCGGAGAAGCGGCGAAGATGATCAGCGTATTGCTGGATTCATAAGAGCTTTGTAAAACAAAAGAGCTTGCGAAATTAAGAAAACCCACAAAAGGGGGTCGGTTTACCACTGAAAATCAGGAACCGACTCTTTTTTGTGGG
>DLGE01000009.1 GCA_002482535.1 Peptococcaceae bacterium UBA7702 | reverse complement strand
GCGAAATCTTCTTGACACTACCAGTGTTGCAGTTCATTACGTTTGGTTTGACATAAAATCTTGTTTTACCCACGCCGGAACCCCCGCACACCAGCACATTCATACTGTGCCTGTGCTTATGCGCGTCAAAACCAATCCGCACATGCTGTGTCAAAGTTTTTATTGCCACCTATGGGATGGGAGTCGTGATTTACCTTTCCACCAAACGCAATACCCGTCCCCGTGAGGAATACAGATCCGTAAAATGGGGCGAAGCCGCCAAACTCAATCATAAATACGTGGATAAACACTTTATTGAAAATAAAAGGAGGACAACTTTTAAACTGTTCCCGTACCATGTTATCTTGAAAGGATGATTGATTGCCGTTGTCAGATTCTGCAGGATTTCGGGGAGTCATTCTGAAATAGCGGGGGCAGCAGGCAACGCCGCCCAAACCACCGGGATAAATCCAAACGCATCTAAAACCAATATCTGCTTCGAACTATCTCGCTTCACCCCGCATCCTCACTTTTCTTTTGCGGAGCATGGAGGATTTTCAGAAGCAGTCATCCATAAAATCAGTGTTTTCTTATCCTCAAGCTCTTGTTGCACATATCATTCAGGGCGGTAATGAACGCACCCTCCTCGTAGAGATCAAGAGCGACAATAGTGTCATTTCCATGCCGGAAAGTTCAATGCTGGATAGAGGGAAAACAATACGGCAAATGTGCGAATATAAAAAACCGTTTACAAAACTCTCATTTTGTAAACGGTTAAATTATTTGCAATAAGCCCGTTTACCGCTGTATAATCCGATTTCTAAAATGTATTAATATTATCTACAATACCGGATTATCCCCGCAATAGGCATACATGTTAGTGCCACTTATCCCCTGACCAGTTGAAGCATATCCATCAGCGTTAAGGAAACGTCCTACTTCTGGATCATAAAAACGGCTTCCCAGTTGATACCACCCAGTTTCCTTATCATAGTAGTAGTCTTTGTAGCGGATCGGGTTGATATCACCGATGGGGTCGTTGTTGTACTTATCAACGCTTAGGATATTGCCGTAAGGATCGTATTCATAATGGGCGGCAATGCGGTTCACCGCCATAGTAGAACTGCCGCTCTGTTCCCTTATCTGGAACAAATCGGTGATATTGCCCACGGCGTCACGGACGTAATAGTAAAGGTCAAAGGCGTTGGCATTGCTGAAGTCGCCGTCTTTATAAAGCAGGTATTCCACGTTACCGTCGGCATCGTAGGAATATTTCAATATTTCCTGCAAAGTACAGACACTGTTGAAATGCTCTTCATACTCAAGCACACCGTCACTGTAATGATATACCACGTAAGAACCGGTGGCAAGGACTTTTTATGGATGAAAAGGCAAGGGCGCCCCAAAGTGTATTGGGACACCCTTTTTTCATTTCATCAAGGATACATCGCGTTGATTTTCCTCATACACTCCAGGGCTTCGGGGGGATATTCTTTGCCGGGGATGGGATGAAGTTCTTTAAAAACTCGTGATTTTTCATATGTAACGATGCGTATTTCTGTCGGCACCAGTAATCTAAAAAGTTCATTAAAAGCTTCACGCTTCTCCAATGTGATAAAGTATATATAATAAGCATCAATGTCATAATCAAAATTACGCTTATACATATCTCCTGCTATAGCTTCCTCCGCTAACCAATTCTTCCAATCTCTTCTGTACCATTTGTATTTGGGCAGCAAGTAGCACCACAAAGACGGCTTTTCCAAAAAGAAATAAAATGGTTTTAGATCAAATAAGCTATCCTCATTTTGCTGCACTCCCACTTTAGCATTCAACGTTTCCGATGTTGATATAACTGGCCTTATATTAAATACTCCAAGGCGCAGGAAAGGTTCTTTATACAGAAGATTGGCAAAGGTTGGGATTTCCAGACTACGAAAAGTTTCCTGATACATGATTCCGGTAATCCGAACATCCATTGTCTTCAGAGAATGATTCTTTATATCCTTTAAAAGTATCCTTGGCTTGGTGCCTGGGGCTTTTACACTAAAGCGTTCCCATAAGTTTAATACCATTATAATAGTATATGCAGCGATCATAATAAGCCATAATCCTGTATAGATTGCTCCATAAAGCATCATAACAAAAATAACGATATTCTCACAGCAGAGGACACTGAGTGGTTCTACCAAAAAGGGATGTATTCTATTTCGGCGAATGATTCTTTCTATGATCATAAATTAATGTCCAAATATATGACGTTTAGAATTCTTGTAGAAATAAAACGTTCCACCTTCCCAAATTGATAGTGCCCTATAAACTGATAACCTTGTAGATCTATATCCTCGTTTATATTTTAGGCCGCTACTCTTTGTACTGTTAGAACCCCTACTGATGATAGTCTTTCCTAAAGTGACTTTTGGCTTGATAGACATTGTCTTTTTAATATTAGCCGCAATATTGTCGGACATTTTTCCAAATAATTTACTTGTACCTGCAGCAACGACAGAGTCTAAGGCAGCATTTGCTATATAACTTGGAGTTAGATCCGCATCTTTTGCAGTCATTTCTTGTAAAAAGTTTCCACCACCAGTAATTAAAGGTGCGTATGTAGGTACCACTGCACAAAGGGCCCCTATGCCAGCAGCAATAAGAAGTTGTTTTGGGTCTCTTATCTCACCATATTCAGCATACTGTGATGCTGCCTCGAAAGCTGCGCCAACTACCGCACCAATCACTGCAATCCCTACCGTTACCCAAAAGTCTCCCCCGTCATCCTTCCGCATGACAGGGTTGCCATCACAATAGGCATAGAGATTTTTATCGATAACACCGGAATCGGTTTGCATCAACAGGCTAAGATCATCGGCGTTGAGGAAACGCCCTACTTCGGGATCGTAGAAGCGGCTGCTTAGTTGATACCAGCCGGTTTGAAGGTCGTAGTAGTAGTCCTTGTAACGGATGGGGTTGATATCACCGATGGGATCGTTGTTGTATTGATCAACGCTTAGGATATTGCCGTAAGGATCGTATTCATAGTGGGCGGCGATGCGATTTACCACTGTCGTGCTGCCGCCGCTCTGTTCTCTTATCTGGAACAAATCGGTGATATTGCCCACGGCATCACGGACGTAATAGTAAAGGTCAAAGGCATTGGCATTGCTGAAGTTATTGTCCTTATACAGCAGGTATTCCACGTTGCCGTCGGCATCATAGGAATACTTCAGTACTTCCTGCAATACATTACTGGCATTGAAGTGTTCCTCGTATTCCAGCACACCGTCACTGTAATGATATACCACGTAGGAACCGCTCGCAAGAACTTTTTTCGAAACATTGCCGTCGGCATCGTAATAGTAGGTGTTGTTCAGCGCCGCACCATCATTAATATTGCTTAAAAGTTTGCCCTGCGTCCAACCTAATGTGAAATTACGGGTAGAGTTATTCGAACTGTCGGTTTCCGAGATGGCCGTGGGGTTGCCGATGGCATCGCAGGTGTAATTTCTCGTTACCGTACCACTGGCTGTGGTACGGCTGAAGGAGGTAAGTCGGTCGATATCGTTGGTGGCGTAAGTATACGTTTTCGTTTGCGTTGTCGTGCCGTTGTTCGTGACGGTGCTGCCGGTGATGTTATTCCTGTCATCGTAAGTATAGGCATAGTCTTTTCCCGTGTTGGACACATTGGTCGCCCCGGTCAGACGGCTTAAACTGTCGTAGGCATAACCTTCGTTGTAGGTTGCGCCATTCAAAGGAGCGTTTTCAACATTTGTAATATTCCCGGCCCGGTCATAAGTCAGATAATAGGTCAAGTCTACGGC
The DNA here is from genome assembly GCA_002482535.1 of Peptococcaceae bacterium UBA7702. Lineage (GTDB taxonomy): Bacteria > Bacillota > Dehalobacteriia > UBA7702 > UBA7702 > UBA7702. Next base: position 70,608 of record DLGE01000009.1, on the reverse strand, counting down.
CTCATTGGTGGAATCCGGATGCGTTGTATAGCGGATTGCCATATGCCGCGGCAAGCTCGTGGTTTTGTCCGTGCCGACCTCTAAATAGGCGTAACCGATTTTCACATGGGACACGCCGATATCTCCTGCCGAGGCCAGCATAGAGGTGAGGCGGCCATAGGCGTCATAACCGAGATTTGTGCTTGAAAGCTCTGTACTCCCGGCTTTTAAGGTGTCTGTTTTCGGTTTATCCACGCCGTTTTGGATGGCTCCACTTAAGCATTCGTTATACGCGTATTGAGTTGTATATTCCAGATTCGCGCTGCCGTCTCGCAGGTAGCTCTTGTAGCCGGTGGCCAGGTTATTCTTATCATAGGAGATATCATAGATCCCGGAACCTTTGGAGTTATACGTGCTGATCAACCGTTCCGCCAAATCGTACTGATTCAGAATGTAGATGGGGTTTTGGGCATTTTCCGTATAGGAGTAGGATTTCCCCATCAAGCCGTTGCTGTTGTATTCGTATTTGCTGATGGGGCCGGCGGTAGTCGAGACGCCGATCAAGCGATCCTGGCTGTCGTAGGTATAATTCAGCGTCTGATTATTGCCATAGGTTTGGGAGGCTTTCAAACCCCTGCCGCTAAGATACGTATAGGATTCCAAGATACTTGGCGTCGTCTTGCCGGAGGAAGAATGGCTGATTGAGGTCATATTCCCGGCGGTGTCGTAAGCATAGTTATATTTCTGATACGCCGAAGCGGTACCGATTTGAATCCCCCTCACGTCATTTGTCCTTGCATCAGCTTAAAATGCACTAAAATCAATTCTTTGATCATTTTCAGATGTAATCTCTTCGACATCTTGATAATCATGCTCTAGTGCGTTTCTTCTGATTATTTCGAGGTCATCAAAACTTTTACAATATATCTCTACGAATTCAGCATCACAACAGATAATTACCATTTGACATTTACTTTGCATAAAATCATGAAAGTCCTTAATTTCAGAAATATCATTCTTATTAAAAAATGCTTTTATATTAGCAAAAACAACATAATAAATGTTATGTATAATGATCTTTTTAAAATCAATTCCCCAATAGGTGTCTTCCGTAAATAAAAACTCACCTCCCTTTTTAAAAACCTGATTATCTGCAATTGTCCAAATATACTTCTCAATATTAATATTTAACATCATTTCTTCAAAAGGATGAAAGTACTTATTAGGAATTTTAAAACGAATTCCTCTAATCATAATAACCTCCAAAAGTTATTTCCCATAAGGAAAGTAACACCATTTATATACATAAATCACTAATCCGGCCATAGTCACTGTAAATAATCCCACACCTAAGGTTGAAGTATCCATATACGGCATTGCGTATGCAGGTCCTCTAGTAGGATTATCCTCATCATCCCACTCCCAATCATGGTGATGCGGACTAGAAAGATCAGGATGATGATGTGCATGGCCATAATCCGTATCTGTTTTTGCATTTCCATCTGGACCATATTCCCGTTCAGTTAAACCATTAGGAGATTTAACTTTTGAGTTAGGCTGTCCTTTTGTTGGAAAGGATACTTTTACAATAGTAGTTGCTTTACCAATACTATTTTTTGGGGATACTACACTTTTCACTATATTTACTATTTTTTTGGTAATACTTTTTATCGCTTTTCCTATATTAGATATAAGTTTTGGCAAATGCCCAGATGGATCTGCCATATTTACAGGATTATTATTGCAATACGCATATAAATTTGACTCAATTATTCCTAAATTTATCTGTGAATCCATGTTAACAAAACGCCCTACTTCGGGATCGTAGAAGCGGCTTGTTAGTTGATACCAGCCGGTTTGAAGGTCGTAGTAGTAGTCCTTGTAACGGATGGGGTTGATATCGCCGATGGGATCGTTGTTGTATTTATCAACGCTTAATATATTGCCGTAAGGATCGTATTCATAATGGGCGGCAATGCGGTTTACCACCGTGGTAGAACTGCCGCTTTGTTCCCTTAGCTGAAATATGTCGGTAATGTTATCAACACCGTCGCGGACGTAATAGTAAAGATCAAAGGCATTGGCATTGCTGAAGTCACCGTCTTTATAAAGCAGATATTCTACGTCACCGCTAACATCGTAGGAATATTTTAATAATTCCTGCAATACGTTACTGGCGTTGAAATGTTCTTCGTACTCTAACTTTCCACCATTATAATGATATATCACATAAGAGCCGTCGGCAAGGGTCTTTTTGGAAATATTCCCTGCGGCGTTATAACAATAGGTATTATTTAGTGTAGAACCATCGCTTACATTGCTTAGGAGTCTCCCTTGGGTCCATGTTAAGGCCAAATTGCGGGTAGAATTATCTGAACTGTCTGTTTCCGAGATGGCCGTGGGATTGCCGATGACATCACAGGTATAACTCCGGGTCATTATACCGCTGTTCGTGGTGTGGCTGAAGGATGCCAATCGATTGATATCATCAGTAGCATAAGTATATGCTTTGGTTTGTGTCGTTGTGCCGTTATTTGTTACGGTGCTGCCGATGATGTTATCCCTGTCGTCATAAGTATATGCGTAGTTATCGCCGCTGTTGTCGACATTGGTTGCCCCGGTCAGACGGCTTAAACTGTCATAGGTATAGCCTTCGTTATAAGTCGTACCGTTTTTATAAACGTTTTCGACGTTAGTGATGTTCCCTGCGCGATCGTAACTTAAACCGTAGAACATATCCACAGCAGAAGAGGTATCTGTGGTAGTATAACGCACCGCCATATGCCGCGGTAAAGTTGTCGTTTTATCCGTGCCAACGTCCAAATAGGCGTAGCCAATCTTGATATGAGAATCGCTGGTTCCCGCCGATGCCAGCATCGTTGTATTTCGTCCATAATAATCATAACCGTAACTGGTATCTGCTAATAATGTAGATCCCGTTTTCAAAGAATTGGTTTTTGGTTTATCAACTCCAGTATCATCGTTACCTGCTGTACGCGGGAATAAATTATATACGTATTCCGTAGTATATTCCAGATTGGCGTTCCCGTCTTTTAAATAGCTGTTATATCCTGTCATCAGATTATTTTTATCATAGCCGACATTATATATTCCGGAACCGTTGGAGTTATATGTCCTAATCAGGCGGTCAGCAAGATCATATTGATTGGTGGTAACAAAAGAGTTTCCACCGTAAGAATATGATTTCCCCAATAAACCATTGCTGTCATATACATACTCGCTGATTTGGTTACCCCCGGAAGTAACACCAACCAAACGGTCGCTCGTATCATAAGAATAGTTTAATGTCTGCCCGTTGCCAAATTTTTGTGAACTAACTAAACCTCTACCACTAAGATACGTATATGTAGCCAGTACTACCGGTGTTGAATTTCCCGAAGATGAGCGACTTACGGTTGTACAATTTCCCATATTATCATAGCTAAGATGAAATTTTAAGTATGCAGAATCCGTTCCAACTTGAAGACTACTCAAACGGTGCTTTTCGTATGTATATTCTACTTTAGCATTAGAGGCGCTTGTGAATGCTTTTGTCAGGTAATTCGTTTGATCATCATACTCCATTGTTGTTGTAAGTGTATTGTTCGTATTTATCGGCCCAACAGGGGCACTGGTTGAAGTCAGTAATCCGGTATTTTGTTTGTAACTATATGTTGTTTCAAGCCCTCGTTGATCTGTACTGCTCTCTTTGTATGCGCCGTTATCCGTATAATCTATGGTGCTCGAGATTGCGCGCGTAGTAGACCCTCGACGATACTGCTTCGCTGCCGTCACGTTCCCGTGGGAATCATAGGTGAATTTAGAATACGTGCCGTCCGGCGCCGTGCTTTGCGTCAGGTTATGGTTCTTCGCCGATGTGCTGCCATTATCGTATTCCAATGTATACGTCTGTCCTTTGCCATCGGTATAGGACGTGGTATCGTTATTAACATTGTTCACGGCGGAGGCGGTGTTACTGGCTTTATCCACAACGGAAATCACATTCCCCTTGCTGTCGTACATGAAGCTATCGCCAAAGGAATCTTTGTATAACTGCACGTCGTCAAACCATACGTAGTTGCGGTTATAGTTAAATTTTAAATATAGCGTTACGGAAGAGAAATCCTTCTTGGCCACGGCGTTGGCACAAATATACTGCCATTCCTCTGATGTAGGCGTAATCAGGAGATTTTGATACGTGGCTGTTCCGTCGGTATTGTTGAACTTTAAGGTCATACCAAGGCACTGCTTCGTACCGTCACCGTTATCTTTGTTCGGCAGCCCGGTAGACTTCACCCAGCAGCCCAATACAAAGCTATTTCCCGCCGTACCTTTCATAGGTACTGTTTGATAAAGCTTTTTGGACTTATCCGCGTTGCCATAGAATTGATAGCAATTGCCGGTTTGATTGCGTGTCCCCGTTACCAGCCCGTCATATGACTCTTTATTTTCAACCGTCCATGTACCGTCCAGACTGCTTTCCAAATTGCCGTTTTCGATGAGGTTGTAACGGTTGCTACACGCCCCTACTTCTAACTGAACACTGTCAAAATAGGCGGTGGCTATCACATTTTTCATGCCAAAAGAAGCTTTTAACGTATAGGTGTTTGCCGCGCTATAGGAACTTAAATCAATGGTCGTTTCAAAGCGCATATAGCCGTTTTCACTGACGATTCTATCCGTTTCCGCTGTTTTCACCGTAGTGCTGCCGGATAGCGCCTCCAATTTCAAAACAGCGCCGTTCACTGAGCAACCACTGGTTTTGACATACGCCGATAAAGTATAGGGTTTTCCACCATTTACCGTAACTGATTGGTAGGCTCCTGTGAAAGTCGAGATATTACCCCTGTCAATCTTTCTAACTGCTAAAGAGTTTGTTCCATAAAAGACGCTTTCTGTAGCAACGGTGACAGTATCTCTTAACCTGGTGGTTCCCGTCACATCGTAATCTGCTCTTCCATTCTCAAAATCATGGTTCTTTAATAAGTTTGTAATCGTCTGCTGTGCTTTTGAGGCAAAGGTAATTTTATTCTTTGCGCCGCCGGACATTCCGGTTTCACAGAAGAGAGCATTACCATCCTGATCCTGGGCGGAAATTGTTTGCCCCATGTAGTTGAATACATAAACTTGATTACGTCCGATGTTCGGCTTGGTTTCCGTAAACCTGGTGCAATGAGATGAATATGCCATGGTATAGGCACTTTCCTCTTGGCCAGAAGCATTGTATACCATAAACCCGTTAATACGTCGGGTTTCGTTGCTTTCATTCCACGTATAATCCACGCGCATACCATTTACGGTATCTCTCAGGCTGTTGAGAGAACCCAATCCTGTATACCCGAATTGAGCGATGTTATCAGCACCGCTACTGCCGCTGGAACTCACCGTACTTTTCCCCGGAAACTGAACTTGCGTTAAATGGCCGGTGGAATCGTAAGTGTATGATATCTGTTTAAGCGCAAAATTGGGATTGTCACGATCTTTAATGCTGATATAACCCAACCGATTATTTCCGTCCCGGTTAAAGGTGACCATATGACCGGCATCGTCATAGGCATGGGACAAATATCCACTACCGGAATATTCAATCGTGATCTTATTGCCATCGTTATCTTTGATTTCCTCAAGATAGCCCGTTATTGAGTTGAATTTACGCACGTTATCCTGTTTGTCTGTTACGTATAAGTGCCCGTCTCCTGGCATTGTCATGGTCAGGTTAAGCCCGGAATCGTCGGTCCATTTGCCATCAATGTACTGGAAATAGTGTTGGGTTCCGTCGCCGTCGGTATAACGGTACAGTTCCGTACCGTTGATCACCACGCGCCATATGCGCTCCTGAAGACTGAGCATAAACCCGTCACCGACATTGAGAGATGACTGAGTCGTACCCGCGTAGTAACTGTTATAGACGTGGCTGACGCCGAGGGATAATAATTCACTGTCCCAGGAATAATCCTCGAAAGACGTCGTTAACCCACCGGTAAAATCATTGACAAAACCAGTGCCGGCAAGGCCCGCTGATTGCGTATGATAGGTCCAGTAATCCTCCAAACCGATCATGTTCATATAGGAAATATTGATGATGGGATAGACCTGGGACGAACCGCTAAGGTTCGATGAATGAAAATAGGCCCGTTTACTGTATTTGGTGCTTTCCGTATCCTTGATCATCACGCCGTAATTGGGCGCGGTGCCGTCGTACCACTTATTCACGATGGAGGTGACATCCCAGGTATACCAATCAATTTTGGCGGCGCCGTTGACGATTTCGATCTTGCTGTAATCTATGGTTTCCGATGTATTATATTCAGGTTTGTTATTCCAGGTTAAAGTCGATGCATCCCAAGACTTTGTAGGCGCGAACATATACATGGTAGGGGCAGCGCTGATCTGTCCTCCATTAAAGATGGTATAGGGATTTGAGGTATTGGGGCATAAACCCAATTCTGCGGCAACGATGCGGTCAGATTTTTGAATCTGGGTAGGCAGGGTGAATTTCATATAAGCACGGCTGCTGCCGGAGCTGTTGGTACCCACCACCATGGCACTGGACGTACCATAGTTTGTATTAGGAGACTCACTGTTGATGTGGGCATCGGAAATCGCGGCAGACGACTGCGTTGTTGAAATCGTGGGATCCAGCACCACAGGGTAAACCCGGGTTTTATCCTTCAGCCAACCGGCAGAGGGCGTGATGGTCAGCTTGTACTGATGGGAGTCCACTGTTTCCGAAACCGTCGATAACGTAACTTTAATGTCTGTGGATTCAACGCCGTTGGCATCGTACATTATGGCCTCGGACATACGGAAAACCGTTTCACCGTCAGCGTTTTCAAAGTAGATTTGGCCCTCGGCTTCCTTTGCAAACAGAGAGGCTGATGCAGTCAGTACAAAAGAGAATTGAGCGGGTACTTTGGCGCTATTCAGTATAATATTTTCTTTGAGTTCCGTTCCCACCAAGACGTATTCGAGATTCACGTTTGTTAAAATATTGTTGTATTGAGCGGAAGCCACCGTATCTTCCACATTGGCAGGATTATTGGATGAAGTCATCTTACTTAAAAAGTTATTTGTTCTGACTGTCGTATCCTGAGCCAGACTGTCTTCGGCGGAAGATAAACTCCATTTTAGGTTATAGCCCTCTTTATTGATGGAAACCAAATTTCCCTCGGAAGCGTCTTTCGCGAAAGTAAAATCAGCACTGTTCTCTTCGTTGGTCAGAACTTCCTTCCCTTTCGTTGTTTCCATTTTTTGTAGGCTGTTGTCAATATCCTGATAGGTACCGTCATCTGCCAGGTAATGAACATCGTGGTCATAAACAGAAGCAGTTTGGGTGCCATCAGTATTCCGAAAATACTTGACATTGGCTTCCCGCTGATCCGTCAATTCCACGAGAATTTCTCTGTCGCAGTCCGCCAACAACGCCTCTTGGGGATCATCGGCTTCTTCCTGCGCGTTTATGCCCAGGAAATTTTCTGAATCAACACCAAAGAGGTCAGGCAAAATCGGCTTTTCATTGTCGGTAATAGGGGTATCCCCCAAATCCTGCTCCGTTGCGGCAGGCTCCTCTGTCACGGCCGGCTCCTCTGTTGTGACAAACTCCTCTGTTTCTGCCGGCTGCACCGTTGTGTCGCCGCCTAAATTGATCGCGGCATAGGCCGGCATAGGGATTTCCAGCAAAAATGCGACAATGATCAGGTAACAAATAAACTTACACCATTTTTTCTTTTTCAGTCTTTCTAATTTCATATTCCTTCCTCCGTTATCTTCGCGCTGATAAAGAAATCATACCCAGGATGTTCCAGGCCGATGGCATATCATGACAAGGAGCACGCTGCATAAGATTTCTCTATGTTCTTTAGCGAAATAATGCTTTTATGACTTCCTTTCTATTACTGCATGATTGTTACATTATGTTGCATTTTTGGTTATTCTATGTTTATTTCCGTTTCCCTGCATAAAATACAAATTTTTATTAACTATTTTTCACTTCTTCCGTTTTCCAGTAAAAAACTGTCAAAATGAGGCCCCACTCTTTCGGAAATACTAAAATAAAACGAATGAATGAGGCTTTTTTATGGAACAGACAACGAACCGCCGCATTGTCATTGCCTTAGGCGGCAATGCCCTGGGCAATACGCCAAAGGAAATGGAAAAGAAAATTCTTGGGGTGATTCCCCTTTTGGAACAGCTCGTCATCGAAGGTTACCAAATTGTCATCACCCACGGCAATGGGCCCCAGGTAGGCATGATCAAAAACGCTTTCGCTTTGGGTCATCAACGGGACGATGAGATCATCGACGCAGCCCTTGCCGACTGCACTGCCATGAGCCAAGGCTATATCGGCTTTCATCTACAGAAGATCATCGGCGGGGAATTACAAAAAAAGGCGCTGCCGGTTCACGTCGCCAGCATCATCACCCAGATCAGTGTTGATCCCCTGGATATCGCGTTCTTTCATCCCACCAAGCCCATCGGGCCTTTTTATACGAGAAAGGAAGCGGAAAAGATTTCCGCCCAAAACAGTGACGCCATTTTCAGCGACGACGCAGGGCGCGGTTTTCGACAGCTCGTGCCATCGCCGAAGCCCCGGCATATTCTTGAAGAGGAGATCATCTCACAGCTTTTGGATCAGCGCAACATCGTCATCGCCGGCGGCGGAGGCGGGATTCCCGTGGCGAAAAACGGCCTTTTCAATTTAAACAGCGTGAACGCCGTGATCGATAAAGATTTTGCCGCGGCAGAATTAGCCCAAGAGATCGATGCCGGCTGTCTTCTGATTCTCACCGACATCGACCGGGTAAAAATCCACTTTCGCAGCAGCCGCGAAAAGGACCTCACCGCGATCACCAGCGACGAGGCGCGGCGCTATATCGCCGAAGACCAATTCGCCCCCGGCAGTATGCTGCCGAAAATCGAGGCTGCCGTGATCTTTGCCGAAAGCAGCCCGGGGCGGAGGGTGATCATCGCCTCCCTTGAACACGCTCTCGACGCCATGGCGGGGAAAAGCGGCACCCGCATCACGGCGGCAACGGCACAGGCCCCCCAAACCCCTACCCCTTTCCATACGGCAAAAGAAAAAGCCCCCCTCTTCTCTTGAGCATAAAGGGAGGCTTACATGTATTTTATTTACAATCTAAAGGCTCCGGCTGTTTTGCCGGAGCCTTTCATTAATATAGAGTCCTTTGTTATTCCAAATAATCTTTCAGCTTTCTGCTGCGGCTGGGATGGCGCAGTTTGCGCAGTGCTTTCGCTTCGATCTGCCGAATACGCTCCCGGGTGACGCCGAATTCCTGCCCCACTTCTTCCAAGGTTCTGGTGCGCCCGTCGTCAAGACCGAAACGGAGCTGTAAAACCTTGCGTTCCCTCGGCGTCAACGTTTCCAGGACATCCTCCAACTGCTCTTTTAAAAGCACAAAAGAGGCCATTTCCGCCGGCGCCGGCGCATCCTCATCTTCGATGAAGTCGCCCAAGTGGCTGTCGTCCTCTTCGCCGATGGGCGTTTCCAAAGAAACCGGTTCCTGGGCGATTTTTTGGATTTCGCGGACGCGGTCCACAGAGATGCCCATATTATCGGCGATTTCTTCCGGAGAAGGTTCTCTGCCGTAATCCTGCAACAGCTGCCGGTTGACCCGGTGCAGCTTATTGATGGTTTCCACCATATGGACGGGTATACGAATCGTTCTGGCCTGGTCGGCAATGGCACGGGTGATGGCCTGCCGAATCCACCAAGTGGCGTAAGTACTGAATTTATATCCCCTGCGGTAATCGAATTTTTCCACGGCCTTGATGAGCCCAAGGTTCCCTTCCTGAATCAGATCAAGGAAGAGCATCCCACGACCAACGTAGCGTTTGGCAATGCTGACAACGAGGCGCAAATTTGATTCCGCCAATCGTTTTTTGGCAAACTCGTCCCCGACTTCCATACGTTTTGCCAAATCTACTTCTTCGTCCGCGGACAAGAGCGGCACACGACCGATTTCTTTCAAATACATTTTCACGGGATCATCGATGAAGATCCCTTCGGGCACCGTCAAATCCACTTCCATTTCTTCCACCTGAGAAAGATCCTCCGGCGGTTCCAGTTGATCCAAATCGGTTCCCTCGTCAATGATTACAATACCCGCCGAAGCAAAGGCGGTACAAATTTCGTCATACTGATCGGGGCTAATTTCGATTTCAGACAGCGAATCCTGGATTTCGGCAGCCTTCAAATAATTACGGGATTTGCCCAGCTGCATCAGCTTCTTCACAACATCCAGGTTCATGCAGTCTTCTTTCATTTTCTCACCCCTTTCTTCAAAAACAGTTCTTTTTCTAAAAAATCGTATCTCTTTAAAAACTTCTTTAATATATTCACTATAATTTTCTCAATTCCTGCTGGATCTTGGCAAAATTCCGCAAAAGTATGTCAACTTCACCATTATTTCCACTTTTTTCACATTCTTTGATTCTTCTCTGCAGTTGATCCTTTTCCTTTATAAGCGCCTCTTTACGAATACTGCGCCAGCAATCGCGAAACATTGCGTTCTTATCTTTTACCAGCGCAAAGGGGTCTTCCATAATATATGACACGATAACGCTTTTTTCTTCCTCAGCTGCCAGATCCATCAGATCACGGAAGCGCCAAGTATATACCGGCAGGTGTTCTTTGATGGTTTTTACAATAGTTTTCTGAGCCGCACTATCCAGAAAGTTCCAGCCGGTGGCGGCGTCAATTTCCTCAAAAACCTGCTGATTTTCCGCGGCAAAGTAGAGGACGCTGTTTTTCGCCGTGGTGATGCCCCGGGAAACCTTTTCTTCTTGAAAATCAATGCCGCTGCCGATGTCACTCCGGCCTTGAGACGCCTTTCTCTGCATATCCATACGCAGAAGATCTTCGGAAATATCCAATTTCTCACTGATTTCACGGATATATTCACTCTGTTCCACGATATTCTTCAAGGCAAAAAGGGAGGGCCCCAATTCCTTTAAAATATCGGCTTTGCCTTCGGCGGTGGCGGCATCAAATTTGTTCATGGCGATTTTGATTTTAAAATCCATATAGGAAAGGCTGTTGGCTTTCAGGCGGTCCCAGCCTATTTTGCCGTAAGTGCGCAGATAATCGTCGGGATCGTGGGGCGCGGGAATCTCCATGGCGTAGACGCGAAAACCGTGGCGCATCAGGATATCCAACGCTTTATCTGTGGCGCGCTGGCCGGCGCCGTCGCCGTCGAAAGCCACGGTAACCCGTATGCAGTAGCGCTTTAATATTTTGGCGTGTTCTTCCGTAAAGGCGGTACCCAAAGGCGCCACGGCATTATCGACACCGCATTGATGGGCGGTGATCACATCGACATTGCCTTCCATCAGGATCGCCTCTTCCTCTTTGCGAATATTGGGAAAGGCCAGATGCAGGCCGTAGAGATTCTGCCCTTTATGAAACACGGCGGTTTCCGGGGTATTGAGGTATTTCGGCAGGCTGTCGTCGAGAACGCGGCCACCGAAGGCGATAACATCGCCTTTTTTATCGCAAATCGGAAACATCAGCCGGTTTCGAAAGCGGTCAAAATACTTTCCGCTTTCCCCTTGGGAAACCACGCCGGCTTTTAACATATCCGGTTCCGTAAAACCTTTCTTTAGCAGGAACTGTTTGAGATTTTCCCAGCTATCGGCGGCATAGCCCAAGAGAAAGCGGCTGGAGATCTCTTCGCTGACGCCCCTTTTTTGCAGATACGTCAAAGCGAGGGGCGTTCTTTTAAGCTGTTCCCGGTAATAGGCCGCCGCGGCCTTGTTGATCTGGATCAAACGCCGTTTCTCGTCGTAAACCCGCTTTTGCCCTGTGGTCATTTCCCGTTCCGGCAGGGTAACGCCTACTCTTTGGGCCAATTTGGCCACGGCTTCCTGAAAGGAGAGATGTTCGTATTCCATAACAAAGGAAATGGCGTTGCCTCCTTTTTGGCAGCCGAAACAGTAGTACATCTGCTTATCGGGAGAAACGGAAAAGGACGGCGTATCCTCCAGGTGAAACGGGCATAGCCCTACCATGTTGCGGCCCTGCCGCTTTAAGGGCAGGTACGCTTCGATCAGTTGAACAATGTCCGCGCGATCCAATATTTCATCAATCAATTCTCTGGGGATCATACCGGGGGTCATAAAGTCTCTCCGTAGTTTTTACAAAAATGGTAATATTATGCAATGATCAAAAACGGCAGCTTTTCGGAATGAATAATTCAAGGTAGGTTTCTTCCGCAAATTTATCGGTCATTCCCGCCACATAATCTTTGACACGAATTTTCAACGGCCCTTTCGGCGTGGTGGAGGGAATCTGTTCGGGGTGGTCTTCGTAATAAAGAAAGAGCGCTTTTAAGATGCCGCAGCCTTTTTCTTCCTCTTCCCGGACTTGGGGCAAACGGTAGAGATGGTCAAAAAGGAAGCTGCGCAGTTGCTGCAAGGCAGCACTACCGGTATCCGATTGACGCACGTAAGCTTTGCCCTCACTGGTTTCGATGATATCACTGACCAGGGCGTTAATTCGGCTGGAATGGGTTTTTCCCAAGAAATCAAGGTAATCTCCGGGCAAATCCTCTTCCGCTAAAAAGCCGCTGCGCAGGGCATCGTCGATATCGTGGTTGACATAGGCAATGCGGTCGGCGAAGCAGATCACCTGGCCTTCCAAGGTGAAGGGGGGTTCGTCGCCGGTGTGGCGCAAAATGCCGTCCCGCACCTCTTCCGTAAGGTTCAACCCCTTGCCGTCCTCTAAAACATCGACGATCCGCAAGCTCTGCTCATTATGGCGAAAGGTATATTCCGGCCGCACCAAACTGTCGATCAGCCGCTCTCCGGCATGGCCGAAGGGCGTATGGCCCAGGTCGTGGCCGAGTCCGATGGCTTCGGTAAGATCCTCGTTGAGGTTCAGGCCCCGGGCAATGGTACGGCCAATTTGAGCGACTTCCAGGGTATGGGTGAGCCGCGTCCGGTAATGGTCGCTGCCCCCTGGTAAAAAGACCTGGGTTTTATATTTCAGGCGGCGAAAACTCTTGGAATGAATGATCCGGTCCCTGTCACGCTGAAATTCCGTCCGCAAAGGGCAGGGAGGAACCGCCGTAAGCCGCCCCCGACTGGAGGCGCTTTTTGCGGCGTAGGGAGACAACATCTGTTCTTCTCTTTTTTCCAGATCTTCCCGTTTCATTGCGGCCTCCTCCGATTACTTCTATCTATTATTATACGTGATAAACCACGGTTTTCCTGCTTTTGAAAATTTCTTTCAAAAAAGGCTTGACAAATATCACCCGCATCTGTATTATTGTATTAAGCTACTAATACAATAATACACAGAATAGCGAGGCGCGATTATGACTCATTTTGACCGGAACACGCCGATCTACTTGCAGATCGTGGAGAACATCACCAAGAAGATACTCTCCGGCGAATTTTCTCCCGGCGAGAAGCTCCCTTCCGTGCGGGACATCGCCGCTGCCCAGGGCATCAACCCCAACACCGCCCAACGGGCTTTGAGCACTTTGGAAGCGGATATGCTGGTGGTGACGGAACGTACCAGCGGACGTTTTGTAACGGAAGACAACGCCCTCATAGAGGAAAAAAGAGTGGCAGCAGCGAGAAAACTGACAGAAGAATTCATTCAAAATATGAAGGAGATCGGCTTCCCCGAAGAAAAGCTGGCATCTCTGTTTATAGGAGGAGACGAGAAAAATGACATCACTGATTGAAATCAAGGACTTAACCAAAGTCTACAAGAAGAAACCGGCGCTCTTAAACGTCAGCTTCACCGCGGAAAAGGGGCGCATCATCGGTCTTTTGGGCCCCAATGGCAGCGGCAAAACAACGCTGCTCAAAGCCATGAACGGCTTGTTGGAAACGGAAGGAACCCTCTTAATCGACGGCAACCGTCCCGGCGTCGAAACCAAGGGAATCATCTCCTTTTTACCGGAGCGTTCCTATCTGGACGAAAGCATGAAGGTCAAAAAGATGCTGGCTTTTTTCAATGATTTTTACGCTGATTTTGACCTCGATAAAGCAAAATCACTCTTAAAAGATATGAACATTGATGAGGAAGCCAAAATCAAGCAGCTTTCCAAAGGCAACAAAGAGAAAGTTCAATTGATTCTCGTGCTTTCCCGCAAAGCAAAACTGTATCTCTTAGACGAACCCATCGGCGGCGTCGATCCCGCTGCCAGGGACTACATTTTAGACTTGATCTTAAAAATGTACGACCCCGGTTCTACGGTGATCATTTCCACCCACCTCATCACCGACGTTGAACGCGTTTTTGACGACGTGATTTTCTTAAAAGAAGGCGAAATTGTCTTAAAAGGTGACGCCGATACCATCCGGGAAGACCACGGTAAATCCATCGATGAATTGTTCAGGGAGGTATTCCAATGTTCGCTAAGCTGCTAAAACATGAATTTTCCGCCATTGCCAAAGAGCTGCTCCCCGTTTATCTGCTGATGATCGCAGCGGCGGTTATTACAAATCTATTACTCTTAACCCATTACGATACGCCTTCGGCCTTCGCCGCCGCTATTTTCGGCGCCATCACCGTGGCCGCCTTCGTCATTACCTTGGTGACGATGATCCGCCGCTTTCGCCGGAATCTGTTGAAAGACGAAGGTTACTTGATGTTCACCCTGCCGGTCACGGCAAAGCAACTGATTCTCACAAAAGCCATTGCCGCCATTGTCTGGTCGGGAATCGGTCTGTTCTGCGGCTTCCTTAGCGGTTTCCTCTTTATCTTAAATGCCGCAACCTTTGAATGGGGCATGATCGGTGACTTCTTTGCCTTTGTCTTCTCCCATGCCCAAGCCGGCGACTGGCTGGTGGTGGCGGAAATCCTTGTTTCTATGATTCTAAATTTCACGCTTTTCCTCTTCACGATTTACCTCTCCGTTTCCGTGGCTCAACTGCCGATTTTCAAAGCCAACGATACGGTACGCCGGAGAATCGTACCTTTCGGCTGCTTCATCCTCTTCTATATCATCTATATCGGCATCACTTCCCTCATCGGCGAGCTTCTCCCCTTTGATGCCAATACCGCCATCAATCAATCCTCTGATTTACTGCTGCCCCTGTTCTTTGGTATTGCCATCGAACTCGTCACGGTCACCGCCGTCTTTTTCCTGGTGGACTATATATTAAGAAGACATCTGAACCTTGAGTAAATGAGGGGGAGAGGCCTCTCCAAAAAGAAGCCCCACAAAAAGAAAGCCGGTTTCTGGTAAAACATCAGAAATCGGCTTCCCTTTGTTAAGAGCTTTCCCGGGTAAATTCCCTTCCCGCCAAAGTTTTTTAAAAACTTCTTGACAAAAGGAGGATCATTGGGTAGGATATAAGTAGTTAGATATAACTAACTACTTATTTTTTACATCATAGTTAGTGAATACTAACCATTCTGGAAAAGCGCGTTTTATTCGTTGAGGACAAACATCACAAAATAACCGGGAAAACCGCTCATCAAAAGGGCGGTCAAGAAAAGGAGTGAGAAGCATGGCTTTGGTTTACGATCCGCTGCTGCAACGTGATGTATGCCTGCTCATTATGATGCTCATCGGACTTTTTTATTTTAAACACCGGATGAAGAAGCTTGCGGCCAGATATCGGCAAGAAAACAACGAACAAAAACGGGAAGGAACATAAAAATAGCGTATAGTTAGCAATGACTAACTGTACGCTCTGACTACCATAAAGAGAAAGCGGGAAGAAAGGAGAGAGGAAGAACGATGTCGGAAGAAGCGGTCATCAAACACTGTTCCCCCACATTGGCGGGAATCAAAACAGGCAATTTATTCAGTTGCGACTGCCCTTCCCGGGCTGCCCTAAAACAGGAGATTCGCAGCCTTAACCGGGCGCTGAACCCAAAAGGCATTCGCGTTCTGCTGATGAGGACCTCTGAAAAGAGAGGGTTGGTTTATTTTTACCGCCCCCAGCGGCTGTCTCAGGACCTGGCGGCGGCGGAAGCCAAAGAGATCTTACAAAGCAGGGGTTATTCCTGCCGCTCCACGGAAGCATGTCTAAAAGAATTGGTTAAAAAATGCAGGAAAGCGGAGGAATTTCCCCATGAGATCGGCCTCTTTTTGAGCTATCCCTGTACCGATGTAAAGGGCTTCATTGAGCATCGGGGCAGCAACTGCAAGTGCCTCGGCTGCTGGAAAGTATACGGCGATGATCATAGCGCCGAAAAACAGTTTGCCAAATACAAGCGGTGCACGGAAATCTACAAAAAGAGATGGTCCCAAGGCGCTTCTTTGCAGCAACTGGCCGTGGGTTCCTGAACAAAAAGCAAACCGGCTGAACCGTTAAAAGTCAGAAAAAAGGTGGTGAACCATGGCCATCCCCAAGAAAGGAATCATGAATATCGTCATCGTCGGCGGCAACGAATGCATGGAATGCCGCTATAAAAATCTCTGTAAGCAATATCATTGCCAAGCAAAAGTTTTCACAAAAATCAACGGTACCTTAAAGGGACGCATCGGTATTCCTGATCTGCTCGTCCTTTTTACCGGCACCATGTCCCACGCCATGGTGCAATGCGCCATCGGCGAGGTCAGGCACGGGGAGACCGTCGTCGCTCGCTGCCACACCAGTTCTTTGGCGGCATTGAAAAATATTTTAGAAGAACATGTCGCTTAATCACGCATATTGACGGGAAACAGGCGTTATAAAACAAAAATACATGGTGGCCGCTTCCCGCTGAATGATAAAACAATCTTCACGAAAAGAAAGGATCAACACCAATGAAAAAAATCGCAGTTGTTTACTGGAGCGGTACAGGGAATACCGAAAGAATGGCGCAGCTCATCGCCGAAGGGGCCAAGGCAAACGGCGCGGAAGCAGCCCTGGTCACCGCCGGAGATTTTTCTCCCGATGAGATCAATCACTTCGACGCCATCGCATTCGGTTGCCCCTCCATGGGAGAAGAAGAACTGGAGGAAACAGAATTCGAACCCATGTTCACCGCCGTGGAACCGTCCTTAAAAGGCAAGGGTATCGCCCTTTTCGGCTCTTACGGCTGGGGTGACGGCGAGTGGATGCGCACCTGGGAGGACGTATGCCGGGAAGACGGCGCTCTCCTCCTCTGTGACAGCGTCATCTGCCAGGAAGAACCGGACGGCGCCGGGGAAATGGCTTGCAGAAAGATGGGAGAAACCCTGGCCTCATGATAAGCACAAAGGAGAAACAGATGAAAAACGAAAGACTGGAAGGGAAAGACCTCATCAACGTAGGCATTTTTACGGCCATCTATTTTGTCATTGTTTTTGTTGTGGCTATGTTGGGCTATATTCCTATTTTTATGCCGCTGCTCTGCGTTATCGGACCGATCATCGCTGGCATTCCTTTTATGCTTTTTTTGACAAAAGTAAAAAAATTCGGGATGATCTTGATCATGAGCCTACTTATGGGACTATTGATGCTCCTTACCGGCATGGGTTATTACGCCCTCATCGTCGGCGCCGTCAGCGGTCTTTTGGCGGAGCTGGTTTACCGCAGAAAACATTATCAAAGCAGCGCCATGGCTGTTTTGACCTCAGGGGTTTTCAGCATTTGGATCTGGGGCAACTATATTCCGTTGTTTACAAACATAGAAGGTTACTTTGCGACCAGGCAGGATTACGGGAAAGATTACATTGACGCCCTAACCGCCCTGATGCCGCCTTGGATGTGCCCCACGCTTTTGATCGCCGCGATTCTCTCCGGCCTCATCGGCGGACTCTTGGGCAGGGCTGTACTGAAAAAACATTTCATCAAAGCGGGAATCGTATGATGTTGGGTAATCTGTTGCAAGCAGACGTTGAAGACCGCGGTCTGGCCCTTGACCCCAGAACGAAATTACTGCTGTTGATTACCATGGCCACCTTTGTTCTGGGGGGAGCGGGCGGCGCGGTCACAGCGTTTATCACACCCTGCTTGGCCCTGATTCCGTTGGTGTTATTGCTATCAGTAAAAAAATACAGAGCCGCGGCACTCTATTTTTTCCTATATGCCGGGATGTATCTGTCTTTTTCCCTTTTCGCCCCAAGCACTACGGGAATTTTGAATTTCCTGCTTCTCGGTACAGCCGGCATCATCACGCGTTTTATGCCCAGCATCATGATGGGTTTCTTTGTGGTCTCCACAACCACAGTCAGCGAATTTACCGCCGCCATGTTACGGATGCACGTCAGTGAAAAGCTGATCATTCCGGCCTCGGTGATGTTCCGCTTTTTCCCCACTGTTGCCGATGAATTCAATTCCATCAACGCGGCGATGAAAATGCGCGGCATTGTCCTTGGCGGCAATCATCCCGGCAAGTTTGTGGAATACCGCCTCGTACCACTGCTGACATGTTCCGTTAAGATTGGGGAGGAACTCTCTGCCGCGGCGCTGACCAGGGGCCTCGGCGGCAATGTGCGGCGCACCAATGTCTGCGAAATCGGCTTTGGCATACAGGACTTTTTGATGATTCTTTTATGCGCCGTGTCTTTTGTCCTTTTGTTTTTAACCCGGTTACATGTCCTGTGAGGTAGCTGAATTGATTGTAATGAAAGACGTTTGTTTCAAATATGGCAATGGGGAAAAGGGCGCTTTAAACAATGTCTCCCTGAAGATCTCCCCCGGGGAAACCGTTCTGCTTTGCGGCAAATCCGGCTGCGGCAAAACCACGCTCACACGATTGATCAATGGCTTGATTCCCCACTATTATGAAGGAGATTTAAGCGGTGAGATTACTGTCGCAGGCCTCAACACGGCAAAGGCAAAGCTCTATGAAACCGCTGCTGTTGTGGGAAGCGTATTCCAAAACCCGCGTAGCCAGTTTTTCTGCGTGGATACCACAAGCGAGCTGGCCTTTGCCTGTGAAAATCAGGGGTTGCCCGAAAGCGTCATCAAAGCAAGGATCCGTGAAGCGGCCGCAGAAATGGAAATAGAACACTTGCTTGGGCGCAGCATATTCAATCTTTCCGGCGGAGAAAAACAAAAAGTCGCCTGCGCCTCGGTAGCCGCCATGCACCCCGAAGTTTTTGTGCTGGATGAACCGACCTCTAATCTTGATCCCGAAGCCATAAAACAGCTCCGCCGTACCATCCTTTTATGGAAATCGCAAGGTAAAACCGTTGTCATCGCCGAACATAGGCTCCACTGGCTCACCGATATTTGTGACAGAGTGATCTATTTGGAACGGGGTATGATCGGTTTTGATATGAGCATGAACGATTTTACCGCTTTGCCCGGGGAAAAACGAAAAGAATTCGGTCTGCGTTGCCACTCTCTGGAAGGCCTAAAAAGCAAAGCTCTGTTACGCCCCGGCGGTGATACACTGCAACTCCACGATTTCCGTTTCAGCTATGACAAAAAAACGCCGGCGCTGCAAATCGACGACATGTCCCTGCCGAAAAACAGTATGATTGCCTTGATTGGCCCAAACGGCGCGGGAAAATCCACATTTGCCAAGTGTCTTTGCGGTCTCCAAAAGAAATTTCGAGGCAGCGTCACCATAGACGGCGTTGCCCATCACCGCCGGGCCATGTTAAAAAAATGCTATATGGTCATGCAAGACGTGAA
This sequence comes from Peptococcaceae bacterium UBA7702, assembly GCA_002482535.1. GTDB lineage: Bacteria > Bacillota > Dehalobacteriia > UBA7702 > UBA7702 > UBA7702. The sequence goes on along the minus strand of DLGE01000009.1, from coordinate 51,093 downwards.
CCACCAGCTCTTCTGTGAATCCGTTATTGAGGAAGTACGCCTCGGCATGAACAAGGAAAATGAAGATGAGGTTGGGCAAATTCTTTCACAGCTAAATCTGACGGAATACAGTGACTGCCACCCCGTTTCCTTATCAGGAGGTCAAAAACAAAGGGTAGCCATTGCCGCGGCGATTCTTGCCGATAAAGATATTCTTCTTTTTGACGAACCCACCAGTGGCCTTGATTACGATCACATGCGGGAAACCGCAAAACTGCTCCTTTCGCTGAACGGGAAAAAGACGTCGCTGGTGATCACCCACGATCCGGAACTGATTCTTCGCTGCTGTACCCATGTACTGCAAATAAAAAACGGGAAAGCCCACGCATTCTACTCCCTTGACAAAGTCGGCTGCCAACGTCTGAGCGAGCTCTTCCACTGTCAAATCACAGAAAAGCCCGCCGGTTAAAAAGGTATTTGACATTCATATGAAACAATGAATTGACCAGCCAAAGCCAATGCTCCGTAAGGCCGATTCACGATGCGCAGCGTTGACCAACGGCGCTCCATAAAGTAGATTATCGTACTTAAAAAGGGAAAATCAATCACACAAAAACACCCTGCCGGAAAAAGGCGGGAGGCCCTCAAAAGACCAAATTCCACAGGGATTGAAACCCGCCAATCATGGCGATTCCATTCATTCCATTACCCTACTTTGTCCCATGGATTCCATTCTCCTAAATGCTACCTTCCCTGCTTTCGGTACGTGATCTTTATAAAAAACGCCCGTATCACCAAAGATACGGGCGTTTGTCATGAACAATATCCGGTTCCACTAAACTATACTTTTTATTTTTGAAGAGATCCGCCAAAAGCAGTGGCGGCGGCAAAAAACGGTAACCTTCGGGATCCTTTAAAACACCGCCGAGATCCCAACGCAGCTGGTCATATTCAGTAAGATAGGAAAGACCCCTGCCGCAGGCGGGGAATTTTTCATACCAGGCGGGATAATATGTTTTGAGATAGTATTCCGCCAGCGAAACGGCATTGCTTTCCGTTTCCCCGGCCGGCGTCACGGTGCCGCTGAGCATCACCCCTGGGGGACTGGCATGGAGCAGCAGGACACTGCCGTCGGCACAGGCACCGAGAACGATATAAACGTGACGTTCTTTGCTGCTCATGAGGTCGCCGGGGCAGTAATCTCCGACTTCCTTTGCCGGGAGGTACGTCCCCCAGCCGTAAGCGGCAAAGGTCTTCGCCATTTCCGCCGAGGGGAGCACGTAGCCTTCACCGCCGCTTTCCTTGCGAAAGACGTTATACAGCACCCAGCCTACATAGCCGGAACAATCAAGGCCGTCCCTTCTATCGTGATGGTGATGAAAGTCGTAGTTCGCCTTCTGGAGCGAAAAGAAGTCGCGCCATTGCGGCGCCACGCCGATGCTGACGGCGTCTTCGCCGGCGCCGTCATCGGCTTCATTCCAGCCGCCGCCATAGATATACATAGTGCTCCCCACCGGTGCCAAGGCCGTTTCGAGGAGATTTTTCAATGTTCGCAAACCTGGAATCATACAACAATCTCTTTTCTTTGACCTTCTATCCTATTATACGCACCAAGGTCAAAGAAAGTCCCTAAAGCGAAGGGGCTAAGACCGTTTCAGTTCTGACAGGAAGAGCAGGCCTTTCCGGCCTGGGGGAAATAGGCTTCCCTATTTTTGATCACCGCCGTCGCCGCTTTGCCGGTGATCTCTTCGATGTCAAGGCAAATCATCGTAAGTCGGCTCCAGGATTTTTCGATTTCCTTTTCATCAGCTGTCCTGTCTCCGGTACCGTATTTTGCGGCGAGCAGGCCGATGGAAAGCCTTTTCTCTTCATCGTCGGTCACAAGATACGCATTGCCGAAAGCGATCACGCTGATGTAGTTGGTGGAAAAATCTTCCCGGACAATTTCATCTCTGTCGATCACGCAGAAAGAAGCCTTTGACCCGTGGCGAAGGGCATCGATTTTATAGCCTTCCTTGGCACAGTGAAAATAAAGCTTCCCCGCAGTATAAACATAGCTTAACGGCACCGCGTAAGGGTAGCCGTCGGTACCGGTCAGGGCCAGCACACCGCTGGTATTCCGGAGCAAAACAGCAACAATTTCCGTTTTTTCCAAAGCCTGTTTGCGACGGCGCAATTCTCTTGTCATAGTTTTCCCTCCCCCATTCCTGTTCCCGGCTCTTTAGCGGCTGAGGGCTTCCACGGCGTCACCGATGGCTTTATCCCAGTGATCCGCGAAAATTTGCACTTCCCCGGCGTCGTAGGCAGCGGACACTCTGGGATCAAGGGGCAATTTGCCCAAGACCTTTAAGCCGTATTCCGCGGCGGTTTCCTCCACGTGGCTCTCGCCGAACATGTGGATCTTCTTGGCGCAGTCAGGACACTGAATGTAGGACATATTTTCCACAATGCCGATGACGGGAACTTCCATATGTTTCGCCATATGGACCGCTTTTCCCACGATCATCTGCACCAATTCCTGGGGTGAAGTGACGATGATGAGACCGTCCACGGGCAGGGACTGAAAAACCGTCAGGGGTACGTCGCCGGTGCCTGGAGGCATATCAACGAACATAAAATCAATATCACCCCAAACCACATCGGTCCAAAATTGTTTGACGGCGCCGGCGATCATCGGACCGCGCCAAACCACGGGTTCTTTTTCGTTTTCCAGCAGCAAATTGATGGACATGATCTTAATACCGTCTTTGGACAAGGCGGGGAGCAATCCCGCTTCGGAAGATTCGGCCCGTTGATGGATGCCGAAACCCTGGGGAATGGAGGGGCCGGTAAGGTCGGCGTCAAGAATCGCGGTACGGTAACCGCGGTCGCTCATATCCTGCGCCAGCATGGAGGTGACCATTGATTTCCCCACGCCGCCTTTGCCGCTGATCACGCCGATCACTTTTTTTACGTCGCTATATGAATTCGCCGCTTCTTTTGCCGGTTTCATACGCCCTTCGCAGCTTTCTTTGCAAGATTCGCATTTTTTTGGTGTGCAATCGCTCTTTTTTGTTTGTTTTGTTTGTTCAGTCATATTGCGTTCCTCTCTTTCTAACATTATATTATAGTATACCTTTATGCTTTCATCGTGTAAAGATTTATATACCAAAACGTAAAATATATCTTGATTAAATGAAAAAAAAGTCATATACTACCATATAAATACGTACAAGGAGAAACCACATGGAACAACAGAAAAGGGTTCTGGCAGTACACGACATTTCCTGTGTCGGCAGATGTTCTCTCACCGTAGCGTTGCCGATCATCTCCGCCGCCGGGGCAGAATGCTCCATTCTGCCGACCTCCGTCCTTTCCACCCATACCGGCGGCTTCACCGGCTTTACCTTCAGAGACCTTACCGCTGAAATCGCCCCCATCACCCGCCATTGGGAAGCTTTAAACTTAAAAGTGGATTTCATATATACCGGCTATCTCGGCTCCTTTGAACAACTGGAACTGATGAAAGGCTTATTTGACGGTTTCCGCGGAAAAGATACCTTGGTCTGCGTCGATCCGGTCATGGGCGACAACGGCTCCCTTTACGAACTCTTCGACGAAGCTTTCGCCCGGGGTATGGCCAAGCTTTGCGCCAAAGCCGACCTGATCATGCCCAACCTCACTGAAGCGGCTTTCATGACGGGCCTCCCCTATGAAGAAAAAAACTATTCCGAGGATTACATTCTTTCTATCCTCAACGCCCTTCACGGCCTCGGTGCGGAAAAGGTCGTTTTAAGCGGGATCTCTTTTGACGAGACAAAGCTCGGCGCCGCCGCCTCGGACAAGGCCAAAGGCGAAATCCATTATTTGATGAACGAAAGAATCCCCGGCTATTTTCACGGCACCGGCGATGTTTTCGGTTCCGCGCTGGTCGGCGCCCTCAGCAACGATAAGACCCTGCGGGAGGCCACCGCCATTGCCGTGGATTATACCGTGGCCTGCATCCGCCGAACCGCCAAGGCCGGCACCGAAGTGCGCTACGGCGTCTGCTTCGAAAAGGAGCTGCCCTATTACATTGATTTACTGAAATAGGCGGCATGCTCCCCTTTACTGCTTCCGATTCGCAAAGAAAAGTTTTTTTGTCTATGAAAAGCCGCCTTTGGAGTTTTCTCCAAAGGCGGCTTTTATTTATCAATTGAATCGGTTTGCGAATGGTTACAGACCGATCACCAAACGGCCGATCTGATAAAAGAGGAGCGCCACAAACCAGGCGATGGAGGTTTGAAACAACGAGGCCAACAGGGCCTGACCCATCCCTCCCAATTCCCGTTTGGTCACGGCAAAGGCGGCGACGCAAGGCATATAAAGCAAAGTAAAGACGAGGAATGAAAAGGCGGAAAGGGGCGTAAACAAAGTAGACAGCGAAGACGCCACACCAGCGGAATCACTGGCTCCCAGCAGAATGGCAAAGGTACTGATCACCGTTTCTTTTGAAATCAAACCGGTAACCAGGGCTGTCGCCGAACGCCAATCGCCAAAGCCCAAAGGCGAAAAGAGGGGCGTCAAAAGCTTCCCGAAAACGGCTAAAATACTCTCGGAGCTGTCGTTCACCAGATTGAAGCGGAAATCAAAGCTCTGCAAGAGCCAAACCACCAGGGAAGCCAAGAAGATAATGGTAAAGGCGCGGGTCAGAAAATCCTTGGTTTTGCTCCAAAGATCCCGCATGACGGTTTTAATATCCGGCAGCCGGTAAGGCGGCAATTCCAACAAAAACGGCATGGAGCGTCCTTTGAACCTGGTCTTTTTCAAAAGCAGGGCGGCCAAAACGGCCACGGCAATGCCAAGAATATAGAGGGCGATCATCACGAGACCCTGATGGCGCTGAAAAAAGGCCATGGTAAAAACGGCGTAAATCGGCAGCTTGGCACTGCAAGACATAAAGGGCGTTAGGAGAATGGTCATTTTACGTTCCCGGTTGGAACCTAAGGTTCGCGTGGCCATGATGGCCGGGACGGAACAGCCAAAGCCGATGAGCATGGGAACAAAGGATTTTCCAGAAAGCCCTACCTTGCGGAAGAGACGGTCGAAGACAAAGGCCACCCGTGCCATATAGCCGCTGTCTTCCAGCAGGGACAAAAAGAAAAACAAGATGACGATGGTGGGCAGAAACGACAAAATCGCCCCCACACCGGCAAAAGCGCCGTCGATGATCATAGAGGTTAACACCTGGTTAACGTGGGCTGCTTCCAGAAAATAGGCTGCCTTGGCCGTAACAACATTGACCAAATTCTGCATCAAATCGTTAAAAATTGGACCGATGGCGGAAAAGGTGAGCCAAAAAATCAACGCCATGATACAGAGAAAGATGGGCACGGCAAAAATACGGTGGGTCAGGAAGCGGTCCATTAGGATACTGCGCTGGTGTCCCTTGGCGATGCCCTCCTGTTTCACATAAACCTTGCAGAGGCCCTCAATAAACTCATAGCGCATGTCGGCCAAAGCGGCCTCCCTGTCCGTATGGAGGGTATGCTCCATCTCGGCAACAATGGACTCGATGATTGCCAGATCCTCTTCTTCCATGGCAAGTATGGCGGTGGCGGGCTTGTCCCCTTCCACCAGTTTGGTGGCGGCAAAACGCACCGGAATCCCGGCGGCGACGGCGTTTTCCTCCACGATATGGGCGACGCTGTGAATGGCTTTATGAACAGCGCCTCGGCAAAAATCCATTTTTCGGGGCAGCGCCTTATTTTTCACCGTTGTTTCCATCACGGCGATGAGGTCTTCGATCCCCTCTTTTTTTGAAGCGGCAATGGGTACGATGGGAATGCCCAAGGCGTGGCTCAAGCCTTCCACATCGATGCAGTGACCGTTGGCCCGGACTTCATCCATCATATTGAGGGCCAATACTGTGGGCAGGTTCAGTTCAATCAGTTGCAAGGTCAGGTAGAGGTTCCGTTCCAAATTGGTGGCGTCGATGATATTGATGATCCCCTTAGGTTTTTCCTTCAGCAGAAAATCCCTGGTAACAATCTCTTCAGCGGTATAAGGAGACAGGGAATAGATCCCCGGCAGATCCACCACGGTGATATCGTGATGGGAGATCAAACGCCCCTCTTTTTTTTCCACCGTCACACCGGGGAAATTGCCCACATGCTGATTGCTGCCGGTCAAAGCATTGAACAGCGTGGTTTTTCCAGCATTCTGATTCCCGATCAGGGCAATTTCAAAGGACTTCATCGCATTCCTCCACCAGGATACAACTGGCGTCTTCTTTCCGCAGTGTCAACTCATATCCTCTTAAAAAGACTTCGATGGGATCACCCAGCGGCGCAACTTTGCGTACCATTATTTTTGTTTTCGGTGTCAGCCCCATATCCAGCAAACGGCGGCGAAAGCTTTTTTCGCAATGTACTTCCCGTATGATACCGTAGGAGCCGACAGGCATCTCGTCTAAGGTCATATATTCCTCCCTGATTTCTCCGGGTTAGCTTCATCTAACACTGTTTCATCGTAGCGCGTTTTCCTCATAATGTCAATAGATGCGCTGTGTTACGACAAAATAATACCCCGGATCACTCGGAGATACCAGGCTTTCGACACAGGCTGATGACTCTAAATGATCCGGGGTAATAAGCATCCCTTCACCTTTGATTCCACCATTCCACAATGGACTGCAAGTTTTCTTTCTGCACACAGGAGCCCCCTGCTTTCAGCAAAGCAGCCATCTGGACATCCTTTGGCGAAAGCGTCCCTTTGGCTGCCCCCTTTTCCAGGGAAGACGTCGCGACGGACATCATCTTTTTATAGATGCCCGATAATTTATCCAGTTCAAGGCCGCCCTGAAGATAAAAAAACGGTTTACCATTGATTTCATTTTTTCTTTTCAGCTGGTCGATGTCGACCAGCTCCGGAGACGTCATACCCACGGCGCAAACGCCGCAAAGATCGAAGGTCTTTTGGGCTTTTTTATAACCCTTGACGGTGTCGGCACAAAGCCAGCCCATAAAAAACACCGCTTCCCCTTTGCCCAAAACATTTTTGGCATGCTTATGAGAAAAGACGGGGACGTTCAAGATTTCCCCCAGCATTCTGCCGTAGTTTTCCGTATGTCCGGCATTGGATTCGAATACGATAACAGCCATATTCTTCCCTCCATCTCTTATTTTTCACCAAGCATCAATGACGCCGCCAGAGAAAGATCAGCCGCGGTGGTCAATTTTAGGTTGGTGGTTTCTGACAAAACAATACCGACGCGCTTCTTTTTTAATACATAAGCTTTTGCGGCGTCGGTCAAGGCGCTTTTCTCCGCTTCCGTCAGGGAGGCGATGGTTTCAATCAACTCGCCCGTATGAAAGGTCTGTGGTGTTTGCACGGAAAACATCGTTTTACGGAGGGGGATATCGTCAACCTTTTTTCCGTCGGCGGAGACGAGTATCGTATCAACGGCGGGACAGGCCGTGGTGACCCCGTCATAGGAGTCCAATAGCTTAATATTTTCGGCAATGACTTGTTTTGTAACAAAGGGCCGGGCGGCGTCATGGGTCAGGACAATATCATCTTTGGTGATGCCGAAAGCGTCGCTTAGGAAAGCACAGGCATTGATCAAACTTTGCAAACGGCTGCTGCCACCGACGGTGACAGAAATGGGAGCTGCCCCCCCAAAGGCCTCTTCCAACAGGCGTTCCGCATAGTCAAGCCAGTCTTTGGCAACCGCCACGACGACGCGGTCCACCAGGTCCGAACGAAGAAAGGCTTCCACGGTGCGCACCAGCACCGGTTTACCCTCTATCTTTAAAAACTGCTTCGGCAAGCTCCCCGCCATACGGGAACCGTTGCCGGCGGCTAAAATTACGGCTGCAATCATCGTAAACTCCCTAAAGTTCGTCGCCGAGTTGCATCAAAATATCCACGGCGGGATTATCGTTCTCCGCCAAACTGATGATCTCGTACTGATAGGGGGGATGATGATGCATGGGAATGCGGATGAGGTTTTCGTCATAGATCTCTTTGATGAAATCCGGTACGATGGCCACCCCCTGTTTGGAGCGGACCATCAACAGTTGTGGATTGATGCTATTGGTGCGGGTGGTCCGTTCGGGAAAGAAGCCATACTCTTCCACTAAGAGGTTACGGAGCATATCCATGGAGGAAGGACCGGCATTTTCACAGTTGGTGATCAGGTACTCCTGTTTGAGCATAGCGGCGCCGTCGTTTTCGGGATATTTGGCGGCCACAGATTTTTCCACCACCAGACAGTTATTGGAGCTAAACAGCGGTTTGGTGTGGATTTCCCGGTTGGCAAAGGAATCCTCACAAAGGTCAATGGCGATGATCGCGTCCAGCTCACCGTTTTTCAAACGCCGGGTCAGCTCTTCATAGGGGTACTGATAGACGTCGGTTTTAATGGCCGGATAGCGGTTAAGCAACTGGCTGAAAAAATCATCGGTTTTATGATATTCATAGATACCGATGCCCACCTTCACATAACCACTGTAAAGGTCGGCGGCGGCAGTGGTTTGATTGACGGTATCTTCGTAATACTGGAGCATGTGACAAACACGGCGGTAATAGACCTTGCCCGCTTCGGTCAAGGATACGGAATGGGGATTGCGGTGAAACAGTTTGACCCCCAGACGCTGTTCCAAACCGGCGATATACTGGCTGATCGCCGTTTGACTGACGCCGTATTGGTTGGCGGCTTTGGTAAAAGAAAGGCATTGGGCCAAGGTGATAAAATACTGAATCTTTTTGTTTATCATAATATCTTTCTTATCGATCTCCATGTATTTTTATATTTTGATTATAGCACATCCCTTTGGAAATGCAAACTAAAACGAACGCCGTAAGGCGTTCGCCAGACTGTAGACAAAATACGCGCAAGCGAGTTTTGGGCTACAGGATGATAGGCTGTCGAGAAAGGCTTAGACGCGGCAAACGCTTTGGCCTGCGGCCGCGCAGTGTACAAAATAGTACTCAAGCTGTCGTAGGCCAAAGGGTTTGCTACGTATCAGACTTTGTCGGCGGCCTGAACGAACGCCGTAAGGCGTTCGCTCAGGTATGTTCCTATTCAATATAAGAGCGGATGCGGTAGGTGACACCCAATTCAGCACACAGCGCGGCGCAACGCTTTTCATCCTCTTTGGAAATCGTCGTGGCCACTGTGGTCAAGGTTACTTCCGGAATCACCTTGGCACAGTCCGCCGCGAAGGACAGGACGGCGTCAAAGGACTTTTCCCCGAAACAGCTGTCACTAATCGCCTGATACGTTTTGGCATCTGCGGCGTTTAAACTGATGGAAACAGCGTCGATGAGGCCCTTCAATTCCCCTGCCACGGGCCTGCCAACGATCAAATCGCCAAGGCCGTTGGTGTTCAGACGAATATTCCCCTGATAAAACGTTTTGAGATAGGCCGCCGTCGCTTTCAGCACATCAAAGGCTTCCAGGGGCTCACCGAAACCGCAGAAAACGATTTCCGGATATTGATTTAAATCCCGCTCCTTGAGGGCGGCTTTCACTTCGGCAAAAGTGGGTTCACGGTCAAGCCAGAGGGATTCCTCGTTGCCGGGGTCGTCATGGTTCTGCCGCAGGCAAAAAGAGCAGTTACAGGGGCAACGATTGGTCAAATTGAGGTAGAGGCCGTTTTTGACCTCATAAAGGATGGTCTGCATAAAATCACTTCCTCCCCGTATCATACAAAAAACCGCCCCTTTTTGTCAAGGAGCGCTCCCCACTTCGGTAAATCTATGGTATAATCACAGTATCCAACCGAAAGGCAGAAAAATACCATGGGCAAAGCATATGGCTGGCTGATCCGGCGATTTTTCAGTAAAGAACTTGATTTTCGCGTCCGTCTCTTCAATATCCTTGCAATGGCAGGGATGTTCATCAGTTTCGTCATGTGCGCCACCAGCCTGATCATCGGCAACCAGATTTTCAACGCCTTGATCAACCTATGCCTCACCGCCCTTTCCCTTGGCCTGCTTTACTATGCTTATCGTACCGGCAGGTATCAGCTCTGTTATATGATCACGATCGCGACCATCTTTTTGGGGATGTTCACTGTATTGTTCTTCCATTCCGGCGGCTACCACGGCGGTATGATCGCCTTTTTCATTTTCGCTATCGTCTTCACCGTCTTCATGCTGGAAGGAAAAGCCATGGTGGTGATGACCTTTTTAGAAATTATTGTCTACACCTGCCTCTGTTTATGGGCTTTTGCCCATCCCGAACAGATTGAATACTTCGCCACGGAAAGAGACCGTCTCCTGGATATCTTAACCAGCTTTTTGTCGGTGAGCGTGATTCTCGGCATCACCCTTTCCCTGCATTTTGCCATGTATAACCGGCAGCAGCGGGAGCTGGAAACAGCCCGAAAGCAGCTGACGGAGGAAAATGCCGCCCTGGAGCAAATCAACCGGCTGAAAACAGAATTTTTAGGCAATGTCTCCCACGAGTTGAAAACGCCGCTAACGGTGATCTCCGGCTATGCCCAAACCACCCGCCAGCTTCTCTCTCGCCAGCAGGAGGTTGAACCCGCCACGGTGATTCACCGCATGCAGCTGATCTCCGCCGAAGCGGAACGTTTGGCCCTGATGGTAGGGCAGATCTTGGATGTGACAAGAATGGAGGAAGGGCGCATGGTCATGGAGAAAAGTCCCTGCCATCCCGATGAGATCATCCACAACGCCATCGAAACCCACTACCCCATCCTCAACAAAAACGGCAATAAACTGGTGATCCGCATCGAGGACGAATTGCCCCAAATCAACGCCGACAAGGGACGTATCTCCCAGGTGATCGTAAACCTGATTGCCAATGCCATCCGCTTCACCGTCAACGGTACCATCACGGTTACCGCCGAACCCCGTGACAACGAAGTTTTGATCTGCGTCACCGATACCGGGGAAGGCATCAGCCCGGCGAAACTCCCCTTTATTTTTGATCGTTATAATAACAACCAAAAATCCGGCGGCGGCAAGGATACCGGCACCGGATTGGGTCTTTTTATCTGCAAACACATCATCGAGGAGCACAACGGGGGCATTTGGGTGAAAAGCGACGAAGGCATCGGAACAACCTTCTGCTTCACCCTGCCGGCGCTTTCTTGATTTCAGTATTGGATCTTGCTGAAGATATATTCCCCGTTTCGCGTTCCCCGCAGTTCAAAGGGGCTGTTTTCATCAATATGCAGCTTCTTGCGGAGTTTGGTCACGTAAACCGCAATGGTCTGAGAGGCGTTTTTCGCCGTGCCGCCCCAGGTGCGCCGGTAGATCTCGTCACAGCGCAGACGGCGGCCGGCATACAGAGTAAAACAGGCCAAAAGCTGGATTTCCCGGGGTGTTAAACTGATGTGTTCTTCCCTCAGCATCACTTCTCCCGCCAGTAAGTCTATGGTCAGAGGCGGCAGCTCAATTTTCCCAGCGGACATCATCCCCGCCCGACGCAGTTGGGCGCCGACCCGGGCCCCCAGAACATTGAGATCATAGGGCTTGATGATGTAGTCGTCACCGCCCTCCGATAATCCTTTGATGATGCTCTCGTTTTCATCCCTGCAAGTCAGGAAGATCACGGGAGCATTGGTTTTTGCGCGGATTTCGCCGCAAAAATCCCAGCCGTTGCCGTCAGGCATCATGACATCCAATAAAATCAAATCCGGAGTCTGCTCCTCCAGATGGAAACGGGCCTGATCCAGCGTGGACATGGCAATGATTTCATAACCTTGGTGTTCCAGATACTCCCGATTGATGGCAAGGACATCGGCTTCATCTTCAATCAGCATGATGCGGGCTTTGTTCATCAGATCACCACCTATGGCAATATTATACCACAATTTTTGGCCAATGCCATCCATAATGATACAAAGATTAAGATTTCTGAATCAAACCCCGGAGGGTAATCGGTTTTTGCTACAATAAACCTAACAACGGTTTTAGAAAGGGTATTCCAACCCATGATCAATCACAACTGGGCTTATCGGGAAATCATTGAAGTTGCGGTGACTCATCAGATCACCGCTCACGAATAAAGGAATCATCTTAACACACAGCTCGCCAATAACTTGGCGGGCTTGCTTTTTTATAAAGCGCAAAAATAAAAGGAGCTGTAACCATGTGAGGTTACAGCTCCTTTTATTTTGTACTACCATCTTTTCTGAGTCGTTTTTCCTTTTTTAAGGCTTCTCTTAATAAATATTCGATGTGTCCGTTTACACTCCGAATCTCTTCGGATGCCCACTGTTCCAGTGCACTATAAATATTCGGGTCGAGCCGCAAAGGAAAACACTTTTTCGGAGCTGTCATGAATCATGCCGATCCCGGAAAAGCAGGGCTGGCTTTTTCTCCGGGACAACAACCCCGTCGTAATAGGCGGAGGTGAATCTTTCATTTTTCGGCCAGTCTTTTTTCGCGGTATGGAGGAAGATCTGCTGAACAGTACAGACCTGCCGCTTTTTCGGGAAAGCGACAATGATACCGAAACGGGAAAGCGGCGCATAAACCGTTACACCCTTTTCCGTGCGGGCAAAAGCGGCGGCAGCCGCCTTTGCCAAAGAGGCCTTTTTGTTGAAAAATAAAATCGATTCTTTGTCGGTGCAGGCAGCTTTTTCCATAAAATACTCCGAAAATCATCAGTATTTTTTATATCTTGATGATATCATTATAATATCATATAAATATCAATTATGCAAGGGTTTTTTGAAGAAAAACAGAGAAAAACATAAAAAAATACGTTACCGTAAAGTCTTTTTTGCGGCAACGGTTTATGGTATAATAAAATTATGGATTATTATGTCTTTATGAGGGAAGCAATCAAAGAAGCCGAAAAAGCCGCCGGCCTCGGCGACGTCCCCGTCGGCGCCGTGGCGGTTTATGAGGGGCAAATCATCGGTCGAGGCCATAACGGCAAGGAACGAAAAAACGACCCGATTTCCCACGCCGAAACGGAAGCCCTGCGTAAGGCGGCGCAATACCTCAAAACCTGGCGTTTAAAGGGCGTCGCCCTTTTTGTGACCATGGAGCCCTGCCCCATGTGCGCCGGGGCGATTTTGCAAGGACGCGTCGACACACTGGTTTTCGGTGCCTGGGACAGCCGCTGGGGCGCCTGCGGTTCCACGTTAAATTTATTGGCGCCGGGTCTCTATAACCATAAGACAGAAGTGATCGGCGGCATTATGGAAAAGGAATGCGCCGCCTTAACGGAGAATTTTTTCCGGACGCGGCGGCAGGAACCCTTGTAAGAATGGACTTTTTATGATAAAATATTCGCGTTAACCAATTTGGAGCGGTATCGAAGTGGTCATAACGAGAACGACTCGAAATGTGTGGGGCGGTGTGGAAGCACAGTAGCCGGAAACCGCATGAACAGGCGCTTTTTTTAGCTCTCGGGGTTCGAGTATCAGCGATTTTCCGGGCTGTTCTATCCAAGTTCTATCCGAGGGCTTTGAAAATTTCATATACGGAGGAGTACCCAAGCGGTGAAGGGGTCGCACTCGAAATGCGATAGGTCGGCAACGGCGCGTGGGTTCAATCCCCACCTCCTCCGCCACCATGGAAGCTGTCAGTCTCATAGATTGGCAGCTTCCGCCTTTTTTATCCTCAAGCTGCTCCCGATAACTTCCGCTGTTTGCTTCTTGGAATGGTACTCCAAATGCCCATAGGTATTTACCGTCGTTCGTATGTCGCTGTGCCCCACCCAATCCCTGATACGCTCCATAGGAACCTCGTTCGCCATCATCAAGCCTACGCACGAATGCCGGAGATCGTGAAACCTGACATGGGGCAGCCCGGCCTTTTTCAGCAGATCAGAGTGCCGATTGGTGATATAGTCCGGGTCAATGATTTCCCCCAGTTGGTGAATACAGACGTACCCAAGCCAATCCTTGTTGTATGAGTTCCCGCATAGCGCTTGCAGGTCTTTATTCTCCGCGATTTTCGCCTTTACCCGTTCTTCTACATAGGGGATAAGCGGATAGGTGCGGTTGCTCAAATCGGTTTTCAGCTTATCAGACGGGATATACTGCTTCTCTCCGTCAATGGTCACTTTTATGACTGAGTGGTTTGCTCTGAAAAATCCATGGCGAAAATCAAACTGTGATTCCCTGGTTCCAACACACTCACTCCGCCGCATCCCGTAAAACCCACCCAACAGGATAGGAATCTCAATGATGTCACCCTGAATAAATTCAAGGTAATACTGCATCTGGTCAGCGTTCAGCGTGGCTGCATTATACTTTTCGATCTTGTGTAAGGTAATTGCGCTGTTCGGATTTACTTCAATCATCTTCCGGCTAACAGCATAGTTTAATGTCTGGTTGATGATGGTAAAGTCTTTTGCGACAGAGGATTTCTTCAATCCGCTTTTCAATCGGTATGAATAAAATCCTTTCAGCAAATCCGGCGTTATTTCCTGTACCGTGCAGCCATATTCTATAAATGTTGGATACAGGTTCTGCTTGATATTGTCTGCATATCCCGCCCATGTGTTCAACCTGATTACTCTATCAAAGTTGAAATCTTCCCCGACGACAATGTTGCTCGGATGCCTGAACGCAAGCCATTCATTCAATAAATCCGCAAATAACGGGTTCTGGGGCTGCTCTGCGGATTTGTCGGGTTCCTCCTGTTGTACCGGAGACTTCTTTGTCTTGGCCTTGGTAACAGACTGTTCAGTCACACCATTTTTCAGGTCAACCGAGTATTGGATTCTCTCCGACAGGCATTTGCTTTCCGCTTCTTCTCTATTTTCTTCGGTAGCCATAAGCCCTGTAGAAATCCAAAGCGGCTTGCGTTTTCCGTTCTCATCCTTGCGATTGAGAACAGTGTAGAAGGTGTTCTTTTTGGCCGTTACAAATCCTCCGACCAATTCATCTTCGGTCAATCTGACCATTTTTAGCATTTTGGCGAGTTCCATATGTTCCTCCTTTCATGATACCCACCACTTGCCGTTGACATGGTTTAGTGTAGCACGGCAAAGATGATCCGTTAAATGTGCAAAATTGATATTTACTCACTGTCACTGGCTGTTCCGATCCGCAAATAGCTCAATAAAAAAGGCTTGGGGATTTTATATGCTCGCCCAACCTTCAAACACTCAATCTTATTTTCTTGTACTAAAGCGTATCCTGTCTTTAAGCTGATACCGAGTATTTCGCACACCTGCTTCATGTCTAAGACATCAGGGTATCTTTTTAACATGATTTTATATGCTTTTTCTTGTGATAGAGTTTTGCTCATCATAACGTCCTCCTAAACCAAGCCGACGCTAAGGGCCAGAGCCACATCGATTTTCTTCATATCGCGTTGGTCGAGAAAACCGACGTAATCCTTTAAGCGTCGTTTATCAATTGTCCTGATTTGCTCTAATAAAACAATGGATTCTTTGTCCAGCTTGCTTGAACTGTTCAGCAGGTGATGTGTTGGCAGGCTTGTTTTCGTTATGGCCTTACTGGTGATTGCCGCCACGATGGTGGTGGGGCTGTGTTTATTCCCGATATTATTCTGAATAATAAGTACAGGGCGGACGCCACCTTGCTCACTTCCTAAAACAGGACTTAAATCAGCGTAATACATTTCGCCGCGCAAAATCGCTTTTCCCATTATGTTTGGCCTCCCTTTGAAATTCATCCCCGTGGGGTATGTAGAAAGCCAAACAGCAGAGCTTTTAAGATCGGAAAAGCATAAAAGACAGAATGCTTCCGTAAAATCCGCCCTGTGTTTGGCTTTTATTTCAAAGAGCCTTTATTTGTCCTCGACACCCCAAGGCGCTATGGGAAGTCATCAAACGGCTGGCTGCTTACCAGCTCCACGGGAGTTTCACCCCAACTGTGGTTCTCACAGAGCCGCCCCCATTGCCTGCGACGGTTTGATCGCGCCCGGACTGTGGCTGGACGGGAGTATCATTATCCCCATTGCCTGTTATCGCCGTACCGGGGGCAACCCGGTATTCATAGCCGGAAGTTTCTCGCTTCCCACGGGAAAGGGCAGGCACAGACCGAAAAAATAGTGGAATCTGTTTGCTTCCTGTCCCGTAGATCATGGCGCAACCGCTAACGTGGCTACCGCTCACCACGATAACAATGGGAATGTGCTTGATGAATGGGTATTCAGTTTTGAAAGAGCGCCCATTCTCCGCTAAAAAGCGGGAAACAGGGAAAGAACAATTTGTCCCTTCACCTGTTTCCACACTCAGAGGCTAAAATGTAACCCCCTCATTTAAGGTTTTTAATTCTTTTCTCTATTGCTGCCTTTGCTTTTTCCAGTGAATGCATAACAGCAACGTGGGAGCATCCCTCCATTTCCGCAATCTGCTTGTATGTCAGCTCTGAATAGTAATAAAGAACAAAGCGCCGACGCTGCGTTTCCGGCAGTTCTGCAATAGCGGATTGTAACGCGTTGGCCCACTCTGTATCGGCTATAGTGTCCTCTATGCTCTTTTGCGGATGCACTGCCCGTTTGCTTAACAGCTCGTCCGACAAATCTGATTGCTCAATATGCCGTTCATCAGAGCGTCGCAAGTTTCGTTCTACTTTTACAAACTGGCAAAATGCTGAATATACAGGGGGGGCAACTTCTATTTCACGGAATACACCTTGTCCATCTTTGAAGCAAACAAAGTAACGGGTTATACCGTCAGTCACTTCTGTTCGGAGGGTGTATGTATCAAATTTGTTATCCAATGACCTTTCCTCCAATCTGAATTTTTTTGAAATTCAGATTGGAGGGCGGGGATCGGCAACCTGTACCTCCCATGACAGGCATTCCGCAAGAACAGCTAAAAAACGACATGAAAAAACCCGATTGAAGTAAGATCAATCGGGCATAAGAGTTTGTATATATTAGCGTCGTGTTCTATGCCTTCGCCCTGGTCAAGTGAATAATAGGCTTTATGCCGGTATGCACGCAGGCGATAGGCCGCCTCATTGCGCATATGGGCTAATAACAGCGCAACAACTTCATCCGATACTTCGACAAAGTAGCCGGACTCGTAAAAAGGATAATAATCTCGCAAATTGATCTGTATCATTTTGACCCTCCGTTTTGTTTTTTGAGAAAATCAAAACGGAGGGTGGGGGTCGGCAATACGGCAAGCGTCGATATGGACGAAAATGGCCGAGCCTACGAGAAATCGTAAACTCGGCCGCAAAAGCTATCATATCAAGCAGTTTACTGCCCACAGGTTCTTTCTTAGAAAAACCCTTTCGTGGCTTTTTTCTGCGGGAACGAGCCCTGTGATGATGTATAGGCTTTGCTCTATGTATGCTGGATGGGGCGGTAAACGACTTGATATTGTACGCAGTAAACATACAACATCAGCTCCAACCTACACACGGCACCACCCGCCTTCGCAGGCTGGATTGAATGAGCAGGTGCTGTCATGCCGAATTTTTGCACTGAGTATTCAGATTAGATGGAATATTGCTGCATCATCCAAGGCCATAAGCACATGCCACCACCTCCTTCGTTTTTTGTCTGCTTATATTGCTTCATGACTGAACCAGCCGAGTTTTGTCGAGACAAAATGAACAGGCGGCCCGTAGGCCGCCTGTTCAACTTTCTTTATTCGATTTATGTTGATGTATTGATATAAATCGTTTGGGATGTAGCATGCAATTCTCCTTTGATGTTCTCTTTTAGAGATTTTCAGGATGGCTTTAGCTCGATATGCTTGTCCCACAAGATGTGCGGATACATCCAGCTTCTAGGTTCCCGATTACATCGACAAAGCTGGTATTATCCCGTAGCCGCACAATGCAATCTACAATGGGCATACTGCCGTATGGGAGCCTTCATAAATCAGTAGATATTGTTTGCCGGTTTCAGTATCCTCTAAGATGCAGATCATATAGACTTGATTATCCTGCGAATAAATAACCTTAAATCTTTCGCTTTTCATTCGGATCACCTCACTATTGAATTTGCTCCCACTTGGCAGAAATCTTGTCCTCGTTCCTTAAACAATCCGCTGTGATTTGCTCAACGACGGGGATACAATTCCGATAAAAACAAGTATATTCTGCCTTGATCTCAACCTGGGCGCTGGGCAGGTCATTGCTGTCCAAGCTGACCAAATACATTCTTTTGTTCCTCGCCGCGTTGATTAAGTAGGCGCGCAATCGTCCCTCAAACCGCTCATCACACACTACCGAGATCGCGTAGCGCCTATCGGATTCTGAGAAGTTGATTAATGGGTAAATCCGGTTTGCAATGGGGCGAGAAAGTACGTTAGCTAAAATTAGGGTGAATGCAGCCAGTGCGGCGAAAAGGATTTCTCCTGTTGCTGCAAAGCACCCCACAGCCGCACTGCACCATAGCGTTGCGGCAGTATTCAATCCCTTTACGAATCCACTCTCCTTGAAAATTACACCGCTGCATAAAAAGCCTACCCCGGATATAATGTAGCTCTCTATACGGGCGATTTCGGCACCCAGCCCGATCACCATAGGAAGCTGCAAAAATAGGCAGGTTCCCAAGCAGATCAGAATATTTGTGCGGATTCCGGCAGGGTGTCCGGTAAACTGACGCTCCAAACCGATGATGAACCCAAGCAAAAGGGCAACACCCAAACGTAATACAAAATCATAGATCGCCATACGGACACCCCCCTTCCTCCAAACATCTCTTAAAGCAAACGCATGTAGAAGCGTTTGTCAGCGTTTCTTTCTTTGCCTGTCTACTGCCTCCACAGCATTTCTTTTGGGTTTCATCCCCCAAAATACAACATTCATGACAACTACAATGATTACGCATACGAACATAGCTACCCAAAAGCCCATGTCAATGCCAAACCACTGTGTCGTACCAAAAAGCTTCAACCAAATATTAGTCAAGTTCATCGTAATGCTCCTTTCCTTTAGAGAAGATCACCGTAATGCCGTACATACGCCTTTTTCAGACTGGTTGCCAGCGCCATATACAAGATAATGCACGGAATCAGGTAGGCGAAGTACGCGGCCGGAAGCGGGAGAAAGCCGAGCGATCTGCCAAGACCGGTAAACGGAATGATCGTCAGCACAACAATTCCTGCAAAGGTAAGCAACGTAAGCGGAGCCGAAGCGCGACTCTGGATGAACGGGAGCTTCGGGGTGCGGATCATATGAATCACCAGGGTCTGGCTCCACATAGACTCCACAAACCATCCGGCCTGGAACAGCGCGACATAGTTCGTCTGCATCTGCGTTAATGCTGCGCCGCTAAAGTGGTTCGCCAAGTCGTTATACAGAATGCCGTTTGAAATAAACAGCGGGCAGAAAACAAAGTACATGAACGCATAGGTTGTCCAGTCAAATATGGAGCTTGTGGGACCAATCCATAACATGAAGCTGCCTACAGAGGACGCATCCCACTTCCGGGGTTCTTTCAGGAATTCCTTGTCTACGTTGTCCCACGGGATGGCCGTACAGGACAGGTCGTAGATCAGGTTGAGAAAGATTAGCTGCACGCTCATCATGGGCAGGAACGGAAGCAGCGCGGAGGCCGCCAGCACCGAAAACATATTGCCGAAGTTGGAGGACGCCGTCATCTTGATATATTTGTTCATATTCGCGTAGGTCTTGCGGCCCTCAATGATGCCTTCCTCCAGTACCATAAGGTCCTTTTCCAGCAGAATAATGTCTGCGGATTCCTTGGCAATATCAACCGCGTTATCCACGGAAATGCCGATATCCGAGGACTTCATTGCCGCAGCGTCATTGATGCCATCACCCATGAAGCCAACGGTATGCCCGTTATTGCGCAGAACGGTCACGATACGCGCTTTTTGGTCCGGTGAGAGCTTTGCAAATACGTCGGTTTGCTCTGCGGCCCTTGCAAGGGCGTCATCATCCATTTTTTCAATGTCGGAGCCCAGCAGCAGGTTATGGACTTTCAAACCTACCCGTTTGCAAATGAAACGGGTCACTTTGTCATTATCTCCGGTCAGAATTTTGGTTGTAACACCATACTCCTTGAGAGCTTTAATCGCATCCTGAACGGATTCCTTGGGCGGGTCCAGAAAAGCGAGGTATCCGATCAGAACCATTTCATTTTCATCCTTCACGCCGAATGCGCCAACAGGCGAAGGATTGGTTTTTTGTGCAACGGCAATGACCCGCATTCCATCCTCATTGAGTCTGTCTACCGTCCGAAGGACATTGATTTTTAATTCTTCGGTAAGCGGTTCCACAGTACCCTGGTACTCCACAAAGGAGCAGATGGAGAGCATTTCCTCCACAGCGCCCTTGGTGACCATCTGCGTCTTGCCGCTTTTATCACTGACAACCGTGGAAAGCCGACGGCGGGTGAAATCGAAGGGGATTTCATCCACTTTCGTATAGGTTTCAGACAAATCTACCAGCCTTGGATCGGACGCTTCAGCTTCCTCCGTCTTGCGGATAATGGCCCGATCCATCAGATTTTTGTAGCCTGTCTGAAAATAGCTGTTCAGGTAGGCGTGGCGAAGGACACGGTTATCTTCATTGCCCATCACATCGAGGTGATACTCCAGAACCACGCGCTCCTGGGTTAAGGTGCCTGTTTTGTCCGTACAAAGAATATCAATAGCGCCAAAATTCTGAATAGAATTCAGGTTCTTTACAATGGTTTTCTTCTTCGACATGGATACGGCGCCTTTTGCAAGGCAGGTGGTCACGATCATCGGCAGCATTTCAGGGGTAAGCCCTACCGCGATGGATATACCGAACAGGAATGCCTCCAGCCAGTCTCCTTTGGTCAGCCCGTTGATCACAAACACAATGGGAACCATAACGAACATGAACCGGATGAGGACCCATGATACGGCGTTGACGCCCTTGGTAAAGCTGGTTTCAACAGCTTCGACTGCCACCGAAGAAGCCATAGAGCCGAACAGGGTATCGTCGCCAACAGAAATAATGACTGCGGTGGCGCTGCCGCTGATCACGTTGCTTCCCATGAACACGATGTTGGCGTATTCCGTAACGGTATCTGCTCCATGCTCACTGACTGCCGCAAATTTTTCTACAGGCTCGCTTTCGCCGGTCAGGGCAGACTGGCTGATAAACAAATCCTTCGCTTCAATAATTCTGGCATCGGCTGGAATCATATCACCGGCAGAAAGATGGATGATATCGCCAACCACCGCATCGATAAGCGGAATTTCCTGTCTCTTTCCATCCGCCCGGTCAACGGTGCAGGTTGTGGTAATCATGCCCAAGAGCTTTTCAGCGGCATTGCCGGAGCGTGACTCCTGAACAAAGCGTAAAGTGCCGGAAATTACAACCATCGTCATAATGATGATGACCGTGAGGGGATCAGCATCTGCCGGTGTACCTTGCACTATCGGCAGGATGATATCCGTAACGCATGATACGATGGCTAAGCAAAACAGGATTGCCGTAAAGGGGTTGATGAATGCGCTCGCCAGTTTCTGCGGCAAAGTTTTTTTCTTTTCATGGGTCACTTTATTGTTGCCATATGCACTGCGGCTTGCTGTGACCTCCTTTTCGGCAAGACCGCCCAGCGAGGTGTTGTACTTCTGTAAAACAGTCTCAATTTTATTGGTTGCGGCGAAAGCAATCGTTTCGTTGGCTCTGTCTCTGCGAGCGAACTCTTCCGAAATCTTTCTTACGGCCGCTCTGTTCTTTTTCTTGTTCATGAGTCTATACCTCCTAAATTGTTATTAGTAAATCGGAAGCAAGACATCAGCCTATATGGACTTAGAAAGCTTTCGGCAAAACAGATAGCAGGTTTCTCGCTATATGCCGGTATCTTCTTCGCCCCGGAGGTTGTATGTCTTGAGGACTTCGCCCACTACCATTGTCGGATTCCATCTGTTTTGCCCCCCTTTCTATGCAAAGTATCTATGTCAACGCCTTATGGCAGCTATTTTGCGGCCTCCGGCAAATCACTCTCCGATTTATATTTCTTAGACTTTGCGATGAAAGCTACATCAAGCCCTGTCAACACAAACCAAAAGATCATGCACCACACAAACGCAGCGTTCAAAAATTCGGGGCTAAATCCAGATATCAGAAAAATGGCACTGGCGATCAAGAAAATACACCCAATATTTTTACTGAGCTTATCCATTCGGACTTTGCTTTTTTCTTCTGGCGGCAGCTCACGCCACGCTTTAATCCAGTTTGGGCCTATTCCGATGAAGAAGGCGACGCCAACCACCAGGAAGATACACCCGAAAACAATGCAATATAAGTTCATACGTTCCATCCTCCATTATTGTGTAGTCCTCCGGGAAACGGCTGAAAAAGGGCACAAAAAAACCATCGCTATCATGCTTCTCCAGCGTACAACCCGTAGTTTTCTGCAAAGTTTGCATATACGGAATGCAGCATATAGAGGAATACATAAACGATGGACAAACTATCTATCTATGGATGATGGGCGCAGACCTCGTACTATTCCACTAACGGAATATCAGTTCCAGTCATAACGGACCCGTTATAGCATCCACAAATATTTATTTGTCTGATCGTTCTGTCTTGTCCCCTACAACTGTAACTGTCCACGAAATCTCATCTCCTTCCGTTGCTTTTTTCAATATTGTGCGCAACAGGACTTTTTTAGTATAGCCATAATCGAAAAGAAATCATATGGCTAAATTCTTGCGATTTTCTTGCCATTTGGCAAGATAAGAAATGACAGTTGACAACTTCACTACTTAGCATTATTAAATGACCTACATGGAAAAGCTGCGTCGGAAAACCAGCCAGACCAAGCGCAAAGTCGGTGCGAAATTGGCAAAGTTTAGAGGACGGTTAGATAAGGGAATGGAAACAGGCAGTAACGGAATGCATCAAGAATCAGATGAAAATCATACTTTGGACGGATACCTATATCTATCCCGAATTGCTATGATGAAAAAAACAAAAGGAGTGACTGTATGTCTGCAATACTTTGCATTAAAAACCTTGAGAAAAGCTACAAAGACAGTAAAGCTGTAGACGTTATCAGCTTTGAAGTGCAGAAAGGAGAAATCCTGTGCATATTGGGGCCGAATGGCGCGGGCAAAAGCACAACCATCAATATGATGACTGGGGCACTTTCCTGTGACGGCGGAGAAATCCATTCCACATTCAGCGGAGGGCAGGATATTCACAAAGAATTAACCAAATACAAGCGGCGACTGGGTATTGTGCCGCAGGATTTAGCCATCTATGAGGACTTGACCGCCGCTCAAAACGTACAGTTTTTTGCCTCTCTCTATGGTATGAAAGGCAACGAATTGAACCAGCGCAGCAACTATGCACTGGAGTTTGTTGGGCTGTTGGATAGGGCAAGGGATAAAGCCAAAACCTTTTCCGGCGGTATGAAACGACGGTTGAATATTGCCTGTGCCATTGCCCATAATCCCGACTTGCTGTTTATGGACGAACCTACTGTTGGCATTGACCCACAATCCCGAAACCATATACTGGATTTCATCAAGCGTTTGCGGGACGAAGGCAAGACCATCATTTATACCACCCACTACATGGAAGAAGTCGAGGTAATATCCACACGTATTATCATTTTAGACCACGGCAAAATCATCGCCACAGGAACCAGCGAAGAATTGAAAGAAAACATGGATACCGAGAAAATGACTCTCATTGAAGCCAGCGAGCTGGATAGCTTTGATGCTGATGAACTATACGGTATAGAAGGTGTGAAGCATGTGGAAAATACAGGAGGGCGATTGGAAGTAACCACCATACGTAACATTGAAAACCTTGACCGTATTATTACCATCCTGATTGAGCATGGAATGAAAATCAGCAGCATTACAACCCAGGTAATAAGTCTGGAAACGGTATTCCTCAACCTGACCGGACGCTCGCTGAGGGATTAAGGGAGGTGATATCATGTACGAATTTAAGCAAATTTTGAAAACCGACCTTAAAAATCTGTATATTAACCCCATGTGGTGGGGTGTAACCATCGGCCTTCCGCTCATGCTGGCTTTGATAATGGGTTTCATCACGAAAGGTATTTACGGAACCGAAGTGACTTCCTTTGATTACTATGCCGTTACTATGCTCATATTCGGTGCGCTCAACAATGCCACCCTTGCCGCCAACAGTTTTATGGAGGGGCGCATCGTAAAAGCCAATATGCGCCTGTGCAATGCGCCCATCCCTGACTTTTTCATCTTCTTGCCAAAAGTCATTGCATCTTTTCTATTTGGAGTGGTATGCCATACCATCGCCGCCGCCGCGTTATTTCTCATCACCGGCGCAAACTTCGGCGGAGCAGACGCAATCTTTCTATGGCTGCTGATGCTGACAGTGGACTTATTTGCCGTATGCTTTAGTGTTATGTTCTGCTGCATTCTAAAAAACGAAGAAACCGTAAACATGATTTTGTCCACGGTTGTGATGTTGCTCTGCCTTTTGGGCGGTGTGTTCTTCCCGATGAAGGGAATGGGGCGTGTGGTGAGTGCTATCAGTAATATATCCCCGGTTACATGGATTAGCGCCGCCGCGTTTCAGACGGTTTACGCTAACAGGCTTCTATTGTTGGGATGTGTGTGCGCCGGGATGCTGTTACTGGCCGGTTTGTGCATTGCGCTCACCACGAAATTGTTCAACAGGGAGGACTATCTATGATAGCGATATTGAAAAACAATATGCGGCGGCTTGAAACACAAATAATCATCCTGCTCGTAGTATTCACAACTGTGGCGGCAGTAGCTGCGGTTTTTGTGAGCACCGGCATGAAACAAATATGGGATGTGGCCGTTGTGTCGGATGTCCCTGTAGAAATTGGTTCGGAGCAAGTGAAAGTGACCCAGATGGAAACGGCACCAGCGCGTTCGGATTTGGTAACAGGTAAATATGACGCCATTATCACGATGAACGCAGACGGCAGCTATACGGTGGATTCCATTAAGAGCGAGGATGCAACCATAAAGTTGCTTGATGCGCTGGAAGGCAAGCAGGATGCCCCTGTCTTGTTCAGTAATCGTGGTACAGGAACCAATGTATTGGGATTCTTGATGATGTTCCTTCTCTTTATGGGCTCTATGTGCATGAGCATGTTTGCCGACGATAAAACCTATGGACAGCTTGACCGTGTGGCGGCGTCGCCGGTAAAAATCAGCACTTACCTGTTAGCGCAGTGCCTGTTTGATTTCTGTTTTCTGTTCTTTCCGACGATAGTAACTCTGATGTTGGTAAAGGTTATTAGCGGTGTGGAGCTGGGGTACAGCTTTTTACAGCTTGCCTGCCTGATTGCCCTTATCTGCGCGCTATCCACCACGTTTTCCCTGTTGCTGTTCGCCTTTTTGCCCAACAAAGACGATTCGGCAAAAATGACGGGCAACTTCATTATCATACTCACGTCCATATTGGCTGGTGGATTTTATGCTTTCGACAAGGGCAACCGTGCACTGGAATACCTCATTACCGTTCTGCCGCAAAAGGCATTTCTGACGCTGGCAAACTCTTTAGAACAGGGAGCGGTGCTCACGGCCTATCTGCCCGCACTTGTTTATTTACTGGCACTCATTGTGACGTTTTACTGTGCTTCCGTAGTGAAAACAAAACGCAACTATGTAAATAAACGTTGAGCGGCAATCGTCATATGAGTATAATCTTTATAGGAAAGGGGGATTGCCAATGGAGCGGACGATATTATCCACAAAACTGCTCATACCAAAACCACGTAAAGGCTATGTTGTACGCAAAAACTTATTCCGGCGGTTGGACGATGTGACAACCAAGCGGCTGGCTGTTATCCAAGGCGTCCCCGGAAGCGGCAAAACCACGCTTTTGACTTCATACATGGAACAAAATACACTCAATTGCCGATGGATTACGCTCGACGGTGAGTGTAACCATGTTGCTTTGTTTTGGGAGTATATATTGGAAGCCTTGTCGGGCTCGTTGGAGAAACCTGTCGGTAGCTTTACGACATTTCTACAGGCAAGCGTTGAACAGAGTACCAATAAAGCCTTAAAAGTGTTGATTAACGCGATCAACCAAACCGAGGATATTGTGCTGGCGCTGGATGATTTTCACTTAATAGACAATGACGAACTGCTGCGCAGTTTTGAATATTTTCTTGCAAATATTCCAGCCAATGTCCATGTAGTTCTGCTGACCCGCGAGAAGCCGGAAATCTATCTGGCCGGTTATGAAATGCGCGGTGAGCTGCTTCACATTGACGAACAGGATTTAACTTTGTCTGATGAGGAAGGGATACAATTTCTAAAGCAAACACTGTTTTTATCCTTGCCAGATGAAAGACTGCTGGAACTGGTTCACACAGCCGATGGCTGGATTGGCGGTCTGCAACTGTTAGCCGCTTCCGTGAGTGGGAACGCTGCACCCAAAGCTGCACATTCACTCATCCATGTCGGGATGCTGTATGAATACATCTCCGGTGAAATTTTTAACCGGCTAACGCCGGAAGAACAGGATTTCTTAATACTGACCTCTGTAGCCAGCTATTTCAATCGGAATATTGTGGAGTGCCTTTTGCCGGAATTATCCTATGAAGATATGCTCTCCGATTTGCTCCATCAAAACCTGATGATTCAGTGTATCGATGAAAAACAGGGCTTGTACCAATACCATAACCTGTTTCGTGATTACCTGCTTAGCAGGTTCGAGCAATTAAATCAGGAGACGAAGGCACAAACATACCGAATGCTGGTGCATGTGTTCCATGAATTAGGCGATGAAGACGAAAGTCTGCGGCATTTATTTGTGCTGGAGGATTATAGCCTTGCCATGATTCGCATCTTGGAACTTCCAACTGGCGCAACCCACTACAATTACATGAGTAAGGTTCCGGTGGACAAAGCTGTAGAAAATTTTGATTTCGCCATCCAGAAATTCTATTACCACTATTATATTTACGATTACGATACCTGTAATGCGCTTTATGAAAAAGGGATGCTGCATCGCACCCAGGATGAGAGGTTTGGGGCCTTTGATGGTTTTCCTCAAATATATGGTAGTGAGGCTTTTAATATTAGTGACGATTTGATTTTGCCCCGGAAAGTGCGGGATATGGATATGCTTCCCTTGACAAGGGCAATGGTTTTAACTAAGAATGCGGTTTTTTTATTTTATCAGAATCAGTACATCGCTGCGTTGGAATCAGTGAACGAGAGCTTATCCTATGAAAAGACAACTCCCAGTACCTATATCCACTACTTCAACCTTATGCTGAAAACACAAATCTGTGAGGAAATGGGACTGCTTAACAAGGCTTTGGCTGTGCAGGAGCAGATGCGCCAGCTCATCGAGAGGAACGAGATGCTTCGGCATCTGCATACTCCTACCTTTTCTCTGACAGCGGCTGGTCTATACATGAAGCAGATGCGCCTTGAGGAAGCCGGGGATATTTTAGACGAGTGCGCGGAAGCTATTGCAGAACGCGGAGGGCAACTCCAGCTTTCCTACGACTACAACCGAATAGAGTACCTGTTTTTGACGGGGGATATAGATAAAGCTGTGGACTTGCTGAATAGCCTGATGGCTACTGAATCTTATCAAGATATACTGATGGTTTCGTCTTTGCTGCAACACCAGTATCACGCCGGGGCTATGACCAAAGCCATGCAGGATAGATTTATCTCTGCCTATGAGAGTAAGCTTAAAGATATGTGTTCACTGAGCAGCCGCTTGCTTTATGCCCGTATATTGGCAGCGCAAGGCGAACGGCAAAAGGCGTTATCCGAGGTGGACGAAGTGCTGCGGATTGCCCGCAAGCAGGAATCTCATTTGAAGATTGTAGAAGCCACTTTACAGCGCCTTTCCGTGATGATTCGGCATTCCTATGATCTGCGACGCCTTATGGATTTATACAAAGAAGCCCTATATCACGCCTGTGATAATAATATCCGTATGCCGTTTTATCTGGAGGCTGATACCATCGCTGCACTTCACCGGCAATACAGCAATAAGCTGTTCAGCGAACTTTCCAAGACTGAAAATGCGTTTCAACAAGGAATCGTTAAACTGTATGTCAAAAAGGATAAGGGCATTTTGAGTGAACGCGAACAAGAGATTATCCACCTTATGGCCGAGGGCTTATCTAATCATAATGTGTCTGAAAGATTGTTTATCACAGTCCCTACGGTCAAAACCCATGTGTCGAATATTTTCCGAAAACTTGAAACAAATACCCGTTTGGAGGCGGTGACTAAAGCGCGGCAAATGGGCCTTCTTGATGAATGATAGATTATTGACTATAAAAACATATAAAAATGATATTACGTCTAAAAGATTGTGTCCGCAGGTATCCCCAATTCCCGGTCAAGCCGGAACAGGTGATCGTAGCTCGGTTTCTCATTCTCAATGGACATGAGAAAGCGGAGTGTGATTTGTATGATTTTCGATTTCACAGCGAAAGTCAATCCGTTTTTCCTATATTCGGTCCGTAAACTTATAACCGATTCCCCAAATGGTAAGGATGTATTCCGGGGCATCGGGGTTTGGCTCAATCTTCTTTCGGAGCTTTCGGATAAAAGCCATGATATTGCTGTCTGCCATGAGATAATCTTCTGCCCAAACCGCTTGGAAAATTTGTTCCTTGGTGAAAACCTCCCCCTTGTTTTTCGCAAGGAAATGGAGAATATCAAACTCCTTGGGTGTCAAATTGACCTCATTGCCTTGGAGCAGCACTTTGCGGCTCTTTGGATGTATTTCAAGGGCACCGGCATAAATGCCATCGTCTACGACATTGACTAAATGTTCGCCTTGTCCGGCCATCCCCAGCATGAGGGTAGCCACTTCACCTTCCATCAAATCCTCTAATCCCTGGAGCAGTTCATCGAAATTTTTTGATTCGGGGTGTAAGGCTTTCAGGGCATCATATAAGGATTTAGCAAGGGCGGAATCCAACATGATAAAGCTTGCGTTCTTTTTCAATGCGATTCCTCCTTTCTAAATCAACTCACCGTATTTCGCAATGTAGAATCGCTTCCATACGGTGGTCAACAACATGTAACTCACAACAACAACAAGCAGGAACCCAAAATACCACGGGGGAAGAACCGTTAAGCCCAGGACATTGACCATAGGGGTAAAGGTAAGTCCCGTAAACAGCAGGATGCCAATAACCGTTATCAACATAACCGGAGCCGATGATCTGCTTTGCAGGAAGGGTATTTTTTTCGTTCGCAGCATGTGGATAATCAAAACCTGTGTCCACATGGATTCCAGAAACCATCCGGTCTGGAAAAGGGCGATATATTGAAACTGCATGGCCGGATCGGTGAGCTGCGTAAAGAGCAGTCCTCCGGTGAACGCAGGGCAGAGGATAAAGTATAGAACGAGGAACGTAATCATATCAAAGATAGAGCTGATGGGTCCGAAAAACCGCATAAAACGTCCAAGAGATTTTCCAGACCATTCCATGGGAGCAGAAAAAACCTCCTGATCAACATGGTCCCATGGCAGCACGATGCAGAGGAAATCATATAACAGGTTCAAAAGCAGAATTTGAATGGCTGCCATCGGCAAAAAGGGCAGGAAAGCACTGGCACAAACAATGGAAAGAATATTGCCAAAGTTGGAGCTTGCGGTTATTTTGATATATTTGGACATATTCGCAAAGGTTTTTCTACCCTCTAAAATGCCTTCCTCCAGCACATTCAAATCCTTTTGCAGCAGAATGACATCGGCCACGTCCTTTGCGGCATCAACAGCGGTGTCTACGGAGATTCCTACATCCGCTTCACAGATCGCAGGAATATCGTTCATGCCGTCGCCAAGAAATCCTACGGTATGCCCATTTTCCCGTAATGCTGTTACAATACGAACCTTTTGGCTGGGAGTCAGCTCGGCAAATACGTCCGTTTTTTCTACGGCAAGCTGCAATTCCAAATCTGATAAGTGGTTTATGTCCGTCCCGGTCAGCATATTTTCGGAGGCAATCCCGATTCTGCTGCAAATAGAGAGGGCGATTTCCTGGCGGTCCCCCGTCAGTATTTTGGTCTTTACTTGAAGGTCCTTGAGCCTTGCGATGGACTGAGCTGCTGATTTTTTGGGCGCATCAAAGAAGGCAAGATATCCCATTAAAATCATATCTGATTCGTCTTTTAGGGATACCGTATTCTGATTGCCCAAATCTTTTCTGGCGACGGCAATCACTTTCATGCCGTCCTCCAGCATTTCATCCACCACCGCGGCGACGCTGTTTCTTCCATCCCCTGAAATGAGCTGGACGCTTCCTTGATACTCCACAAAAGAGCAGCGGGAGAAAACAGCCTCCACATCACCCTTCATAACGAGCTGATGATTTCCGTTATCGTCTGAGATAAGCGTACTGACAAATTTACGGGTATAGTCAAAGGGGATTTCATCCGCTTTATGGTACTGTCCGGCTAAAGCCTCATAGTATTCTCCTTTTCCCGGCATGTTCTGGCATTCCAAAATCGCAGTATCAATGGGATTTTTCACGCCGGAGTGGTATAAGCTGTTCAAATAAGCAAGACGGAGCGCTTCGTCGCTTTCGTTTCCGAGAATATCCATATAGTATTCCAAAATAATGTTTACATTGGTCAGCGTTCCGGTCTTGTCCATACATAGAACATCCATGCTTCCGAATCCCTGCATGGCATTGATATCCTTAATAATCGTTTGTTTTCTGGACATGGAAATACTGCCCTTTGCCAGACAAGCCGTGATGACCATCGGAAGCAGCTCGGGGGTTAGTCCAACCGCTACGGACAACGCAAAAAGGAAGGATTCCACCCAGTTTCCTTTGTTAATGCCGGAAACAACAAAGACAATGGGAATCAACACAGCCATGAAGCGGAGCAGAACCCATGCAATCGAGTTTGCTCCTTTTGCAAAACTGTTCGATGTAAGGGCGTCCGGCTGAATAAAATTACCGTACAGCGTTTCTTTACCAACGGCCAATACCACACCTTCGCCTTTTCCGCTGATTACAGTCGTTCCCATAAAGGCAAGGTTTTCGTATTGTGAAAAGGCCATTTGCTCCGCATAGTCATGCTTCCCGCTGTTTTTTTCCAGGATGCCGCTTTCACCCGTGATGGCCGATTGAGAAACAAACAGATCCATTGTATTTGTGAGACGCATGTCCGCTGATATGCGATCTCCTGCCGATAAATAGACACGATCACCTACTACTAAATCTTCGGCTGGAATTTCAATAAGCACCCCGTCTCTTTTTACATTGGCATGGGTATGCACCAACCGATCCAACTGATCGTAGGCATGTTTCGCCCGAAGCTCCTGAAGAAAGCGAACGATACCACTGACGAGAATCATCACGATCATAATGGTAACCGTTGTGCCGTGATTATTAAGCTCGTTCGTATACCATACATCCGTTACAAAGGATACGATAGCCAACACGAACAGAATCATGGTGAACGGGTTAATAAAAGCCCGGCGAAGCCGAAACCATATGGTATCCGATTTCCTGGCAACAATGCTGTTGTCGCCATATTTTTTCCTCATGGCCTCGACCTGCTCCAGCCGAAGCCCGTTTCGTGTGATGCCCAAATCGCTATAGAGAACGGCCGTATCACTATGCGCATATTTTTTCATACGGTCGTTTAATAAGGATGCCTTATTCAAAGTGATACCCCCTTCCTGAAAAGCCGCTTTTCATTCTTTGTACCATATTATACGATGTTTTGCCATGTTATAAAAAATCAGTTAATCCCGTGGCGCGAATTGTTTTAGACCTTCCGAGAAATACATGTTGTCCTGGTCGTCAATAAAGACAGCTTCCATATCCGGGTTGGCCTCAACCAGCGCCATCCCTTTTTCCAAGCCCATAATAAAGCAGGCAGTGTCATATCCCTCTGCGATTAAGGAATTTGTTGTCAGCACGGTAACGGAAACAAGCCCGTTCTGCACCGGCCAGCCTGTTTCCGGGTCTAAAATGTGATGGTAGCGAACACCGTCAAGGGTAAACCCTCGTTCATAGGTGCCGCTGCTAGCCACGGCGCTGTTCGTTGCAGGCAGGACGATGAGCGACTGGCCTCTCGGTTCCTTGGGGTCCTGAATGCCGACTCTCCAAGGTTGGCCGTCCGGTCGGCTTCCAATGACGACAACATTGCCGCCAAAGTTCAACATGCCTTGCTTCACTCCACGGGAGCGGCAATATGCCGCTATTTCATCGGTGATATAGCCTTTAGCGATGGAGCCGAGTTCAATCTGCATACCAGCGGGCAATGTGACGGTATTGCCTTCCATTTTGATTTTAGTATAGTCCGTCAGCTTTGCGGCGTCGGCCAGCTTTTCCTGATCCGGCAGGGAAGGTGTATCACTTTTGAAATCCCATAGCGCCACGCAAGGCGCTATGGTAATGTCAAACGCGCCGTCAGAAGCTTCGCTCACGGCTTTAGACGCCTTAATTACATTCCGCGTATGATCGCTCACCTCAACGGGTTGGCCGTTTGCGTGGTTGATATTCCATACATCGCTACCCTCTATGGTCTTGGAAAGCAGGTTTTCATATACCGCAATCTGATGGAGGGCATCATCAACAACTTCCTGCTTTACATCATAGGCCGTAATATCGATGAACGTATCCAGATAAAATCCGTTGGCCGTTACCTTTTCGTGGTTTGTTCGGCCACAGCCGGAGAGCAGAAAAACCGAAATGATTGTCAAAATAAGCGCACATGTAAACAGTTTTCTCATTAAGTCACTTAACCATCCCTGTATATATGTTTCCGAAAGTCAAATAAATTGCTCAATATCTTTTACGTATTGGCATGGATCGGTCTATGTAATATCCGTAAAAGATTGGATTTGGGGATTTCCCAAATGAGCAATATATTTTATATTAACATACCTTTCCCTCAAGATTCCTTGTATTATTCTTGCGATTTATGAGTGAAGGTACAATGGAGTGATTTTTGATGTATAATCGTGTTCAGTATAATTTGTAGGACAGGGGGTTGCTCCAAATGGCAATCATTGAAATCATTAAAGCGGTTCTTCTAGGGATTGTGGAAGGCATAACGGAGTGGCTTCCGATCAGCAGCACAGGGCATATGCTCCTCCTAGACGAGCTGGTAACGCTGAATATGAGTGAAGCGTTCAAAGCAATGTTCTTTGTCGTGATACAACTCGGCGCTATCCTTTCAGTCATCGTGATGTTCTGGAACAAGATGTTCCCGTTCCAGATTCGGGATAAATCACAGCCCGTCATAAAGAAAGAAACCATCTCCCTATGGCTCAAGGTGGTCATTGCCTGCATCCCCGGCGCTATTGTGACGCTTCTCTTTGATAATTACATCGAGGCGCATTTGCATACCCCTGTTGTAATTGCAGCAGCATTGATTGTTTACGGCATCGCATTTATCCTGATTGAAAATTGGAACAAAAAGCGTGTCCCACGCATCGGCAAGCTGTCCGATATTACCTACCAGAATGCTTTCGTAATCGGTTTGTTTCAGGTGCTATCCATCATCCCCGGCACCTCACGTTCTGGAGCGACCATTGTGGGGGCATTATTGATTGGTGTGTCCAGGGTGGCAGCGGCAGAGTTTACATTTTTCCTTGCCGTACCGGTTATGATCGGGCTAAGTGCGGTCAAAATATTGAAATTCGGGTTTGCTTTTTCAGGCACAGAATTGCTTATATTAGCCATTGGCATGATCGTTGCATTTATCGTATCTATACTTGTCATAAAGTTCTTGATGAGCTACATCAAAAAGCACGACTTTAAGGCATTTGGCTGGTATAGGATCATTCTTGGCGTTTTCGTGATTTTGTACTTTATTTTTGTATGAAAAATACTACCTTTCTACTCAACTATGTTCAGTGAGAATGTTGCAGCGTTTCAGGAAGTGTGGAGATAAAAGGTTGAGTTGTCAACTAATATTAGTTGACAACTCAACTATTCCTCGGTATGCTATTTGCATGATGCAGATGGGTGCATTCCTTACCGTGGATTATTACAGGAATGAATCCGTCAAGAAAATCAAAGCATAAGAAAAACGCCATTATCTGTATGTCATTTTCGGTACATGAGCGGTAAAACAAGGAGAGCATTATGAAGTATTTAGTTATCAGCAGCCATCCCTACAAAGGCAGTTTCAATGCCGCTGCCACAAAAGCCATCATGGAGACGGCATCTGAAAAGGGGCATGACATCAAAGAGATTGACCTTGTAGCAGATCATTTTAATCCTGTCATGACTTCGGAAGATTTGAATGCATGGAGGCATGGGCAGACGATTGATCCGCTTGTAAAAACATACCGAGAAGCAATGGAGGACGCCGATGTCCTGGTATTCCTCTTTCCTATTTGGTGGGGCTCCATGCCCGCAGTGCTTAAAGGCTTCTGTGACAAAGTGCTGTTGCCGGGCTGGGCGTATTGTTACGGCGAGAGCGGTGAAATGATAGGTCTTCTGACCACGAAGAAAGCGATTGTGGTAACCACCATGCAAACGGCGGAAGATGTTTTCGAAACGATGTTCAGAAACCCGGTTGATGGAGGATTTATAAAAGATACCTTGCAGACATGCGGCATCGAGGTGCTTCATTATGTGCAGATAGACCAAATCCTTACCGGGGGAAGAGAATATACAGAAAGCAAAATAGTGGAGATAAAGGGACTGATAAAGTAATTGTGTTGCTGATTACCAGCGGAACGGAGCAGTATGGAAAAGAAAAGCATCTCCAGAATGATTACGGTCCTCTACCGCAAAACGCAATCCACTTTAAGCGCGGTGCTCCGCAAGTATGATCTTACTACGGCAGAACAGCCTTTCTTTGTAGAATTGCAGAGAAACGACGGAGTGACGCAGGAGGAACTGTCCTCAGTTTTATATATTGATAAAGCCGCGACCACACGGGCCATAAAGTCACTGGAAAAGAAGGGTTATGTCAAGTGCTTCCAGGATGAACAGGACCGGCGAAAAATCCGCGTTTTTGCAACAGACAAAGCAAGAGAATGCGGGTTCAGCGTCAAGAATGATTTGAGCCAATTTAACGAGCTCCTTACCCAACATATCGACGCAGAGAGTCAGGAGATTATCTATAACGCGTTATTGCAGATGGAGCAGAATGCCATCCATCTTGCAAAGGAGAAGGAAAAAGTTCCAAATTGCGAGGAGATAACCGATGGAAGCACGGAATGATAATATGAACAATGCAGACCTCCAAAAGAAGGAACCTGTTTGGACACGGGATTTCATTTTAATGTCAATCGCAAGCCTCTTTATTACCCTTGGATTTCAAATGCTCCTGCCGGTACTGCCTGTTTTTTCAGCATCAATCGGAGGTTCTGATGCCTGGGCGGGTCTTGTTGTTGGTATCTTCACGATCTCCGCTGTTGTGATGCGGCCGGTTTCCGGCCGGTTACTGGACAAGTACGGGAGAAGGGGCGTATATCTTATAGGGCTAATCGTGTTCCTTCTATGCGTTGTGGCATACAATTGGACAGCAACGATTTTTGCGCTGTTAATGCTTAGATTTATACACGGTTTCGGCTGGGGAGCTGCCAGCACTGCCTCCAGCACAGTCGCCTCAGATATCATACCGAAATCCCGGTTAGCTGAAGGCATGGGTTATTTCGGGCTGACAAGCACGCTTGCAATGGCAATCGCGCCCGCATTAGGGCTTGAACTCCTTGGCGCTTACGGGTTTAACACCGTTTTTTATGTCTCAGCGGGTGTTGTCATCATTTGCATCCTTATCTCGCTGCCCATAAAATATCATAAGCCTGATGCGCTTTCACAACCCAGCGCCGCGTTGCCTTCGAAGCCCGGTATCGGAGCAATCATTGAGAAAACGGCCATCCTACCGGCGATTGTGATCTTCTTTATTACAATGACCTATGGATCAATCGTATCGTTTATTGCTCTGTACGCGAACCAACGGCAGGTTGAAAATATAGGATTGTTCTTTACCGTTTATGCTGCCGCAGTATTGATTTCAAGGCCCTATTTTGGCCGCCTTACTGACAAAAAGGGAACCAGATTTGCAGTGATACCCGGCATCTTTTTTGTGATAATCGCAATGCTATTGGTTTCTTTAGCAAACTCGCTCCCTGTCTTTCTTATCGCTGGATTTATTTATGGCATTGGATTTGGAGCCACGCAGCCGGCATTGCAAGCATTGTCTGTGAGTAAGGCGGCCCCTTCGAGAAGAGGGGCTGCGAATGCTACGTTCTTTCTCGGCTTTGATCTGGGAATTGGGGCAGGCTCCATCCTATGGGGTATCGTTGCTGAAAACTTTGGCTATCAGTTTATCTATCTTCTGGCGATCATTCCGGCGATTGTTGGGGCGCTGATCTATATTAGATCAATCAGGCGTAGTGTCTAACTTGGCTGACTACGATTCCGCAATCCTCTGGAACGTAGTCAGGGCATAATACCCATTCGACTTTACACAAGTGCGATTACTCCGATGTTGAATTTGCCTTAACTTTTACTTTTCATCATCTAAAAGCTGGATTTTGAAAATATCCGTAATACCGCCACGGTCAGTTATCAGAGTAATGGAAACCAAGTCGCCTTCGTCTAAATCGGAAAGGCTGATGGGACTATTGCGCCACTCCAATTTTGTTGCTTCCCATACATCATACCTAAACTCACCGCGATAGCTTTCATCATTGAGCGAAATACCTTCAACCAGTATGGTATTGTCTCCGACATCTTTTACTTCTGCATAGAAGGTCTGAATATCGAAAGCCGACGTCTGCGACAAGCTAGGCACGGTTGCGGAGAGCTTTATTATTCTAGATGCTCAAACACTTGACCGCATAGATTCTTGCAAGGTATGATAGAACTAGAAATAAGTCCTATCATACCTTTTTGGGGAGGAAGGACAAAAATGAAAAAACTCGATATACTAATAGTTTTATTAGTCATTGGTGGAACTATTGGTTCATTACTCTGTTCAGGGAAGCTCGGTGACGCCAGCTGGATTTCATCTGTTAGTTATTCTGAATATAATTGTCTTTTTTTAGTTGCAAACATTTTAGCCATACTGACTAAGGTAGGATATGTTCTAGTAATTGTTAGAGTTATTATTAAGATACAGCAGTGGATGAGAAGCAAAAAGGCAATTAAGCATAATTATAACCCTAAATTGACGAATAGTAATCCTGATAAATGAAACAGAAGACCGATGTTAACCATCAAAGTCATATAGAGGATGAATATCATCAGGCACTAAATCAACTCTATACGCTGGCATATAGCTAATTAAGTTTTCGCACAACCCCAGTTAAAGTGGAAGTTTTACGGCATTGTCAGCGAATTTACGAGCGTATCCAATGTGAATTCCTGCTTGCTCTCACCTACGTCGTAGGGCGTTGCGTTGTCCAGAAGCCCCTCGCCTTGCGCCTGTCCGCCTGCGGTGATGGTATAGGGCCGCCCTAGCTTTAGGCCGGGGGCCGATACCAGCACGCTCGCATATTCACAGGGTAGCATCATGAGCAGCACCGGCTTTTTTTCCGCCTCTATCGCCAACAATCCCTGCTTCACGTTTGCTATGATAAGCGCGCCCTGCGTCGTGCCGTTTGACGGGATCGTGTTGTATTCGCCGCAGGCGATGAGGATGCCGCCTTCGATCACAAACGGATTGTCGTTGCAGTCAGCGCCATAGTTAGGCGCGGTGCCGAACACGACGGTGGTGCCGCCAGTAATCAAAAGCCTGCCGTTGGAATCGAGCCCGTCGTCTCCGCCTTTTAGAAAGTGCCGTCCGCCAGCGATCTCAATTTCAGTCTGAGCGTTCATAGGATCGTCGCGTGAGGTGATATCAAGGCTTCCACCCAAAATCCTGATTTTCGTGCCGCTTTGGATGCCCTCCTTGCACTCGCCGGTGATGATGACACTGCCGCCTTTGAGCGTGAAGTCCTTCTTGGACTTGATGCCGCTGGCCTGCGCGGAAAGCAAGAGCGCCCCGGAGTCTATCGAAACGTCTGCGCCACTACGCACGCCGTTGCCCCCGCCCGTATATGTGAGCGAACCGCCTTGTATGGCGATATTCCCATCGGCATGGATGCCGTCGGACTCGGCTTGGATGGTAAGCGCGCAATCTGCTATGGTAAGCGCACCCTCGCATGTGATGCCGTGTTTGGAACGCCCTGTGATGGAGAGCGTTCCGCCGCCCGAAATTCTCAGCGGCATCGCTGTATATATCGTACCCTTCGATCCCTTTTTGCCCTTACTCTTTTTGTTTTTGCTATCCTCTTTTTTTTGCTTTTTCGCGTCCGAAAGCGTATTTTTAGTATTCCCGGCAACCTCAATCGCGGCATCCGTACAGCTTCCAAAATGGATCGCGGAGCCGTTCGGGTTGTCGATAGTAACACCGGACAGGACAAGATGCACGGGGTCCGGGCAATCCACAATGACGCCGCCTGACAGCGTGCCTGAAAGCGTGTATACGCCGCCTTTCTCAATGCGAATATCGGCACCGTCCAGAACAACGCCGTCGGCCTGGGGGTTTGAAAGGTCGAGGCTCACACGGTGAGATAGCTCACCAATAGATAGATTCGGTGTCGGTTCAGCCGTTTGTATGGACGGTAGCTGTGTGGAATCTAAAACCGGTTGTGTCCCGTCGATTTCTGGAGTTGTCGTGGTTGATGTTCCTGTCGGACCGGGATTCGCTGTGCAGCCCACGATTTGAAGTAGCATCAAACCGACGACGAGGACGATATATATTTTCCTTTTCATAAAACACACCTCAATTCAGAGCAATTTACGCTTCTATTTTGCCGAGCAAAAATTAAAGCAACATTAAAGATTCTACCCTTTAACTGGATTGCCGCTCTGAATGTAAAAGGGCTACTTAACCATCGGCAAGGGGCAGGAACGAAGGTGGTTAACCCCAGGAGTACAATGGTCAGTAGAGCAGCGATTCCTCTGGTTTCACGATAAGCTTTTTTCTTGGTTAAAAAGATTTTCGAATGTATCGCTCGCTATATCCAAGCACTGCGTTTCCAGCACACTTGGGTCTTCCTGTGGCAAACCGTGAAGGAGGATTGAATACCGAATTCCATCGTGAACGATGTAGGCGTAAAAGGTATTAAATTGTGTATCTTCAGGAGCTACCGTCGGCTTTAAGCCCTTTTTTTGCGTTTTGATATCATCATCGTTGAATAACCGATATTCGGAATACATCATTTCATTGTCGCTGAGAGGAACTGAGGCTTCGCTTTTGACTTGCACATGAGCACTATCATAATAAAGTTCGAAGTTGGTTGGTTCGATTGCATTCTGCGTTCGTTCCACATTGGTTCCACTAAGCTCAAGGATTTTATAACCTGTATCTTCGGGATTTTTGCTGTGCAACTCGACAATGTAGCCGATTACAGGCACTTTGGCTTGTCTACTCGCGCGCGTGACAAAATATTTGACATCATAGTCTTGTTCGGATAATTCACCAACAAATTCGGGAAGAATGACGGAGAAATCCACCTTCGCCTTGATGTCATTGATTGATGAGCACTCCGCTTTTGCTTTGAAAGGTTGACAAGCTACTGACAAACAGAGGATGCAGCATACCAATACCCCTAATCCAGCCAACTTCATTTTGCCACCTACTAACCAAGTCTTTTTCATAGCATTGCTCCTTTCTGAATGTAAAACGGCTACTTAACCATCGGCAAAACGAATGTAAATGTAGTGCCTTCGCCAAGTTTGCTATTCACTGTAATTTTGCCCCCGTGGGCTTCCACAATCCATTTTACCATTGAAAGCCCAAGCCCCACGCCACCTTCCTTGCCAGCCGTTCTTGATGGATCGACTTGGTAGAAACGCTCCCATATTCGTGGGAGGTGTTCCGTAGCCATTCCTATCCCATCATCGGCCACGGAACCGATAATTTCTTTGCCGCTTGCGGTAAGCTCGATTGTAACATGGCCGCCTGATTTTCCATATGTGATCGCGTTTGACACGAGGTTAATGAGCATACGCAGCATCATTGTTTCATCAGCATTTACATACAGGTCGGGCGTGATACTCGTTCGGATTTCGATGCTTTTGTTCATCGCAGCTTCGCGCTGATCCTCTGCGACCATTTCAGTGAGATCGCTCAAATTGAGTAATTCCGGGGTGAGCTTGTTGTGCCCCCTGTCGATTCTGGATAGCGTAAGGAGCTGGGAAATCAAACCCGACATTTTACGGGCCTGCGCCAAAATGACCGAAAGCGCGCCCTTGGCTTCCTCCAACGTCTTAGCACTTTCTAAGGCGTACTCTCCCTGTGATATGATGACGGAAACCGGCGTTCGCAGCTCATGGGAGGCGTCCGACGTAAACTGCCTTTCACTTTCAAACGAATGCTCCAGGCGGTCAAACATATCATTGAAGGTGCTTGCCAAGGTATGTATTTCATCCTTACCCTTGCTGATATGGATACGCTGTGAAAGATCGCGGCCCTCTCCGATGCGCTCCGCTGTTTCGTTAATCTCCCGTACCGGCTTGAAAGCCTGCCTTGTGATGAGATAACCGCCCAACGCGGCAATGATGACCAGAAAGGGCAGAGCGATTCCCGCGATGGAAAGCATGGTATTAATCGTGTTTTCAGAATCGGAGAGTGCCACGACGCCACGCACCCATGCGTCACCATACTTCTTTATTGAAACACGGCTGTCATATACATACCATCTGGAATCTCCGCTAGCCACAGTCTGCATTTTTCCCAGCGCAAGGGCCGGGGGATTCACCAACTCTTTTGGAATGCGCCCATAGACTTGCCGCATGTCCTTATCATATACGGACAGATAAATCCCGTGGCTGAAGAAATCAAGATCATTATCGACATCCAGCTTGCCGTCGTCATATTCGACTTCATCCAGGCTATCTTCAACCGTCTTAATGAGGTCATTGCGCGCCGAGGATTCTGCGAGACTTTTGCTAATGGAAAATATGAACGCAAACATCAGCGCAACGAGGATTACCATCAGCGCGGTATACCAAAGTGTGACCTTTAATTTTATCGAAATTCGGTTCATTCATCTATCCTCAAGACATATCCGGTTCCCCGGATCGTGTGAATGAGCTTTTGCGAAAAGCCCTCATCTATCTTTTTCCGCAGATATCGGATATACACGTCAATCACGTTGGAACTGCCCTCATAATCATAGTTCCAAATGTGCTGTGATATTTTTTCCCTGGTCAGAACGATACCCTCGTTTCGTATCATGTATTCGAGTATGGCAAACTCCTTGCTGGAGAGCGAAATGGGCATGTCTCCACGTGTTACTTCTCTGGTATCGCAATTCACCGTCAGGTCTGCGACCGTAAAGCTATTGCTCACATGATCATATGAACGCCGGATCATAGCGCGAATCCGCGCCAATAGCTCATCGAAAGCGAAAGGTTTTACAAGATAATCGTCTGCACCTTTATCCAGTCCGGTCACACGGTCCTCGATGCTGTCTCGGGCTGTCAGCAGCAGAACGGGGGTTTTATCGTTGCGGTTGCGGATTGTCTTCAACACTTCAAGCCCGCTGATGCCCGGCAGCATGATATCAAGAATAATCGCATCATATTCAGCGCAGTTGATATAATCAACCGCCGCGTGACCATTAAAGCAATGATCCACGGTGTAATGCTCCGATTCCAGTTTCTTCGTAATAACATCATTAAGATCGGGTTCATCCTCAACCACTAGAATGCGCATATACTACCTCGCAGAATCGCCAAATCTAATACATATATCGTAAGCGTTTCTGATTAAAGAGAGATTAAATGAGAACCATATCCTCATGCGTTTAGCCTTTTAAGCCAGTCGCCATAAATACATTTTACCCCCATATAGGGCAAATACCAAGGCTTTGTCACCAAGGGTTATGCCATGCTGCCATTTCTATAGAGCAAAAGCGCCGAACGTATCCGGTTCATCTTTTATTTAGTTGTTAAGCTGCGATTTATTGTGGCAGCCGAATAACAACTGATGTTCCATGTCCCATTTTACTTTTTACATCTACTGTTCCCTGATGC
Organism: Peptococcaceae bacterium UBA7702; assembly: GCA_002482535.1. Classification (GTDB taxonomy): domain Bacteria; phylum Bacillota; class Dehalobacteriia; order UBA7702; family UBA7702; genus UBA7702. The sequence goes on along the minus strand of DLGE01000009.1, from coordinate 9,288 downwards.
GCCGTTACAATCTGCTTGACAATCGCCATGCCAAGCCCTGTCCCACCCGTGGGAGCGTCCGTCGAGGTTCCTCGGTAATAGCGGTCAAACAGGTGGTTGATGCTTTGTTCGTCCATTCCTTTGCCATTGTCCGTTATTCGCACTTCTATATGTGTACTGCGGTGTATCTGTACTGCAATTGCCGTACCTGCCGGATTATGCACAACCGCATTGACTAACAAGTTTGAAAAAGCTCTTGTGAGCAATCCGGCATCACCCATTACATAAAGTTGTTCTTCTTCTCCGAGTATTTCAAAGCTATTGTCTTTACCCGAAGGCATATTTGCTGTTTCTGCAACCACTCTGCGGATTATCTCCACCAACTCTATTTTTTGAGAGGAAAACTTGATGCCGATGGATTGATCCATCCGAAAAGCGATGCCAAGGTCGTTGATAAGTTCCTCCATATGGGCAGACTTATCCTTGATAAGTTGTAAAAATTCTTTCTTTTCGTCTGCGCTCCATTCATGTTCATCCGACAAGAGCATGTCCGTATAGCCGGAAATATAAGACAATGGGGTTTTTAAGTCATGGGTGACGCCTGCCGCCCATCCCTGCCTCAACTGCTCAAACTCTGTCCGCTTCCGCTCGTTTTCCTGCAATGTCGCAGAAAGAGATTCAAGGTTCGCGTAGACTTCCCGATAAAGGCGAGTGGAAGGGGAACGAAAGCGTTTTTTCTTGGCTGGAATAAGATACTCCCCGACTGACAGCTTTTTTATTTTCACTAAAATGTCGGCCATTGGCCGCGCGACATAATAGCCGTAAAACAAACAATACAACAAGTAGGCGGCAATAATGATCCCGGTTGTCAGGTTTATGATGAAGGGTTCCATCGGCTGTTTTAGAACGATAATATAGAAAACCGCCGGCAGCGAAACGAATAAAAACATCAATACCTGATGTAAGATAAAATTAAAGGTAAAGCGGACGATCAGCTTCCCATTTACAAAGTTTATTTTCATATCGTTTCACCTTGTTTGGGCGGGATGAATTTATAACCGATTCCCCGTAGATTGACAATGAGCGAGGGCTGTTTTGCGTCACTCTCTATTTTTTTACGCAAGCGCATGATGTGGATGGTGACCGTTTTTTCATCCCCAATGCTGTCATAGCCCCATACATGCTCGTATAGTTGCCCTGCGGTGAATACCTGATTGGGATGGTCGGCTAAGAAAAGTAAAAGCTCAAATTCTTTGGCCGGACAAGGCACTTCTTTTCCGTCCACCCGCAATTGCGCGGCCTTTCTGTCAATCATAACAGAGCCGAAATGATAAATCTCCGTTGTTTGCGAAGTGTTTTGATATTGTTCCTGCCGCCGAAACTGGACATTGATACGAGCCGCGACCTCCAAGGGATTGAAGGGCTTTGTGATATAGTCATCCCCTCCAATTCCAAGGCCGGTTAGCTTGTCTAAATCGCTTGAACGGGCGGTGAGAAACAATATGGGAACAGCGGTATGCTGCCGTATTTCCTGGCACAATTGAAATCCGTCCGTATCGGGCAGCATCACATCCAATACAATCAGGTCATACGGATTCCGGCTGATTTTTTCCATTGCTTCCTGTCCCGTGAAGGCGCTGCTGATGGAAGTATAGCCTTCCTTGCGAAGTATGGTTTCCAGCATCTTCACAATGCCGGGTTCATCATCGACAATGAGTATTTTTTGTAAACGCATCTTCCCGCCTCCTTTCCTGTTTTGATAATCTCTATTATCCAACAGATTTTTCAAAATAGCCATCATATTGACACATCACGCTTTTTGAAAACCACCCAGCTTATGAGTGAAAGCGCAAAGATGTATACAAGCAAGACGGAGATTGAAAAACCCAACGTCATTTCGGGTCTGGCCGGAAGATGGAATATATACAGGCTGATGTCGCTATTGGCAAAGGGAAGGTATTTCAACGCCTCCATTTTAGCCGTGGCTTCAATCATGGAATTACCCACTATCATAATGAACAACGAGATTCCAACCGCCAAGGCGCTATTGCGCAAAACTGTCGATACGGCGAAAGCAAGAGCCACATAACCCATGACAGGGAAAATGCTCAATCCGTACATTTTCATTACCTGCATCAAGACATTTTGCTGAACGATTTGTCCCTGCTGATTCAAGAATAAATCCGTGGTATGAATGTCACCCAATCCATAAAGCAAAGCGTTTGCCGCATATCCGCACACAATCAATAATGCCAGCATGACCAAGGCAAAGAGAGACACAGCGATAAGCTTTGAAAACAGGATTTTCGTGCGGCTGTGGGGGCGAATGAGCAAGAGCTTCATTGTTCCGGCTGTATATTCTCCGGCAACCATATCCGCCGCAACGACGATTGCAAAAACAATGACCATTTCTACTAAGCCGGAAAAAGTCAACAGAGCTGACCACGGATTGCTGGGGGGAGCGGGTATATCGTTCTCCAAACGGTATTTAGCTATTTGCAGCTTGTTTTCAGCGTCAGCCCGCAGCGTAGGTGATAGCTCCGTGATTTTTAAGCGTTCTTCGTACTGCTGGACAAGCTGTGTTGTTTCAGCCCGCCAATCTTCTGACTCGGTGCTGTTGATTTTGCCTAAGACAGATGCGCCTATGGTGATGGCAACTAATAGGAAAAGAAGAATCCACGTCAGTTTCCGGCTATAAATTTTCATGCTTTCGTTGGCAACTAATCCACTCATTTTTTATCCTCCGTTATCTCCAAGAATTTATCTTCCAAGGTCTGCTCCTGCATCTGGATGCTATATACCTGAACGCCCGCATCCATTAGGAGCTTATTTACCATTGGAATTTCATCCTTGTTCATCTGGATCAGCAATTGCCCCGGATGTTCAGCCGATAAAACTGTTTTGTTCAGAGTAGCAATCAACCGTTTCACCTGTTCGGTTTGTGCTGGTTCCACTGTGACGCAAACACGGGACGACCCGCCTTTATGAACAAAGTCCTTTATGCTTTGAATACTGACCAGCTTTCCATTTTGCAGAACTCCCACACGGTCGCACATCAATTCCATTTCGGAAAGCAGATGACTTGAAACGAAAACGGCAACGCCTTCCTCATGGGCAAGCCTTTTCAAATAATTGCGCAATTCGTGAATACCCGCAGGGTCAAGGCCATTCGTCGGTTCATCCAGAATCAGAAGCGGGGGACGGTGCAAAAGAGCCTGCGCAATCCCTAACCGCTGGCGCATTCCAAGGGAGTAGGTTTTCACTTTGTCGTGAATCCTGTCCTTTAGCCCGACGATCTCCACCATTTCATTGATGCGGGCTTTGGAAACACCGGGAACCATCCGCGCGTAATGCTTCAAATTTTGATACCCGGTCAAATACTTATATAAATCAGGATTTTCAACGATGGCTCCGACATTTCGGATTGCTTTGCTAAAATCCTTCGCAATGCTGTGTCCATTGATAACAATGTCGCCCTGACTGATTTTTATAAGTCCCACCATCATGCGAATTGTGGTTGTCTTTCCTGCTCCGTTAGGGCCTAAAAAGCCGAATACCTCCCCGGCGGGAATATCAAAAGAAAGATTATCAACGATATTTTTGTTTCCTATTCTTTTCGTTGCGTTCCGTAACTGTACAACTGGCATCTGATTCATATCTATTTCCTTTCTATCATCTTAAAAATACCTTATCGGTGATTTCAAAAAGAGTATAAAAAGTGAAAGTAAATGGACGGTAAACGGAAAGCAAACACACAACAAATTCGCAATCCGAAAACGTGACGAACAAAACTGGCAAGCAGGGCAAGGTGTGTACCACACCTTGCCCTGCTTGCTTTGCCATGCCTTTTATTCCGTGTAGGGCCGTCCAAAGCCCCATATGGGATAGTTGCCGCTTTCCCACAGATCACGCACCAGCACGCGCCCTTTGGAGGAACTGGCCTCCATGACCTTGCCGTCGCCCACATAAATACCGACGTGATGGATCTCATTCCATCTACTGCAACCCTCGCAGCCAAGGTTCTGCCAGAACACCAGGTCGCCAGCCTGAAGCTCGCTCCGGCCCACCATATAGCCGTTATTGTAGCACCATTTGGCCTGTCCCGCCGCGTTGGTACGGGACGCGCCCAGGGGTGAGCTTGTCTGGCTGAGACACCAATAGACGAACCCGGAGCAGTCAAACTTGTTCGGGCCGCTCGCGCCCCATACATACGGGCATCCCACCTTGGTCAGCCCGGCTTTGACCACCTCTGCCCCGGTCGTGCCAACGGGCAGGCCGGATATGATCTCGGTCATGTTCGCGCCGTCCCACACATCCACGCCGGTGATAGCGGCGAACAGGGCGGCGTACTCGGGCTGCATCAGCTCGTCTAAAAGCTCGCGCTGCGCCCCGTTCATATTGTAAAAGTCCGCTGCTTCCTCGTAGGACAGGCTGGTGATGCGGACGCGGATAATAAGCGTCGTAGTGGTGACGGTTTCCTCCTCGCCCTCGTCGTTTACCTCGGTATACGTTTCGGACTGCACCTCCGTGCTGTAAGCAACCCGGTTCATATCCTCAAAATACGCCTTGAGCTTTTCCAGCTTTTCCGGCGTAATGGTCACAACCTCGGTGCCCGCCTCCGCGTCGGTATTGAGAAGGACTGCGTACACAGCCAGCACATCGCTCCAGTTGTTAACATGAAAACTGTCTCCGTCGCCGTCCCCCTCGTAGATGATTTGCACATCGTCGTAGTCGCCGCCCGCCTTGAGCTGTTCAAGTTTTGCATCGATCCCGGCCTGAAACTCGGCGCTGATCTCGCGGACCGCTTCGGACATGGGCTGGCCGTCCGTTTCATTGGAAAAAAAGATACCGAATATGGAACCAAGTAAAAGACCGACCAGCATAATCACCAGAATGACGACCACGGCCACCCATCCACCTGCGGCAATGGCCGCAATCAACCCCTTGATGGCGGCAATCGCCATCTTGACAAAGGCAATCGTGGCCTTAACCGCTGCCTTTGCCACCGCAGCCGCTGTCTTTGCGGCGACACGCGCGGCTTGCGCGGCTGCTCTGGCCGCTTTCGCGGCGGTCTGGGCGCTTCTCTGCGCCAGCTTCGCCGCCTGCTGCGTAGTCTTTATGGTGGTTTTGGCCGTTCTCTGCGCCGTCTTGATGGATTTCCCCGCTGTTTTCACTGTACCCTTGGCGGTGGCCTTGACGGTATTTCCCGTAGATCGTGCGGATTGCTTAATCGTCCTTTCGGCCCGCTGCATGGTCTTGATGGTGTACTCCGCCGATTGCCGGGTACGGGTACTGGCGCGGCGCATATTCTCCTGCGCGTGCTTTTTCATCTGTTCTTTCGGCATGTCGGAAGCCTGCTTTTTGATGAGGCCGGAGGGACGGCGAACGCTGTCTGCCGCATCGTGCGTGGAATCCGCCGCCCGTTTCGCGTCCCCGGCGCGGTGACGTGCGTCTTTTATCTTTCTCACAGTTCTGCCGCCCTGCTTTTTCATCTGGTAGGCGGCTCCATGCACAGCGTTGTCGGCTTTCTCTGTTATCTTATCCTCGGCATACTCAGCCGGGGAAGCGTACTCCCTTTCGTCCTGCTGTGCCCGTGCGGTTTCATCCTTCGTGCGCACAAAGGCATCCTTCATGCGCTCGGCGGCAATCCCGGCCTTGTCCAGCGCGCGAATCTCCCGCTTGGCTTGGCGGGTTTTTATGGTCTTACTCAAAAGCTCACCTCCCTGGAAAGCCACCATTTGTCTGCCATAATGCGCAGAATACACGCAGGTGGACAGCGTAATGGCTTTGTATTCATACTACTCCTTGAAAAAAGGGATAGGGCGGACTGCCCGGCAATCCGCCCATGTCAAGGTGTGCTAAATTGGGGCTTATAGCGTTTCCTCTCCCGGCTTGGTGGTCATAAGCTTGTAGAGCCGGGTTTGGCGCGGAAACCTGTTAATAAATGGGACGAGGGCGCTACCATACTTGATTAGGCCGCAGCCCGCGTCCGCATTGGTGATATAGCTCATCTGCTCGCTTGAAATGCTCAGCAACTTGGATAGCTTTTCGCGGTCACTCGCCGCTTGGTTAAGCATGACGATGAACTCGGAGTTAGAAAGCATGGTGCTTGCCAGCACGGAATCCAAAAGGTACTCCACATTCTGTGTAATGGCTGTGGGGAAGGCGTTGCGCTTTCTGAACCTGCGCCAAGCGGAGTTGAAAAAAGAACCGCTGTGCTCGTTTTCAAATACCACATGGAACTCGTCGATAAAGATGTGCGTCCGTTTACCCGCCGCCCAATTTTCCGTCACACGGTTAAGCATGGCGTCGGTAATGACCAGAAGGCCCATGGTTTTGAGCTGTTTTCCGAGGTCCATGATGTCGTACACGATCATGCGGTTGTTCACGTCCACATTGGTAAGATGTGCGAAAGCGTTGAGGCTGCCGGAGGTGAACAGTTCCAGAGACAGCGCAAGGTCGGCGGCTTCCTTTTCAGGCTGCGCCAATAAATCTTCGCGCAGCGTCACCAGCGTGGGCATATCCCCGGTTTTCTTGAACACCCGGTAGACGTTCTCCACGCAGCGGTCGATGATGCTTTTCTGCTTAGGTCCCATACCGCCCTTATCCAATTGTTCAAACAGAGAGAGGACAAATTCCGATTTGTCGATGACCGGATTGCCGCCGTCGCCGTAGCCCTCCACCATATCGAGCGCGTTGATGTGATCGTCGCTGCCCGCCGCAATGCGGATGACCTCACCGCCCATGGCGCGCACCAGGGAGGCGTACTCGCGCTCGGGATCACAGACTAAAATATCATCGTCGGTGGCAAGGGCAAGGAAAGCAATCAGCTCTTTGGCGCTAAAGGATTTGCCGCTGCCCGGCACGCCCAGCAAAAAGGCGTTGGGATTTAAAAGCTTTGCCTTATTGCACATGATGAGGTTATGGGAGATGGCGTTCTCGCCAAAATATACACCGCCTGTGTCCATGATTTCCTGTACCCGGAACGGAATGAGCACCGCCAGACTTTCGGTGGTCAGTGTCCGCAGCGCGTTTATTTTTCGCAGACCAATGGGCAGCGCTGTGTTCAGCCCGTCCATCTGCTGGTATTTGAGCGTGGCGAACTGGCACAGGTGCTTGCGGGCCGTGGTGAGTAGCGCATCGGTGTCCTCGTCAAGCTGTTCTAGGCTGTCGGCGGTATGCACCAGCGTGAGCACGGCGAACATCATGCGCTGGTCGCGGGTGGTGAGGTCGTCTAAAAACTCCTTGCTCTCCTTGCGCTGAAGCTCCATATCATACGGTATCACGGCGGAAAAGTTGTTGTTCTGGTTCTGACGGCGCTGCCAGTTGGTGATGTTGGTTTCTACGCCCAGCAAGCGGTTTTCCACCTCACGTACCGCCTCGTCCGTGGGCACGGGTATCACGTCGATGCTCAGCATGAGATTGCGGTTCAGGTCGGTCAGCTCCGTCACCATATCGTCCTTAATATAAGAAGCATATTCCCGCAGGAACAGTACCCGCCCGTAGCGATCACCCATCTTGAAGTGATCCGCTTCAAACTCAAGGGTGTCCGGGCAGATAAAATCGCGGAAATCGTGGCCCTTACGCATGGTTTCGGAAAGCTCAAAGCGGAAGCTGGTTTCCTCGCCGGTGCGGTAGAAGTCGTGCAGCGCCCGCAGTTTCTCGGTGGCGTCCATCTCGGTGCAACGGGAACCCAGCCGCATGAAGTGAGCAATGAGGTCAGCACCCACGCGGGCGAAGTAGTTTTTCGCTTCCTCAATGTTCTTTTTGCACACGGAGATGGTCACATACTTTTCCTGCACCATGCTGTTTGCGCCGGTGGCTTTGTCCATGAGCATTTTGTTATATTCCTTACGGTAGAGGTCCAGGCCGTCCTCCCTGTAAGGGATCAGTATGGCTTTTTCAAAGTCCGCTTTGTTGAGCCTGCGGTTGGCTATGGTGATTTTGGTGGTCGCGCCGCTGTCCAAGGAGTTCAGAAGCTCGCTGTACTCCAAAAACATGGCTTCCTTATCCTCGCGGGAGGCCACGGCGTAGTTGATGTCGGTAAATTTGAAGGTCCTGGCGTACTTACTGCGGCCAACAAGAAAAATGCCATCTTCCCAGATGCACTGAATGGGAATGGCCTGCTGAACGCTTTTGGGAACGACGAACTTTTCCTTGTCCTGCCGGAACAGGTTTTTTAGTGTTTTAATGGCCATGCCGCTTCATTTCCTCCTTCTCCCTGGATTCAATAACGCCCTTTAAGGCTTCATGATAGATGTTGACAGGCTGAAAAATCAGGCGCTTGGGCATGAGGAACTCGGATTTGATCCAGGCCCACACGAACTGCTCCGCTGTCATGCCGTGGTAGCTGATAAAGCCCATGGCGGCGAAGGGCGCGACGCTGACGATACACATCCAGCTCACGGTTTCCATGCCGAAATACGGGCGGATGACAAAGTACAGCGCCACGGCCACGCCGCAGGCACAGACAGAAAAAAAGAACTGCCTCAGCGACAGTCCGAAGAACATGGATTCGGTATACGCCCGAATCTCCCGGTTGATTTTGACTTCCAATAGGATTCACCTCCAGAAATAGATTTTTACCGTGCCCCCGTGTCCTTCGCAGGCGCTTTGGGCTGCAACTCGGTCGGCCTTTTTCCATCCAACGGCCTGACAAAATCCACATAGTTCAGGGCATAGATGGCGTTGTCATTGAGCTGGCGCTGCCATGCGCCCTCGGTAGGTGACCAATGAAAGCCCTTATGACTTAAAACGCTGCATTGCTCCTTGGTGGGCCGCTCGTCAAACATAAGCTGCAAGCGGTTCAGCTCGGTGTTGATGATCGCCTCACCGCCGTCAAACTGCCAACCCACAAAGCCGACTTCGCGGTTGCGTGTAATTTCCGCAATCCGGGTATGCAGGCGCTTAATTTCGGCGTTGTTTCCGGTAAGCTCATACGACGGAAAGGGCTGTTTATCCCACGAATAGGCGCTTTGTACCCGCACGTCCAGCTTGGCGGCGGCAGCCTCCGGCATATCCGGGAAGCCCTGACAGGTGCCGTGCTTTCTAAAATAGGCGTTGACCGCCTTCATATGCTCCTGCGCTTTCCGGCAGGCGTCCAGCTTCCCGGTCAGTTTTTCCAGAGCCTGCGGATCACCGGATGAAATGGGTTTGCTCATGATCTTTTCCTCCTTCGTTCAGTGACAATACTTCCTGCTGCGCCGCGCGCAGCTTTTCCTCAAGACAGCAGCACGTTTCAAGCCGGCAGCCCCGTCGCTTCCCGGCGTAAAACCGGCAATACACACAGGCGCAGTCCTGCACGGTATA
>DLGE01000003.1 GCA_002482535.1 Peptococcaceae bacterium UBA7702 | reverse complement strand
GATTCCGTAACAATAGATCTATTGAATTTTAAAAGAAAGATAAATTCTATAAAGGAGAAGCCTTTGAATTTAGGATTTGTGATAAACCATAATAATTATAGATGAAAAAGTCAATGTTGTCAACGTGTTCACCCTTGGTATGAAAAGATACTAAAGTGTAGCTATATGGAGAATACTGGTATTTTTTATTTTCAGCTCTTTTTGCGTTACATTTTATTTTTTTTGATTTCAGTTGAAAAAAGATATTTTAAAGGTTATTCCGCGTATTTTTCCAGGAATTGTTTTGTGCGCTCCTGTTTTGGGTTGCCGAAGACTTCCCCGGGAGGGCCTTCCTCCACCACCACGCCACCGTCCATGAAGATCACCCGATCGGCCACGGCGGAGGCGAAGGCCATTTCATGGGTGACGATGACCATCGTCATTTTTTCTTCGGCCAAAGCACGAATCACCTTTAACACTTCAATGGTGAGTTCGGGATCCAAGGCCGAAGTGGGTTCGTCAAAAAACAGGATTTGGGGATTCATGGCCAAAGCCCGCACGATGGAAACGCGCTGTTGCTGGCCGCCAGAAAGTTGATAAGGGTAGCAATTGGCTTTATCCTCGAGACCCATTTTTTTTAACAGCGCCATGGCTGCTGCGGCAGCCTCTTTTTTATCGCGTTTTTGAACGCCGATGGGGGCGTCGGTGATGTTTTTTAAAACGGAATAATGGGGAAACAGATTGAAGTTTTGAAAAACCAGGCCAAAACAACTGCGCAGTTTTTTCAGTTCGGTGGCGGATACGTATTTGGCCCGGCCTTCGCTGTCGTTTTCCGCAGCCTTTTTGCCGACATAGAAAATACTGCCGGCGTCGATGGTTTCCAAAAAGGTAGCGCAGCGCAGCAGTGTCGATTTGCCGCTGCCGGAAGGGCCGATGACCGCCACAACTTCCCCCTCATGGACATGGAGAGAGACGTCTTTTAAAACGCTGAGATCATCGAAGGATTTCTGAATGTGGTTCATTTCGAGCAGCTTCATCAGCTACCTCCTTTACCTGTAGTAAGACAGCCGTTTTTCAAAGCGTTCCATAAAGAACGCCACCACGTAGTTGGCGATGTAGTAGAAGACGCCGGCGATCAGGAACGGCATGAAGGACGTTTGGGAAGCGGAAATCTGCTTGGCGATGGAAAAAACCTCCTGATAGGCCAGGGTGAAGGAGAGGGAGGTATCTTTGACCAGGGTGATGACTTCGTTGGTGATGGAAGGCAAGATGATTTTGATCACCTGAGGCAGGATGATTTTGGCAAAGGTTTGGGTTTTTGTGTACCCCAGCACGGCGGCGGCTTCATACTGCCCTTTGGGGATCGCTTCAATGCCGGAGCGGTAAATTTCCGCGAAATAGGCGGCGTAATTCAAAACAAAACCTAAGATGATGGCGGTAAAGCGGTAGCCGCCGATATCCCAGCCGAAAAGGTAATAAGGGCCGAAATACCAAACCAGCAACTGGAGCATCAAGGGGGTACCCCGCATGATGGAGATATAGACTTTGACTACGGACTGAATCGGTTTGAGCGATGCCACGGCGCTGATCAAAGCGCCGCTGCTGCCATCTGTTTTGGACAGGCCCCTTAGTGGCGCCCATTGGTTCATCCGTCCCAGGGCGACAAGAATCCCCAGCGGCAGAGAGCCGATGAGGGTCAAGACGAAGATGCCGCATGTCCGCAACATGCCCACGGACATCGTGGATAACATGATTGAAAATGTCATTTTGTTTCCCCTACGCAACAGGCATTGAACCGAAACGGCTCAATGCCTGTAAAGTCCTTACTACGGATCAACCAAGATTATTTACCGAGGGTAATCTGATCGGCGATTTCCGGATATTTTTCGGCGATTTCAGCGACGGTGCCGTCGGCAGCCAATGCCGCCAGGGCTTCATTGACCTGATCGCGAAGTTCGGTATCGCTGAGCCGGAAGCCGATGGCGTACTGTTCGGTACTGAGGGTTTCATCAAGGAGTTCGAGGCCCTCGTTTTTCTGCATATAGTAATTGGCCGCGGTGATGTCGATGGCAATGGCCTCGATGGCGTGGGCCTGAAGGTCGGTAACGGCAGTGGTGTAAGTATCGTACTGATTCAACGAGGCAAAGGTGTCGGCAAATTCTTTTTCATCGCCTTGGAGCAAGTCCAAAGCTGAGGTAGCGGTTTGCACGCCGACATTCTTGTCTTTGAGGTCGTCAAGGGTTTTAATATCGGAGTTTTCCAGTACCATAATGACCTGGGTGTTATCGGAATACGGAACGGACCAGCAGTAATCGTCTTCCCGCCCGTTGAGGGTAAACCCGGACCAAATGCAGTCACAGGCGCCGGATTCCAATTCAGCGTCTTTGGCATCCCAGTTGAAGGGGACGGATTGATATTCCCAACCGAGATAATCGCAAACAGCTTTGGCCATTTCCACATCGAAACCGCCGATTTCCCCTTCGTCGTTACGATAGGAATAGGGGGGATAATCCATGTCAAAGCCGTGTTTGAAGACAAAAGTACCGTCACCGTTGGCGGTGTCCTTATCATCGGCGGAACCGCAGGCGGTCAGCATCGCGATACAACAAAGCGCGGTGATCAAAAGTGCGAGGATTTTTTTCATTATTTAACTCCTTTTTCATCCATTTTATATACTTTTATCAGATGTTAAGTCACTAACTATGATATCATATTATCGAAATTATGCAAGCGTAAACAGTGAAAAACCGCCTTTTTTCCAGAAAAACCGGGTATATGGAAGGTGAAAATGAATATATTGTTGTATATTTGCATATGATCGGTTTTTCTGATCTTGCACCGTCCCTGATTTCGTGGTACAGTGAAACAAGGAAAGGCGACATCGTCTTAGGCGAAGGAGGAAACGAGATGACGCGTATTTATCAATCCGTGGAAGAGCTGATCGGCAACACGCCGCTTTTGGAATTAAACCGTTTGGAACAGGTGAAGGGTATTTCAGGCCGCCTTTTGGCCAAGTTGGAATACTTGAATCCCGCCGGTTCCGCCAAAGACCGCATCGCCGCCGCCATGATCGCTGACGCAGAAAGGCGGGGCCTGCTGCAAAAAGACAGCGTCATCATCGAACCCACTTCGGGAAACACCGGCATCGGCCTGGCCGCCGTCGGCTGCGCCAAAGGCTACCGCGTATTGATCGTGATGCCCGATTCCATGAGTGAGGAACGGCGTTCCCTGATGAGAGCCTACGGCGCGGAACTTGTCCTCACCGAGGGGAGCAAGGGTATGCAGGGTGCCATCGATGAAGCCAAAGCTTTAACGGCGACGATTCCCCACAGTTTTATGCCCGGCCAATTTGAAAATCCCGCCAATGTCCAAGCCCACTATGAAACCACAGGGCCGGAAATTTGGCGGGACAGCGAAGGGAAAATCGATTTTTTCGTCGCCGGTGTCGGCACCGGCGGTACGATTACCGGCGCGGGCCGCTATTTGAAAGAGCAAAACCCCGGCGTCAAGGTGATTGCCGTGGAGCCGGCTGCTTCACCCCTGCTCTCCAAAGGTTATACCGGCCCCCACGGTCTCCAGGGGATCGGCGCCAACTTTATTCCCGATATCCTGGATACCACGGTTTATGATGAAATTTTCACCGTGACCGATGAGGAAGCCTACGCCGCGGCCCGGGAGCTTGGCCGCAGAGAAGGCGTTTTGGTGGGGATCTCTGGGGGAGCGGCGCTGTTTGCCGCCATTGCCATTGCCAAACGGCAAGAAAACGCCGGCAAAACCGTGGTTACGCTTTTGCCCGACATCGGCGACCGCTATCTCTCTACGCCGCTGTTTGCGAAATGAGGAGCATTGTCGTGCTCCGGTAAAAACTCCGCGATCAGCGGCAAAAAGCGGTTTTTGACTTCAGCCAGTTTGGCGTCGGCGTCTTTTTCATCAGCACCGCCGACGTTAAAATAGAGTTTTAATTTCGGCTCTGTGCCCGAGGGGCGCAGGGCCGTTCTGATTCCTTCCGCAAAATAAAAGAGCAGCGTATCCCCGGCGGCCTCTTCCCTTCGGTCAGCGCCGGTTTGAGCCTCCTTGGCGAAATACTCTAAACAGGCCGCTTTTCGCCGGGCGCCGTCTTTGCCGGGGAAAAGGAAGGTCTCCGTGGCGCTTTTTTCATAGCCGTAAACGGCGTAGAGCGCCTGGATGGCATCGATCAGGGTCATCTTCTGCTTTTTATAAAAGGCCGCCGCTTCCGCCAGGAGCACCGCGGTGAAAATACCGTCTTTGTCCGCGGCGTGGTTTCCCGCGAGAAAGCCGCCGCTTTCCTCATAGCCCGCGAGGAAGGTGCCGTTTTCTTTTTTCAGCAGGGCCTCACCGATGTATTTGAAGCCCGTTGGCGTAATTCGTGTCGGGACGTTATGGTGGGCGGCAATTTTTACGGCCAAATTGCCGCTGACTACGGTTTTTATAATATAGGCGTCGGCAGGGAGGCGACCCGCGTCCCGGCCAAGCAGATAATCGATGAGCAAGGCGCCGACTTCATTGCCGGAGAGGGGAGTATAGCTGTTTTGATCTTTGACGGCAACGCCGCAGCGGTCGCCGTCGGGGTCGGTGGCGAAAAGCAGATCAGCGTGGTTTTCGTAGCCGACTTTTTCCGCCCAGGCAAAAACGGCGGGGTCTTCCGGATTCGGTGTCGTCACCGTGGCAAAAGTGCCGTCGCAAACTTCCTGGGCCGGGACGCTTAAAACGCGATGTCCCGTTTTTTTGAGCGCCGCGGGCAGCAGTCTTTTGGCCGCGCCGTGGAGGGGCGTGGCTACCACGGTCAAAGGGGAATCCTTTACTTTGCGCCTGGTGAGCGCCGAAAGATAGGCGGCGTTTTCCGCCTTGCCGGTGAAGTGAAGCAGCTGTTTTAGGTTTGACTCTGAGGGCGGCGTCAGGGAAAAGGGGTCGGTTTCTTCGATATAGGGGGCGATTTTCGCCGCCTCTGCCGGCACCAACTGGCCGCCTTGGCGGTTATAGAGCTTAAAGCCGTTGTGGTTTGGGGGATTGTGGCTGGCGGTAATGGCAATGCCGCAAAGGTAATCCTCTTTTTTCAGTGTAAAGGAAAGCAGCGGCACCGGGGCGGGGGCGTCAAAAAGATAGGCGGGAATCGTGAAGGCGCAGCAGCTTAGCGCCGCTTCCAGGGCGAAAGCAGCTGAGTCTGTCCTGGTATCAAAGGCGATGAGCACGCCTTTTTGCAGCTCTTTAGCGGGCAGCGTCGATTGCAGCCAACGGGCCGTACCTGCCGCCGCCTGGCGAATGGTATAACGGTTGACGCGGTTGCTGCCAGCGCCGGTTTCTCCCCGGATACCGCCGGTACCGAAAGCAAGGCCGCAATAAAACCGCTCTTCCCGTTGGGCTTCGCTTAATGTCTCCAGTTCCTGTCTGGTTGCGGTGTCGGCATTGTGATGCCAGTGGTCCCAGACGGCGCGGTAATCCATTTCGTACATAAGGCACCTTCTTTATGATGGTTGTTTCATCGTATGAGGGGTTTTCAAAAATATGCCTTAAGTCGGTGGCTTTTCCGCTTTATCCAGGTGTCATAACAGGAGTTTGATACATAATAACAAAGAACAAAGAGAGCATTCTTCATGGTGAAAAATGCCCTCTTTCTAAGAACAAGATCAATTAACCCGATAAGCCCGTTTTAGGGTGAAAAGTAAAGGGAGGTAAAGTCAAACTTGTTTCCGTCAAAGAGACCTTTATCCGTGAGTTTTAAGTGGGGAATCACCGGCAGGGCCAGGAAGGACAAGGTCATAAAGGGGGAGTTCAAAACAACGCCCAGTTCTTTGGCGGCTTTGGCCAAGGCTTGTTCTTTGGCTGCCACCGTGGCTGCGTTTTCCTCTGTCATGAGACCGGCGATGGGCAGCGCCATTTCGGCCAAAAGACGGTTCTTTGCCGTGACGGTCATGCCACCGCCGAGCCGCTCCATCCTTGCCGCCGCAAAGGCGAAATCCGCTTCCGTTTTGGCCAAAATCAACAGGTTGTGACTGTCGTGGGCGACGGAGGAGGCGAGAGCGCCCTTCCGTAGGCCGAATCCTTCCACGAGGGCGTAGGCGATATTGCCGTTTTTGCCGTAGCGCTCCACGACGCTGAGGAGCGCGATATCCTCATGTTCCGCCAGCTCCTTTTTTGTGTAGACACGTTCCTCGGTGATCAGTTGTCCGTCAAAGACCTTGATCACCCGGGCCTTTTGCTTTTCTCCCATGGTGGGAAAGGAAAAGTTCTTGTTTTTCAGGGTAAAGGCGCCAAACCGCGTTTTTTCTTGTTCCTTGGCGGGGACGCCTTTTTTCCCATTTTTATAAACGCTGTCGATGGCGAAGGTTTTGAGATCGTCGACGATCACGAGGTCGGCGATGTAGCCTGGGGCAATGGCGCCACGGCCGTCGAGACGGTAGTGCCGCGCCGGGTTGACGGTGGCCATTTCCACGGCGTAAAACGGATTGAACCCGAGGTCCACCGCTTTTCTGACGCAGTTTAAGATATCGCCGTGGGCTTCGATATCGCCGGCGTTGATATCGTCGGCGCAGAAACAAAAGCGGCTGTGGTTATGATCATCGACGGCACCGAGGAGCTCTTCAAGATTTTTGGCGGAACTGCCCTCCCGGATAAAAACAGTGAGGCCCGCGGCGATTTTTTCCGCGGCTTCCCCTGCGGTCACCGACTCGTGATCGGAGCTGATGCCGCCTGCTGCGTAGGCCATGAGGGATCGTCCGCCACCCATGGGAAAATGGCCGTCTAAGAAATGGCCTTTGGCCGCTTCGATTTTAGCCAGGGTTTCGGGATCGCCCTCTAAAATGCCGGGAACATTCATCAGTTCTCCCAAACCGAGAAATTTCGGGTAGCGTTTTAAGAGGGTTGCCACAGTTTCCGCGTTGATGGCGGCGCCGGCGGTCTCCATGGCCGTCGCCGGAACCGAAGAGGGCACCATGAAAAAAATATCGATCGGCGCTTTTTTGGCGTTTTCCACCATGAAATCGATGCCTTCCACACCGGCGGCGTTGGCGATTTCATGGGGATCGGCGATCACCGCCGTGGTGCCTTTGGCCAAAAGGGCGTTGCCGAAGGGAACCGGCGTCATATGGGAGCTTTCGATATGGATGTGGGCGTCGATGAAGCCAGGGAGGATGCATTTGCCCTCAAGATCCACGGTTTCTTTCGCCTCCACGTCACCGCATGGGGCGCAGCAAGCGATGACGCCGTCTTTGATGAGCACGTCTTTGTTTTCGAGCTTACCGGTAAAAACATTGACCAGGCGGCCGTTTTTCAAAAGCAGATCACTCTTTTCCCGGCCGAGGGCGGCGGCGGTGACAGCATAGCGCATCAATGTTCCTTCTTTCCTTTTTAATGGTTTAAGGGTAGCAGAGGAAAAAGGGAAAGTCAATATGAAAAGCGCCGTATCAAAGAGTCGGTTCAGCGAAAGACGCCGTTGCTATGTTAGTACCAGGGTTGATTGGGACAAAAGCAAAAGCCTTCCGTTTAAAATAACGAAAGGCCCCTTGCGGTATTGAACTCTTAGGAAATGAAAACAAAACAAATCAAGTAAAGTGATAAAAGGGTAAAACATGAAAACATTAACTACGCTTTATATCTTATCATATTCCGTCTAAGACGCAACGGGGCTTTTTTGCGCAATATGTAGAGAATTTTTGCAATAAAAGCCCTCTTTACCGCCGTGATGGCCGTTGCTATGCTTTTTGTTTATTTTTATGTCCCCTGGGCATACAGATGATTTCTTTGATATCGGTATCGAAGAAACTTTGGGAATGTGCCGGCGTCAGCAACACGGCGGTATCGGCGCCTTGGGCCGAGCCGCCCACGGTGATCACATCCTCTTCCGGGCCGATCAGGCCGGCGTCCATGGCCATCACGGCGATTTCTACGCAGACTTTAAAGCCCTGTCCCAAAATGCGCAGGGTATGGGCCATCAATTCCGCGGGGTAAATCCCCCCGAATTTATGGTTTAAGGCCCGGTCGGCACCAGCGAAAAAGTGAGTGGTGGTCAAAACCTGCATTCCGGCGGCGGTGAGCTCCCTTTGTGTGGCCTCCTTTAGCTCCAGCACGCCTCTTTCCCGAAAGCCCGCCTGATGGCTGACGACGATGACAGAAAGGCCGCAATCTTTGCAGAGTTTTGCCGTTTCCCCTGTATGGGAGGCGACGATGATTTTCCCGATGCCCCGTTCTTTGGCAACTTTGATGGCTTCGGCCACGGTTTGTTCCGTATTTTCCCGGCCGGGTTTTTCAAAATACAACATAAATGCTGGGCTCCTTTCCTTTTTTCTCATTATAGACAAAACCGCGGCCCTTGACAAGATGTTATCATTCCCCTTTGCGCATGATACCGTTTTGATCGACATAGTAGTCACCGGTAAGGAGCAGCTCACTGACGGGAACGATGCGGTATCCTTCTCCCAGCAGGGAGGGAATGACGGTGCGCAGCGCTTCCGCCGTATGGGCGCCGTTGTTGTGCATTAAAACGATGGCCCCGGGGTTCACGCTGTCCAAGATCCTGAGGGAGATTTCGGAAGCGGAAAGTTCCTTCCAGTCAAGACTGTCTACGGACCATTGAATCGCCTCCAGGCCTAAGCTGTGGATCGTGTTTACGGTGTTACTGTTATAGTCGCCGTAGGGGAAGCGGAAGACCGTTGGTGTTTTGCCGGTGATCTTAGTCACCGCTTCTTTGTTGGCCTGGATTTCCCCGGTGATCTCTGCGGGGGAAAGGGAGGTGAAATAGGGGTGGGTGGCGGAATGGAGGCCGATTTCATGGCCGCGCTGGTCGATTTCCGCCACGAGTTCGGGATAGTCCTCAATCCATAGGTTCACCAAAAAAAAGGTTGTTTTGACGTCGTATTCGTCAAGAATGGTCAAAATATCCTCGGTGTGGGTCGCGCCCCAGGAGGCGTCAAAGGAGAGGGCAATGACCTTATCACTGCGTTCCACGGCGTAAATGGGTTTCTCTCCGCCGGCTACGACATATGCCACGGATTGTCTCAAAACCGGAACCAAGGTAAGGCAGAGGATAAGCGCCACAAGGAGCCCAACCCCAATGCAGCAACGCCGAATAACCTTGTTGGTGAGACGGATCACGATCATAAAAGATGCACCAGATTTCCTGTTTTTTCTCATTTTATGAGCGGATCCGCAAAAATAGACGAAGCAGGGAAGGAAAGCACACCGGAAGAGGGGCTTCGCTGCCTGAAAAATCCACAGTACTCTTGCCGTCGTACTCCATCACAAAAGAAAGAAGGTGTCCCAAGTATTTTTAACATGGGATGACACCTTCTTTTGCATTGCAAAACACGTTTCTTATTTGGCTTTCATGACGATTTCATCGCCTTCCATATAAAATCCGAAGGCATTTTCTTCGTTTTCCGCATCTCCGTCAGCCCTCGTTTCGCCGTTGTTATCCCGGTACCACTTGATTTTCGCACCGCATTGTTTGCAGGGGGCGATGAACCAGTATCCCTTATCGCCGGAGCCGTATTGCTCAATGGCGGCCAACGGACCGAAACAGCGGGAACAGAGAATGCTGTCTTTGTCCATAAAGGGCGGGTAAATATGTTTAGAAGGCATGATAACCTCTCTTGAAACCGTCGATGTTGACTTCCAGGAATTTGGGGGGTACGTTGGCGGCGACGGTGCTCAGGCATTCCTCTTCTTCCAACTCCAAACCGGCGTTTTTGGCCCAGGCGCCGAGCATCACCATATTGAGGCATTTGGCGTTGCCGGCTTTCATCGCCAGGAGATGGGCGTCAAAGAGTTTGGCTTGGGCGCCGCAATGGCGGAGGAAATCTTCGAGGTCGTCGGGGTAAGGAGCTTTGCCGATCACCACGGGCATGGGCTTGATTCTCTGTTCGTTGACGATGATGGTGCCCCCCTCCTTAAGATAAGGCAGGGCGCGAACGCCTTCCAGCAATTCAAAGCCGATGATATGGTCGGCGCTTTTTGGCGCGATGATCGGCGAATGAACCTTATCACCGTAGCGTACCTGTGTGACGACACTGCCGCCCCGTTGGGACATGCCGTGGATCTCTGATACTTTGATATCATAACCCCTTTGCAACAGCAGACGGGATAAGACACGGGCGGTGAGTACGGTACCCTGACCGCCGACGCCGGCAATGAGAATGCTTTTCACTTCACTTTGTGCCATATCATTCACCTACCTTCGTGATGACGCCATCGTTGCCGCAGACCCTCTCACAGAGGCCGCAACCGACGCAGAGTTCGCTTTTGATCACCGGAGGTTTGCCCACACCGGTCTTTTCTATGGCGGGACAGCCGATTTTCAGACACTTACCGCAGCGAAGACAGCGTTCGGAATCGATATAACAGGCTTCCCTTGCCCCTTTGAGCAGCAATTCACAGGGACGGCGGGCGATGATCACCGAGGGTTCTTCGGTGGCCAGCTCTTCTTTTAACACTGCGGCGAAGGTTTTGAGGTCAAAGGGATCGACGACGCTGACGCGGTCGATGCCGAGGCCCTTGACGATGGTTTCCAAGTGCAGTTTTCCAGCGGGCTCGCCTTTGACGGTAAAACCCGTCAGGGGATTTTGTTGATGACCGGTCATGGCGGTGATGTGATTATCGAGGATGATCGTGGTGGTGCAGCCTTTGTTGTAGACCGCGTCGATGAGGCCGGTGATGCCGGAGTGCAGGAAGGTAGAATCGCCGATCACGGCGACGGTCTGCTTGGCAAAATCCTTACCCCTCACTTTTTCCATGCCCAAGGCCATACCGATGCCGGCGCCCATGCAGATGGTGGTGTCGATGGCGCTGAGCGGCGGCAGCGCCCCCAAAGTATAGCAGCCGATATCCCCCAAAACGTTGACTTTGGCCTGTTTCAGCACGTGGAAGGTGCCTCTGTGGGGACAGCCGGCGCAGAGTACCGGCGGGCGTACCACCAGTTCTTTATCGTAACGGTAAGCCGGCACTGTTTTTTCGCCGCAGAGCTTTTCCCGGATGATTTCCGGGAAAACTTCGCCTTCCAAGGAAAAAATATCCTTACCGTGGGTTTTGATGCCCATGGCGCGGACCTGTTCTTCCATGACATCGTCCAATTCCTCAATGACGTAGAGGGTTTCAACACTGGCGGCGAAAGTCCGAATCAGCTGTTCCGGCAGGGGATTGGACAAACCGATTTTCAGTACCGAAGCGTCGGGGAGAGCCTCTTTGACGTAGGCATAGACGATCCCGGAACAGATCACGCCGATGGTCTCGCTGTTTTTTTCAATGCGGTTCAGCTCCGTTTCGTCGCTGTACGTTTTTAATTTCAGTAAACGCTCTTCGGCAACGGTATGCCGGGGTTTGGCGTTGGCCGGTACCATCACGTATTTTTGCGGATCCTTTCGATAAGGAGGCAGTTCTCTATTGATTCGCTCGCCTTTTTCCACCAAAGATTGGGAGTGGGCCACCCGCGTTGTGAGCCGCAGCATCACCGGGGTGTCGAGGGTTTCACTGATGACGAAAGCGGCTTTGACGAAATCGCGGCATTCTTCGGCATCGGCCGGTTCCAGCACGGGTATTTTGGCGAACCGTCCCAGCCTGCGGTTATCCTGTTCATTTTGGGAACTGTGCATCCCGGGATCGTCGGCGGTGACGAGGACAAGACCCCCTTCCGTGCCGGAAAAAGCCACGGTCATGAGAGGATCCATGGCCACGTTGACGCCGACATGTTTCATGCAGGCCATGGCCCGCCCGCCGCTGATGGCGGCGCCAATGGCCACTTCCAGGGCGACTTTTTCGTTGGGCGCCCATTCGGCGTAAAGTTCGTCATATTTGGCGGCATTTTCCGTGATTTCCGTGGAGGGCGTTCCCGGATAGGCCGCCACGACATTGACCCCGGCTTCCCAAGCGCCAAGGGCAATGGCTTCATTGCCTGTCATCAATTGTTTCATAAAAAAAGGTCCCCCTTTGGCAAATGATTCTTAATGATTTATTATAGCATAGCGTGTCGAATATTTGAAGGTATATTTTTTTCCTTCCTTCGATACGGTTTAGGGGAGGGATGTTCCGTGAAATCCGCAGAGCCAGTAGTATCAACGAAAAAGGAAAACGTCCGTAGTAAGCTCTCGGCGACCTTGGATATGCCCGTCGATTTCGCCGGCGGTATGCCGCGGATCGTCCTGACGGGAAACCGTACCGTTCTGGTGGAAAACCATAGCGGCATCCGTGCTTTCAGCGGGGAACAGGTGCGGATTGCCTGCATCTATGGGGAAATCATCATCGACGGCAAACATATGCGGCTTAATTTCTTAAAGAAGGACGAGATTGAGGCGGAGGGCGAGATTGCCGCCGTCTCTTACCGGCAGATCTGAGGCCGTCGACAAAGCCTGCCATATTATAAATAAGCGTGCGATTTTGCCATGGGCGCGGGATTTTGCTTGCGCTTCGCCCACGAGAGAGAAGGGGAGAACTTATGATTTTTGGAGCAAAGACCGGCGGCTACGTCGGCATTGTGGTCAAAGAAGGTGATATCAGCGCCTTGGTCAATGTTTTGTTGGCCGGGAACGTGCCGGTATGGAATATGAAAAAGACAGAGCAAGGCGTCTATTTCCGCATACCTTTGCCCCTTTTGCCCAAAGTACGCCGCCTGTCTCATTCCTTTGGCTGTTATATTACTGTTGCGGACCGGGGAGGCCTGCCTTTTTTTTACAGGAGCATCACGAAATCCTGGCGTCTCTGGCTGACCGCGCTTTTTTGTTTTTGTTTGCTGCTGCTCTTTACCGCCTCCATTTGGCAGGTGGAAGTCACTGACGACAACGGTAATACCCTCACCGCAGAGGAATCTCAGGCCATTTTGGAAACCGCCGCCGACAATGGTGTCCGCCCCCTTGTGCTGAAGAGGAATGTTCCCTACGATGCCGCCGCCGAGGCGATTTTAGCGGCCCACCCTTCTTTGGCCTGGGTGGGCTTTGAGGTCAAAGGCGTTACCGTGACGGTGCGGGTGGCCGCCAAAGAAAAAACCGACGCCAACAGTGTTTTTTTCGGTCATGTTGTCGCCGCCAAAAACGGCGTGATTCGGGAAATTTTTGTGCTCAGGGGACAAAAGAAAGTGGAAGTCGGCGATACGGTAGAAGCGGGGGATATTTTGATTTCCGGTCTGATCACCTATGAAGAAGAAGGGAAAGCCCCGGTTTCTGATGTGACTGCCGCCAAAGGTATGATCAAAGCCGCTGTTTGGTATGAGGGTGTCGCCTACGTCAGCCTCCGGGGCATTGAGGTGACGCCGACGGGAAAGGAAAGCGGCATCATCACCGTGAGCAAAGACGGTAAAACATATACGCTTTGGGGCAGCGAAGAGAGCTCCTTTGACGACGCCGTTACCGAAGAGCGGGAGTTTTCTTTGGCCTTTGGCGCCACCATCAAGGTGAAAAACATCGCTGAAGTGCGGGCCAAGGAAAAAGAACGCACGCTGGAAGCGGCCTTGGCTTTGGCGAAAAAGCAGGCCCGGGCCGCCGCCGAGGCAAAACTGCCCCGGGGCGTGACCGTCGTCGACGAGCATCTAAAAGAGCTCACCGACGCCGAGGGCGCCGTGGGAGTGCAGGTGATTCTTGAAACCGAGGAGGATATTGGTACCTTTTCCCCCATGGAATGATGGACGGATCATTCTCTATGGCCTTATTTCTTCTTTGGGACGCTTGCTTTGGTTCTCGGGCGTCCCTTTTCGGTACGTTTTTTATGGTACAATCTTTGCAGATCTATCTGGATCTATCTGACGAGCGATCCATGGGGTTTTTGGCGTAAGGAGTATTTTTTTATCATAGGAGAATCCCATTGATTTTTCAAAAAAGGATTGTGCAACAATCAAAAAGGGCGTATACTAACTATAAATAAGCGAAATTAAAGTGGGAGAGTACGCCAATCCATGGAATTCACGAACCGGGACGAAACCGTCCTTTCTTTGGGCAATGAAATGCAAACCGCCGCTGTCCTCGGTCAGCGCGACGAAAACCTGCTGCGTATTGAGAAAGAAGTCAATGCGGAAATTCTCGTCCGCGGCGATGAGGTGCGAATCAAAGGCAATGAGGCCCAGCGCGAAAAAGCACTGCGGATCTTTAACCATTTGAAGACTTTGGCCGCCGCCGATGTGGAGATCAACGCCAATGTTTTGAATTATGCCGTGGCCGCCGCCGAAGAGAAGCAGGATAATGTCGCTTCTTCTTTGACTGGGAATATTTACGTTACCCCCAAGGGCAAGCAGATCAAAGCCCGCACTTTGGGGCAGAAACGCTACGTGGAAGCTTTGGGCAATCACGATATTGTTTTTGCCATCGGTCCCGCCGGGACCGGCAAAACTTACCTTGCCGTGGCCGAAGCGGTGGTTGCTTTGAAAAAAAAGGAAGTGCGGCGGATCATTTTAACCCGTCCCGCGGTGGAAGCCGGGGAAAAGCTCGGTTTTCTCCCCGGTGATCTTCAGGACAAGGTCGATCCCTATCTGCGGCCCCTTTATGACAGCCTTTACGATATTTTGGGAAGCGACACGGCGGTAAAGCTGATGGAGAAAAGCATCATTGAGGTGGCGCCTTTGGCCTATATGCGGGGACGCACCTTAGACGATGCCTTTATCATTCTTGACGAGGCGCAGAATACCACGGTTCCCCAGATGAAGATGTTTTTAACCCGTACCGGTTTTGGTTCCCGCGCCGTGATCACTGGCGACATTACCCAGGTTGACCTGGCACCCGGCGAAAAAAGCGGACTGATTCACGCCGGGAAAATATTGCAGAATGTAGAAGGCATTGGCTTCGCTTTTATGAGTCATCTCGATGTGGTTCGCCATCCGTTGGTGCAAAAGATCATCGACGCTTACGAAAGGGCCGAACATCATGAAAAATAAAAGACGGCGGCATCTTTTTTCCGTCGGACAATTCTTTACGGAAGATATCCTTGAAAAACTGATCAAGAAAAAACGGATCTGGTTTTGGTTGGCCATCGTATTTGTCAGCGCGTTTATTCTTGTAGCCGGGGTTTTGGGGCCCACAGAAACCTATGAAGTGGGGGACGTGGCTCCGGAATCCCTGATCTATGAGGGTTCCTCTTTCAGTTATACCAGCCAAGTGGCTTATGACGAGGCGGTGGCGGCCATTGAAGCCGACATCAACGACGTTTATATGCTGGACAGCACGAAACTGGAACGCCTCAATACGGAAATCAGTGATTTTATCAATCAGGTTTCCGCCATCAAAGACCTGGAAGAAGAGGGCGAAGCCGATCCGGCGGATCTTTACAGCGCCCTTTTGGGCAGCAGTGACGAGGCCTCCGCTTATGAAAAGGCCGTCAAAAAACTGACCTTGAAAGAAATCACAAACGTGGCCAATAATCTCGGCACCTATTTTGCTTCCTCCTACGCGGAAGGGATCAAAGAGACCGATTTGGACACCTTTTTGGAGAGCCTTGATACTTGGATTGGCGACAGCCGTTTCAATGAAGATGAACAGACCGTGGCCCACGCCGTGGTCAGCACCTTAACCATCGAGGCCAACTATGTTCTGAACAAAGAAGAAACCGATGCGGTGACGGCAAAGCGTCTCGCCGAAATTGAACCGGTGGAAGTAACGGTACGTTCCGGTCAGAAAATCGTTGATGAAGGTACGGTCATCACGGCGGAACAGATGGAAACGCTGCAAAAAGCGGGGATGCTTGCGGAACGCAAGGGTGTTGGCTATTTTCTCGGCGTTTTCGCTTTCGTCTTCTTCCTGTTTTTCCTGCTGTTTTTATACTGCAAACGGTTTTACCCCTTCTATGCCTTTGAGAAAGAAGGAATTTTGCTCATCGGCGCCGTGGTTGTAGTCTTTCTTGCCCTTTGCCAGGTCATTATGCTGACCGCTTCCGCGACAACGGGGACGCTTTACAGCGTTCTCGGCTATCTGTTGCCTCTGCCTGCTGTGGGCATTATTTTCGCCACCCTAACCAACCAGCGGCTTTCCTTTATCATGGTCTCTTTCTGCGCCATGCTCATGGCCCTTTTGGTGATGAATCAGCCCTCCTATCTGATTGCCGCCTTTTGTGCCGTGCTCTTTACCGTTTATACCGTGGGCCGCATCAGAGAGCGCTATCAGGTGGTCAGTTTCGGTTTCTATCTCGGCCTGGTCAACGTATTGATCATCCTGATCATTGGGCTGATCGGGGAACAGTCTGCGAATACGGTGATGATCGGCTGCGCCGTCGGTTTGATGAGCGGCTTTATCTCCGCCTTTTTCGCTTTGGGCAGTTTGCCCTTGCTGGAAAACTCCCTGAAGCTGACAACGCCGATGAAACTGATGGAACTCTCCTCTACGGGACATCCCCTGATCAAACGCCTTATGGCGGAAGCGCCGGGGACCTACTATCACAGTGTTCTCGTGGGGAATTTGGCGGAAGCCGCCGCCGACGCCATCGGCGCCGACGCCCTCTTGGTCCGTGTCGCCTCCTACTATCATGACATCGGTAAATTGGAGCGCCCCGCCTATTTTACGGAGAATCAGGAACCGGGGAACAATCCCCACGATAAATTGACGCCCACCTTATCGACGCTGATCATCGTTTCCCACGTCAAAGACGGTGTGGAAATGGCCAAAGAGTTTGGCCTGCCCCAAGATGTGGTCGATATCATCACCGAACACCACGGCAACAGCGTGATGAAATATTTCTATAACAAAGCCAAAGAACGGGGAGATGAGGTGACGCCGGAAGATTTCGCCTATCCTTTCCCGAAACCGCAAACGCGGGAAAGCGCCGTTGTGATGATGGCCGACTGCATCCAGGCGGCGATGCAGAGTTTGCCGCCGATGACCAAAGGGGAAACGGCGGCGAAAATCCATGATCTGATCAAAGAACGCTTAAACGACGGTCAGTTTGAGGAATGCGACCTGACCTTTAAAGATCTCCATGTCATGCAGGAGGCTTTCGTTTCCGTTTATGACGGCATGACTCACCACCGGATCAAGTATCCGGAACTGAAGGCTTTGGCCAAAAAGTCCGGCATTGCCGTGGATATGGTAGAAAACGGCGAAGAAAGCGCTGCCGCTGAAAGCAGCGTTACCGGGGAAAAGGAAGCCTTTTCCCCGCCGGAGAAGGACGTTTTTGAAAAAACCGCGGCCCCGCCGGAGGACGCCGCCGCCGACCAAGAACAGGGAGAAAAGAACACCGATGAAAATTGAAATGCGCACGCGTCTTGCTGATTTTGATTTACCCCGTGAGATCATGCAGGAGATTGTCAGGGTATTGCGGTATGCCGCCAAAGCCGAAGCGGTGCCGCCTTCCTTCTGTGTCACCGTTGGTTTTACCGATGATGCGCGAATCCGTATCTTTAACCGTAAATTCCGCGGCATCGATCAGGCCACCGATGTACTGTCCTTCCCCATGACAGGGGGAAAAAGAGATTGGGCCAAAGCAAAACAGTCTCTTTTGCCGGGTATTGACGCCGTTCCTCTTGGGGATATCCTGATTTCATTGGAACACTGCGAAAAGCAAGCCCTCTGTTACGGCCACAGCTTTCAGCGGGAAATCTGTTTTTTGGCTCTCCACGGCTTTTTGCACCTTCTCGGATACGACCATCTGGAAGAGTCGGAACGCTTGGTGATGGAAGCGAAGACCGAAGCGTATCTCGACGCTTTGGGGGTGATACGGTGAGAAAAGCAAAAAGCTTAAAGGAAAGCTTCTCCTTTGCCTGGCGCGGCTTCTGTCACTGTTTTGCCCATGAGCGCAACTTTCGCATTCACCTCGTCACCGGGGTGGCGGTACTCTTTGTCGCCTTGTTCCTCGATGTGTCCTTGGCGGAGTTCGCCCTTTTGCTGCTCCTCATTGCCGTGGTCATTGCCAGTGAAATGTTCAATACGGCCATTGAAACCATCATTGACCTGATTTCGCCGGAATACCATCCTTTGGCCAAAGTCATCAAAGACGTGGCTGCCGGCGCTGTCTTTTTCGTCTGCATTACCGCGGTACTGATCGGAGTTGTCATCTTTGTGCCGCATCTACATCAATTACTGATCAGATAGGAGTATTATCATGAAAAAAACAATCTACTTGCTGTCCCTTGGTTTGCTGCTTTCCCTATCCCTGTTTTTGACCGCCTGCGGTAAACAGGATGAGGGAAGTCAGGATGGTGCGACTGTTTCCGACCCCGAATTTACCTGCCCCTTAGATGGCAAGGAATTATCCTCCGCGGAAGATCACGGCGACAGTGTGTTTATCGTCTCCATTGATAACGGCGCCGGCGCAGCGCCGCAAAGCGGTCTGAACGCTGCCGATCTGTTGATTGAGATGCCGGTGGAAGGGGGCATCAACCGTTTTTTGGCCTTCTATTATCATAACGAGCCGGATACCATCGGCCCTGTGCGTTCGGCCCGCCATTATTTTTACGATATCGTCAACGGCTACAACGCTACCCTGGCCCACTGCGGCGGCAGTTCCATGGCCTATGATATCATCGATTCCGGCAGTGTCCAGGATATCGATGAAATGAGCTGTTCCGGTAACTTCTGGCGCAGCAGTGAGCGGAAAGCGCCCCATAATCTTTATACCAGTTATGAATTGCTTAGTAAAAAGGCCGCGGACCGGGGTTATGATGAGGTTTCCCTTAAAGACTGCCCCGCCTTTGACTTTTATTCCAATGCGGAGCGGAACGATTTGGTTTTTGGCGGCGTCAGCGAGTTGACCGTTCCTTACCGCTATCAGGAGGCCTCTTATCAATGGGATACACTGAACCATAACTATGTGCGCTATAGCGACGGTGAAATGCATACCGACGCTTTCAATAACGAGGCCCTTACCGCAGATAACGTCGTTGTGGTCTACATCGACTACGTCGTCATGGCAGACGGCCAGCATCTTGATATGACCTTTACTTCCGGCAGCGGTCTTTTGCTCCAATATGGTACGGTGACGGAAATCGATTGGAGCATCACAAAGGGTAACGGCTTTTCCTTTACGGATCAGGCCACCGGCAAGGAAGTACAGCTGATTCCCGGCAAAACCATCATCCAGGTGGCGAAAACCACGGAAACCGCCACCTATACCCAACCCGAGGCAGAAGACGCCACGGCAGAAGGAGCGGAGTAACACGATGGCCAAATTCCGTTCCGGCTTCATCACCATCATCGGCCGGCCCAATGCCGGTAAAAGTACGCTGATGAACACGATCTTACAGCAGAAAATCGCCATTGTTTCCGACAAACCTCAGACGACCCAAAATAAGATCAGGGGCTTTTATACCACCGATGACGCCCAACTGATTTTCATCGACACCCCGGGGATTCATAAACCCAAGCACAAACTTGGTGAATTTATGAACGAGGCGGCAAAAAGCGCCGGTATTGGCGCGGATGTGATTTTTTACATCGTCGATGCCGCGGAACCCTTCGGCAAAGGAGAAGCCTTTATCATCCATACCTTGCCCAAGGAAACCCCTGTTTTTCTGCTGTTGAATAAAATTGATCTCTTGGAAAAAGACGCTCTCCTCGCCGTGATACAGCTTTACAGCGAAAAGTTCGATTTTGCCGAGATCATTCCCGTTTCCGCCTTAAAAGACGATCATATCGATGACCTGCTGCAAACGGTCATCGGCTACCTTCCCGAAGGTCCCTGCTATTATCCGGAGGATATGGTGACGGATCAGCCGGAACGGGCGATCATGGCGGAAATCGTCCGGGAGAAGGTGTTGGAATGTACCGGCGATGAGGTGCCCCACGCCGTCGCCGTGGAAATGCTGGAGGTCAAGGAACGGCCCGACGGCATGATTTATGCCAGCGCCGTGATTTATGCGGAACGTGATTCCCAAAAGGGTATTTTGATTGGGAAAAACGGCGTCATGCTGAAAAAGATCGGCCGGGCCGCCAGGCTCGAGATGGAACGTACTTTGGGTTCCAAGTTTTACCTGGACCTTTGGGTAAAGGTAAAAAAAGATTGGCGCAACAAGGAAGTCTATTTGCGAAACTTTGGTTTCGATAGAAATAAACTCAACAAATAAAGAAAAGTCAAAGCAAAACAGATGTAGAAAGGTTGGTGAATTTCATGGACGCTGTCCCTCGATGGTGTAACAAGAGAAGAAACAGAAAATAGGGGGAAGCGTTCTCGTTCATTGATCATCAGCATCGGGCGCGTTTCCTCCGGGAAGAAGGAAACGCAATTATGGATATCAAAGAAAAGCTGGAACGGATTGCGCCGTTCCTGGAAAAAAGGGATTACCCTGCCATCGCGGCGATTTTAGCCCCTTCCGCCCCGGTTGATATCGGGGAATTGCTGTCGAATCTCGACACGGTGGAAGTCATCGCCATTCTCCAATACCTGCCCGCCAACATTACCGGGGAAATCTTGAGTTATCTCGATCCGGATTTGGCCCCGGAAATCCTTGGCGCTTTGGGGGAAGCCAAAGGTTCCGCCGTATTGGACTCCATGTATCTCGACGATGTCGCGGATATTTTAGGGGAACTGGAACCGAAAGAAAGAAATCAACTCCTGGATTTGATGGAAGACGACGACGCCGACGACGTCCGCGAACTGATGGTCTATCCGGAAGATACCGCCGGCTCCATCATGACCACGGAGTTTGTGGCCTTAAATCAAAGCGTCACGGCGGAAGAAGCCATCAATATTCTGCGCAGTGAAGCGCCGTCGGCGGAAACGGTGTACTACGTTTATGTCGTCGATAACGACGACGTCCTCGTGGGCGTACTGTCCCTAAGAGACCTCATCGTCACGCCGCCTTCCTGGACTTTAGAGCATATCATGCACACGAGGGTCAAATCTGTTACCGACTATATGGATCAGGAAGAAGTTGCGACCCTCGTTTCCCGTTACGACATTATGGCCGTTCCCGTCGTCGACCGCAACCATCGTCTGGTGGGTATCATTACCGTCGACGATATTTTGGACGTTATTGAAGAAGAAGCCACGGAAGACGTTTTACGTATGGCCGGTTCTCACGAAGACGAACTCGATGAGGACGATACGTTTTATGAAAAAGTGGTGAAATCAGTGAAAGTCAGGCTGCCTTGGCTGTTGGTGACGCTTTTTGGCGGTCTCATCTCAGGGCTCATTATGAACCGCATCGAAGCCGATCTCAAAGCGGTGGTGGCCCTTACCTATTTCATTCCCCTGTTGCTGGGCCTGGGGGGTAACGCCGGCACCCAGAGCTCCACGGTTACGGTGCGCGGGATTTCTACCGGTCAGATTGACTCCTCCAAGATCGTCTATAATGTGATCCGGGATTGCCTTGTCGGGATGTGTGTCGGCCTCTTTTGCGGGCTTCTCCTTTCCGGCGTCGCCTACGTATGGATGGGCGACACGGCCCTCAGCATCCTCGTGGGAGTCACCTTGGTTTGCAACATGACCATCGCCTCCTCCCTGGGTACCCTGGTGCCGTTGCTGTTGAAAAAACTCAGCATCGACCCCGCCGCTTCGGCGGCGCCCTTTATCAGTACCGGCAGCGATATCATCGGCCTGCTGGTCTACTCCGCTTGGGCCTCTGTCTTTATGCCGCTCCTGGCCGGTCTTTTATAACGGATTGATACACCATGGAAAAATATTATACGGCGGACGCCATTATCATCAAGGGCATCAGCTACGGAGAAGGTCACCGCATCTTTACCTTTTACGGTAAAGAGGAGGGGAAATTCTCCGCTGTGGCCCGGGGTGTAAAAAAACCGAAAAGTAAATTAAACGGTCACTTGCAGTTGGGCAACCGTTGTGATCTGCAACTGATCCACGGGAAAAGCCTCGATACGGTGAGTCAGGCCGTGGCGAAAGAGACGTATCCCCATTTGCGGGAGTCGGCGTCCCTTTATTTCTATGCCTCCTACTTTCTGGAACTGCTCAACGATTTCGTGGCGGAGCGCGTGGTCGATCCGGCCCTCTTTCAATTGCTGGATACGGTGTTGAAGGGGCTGGCCGAGAAAGAGCCGGCGAAGCTGACTCGGTTTTTTGAATTGAAGTTATTGGCGCTTTCCGGGTATCAGCCGGATTTTCACCGCTGCGCCGTCTGCGGTGAGGAAATCAAAGCCGGTTTTTTAAACCCCCGCTTTCATGGGATTATCTGTGAAAAATGCGGCAACGGTTATGAAATCACGCCGAAGACGCTCTTTGCGTTAAACTACTTGGCAGATACTGAGACGCGCCTGGTCCGCCGCCTTAAAACCGACGACGCCACCGATCAGCTGATGGGCAAAGTCACAAAAATGCTGATTGAACACAGCCTTGAAAAAAAGGTCAAGTCTTTGGCAATTTTAAACCGGGATCAACTCTGAAATTCCCTATTTTTCTTGACATTGCCCTTTTGATTTGATAAATTATATGGTAAGCTATGATAAGCAATAGGACGATGACGAGGAAAGACCGTTCCGCTTCAGCGAGCCGCAGACGGTGAAAGGCGGCAAAGGAACGCAGGCAGCTTCAGAGTCGCGGTTTAATCGCCGCCGGTCACACGCCGTTACCAGTGGAAGAGAGGACTTTTGTCAAGAAGGGTGGAACCGCGGTTTTACCGTCCCTTTTGATGAAGGTCTATTTTTTATCAGAGCGTATTTTGATTTTTACAGGGATATCATAAAGGAGAAGGAGCGGACAATGAATTTTCAAAGTCTCATTTTAACCCTCAACCGATTTTGGGGGGAACAGGGCTGCATCATCCAACAGCCCTACGATATGGAAAAAGGCGCCGGCACGATGAATCCGGCCACGGCGTTACGGGCGCTGGGCCCCGAACCCTGGAAGGTGGCTTACGTGGAGCCGTCCCGCCGTCCTACCGACGGCCGCTACGGGGAAAATCCCAACCGACTCCAGCATTACTACCAGTACCAGGTGATTTTAAAGCCTTCTCCTGAAAACATCGTGGAACTCTATATGGACAGCCTCCGCGCCATCGGCATCGATCCCGACGAACACGACATTCGCCTCGTGGAAGACAACTGGGAGAGCGCCAACTTGGGCGCTTGGGGCTTGGGCTGGGAAGTTTGGCTCGACGGCATGGAAGTCACTCAGTTTACTTATTTCCAGCAATTCGGCGGCATTGACTGCAAGCCGGTTTCCGGGGAAATCACCTACGGTTTGGAGCGTTTGGCCATGTTCATTCAAAAAGTGGACAGCGTTTATGACATCGAGTGGGTTAATGGCATCACTTACGGCGACGTACACCATCAGGGCGAAGTGGAACACAGCCACTATAATTTTGAGGAAGCCGATACCGATATGCTTTTTCGGTTATACGATATGTACGAAAAGGAGGCCAAAGCCATCCTCGGCAAAGGCCTCGTGCTCCCCGGTTATGACTATATATTGAAATGCTCCCATGCCTTCAACCTGCTTGACGCCAGGAACGCCATTTCCGTGGCGGAGCGGCAAAACTATATTGCCCGCGTCCGCACTCTGGCCCGTATGGCCGCGGAAGCTTACTGTGAACAGCGTGAAAAACTTGGTTATCCGCTGATGAAAGACGCGGCGAAACGGGCTGCTTTGCATCTCGAACCGTTGAAAGGGGGCAAATAAGATGGCGAAGAATCTACTGTTTGAAATCGGTGTCGAAGAGATTCCCGCCCGGTTTATGGCGGGAAGTTTGAGAGATTTGAAAAACAGCGCGGAAAAGGCCCTGCGGGAGGCGCGCCTTTCTTTTGACCGGGTACGAACCATGGGAACGCCCCGTCGTCTAACCCTATTCGTCGACGGCCTTGCCGAAAGGCAGGCGGATTTCCAAGAAGAAGTCAAAGGTCCCGCTGCGAAAGCTGCCTTTGACGGGGAAGGCAAGCCCACCAAAGCCCTATTGGGATTCTTACGGAGCAAAGGCCTTACCACTGATGATATTGTATTGAAAGAAATGAAGGGCGGCTCCTATGTCTTCGCCACCGTGGCGGAACCGGGACAAGATGCTCTGACCGTGCTGCCGGAGCTTCTTGTTAACGTGGTTCTCGGTCTGAAATTCCCCAAACCGATGCGTTGGAGTGACCATGAACTGCGCTTCATTCGGCCCATTCATTGGCTTGTGGCGCTTTTTGGCAACGAGATCATCCCTCTTCGCATTGTCGATGTGGAAAGCGGTAACGTCAGCAGAAGTCACCGCTTTTACGGCAGCGGCGAGATCACCATCGAAAGCCCTGAAACTTACGTGGATCAGCTGAGAGAAAACATTGTGATGGTTGACCCCGATGAGCGCAAAGCGGTGATTCGGGAACAGATTGCCGCCATTGAAAAAGAAAAAGGCGTCTTTGTGGAAAAAGATGAGGAGCTTTTAGAAGAAGTTGTCTTCCTGTTGGAATACCCCACGGCGCTGATGGGCTCCTTTGAAGAAAAATACTTGCGCTTACCCAAGGAGGCGGTGATCACACCGATGAAAGAGCATCAGCGCTACTTCCCCGTGACCGACGGGGAAGGCAATTTACTGCCCCATTTTGTTACCGTCCGCAACGGTCTGCCCCGTCATCTTGATATCGTCACCGCCGGCAATGAAAAGGTGCTGAAAGCCCGTCTTGCCGACGCGGAGTTCTTCTATGAGGAAGATCTTAAAGTTGACCTCAGCGCCAATGTGGAGCGGCTGAAACCCATCGTCTTCCATATCACCATGGGCACCCTTTACGAAAAGGTTCAGCGCATGGTGGCCCTTGCCGCCTATCTCGCCGAAAAGCTCGGCGCTGATGCGGCAAAGGCCCGGCGCGGCGCTTATTTGGCCAAAGCCGATCTCGTTTCCAACATGGTCTATGAATTCCCGGAACTCCAGGGCATCATGGGGGAATACTATAGCGTAGTCCAGGGGGAAGATCAGGAGGTAGCCCAAAGCATCCGCGAAAGCTATCTGCCCCGCTTTGCCGGGGACGACCTGCCGGAAACCCTCCTTGGCAGTATTGTTTCCCTTGCCGATAAAATCGACAGCATCGTCGGCTTTTTCTCCATGGATCTGGAGCCCTCCGGCTCCCAGGATCCTTATGCACTGCGCCGTCAGGC
The DNA here is from genome assembly GCA_002482535.1 of Peptococcaceae bacterium UBA7702. Taxonomy (GTDB): domain Bacteria; phylum Bacillota; class Dehalobacteriia; order UBA7702; family UBA7702; genus UBA7702. Next base: position 21,629 of record DLGE01000003.1, on the reverse strand, counting down.
CATGGGTGTTACCCAGATCATCTTAAAGGGTGAGCGGAAGCTTCATTTCGGTGAACTGATTGATTTTGCCTATGATCAGATCGACAAAGCCTGTGACACGAAGAAGACGAAAGGGGAAACAAAAGCGCGGGTTTACGCTTTTATGGCTCAGCGATTGGAAAACGTCATGAGCGAAGAGGGCCTTGCCTACGATACCGTCAATGCCGTGCTGACGAAGACCCCCGACGATTTCTGCCTGTTATACCGCAAGGGCGAGGCGTTGGCCGCCTTTCGGCGAGACGAAAACTTTGAGCCCCTGATGGCCGGGTTTACCCGGGTGCACAATTTGGCGAAAAACGCTGAAAACAGCGCTTTTGAGGAAAATCTCCTGTCCACGCCGGCGGAAAAAGAACTGGTCGCCGCTTATCAAGGGTTTCGGGAAAGGACCGAAGACGCCTTGGCCAAAAATGATTTTGAAAGGGCTTTTACCGCCATTGCCGCTTTGAGAGGACCCATCGACGCCTTTCTCACGGATATCATGGTAATGTGCGAGGATGAAGCCTTGAGAAAGAGCCGTCTCGCCTTGCTGAAATCCATCAGCGACGAGATGCTGAAAGCCGCTGATTTTACCGCCATCGTCATGGCAAAATAAATCGAAGGCAAAACGGTATTCCCTTTGAAACAGCAACAAGGCCCCCGGACGAAATTTCGTCCAGGGGGCCTCTCTTTTTATAAAAATTTACTTAAGAAACGGTCAACTTTAAATAGGCGGGGTAGTCTACGTGGTCTTGACCATTGTAAACCAGATTACAGCGTTGGGCCTCTTCATCTTCGGGGTTTTCTTCCGCAAAACCCATCAGCTTATAGGTAACGTACATGACTCGATTTTTGCCGGTGTGAATGAAGTCCGCCGTCAGTTTTTTGCCCTTTGCTTGGGCCAGCTTGATGATGTGAACCAACAAAGCGGAGCCAATGCCCCGGGTCATCACGCGGCAGGACATCAGCAACAACTTGATTTTGAGTTCTTCCGCTGTTTCCTCCAGCAATACAATACCGATTTTGCCGTAGGTGCCGAATTTATCCGTCAGAGAAGCCACCAAAAAAACGTGATCCGGGGAGTTGATATATCCCTCCAGCTTCTCAAAGCTGTAGGTGACGCCGGTGGAATTCAGCTGATTGGTACGGACCGTCAGTTCCTCCACTCGTTCGAGGTCACCGTAGGCCACCGGGGCAATGGTCAGCTCCATTTGTAATGTCGCTAAAAATTCCTCCGAAGAGCCATGAAACACTTCTTCCGACGCTTTGCGGTTCAAATCGCTGCGGTACATTTCACGGCGCAGTTTGGAATCTTCGGTGATAAACCGCGGCGTGAACGCTTCCATTTGGGGAATTTCACGATAGTCGGCGGCGTCAATGACCATGACATCCCCATGGTGATAGAGGATTTCTTCCCGTTCAAAAGCCTGGTCGTCTACGAAGGCCAGGGCGTCAACGGCGATGTTCAGCGCTTTTGCAATGGCGGCAATGGAATCCGCCTTGGTTGACCAGGAAATTTGAGGGTAGAGAAAAAATTCTTCGATACCGAAGTCCTTCAATTTTGCCATGGCTTCATCGTGATCATTTTTACTGGCGATGGAAAGCAGAATGCCTCTTTTGTCCAGTTCCGAGAGAACCTCCTGGATACCGTCTTTGAGGCAAACCTCGCCGCCTTCCGCCAGAATACCGTCCCATAAGGTGTTGTCAAGATCCCATATGAGGCATTTCTTCTGCTTTTTCATTTTACGCGATTCCTTTCCCCCTGGCGACAACGGCGGCAATTTCATTGATATTGCGGAAATTGTCTTTGGTGATCTCTTTGTTTTTGATTTTAATCTTAAATGTTTTCTCTAAAAAGACCACGATTTCAATGGCAAAAAGAGAATCGACAAAGCCGCTTTCGAATAAATCGGTATCATCATCGGGAACGGTATGTTTCCTTTTTTCTTGAAAGAATGTTCTGATTTCCGCTTTGTATTGTTCCATTGCATTGGTATCTTTCATGGCTTAGTCTCCTTCTAATTCTAATTCTAATAATTGAAGCAAAGTCTCTGCATTATAATCATCGCTGATGGCATAACGGTTCATAGCAAATAAACTTTGGGGTAATCCTTTGATGACGATATTTGTGTCCCAGGTGGCGGTCAGCGTCACTCGTATCCCCATCTCCATGAGGAGGATTTCGGTCAGATCGGTATATCGGCCGTCGGGATAGGCGTATACGTTGACGGTTTGATTTAGATGGCCTTCGATGTCCTTCTTCACTGTCAAATAATCTTTGCGGAAGAAGTCGATGTATGCCTCTTCGCTTTCACCGTCTTTTTGCATGGCGTAATTTCTATAATTGCCGTCTTCATAAGCTTCGATTTGATGTACGTCGTAACCGTGGCTGCCGATGTCGATGACGCCGCTTGCCACCATTTCCTGGGCTTCTTCATAGCTGAAGTGGGGGGTGATGGCGATATTCGTGTCTTTATAAGTGTCTTTTCCCACCGAGGAGCCGATGACGTTGATGATCCCGCAAAAGCCGTATTTCTTTAAAATCGGATAGGCGTAAACATAATTATTCTCATAGCCGTCGTCAAAGGTGATGATTATGGGTTTGGTGGGTAATTCGACGCCTTTGTCAACGTAGGCGATGAGATCGTCGAAGGTAACGCTGTGATAGCCGGCTGCTTTAAGAGTCGCTATCTGTGCGTCGAAATTTTCCGCCGAGGTCACGCCGTCTTTCGTGGCGCTGTCTCCGATATAATGATACATCAAAATCGGCACTTCTGTTGAATAGGCATCATCGTTTGTTGTTTCCCTGGGCGTAAAGGCCGTTGCAACCCGGTCAGCGACATTGTCGGCAGTGACATAACAGCCGAAATCGGCGGGGAGATAGGCCTCTTCGTTTCCGGCGATTTTGTTCAGCATCATTTTCCCGACGGCGGTACGGAAATGGTACGTATCATAAAAATAGCGGTCGTCATAGGAGATCGACGTATTGCCGCAAAAATCCCAGAAATCGCTGATATGAGCCAGTTCTTTCCAGTATTGCGCGAGATCGTCTCTGTTGTAAGTGGATAGCTCATCGTCAGAAACGGGATCGAGAATCAGCATAAAGGTGATGTTTTTTTTGTCGCAGAGCGTTTTGATTTTTTCGATGGCGGAGATACATTGTGCCATCGCTGTTAGGGACTGGGGGTTCATCTGGGAGAGATCCACAAAAGCCTCACTGTTGGCTTTCTGATAGGAGCTAAGGTCACCGATGTTTTCCGTATCCCGCTTGCGTTTGTCGTAGGTGCCGTTATCGGCGTTGAACACATCGAAGTCCTGAGGAACATAGCTGTCTTGAAAACGGTTTTTGATTTTTGTGAAGCCATAGGCTGGATTGGCAAAAAGATATTTGCCGTAAAACAGGAGGGGAGAGGAGCCATCCACCTTGTAACTGAGGTTGCCGCTCATGTTGTCGCTTTCCGTGTGATAGCTGACGGCTTCTTCCAGGCCGAGGTTGATGACAATGTTCTTGACTTCGTAATGTTCGATGACATATTGGGCAGTGGTTTCGATGTCGTACATATCGCCGCCATACATCAGCATACTGTAGAAATTTGCACCGTAAAGCTCGTTGAGTCCGTCGATGGGAATGCCCCCCGTTTTGGAACAGCCGATGATGTAGGAATCATATGCTTGATCATGGGTATCAAGGTAGGTGATTTTGGCGGCCCGGGGATTTTTTGTCAGGTCATAAGAATACCATTGGAAAAAATGGTCGCCGAAAACGCCAAAGGGGTCCGTGATCAGATTAAAGCCGCAAAAACCTGCCGCGCAAAGGATCATTGTCAGGAAAAAGGTGAGGAGCCATTTGGAAAAGCGCAAGATTCAGCCTCCTAAAATTGGAAATAGAGGAATTGAGATACCGCCGTCATGCGGAAGAAGCAAACGGTGAGCAGGATGCCGGCAAAGACGGCATACTGCCATTTGGGTGAAAAGTTTTCGCTGATCTCATTGGAGTTTTTCGCGAAAAAGCAAATTCCGGCGCCGACGGCAAGCAAAGCGGTAATCAGATCGTTCTCTTTGAAATAATCGACCCCCATAGCCAGGAAAGCGCTGGGATTCTCAAAGAGCCCGGATAGGTTGAACATGGATTTAAAAACCACTATGGCTTGGGTCATATTGTTGGCGTCGAAGAGCACTCGGGTCAACAAAACGAAGAAAAAAGTCAAAGCCCAAGCACAGAGAAAGGGCATCTTCTTTCGCCCTAAGCGCATAAGATAGGAGCAGAAAACGAGGATGCCGTTGGCCAACCCCCAAAAAATGAAATGCCAACCGGCGCCGTGCCAGATCCCGGAAACCAGAAACGTGGCCATGGTGGCCAGCACCAATTTGCCAAAGCCGTTGCCGAAATGGAAAATAGAGTTGAAGATATAGTCTTCAAAAAATTTTGACACGGTGATGTTCCAGCGCTGCCAAAAATCGGAAAAATTCCGGGCTTTATAAGGCGAGTCGAAATTTTTTGGCAGCTTGATATTGAAAAATAAGCCGAGGCCAAGGGCCATATCGATATAGCCGGAAAAATCGAAATAATAAGCGAAGGTGTAGGAAAAAACAGCGCCCCAGGATTCAAAGAAATTCCCGCTTCCCAGCACATTGTAAAAATTCTGTGCGAAGGCGATCATCGGATCGGCGAGCAGAATCTTTTTGGCGCAGCCGATGGAAAAAAGTAAAATCCCCAGCATGATGTTGTTTTTGTCGAGTCTGCGCAGGGATTCGTCTCTCAGCTGAGGTAGCATTTCATTGTGGCGGACCACGGGTCCAACGATCAGTTGAGGGAAAAAGGTGACAAAAGTGACAAACTCCGTCAAGGTGAAGTTTCCTGTTTTGCCGCGATAGACCTCAATCACATAGGAGAGGATCTGAAAGGTATAAAAGGAGATCCCCAGCGGCAGGATAATGTCGCGAAAGGGTAGATCACTGCCGAAAACAAAATTGACGTTGCCGAGGAAAAAATTATAGTATTTAAAGTAGAATAACAGTCCCAGGTTTTCCATGAAGGATAAAGACAGCAGCAGTTTTGGCAGCGTTTCGTTTTTCTTTTCCCGTGCCTGGATTATGCCACGGGCTACGAAATAATTAAAGACGACCGTTAGGATGAGAATTGGCGCAAAAGTCAGGCTGCCAAAGGAATAGAAAACCAGGGAAGCGGAAATAAGCCACCATTTTGCCATCAGATTACTGGAAAAATATTGCAAAAGCCAATAACCCATAAAGACCACGGGAAAAAATATAAAAATAAATCCATAGGATGAAAAAATCATAAAAATCCTCGAAATTTGGCAGATATTCACCAGGTATTATAGCACCAAACTTTTTTAGTGTCAATGAAACTGCTGTTCAGATGGGGTTCTTCTGATGGACATTTGGTTAACACGCCAACCCGAAATAAAAAAAGAAGGGAAAAAGGAAAAAGAAGAAATGAAAAGAGAAAAATAACCTCTTATGTGAAAAATATCACCAAACCTTAGTTGAATAGGGGATACAAAAATATTAAAAAGGTCTAAATTTCTGCTTTATGTTGCCGGTAATACGAAAAAAATCCCCGTTTTAGGAGAATAAATTCCTTGACAAGGATAGGATATGTTATACAATATTACTATATGGAAGATGGGATTTTGTCACTATTCTGAATTTTAACAGGGAAAGATATGGATCATTACTGGCTTTATGTCGTTTCCGATTCCATCGGTGAAACTGCCGATTTGGTGGCCCGCGCCGCCATTTCTCAATTTGTAGATCTCCCCGTGGAACGAAAGCGATATCCTCATGCCAATACGGAAGAAAAGATTGCAGAAATTGTTGACTTAGCTATGGCTGATGATGCTGTGATCCTTTATACTTTGGCCGAGGAATCCTTAAAAAAATATATGCGCCATTGTACCGAAAAGGCGGGTCTCACCGCCATAGATGTGCTGACGCCTTCTGTGGAAGCGATTGCTTCCTGCTTTTCTTTAGAGCCCACCAATGAAGTGGGCAATTTAAGAAAGCTTGATGAGATTTATTTCGAGCGCGTCGCCGCCGTGGAATTCGCCGTTCAGTATGACGACGGTAAAGATCCCCAGGGCTTCCAAAAAGCCGATCTCGTGCTGTTAGGTGTCTCTCGGACGTCGAAAACGCCGCTTTCCATGTATTTGGCCAACAAAAATCTGCTGGTGGCCAATTTGCCCCTTGTTCCCGAAGCGCCGTTGCCCAAAGAAATTTTTACGCTGCCCAAAGAGAAGATCATCGGCTTGACCATTCGGCCGCAGAATCTCAACGACATCCGCCGGGAGCGTTTGAACATCATGGGCGCCGTTGGTGTTAGCAACGATTACGCCGACCCCAACCGTCTCCTGGAGGAATTGGAATATGCCACAAAGGTATACCGCCGTCTCGGCTGCCGCGTCTTGGATGTGACCAATAAAGCGGTGGAGGACACGGCTGGAAATATATTAGAATTGTATAAGGAGGCTATTCATGAGTAAGAAGTATGTTTACCTTTTCCACGAAGGTAACAGCGAGATGAGAGAACTTTTAGGAGGCAAAGGCGCGAATTTAGCGGAAATGACCAACATCGGCCTGCCTGTTCCCCCCGGTTTGACCATTACCACCGAAGCCTGCAATGAATATTATATCCAAAATCAGCAGCTGCCCGCCGGACTGGAGGAAGAACTGAAGAAAAATCTTGCCGCCATCGAAAAGGAAATCGGTAAGAAACTGGGGGACAAAGAAAATCCGCTCCTGGTTTCGGTACGCTCCGGCGCCAAAGTCTCTATGCCCGGTATGATGGATACCATCTTGAATCTTGGTTTGAACGATCAGACCGTGGAAGGGATGGCCGCCGCCACCGGCAACCGCCGCTTTGCCCTGGATTGCTACCGCCGTTTTATTCAAATGTTCGGCGATGTTGCCATGGACGTGGACGGCGCCTCTTTTGAAAGAGCCCTCTCCCGCCTGAAAGAGGCGGAAAAGGCGGAGTTTGACCACCAGCTCACCGCCGAAGCCCTGGAAAAGCTGATCGCCACCTTTAAAGATATCTACAAAAAGGGTACCGGTGATGAATTTCCCCAGGATCCTGAAAAGCAACTTCTTTTAGCGGTCATGGCCGTATTCCGTTCCTGGAATTCCGACCGCGCCATTTATTACAGAAAAGCCAATAAAATCTCCGATGCCTTGGGCACTGCCGTCAACGTGCAGTGCATGGTCTTTGGCAATATGGGTGACGATTGCGGCACCGGCGTCGCCTTTACCCGCAATCCCTCCACCGGGGAAAAAGGGCTCTTTGGGGAATACCTCATCAACGCCCAAGGGGAAGATGTGGTGGCGGGGATTCGGACACCCCAGCCCATCGCCAGTCTCGCCCAGGATATGCCCGACGTATACGCTCAATTTTTAGAGATTGCCACCAATTTAGAAACCCATTACCATGATATGCAGGATATGGAATTCACTGTGGAACGCGGCAAACTCTTCATGCTGCAGACCAGAAACGGCAAACGCACCGCCGCCTCGGCGATCAAGGTTGCCGTCGATATGGTGGCGGAGGGCCTGATTACCAAGGAAGAAGCTTTGATGCGTCTCGATCCTCTTCAGATCAACCAGCTGCTCCATCCCGGAATCGACCCCAAGGCAAAGCTCACCGCCATTGCCACAGGGCTTCCCGCTTCTCCCGGCGCTGCCTGCGGCAGAGCTGTCTTTGACGCCGACACCGCCGAAAGACTGGGGAAAGAGGGCCAAAAAGTGATTCTCGTGCGCACGGAAACCACGCCGGAGGACATCCACGGTATGGTGGAAGCCCAGGGGATACTGACCAGTCACGGCGGCATGACCAGCCACGCGGCGGTCATTGCCAGAGGCATGGGCGTGCCTGCTGTTTGTGGTGCCGAAGCCTTAAAAATTGATGCCGACGGCAAAAAAGTTGTGATCAACGGTGATACCCTCACCGAAGAGGATATGATCTCCATTGACGGCGCCACCGGCCGCATTTTCAAAGGCGAAGTGCCGATGACGGCTTCTGCCCAAGGCGAAGAATTCGAAGAATATCTCGGCTGGGCCGATGAAATCAGAAAACTCGACGTCCGCGCCAATGCCGATAATCCCCCGGATGCTCTAAAAGCCAGAGCTTTCGGTGCTCACGGCATCGGCCTTGTTAGGACGGAGCATATGTTTATGGAGTTGGATCGTCTTCCCGTGGTTCAGGAAATGATCATGGCAGAGGACGTGGCCGGCAGAGAGGCGGCACTGGCAAAATTATTGCCGATGCAGAGAGGCGATTTCTACGGCATTTTGAAAGCAATGGCCGGATATCCTGTGACCATCCGCTTCTTAGATCCGCCCCTCCACGAATTCCTTCCCCATAAAGAAGAGTTGTTGGTGGAAATCACCACGCTGAAATGCACCGGCGGCGATCCCGCCGTCATCGCGGAGAAGGAAGAACTGATGAAGAAAGTGGAAACCCTTTCCGAAGTCAATCCCATGCTCGGCCATCGCGGCTGCCGTCTTGGTATCAGCTATCCTGAGATTTACGATATGCAGGCCAGAGCGGTTTTTGAAGCCGTAGCCCAACTGACCAAAGAAGGGTTTGAAGTCTTCCCCGAAGTGGAAGTACCCCTTGTTGTCCATATCAACGAATTCCACCGTTTAAGAGCCATCATTGATGGCATTGCCGCCCAGGTAAAGGAAGAAACGAAGATTGACTTCGACTATACCGTCGGCACCATGATTGAGGTACCCCGTGCCGCCCTTACCGCCGATGAACTGGCCACGGAAGCCGATTTCTTCTCCTTCGGCACCAACGACCTGACCCAGACCACCTTCGGCTTCTCTCGGGACGACGCCGAGGGCAAGTTCCTCTACACCTACGTGGAACAGAAGGTCCTGCCCATCAGCCCCTTTGTCACCCTGGATGAAAGTGGCGTGGGCAAACTCATGGATATTGCCATCGCCGGCTCCAGAAGCGTCAAACCTGATTTTCTCATCGGCATCTGCGGTGAACACGGCGGCGATCCCGATTCCATCGACCTCTGCCACCGCCTCGGTCTCGACTTTGTCAGCTGCTCTCCTTATCGGGTGCCCATCGCCAGATTGGCCGCTGCCCAAGCCGCGATCCGCAACAAATAAATCGAATCATTTTCCTTTGAAAAAAGGCGTGCCGCGCGTTTCATGAAAACGTTGCGCGGCACGCCCTTTTTAAAGTTTGTGATCGGAAACGGTTTTTTTGGTTTTGCACGATGATGGTGACGGCTCCAAGCGGAATTTCTTTTATGATCCTGTCCGCCTTCTTGACCTCAAATAAAAGCTGAGAATTCCCGAGAATGCAAGCGCATAAAGGGATTTGCAAGTTGACACGGGGGCGGCCTTGAATTATAATAATATAGTCTTATTTCGGACTTATGAGGTGAGGAACCGACGATGAATGATGAAAAAATCCTTGCACAACTCAACGAGTATTACGCAACTCTCAAAGAAGCCGATGCCCTTTATGGCCTGTTGGCCAAAGAGAGCGGTTTATCCGACGCCACCCTTTGGGTGCTGTATTCCATTCGTCAGATGGAAGGGGAATGTACCCAGAAAACCGTCGTCGAACAGTGGGCCATGAGCAAGCAGACCGTCCATTCCGCCGTAAATGATCTCCTCAGAGAGGGGCTCATCATGCTTTTCCCCTCGGCAAAGGACAGACGCCGGAAAAGGATTGTCCTGACCGAAGCGGGCGTGGCCTTTGCCGAAAAGAACATCGACACCATCTATGACCTGGAATGTGCTGCCTTTGGCCAGCTGGGCGAAGAGGAACGGCGCAATCTGATCAACGCCGGCCGAAGATATCTGGAGCTTTTTCGCCGAGAGGTGCTTTCCTACTTGAAATAAGCCCTTGTTTTTTAATAGACGAGGCATTTCCCGCCAAAACTCCGCTTGGCCGCGGAAATTCTGAGTAAAGAGGGTTTTTATGGATCACGAAACTTTATTTGAGAAAACCCCGCCGACAAAATTGTTTCTAACGGTAACGATTCCCGGTGTCATCAGTATGTTGGTGATGTCCCTTTACCAGGTCATTGACGGCGCCTTTGTGGGTCATTTGCTTGGCGCCGAAGCCTTTGCCGCCTTAAACCTGGTGATGCCTCTGGTGATCATCAACTTTTCCGTGGCGGATCTGATCGGCGTCGGTTCCAGCGTTCCCATTGCCATTAAATTAGGGCAGAAAGACGGAAAGGCCGCCAGTAATATTTTCTCCGGCGCCTGCCTGTTGATTCTCGGTTCCGGTATTCTCCTCGGTACTTTCATCTTTATGTTTGCCGCCGATTTTGTTCGGCTGATGGGGGCCGATGAAACCGTTGTTGCCGCCGCTGCTCAATATCTTCGGGTTTATGCCCTGTTTTCCCCTTTCACCACCATTTTGTTTGCCGTCGATAATTATTTGCGCATCTGTGGAAAAATCCGCTACAGCATGTATATTAATATCCTGATGTCGGTTTTGTGTGTCCTGTTTGAATTCATTCTCCTTTTTTTGTTCCGGGTCGGGATTTGGGGCGCCTCCCTGGCAACCAGCATCAGCATATTGATCTGCGTCATCATTGCCTTTATGCCTTTTTTTCGCGGCAAGTTGCAGCTTCGATTCATGAAACCAACCTTCAGCCGCGAGATTCTTATGACGATTTTGGCCAACGGCAGTCCCAGTTTCTTTAGCAATATTGCGGGCCGCATTACTTCCGTGATCTTGAATGTTTTTCTGATCAGAATGGGGGGAACCGCCGCGGTATCTGCCTATGGCGTGCTGATGTATGTTGACGGTATGATGCTGCCGGTACTCTATGGACTCTGTGATTCTCTCCAGCCGGCGGTGGGGTATAACTGGGGAGCCAAAAGGATCGACCGCGTCAAAGCCCTTGAGCGCCGTTGCTTTTTTGTTTGCGGTGCGCTATCGTTTTTGATCACGGCAGTGGTATTTGGCGCCAACCGTCAGCTGGTCGGTATCTTTTTGAAGGCCGAGGATGTCGAGGTCGTGGCCTTATCCACCCAGGCGCTGACCTTATTTGCCTTTGCCTATCTGACTCGCTGGTTCTCTTTTGCCACCCAAAGTTACATGTCAGCGGTAGGGAAAGCCCAATATGCGGCAGCGATCTCTCTGTCCATTGCTTTTATTTTCCCAGTGATCCTTATTTTCTCCCTCAGCGGCCTCGGCCTTACCGGGCTGTGGTTGAATTTACCCGTATCCTCTCTCCTTTGTGCGCTGCTATCCATCGTGATCTTGGTACGGTTTCAAAGAAAAGATGTCCCTCGTTATCTGGAAACAGAGCCCTTGACCTAAAACGGGGGAGCTCCTCCTTACTCTTGACTTTAAAGTAAGATGAAGGTTTATACTTTGAGTGGATGGATGGAAAGTATGAGGGGGGAAAAGCATGTCAATACCAAAGAAGTTCTTATTTTTAATGGCTGCCGCCGCAGGGGTTTGCTGGGGGACCTACGGCACCTTTGCCACGGTTATGAGCAATTACGGTGTCAGCGAGGGCGCCATCTCCATGATTGCGCCTTTGGGCTACGGCCTTTTTTTCCTATTTTTGCTGGCGAAAGACAATATTCGCAAGATCATCGTTGCGAAAAAACTCATACCGGTTGTTCTCTTTTACGGGGTGCAATCGGCGGTTCTTAATTTTTCCTTGGTCAAGGCGTATCTCTATCTGCCCATCGGCATCGTTTCCACGATTGTCTTCTGCAATCTGTTTTTACTGATGGTTTTTTGCCGAATTCTCTTCAAAGATAAAATGACCTGGCAAAAAGGAGTCGCCGCAGGCTTGGCCGTTTTGGGAATTGCTCTGGTTTTGAATGTTTTCGATCTCAGTTTCAGCTGGAATCTCCAGGGCTTGGTTTGGACGGGGGTGGCCTTGCTTTGCTGGGCCTTGATGGTTACCTCGGAAAAATATTTGTTGAATTGCGGTGTGGACGGCAATGCCGTCATGGTCTTTAACGGGCTCTTTGCTGTGATCTTTCTTTGCTTTTATACAGCCCCTTGGGTGGTCTTTGCCAATCTTGGCGCTGCCGCTGCCGCCAGTCACGGCATGGTGATGTTACCCCTTGCCGCTTTTATCGCCGTTACCTCCATTGGCACCTATTTCTTCTATATCAGTGCGCTGAAACGTTTGGAGGCTTCCATTGTGCAACTGGGCTTTGTGATGGATCCTTTGACCGCCTCGATTCTCGGTTTCGCTGTTTTCGGTCAAGCGCTGCTGCCGGTGCAGATCATCGGGGTTTTGCTGATCATCAGTGTCGTCGTCTGGATCCAGTGGCTGGAAGTCAAAGCGGAACGGGCCGCGGTATCCACGACCCAAACAGAATAAAGTGGTTTACCCATGAAACTTCATAACAAAAAGAAAGCTAACTCCTGAAATCAGAAGTTAGCTTTTTCTTGATGGTGTTGGCGTGAATTTCGCCAACACATTTTGGGTTTTCCTTTTAGCTGTACTATTTGTGCAATGTTTTATAAAAGGCAATGAGTCATTTTAAGTTGTTTCTTTTTCCTGACATCATTGACGGCTATCCACACTTCGTTTTTGGAATAATAATGATTTGCATTTTTTCTTTTTCTTTTGTATCATGATAAAAAGAATAATGTTAAAGAGGTTTCTATGGAAAAGTTTTACCACATTACTGAGGTTGCAAAAAAATTGGGCGTCTCAGCGGCGGCGATTCGATTATATGAAAAAAAAGGTCTGATTTCCGTGAAAAAAGACCCACGAAACGGATACCGAATTTTTACAGAGGAAGACATCTATAAAATCTGGAGTATATTTTTCCATCGTTCTCTTTCCATGAAAATTGATTCCATCAATGAACTGAAACATGCGGAATCGCTAAAGGCTATTTGTGAAGTTGTTGAGGCACAAAAAGAATTAACGCAGCAGGCCTTGGCTAGAGAAAAACAACTGTTGGCGATGTGGGATATGTATGACCGCTACATTGCCAGAGCGAAAAGCGCTGATAAAGCCGTGAAGATTGTCGATAGCGAGTCACTGCATTTTTTTGAGATTGATGATTTTATTACCGTAAAAACTTCGGCTTTCTGGCGGCAACCTTTGGCAGTATCTGTACGGAAGAGGACAAAAGGGATTATTGCATCTTTTGTGAGTGTGATTTCCCCTTGATCTCAGCGGAAGACCGCAAGCGGGAGTTGTTTTACGCTCCCAGCTTTCAAGCGATTTCCGTGACCGTGACGATTGCACAATCCTTTGATGCGAAAGAAGCGCTTCGCGTTGCAACGGAAAAAGTGATTAAGGCGGGATATGAACCTGCTTTCCCCTGTTATATTTTTTATTTACTCTCCAGCGGGGATTTCGATCATGCCGTGCGTTATTATGAAGTACTCTTCCCTATGGGAAAAAAAGCTTGACTTTGCACCTGTTGCAATCTTTATAATGATTGCAGTGAGGTGATGTGATGAATATTCCGAGAAAACTCTACTTTTTAGTTGCCGTGGTTGCCGGCGCTACTTGGGGAACGCATGGCACGTTCGCCAGACTTATGGGGCAGTATGGTATCAGTGATAACGTGATTTCTGTTCTTTGTCCGTTATTTTGCGGATTGTTTTTTTTGGTGTTGTTATGGAAAGATAACATCCGCAAAATAATTTTTTCTTTAAAGTTTATTCCCGTTCTCGTTTTCTATGGACTGTCTTCGGCATTGTTCAATTACTCTACCATTCAGGCGTATTGGCATATGCCTGTCGGTATTGTTCATACCGTTGTATTCTGTAATTTGTTTCTTCTGATGCCACTTTCACGGCTGTTCTTTAAAGAGCCGATGAGTTGGAATAAAATTGTATCGGCTTGTGTTGCGGTGGTCGGTATTGCCATGGCGCTAAATATTTTTGCCGCCGATGTAAAATTAAGTTTTACCGGTGTTGTCTGGACACTTCTGGCCATGGTGGGTTGGACTGCACTGGTGATGTTCGAAAAGTACTTACTGGTTAAGGAGTTTGATGGTAACGTCATGTTGGTTCTTAGCAGCTTCTTTGCAACCGTTTTCCTTTCCTTTTTCGCACCGCCCGGACAGGTCGTTTCAGAAATCGTTTTGGCGGTGAAAATCAGTCATGGTATAGTGTTGTTGCCTTTGGCGGGATTCGCTTTTATTACGACGGCCTTATCATATTATTGTTATCTCATAGCGTTGAAAAGGATGGAACCGGCCATTGTTCAGTTGGGTTACATTTCAGATCCTTTGACCGCATTGATTTTGGGGTTTTTCATTTTTGACCAATCGCTGCTGCCGGTGCAGATCATCGGGGTCTTGCTGATCATCAGCGTTGTGGTCTGGATTCAGTGGCTGGAGGTGAAGGCGGAGCGGGCCGCGGCATCCACGACCCAAACAGAATAAAGTGGTTTACCCATGAAACTTCATAACAAAAAGAAAGCTAACTCCTGAAATCAGAAGTTAGCTTTCCTTTTATCATAAACTGTTTTTTATTCCAGTGATTCACGTAACATCGGCGTTTTTGATAACAGATCAAAGTGAGTTCCCAAAAAGGTTAAAAAACATTATCTGCTTCTTTTCGGCCGCGCTCTTTTTCTGCTTTTGTGATGGAGGCAGAACAACCCCGTTGCCGCAGTGGTCACCAAGGCGAGGCCTACCCAGTAGAAAAGATAGCTGCCACTGCCGCCGGCTTCGGGAAGGTTATAGTTGGCGTCGGAGATTTCGGTGTTGACAAAATCGCAAACCGTATCGATGGTGATTCCCGAAACGGCGTTGCCGTGAATTTCACCGCCCTGATTCTTGACGTAGTCCGCGACGATGGTGCCGTTATAATTTTGCGAGACGCTATTTACTCTTGCGTTGGGCGCCAACAGTGTTCCCATGACAAAGCCGGCATTGTTGATGGCGCCGGAATAAGGGATATAGCTGTCGCCGGATTTGGTATAGATATTGATGATGATATTACCCGCCTGGGGACTGTAGCCGGCACAGGAAACGCCGTTTACCTTAAACGCGGCGTTGGCCCTAAGGGATATATCGGAGGAGCCGGTGGCGTCGATATTGAAGAGCAGCATTTTGCCGTTGGTATTAAAGGTCAGGGCGTTGCCATTGGCTTTGTTAAACTCACTGTAGGTTATGTTTTTCACCATCACGGTATCCGAGGTGACGGCCGTGGCCAGGCTGGTGGAAAGGGCTGCCATGTTGTTCAGGACAGCGCTGAAATCAATAGGAAAGGCGCCGTTTGCTACTTCTATGGAACAGTAGCGCTTATCGGCGTTCATTTTTGTGAGACCGTTCTGTTTGAGAGAAAGCGTATTGCCATTGCTTGTCACCGTGTAGCCGGAACCGACCACCAGGTTGTTTTTCATGGTCTCGGTACCGTTGCGTAACGCGGTGAGTCCGGAAGAATTGATGGTTTTAATATAGGAAGTGCTGTTTTGCGACGAGGAGGAAGTTGTGGAGGAATCGGCGTCGGTTAACGTATAGCCGTTGTTTTTATCGCCGATGTTCATAGGTTCACCGTCGCTATTCAATTCAGAAACCGTGTAACCGTCTTCGCCGTCGTTTACGTGAAACGTAACCGAACCTGTTGTTTCCCCGGCTGTCGTGGGCAGGGTTAGGGTGGCTGTATTTACCTGCACTCCGTTTTTGTACAAGCCGAAGGTGAATGTTTTCGGCGTGGTGCCGGTATAGGTTTTATTGACGGTGAAATTATGGCTGGACGAAGAGAAACTGTTGTTGCGGTTGTTGCTGGAAAGACCGAAATTAGCGCCAAGATTTGCCTGCAGGGCCGCGATATTGCCTTCCATGTCGCCGACGAGATCAAAGGAATTGGTAAAGACGCCGTAAGGCTGCACCGAAGCGAGTGCTCCCAACAGTTGGGCGCTGGTGTATTTGGTGCCGGCTTTTTCCGTCGCCGTGATGGTAAATGTACCGGTGTTATTGGCAATCGCCACCGTGCTGGAAATCGCGGTGACGCTATAGGCTTCGTTGATGGTGGCGCCGGTTTCGTATTTGGTATAACCTTGGCTCGCGTAATTATTTTCGTCCCAGCGGAAACCGTTGGGCGTAATGGGGTTGCTGCCGCTGTAGGAGAAGAGAATCGCTGTATAGTTCGCGTTGTTGGTCAGGGGGTATAGACCTCCCTGATTATTGTTTTGTTTGTTGCCGTTTTGATCATACAACCCATTCAGCGTGGCGGTGGCAACTCCCGCTGCAACGTTGAGGGTCAGGGTATGGCGATAACCGCCGCGGTTGATATAGAGATAGTAGGTTCCGTTCACACCGGTATCCACCGCCCCGGCGGTGGTCAAAAATTGCATGTTCACAGCAACGGAAGGGGTGGTTCCCGTGACGACGCCGGTGATCGCGAAAGTAGAAAAACTTTCCGTCACGAATTGGACGGTACTGTTTACCGTCTTCGTTTCCGGCTCTGTCATTGCCGATGTTGTCGTGGTGTTTGTGGTGATGGTTTCCGGCACCGTCGAGATGCTGGTTTGTTCCGTCAGGTCTTCCACTTCGACACCGCTGTCCGCTTCCTTCAGATGTAACATCTTCACTTCTTCGGCGGTGTCCACCACAGTTTGTTTGAGCAGGTGGTTTTTATATTGAATGGTGACGGTAACCGTACCGTCCGCCGGTTCATATTCTACACCGTCGGCCATAAAGCAAATATCGTAGGCTAAAAATCCTGCGACCACCTGATTTTGATCCTTCAGGCCTTCAGTAATTTCGTCTTTCACTTCCTGATAGGCAATGCTGTCTGTTTCTTCGGTGACGGGCGTTACGCAAAATTGGGCATAGGCGGGGAGCAGGGTATTGTTGGCCAAAACAGCCGTGACAATGATCGTATCATCTTCATAAACGTACTGATTGGTGAAACCCTCTCCGTCTGTGTTGGTTTGTTCTAAGGTTTCCTGACTGTCGGTTGTTTCGTCGGCGCCGTCAGGATCAACCTCTGTATCGTCAATGCCTTCGGTATTTTGTTCCTCTGTTACTGCCGTGTCTGCCGTGGGGTCTGTTGCTGTGTCCGCGTCATAGGCCGAGTCGGTAGCGGTTTCCGCGGTGGGTTCGGTCTCGGCATGGGGCAGCACCGTCAAGGCAGCCAAGGCAAGAACGGTTACGAAGACAAAAGCAAGAACTCGGAAATACTTCCTTTTTTGCATAACGACTCCTTTCTGAAGAATGGATGATTAAAACATCAGTTTGAGATGGGTTTCAGAACAAAATAGATTTTACCGATGATATTTGCTTTGTTTACCGCGCCGAAATCCCGGGAATCGGCGGCGACCTCACGGTTATCGCCGAGGACAAAAAGGCAGTCCTCCGGAACAGTATAAGGGAAGGATATCCCGTGTTCTCTGGTCTCGGTTTTCCCGATGACCTCATCGTTATGGTAGGGGACCTGATTCACGGTAACAGTGCCGCTTAGGCTGTCAATATCCACGACGTCGCCTTCCATGGCGACGACCCTTTTGATCAAAGGATCGGCGCTGGCGGTGGCGCGGAAAATCACGATGTCGCCACTCTCATAGTGGTTGCTGAGCCGATTGAATACGGCGACACTATGATGCTTTATGCTGGGATTCATGGAATCTCCCTGGACAACGGCGAGGCCTAGGACAATGCTGAATAAAAGAACGATAACAATAACGACGATCACGAGATCGCGTATGACACTGAAGAGATTCCTTCTGCGCCGCTCTTTCTTTATATAATTATCTAATACATGCAGCGGTTGTTTCTCATCTGCCGCTGAAATGAGCGGATTCGAGTTCATGTCTTTTGGCACATCCTATTTAAACTAATTTTTCGCTGTATTCGACCGTCGCTGCTGCTTCTTCTTGGCTGTCCTTGCTGATCGCCGCGATTTCGTTTTCCCTGTCTTGGCTAAGGATTACTGTTTCATCCTCAACGTTTTTGTCTATCGTTACTGTTTCGTCTTCCCTGTCTTGGCTGGCCGCTGCTGTTTCGCAAAGGTCCATTTCCGCCGTAATCTCCGGACTGTCGTCGTCGTTGCCGGTTTCCTGTTTTAGCGTTTCGGCGTCACCGAGCATCGAATAGAGATTGGAGCGAAGCTTTTCCATGGAGGAGTCGAACTGTTTGGCAGCCCCTGTAATTTGGCTGACAATGGCGTCTCTGCGCTTTTGTTGGAAAGAACATTCCTGCTTGACGCAGTCTAACTGTTCATTGGCCTGATCAAGAATGAAGGCGGCGGTTTTTTGGGTATCTTCAATGATCCAGTTTTTGCTGTCGTGAACAAGTTCAACGGCTTTGTTGAGAGTATCGAAACGCTCCTTGAATTCATGATGAAATTGCTGTTCTTCCTCAAGACGCTGCTTCAGCTGGGATGTTTCCTCATTCATTTGGGAACACGTCTGCCGGAGTTTGTCGATTTCCGCCTCAAGGGCTTCTTTCTCCTGGTTCAGCTTGTTTACCTCTTCCTGATGGAGGGAATATAAGGTTTTGATAAAGAGATAAACGGATTCCTTATCAAAGCCCCTGAGAAGCGTCGTCTTTAATGTCATTTCTTCGATTAAGGTGTCAATATTGCTCATCATTGCCTCCAAAAGTAAAAAATAGCCCAGTTTTGTACAGTATTATTTAGACCGGACTACTTTTATTTTGCGTTGAACTTTATGCTTTGCGCTTATGTTTTAAATGCTTTCTTAATTACTGACTCTCATTTTTCGTATGTTACATATTATAATGTTTCTTTGGAGAAATGTCTATCATAAAATTAGCATGATTCGAAGGGTTTTATCAAATATTTATGTTGTTAGATTCCCGTTCATGTGCTTTAGGTTAACATATAGATAAACGTAAATATGAAAAGACCGAAAACTGGACAAAATATTAAACATTTTATAGGGAAGTCCTGCTGTCTTTGCTCTGCCAATGATGAGTCTTTTCAGGAAAAAGCCGCCAAAATCCGGGTCTTTTGTATCGAAACGCAGTCATTGCCGTTAAGGGCAATGACCTTGCGGCTATCGAATGGGCGGGCCATTTCTTTTTTGATTGACAGAAACAGAGGGGAAGCGCTATGATGATGGTATCGCTGGAGTAAGGAGAGGATAAAATGAAAAAGAAGGTTTTGCTCGCTGTGGCAGTGACCACGGCGGTGACCGCTGTGACGGCCTCCGGGGTGATGTTTCGCTATCTGTCCGATCTGGCCGTTCGTCGTATGCAGCCGAAAATGCCCATGCCCGTGCGGCGGCGGGTTTGCCGCAGTCAGCAAGAGGACCTTTTTAAGGATCTGATGGATACCGCCATCAAAAACATCGAGGGCATTCCTTATGAAGAAGTAACGTTAAAAAGCCATGACGGCTTTACTTTCTATGCAAGGCTTTACCGGGCAGAGGAAGAAAAACGGGCCGTGGTCTTTTTTCACGGTTGGCGCTCCTCTTGGCAAAAGGATTTCGGCCTCAATGTGCCGCGGCTGCTTTCTTCCGGCTGTAGCCTGCTTTTGGTGGATCAGCGCTGTCACGGCAAAAGTGAAGGCGCGTATATCACCTATGGCATCCAGGAACGATACGACTGTCTCCATTGGGTGGAACAGGCCGTGAAGCTGTTTCCCGCTTTGCCTCTCTATCTTTGGGGGGTATCCATGGGAGCAACCACGGTGCTCCTCGCCGGTGGCCTCTCTCTGCCACCTCAGGTCAAGGGGATCATAGCCGATTGCGGCTATACCTCACCGGAAGATATTATGCTGCATTTGCTGAAAAAGAGTACTCTTTTTGGCGCGCCCATGCTGATTGCCGTCTACCGGGATCATTTTATGCGCCACTTTGGTTTTGATATTCGCTGTTGTTCCACCAAGGAGGCGCTGGCCAAAAGTGATTTGCCGCTATTGTTTTTCCATGGCAGGGAGGATGATTTCGTACCCCTTGTGATGACGCGGCAAAATTACGCGGCAGCCAAAGGCGAAAAAGAACTGACGATCATCGACGGCGCTGCCCACGGTAAGTGTTTCTTTGTTGACGGCGACACCTGCTTGCAAAAAGTCACTGTGTTTTTTGAAAAATACGACCGCTGAAACGTTGGGGATTTCCCGCAGCAGAATAAGCATACTCAATATATCAGTATATAGGGAAAGCCGGTTTCTGACAGAAGATCAGAAATCTTTCCCTTTTAGTGTGGCAAGAGAGGCGAATTATTTTGCCCGCGCTTCGGCTCTGGCCAAAATCACGTCAATGGCGTTTTTGATCTCCTCTGTGAGGGGAGCCGGTTGGTGGCTGTCTAAGATGGCGCGTACCTTTTCGTTGGCGCGTTCGGTCATGTTTTTGCTGCCCTTTGCTTCCCATGTGGCGTAACCGTAGCGGTCGATGAGGTCCGGGTTCCAAGTTTCCCGGAAATGATTGGCCGTGTGTTCTTCCATGAGGAAGTTGCCGCCGGGGCCGACCTTTTTGATGACGTCGAAGGCAAAGGCTTCTTCATCGAAGGTGATGCCCTGATAAAGGCGTTTGGCCATGGCGATGATCTCATCGCAGATTGTCAGCTGAGCCAGGGAGCCGGTCATGCCCAGATCGGCAAAGCCTACGTCATGGATGAGGTTGCCGCCACTACCCAGGGCGCAGAGGATCTGCATGGTTCCTTCGATGGCGGCTTGGGCGTCGATGACCTTGGCGTCAGTGACGCCGGCGGCGTGAAACACCGGCAACTGCAAAGAGTGAAAGATCTCGGCGGAAGCGCCGTGGAGGAGCATCCATTCCGGCGCGCCATAGCTATGCTGCATGGTCTTCATGTCCATGGGACCGCCGGCGGCGCCGCAGATCATGGGTGCGCCTTTCTCGATGAGCTGGCCGATGACGAGTCCCGTCAGGGTATCGGCGATGCCGATGGCGAGGGCGCCGGGAATCGTGGCCGGAGCGGTGCCGCCCATGATCATCCCCGGCGTGTAAATGCAGGGGATTCTGTTTTTGGCCAGGAGCATGAGCTTATCAAGGGCTTCCTTCGTATGGACCAGGGGCGTCGTCGGTTCGGAATAGACGATCAGGAAGGGCTTTTGCTGCAACTCTTTGAGGCTGCCTTTGGCGGCGGCACAGAGATCAATCATATCCTGAAGATTCTCTTTGTTGAAGGACCAACTCACCAAGGGCTTTGTGGTGTTTTGAACCATGGCGTGAATCTCGTCGACATCGGCCAGGGTTTTGATTCTGTCATTGATCACGCAGAGGGACATGGCGTAATCGATATGAGGCAGAGCGTCAACAACTTTGGCGGTATCGGCGGCGTCCTGCTTGACGGCGGGGCGGCGTTCACCGGTGCGGGGATCGAAGAAGTTGGGGCAGGTGGGACCGGGGCCGAAATAACAGTTGCGGCCGCCGAGGCTCATGGCCGCTTCACCGTTGCGGTCATAGATCTCAATGACCGAGGGCGCGGCGGCGATGGCGTCGTCGACAATTTCTTTGGGAATCCTCACGCGCACCCCTTCTACCTGGCAGCCGGCATCCTTTAATAAGGTTAAGGCGGTTTCATTATGGATATCCATGCCGATTTCCGTCATGACGCGGTAGGCCGCGGCCAAGGTGTCGGTGATGTTTTCTTTTTGGATCATTTTAAGCTGGATCATGATAGATTGCTCCTTGTCATTATAAAAATGTTAATTCATTCAGTAACTACATCTGCTGTTTTAGCGT
>DLGE01000014.1 GCA_002482535.1 Peptococcaceae bacterium UBA7702 | reverse complement strand
TGCGCTGACGGCAACTGCACCGATGGCACTTGCGCTGACGGCACCTGCACCGATGGCACTTGCGCTGACGGCACTTGCGCTGACGGCAACTGCGCTGACGGCAACTGTGCTGACGGCAACTGTGCTGGCAGCACCTGCACCGGTAGTACCGGCACCAATGGTACCTCAGCCGGTAACACCTACTACGGCAGCAACTGCTATAGCAACATCTACTCCAGCGGCATCTGCTACGGCAATTTCTGCTTCTAAGCACGAATCATTCCTAAAAATAAGTGCCGCTTATCACGGCGATTATTTTTATCATCCACGGATTTTCCATGATTTCCCAAAACTAAATCACCTTAAACTAAATCACCTTTTCCCTCCATAATCATGGAAAGTCATTCCAAAAAAGGAGGAAAATATGATAGGAATTAAAAAAACTGCACTGTCACTCATCGCCATATTGGCTTTTATGCTGATCAGCACAGGGGTTTCCGCTCAGACGGCATACACCAGTCATACGGTGAAAAGTGGCGATACTTGTTACAAAATCGCTAAAACCTATGGGGTGGCGCAATCCGCCATTGTCAACGCCAACGGCCTGACCCAAAACGGCGCTGTGCTCTATCCCGGCAAAACCCTGATCATCGACGGTAACGCCAAAAATACCCCGGGCGGTAACTACACGGTAAAAAGCGGCGACTCTCTTTATAAAATCGCCGTGGCTTACGGAACTTCCGTCAGCGCGCTGAAAGAGAAGAACGGTCTCACCGCCGACAGAGTCTATGTCGGACAGGTGCTTTGTACCACAGGTCAGTGCAATGGCAGCTCTTCTCTCAGTGAAGCGGAAATCTATCTGCTGGCGAAAATGATCTACGCCGAAGCAAGGGGCGAATCCTACACAGGACAAGTCGCCGTGGGCGCTGTGATCATGAACCGCATTGAAAGCGACCAATTCCCCAACACGCTGACAGAGGTTCTGTACCAGAAAAATCAATTCACCGCCATCAACGACGGCCAATTTGACGCCCTGTCTCCGGACAGCACCGCAATGTCCGCCGCCTATGACGCCGCCGCCGGTGTTGACCCCACCAAAGGCAGTCTCTTTTACTGGAACCCCCAAAAGGCGAGCAACGCCTTCCTGAACGCCAAAACGATTTTGGTGACCATCGGTAACCACGTTTTCGCGAAATAACACAGTATTACAATTTGGGTCCGAACCGCTTTTGCGGTTCGGACCTCAGACTGTAGACAAAATACGCGTCAGCGGATTTTGGGCTACAGGATGATAGGCCGCCGAGAAAGGCTTAACCTTTTCGGGCAAATACCTACGGCATTTGCTGCCGAAGGGCACTACCTTAACCTTGAAAAGCCCTTTGGCCTTTTCTAAGGTTAAGGGTCGGACCGGTGAGTGCTTTGGCCTACGGCTGTGCCGTGTACATAGAGGTACTCAAGCTGTCGTGGGCCAAAAGGGTTCGCCGCGTATCAGACTTTGTCGACGGCCTAAGGTTCGAACCGCTTTTGCGGTTCGGACCTTTTAATTTATAAAAAAACAACTTTTTCTCTTTCTTTTCCCGGCTTTTTTTGATATAATATACGTTGTTTAAAATGCAATTTTTATGTGCATTCGCCACATTGATCGATATAAAAAACCCGCCCAAAAAATAAGGGGGATCTTATTTTGTCAAAATTAATAATTAGGGGCGGCAAGGAACTTGCCGGCTCCGTAAAGATCAGCGGTGCAAAGAACTCCGCGGTCGCCGTCATCGCAGCCACCATTCTGTGTCACGGCACCACGATTTTAGAAAACGTACCGCAGATCAGCGATGTGAAAATTCTGCTTAACATCATGAAAAACCTCGGTATCAGCGTAGACTGGCTCGAAGACGACACCGTCGCCATCACCGTACCCGAAGACATCAAATACGCGGCTCTTTACGAAGAAGTCAGCAGCCTAAGAGCATCCAACCTGTTGCTGGGCTCCCTCTTGGGCCGCCGGGGCAACGCCGCCGTCGCCCTGCCTGGCGGCTGTGATTTGGGAGAGCGTCCCATGGACCTCCATATCAAGGGCTTTACCAAATTGGGCGCTGTTGTCAACACCCCAGGTAACTACATTGAAGCAAAAATCAGCGGAGACGGCCTCACCGGCAACTTCATCTATCTTGACTTCCCCAGTGTCGGCGCCACGGAAAACATTATGATGACGGCAAGCGTTGCCGCAGGCCAAACCATCATCGAAAACGTGGCCAAAGAGCCGGAGATCGTCGATCTCGCCAACTTTCTGAATAACGCCGGCGCGAAAATTCGCGGCGCCGGTACCGATATCATCAAAATCGAAGGCGTCAAAGAACTTTACGGCTGCCGCCACAGCATCATTCCCGACCGGATCGAAGCAGGCACTTTTATGGCCATCGCCGCCGTCACCGGCAGCCAGTTGAAACTGGAAAACGTGATTGCCGCCCACATGACCCCGGTGATCGCCAAAATGAGAGAGACCGGCACCATCATCCGCCCTGCCGGCAATCATATTTTCGTCAAAGGCCCGGAAAAACTGTTATCCATTTCCGTGGTCACCTTAGCCCATCCCGGTTTTCCCACCGACATGCAGCCCCAGATGATGGCCATGGCTTCTTTGGCCGAAGGCACCAGCACGATCGAAGAAAACATCTTTGAAAAACGCATGAAAGCCGCCTCGGAATTGACCAAAATGGGCGCGGATATTACCGTAAACGGCAAAAATGCCGTGGTCCGCGGCGTTGATCAGCTCCACGGCGCCACCGTGATGACCCATGATTTAAGAGCCGGCGCCGCCTTGGTGGCCGCAGCCCTCGCTGCCGACGATGAAACCGTGGTGGAGGGCATGGGCATCATTGACCGTGGCTACTGGCACATGGAAGAAAAGCTCAAAGCCATCGGTGCCGATGTCCGGAGGAGAGAGGAATGATCTCCTTCGCGACATTATTTAGCAGCAGCAAGGGCAATTCCATCTTTGTCTCTTCGGGAAAAACAAAAGTATTGGTGGACGCCGGCATGGCCGCCTGCCATATTGAAAACGCCCTGGAAAATATCGGAGAATCCATGGGAGAAATCTCCGCCATTTTGATCACCCACGAACATCAAGACCACATTAAGAGCGCCGGAAGCCTCTCCCGCCGTTACGATATTCCGATTTTTGCCACACCAAAATTATGGGAAACATACCGTGGATTCGGTAATATTCTCGAGAGAAATCAGAGAGAATACGCATATGGTATGACCATAGGTGATTTTTCCTTTGATTTCTTTAAAACCTTTCACGACGCAGTACAGCCCATCGGCTTGGTGATTGCCAATGCCGGCAAAAAACTCGGCATTTGCACCGATACGGGCAAAGTGACCCAACGCATGATCGACTATTTAAAAAACGCCGACGGTTTGGTCTTCGAATTCAATCATGATCCTAAGCTGCTGCGGCAGAGCCGTTATTCGCCTCAGTTAAAAGCGCGCATCTCCGGCGCCTTGGGACATCTTTCCAACGAAGACGCGGTGGAAGCATTAAAGAAAATCATCGGGCCCGCCACCAAAGAAATCGTTTTGGCGCATCTCAGTGAGGAAAACAACCGGCCGGAGCTGGCTTATGAAACAGCAGCCCAACGGTTGTGCGACTTCGGGATCAACAAAACGATCGGCCTTCACGTGGCGCCGCCTTATCATACCTCAAAAATCATAAGAATCGATTGATATGAGGTGATATTTTGGAAGCGAGAAAGATCTCACTGCCACTCCTGATCATTTTACTGATCGCAGCCGCCCTCATCGGCGGCTTTTTTGCACTAACCATCAACGAAACCGTTGCCGGCGAATGGATTCAAAAGACGCTGGATACGAAAGCCGACGATGCCACAGCAACGGATACCGACGATGACGACGGCAACACCACAAATGCTGCCGCCGCCGCGGAAAAGATCATTCCCTCAGTGGTAGGAATTGTTGCCACCAACAGCTCCTCCGTTTACGACGGCACTGAGACCACGGTGACGGAAAGCACCGGCAGCGGCATCGTCATCGACGAACGGGGCTACATTGTCACCAACTACCATGTAATCGCCGAAAATGACCAAATCCGAGTCGTCTTTTCCGATAACAGCGAAACAGAGGCCAGTGTGGTAGGTCACGACAGGCGCACCGATCTTGCCCTTTTAAAGGTGGAAAAAGACGGCCTTGCCGCCGCCGCTTTCGCCGCAGATGATACGTTGGAAGTGGGGGAAACAGCCCTGGCCGTGGGGAATCCCGGCGGACTCGACTTTGCCGGCACCGTCACCAAAGGAATTGTCAGCGGTTTGAACCGCTATATCGTTACCGATGACGGCATCAGTTTTCATCTGATTCAGACCGACGCCGCCATCAACCCCGGCAATTCCGGGGGAGCCCTCTGCAACGAAAAGGGCGAAGTGATCGGCGTCAACACCATCAAAATCACGGAAAGCGGCTTTGAGGGCATGGGCTTTGCCATCCCCGCCGATACGGTCAAGGAGATTGTGGCGGAGATTCTCCAAAGCGGCAGCGTCAGCCGGGGAGCAATGGGTGTTTATCTGCTCTTCTCCCTTGACGCTAACATTGCCAAGGCCTACAATACCGGCATTGATTACGGCGTCATGATTACCTTACAGGAAAACGGCGCCGCGGAGCAGGCGGGCCTTAAAGATTACGATATCATCACCGCCTTCAACGGCGCGGAAGTCACCGACATGTACGATCTCCAAGAGAAAGTCTTTGCCTGCAACGCCGGGGATACGGTCTCCGTCACCGTTTACCGTGAAGGTTCTTTTCTCGATTATCAGATCGTTTTGGGAGAACTAAAAGAACAATGAAAATCAGAATCTTGGCCATCGGCAAGCTGAAAGAGAAATACTGGCGGGACGCCATTGCCGAATACGAAAAACGCCTCCATCCATATTTGAAGCTGGAAATCTTAGAGGGCGGCGAAGAGGAAGCGCCGGAAAACCTCAGTGACCGGGAAAAGAACACCATTCTCGCCAAAGAGGGACGCTTTTTCTCAAGTAAAATGAAAGAGGGCGACTATAACATCGCCCTGGATCTTTACGGCGAAATGGTGTCCTCTGAAGGACTGGCCCAACTCATTGAAAAAAACGCCATGGAGCGAGGAAAAACCGTCAATTTTCTCATCGGCAGTTCCCTGGGTCTGGCCGAAGAGGTCAAGGGACGCTGCCAAAAACGCGTGGCTTTCGGCAAGGCCACCTTTCCCCATCAACTGATACGGGTTTTCCTCGTGGAGCAGATTTACCGGAGTATGAAGATTATTCGCAGAGAACCCTACCATAAATAGCAAAGGAGCGCCTATGAGAGAAAAAACCAGCACCCTTTCACTGACTTCGCTGTCCTTAGGGGTTATGAGCATCATCACCGTCTTCGGCGGCTATACGGTCTTCCTCGGCCTTTTCTTCGCCTTTATCGGCATCCTCACCGGGCTGCGGGGCAGACGCCACTGCGCAACAAGGCTGGCGATCCACGCTGTGCGCATCTCCGTTTTCGGCTTTGTGCTTTGTACCTTGGTGATCCTGCTCTTCACGGCGCTCTATCTCAGTTCACTGCTAAACTTTGATTTTGATTTCCATTCCCTTTACACCTCCGCCGTCGATCTCCTCAAGGGGCTGATCCGTTAGCCAAAGCGCTTGATCGAATAAACTACAGTGGCGGGAGCATATCAAGATGCTCCCGCCACCCTTTATTTACGGCTCCCGCCGGTTTCACACGACCGGCAAAAGCCATAAATGAAAAGAGGGAAGTGTATAATAACACTTCCCTCCTGGATGGCTTATGAATGGTTCATAATAAAGTTGGTTTTTATAAATTTTAGTTGAGAATATAGACAGTGACGCTTTTCACGCCCCAATTAATACATTCTTCTTCAGAATCGAGATAAACATCAATTCTGTTACCTTTGATCAACCCGCCGGTATCTTCGGCGACACAGTAGCCGTACCCTTCCACATAGAGCTTTGTACCCAGCGGTATTACGCTGGGATCCACGGCAATGGCGCCTACTCTTGACAACGTACCGCTTTTGGTTAAGGAACCTTCCGGTTCATGATACGCTGTTGCCTTACAAGTTAAAACTTTCGCATAAGACATACCGTTGGGGGCGACCTGGTTGGAAGCAGTCGATTCATTTTCACTATCTTCATCATCGCTGTTAAGACTGGCAACAACAACTGTGCCCACAGCGACAATTTCTGTTACCGGTTCGGTGACCTCTGAATTGACGAGCTCTTCACTGTAATATTCACCGTCCCGGTAAGTGACGAGATAGGTATCGGCTTGCAGTCCGGCCTGGCCTCGCTGCAGAACCATTTTCTCGCCTGAGAACATAGTGCTATCCTTTTGTGTTTCTACGGAATATGCCAACTCTGTTTCTCTTATTTCTTCCTCTATTGTCACCCTGTGAATATCAATGACCAAATCTGTGGTAGCGGCTGCGCTCACCTTAGGTTCTACAATATCGTGTTCTCCCAGGGTGATGTTGGCTTCGTTGAGCACGTCGCCGACGTTCTTTGCCGCCATACTGATTTTTAGCGTTTGTCCGTCTACCAAAACTTTGTAGTTGTTGGTCACTTCTACCGAAACCTTTTGCCCATCGTAAATTTTCGAATCAAGGGCAACGCCGACAGAAGCAACATCGTCGAGATTGACTTCCTGTTCTTCCAGAAACTCCTCAACGGTGTTGGTATATGTGCGGACAACTTTATCATTGCTATTAACGGATAATGTAACCTCTTTTTCTTCAGACATGATCCATGCTCCACAGCCTAGTCCGATTACGGCCACAGCCACAAAGGAACAGAGGACAATTAGGATTTTTCGGGAATGGAAAAAATTAGACCATATCGTCTTAGTTGACATATACACCTCCTTCCAACTTTGAATAAAGTATACTATACTTTACGAAAAAAAGTCAAATCCAAATGGATTTCAAAGCCCCTGCTATACAATATCACCGTATAAAAAAATAAGTTTTTTAAAAAAACTTTATCTGCCTTGGGAGCATTAAATCCCCTGCTACAAATGGTCCATATGGTGGCATTTCCTGAATTTGGGAGAAAAAGATTTCATAAATTTTTAAGAAATTTATGAAGCGTTGAAGCACCTGCTACACGCATTTTCGCCTTTCTGCTCCATCGGCGCGCCGCCAAAGTTAGAACATAATTTCGCATAAAAGTTGTCGAATATTACCCATTATACAGTAGCATATTTATGCATTATAAGTATATTTATTACATATACCCCAATACTCCCGCTTTTTCGGGAATCATCCATGCTCTTCCTTACGGCGATTCATGGCTCCTGGCGGAGACGGCTTATTTTTATGCTTATCCCTGCTTCACGCTACGAAAAAAGGGGCGAAAAAACGCCGAAAGGCTCGGTTGCAGTCCCTTCGGCGCGGTTTGGTGCATTCTGTTGAAAAAGCGCACTTATTATTTTGCCACAACGCCGCTATTTGCAGTTTCACGGCAGTCGGAAGAGGCAATCGTGAAGCCGTAAAGAGCAAGGCGCGGGGAAAAGGGCAGGCATGCCGCGTACAAAAAGGTACGCAAATGTCTGACGTTTTTGCCGCAACGCCGCTATTTGCGGTTTCACGGCAGCCGAAAGAGGCGGCAGCCGTTCTCATAGGTAACCCTCTCCGCCTCTTCCACGCTGATCCCGCGGAGATCGGCAACTTTTGCCGCCACATAGCGGACATAGGCCGGCTCGTTGCGCCTTCCCCGGCGGGGTTCCGGGGATAGGTAGGGGCAATCGGTCTCAATCAGCAGACGGTCTAAGGGCATCTGCTCCACAACGCGCACCGGCTTTTTGGCATTTTTAAAGGTCAGCGGACCGTCAAAACCCAAGTAATAGCCGTATTTCAGGCAAGCCTGGGCCTGCTCCCAACTGCCGGAAAAACAGTGGAAAACGCCTTTATGGTCGTTTTCCGCCAATTCCTCCGTTAATATTTTCAAAGTATCCTCAAAGGCGTCGCGACTGTGAATCACCAGGGGCAGATCGAGGCTTTTGGCCAAACGGATCTGGAGGCGAAATACTTTATGCTGGGTTTCCCTATCCGTATCGTCATAATGATAGTCAAGGCCGATTTCACCGATGGCGACAACCTTTTCTTTCTTTGCCCAAGATAAAAGATCCGCTTCCAAGGCATCGCTGTAGGTATTGCTGTCGCTGGGGTGTACGCCGACAACGGCATAAATTTCCGCGTATTGCTCCGCCAATGCCACCGCCTGCCGGGAGGTCTCCCAGTCACAGCCCACCACATTGATGCGGGCCACCCCGGCCTCGTTGGCCCGGGAGAGCACTGCCGCCAAATCCTCGGCAAAGGCTTCGTCATTGAGATGAGCGTGGGTATCGTAAAGCATTAACGGACCACGCCCCCACTGCGCACCTTATCGACGAGGAGCGCTTCTAAGCCGTCTTCATCGGAGGCGCACAGCACCATGCCGCGGCTTTCGATGCCACGAAGTTTCACCGGTTCTAAATTCGCCACGACGACGACTTTTTTACCGATCAGATCTTCTGGAGCATAGTATTTGGCAATCCCCGCCACAACGGTGCGTTCCTCTTCACCAATTTTAACGCAGAGCTTCAACAGTTTATCAGCGTTCTCCACTTTTTCCGCGGTGAGCACATCGGCGACGCGGAGTTCCATTTTAGCAAAGTCGTCGATGGTAATCAGGTCCGCGTTTTGCTGTTCTGCTGCCACCGCATCTTTCTTCGCTACCTTGGTTTCTTTTGCTTTGACCTTGCCCTCCTTTTTGGGAGCGGGGGCACTCTCCCCGTCGTTCCATTCTAGGCGGGGGAAGATGGGCTCGCCGCGGTGAATCGCGGTTTGAGCCTTGATGCCGCCATAAGCGAGGCTTTCCCAGGTGTGCAGTTGCTTTTCTTCGGCAATGCCCAGCTGGGCAAAGACCTTGGCCGGCGTATTGGGCATCACCGGCGTCAGCAGAATGGTGGCAATGCGCAGGGCTTCGGCCATGTTATATAAAACCGTCGCCAATTTATCTTTTTCGTTGTTTTTGTTCAAAGCCCAGGGAGCACATTCATCAATGTATTTGTTGGCTTTGGTCACGATTTTCCAAACAGCGGCAAAGGCGTTATGG
This sequence comes from Peptococcaceae bacterium UBA7702, assembly GCA_002482535.1. Lineage (GTDB taxonomy): Bacteria > Bacillota > Dehalobacteriia > UBA7702 > UBA7702 > UBA7702. The sequence goes on along the minus strand of DLGE01000014.1, from coordinate 35,082 downwards.
AACTCTAACTTTTCCATGTAAGCCGCCATCTCCTCGGGAACCGTAGCGAAAAGTGAGAGCAACGCGTCGTCGAATTCAGTTTTTCCCCGTGGCGCTTCGATGATTCCGCCTTGGAATTTTTCAATCATCGCCGTGGTGCGGGAAAGCAAGTTCCCGAAATCATTGGCAAGATCCACATTGATCCGGTTGACCAGGATCTCCTCGGTATAGTTGCCGTCAGCGCCGAAGATAAACTCCCGGAGCAGGAAGTAGCGGAGGGCGTCGGTGCTGTATTGGTCGGCCAGGACCATGGGATCGACGACATTGCCTTTGCTCTTGGACATCTTCCCTTCGTTCACCAAGATCCAGCCGTGGGCAAATACTTTTTTCGGCAGAGGCAAATCGAGGGCCAGGAGCATAATGGGCCAGATGATCGTATGGAAACGCACAATATCTTTACCGACAAGATGAACGTCGGCGGGCCAGTATGTTTCAAAGCGGGGATCGCCTTTGGTGTAACCCAGGGCGGAAATGTAGTTGGTCAAGGCATCGAGCCAAACGTAGACCACATGCTTGGGATCGCCGGGCACGGGGATGCCCCAGCGGAAGGTGGTGCGGCTGATGCTGAGATCTTCCAGGCCCTGCTTGATGAAATTCACCATTTCATTGCGGCGGGAGATCGGCTGAATAAAGTCGGGGTGGCTGTCAATATAGGCCAAAAGGCGGTCGCCGTAGTTGGAAAGTTTGAAAAAATAGCTTTCCTCCTGAACCATATCGACGGGGCCGCCGCAGTCGGGGCAGACGCCGCCGGCATCTTTGATCTGGGTTTCCGTAAAAAAGGTCTCACAGGAAACACAGTAATGCCCCGTATAGGAACCGAGGTAGATATCGCCTTTTGCCTGAAGCTTGCGGAAAACCTCGGCGACGACTTCCTCGTGGCGCGGCTCCGTGGTGCGAATAAAATCACTGTAATCGATATCAAACTTTTGCCAAAGTTTTTTAAAGGAAGCGATGATCTGATCCACATAAGCCAGGGGCTCCATTCCCGCTGCCGCAGCGCTGCGTTCAATTTTCTGTCCGTGTTCGTCGGAACCGGTGAGAAAATAGGCGTCGTATCCGCGCATCTTTTTATAGCGGGTCATGGTATCCGCCGCCACCGTGGTATAGCAATGACCGATATGCAGGGTGGCACTGGGATAATAAATGGGAGTCGTAATATAAAAGGTAGGTTTTGACATGGGTTATTCTCCTTCTTCTCCATCCGTAAAGGTATAAGGATAGATCTGATTTTTCTTCATTCGATATTTTTCCGCAACAATCCGTACGGCAGTTTTCGCTTTGACACCCTCGGCCATAAGACCGGCCAGTTCGGCCTTGATCACCTCTTTTGCGGGAATTTCCTGATCTTCACCGGCATAACCGGCGATCACCAACACCATCTCGCCTTTCAGCTGCGTGGCCGAAGCCCTTTGGAGCAGAGAGGAAAGGGTGCCGTAATAGAAGGTTTCGTGGATTTTGGTCAACTCCCGGCAGAGGGTAGCCGGACGGTCCCCCAAAGCGGCAACCAGGGCAGTGAGATCCTCTTTGAGCCGATGGGGAGAAACATAGATCACCAGAGTTCTTTTTTCTTTGGCGATTTCCGCGAGGCGCTCCTGGCGCTCCTTTTTGGGGCGCGGCAGGAAACCCTCGAAAACAAAGCGATCGCAGGGCAGCGCCGAGGCGCTAACCGCGGAAAGCACAGCATTGCCGCCGGGTATGGGATGAACGGGAATCCCCGCCGCCACGGCCGCCCGAACAAGATCAGCGCCGGGATCGGAAATCCCCGGCGTACCGGCGTCGCTGATCAAGGCCACAGTCTCACCTTTTTGGAGCCGCGCCAAAAGTTCTTCCCGGCGCTTCACCTCATTGTGCTCGTAATAACTGAGGAGCGGCGTCTTAATATCAAAATGTTGTAATAAGATTCTGCTGTGGCGGGTGTCCTCGGCGCCGATCAGGTCAACATTTTTCAGCACTTCAATGCCGCGGAATGTCATGTCCTCAAGGTTGCCGATGGGCGTCGCCACAAGATACAGTCCCTGTTCCATGGTAAATCTCAAATATCCTCTTCATTTCCTGAGTATAATCCCCGTCTTCCGTGTAAATGGACAGCGGCGGCAGCTTTTCCTGGCGGCACGGCGCTTTGATCCATTGCAGCAATACCCGGGAAAACCCGGGGTTCGTTTTTTTAGAAAAAATATCACGGCTGCGCTCCAAGCAAAGTCCCGCCTCTGCCGCCCTTGCGCAGATCTCCTCTTTCCGCGTTCCGGGAAAGATCAAAGCAAGCCGTCCCCTCTCCCGCAGCAAGGAAAAGGATTGATCCATCAAACCTTCCGGGCTCCAAAAAAGCTCCGTCTTGGCGGCGGCAATCTCTTGCTTTTGGGGCAAACGGCACTTGGCCACGGGATAAAAAGGCGGATTCGTCACGATCAGGTCAAAGGAGAAGGCTGCCAAAAAGCGGTCCGCCTCCATGGCGTCGCCTAAGAGCACGGTCACGGGAGCTTTGTTTTTCGCCATATTGCGCCGGGCCAAAGCACAAGGCCCCTCCATTTTCTCCACCGCCGTCACGGCCAGGGAGGGCTCTCTGCCCAAAAGCAAAAGCGGCAATATACCGCTGCCGCAGCCGAGATCGAGGACGGCGGCGCCGGGAAAGACCGGAACAAAAGCGGCGAGTAAAAGGGCGTCGAGAGAAAAGCGGTAACCGTCCCTTTTTTGGAGCAGACGGTAACCGCCAAGGATCAGATCGTCATCGGTGAACTCATTTTTGTTCATCACTGTGCAGAGCGTCCTTATCCAAAAGGGAGGCGCAGAAAAGGCATTCGCCCTCCCGGGTTTCGCCAAAATGGGCGGAGCAGACATGAAAACCGGCGTCAAATAAGGCCAAAAGGTTGGCCTTGCCGGAAATCTGCAGGTTTTTATTGCGGATGATCGTCTGCATAGAAGCGTTATCCTGCTCCATCCGCTCTACGTAGTGGCGAATCGTCGCCAGCTCATCTTCCATTGCTTTTAATTTCGCTTCCAATTCGCAAATCGCTTCCGCCAGCATAAATACACCACCGCTTTCTTTAATCTTCCAGCTCCTTCAATTCCTCATCAATTTCTTCATCGGAATCGGTGTCGTAGCCGTTAACGGAGTCATCGTAACTTTCAAATTTCAGGCAGCACATCAAACGGCCGCAGATCCCCGAAATTTTGCCGGGGTTCAGGGAAAGGTTCTGATGTTTGGCCATGCGGATCGATACCGGCTGAAACTCGTCTAAAACACTGTGACAGCAGAGTACCCGGCCGCAGGAGGCGATGCCGCCGATCATCTTGGCTTCGTCTCTGACGCCGATTTGCCGCAGTTCAATCCTGGTACGGAAAACACTGACCAGGTCTTTCACCAATTCTCGGAAATCCACCCGGCCATCGGCGGTGAAGTAGAAGATGATTTTACCGCCGTCAAAGGTGTATTCCACATCAATGAGTTTCATCACTAAATTATTATCTTTGATTTTTTCAAGACAAATATCGAAGGCCCTCTTTTCTTTGGCCTGATTTTCCTCGTAGCACTTTTCATCAACGGCAGTGGCTTTCCGGATGACTTCCTTCAACGGTTTCACCACTTTATTTTCGGGAACCTCCCGGGGCGGGATCACCACGGTACCGTATTCCATCCCCCGAGCCGTTTCCACGATGACGTGATCGTGATTTTTCAGTTCCAGGCTGCCGGGGCTGAAATAATAGATCTTCCCTGCCTGTTTAAAGCGTATACCAACTACAGTTTCCATTAAGGTCGTCCTTTCTTTTTATCCGCAGGAGAAAATTCTCCGTGATCAATTTCAGATTGATGTTGCTTTCCATGAGGATCGGCGCGGCAAGAGCCCACTGCCATAAATCAAAGAGCTGTTCGGCGCTCCAGTGTTCCTCGGGGAGGTGATGGGCCGGGGCAGCACCGCCCTGGCGATATAAATAATTTTCGGAAAGCAGGCTCACTGCCGTTTCAAAAAACGACGCGCATTTTTCCCGCTCTTTGGCGTATTTTTCCGCGGAACGGAAAAGATATTCCAGGGGCGAAGATTTGACGGCGGCAAGGAGAGAAAAAACTTCTTCCCGTTCCCCATCAAGAGCCTTTTTGTTTTCCGAAAGAATACGAATGACGCGACAGCGGGAAGCCACCGTCTGCAAAATACGGTCTTCGTTTTCCGCTGTCAATAAAAATACGGTGTTTTCCGCCGGTTCTTCCAACGCTTTTAACAAGCGGTCGGCGCATTCCTCTTTCATCATATCGGCTTTCTGCAAAAGAAAAATCCGATGTAATCCTTGTTTTGCCGTGAGTGAAAAGTATTTTCGCAATGTTTTCAGCTGATCCGCTTTGTAATAAACGCCTTCCGGCGCCAAAACCACGAGATCAGGAAAATTTCCACTCTTTATTTGCAGGCAATGACTGCAAGCGCCGCAGGCGGCGCCGTCTTGGGGATTGCGGCAATTGATTGCCATTGCGAACTCCAATGCTTCCGCCTCGACAAGCTCGGCTTTGCCGTATAGCAGATAGGCATGACCCGGATGTGCGCTTTTTATTTCTCTTTTCAGCCGTTCATTCATAAGAGCGGCTCCAAGGCTTTTTTAATATCGGCGGCCACGGCCTCGATTTGCCGGTCGCCGTTGACCACAAGATAGTTCTCCCGGCGCTCCCCAGCTTCCTTCAGATAACCTTCCCGCACCTTTTGAAAAAAAGCTCTCTTTTCCTGTTCCAATCGGTCTTTGGGGGCCTCTCTGTTTTCCCGAATGCGCTGAAAGCCCACTTCCGCGGGGACGTCGAGAATCACGGTGAGATCCGGCGATAGGCCGTCAGTGGCAATGTCGTTCACGGCTTCCAGGACAGACCGGGAAATCCCCCGGCCGTAGCCTTGATAAGCCACGGTGGAAAGGTGAAAGCGGTCGCAGAGCACGGCCTGCCCCTGTTTTAGGGCAGGGATAATGACCTCTTTTAGATGCTGGGCCCGGGCGGCGCCGTAAAGCAGCAGCTCACAGCGGTCGTCCATATTTTGATGGGCGGGATTTAGCAGCAGCTCGCGGATCTTCTCACCGACCACGGTACCGCCGGGTTCTCTGGTCAGCACGACGTCGATACCGCGGCGGAGCATATATTCTTTTATGTTTTCCATCTGGCAGGTCTTCCCTGCCCCGTCAATGCCCTCAAAGACGATAAAAATGCCGTTTTGTTTCATCATGACAGACCTTCCGACAGTTTATAATACTTCATATAATTATCTCATATTCCGCCGTCAAATTCAAGTACTCCACCGCTGTTGCCGCCGAATTCTCTGAATTCATCAGATTCATTGCTTTTCCCCTTTCTTCCATGTATAATATAGAAAAACACTCATTTCAGGCAGAGAGGAAATCATTATGAAATTATGGGGTGGCCGCTTCGCCAAAAACAACGATACGCTGATGGAAGACTTCCATTCCTCCATCACCTTTGATAAACGGCTCTATCGGGAAGATATCGAGGGTTCCCTGGCTCACAGCAAAATGCTGGCAAACCAGGGTATCATCAGCAAAGAGGAAGGCGCGGCCATCGCCGCGGCCTTAAAAGAAATTCGATCGGAAATCGAAAGCGGCGCGGCAGAATTCGATATTGCCGCCGAAGATATCCATATGAACGTGGAAACCATGCTCATTGCCAAAATCGGCGCCACCGGCAAGAAGCTCCACACCGCCAGAAGCAGAAACGACCAGGTGGCTTTGGACGCCCGGCTCTATTTAAAGAGGGAAACCGACAACGTCATGACCCTTTTAAAAGAGTTGGCGGAAACGCTGCTGAGCCTCGCCGCAGAGCACAAAGAAACGGTGATGCCGGGCTATACCCATCTGCAAAAGGCCCAGCCCATTACCTTTGCCCATCATCTTTTGGCCTATTTTGAAATGTTCCTGCGGGATTTGGGACGGCTTCAAGACAGCAAAAAACGCCTCCAGATCATGCCTTTGGGCAGCGGTGCTTTGGCCGGCACCGTGTTCCCTCTGGACCGGGAAAGCGTAGCAGCCGACCTTGGCTTCGACGCTGTGACCGCCAACAGCATGGACGGCGTTTCCGACCGGGATTTTATCATTGAGTTCTTAAGCGCCGCCGCCCTGATTATGATGCACCTCTCCCGCTTCTCAGAAGAAATCATTCTCTGGTCCAGCGGCGAATTCGCTTTTGTCACCTTGGACGACGCTTATTCCACCGGCTCCTCCATCATGCCGCAAAAGAAGAATCCCGACGCAGCGGAACTGGTCCGGGGCAAAACCGGCCGGGTTTACGGCGGCCTCATGACCTTGCTCACTGTGATGAAGGGATTGCCTTTGGCCTACAACAAAGATATGCAGGAAGATAAAGAGGCCCTCTTCGACGCCGTGGATACCCTCAAAGGCTGCCTGATGGTGTTTAAGCCCATGGTCTCCACCTTGACCGTGAACAAAGAAACCATGCGCCTTGACGCCGAGGGCGGCTTCATCAACGCCACCGACGCCGCCGATTACCTGGCGGAACATGGCGTTCCCTTCCGGGAAGCCCACGCTGTTGTGGGCAGCCTCGTGCTCCACTGCGAAAAGGAGCAAAAAACCTTAAAAGAGCTGACCCTTGAGGAATGGCAGCGCTTCTCTCCCGTTTTCAAAGAAGATATTTATGATTTTATCAAGATCGAAAATAGTGTCAACCGCCGAAACATCACCGGCGCACCCGCTCCCCAGCAAACAGAAAAGGCTTTGGCCCGGGCCAAAGAACGCCTCGCCGCCTTTTGATCAAAGCTTAATTTTTATTATTTAGAAAGAGGCAGTCAAAAATTTGACTGCCTCTTTTCTTCTTTTTACAAGCTCCACGATTTCGGATCATCGATGGAAATATGACTGCATTTTGAGGGTAACCGCCGGCATAGCGGCGGATTCCACCCGGTAAATAAATCAATAAGTCCTTTCTTTCAGGAACCCCCGGTTTAAGGCGCGAAAGCGGAACATGGGTGGGTGGGGTACTTTTAGCCTTCGTGATTTCCTCAAAAGAGCGTTCCCTCTGAATTTTAAATTTTTCTAATTTTTGGTTTTATTCCGCAATGGCTTCTGCAACAGTTTCTTCTTTCATAGACTGTACCGGTTTTTTCTTGAATGCGGAATAGAACATCATGCCGGAAGTATAAACCAGCACGCAGACAACGATCCAGGAAAGTATCGTCAAGGGCAACTGTTTTACGAGGAAAACTGCGACAACAACACCGATCGTACCAGCAATTTGGCCGACGAGATTGGCTTTGAGGTCGAGAGCGCCTTCCTTTAAGAATTTAAAGCCGGCAGAGGGCATTAAAAAGGTGTAAGCGCCGAACATGATGGGGAAAGCAGAGCGGGGATTCATCCCCATGGAATAGCAAACCGCCATCATAGGAGCATAACAGCCAATACCCGAGGCGGCGCAAATGCCAAAGAGGAAGAAGATAATGGTACTGACAACGAGTTTCCAGCCTTCGAGACCGATGGCGGTGCCGCCGGCAGGCCAAAGACCGATTTGCCGTAAGACCATCGTTGTGGCCACAATAAGGAGACCGCAGCCGAGGACGATCTGAATCGGCTTTTCAGGGAAGTGGGAGACGTAGCGAGCGCCGACCCGTGCCCCAATGGCGATGGAGACGATGAGGCAGACCAAAGTGATGGGGTCAACCTTAACAATCGTCACAAACAGTAGGGTTTCCACAACAGAAGGAATGAGTGTGCAGGTGTTCAGCGTTCCCGGAATCAGCCGGTCAGGTACAAGCTTAAAGATCTTGAATAACGCTGTTTGCGGTGCATTGCCGCCAATCCCCAAAGCGTCAAAGAACATGGTGCCGCCGATGACCGCGGCGAGACCCGCAGTACTGGCGTTGGAAATCTTATCCTTGTTCTTTTTCGCGTTGAGCCCCAGTGCAACGGCGAAGGCGGTGCCGCAAATAATGGCCCCAATCTGGATCACCCTGATTAGTATCGTACCCATAGAATGTACCTCCTAAAAAATAATATTATTTCATGCCATATTCCTCTTCCGCTTCTAAGACGATGTCATGAATGGCTGCTTCGGCGCCGTTGGGCAGGGGCGGCACCTTATGGGTGGCGATGATTCTTTCCGCTTCGGCATAAGCTCTTTCCGCCAGGTCTTTCTTGCCGGTGGCAATCCAGGTTTCTCTCATCGAACGATCGAAAAGACTTGTGGTGCTCTGTTCTTGACGGAAATTGGCAAAGGTGTGGGGATGGCTGACGAGTTCACCGCCGGGGCCGATCTCCTTGATCAGGTTCACTGCCATGGCTTCGTCGGTGATCGCGATGCCCTCTATCACCTTGCGGATCATGGTATAAATTTCATTGTCAATGACGAATTGCGCGTAATCGAAGGTAATGCCGAGATCCAGCATACCCGCGCCGTAAATCAGATTGGCGCCGCCCTGGGCCGCCAAAAGCGCGGTCAATGTTTTTTCATGGGCTGCCTGCCCATCGGGGATTTTACTGTCCGCCTACCCTCCCGCCACAAAGCTGGGCAGGTTGTAAAACTGGGCCAAACGGGCAACGGAAGCGCTGATCATGCCGAGTTCCGGCGCGCCTACGGGAGCCGTGGTGTAACGCATATCCATCAGTGTGGTGGAGCTGGCGTAGATACAGGGAGCACCCTTTTTGGTCAACTGACTCAAAATAATGGCGGAAAGCACTTCGGCATTATGGGTCACGAGAGTCCCCGCCAAAGTTACGGGAGAGGTGGCGCCGGCCATGGCCATGGAGATGATATTGACCGGAACCCCTTCTTGGGCCGCCAAAATAATGACGTCGGTGCATTCCGGGATCAACTTCAAAAGGCTGGTGGGGCAAACATTAAAGGAAATCAGAGGACGCTGTCTCAATTTTTCCTTACCGCCAACCACCGCTGCGGCCATTTTCAGCAGCTTTTTGGCATTTTCCGCGCCGTCGGCGCCGATAAAGAAGTGTTTCGTGGTGTTGGGGAAAATTGCCTCGGCATTGTGCAGCGCCTGGGAGGGGCCGGGGTGATCCTGGGAAACGACGGCGCGGTAAGTGATATCCATATTGCTGAGATAATCGCTCATCAAGCTGCAATTTACCAAATCCGCTTTCGTACTGGGGCGATATTCTTTGGTTTTCATATCGCGGATCATGACGCCTTCCCCGAAATTGACGAAACCGACTCTATTTTTTTCGATCACGTAATCTTTCTCCGGCGTTCTGCCGCAAAGTTGCAAGGTAGGGGGGGCGGTACGGATGGCTTCTTCCACAATATAAGGTGGGATTTTAACGATATGCGTCGCTTCATCAACAACGGCGCCGCCACCGGCAAAAATATCCCGCGCTTCTTTACTATCCACACGAACGCCGACGTTATTTAGGACATCCAAAGTTGCCAGGTGAATCGTCTGCAATTCGTCGGGGGAATAACCAACAATCCCGAAACTGCCGAGACCATTGAAAACAGCCTGTTTGTTTCTTTTCATCATGAGACCTCCATTTTCTATGATTGATGCTTTTATATAATGCAAAAACCGTGCCAAACGGGATTTCATTCTTATTCAGGGCGTTTTCCCCGCAACTGGCCGTAAAAAAAAAGCGTCTGCGCATTTTTGCGCAGACGCCTCATTGTCAGTCTCAGATTCTTCCTTTTTGCCTCTACAATACCTCTTTCACATCGATGCAAAAACGCATTAAGAGAAATGCTTATTTGCATGATCATTGCCCCGTTTCAGCCAGCGGTTCACCGTAGACTGGTTGACCTGGAGTGATTCCGCCGCTTTATAAGAAGAGCCGAATTGCTCATAGGCCATCTTCACCAGACTGCTTTCTAATTTTTCTTTGGCCTCTTTCAATGGCATCAGGCCGGTGCAGATCACTTTCGCGTTGGGTATCACGGTTCTTTCGTTGGGGGTCATCCCCGCCATGAGTAATTCGTCAAATAACACGGTATCGATATAATCGCTTTCACTGGTCACGACAATCCGCTCAATGGTATGCATCAATTCCCGGACATTGCCGGGCCAGGCAAAGGACTGCAATTTCTCGATGACACTGTTGTCCATATGCCGGTTGAAGCCGTATTTATGATTGGCCAAATTGAGAAAATGAACGATCATCGGCACAATATCCTCGCTCCGTTCCCGGAGGGGCGGGATATAAAGGGGCATCACATTGAGACGGTAATATAGATCCCGGCGAAAATCTCCCTGTTCCACCATGGCGAAGAGGTTCTTATTGGTGGCGGCGATGATGCGCACGTCAATGGGGATCCGCTTGGTGCCGCCCACCCGCACGATTTGGTGATCTTGCAGGAACTCTAAAAGCTTCACCTGCAAGGGCAGTTCCATTTCGCCGATCTCATCAAAAAAGACGGTGCCGCCGTTGGCAATCTCCAATTTACCCGTCTTGCCGCTTTTCAGGGCTCCGGTAAAAGCCCCGGGTTCATAACCGAAAAGTTCCGATTCCATCAGCTCTTTGGGGATCAGGCCGCAGTTGATCTTCACGAAGGGCTTTTCATTTCTGCGGCTCAATTTATAAACCGTGTCCGCAATCACCTCTTTGCCGACGCCGGACTCGCCTTCGATCAAGACAGAAACATCCGTCGGCGCAATTTTCATCAGAGTTTTCTGAATTTGACGCATGGACGGACTTTCAAAGATATATTTGTTTTTGGCAATAACCTGCTCTTGCAGGAGCTTAATTTTTTCATTGCTGGAATTCAGTTCCCGGGAAAGCTGATTGATCTTATCGGTGATTTCCTCAATATTCTTAGAAGTACTCAAAATCTGAATGATCTTGCCGTTTTCATCAAAAACCGGCTGGGCAGTGCAAATAATCTTCAGCCCTGTGGCGGCGACGTCTACAATCTCCGCACAGCGTTCCTTGGTCTTCATCACTTCCAACGTCAGGCTTTTTGACAATATATTCCGGCGCACCAATTCGTTAACGTGACAGCCGATGTAATCTTTGGCGCTGATGCCCATAATGAACTCGCCCCGGGGATTGATATATTGGATGAAGCCGTATTCATCGGTGATGAAAACTTCGTCTTCCATGATGTCAAAAATCCGTTTATAGTTTTCAATCTGAAGCTTTAGATTATTGATATGATGGTGGGTTTCCAGACAAAAACGGCTGAAAAAGCCGGCTTGTTCAAAAACGCCGCGGATTTCACCGCTGCTGTCGATCATCAGGGCAATGCTACAACCATCGGAGACGAATTGAGCGGGAGCTTCCCATTTGATGATACTGTAGCTTAGATCGGGGATTTTTTCCGGTAATACAGAATCCACCCGCTCTTTTAAAAGATAGCGGTAAATATCCTTCACAGCATAAACCTTGCATTCTTCTCCCTGTAAAATAATGTAATTATAGTGTAGTTCGTCAAGGGTGAAGGCCGTGTCGGGCTGGTGAAAAACAAAATTCTTCGCGTAGGCATCCATATCTGCGTCAACCTCTTTCGAATGTTCTATTTTATACCGTAAATGGAAGCAAGGCTATCATTCTAAAAAAACGGGTGGCTCTAAAGGAACGCTGAGCGTTCTTCAAAATCAAATATCTTTCAACAAAGGCACCATTTACTGGCGGTCAACAGCTTCCTTCACCGCAGCATCCACCGCGGCGTTCTGTTCCTCAGTGAGGGGCGCGCACTTGTGGTTCACATAGAGATCCTTCGCTTTGGCCAGGGCGTTTTCGCCATAGGAAACGCGGCCTTCATCCCAGGATTCATAGGTTCTGCGTTCACAGAGGCTGGGATTCCAGATTTCAGATCTCAGATGGCGCAGGGTATGTTCGCTGCCGAGGAAGTTGCCTTCGCCGTTGACGACTTCACGAATGGCTTCCACGGCCATGGTGTCGGTGTTCACTTCCTTGCCCTTGACCACGTGTTTGATGATGGAGCTAATTTCGTCGTCCATGACGATGGTAGCGTAGTCGGCGATCAAGGCGTTGTCGATGGAGCCTGCGGTACCGAGGATCGAAGCGCCGCCGATGGCGGGAATGAGAGCGTTAAACATTCTTTCAAAGCCGGCCTGCTGATCACAGATCTTGGAGGAACAGGAGAAGCCGGTGGGTTCGTTGGGAATATTATAGTAAAGAGCCATCTGGGCGGAGCAATGACCGGCGACGCCCATTTCAGGAGCAGCCCAAAGGCCGATGGCAGTGCGCATATCAATGAAGGTCACGCGGGGGGAGAACACCACGGGATGACCAGGTTTCATCAGCTCGGCCACGACGACGCCGGCGAGCATTTCGGCGTTGTGCATGGTGACGGAGCCGATCAGGGTCATGGGGCCGGTGGCGCCCATCATGGGGCAAGGGATGATGCCCAGGGGCAAGCCGGCTTCAACGGTATCCAGAAGGCCGTTGGCGGGACCCACGGCATAGTCCAGGGGGCTGATGGGGGATACCTGGAGATAAGCAATGGGTTTTTCCACGAGCTTATCCATGCCGCCGACGGCAGCAGCCAGGACTTTGGGGATGTATTTCATTTCATGGTCGGATTCGATACAGATATGCAGGGGTTTGCCGGTATTTTTAACCTGCATGGCGGTTTCGCAGGTAACGGCGGCATGTTCCACAACATCCTTGGGGAAAATCGCGGAAATGATATCGATGTTCGGGAGACCGTCGCAGACCCGGATAAAATTGGCCAGATCGTCGCTGGCGATCAGTTTGCGGCGGCCGGTTTCGATATCATTGATAAAGGGAGAACCAATGCAGGTTTGGGTATAAACCTTACCAGGGGCCCCCAGTTCCACGTCATGTTTACCGTCTCTGCTATAGAGGGTAAAGGGGCCGGGAACATCTTTTATCGCTTGTTCCACCAGATTTCCGGGGAAATATACGGTCTCGTCTTTAACCTGCAAACCAAGGTCCGCGCAGGTTTTTAAGAATCGTTGAGATTTGCTGCGGACACCGATGGTTTCTAAAATTTCCAGCGTCGCTTCATGAATGCTTTCAAGATCTGTTTGACTGAGGTATTCGTATCTCATAGTATCTCCTTTCGGGCAAGCATAGAATTGATTGATTATGCTTTATTCCCTTTTTGTTTATGCAATAATCATGCCAGAGAAACAGGCACCTCAGAAAAGCGGCCTCAAGCGCCGGAGCAAGGGTTGATGCGGTGGATATGGAATCCCGATTTCTTTGCTTGTCATGCAAAAATGCATGATTTGGACATTCCTATTGTAATTCTACGCTAAAACCGTGGATCCTTTTATATTCTACCTCGATTTTTTCGAAGAATACCTCTTTCATGCAAAATTGCATTGGTGTCATGCGTTTTTGCATGACACCAATGCAACACAGGCCTTTTTGATTTTTGGCCCTCTCTTACATCGTTCTCGGTTTGCCGTAAAAGAACGCCGCCATCAGACCCGGACCGGAATGGGTGCCGATGGTAGAACCAATATAAGTATAATAGACATCCTTAAACCCGAATTGCCCTTGGATCCCGTCGCCAAATTCTTTGGCCTCGGCGTAAATATCAGAATGGCAGATGAAGAGCACCTGATTTTCGGGATGGGGGCAGAGCTCTCCTATGATCTGATGAATCCGCTGCACCGTCTTTTTTTTACCCCTGGCCTTTTCCTGGACAATCAGATGCCCCCCGGCGTCAAGATTGAGGATGGGCCAGATATTCAAAGCGTGAGCGATCACCATACCGGCCCGGCTTACCCGGCCGCTGCGATAGAGATAAGAAAGGTCTCCGGTGGTGTAATAGGTATTGATCTCCCCTTTATGGGCGTTAAGCCAAGCCCCACATTCCGCAGGGGTTTTCCCTTGATCCCGCAGGTCGGCGCTGGCCAAAGCCAACATACCGTAACCCACCGAGGCCAAGGTGGAATCAACCACATCAATAAGGGCGTCGGGAAATTCCTGCAAAAGCTGGTCTTTGGCGATTAGCGCATTGTTATAGGTACCGGAAATGCCGCTGCCCATGCTGATATGAACGATGGGCAAATCCTTTTGGGCAAGGGCGTCTTTCCAAAAATCCAGGTATTGACTGGGCGTAATCTGGCTGGTATGGGGGACTTTACCCTCCCGCATCCACTCATAGAAACGATGACAATCAGCATGATCCATGGCATCAAGATAAGTGACGCCGTCAATCTCGTAACTGAGCTGTAAGGGAATGATCCCGCGTTCTTTACAAAGCGACATGGGCAGATCACAGCCGGAATCTGTCATAAGCTGAAAACGATCCATAATGATGACCCCCTTGATGAATGATTCGCTTCAATTCTTCAGCAACAGATTATGGATGGCTATCAGAACCATCTTTTCTTATGTTTTAATATAGCACATTTTCTCCTTTTTGCAAGGCCGGAGCGGAGCGTTGTTCAGTGAAAGCTGGTATCCGGCTCTTTTTTAATGATTCGTGCGCCTACGTAAGGCGCGACCATCCTCAGAAAGCCCAAACCCCGGAGCCACGCATGATTTCAATCCACGCGCCTACGTGAGGCGCGACCCATATGTGCAATCTGATGGTGGTATGGAGGTCGATTTCAATCCACGCGCCTACGTGAGGCGCGACTCGTATATTTATTCAATTTCGGCTGCCATTTTCTATTTCAATCCACGCGCCTACGTGAGGCGCGACTCAATATTACCAGCATTTGGGTGGAGGAAGCCAGTATTTCAATCCACGCGCCTACGTGAGGCGCGACACATCTGCATGGGATGCAATAACGTCCATTTTTGAATTTCAATCCACGCGCCTACGTGAGGCGCGACGTTGCTGTTCCCGCACAGCCAAAAGCATCTGTTACATTTCAATCCACGCGCCTACGTGAGGCGCGACATCCCAAGTTCACGAGCGCAGGCTTGACATTGCCATTTCAATCCACGCGCCTACGTGAGGCGCGACGCACGTATTTTTCAAAATGGGCTATTATTTAGTGATTTCAATCCACGCGCCTACGTGAGGCGCGACTTAAAGACCGGCTCTGCGTCGAGGGAGTGAGAGGGATTTCAATCCACGCGCCTACGTGAGGCGCGACTCTACGCCGACGATGGAGCGGACGAAGTAGTAAAGATTTCAATCCACGCGCCTACGTGAGGCGCGACACAGCTCAATATTTGATGGGGCACAGCGATATCCATTTCAATCCACGCGCCTACGTGAGGCGCGACCCACCGAGTTTTACATCGATGGCGTCCCGGCCAAGATTTCAATCCACGCGCCTACGTGAGGCGCGACGGGCCGTGATTAACGGCGGCGTGTATTGCACGGAGTTATTTCAATCCACGCGCCTACGTGAGGCGCGACGCGGCTTAGTTTTAAATCGTAATTAGTCATTTTTATTTCAATCCACGCGCCTACGTGAGGCGCGACGGCTTTGACATTACTCCAGAGTGTTTTTCTGTGGATTTCAATCCACGCGCCTACGTGAGGCGCGACTTTTAGTCACCTCTCGGGTGGTCTCGGTCTCCCCATTTCAATCCACGCGCCTACGTGAGGCGCGACACACAAAACCTTTTTTGATGTCGCCTTGATCGTGATTTCAATCCACGCGCCTACGTGAGGCGCGACCTAATTCAGCCGGCGCCGGAAGGTTGGTTCTTTCCATTTCAATCCACGCGCCTACGTGAGGCGCGACAGCACTTTTTGGGATAAATATGCGTAATTTTTGTATTTTTTGTATATTGATACAAAAAACGCTTTGTTTGCTAATGGAAAAGTTCTATTTTCTGATAAAAGGATGAAATTTACCTAACTTTTTCTGCGAAAGGCGCGGAGATTTGGCGGGTGCTTGGCGTTCGCGGAGTAAAAAAACGGTTTTATGCAACGGTGGTTCCAAGGCCATCGTTGACAAAATGCAGATTGCCGAAGCCCGAAAAAACATCACGGTAAACCTCTCCACTCTTCACTTACTTTATCTTTGCACAGCAAAGCTTCCTTTTCTTTTCACTTTTCACTTTTCACCTTTCACTTTTCACTCTTCTCTTTTCATTGGGCGGATCCTCCGCTCCGCTGCCGCATAACCTCATAGATCATCACCCCCGCTGCCACCGAAGCATTCAGGAAGGGCACATGACCCTGCATGGGGACGGTCACTTTAAAATCACAGTTTTGCAGCAGCAAACGGGGAATGCCCCGATCTTCACCGCCGATCACCAGCAATAGGGGGCCTTTCATCTCCTGCCGCCAAAGGGAGGTTCCCTCCATCGCAGCGCCGTAAACCCAAAGCCCCTGCTCCTTTAATTCCTTGGCCGTCTGAACTAGGTTGGCGACGCGGGCCACGGGCAAGTACTCCACGGCGCCGGCGGCGGTTTTGGCCACGGTGGCGTTTAAACCGACGCTGTTGTTTTTGGGGATGATGATCCCGTGAACACCGGCAATCTCCGCCGTGCGCATCATCGCGCCGAGGTTGTGAGGATCTTCCACTTCCGCCAGCATCAGCAAGAAGGGATCCTCCCCCTTTGCCGCCGCCGCCGATAGCATATCATCGATTTCAGCGTAGGCGTAAGCGGCTACAGCGCCGATCACACCCTGGTGGTTGCCGCCATACATCGCATCCAATTTCCTTTTGGGCACCCGTTGAATGGGAATGCCGGCATCTTTCGCTTTGGCCAAAATCTCCTTGAGGGAGCCTTCGATTTTACCTTCGCTGACATAGAGTTTCACAAAACCGCGCCCCGCTTTCAGCGCTTCCGCGACGCCATTGCGGCCGGGAATATATTCGTTCATTGGTCTTCCCCTCTTTCGTTGCCGATACGCTCAAACAACAAGCAAAAGATCGCGTCCAGGCGTTGCTGATTGCCGCTGAGCCATAAAGCCCCCACCAGCGCCTCCACACCGGTGGCATTGTGGTATGCGGCAACGCCGCTACTTTTGGGCTGACGGCTTGTTTTGGCGTTGCGTCCCCGCTTCATCACCGCCAGCTCTTCCTCGGGAAGCTCGTCCAAAAGCAACTGATAAAAATCACTCTGAAAGGTCGCCTTCACGTATTTCACCGCTGCTTTATGCAGTTCATCCGCCTTTTTGATGCCGCTTCCCAGCAGATAACGGCGGACAGCCAGCTCATAAACACCGTCACCAATATAGGCCAGGGTCAAAGAAGGCAAATTGACCGCTTCCTGCCAACTCATTTCTTTCATCCCCGAACCTTTTCCTTTTTCCAGCGGGGGCCTTGGGGGGTATCCTCAATGACGATATTTAGCTTTTTCAATTCGTCGCGAATGAAATCGGCGGTTGCCCAATCCTTATGCTCCCTGGCGTTGCTGCGCAGCGTCATCACCATGGCAAGAAGACCGTTGGCAAGGGCGTCACCGTTGTCGCCGGTTTCTTCCTCTTTGGGTACGATCACATCGAAAATCAAATCCATTTCGGCAAAAAAAGCCAAAACGGCCTGAAGCCCCTCTACGGTGGCGGCGTCGCCACGGAATGCTCTGTCGTTGACCATGGTATTGACTTCCTTGCAGACATCAAAGACGGCGGCCAAGGCCAAAGACGTATTGAAATCGTCGTTCATGGCGTCGATGACCTTTGCCTTGCCTTCCTCGCAGATCTTGATCAACGCTGCTTTCCTGCCGTCATCACTGCCGCTATCCTTGGGCAGGTTGGCAATTTTAGCGGTCACGGTGCGGTAAGTGTTATGAATGCGGCTCAATGACTTTTCCGCGGCCAGCAGTTTCTCACCGTCAAAGTCAAGGGGACTTCTGTAATGGGTGGACATTAGATAAAAACGCACCACCGGACCGGGGAACTCATCGAGGATTTCCCTTAAAAGACAGAAATTACAGAGGGACTTGGACATCTTTTCGCAGTTGGTGGTAATGAAACCGTTGTGGAGCCAGTAATGGGCGGATTCACAGCAGTTTGCACCTTCGCTTTGGGCGATTTCGTTTTCATGGTGGGGAAAAATCAGATCGGCGCCGCCGCCGTGGATATCGAAGGTTTTGCCGAGATACTTCGCGGACATGGCGGAGCATTCGATGTGCCAGCCGGGTCTGCCTTTGCCCCAGGGGCTATCCCAAGCGGGTTCTCCCGGTTTTGCCGCTTTCCAAAGGGCAAAATCAAGGGGATCCCGCTTTTGTTCCCCTACGGCGATCCTGGCGCCGGCCTGCAACTCATCGAGAGAACGACCGGATAATTTGCCGTAACTGGCAAATCTACGCACTTCAAAGTAAACGTCACCGTCTACTTCGTAAGCGAGGCCATGGTCGATGATCCCCTGCACCATACCGATGATATCGTCCATATGCTCGGTAACCCGGGGATGAACGTCGGCCTTTTGAATGCCCAGACGCGCGGCGTCTTCAAAATAGGCTTTGATGTACTTTTCTGCCAGGTCTTGGGGACTTAGCTTTTCCTCTTTGGCGCGGTTGATGATTTTATCGTCAACGTCAGTAAAATTTTGAACGTAGGTCACTGCATAGCCCCGATAGGCAAAGTATCGACGGATCACGTCGAAAGCCACGAGAGGCCGGGCATTGCCCAGATGAATGTAGTTATAAGTGGTGGGGCCGCAGACATACATCTTGACTTTCCCCGGCTCTACCGGTACAAAAACTTCTTTGCTGTTTTTCAGCGTATTATAAACTCGAATTGCCATGATGATCTTTCTCCTTTTCCCAGGCCGCCTCTAAGAACTCCACGCGTTTTTTTAAATCGCAAATGCACTCGTATATGGGATCGCTCAGTTTGCCGTCTTCCACTTCGCCGCTGTCCTGATTCACCCGAGATCCGTCTTTCACCACGATGCGACCGGGCACCCCCACAACGGTGCAGTTATCCGGCACGTCGTTTAACACTACGGAGCCAGCGCCGATCTTGACATTATTGCCGATGGTGATGGACCCCAGCACGATGGCATTGGAACTGACCACCACGTTATGGCCGAGGGTAGGGTGACGCTTGCCGTGCTCCTTGCCAGTGCCGCCTAAAACGACACCTTTGTACAGCGTCACATTTTCACCGATCACCGTCGTTTCCCCGATCACGATGCCCATGCCGTGGTCGATGAAAAAGCCTTCGGCGATTTCCGCGGCGGGGTGAATTTCCACGCCGGTCCAGGCACGGTTAAAGAAACTGATCAGCTGGGCAAGATTTTTTCTGTTGTGTTTATAAAACCAATGGGCGCGCCGGTGCCGCCAAATGGCGTGCAGCCCCGGGCTGGTCAAAAAGACCATAAAGCGGGAAGTTGCCGCCGGGTCCCGGGCCATCACGGCATCGATATCCCGTTTCATTCGTCGAAACATAGCCATCCCTCCATTTCAATCCACACGCCCTTGAAGGGCGTAACAATTTTTTCATGGTTTTTTGTCATCCAGAATTGACGATTTCAATCCACACCCCCATGAAGGGCGCTTCCCCATATCGTCTATTACTTCTATATATTTCAATCCACGCAAGCGTGGGAGAAATAAAATAGGCCCCGCCCGTTCAGAGACGGGGGGACCGTGGTTCCACTCTGCTCGCGGCCAAAGCCGCACTCAAAACCCTTAACGCGGGAAACGTTCCGCCCTACCCAATCTCAGGCGAACAGCTAAGGAGTGCACTTTGGCAAAATCAGCGCTTAAAACCGCTTGCAGCCGACGGCGGTTTCTCTCTGAAAGCTGTGTTTTGCCTACTTTCTCCCTCAAGGCCTTTGCTATAGAATATAACTACTTTATCAAATCCCGTCCCCCTTGTCAAGTGTGGGAAAACGCGTTTTTGTTATCTATCATTTTATGCAAAAACAGTAAATCCGTGCTGTTTTTCATAAGCTTTAAAAGAACCGATTGATTTTCCACAATGCGGCAGAAACATCATTGAAACAACGAAAAGAAAGGAATAAAAGATTGTATATATTGTTGACCTAGGATATAATTTGGGTATAAATACAAATTATTGTCATATTTTGCGCAGGGGACACAAACATTGATGAGATCGATCATGAACACCCATTGTTTTGCCTTTCAGAAAATCTGTGGAATGGTACCATTTTGGTACAGATTCTCTGATATTATGATATAAAACAAGAAAATGGCAGGAAAAAGTATGATTTACTACGCTCATAAACAAGAAGGTAAAGACTCTCAGACCGTATTGGAACATTGCACCAACGTGGCAAGAATGGCAAAAATATTCGGTGATGCTTTTCACCTTGGTGCACTTTGCGAAATCGCCGGGAAACTCCATGACATTGGCAAATATACAGAGGAATTTCAGCGGCGGCTTTTGGAAAATGGCGAAAAGGTGGACCACTCCTCCGCCGGCGCCATTGAAGCCAAAAAAGAATACGGAGATGCCTGGAATATGGCCTTAGCCTATGTTATCGCCGGCCATCACAGCGGCTTACAGAACTACGGCAGTCCGGAATCCGGGCTTTTGAATCGCCTCCACAAAGGGGATACACTGCCAGATTACAGCAGTTTCCGGGAGGAAATCTCCTTTCCTGAAATCCACGATGGGCAGGAGTTTATCGATAGTATCCGCCAGGAAGGTAGGAAAAACCTGGGCTTTCGCCTGAGTTTTATGACCCGCATGATCTATTCCGCCCTGGTGGATGCCGACTTTTTAGACACAGAATCCTATATGGATATGAATCAGCATCAACTACGGCAGAAATACGAACCTTGGCCCGTATTGCGTGAACGTTTTCAACAACATATGGCAGAAAAGACAAATAATGTTCCATCCTCGGAGATCAATATAAAGCGCAACAAAATTTACACTGCCTGTGTTGAAAAAGGCAAGGGCAAACCGGGGCTCTACACACTGACAGTCCCCACCGGTGGAGGCAAGACTCTTTCCTCCATGGCTTTCGCCCTGGAACAACAGAAGAATCGTATTATCTATGTGATTCCTTACACGAGTATTATCCGCCAAACCGCAGGCGTTTTTCGTGAAATTTTTGGTGAAGAAAATGTCTTAGAACATCACTCAAATTATGATTTTTACGATTCAATCAAAGACCGGGAAGCTGCCAAAGCCATGCATTTATCCTCTGAAAACTGGGATGTGCCCATTACAGTAACAACAAACGTGCAGTTCTTTGAATCCATCTTTGCCAATAAATCCTCCCGCTGCCGTAAACTTCACCACCTGGCCAACAGCGTGATTATCCTCGATGAAGCCCAGATGATTCCGCTCTACTACCTGAAACCGTGTTTGCTCGCTTTGGAAGAATTGGTAAAGCGATACGGAGCCACCGTCGTGTTTTGCACGGCGACAAAGCCGGAATTCCCAAAAGGCATCCTTTCGCTACAGCCGACAGAAATCATAAACAACCCGGATGGTCTATATGAGACATTTCAAAGGACAAATATTACCTTCATAAATGAAAAAAGCAACAAGGAGATCACAGAACTCATTGACCAAGAATCCTGTTGCCTCTGCATTGTCAATAAAAGAAAGCACGTCAGCGAGCTTTATGATGCCTCCTCTATCAAACCCAAATACCAACTCAGCGGAAATATGTGCCACTGCCACCAGGATAAAATCTTAGACAAGGTCAAGGAGCACGTAAATAATGAAAAGGCCGAAAAACATTGCGCCCTGTTTTCCACCCAGCTCATTGAATGCGGTGTGGATATCAGCTTTCCTGTGGTCTTCCGTGCCCTTTCGGGGCTGGATTCTGTTATTCAGGCTGCCGGCAGGTGCAATCGGGAAAACGAATTGGCCAAAGAGCATCGATTGGGAGAAGTCTATGTCTTTGATCCTACCAGCCCTGCCAGCGGTCTCCGCGGCTACCAAAACCTGATTGCTTCCTGTGGCAGACGACTGATGGCTAATTCGGATGACGTCAATAACCCTATAACCATCAAAAGGTATTTCCGCAAGCTATACACGAAAGAGGAACAGAACCTTGATAAAAAAAAGATTTTAGATGAATTCAACCGACAGCCCGACGACCTGGTGTTCAATTTTGAAACAGCAGCAAAAAATTTTCAGTTGATTGATGATACTGACAGCTTAATCATCCCTTATGATGACAAGGCAGTTGTACTCATGAAACAATTTGAATATTTCCCCGAAAAGTCAACTTTAAAAAAGTTACAGCCCTATGCCATCAGCGTCTATCCCAATCAGATAGAAAAGCTAAAGGGAAGAGGAGGTGTAAAAAGAATCGGCGAAAATCTCTATTTTTTAACGACAAAAGAAGGTTTTTACAGTGAGGAAGCTGGACTCCTCATTGCAGAAGAAATGGAAAATTTACAATTTTAGGAGGTGAAACCATGGGCTATGGAATCCGTTTGAAAGTCTGGGGCGACTATGCCTGCTTCACCAGACCGGAAATGAAAGTGGAACGGGTCAGTTACGACGTCATGACACCATCCGCCGCTAGGGGCATTTTAGAGGCGATTTACTGGAAACCCCAGATCAGATGGGTCATCGATGAAATTACCGTGCTCAACGCCATCGCTTTCGAGAACATCCGCAGAAATGAACTCACTAAAAAAATCTCTCCGCAAGCAGTCAAGATGGCCTTACGTGGGAACGAAGTGGATCTACATCTACAGGCGGGGCAGGAGAACATCGCACAACGCGCAACCCTGCTCTTAAAGAACGTAGCCTACATCATCGACGCGCATTTTGAAATGACCGGCATTAACGCCACCGCAGAAGATACCAAAGAAAAACATTACAACATCGCACTGCGCAGAATCGGTAAGGGACAATGTTATCATCATCCCTACTTCGGTTGCCGGGAATTCCCCGTCTCTTTTACCACAGCAGAGGATGCAGAGGAAAGCTATTACAAAGAAACCACGCGAGACCTCGGCTACATGCTCTGGGACATCAATTTTAACGATGAAATGACACCGATTTTTTACCGTCCTGTCATGAAAGACGGCAGAATCAGCGTACCAAATTTATGGGAAGGAGGAAACTAAATTGATACTGCAATTCCTCTACGCCCAATATGATCTGCTTCTAAACAATGGACATGAGGATCTACCTCTACTAGGCCGCAGTCCAGCCATGGTCTCCTTTGGTCTATGCCTGGATAACGACGGCAATTTGGTTGATATCATGGACCTGAGAGTTTCGGGAAAAAATAAGATGCAACCCAGGACCATGCTGGTACCAATGCAGCCTCCCCGTGCAGGCCAGAATGCTCCCGCCTATTACCTATGCGACAAAGCAAATTACGTTTTGGGTTATGATGAAAAGCTACAAAAGATGTTGGACAATCCTCCAACCGAAGGAGATAAGCTAAGAGACTTTAAAAAGCTCAAAAAGAAGGTTGAGAGTGCCTTTATGAATTTTCAAAAGTTGCACAAGGAGATTCTTGGCACAGACCATCCCATCAGCAGGTTTCTTGACCAGTGGCAGCCCCATAAAATCCAGAACCACCCACGCTTCCAATCGCTCTTAAAGGATATCAAGGGCAACAGTAATTTCGTATTTTATCTGGAAGACGAGGATGTCTACGCTCACGAGGATAATGGCATCAAAGATCTTACTTTAAAAACTCCTGTTGATGACGAGGACAGCAAAGGCCAGTGCCTGGTTACCGGAGAATCGGATGAGCTCTCCCGTATTCATAACAAAATCAAAGGGGTCTACGGTTCTAATGCTGCGGGAGCAAGTATTGTAGGTTTTAATGATGAGGCTTTTGAATCTTACGGGAAAGAACAAAGCTACAACGCCCCCGTCGGCAAAAAGGCCATGTTCCAGTACACCACTGCCCTCAACTATATGTTGGCAGATAAAGCATATCATTCTCCATTCGGGGAGATTACCGTAGTTTTTTGGGCAAATAAACCGGGGAAATATGGAGATGCCCTCAAAGCGGTTATGCCCGGCTTTGCCAATAATGAGGAGGCGGCAGAGTACAGCAATCTAATCAAAGATCTAATCCTTGCGCTAAAGCAGGGACGGCCTTTGAAACACGACGAATATGAATTGGATCCCATGGCAGAAGTCTATGTTCTGGGATTGGCACCGAATAACGCCCGGCTCGCAATCGCCTTTTGGGAAGTGAATTCCTTTGAATTTTTTCTCCGTAGGATTGCCGATCATATTGAAAATCTGGAAATCATTGATGCAAACAATAATTTATCTTCCGACCGTATTCTTTGGGAAACCCTTCCCCAAAAGGGAAAAGACAAAAAGGTTCCTTCTACAATGGCAAAATCCTTCGCGCTTTCCATTTTTACGGGTGGTTTGTATCCTATGTCCCTATATCAGGCAATCATCAATCGCATTCGCGCCGATGGTGACGTTAACGCCATCCGCGCGGCCATGGTCAAAGCATACTTGATGAGAAAATATAAAATGATGAATCATAAGGAGGTCATTACCGTGTCACTAAACGAATCTGATCCCAATGTCGGTTATCAATTGGGCCGATTATTTGCTGTTTTGGAAAAACTTCAAAAAGATGCGTTGGGGCCAACTATTAACGCCACCATCAAAGACCGCTATTTTGCTTCTGCATCTGCCTCTCCCGCCACAGTATTTTCACAGTTGCTGAAACTTTCTATGTATCACAGTGCAAAAGCCAAATCCGGCGGCTATTGGGAAAAAGTAAAAACTGATATTCTCGATAAAATCGGCACCCAATTCCCGCAACATTTATCATTAGATGATCAAGGGCGTTTTATCTTAGGCTATTACCATCAGCTCAGAGCAATTTATACGAAAAAAGAGGAGGATTAAACCATGAGTAAAATTATTGAAAACAGATATGAATTCGTGTTGTTATTTGACGTGGAAAACGGCAATCCTAACGGGGATCCCGATGCAGGTAATATGCCTCGCATTGATCCGGAAACCGGCCACGGTATTGTCACTGATGTCTGCATCAAAAGAAAAGTGAGGAATTACGTGGATCTGGTCAAAAACGGCCAGGAAGGCTATGAAATTTATGTAACTGAGGGTATTGCTCTCAATACCCAACATGCCAAGGCATATAACAACCTAGGCATTGAGGTCACCAACAAACCTGAAAAAGAACAGTTAAAGCTGCTCACGGCATTCATGTGCCACCATTTCTTTGATATCCGTACTTTTGGTGCGGTAATGTCTACCAAAGTCAACTGCGGCACTGTTCGCGGTCCGATACAGATGAATTTTGCCAAGAGCGTTGACCCCATTTTCCAACAGGAAATTACCATCACCCGTGTGGCCATCACAAAAGAAGGTGAAGACAAAGAAACGGAAATGGGCAGAAAACACATCGTCCCTTATGGCTTATACCGTATGGAGGGATATATCTCCGCAAATTTAGCCCAGGCAATTACGAGTTTCAATGAAGATGATTTGGAACTACTCTGGGAAGCCCTGATCAATATGTTTGAACATGATCACGCCGCAGCCAGGGGAAAGATGACCACCCGTAAATTGATTGTATTTAGACATGATAGCATCTTCGGAAATATGCCTTCCCATCTGTTGTTTGATAAAGTCAAAGTAGAAAAACAAGTTGACGTTCCCCGCGCCTTTAGCGATTATCAAGTATCCATTGATGACGTAACGGAAGAAGGGGTCACCTTGATCGAAAAATTATGAGTTACTCCCCCGAAGACTACCTGATGATCTCCGGCTTGCAGCACTACTATTTCTGTAAGCGTCAGTGGGGGTTGATCCACATCGGCCAGGCCTGGGCCGATAACGCTCTGACAGCAGAGGGAAATCTCCTTCACTCCCAGGCCGACGATCCCTTCTTCACGGAGATCCGCAAAGATCTGCTGATCTCCAGAGCCATGGCAGTATCCTCTGCAAGCCTCGGCTTTACCGGCATCCTCGACGTCGTCGAATTTCACCGGGAAGAGGACGGCATTCCTCTTCGTGGCAGAGAAGGGCGCTGGCAGCCGAACATCGTCGAGTACAAACACGGCAAGCCCAAAAAGAACAAATGTGATCTGATGCAGCTCACCGCCCAGGCCATTTGCCTTGAAGAGATGCTTGGCTGCACCATTCAGTCAGCAGATCTTTTCTACGCTACTCCAAAACGAAGGACGACGGTACCCATCGATGCTGGCCTGCGCCAGGAGATGAAGACACTGGCCAAGGAGCTCCATACAGCCTATGCCGGCGGCGTCATCACCAAAGCGGAATCCCATAAAAACTGCCCAAAATGCTCTCTTTATGAGCTCTGCATGCCCCGTCTGACTTTAAAACAGCAGAGCGTCGCCAACTATATGAGCAGGAATATCGAGGAACCCTATGCGTAAACTCAAAAACACTTTATACATCACCTCTCCCGAGGCCTACCTCAGCCGCGACGGCGATAACATCGTGGTCAAAATCGATCAGAAGGAAGTCGGCAGAAGGCCAATCCACATCCTGGAAAACATCGTTTGTTTCAACTACACCGGCATGAACGGAGCCTTGCTGCGGCTCTGCTCCGAACACGGCGTCGCCGTCAGCTTCATGGACGCTCACGGCCGTTTCTGCGGGCGTATGCAGGGTAAGGTCAGTGGAAATGTTCTGTTGCGGCGCACCCAATACCGCTATGCCGATAACCCGGAACGCGCTCTGCCGATTTCAAAAGCCATCATCTTGGCAAAGCTCGTCAACAGCAGAAAGATCATCGGTCGCGGCCTGCGGGATCATCCCGATGAAGTCGATATCGCACGCTTGCAGGAAGTCGCGGACAAGCTCACCGCCAACATCAACAGCGCTGGCGAGGCAACCAACACCGATTCCCTCCGGGGCATTGAGGGGGAGAGTGCCAGGGCTTATTTCTCCGTATTTGATCAATTGATCCTGCAACAGAAAGATGAATTCCCTTTTCGAGAACGGAACCGACGGCCACCCCTGGATCCGGTCAATGCCCTCCTGTCCTACGTCTACACGCTACTGGCCATTGAGTGCCAAAACGCTCTGGAATCCGTGGGCATCGATCCTTATGTCGGCTTTTTCCACGCGGACCGTCCGGGCAGAGCCGGGCTGGCCCTGGATCTGATGGAGGAATTCCGAGCCTACCTCGGAGATCGTTTCGTGCTATCGCTGATCAACCGCCGTCAGATACACGGCGATGATTTTGTGGAAAAGGAAAACGGCGCCGTACTCATCACCGACGACGCCAAAAAGGAAATCATCACCGCCTGGCAAAAGCGGAAACAGGAGATCATCGAACACCCCTTTCTCAAGGAAAAACTGGAGATCGGCCTCCTGCCCTATAGTCAAGCCATGGTCCTGGCCAGCTATCTCCGCGGGGATTTACAAGCTTACCCGCCGTTTTTCGTACAATAGGAGGTGATCTTCATGATGATTTTGGTGACTTACGACGTCAACACAGAAACCGCCGCCGGTCGGAGTCGTCTGCGCAAGGTGGCGAAGATCTGCGTCAATCACGGCCAGAGGGTACAAAATTCGGTTTTTGAATGCGATCTGGAACCGGCTCATTTCATTACTCTCAAAAATGATCTGGAAGAGATCATCGACATGCACAGGGATAGCCTGCGCTTTTACCTATTAGGGAAAAATTGGGAAAGCCGTGTGGAAATGATGGGAAAAAATCCTACTTATCATCCACAAAAGGATCCATTCATTTTTTAGTATAAATTCAGATTTCCTCACTGCGAACAATAAGCGCACATCAAAACTGTGGGATATTCGCGGCAAAAGTCGCGAAAAATCGTGGCTTTTGAAGGGAAAATCACTCTCTCATCAAAGAAAAAAGGCACTTTCCATAAAAATATACATAAAGTCCGGATATTTTTACAAAAAAGTGCGGTCGCACCCTTCACGGGTGCGTGGATTGAAATTTGGGGCATAGTCTGTTGCATATCAAAATAGATATGTCGCACCCTTCACGGGTGCGTGGATTGAAATGCGAAAAAATGAATGATAAGGGGATTCCCAACGCCGTCGCACCCTTCACGGGTGCGTGGATTGAAATACACCCGAAGATCGCCTATTTATGCTTTATCTTAGTCGCACCCTTCACGGGTGCGTGGATTGAAATATTTATTAGATTTATAAAACGCCTCTGCAAAGCCGTCGCACCCTTCACGGGTGCGTGGATTGAAATATCGCGTTGTTTATCGTTCAGATCAAACACCGTTTGTCGCACCCTTCACGGGTGCGTGGATTGAAATAAATCTTCCCATGCCTGCTTGATTGATGCGAAAGCGTCGCACCCTTCACGGGTGCGTGGATTGAAATAATAGGGACTTTTTCAACATTGTGAGCGAGTACATGTCGCACCCTTCACGGGTGCGTGGATTGAAATTTCGGAGGCCTTAAAAACCATACAGGAGTTGGCAAGTCGCACCCTTCACGGGTGCGTGGATTGAAATAGTCCATTGCGGACAAAGTAAAAGACGCGATCAGGTCGCACCCTTCACGGGTGCGTGGATTGAAATGCCGCCTTTGCTGCGGAATGCAGGCAGCACAGAAGTCGCACCCTTCACGGGTGCGTGGATTGAAATTTGCAAAGACACCGTTAAATAACTGTTTCCGGATACGTCGCACCCTTCACGGGTGCGTGGATTGAAATCCGGTTAATCCAGTTATCACGAGAGCGGGGAGGGTGTCGCACCCTTCACGGGTGCGTGGATTGAAATGAGCGGGAAATGCAAGCGCAAGGATTTAGCTTTAAGTCGCACCCTTCACGGGTGCGTGGATTGAAATGGAGAGGATCGGGGGCCGGTCGGCCTCCTCTCCACGTCGCACCCTTCACGGGTGCGTGGATTGAAATCTTGCGAAAGTTGCAAACATGATAAAACCGGAAGGTCGCACCCTTCACGGGTGCGTGGATTGAAATACGGAAACGCCGGTCAGATATTTACATCGAAGAGAGCGTCGCACCCTTCACGGGTGCGTGGATTGAAATCAGCGTTTGTGCCAAAATAGTTAAAAACATTTTCGTCGCACCCTTCACGGGTGCGTGGATTGAAATCGGGTAGTCTTTTGCGATGGCTACGGACAGCACCCCGTCGCACCCTTCACGGGTGCGTGGATTGAAATCAGTCGCTTATTACTGCTTTCTTGCTTTTGCCGTGTCGCACCCTTCACGGGTGCGTGGATTGAAATAACTCTGATCCAATTTCGCGCAGAGACGAATTTATGTCGCACCCTTCACGGGTGCGTGGATTGAAATTTCGGTGTCATAGTAAAAACCGCGATCAAGTACGAGTCGCACCCTTCACGGGTGCGTGGATTGAAATATTGTTCCTCCTTTAAATTAGTTTGTTTGATCATGTCGCACCCTTCACGGGTGCGTGGATTGAAATAGTGTCGGCGGCAGCAATGGTACCAACGACGATACGTCGCACCCTTCACGGGTGCGTGGATTGAAATTCAGCGGTTAACCACAGATCCAGCCCCCGAAACTAGTCGCACCCTTCACGGGTGCGTGGATTGAAATCACCAGATTTTGTAAAATCCGATCCAGTCACCGTGTCGCACCCTTCACGGGTGCGTGGATTGAAATACATCAAGAGGGGTGTAAAAACCGTTTTTGTCGATGTCGCACCCTTCACGGGTGCGTGGATTGAAATAAGTTCCATTTCTGCCGCCACCTGTGCCGCCTCCCGTCGCACCCTTCACGGGTGCGTGGATTGAAATTCTGCTGCGTCAAAATCATCTAATATCGCATTAAGTCGCACCCTTCACGGGTGCGTGGATTGAAATACCAAAAAAGTCATTTTTGTATTGAAATTGCGTCGTCGCACCCTTCACGGGTGCGTGGATTGAAATGCTGTTGATTGCGCGAAAAGCCGTAGTAGAGGGGAGTCGCACCCTTCACGGGTGCGTGGATTGAAATGGCGTCGGCAAAATCGTCATTGAGCGATGCTCGGCCTGTCGCACCCTTCACGGGTGCGTGGATTGAAATAACAGGAGGTGAGGATATGAACGCTCATGAGTTACGTCGCACCCTTCACGGGTGCGTGGATTGAAATTGAGAAGGCTCCGTATTTGCCGATTCGCTGTATCCGTCGCACCCTTCACGGGTGCGTGGATTGAAATCATGCTGTTATCCTCAAACTTAACAGCCATCAGACGTCGCACCCTTCACGGGTGCGTGGATTGAAATCGGCAGCGGCTTAGGCTCCGGGTGATCCGCAAACGTCGCACCCTTCACGGGTGCGTGGATTGAAATCGGGAGCATCTGCCTTATGGTTACCTATCTCGAAGGTCGCACCCTTCACGGGTGCGTGGATTGAAATGTGGAGTAAAACGGCAATGCGGATCTATGGATCACGTCGCACCCTTCACGGGTGCGTGGATTGAAATATGAGGATGCTTTTACGCTTGATCAGGTGCAAGGGTCGCACCCTTCACGGGTGCGTGGATTGAAATTGCGTCGCCGTCATAGACGCGCAAGGCATTGATGGTCGCACCCTTCACGGGTGCGTGGATTGAAATACCAAAAAAGTCATTTTTGTATTGAAATTGCGTCGTCGCACCCTTCACGGGTGCGTGGATTGAAATGCGCAGGAATAGTAATACCAGCGGTTGCCGCTCTTGTCGCACCCTTCACGGGTGCGTGGATTGAAATTATTTGTGATAGATAAGTCTGTGCCAAAGTAATCTGTCGCACCCTTCACGGGTGCGTGGATTGAAATATCAGTGGAAGGTTGGGGAACGCGACACGCTTTTTAGTCGCACCCTTCACGGGTGCGTGGATTGAAATTTGTAGTTATATAGCAGATTTTCCATCGCCTTGAAGTCGCACCCTTCACGGGTGCGTGGATTGAAATAACGTAAATGAAAAATGGTTGCAAACCGGCGAAGGTCGCACCCTTCACGGGTGCGTGGATTGAAATGACACGTCAACATCAGTTGGCCGGTGCATACTCGGTCACCCTCTCCAGTCGCACATGCAAGAAAGAAGCGGTTTATGCCGCTTCTTTCTCATTTCTAATCCTATTTATCTCTTATGTTCTATTCCGTCTCTCGTATTCCCTATTTCAATTGTTCATTTTGTCAAATACTTTCCTAAAACGTAACCGTATTGGCCCAAAGATGGCACATAGACATACCAATAGGCGCCACCGGAAGAATCGATGACGTTAACGCTATCGCCATTATGAATACGGCCGACTTCCGCAGAAGAAAGATTCCCCTCCAATCGCACAGGCAGGTATTCATCGGTTCCCGTGACGGTATACGGCTCATAAACCGTCGGATCACTCACCGGCTTTTCCGTGTCCTTGGGTTCTTCCTTTTCTGCCGGTTCTTCTTCCTTTACTTCTTCTTCTTTTTTGGCCTTAGGGTCTTCCGTTGTCAGATAGGAAGCTGCCGCATAACCGTATTGATCAAGGCTATAAGAATAGACATACCAAAAAGAGCCATTGGTCTTTTGGATCAAGCCAACCTTATCGCCGTTATAGAGTTTCCCCCGCAAAGACGCGCCGGAAGAAGGCTCGCTGCGCAGAGACAGATAGGAATTGACGCCCTGCACATAGTAATCGCCGACAATGGTTTTATCTTTTGGCTCTTGATGGACTCCCACCACTTTGTTTTTATCATCGGTCAGGTAGGATATTCTCACATAGCCCCGTTCCGCGGAATGATAATCAAAAACATACCAATAAGAATCGTTCGTCTCTTCCAGGACTGAAACTTTGTAACCGTTTTTCAGCTTTGCCTTGACCACCCCACCGCCGTCGGGGTTTTCCCAAAGGGTCAGGCCATTTTTGGTTTTCGTTACATAATAGTAACCGAGGGATTTTTCTTCACCAAATTGATTCGCTTTTTGTTCGTAATCAACGGCGTCGATATCGTCAACAAGCTGATCCGCGAGCATATAACCGTAAAGCCCACTGCCATGATCCAGGACATAAACAAACTTATAATTTTCGTCATATAAAAACTCTACGGGATCGCCATTTTCCAATCGCACAAGTTCTCTGCTTTTGATGCTGTTGTCCTCGAAAAGGGAAGCGTACTCCACCACGCCGGAAACGTAGTAATAAATACCGGTGCTTGCCGGCAGTTCCTCTTCTTGATGACGGTCTCTGATCATTGCGACCAAAGTCATACTTGAAACCAACACCAAAATGGCGACGATGGGCAGAAGCGCGTAAAACAGGCCTCTTTTATTGCCTTTCTTAGGTTTTTCTTTCACCGGCAGAGGAATGACGGGGATCTCATCCATATCCTGGGGCGTAAAAGTCGCATTACTCTCCGCATCGGGAAGAGCTACCGTTTCCTCTCCGCGTAAAAGGGCAGCGTCATCTTGGTTTTTTGCGTTAACGGTTTTTTTCTGAGCAGTTGAAAAGCATTCCTCTTCCCCACAGTTTTTCCGAAATAGCGCCGCTGCCGAGTTGATTTCGGCAATCACGTCTTCACTGTGAAAAGGGGACGATTCCGGTTGCTCATTTATTTTCTTTTGTTTTTCATTCTGTTCCATTTTTCTTTCCCCTCAAGGGATTCGGCAAACATACCCTCTGATCGAATCCGCTTCCTTTTCCCATAGGACATATCACAAAAGCACAGGACTCAAACAACTCTTTTGCTGCACGGCAATTTTACCGCATCAGATCCATAGAGACGTTCCTTCTCTACTCATATTATAGAAGAGACCACGGAAAAATGCAATAAAATCAAAATATCATAACGGCTACGGTGTTATGGTATGAAAAAACACGGCGTAACATACGATAACCGCCGTGTTGTTTTCCTTGTTTTAGATTTTTTCTACCAAAGCGGCGACGCGGGCTGCGCCGTCGGTTTTTTCGATATCCCCCACCTCTCGCAGACCGGTCACGTAGACTTCGCCGATGGATTCCCACTCTAAATAGGCCAGGGATAATGCATAGGGAATGCGCACTCCGTCAAAGATGGCAGGCTCATTCTGATGGGCGCCACAAATCAGCGCCGCTTGCTTACCGCCAAGATCAAAGGTAATCCCGCTGCCGTTGGTTTTTGCGATATAGAACGAAAAGATTTTGTCGATGGCGGCCTTTATTTTTGCCGGGAAACTGTACCAATAAAGAGGAAAAACAAAAACGGCAACGTCCGCCTCGGGCAGCACCGGAGCGATTTTATTGAAATCGTCTCCAAAGCAACAGGCCTTTCCATTTAAGAAACACTTGCGGCAGTCCCGACAGCCACCGATTTCCATTTCCGCGGTATTGAACACGGTTACCGTATGTCCTTTGGCTTCAGCCGCGTCGGTAAAAGCCTTGGTTAGCGCTGCCGTATTGCCTTGGCGTTCGATGTCGGCCAAAACCACAATCTTCTTGGGCATTTCCACCCCTCCCTTTGGTTTTACCCCTAAAATCACAGATTCAACGCCAAAAAAGCAACCAAATTCTCTGATTTCTCACTCCGCGATCAGATAGGCGCACTTCACATAACCATAAAGGGCGCTGCTATAGTCATAGACGTACCAGAAGGTATTATTTGTTTTTTCAATGACCAGAACCTGGCTGCCGTTATAGGTCCGGCCGATTTCTACCTCCGAAGAGGGGCTGGGCTCCGAACGAATCGCCAGATAATTGGTGGTGCCGCTGACATAGTAGTCGCCGTAATACGTATTATCATTGTCGTAATAGTCGGTCAGGTAGGCGCATTTCACATAGCCGTAAAGACCGCTGTTATAGTCATAGATATACCAGAACGTATCGTTCGTCCTTTCAATCAGGCCGACTTCATAACCATTATAGGTTTTACCGATGATCACATCCGCAGAGGAACTGGGATTCGAGCGAATTGCCAAGTAGTTCTTGGTACCCACTACATAGTAGGTACCGATCACCGTCGTTGCCTCACTCTCATCATACTTCACGTCGTCATAATCGTCGGTGAGATAGGCTTTCAAAACGTAGCCGGAATTGCCGGAGCTGTAATCGTAGACGTACCAGAATTTATTGGTGGTTCTTTCCAACAGGGCCACCATATCGCCGTTATAGAGCTCCGCCACCACGGCGCTGTCGGAATTTGCCTCCGACCGCAAGGAAAGACTGGTTTTTGTTTTTGTCACATAATAATCGCCAAGGGAATCAAGATCCTCCACAGCTTCGTCCTCATCGCCATCATCGACGTCTTCCAGGGAAGCCACCAAATTATCGCTGAGCATATAGCCATAAAGACCGCTGCCATGATCCAGGACGTAGACAAACTTGGAGTTTTCGTCATACAAATATTCCACCGGATCGCCGTTGCCGAGGCGCGCCAAGGCCCTGCTGTTGGCATCGGCTTGCTCATAGAGGACGGCATAATCGTCAACGCCGGAAACGTAATAGTAAACGCCGGTGCTTTCCGGCACAGCGTTGTCGTTTCCCTTATGGAGAACAACGGCAATGATGGTGATGATCACCGCCAAAAGCAAAACGGAGCCAGCAATGATCCCGATCAGCAATGGCGTTTTACTCTTCTTTTTTGGTTCCGGGGCGGAGAGACTGATCGGTATTTGCCCCAAGGAATCAGTTGCCTTGGCGAGTGATGCCTCTTCCGGCGTCGCTTCTGACGGCTCCTCGAAGGGTTTTCCGCATTTGATGCAAAATTTCCCGTCATTTTCCTGGCCGCATTGTGTACAAGTCCACATGGCAATGGCCTCCCATCGAATAGAATTTATGGCCTTTTTTTGTCGTTATTACGATTATATAAGATGTTATGGAAATTATCAATAAAAAAGAAGAACTCTTTAGATAAAGTTCGTCTCTTTTAATGTGATATTTTTTAGTTTGCCATCCTCAATTTCAATCATGCCGTAACTTTGATCCGGGGTGCCGGGGTTCATGATGGTATAGTCGGGGTATTTTTGCAGATAGGGGCGATGGGTGTGGCCGAAAAGGATCACGTTGGCGCCTGCGGCGAGGGCAGCTTCGGTGAGAGCCTCCAGCCCAAACTTAACCCGATAGCGATGACCGTGGGTCATGAATATTTTGACGTCTCCCAAGTCGAAACGGCGCGTTTCCTCCTCGACAGAGTTGTAGTCACAATTCCCTTTTACGTTTCGTGTGCGCACATTGGCGAAGGTGCCCGCCGCATCCGCCTCATGGTCGCCAAGATGCAAGATGAGGCTGGGCTTTTCTTTGGCGGCGATATCCACCATCCTCCGTTTTTGGCCATGAGAATCGGAAAAGATCAATACTTTCATGTTTGCCTCCGTATTTCCGTCTATGATTCATTGATCGTATACAACAATAATGCAGCAAAATAAAAGAGACTCTGAAATTCAGAATCTCTTTGTTTAAAATTTACCCCGGCGGCTACCTACTCTTCCG
>DLGE01000012.1:82589-85629 GCA_002482535.1 Peptococcaceae bacterium UBA7702 | reverse complement strand
TGCGAATTTTATTATACGTTATCTGCAGATATAATAAGTACATCAATTCGATTACGGGATTCCTGACTTCTTTCTTTCGCAAGAATTATCTTCAAAATAACTTTTATTGAAACCCTCGCGTTTCTGTTCTGTCCGCTATGTACGGCTGCTTTTTTATATACGATGATCTGTTTGTCCTGTGGTTATTTGGGGATGTCCAGTGAATCCCATCACCGGGCAAACAAAAAACATTATATTCATAGAATAATCTCTTATAAAAAGACCAGTTCATTCTAAAAAGACAGAGAGGTGCTATTATGAAAATTTCAAGGGGAATTTTGACTGCTGCATTGACACTTGTGGTTCGCTTTTTTTGTCTGTCCTCGGTGCGGCCTCGTCTTTGGAGGGCAGTTGTGACGGCCAGATCTCCTCGATGCTCGGTATTATGCGCTCGGAATTGAAGGCCATCGGCGCTGATATCTCCGTTGTAGGAAAACTGCAAGCCAGTGATGAGTCACAAAAAGCAGCGGAAAAGGCCAATTTTCTCAGCTTGTAAAGGAAAACTCAGTCACCAGTCGAAAGGGCATCGATATGTTTCAGGAAATAAAAATAGACAGGGAGAACATCGCATGATTGAATCAATGAAAAAGACAGACTACATTTTTGGCGGTCATTTCAGTGCCGTTCAGATCATAAGGAGGGTTCCGCAATGAAGCTAAGTATAAAAATACCGGCATTTGCCATTGGGATCATTATCGCTTCGGTGCTAATTACCGCGGGGATCAGCATCGCCGAAAATGCCGCCTACAATGAACGGGTTGGAAACGACCGTGTTGCCTCTGCGTCTCAGGATCTGAATAATCAGCTTCAGCAGATGATGGAGCGATCGCAGCGAAACGCGGTATCCATCTCCCAAAACTACCCTTTGATCCGCGCGTTGTCTATCAACGATTTTAATGAGATGAAAGCGGCACTGGACGATCTGAACGAATATTTGCTAGCGGACACCATCAGCATTACCGATACGGGAGGCAACATCTTGATTCGCCAGCACAAGCCGGAGAGTCGCGGCGATAACATTCTGGATCAATCCAACGTCCAGCAAGCACTTGAGGGCGAGGTTCAGACGACGCTGGAAGCCGGTGCCCTGGTCAATCTCTCCTGCCGTACGGGCGCCCCCATTCGGGATGAAAATGGGACCATTATCGGTACCGTTGTCACCGGCTATACCTTTGAAAATTCCACGATGCTTGATGAACTGAAATCACTTCACAACACTGAGTTTACCGTATTTTCAGGAAACGAGTCCATTGCAACCACCATGATGCAAAATGGGGAGCGAATCGTTGAGATCCAGTTAGATGATGCCATCGCTAAAACCGTTTTGAAAGATAAGAAGTCCTATATCGGCAACACCAACATATTCGGCACTACCTACATCACCAAATATGACCCGCTTTTGGATGCCGATGGCAAGGTTGTGGGCGCCATTTTTACGGGTTTGTCAAAAAGCGACGTAACCAAGGCAACGTGGAATACCATCATTCATCTCAGCCTGACCGCCCTGCTTATCATTGCCGTCTGTGCGTTCATTATGATTTCCTTTGTGAACAGGAGCATTAAAAAGCCCATGGCCACACTGACCACGGTATCCAATCAATTGGCTCAGGGAAATCTCGATGTATACTTTGACGATGCCGCTGGAAAGAAAGATGAAATCGCCATGTTGACCGGCTCCATGGTTCAGTTGGTGTCCCGGCTCAAATCTTATATTTCCGATATCTCGAAGGTTCTTTCCGCTATGTCAAACAATGATTTTACGGTGAAGAGCTCTGTGGAATATATGGGTGATTTTGTACCCATTGAATCCTCGCTGGGCAAAATTTCGTCGTCCCTTAACCAAACTCTGGGGACCATCAGCTCCGCTGCCGAGCAAGTGAGTGTCGGCGCGGTTCAAGTTGCCGGCGGAGCCCAGGAACTGGCGGCAGGTTCTTCGGAACAGGCTGCCTCGGTGGAGGAACTGAATAGCGCCATAGAGATGGTCACCACACAAGCAGCGGAAAACCTCTCTGCGGTTACCACTGCGTCGAAGGCGGTCAAAAAGGCGGACGAAGATATCGGCGCAAGCAACACGTATATGAAGCAGCTGACGGTCGCTATGAAAGAGATACACGCTGCCTCGGATCAAATTGTCAACATCACCAAGGTCATCGAGGATATTGCCTTCCAGACCAATATTCTGGCGCTGAACGCTTCCATCGAGGCTGCCAGAGCCGGTATTGCCGGAAAGGGTTTTGCCGTTGTCGCCGATGAGGTTCGCGAGCTTGCGGCCAAATCCGCCGAAGCCGCCAAGCAGACGGGTGAACTGATCCAGACCTCTGTGGAAAAAGTGTTCAATGGCGCGGAGATCACCACACAAACCGCTGAAATCCTCCAGGCTGTCACTGCCAATACCGATGAGATCAATCGTAGCTTCGCTAAGATTGAGCAAGCTACTACGGAACAAACGGGTGCTATTGAGCAAATCAAAGATGGAATTTCTCAGGTATCCGCTGTTGTGCAAACCAACGCCGCTACGGCTGAGGAAAATTCCGCCACCAGTGAGGAAATGTCGGCCCAGGCCGCCATGCTCCGTGGAGAAATCGGAAAATTCAAGTTGGATGTAAGCTTGGATGCGAATTTGGATGTGGACTCAGATGTGAGCGAGGAACAATGAGTGGAGGTCTCCTTTGGCCATGCCCATCGCCCAGAGTCTCAAAAGACTATATTGGAGACGCTGGATTTATCCTAAAGGGCACTTGTGCTGGTGAGTACTTGCACTGGTGAGTGTGAACTTTGAATCCTCCTGATATCTATTTACCAAACAAAAGACCCGCCCAAAAGGCGGGACTTTTATTTGGTGGAGACAGCTGGATTTACCCTAAAGGGTATGAACTTCGAATCCTTCCATCCAAATACGCATAACAATAGCCTACCTCTGCGAGGTAGGCTATTGTTTTGGTGGAGACAGCTGGATTTACCCAAAGGGCATAAACTTCGAATCCTCCTGATATCTATTTAC
>DLGE01000012.1:46787-82584 GCA_002482535.1 Peptococcaceae bacterium UBA7702 | reverse complement strand
TATTTGGTGGAGACAGCTGGATTCGAACCAGCGACCCCCTGCATGTGAGGCAGGTACTCTAACCGACTGAGCTATGCCTCCAATATCGGTGAAATTTATTATATCACGTTCTTTTTAGAAATACAAGGGATAGAATTTCTTTCGTTGCTGTTTGTTTTTGTGTCCGCCCTGTGATTTTTTGCATTAAAAGTTGATCTTATTGCCTATTTGTGTTATAATACTTCAAGATAGGGCGGTTGTACAGCCAGTTTGCCCCAAAAAACCGAAAAGAGAGATATATATAAATGATAAACTGTATCATGGAAAAAGGGAATCATCGTATTATATCCCACTCGATTCTCCTTTGGGTAAGTGTTGTGATTGTCATGCTGACCGTCTCGGCGCCCGCCTTTTGCTACGAACTCAACGGCACCGCCACGGGAAACTTGTTGTCCGGTGGTTATGCCGGGAAAACCGATGACTTTTCCGTTTCTGCCGATGTAGAGAAAAACTATGCTCTGATCGTTGAGAAGGACGGTAAAACTTTTACCGCCGATGGCGATAATGCCCAGTATCTCAACGTATGCGGTGACAAAGTCTACTACACCACCATCGACGGAATTGCCAGAGAAACCATTCTGCGCTGCTACGATGTGCGCAGCAATGCCATTGCTGACCTTTATGCCGTACCCATCGGAGAAGGGATGAAAAATCTTTTTGTTCTCGATGATACGGCTTATTTCCAGAGCAATGGTATCATAAAATCGTATCATCTTGATACGGGCAGTGTTGCTACGGTAAAAGGCGGCGGCGAAATCGCGGCCTTCGTCCCGGTTGGCAACTTTTTGTTGTATACCCTTTATGACGACGGTAGTTTGCCGCTGTATGCTTATGATTTAAGCGCCAAAAGCACCACCGCCCTGGCAAAGCAGGCTACGACTTTTGACGTATATGACAACGACGTCTATTACAGTGACGGCGAAAACGGCCTTTACCGTGTTTCCCTCAACGGAGGCAGTGCCAAACAAGTGGCCAATGGCACGGTGAATCAGATCGTCTGCAATGATACCGCTGTTTATTGGCAGGGGTTGGCTGATGATACCGTGACTTCTCTGTCCTATGGCGAAGCTGCTAAGGACGTGCAGAGAGTGGACGACTACACGAGTTTCTCCGTTCTTGACAACGGTATTGAAACCGTGGCAGAAGACATTGGCGAAGGCGGTAGCGGTGCTGCGGCTTCCGGTGTTTCCACAAGCAGTTTACCTTTGGGCACCTATAAATCATGGAAGCAATGGGACTCCCGCTGGAGCAGTGTGCCTATGGGTTCCACCACCGTTGGTAGCGCCGGCTGCCTTGTGACTGCCGTATCTATTCTTTTGGTGGGCAGTGGTGCGGAAAAGGATCGCTATCTGGCGAATACTTTCACCCCCGGCGTTTTTGCCAAAGAGTTGACGAATAACAATGGCTTTACCTCTGGCGGCGGTCTTGTTTGGGGTAAAGTGAATGCAGTTGAGCCTACATTTTCAGTTTATAGTGACACGACCATATCGTCTTATTCCAATGATCAAAAAGCATCGACCATATCCAATCATATTTCAGCTGGCCGTTATGTTACCATTTGCGTGAACAATCCGTCTACCGGCAATACCCACTGGTTGGCCGCAGACTATGTCAGCGGCTCCACGGTCTACGAATGCGATCCCGGTTATTCTTCCAAAACAGGGGTTTTATTCGCGGATTATCCGTCGGTAACGCGCATCGTATCCTTCTCTTATTCCGGTGTCCCTTGGTCCGGAGGTGACCCGACGCCCACGGTTGCGACACCGACGTTTTCTGCGGCAGAGGTTAGCGGCGGCAAGAAGATAACCCTTAATTGTTCCACTGCCGACGCCACGCTTTACTATACCCTTGACGGCACGAAACCGACAACCTCCAGTACGAAATATACCGGCCCGTTCATCATTACTGCCACGAAAACAGTGAAGGTTATTGCTGTCTGTTCCGGTTACAATAACAGCGCCATTGCAAGTGAAACCTATGTTGTATGGGATAACCCCTTTACCGATGTGGCTTCTTCTGCGTGGTATTATGAATCTGTTGGTGAAGTTTACGGCCTTGGCCTGTTTAAAGGTACAGGTGCAACGACCTTCTCGCCCAATGACAACACCACCCGTGCTGACTTCGTCACGGTGATGGGGCGATTGTCCGATAAGGATCTTGATAATTACTCTTACGACGACGGCTTCAGTGATGTCGATGAAACGAAATACTACGCACCGAGCGTCAACTGGGCAGCATCCCAGGGGATCGTCAACGGTATCACCGACTGTGCATTCTGTCCGAATCAGAATATTACGAGAGAGCAAGCCTGCGTCATCATGGTTCGTTTTGCGAATTATATGGGAATTGATCTTACCATCACACAATCGGCAATCAACTTCAGCGACAGCAGTTCCATCAGTAGCTATGCTAAGGATCCCGTGGCCACGGCTCAGCGCGCCGGTTTGATCAACGGCAAAGAGAATAATCGCTTTGATCCTCAAGGGAATGCCACTCGGGCGGAAGTTGCTGCCATCATCTCCCGTTTGATTGATAAAATGTGAGAAGTGTGAAAAATGTAAAGAGCGCAGCAGTCAAAGATTTATATTGACAAGGAGCTGCGCCTATGCTATTATTTAAAGGCTGAATGCCACCGTAGCTCAGTAGGTAGAGCGCATCCTTGGTAAGGATGAGGTCAGCAGTTCGACTCTGCTCGGCGGCTCCAACAAGAATCCCTGCTCAACATAGGCAGGGATTTTATTTATGAGAGATCCTTTGATTTATCGGCACGAATTCGGCACGAATCGGCACGAAAAGGTTTTATGAAGTGGTATTCCGTATCTTTCTTGAAACTTTTTAAACCGCAAATAAAATACCCATCCCGTAAGGGGTGGGTATTTTATTTGGTGGAATTTAATGACGAGCTTTTTGATTTTAATCTGGCAGAGACTCCCTCCGGCGGCGTCATCGATGAGATGGCGAATACCGTTGCTGAGATAGCCACGAATTTCCGTATCGCTACGCTTCGGATAATTGTTTTTCTCAAGGATGACGTTGACCGTTTCCAAGATCGGTCAAGGTGTTATGGCAGTGCTGTCCAAATCGAAGGGAATGGTGCCGTATTTCCATATGATAATCTTTTTCCCGCGATTTATGATGGTTCCCGATCTTTCACGGGTAGAAAAACCTCGTAATAGAAAAATTTTTCTCCCGCGTCCACCAATTCCGTTAAATAACTGATATAAAAAGGCGGTTTTACGCTGACACTGTTTCTTTTCGCCCAATTCAGCGCGGAAGATAACAGTTTCGGATCATCAAAATCCCGATCGGTCTTTATCACTGTTCTCACAAAACAGGTGTTTTCCAACGTGTATTGAACCTTTGCTGCATCTTCGTCACTTAACAGATGAAAATCCCTCTTATATACCATGGAAACATATCCGTCAAAAACAGCATGCTGTTTTTCTTTCATGAAAACTGCCGTAGGAAAACCTACGTCGATGACGGATGTCTTGGAGTTGAAGACGTAAAACTGAGGAAAAAAATAAAAGGTACTTTCCGGCAATAAGCTGGTTTTTCCCAATCCCCGTTTGATGCGGTAGAACATCTGCTCATAGATACTCAAAACATCAAGAGAACGGCGGGTTTCCGCAATCGTTTTCAAAAAAGCCTGTTCCTGGCGGAAAATAACGGAATGATAATTGTCCAGCGTTGACATAATGGTCCTTTGCTGGGAATCTTTGAGGTTAAGATTCAGCCGGTTTCTTCCCACCAGAAGATGAGAGAGTTCTCTGATATTTTTTAAAGAATAGTAGTAATATCCGTTCTCTTCATCTTTTTCAACGGGAACGAGTCCCTTTTTTACATAAAATCGAATCGTAGAGCGAGGAACGCCGAGAAGTTCCTCCACTTCACTAATGCGATACTTATCTTTCATGACAGATTTTCCTACCTTTAGAAAATTTTTAATACGGAAAATTTCTTGTTCTGTGTAAATAGCATAACACAATATTTAACGAAACACAATCATAGAGCGTTGAAAGGGGAAAAAATAAAGCAAAACTATGAAGTAAGTGCCGCGCGCTTTACAGTTGGGAATTGGCTTAAACAGGGACTCTATTGTGGAAAAAGAGATATTGACAATGCATTTGGAATATATGCTATCCTTGAGCCATCAAAAACGATGCATCAAAACAAATGAAAGAGAAAGTAGGTGTTTTTTTTGGCAATGACAATGACAGACAAAAAAGCCGGTTTGATCATGGGTCTTGTGGCCGCCATTTCCTGGAGTACATATGGCACATTCACAACGATCATGGGCAATTTCGGCATGGAAGAGGGTGCCATTTCCATGATCGGCCCCCTGTTCCTCGTGATCATGTTCTCAATTTTAGCACTGGCGACCGGTGGCGTAAAGTCGCTGAAAGTTCCGAAAAAAGCGTGGATTTTCCTGATCTGCGACGGTCTCTGTTCCGCCCTCTACAACTATGCTGCTGTACAGGCCTATTCCCATCTTCCCATGGGGGTCGTTTCCACCATTATTTACGCAAACCTTTTCTGCCTTATATTTATCTGCCGTTTTATCTGGAAAGACCCTATCACCAAACAGAAAATTCTCGCTGTCGGACTCGCGGTTTTCGGCGTTATGCTGGTAGTTGACGTATTTGGCTCAGGAGGATCCGGCGGTATGGACGCTATCGGCATCATCTGGGCGCTCCTCGCTATGTTGAGCTGGGCCGGTCTGATGACCTTCGAAACGCTCTGCATGGAACGGAACACGGATCCCAACGCCGTCTGCATGTATGAAGGCATTTTCTCCATCATTATCATCGGCGCGGCCGTTTCTCCCGCCCTGGTCGTCACCAATATCAGCGCGGTATTCGCCGCCAACGGCGCCATCACTCTCCTACCAATACTCGGATACGGATTCATTACCACCATGTGCGCCTATTACTTCTACATGCACGCTCTGAACAAAGTACTTCCCACCTATGTAGAGATCTGTTATTCGCTTGATCCGGCATTTGCCTGCATATGGGGACTGCTTTTCTTCGGGCAGAAGCTTTCCGCTTTACAGTTCTTAGGGATCGCGATTGTCCTCGCCGCCGTTATTTTTGAACAGGTTTACGAAATGAGAGCGGAAAACAAACGTGTAGCGGAAGAAGACGCGGTGTCAACCGGTGCCGCGGGATAAATACAAAAACAAAGAAAAGACAAAGAAAGGTAAATCATCATGAAATTCTTCGAATATCTCGATAGAGAAGATCTTGACAAAATTCACGAATCAACATTAACGCTTTTGGAAAAAACAGGCATTCGCTGCCGTTCTGAACGATTTCTGAAAAAAGCGGCGGAAATCGGTTTAAAGGTGGAAAAGGTTAACGGTGAAAACGTGATTTTCTTCCCCAGGGAAAAAGTCGCCGAGGGCCTTGCCACCGCGCCGGCCAAATTCTCTACCTTCGGCAGAGATCCCAAATATGAAATCAAATGGGGGGAACGAAGAGCCTATAGCCGCACCTGTGTCGGCACACCGTTCATCAAAGACGTAAAAACCTGCAAAAAACATATCGTATCCAAAGAAGACATGGAAACCAACATTCGCGTTTGTGACGGTTTGGCATCCACCGACATTGTTTCCTGCATCGTATCACAGGAAATTCCCCAGCACGCCGCTTTGACGATTCAGGCCGCAGCCATGGTGAAAAACACCACCAAACCCTTGCGCATCTGTATCGACTCCGCCCATGAGGTCTTTTACGTCAGAGATGTGCTCGCTGCTGCCGTCGGCGGCAAGGAACAGCTGAAAAAACAGCCCCTCGCCTATTTGGAAATATCCCCCATCAGTCCAATGGACTATGCCGACGGCCCCGCCGATGCTCTTTTGGATATTCTCGAAACAGGTCTTCCCCTCGGTATCGTTCCCGCGCCGATGATGGGCGCCACCGGCCCTATGACGATGATCGGCTCCGTGACGATGCACAATGCGGAAATC
Source organism: Peptococcaceae bacterium UBA7702 (assembly GCA_002482535.1). Classification (GTDB taxonomy): domain Bacteria; phylum Bacillota; class Dehalobacteriia; order UBA7702; family UBA7702; genus UBA7702. The sequence goes on along the minus strand of DLGE01000012.1, from coordinate 76,574 downwards.
ATCGCCGGAATCGTTGCCGCCCAACTGCTCAAACCGGGATATCCCTGCATTATGTCGCCTCATGTAACCTTCATGGATATGGCCACGGCCATGACAGGATGGGGTGCGCCGGAAATGGGGTTGGCCGCTGCTGCCTCGGCTCAAATGGGCATCTACTACAACCTACCCACCGCCGGCGGCGGAAAATCCGTTTCAGCGAAGATCACCGATGAACAGACCGGTTATGAATCTATGTTCAATTCCCTGCTTCCGGCTCTTTCCGGGATGGACGTGATCGGCGGCGCCGGCGCTGTAGACAACGCTCTGGTTGCCTGCTACCGCAAGCTCGCCATGGACAACGAAGTATCTTCCATGACCCAATTCGCCCGCAAAGAACCCGTTGTTGACGAGGACACCATGGCCGTTGACGTCGTTGACGATGTGGTGAACGGTGAAAAGAATTTCCTGGGTCATCCTCATACCTTCAAGCACCTACGCACCGAGCTTTGGAAACCCGGCATTACCGAAAGAATGACCTATGATTCCTTTATCGCCGACGGCCGTACCCTCGGTGAGCGCGCCCGCGATCTCATTCTCGACATCATGGCCAATCACGAGGTCGATCCCCTAAGTGACGAAGCCGTTGCAGAAATCGACACCATCGTAGAAAAAGCCCTGGAAACCGAAAAACCTCAATGACTGACTTTACGCAAAGGGTATTATGGACTATCACAAATTATCTGGCGAAGAGAAAATATGAAGCAATATAACGTAATGCATCCTTACACTGCATGGGATCCCGTCTTGGCTCCGGGAAAAGCCGAAAAGGAAATCGGTATCATCCCCAAAATCGCAGGAGAAGGCTTCATTTACGAGGAAATTAAAAAACAGAGGAGAACTTTATGTACCACGAATTACTCACCAATGACATGAAAAAATTCACTCCGTCGACCTCCGATGCTACGCTGAATACGGTTTTCGCTTTGAAAAAAGCCGAAGAGGAGATTAGCACTGTCTGTGCCCAGGTAGAAGATAGTTGCGTTTTCGAACAAATCCGGGAAGTTGTTGAGGCTGACTATGATATTGGCACCCTTGAAGAAGTTTATCAGATTTTTGGTGGAGCCATCAATTTGAGTTATGGCATATATGTCCAGAAAGATGGCGAACGGCATACCTGGTTCTTCCGTAAATATATGCGTCACAAGGATATGAACGAACTGATGATGGAACATACCTTACTGCTTTACGCAAGAGAACAGGGGTTTGATAAAAGCGCAACGCCCATCGTAGCAAAAAGCGGCCTGACTTACGCGGAAAGAGACGAAAAGAATCCCGATGGTACCGTTGAAAAATGGTATTATGCCGTTTATAATTTCATTCCTGGTTTTCAGTCTTACGACTGGATCAATAACGACCTTTCGGAAACAGCCTATCGGGACTGCGCGAAAACATACGCCGAATTTCACAATGCCGTCCGCGATTTTGATCCCAAAACTTATTCCCGAGCAGAAAATAACATCAATATTCTGATGGATGAATTCCCCCGTGATTTCCAGAGATACATTAAATTCTACAAAGAAAACGGTTATGTAAACAGCTTTTCTGATTATTTTGAAAGATCTCAGGATTACATTACCAAAATGTGCGAGAAGGCTAAAATCCCCGAGAAGGATTTTAGGCAGCTTCCCGTGGTTCCCTGTCAATGCGATCCTCATCCGATGAACTTCAAATATAATGCAGACGATACAGTAAGCGGTATTTTTGATTTTGACTGGGCAAAAATGGAAGTCCGTCTCTTTGAAATCGGATTTGCTTCTTCCTATTTCATGTCTCCTTGGGATCATGAGGCCACCGGCAATACCCGCGACGGCAATATCAATGCAGAGGGGTTAATGGACTTCATCACTACTTACAATAACCGCCTCAAAGAGTTAAACGGTCTTACTCCCTTAACGGAACTGGAAAAGAAATACTACTTTGAATCGATAATCATGGGCGTTCAGTATCTGATTCGCTGGGCCTCAGAAGCATGTTTTAAGGATATGACACTCAATCCCTACGAATATTTGCTTTACATGCAGCATGAGGTCAGAACTCTCGAATGGCTTGAAAAACACGAAGCGGAAGTCAGAGAATTCTCTTCAAAATTCTAAAATAAAGCACTTCTCATAATAAAGAAAGGAGAAATCCCATGAGAGATTTATTGTATGCCGGTTACAATACCTTTTCCGGATTCAGTCTCAATATTTTTTCCGATGACGAACTCCGTTCCATGCACCTGGCAACGTTAGAAGTTCTCGACACCATCGGCATCGGCATCACCGATGGGGAGTCTCAGGAAATTTACGCCGGACTGGGTTGCCGCGTTGATAAGAAAAAAGGGGTTGTCCAGATTCCCCACTATATCGTGGAAGACGCGCTGCGAATCGCTCCCCACAGTGTGATGTTTGCCGGGCGCAACAGCGACAACGATTACCTGCTCAAAGAAAACCGCGTCGGTTTCACAAACTTCGGCGAGGGCCTGATGATCAATGATCCGTATACCGGAGAATACAGAAAGAGCACAAAAAAGGATACTGCCAACTGCGCAAAATTAGTCGATGCCCTCGATAGTATCGACATCCATGAAAGATCCATGGCAGCCCAGGATAAACCCGAATCCAGCGCCCCGCTTCATGAGATTGAGGCCTGCATCACCAATACCAGCAAACACTGCTGTCAGGGGTGCGGCGACCCGCGCAATCTGAAGAGAGTTCATAAAGTAATGTGCCACATCGCCGGCGGCGAAGAAGCCTACCGGGCAAGACCGATTTGGAGTACAAACACCTGCCCAATCAGCCCCCTGCAGCTTGCTCCCGACAGCACGATGATGATCCGGGAATCGGCCCGTATGGGGATTCCTATCACGATCATCTCCATGGCGCTGGCCGGCGGAACCACTCCCGTAACGTTAGTTGGAACGCTCATCACCCACAATGCCGAAGTTCTCGCGTCACTCGTCCTGAATCAGGGCACAAAAAAAGGCGCACCCTTCGTATACGGAAGTTCCACCACGATTATGGATTTAAAAGCCACCTCTTCACCGGTGGGTTGCCCTGAATTGGGGATGATCAACGCTGCCGTCGCCAAAATGGCCCAGTTCTATAAGCTACCCAGTTGGGTAGCGGGTGGGTAGGGGGACAGCAAGCTTCCGGACGGTCAGGCTGCCCATGAAAAAACCATCACAGCCATGATGCCGGCATTGGCAGGCGCCAATGTGATTTACGGTTTAGGCATGTTGGAATTGGGTATTACCTACGACTTTGCCCAGCTCGTCATCGACAACGAAATCGCCAAAGCGATAAAATACGCGGTGAGAGGCATCCGCGTATCCGAGGCAGATATGGCCATTGACGTCATGCGTGACGTCGGTATCGGCGGTGAATTTGTCAGTCATATGCATACTTTCCAGAATTTCCGTGAAAATCAGTTTGATACCAGGTTGTTCGATCATCATATGCGGGAAACCTGGGAAGCCGCCGGTGGCAAATCCCTCTACGAACGTGCTCGGGAAGAAGCCATTCACATACTCGAAACTCATGAACCCGAGCGCCTCCCCGAAAATACCGAAAAAATATTTAAGGAAGTCATTGCCGAAGCTGAAGAAGAACTCGGCGTATAATCATCCCAACACCTTCATTCTTTTATCTTTCTGTAAAACAACACAATTACTCTCCATTCCTACTTCTTAAGAGAGCCGGAAAATGAGTTCATTTTCCGGCTCTCTACCTACATATTTTAATGGAATGGAATGAGTATTGATCTTTGTCTTTAGACCGTCGATTCCCATAATGAATTTGGTCATAAGGCCACTGGGGCAGTCATTGTTTTCCTCCCGTGAACTTTGATCGAAATCGCAAGAATTTACAAATATATTTTCTCTTTTCCGGTTGTTTTTTTTTGATGATTGTGATATCATTTTTATAAGATCATATTGAATGTGCTCCAAAGTTATGGAATAGAGGTGCAAATCCTCTGCGGTATGGCCACCGTAATGATGAGTCGTTCCCATAAGCCATTGGTTTTTACCGAGAAGGCGGGATACGGCGGTGATTCTAAGTCGGGATACTTGCTTTGGTGGAATAAAAAGGTGTTCAGCCGCCACTTACGGTTGGAATATTTTTTTGTTGCCACACAAAGCTGACCGCTGCCCGTGGCATTTTTATTTGGCGCTACAAAATTCAAGATGATCGGGAAATTAATAAAGAAACGTGTGCAACTTTGGTCGGGTAATTTATCCGGTCTGATTGCACATTTTTATTTTTCCCTTATTTTTTGGTTATACCTGCATGGGGCGGGTCTTAGACCCACGCGGAGTTCCCCTGTGCGGTTATAATATACCGTTTTTGCGGTATTGCCGAAGGGAGAGGCCGCGTTAGCACACGGGCGCGGTCTTCTCCACCCCGGCTCTTCCAGCATTCCCCATTGATGGAAAACGATGTAGCTTCCTATTATGATAGAAAAACCAAGGAGTAGAGCGTTATCCGATAAGGTGCTTGCCCATTGCCGGCTATGGTCTGTGTTAAGCGGCGAGGTCGGTATTTTGGCGGAACGCGCGTGAGATGCCCATGAAAAAAGTATGTTTATCCCTGTTGCTCTGTTTCATTGCCCTGGGCTTTTTAAGTGCCTGCGATCAACAGGATGAAAAAAGCGGTACGGAAAAAGCGGCGGCAGCGGCGGCAGCCTATCTTTGTAGCACCGTCACCGAGCCGACCTTCGGTTCTGTGGGCGGCGATTGGGTGGTGATTGGCCTTGCCCGCAGTGATTACGATGTACCGGAAGGATATTTCAATACGTATTATGACAACGTTGTCGCTTATGTAAAAGATTGCGGTGGCATTCTCGACCAATCAAAAAATTCGGAATACTCCCGGCTGATTTTAGCCCTTACCGCCATTGGCAAGGACCCCGCCGATGTCGCGGGATACAATATGTTGATGCCCTTAGCCGATTTCGAGAAAACCTCTCTGCAGGGGATCAACGGTCCCATTTGGGCGCTGCTGGCCCTGGATTCCGGAAATTATGAAATACCCCAAAACAGTGACGCCGCTTCCCAGGCTACCCGGGATCTTTATATTGAAGCAATTTTAAGCTGTCAGCTGGCTAACGGAGGTTTTTCCTTTACCTCCGGTATGGAAGACGCCGACGCCGATATCACCGCCATGGCCTTAACGGCGCTGTCCAACTACGTGGATCGGAGTGAAGTCGCCGCCGCGGTGGAAAAAGCCCTCGGTTGCCTTTCTTCTATGCAACAGGAAGACGGCGGTTTTCGTTTCGATGAGCAGGAAAGCGCCGAAACCGACGCCCAAGTCCTGGTAGCCCTTGCATCCCTCGGCATCGGCAGGGATGATGTGCGTTTTATCAAAAACAACGTGACGGTAGCGGATCACCTGTTGACCTTTGCCTTGAGCGACGGCTCTTTTGCTCATATGCTGCCTGCCGATGGCCCCGATCAAATGGCAACGGAACAGGCCTTCTATGCTTTGGTTGCTTTGGAACGCTCCGAAAATGAGCTTTCCCCGCTCTACCGAATGGCGGAATGATCCCAAAGGGGAGGAGAAAAACATATGTTATCTTTCAATGGTAAAAGAAGTAGGATCATCGGTGTTTTGGCCATCAGTCTGTTCCTTATGCTTTATCTTTGTGGTTGCAGTACCATTACCACGGCAGAATCCACCGCCTATCGTAGCGATGTGGTCAGCGCAGCCACGACCAAGGGGCCGGATCCCGTTGATACAAAACAGCAGGAAACCGATCCTGCCAAAGAAGGTACTTGTACCTTGTCGGTGGATTGTGTCACCATCCTTGATCATATGGAATCCTTGCCGAAGACCAAAACGCAGCTTGTGCCGGCGGACGGTGTAATTTACGGCCCTCAGGAAGTGACCTTTTATGAGGGAGAATCCGTTTTTGACGTATTGAACCGGGAAATGCAGGCCAACAAGATTCATTTGGAGTTTTCCTGGACGCCGCTGTACGATTCCAATTATGTGGAGGGCATCGCCAATCTTTATGAATTCGACTGCGGTGAACTTTCCGGCTGGACCTACTGTGTGAACGGCTGGTTCCCCAACTACGGCGCCAGCCGCTACCTTGTCAGCGCCGGTGATGTTATCGAGTGGCGCTATACCTGTGATCTCGGCAAAGATGTGGAGCAGGAGGCAGATTGAGCCGAAAAATAGTTTGATTGCGGAAAAACAGCATTGAAAAATTAAAAACCTATGCTATAATCATAATATAGTATCATTTCATAAATCAGCGTTATGGAATCGGGGTGAAATTCCCCGGCAGATAACGGTTGCCGTGATGCGGAGTCCTTTTTCTGAAAGCCACTGCGAAGTTTGGTCGTGGGAAGGCGGAAAAAGGCGAGGAAGCTAAGTCGGAATACTTGCGCTGAGGAGAATCCCGTTTTTGTGTAATGCCGTGCGAAAACCTTCGCGCGGTTTTTTTAATGATGATCGAAGTCCCACGGGTTAGGATGTTGGGAACAGCGATTTTGCAAAAGCCGCCTATTGGATGCTATTTTATTGCTGTTTGATGCTATTTGATGAAGAAAAGGTTTCGTTTGGGAAACCCGGTGTTTCCCTGCGTTTATGACAAAACTGCTTTTGTCGGCGATTCGCGCCGACTGGCTCATGCGGCCTTAATTCCTCCGCCGCACATAGCCACAGAGCAGCGTTGTCTACACTCCTCTCAATGCGCTCCCGGTATGGTTTGCTACCGGGAGCCTGAAAATAATTTACATTAAAATATTTTTTAGCTCTCCAATCTCCACTCTATACAGGCCGGATGTTCCGACAGGCGAAGCCTGTCGGAACATCACAGGCTTTTTTCTCAAGGCGACCCAGAAGGATCGTTTCCTACGCGGCATTTGTTTTTTACGGTTTTGCACACGAACCGAAAATATATGCCGCAAAAGGTAAGGCATTTCTTTGTGGATTACCGTGCGGAAGGGAAGTGGCCTTTCGTGCCTATCGCTTTATCGTCTCTCCTATCGCGGCGGGGCGTCTTACCTACCAAGGAAAGAAAAAGAAGGTGTCCTAAGGTCTTTTGCGGCCATTGGGACACCTTCTTTGATATGGTAATGGGAAGAATGGTTTTTCGGGGAAATCCTTAACCGAGGATCTTTTTTAAATCTTCCTCCGGTGTGGAGATGGCGTGAATATCAAAATTCTCCACGAGGAATTGTAACACATTGGGAGAGATGAACGCCGGCAGCGTCGGCCCCAGGTAGATGTTTTTGATGCCCAAAGATAGCAGGGAAAGCAAGATGCAGACAGCCTTCTGTTCGTACCAGGAAAGAATTAAGGTCAGGGGCAGATCGTTGACGCCGCAGCCAAAAACGTCGGCCAAAGTGCTGGCCACGCGAATGGCGCCGTAGGCATCGTTGCACTGACCCATATCCAACAGCCGAGGCAGACCTGCCACAGTACCGAGATCAAGGTCATTAAAACGAAATTTGCCGCAGGCCAAAGTCAGCACCAGGGTATCTTTGGGTGTTTGTTTCACAAACTCCGTGTAATAACTGCGTCCTTTATGGATGCCGTCACAACCGCCCACAAGGAAGATATGGCGGAGTTTCCCTTCCTTTACCGCGCTTACGACGGTTTCCGCGGCATCGAGGATGGCCTTGTGACCAAAGCCGGTGGTGACCTGTTTCCCTCCGTTGATCCCGGTAAGGGCCTGGGGTTCTTTGTAACCGCCGAGTTCAAGGGCCTTTGCAATGAGCGGTGAAAAGTCTTTGTCCTCGCCGATATGGGGTACGTTGGGCCAGTAGACGGGACCGGTGGTAAAAATGCGGTCAGCGTAACTGGGCTTTTGCGGCGTCAAGCAGTTGGTGGTGTAGAGCACCGGCGCCGGGATGTTGTCAAATTCCTTTCGCTGATTTTGCCAGGCGGTGCCGAAATTGCCTTTTAAGTGGGGATATTTTTTTAAGGCGGGATAAGCGTGGGCCGGTAACATTTCACCGTGGGTATAAATATTGATGCCTTTGCCTTCCGTTTGCTGTAGCAGCTTTTCCAAATCGAGGAGGTCATGGCCGGTAACGACGATGAAGGGCCCCGGTTCGATGGTCAGCGGCACCGTTTGGGGGGAGGGATGACCGTACGATTCGGTATTGGCCTTATCCAGTAATTCCATACAGGCGAGATTGACCTTTCCCAGTTCCATAGCACAGTCAATCAATTCCCTTTGCGGGCGGTTTTCCGTGAGAATCACCAATCCTTCCCGAAGAAAGCGGAAAACGCCAAGATCGGTATAACCCAAAACCATGGCGTGGTAAGCATAGGCCGCCATGCCTCTTAAACCGTAAAGAATCAGTGATTTCAGAGAGCGGATATCGATATCATCGCGCCAGAGGGCGTGGATGTCGTAATCCTCGGTCATGGCGGTGTCTTTTTGTGCGGGATGATATTTTTTGAACAGACGGTCTTTTTCTGTATGGATTTTAGCCAGGGTTTCTTTTAACGCGCTTTCGTCAAAATTAACGTTGGTGACGGTGGCAAATAAACCCTCGGTGATGATCTTATCGGTTTCGGTTTCCGCCTTATTCCGGGCCACCCGGGCCAAAGCCATCAAAGCGCCGGTAATTTGATCCTGCACCGCAGCGATTTCCCAGGTCTTACCGCAAACCCCGGCTTTGCCGCTGCAACCGCCGGCACCTGCGGTTTGTTGGCATTGATTGCAAAACATTGTTTGTTCCATTGATTATATTCTCCTTGATGATGCTTTTATTAACGTTAGTATGAGATAAAAAAGGCGGCGTCATACCAAAAAAAGACTGCCTATAAAGAAGCCTTATAAAAGGAGAGTTGATTTCTGTTAGAAAATGAAAGCTAATTTCTTATTTCAGAAATTAGCTTTCATTCTGTTTGGGGCTTTCATGGGTGAGCCCCTTTTCTATGAGGGAGAAAACAAATGGTGTTTATCCTAAAATGGTTTTCAAATCTTCTTCCGGTGTGGAAACGGGATGGATGTTTAAGTTTTCCACAAGGTAATTTAAAACATTGGGGGAGATGAACGCCGGCAGCGTCGGGCCGAGATAAATATCCTTGATGCCCAGGGATAAGAGAGAGAGCAGGATACAGACGGCCTTCTGTTCATACCAGGAAAGGACAAGGGTCAGGGGCAAATCGTTGACGCCGCATGCAAAGACATCGGCCAAGGCGCTGGCCACGCGGATGGCGCCGTAAGCGTCGTTGCACTGGCCCATATCCAGGAGACGGGGCAGGTCGCCGAGGTTGCCGAGATCAAGGTCATTGAAACGGTATTTGCCGCAGGCCAAGGTCAAAACGATGGTATCGGCAGGGGTCTGTTTTACGAAATCCGTATAATAGGTGCGGTCCATGCGGGCGCCGTCGCAGCCGCCGACCAGGAAGATGTGACGGAGTTTTTTGCCCTTCACCGCATCGACGACAACATCCGCCGCGTTGAGAATGGCCTGATGGCCGAAACCGGTGGTGACAAAAGAGCCGCCGTTGATCCCGGTCATGGGATGGGCTTCTTGGTAGCCCCCCAAGGATAGGGCCTTTTCAATCACGGGTGTGAAATCCTTGTCTTCGCCGATGTGGGGTACGCCGGGCCAAGAAACGGGACCGGTGGTGAAAATGCGGTCAGCGTAGCTGGGTTTTTGTGGTGTAAGACAGTTGGTGGTATAGAGAACCGGCGCGGGAATGCCGTCAAATTCTTTTTTCTGATTCTGCCAGGCGGTGCCGAAATTGCCTTTGAGGTGGGCGTATTTTTTCAGTTCGGGATAGCCGTGGGCCGGCAGCATTTCCCCGTGGGTATAAATGTTGATGCCCTTGCCCTCCGTTTGCTGTAGCAGCTTTTCCAGGTCAAGGAGGTCATGGCCGGTGACGACGATGAAGGGACCCGGTTCGATGGAAAGGGGCACCGTATGAGGTGTCGGTGTGCCGTAGGCTTCCGTATTGGCTTTATCCAGCAAGGCCATGCAAGCGAGGTTGGCTTGACCCAGTTCCATGGCGAGGGCGATCAGTTCTTCCACGCTGTGCTGCTCCGAAAGGGCGGCCAACCCCTTATAGAAGAAGGCGGAAACCGCTTCGCTGGTGTAGCCTAAGGCCATGGCGTGATAGGCGTATGCCCCCATGCCCCGCAGACCGAAGAGGATCAGTGATTTTAAGGAGCGGATATCTTCGTTATCTTTCCAGATGGCGGTAATATCGTAATCATCGAATTTATCACAGGTGATTTCGCAGCGGTTGCATTTTTGGCTGATGGCGGTTTTTTCGTCGTGGATTTTTGTCAGCAGCGCTTCTAAGGTTTCACGATTGAAGTTGACGTTGGTAATGGTGTTGAAAAGGCCTTCGGCGATGATTTCATCGGTTTTTTCGGTATGACCGCCGTCCCTGGCCGCCAAAGCGAGGCCGACGAGGGCGCCGGTGACTTTGTCTTGCAAATCAGCCACATCGTAAGGTTTGCCGCAAACCCCGGCCTTGCCGGTGCAGCCTTTTCCTTGGGCGGTCTGTTCGCATTGGTAACAAAACATCAATTGTTCCATTTTAAAATTCCTCCTTTGCCACGATCTGCCCTTCGGCAGAGATCGTGTATACGGTGAGCGGCAGTTGCTTGCCGCTGTTTTTGATGGCGGTCTTCACGGCTTTTGCCATGCCGCCGCAACAGGGGACTTCCATCCGGGTAAGAGTGACGCTTTTGATCTCATTGGTTGAAAAGATTTCCGTCAACTTTTCGCTGTAATCGACATCGTCCAGTTTGGGGCAGCCTACCAAAGTGATCTTTCCCTGAATGAAATCAAGATGAAAGGCACTGTAAGCGTAAGCGCAGCAATCAGCGGCAATCAGGATGTCGGCATTTTGATAAAACCGTGCCGCCGTCGGCAGCAGTTTGATCTGTACCGGCCATTGACGCAAGGCACCACCGGCACGCTTCTCTTTTTTTACTTTTTTAGGGGCTGATAAGGAACGTACACTGGAGCCGGGACAACCGCAGGCTAAAGTTGCTGTCTCCGCTTTCTTCTGCGCCATTTCTTTTTGATGCTGCTTCACCGCTTCTTCTTGAAACGGTGCCGCTTCCCGTTCTTCAAAGGAAATGGCGTCTTCGGGACAGACCGGCAGACAGTTACCGAGGCCGTCGCAGTAATCTTCCCGCATGAGTTTGGCTTTGCCGTTGACGAGGGCAAGAGCCCCTTCGTTGCAGGCGTTGACGCAGAGGCCGCAGCCGTTACACTTTTCTTCATCAATACGAATGATTTTTCTGATCATCGGGCAACCGTCCTTTCTTGCTTTTCTGCCCTGAGTATAATATAATGAAATCATAAAATATGTTGGAAATACAACAAAAGGGAGTTTTTATGAAACAAATTTCCGCCACGGCCATGAACAGTCCTCTCTTTGCCGGTATCGAAGCGAAGGATCTGTCGGCAATGATGAAATGCCTCGACGCCCATATACGTGACTATGAAAAAGGGGAGACTATTTTTCATATTGGCGATTCGGTGGTTGAAATCGGCCTTGTTTTGCGGGGCCGCGTTTACCTGACCAAAGAGGATCACAACGGCAACAGCAATCTTGTGGCGGAGGTCGGCCCCTCGCTGCTTTTCGGAGAGGAATTGGCCTGTATGGGACAGACGCGAAGCGACGTTAACGTGATTGCGGCGCAAAAAACCCAAGTGCTCTTTCTCAATATCGTCAGGGTAACCACCCAGTGCTCCTCGGCGTGCCTGTTTCATCAGCGCCTGATTCGCAACTTGCTGACGGTCATTGCCGCCAAAAACCATACCCTCAATGCCAAGATGGAGCATATGTCAAAACGTACCACCAAGGAGAAGCTGCTTTCTTATCTGTCCGATGCAGCCGGGGAAAACCCCGGTCAATGGTTTGAAATCCCCTTTAACCGCCAGCAGCTGGCGGATTATCTCAGCGTGGAACGGTCGGCGATGTCCTGGGAGTTGTGCAAGCTCAGGGATGACGGGGTCATTGAATTTCAGAAGAACCGTTTCCGTTTTACGGAAGCCTGACGTCGTTGCCCCTTTTCTTTTTTGTTTCCATATGTTATCATAAGGTAGCAATGATCATCGTTGGCGCGCTGCTTTGTTGGCTGCGGAAGCCCTTTGTTTTTGCTGAGATGTCACATTGAGGGAGGTGTGTTTATGCTGGAACTGAAAATCATCACCGGCATGTCCGGGGCCGGTAAAACCCAGTTGCTCCGCATTATGGAGGATCTCGGTTATTACGCTGTGGATCATCTGCCGGTGGAACTCATTGTGGACCTGGTGAAACTGCTCAATTCCGAAGAACGCGGTGTGAAAAAGGCGGCGATTGTCGTGGATATCCGCGAAAACGGCCATTTTCACTCGTTTTTCAGCAATATCAACCGCTTTCCTGAAGAAGAGGTCAAAGCGGAAATCATCTTTTTGGAAGCTGCCAAAGAAGTGCTTTTGAAGCGCTTTCACGAAACCCGACGCCGTCATCCCTTAGGCAGCGCGATCCGGATCCTCTCCGCCATTGAGGAAGAGGAAAAGATCATGGCCCCGGTGCGCAAGATCGCCGATCGTAAAATCGATACCGGCCGCATGAAAGGGAATGACCTGGCGGAATATGCCCGACTCGTCTACGGCGACAGCGGCAAACCCCATATTTTGGTCAACGTGGTTTCTTTCGGTTATAAGTACGGTGTGCCTCAAGATGCGGACTTCGTCTTTGATGTGCGTTTTTTGCCCAATCCTTTTTACAACGAAATTTTAAAACCCCTCACCGGCAAAGATTCTGCTGTGGGGGAATTCATTATGGCAGCCCCGGAAGCCGTGGAGTTTCTCGTCAAAATCGAGGATTTTTTAACCTTTATCCTCTCTCATTTTGAGAAACGTACCAGGGATAACCTGGTCATCGCCGTGGGTTGCACCGGAGGCCAGCACCGCAGCGTCTTTTTCGCGGAAAAGATCACCGAAATGGTGGAAAAGGCAGGTTATTTCTGTACGGTGAACCATAGCGACGCTTGGCGGGGAGGAAACCGATGAAAAGAAAACAATCCCTCCGGGGCGCCTGGTTACCCTATTTGGTGGCGGCGGTTTTTCTGATTGCCCTGGCCCTCTTTATGCTGGCCATGAAATACCGGCGTTCCTTCGGTCTCGTATTTTCCGATTCGGCCTTATCTTCCCTGGCTGTTTGGGTTTGCGCGCTATTGCTGTTCCTGATCGGCGTCGGCCTTTTATACGCGGCGAAGGATAAATACCGCCGCATGATGAACATTGCCCGCCGCCGGGCGGCTTTTCGGGATAAGGCGACCAAGGAAGCGAAGCTGGAATATGGACTGAAAATTACCGCCATCGGTGGCGGTACCGGTCTTTCCACGATCTTACGCGGTTTGAAGCAGGTGACCCACCGCATCAGCGCCATCGTCACGGTGACCGACGATGGCGGTTCCTCCGGCCGTCTCTTGGAAGGCAATATGGTGTTGCCTCCCGGCGATATCCGCAACTGTCTCGTGGCCCTTTCCCCCAGGGAAGGGATCATGGAAAAACTTTTTAATTACCGCTTTGAAAGCCCCGCGGAGCTCAAAGGCCATTCTTTGGGAAATCTGCTGATCTCGGGGCTCACCGATATCAATGGCGACGCCGCTTCCGCCGTGCGGGATATTGGCCGCGTTTTGAATATACGCGGCAAAGTCATTCCCGTTACCTTGGACGACGTGAGCTTAGGCGCTGTGATGGATGATGAAACGGAACTTTTTGGGGAAACTACCATTGTCCAAGATCAGCGTAAAATCAACGAGGTTTTTTTAAAGCCCCGCAATGTGCTGGTCAACGCCGAAGCCATCGACGCTATTATGGATGCCGATCTGATCTTACTTGGTCCCGGCAGCCTCTATACGAGTATCATTCCGAATCTTCTCGTTCCCGGCATCATCGACGCTTTGGCCCAGTCCCCGGCGCCGGTCTACTATATCGCCAATATCATGACCCAGAAGGGGGAAACCGAAGGATACAGCTTATCCGATCACGTGGAGGCCATCGCCTCCCTCTCCGAAGAGCGCTTTTTCGATGGGGTGATCGTCAACACCGCGTCCCTTTCCCCGGAAATGAGCGAAGCCTATGAAAAAAACAATCTCGCCATGGTGGAAAACGATATTGCCGCGGTAAAAAAGCGCAAATTGCGCATCATCGGCCTGCCTCTCGCCAAAGAGGAAGGCTTTGTCAAGCACGATGCCGACGAACTCGCGTCCTTCCTGGCCAAAGGCAGGTTTTGACAGGAGATTAGCATGTCTTTTTCTTCCCTGACCAAAAATCAGATATCACAGCGCATCAGCGCCAACCGTTGCTGTCAGATGGCGGAGTTTTTGGCTTTGACCAAAAGCGACGGCACCATTGCCATTCACGGCAGAGACGGCTTGGCCTTGGCCATTACCACGGAAAATGCCGCGGTGGCGAAAAAGATATTCAAACTGGCCAAAGAGCTGTTTCAGGACCCCGGGAGATTGTTGGTCTATAAAAATACGCGGCTCAAAAAGAATAACCGCTATGAAATCCGCATTCCCTATCAGGACGATGTTAAAGATGTCTTTATCCGCTTGGGTATCATGGATGAGACCGGGGCTTGGAGCGTTTTTGGGAAAAGCGTTTTTCCCATGGAATCCTTGACCAAGGACTGCTGCAAGCGCTCTTATTTGCGGGGGGCGTTTTTGGGCAGCGGTTCTGTCAACAATCCCGAAGGGGCCTATCATTTGGAGATCGTCACACCTTATAAGGAGCACGCCGAGGCCATGCAAAAGCTGACGGCGGATTTTGGCATCGACGCCAAGATCTGTAAACGTAAGAATCAATACGTGCTTTATCTGAAAAACGCCGATCAGATCGTGGAATTTTTGATCAACATCGGAGCCCACCAGGCGCTGCTGGCCTTTGAAAACGAACGCATCAAAAAGGGCATTTATAACAATATCAACCGCCAGCGTAATTTTGATCTGGCGAATCTGGAAAAAACCGTGGCTTCTTCTGTCCAACAGGTGCAGGCCATTCGCAAAATTGAGGAGCTGCGGGGTCTTGACAGTTTATCCCCTTCCCTGCAAGAGGCGGCGGTGCTGCGGAAGGCCAACCCCGACCTGCCCTTAACAGAATTGGCCGCCCTGGCCGATCCGCCGGTGGGGAAAAGCGGCATGAGCCACCGGCTGAAAAAATTGCGGGAAATTGCCGAAGATTTGGGTTAAACCGTAGAAAACGGCTTTTTTTACCGGGAAATTTATGATATAATAAATTATTAAAAGTCATTTTTTAGTCAATTTTGTGGCTAAAACCGATAGAATTTGAGGCTTGCAATGAAAGACGCTTATGAAGAACTGATCCACGCCGTGGTTACAGGCGATGTGGAAGACGTAAAAAGGCTGATACAGAAAGCCCTCGATGCCGGCAACGATGTCACCGATGTGATCAATAACGGTTTGCTCAAAGCGATGCACGTGATCGGCGACCGTTTTGAGAAAAATGAGATTTACGTAACGGAGCTCCTGGTGTCGTCGCGGGGTGTCCGCGAAGGCATGAAAATCATCCGTCCCTATCTGCTCTCCACCGGCGAAGAAATTCCCACCCGGGGGAGAATCCTCATCGGTACGGTGGCCGGAGACCTTCACGATATCGGCAAAAACCTCCTCGGCCTCGTGTTGGAGGCCAGGGGGTTTGAAGTGATTGACCTCGGTGTCGATGTTTCTCCTTCCTCTTTTGTGGAAGCCGTTAGCCAATATCAACCCGATGTTCTCTGCCTTTCCGCCCTTTTGACCACAACGGTATCGGCGGTAGGCGATACGATCAAAGCCCTTTCCGGCGTGAAACACAGCACCCATATCAGCGTTGTTGTGGGCGGCGCCGCGCTGAAAGAAGATATCGCCTCTGCCTTTGGCGCCGACGGTTACGCCCCCGACGCCATGAGCGGCGCGAAGCTCATCGGCGAGATCATCGAACGCAAGAAAAGATTGCTGTCCCACCACAGTCTTGCCGGGGCGTACACCTTGGACGAAATCGCTTCCCTGCAATTGTCTTTTAAAGAACTGACCGGTTTGGATATGGTCTTTGTCGATAAAAAGGGCGTGCCCTTTGTGGGGGGCGAAGCCTTTGCTTCCTGTTCTACCCTATGCCACCAGTGGCAGGAAACACTAAAAAAGTACAAGCTGGTTTCTCCCCTCTATTTGACCATGGGGGAGGTCAATCCCCATAAGGCGGTGGCCTACCGCTGCCGCTGCGGTCTTGTGGAAATCAGCTATCCGCTGACCAATGAAAATGTCGGCATTGGCACACTCCTCTGCGGCCACTTTCTCCTGGAAGAAGATGTGAGCAAATTGGACTGCCGTCCTGAGGTGCCCGTTCTTTCCCTGGCCCAATGTGACGCTCTCTGCCTTTACTTGGGACTTACCGGTAAGAAAATCGTGGAACTCATTGAAAACGTGGAAGTGCGCCGGGAATTGGAAGGCCAGCAAAAAACCTATACGGCCTTTATGAAAAAACAGCATCAATTGGAAGAGGAATTGAAAGTCGCCCAGCTTTCCGCCTTGCAGTATCAGGTCAGCCCCCATTTTCTCTTCAATTCCTTGAATACCATTGGCCGCGTTGCCCTAATCGAAGGGGATAAGCATACGGAAAAACTGGTTTCCGCCCTGGCGCGGCTGATGCGATACAGCCTTTATCAGGTGAGAAATACTGTGACCCTGGAAGAGGAAGTCCGCACCGTCACCGACTATCTGATGATCCAGGAAACCCGTTTTCAGGGGCGTATCAGTCACCGCATCGATATCGAACCTTCCATTCTCATGGCCAAAATGCCCTGCATGATTTTGCAGCCTTTGGTGGAAAATGCCTGTCAACATGGTTTGGAACCGACGAAGCGTGGCGGTATCATTTCCATCCAGAGTTGGCTGGAAAACGGCAACGTCTTTTTGGAAGTCTCTGATAACGGTGTGGGGATGAGCAAAGAGCAGCAGAAAAGTATTTTTAAGCTGGAAAAAATCCGTTCCACCAAGGGCGGTCAAGTCAGCGGTATCGGTATGACCAATGTTTTACGCCGCCTCCAGCTTCATTTTGGCAGTGATTGCGCTTGGGATATCAACAGCGAGATCAATAAGGGAACTACGCTCCAGTTGTCGTTCCCCTTTATTAAATAATAAAGACAGCTGTATTTAAGAAAAGAGGTAAAACAGTATGATCAGAATTATGGTTGCGGATGATGAGCCTTTACAAAGGCAGTATCTGCGTACGGTTTTAGAGGAGTTTCCCCGGAAATACAAAATCGTCGCCGAAGCCGACAATGGAGAAGACGCGGTAGCCTTGGGCATGGAAACGAAACCGGATATCATTTTTCTCGATATCAGAATGCCGGGTTTTGACGGCATCGAAGTCGCGCGTCAGCTCAAAGTCGCGCTGCCCAATGTAAAAATCGTCATTGTTTCCGCCTACAGTGAATTTCATTACGCCCAGCAGTCCGTCGGTCTCGGCATGGCGGAATATCTGCTGAAACCGGTGGAAAGCGTAGAAATCATCGATTTGGCGGAACGCCTTTCCGATGAAATCGAAACGGAAAGAGAAAAACATCGGGAGTTGGAGGAAACGAAGGCCACCCTAAAAGACGCGCTGCCTTTTATCCGCATTGGCTTTGTGATGGACTTGATCAACGGCAATCTCACCGATGAAGAGGAAATGAAAAGCCGCACGGACTTTTTCGGCTTGAAAAATCCTCTTTGTCTTGCCATGAATATCTGGATGGATAATCTTACCACTCAGAATAATTTCCGTTCCGAACTTGAAAAACAGATCGTCCAGCGGCAAGTAGGCGACGCCATTGAAGAAAGCCTTACCGAATGGCCGGAACATTTCTTTATCTCTTTGGGCAACGGGCAGTTTACCGTGCTTTTGGCTGCGGAAGAAGGTTTTGATGACACCGCCTTGAAAAACATGGCCATGAATTTAGGGGAACATATCTGCGACCGCGTCAGAATGCAGACTTCCTCCACAGTGACCGTGGGGATCGGCCGCATGGGCCGGGGGCCCGCCGGTGTGGCCCGCTCTCACAGGGAAGCATTGGTAGCAGGGGAATACCGCATTCTTTACGGTGGCGACCAGCCGATTCATGCCGATGATGTGGAAGCCACCAGCGAATACGCCAATGTTTTGCGCCAGGGTTACGAAAAGAATCTCGTGATGTCCGTCTGCATGGGGGATTGGGACCGCACCGTTCGTTCCTTTTTGTCCCTTTGGACGGAATACATCAGTGAAGATACCCAGCTTGCCCGGGTCCGTTTGAAGATTTCAGAAATCTGCACCGTTGTGGTGCGGGCCGCGGTGGAAAGCAGCATTGCCTATGAATCTTTGGAAGAGAGCCTTGCCGCTTTGGAACAGCAGGTCGCCAAAGAAACGAATATGGACGCCATGAAGGAAAAAGTCGTCAACTGGCTTAACGATCTGGTGAGTAAAATCCGCACCTCGAGAGAATTCAGAAACGTCAATCTCATTGATAAAGCCGTTCGCTACATGGAAGAAAATTTCCATCAGGAAATCGGTCTGGAAGACGTGGCCAAGCAGGTTTATCTCAGCACCTGCTATTTCAGCCGTCTGTTTAAGCAGGTAAAAGGCTGGAGTTTTACGGAATATTTGACCCATGTGCGCATGGAGGAAGCGAGAAAACTCCTGACTACCACTTCTTATTCTGTGGCGGAAATCGCCATGAAAGTCGGTTTTCGGGACGCCCGTTACTTTTCCCAGGTCTTCAAAAAACATGCCGGGAAAACCCCGGGCAGCTACCGCAGGGACGAAGCATCTCGAATTTTGTCCACAAGGGAATAAGGAAGTAAAAATAATCAACATTTCCGTTAGTAAAATAATGAAATTTCTGCTATAATAAAGATAGCTGAAGGGCTGAATCCCCTGACATAAAACAAGATTTTTCATATCAATAGATTGAGAGGTGCATACTTGTGGGAACAAAAGTTGCGATTAACGGTTTTGGCAGAATCGGCAGACTGGTCTACCGTGCCATGTTTGATAAGGACGGCCTCGATGTCGTTGCTGTTAACGATTTGTGGGATGCTGCTGCCAACGCCCATTTATTGAAATTTGACTCTGTTCACGGAACCTGGGACAAAGACGTTTCCGCCGCCGATCATGATACGATGACCGTCGACGGCAAGGCCGTAAAAGTATTTGCGGAAAGAGATCCCCAAAACCTGCCCTGGAAAGAGCTGGGCGTCGATATCGTTATTGAAGCCAGCGGCGCCTTCCGCGACGCCGATAAGGCCAAGGCTCATTTATCTGCCGGCGCCAAAAAGGTGATCATCACCGCTCCCGGCAAACATGAAGACGCCACTTTTGTCATGGGCGTCAATGAAGAAACCTATGATCCTGCCCGTCATCATATCATTTCCAATGCTTCCTGCACCACCAACTGTTTGGCGCCTTTTGCCAAAGTCGTTGACGCCGAATTCGGCATTGTCAAAGGTTTGATGACCACGATTCATTCCGTCACCAACGATCAGCGCATTTTAGACCAGGCCCATAAAGATATGAGAAGGGCGAGAACCGCCTCTTCTTCCATCATTCCCACCACCACCGGGGCCGCCAAAGCCGTGGCCTTAGTGTTGCCCCAGTTAAAGGGGAAACTCAACGGTTTCGCCATGCGCGTGCCCACCCCCAATGTCTCCGTGGTGGACCTCACCGTGGAATTGGCGCGAAAGGCTACTGCCGAAGAGCTCAATGCCGCCCTGAAAAACGCGGCGGAAGGCGAGTTGAAGGGGATTTTAGGCTATTCAGAGCTGCCCCTTGTTTCCATCGATTACAACCACTGCCCCCTGTCTTCCGTTGTAGACGCCCTTTCCACCATGGTCATCGGTGACAACATGGCAAAGATCGTCTCCTGGTATGACAATGAATGGGGCTATTCCTGCCGCGTCGTTGACCTTGCTGCCTATGTCGCGGCGAAGGGCCTTTGATCATGATACAACTGAACAAATATCAATATTACAGTGAGGGAACACCTTCACTGTAATATCACGTTATAGACATATCCGAATCTTTCAATGAGGTAGTTTGAACAAATGAAGAAATTAAGCGTCAGAGACTGTGATCTGAAAGGCAAAAGAGTGCTCCTTCGCGCCGATTATAACGTGCCGATGGATGAACATGGCAATATCACCGCGTTTATGCGCATTGAAGAAAGTATTCCCACTATAAAATATATCCTGGAGCAGGGCGCTTCCTTGGTGATCCTGACGCACCTCGGACGTCCTCAGGGGCAGCGGGTTTCCGCCATGTCTGTAAAGCCTGTCGCTCATGTTTTAGAAGAATGTTTCGATATCAAGGTAATATTCGCCGACGATCCCCTTGCTGAAGAAACTGTTGCCCTTTGTCAGGGGTTGCAGCCGGGAGAGATTGTGCTTTGTGAAAACCTCCGTTTTTATCCGGAGGAAGAAGCCAACGACGACGATTTTGCCAGAAAGCTTGCCCGCCTCGGCGATCTCTATGTCAACGAATGTTTCAGTGTGGATCACAGAAGCCACGCTTCCACCGTGGGCATTCCCCAATATTTGCCCACCTATATCGGACTGTTGTTGGAAAAAGAAATCAACGCCCTTTCCAAAGTGCTGGAAAATCCCGACCGTCCCCTCGTCGCCATCATCGGCGGCGCCAAGGTCTCTGATAAAATTAAGATTCTGGCAAAACTGCTGCCCATCGTTGACAAGTTGATCATCGGCGGCGGCATGGCCAATACATTTTTGGCGGCCAAAGGTTATGATATGCAGAAATCCTTGGTGGAAGAGGCTAAAATCGACTTTGCCAAAGAGCTTTTAAACGGCGCCTACGCTGATAAAATCTATCTTCCCGTTGACGTTCGGGCGGCCAGCGAGTTCAGCAATGACGCTGTAATCAAAGTCGTTCCCGTGGCTACTGTACCCCAAGATTATCAATGTCTTGACATTGGCGAAAAGACTGTGGCTATTTTCGCGGCGGCCTTGGCAGACGCCAAAACAATCCTTTGGAACGGCCCCATGGGAGTTTTTGAAATGAGTCATTTTGCCGCCGGAACCAAGGACATCGCTAAGATCGTCGGCGACGCCGACGCCTATAGTGTTATCGGCGGCGGCGATTCCGCCGCGGCGGTCAGAAGCATTGGCATGGAAAAGGGTATCAGTCATATTTCTACCGGCGGCGGCGCTTCTCTGAAATTTTTGGAAGGCAAAGAATTGCCCGGTATCGCCGCTTGTTTGGACAAAGTTGAAACAGTCGGTAAAGACTGATCTCCACCATGGCTTTTCGCAGCCTTAAAGCATGAAGAATGAGGTAATATCATGAAAATCATTGCCGGTAACTGGAAAATGCACGGTACTCTGGAGGAAAACCGTAAGCGGTTGCGAGAAATCAGAGAAACCGCGGCTACGGTGGAAAACAAGGTCATTGTTTTCCCGCCTTTCCTCTCTTTAAAAGACGCCGCGGAGATCTTGGGGGATACCCAGATCGCTTATGGCGCTCAGAATTGTCATCCCCAGCAGAGCGGTGCTTATACCGGTGAGGTTTCCGCGGCCATGCTTGCGGATTGCGGCTGTTCCTACTGTCTTGTGGGGCATTCGGAGCGGCGTCAGTATTTCAAAGAAGACAGCGCTTTTTTGAAAGCGAAACTCGTGGCCTTAAAGGAACTGGGCTTGATTCCCGTCTACTGTGTTGGCGAATCTTTGAGTCAGCGGGAGGACCGCTCCTTTGGTAAAGTCCTTGCGGCCCAATTAAGCGAAGTCTTAACGGATATTGACGGTTTGGGGCAAGATAATCTGATCATTGCCTATGAGCCGGTTTGGGCCATCGGCACCGGCAAAACGGCGACGCCGGCGGATGCCGATGAAACCATGGGCCTGATCCGTGAAATATTACAAAAGATCTCTTTGCCCAAGGATATTCCCTTGCTTTACGGCGGCTCGGCCAAACCGGAAAACGCTAAGACGCTTTTGGCCCAAAGCAATATCGACGGTTTATTGATCGGCGGCGCCTCGCTGAAACCGGCGGATTTTGCCGCCATGACGAAAGCCGGAATATGAGGTATCAATGATGGATAAAAAACCGACGATGCTCTTGATTTTGGACGGCTTCGGTTGTGCGGACAATAAAGAAGGCAACGGCGTGGCGGCGGCAAAAAAGCCCCATTTCGATCACTACTGGAAAACCTACTGCCACGGTTATCTCAATGCCTCCGGCCTCTCTGTGGGTCTGCCCAAAGATCAGATCGGCAATTCCGAGGTTGGTCATATGAATATGGGCGCCGGGCGTGTGGTCTATCAGGATCTTACCCGCATCAGCAAAGAGGTGGCGGAGGGTACGTTTTTTAAAAATTGCGTGCTCAACGATGCCCTGGATTACGCTGCCGAAAAGGGTAAAACCGTGCATCTGCTGGGTTTGCTCTCCGACGGCGGCGTCCACAGCCACATCAATCATGTCACTGCCCTTTTGGAGCTGGCGAAGGGAAAAGGCTTCAAGGACATCGCCCTTCACGCTTTTCTTGACGGTCGCGATGTGCTCCCCACTTCGGCTTTAACCTATCTTGATGAGATCAGTGCGGCCATGGCGGAAAAAGCCACCGGCCGGATCGCCACGGTCATGGGCCGCTACTATGCCATGGACCGCGACAAACGCTGGGAACGGCTGCAAGTAGCTTACGAAGCTCTGGTGGAAGGGACGGGAGCGGTTTTTGCCGATTATCGCGAAGCCATCGAAAAATCGTATGCCGCCGGCATTACCGATGAGTTTGTCAAACCCATCATCATGGAAAACGGCGCCAAAGTGGAAGACGGCGACGTGATGATCTTTTTTAATTTTCGCACCGATCGCGCCAGGGAAATGCTTTGGGCCTTCAAAGATCCGGATTTCCCGGGGTTTGCCCGTAGTCGGCTTCCCGCCACGTACTATGTCTGTTTTACCCAATGCGACGCCGCTTACGATGTGCCCATCGCTTTTCCGAAAATGCCCATAGTCAACAACCTCGGTTCCTATCTTGCCGCTTGCGGCAAAACCCAGCTGCGCGTCGCCGAAACGGAAAAATACGCCCACGTGACGTTTTTCTTTAACAGTCAAATCGAGCCCCCCTATCCCGGAGAAGAACGCATCTTGATCCCCTCGCCCAAGGTGGCCTCTTACGATGAAGTACCGTCGATGAGCGCCGCCGGCGTCACCGAAGCCGTCCTCGGGGAAATTGCCAAAGATCAGTTTGATGTGATCATTTTGAATTTTGCCAATCCTGATATGGTGGGCCATACCGGTAATCTTGCCGCGGTGATTAAGGCCATCGAATTTGTCGACGGCTGTGTCGGTGAGATCGTCGAAGCTGTTTTGGCTCGCGGCGGCGAAGTTTTTCTCACCGCTGACCATGGCAATGCTGAAAAAATGTTTGCGGATGACGGCGGCCCCTATACGGCTCACACCAATAATCCGGTCCCTTATATCATGATCAGCAAGGAGCAATACACGGGCCGGGAAGGTTGCGCCCTCTGTGATATCGCACCGACCCTGCTCTCTCTGATGAATCTGCCCCAACCGGCGGAGATGACGGGAAAACCCATTGTAAAAGCGGTAAAATAGGCCAAACTTTGATATTCTATTTCATTTATATATACAAAAGATATTAGAGGTGTAAAAAATGTCATTGATCTATGATGTGAACGCGAGAGAAGTTCTCGATTCCCGGGGGAATCCCACTGTGGAAGTGGAAGTTTTTTTGGAAGACGGTACCATGGGGCGGGTCATCATCCCTTCCGGCGCCTCCACCGGCGCCCATGAAGCCGTGGAGCTGAGAGACGGTGAAAAAGACCGCTACCTCGGGAAAGGTACCTTAACGGCGGTGGATAACGTCTTGAATGTGATCGCTCCTGAAATCATCGGCATGAGCGTTTTTGATCAGGTCGCCATTGACCGGCAGATGATTGAACTTGACGGTACGCCCAACAAAGGCAAACTTGGCGCCAACGCCATTTTAGGCGTTTCCCTGGCCGCGGCCAAAGCCGCCGCCAATGCTCTCGATATGCCCTTATACCAGTATATCGGCGGCGTCAACGCCAAGGAACTGCCCGTTCCCATGATGAATATTTTAAACGGCGGTAAACACGCCGCCAATAATGTAGATATCCAGGAATTCATGGTGATGCCTGTCGGCGCCGCTTCTTTCCGGGAAGGCCTCCGCATGGGCGCGGAAATCTACCATCACCTTAAAAAGGTGCTGAAAGCCAAAGGCCTGCTTTCCGGCGTCGGCGATGAAGGTGGTTTCGCGCCGAATCTTGATACCAACGAAGAAGCTTTGGCGGTGATCGTCGAAGCCATCAAAGAAGCTGGTTATGTGCCGGGAGAAAACGTGCGCCTCGCCATCGATGTGGCCGCTTCCGAAATTTATAAAGACGGCAAATATCAGTTATCCGGTGAAAATAAAGCCAAAACCAGCGAAGAAATGGTGGAATACTACGCCTACCTTTGTGAAAAATATCCCATCATTTCCATTGAAGACGGTCTGGATGAGGACGATTGGGACGGTTGGCGGCTGATGACCGAAAAATTAGGCGGCAAGATTCAGATCGTTGGTGACGACATTTTTGTGACCAATACGGAACGGCTGCAACGCGGTATCGACAGCGACACCGCCAACTCCATCCTGATCAAAGTCAATCAGATTGGTACCCTCACGGAAACTTTGGATACCATTGAAATGGCCAAAAGAGCGGGATACACCGCGGTGATCTCCCACCGCAGTGGTGAAAGCGAAGACGCCACCATCGCCGATCTCGCCGTTGCCGTCAATGCCGGCCAGATCAAAACGGGGGCTCCCTGCCGCACGGACCGCGTGGCCAAATACAACCAGTTGCTTCGCATTGAAGAAGCTTTGGAAGAAGCGGCTCAATATCGCGGGATGGACGTTTTCTATAACCTGAAATAAGCGGCGCAGAGACGGTGGCGGAAGACCGGGCTTTCACAGCGTACAAAAGCACAGTCCGCCAGAGTGTAATGGCCGCCCAATGTTTTTAAGTTTTTTGCGAAAGCCCTGTTTCTCTGCGGGATCAGGGAAATTCCGGTTGTATTTCGAGTGCATATATGTTAAAATATTACCATTACTTATTTTGGAGGTGTAACATGGAGATATTTTTAATGATCGTCGATGTGCTGATTTGCCTCGGGCTCATTGTTGTTATTTTAATGCAGTCCAGTAAAAGCACGGGCGTTTCCGGTGTCATCGGCGGTGCTTCGGAGCAGTTTTTCGGTAAGAAAAAAGGTTTGGACGCCCTTTTTGCGAGAGTTTCCGCAATCCTTGCCGTGGCCTTTTTCGTGCTGACTTTAATCATCGCCATTGTATTTTAATTTATATTAATATTTTTACACATCATTATTTTAGGAGGAATGGAAAAAATGGAGACATTTTTCACCATCAATACCACGGTGTGGCTGACCTTGGCTGCGGGGCTTCTTGCTTTGATTTTTGCCCTTGTACATGTCAAAAGAGTTACCAGCGAAGCGCCGGGTAATGAAAGAATGCAGGAGATTGGCAGCGCAATTCATGAGGGTGCCATGGCTTTTCTCAAAGGTGAGTACAAGGTTCTGATTATCGTGGTGCTTGTCCTTGTGGGGATCATTGTTGCCGCCGGTTTCGCCACCGGTAACGGTGAGCAAACACTGAATCCTCTCACCGCGATTCCCTATCTGATTGGTGCGGTCTGTTCTGTTTTGGCAGGTAATTTTGGTATGCGCATCGCCACCAAGGCCAATGTCAGAACGGCCAACGCCGCCCAGCGCGGCACCAACGCCGCACTGCGTGTCGCCTTTTCCGGCGGCGCCGTCATGGGGCTTTGCGTGGTTGGTCTTGGCCTCGTCGGCATTGGTATCACTTTAATGATCTTTTATATCCTCATGCCGGATATGAGCGAAGTAACCAGGGCTTCCGTGGTGAACGGCTTTGCTTTGGGGGCTTCTTCCGTGGCCTTGTTCGGCCGTGTTGGCGGCGGGATCTATACGAAAGCCGCTGACGTCGGCGCCGACCTCGTTGGTAAAGTGGAAGCGGGGATTCCCGAAGACGACCCCAGAAACCCCGCCACCATCGCCGATAATGTCGGCGACAATGTCGGCGACGTGGCCGGCATGGGTTCCGATCTGTATGAATCTTACTGTGGCTCCATCATCGCCGCCATTGCCTTGGGCGCGTCTTTATTCCATGGCAGCACCATCGGTATTGTGGTGCCGTTGCTTCTGGCCGCTACCGGTGTTGTCGCCTCAGTCATTGGTACGTTCTTTGTGCGTACCGGTGAAGGGGCCAACGCCCAGAAAGCATTGAATCTCGGTAGTGGTATCGCCATGCTTTTAGCGGTCATTGCCGCGTTCTTTGTTTGCATGCTACTGCCGGAAGCCGACTATGACCTGACCTTCCCTGTTGCTTTTAAATACGGTGCTTTCATTGCCGTTGCCAGTGGTCTTGCCGCCGGTTTCCTCATTGGTAAACTCACTGAATACTATACTTCCTTTGATTACAAACCCGTAAAAAAGATCGCGGGTTCCTGCGAAACCGGTACGGCCACGAACATCATTTCCGGTGTCGCCACCGGGATGCTTTCCACGGCTTTGCCGGTGATCGTTGTCGCCATTGCCATCCTTGTTTCCTATCATTTTGCTTCCCTTTATGGCATTGCTTTGGCGGCAATCGGGATGCTCTCCACCACCGGTATCATTGTTGCCGTTGACGCTTACGGCCCTGTGGCCGACAATGCCGGGGGTATTGCCGAAATGAGCGAAATGGATCCCCACATCAGGGAAATCACCGATGCTTTGGACGCCGTGGGCAACACCACCGCCGCCATCGGCAAAGGTTTCGCCATCGGCAGCGCGGCTCTTACCGCTTTGGCCCTGTTCTCCGCCTACACCCAGGCCATGGGTATGGATACCATCAATATTCTTAATCCGAAGGTTGTCGCCGGTCTCTTCATCGGCGGTATGCTGCCGTTCCTCTTCTCCGCTCTGACCATGCAGGCCGTGGGCCGCGCCGCCGGTCAGATGATCGAAGAAGTGCGGCGTCAGTTTAAAACCATCCCCGGCATTATGGAAGGGACAGGCCGTCCCGATTATGCCCGGTGTGTCAGCATTTCCACCCATGCCGCTTTGAAAGAAATGATCATCCCCGGTCTTTTGGCAATTTTTGCGCCCCTCATCGTCGGTCTTTTGCCCTTCCTTGGTGCTGAAGCCCTTGGCGGCCTCCTTGCCGGCTCCCTCGTTACCGGCTTCCTCTTGGCGGTAATGATGGCCAATGCCGGTGGTGCCTGGGATAACGCGAAAAAGTACATTGAAATGGGCAACTACGGCGGCAAAGGTTCCGATGCCCATGCCGCTGCCGTCAACGGCGATACCGTTGGCGACCCTTTCAAAGATACTTCCGGTCCTTCGTTGAACATTTTGATGAAGTTGATGACGATTGTGGCGTTGGTTTTTGCTCCCATGTTCATGTAATCAGAAGGCCAATAAGCCGCACATAGCGGTGTTCCAGCAAAAAAGCCAGACCCTTGAGTACATTTATGTACACAGCGGGTCTGGCTTTTTCACTGCGCCTTGCTCTGCACAGCTTCTTGGCCCCCTGATTGCTGCCATTTTTATGAGCACGTGACCGCCGACAGATTATGCCCTTTAGCAGCAAATTTCGCAGGAATTTCCCCAAAAGACGAAGTTATTCTTAACAGTTCATCATCTTATTTAGAAGGGTTCATTAATGTCGGCTCTTTTTACCGTTTTGCCCCGGAATTTTCCGCGGAATCTTTCACGTTTCCCCAGCTAAATTGGTATTTTATTTTGCAAAGGTTTATGCTATACTGTAGCCATGAAATTATCACAACGCTTAAACGCCATAAAAGAATATTTGCCCCGCGGTGTTGTGGTCGCCGACATCGGCGCCGACCGGGGAGAGCTCTCCCTCTGCTTGCTCAAAGAAGGGATTGCCCAAAAGGTGATTTTAGCGGATATCTCGGAAAAATCCCTTTCCCGGGCAAAGGAGTTCTTTGCCGAGGAGAAAGAAGTGGAACGGGCTGAGTTCCGCGTCGGCGACGGGTTGTCTGTCCTCGCGCCGAAAGAAGCGGATTATGCTGTTTTCGCCGGTATGGGAGGTCTGACGATTTGTGAGATACTGTCTGATCGCCCCGGTGTCACCGCCGCCTTGCGCGGCTTGGTGATTCAGGCCATGGGTAATAGTGATAAGGTTCGCGCGTTGATCAATTCAATGGGTTTTCGCATTGCAGGGGAAACCATGATTTTGGAGGAAGGTCAGTATTATATCATCATCCA
The DNA here is from genome assembly GCA_002482535.1 of Peptococcaceae bacterium UBA7702. Classification (GTDB taxonomy): domain Bacteria; phylum Bacillota; class Dehalobacteriia; order UBA7702; family UBA7702; genus UBA7702. Next base: position 48,277 of record DLGE01000012.1, on the reverse strand, counting down.
CGCTGTCCCGGGCGAGCAGGTGTTGTCACCGACAGATATTTTTGCCGGTCCCTGTCTTTTGGCGCGAAGGGATCCGTTGCTGAGGGCTTATTTGAAAGAGGAAAAAGTAAGAGCCCAGGCGATCCTGATCAGGCTGAAGAAAAAGGGAAAAGGCAGATTCCGCCAAGAGGAGCTTAACGTATATCTAAAGCAGATCGAGATCGCCAAACGGAGAATGGAGGAATATATGTGCTTTTAAAGGAAGTGATCGCCAAAATTGATCTCTGCTGTCCCTTTGCCTTACAGGAAGAATGGGATAACAGCGGTTTACAGATAGGTGACCCTGCCGCCAACATCGATAGGGTTTTGCTGGCTTTCGATTTTACAGAGGCTGTTTTGGCCGAGGCCGTTGCCAAAAAGGCGGAACTCATCATCACCCATCATCCTTTCTTTTTCCAAGGGGTGAAGCGCATTGATCTTAGTACAAGCAAGGGTAAGATGATCGCCGGTCTTCTTCAACAAAATATCGCTGTCGTCGCTTGCCATACGTCCCTTGATAAGATGGCCTACGGTGTCAGCGCCGCCTTGGGAAATCGGTTGAATTTGCAAGATTGCGCTGTTTTTTTGCCGGAGGACAGCGGCTTGGGTTTCGGCATGATGGGATATTTGAGACAAGAGACCTCTTTCGGTGATTTTATCGAAATGGTCAAAAAGAATCTCAACCTTGACGCCCTGCGTTTTGTCGGCGATCCCACCGCCCCGGTGAAAAAGGCGGTGGTCATGGGCGGCGCGGGTGCGGAATTTATGGCTGAGGCCAAGCATCAGGGCGCCGATGTCTACGTCAGCGCTGATTTTAAATATCACGACGCTCAGGCAGCCCAGGAAATGGGGCTTTCGATCATCGATGCCGGCCATTTCGGTACAGAAGTTGTTGTACTAAAGCCATTTATGCAGAAACTGGCAGCGGCCATGCCAGCCTTGGCGTTTATGAGCTCTACACAAAGCGGGGATTTTTGGTCGTACCGATAATCCTTGCCAAAGGGCGAGGAATCGTATATAATAGCAAAGCGGAGTAAATCGTATCATCGCGAGCGGAATACCGAAAGGTGCCGTTTGAGGAAAGTCCGGGCACCGTAGGGCAGGATGCCGGTTAACGGCCGGCGAGGGTGACCTCAGGGATAGTGCCACAGAAACAAACCGCCTTCTGCGGAAGGTAAGGGTGGAACGGTGCGGTAAGAGCGCACCGGCGGTTTGGCAACAAACCGGCCAGGTAAACCCCATCCGGTGCAAGACCGAATAGGAAAGTATTGGGCTGCCCGCCCAGCTTTCGGGTAAGGTCGCGTGAGCGTTTCGGCGACGGAACGCCAAGACAGATGATGATCGAATTGTTTAGAACAGAACCCGGCTTACAGATCTGCTCCGCTACGATTGCCCATAAAGGCTGATCCGCGGCGAACCCCTTACCCCGCGACTGCTTGTGTACATTCAGGTACACGGCGCAACCGCAGGTC
>DLGE01000012.1:0-46697 GCA_002482535.1 Peptococcaceae bacterium UBA7702 | reverse complement strand
GCTAAGCCTTTCTGTACAATCTCTACGATTACTGATAAGCTGCCTATGGCGGTGTCTTTTTTTGTTACCGCCCCGCCGCTGTTTTTGTTGACAAAACGGGATTTTATGTTAAAATAGGGGTAATCGAATAAGGTCGGTGCCGGGAGATACTCCCGGATAAAAGGAAAAACGGTTGAAATCCGTTACAGCACCCGCTACTGTGAGAGAGGATGAAATCCGAAGAGCCATTGGCGCACGTATTGCGTAGAGAAGGCCGGAAAGTAAGATGAAGCTCAAGTCAGGAAACCTGCCATGTGATTCCGGAACTCGGGGAGGAAGAGCCGGGATGAGATGGTATTTTATTCTGTCCGCATCCCGTTTTGGATGCGGCTTTTTCATTTAGGAGGAAAAAAAGATGAAATTATGGCAAGAAACCTTAGAGCAGATCAAACCCCTTGATCATGATGTGCAAAAAGCAGCCCAGGAATATATCGATGGCCTTATCAAGCCCATCGGCAGCCTTGGCCGCCTGGAAACGCTGGCGGCTCAAATTGCCGGAATCACCGGTAACGTCAAAGGGAACCGGATGAAAAAACGCGTCATCATCGCTATGTGCGCTGATAACGGCATCCATGAAGAGGGCGTTACCGTTGCCGGTCAAGAAGTTACCACCATCATGGCCAAATGTATGGCCCGGGGCGTTTCCGGCATGACTGTGTTTGCCAAGGAAGCCGCCGCCGATTACGTCCTGGTGGACGTCGGCATCAACAGTGAAGATATCATCCCCGGTATGATCCATAAAAAAATCGCCCACGGTACGGCGAACTTTGCCAAAGGTCCTGCCATGAGCCGGGAAGACTGCATCAAAGCCATAGAAATCGGGATCGAAACCGTTCAGGAGCTGAAAGCAAAAGGCTATGATATCATCGGCACCGGCGAGCTGGGTATGGGCAATACCAGCTCCAGTTCCTGTGTACTGGTGGGATTAAGCGGCATTACCATGGACGAAGCCGTGGGGAAAGGCGCGGGCCTTACCAAAGAAGCGTATCTTCATAAAAAAGACGTGCTGGAACGGGCCATGGAAATCAATCAGCCCGATCCCAACGACGCCGTGGATGTCGTGGCCAAAGTCGGCGGTTTCGATATCGCCGGTCTTGTCGGCGTTTACCTGGGCAGCGCTGCCAACCGTTTGCCGGTGGTGATCGACGGGTTTATCTCTGCCGCCGCGGCCTTGGCCGCAGTGAAGATCTGTCCCAAGGTGAAGGATTATCTGATTCCTTCCCACTGCTCGGCGGAACCGGCCTTTATGGCAGTGATGCAAGCCATCGGCAAGGAGCCCCTGCTTCTGCTGGACATGCGCCTTGGCGAAGGCAGCGGTTGCCCCTTGGCCTTCCACGTTGTTGATACCGCTTTGGCCATGATCAATGAAATGGCCACCTTTGCCGAAGCCGCCATCGAACATGATGACTTCGTGGACATCCGGGAGGAAGACGCATGAGCAAAGTGACGCTGATTACCGGCGGCGCCCGCTCCGGTAAAAGCACTTTTGCGGAAGAACTGATCAGGGAAAAAGGAGAAAAGATCCTCTACGTGGCCACAGCCAAAGCCATTGACGACGAGATGAAGGACCGCATCAAGAAACACCAAAGCCGCCGTCCCGCCCACTGGGATACCTTGGAACAGTATAGGGGTTTGGCTGCGGTTTTACCGGAGCTTTCCCGAAAATACAATGGCATTCTTTTAGATTGTGTGACGATTATGGCCACCAACCTGATTTTTGATGATCCCGTCATGCTCAAAGAAGATGTTTCCTTTGAGGAAATGTTGAAAACGGAAAAAGCCCTCGTTGCGGAGATCAATGATTTTATCGCCTGTTTTCCCGCGCTTTCTTGTGACCTGATTCTTGTCACCAACGAAGTCGGTCTGGGGCTTGTGCCGGAATATCCTCTTTCCCGGTTTTACCGGGACGCTTTGGGCCGGGTCAACCAGGCCTTGGGCAAAGCCGCGACGGAAGTTCATTTTGTCACCTGCGGCGTGCCGCTGAAGATCAAAGGATAAGGAAACCATGAAAAGCATTTATCTGGTTCGTCACGGTGAAACGGAACTGAATTTAAAAAAGGTCTATTACGGACGTATCGACTGCGATCTTACGGAAAAAGGCATGTCCCAGGCCAAGGCTTTGCAGCCCTTCTTTTCCCGCTTAAAACCGGATCTCGTTTACGTAAGCCCCTTGTTGCGGGCAACCCATACCGCCGATCTGCTTTTGGGGGAAACGAAAGTGGCCCGCATCTGCGACGAACGACTCAGCGAACTTTCTTTTGGTCAATGGGAGGGAAAACACTACGAATCCCTAAAGGGAGATCCCCTCTATGAAAAGTGGTGCGCAGATTGGCGGCATCAGGCGCCGCCGGAAGGGGAAAGCTTTTGCGATATGGCGAAAAGAACCCGTTCCTTCTTTAACGTTCTGCAAAAAAAAGAAGAAGACACCGTTTTGATCGTTTCCCATCACGCTGTTCTGCAACAGCTTATGGCGTATTTATTGGAAGAGGCGGCGGAGCATTGCTGGCATTATGCCTTTTCCCAGGGGGCTTATAGCGAATTCAGCTTCTCCTCTGGTTTCGCCGTGCTCAAGGGGCATAATGTGGTACCTTTTTCAGAAAATTAACCGATTTTGGTATTATTTTAGTTTTTTGCGGAATCCCTGCTGACAGAAACCGGAAAGTTTGTTATAATCAATAAATAGTAGGGAATTATGAATACGTTTCGCGTATCAAATAATATGAAGGAGGATAAAATTATGAACAAGTATGCAGGAACCAAAACAGAAAAGAACTTGATGGAAGCCTTTGCCGGTGAATCCCAGGCAAGAAATAAGTATAACTACTTCGCTTCCCAGGCAAAAAAAGACGGGTATGAAGAAATCGCCGCGATTTTTGAAGAAACCGCCAACAACGAAAAAGAACACGCCAAAATCTGGTTTAAAAAGTTAGAAGGCATCGGTACTACCGCGGAAAACCTGGCCTCTGCCGCCGCCGGTGAAAATTACGAGAACACGGATATGTATCCCCGCATGGCCAAAGAAGCCAGAGAAGAAGGCTTTGATGATCTTGCCGTTTTGTTTGAAGCCGTTGCCGTGGTGGAAAAAAATCATGAAGCCAGATACAAAAGATACCTTGCCGCTGTGGAACAAGATACTGTTTTTGCCGACAAGGAAGAGGTCCTTTGGGTTTGCAGAAACTGTGGCCATGAATACATAGGCAAAACCGCACCCAATGTCTGTCCTGTCTGTGCTCATCCCCAGGCTTATTTTGAAAGAAAAGTCAGATAGTATCAGATTGCTGATAATCCGCATATCGCTGTGTTCCAGGCAGAAGGGCAGACCCTTGAGTGCCTTTTGCACACTGCAAGCCTGCTCCTCTGCCTGCGCCTTGCGCTATACGAATTCTCAACGATCTGCCATTCGGATTTCATAAAAAGCAGCGCTACCGCGGTAATCAACCGCAGAGGCGCTGCTTTTTTATATGAATGGACAGAAGTTTCTCTCTATGGTTTTTGTTTATGGTGACGCCGCCTCTGTTTGAACTTCCTTTTTTTCTTTACCCTCTTCCTTGCGGCTATCCCAATGGAGCCAGGCTACAACAGCCAAAATCAGGATGATGCCACCGTACTGGACAGGTACCAGTATTTGCCCGAAAAAGATCATGGCCAAAAGGCAGGAAGTCACCGGGTCTAAGGTGTAAGCGATTTGTACCAGCGCCGGCTCCAGCCGTTTCAGCGCGATCATGAAAGTCAAGTAACTAAATATTTCCGTAAAGAGGCCGAAGCACACCATGGTCAGAGGCAGCCGCCAGCCGGTTGCGGTGAAGGCCGCGGCGACGTTTTCCACAAAAGCCACGGGAGAGTGAATGGAACATAGGAGGACAAGGGCTATGATGCCGTGAAGAGACAGTACGGTATTGACTTTGAGTCCGGTGTTGAGCAAATATTTTTCACAGAGCACGATCCCCGCCCAGCAGCACATGGCAATAAAGGCCCAAAACAGGCCGAGGAAAGAGATGCGCCCTTCGACGTTGAACACATTGACCACCAGGGCAATGCCGACGATGGCGATAGCACAGGCGATCAGTTTCTTTTTGGTCAGTTTGTTTTGAAAGAGTAGCCTGGAGAAGAGGATCAGCAAAAAAAGGTTGCAGTAGATGATGATGGAGCCCACGGCAATGGGTAACAGCGAATAGGCCGTCACCGCGGCGTAGCTGTCCATTGCCGAAAAAAAGCCGTAAAGGAGCACCACGGGAATGAGTTTTAAAGGCAGTTTATAGCTTTTGACTCCGTTGGTCAGGAGATTGGCCACGGTGAAAAAAACAAAAATAAAGAGCGGGCCGATCATGGCGGTAGAAACGCTGGTGAGCCCGAGTTTCCCTAAAAAGGTTGTGAACGTACCGTAGCTGCCCCAAAAAACCGCGCTGCCGACGGCGACTAAAAAACCGGTTGATTTTTTCATAAAATTACCATAATTTATAGGATATATACCAGTGTAACCTTTTTTAAAGAAAAGTCAATGAAATTTCAGCAAAAACGGAAAAGCAATCAAAGAATCTTTATGTTATGATCATGGCAGGAGGTGAAAGGATGACCCATAAGGAAACCATTGCGTACTGTTTGGCCCATATCGACGAACATCTTGATGAGGAACTGACGCCCCGTTCCCTTGCGGATCTTTGCGGATATTCCTTTCATTACTTCTGTCACTTTTTCGCCGTGTACATGGATCAGCCGGTGGGCGAATATATCCGCCGCCGCCGGTTGCTGCGGGCCGGGGAAGAGTTAAGAAAAGGAAAATCCGTAACGGAAGCGGCCTTTGCCTATGGTTACGACACCGTCAGCGGTTTTTCCAGAGCTTTTAAAAAAGAATTCGGGATATGTGCTTCAGCATACCGAAAAAGAGGAGGATTCGATTGCATGAACGTAACATTTGAAAAAAGACCGGAAATCAAAATGGTAGGGTATGAGTTTACCCCCGAAGGTGAGGTAGACGTCAAAACCTCCGGCGCCTTTTGGCTGGGGAAAGATTTTTCCTCTGTGAGTAAAGAGGATTTTGCCAAAGCCGCCGAAGGCAGTGAAGGGGAAATCGGTCTTTGGTACCACGCTGCCGAAGACACGGGAAAACTCAGCTATTTCTTCGGTCCGGTGGTAGAATATTTTGATTTTGTGCCCAAAGGAATGAAAACATTGACGATTCCCGCTGCCGAATACGCCGTCTTTACGTCGGCCCCGGCGGATCTCACCGGGAAAGACGTCAGCGATTTTGCCCAAGCGGTTCGTGATTGCTGGAAATACATCTATGGCGAATGGCTCGACCAAAACGGCGAATACGAATACTGTCACGAAGGATTTGCCTTTGAATACTATGCGGCAAAGAACGGCACCAATAACAGCAAAGACGCGGTGATGAATATATATGTCCCCGTCAAAAAGAAATAACCTCAGGACGCCCATAAACCGCCCATAGCGGTGTTACGGGAAAAGGGCCGGACATTTGAGTACCTCTTTGTACACGGCATGCCCGTCCCTTTGCCCGCGCCTTGCTCTGCACGGTTTCTTGACGCCCTGAGCGGACGCCGATAAACCGCCCATCGTGGTGTTGCTGTCATAAACAAATAGGGGATGCGAAGTTTTCTCCATGATAGATTTCGTGTGCATCAAAATCCCTCCCGTGCCGCTTCTGCGGTACGGGAGGGATTTCCATTTAGACGTGCCGCACCAAAGCGGCGGTTAATTTTGCCAGGGCTTTTTCTATGGTTGCCGTGGGAGCAGCCAGGTTGAGGCGGATATGGGTGTCCTCCCTGCCCTCGGGGAAAAACCAGCTGCCGTAATTGACGGCCAGGCCCGCCTCCTTCTCCATAAAATAGCGAAGCTCCCCAGGGGAAACAATATTTTTTAAATCGAGCCAAGTGAGATACGTCCCTTCTAAAGGGGATAGGGTGACATCGGCGAAGGGGTGCAGCGCCTCTTGCAACAATGCGTCATTGCGGTAAATGATCTCCAATACCGTATCAAGCCAATCCTGTCCTTCGGTATAAGCCGCGGTGGCCGCGAGATAACCGAAGGTGTTGCCTTCGTGAAGCCCCATTTTTGCGCAAAAATCCCCATGTTTTTGACGGAATAGGGGATCCTCGATGACGAGGAAAGCGTTTTTCAGCCCGGCGAGGTTAAAGCTCTTCGATGCGGAGGTGACCGTAATGACCCCTTCCCCGTAGCCGCCGACGGTGGCGAGGGGAATATGGCGTTGATCTTTGGCCACAATATCCTGGTGAATTTCGTCGGAAACGATGATCACATTGTGGTTTTTACAGATCTCCACGATTTTGGTCAGTTCTTCTTCCCGCCATACCCGGCCCACGGGATTATGGGGAGAGCAGAAGAGCAGCATTTTAATGTGGTTTGCGGTAATTTTTTTCTCGATATCGTCAAAATTCAGGCGATAACGGCCCTTTTCTTCGCTAAGTTCGCTGATCACCGGCGTCCGCCCTGTTTTTTCGATGGCACCGAAAAGGGGACGGTAGACCGGTGTGATGGCCATGATTCCGTCGCCTTCGCCGGTCAAGGCGAAAATCAGCTGGTGAATACCGCTGACCACGCTGTCCGTTGTGCGCAGCCAGTCCTCTTTGACGGCGTAACTGTGGCGCTCTTTTTCCCAGCGGATAAAGCTTTCAACATAGGCTTTTGGTGGGATCATATAGCCGAAAACGCCATTTTTCGCCGCTGTTTGCAGCGCCTCCCGGACAGCCAGGGGAGAGCGAAAGTCCATATCCGCCACCCATAGGGGCAACAGATTGGTTTTTCCGAAAACCGACTCCAAGCCGTCCCATTTTTCACTGTCCGTGGCGTATCTGTCGTATAGCGCAATTTCTTCCGCGATTTTTTGATTCATAAAGGTACCTTGCTTTCTGTTTTCTCATATTTTTCATACTTTCGCGGAAACTTGAGGAAGTCCTTCAAAAAAAGCCGGAGCGGTTGCAAAAAAGGCGATTTTGGGGTATGATAAAAAAGTAAAATTGATTTTAAAACGGAAGGCGTATCTTATGTTCAACAACATAGAAGTCAAAGCGGTCTGCATTCCTTTGGCAGATTATGGCAGAGACTATCGTGACGAAAAACAATTCATCGCATATTGCAAAGAATGTCCGCGGTACGGCCATCTTTGGTGCTGTCCGCCCTTTGATTTTGATACCACGGCGAAAATCGCCCCTTACCGTTATGCGTATATCATCGGCATGCGGATCACCGTTGATCCCTCTTTGCGGGAAATGGTGAAAGACCCCGTTACCGTCGGTGAAATGGCGGAATTCCTCACCCAGGATTTTCGCCGCGCCATGGATGGGATTATATTAGGACTGGAAAAGGCCGTTCCCGGTTCCCGGGCCTTTCACGCCGGCCGCTGTTATCTTTGCGATTACTGCGCCCGTCTCTTCGGCAAGCCTTGCCGGCATCCTGAGCAAATGCGTTCTTCTCTGGAAAGCTACGGTTTTGACGTGGCCAAAACTACGGAAAACCTTCTTGGCTTTAAGCTTGAATGGGATAATCAAAAGCTGCCGGAACATATTTCTTTCATCGCGGCTTTATTTACCAAGGAGGAAATCGCTTTATGACGACGGCGGCCACAGAGCGGATTCTCGTCGGTCCCCTGGAGCAGGAGGACAGAGCGAAGACCGAAGACAGCGTCCTTCGGGAAGCGGCCACCGCTATGGGCGGCGCGCCCCGCTGCTTTGCCGTGACGTTAAGGGACACCGCGGCGATCATCGGTTATGTGACAGCCTGCGGAGAAGAACTTGATTTTTACATTACCCCCCAAGAAAGGGACAAGGGTTTTGCCTTTGAGGCGCTGTGTCTTAGTTTTGATCTGCTCTTCGGCTGCGAAGGCGTAAAAAGACTGACCGCCGTTTGTGAGGAGCAGAACCTTTATGCCATCAAAGCCCTTTGTCATGCCGGTATGGTAAAGGAAAAAGCAGAAAACGGCTATTTTTACGGTGTACTCACCGCGGCGGATTGGGAACGCTTATAAAAGGGGAAACGACGAAAGGGGAACCATCATGTCTTTGATTGTTACGATCCGTGTCAACGAGGGAATTGTACTGGCGGGGGACAGCCGCGCCACCTTTAACGTGCAAAAAGTGGAGAATCATCAGACCATTCGCGGCGTTGGTGTTCACTATACCGATTCCTCCAATAAAGTTTTTCTCTCCCCCAATGGCGCCGGGATCTCCTATTGCGGCGAAGCGGCTTGCGAAGGCAAACCTTTAAGCGGCTATCTGGAGAAATTTCTCTTTAGCGAGGTGCAGGAGGATACCCCGGTAGTCGATGTCGGTCCGCTGCTTCTGGCTTATTTCCGCAAATTTCAGCCGATTCCTAAAGTTGCTTTTCATGTCGCCGGCATTATAAAGGAAAACGATACCTATGTCGGTAAAGTCTGGCGGGTTTTCCCCGCGGAAGACCGGATTGAAAATATCATTGATGATAAACCCGGCGCCTGCTGGAACGGAGAGGTGGACGTCCTTGCCCGTCTGCTTCAGCCAGTGAGCGTCAAGGGCAACGGCGGCAAGGAGCTGCCCATGGCCACCCATCCCGTACCCTGGGATCTCTTTACCCTCCAGGACGCGGTGGATTTCGCCGAATACGCCATCGCCACCACCATCGACGCCATGCGCTTTCAGTTGCGTTCCAAAACCGTTGGCGGTCCCGTGGATATTTTGGCCCTCAAAGCGGGAGAAAGCGTTTGGGTGAAGAAAAAGACCTTAGAGGCCCGGTAATGGCGGCGGGCAGAGAAGAAAAAATCGCAAAATTAAACGAAATGGGAGAAGGCGCGGCAACGGGAGAAGATGCCGCCGCCTTTTTGCAAAGTGCCCTTTACGACGAGGATGCCCTCGTTCGGGCCAAAGCCTTTCTTTTGGCGGAACGGTGTTATGACCCCTTACTTTTGCCGCTTCTTTATGATATCCTCGCCCAAGAGGAAAGGGAGTGGCAGTTAAGGGCCTTGAACGTGTTGCGTCTCAACGCCGATGAAAGGGTTCTGCCCCGCCTTTCCCCGTTGCTCTTTCAGCGGAAACAACCACTTTTGTTGCGCGGTGCTTATTTGACCGTGGCGGCAATCGGCGGCGAGGAGGCTCTTCGCCTCATCGCCACGTTTTTGAAGAGTCCCTACTGCGCCTATTTGAAAGATGATTATCTTGGCGCCGTGCTTTCTTTGGCCCTAAAGGAAGGGGACACGGCGAAAGCCCTTTGGTCAAAACTCATCGCCGAAGATGAATCCTTAGCCGCTTTTAGTGGAGCGTTGCTAACAAACGCTGAGGAAAACCCGCTGTTGACCGTGTACCCCTATCCCGACTATCTCACTGAGACGGCCAGAACCCGGGGGATTGACACGAAAACTTGGAAAAAGGCGATGTACTTTCCGCGGAAAAAACACGTCGAAAAATGATCACAGGAAGGTGACGGAATCAACGCCTATTTGACCACTTTCTTTTGTATCATAACAAAGGATAAGAGTGTGGCGGCCTTTCTGCCGAAGCAGGTGAAACCGTTGAAAAAGCTTTCTCTGGCCAAAATTATTTGGCCCACCACCCGCTGTGTACTCTGCGGCGAAAACGCTGTCCCGGAATATCCGGGGCTTTGCCGGCGCTGCCTTGAGCGCCTGTTCACCAATGGGGAGCGGGAGGTTTTCTGTCAAAGCTGCGGCGCTTTTTATCCCGTCCCATTTAAAGTTTGTCCCAACTGCTTTTTGAAAACGCCGTCCTATGGGAAAAACGGTATTTTCGCCGCCTTCCCCTATGATGAAGACAGTGGCGTTCTTGTCAAAAAATTAAAATACAACAATCGCCGTGATCTCGCCGAGACCATGGCAAAACTGTTTTTCGCCCGGGTTAACCTCAATGCCGTCGATTACGACCTCGTTACCGCGGTACCGATGCACAAAAAACGGCTAAGGGAGCGCGGTTATAATCAGGCTGCGGTGTTCGCGCAACAGATCGCCCAAACATTGTCTCTGTCCTTTGCCGGGGACCTGCTCTGTCAAAAAGTAGAGACCGTGAGTCAAACAGCCCTTGCTTACCGGGAACGCTTACATAATCTAAAAGGCGCCTTCAGCCTTGGTGTTCCTGGGGAACTTGAGGGTAAGCGCATCCTCCTTGTCGATGACGTCATTACCACCGGCGCCACGATGAAAGAATGCGGCGCTGTTTTACGCGCCGCCGGCGCGAAAAAAGTCGTTTTTGTCGCTTTTGCCGCAGGGAAAACACAGCGGGGAAGATGAAGGCGGAGATGAGGATAACTACGCAAAAAGTAGCGAAATCGTGTATCTTTTTGGCGGAAAAAGGGAAAAATATACAAATATGCAAAGAATCGGATTGCCCGGAGCAGGTTGTTAACAAATTTATGCACATTATCCACAAAAATCGTGAAGATTTTCCCTATTCTCTGATTGAAGGTATTGTCGCAATGTGTTAGAATAAGCAGAAAAAAGAGCTGTTGTTCCCGTTCCGGTAAAAGGAGGAGTTATGTCAAATTTATGGCACGATATCAACCCCAACAGAATCAATCCCGACGATTTTATCGCCGTGATTGAAATTGAGGAAGGCACAAAATCCAAATATGAGCTGGACAAAGAATCCGGTGCGCTGATTCTTGATCGGGTGCTTCACACTTCCACCCACTACCCGGCGAACTATGGTTTCATTTCCCGTACTTATGCCGACGACGGCGATCCCCTTGATGTGCTGTTGGTTTGCAGCGAAACGATTCGCCCCCTGACCTTGGTGCGCTGTTATCCCATTGGCGTGATTACGATGCTGGACAACGGCAAACAGGATGAGAAGATCATTGCCGTACCCTTTAACGATCCCATGTACAACGATTATAAGGATATCGAAGAACTGCCCCACCATATTTACAATATGATGATGCACTTCTTTTCCGTTTATAAAAATCTCGAAGGAAAAAAGGTAGAGGTGGGAGGCGTCTACAACGCGGAAAAAGCCAAGGAGATCATTGCCCACTGCATCGACCTCTATAAGGAGTCCTTTTGTAGATGATGCGGCGGTCAAAGAATCCTCTGAAAAAACAAGGGTTTTTTGATAACAGAGCGAATAATATAGAATAAAACAAAATATAGCCCTGAGTAAGGAAGGAGTGGTACTGTGAATATTATTTTCAAAGGAAAGAACATTGAGGTTACCCCTGCCTTAAAAGAACACGCCGAAAAGAAGCTCGGCCGCCTTGACCGCTTTATGGAGGTGGACAAAGCGAATGTAACGATGATCGTGGAGAAGGGCCACCAGAAGGTGGAAGTTACCATGATGATCAGAGGCTATATTCTTCACGGGGAAGACAGCGCCCAGGATTTGTACGCGGCCATTGATTCCGTTGGCGACAAACTCGAAAAGCAGCTGGTAAAATATAAGGAAAAGTTGCAGCGGAAGACGAAAAAGGACAAGGAAAAATTGATCGATCTCCCCATCAGCCAGGGCGGGGAAGTCGAGGATGAACTGGTGCGAACCAAACGCTTCCCGGTGAAACCCATGACCGTGGATGAGGCGATTATGCAGATGAATATGATCGGTCATAGCTTTTTTGTTTTCGCCAACTGTGAAAACGGTGAGGAGATCAATGTCGTTTATCTCCGCAATGACGGTAAATACGGTTTGATTATCCCTGAAGTACTCTAAAAAGAAAGGGAGCCCTACCTTTCCCAGCGCCCTGTCACCTTGCCAAAAAACTCGGCTTATGCGGCTTTTGTTGACAGGTTGAGGGAATTTCGGGCTCCCTTTATTCAATCAAAGGAAAATCTGCTGCGTCCCGGCAGCGTATGATACGGGAGGTATCACATCACTTTATGTTAAAATCTTTAAAACTCTTTTTTGACGATAACGCCAAGGATATCAAAAAATATTCTCAGAAGGTGGAATTGATCAATGCCTTGGAACCGGATATGACCGTTCTCTGTGATCAGGATTTAAAGGCGAAAACAGAGGAATTTAAAAAACGCTTTCAGGACGGCGCAACCCTTGAGGAACTGCTGCCCGAAGCCTTTGCCGTGGTACGGGAAGCGGCCAAGCGCGTTTTGCATATGCGTCATTTTGATGTTCAGCTCATCGGCGGTATGGTTCTCCACGACGGACGCATCGCCGAGATGAAAACAGGGGAAGGGAAAACCCTCGTGGCGACACTCCCCGCCTACCTCAACGCCATCACCGGACGAGGTGTCCACGTGATCACCGTCAACGATTACCTTGCCACCCGCGACAGTCAGTGGATGGGACAAGTCTTTGACTTTCTCGGCCTCTCCGTTGGCCTCAACATCCACGGCCTTGAGTATGAAGAGAAAAAAGCGGCTTACGCCGCGGATATCACCTATGGCACCAACAATGAATTCGGTTTCGACTATCTCCGCGACAACATGGCCGTGCGGGAAAGCGCCATGGTACAGCGGGATCTCTTCTACTCGATCATCGACGAAGTCGACAGTATCCTCATCGATGAGGCGAGAACGCCGCTGATCATTTCCGGTCAGGCGGAAAAGCCTACGGAAAATTATTATACCGCCGCCAAAATCGTCTCCCGTTTACGGGAAGGCGAGGACTATATGATCGAGGAAAAAACCAAAAGTTCCGCTTTGCATGAAGAGGGCATCGCCAAAGTCGAAGCCCAGCTCGGTATAGAAAACCTCTATGCCGACGAGAATAATGAGTGGAGCCATCTGATTACCAATGCCGTCCGGGCCAAGGCCCTCTTTAAAAAGGACCGGGACTATGTGGTGAAAGACGGCGAAGTCATCATCGTCGATGAATTTACCGGTCGTTTGATGTTCGGCCGCCGCTATAGCGACGGGTTACACCAGGCTTTGGAAGCCAAAGAAAACGTGAAAATCGAGCGGGAAAGCCAGACTTTGGCTACCATCACCTTTCAAAACTACTTCCGTATGTACGAAAAGCTCGCCGGCATGACCGGTACCGCCAAAACGGAAGAAAATGAATTTACGAAAATTTACAAAATGGACGTTGTGGAAGTGCCGCCCAACAAGGAAATGATCCGTAAGGACGAAGCCGACGTCATCTACCGTACTGCTAAGGGTAAGATTGAGGCCATTGTGGACGAAATCAGGGATGCCCATGAAATTGGCCGGCCGGTGTTGGTGGGTACGATCTCCATTGAAAAATCGGAAGTTTTAAGCCGCGCTTTGAAAAAGTTCGGCGTTCCCCATAATGTTTTAAACGCTAAGTTTCATGAAAAGGAAGCGGAAATCATTTCTCAGGCCGGCCGTTTCGGCGCTGTGACCATCGCCACGAACATGGCGGGTCGCGGTACCGATATCCTTTTGGGCGGTAATCCCGAAGCTCTGGCCAAAGCGGAAGCTGCCGCTCTTACAGAAAAGAACAAAGAAGTAGATGACAAAGGGTTGCTGGCAAAATATACCGATGCCTGCGCTGAAGAAAAGGCTAAGGTGGTTTCTGCCGGTGGTCTCTATGTGATCGGTACCGAACGCCATGAAAGCCGCCGCATCGATAATCAGTTGCGGGGCCGTTCCGGCCGTCAGGGCGATCCCGGTATGAGCCGGTTTTACCTTTCCATGGAGGATGACCTGATCCGCATTTTTGGCGGTGACAACATGGCGGCGATGATGGACCGCTTCGGCATGGACGACACGACGCCCATTGACTCCAAAATGGTTTCAAAAACCATCGAAAACGCCCAGAAGAAAGTGGAAAACAACAACTTTGATACAAGGAAGAACGTTCTCGATTATGACGACGTCATGAACCAGCAGCGCGAAGTCATTTACGGCGAACGCCGCAAGGTTCTGACGGGTACCGATATCAAAGAAAATATCCTCTTCATGTTGGAGGATGTCGTCAAGAAAACCGTGGACGAAGCTGCCGGTGGTTCTCCCCAGATCGAAGAATGGGATTTGGACGGACTATTGGAAGCGGCCCGGATCTTTTTGCCCCATCACACGTATACCAAGGAAGATTGGCTCAAGATCAGCGGTGATGAACTCCGGGAGACCTTGCAAAGGGAAGCGAAGGAATACTACGACGCCAGGGAAGAAGAACTCGGCGCTAACAATATGGAAAACATTTCCCGTTATGTTTTGCTCCGCGTTGTGGACCGTCAGTGGATGGATCATCTCGATGCCATGGACCAGCTGCGTACCGGCATCGGCTTGCAGGCCATTGGTCAGAAGAATCCCTTGGTGGAATATAAATACGCGGCTTTCGATATGTTCCAGCAGATGATCGATGAAATCAGAAAAGAAGTGATTCGCTTTATCTCCAGGGCTAAGATCGTGGAAGAACAGCCCGCCGCCGGTGTGGCCGTGAAGAACATCCGTGTGAACCGCAACGGCAACGGAGAAGAACAAACGAAAAAACCGATTCACAAAGAAAAAACCGTGGGAAGAAACGACCCCTGCCCCTGCGGCAGTGGGAAGAAATATAAAAAGTGCTGCGGCAGGCAGCAAAATTAAGGGGTGATCGTATGCTGATGGATTTCAAACAAAATCTATCCGAAATGAAACGCAGGCTGGCAGATCTGAGGGATGCACTTTGACTTGTCCGCAGTGACGGACAAAATCGCCACTCTGGAAAATCAGGCCGCGGATCCCGCTTTTTGGGAGGACCGTGACGCCGCCCAAGTGGTATTAAGGGAAACCACAGCCCTCAAGGCCAAGGTCGAAGGGTTTGAAAAAGTACAAAGTCAATTCGACGATGTGGAAGTTTACTGGGAACTGGCCTTAGAAGAAGAGGACGAAAGCCTGGAGGCGGAAATCGCCGCCCAGGTAGAGGATTGCGCCAAAGCTGTGGACAACCTGGAGTTGAGCACGCTTTTGAGCGGCAAATACGACAGCCACAACGCCATTTTATCGATTCACGCCGGCAGTGGCGGCGTGGAAGCCCAGGACTGGGCCAATATGCTTTATCGCATGTATACCCGCTACTGTGAAAAACACGGTTTTAAGGTGGAACTCATCGACATGCTGCCCGGAGAAGAAGCCGGTACGAAAAGCGTGACCTTCGGTGTGGAGGGCCTCAACGCCTACGGCTACCTCAAAGCGGAAAAAGGCGTTCACCGCCTGGTGCGCATTTCTCCCTTTGATTCCGCCAAGCGCCGTCATACCTCCTTTGCCTCGTTGGACGTCATTCCCCAGGTGGAATATGACGATGAAATCGAGCTGAAGGAAGACGAATACCGCAAGGATACCTACCGTTCCAGCGGCGCCGGCGGCCAACACGTCAATAAGACTGATTCGGCGATTCGCCTGACTCACTACGAAACCGGTATCGTCGTCACCTGTCAGGACGAGCGTTCCCAGCACGCCAATTTGGATAAAGCGCTGAAACTGCTGAAGGCGAAGCTCCTTGACCGCAAGCGGCAGCAACAGGAAGACGAAATGGCGGGAATTCGCGGCGCCCAACAGGAAATCGGTTGGGGCAGCCAGATCCGCTCCTATGTTTTCGCACCCTATAAGATGGTGAAGGACCACCGTACCAATACGGAAGTGGGGAATGTTGACGCCGTGATGGATGGCGAATTGGAATCCTTCATCTTCGCCTATTTAAAGAGTGCCGTACAGAATAACGAATAATACCCATGATAAATGACACACAAAAAGCGCAGTGAACCTGCGCTTTTTTGTATGTATACAACGAATCAGGCCGTTATGATTCAAAATTCAAGTTAGTTACAGTAAAGTATCATCAACAATCTCCACATGATACTTTTTTACTAATTCATCGAAGTCAGATCGTAAAAATTCTAAATATCTATCATCATAGTTACTAAAGTCACCAGATGATTTTTGCATTTCACGAAACTCCAGCATTTTTTGGGATGAGTATTTGAAATAATAATATTTTTCTATATACAAACCCATGTGTTTTAAATATTCTTTCTCATTCCCATATTTCCCAGCGCATTTCTTTTGAAGTATTTGATACCTTTCAAGCTGTTCTTCCGTAATGTTATCAATTTCGGAAGAGTCTTGTTGTTCTTGTTCCATTTCAATTGTTATTTTATGTTCCTCACTTCTTCTCAAGGTTTCGTCTTCAACAAAAGAATCAGAAATCTCTAATCCCGTCCCACGTATTTCTAAAATGGCGAGCTCCATGAGGAAAGTAGTCTTCTTTTCAATGATCGTTGGTTCTTCCGGAAAAACGCTGTTTGTCAATTTAAATAAATATATTGGATCATAATAATATGGCTTACCGTCAATAAAAGCAAGGAGCAAATCGGTTTCTGTAGTCTTTGGTTCCTCATAATCTATTAGTTCTTTATGAGTATCAGTTTTTTCATTGCTACATGCTGTACATATAAGGACAACCATCGTAATCAAAAGCAATATACTGATAAACATAATTTCTTTTTTCATTCATCGCCCCTCGTCATATTTGATATTCCATTCGTTTTTATAATGAGTATACTCCTTTTTAAACTCTTTCACAATAGTAGGGTTATTCATGTTATGCCTTGGAGGTAATACGGAATCGCCAAATCTTAAAACTTTATTAAGTTTATAAACTGTCGTCGACTATGATATTATAACCTGTTATGATAAAGATGACGAAAGAACGGCCTTTGTGTGCAGAAAGGAGGGAGGCCGGCCATTTACCAAAACTGCGCTGAAAATAAATAGCATAGCTGTAGATCGGATGAAAGGGAACAATAAGAAAGACATCAGTAAAACGGAATAAAGCATCATTTTTGAGAAAGAATCGGAGGAAAACAATGAAGGTATGTAGAAACTATATTACGATGTTGTTGGTGGTTGGCCTGATGTTCATTTTTTCAACAGGTGTTTTCGCCGAAAATCATTCCGGTTTGTCCGAGGCAGAGCAGGCGATGACGGAAGCCACGGCGATGGTTGTTGATGAAGAAAACAATACGATTACTTACGTCAATCCTGATGAAACCACCGATGTCAATGTAAAGGTTTATGAAAAATTTAACGATGTTACGGAAGATGCCTGGTATGAAAATTATTTGTCCCATTTGGTGCAATTGGGTATTATCAACGGTGTAAGCGCGGATCAGTTTGCGCCCAACGACGATGTAACCCGGGCTCAATTTGCCACGATACTGGCCTATGCCTCTAACGCGGATTTAACGCAATATGAGGGCGTGACATCCTTTCGCGACGTTTCGGTTTCCGCCTGGTATGCGCCTCAGGTGGAATGGGCCTATCAGCAAGGTCTGATCAACGGCAGGGGAGATGGCCTCTTCTGTCCGGAAAGCTATATCACAAGAGAAGAAGCCGCGTCTTTGGTCAACCGCTATGCGGAAAGCGAAGATAGCCGCATTTTTGAAGACAACCAATATGAATTAAATGACGACGCAAAAGAGTATTTGACCGCTTCTGAAGTAACGTTTCTTGAGGAAGCGCTTTCAGATCCCGTCTACGCCGATGAGGAGGATATTTCTTCATGGGCGGATGATGAGGTAGACGCGATGAGCGTCGCCGGGATTTTCTGCGGTGATAAAAATCATAAATTTCATCCCCAAGATTCGCTCAAACGCTCCGAATGCGTGAAAATCATTTCCGCCTATATCATTAACGACACAAAGCCTACATTTTATTTCCCAGGTGGCAGCTATATTGAGTACCTTGGTACTGCTGACACGGAAGATGTAACATACACAGATGAAGAACTTGCGGAAATGGGGATCGATCCTGAGGCGCTGGCTTCCTTCCATGATTCCAGCTTCTACTGTGAAGTGGCGGAACCGAGCGGTGCGGATTCCGGCTCAATATCCGCAAGTTGGGCTCCTACGGGACATCAAACAATTACCAGCAGAGCTTTAACTGGATTAAAGGATAATACCGGAGAAGGCGGCAGGGCTTATATCTATAATAAATTTGATAACGATAACACAAATGGTCAAGATGGGCTTTACTGGATTAAGTATTTTGCATGGTATGCAGATGTAGTTGAAGAATACGTGGACGGTTATTCTTTCCCATATAAGTGTGTGTCTCACTTCTATGACCCTACCTCAGGATTAAGTTATTTACCAAATACCTATTCGACAAATGCATATAGATATTTTAACGATCATTATTATAATGCCTATACCAATTACCGTAACGGGGATAAATATACAGCTTATACGGAATTGGGTTTATCGATACATTATCTTGAAGACCTTAACAATCCTTATCATGCTTCAAATCAGACGGCTGCAAACACTCTTCATCTTGAATATGAGGCCTGGGCTGATAATTCTGTTCTTCCTCATGCAAATACGTCAATGACATATGACTCATATCGATATGTTTATGATAGTACGGCGATTGCGATGGCAAATAATTTTGCAGGATTAGCAAAAGGTACATACTATAATTGTTCTAGGTTTAAAAGCGTAATGCCTTATTATACTCCTGCTTGGAATGATACCGTTACGAATATCACGCGTACAGAACGTGCAGTGACAGGTCTTTTAAACCGTTTTTATTATAATGGTTGGTTAAACCATTGATCATCGTAGTGCTTTTTCAGATTTTCTGTATTTAGAATTGATTGGAGAAGAAATGGGTATACTGTATTTTTTGGTTGCAATAACGTATTTTAATCCATATTATGGTGGTGATTTTCCATATGGCATTATTCTATATCCAGTTTTATCGTTAATTTTATTAATAATCTCAAAAATAGTTTTTAAAAAGAGCTTTGATCCTTCCTATTGGCTCGTATTTTTCATCATGAGCATGGGCTTTTCGGTTATTGCTTTTGGTCTATTTATCCTTGGCGCATATTCGAATGCTATCTCATCGGCTCTAAATTTAGGTTACATGGAAGCCGATGCCAGTATGGGGTATCTCTTTGGTTCACTGTTTCTTAATTTGGGCCCATTCATCTTTTTCATCTGCTATCTGATCAATTTTTTGGTCCGTTTGGTACACCACAAGAAACAGAAAAATCGTGTGATTCCCGAAGAAACCAAAATGAATTAGATACAAATGCAAAAAAGCGCAGTGAACCTGCGCTTTTTTGCGTGTCAGAGGCAAAACATAAAAAAGGAACGCCAAGGGGCGCTCCTTTTTTGATGTACTTATTTTAACATTTTTAGCGGACCCGCGGCGGTAGTTTGCCGGTTTCCTGGTAAGCGCGCCAAAGTTTTCGGTTTTGATGGATGCCGTAAATCGCGAGAATCCCGGCGCAGAGCCAAACCACCGTCAGTTGATGCGCCATGACGAGGCTGTAAATGGTGAAAAGCCCGGCGATGACGGTGATCACCACAGCGCAAAGGAGGCTCTTTTTGATGTGGAATCCAGCGGTTAAAATGGCCAGTAAAACGCTGATTACCAGTAAAACGATGTCGGTCACCCCTGCTTTCCCCAATATCAACACGCCGATGGAAATATAGAGGGACAGCGCCGTGTAGAAGTAGGATAAGATGGCGCCGGCGTGGAGGGAAAGTTTCACGGAATAAGGTACGTAATGTTTGTTGAATTCCTTTTTGCTGAGAACGGTCTCTTGCTCTTTGGCGCAAACGTCTTCAACAGTTTCGTCTTCTTTTCTTTTCGGCATCGGTTCGCCGCAGGCCGTACAATATTCGATGCCGTTGGGAACGTCGTAACCGCAGTGTTTGCAGATCATTGTAGTGAACCGTCCTTTAAAATTTCCTGCCGATGGTCTTTGCCTGGGCGATCAGGGTTTCATTGTCCCAGGCGGGGATCGTCAGGGTAGAAGCGGAGGCAAAATACGTTCTTAGGTGGGCGCCGATGTAATCGCAGACGCATTGCATCGTGTTTTTCACCAGGCGGTAGCCTTCGTTGCTCGTTTCCGACTGGCCCGCCATAACGAGATGGATTGTTTTGCCGTGAAAAAAGGAAAAGGGGATACCGTAAAACCGGTCGATACAGCCTTTTAAGGTCGCGCTGATGTTCCACCAATAGAGGGGCGAGGCCATGAAGATGTAGTCGGCTTCGCCGATGGCCGTAGCGATGGTGGGCATATCGTCCTTTTGAAAACAGCCTTTGCTGTCCGGACGGCGGCAGACGCCGCAATTGATGCAGGTTCCAATGGTCATATCCGTCAAATCGTATTTTAAAACTTGATGACCGCCGACGTTGTTGATTTCATCGAGAATGACGTCGAGGAGATAGTTGGAATTGCTTTGGGGTTTGTGAGGGCTGGCATATAGCGCTAAAATTTTCATTTTATGGTTCCTTCTTCCTGTTTCGGGCTGCCGGTCAAGAAAACTTGCGGCAGCTTTGCTTCGTGCTGTTGCTTAAAGTGCCTTTATAGAAAGGATATCGTGATCGCCAAGAAAAGTCAAGGGGTTCGGTATGCTATGAGAAAGTCCTTGTTAAGGCCCTATATATTAAGGAAATAGAACGGTTTCAGAGGATATATCAAGGCCCATTATCTTTTTCCCGAAAAATGTCGATGAGTATGAATGTTTTGTGAATAAAAAATGATTCTTACCCTCGTAATGCGTATTTTTTGCATAAAATTGGGGAAATTTTCCCGGAAAGGAGCAATTTGGACGTGCAATTTATTAAAAGTATGATATAATGTCAATGTGTTGCTATAAACCTATGAGGAGGATTGTGTGGGAATGATAAGTCTGCAGGGCGTTTCCAAGAAATATGATAAAGGAGCGCTCGCCCTTGACGATATTACCATGGAGATTGAACCTGGTGAGTTTGTTTTTCTCTGCGGCGCCAGCGGCGCCGGAAAAAGTACGCTGATCCGGCTGCTTTTCAGAGAGGAAGGCGTCACCAGCGGAGACATCATTGTAAACGGCCGCGACCTGAACCGGATTCGGCGGCGGGATCTCTTGAAGCACCGCCGAGCCATGGGTATGGTCTTTCAGGATTACCGGCTGCTTCCGAAAAAAAATGTATATGACAACGTTGCCTACGCCATGGAGGTAACGGAATGTAAAAGAAAAGATATTAAAATCAGAGTCCCCGAAATTTTAGAAGTGGTGGGACTCTCCCATAAAGCCTTGAATTTTCCTTCGGAATTGTCCGGCGGTGAACAGCAGCGGGTGGCTATTGCCAGAGCCTTGGTCAACCGTCCGGCAATCCTCATCGCCGATGAACCCACGGGAAATCTTGATCCCCAAAATGCCTATGAATTGATGGAAGTTTTGCAAACCATCAATGAAAAAGGTACCACTGTCGTCATGGCGACCCACGCCAAAGACATTGTGGACTGCATGAGAAAAAGGGTGATCATGCTCAGCGAGGGCCAAATCGTTTACGATAAGGCAAGAGGAGGCTATCATGAAGTTACGCTCATTTAGACGTTTCTTTGTGGAGGCATTCCAGTCTTTGGGGCGCAATCTCGCCATGACCATTGCTTCCATCGCTACCATCGCCCTGACCCTCTTTGTGTGCGGCATTTTTACCGTTCTCGTGATGAATGTTGATAAATTTGCCAGCGACATCGAATCTACCGTTGAAATACAGGCCTTTATCGATAACGATATCTCCGCCACGGCAGCCGCCGACCTGATCTCCGATATTCGCGGTATGACCGGGGTGGAAACCGTCACCTTTATTTCAAAAGAAGAAGCCCTGGCCAACATGGCCGCTCAATTAGAGGAAACCCCCGCTGATCTTTTGGACAGCCTCGGTTCCAATCCGCTGCCGGATTCCTATATGATCACCGTCGCGGATCCTAACGAGGTTGCCGGTATCGCCGAAAAAGTGGAATCCTTCAGTGGCATCAGCGACGCCAAATACGGCGAAGATACTGTGGACAACATGTTCACGATGTTGAAATGGGTGCGGTATTTCGGTATCGGCTTGATCATTTTGCTGATCATCGCCTCCATTGTCATTGTGGCTTTTAATATCAAAATCACCGTGGCCAGCCGCAAATGGGAAATTGTGATCATGCGCTACGTGGGTGCTTCCAATTGGTACATCCGCTGGCCCTTCTGCATTGCCGGGATGGTCATGGGGCTCCTCGGCGGCATTGTCTCCGTGGGCCTGCTTTACGGCACCTACTCCCTTGTCATTGATAAGCTCAGTTCCGTACTGGTCTTTATGAATCTCGTTTCTTTTAACATGTCCTTTGTTTATATGTTCCTGTCGATGATTGTTTTCGGTGTTTTTCTCGGTTCCGCTGGGTCATTGCTTTCACTCAACGTTTATTTGAAGGAACGAAAAAAAGTGCAGTAAAAACAAAGAATGGAAAAGAACCGTTAGAACCTTTTGAAAGAGGAAAGATTGATTTTATTATGAGGAAATTGTACAAAAAACCGCTACAGATGCTCGCCGTTGTATTCGTTGTTGTGCTTGCTTTAAGCAGTTTTGTTGTAGCGTCCAGTGTATCTGATCTCAAAGATCAGAAAAGCGAAGTGGATTCCCAAATTGAGCAAAAACAGGATGAACTCGACGCCAATCAGGCGGCCCAGAATGACACCCAAGCCCAGCTTGATCAGATTAACACCAATCTTGACGCGGTGCAGGCGGAAATCGATGCGATTTACAGCCAGCTGAAAGAGGCCGAAGCAAACCTTGCCCGGCAGCAGGAAGAATACGACGGTATTCAGGCAGCCTTGGCCAAGTCCCAGGCGGAACTCAGGGACCGTGTTAACGCAATCTACAAAAATGGCGATGTTTCCTATTTAGACGTGCTGTTTAGTTCTCAAAACGTTCAGGATTTTATTTCCGGCTTCGTCTTTTTAGGCAAGATCGTCAATCAGGATCAATCCATCATCAATTCCATCAACGAGAATAAGATTTTGGCAGAGCAAAAGCTCAATGAACTGGAAGTGACGAGGAATCAAATCGCCGCGCTCCAGGCGCAAAAAGAAGCCGAAGAAACAGAATATTTGGCTCAGGTTGACGCCAAATCAGCTCTTTTGGCTCAACTGGACAGCGAAGAAGACGCGATTCAGGCGGAGATTGATGAAATGCAAACCCAATCCGCCAGCATCGCCTCGGAAATCAATTCTTATTATGCTTCCATTTCCGTTTCCGACCCCGGCTATACCTACACCGGTTCCGGTTCCTTTGGTTGGCCTTTGAGCATCGCCGGCAGGATCTCCTCGCCTTATGGTTATCGCATCCATCCCATCAGCGGTGTGAAAAAGATGCACACCGGTGTTGATCTCGCGGCGCCCAAAGGCACTCCTATTTTGGCCGCGGAATCCGGCACGGTGATTACCGTAAAAGAATTATCCACGGGTTACGGCCACTATGTCATGATCAGCCACGGTAGCAATATTGTTACGCTGTATGGCCATATGTCCGCCATTTACGTCAGCGTCGGCGAAACGGTCAGCCGCGGGCAGCAAATCGGTGGCGTCGGCACCACTGGCTCCAGCACCGGCAACCACCTTCATTTTGAAGTACGGGTGGACGGCAGTCCCGTGAATCCCATGCCCTATATCCAGTAGGAGCTTTGAGCAGGGAAACGTTGCCCTATAAGCAGAAATTTTTGCTGATATGAACTCTCTCCGCGGGGAAACAAGTTTTCCCGCGGAGTTGCTTTTGTATAATACCGCCGCCTACGGCATATATTTCGTGGGTAAGGAGTGATTTTTTTGAGAGAACAGGAACGTACATATGGAAAAGGATTGGTGACCGGAATCATCTTGGGGATTGCCGTCCCTTTGCTGATACTGTTTACCGCCGTTTTTTTCAATATTGGTAATATCGGTAATTTGGTGCAGACTGTAAAAATCCTCAATCACTACAGCCTGGAATCCCTCTCCTTCTCGGAAAAGACCCAGGGGGCCATTGCCGGGATGGTGCAGGCCTTGGACGATCCTTATTCCTATTATCTCACCGCCGATGATTACAGTGATCTTCTTGAAGAAGTCAACGGCACTTACGACGGCATCGGCATCTATCTCACCACCGAAGACGGCGCGGCATACACCACCGTGATGGCGCCCATCAAAAATTCCCCTGCTTTTGAAGCGGGAATTAAGGCGGGAGATCAGATCGTTTCCATCAACGGAGAAACGATGCGCGGCGTCAATGCGGATACCATTGCCACCTTGATCAAAACCGGCGACGAAGCCCATTTTACCATTGAAATGCTGCGGGATGGGGAGACCCTCACTTTTGAAGTGGAACGGGCGGCCATCGATATTCCCTCGGTAGACGGTCGATTCTTAGAGGGCGAGGACGGCATCGCCTATATCAGCATCTCTACTTTTGCGGAAAACACACCGGCGGAACTGTCGAATACGATCTCTTCTTTGGCGGAGAAAGGTACGATCAACGGGATCATCCTTGATTTGCGCAACAATCCCGGCGGCAGTGTCTCCGCGGTGGTGCAGATCGCCGATATGTTCCTGGCTGACAATGAGCATATTCTCTGGGTGGAATCAAAAGATGGCGAAGACGTTTACGATGCCCAAAATACCAATCCCTACGCTTATCCCCTGGTGATGCTCACCAATGAAAATAGCGCCTCGGCTTCGGAAATTTTAGCCGGCGCATTTCAGGATAATCAAAGGGCCACTCTGGTGGGGAATACCACCTACGGCAAGGGCATCATTCAAACCGTTTATTCCCTGGGCGACGGCGCGGCCATCAAGGTGACCACGGCGGAATACCTGAGCCCGGATAAAAACAAGATCCACGAAATCGGTGTGACCCCCGATGTGGAAATCGACCTTGGCAGCAGCGATATTTCCTTGATTTATTCTCTGGACCCCACCAAAGACGTTCAGTTGAAAACAGCCATTGATACGATGAACAAAAAGTTGGCACAGTAAACCAAATCAAATCAAATAAATCAAATAAAGATAAAGAGGGCGTCTGTTTTCCCGCAGGCGCTCTCTTTTTTTGAGAGGGCTTTTTTATTGGGGCTGTTTGTGCTATAATGCAACTTGGAGAAGGAGACCTATTTATGATTTATCTGGATTATGCCGCGACGGCCCCGTTAAAACCGGAGGTTCTTGCCTATATCGAAAAAACGCTAAGGGAGGGATTCGGCAATCCTTCCGCCCTTTATGATCTCGGCATCGCTTCCGAGAAGATCATCAAAGAAAGCCGCAAGATCATCGCAAAAAGTCTGCATGGCGCAGAGGACGAGATCGTCTTTAGCTCCGGCGGTTCGGAGAGCAATAACTTCGCCCTGCGGGGCATCGCTGAAGCTTATAAAAACCGGGGCAAACACCTGATTTGCTCCGCCGTGGAGCATCCCTCGGTGCTGAAGACCATGGAATATTTGGAACGCTGCGGTTTTGAACTGACGCGGATCGGTGTTGACCCAAAGGGCAATCTCGATCTTGCCGGCTTGGAGAAAGCGCTGCGCAAAGATACGATCCTCTGTACCGTGATGATGGTCAACAACGAAACCGGCACGCTGTTTCCCCTTGGGGAAATCGCTGCCATGATCCGGGCAAAAAGTCCCGCTTGCTTGTTCCACGTTGATGGCGTCCAAGGTTACGGCCGCCTCCCCGTGGAGCCAAAAAAACTGGGTGTCGATACGTTCTCTTTGAGCGGTCACAAATTCGGCGCCCCCAAAGGCGTCGGCGCTCTCTATATCCGTGAAGGTATCCGGGTGTTGCCGCTGATTTACGGCGGCGGCCAGGAGCGGGGTTTGCGGGCCGGCACGGAGAATTTCGCCTACATCGGCGCCTTGGGCCTTGCCGCAAAGCTCTCGTTACAGGATCGGGAAGCCAAAAACCGGCATCTGTACGAAGTCAGGCGGGCGTTGCTTGATGCTTTGTTGGAAGCGGGGGTGGATTTTAAGATCAACGGCAATCCGGAAAAAAGCGTTCCCCATATTCTCAACCTGAGTTTTCCCGGGATCAAAAGCGAAGTTTTGCTCCATGATCTGGAGGGACAGAAAATCTACGTTTCCCAGGGTTCCGCCTGTCATAGCCATACAAAAGGCGGTAGTGAGACGTTGACGGCCATGGGCTATGGTGCCGAGGAACGCGACGCCGCTTTGCGCTTCAGCTTCGGCGATGAAACGAGCTGTTCTGATATGCAGGAAGTCGCCGCCGCCGTAGAGCGCGGCTGTGCTATGATACGAAGGATGAGAGGAAAAAAATAAATGTACAAGTTATTATTGCTGCGCTACGGCGAACTGGGCCTGAAAGGGAAAAACAAAGGGCAGTTCATCAAAAGACTGGAAGCCAATATCCGCCGTGCGCTTCCCCATAAAGAAGTTCTTAACACCTGGGGGCGTCTTTGGGTCCCCCTCGATGGCGACATGGAAGAGACCGTGGCGGCGCTTTCCGCGGTATTCGGCCTCTATTCCGTCAGCCCCGTGATCCAATGCGGCCGCGATTTGGAGGAGATCGCCGCGGCGGCCAAAACCGTGCTGGAAACAGCGCTGCCCCAAGGCGGCACGTTTAAGATTGAGAGCCGCCGCTCCGATAAGACGTTTCCTCTGACTTCACCGGAATTGAGTCAGACCGTTGGCGGTATGGTTCTGCCGCAGATGGGGAAAGAATATACGGTAGATGTGAGAGAACCGCGGCAAAGAATCGATATCGAAGTGCGCAAAGAGGGCATTTACGTTTTTGGTCAGACCATTCCCATGGCCGGCGGTCTGCCGGTGGGCAGCAGCGGCAAAGGCGTGGTGATGCTCTCCGGCGGCATCGACAGCCCTGTCTGCGCCTACCTGGCCATGAAGCGCGGCGTCAAAGTGGATCTGCTCCATTTTCACTCCTTCCCCTATACCAGCGAGCGGGCCAAGGAAAAGGTTGTCGATCTCGCCTCTGTATTGGCAAAATACAGCAATGCCGGTATGAAGCTGCATGTCATCCATTTTACCGACATTCAGATGGCCATTCGCGAGACCTGCCGGGAAGAGTACACCATTACGATGATGCGGCGCTTCATGTACCGCATTGCCCAGCGGGTGGCCGCTTCCCTTGACGCCAAGGCGATTTTTACCGGCGAATCCGTGGGGCAGGTGGCCAGCCAGACCTTGGAGAGCATGTACGCCATCAATGAAGCCATCACCATGCCGGTGCTGCGGCCCTTATGCTGTTTTGATAAAGAAGAGATCATCGCCATTGCCCAAAAGATCGGTACCTTCGATATTTCCATCCGTCCCTATGAGGATTGCTGTACGATCTTTTTGCCGGATTTCCCCAAAATCAGGCCGGACCTAAAGGACTGCCTGGAAATGGAAGCGGGAATGGATGTTGACGGTCTCATCGAGGCAGCTTTGGCAAAGAGCTATGTGCTCCACATCAAGAAAGAAACATGAAAATGAGTGATGATCGATGAAGCAGCGAATCGTTGATTTCATGGAACACAAGGACTTTCGCCCCCTAAAGCCGGAAGATCTGATGGACGCCATGGAGATCCAGAACCCACAACTGAACGAATTTTTTGCGGCCCTTAGGGAGCTGGAAAGGGAAGGCGTGGTGATGCTTAATAAAAAGCGCCGCTACGGCCTTTGCCGCCATATGAATTTATTTGCCGGCCGCATTGAGGGTAAAGGGCCTGGTTATGGCTTTTTCATTCCCGATCAGCGCAGCAGAAGCGATATTTATATCTCCTTTGACAATCTTCACGGCGCCCTCCACAACGACCGTGTTCTTGTCCGCGTGGTCAAGGAACAGAAATTCGTCAACGGGAAAGACGAAGGGGAAGTGGTCCGCATTTTGGAGCGGGCCAACAGCCGCATCGTCGGCGTTTATGAGGAGGACGAGGGCGTCGGTTTTGTGATTCCCGACGATAAAAGGATTGGCCGGGACATCTACATTCCCAAAAGCGTCAATGGTGGTGCCCGGGACGGCGATGTTGTGGTTGCGGAAATCACCAAATGGCCTGAGCGTAAAAATGAGATCCGCGGCATGGTGACGGAGATTGTGGGGCGCAAAAACGCCCCGGGAACTGATATGGAAACGGTGATCCGCAAATATCAGCTGCCGGAAAAATTTTCGGAAAAAGTCATGGAGAATGCCCGCAGGGTAGCAAAGAGCGAAGGGGCGGATCTTTTGCACCGAACCGATTTGCGGGAAACCCTGATCATTACCATCGACGGTGCCGACGCCCGGGATTTGGACGATGCCGTATCCCTCTCTTTTACGGATCACGGTAATTTTCTTTTAGGCGTCCATATTGCTGACGTGGGGCATTACGTCAAAGTTGGCTCCCCCCTTGATCGGGAGGCCTATCATCGCGGTACCAGCGTCTATTTCCCCGACCGCGTCATACCCATGTTGCCGAAGGAGCTTTCCAACGGGATTTGCAGCCTGAATCCCCAGGAAGACCGGCTGACCCTGACCTGCCAAATGGAAATTGACGGCAAAGGCCGCGTGGTCCGTGAAGAGATCCTCGAGTCGGTGATCCGAAGCGCCAAACGGCTCACTTATGACGAGGTCAACGCCGTTTTAGACGGTGACGAATTTCTGTTTGAAAAACACCCTGAAATCAGGGAATTGCTTTTCGGCCTCGATCGGCTGCGAGGAGTTCTGACTGCCAAACGCCGACGCCGGGGCGCTCTCGATTTTGATTTTCCCGAAGCAAAGGTAATTTTAAACGATGATGGTGACGTGACAGAGATCAAAAAGCGCCGCCACGGTCGGGGTGAGAGCATCATTGAGGAATGCATGATCGCGGCCAACGAAACCGTCGCGACAGAATATTTTAACCGGGACATCCCCTTTATTTACCGTGTTCACGATCTGCCCAGCGACGACAAGGTTATGGAACTGAAGGCGGTCTTGGCGCCTTTCGGTTATACGCTGGGACAAAAGCTCTATGATATCAAACCCCATACGTTTCAGCGGCTGCTGGAAAAAATCAAGGGTTCTCCCGGCGAGTATCTCCTGGAGACGGAAATTTTGCGCACCATGAGTCATGCAGTCTACGATACGGAAAACCGCGGCCATTTCGGTTTGGCTTCCGACTGCTACTCTCACTTCACCTCGCCGATTCGCCGCTATCCCGACCTCTGCATCCATCGAGTCATCAAGGACATGCTGCATATGCCTTATCTCAGCGCGGAAAAAGAGGATAAGCTGGCCCGCCGTTTGAACGACGCGGCGATCCAGAGCAGTCTGAAAGAACGCATCGCCGAAGATGCCGAGCGGGACGCCGTTGACGTCAAAATGGCCCAATACATGGCCGCCCATATCGGTGAGGTATTTTCCGGTGTGATTTCCGGCGTTACCGCCTACGGTTTCTTCGTAGAGCTGGAAAATACGGTGAACGGTCTCGTCCATGTATCCTCCTTAGAGGACGATTATTATGAATTTCATGCCGGTACGCGCACGTTAATGGGAACGAGGAACCGCCTTTGCTTTCGTTTGGGGGATTTGGTCAATATCCGCGTTGCCCGGGTCAACCTCGACGAACATCTGATTGATTTTGATTTTTTGGAATTTTTAGAAAAGGAGTAAGTTATGGGAAAGCAAAATACCGGTGTCAAAGCGGTGGCGACGAACCGTCGGGCCCATCATGAATATTTCATTCTGGAAACCTATGAGGCGGGGCTTGCCCTCACCGGCACCGAAGTGAAATCGCTGCGCCAGGGGAAAGCCAACCTTAACGACGCTTTTGCCCGTGTTGATCACGGCGAATGCATCCTCTATGAAATGCACATCAGCCCCTATGAATTCGGCAACCGTTTCAACCCCGACCCCAAGCGTCCCCGGAAGCTCTTGCTCCATAAGCGGGAGATTTTGAAGTTGCACAGCGAAATCAAGGAAAAGGGGTTGACGTTGATCCCTTTAAAAATCTATTTTACCAGGGGTATCGCCAAAGTCGAACTGGGACTGGCCAAAGGTAAAAAGCTTTACGACAAACGGGATGATCTGGCCAAAAAAGAAGCTGACCGCAAGATCGACCGGGCCATGAAGGAGTTTTACAAATAACGGAGAGCGTCATGGGTAGAAAATATAAGATCAATGAAGTCGCGAAAATATTGGGTATCACCCCTTCAGCCATTCGTTTTTACGAAAAGAAGGGGTTATTCTCCGCCCCCAAGGATGAGGAAAACGGCTATCGCGCCTTTGATGAAAACGATATTTATAAAATTTGGAGCATCACCTACCACCGCCATATTGATATGAGTATCAGCGACATTTACCGACTGAAAAATTCCGACGCCCTTTCCCTCACCGATATCTATGATGTGGTGCAGCATCAAAAGGGCGATCTGTTGACCTTGATCGAAGAGTATAAGCATAAATTGGCGGTTTGGCAGTTTTATGAAGGGATGATCAGAAAGGGGATGCGCTGGCAGGAACCGCCCCTAGTTAATGAAACCGGCACCTTCCACTTTTTTTGTAAAGAGTCCGTCTATGACAGTAGGCAATCTCTTTTCCTCATCAGCAACCCCTGCTATCCCTTTATGACAGAGGAGGGAAACCAGGGCGATACGGCTAGTGAACACTGCCTTGTTTTCGAAGGCGAGATGCATTTTGTTTCTCCGGAGGATAAGAAAAACGAGCTGTTTACGGTTCCTTCGTTTCCGGCCCTCTCCATTGTGGAACGGATCGAAGGCGACTTTGACGAAGAGGCGGTGTTACAAAAAGCCATAGAACGAGCGCGTAACACGGGGTATCAGGTGAAACCCCCTTATTACGTCGTCTATCTGCTATCCTCCGGCAGTTGGGATCAGGCGGTCCGTTATTATGAAATTTTTCTTCCCCTAAAAAACGTAAGTAAAAGCTTATAGAATTCTTTCAGATCAAACGAAAGAATTCTATTTTTGTATTTTTGTTCGAATTTCTGGACTAATATGATATATGAATGAAAATATATTTTCAGGACATACCCTGCTATGGTATAATAAGACATCATCCAAAAGGAGGGAAGTGATACAAGGCAAGGTACTGTCACCCCGCACAAGCAAATTCCTTTTCATCCCGATTGTCTCCGGCAAACCATGATGTAAATTGCCGTTGGATTTTGCGGGAACCTTTACAAAAGAACGAGCATGTAAATGAAGTAAGGGAGGAAAACAAAATGACGAAAAAGGAAAATTCAAAAAGAACTACGGTGCTGTTGTTGCTGATCCCCTGTGGATTTACCTTGTTGAATTTGCTTATTTTTGGCCTTCAGAATCTTTTAACCGACGCGGGAGTGAGTGGGAATATTATGATTCCTCTGCTCTTACTTACAATGGTCGCTTTGTTTATCTTTTGGGTCTATGTAGGAAGCAAAAGCTATACGATACAAAAAAATTACGGGAAAGCGCTACTACTATTTAATGGCATTGGAATTATTTGTTTGATTTTTGCCTTGATTTATTATTTACTGACTCCTATGACAATGACGGTCGATGGCTTTGTGCTGGTCCCCTATGGTTTTACTGCTGTTCCGGTGCTTGATGTAATTGCCGGGCTTTACTCCGGTGGTTTCATCCTGGGTTCCATTTTTGCCGTATCGTGGTTTACAAGTGTCAGTTATCCGTTGGTGGTTGTTATTCTCAATACGTTGATTGGCCTGGTTCTCTTTTCTGCTGGTTATTTGGGACATTTGGTCAGTGCAAAACAGGAAGAGCAAATTTATCGCAAAATCAAAGAATCTGCCCCCACCGAAGAAGGGGAAACTGTGGAAGCGTAACCTTGAAATCATAAAATCGTATCATCATATTTGGGAAAGCCATGGTGAAAACCATGGCTTTCAGGTCGTCATAAGACCGTTGTTATTAGAGTGGATAATCAAAAAGCTGTTTTAAAGATTCTTAACCAAACCTGCCTTTTTGTTTAAGAATCGCGTTTGTTTTTTAAATGGATTTGTTATAATGAATACATAGATTAACCATCCTCTCGTGATCAGGCTTGACATTGGACTTGGTTCAAGGTATAGAATAAATAAAGTAATGATGATACGGAAAAGAGAGGGTTTTGTCGATGAATACGACGATCGTCTGGATTTTACTGCAACAAGAGGTATGAACATGATTATCTGCTTTGATGCCGACGGTACCATCATTGATTCCCTCACCGTGGAATCCGTTTATTATGTCGGCGCTTATAAGAAATTGGGTATCGGCCTCGTCGATGATATCGAGGATTTGAAAAAGCTCTGCCGCAATAATTATTTTGAGGAATGCGCGAAACACGGCATTGATGAAGCCACCTGCCGTGAATTGGGGGCGATCTACCGCCGCGATCTCGCCAAAAGCGGCGTGGAGATTCCGATGTTTCCCGGCGCGGCGGCGCTCCTCAATGATTTGGGGAAGCGTTTTCCGCTTTTTATTGTTTCCAGCAACCACAGCGTTTTTCTTCAGGATATCTTAACTCGCCATCAGGTGGGCGGCGTGACCGAGGTCATTGGCGGCGATCAGGAAACGAGCAAAGTGAATACTTTTCTGAAACTGAAGGTAAGGTATCCCGGAGAAAAGATTCTCTTTATTGGAGATACCAAAGGCGATATCCTGGAAGGCAAAAAAGCCGGTCTTGATCTGTTGATCGGCGTGACCTACGGTTGGGGGTTTCAGGAAGATCTCAAAGAGGCCGGCGCCGACTACCTTGTGGACAGTGTGGCAGAGCTTGCTTCTTTGCTGCAACAGATTACGGAAAACCAATGAATTTCACTGCTTTGGAGGAGCATATGCTGCTTTCGACGACCACGCGCTGTATCGGTCCACGCAATCAATTGGATCCTTTTTTCGCCTTCCTTGAAAAGGCGGTGGAAAGCGGATTTCGTCATGTTAACCTTGCCTTCGGTGAGTTGACGGAGCTGCTCACAGAGGACTTTGACACCGCGGCCTTCGCGAAGCGCCTGCGCAGCTACGGACTTTCTGTCAACGGAGCCCACGCCCCGCTGTTTTATCCCTTCCTCTTCCATGAGACCGACGGCAAGGCCTGGCAAGGGGTGATGCTGCGTGCCATGAGAATCGCCGCCGCCTGCGGCGTCACTGATTTTGTGATGCACCTGGGCACTGTTGTCGATGGGGAGATGCGCTATCAGCCCGCAGCGTCGGCGGAGCAGAACATTGCCTATCTACAACCCTATTTGGAACAGGCGGAGCAGTTGGGACTGCGCATCGATGTGGAAAACGGCACGAATCAGCCCTGGGATGGGGAGGATGCCCGGCCCTTAAAAAGTGTTTCTCCCGGCATCGAGGAGCTGATCACCGTGACCGATGCTGTCAATAGTACCTTCAGTAAGGGGGTTTGCGGCATCTGTTTTGACTGCGGCCACGCCAATTTGGCCGGCCTTGACCTTCCGAAAGCGATCAAAAAAATCGGCAACCGCCTGAAGGTGGTTCACGTTCATGATAACGACGGTAGCGCCGATCAGCATCTGCTGCCCTTTGCAGGGAATATTTCCTGGCCGTTGGTGATCGACGCCTTAAAGGAAATTGACTTTCGCGGTGAACTGGCCCTGGAACTTTATTATGAAAACGGGGAGTTAAAAGAAGATCCCGTTGCTTATTTAACTCATACATACAGTATTTTAAAAGAACAACTGAACGAAGGAGGAGTATTCCATGGAGATCGTCGGTAGCATTGTACTCTACATCATTATGGCCTGCTGCGCCGCAGGGGCCTTGGCGTCGGTGATCAACCCCGACAGCGGTCTCGGCAAGTCCTTTCATGAGGGCCTTTCCGTGTTGGCTTCACTATTTATTCCTGTGGTGGGGTTGATGGTTTCCGTTCCCTTTCTGGTGATTGGCGTCAATAAAGTTTTCGGCGGTCTGTTCTCTCTGATCGGCGCGGATACGGCCATTGCCGCGGCGACTTTTGTACCCGCGGATTGCGGCGGTTATGCCTTGGCGCTGCAATTGGCGGCGTCGCCGGAAATCACGATGATGGCGATTTGCGTCGGCGTGATGGCAGCATCGACCTTTGCCTTCAACATCCCCGTGGGTCTTTCCATCCTTGAAAAAAAGGATCAGCCCTATATGGCATTGGGCGCCATGAGCGGTATTCTTGCCATTCCCTTCGGCGTTTTTATTTCCTGTTTTATCATGTGGCTCACCAAGCCCATGGTACGCACGGAATTCATCACCACCGGGGAAGCCGCTTATCAGCTGCATATGGATATGGGTGTTGTGCTGATCAATCTCGTTCCCCTGATTTTATTTTGTGGTCTTTTGGCCGTCGGTTTGAAGTTTTTCCCCAAGATCATGGTGAAGGGTTTTATGATTTTTGGCCGTCTGCTGCTTTCCGTGCTGACTTTGGTGGTGGCGGCGTCCATCATCCAGTATTACACCGGCTTTTTCTCGGCGGTTTTCGGCAGTTGGGGGTTTGACTCCGCTTTTGCCGATGAGGAAAGCAGTTTTCGCGCCATTGAGCTTTTGGGCGCCATTGCCATGATGCTCACCGGTGCCTTCCCCATGGTTTATCTGATCCGTAAGTTTTTCGGCGGGCCTTTGAGCGCCATCGGCAGAAAGGTCGGTCTCGACGAAACCGGCAGCGCCGGTTTGGTGGCAGGCATGGCCAATGGCATCGCTCTTTTTGGCATGATCAAGAATATGGATGCCAAAAGCAAGGTCATCACCATTGCCTTTGTGGTCTGCGCCGGTTATTCCTTAGGGGACTGGATCGCCTTTAACATGAATTTTCAGCCCAATCTGGTGATCCCTGTTTTTGTCGGTCAGTTGATCGGCGGTATCATCGGCGTGGTTTTCGCCCGCCTGATCGCCGTACCCTCCATCGATAAAATGAAAAATGAAAATTGAAGAATAACAGTCTAAGGCGCTCCACTATGGAGCGCCTTTATACCCTTTATTTGTGGATATTGCTGATATGTGGTATAATACTAAAATATCAGAAAGCGAGAAACCATGAAAACTTATTTAGTCGATTATGAAAATGTAAACGAAAGCGGCTTAAACGGCATCAGCAAGCTCAATGCCGATTACCGCGTGATCCTGTTTTATACGGAAAATGCCAATAAAATGTCCTTCGGTCTGCACCGGCGACTGAACGAATCCGGCGCGGATATTCAGTTTCAAAAAGTGGAAGGGGGCGGCAAAAACGCCCTGGACTTCCAGCTTTCTACGTGCCTCGGGGCTTTGGCCGCGGAAAGCAAAGGCGATGAGTTTTTTATCGTCAGCAAGGACAAGGGGTTCCAATGCCTCTGTCCCTATTGGGCCAAACGAAAAGTGAAAGTGTCCTGTGTGGCGGATGTCGCCGGCAAGGACTTTGAAACGGAAAAGGCCGCCCTCATCGCGGAAGTGAAGGCGCTTGTGAAGGATGAAAAAGCCGGGGAAATCATCGCCGGGTTTGTTCAGCGCTACAAGACCAAAAACGGCGTCAGCAACGCTCTGCAAAAAGAGTATAAGGACAGCAGAAAAGCGGGGGAATATTACAATGCCATCAAACCTCTGCTGAAAGATAAAAAGTAAAAGTAGGCACCCGTTACACCTCTGCCAGACTGAGAAACGCTCCGCGTTTCTCAAAAACATATCATCCTGTATAGAGTACATAAGCTGTCGTAGGCCAAAGCATTCATTGCGTATCAGACTTTGTCTACGGTCTGCCCCGCGGTTCTGAACACCGCGGGGTTTGCATATTCTATAGGATTCTGAAACCCTTGCGGTTCTCCGCTTTTCCCGGCGCGCCGGTGTCATTGGCGGCGTCGTGTTAAGGGAGAGGCGGCGTGGTGGACGGCAAATGACAAGATTATCCCGATTTGATGATTTTAAAGAGTGGATTCCCTTTGATCGGGGTATCCTTAAACTGAAGGAAGGATCGCTGGTACTTACGTTTTCACCAAGCTGTTTGCGGTGATTTTAGCGGTCTGTTTCGGGACGTTTGGTTTTTATGCAAAATGTCAAAAATTTGCACAAATTCCGAGATATTCTCTTGTTGGTGTGGAACAGGTATGCTATAATCATTAGATACAAGATGAAACGGATGATTTTATGGGTAGATTTGTTGAAGCCTATATCGGAGAATATGCTTCCGGTAAAAGTGAAAATGCGGTGAATCGCGCAATCTCTTTGGCGGCACAGGGCAGAAGGGTGACATTGGTCGATCTCGATCTGGTGGAACCCGTTTACACGCTGCGTCCGCTGATTCCTTTATTAGAGGAAAAAGGCGTGCATGTGATTGCTTGGAAGACCGAAGAAACCCTGGGTCTCGGTGAAGCCGGCTCTACCCTCCACCCCGCCATGCGCTGGGCGCTGAAAAACGAGGGCGATGTGATCCTCGATATCGGTTACGGCGCCAAAGGCAGCGCCATATTGAATCTGCTGGAAGGGGTTGCCGAGGAAAAGGATTTAAAGGTCCTTTTTGTGGTGAATACCTTGAGGCCGATGACCAATTCAGTGGAAAGAATCATCGAATATCTGTATGAAGCCGGCCCTGCCGACGGACTGATCGCCAATACCCACCTTGCGGAACAAACGACGGTGGCGATGATGAAAGACGGTTTTGCCATGGTCAAGGAGGCGGCGGAAAAGGTTGCTTTGCCCCTCGTCGCCATGGCGGTTGAGGAGCGGTTTGCCCCGGATTTTCCCGACGGCGTCTATGAAGGCGTCCCTGTTCGACTATTAACACGTTACCTGCCTTTGGGCTTTTGGTAAACATTGATAGAGGATAGTTTAGAAGAGAAACTTTTTTGGCTGAAAGGAGAGAATTTTATGGCCACAAAACCGATTGAGAAGGATACCAATGTATTCGTTACCGGCAACGAAGTTGTTGCCTGGGCGGCATTGGCAGCGGATGCCCAAATTATGTATGGTTATCCCATCACCCCTCAGAACGAAATCATGCATTATTGGACGAGATTGGCGCCGAAACATGACCGCAATTTCCTCCAGACGGAGGATGAGCTCTCCGCTGGATTCACGACCTGCGGCGGCGTTCTCACCGGTACCCGGGCATTTACTGCCACGGCAGGTCCCGGCACCGTCTTGATGCAGGAACCCCTTACCATGGCGGAAATGATGAGAATCCCCATCGTCGTTGTCGTTCAGCAACGGGGCGGCCCGTCTACGGCAACGGTAATCTATTCCCAGCAGGAAGTCACCATGTGCTGTTATGGCGGCAATGGTGAAGGTTTCCGCGTTGTCTACTCCACTGCCGGCCATCAGGATCTTTACGATTACACCATCAAAGCATTTAATACAGCCTGGAAATACAGCGTTCCCACCATCGTTTTGGGCGACGGTTACCAGGCCAAAATGAGAGAAGCCGTCACCATGTACGATCCCGCTTCCCGCGGTATTGTCATGGAAGAAACGAAACCTTACGTGGGTGCTCCCGGCAAACCCGGCGTTGACCGCGATCCCTCTTTCTTCAAAAACACCTATAATACTGAAGAAGAACTCCTCGACGTGGTCAATGATTTGAAAGCCCATTACGATTCCTTCAAAGATGAAATCACCGAATACGAGGAAGAGTTCACCGACGACGCCGAAATCATCGTGGTCGGCCACGGCGTGGTCAGCCGCGCCTGCAAAGAAGCAGTGAAGAACCTGCGCAAAGACGGTTACAAAGTCGGCTATTTCCGTCCCATTACCTTAAGACCGTTTCCCGGCAAACAGCTTGCCGCGGCGGTAGCAGGCAAGCAAAATATTCTCGTGGTAGAAAGTGCCCTCGGCCAGATGAAACGCTTCATTACTGAAGAACTCTATGGTCTTACCGTACCGATTACCGGTTATTTCAAGCCTGGTAAAGGTGTTAGCTCTGACGAACTTGTCGACCAAGTCAAGTCCATGATGAAATAAGGAGGGAAAGAAATGGCTGTTGAATTCAACAATGTCGCACCGGCAATGCCTGCGTGCTGGCGTAAAGAAACAAAAACCCATAAATTCTGTCCCGGCTGCGGTCATGGAATCGTCCTCAAAGCGTTGGGCGAAGCCATCGATGAACTGGGAATTCAGGATAAAGTCATATTCAGTGTCGATATCGGCTGCTGCCTTTTGGCCATCGACTTCTTTAATTGCGATACAATTCAGACCCACCACGGCCGCACCAACGCGGTTTGCGCCGGAGTGAAAAGAGCGACTCCCGATAAAATCGTCATCGCCTATATGGGCGACGGCGGCGGTTACGCTATTGGTTCCCAGCATTTGGTGAACTGCGCCGCGCGCAACGAAAAGATCACTTCCATTTTGGTCAACAACACCAACTACGGCATGACCGGTGGTCAGATGGCCCCCACGACGTTGCCGGGTCAGAAGACGGAAACGTCTCCTTACGGCAGAAGTGTCGAACAGCAAGGGGAACCCACCCACGGCCCGGAAATGATTGCCGCCATGGCCGGGGAAGGCGCCTATGTCGCCCGGGGCACTGTGGCGAAACCGAAACAGTTGAAAAATTATCTGAAAAAAGCCTTACAGGCCCAAATGAACGGTAGCGGCTTCTCTTTTGTGGAAGCGCTGTCCACCTGTCCCACCAACTGGGCCACCAATGCTCAGAAAACTTGGGCTTTCCTGGAAGATGAAATGCAGGCGGAATATCCCGTCGGTGAATTCAAAGTTCCGGAGAAAGGGGGGCAGGATCAATGAGTGATCTGAAAAGAATCATGCTCGCCGGTGAAGGCGGCCAAGGGGTTCAGTCCGTTGCCGCGATCCTTTCGGAAGCGTCTTATAAAACAGGGAAACAAGTGATGTACATTCCCAATTTCGGCGTGGAACAGCGAGGCGGCGTTTCCGTTGCCTTTATGCAG
Organism: Peptococcaceae bacterium UBA7702; assembly: GCA_002482535.1. Taxonomy (GTDB): domain Bacteria; phylum Bacillota; class Dehalobacteriia; order UBA7702; family UBA7702; genus UBA7702. Next base: position 8,200 of record DLGE01000012.1, on the reverse strand, counting down.
ATCTCCTCCGAGGTGATCGGCTCCCCGAAATTTGACGATGCCGATCTCATCGTCGCCTTAAGCGACCGTGCCGTCAACCGCGTGAAAATGTACGTCAATCCCAACACGATCTATGTTTATGATGCCAATATTTCGGCGGAAGCCAGAAAAAATCTGCCCAAAGCAGACGAAGTGGCGAAAATCGTGGAAATTCCCGCCCACGAAATCGCCAATACCGAACTGCACGTCCGTGTTTTCAATGTCATCATCATGGGCGCTGTTCTCGGCTTGACCGATATGGTTTCTGTTGACGTGATCAAAGATGCCCTGGAACATAAATTTGCCAAAAAATTCGAAGCCAACCCCGCTCTGCGCGATATGAATTATGCCGCGCTGGAAAAGGGCATGAGTTTGGTGCGCTAAGGAGGGATGGAAATGAGAGATTTTAAATCTGTGATGACCGAAAACGGCAAAGGTAAATTCTATCTCTTTACCGAATTATGCAAAGGCTGCGGCCTCTGCATTGAAAAATGCCCCAAACATACCATTGGCTGGTCGGAAAGATTGGGCATTTATGGCGCTCCCACCGTGGAGCCGGGTCATGGCGAAGAAGATTGCATCGCCTGTAAAACCTGTCAGACGGTTTGTCCCGACTGCGCCATTGTAATCGAAAAAATCAAATAAAGTAAGTTTATACAACGCGTGAAAGGGGGTTTCCCATGAGGGAGCCCCCAAAACCGGCTTTTGATCATTCTATCGAAAGCCGGTTCTCTTTTTGTGGGACTGCTTTATGAGGCAGTCCCTTTTTCAACCCTTATATTTTATTGAAATGTCCTATTTTTGTGCTATACTTTTGCTATAGGAACGATCATGGGCTGGTGATGGAATAGGGGAAACCATGGGCAAAAAGAGCTTTGAGTTCAAAAAGCATATGGAAGGTGCGTTTTTGCTGCTGATGATCGGTATTGCCCTTGCTTATTTTATCGATTCTGTTGGGTTTTCCGTGTCCCGTGATCAAATGGAATATCCCGATAAAGAGACCATCGTATCCTTAAACGAAGGCTGGACCTGCCGGACAGCAGAGCGGGTTTTTGAAGATCTCAAAATGCCTACAAAGTTACCGGTGGACAAAGGTGAAACCTGCACCATGACGCTGCGGCTCCCGAAGGAGCTGCCTTGGGATGCGGCCCTTTGTTTCCGTAGCAGCGAACAGTCGGTTCGCGTAACGGTGAACGGAGAGACGGTCTACCATTATGATACGGTAGCCAAGCAGCCCTTTGGCAAATCTTCACCGGCTGCTTGGAATTTTGTCCTCGTCGGCCAGGAGAGCGCCGGGGGGATTGTGGCAATTTCTCTGACTTCCCCTTATGGCCATGATTCCGGTCTCCTGCCCGAGGTGCGTTTGGGGAGCCGAGGCGCCCTTTTGGCTCAGACGACCCAGGACCATATTGTGGAATACATCATCAGCTCTTCCCTCTTTTTCCTGGGCTTATTGATGATCATTTTTTCGATTCACCTGGTCTTTGTCGGCTATGACTATAAACGTCTTTTGACTTTAGGCCTTTTTGTGCTGGTGGCCGCCGTCTATTTACGGGTGGAAAGCCATGTCCCCAACGTATTTACATTGAATTACTTCGATGAAAATTGGCTTTCTTTTGCGGCGTTGCTGTTGATGCCGCCGGCTTATCTACTCTATGCGAAATGCGATGCGCGGAAAGCTTATTTACCGATCTATACAGTGCTCTTTTGGACTTTTTGTGTGACCGCCGGTCTGCGGGTGATGTTGCAAATGACAGGATTTTTGGATTTTGAACAAACACAGCTGATCACCTTGATTCCCGTGGGCATTTCGGTGCTTGTTGTTTGCTTGGAGCTGATTGAAAAAATCCGTTTAGAGCGTCCGCCGCATTTTATGTTTCATGGAATCGGTCTTGCGGTGCTCATTTTATCCATCACCGCGGAATTGTGCGCCTATTCCTTTTATCTTTATCGGGGTTTGCTCCACGGGGGTACGCTCTTTAGTTTTGGTCTCTTGATTTACGTCATTTGTACGATCTTTTCCACGATTGTCCTCTGGATTTCCAATAACCGGCGGGTTGCCGCCCTTGATAAACAACTTGCCGACAACCGTTTAGCGCTTTTGGCCGCCCAGATGCAGCCGCATTTCTTAAGCAATACGCTTCTTGCGATTCAGGATCTCTGTTATACTGATCCGGAAAAAGCGGCAGGGACCATTGTGAAATTTTCGGCCTACCTCAGAACCAGCATTGATGTTCTCGGCAAGGAAGAACGGATTCCCTTCGTCAAAGAATACCAGCATATTTGCAATTTTATGGATATTGAAATCATCCGTTTCGGCACGGAGCTGCAATTTGAAACGGACATTCGCGCAACGGATTTTTCGGTACCCGCCTTGAGCCTTCAACCGTTGGTGGAAAATGCCGTGCACCACGGGATCCGGAAAAAGAGCGGCAGCGGCAAAGTCCGCCTTACCACCTTGCGGGAAAAGAATCACATTATCATTTGCATTGCCGATGATGGCGTGGGTTTTGATGCTGCAGCAGCCAAGGAGCGCTCTTTGGCCAATATCCGGCTGCGCCTTGCCGCCATCAACGCAACCATGACCATAAAGAGCCGCCTTGACATAGGAACGGAAATTGTCATTACGATGGGAGGAAACGATGCGCTTCATGATCGTTGATGATGAGGAGAGAGCTCGTCATTTATTGGAGATGTTTTTGCATCAGCGGGATGACGCCGAGGACATTGCGGTTTTTGATCAATCTCCTGACGCTTTGGCCTATGCCTCATCGCAACCTGTGGATATCGCTTTTCTCGATATCGAAATGCCTCAATTAAACGGAATTGATTTGGCCACCAAATTTTTGGCTTTGAAGCATGTTCCCGCGGTGATTTTCATTACGGGATACAGCCAGTATGCTTTGGCTGCCTGGGATGTAGAGGCCGTTGATTTTATCGTGAAACCCTTTGGCGCCGAAGATGTAAACCATGGCATTGCCCGGGCTGTTAAAATATCGAATTTGAATCCACGGCAACGGGTGGAAATTCATTGCTTTCCCAGCTTTCAGCTGTTGGTGGACGGCGTTCCCGTGCCGGTGCAGCATAAAAAATCCACGGAATTACTGGCTTATCTGGTGCATCACCGCGGCGCTTGGGTTACCATGAATGATGCTGTGGCCGCCTTGTTTGAAGATAAAAACGGTGAAAAAGCGAAAAACTACTTCCGCCTGATCCTATACCGCCTCAAACGAATGCTGGCGGAATACGGCATTGACGATCTGCTGATGACCAAGCCCGGTTGTCTTCGAGTGGATCCTCACCGCTTTTCCTGCGATTATTACAGCTATTTAAACGGTGAAGGAAATCTCTTCCACGGGGAGTACCTTACGGAGTATGCCTGGGCGGAATTTACCGTGGGTTCCCTGGCCAACCGATAAAAACAAAAATGTAATTTTCTGGGCCGCTTTCTTTGCAGTTTCTAAAGAAAGCGGTTTTGTTTTGATTTTTGCTGTAACGGTTTTGTAACGACAATATTTTATAATGGTGGAAAAGCTATCCTCTGCAATATAGGGGAGATGAGGTATATTGCAGTTTTAAAAGAGATAGCGTATGAAAGGAAGGGATATTATATGGAACATTTGCTGCAAAAACCTTTCGTAAAAGGTAAAAAGGCATTATTGTTTACCTTGATCGTGATGGCGGTGTTGTCTTTTATGGTTGGTTTTGCGGGCACTGCCGGTGTTTACGCCGATTGCGGCGTAAGCGTAGGTCCCACGGCAATTTTTGAAGGCCGTGCCACCGGTGCCCATGATCTCACCGTATATAATGATGAGATTGCCTTCTCCATCGCGGTGGATTCTAATAACTATTGGAATATGACCAAAGGGAGCATTCTTGATGTCGGTATTCGCGGCGGCAACGGTGTCTCCGGAGATATGGGCGTCAACATTGTGAATGACATTGAGTTCCTCAACGACCTCTGGACCGCCACCGGTACCTACGACGGTACGGATCTCAGAAACGATATCGAAGTGGACGTAACGGAAAATACGAAGGATAAGGTTGTTATCACAGTGCATACCCGCTATTGGGTTGCGGATGCCGATAAAGATGGCGTCAAAGATGAAACCCAATTCGGGGCCCTCCAAAAACCCATTAACGTGACGATTGCCTACACGTTGGAGGACGGTAACAATCATATCACCCTCGGCTGCGTCATCGATAATCCCGACACCAATGAAGTAACCTATCAGAATATGTATAGCGGCTTCTCCCTGACGACTCAGGCGGCCAGTATGTTTGGGCCCTACGGTTTCTACCCTGATGAAAAATTGACCGGTATCGCCATCGGCAGCGATCCCGCCGTTGAAGAATACTTTGGCAATTTCGTCGTGTCCTACAGCAACAACTACGCCGTTTCCCTAGAAATGGATAACGCCAACGCCTATAAAGGTTCTACCGGATACAAAGATCTCTATACGCTGCAGGATCTTGTTCCCGGTGAAACCTACCACTACGTCGGGGAAGCGTTGATTTCCGATAAATCGGAAACCGCGACCTTGATTGACCGCTACATCGCCCGGGAAAACATTTCAACGGAGGATTATTCCACGATCAGCGGGAAAGTCTTAGACTCCGAAGGCAATCCTGTGACCGGTGCTTACGTCATCGCCGAAAAAGACGGTGTTTACGCTAAAACGCCGAAATCCCACCCGAATTTAACCGAGAAAACCGCTGTCGGCAATATGCAGCCCTTTGTCTGGGATATTACCGATGAAAACGGCGAATACGCCTTTCGTTTGCCCAATTCCGGTTTTGACGACGGCACTGCCGATATTCTCAATAACAACGCTTATACCTATAAATTCAAAGTGGAAGCCGCCGGTTATACTTCCGTGACCAGTGATCTGGTTACCTTAATTGCTGATACCGTCAAAGATTTCACCGTGGAAGACGGTGCCAAAGTCATTTTGCAGGCGAAAGATGAAAATGGCTTCTCGATTCCCTTTAAAGTTTCGATTTCCGGCGTTACTTCGGAAATGAAGACCCTGGGCGGCACCACTTATTTCTCTGACGCCCTGGACGATAAAGATCCCTATACCGTCAGCTTTACCATGACGAAAGGGAAAGACATCACTTTTACGGCTTATTACGGTACGGATTTTGAATCCAAAGCCGCTGAGTACAAGACTGATGTTACTGCCGACGGTGTAACCCACACCTTTACCATCCCCACGGTCATCAATCCCGAAACAAATGGTTGGTATTGCGCCGATAATCATCAGCATTCCGATTTCGGTGACGGCGCCACCACAGCAAAGGATCTCTTCCGTGCGGAAATCGCGGCCAAACTGGACTTCATCACCATTTCCGATCACGATGCCAGAGTTCATAATGAAGAAATGGGCGCCATGGCCAAAGCGGCGGGAATTCCGTTCCTCAGCAATATCGAAGTATCTCCCGGTTGGGGCCATTGGGGCCTCCTCGGTGTCAGTTACGGCGCTGGCTTAGAAGGTTCTCCCGTTGACGCCACCATCGCCACGCCCCAGGATATCATCAAAGCCGGTCATGATGACAATGCCGTGGTCATTGTGCACCATCCCTATTCCGACTACGGCTTCCTCAATAATCAGGCCAGTGTCAAAGGGGGTAGTGATGAAGGTTGGGACAACTTTGACCTGCTTGAAATTCAGCCCACCGTCGATCTTACCGGTGTCGATCAGAAATTGACCGATGACGCTTGGTCTAAGATTGATCTCGATCATCTCAATCAGACCATCACCGCTGCGGGTATTGAAAACATGGACGCCAAAACCTTCGTAACGGCCATGGCTTTCTGGAATCAGGGTGTGAAAAAGTATTTCAGTGCCGGTTCCGACCAGCATGACGCTACCTCCACCACCCTCTATCCCGGCATCATCCGTATGTATGCCCATCTCGGTGACGGCAGTGTCAAAGCCACCGAATGTACCACGGAAAACTATTTGAAAACCCTGAAGAGCGGCGCTGCTTACGTCAGTGAAGGCCCCATCCTGATGCCGGACAGAAACACGGAATTTGGTTCCACCCAGATCGTGAAGGACGGCGGCACCTTGAAGTTCAGCTTGAAAGCGGAATCCGTCAACGGTCTCTCCTCTGTAACTCTTTGGAGCATGGGGAAAGCGATTCAAACGGTTAATTGTTACAATACCCTTGGTTCTCAGGATCTGTCATTTACCGTGAAAGCCAACGGCGCTGTAGATAATCTGTGGTACAGCTTCACCGCAGTGGATGCTAAGGGTAATTACGCCTTCAGCAATCCCGTTTGGGTGAAAACCAGTGACAGACTCTTCAGCGATGTTCCCACGGATAACTGGGCTGCCATGGCCATTTATTCTTTGGCTGGCAGCGGTTATGTTAACGGCTATCCCAACAGCGATAAATTCCTCCCCGCCGCCAACATTACCCGGGCGGAATTCTGCCAAATCATCGCCGCCATGGGTGACTTTACGGCCACCGGAGCGACGGCCTTCTCTGATGTAAAGAGCGGTGTTTGGTATTATGACGCGGTTACGGAATTGGCAAATGCCGGGATTATTCAAGGTGTCGGTCACAATAAATTTGACCCCAACGCACCGGTGACGAGAGAACAGATGTTCAAAATCATCGCCGGAGCGGCGGGAATCGATATGAAGCAAGCTTATCCCGCCGCCGATTTTAAGGATATGGAAAATGCTTCTGCCTGGGCAAAGCCTTATATCAACGCTTTAGCCGCAAATGACCTGATTCACGGCTATAAGGATCATACGATTCGGGCGAAAGCAACTGCTACCCGCGCCGAAGCCTGCCAGATCATATTCAACACAATTTATTGATTCACGATTCATTCATCAACATTTGCCAAAGTTTGTGTTAACATCGCCTCTAATCCCTCCGATTGCATAACCGAACTTAGGTAGTATGGAAGGGCTCCCGTCTTTTGACGGGAGCCCTTCAGGCCGTCGAGAAAACCTGATACGCAGCGAACCCTTTGGCCTACGACAGCTTAGTACCTTTATGTACACGGCGCAGCCGCAGGCCAAAATGTTCACTGTGTCTAAGCCTTTCTCGGCAGCCTGTCATCATGTAACCCAAAATCCGTTGACACGTATTTTGTCTATAGCCAGCTGATTTGCCAAAGTTTGATATGCGATAATCCAAAATCCGGCTTTGTTTTTTATCGCCGATATTATATAATATATATGATATAACGGTAAAAAAGAAAGCGGTGATTTTTTGAGTCAGTACGATACCGTGATTTTTGATCTCGATGGCACTCTCCTTGATACGCTGGAGGACTTGGCCGACAGCGTCAATCATGTGCTTTTCCTTTACGGCTATCCTTTGCGGAGTATGGCTGAAATTCGCTCCTTCGTGGGAAACGGTGTCCGCAAACTGATGCGGCGGGCTGTGGCGGATCCGGTCCCGGACAGCGTATTTGCAGAGTTGTTCGCAGCCTTTCAATGGTATTATAACGCCCACTGTGCAGTCAAAACCAAGCCCTATGAGGGCATTCCCGAACTGTTGCGGGAGCTGAAAGCCGCCGGATTTCGCCTCGCCGTGGTTTCCAATAAGAACGACGCCGCGGTGAAGAATTTGATCGAACACTTTTTCCCCGGCCTGTTTGACGTTAGCATCGGCCAAAGAGAAGGTGTACCCCTGAAACCGGCTCCAGATATGGTGGAAATCGCCTTAACCCATTTGGGGGCTGCCCGAAGGCAGGCAATCTATGTCGGTGATTCCGAGGTGGACAGCGCCACCGCAGCCAACGCTGGTCTTAGGTTGATCCTCGTGGCTTGGGGCTTTGGGGGTCAAAAGGAGTTGTCTCTCTTGACCCCGGGGCGGCTGGCGAAGGATGCGGAAACCCTGGCCGCGCTGATCTTGCCGGACTAACCTATCTGTCCCGTAGAGCATGATCCTACAGCGCTATCTCGAAAAATTAAAAATAATTTAAAATAGGGGTTGACAGTAGAGTGCTTCCGTGATATTATAACAAAGTCGCGCTTCTCGTTGGCCCATAAAACTTTTTTCAAAGAAATGAAAAAAAGGGGTTGACGGATGCCTTCAAAAATGATAATATATCAATGTTGACGCGCTCACGAACCGAATGGTGAGAGAGTCGCGGAAAACACTTAACAGGTTGAAAAAATACCTGTTAAACACCGGTCTTTGGGAACTGAAC
>DLGE01000001.1:469512-1179538 GCA_002482535.1 Peptococcaceae bacterium UBA7702 | reverse complement strand
CGGAAGAGTAGGTAGCCGCCGGGTTTATATTCCCTGATAGCTCAATGGTAGAGCACCCGGCTGTTAACCGGGTTGTTGCAGGTTCGAGTCCCGCTCGGGGAGCCATAATGAAACCGCTGTTTTTACAGCGGTTTTTCTTTGATTTAAAGGTAACTATGTTATACGGATAATGAAGCGAATGAAGCATGAGAATGATAAAACGCCTCCCATCTTTATTAGTGAGAGGCGTTTGTACTTATTAGTGTTGTGTTTTCTGTTTGCCTGTTTTTCCTATGGATATAATGGTAAGTCCAATGCATAATACCGCTACAATAAGTATAGACAACCAGTTGCTATTTGTCGCCTTAATTAACAAAGAAGAACCTTCTTTGATAATTGCTGCGACTCCTGCAAGGCTGAGAATAAATAGCCATATTAACGCTAACTTTCTTGTAATTCCTTTCGTTCGCTGATTTCCTTCTTTACGGTTCACTGCATCATTTATTAGTTGTTTACTGTCTGTTTCTGCGTTCATAATAACGCTCCTTTCTTGATTTAAGCGGTTTTTCTTTTGCTTAAAATTCGTATTTATTTTAACAATTCATCATATGTTGTTGCCAAAGCGTCCTTGATTGCCTTTAACTGAGAGCCGCGAATATGCTGAATTTCTCTTTCAATTTTGGCCAACGTTTCCCGGGTCATGATAACGCCGTTTAACTGCAAGATTTGTACAAGCTCTGTCTGACCGATCTTTTTCTGTTTTCGTATTCTTCTTATGTTTTGGCCAATATGGATTTCATCCTGTTTGATCTTTTGCTCTGTCAATTTCAGCCCTCCCTATGGACCAGAATCGATCCTTTTTCTTGACGATAACAAAATTGTCGTTTATGATAGGATCAGTATTGGTCCATTTTATGAGGAGGGGTAGACTGTTTAGATAGAGATATATCTTAAATGGATGGCGCGGTTTTTGCGTATATCATGTTTTTGTGGTAAGCCTGACTCAGGATACCTTTTGATTTAGTGCAAACACCCTTTGCGGTGAAAGCATATGATAGAGGGAATACCTATTTTCAGAGGGGTGTGTTCTTTGGATTCAAATTGTTTGCATATTGGCATGAAAGCGCCGGACTTCACCGCGAACTCTACCATGGGCCCGATCACTTTGTCCGATTACAAAGGGAAATGGGTCATTTTCTTTTCCCATCCCGGTGATTTTACCCCGGTTTGCACCACGGAATTCCTCGCCTTTGCCCAGGCGGAAGAGGACTTCGCCGCCCTCAACGCTAAATTGCTTGGATTGAGCATTGACAGTAATACTTCCCATCTCGCATGGGTCAATACCATCTATCAAATCACCGGCGTTACCATTCCTTTTCCCGTCATAGCGGACAGAATGGGAGACGTGGCCCATCTCTATGGCATGGTGGCACCTGATGTCAGCAATGAAGAAACGGTGCGGAATGTGTATTTTATTGATCCGCGTCAAATCATCCGGGCCATTTTGATCTATCCGTTGACCAACGGACGCAGTATTCCCGAAATTCTGCGGCTGTTGACCGCCCTGCAAACGACGGACCGGGATAGAGTTGTGACGCCGGCCAACTGGCAGCCGGGCCAGGCGACGATGGTGCCGCCGCCGCAAACATATGACCAGCTTGTGGCCCGCGAACAGAATCCGCAGCAGCTCGGCCTCGCTTGCCGGGACTGGTTTTGGTGTTATAATACCCAAACAGCCGCAGTCTCCGGTCGGCGAATGGCTTTTTGTGAGCATAAGGATTCGCTGTTAAATTCGTCGGATGATGAAAATAAGGGTTGGCGCAGGAGGTAAAACCTGCCGACTGAACCCATTGACCGTCTTTATCGTAATGAAGAGGGTGTCCCTTGCGATAAGTTTTTGAACTTATTGTTTCGGGATACCCTCTTTTTTATGAAACTTTGCTTGACAATCTAAGGAAGGTTATAACCTTCCTTTTTTGGCGTTGGACAAAATGCATTCTTTGGATAAAAATATTTTAATAAATTTTTAAAGGAAGAAGACAAATAATTTGAGATTACTAGCCTATTGTGTAAAAATAATTTTTACTGTAAAAAATTTTATTACATGATGCTTTGCTCTTCTCCTTGAATGTAAAAAAAAATAGTACATGCGGGAGGATCTCAATGCCAAGGTCCTTTTTAGATTCCCTGCTCAATGCGATCTATGCTTCTGGTATGCTTTTTGCAATAAATAAGGGCAAGAAACAGTTAAAGATGTCCGGATTCTTTAAATGATAAAAATGAAGAAAAGAGGTGATTGTTTGTGGCGAAAAGTTTGGAAGGAAGACAGTACGGTTTTCTCACGCCAAATAACAACAAAAGGTTTGTGCGGGCGCTGGATCATCAACAGGTAGCGGGATATTCCGTTGGGATTGTATATATTGAAAATGTACATTATCCCATGATGCCGGGGAATGTCGTAAATGCATGCACCTATGATTTTCCCGTGCGCATGAAGGCAGTTCCCAATCTTACGGCAAAGAGATTGTTTGATGCAGACCCTACCATTGCCCATGACATCATTGAAACCGCAAAGTATATGGTAGAAAAAGAAGGTGTGCGGGCAATATGCTCTGCTTGCGGATTCTTTGGAAACTATCATCGTCAGGTCGCAAATGCATTGGATGTTCCCGTAGCCCTTTCCAGCTTGGTACAACTTCCCTGGATCAAAAATTTAATCAAGCCCAAGCAAAAGATCGGTATTTTAACGGCGAATGGCGGCGCTATGACGCCGAAACTATTTGAAGGCTGCGGCATTGAGGATTACAGCAATATCGTTGTAAGGGGCATGGAGGATAGCGAGAATTTTTCTGTGGTGATCCATAATCGTGGTTATTTTGATAACGGAAAAGCGGAGGAAGAAATCGTAAGCGCAGCTCTTTCATTACTGGAAGAAGAGGATGAGCTTGGGGCAATTCTTTTGGAATGCAGCGATATGCCTCCTTATGCCGCGGCAATACAGGAAGCGACACAATTACCTGTATTTGACTTTATTACTCTTATCAAGTGGCTTCATAACGCAACGACTCAAAGAGAGTATTCTGGCTGGATTTGATTTGCATTTTTAGTGGTAATTTTGAAATATACAATGTGAAATGGTTTAGTAGTACTATTGATGAAAAGGAGATATCGCTATGTCTAGTGCAGTGTACACCCTAGATACTGTTCCCCTTAGGAAAATACATTTTAGAACTTTTGCTTATACCTTAACAGGTTTTTTTGTAGCTGGTTATATCATTGCTTTAATTTCCATTGCTTTACCTTATGCCGTTGAAGAATTGGCCATGAATGCTCTTTGGCAGGGCTTGATCGGAAGTGCAATTTTGATTGGGATACTGATTGGTGCTTTTGTTTTCGGTAAACCTGCGGATGTTATGGGAAGACAGAAGTTTTACTTTTGGCATTTTATTGCTTTTGTTCTGTTGTCTCTTTGGGCCTTCTTTATTCATTCTGCTTTTACCCTTTTTCTGATGAGATTTTGTTGCGGTTTGGTTGTTGGCATCGAGTTGATTGTTGGCGCCGCTTATCTTACCGAAGTGATTCCATCACGTGTGCGTGGGCCTTGGTTGGCAGCGATGATTGCAACCTGGGTTTTAGGCGGACTGTTGGGAAATGTTGTGACTTATGCAATTTCGGATACAGGTAACTGGCAGCTGATGCTTGCAACAGGGGCCGTGCCGGCGGCAATTGCAGCTTTGATGGGGTTAGGTATTCCGGAAACCGTTAAATGGTTACTATCAAAGGGAGAAATCGATAAAGCCAAAGAAATCACATCAAAATATTATGGAGCAGATATCGATATTACCGATCAAATTGAAACGATTCGAAAGAAGTCGGATATAAAAATAAAAGGTCAATATTCTGAAGTGCTATCTGGAAAGATGCTAAAACGAACAGTATTCGGCGGGCTTTTCTGGATTTGCCAGCTTGTTCCTTATTATGCAATCGCTACGTATACACCTACAGTGCTAAGTACTTTGGGCGTAGGAGATGGTAACTCTGGAACGGTATTAATTAATGTTTTTGCGACTGCCGGTGCTGTCATTGGTTTGCTTCTTATGGATAAAGTTCCTCGCAGGGTATTCATTATCGTTACTTATATTCTTACGTTTATCCCTTTGATCCTTCTTGGCATTCTGGGTAATTTGTCCGGATTGATGGTATCTGTTCTGTTTTGTATTGGTATGTTCTTTCTACTTATGGGATCTGATTTACAAAATGTTTACCCGCCTGAGTTGTTCCCGACAAGAGTTCGGGGGACTGGTGTTGGCGTGGTATCTTCCATGAGTCGAATCGGTGGGATTTTGGGATCCTTTGCATTTCCAGCAATTATGGCCGCTTTTGGTACAGCCTTCGCAATGACTGTTTGTGCATGCTTTGCGGTATTGGGTGTCATAATCTCCTATTTTTGGGCCCCTGAAACTCGTGGAATAGATGTGGATGACGAAAGTCTCTATATATAGTTTTAAAAACTATAAATAATAAAATTCTGGAGGTATTTCTCATGTATGAACCGTGTTATGTCCCAAGCCATGATTATCCCGATCAAAGAGTAGAATGCAAAAAAAACCGTGCTTTCGGTGGTGTGGCCATTGGCATCCTCCTTTTTGGAGACGCTCCCTACGCTTTTCCTCCTGGAAGCTTAGAAAATGCTACCAGCTTTAAGTATCCCGTTCATTACAGAATCGTCAAAGCAGCCAGCGTTGATGCGGTAGTAAAGCCTGGTGCCAGTGATGCCGTATTGGAGGAATCCATCTTAGCTGCGAAGGAATTAGAAAACCAAGGTTGCCGCGCTATTATCGGAGGTTGTGGTTATTATGCGAACTATTTGCCTCAGATCAGAAAAGAAGTAACGATTCCCTGTTTTATGTCCAGTCTGATGCAGCTTCCCGTTATCTTAAATAGTCTTCCCTCCGATCGCAAAGTGGTGGTGATCTGTGCGGACGGTTCTGTACTTCCCAAAGCAGATGCTCTGAAGAACTGCGGTGTTTCTGATCAATCCCGTTTGGTGATCGGTGGCGGTGTCGTTTCTGATATTCCGGAAATGACTGATGAGATATTAAAGGGCACCGGCGGCTATAATCCCAAGGCTTTGGAACGTTCTGTTGTTGCCACAGTGGAAAAATTCGTAAAGGAAGATCCTTCTATCGGTGCGGTATTACTGGAATGTACATTATATCCTCCCTGCTCTTATGCGGTACAGCGTGCGGTTAATCTGCCGGTATTTGACTTTATTACGATGGTTGATTGGGTATACAGCGCCGTTGTGAAACAGCCATTTCTTGGCTATATCTAATGAAACCCAATGTTGATTTGATTTGTCGGCTCCAATATGCTGACAGAAAAAAATATAAAAGATCAAGAAGAAAGAGAGTGAATCATTATGCGTCCATTTATTGAAACATTATCTCCCAGTGAAATCCACCAGGTGCACATGACTTCTATGGAATTATTAGAAAAGACCGGTGTGGAAGTTCTTGATGACAAGGCCATCGATATTTTTGAAAAGGCCGGCGCCACTGTTGACCGTGAAAGCAAAATCGTTAAAATTCCCATCAGCATGGTTAACGATGCCCTCGCGAAATGCAGCCCCAGCGTAACTCTTTATCATAGAGATGGCACCAAAGCAATCACCGTCGGCGGCGAAAACGTATATTTCGGTACGGTCGGTTTTGCCAACTATGTTCTCGACTGGAAAACCGGCGTCGTCAGAGATGCTACCATTTCTGATTACGAAGACATTTTGAAATTGTGCGACGTGCTGGATTATCCTCAGTTTGTACTTCCGCCCGGGCAGCCCACGGACGTTCCGGTAGAGCTCAGCGATCGCTATCAGGCCAAAGTCGGTTTCCTGACCACGAAGAAACCGCTGATTCCCCAGGCATACGGCGGTCAGGAGTGCCGCGATATCATCGAAATGGCGGCAGAATGCGTCGGCGGTATGGCAAATCTTCAGGCAAAGCCCCATCTTGCCATGCTCGTAACCTGCACCAGTCCGTTGGTGGTCAGACTTGACGCTTCCGAAACCGTCATCGAAACCGCAAAAGCCGGCGTTCCGCTGTTCATCGAATCCGGTCCGATGACCGGTGCGACTTCTCCCGTAACTCTTTGTTCCGCGGTGGCATTGGCCAATGCCGAAAACCTTTGTCATATTATCCTTGCAAAATTGGTGAACCCCAATGTTCCCGTTATTTATGCAAGCTGGTGCAGACTCTTCGATATGCGCTACGGCAATGTTTCCCTGGGTTGCCCCGAACTGGCCTTGATGCGTGTTGCCAATAGTCAGATGGCAAAATACTATAAGCTGCCTTGCGGCGGTGGCGGTTGCCTCACCGATGCCAACTCCTCTGATGTACAGCTGGGTTGGGAAAAAATGGTTACCGCTTCCATCCCGGCTCTCGGCCATACCAATATGATTCTCGGGATGGGCATCATCGGTCAGGAAAATACGTTGAGTTGCGAATGTTTGCTCATTGATTCGGAAATCGCCCGGATCTCTCAGCGTTTGGTTCAGGGGATTGCTGTTGACGAGGAACGCCTGGCCCTTGACATTATCAATGAAGTCGGTCACGGCGGTACTACCTTCGTATCCAAAAAACATACGAAGAAATTCTATCCCACGGAGCAGTTGCTGCCTCGCCTCACCGACCGTTCGGTTCCCGCGGAATGGTTCAAAAACGGTGCGAAGAACTGCAATACCGTTGCCAAAGAAATGGTTGCTTCTTACCTTGACAAATGGCAGAAACCCGCTCTTCCTGAAGGTATCGAAGAAAAACTCGATGCGATCATTGAGAGAAGTCCTGCCAGATAATTTAAAACTCATCAATCACAATCAAAGAACGAATGAATCATAGGAGGATATCATCATGAAAGTTTTAGAAAAAGTCGCGAAGGCATTATATGACGGCGATGCCGATGAAGTTGTAGAACTGGTACAGAAAGCCCTTAGTGAGGATATTGATGCTACCGCTATTTTAAATGACGGTCTGGTCGCCGGGATGAATGTTGTCGGCGCCGACTTCAAAGAAGGCACCATGTTCCTTCCTGAAGTAATCTGCTGTGCGGAAGCGATGAAGTTAGGTGTTAACGAATTGCGTCCAGCTCTGGCCGCTGCGAACAAAGAATCCGTGGGCACATTCCTCATCGGTACGGTGGAAGGCGATGTCCACGATATCGGCAAAAACCTCGTTGCCGTGATGTTCGAAGGCGCAGGCTTTACCGTTCATGATATCGGTGTAGATAACAAACCCGAAGATTTTGTAAAAGCAATCGAAACATTCAAACCCACCATCGTTGGTTTGTCCGCTCTCCTCTCCACCACCATGCCTGCGATGCAGAGAACGATTGAAGCAGTGGTGGAAGCAGGTTTAAGGGATCAGGTTAAGATCCTTGTCGGCGGTGCTCCCATCAATGCCGATTTTGCCGATAAGATCGGCGCTGACGGTTATGCCGGTGACGCGGTTGCCGCTTGTGATCTGGCAAAGGCCCTATAAAAGTCAAGGTTCAATAGCATTCCCCAGGGCACTCCCATTATGGCAGTGAACGAACCATTTTAAATTCTAACAGTTGCCATCGTTTCGTTTCACTTAGATATTTTTCCGGTGTCAAAGGGGTCACGCACACGTTCAAGGTGATCCCTTTGGCCTGATTATTTTTCTGATAGGAGGTGTAATTTATGAAAAATGATACGGAACAAGATGAAGAAAAAGAACGTCGTTATGGTATTGGCATTGATAGTGGCGGTACATTTACGGACGGTGTAATCATTGATCTCAGCAGCGGCGAAATCATCAAAGCGGTGAAGGCGCGCACAACACATCATGAGTTATTGATCGGCATTCGTAATTGTCTTAACGCGTTGCAAGCACCAAGGGAAAAAATTGCCGCGGTATCTTTATCCACAACCTTAGCAACGAATTCTGTTGTAGAAGGGAAGGGAGCTGACGTCGGTACCTTTCTGATCGGCCAGAAGGAAATGGGTGATATCCCCGCTGAGGAAGTATTTTATATTGATGGCGGCCATGACAGCCTCGGTAATCCCCTTACAGATCTTGATATGAAAACAGCCCAGCGGCACATCGAGGAAGTCAAATCTCGGGTGTCGGCTTTTGCCGTTTCCGGGATGATGAGTGTAAGAAACCCCGAGCACGAACTGGCTTTAAAAGATTTTATCGAAAAAAAATACGGTATCCCCGTCATTTGTGGTCATGAACTTACCAGTGCCTTGGGCGCTTATGAAAGGGCTGTAACGGCAACTTTGAACGCGAAATTGATCCCCGTAATCAAAGAACTGATTATGGCGGTGAAAGAAACCTTACAGAAACAAGGGATTGATGCTCCTTTGATGCTTGTTCGCGGAGATGGCTCTCTGATGATGGCGGAAAGCGCTTTGGCCCGTCCCATCGAAACGATGCTTTCCGGTCCTGCTGCCAGTATTATCGGAGCCCGTTACTTAACCGGTTTGCAAAATGCGGTTATAGCGGATATGGGTGGTACGACCACAGATACGGCAATGATCTGTGACGGTTTGCCCCGGGTCAGTGAAAACGGCGCATTGGTCGGTGGTTTCTTAACGCGTGTGAAAGCGGCGGATATTCACACGGTAGGCCTTGGCGGCGACAGTCATATCAGGATGGATCCCAAAGAAGAAACTTTGACCATCGGCCCCCAGCGTGTTCGCCCCCTTTGTGTTGCCGCTGAAGAGTATCCCCAGGTGCTTGATGAGTTACATTTTCTGATCCGTTTTAATTACCACAGCACACGGTTCCAGCCCACCGAATTTTTAACCTTGACGCGGAAAGGGCGTAACGATTGCAGCGTAATTCCGAAAAATATCCACGAAAAATTGATGGAAGGACCTCACAGTATCCTCTACTTGGGAGACCGCTTAAATTTCAATCCCGCTTTTTTGCCGGTTGATACTTGGAAAGAAAAGGGTCTCGTTCAGATTTGCGGTCTTACGCCAACGGATTTCAAGGTTTGGCGCGGCGTTGCCGACGTCGGCATCACAGAAGCATCTTGCCTCGGTATCCAGTTGACCTGTCAAATCTATCATTTGGATCCGGAAAAACTTTATGGGGATGTCCTCTTGAGAATGAATAAGCTGATCGGTGGTATTTTGTTTGAAGAGATCATGTCTGACCGGAAAGGCTTTGCGGAGTGTCGCCAGTTTCTTGAAGATGAGGCCTTTGATCCGGGGCGGAAAAACTACAATTTCTCCATTAAGCTAAATTTACCGGTGATTGCGGTCGGTGCTCCGGTTCAGGCTTATTATCCTCAAGTGATGAACACCCTTCAGTCGGAATTGGTCATTCCGAAAAATGCTCATGTGGCCAATGCCATCGGCGCGATTACCGGTCAAGTGATTGAACAGGTCGAACTTTTGATCCGTCCAGATGCAAAAGGCTGGGTTCTCTATACTCCCTGGGAAAAGGTTCCCTATCCTACCATGGATTTGGAACAGGGACTTGCGGACTTAAAAGAAAGGGCAACGAACCTTGCCCGGGAGTATGCCTTAGGACAGGCAGAAAAAAACGGCGGTCACAATATTGAAGTTTTTACGGAGGTGGAAGATGTTCGGGTGAACTCTCTTTATTCCGCAGACGATCGCTTTTATTTAGAAGGACGTGTTCGGGCCCGGGCCATTGGTCATGCCTATCATGCATACCTAAAATAGCAATGGTTTCTTACCCTTATTCTCCTTGCCGCTCTGTTTGAATCTTAAACTTTTTTAGGCGGTAATTCATATTCTGGCGAGAAATCCCAAGCTTTCCGGCAGCCTGAGATAAGTTTCCCCCGCAAGCGCCGATGGTTTCTTCAATGATGCTTTTTTCATATTGATTCAAAAGCGTATTGAGGCTTTTGTTTCCTTTGATATCGTTCATATTGTAATAATGGGTTTTGATCGGGAATTGCTGCTTTAGGTAAGCGGGAATGTGGCTGGTTTTCAGTACATTTGTTTTGATATCCAAATAACAGACGCAGTTTTCCAGCAAGCTTTCCAGCTGCCGCACATTCCCCGGCCAATGATGGGATATGAGCAGCTCCATAAAATCATCGGCAAAGGAAACCACCCTTGTATTGTAAGTTTCGTTGAGTTTTGCGAGAAAATATTCGCACAGAACGGGAATGTCCTCCTTGCGTTCGCGTAACGGCGGGATAATTAAAACAATGTTCATCAAACGATACAACAAGTCTTCGCGGAAGTTTTCTTTGAATTCCGGTTCCAAAGGATTTTTATTGGTGGCGCAAATGATGCGGCAGTTGATTCTTTTTCGATTTTTGTCCCCCAGCCGGCAAATGGTTTTGTCCTGCAAAACACGGAGCAGCTTTGCCTGAAGATTGATGTCCATGGAATTGATTTCATCTAAAAACAACGTGCCGTTTTCCGCCTGTTCAAAGAAACCCGGCGTATTTCGGGCATCGGAAAAGGCGCCGACCACGGTGCCAAAGAGTTGGCTTTCCAAAAGGGTGCTGGGAATGGAGGCACAGTTCACGGCAACAAAGGGGCCATCTTTATAATGGCTGGCATTGTGAATGCTTTGGGAAAACAATTCCTTTCCCGTGCCGGTTTCACCATAAATCAATACGTTCGCCGCCGAAGTCGCAATTTGCCGCGCCTGCCCAATCGCTTCAATTAGTTTTTGGCTGGTCCCTATGATGTTGGGGAAATGGTATTTCGTACCGTTGGGGTAAAGATTATCGCTCTTCTCGGTACCGCGGCTCAGTAAACTGTTGAGGGAAATGATCCGTTCCTGGAGTTGATTGATTCCGCCGATATCCTGCATGATGCAGTAAACGGCGACGATCTTACCGTCTTCGTAGTGAGGATAGGCATTGGTAACCATTTCCACTTTATATCCTGTAGGCATATAATAGGTGATTCGCCTGTCTTTTACCGGCTTCCCGGTGGCGAATACCTCTTTTCTCAGGTAATCCTCGGGGGCAAATATGTTGTAAACTTCCGTATCTTTGTATCCTAAAACATAGTGACGATCCGTTCCTTCAATCTTTTCCATGAACTTGTTATAAACGACAATTTCGCCATCTTTGGTTACCGCATAAATGCCGTCGGAAACATCGTCCAAAATTTCTCGTAAGAATTGGTTTTCCAATGTAAGGCTTTCAACGCTTTTCGTGGAAATCATAGGTATGGATCCCCTTTCTTTATATGAAATATTATAATATGGCATGATGATTAAGTCCAGTTAATTGATGGCATTTTTATAAACTTGTTGTCATTAGCAGGAGGAATCAAAAGAATTTTAAGAGAATATTGCACGTAACAATGACATCTTAGAGAGAGCGAATGAGGAGAAATGTGTCCATTTTTTTAGAAATTTCATTTATAAGCAAAAAGATGGCACAAAAAAAGATTTTCCAATTTACAGGTTTCTGCAAAGAATTCAAAGGCAGAAACACAGTACATGATTACGGAAATGAGGTAATTGATATGGGGAATATCACATACACATTGGATACCGTACCTCTCAGAAGATTTCATAAAAAAATATTTGCCTATACCCTTGGCGGTACGTTTATGGACGGCTATATCATTGGCACACTTTCCTTGGGCTTACCGTTTATTGTTACTGAAATGAATATGAGTGTATTTTGGCAGGGATTGATCGGCAGTTCAGCTTTGATTGGCATTTTAATTGGAGCGCCAATCTGTGGCTGGCTATCGGACAAAATAGGCAGACAGATCATTTATTTGTGGCACTTCATCATCTTGGTGGTTGCCGCGGCCCTACAGTTCTTTGTGCAGTCTCCCGAAACGTTGTTTCTGCTGAGACTGATCCTTGGGTTTTCCATTGGTGCGGAATATGTCGTCGGACCGACCATGCTTGCGGAGTTTGTACCTTTAAAATATCGTGCAACGATGTGTTCTGCCATGATCGCCGCCTGGTATGTTGGAAACTTTGTAGCCTTTGCCATCTGTTACCTGATCAAAGACTTAGGCCCAGATAACTGGAGATGGATGCTGGTCAGTGCTGTCGTACCCGGAATTTTGGTATTATTTCTGAGAGCAGGCTCTCCGGAATCGCTTAGATGGCTGATAAAGAAGGGTAAGATCGATAAGGCAAGGGAAATCGTCGTGAAGTTTCTTGGCCCTGATGTCAGCATCGAGGGCTTTGTGGAGGAAGCCAGGAGCGGACAGAAGAAAGTTTCATTCTTCCAGATATTCGGTAAAAAGTTATGGAAGCGTACCCTCTTTGGCAGCATTTTTTATGCAAGTCAGGTTCTCGTATTTTATGCGGTTTTCACGTTTTTGCCGACGGTGTTGAGCACCTTAAACGTGAACAATGCCTATTTCGGTTCGGTGATCGTTAACTTTATTTCACTGGTCGGTGGAGTCATTGGCTTGCTTGTCGTTGATAGATTTAAACGCAGAGAGTTCATTATCGCTACCTTTATCTTGTTTGGCAGCCCTTTGGTGATATTAGGCATCTTCTTGCATCTGCCAGGCGTTGTCGTCACTGTTTTGTTTTGTATGGCCATGGCTTTTCTGGCAATGGGCCAGACGTTACAGTTCGTTTATCCGCCTGAAATGTTTCCTACCGAATTGCGGAGCAGCGGTGTTGGATTTGTTACGGCATTCAGTAGGGTCGGGGCAGCCACAGGAACCTTTTTGCTGCCGGTGATGCTGTCCACCGTCGGTGTAAGCGCGGCAATACTGATGATTGCAGGTGTTGCAGGCATAGGTCTGCTTGCTTCGATCTTCTTCGCGCCGGAGACACGTGGAAAGAGCTTAGAAGATACCTTGGAGTAAGATAGATCGGTAAACCCTTGCAAAGGAGAGAAAAATGGGCTAAAATATGATATATTATTTGCTAAGGGGCGATTGGAATGACTGCAAAAGCCAAACGGCTGGACTTTTTTGAAGAGGGAATTTTCATTAAGATCAATAAAAAAGTAGTGGAAATGGTGGCGGCGGGACGCAAGATTTATAATCTTTCCGTCGGCACGCCGGACTTTCCCCCTCAAGAACACGTCATGGCAGCGCTGGCCCAAAGTGCTTTAAAGCCAGCTTCTTACAAATACGCTCTGCGGGACTTCCCCGATGTCCTCGAGGCCGTCGCCAATTACTATAAAAAGCGCTTCGGCGTGACTTTAAACCACGCTGAAATCATGGCGGTTCACGGTACCCAGGAAGGTATGGGCCATCTGGGCATGGCCCTTTGCAACCCTGGCGACGTGGTGCTGCTGCCGGATCCAGGCTATCCTGTTTTTGAGGCCGGAGCACATCTTGGCGGCGGGGAAATCGTCCATTATCCGCTGTTAAGGGAAAACGGCTTTTTACCGGTGCTGGCCGATATTCCCCCGGCAGTTTACGAAAGAACCAAGTATATCGTCGTATCCTATCCCACCAACCCCACCGGTGCTGTTGCGCCGAAATCTTTCTATGAAGAACTAATCGAATACGCCAAAAAATATGATTTTTATATCATCAACGACAACGCCTATCCCGATATCATCTTTACGGAGGATCCAGGCTATTCTTTTCTTTCTCTGCCCGACGCCAAAGAAGTGGGGGCGGAGTTCTTTTCCTTGAGTAAGACCTTTGATCTTTGTGGCGCCCGCATCTCCTTCTTTATCGGCAATAGGGAGCTGGTGGAGGCCCTTTCCCTGCTCCGCAGTCAATTGGATTTCGGCGTTTTCTACCCGGTGCAAAGAGCCGCCGTGGCGGCCCTCAGCGGTCCCCTGGACTTTGTGGAAACCCAGCGCATGGCCTATAAAAAGCGGCGTGATGCACTATGCGGCGGTTTGTGTCAAATCGGTTGGCCCGTCGAAAATAGTATGGGTACCATGTTTGTATTTGCCAAAATCCCGCCGCAATATGATTCCTCCGAAGTTTTTGCCGGGTTGCTTTTGGAAAAAACTGGCGTGGTCTGTACACCGGGAATCGCCTTCGGCCCTTGCGGCGAGGGTTACGTCCGCTTTGCCCTGACCCAACCTGCGGAAATCCTTGAAGAAGTGACCGTCCTCATCGGGGACAGCGGTCTGATTTAAGATTTTATAAAAAACTCTTGACTCTGACGTTGCGTTATGCCGTATCTTTACTTTGAAGGCGGTGATGAAATTGCATCTTTCCATCAGTGAAACGGCGAATCTCTTCGGCATCAGCGTGCGCACGCTCCGTTATTATGACGAGATCGGAATTCTGAAACCCGCAAGAGTCAGTGCAGCCGGCTACCGTTATTATGATGATATGGCCATAGAACGGCTGCAACAGATCATCTTCTACCGGGAACTGGAGTTTTCATTGAAGGAAATCGCTACGATGCTCTGCCGCCCCGATTATGATAAGACCGACGCTTTACAAAAGCACCGTGCATTGCTGCTTTTAAAGCGCCGCCACCTGGATGAGTTGATCTCTCTGGTGGAAGATACGTTAGGAGGAGTTGAGATGAAAGAACAAAAAATCACCGCTGCCGATATCGACGCGGTAAAAAAGCAATACGCCGCCGAAGCGGCCCAACGTTGGGGGAAAACCGCAGCTTACAAAGAAAGTCAGGAAAAGTACGCGTCTTACGGCAAGGCTGAAAAAGTTGCCATGGCCGAAGAGGCCGGAGAGATTTTCTCCGCGTTTGCCGGGTATCGCGATGTTGACCCGGCTGACCGGAACGTGCAGGCATTGGTGAAAAAGTGGCAAGACCATATTACAAAATATCATTATGCATGCACCAAAGAGATTTTGGCCGGTCTCGGTCAGATGTACACTGCCGATGAGCGTTTTACAAAGAGCATTGACGCTTACGGAGACGGTACCGCGCAGTTAATCAGCGAAGCCATCGCCGTTTATTGCGCATCAAAATGAAAAGGAGTCCTTTAAGCATATGGCGGAAGAATGTTTGATTTGCGGAAAACCGTTGGTATATACGAATGAATCGAAGGAAATGCGATGTGCGGTTTGCGGTAAAACAGTTTTGAGCAAAGCGTGTTGCCTGGAAAAACATTTTGTTTGCGACGATTGTCACGGCAACGGCGTGGCCTTGATCAAAACCATCTGTTTGCACAGCAAAAGCAAAAATCCCAGCCGTATTGCTATGGGATTGATGAGGCATGATTTCATTCACATGCACGGTCCGGAACATCACGTTTTGGTGGGCGCGGCCTTACTGACGGCATATAAAAACGCTGGCGGTCAGATTGAGTTGGAAAAAGCCTTACAGGAAATGGAAGTTCGAGGTAAAAACGTCCCCGGCGGCGCCTGTGGTTTTTGGGGGTGCTGCGGAGCGGCAATTTCTGCCGGTATGTTTATCAGCATCATTTCCGAAGCTACTCCTCTTTCAGAAGACGAGTGGGGCAAAGCAAATCTGATGACCGCGGCGGTGCTGGCGAAAATCGGTGAGCTTGGCGGCCCCCGCTGTTGTAAGCGCAATACGTTTCTTGCCATTGAAACCGCCGTTGATTATGTGAAAGCGCATTTTAACGTTGCCATGGAAAAGGAAGCGGAAGGAATTGTCTGTTCTTTTTACAAAAGGAATGCTCAGTGTCTCAAAAAACGCTGTCCCTTTTTTCCCCATAAAAAGGAGCACTCATGATTGGCCGCGTCTCTATGTATGTAAAAAACGAGAACGCCGCTTTTTACAGAAAGGGCGGATTTCGAAAAGATCAGGTCAGCATAAATGAATATACGGAGGAAAGGGAATCTCTGATGTGATGGAGCCCCTCAACGTCAGGGTGGGATTATCGGTACATGGAACAATTCGATTTGGCACAATATTTGGCCCAAGGGGTGGAGGGCGTTGTGAAAGAGGCGCTCAAAGCCACCTTGAGCAACCCCAAAGCTGCTCTTTTTATGGCGCGGTTCGCCAGAGCCAGCCATAAAGCGGAGAAGCGCCGCCAGGAGGCGGAAACCCGGGGGGAACACATTCCTCCATTTCTCATCGCCTCTATCACAAGCAGGTGCAATCTGCGCTGTGCCGGTTGTTATGCCATAGAAAATCAAGGTTGCGGCGAAAAAGAGAACGACGGTGTTTTGACGGCTGCCCAGTGGCGGAGCATTTTTCGCGAGGCGGAAACCTTGGGCATCAGTTTTATTCTGCTTGCCGGTGGCGAACCGCTTTTGCGTAAAGATGTGCTGACCGCGGCAGGGGAGATTCCCGCCATCCTCTTCCCTGTTTTCACCAACGGCCTCCTCTTTGACGACGACCTCTATACGCTCTTCGACCGCTGTAGGAACCTCATTCCCATGATCAGCCTGGAAGGACAGGAGAACTTTACCGACAGGCGGCGGGGCCGCGGCGTTTACGAAAAACTGCTTTGTGTCATGGACCGCTTGACCAAGAGTGGGATTCTTTTTGGCGTTTCGGTTACCGTTACCACGGAGAATGCCGAGGAAGTGACTTCCGCCGCATTTCTTCGCCAACTAAAAGCCAAAGGCTGTAAAGCCGTGATTTATGTGGAATACGTACCCTTTGGCGGAGACCAGGATCAGCTGGCTTTTGCGGCAGAGGATCGGCTGCGCTTTGGCGAACGCCTGCTGACTCTGCGCAGTTCCGATCAAGACATGGTTCTGCTTGCTTTCCCCGGCGATGAGGAGGAAAGCGGCGGCTGCTTGGCGGCGGGCCGCGGATTTTTCCATATCAATGCCAAAGGTGGGGCGGAACCCTGTCCCTTCTCCCCTTATTCCGATTATAATGTCAAAGACGGCACGCTTTTAGAGGCTATGAGCTCTGGTTTGTTCACGCATCTGCAAGGCAGCGGCATGCTCTTGGCGGAGCACACCGGCGGCTGCACCCTCTTCTCCCGCAAGGATGAAGTGGAGGCTTTCCTGAAGTAAAGAAACTGGATCAATGGGCAGGTAACCTTATCTCTTCAGATGGATATCAGGTTGCCGGAAACCCAGGGCGGCGCAGCACGGAAGATTTACGTTGCCGGTGAAGACCCTTTGGGCCACTTTAGGTTGACGGTTTTCGTGAAGTATGTTACGGTATTGATATCGAAGCGGCCGCATCGAAATCTTTGGGGCGTGGAGGTGAAAAGATGAGTACGGTAATCGTCGCCATCATTTTTCTTGCTCTGATCATTGCTATGACGGTGTATTCCCTAAAAAGACGGAGCAGCTGCGGCAGCTGCCGCCGTTGTTCCTATGATGACAAAACAGCTTGTGAAACCACGCCGCCGGGCAATGATAACGACAGAAAATCAAATCAATGATAAAGTAAACGTAAAACCACCCACCATTCGTTTGATGGGTGGTTTTACGTTTGCAGAGTTTTTTATGAGATAACTTCTTTTTGATGAAGTTGAAAGGATTTCCCGATGTGAGGCAATATTTTTTGTATAAAATTTTAAAATATTTTAATTATAATAAATAATCGAACGAAAAATACAGATATGAAGTACAAGAGTATAATATCGACAGAAAGTTGGTTCATGGAAAAAGCTATTTTAAAAATGAATACCAACTAAAGTGTAATGAAAATAAGAAACTGACAAACAAGATGTTGATCAAAACAATGGCCGCCCTGTTTTTTGTCGTGTTCATCGTGACTGTCGCTCTAAGCGTGCTGCTGTAAGCTGCCGATAAGGCAAAGTAGGAGCATCGGATCGCAGCGTTTGCAGCGTGTCACAGCAAAATGCGCATGAGTTATTTGAGAAAGGCAGATAACTTTTTCGGATCATTCGCAAATAACATGGCAAAGGGCAGAGATTTTCACCTTGGTAGAACCAATCGATTCATCGTGATTTGTCGGACAGTGTTTTGGTCGCTGAAATAGCTTCTCGTCATCTCAGGTAATGCAGCGCCAGTTTTCTCATTATATCTTAATATCTTAGATATTTTCTTAAACTGATTATAGCAAGCGCATGAGTTGAGATGGATCGTCATCAATTCTGCGCTTTTCTTTTTTTGGCTTCGCTATCATTTTTCAGTATGAAAACAAGTTTAAGGATGGTGTTTATTTCATGCTATAGCGGATGGGGGTGGCATTTATGAAGAAGAAATGGCTTCGCCTTGTTTTTACAATTCTTTTCATCAGCGCTTTTTTGATCACTTTTGCCGATATGGCGGCGGGGATGATGTTCTGGCGGCAGCCCGCCGCAGCGGTGCAAAATAATCATGCTATGACGGTGGCCCAAAAAGACGCTGTTACGACAAAAGTCAAAGATAGTACTGCCATGACGACGGACGCAGTGAATGCGGCGGTTCAAACAACAGCGTCCGAAACCGCTCCTGCGACGACAACAGAGACGGCTCAAGAATCGGCGGCGGACTCGGCGCAAACTTGTGTCAACCATACTTTCGGCTCCTGGGAAACGGTCACCGCCCCCACGGTCAATGATTACGGTTTGCAAAAGAGAACCTGCACAACCTGTGGCCACGGGGAAACGGAAGTACTTGACAAACTGACGGCGGAGAACAATTCCCTATGCATTCCCAGCGCCAATCTTGTCATTCCTTTTGCTTTGACGGAGTTGAACCAAACGAATGTTGACACTTACAATGCTGTTTGTGATTTGAGCTTTTTCAAAACATATTTCGGTACAAAGGACATCATGATATCTGGGCATCGCACCAATACCATCGGCAGCTTGTATCGTACCGCCGTTGGTGATGAAATCACCTTGAATCTGAACGGAAACTTGACTGCCTATACGGTGATCGTCAGTGAAGAAGCGGTCATCTCGGCGGACGGTAAAGACTATATCGGCGTAAATACGGGTACACGGTTTGTTACCGCATCCTATGACCGGCAGGCATTGCGGATATATACCTGCTATGGCGAGGGCAGATGGATCGTTACCGCCCTGAAATAACGGCGAAAAGAATATGTTTTTGGATATAGATAAGAGCCGTTCAGAAAACTGAACGGCTCTTTTGCTCTATCTTCTCATTGCCTTTGTTTGATTTCGCGGTTAACGGTTGTTGGACCCCGTTGCCGCGGCGGTGGCTTCGAACTCTCTGTAGGTGAAAGTCAATTCGTTGGTGGAACTCAGGGGTTTTTTGTTCTTGCCGGATTGTTTTACGCAGATGACATCACCGTCTTTGATTTCCGCGTCACGGACCACGATCATCTGCGGATTGTAGTAGGAGGTTTTTTTCATTTCGTTATTGATGTATACGTCGCCGGCTTCCGTGAGGTTGCTGCCGAAGACGTAGAGATCCCCGCCGACGAGCATTGCGTCGGAAATGGTGATTTCATCGACGCCCATCTGCAACACTTTCAGTTCATAAGGATTGACGCCGTTGTGGGAGTAATTCTCTCCGTAGAGCATATCGTATTCCAGCATTTTCATGCCGCTACCGTAGTCAGCGCTGTCCAGAGATGCCTGCTGATATCTGGTCATGGCGCCCTCGTGGATGCCCAGGAGATTTAAGACATAGCTGCTCAATTCGTAGGAAGTGAGATCTCGGTCCTCCCCGTTGAGGCCAAAGTTACTCCAGATGACGTATGGGGTTTGGAAAATACTGTGATTGGCCATGTCGTCGGGGCTGAAGTCGAGGCCCGGTAGATGGTCGCCATAGAGCACGAGGACGGTGTCTTCATCGTAATCCGCTAAGGTTGCGACGAGGTCGCCGATGAACTGATCCATCTCATAAAACTGGTTGACGAGGTAGGATACGCCGGCGATTCTGGCTTCGTCGGCGTCGCCGTAGACGTAGACGTTATAATCTTCGTTGCCCGTAAATTCCGTGGGATATTTGCCGTGGCCCTGGACGGAAACAGTAAAGACGAAATCTTTGCCTTCCGTGGCTTCAAGGGATTTGAGAATCTCTTTGGTCAGGACTTTATCCTTGACCCAACTGGTCGGAGTATACTCCAAATCGGTCATGTATTCTTTGGAAATGAATGTAGTGAAACCGAGGGCGGGGTAGACTTCGTCTCTGCCGTAAAACGTCGCCCGGTTATTGTGGATCGCCGTGGCGGAGTAGCCCAGTTGTTCCAAATTATAAGCGATGCTTTCGCATGTTTCATCCAGGAGTACGGTTTTATAAGGATATTCTCCGGCGCCGAAATATTTCAAACTCATGCCGCTCAATATTTCAAATTCGGTATTGGCGGTACCGGCGCTGACCGTGGGTACGGTAAGATAGCCGGAAATGCAGTCTTCTTTAAGTTGGTCAAAATGGGGCACGGGATTTCTGGAATAATAAAGCCCTAAGAGTTCGTTGGGATCAAAGAACGATTCCAGCTGGACGAAGATGATATTGGGGGTCTGTTGTTTTGTGGTATCCGCGGCAATGGTCGCGTTGGCGGTTTCATTGATGGCGTCCACGGCTTCTTTGCTGTAATCTTGGGGTTTATCGATGCCGCTGTCAATGAAACTATTGGAGAGACAGTAGGCAAAACCGTAATTTTTGTAAGCGTCGGCCAGGTTGCCGAAGCGGGAAGTCAGCATTTGCGTCTGAATGGCGGTACCCGTCGCCACGGCGACGATGACCACCATGGCGATGACTGCGGCAAGGGCTTTGATGTAGCGCACCTTACTGTTAACTTTTGGCGCTTTTACGCCGATGAAGATGATCAGCGCCAAAATCAGC
Organism: Peptococcaceae bacterium UBA7702; assembly: GCA_002482535.1. Lineage (GTDB taxonomy): Bacteria > Bacillota > Dehalobacteriia > UBA7702 > UBA7702 > UBA7702. Next base: position 1,159,026 of record DLGE01000001.1, on the reverse strand, counting down.
AAAGCCATGACGGTAATCAGGATGATCTGTGTCTTGGAAAGGTAGATATTGATGATGCTCAGGGCGTAGGTGACCATGGTCAGGTCGATGGCGGAGAAGGGCGTGGTGCGGAAGCCCAGGAGTACGCAGTTGGCCACGGCGCTTAAAAACCAAATCAGCGAAATGAGGGAACTGACAAAGATCCGCCGTTTGAACAGGAGCGATATGGACAGCGTCATCAGGATGATCAATACATTATAGAGGAACAGAATAGGGTTTTGCAGCAGATAAGCGCCGCCTTCGAGGATGCTGCGCCGGGCGAGACATTCCATGATGAAATTGAGCAAAAAGGCCCAAATCATGTAAAAGATCAGTGGGTGCGCCATGTAAAAATCAAATAGTTTTCGGTTGAACTTGGCTATTTTTACGAAACGCGGCTTCTTCTCTTTTTTCTCTGCGATTTCATTTTTTCGTCTGTTAAATATACGTAAATTTTGCAGTTTTTCTTTCATGATGATTCACTTTACCTTCTATAGGGATACCCCCTAAAATCTTGGGCTAAATCATCGTTAATATAGCATAAAGTGATATGTTTTACAAGGAATTTTGTGTATCTTTTCATTGAAATCAGGTTTTTTTTACATGCAAAATATGTTAAAATAAAGAAAAATGCAGAGAAAGGTGAAGGGATAAAATACGATGGATCAGGAAAAAGAACAAGTCATTGCGTGGCTCAAGGTGTTTGCCAATTTCAGAAACGGCGTCGCTTTGACGGAGATCATTAAAATGGAGGAATCCTTCATCAAAGACCCCCACTGGCTCTCCCCCCTCCATGGTGAGGAATATCGTCTTTATCATAGCTTTGAACGAGAGGAGATTTCTCGGGCGGAGGATTTTCCTTTCACCGGCGAAGGCCCTTTGTGGGACGGCATCTGTAAAGATGACGCTTCCCGAAAGATGCTCTTCGTGATGGCCCAGGACACCCCTGAAGCCTTAAAAGGGGATGGCGGCGATATTCCGGAGCAGGAAAAAGCAGCCATTGCCAATGTATTTAAGATGCTCCGATTAGATGGCGATCTTGACGCATGGTACCATGAATATTATCCCGCCGCCCGGGCCTTGGCTTTTGTCACCATGCTCAGCAGCCCCTTTGGCCACTGTATGGAAAGGGGATACCGCGGGGAGCTGATTTTAATGAATATCGTTGATAATTATTTGGGTGTGAAAACCAGTGCTGCCCAATGGGATGCTTTTTACAAGGAAATGATCGCCAAGATGTTCGGTGAAAGGGGCTTGCCTTACGGCATTTTTACCGTTGATTTACAGGTCTGACCTTCCTTGAAAAAATATCCCCGTTTTCCGTTGCGGAAAGCGGGGATTTCTTTATGACATTTAAAAGATTCGGTTTAAAGCGTACCGAAGATGCGATCCCCGGCATCACCGAGACCCGGCAGAATGTAGCCTTTTTCGTTGAGTTTATCGTCGAGAGCGCCGCAATAGATTTCAACGTCGGGATGGGCTTGCCGCATTTTTTTGATTCCTTCGGGGGCGGCGATGATACACATCAATTTGATGCTTTTGGCGCCTCTTTGTTTGATGAAATCGAGGGCCGCCGCGCTGCTGCCGCCGGTGGCCAGCATCGGATCGACGACAATGACTTCTCTGCTTGCGATATCTGACGGTAATTTACAGTAGTATTCCACCGGCTGAAGGGTTTCATGGTCGCGGTAAAGGCCGATGTGCCCCACTTTGGCCGAGGGAATCAAGCTCAAGACGCCGTCGACCATGCCGAGGCCGGCTCTTAAAATCGGCACGATGGCAACCTTTTGGCAGAGTACCTTTTGGGTGGTGGTCATCAAAGGGGTGGTGATTTCCGTATCCGTAAGGGAGAGGTTCTTTGTCGCTTCATAGCCCATGAGCAAGGCGATTTCATAAACCAGTTGGCGAAAATCTTTGGTATTGGTGTTTTTATCCCGGAGCATGGTGATTTTGTGGGTGATCAAAGGGTGATCCATAATATGTACGCCGGTCTGCATTGTTTAGGCCTCCGTTTCTTCCGCCGTATTTGAGTTGTCGTCAATCTTTTCCAGCTGTTGCGGTAAAATTAGGTTGAATAAAATACCGATGATCACAGCGAGGAAGAGGCCGGAGATGGTCACTTCCACATTCCCGATGTTGACGGCGAGGCCGCCGGTAACGCTGAAACCGGTACCAACGCTCAAAATCAGCGCGACAATGATCAGATTTCTGGAATGGGTAAAATCAAGCTTGGCTTCGGCCAGGGTGCGAATGCCGATGGCGGAAATCATCCCAAACAGGATGAATTCCACGCCGCCCCGGACCGGGGTGGGAATGGTCTGCAAAATGGCGCCAAATTTTCCGAAGATCCCTAAAATCACGGCGCAAACAGCGGCGATGCGCAGAAGATTGGGATTGTAGTTTTTGGTGGTGGCGAGGACGCCGGTGTTTTCCGAATAAGTCGTATTGGCGGGGCCGCCGATGAAACCCGCGAACATGCTGGCGAGACCGTCTCCTAAGAGGGTGCGGTGGAGTCCCGGATCTTTAAAGAAGTCTTTTCCTACCACAGCACCGTTGGTGGTGATATCGCCGATATGTTCCATGCAGGTGACCAAGGCGATGGGGGCGATGGCCAAGATGGCGACGAGGTCAAACTTGGGCAGTGTAAAGAAGCCTTCCGTATAATAAGGGATGTTGATCCAATGAGCCATACTGATGGCGGAATAATCCATGGTGATGACGTTGGCAAAATCCAAAAGGATGCAGGAAAGGTAGCCGATGCCGAGGCCGATCAGAATCGGCACGAGCTTAAAGAAACCTTTCGCAAAGATCGTGCATACCACGACGACGATCATCGTAAACAGCGCGATGGCCAAACTAATGAGGGTGCTGCCGGTGAGGGCGGTGTTGGTTGCGTCGCTGACACCGGTGCTGACGAGAGATAAACCGATGACCACGATGACGGGGCCGGTGACCACCGGGGGAAAGACTTTCTTAATGCGCTGGGGGCCGGCGAAATAGGCGGCGATGGCAATGACTAAATAAATGAGGCCGGCGAATATAATGCCGCCTTGGGCGTATTCGATGCCGTAAGACCCGACAATGGCCGCGATTGCCCCCAAATAGGCAAAAGAAGAGCCTTGGAACACCGGAACCTTAAACTTCGTACACAGATGAAAAATCAATGTACCGATACCGGCGGAAACCAAGGCTGTTGAGGGGTTTAATCCGGTGAGCAATGGCACCAGGATTGTGGCTCCGAACATCGCAAATAGGTGCTGGATGCCCAGGGCCATATCTTTGCCCGTGAGTTTTTCCATGACTGTTTTCCTCCAAAAATACTCTATTTTTTACATGAATCATCAAGATTCTTAAAAAAGTCTACTACATCTCTTATTTTTTGTCAATCAACGAAACTGGCGGCAAGATTAGAATGACTTTTATCTTTTATAGATCCCCTTTAAAATGAGCACGTTTGTGTTTTTAAATGGCGTGAGCCAGGAGAAATCATGAAAAATGAGGCTCTTAACCAAATCTTTCTATTTCTTTCCGGGTCATTAACTTATGTTTATGAAAATGGAAATTAAAAAATTGTGTTTCGTTCATTATTTTGCTCGAAAAGTGAATTCTTTGTATGAAAGAATTGAAATTTCTTGCTTTTTAATTTTTTCAGGGCTATACTTAGAGCGTATTAAATGAATCTCCTTGCTTTAGGGAAAATCTATAGTTTTTATTTGTATATTTTATATTTTCCTAAAAAATGGGTAGATTCGAAAAAAACCAAAAGAAGAGGGGATTGAATTGGATACCATGTTTTTTGGCACACTCGCATTTCTGATTTTATTTCCGACCGTGATTGCGCTGATTCTTTTGGCTGTTAAAAATGATGCCGCAAGAGGTGGGATTGTCAAAGTAGCGTCTATTCTGATCGCTTTGGGTTCCATCGCTCTTGCCGTGGTGTATTTTATGAACGGGGGAGGCACAACCATCGCATTCGACAGCGAAGTGGTTTCCTACGCCATGATGATCATCGAGATTCTTTTGGGTCTCGTCATCATCGTCCTCGGGATCAAGTACAGACATTATTGGGCATCGGTTTTAGCGGCGATTCAGACGCCTTTGATGATTTGGTTCGAATTAACCAAAGGTCATGGCATTGAAGTCAGCTACAATCTCTATGTCGACGGTCTTTCGGTAATCATGGCTTTGATTATCGGAGTCATTGGTAGTCTTATCACTGTTTACGCCTTGGGCTACATGAAAGATTACCAACATCACAATGCAGACAAACCGGATAGAAGACCATTCTTCTTTTTCATCATGTTTGTCTTCCTTGCCGCGATGTTCGGCATTGTCACCGCGAACAATTTGGTCTGGATGTATTTCTTCTGGGAAATCACGAGTTTGACCTCGTTCTTCCTGATCGGCTATTCCAAAACAGAAGAAGCGATCAAAAACTCTTTCCGCGCTCTGATCATGAATCTCGGCGGCGGTCTCGGTTTTGTCCTCGCCATCCTTTTCTTGGGCAATTTCTGCGAAACCGTTGAATTGTCCACCTTGCTCAGCGGCGGCGCCGCAGGAACCTGGGGTTACTACTTGACCATCCCCGTTGCCCTGCTGGCTTTTGCCGGGATCACCAAAGCCGCGCAAATGCCCTTCTCCAGTTGGCTTTTGGGCGCAATGGTGGCGCCGACTCCCGTTTCCGCGCTGCTCCATTCCTCTACCATGGTCAAAGCCGGTGTTTTCCTCATCATCAAACTGGCTCCCGTGATGGGCGTATGGGTTCCCGGTTACGAACAGTCCTATAGCGCACTCTATTATAATTACGCCGGCATTATGGTCATGATGGTTGGGGGTATTACCTTCCTCATCGCTTCCTTCATTGCCATTTCCCAGTCCAACGCCAAACGCGTTTTGGCTTATTCCACCGTGGCGAACCTCGGTTTGATTGTTTGCTGCGGCGGCATCGGTACCGCTGCTGCGGTTTGGGCCGGGATTATGCTGATTATCTTCCACGCCATCGCCAAATCTTTGCTGTTCCTCGGCGTCGGTACCACCGAACACCGGATCGGCAGCAGAGACATCGAGGATATGGACGGTCTCTTTGTGAGATTGCCCAATGTGGCGAAATTTATGATCGTTGGCATCTGCGGTATGTTTATCGCTCCCTTCGGGATGTTGATTTCCAAATGGGCGGCGATGGTTTCGTTTATCGATTCCGGTAATCCGCTCCTTATTTTACTGCTGGTCTTCGGTTCCGCGGCAACGCTGTTCTTCTGGGCCAAATGGCTCGGCAAGCTCACCGCCGTGGTTGCCGGTAAAGACAATCACGAAGCCCTGGGAATCTCTGGCGAAGAAAAAATGGTGCTTGGCACCTTGACCGGCCTGACTGTGGCTGTTTGCTTATTCTTCCCGATCATTTCCTCTGGTGCGGTGGTACCCTATCTCAGCGGATTCTTCTCCGATATTGAGACAGGGATGTTAAGCAGCGGTAACCTCGCGATTATGGTCTTTATGGTGGCCGCGCTCATTCTGTTGGTCGCTTTCTTCTACGGCAAAACCAATAAGAAGATCGTACCGATCTATCTTTCCGGTGAAAATGTAGGCGATGACATTTCTTTCCGCAACTCCTTCAAAAAGACCCAGGCTTCTCAGTTGAAGAACTGGTACATGGAAGCGTATTTCGGTGAAAAGAAAATGAATCGGATCGGTATCATCAGCACGGTTCTGATCATTGCCATTGTTGCTCTTTGGATCGGTGTGATGGCCGGTATTTTGATTCACTACTTCCAGGGAGGTGCATTCTGATGACAATTGGATTCCTTTCCGACGCCCTCGGTTTTAACTTTGGTATATGGAACATTGTTTCTATCATTGCCTTTGTTGTTTTGGCGCCTTTCGTCGGCGGTTTACTGGCCGGATTCGACCGTAGAATTACCGCGAGAATGCAGGGACGCTTCGGCCCCCCCATCCTTCAGCCTTTTTACGATGTGTTGAAGCTGACGGAAAAAGAACCGATTACCGTCAATAAATACCAGGACTTCTATATTGGAAGTTTCCTGTTCTTCATTATCTTGACCGGCATCTTTTTCTTTGCCGGCGGCGATCTCTTACTGGTGATCTTCGCTTTAACACTGGCCAGCGTATTTATGATTGTGGCGGCGTTTTCCTCCAACTCTCCTTACGCCCAGGCCGGCGCGGAACGCGAATTGTTGCAGATGATGGCTTACGAACCCATGGTCCTTTTGACCGCCGTTGGTTTCTATATGGTCATCGGCACCTTTGATGTGATCGACGTGCTCTCTGCCAATCTCCCCGCCATCGTCTATTTGCCCGGCGTTTTCATTGGCTTTGTCTACATTCTGACCTTAAAGTTCAGAAAATCGCCCTTCGATTTGAGCATGTCCCACCACGCGCATCAGGAATTGGTCAAAGGGCTTTCCACGGAATTTTCCGGTAAAACCTTGGCGATGCTGGAAATCGCCCATTGGTATGAAAACGTGTTCTTGCTGGGTATCGTTTTCCTTTTTGTTGCTTATACTAATTGGATCAGCGTTATCGTCGCCGTCGTTGTGTGTCTGCTGATTTACTTCTTTGAAGTATTCATCGACAACAACTTCGCCAGAATGAAATGGCAGGTTGCCATGAATTCTTCCTGGATCATTGCGCTGACCGTTGGCTTTGTTAATATTTTCGTGCTGTATTTCCTGAAACTGTTCGGGGTATTATAAGAGGAGGTGTCAATATGTCATATGTAACCAAATCACCCTGGTTGATTCATTATGATGGTTCAAGCTGTAACGGCTGTGATATTGAAGTGTTGGCGTGCCTTACCCCGATGTACGACGCCGAACGGTTTGGTATCATCAATACCGGGAATCCAAAACATGCCGATATTTTCCTCGTCACCGGCGGTGTGAACGAGCAGAATAAAAACGTAGTCAAACAGATCTACGATCAAATGCCCGAACCGAAAGTCGTTGTGGCTGTGGGGATCTGCGCCTGTTCCGGCGGGATTTTTGAGGAATGCTACAACATCCTCGGCGGCGCCGACAAGGCGATCCCTGTGGATGTTTACGTTCCCGGCTGCGCGGCCAGACCGGAACAGATTATTGACGGTATCGTCCAGGGCCTCGGCGTTCTTGCCGAAAAAAGAGCCGCGATGGGCAAAGCCCCGGCGGCCACGGCTGCAGCGGCGGCAAAACCCCAGGACAAAATGGAAGCAAAGCCCGTTGCGGAACCGGAAGCTAAACCGGAGTAAAGTAGGAGGTATTTAATGTTTACGGATTTTAATCTAAAAGTCATTGAACCTGCCGAATTGGTCGATACTGCCCGTACGTTAAAAGCAGAAGGTTATCGGATGGTGCAGATCTGTGCGACGAGAATTCCCGATGCATACGAATTAACCTATAGCTTCGATAAGGATCTCGAATTACAACATTATCGTGTGATTCTTCCCGAAGGCCAGGATATTCAAAGCATCACCGATTCCTACTTCGCGGCTTTTGTTTACGAAAATGAAATAAAAGACCTTTTCGGTATCAACATTACACACATTGCTCTCGATTTCCAAGGCGGTTTCTTCGTGACCAACGAACCCACGCCGTGGAAAGGCAGCAAGTAAGAAAGGAAGGTAGATTATGGCAAAACAAACTATTATTCCTTTCGGACCGCAACATCCGGTTTTGCCGGAGCCAATTCATCTCGACCTGGTGCTGGAAGATGAAAAAGTCGTTCAGGCGATTCCCTCCATCGGCTTTATCCACAGGGGTCTTGAAAAACTGGTGGAAAAGAAGGAATATACCGAACTGATGTACGTCACCGAAAGAATTTGCGGTATTTGCGCTTTCGGTCATAACTGGGGCTATTGCCACGCCATTGAGATTTTGCTCAACGTTGAAGTACCCGAAAGAGCGGAATATCTCAGAATTATGTGGCATGAAATGTCCAGAATTCACAGCCATTTGCTTTGGCTTGGTCTCCTTGCCGATGCCTTTGGTTTTGAAAGTTTATTCATGCATTGCTGGCGTTTGAGAGAAGGGATCCTTGATCTTTTCGAAAAAACCACCGGCGGCCGCGTGATTTTCTCTGTGAACAAAGTCGGCGGCGTTCACCGTGACGTCAGTCCCGAAATGCTTCAGGAGATCTCCACGGTCATTGCGGGGATGAAAAAAGAATACGACGAGCTGGCCTCAGTCTTTATGGAAGACGTTTCCGTGAAGAACCGTACCGTCGGTGTGGGTACGGTATCCAAAGAAGATGCCGCGGCCCTCTGTGCCGTTGGTCCCACGGCCCGTGGTTCCGGGATTTCTACGGATATCCGCAGCACCGGCCACAGTATTTACGGCAAGCTCGATTTTGAACCCATCGTGGAAGAAGGCGGCGACTGCTATGCCCGCGCCATGGTCCGCGTAAAAGAAGTATACCAATCCATGGACATGATTCAAAAGATCATTGCTGATATACCCGAAGGTGAAATTGCCGTGGCCGTCAAAGGGAAACCGGAAGGCGAATTCATGGCCCGGGTAGAACAACCCCGTGGGGAAGCCTGCTACTATGTAAAAGGGAACGGTACCAAAAATCTGGACCGCATGAGAATCAGAACGCCTACAAACATCAACGTTCCTTTCCTCGTCAACGCCTTGGCCGGTTGTGAACTGGCTGACGTGCCCGTCATCGTTCTAAGTATCGACCCCTGCATCAGCTGCACAGAAAGATAAGGAGGATAGATATGGCATCATTTAAAATGGGTAAAATGGTAATGAGAAGCCTATTTGGTAAGCCGGCTACCCTCATGTATCCCGTGAAACCCGCAAAAATCACGGAAGCCACCCGTGGTCATATGACCATTGATGTGGATACCTGCATCTTCTGTGGCATCTGTCAGAAAAAATGCCCCACCAACGCCATCGTCGTTGACCGTAAAGGCCGGGTTTGGAGCATTGAACGCATGAAATGTATCCAGTGCAACGCCTGTGCAGTAAGCTGCCCCAAAGACGCGTTGCTGATGGAAACGACGTATACTGCTCCCAGCGCGGTGAAAATTACCGACACTTTCCAGGGACCGCCCAAAGAGGAAAAGGCCCCGAAAGCAGCTGCGGCGGAAGCCTAAAGCCACGGAAAACGGTGTAATCTATGCATGAATACCCGATCACCCAACAGATCATCAAAATCGCCGAAAATCACGCCAAAGAAGCCGGCGCAGCCAAAGTGACCGCCATTCATTTGGTGGTCGGCGAGTACTCTGGCTTCATCGGTGAGAGTATTCAGATGTATTTTGATGTCATCTCTGAAGACACCCTCTGCCACGGCGCGAAAATTGACATTCAAAGAGTAAAGCCGAAGCTGCAGTGCAATCAGTGCGGCGCCTATTTCGAAAGGAGAGCGTTTTCCTTTCAATGCCCAGAATGCGGCGGTGAAGGCGGCCCAACGGAGATCGGCAAAGAATTCTATATCGATTCCATCGAAGTTGAAACGTAACGTGAAAGAGGGGGCAGGCACAACGTGCCTGCCCCTTACGGCTTCCCAGAACGGCTGATCCACGGCAAAATCCGTCGGCGCCGGTCACTTGCGTACCTTTTTGTACGCGGCGTACCCGTCTCCTCCGTCTTTTACCGCGGCTAAGCCGTTCTGAAAACCCTTGACTGTTTCCGCAAATATTTGATTCGCATGTTAGCCTGCGCCTTGCACGATACGGTTTCTCGACGACCTGCCCGGCTTCCCAGAGCGGCTGATACGCGGCAAAATCCGTCGGCGCTGGTCACTTGCGTAGCTTTTTGTACCCGGCGCAGCGGTCTACGGCGCGGTGCAGTGAAAAGCAATGTATCATATTGATCGATCCGCGGTGAACCCGCGTTTCCATAATGACCCGGTCTTCTTGTCGAAACAAGGAGTTTTTTTAAAAACGGAGAACATATTAAGTAGTGAATGCTTCCGCAAGGGCGGATTTTTTATAAACACGGTTTCCTAAAGGAGAACAAATCATGCACGACGTGATGAGAATTGATATCAAAGAAAATATCCATGATGAAAACGATCATATCGCAGAACATGTAAAGGAACACTTTACCGCCCAGGGTATCCTGGTGGTCAACGTGATGGGCGCTCCCGGCGTCGGCAAAACAACGACGCTGAAGCATATCTTTAAACACCTGCAAACAGCGAAGCCTTACGTGATTGAGGGCGATATCGAAAGCGATATCGATACCCGGGATCTGCAAAACAGAGGCATCGATACCTTTCAAATCAACACCTTCGGCGCCTGTCATCTTGATGCGCCCCTAATCCATGAAGCCATCCATAAGATGAATTTCGACAAGGAGGGGATTCTCTTCATTGAGAACATCGGCAACCTTGTCTGCCCCGCGGAATTTTCCATCGGGGAACATGTGAAAATGCTCATCAGCACGGTCACCGAAGGCAGTGATAAACCGTATAAATACCCTTTGGCCTTTGAAAAAGCCGACATCATCCTGATCAACAAATGTGATCTGTTGCCCTATGTTGATTTCGATGAAGATTTCTTTATGAAAGGCGTACGGGCCCAAAATAAAGACGTACCCGTCTTTAAGGTTTCGGGGAAAACCGGTGAGGGTTACCCGGAAGTCGCCGCCTGGCTGGAAAAACATGGTCTCGACTGACGGGAGCGAAGGGATGCAAACAGAAAAGATAACGATTTGGGGTATTGTCCAGGGAGTCGGCTTCCGGCCCTTTATCGCGAAGCTCGGTGACGAAATGGCCATGGCAGGTGTGGTGCGCAATAACGGCGGTCTCGTGGAGATCACCGTCACCGACACCAAAGAGCGCATCGACGCTTTTGTCACCGCCATCGAGGCGGGAAAGCCTCTGCCGGCGGAAATTGTCCATTTACGAAGAGAAATCAAACCGCAAAGGGAATTTCAGGGCTTTTCCATTGCTGCCAGCGGCCAAATCGACGACGAAGCGCCGATGATCCCGGCGGATCTCGCCCTTTGTCCCGCTTGTTTCAATGACTTGAACGACAAAGCAAATCCCCGCTACCGCCATCCTTTTATCAGTTGTATGGCCTGTGGTCCCCGGTATACGATCATTGACAAAATCCCTTATGACCGAGAGCATACGGCCATGGCCGATTTCCCCATGTGCAGCTTTTGCGAAAAAGAGTACACCGATCGAAAGGACCGCCGCTATCATGCCCAGACCATCTCCTGTCATGATTGCGGCCCCCAGCTGAAACAGTATCAAAGTGGCCTTGAAAAGGAGGACGCCGTCAAAGAAGCCATCTCCCTCCTCATAAAAGGTGAGATCATTGCCGTAAAAGGCGTCGGCGGTTATAATTTCATCGCTTCCCCCTTTTGCCATGAGGCCGTGACGCGGTTGCGGGAACTCAAAGGCCGGGAGGAGAAGCCTTTTGCCGTGATGTTCTACGATGAAAACCAGGTCAGAGAGTATTGCTGTCTGACAGAGGCGGAAAGCGCTCTTTTGAACAGCGCTGCCCGCCCCATTGTGCTCCTGGAAACGAAGAAAGCGGCTTTTTCCCCGGAAGTCAATAAGACGAGCCGTTACACCGGTAGTTTTTTGCCCAGCATGGGTTTGCAGTATCTCCTAATCGAAGCTTGCGGCCCCCTCATCGTCACCAGCGGCAACCTTTCCGATATGCCGATGATCCGTGAGGATGAAAAGATGTTCCGGCTCTATGAAGAGAAAAAGGAGCTCCTTGCCGCCGTTTTTTATCACGACCGCGGCATTCGTATGACCGTTGACGATTCCGTGGTGCGGGTTATTGATCATCAGCCCCAAATGATCCGCCGGGCCAAGGGCTACGCTCCGGTACCGCTTTTTATCGCCGCTGACGTACCCCTCAAAAAAGAAGATCAGATCTTGGCCCTTGGCGGTCAACTCAAAGCGGCGTTTACTTTGAGCAAAAGTCATTTTGCCTATGTCAGCCAATTTTTCGGCGACCTTGACGCCGAGGAAATTCGCGAGAATTATGTGGAAACCATCGAGAGTTTGAAAGCGCTTTTTCATATCACGCCGCAACTTCTCGTTACCGATATGCACCCCCTCTATTTCACTTACGATTTTGCCAAGGAATACGGAGAAAAACACCAAATCCCCATTTTGCGGGTGCAGCATCACCATGCCCACGTGGCTTCGGTCATGGCCGAGCACGGCCTTGACGGCGACGTCATCGGCGTCAGCTTTGACGGCACCGGTTACGGTGCCGACGGGACCATCTGGGGCGGTGAATTTCTCGTCTGCAACGGCGCGAAATATCTAAGAGCCGCTCATTTACAGACAATGCCCATGATCGGCGGCGACAATTCCATGAAAGAGGCTTGGAAAACGGCGATGTGTTACATGGCCTCTGTGGGTGGTGCGGCGGAAAAATCCCCGCTTTCTACCGATAATCGTTACGCGGTGGTCAAAGCCGGCTTGTATCATGGTATCAACGGCATCGGCAGTTCCAGTATGGGGCGGCTTTTCGACGCTGTGGCGGCGCTCCTCGGCATTGCCATGGAAAACCGTTACGAGGGAGAATGCGCCATCATGCTGGAGAATGCCGCGGCCCGGGCCGAAACATTGGGCCTCTCCCCCCATAAGATGGTCTTTATGTATTGGAACGACGGCGGTGTCTGGCAGATTTCCGCGGCGCCGATCCTGCAAGCCATTGCCCGCGGTCTTGACCAGGGAGTCGCCATCGACTGTATGGCGCTGGGCTTTCATCAGGCGGTGGGGGATATGGTCGCCGCTTTGGCGGAAAAGATCAGGGAAGAAGTTCCCACGAACCAGGTGGCATTGACAGGCGGTGTTTTTCAGAATAAAATCTTAATGGAATATACTTTGTCCCTTTTGCGGACAAAGGGTTTTGATGTATATTACAACATATCCGTCGGTCCCAACGACGGCGGCGTCTCTCTGGGACAAACGTATATTGCGATGGAATATCTGAAGGAGGATCAACATGTGCATTGCGATTCCGGGCAAACTCACGGCCATAGAAGGCAGTAAGGGAACGGTCAGTTTCGGCGGTACGGAAATGAAAGTTCATCTCGGCCTGGTGGAAGCGAACATCGGCGATTATGTGCTGGTACACGCCGGCTGCGCCATTGAAGTACTGCCGGAGGACCGGGCCCAGGAAATGATCGAACTTTTTAAGGAATTAGATGAATTAGATGGATTAGGTGAATTAGATAAAGTGGAAGAAGTCTGATGGAAGCGGCAAAAATCATTCACGAACTCAAACATTATAACGGCCCGGAGGTCAAGTTGATGGAGGTTTGCGGCACCCATACGGCGGCCATCTTCAAAAGCGGCATCCGCTCCCTGATCTCCCCTAAAATCAAGCTGATTTCCGGCCCCGGCTGTCCTGTCTGCGTTACCCCCACGGCCTATATCGATCAGTGCATCGCCTATGCCCAAAAGGACCGCCACGTCCTTTATACCTTTGGCGATATGATGAAGGTGCCGGGGACGGACAACAGCCTCAGCAGCGCCAAAGGGGACGGCGCCAAAGTGGAGCTGATGGTTTCTCCCTTAGACGCCGTGGAAGCGGCGGCCAAGGATCCCGATACGACTTATGTCATCGCCGCCGTGGGCTTTGAAACGACGATCCCTGCTTATGCTTTGGCTTTGGCGGAGGCCCAATTAAAAGGCGTTGAGAACTTGCTGTTATTAACTGCCTTGAAAACCACATTTCCGGCCATAGAATGGATTTGTGAGAACGAGAAGGGCATCGACGCTTTTATCTGCCCCGGTCACGTCAGTGTGATCACCGGCAGCGACGCCTATACCGCCTTTGCCGAGAAGTATCATAAACCTTTCGTGGTCACCGGCTTTGAAGGCGAGCATATTTTGGCGGCGATTTATGAAATTATGGGACAGCTGAAAAAGGGGGAAGGCAAGGCGAAGAACCTCTACCGCAACGCCGTGCGGGATCGAGGCAACGCCAAAGCCCGGGCCCTGATCGAAGAGTATTTTACTCCCGGTTATGCCATGTGGCGGGGACTGGGAGAAATCCCCGGTTCCGGGATGTATCTGAAAGAAGCGTATCAAAGGTACGACGGCGGCAGTTACGGCCTGGATAAAGACGCGGTTTTGGCCAAATCCTGCCGTTGCGGGGAGGTCATCGTCGGCCGCGTCAATCCCTGTGGCTGCCCGATGTTCGGCAAAGGCTGCACGCCCACGAAGCCTTATGGACCCTGCATGGTCTCGGCGGAAGGCGCTTGCGGCATTTGGTATCGCAATACGATTTGAGGTGCAATATGAAAATAACCATGGCCCACGGCAGCGGCGGCAAGTCCTCTGCCGAATTGATGCAGGCTGTCTTTGGCAAATATTTTAAAAATGACGTCTTGGATAAGATGGAAGATGCCGCAGTCCTGGAAATCAGCGGTAAAATCGCCTTTTCCACCGATTCCTTTGTGGTAACGCCGACGGTCTTCAAAGGCGGCGACATCGGTAAATTAGCGGTTTGCGGCACCGTGAACGATCTTTTGATGATGGGGGCGAAGCCCCTTTACCTGACCAGCGCCTATATTTTAGAAGAAGGTCTTGAAGAGGAACATTTGGAAACCTGCGTGGCTTCGATGGCCAAAACCGCGTCGGAGGCCGGTGTGAAAATTGTCGCCGGCGATACGAAAGTGGTGGAAGGCAACGGCGGACTGATCATCAATACCACGGGCATCGGCTTGATCCCACCGGGGCGGGAAGTCAGTGCAGGGAATCTGCGGGCAGGCGATCAAATCATCGTTTCCGGTTATCTCGGCGATCATCACGCCTGTATTTTAAGCCACCGGATGAAACTCACCAACGATATTGTCAGCGACTGCGCGCCGTTAAACGATGTGGTCGACGCCTTGTTTGCCAGCGGTGCTGCGGTCAGAGCCATGCGGGATATCACCAGGGGAGGCCTCGGTACCATGCTCAATGAATTTGCCGCCACCTCTCGTTGCGGCATCGAGCTGGAAGAAGCGAAAATCCCCGTTCGCGACGAGGTACAGGGCTTCTGCGGCATCCTGGGTCTCGACCCTCTCTACATGGGGAATGAAGGGAAGATGCTGGCAGTGGTCGCCGCCGGCGACGCTGAAAAGGCCTTGGCCGCCATGAGGGGGACGGAACACGGTAAAGACGCCGTACTTCTCGGTACGGTCACCGCGGGCAAAGGCGTGACCATGAAAACGCGCCTGGGGGGAAAACGTGTTGTGGATATGCTTTACGGTGAGGGTTTGCCTCGGATCTGTTAGGAGGTGACAATGGTATGCGGCAGAAAATGCTGTTTCTTTTCAATATCAAAGCCGGCACTTCCGCCATTCGGCCCAAGGTCGGTGATATCATCAATATCTTTACCAAAGGCGGTTATGATGTCCTGGCTCATGCCAGCCAAGATGCCGACGATATTGAGGCTTTTATCAAAGAGCGCGGTCGGGAGTTTGACATTGTCGTCGTCTGCGGCGGCGACGGCAGTCTCAACGATACCATTAACGGTTTGATGGTCCTTGATAACCCGCCACCCCTTGGTTATATCCCCACAGGAACGATGAACGACTTTGCCGCCAGCCACCATCTCAACAACAATATGCTGGTGGCCGCCAACGATATTGTTACCGGCGAGCTGACTTATACCGATATCGGCTGCTTTAACGACCGCTATTTTTCCTATGTGGCGGCTTTCGGCGCCTTTACCGATGTGGCCTACGATACGCCCCAAGCCAGTAAAAACCTGTTCGGCAAGAGCGCCTATATCTTCGAGGGCATCAAACGGCTGCCGATGCTCAGCTCCTACCACGTTAAAATCGAATGCGCCCAATTGGCTGCGGAGGGTGAATATATCTTCGGCATGGCCAGCAACGCCGTGACCGTCGGCGGTTTTAAAATCAATAAAAAACCGACGATCTCCATGGACGACGGCTATTTTGAAGTGGTACTGGTGAAAAAGGGTATCAGCGATTTCTTCAATGCCCAGATGATGCTCCACGCTCTTGTTCAGGGTGTGGAAAACAATAAATTCATTACCTATGCCCGGACGAAAAAAGTCAAACTGAGCTTTAACGAACCCGTCAGCTGGACCCTGGATGGGGAATTCGGCGGCGATGTGCGGGAAGCTGAAGTCTCCTGCATCAAAAAGAAATTGAAAATCTATGTGCCCGCCCGTCCCATTGTTCCAGTGGAAGCCTAAAAAGGCTTAAAAGCCTAAAAAAACCTAAAAATCCTAAAAAGTGGGTGTCCCTTGGGTATCAGTCTTAACACTGATCAGCAAGGGACACCCTTTTGTTTTACAGCACTTCTTTTATGGCAGAGGCGCAGCGGTAAACGGCTTCGTCAATCTCTGCTTCCGTGATGGTCAGCGGCGGATTGAAATAGAGTACGTTGCCCAAAGGTCGCAAAATCAGCCCGTGGGCCAAAGCCCTTTGGTAGATTTCGTAACCGATGCGTTTCTTTTCGTCAAATCCCGCTTTCGTCTTTTTATCCGTTACCAGTTCCATGCCGTTGATCAGGCCGATATGGCGGATCTCGCCGATGTTGGGATGGGAAAGCAGCTGCGCGCAGAGGCGGTGGTGGAGATATGTGGCGGTAAGTGCGGCTTTTGCCAGAGTCTGTTGCTCCCGCAGTACCTTTTGTACCGCCAAGGCGGCGGCGCAGCCCAGGGGATTGCCGCTGTAGGTGTGGCTGTGCATCAACGCTTTGCTCTCCCGGTAATCGGCGTAAAAGGCTTTATAAATTTTTTCCGTGGCGGCGGTGACGGCCATGGGCAGATAGCCGCCGGTGAGACCTTTGGACATGCACATGATATCCGGGGTGATCTGCGGGTGATCACAGGCGAACATTTTGCCGGTGCGGCCGAAGCCGGTGGCGATTTCGTCGGCAATCAGCAGAACCCCCGTTTCATCGCAGAGTGAACGCAACTTTTCTAAATAGAGCGGAGGGTAAATGCGCATACCGGCGCTGCCTTGGACTAAGGGCTCCACGATGACGGCGGCGGTCTCCTGGGCGTAGACGGAAAAGACTTTTTCAGCTTCGGCAAAGCATGGGACGTCACAGTCATCGTGGTGGCGGTGATAAGGGCAGCGGTAACAGTCCGGCGCGGTGATGGGAACCGTAGCCATCAGCAGCGGCCGGTAGATGCTGGCGTAGAGATCCAGGTCGCCTACGGCCAGGGCGCCGATGGTTTCGCCGTGGTAACCGCCGCTTAAACACATAAAACGCTTTTGGTTCGGGCGTCCCGACTGATATTGATATTGAAAGGCCATTTTTAGCGCGCACTCCACCGAAGCGGAGCCGCAGTCGGAAAAGTGAAATTTCGTTAGGCCCTTGGGCACGATTTGAGCGAGGGCTTCCGCGAGTTCAATGATGGGACGGTGAGAAAAATTGGCGAGGATCACGTGCTCCAACCTTTCGACTTGGGCTTTCAGGGCCTCGTTGATCCAGGGATTGTTGTGGCCCAGCAGATTGCACCACCAGGAACTGATGATGTCGATGTATTCTTTGCCATGAATATCGTAGAGATGCACGCCTTCCCCGCGGTCGATGACGATGGGCGGAAAGTTTTCGTAATCCTTCATTTGGGAACAGGGATGCCAGATGTATTTTAAATCTTTTTCTTCCATGCTCATATCTATGTTCATGTCTTTTTCGCTCATATACTTTTCCCCCGAAACAGACGAAGCAGGTCTGCCTTTCTGATGTTGATTTCGTGGTCGCCCGGTGCGACGCAGGCGACGACGGCAAGGCCGGTGACGGCTTCAATCATGGCGGCGTTGTCCTCTTCCATGGCAGTTCCCGTGTAGCGGTTCAGGATGACGCCGGTGGCGCCGAGGTTCCTGTTTTTGAGGTATGATGCCGTTAATGCCGTGGCGTTAATGGTCCCGAGACCGGCGTCGGCAACGATGAGTGTCTCAAGATTCAGGGCGACGATGATGTCCTCTAAAAAAAGATGTTTGACGCTGTCAAAGCGAAGGGGACAGACGATGCCGCCGCTGCCTTCCACCAGAACATAATCGTATGCCTTGGCCACAACGTGGTAATCGGCTGTTACCTTTGCCAGTTCAACGGGATTGTTGTCCCATTTGGCGGCCAGGTGAGGGGAGACGGCATTTTGGTAGATGTAAGAAAGCAGGGTGGTTTCCGCCTGACCGAGACCGGCCACCGTGTTGACGTAGCCCGCGTCGCTTTTTGCGATGCTGTCGGCGCCGGATAGGGCCGCTTTATAGTAACCTACGGGGAACTCGTAGGATTTTAATTTTTTGGCCAGCAGAGCGGTGACGTAGGTTTTCCCCACGTCCGTACCGGTGCCGGTGATGAAGAGTCCGTATCCCATTTCATGACACCTCGTAACCCAGTTCTTTTAAGATCTCGAAATCCGCGGCGGCGGAAATGCCTTTTGTCGTCAGCATGTCCCCGGTGATGGCGGCGTTAGCGCCCCCGGTAAAGCAGGCGCGGCCTTTGTCCTTTAAATTGCCGCGGCCTCCCGCCAGGCGTAAAAAAGCATCGGGCAGCAGAAAGCGAAACACGGCGACAATGGTGAGGATCTCCTCTTCGGATAGGGGGGTTACTGTTTCCAGGGGCGTTCCCGGAATCGGTTCCAATAGATTGATGGGAACGCTTTTCACCTCCATCTCCCTTAGGGTAAGGGCCAGTTCGATGCGGTCTTCCACGGTTTCGCCCAGGCCGAAAATGCCGCCGCTGCACACTTCAAGGCCAATGTTTCGCGCCGCGGAAATCGTTTTGATTTTATCGTCGTAGCTGTGACTGGTACAGATTTGAGGAAAGAAACGGCGGGAGGTTTCCAGATTATTGTGAATTCTGGTTACCCCCGCCGCTTTCAGTTTTTCAAACTGTGCACCATTAAGGAGCCCCAAGGAAGTGCAGAGAATGAGGGACGTTTCTTTTTTGAGCGCTTCCATGCTGCGACAGACTTTTTCAATTTCCTGTGCCGGAAGAGATTTGCCGGAGGTGACGACGGCGAAGTGCTTCACCCCCCCTTGATCCTCGGTTTTGGCGGCGTTGATGATTTCCCTTTGACTCAGGAGGGGGTAAGCGGCGGTTTCCGTGGGATAGCGGCTGGACTGGGCACAGAACTTGCAGTCCCCGCCGCAGTGGCCACTTTTGGCATTGACAATGGCGCAGAGGTCGAAGCGGTTGCCGCAGAAACGGCGGCGTATCTCGTCGGCGGCGGCGGTCAGGGGTGCAAGGGGCGCTTCATAAAGGGAAAGTGCTTCTTCTTTTGTAATATTCCGGTTTTCGCATACTTTTCTTTTCAGTTGATCGATTTGATTCATGTCATCTTCTTCTTGTTTGTTCTATGATTGGCAATAGACGCCGGCCGAGGGCGGCGGCGGTGACGCAGAGCAAAAGGTCCCCCGGTACCGGCAGTAGAAAACAGTATAGCAGCAGCGTGGGTACGGTTATGGCGTCTCCCAGGTAAAAGCGGCTGATTGCCCAGAAGTAAACCATGCCTAAGGTATAAACGGCAAGGAGACCGCCAAGACCCGCAGCGAACAGCCTTTTTGCGGAAGGGTTGGGGCATCCGGCGGCGATTTTACCGGTGATATAGGTACCCAGGCAGAAACCGATGAGGTAGCCGAAACTGGGTTGAAACACGTAGGCCAGACCGCCGCCGGCGGCAAAGACGGGAAATCCCACAAGACCCAAAAGCAGATAGCAGATGACGCTGAGGGCACCGAGTCTGGGGCCGAGGAGTATTCCGGCCAGTGTCGTAAAGAGAAATTGCAGGGTGAAGGGAACCATCGGGACAGGTACGCGCAGAAAGGCGCCGACGGCGATCAGTGCCGTGAAGAAAGCGCAGAGTATCTGATTTCGAAGGGAAACGGTTCGCTGCGGCATCAGCGCGGTTAACGCCAGCGGACGCTGACTTCACCGCTGTCTAGCGCCTCTTCTTTGCCGTCTGGGTAGCGGACGACCAGCCGGAAATGATCGTCAATGGCAAGGGCTGTGGCTTTTTGCGCGGCGTTGCCCCGGAGCACGAAAATCTCTTTCCCCAGGAAGAAACAGCGTTCTCTGTATGCCGGTAAAAAGGTTTTGGCGGTGAGGTCCCGATAATAAGCCATAAAATGGTTGAGGATGGCGGCAGCCAGGTCGTTTTTTACACCGCTTTTCGATTTTGTTTCGGGAAAAAGGGCGGTGGCGATTTCCCGCAGCTCCGGCGGAAAGCCCTCCTTCGGAGCGAATACGTTGACGCCAATGCCGACGACGGCATAATCAAGGCCGCCGTTTTCCATGGCGAGGGCGGCTTCGGTGAGAATGCCGCAGACTTTTTTGCCATTGATATAGACGTCGTTGACCCATTTGATCTGGGCATCTTGGCCGCTGACTGCCTCGATGGCGCGGGATACCGCCACCGCCGCCGCCGTGGTCAGCAGCAGAGAGTCGGATAGGGAATACTTGGGGCGCAAAAGGATGCTGAGATAGAGGCCTGCCTGTCCCGGGGAAAAGAAACCCCGGCCTTTTCTCCCTTTTCCCGCCGTCTGTTCTTCGGCGAGCACAACGGTACCGTCTCTTTCTCCTGCCGCTGCCATTTCCGCGGCCACGATATTGGTGGAGGAAACAGCGGGGTATTGCAGAAGCCGCAGTCCCTCGCCGGCACCTTTCAGCTTGGCGGCGATCGCCGCTGCCGACAGCAGGTCGGTATCACCGTCAAGGGCGTAGCCTTTCCGGGGGGAGGCTTCAATTTCGTAACCTTCGGCGCGCAGCGTTTGGATGGCTTTCCAAATTGCCGCCCGGCTGACGCAAAGCCCGGCGGCAATTTCCTCACCGGATACGAAAGCTCCTTTGTTCTCATGCAGAAGGGATAAAACCCGATCTTTTACGCTCATTTTTCTTCACCTCGCATTGTCGTTCATTATACCCCCGGCGTATTTATATGTCAACCAAAAACTTTTATATAGTTTACAATGTGAATTTTAAGGAAAGGCAACGGCATACGAAAAAGAGGGTATCCCTCAAGTCATTTCGTGACTTTTGGAATACCCTCTTTTTATTTGGAGTGATGTCCATTATTCAAAGGTTCAAAGGCTTATTTCAGCAGATCCAGGATTTCCAGGTTGCTCTTGCCTGCCGGGGGACAAAGGGCCTGCTCTCTCCAGAATTCGGTGCCGCAGTTGCAGGCTACGGTGCCGCTGGTTTCAAAGCTGGTGGCGAAGGGCAGCAGGATCTCGGCGTTCTTTGTTTGGGCTGTATGACGCGGTGCGATCATCAGCAGGGTATGGGTTTTCACAGGGATTTCCGCCGCGTCGCCGATGACGACCAGAGCCTTTAAATGGTCATTTAAGCTATCAGGGGTTTTGACCCCTGCGCCGCGGTAAATTCCGGTATTGGCGGCGTCGTGGAGCACCAAGAGTTTGGCGCCGGCGGCTTTGGCCAGGGATGCGCCTTTGGCGCAGGTTTTGGCGTCGGTACTCTTTTCGGCGATGATCACCAGATCGGTTTCTTTGCCGACTTCGATGGCATCGTCCTTGGTAAAGCAGCATACCTCCGCCTTTGCTTTTGCCATGCGGATTCCGGCCACGGGATTATCGGTATAGGGATCTTCCCCGATGTAGACGATATGTTTGGCATGATCGATATCCGTCACTTTGGCGTCGCCCTTGATGTCGTAAGTAAAGGCGGCGGGAGAGGCGATGATCTCGGTACCCAAGGTATTTTTGGCGAAATCGACGTAGGCGGCAACCTCTTCCTTGCTGAGATTGGCGGCGAGGAAAACGCCGATTTCATCGCTATCGTTGTTGTAGTCCTTGATCCTTGCTTTGAGGGCTGCGGCGGCGGCTTCGTAAGTGGTTTCTTTGCCGTCCACCATGGGAGCTTTTACCCGTTCGCCGCCGAGGACCGTTTCATAGCCGAATTTTCCTTTTTTGCAGAGGAGGCCCGTTTCTTCCCGGGGAATCACCCGGAAGAGCTGATCACCAAAGGTCAGTACCGTGGTCTTGCAGTTGATGGCGCATTGACCGCAACTGCTGTTGGTAGCCTGTTCCGCCAGGGGAATGCGTTTGGCCAAAACCTGTTTTTCCGTGAGCGCGCCGGTGGGACAGACGTTAACGCACTGGCCGCAGGTGATGCACGCCGAATCTGCCAGGGAAATATTAAATTCCGGTTGGATGATGGTTTCAAAGCCGCGGTGCACTAGGCCCCAAACGCCTTTGCCCACCACTTCGTCGCAGACTCTGACACAGAGGCCGCAGAGGATACATTTATCGCTGTCCCTGTCGATGTAGGGGTTATGGTCGGCCATGTTCCGCTTGCGGACCGTATCGCCGAAGCTGTTTTCCGCCAGTTGATATGTTTGACCGTAGCGAATCAGTTTACATTCGTAGTAGTCGGCGCAGCCGCATTCAAGGCAGCGGGAACCTTCGGCGACGGCGTCTTTTTCGCTGAGACCGAGAAAGACTTCGTCAAAGGTCTGCTTTCTATCTTCCGCGGCAAGGCGCGGACCGTTGCGGCGGGGCATTTTTTCCCGGTCGGCGAGGTCTTCGGCGGTAACTTTTTTGATTTTGGAAAGGAACGGTTCTGTATAAGGGATGATATCGCCTTTCAGGTAACTGTCAATGATGTCGGCGGCGCGGTGGGCGTCGGCAATGGCTTCAATGGCGATGCCGGGGCCGTTGTTGATGCCGTCGCCGCCGGCAAATACGCCTTTTTGGTCCGTTAGGAAGGTGTGTTCATCGGCCTTGATTGTCTTCCAGTCGGTCAAACCCACGGGGATGCCGTCGGCAACGACTTTCTGACCGATGGCGGCGATGATCGTATCCAGGGGCAGGTCTTCCAAAGCGCCTTCGATGGCCACAGGCCGGCGTCTGCCGGATTGATCCGCTTCTCCCAGTTCCATCTTTTGCAGGCGAATCCCGCTGACCTTATTGTTTTCCGTAAGCACCTCCGTGGGAGCCACGAGGAAACGGAATTCCACGCCCTCTTCCTGAGCTTCTTTGATTTCCAGGGCTTCCGCCGGCATTTCCTTTTCGGTGCGGCGGTAGAGGACGTAAACTTTTTCCGCACCGAGGCGGATGGCGGTGCGGCAGGCATCCATGGCGGTGTTGCCGCCGCCGACCACGGCGACGTTTTTGCCAAGGTGCGGCTTTTCGCCCTGGGCCACGGCGATCAAAAAGTCGATGCCGCCCAAAACCCCTTGGGCTTCCTCGCCTTTGCAGCGCATTGCCGCGCTTTGCCAGGCGCCGATGGCCACATAAACGGCGTCGCTGCGGTCTTTCAATTCCGCGAAATCAACGTCTTTGCCGACTCTTGTGTTATAGCGGAAGGTCACGCCGAGACGGGCGATATTTTCAATTTCGAGGTCCAGAATCTCTTTGGGCAATCTGTATTGGGGGATGCCGTAACGGAGCATGCCGCCGCCTTTGGGCATGGCTTCGATGATTTCCACGCTGTGGCCTTTTAAGGCCAAAAAGTAAGCGGCGGTGAGTCCGGCGGGGCCGGCGCCGACCACGGTGATCTGCTTTCCGCTGGGGGCGGGTACTTCCTCGATGAAGCGGTCATCGCCGAAAAGATCCATATCGGCGGCGAAGGCCTTCAATTCCGCGATGGAGATGGGTTCTTCCACCAGTTGACGGCGGCAGGCCTCTTCACAGGGATGAGGACAGACCCGGCCGATGCAGGCCGGTAAGGGGATCACCCGCTTGATGACGCGGAGTGACTCCTTATAGTTGCCGTTGGCAATAAGACCCGTATAGGCCTGACAGTCGGTGTGGCCGGGACACGCCAAGGTGCAGGGGGGGCGGCAGTCGCCCCGATGGTCGGAAAAAAGCAATTCCAAGGCGACCTTGCGGGCTTTGGCGGCCCGTTTGCCCTCAGTATGGATGACCATGTTTTCGTTGGCTTCCGTGGCGCAGGCCCGATACAGTTTGGGGCTGTTTTCGTCTTCCACCAAACAGACGCCGCAGGCGCCGTACGTTTCCACCAGGGGATGATGGCATAACGTGGGGATCTCAATGCCGTTAATCCGGGCCACGTCAAGGATGGTCTGTCCCTTTTCAAAGGTATATTTTTTATGATCAATGGTGATTTCCATGGTACTCATCTTCTGCCTCCTTTACTCTACGATAACAGCGCCGAACTTGCAAACAGCTTCGCAATTCCCGCAGTGGATACAGATATTGGCGTCGATTACCTGAGGCTTTTTCTTTTCACCGCTGATGGCGTCAACGGGACACTTCTTTTTACAGGCCATACAAGCCGTGCATTTTTCCGGATCGATGGAAAAGGTCAAAAGGGGCTTGCACTTTTTGGCGGGACACTTATGATCTTCGATATGGGCGCGGTATTCCTCTTCAAAATGGCGAAGGGTGCTCAATACGGGATTGGGCGCGCTCTGACCGAGGCCGCAGAGGGAACCGGCGATGATGTTTTCACCCAAGGTTTTCAGGGTTTCGATGTCGCCGTCTTTGCCTTCGCCGTTGACGATGCGTTCTAAAATTTCCAGCATCCGCTTGGTGCCGATGCGGCAGTGGACGCATTTGCCGCAGCTTTCATCTTTCGTGAATTGGAGGAAGAACCGGGCCATATCCACCATACAGGTGGTTTCATCCATGACGATCATGCCGCCGGAACCCATGATGGCGCCGACTTTGGTAATGCTCTCATAGTCTACCGCCGTATCAAGGAGGTTTTTGGGAATACAGCCGCCGGAGGGGCCGCCCATCTGGACGCCTTTGATTTCCCGGTCGTCTTTGATGCCGCCGCCGATGCCGAAGATGATTTCGTGGATGGTCATGCCCATGGGCACTTCCACCAGGCCGCCTTTTTTGACTTTGCCGGCCAGGGCGAAAACTTTGGTGCCCTTGCTCTTTTCCGTGCCCATGGCGGCGAAAGCGTTTCCGCCGTGGCGGAGGATCCAGGGTACGTTGGCATAGGTTTCCACGTTATTGATATTGCTGGGTTTTTGGAGGTAGCCGCGTTCGGCGGGGAAGGGCGGTTTCAGTCGGGGCATACCCCGTTCCCCTTCCAGGGAGGCGATGAGGGCTGTTTCCTCGCCGCAAACGAAAGCGCCGGCGCCGGCTTTGATTTCCAGGCGGAAGGAGAAGTCGGTGCCTAAAATATGATCCCCCAAATAGCCTTTTTTTTCTTCTTCCTCAATGGCTTTTTCCAGACGTTTGATGGCCAGGGGATATTCGGCGCGGACGTAGATTTTCCCCTCCCTGGCGCCGATGGCGTAAGCGCCGATCATCATGCCCTCAAGAACGCTGTGGGGATTGCTTTCCAGCAAGCTTCTGTCCATGAACGCGCCGGGGTCGCCTTCGTCGGCATTGCAGATCATGTATTTGATATCGTCTTGGTTTTGCCGGGCCGCGTTCCACTTAAACCAGGTGGGGAAACCGGCGCCGCCCCGGCCCCGAAGACCGGAAATCTTGATCTCTTCGATGACTTCTTCCGGCGTCAGATCGTGAAGACAGTGTTTTAATGCCTGGAAACCGTCGTGTTCGATGTATTCTGTAATGTCTTCGGGATTGATCACGCCGCAATCACTCAAAGCGATGCGGGTCTGTTTTTCCAAAAAGGCCATATCTGTTTGGGGAACGAGGAATTCCTCAAGGGGAATTCCCTGCTCCAGGTGGCTCTTTAAGAGCGCCGCCGCTTTTTCCCCATCAATTTTTGCGTAAAGGTAGTGCTTTTCGTTGCCGTTATCGTGATCAATGATTTCCACGACGGGTTCATTGAAACAGGCGCCGATGCAGCCCACGGGTTTCAGGGTAACGTCGAGGTTTTCCTTTTCGATGAGGGCGGCGATGGCGTCAAAGGTTTTTTGGGCGCCGGCGGCAATGCCGCAGCTTCCCATACCCACTGTAATGATCATGACTGAGCGCCTCCTTCCCCTTGATAGATGCCCTTGATGATCTGACGCGCGGATTTCGGCGTCAGGGGGCCGAAAACCTCACTGCCTTTGCCCGTGCGGATCATCATCACCGGCGCCATGGAACAGCAACCCAAACAGGCGACGTTTTCCATGGTGAAGAGGTTGTCGGCGGTGGTTTCGCCGTCTTTGATTTGAAGTTCGTCTTCCAAGGCTGTGGCGATGTTTTCACTGCCGTTCACGTGGCAGGCAGTGCCTTGGCAAAGCATAATGAGATGTTTGCCCACGGGCTGCAAACGAAACTGCGCGTAAAAGGTGATGACCCCCATGATTTTGGCGACCTTGATGCAGAGGGCGTCACTGATGGCGTAGATGGCGTCTTTGGGCAAATAGCCGTAGATATCCTGGGTTTTTTGCAGCACGGTGATGAGGCTGCCGGGAAGGCTCTCGTATTCCGTGAGCAGCGGTTTTAATTTTGTCAGGTCGGTTTTGGGCTTTTCAGGCTTAGAACCGCAGGAACATTTGGTCATTCTTCTTTTCCTCCTGTATCCTCTCTTCTTCCAGTTCCAACAGGCGCGTAACGCGCTCAAAGGCTGTTTTCAGAAAAGTTCTTTCATCGGGATAGCGGCTTTGATCCGCGATCAGTTCCATGGTATACGGTAGATTGCTATCGATGAGATACGGCGTGACTTTTTGGGCAAAGTTTATGGTGCCGTCAAAGGGTAAGCGGTGCTGATCCCCTGTGCCGTCGTTATCGGAAAGGTGCAGCGCCGTTAAGAGATGCTGATATTTTTGCAGCAAATAAAATTGGTCTTTGAGATTGGCGTGGGAGGTATCGAAACAGAAACCCAACTCTTTCACGCCGGGAAAGGCGCTCCAGACGTATTCCAGATAATCTGCCCGCCAGGTGTTTTCCAAAGAAAGGGTTATACGGTTGTCTTCGGCGTAGGGCAGCAGATATTCGATACTGTGGAGCAGACCAACGTCGGGATCGGGAACATCGCCTCTTTCGCACAGGTGCATTACGAGGTTGTGGTAACCGAGGTCGGCCATTTCCTCCATGGTCTTGCAAATGGGTTTTAAGTAGCCTTCTCGCACAGAAATGCTGCAATTCCAAATATCGTTGTCGTTTACCGCCGCCATATGAAAATTGAAAATGGTGAGTTCCCATTGGAGGGCGAGACGTTCCATCTCCCGGCGGGGGATGGGCCAATCGCCCCCTTCGTCTTCCCACCAGAGCATGATGCCGTCAAAACCGGCGTCTTTGATTCGTTCAAGGCGTTTACGATAATCGGTAAAATAACCGTACCAGGCGAAGATTCCTGTTTTCTTCATGGTGTTAGAACCCCGTTTTTCTGTTTTTTGCTGTTGCTCCATTCAAGCCAAAGAACGGATAAGAAAATCACGCTGCCGCCAAGGAGAAGACGGGTGGTAAAGGGTTCCAAACCGAGGAACACGGAAAAGGCGGCGCCGAAGAGGGACTCGAAAGAGAGCAGAATGGCGCTTTTTGCCGTCGGTGTGCGACGCTGGCCGTAGGTTTGCAAGAAAAGACAGAGGGCTGAGGGAAAGAGCGCCAAATAGACCAAAGCAAGCATTCCGTTGCCCCATTGGATCTGGTGGGTTTGACCTGTTTCAAAAAGAAGGAAGTAAACGCTGGAGAGCACGCCCACGGTGAGCAATTGTAAAAAAGTCAGGTGAAAGGTATTTTTGCCGTCAGTGTTATTACCCAGGTAGGCGATGTGACAGGCGAAAGCGAAAGCGCAGATCAAAGTCAGCAGATCCCCGGTGCGAAAGTGGATGCCGCCGTTGGACCAGTTGAGTACCGCGATTCCCAAAAAGCAGGCGAAAACGGCGATGTAGACGCGGATGGAAATCTTCTCTTTGAAAAAAAGCCGGGCGATAAAAGGAACCATCAGCAAATTGGTGGCTGTCAGCAACGCGTTGCTGGAAACTTCAATGGTCTGCAAGCCCAAGGTCTGAAAGAGGAAGCCGAGAAAGTAGAAACTACCGGCAATGAAGCCGGTTTTGATTTCCGCAAAGCTGATGTGCTTCATTTTCCTGTTGATGATCAGCAGAAGGACGGCGGCGCCCAGAAGAAAGCGGATCGTGTTAAGGAGACCCGGGGGGAACCCGCATTGGAGGGCATAGTCGACGCAGATGAAACCGCTGCCCCAGATCAGGGCTGTGAGGAGAAGGGCGGCTTCTCCCTTGTAAGAGTGTTTTGGCATGATCAATTCCTTTTAATAGGTACTTATTGTTAAATTTCATCATAACACAATTTTTTGCGAATCGCAACGCGTGAATCTTTGCGAATATGGAAGAATGAATCATGATGAAATCTGTGAAATTGTTTGATTACGATGAAATGGAAGCCACCGATTTTTATTGTCGTTATACCGGTCTAAAAGAGGGGGCCGAAAGGGATCTTTACAAACAAAGAAGGATGGGGTATGATGAAAACCTAAGAAAGGTATGATCATGATGAAGCAAGAATTAAATTATACATTACTTTGCGACTATTACGAATTGACCATGGCCAACGGCTATTTTAAAAACGGCTGGAAGGATAAGATCACCTATTTTGACGTATTCTTCCGGCAGATTCCCGACCGCGGCGGTTTCGCCATCGCCGCCGGATTGGAACAGATCGTCGACTATATCGAAAATCTCGCTTTCGATGAGGACGATATCGCCCTGTTGCGTAAAAAGGGCATCTTTGACGAGGCGTTTCTCAGCTATTTGCGGGATTTTTCCTTTCACGGTGATATCTACGCCGTCCCGGAAGGAACGCCGATTTTTCCCAATGAGCCGATCCTCACGGTGCGGGCGCCGGCGCCGGAGGCACAATTCATTGAAACCTTCGTCCTTTTGACCCTCAACCATCAGAGTCTCATCGCCACCAAGGCCAACCGTATCTGTCGGGCGGCGGAAGGCCGGGCGGTGACGGAATTCGGTTCCCGCCGCGCCCACGGGGCCAGCGGCGCGATTTTAGGGGCCAGAGCCGCCTGTATCGGCGGTTGTGTCGGCACGGCCTGCACCATTTCGGAATTGCTTTACGGCACCCCCGCCGGAGGTACCATGGCCCATTCCTGGGTGCAGATGTTTGATTCCGAATTGGAAGCCTTCCGCTCCTATTGCAGCATTTATCCGAAAAATCCCTGCCTGTTGGTGGATACCTATAATGTCTTAAAGAGCGGCATTCCCAACGCTGTAAAGGTCTTTCAGGAATTTGGGATCAAGGAATGCGCGGTGCGCATCGATTCCGGCGACATCACCTATTTGACGAAACGCGCCCGGAAAATGCTGGACGCTGCCGGCTATCCCCACTGTAAGATCGTGATTTCCAATGCGTTGGACGAATATATCATCCGCGATCTGCTGCTGCAAGGTGCGCAAGTTGACGCTTTCGGCGTCGGCGAACGGTTGATTACCGCCCGCAGTGAGCCGGTTTTCGGCTGCGTGTACAAGCTTTCCGCCATTGAGGATGAGGAAGGACGGGTGATTCCTAAAATCAAAGTCAGCGAAAACGCCGGCAAGATCACGAATCCCCACTTTAAAAAAGTCTGGCGCATTTTCGACAAGGCCACCGGCAAAGCCCAGGCGGACCTGGTTACCGTTTACGATGAAACCATCGACGTGGATCAGCCTCTAACGATTTTTGATCCCGACCATCCCTGGAAAAAGAAGACGTTTACCGATTTTTCCGTCAAAGAGCTGTTGATTCCCATTTTTAAGGACGGCCTTTGTGTTTTAAAGCAGAAACCGACGGTGCAGGAGATCCGCTCTTACAGCGCCGGGCAAATCGATTGCTTATGGGATGAAATGAAGCGCTTTGAGCATCCCCATCTTTACTACGTGGATCTTTCCGCAAAACTCTGGCAAATCAAAAATGAGCTCATCAAAGAGAACTTCGGTTCTTTTCAACAGTTCTGATACCGATTTTAAAGAGACGGCGCCAACGCGCCGTCTCTTTGCTGTCTCAATGAACCGTATCTCGCGTTACTCCACAAAAGGCCGGACTTTTGTGCGCCTTTCAGTATTGTCCGGCTGTCAACAGAAGTCTTGAATGAGTGGACAAATGTTCAATCCTTTCTGTTGATCATGTTGACAGCCTACGGTAAAACCGGTAATTTAAATTAACTCCAGCTATTTTTAGATGCATCTGAAATATATTCTGTACCAAGGAGTTCTTCTTTCATGGCTTTTTTTAGCTCATCTACGGTCCATAGCGATTCCTTTTTCCAAATCTGTTTGACTTGTTTGGGATTAGAATAAAGGGATATTTTCCCTGCGGCAGTAACGCTAAATACGGATCCGCTGATATAGGCGGCATCCTCGGTGCAGATGAATGCGGTAATAGGGCCAAGTCTAATGGGATCCGCATGGTCTGCTTCTACCATTGCTAAAATTTTAGGATCCGGAGCTTTGCCGGTGATTTTTTCGACGTTGCGTACCATCTTTTTATATTCTACTGCGTGAGCAGGAGAAGCGCCCTGTGGACAAAAGGCGTTGACGGTAATGCCATGGCGATAAAGTTCTTTGGCGGAAGCCCACGTCAGTCCCACCATGCCGGCGGTGCTGCAACTGTATGCGTCATTGTCGGCAAGACCGACCCAGGCATCCGAGGATATGTTAATGATGCGTCCGAAACCCTCTTTGATCATGTGCGGTATTGCGAAATGCATGAGCTGAAATGCTCCTTTATTTCTAGAAACAGTCAGGTAATTCCAGTCATCTTCCGTAAGATCAAGCAGGGACCCTTTGCCGAGCCCAGCAGCGTTGTTAATGAGAATGTCGATACGGCCCCACTTGTCAATGGCAGTTTGAACCATTCTTTCGGCGGTATCCCAATCAGAAACGTCACCATAGAAAGGCAGGGCTTCCCCTCCTTCTTGATTGATGATTTCAGCAGTCATACCGGCGTCACCTTTGAGCTGAATGAATTCTTTCCAGTCTTCCTCCGGCATATCTTCTTTATGATATTTTTGAGCGCTTTCACCGTTTGGTTTTCTGTTATTCGTCATTACTTTTGCGCCTTCTCTCGCTAAATAAATGGCGATTCCTTTGCCGATTCCCTGACCGGAGCCGGTGACGATGGCAACTTTTCCGGCTAATGATTTTTCCATTTTTTTTACCTCTCTTTCAAAGTTTTGATATTATAATGTTATTATTCATTAGCAAAATGGTAAAATCAAGCCGTCAACATATACTTAAATTTATTCTGTCAATCTACAATTTGTAGGTTGTTTTCCCAAATATATTTGTTGTAATGTTAGAAACGCGTCCTAAACGGGATATTGAGA
This sequence comes from Peptococcaceae bacterium UBA7702, assembly GCA_002482535.1. Lineage (GTDB taxonomy): Bacteria > Bacillota > Dehalobacteriia > UBA7702 > UBA7702 > UBA7702. Next base: position 1,127,937 of record DLGE01000001.1, on the reverse strand, counting down.
TAATAAACTGTTGATGCAACGGAAAGAATAAGACTATGTTTTGGCCATCGAATCATGTATAATACTATATTATAAGAATATAGGAGACGATCTCGATGAGGCTTAATGCAGATATTATCTATGAGCATCTCAGTGAAAAGGTATCCATTCAACGTTTTGGTCCCAGCGAAAAATCTCTTGCATTGGGCAGACCAGTTTTCCTGGCTGGTAATGATTCGGTCTATGACAATAGGGTTTACATTTTAATGAACGACAGGATTCCTGAGATTATACCGAAAGACTGCCGTTGTCTTTTTGTTTGTATCGGGCAAAAACCGTCTGATTACTGGCAAAATAGCGATCAAAGTGTTTTTTTCGTTGAGGAAAATCAGAAGTTACCTCAACTGATGAACTGGATACAGGATATTTTTGACATGTTTGACGCCTGGGATGAGGAACTTCGGCAGATCAGCGCCGAAGACGCGGATATAAAAAAAATGGTGAAGTGCAGCAGTCATATTTTTGAGAATCGAATTATCGTAGTTGATCGAAATTTAAAGGTAATTGCTGATAGTATGCAGATCAAAACCGACAACGAAGTTTGCCGCAGCGATCATAAAAAGGATTCGTTTTCATTATCAGATACTGTTATGCTGGGCTCTATTTACAAAAAGGACGAAAGTAAGTATAGAGAGCCGTTGCTGTTTAATTACGGTACTATCATGCATGGCGGAAAGTGGACGTATCGAGTCAATCTTTTTAACTCCGGGCGATATGAAGGCTGCGTTGCTTTGGTTGAAAAAAAGCGTCCCTTACTTGAAGCGGACTACGCATTAATGCAGTGGCTGGCGAACTATATAAAAAAGGCATTTGGTCAGGTCTCTTTCTTGAATTTGGCAAAGGGTTCCACTGCCAAAAGTCTCCTGAAAGATTTACTGAACGCAATCCCGGTAGATGAATACCGGATCAGATACGCTTTGAAGATGGATGTAGGACTGTTTGCTCCGCCCACGAAACTATGGGTTTGTTTTAAGGTTCACGTTCATGGCGGTAATGTCCCGGTTCCGCAGGATTTTTTACGTTCTAGTTTGGAAGACGCTATTAGTGGTTCACTGGCTTTGGTTTACGATGGCGATATTGTGGCCTTTTGCCCGGTGGATGACGGTAAACTTACGTTGGAACATCATTTTTCAACAATAACCAAATTGCTGAAGGACATAGACTTTCGGGCAGGTGTCAGCGATGTTTTCAGCAATATCGGTACGGCTCGGGCTTACTATCGTCAGGCTTGTGTCTCTCTGGAACTGGAATCCTTCGAAAAAAGGGATACGCGTTTTTACTGCTTTAATGATTTAGTCCTCTGTTATATGCTGATCCATTGTCGCGGAGAATTTTCCTATGATTCGATTCTTACAAAAGGGTTGAAAAACTTAAAAGAATACAGTATACGATCTTCGGTGGATTACCTGAATACACTTCGGGTCTATCTTAATAATGAGATGAATGCCACGAAAACAGCAAGGGATTTATTTTTACATCGTAGTACCTTATTGCAACGGCTTGAGCGTATAAAAGCCGTCTTAGAACAGGATCTTTCCGATCCTGAGGAGCGTCTTTATTTGAGAATATGTTTGCATATTCCGGAGCACACAGGGACTTTGTGATTTTCTGAGCTTGACTTATCTCCAAGGGAAACTCTCTGTTTTGAAAAATAAGTAACATATTGATTATCCCAAAATCTGTATCTGTAGATGAAAGCAATCGAAGCATCTTTGAAAATAAGAGAGGAGGATTGAAGAAAAGACGGCGTGAAAACGCCGTGTTTTTTTGTTTTGTATACTTTTTTTCGATTCGGAAAAACTATGCCTGGAGGAAGACTATGTCTGAACATCTTGAACAATCAATGAATGAATCATTAAAACAAGCCAAACAAAAAGAATATGCGGAACTCGTGGAGGAAACAAAACCAAAAACGCCGATGCTGAAAAACATCTGCTGGGCTTTTCTGGTCGGCGGTTTGATCTCCGTGATCGGTCAGATCATCTATGAGTTGCTGAAACTAACGGCCATGACGGACAAGCATTGCGTTACCGTGACGCTGATGATCCTGATCGCCGCCGGGGCAATCTTGACGGGACTGGGCCTTTACGATAAGATCGGCAAATTTGCCGGCGCCGGTTCCATTGTGCCCATCAGCGGCTTTTCCAATTCCATGGTGGCCCCGGCCCTGGAATGGAAAACCGAAGGTTTGATTGCCGGTTTGGCTGCGAAATTGTTTACCCTGGCCGGCCCCGTTATCGTCTACGGCGTCTGTGTTTCCGTGGTTTTGGGGTTGCTGAAATATCTGTGGTTGTTGTTCACGGGAGGTTTGCCATGAGCTGTCTCGGAAGAAATACGTATCTCTTCGATCAAGGAGTCTATATTTTAAGCGGCGCTGCCGTGGTGGGGCCTAAGGAAGGCGAAGGGCCTTTGGGCTCGTGTTTCGATAAAGTTTGGCCCAAGATCCAGACTGCGGAAAAATCCTGGGAAGATACGGAAGTCAAAATGCAGAAAGAAGCCGTCGATCTTGCTTTGGCAAAAGCGGCTTTGGGCAATCATATGATTGATGTTCTGCTGGGCGGTGATCTGATCAACCAGCTCACCATCACCAATTTCGCTGCCAAGGAGAGGGAAATTCCCTTTCTTGGTTTATATAACGCTTGTGCCACCATGGCGGAGGGCCTTCTTTTGGGAGCATCCCTCATCGGCGGCGGCTTTGCCGCTGATGCCGCCGTGGTGGCGTCAAGTCATAACGCCACCAGCGAACGGCAGTACCGCTTCCCCACGGAACTGGGCACACAGCGCCCCCAGACCAGTCAATGGACGGTGACCGGGGCCGGCGCTATGGTTTTATCAAAGCAGCCGTCGCCACTGCGGATCATCAGCGGCACAGTGGGCAAAATCGTCGATTACGGCGTCAAAGACCCCAATGAAATGGGGGCCGCCATGGCCCCGGCGGCGGCGGATACGATTTTACAGCATCTGCAAAACAGCGAGAGAAAAGCCGCGGACTACGATCTGATCTGTACCGGCGATCTCGGTTCCCACGGTCACTGTCTCTTAGCGGAGCTGCTGAAAAAGGAGCATGTCCTTTTTGAGGCACAGTTCCAGGACAGCGGCATGTGGATCTATGAGAAAAAACAAGATAGCCACGCCGGCGGCTCCGGTTGCGGCTGTTCCGCAACGGTTTGGAGCTCCTACCTTCTTGACGCCCTGCGCCGCGGCAAATACCGGCGTGTTTTATTGGTGGGGACCGGCGCGCTGCTGAGCCCGGTCAGCGTCGGCCAGGGCCATGCCATTCCCGCCATTGCCCACGCTGTGGAGATCGTAAAGGAGGAAAAAACGGTATGTGGATGAACCTATTATGGGCCTTTCTGATCGGCGGCGCCATCTGCGCCATCGCTCAGATCGCCATGGATATGACACCCTTTTCCATCAGCAATGCCCATGTTTTGGTGACGGTGGTCACTGTTGGGGAAATCATCGGCTTTTTCGATCTTTATCAGCCCTTGATCGATTTTGCCGGTATGGGCGCTTCCGTGCCCCTTTGCGGTTTCGGTAATACGATGATGCAGGGGGTCGTGACCGCCATGGAAAAAGATGGCTTCCTGGGTATCTGGACGGGAGCTTTTACCGCCGGGGCCGCGGGACTCGCCGCCGCCATCGTATCAGGTTTCCTGATCGCAATATTTTTGAAGCCAAAAGGATAATAATCAAACATCAAGATGACTCGTTACCCTTTGCTTTGCCGTAACTTGTGTGTTTTAATAGAATCAGTAAATGAATAAAGTTAAGTGCGGAGAAACCGGGTTTGAATCCCGGACGGTCGCGCCACTGTGAAACGGAGCTTACTTTAGACGCCAGTCAGCCACTGCTTTTAAGCGGGAAGGCAAAGTATAGCGATGATGTGAAGTCAGGATATTCCGAACTTAATGCTGTACTCGCAGCTTCCGCGTAAGAAGTGAGCATTTTTTTGATGTAAATGCCCCGTTTCTTTTCGGAAGCGGGGCAGTTTTGTTTGCTAATGTTGCCAAACCTTCTTTTATTCTATTCCGTATCTCATTGGGTCTTAGACCCCGTATCTCTCATCTCTTTTGCTTTCAGCTAAGGCTGAACTCACCTCTTCATATTTCATACGGAAATCTCTTTTCTTTCATTGCGGTGAACAACCGCAATTTTTTTTTGCCCGTTTTTCTTGCCTGACAGCCGCTTTCTCTAATATTTTCTCATGAAAAGCCTTCTTGGCGATATGGTCTTATGCCAAGATAGGCGTTAAGGAGCGACCCGTGGCGTCAAAAAGCCGGCGCTTGGTTTGCGGTTTGGCGCCGGCTTATTTTGTGCAGAACGATCTGAAAAGCAGTGTCATTTCAGTGTAAAACATTCATTTTGTTTTTGGGCAGATCAATTTCAAGTACCCAGAAGAGAACTTCCAGTTTATGGATCAGGGAAAGAATCCTTAAATCCAGCTCTCCGCCGCAATGGCGGCCCAAGCGTTCCTTTTCGTTGACTGCGTCCAAAAGCTCTTTGCGATACCGCTCCATACGTTTGGTGACGTCTTCTTCTTCTCTCATAAGCGTCTCCGCGAAATAGCCTTCTCCTTTTATTTTATACGGGGCCAACTTATTTTGTGCTTATCAACCGATGAAAGACACGTTATCTTCTTTATGCTCCGGCGCTTCCTGGGTTGCTCCTTCCGGGTAGCCCAAAGCAACGGCAAAGCGGGGAATTTTGTCGGCGGGCAGTCGCAGCAGGGATCGTAAACGGGGCCCTTCTTCGCTGTCAAAGGCCGGCAGGAAGGAGGCGATATAACAGGAACCGAGGTTGAAACTGTGGGCGGCCAAACAGATGTTTTCTGCGGCGTTGGCGGCGTCGGCCATACCGAAGGGTACGTCTTCGCTGCTGATAAAGATCACGGTTGGGGCATGATAGAAATTACAGAAGGGTTTGCCGCCCATCCGTGTTTCCACCCGCTTGATGTAGTCTGTTGGCAGCAATTTACGATTGACCGCGGAAATTTCGGCGATGACGCCGCTCTCCCGTACCACGGTAAAATAATAAGACTGGGTGTTCATGGCAGTGGGTGCAAATTTTGCCGCGGTGATGATTTGAGCCAATTCTTTTTCATCAATGGGCTGCGGGGAAAAATTGCGGCAGCTTCTTCTCGTGAGCATATTCAGAATAATTTCGTTCATCTGTCCTTTTCCTTTCCTTAAAGTCATAAATCTTGTCCTGATTATAGCATTAAAAAAGAAAATTGCCAAATTACTTTTCCTATCACTGCCGCAAAGAAGGTTGAAAATTGACGTTACTTGAGATATAATATTTTATAAGGAAGGTGTAAATTAACAGAGGAGCAGAGATGGATACATTTCAGAAAGAAGTCTATGTGAAATTGATCAACCGCGCGATTGGGGAAAGAGGCGTCACACATTTTGCGAAAGAGGCATCGTTGAGTGCGGGTAATCTTTCCCGAATCAGGAAAGGGCAATTGGCCACCGTGGAAACATTAAAAAAAATCGCCGCCGCTGCCGACGGCGTATCTTTTGCGGAATTGATGGATGCCGCCGGTTACACGGAGTCGGCGTTTTTAAAGGCCGCCGATCCCATGGCAGTGCCCACCACCAGCCAAGTGATTAGTATTCCCGTGGTGGAAGCGCTTCGCGGCACGAAGAAAGAAATCAAGCAGGACGATTCATTGAAAAAGGAATATTATTACGCCGATGCTTTCGGCAGCGGCGATTTTATCTTTTTTGTCGTCAACGACGATGCTTTTGCGCCCAAAGTCAACTGCGGTGATAAGGTTTTGATCGATATGGCGAAAAAACCCACGGAAGGGGAGATCGCTCTGTTTTTGCTGAACGGGGAAGAAACCATGCTCCGTCATTTGACCCGGCAAGGCAAAAAATACTACTATTATGGAAACGATCTTGGTAAATATCCCATGACGGAAGTGAATACCGCGGATATTAAAATTTACGGTACCGCGGTCCGCGCTTTTGTCACCATGTAACCTTTTGGGGATCATCGTCGCTGAGGCGGGGAACAACCAAATAAAACCCGGGGCATCCCATGGGGATGCCCCGTATTTTTTCGCGCAAGAGCAAGGAACGCCCCATTGCGGAAAGATTGATCCTCGCCGGCTTTCGCCGGTACTTTATTCTATGCGCCGATCTCTTTTTTGTTAACAGCATCCGCATCGTCCGCATCCACAGCCGCCACCGCAACAACAGACACTACGGCAACCGCAGCCACAACCGCAGCCGCAGCCCCATCTACAAAAACACGGTCCCCAGAAGGGCCAGAAAAAGAAAGGAAACATGGTTTCACCTCATTTCAATCTCGTCTTTCTTTATTTTATGAGGGCCTTTCCTTATTGGTGCGGACATATTTCAAAAGCGCACTTCGTACAATGAAACGAGGTGTTTTTTATGATCAATCCGATCTGGTTGTTCCTGCTTTGCGGCGGGATCTTAGCGGCGGTGGTGACCGGCGATACCGCTGTCGTTTTTCCTTCGGTTGTGGAGGGCGCGACCTCTGCCATTGAAGTGATCATCGGTTTGGCGGCGTTCCTTTCGATCTGGTGTGGCATCATGCGCTTGGCAGAAAAATCGGGGCTTCTTGACCGGGTGTCCCGCATGGTTTATCCTGTCATCCGGCCGCTTTTTCCCTCCTTGGGAAAAGGGCATAAAGCCTGGGCGCCGATGGTAATGAATATTTCCGCCAATTTGTTGGGGCTCGGCAACGCGGCGACGCCCTTTGGTATTCAGGCCATGAAAGAACTGGCCGCCACCAGCGAGGAAAAGGGCGTGGCCTCCAAGGAGATGATCGTCTTTTTGGCTTTGAATACGTCTGCCGTCAGCTTTGTGCCCGGCATGATTTTGGGATTTCGCTCCGAAGCGGGGTCGTTGAATCCCGCGGAAATCATTGTGCCGTCGTTTCTTGCCTCTCTCGCCGGTCTCTGCGCGGCCCTCATTGCCGCGTCTCTTTTTGCGCGGAAGAGGAATAAACGGTGATTGCCCACCTCGTGTCCTTTTCGGATTGGATCATTCCCTGCATCCTCCTGTTTGTTCCGCTTTTCGCGTATTATAAAGGTATTTCCGTCTATGACGAATTCATCGAAGGGGCCAAGGAAGGGCTGCTGCTCACCTGGAATCTGCTGCCTTTTCTCATCGCCATGCTCTCCGCCATCGCCATCTTTACCAATGGTGGCGGCATGGACTTGCTGCAAAAGCTGCTGTCGCCCCTCTGTGTTAAACTGGGGATTCCCGGCGACGTGGTGCCGTTGGCTTTGATGCGGCCCCTCTCCGGTAGCGGCTCCCTGGGCCTCACCGCCAGCATCATCAGTGAGCACGGCCCCGATTCCTTTGTGGGCCGTCTTGCTTCCATTATGCAGGGCAGCACAGAAACGACATTTTATGTGCTGACCGTCTATTTCGGCGCCGTGGGCGTCAAAAAGTTTCGCTACGCCCTTTGGGTGGGCTTAATCGGCGACGCCGTGGCGTTTTTAACGGCGTTTTACCTCACAAAAGCGTTTTTTTAGCGGTAAAATAGACTTGTATATTTTATCCATTCCCCCTATAATAATAGATGGAGGAAATTATGGAAGAACGATTGCAAAAATTATTGGCGGCGGCGGGGATCGCGTCCCGGCGCAAAGCGGAAGAAATGATTGCCGCGGGCCGTGTCAGTCTCAACGGTAAAGTCGTGCAGGAACCCGGTACCAAAGCGGATCTCGGCAAAGATAAAATTGCTGTGGACGGTCAATTGGTGCAGCGGAAAGAACGCAAAATATACGTTTTGCTCAACAAACCCAAGGGCTACGTCTGTACCGTCAATGATACCCATGGCAGACCGACGGTATTGGACTTGCTCCCCGATTGGCATGTGCGCATATATCCTGTGGGCAGGCTTGATCTGGATACTTCCGGCCTGCTGCTGCTGACCAACGACGGCAGCTTCACCAATAAGATCATTCATCCCGCCAAAGAAATCAATAAAATATATCGTGCCGAAGTACAGGGCACGCCCAGCGAAGAGCAGTTGAACTTGCTCAGAAAAGGCCTTGTCCTGGAAGAGGAAACCTTTGCCCCGGCGAAGATCCGTCTGTTGGCGAAAAAAGGCCGTGACACTGTCTGGGAAGTCATCATTCACGAGGGCAAAAAACGGCAGATCCGCCGGATGTTCAAAGAAATCAAACACCCGGTCCTATCGTTGACCAGAACAAACATCGATTTTTTGAGCTGTAAAGGTTTGAAAGAGGGGGAATGGCGCTTTTTGAAAAAAGAGGAAATCCGCCGTTTGCTCGGTGATGTCAAAGAAGCGCCCCCCAAAGAAAAAGTCATTGTCGTCCCCAAAGCACGGCCTCGGGGAAATAAATATCCGTTTTACGGAAAGAGGGTGTCACGATGAAATTGACGCGCTTTATTCATAACACAGAGCCTCACTACGGCATGGTGGATCACGGCAGAGTTTATCCTTTGGCGGGTACCATTTTCGATAAGCCGATTCGGGAAGGGATCGGCTATCCTTTGGAGGAAGTGACCCTGCTTTGTCCGGTGCTGCCCTCGAAAGCGATCTGCCTCGGTCTCAATTACAGAGATCATGCTGAGGAACTGCATATTCCCGTGCCGGAAACCCCGGTTTTTTTTATGAAACCTTCTTCGGCGGTGACCGGTACCAAAAAGCATATCATTTATCCCAAAGAGCTGGTGACCCAAATGGATTACGAAGGGGAGCTGGCGGTGGTGATCGGCAAAACAGCCCGCTATATCACCGAAAAGGAAGCGGCAAAGTATATCTTAGGTTATACCGTGGCCAATGACGTAACCGCCCGTAACCTGCAACCAAAACACGGCCAATGGACAATTTCCAAATCCTTTGATACGTTTTTGCCCGTAGGTCCCTGGGTGCAGACGAACCTCGACCCTTCCCACCTGTCCATCACACTGACCGTGAACGGCGAGGTGAAACAACAGTCCAATACGGCGGAAATGATTTTTTCCATTCCCGCCATGGTCAGTTATCTCAGTAAAGTCATGACCCTCTACCCCGGTGATCTGATCCTGACGGGAACGCCCAGCGGCGTCGGTCCGCTTTTCCCCGGAGATACGGTCCGCGTTGCCGTGGAAGGCATCGGCGATTTGGAAAATGATGTGGTCAGAGAGGAATAAATGTTGGAGAAGAAAAAAAATGCCATCGTCATCGGCGGGGGCCCTGCCGGGATGATGGCCGCTTATATGATTGCCAAAAACGGCGTTCCCGTCGTTTTATTGGAAAAGAATACCAGGCTCGGCAAGAAGATGCTGATTGCGGGAAAAGGCCGCTGTAACGTGACGAATGATTCGGACATGGCCGCCTTTTTGGCCAACATGCCCGGTAACGGTAAATTCTTATACAGCGCCTATCGGAATTTTCCCGCCGCCGCGGTGATCCGCTGGTTTGAAGATTGCGGCGTACCCTTAAAAACCGAACGGGGAGATCGGGTTTTCCCGGTATCGGACTGTTCCGCCGATATTGTTACCGGTCTTGAGCGTCAGCTCCGAAAAGCCGGCGCCAAAGTGGAATTCTTAGGCGAAGCCGAGGAAATCGTCATGGGGACAGAGTCGGTAAAAGGCGTGCAGGTGAAGGGTGTTTTCAGACCCGCTGATGCCGTTCTTGTGGCCACCGGCGGCCGCTCCTACCCGTTGACGGGATCCACCGGCGATGGTTACCGTTTTGCTGCCGCTGCCGGTCACAGCGTAACGCCGTTGTTTCCTTCTCTGGTACCCTTGACTGTGGCGGAAGCCGATGTAAAACAACTGGAAGGTCTGAGCTTGCACAATGTCGCCGTCACCTTGAAAGACGGCGGCGGTGTCCTCGACCACCGTTTCGGCGAGCTTGTTTTTACCGCAGACGGTCTTTCCGGCCCGGTGATTTTATCGGCAAGCAGAGCCGCCTCGCTGCATTTTACGAAAAATCCGGAGACGCCGCTGACGCTGTTCCTCGATTTAAAACCGGCCTTGGATGAAAAGCAACTGAACGATCGGCTTTTGAGGGATTTTGAAAGCTTCTCAAAGCGTTCCTATATCCACATCTTAGAAGAACTGCTGCCCCGGAAAATGATTCCTGTTTTTGTGCAGAGAAGCGGTATTGAGCCGATAAAAGCGGGACATCAGTTGACGAAGGAGGATCGTAAAACAATCCTACGCCTGCTGAAAGCGTTTCCCTTTACAGTGACCCGCTGTCGTCAGCTTTCCGAGGCCATTGTCACCGGTGGCGGTGTCAGCGTCAAAGAGATCGATCCTAAGACCATGATGTCCAAAAAAAAGGAAGGGCTTTTTTTCGCCGGAGAAGTCCTTGATATTGACGGCTATACCGGCGGCTTTCACATACAGGCCGCGCTGTCTTGCGGTTATCAGGCCGGAATGGCGATGTCGTCCTATTGCTTGAAAGGAAATTAAAAAATGCAACTTTTGGAAGCGAGAACCCAAGTGATTGATATGGGCAAGCGTTTGCTCCAAACAGGCCTTGTGGCCCGTACTTGGGGGAATGTCAGCTGCCGCCTCAACGATAGTCATTTTGTGATCACCCCCAGTGGCAGAGCGTATGAAAATTTAAAACCCGAGGAGATTGTGATCATCAATATCAACGATGGTAATGCCTGGGGTGATGTGCGTCCTTCCACGGAAAAAGGCGTGCATCAAAAGGGCTACCATTTGCGGCAGGACGTGAATTTTATCATCCATACCCACCAGCCGGAAGCATCGGTGATGAGCGCTTTGGCCACGGATATCGATGTTGACGGCAACAGCGTCTTCGGCGATACGGTATACTGTGCCGCCTACGGCTTTCCCGGCAGTGAAACATTGGAGAATAATATTGCCGAGCTTATGACCAAAGGTAAAAGCCGCGCCTTGCTCATGGCACACCACGGTGCGCTTTGCCTGGCACCCTCGGCGGAAGACGCTCTGCGGGTGGCTGTCAGTTTGGAGATGTTCTCTACCTACCGGGTGCGCAAGGCCTTTGAACGGCACCTCGGCCGGCCCATTGCCGCGGAGGACTCCATCTACCAGGTGCTGTTAAAGGATCTCGGCACCGACCTACCCCAGTTGGTACGGCCACTCTTTCGCAGTGAGCGGCAGGGGGATTCGATCATTTTTCATCAGGCGGACCGGGGAGAGCGCCTCACCTTAAGCATGGAGGACGGCTCTTTGACCCCGGAGCAACAGATTCATCAGGGGATTTATCAAGCCCGGCCGGACATCGGCGCCATCCATCACAGTTTTACGCCATCGTTACTGGCTTATTCGGCGCTGAATCGCTCCTTGGCAACGTATCTTGACGATTTTGCCCAGATCAACGGCGTGACCATGGAATGCGCACCTCTCAATCGGGACAGCATTGTCCGGAAACTCGGTTCCCATCACGGCGTCCTTTTGCTGAGAAGCGGCGCGCTTGGCTGCGGCAATAATCTATACGACGCCGAGGCTTTGGCCCTGGTGGCGGAAAAGAACGCCCGCGCTTGGCTGATCGGACAGCTCTTCCCTGAAAACCCCATACAGGCGATTCCCTCCGAGGAATGCCAAAAGATGCGGCGCTTTTATTTGGAAAGCTATGCCAAACGCTTTTAGCCTGGCTTTTTCCTGTTTGGCAGGGAATTTTCAAGGTCTAAAGTATCATATAAATATGAAAATATTAGTTGCGTTTTGTATAAAGTTGGATTATAATATAGTTTAACGTATCGAAAAATCGAATTCACTTGAATGGAGGTCCGATGTATGGCAAAAGGAATGAAAGTATTGGTTGCGGAAAGAATTGCCGATGAAGGTATTACCGCCTTGGAGGAGGTAGGACTTCAGGTAAACTTTAGTCCCAAAATTTCTCGGGAAGAACTCCTCTCGATCATCGGCGAATATGATGCCCTGATCGTCCGCAGCGCAACCAAAGTGGACGAAGAATTATATGAATATGCTACCAACCTCAAAGTTGTCGGCCGTGCCGGTAACGGGGTGGATAATATAGATATGAACGGCGCCTCTAAAAGAGGGATCATCGTGGCAAACACCCCCGACGCCAATACCGTAACCACCGCGGAGCATACCATTGCTCTGATGCTCGCGTCCAACCGCAGAATTCCCCAGGCCGACGCGATGATACACAGAAGAGAATGGGACCGGACAAAATTCAAGGGAGCGGAACTTTTCGGCAAGACCTTGGGTATCGTTGGTTTGGGGCGCATCGGTTCCAAAGTCTGTGTGCGTATGAAAGCTTTCGGTATGCGGGTGATCGCCTACGATCCTTATATTGCCGATGAACGCTTTGAGCGCTTTGGCGCGGAGAAGAAGGATACCTTGATGGACCTCATGAAAGAGGTTGATTTCTTGACCATTCATACGCCGAAAACCTGGGAAACCATGGGTTTGGTGGGCAAAGAAGAATTTGCCGCGGCCAAAGACGGCCTGCGTGTCGTCAACTGCGCCAGAGGCGGCCTCATCGATGAAGACGCGCTCTATGAAGGGCTGGAATCGGGTAAAGTCGCCGCCGCCGCCATCGACGTGTTAAAAGACGAACCCAATTTGACATCGCCGCTGTTAAATAGCGATAAAGTAATCTTCACGCCCCACCTGGGCGCCGATACTTATGAAGCCCAACTGAACGTCGGCATCGCCGTTGCCCAGGAAGTCATTGACGTTTTAGACGGTAAGATGGTTCCCAACGCCGTGAATCTGCCGAGTTTGGGCGCCACTGAAATGGAAGGTCTTTTTGACTATCTGAAATTAGGGGAACGTTTGGGCAATCTTTATTACGGCATCTTTCAAGATCCCATCGAATCCATGCAGATCACCTTCAGCGGCGAGGCCGCCAATTTTGATAAAAAAACCATCACCCTGGCGGTGTTGAAGGGTATTTTTGAACCGGTCATGTCCGGCAGGGTCAACTACGTCAACGCCGGCGTCATCGCCGAAGAAGAGGGCATTGCCATCGCCACCGTGGAAAACGAAGGGGAAATCCGCTTCAATAATCTGCTCAAGGTCAAGATCAACGGCCACCAAGGTTCTCATACCTTTGCCGGTATGGTCACCGGTGAAAACGAGATCCGCATCAACCGCATCGATCATTATTTCTTTGATATCAAGCCCACCAAAAACATGCTCTTCATCGTCAATGAAGATAAACCGGGCCGTATCGGCGAAGTCGGCGCCGTTGCCGGCAGCCTCGATCTGAATATCGGTTCCATGCAGTGCGCTCCGGATAACAAGGGCAACGCCATGATCATTCTTTCCGTGGACAAAGAACTTGCCGAGGACGAAGTGAAGCAGTTTACCGATATCGACGGCATCCTCATGGCAAAATACGTGAAAATCTATAACGAATAAGCTGATGATAAAAGAGAGCCGGGGCGCGCAGCGCCCCGGCTCTCTTTTTGTTTTTTGTCTTTTTGGCTGTTTTATTTTACCTTGATGTTGATTTTTTCTTCTTTTATTAGGTCACCGTTGGTATCTTCAATGTAAATACGTAACTGAGCGTCTACGGTGCCGTCGCTATTCTTTTTGATATCGTCGGGCAAATCATAGCTGACGTCGGCACTGTACTGATGATCAAGGTCGGCAATGAGGGAAGTGTCTTCACCCAAAACCTTGTTGTCGTCTTTGGAAAGTACCTGAAGCTTGACTTTGTCGATTCCGGTGAGATCATCGGCGTCGACGGTACCGACGACTTCGATGGTGCCGCCTTCCACGGTATTACCTTCCGTGGGAGAGGTGACGGTGATTTTGATGCCATCTCCCTTTGTGTCCGAAGTGTCCTCTTTCGTTGTGTTGTTGTCGGTGGTATCGGTGATTTCATCATTGGTGTCGTTGTTGGTATTATTGTCCGTATCACCGCAGCCGACAAGAGCGAAAGCGCAGAAGACAACGACCAGCATCAACATGGTAATCTTTGAGCCGCGTTTAAACATAGTGGTAAACCTCCTAAATTTTTGTCTTTAGTAGTATTACCTGATTTCCCAAATATATACAATCTTCTTTTGTAGCAAAAATGCAGTATAAACAAAGGAATCCCGCCGGAAACCGGCGGGATTTACGATTCAGTTTGGTCTATTTATTTCAGGAAACCTTTTAATATGGTATCTTCGGCAGCTTCTTCGCTTAAACCCAAAGACATCAGTTTTAAGAGCTGATCCCCGGCAATTTTGCCGATGGCGGCTTCGTGGATCAGTTGGGCGTCGCTGTGTTCCGCCGTAACCATCGGCGCGGAGCTGACCTGAGCCTGATCCATGATGATGGAGTCGCATTGAATATGGCCGCGGCAGTCGTTTTTGCCGATGAGGTTCATGTGAAAATGCTGTTTGGAAGTATTTTTGGCCACGGAACGGGACATGATCCGAGCGGAAGAGTCCTTTCCGTTAAGGTTTACCTTGATGATGGATTCGGCATGCTGCACGCCTTCGGTCATCAATCGTTCTATGACGATCAGTTTGGCGCCGTCGGCCAAATCTACATCGGTATCACGAATGGTATCGTCAACCCCGGCAATCTGTACCATTTCCATTTCAACCTGACTGTTTTCCGCCATATGCACTTTGGTGGTGGGGTTTAAGATCCGTTTGCCGCGGCCGTCGCCTTCGCCGAAATGCTTCTCCATGTATTTGACCCGGGCGTTTTTGCCGATGAAAAATTCATGGATGCCGTTGTGGCCGGCATCGGCGTCACAGGCGTTATGGATGCCGCAGCCGGCAACGATGACGACATCGGCGTCGTCGCCGATGTTAAAGGTATTGTAAACAATATCCGTCATGCCTTCGGCGCTTAAAATTACGGGGATATGCACTTGCTCTCCTTTGGTGCCGGGAGCAACGTTGATATCAATGCCGGGCCGGTCTGTTTTGGGGACGATCTGAATGTTTTTGGTGGATTGGCGGGAGATGCCTTTTCCGTTTCTTCTGATGTTATAAGCGCCAAGTTTGGGAATATCGTCCAAATCGGCGACGGCTTTCAGTAAAATTTTATCGATGATATCAAGCATTAGAAAGAAACCCCCCTTTCACATGTTTCACCGCAGCCGCAGCTGTCTTTTAAGGTTAGACTACCTAAAAATGTATTTTTATCGGTAATTTCCCTGACTTCACCGCTGTCGATGACGATGATTTCGTCGGCCAGATGCATGATCCGCTCCTGATGGGAGATGATCATCAGGGTCATATCGGATTGCCGGTGCATTTTATCGAATGTTTCTGCCAGGCGCTGGAAGCTCCAAAGGTCGATACCGGCTTCCGGCTCGTCGAAGAGGGCCAACTTTAAATCACGGGCCAAAATCGAGGCGATCTCAATGCGTTTGAGCTCGCCGCCGGATAGACCGGAATCCATTTCCCTGTTGATGTACTCACCGGCGCAGAGACCCACATCGAAAAGCAGCTGCATCGGATTGATCTCTTTTTCTCCCGCCGCCAAGGTTAGCAATTCGCGGACGTTGATGCCCTTGAAAACAGGGGGCGTTTGAAAGGCGTAACCAATTTGCAGTTTGGCCCGTTCGGTAATGGGCATATGGGTAATATCAACGCCGTCAAAGAGGATCTGGCCGGAAGAGGGGGCAATCAGACCCATCACCAATTTGGCAAGGGTGCTTTTGCCGCCGCCGTTGGGTCCTGTGACCACGTATAATTTATGATCATGCAATGTAAGGCTGACGTTTTTGACGATGTCGGTTCTTCCGTGGTTGTCTTCAACGGTCCAGCTTACATTTTTTAATTCAAGCATGGAAAATGCTCCTTTCCCTAATCTATTTCTCATTCTAAAGATAGCATAACTCCTATTAAAATACAAGGTTTTGCATTTTTTTGGTTAAGAAATTGATATCTGTTGGAAATTTTAGAAGTCCAAAGTGGCGAAGTAATCGTCGAGAGTTTCCGCGCGGCGGATCAGCTTGCTTTTTGTGCCCCCTTGCCAAAGTATTTCGGCGCTGCGCAGTTTTCCGTTATAGTTGAAGCCCATGCAGTGACCGTGGGCGCCGACGTCGTGGAAAACAAGGATATCACCGATTTCGAGCTTAGGCAGATAGCGGTCGATGGCGAATTTGTCGTTGTTTTCGCAAAGGGAGCCGACAATATCGTATTTATGGTCGATGTGCTCGTTCTCTTTGCCGATGACGGTGATATGGTGATAGGCGTTGTAAAGGGCGGGGCGCATCAAATTGGCCATGCTGGCGTCAACGCCGATATAGTCTTTGTAGGTTTCCTTTTTATGGAGCACTTTGGTTACCAGATAACCGTAAGGGCCTGTCATCAAACGGCCGCTTTCAAAGGCGATTTTGGCGGGGAAAAGGTCGCGGCCAATGATTTTTTCATCGTAGATTGCCTTAATATCAGAAGCCAGTGCTTCATAATTGATGGGCTTGTCTTCGGGAATATAGGGGATGCCGAGGCCGCCGCCTAAATTGATGACCTCGATATCGACGCCGACGATGACCTTAAGTTTGTAGACGAGGTCAAACATCATCCTGGCGGTTTCCAGGAAGTATTCAGGGTTCAGTTCGTTGGAAGCGACCATCGTATGAATGCCGAAGCGCTGAATCCCTTTTTCCTTTAAAATCTTATAGCCTTCGTAAATCTGATCTCTGGTGAAGCCGTACTTTGCTTCGATGGGATTGCCGATGATGGCGTTACCCGTACGCAAAGGACCGGGGTTATAACGGCAGGAAATCATCGCCGGAAGGCCGATATTTTCTTCGATAAAGGGAATATTGGTAATATCGTCAAGGTTGATCACCGCCCCCAAAGATTTTGCCTTGGCAAATTCTTCGATGGGTGCGTCGTTGGCGCTCATATAGATATTTTCCCCGGTAAAACCGGTTCTTTCGGCCAGAATCAGTTCCGCCATGGAGGAGCAGTCTACGCCGCAGCCCTCCTCTAAGAATATTTTCATCAGATGAGGATTCGGCGCCGCTTTTACGGCAAAATATTCCTGGAAATCGGGGAAGCCGGAGAAGGCCTGATTAAAGCAACGGACATTTTCGCGGATGGCCCTTTCGTCGTAGAGATAAAAAGGCGTGGGATACTGTTCCATCAGCCCTTTTAAGACGTCGTTGTCAAAGGGTAATTTTTTTTTCATGAAAAATCTCCAAATTATTTTTAGTGAATATCCTCATTTTATACGATAATATCGTAAAATGCAACATGAAATTTCCCAAAAAACCTGTATATCCCCGGTTTGGTCAGAAAATGTGGGAAGCTTAGGTACAAAAAAAGTGTTGCGTGGGGTTTTTTGTTGTGCTATAATGATCGAAGTTGCCGAAGTGGTGGAATAGGCAGACACGCGGGACTTAAAATCCCGTGGTAGCAATACCGTACCGGTTCGACCCCGGTCTTCGGCACCACAAATGTTGATACAATGAAAGTCACCGATCATGGGTGGCTTTTATTGCGTCTATGGACCGAAAGGTGTGTAAATGTGAGGCTCTCCAAACATGGGAGCCCCCATCCATAATCGCGTTTGCGGCGATCAGTATATAAAAAGGTCCGCAGGTTTCAGAATAGAACCTGCGGACCTTTTTTTGTTCGCCTATTCATTGAAATGCTTCATTGTTGCTAATACAATCTGGCGCTGCTCCTCTGTAAGCGTTCCCCATTGCAATAAGAGTTCCCTCTGGTCAGGGGCGAGAACCACGGGCTCGCCCTCATCGGCAAAAACTGTGCCATTGTCATACCAAATGCCCCGCATATTGCCTCTATAGTGGGAAATGTTGGGGCGTTATTTCTTTTGAATAGATGCGAAATTGTCGATTGCGGCAACTCTGCTTCTTTTGCGAGCTTATATTCCGACCACCCACTTGCGTTCATCAATTGCTTGATGCGTTTCACGCTATTATTATAATTACATATGAAAGCGCCGGCAATGCCGGCGCTTTTCATGCAAAATGGTTTATTTCATTCAAAGGCGTTTTCTTCCATGACAGGAGACACCGGTAAACCTTCCTTTTCCTGTTGTTTACTGTCTTTTGTCCATGTTAGCGCTGTGGCTACGGTTTTCACCAAATAGGCGAAGAGCAGGAGGACTGGAATACTGAGACCGGAATAGAACCGATGATATAGCGTAAGTAGCGTTACGTTGCTCTCTAAGACTCCTGTGGGCAGACTGAAGAAAACAAGATAAAATATGGGAATCGCCAATACCGCAAGTTCTTTTTTGGCATACCTGGTTTGATATAGGTAGAAGAGGTAAACGGCGAGAGTACCGTATAACAGGATTCTCACCCAATACTGCCAATCGGAAAAAGTAAGCAAATAATGATCGGTATAATAAATCAAATTATCATACGAAGCGTGGCTTAATATCCAGGCTGACCCCATTAAAAGCAGTAACGGCATAAGCGCTGTCATAAACCATTTTAGTACTTTCTTCATAGTGTGAGTGTGCTCCTTATTCTTGAATATTGAATTAGAGAGGGGCATTCATGACTGAAATCGTTGCTTGTAAATCCCAAGCTCTGCCGCCCTTCATGATATGTGCTTGGCAGGTGCATACAATCTCATGGAAATTGTACTCTAAGGCATAGAAATTGGAAGGCGCGTTCTTTGTGATCGTTTCACTTCCTGAACTGGCATAATATGGACCTAAGGTAATGTTCTGATAGGCATTTGTATTAAATGCACTATATCCTTTATTTCTAAACCAAAGCCGCCTGTAATCAAGTCTTACACTGCTGTCATATTGATAGACCGTTCCCCTGAACCATAGCGCTTTTACGTATCGTGGTGAATCAAAGCCCCCGGTTCTGCCTACTTCATAACATATTTTCGCCCATGCCCTTGCGGAGTAGTAGCCATCATATTGCCCGGGGGAAACAACCGTATTTGTGCTTTCAGGATAAGAGGAGGTGGAAACACCTTCTGTTTCTTCCGTCAAATCTTGAGGAACATCGGTAAATATGTCTGAAGTGTAATAATCTGATATCGTTCCGTCTTCTTTTTGCACGGTCATATAATGCTGGGTATATTCATAAACGGGTACATCATTTTCTTCTGAGCTACCTGTTTTGATGCCATCTGTGTTCCCGGAATTTTCAGTGAGTGTTGCGTTATATTGGATCAGAGAGTCATTCGTTGATTCGTCTGTTGCGGAAAAAGACGTCACACTTGTTGCCAATTCATATAATTCGTCTTCATCCGTGATTGCTTTTTCGCTATAAACAATGATATCTCCTGTATTGATTTGTATTCCATTGTATTCCTGATCTGCTTGACATGTGAGACTATTTAGATAATTCGCAAAGAGAGCTGACGCTTCGCAGCGCAATAAAGTATTTTGAGGATAGAATTTTCCCCCAGAGCCATGGATGACATCCTTTTTTTGCATGTTGTAAACAGCATCTTTTGCCCAAGGGGAGATATTGGCATCATCTGCAAAAGCCACGCCTTCCACTTCAAAATCTATGCCGCCAAAAAGCTGGTTATACCGGTAAAGAATTACTGCGGCCTCTTCTCTTGTGATCTGCTCCTGAGGGGCGAAGGCAGACGGAGTTTTGCCAAAAATCAGATTGTTTTCAGAGGCCCACTGTACATTTTTCCCATACCAATCGCCAGCGGAAACATCAGAAAAAGCGGTTTGACCGCTAAACTTCGATACATCGACTTTTGCGGCAGAGGATAACATTGTTACGAATTCTGCGCGGGTGATATGCTTATCCGGTGCAAACACCGTTGCGGAAATACCATGAATAACATCTTTTTCAACCAAGTAGCTTAAATCGTTATAGTACCAATCAGTTTCATCTACATCATCAAAAGTAACCGCTTTTGCGCATACCACGTTAGTAAAGGAGAAACAAAAAATAAGCGTTAGAATAAATGTCAAAAATTTTTTCATTCTATTGTCTCCCATCTTTGTAGTATTTACAATGAAAGTAAATAAGCCAGCGGCCCTCCAGAGTTCTGAATCGACCTCCTTTTCTTAAGATTTGCCGCACAAATTAACGTGCAAAACGAAAAATGGCACAGTAAATCCAAAGGTCATTCCTTTTACCATACCATCTTTTATACTATAACATCATTAATACCATTGTATATTATTTTCATGATTCCATATTAGCATCAGTGCCAATTTGTGGGGTAGTGTTTTTAGCTCTTTACGTTTTTTATTTTATAATATATCATGCATAAATTGTCATGTCAAGTATGAATACGAATATTTGTGCAAAGATTACTTTTTTACATCCGCTTTGACAATATTCTATTGGTTTTGGTCTTTATTTTTTAGTGCGAAAAGGGCTTACGAAAAATAGCTTTCTTTTTGAAAGCTATTTTGTTTGCAAAAGTCTCAAATTGTTAAGTTTGTGTAGTATATAAACGAAAAGCCAACTCCTTATTTCAAGGAGTTGGCTTTTTATTTCATCGGAAGGCTTCATGAGTAAGCCTTCTTTTATTCGACATGATATTTTTGTTTTTGGTCCTCCACCATCTCGAGAATGGCCGGAATCTCATCTTGCATCAGTTGGTCGTAAAATCCGGTGTAACAGTAGGTAAGATCGGCGATGTCCTTTTTTCCCATGGTTTCGGTGTATTTTTTTAGCTTTTCAAAGCAGTTTTCGTAAGCATGGAAAGAGTAGGCGATATGAGTATAAGAACCCACGGGAACGTCGAGTTCTGCCGCGACTTTTTTCAACAGAAAAATAAAACCCACGGCGTTCATATAGGTTGCCTGTACCGCATCGTTGGAACGCATCATCACCGTCATGTTTAATTTTTTGTCACGGATTGCAAAGTGGATGGACTGCAAACAAGCCGGATGTTCGTTGCTGGTGTCCACGGCGAAATCGCGGATATTCATAATGGCCCGACGGGAAAAGGGATTCCTTTTCAGCTCTTCGATCAGCCAGGGTAATTGATCGGCAAAGCGCTGGTGGTACGTGTATTCCCAAACGTTCTCCGCGGCGGAAACCATAAAGTCGAGAATGCCGTCGCAAATTTCCATGATGTATTGCTGCAGTTCGTGGTGACCGCCTGGGAAAAGCCGGGAAATAAAAGGTTCTTTGTCCGCCTGTTCCACATAGAACGTTAGGGGGAGTTCCTTCATTGTGGTATTATAGTCGGGGCAAGGATAAATTTGACCATTTTTTTCCAAGGCGTAGAGAGCCTTGTGATAGGCTTCGGGAAGGGTTTCTCCCTCAACATAGAACATTTTCATACCGCTTCTCCTTTGGCTTTAAATTACTAAAATTCTAACACAATTTGATGATTGTTACAAGGTTATGATTGTTTTTTTGCTCTGAATAGTGTATATTAAATTAGGTAGAAAATAAAAAGGGTCTATCAAAAGATGGTAAACCGCCGATAAAAACGACGTGACGGCCTTGGTGGCCCGTGTTTCGTTATGGCGAAAATACGACTTTTTCTGCCGGGGAAGGAGATATCGTGGCGAACATTGCGAGGAAGCAGCGGCGATATCTGTGTTTTTGCGCAAAATTGGCGACGCGGTGTATCTGCCGCTGATATAAGCCCTTGGTTTTCACAGCCATTTACGGAAAATCCCCGTTATGTTAAAATTGTTGAAAATGAGACAAAATAAGTTGCAAAGGGCGCTTATGACTGAAAGCCATCGCATAGATGGTTTTATCCATGGATTGTAACGAAAAAAGCGGACGAATCCGATTCCTTACTGCCGTCAAGCTGATGGTTGCCGCCTGCTGCTGTCTTCGTTAGTTAAGAGAAACGGTTTTTCCGGTTCTTTTTCAACGGGAACTTTGTTTCGGTCATGAACGTTCAGCGCATTTCATTGTTTTTATGACAAGAAAAGGCCACCTTAAACCGGGGGAGGACGTTGCGCTTCGCCGGGTGAAATGCTGTTGGGCCAATCTTGCTAAGTTATGGATAGAGAGTCGTTTGGAGAGTGAGTTTATCATAACAGGGGTGTCATCGTGAGAGGCTTCTTTTCCCCTGAAAAATAGGCTATGTTGGAAAGTGGAGGATTGATTATGAGGAGTATTAAAAAAAAGGAAGACAAGTTCTTTGATCTATTAAAGGAGTACATGTTGATGATCGACAAATGTGTCGATATCTATCACGACATGATCCACGATTTTAATGATGTGGAAGCAAAAGCCCAACGCCTCGGTGAGCTGGAAATGGAATGTGACAGAGAAGCCCATAAGATCATCGGCGAGTTGCATACATCTTTTATCACCCCCTTTGACCGCGAGGATATTTTTACCATTGTTAAAATCATGGACGACATCGTCGATAACGTCGAGATGACCGCCGCGTGGTTGGTAATTTTCGATACCCAACACCTGATTCCCGGCGCCGTTGAAATGGCGGATCTGCTGAAGGATACTGTTTCCGAACTGTGCCGTCTCTTTGCCGCCTTGCCGGAATTCAAAAAGAACAGAAGAATACTTTATGAGAATATCATTGAAATCAATCGTTTGGAAAACGAAAGTGACGGGGTTTACCGCCACAGTTTATATAAACTTTTCCGTGATGAGCAATCACCTGTTGAAATCGTCAAGTGGAAGCAACTGTTTGCGCTAATGGAGGATTCCATTGACGTGTGCGAGAGCATCGCTCATATGGTTGAAGGGGTCGTGATGAAGCATGTTTAGTATCAGTCTCCTGATCGTTATCGTGACGGCCCTGGTCTTCGAATTCATCAACGGCTTTCACGATACGGCCAACGCCATTGCCACCTCCGTCTACACCCGGGCGATCTCCCCGGGAAAGGCGATCATGCTGGCGGCGGTGATGAACTTTATCGGCGCCTTGGCCAGCGAAAAGGTCGCCATGACGATTTCCAAAGGATTGATTTTGGAAGAACCGGCGCAATATGTGATTTTGGCCGCCCTCATCGGCGCCATTGTCTGGAATTTGATCACCTGGTATATCGGCATGCCCAATAGTTCTTCCCATGCCCTGATCGGTTCCCTTGTCGGCGCCGTGATCATCGAAAACGGCGGCTTTGGCAATATTCTCTGGAGCGGTCTGTTCCAAAAGGTGGTCATTCCCCTGGTAACTTCACCCATCGTCGGTTTTTTCGTCGGCTTTTTGGTGATGAAATGGCTTTATATCTTGTTGCGCAATAAAACGCCCTTTTGGGTCAATCATACTTTTTCTAAACTACAGGTTGTATCAGCGGCTGTTGTTTCCTATTCCCACGGTAACAACGATGCTCAAAAGACCATGGGTATCATTACTTTGGCCCTGATCGGCGCGGGTCTTCTCGAAGGCGATGCCGGAGTGCCGTTGTGGGTGAAAATTGTTTGCGCCATCATGATCGCTTTGGGTACATCCGTGGGAGGATGGCGCATCATGCGCACCATGGGTTCAAAAGTAACGCGCCTCGCGCCTTCCGGCGGCTTTGTGGCGCAGACGGCGGCTGCCGCGGTCATTGAAAGCATGACGGCGCTGGGTGCGCCGGTCAGTACCACCCAGGTGATTACCTCCTCCATCATGGGGGTGGGCTCCTCGAAGCGCCTCTCCTCGGTGAACTGGGGCGTGGCCCAAAGCATCGTCGCCGCCTGGTTCATTACGTTGCCGATTACGATGATTTTAGGGGGAACCGCCTGCTTTTTGCTTTCCTTCCTATTCTAATTTTAATTCAAAAAAGAAACTTACCGAGCCAGACAAGATAAGAAAGAAGGCGTTTTTTTGGCAATGATTTCCGGACCCTTCACCGATGAGATTGTGAGAATGCTACAAAGTTCCTCAAGCATTGCTCCCGCTTACGGTGATTTGCTCCTCAATTCTAAAAAACAATACGGCGTCCTCGGTGACGGTGTCGTCTACATCAGCGGGGAGACGGTTCGCGAAATACCCTTTGCCGGCTTTGCGGCGGCAGGTGTCCGTGTTGTGCGCTGCCCGGAACCTTACGGCGACGGCTTTCGTTTAACCGAGGGCCAAGATACGATTTGGCTACCGGAATGGAGCCCGGAGGAACGGTCTTTTTTAAAGGAAATCTGCTACCAGGTGTTTGACGGTGAAGCCACGGTGGCGAAAATCAAGTCGGCCCTCGGCGAAAAACATCATCCACTTTATGCCCTTTCCTGTAAAACTGGGGTCATGGCCGTGGACGATGTGCGTAAGGTCGCCGCCTGCCTGGAAAAAATCAGGTAAACAAAGTTGAAATACGGCGGAAAAAATGGTATCATAAAAGCAACCCGTGAGGGGATCGCTTTGAGACCGTTAAGGATCATAGATTCTTGATAAAATGATGCAGGGGGAACCACTATGGCAAAGGTTTTTTGTGAAATTTGCGGCGCCAGTCTCGTGTCTTCAAGATACAGCACGTTATATACATGTGAAAATTGTGGGATGAAATATACCCGCACCAAGGTTAGAAAAATGCTGGCCCGGGGGCCGCGCTTCCGTACCGCTACCATCGGAGAACCGGAAGAGCTGGAAAAATGGTATCAGGAAATGGATAAGCATATCGGCAATGAAAACCTGAAAGATGCCGAAGATGTCGCCCATCGTATTTTGGAAATTGACCCCGACGACGAAAAAGCCGGCGCGTTTTTGGATTCCCTCGTTAAATTGAAGAAGGAATTCCTGATCGAACGCGGTATTCTGATCAAGTATTCCGGCGCCGACGAAGAACTGACCATTCCTGCCGGTGTGTCTGAAATCGGAGAAAAAGCTTTTGCCGATCATGCTGAACTCAAAAAGATCGTTGTCCATAACGATGTGCGTTCCATCGGTGAAGAGGCTTTCAGTGGCTGCACCAACTTGAAAGAAGTGGTGCTTCCCAATGCGCTGCATTTCATTGGCTACCGTGCCTTTGCCAACTGCGCCAAGTTAGAGCAGGTCAACTTAGAAGACAGCGTGAGATTCCTGGGCAATTATGCCTTTTATCATTGCGAAAAGCTGCAAGCCATCCATATTCCCAAAAATCTACCCACCATCGGCAAGTGCACCTTTTGCGGCTGCCGCAGTTTAACGAAGGTGAAGCTTCCCCGCCGGGTCAAAGGCATTGGAAACAGCGCCTTCAAAGACTGCGTGAGTTTAAAGGAGATTGGCCCTTTGGACGATGTGATGTTCCTCGGTGAAAACGCTTTTGCCGGCTGTGATCAATTAAAAAACATCACGGTTCCCGACCGCTTTATGAATAATGGCTGGGAAAAATATCAAAGTGGGCATACGGCTCCCAAGAATGATAATCTTTAAGTAGCCGCTGGCGAAGCGAGCGCATCATAATAATAAGATAATAAGCAAATAAAAGCACAGAGCAATGATTACTCTGTGCTTTTTATGTTTTATTTAGTGGAGATAATCCGCGTAAATCTGGTTGAAGTCGGTGAATGCCACGGAGCCAACGATGGTCTCGGCAACGAGGATTTTATTCTCCGGCGTCCCTTCGGGATGGGTATAAACCGCATAGAAGCGAAGGCCCTCATTGGGGTGGTAGATGAAAAATTCCTCAATATAAGCTTTGCTGCCTTCTGTCGCGGTACCGGTAAAACGAATGCCCTTTTCCTGGCCATCGGCTACGGCGATGCTGTCGGGGTCGAAGGTTATCTGCTGTTCTTCTGCTATAACGGCCATGGTTTTTTTGGCGCAGGCGGCAAGGGACATATCATCGATACCCCCTACCTCCAAGGTGAAGTCCAGGGTGCTGTCGTTCTTCAGATCCACCAGGGTCAACGATTGCTTTTTGGCTTTATAAACCTGCCAGGTGCCGTTGATCGCCAAGGTGTAATGATCATAGGGATGGCTGTAGTTTAGAGATCGGGGTGTTTCCACCTCTGTCAATAGGGGCAGTTTGTTGGCGGCAATCAGCAAGCCGGCGAAGAAGACGAGCCAAAACAGGATCAGCCATTGTCGTTTTTTATCGTTTCGTTTCATCAGATATTTCTTGTGACGATAAAGTCGGCGATTTCGTTAAAACACGCTTTTGTCCTGGGGTCGGCAACGGGAGATAGGCTCTTTTTGGCTTTGGCAATATACCGTTTGGCAATTTTGGCTGCTTGTTTGTCACCGCCGCTGGCGATGACGGCACGGATCACCGCGTCGATTTCCCCTTTTGTTTTTTCATCTTTGGCAAAGACTTTTTCAATCAGGGCCCTGTTGCTTTTATCCTGCCAGGCGTAAATCAGCGGTAAAGTGGCGAGTCCTTCCGATATATCATTGCCGGCGGTTTTGCCGAAATTTTCGTTATTTGCGCGATAATCAAGAATATCGTCGGTGATCTGAAAGGCCATGCCCAGGTATTCGCCGAATTGTTTCAGCGCCGTCAAGGTCTTTGTTTCTGTTTTACAAAGATAAGCCCCCATTTCACAGGCGGCGGAGAGCAGATAAGCCGTTTTTCGTTTGACCCGGATGAGGTACGTATCGGTACGGAAATCCGGCGCGTTGATCGTTTTCATCTGGGCGAATTCACCGCGGCACATGGCGGCGGCGGTAAAATAGGCGATATCGACGATGGTTTTGTCGCCATAGGATGCGGCCAACTCAATGGCTTTTGCTAACATAAAGTTGCCGGTATAAAGGGCGGCATCCAACCCCCATTTCGCGACGATGGTGGGGTTTCCCCGGCGCAAGGGTGCCTGATCGACGATATCGTCGTGGACCAGGCTGGCCATATGGATGATCTCAATGGCCGCGGCAAAAGGAATCAGCTTTTCTTCATCGTATTCACCGCAATGACCGGCCAGCAAAAGCAAGCCGGGCCGGATTCGTTTGCCGCCGCTTTTTAGCAGATAGAGGGCGGCCTCATTGATGATGTCATGTTCCGAAACAAGAGACTTTTCAATATATCTTTCTGTGGCCTCTAATGCGGTTTCGGTTTCTCTGTAAAATAATGGCAATTTGTCTTTCAGTTGCATTTGCTCTTTTGACTTTCTTTTTACCGGTGAAATAAGATTATTTCATTGACTGCAACAGAGGCATCAGACATAGGGTCCAGGGGAGGTTCGCAATTTCTTTCTCTATTTTTGCGATCAGGCCGTCTACATCCATATCGTAGCCCTTTAGGCGTATTTCCCACAAAGTGCCGATATCTCCGGCAAGTTCGGTATAGGCTGTTTGTTCCGTTTCCGTTTTCTCGGCGTCTTTTGCGGCGAGGCGGGCGATTTCCCATAACAGTAGGGCGTAATCGGTGCTTTCGAAAGAAAGCCCCGTTGTGTTCGGCGGTACCTTTGTTTTTCCACTTTTATGGTTTAAGCGTCCTTCGTTAAAGCGTCCGTAAGCCTTAACAAAATCGGCGGCAGTTTCTTTGATGGCTGTCGCCGGCAGCAAGTTAAAGCTGAGGGCAAAAAGAAAGTCACCGTTGAGTACCGCTTCTTTTCCAGTGAAAGCACGGTTTTGATCCGTATCATCATGGATAAAAATGGAAATCGTCATGGCGGTCAAAGCCGCTGCGTTCATTTCCGTTTCTTCATTGATCTCGTTTCCCCAAGGCAGCAGATAAATCAAAGCAGGCAGATACATACTGTGAGACGGCAAAGCCTCAAACAGCCGCGTAACCTTTTTTTGGGGAAAATCCGGCGTTTTCGCAATTCTGTTGTATATGTTGTCGAAAATTGTTTGATACATCATTTGTTATAGTCTATCATATTCGGCGATAAAAATAAATAAGCTTTTTGATTTTCTCAAAAAGCTACAGCCGATTCTTTCACCGCGAATTGCGGTATTCCGGCAAGCACCCAAATCCGCGCTTCACTTCAGAAAAGGTTCATTGTTATTATGTCGAAAGGCAAATGCGTCTGCATTTGCCTAAAATAACCCATTCATATTCGCTTTTGCGGCGTCTTACTTTTTTAGCGTCTTGCTTCATCGGTTTCCCGGTAATCCGCCTTATGGTGGGTTTAAGCTGCCATAAGCAGATTTCGTGCCACCTGATTGCGTTTATTTTTAGGGAGCAGGCATACCTAAACGGCGGTCTGCCTCTGAACAGGGATATCCGTACCCCTGGTAATTTCCATGCCCTTGATGTTTTCGGCTTCGAGAATTGCCTGCAAATACTTACAGGCGTCCCAGGGATCTACCGTGGTACCGCAGGTGAAAACGTCTACCGCAGCATAGCCCAGTTCCGGCCAGGTGTGGATGGAAAGGTGAGATTCGGAGATGATCACCACTCCGCTGACTCCCTGGGGACTGAATTTATGAAAAGCAACTTCACGCACTTCCGCGCCGGCTTCCAGCGCCGCTTTACACATGCCTTGCTCTATAAATTTTAGATCATTTAACAGATGATAAGGACATCCGTAAAATTCGGCCAATACATGGCGGCTGATTGCTTCCAACGGCGTGTTCTCCTTTTCCTGCAGAATGCAAGATATATTCTATCATAAAATGTAGAAATGTCAATATCGGAAGAGATCAGAAAACAGAATAAATTTTTAGGACAAAATTCTCGAATTATACTATATATTATGGGTAGATAGACGGTTCTGTTTGTTTTGCCCCTTCCGTTGCGGCGCTATAATAACGGTACAGGAATTGAAAAAAGGTTTGGTGATCCAATGAAAGAAATGGTACAACACTGCTTTAAAGTCGCGGCGAAAAATAAGTTTCTCATCATCGGTATCGTGGCGATCCCGCTGCTCTTTGCCGTACTGTATGTCAGCGCTTTTTGGAACCCCACGGATAAGCTAAAAGATATGCCGGTGGCCGTGATCAATCTCGACGCAGGCGCCGCCGTGGACGGTGCAGAGGTCAATTACGGCGCCACGATTGTGGAAAACATCATGGAAGACCACGCCGTGGCCTGGGAAACGGTGGATCCCGGCGTCTTTGCCGGGGGCATTGAAAACACCGATTATTATATGGCCTTCGTCATCGATCAGGATTTTTCCGCGGATATCACCGCCGCCGCCGACGGCCATCCCACCACAGGGCAAATATCTTTTCTTGTGGATAAACGGAAGAGTTTTATCCTTGCGCAGTTCGGTAATTTCATCCGGGCGAATTTTAACGACCAAGTTTCCGCGGCGATTACACAGGAGTATACGGAAACCATCTACGGCGGCCTCAAGGATATGACGGAAAGTTTGCAGGCCGCCGCCGCTGGCAGCGGTACGGTCAGCGACGGCGCTGAAAGCGCCAAAGAGGGGATGAACGCCCTTGCCGCCGGTGCTCAGGAAGTGGCTGACGGCGCGGAAAGCCTGTCGCAAAGTTTATCTGCCGTCAGTGGAAAAATGCCCTCTTTGGCTCAGGGCACCGATGCCCTGTATCGGGGAATTGCTTCTGTCGATGCGGGCTCCGCCGCTGTCAGCAGCGGCATGTCCGCTCTCAACGAGGCGATGCCGGTTTTGACGGCAGGGGCGGGCAGCCTCGGCAGCGGCTTAGCCGCGGCGGCAGAGCGTTTGCCGGCTTTCGCCGGCGGTCTTGATCAAATCAAAAGCGGCGCCGGTCAGTTGGCCGCCGCCCTTGATGGGATTTCTGCCGGGGCGGAGGCTTCGGCAGCTTCGGCCAACAGCGCCATCGACAGCGCCATCGTCGCCATAGAAAGCGGCGATACCGAGAGCGCCGTCGCCATTTTAGAACAGGCCAAAGCGGGGAACAGCAGCGGCGCGGCGAACATCAGCGCCAATCTTGGCAGTGCGGTGGGTCAGCTCAAAGTCATCGGCGACAATGCCGGTACGCTGGCGGACAGCGCCGCCGGTTTTACCGGTCAGGTGCAGATCATGGCCAAAGGCGCTTCTTCCCTGAACGCCGGACTTACCACCTTTGCCGATCAGGTTTCTTTGCTGTCCGGCGCTTCCTCGGCCTTGAGCAGCGGTACTGCTTCGATGTACAACGGCGCTTCGGATTTGGCGAAGGGTATTTCCGCGCTCTCAGCCGGCAGCAGCCAATTGGCGGCGGGGGCGGCGACGCTGAGCAGCGGTGCTTTATCCCTGGCGGACGGCGCTTCTGCCCTTGACAACGGACTCTATCGGCTCAGCGAGGGGACGGCAGAATTGATGGCCTCCTTAGCCCGGGGCGCCAGTGAAGTCGCGACCAACACCAAAGCCGATACCGGCGAGATGGCTGCTTTTGTCGGCAACCCGGCGGAAACCGGTGAGGAAATCTACGGCAACGTCGATACTTACGGTATGGGTTTCTCTCCCTTCTTTGTTTCCTTAGCTTGCTGGATTGGGACGGTTCTGCTCTTCTTTGTGGTTCCGCTACGGCCGGAAAATCCTGTTGCCGCTACCCGTTTTCAGACGGTGTTTACGCCGATGCCCGCTTTTGTGCTGGTTGCTGTTTTGCAGGGCCTTGCCGTGGCCGTGGGTACACTGTTGATTGGCGTCAATGTCAATCATATCATGTTGCTTTGCGGTTTGACCGTTCTGATGTCGGTGTGTTTCGCCCTCATCAATCAGCTGTTCAATTTGATGTTCGGCATTTCCGGTCGGGGCGTCGCCATCGTCTTTCTGATCTTGCAGCTTTGTGCCTGCGGCGGTACGTTCCCGGTGGAACTGATCTCCGATTTCTTTGAGACGGTCAGCCCTTATATGCCCTTTACTTACAGTGTGCAAGCGCTGAAAGAGATCATGTTTGGCCAGGATCTGTCGTTGATCTTGAAAAACGCCGCTATCATCGCCGCTTTCGGCGGTGGCTCGGTGCTGCTTTCTTTGACCGTTTCCCGCCTGGGTTTGCGCCGGGACAAATTGCCCGCATAAACCGATTTTGGCAAAGGACAACACTTTTTAACAGCAATTACCCCGAAATTTCTGGCAGCAGCATCACGAAAAAAGTCGGCTTCTGATCTTTCCGTCAGAAACCGACTCTCTTTTTGTGGTTTTTAAAGCGTAAGCCCTTTGGTATCTTGATCTACTCCGGGATATATTTATTGTACTTATTGCGTTCAGCGCATTTTCCCAGGACGTGATGGATGTTGTCGTCGAAAACCAGGGACAGTTTATCGATTTGGGTATCGGTATCCATCTCCATGTTGCCCCAAAGAAAGCGCAGCAGAAAACCGATGATTGCGTACTGGTAAAAATCAGCAATATTCCGAATATCCTCTTCGCTGACGTCCAAGCCTTTGGCGTCCAGGCGGACAATTTGATAGAGGACATCTTTGGTGGACGTAAAAATGTACTGTTCGATGCGCTCCCTGGGTAGGGCGTTGAAAATGTGGTAAATTTCTTTTTTATGGGTTCTGAAATAGTTGGTGAGGTATCTTAAAACATCCTGCCAGGATTGGAGTTGATAGGAGTTTTCCGTCAATCTTTGCTGCTCTCTGTTGATCACCAGGCGCAGCAGATCATAAATATCTTCGAAATGATAATAAAAGGTATTTCTGCTGACTCCCGATTTTTCAATGATTTCCGTGACGGTAATTTTATCCATTGGCGTGGTTTTCAGTTCTTTGCAAAACACCTCGACGATTTCCTCTTTGGCGCCGTGACGCATAAATTTGCTCCTTTGTCCCCATTTGATTTACGTTTCATTATACCTGGTTTTTGGGAAAAATCAATCAAATCCCGCCAAATGGAGTTTCGAGGGTCTTTGCTTCCCTCAATTTTCCGGCGGCGTCAGCACGAAATCTTCGTTGATGTCGTAGAAGTTGACGAGAACTTCCAGGCGGTTTTGCGCATCGGTGCGGGAGGCGGCATGGATCACGGCCTCCTCAATCTGACCTGTTCTGCCGTTGACGCCGACTTCGTAAGTAAAGTCGGTAAAATAGGCGTCGGCGACGTGAAAGCCCTCTTTGGGAACGACGGTATATTGAAAGAGGCGGTCGCCGCCGACACTTTCTTTCCCATTGTAAGCCACGGAAACCGTTTCCGTAAAGGCGAAATTGAGGGCGGGTTCAATTTCCATCAACAGCACGGCGTTGGTGGTTAAAGGGCTGTTTTCCAGCAGAATCCATTTTCTGGCGGCGGAATTGAAACGATAATGGGTTTCGCCGAATTGGTAGGCTTCCATTTCCGTATCCATGATTTCGCCGAACACGTGAAGGTTGCCCTCGGTATCGACTTCACCGCTGACGACGGTCTCCGCTGTCTTATAATTATTCAGCAGCAGGCGGGCGTCGAGGGTGTAGCGGTAGGAATCCCATGCGTTGAGGTCCGCCAAAGCATCGTAAAACAGGGTGTCCGTGTCGACCTTGCTGTCTTCCCAAAGGGTGTAAAGAGCCCGGGCGCCAAAGGCTACGAGGAGGCAAAGGCCGAAAAAAAGCAGGGTAGACCATATTTTTTTATGGGTTCGTTTCTGATTGGTCAAGAGATTCACCTCAGTAAAATTTATGAAAAGGAGGTGAGGATATGCCATTGACAAAAAATGTCTTGAAGATTATAATAAGTAGAACAGATCAAAAAGGTCATGATGGAAAGAGTATCTTTTTTTTGCGCCGTCAGAGAAAATGTCCTTGGCTGGAAGACATTGGCAGAAAGAAAAAAGAGAAGACCGTTCCGGAACCGTTTCCCGGAAAATCAGTATGGGAAAACGCGTCGCTGCGTTAAAGGCGTCAAGGGAAAGCAGTTTGCTTTAAACAGAGTGGAACCGCGGGTTATGACTCGTCTCTTTGGAGACGCGTCTTTTTTATTGTTTGGGAGGTTATTGATATGAGTGTAAAGATCACCTTTCCCGACGGTGGCAGCCGGGAATATGAAGAAAAGGTAACCATTGCCGAAGTGGCCAAAAGCATCAGCCATAAATTGGCGAAAAACGCCCTCGGCGGCGAAGTCGACGGCGCAGTCCGGGATTTGAATACCGTGCTCGACCACGACGTTACCCTGAAAATCCTCACCTGGGAGGATGAAGCGGGGCAGCGGATCTTTCGCCACAGCAGTTCCCACTTGCTGGCCGAGGCAGTGCAGAATCTTTTCCCCGATACGAAATTCGGCATTGGCCCCGCCATCAAAGACGGCTTCTATTACGATTTCGATTCGTCCCACGTCTTCAGCGAGGACGATTTCCCCGCCATCGAAAAAGAGATGGCCCGCATTGCCAAAGAGGGCAGGCCTTTTATGAAATCGGTGATTTCCAGAGCGGAGGCGCTGCAATATTTTGCCGATCGCGGTGAAAGCTATAAAGTGGAGCTCATCAACGATCTCCCCGCCGACGCTGAAATCAGCACCTATCAACAGGGCGGTTTCCTTGATCTCTGCGCTGGGCCGCATCTGCCTTCCACGGAAAAGATCAAAGCCTTTAAGCTGATGTCCATCGCCGGCGCTTATTGGCGGGGCGATGAAAAGAACAAGATGCTCCAGCGCGTTTACGCCACTTCCTTCCCGAAACAGGCGCAACTCGACGAATACCTGGCGCTGCTGGAAGAAGCGAAGAAACGGGACCACAGAAGGATCGGCCAGGAATTGGGTCTCTTTACCGTCATGGACGAAGGCCCAGGTTTCCCCTTTTTCCTGCCCAACGGCATGATCCTCAGAAACGAATTGGAAAACTACTGGCGGGAACTGCATCAGAAAGCCGGTTACGCTGAAATTCGCACGCCGCTGATTCTAAACCGGAGCTTATGGGAGCAATCCGGCCACTGGGATCATTACAAAGATAATATGTACTTTACCAAAATTGACGACGTGGATTTTGCCGTCAAACCGATGAATTGCCCCGGCGCGATCCTGGTCTATAAAAATAGCCTGCACAGCTACAGGGAACTGCCCATCCGCATGGGGGAAATGGGCCTGGTTCACCGCCATGAAAAAAGCGGCGCTCTCCACGGCCTGATGCGTGTGCGTTGCTTTACCCAGGACGACGCCCATATCTTTATGCTGGAATCCCAAATCAAAGATGAGATCAAGAGTGTCATCAAGCTCATCGATGAGGTCTATCGCCTTTTCGGTTTTGAGTACCATCTGGAACTTTCCACCAAGCCGGAAGACGCCATGGGCAGCGACGAAATCTGGGAAGCCGCTACCGACGCTTTAAGGAACGCCATGGACGAAGAGGGCTTAAGCTATCAGGTCAATGAAGGCGACGGCGCTTTCTACGGTCCTAAAATTGACTTTCATCTAAAAGACTGCCTCGGCAGAACGTGGCAGTGCGGTACCATTCAGCTGGATTTTCAGATGCCGGAAAAATTTGATATCACTTATATCGGCGAAGACGGTGAAAAACACCGCCCGGTGATGATCCATCGTGTGGCTTTCGGCAGCATTGAGCGGTTCATCGGCATCTTGACGGAACACTTCGCCGGCGCATTCCCCACCTGGCTCGCTCCGGTGCAGGTGCGGTTGATGTCCATTACCGACCATCAGCTGCCCTATATTGAGAAAATCTGCGCCGCCATGAAAGCTCAGGGCATCCGCGCCGAAGTGGACGGCCGCAACGAAAAAATCGGCTATAAGATCAGGGAAAGCCACGCCATGCGCATTCCCTACGCCCTGGTGGCCGGAGATAAAGAAATGGAAAACGGCACCATTTCCCTGCGCCGCCACGGCCAAGGGGATCTGGGGGTCAGAGACGTTAACGAGTTGACCGCGGAAATCGTCGCGGAAATCAAGGAACGCAAGTAGCCTTTTGGCCACTTGACAACAGCGGCCAAAAGCCTCTAAAATAAGATGAACGTGATGGATATACGAAAGGGGGTGAAGTGCATATGAAAAAGATCGATGTCATACTTTTCGGCTACGGCAACACCGGCAAACAAATCGCCCGCTACGTCACGGAACACGGCGGACACCTTTGTGCCGTTGTCGATTGTGACCGCCGCTTAAGCGGTGTGAAGGTTGCGGATACGGCAGTCACCGGGGACGAAAAAGCTGTTTTCGCAAAGGTCAAAGCGGATATCGCCGTCATCACCATTGGCGGCGGCCTTAAAGAGATCGCTCCCACCGTTGAAAAGTGTTTGCGGCGGGGCATCAACGTGATCACCACTTCCGAAGAAGCCCTCTTTCCCTATGCTACTTCACCGGAACTCACCGCCGATCTTGACCGGATCGCCAAGGAACATGGCGTGACACTGACCGCTTCCGGCTTTCAGGACTGCTTTTGGCTTCACGCGGTGACGGCCTTTGCCTCCTCGGTGAGCCGCATTGATCGCATCCGCGGAACCCTCCGCTATAACATCGATGATTACGGAGCCGCCCTCGCCGCCGACCACGGCGTGGGGCTTCCGGTGAAAGAATTCAGCGAACGTTTTCAGAAGCGCTTTTCCCCGACCTATCTTTGGCATGCCAACGAACTTCTTGGGACGAAGCTGGGCTGGGGTGTCACGGCGCAAACCCAAACATGCACGCCCTACGTATACCACGATGATCTCTATTCGGCAGCCTACGGCGGCACCGTGGCAAAGGGCAAGTGTGTCGGCATGAGCGCTTTGGTAACGACAATGACCCGATTCGGCGGCATCATTGAGACGGAATGCATCGGCAAAGTCTATACAGGTAGCGACCGTGATTCCTGCGCCTGGTCTTTTACGGGAGAACCGAACCTCAGCTTTGAGGTGAATGCTCCCAAAACCCTGGAGCATACGGCGGCCTCTATCGTCAACCGCATTCCTCAGGTAATCAATGCCGACCCCGGTTACGTTACCATTGATCGGCTCGGTTATTGTGAATACCTCACTTTCCCGATGTTTTTATATACGGAAAAATAATCATTGACAAAAAGCCGTATTTTCGTTATACTATGAAAGCAAAAGAAAGCAGAAGTGTCCGCTTCTCACCTTACGCTTAACGGTGGTAAGGTTCATATGAACCCCATTCATGATATGGATTTGTATTTGCGGCGGATGATTTCATCCGCTTTTTGTTTTGTAAAATCAACCTTTCGGAGGTGAATCGCCATTTTTAAAGAACTGCGCATTAACGAACAAATTCGTGTCCCGCAGGTACGTCTGATCGACGTCGACGGTACCCAGCTTGATGTCACGCCCATTAAAGATGCCCAACGCCTTGCCAATGAACGTGGCCTTGATCTCGTGGAAATTGCCCCTCAGGGCAAACCGCCGGTCTGCAAAATCATGGACTACGGGAAGCATCGTTTTGAACAGGTCAAAAGGGAAAAGGAAACAAAGAAAAATCAAAAGGTGATTGCAATGAAGGAAGTGAAGCTTCGTCCCAACATCGAAGATCACGACTTTGAAACAAAGGCCAAAAACGGCGAGCGTTTTTTGAAGGCCGGTGATAAGGTCAAAGTTACCATCATGTTCCGGGGCAGGGAAATTACCCATCCCGAACTTGGCAGGCAACTTTGCGTCCGCATGGCGGAACGCTTGGCCGACTTCTCCAGCATTGAAAAACCGGCCAAAGTGGAAGGCCGCAATATGACAATGATTTTAGTGCCAAGAGTCGAGAAATAAGGAGGAGCATAATTATGCCTAAAATGAAAACCCATCGCGGCTTAGCGAAAAGAACGAAAGTTACCGGCAGCGGTAAAGTCAAAAGAATGAAAGCCTTTAAAAGCCATATTTTAAATAAGAAAAGCGCCAAAAGAAAGAGAAACCTTAGAAAGAGCGGTCTCATTTCTGATGCCAATATGAAACAAGTCAAAAGAATGCTTGGTCTGTAAGAGGAGGTAGTTATCATGAGCAGAATTAAAAGAGGCGTGGCAAAACACGCACGTCATAAAAAAGTTCTTAAATTAGCGAAAGGCTACAGGGCCTCGTATTCCAAGTTATACAGAGTCGCGAAACAGCAGTCTTTGCGCTCCGGCGCTTTCGCTTTTGCCCATCGTCGCAAAAAGAAAGGCGACTTCAGAAAATTGTGGATCACCCGCATCAACGCTGCTGCCCGCATGAACGATATTTCCTACAGCAGATTGATGAACGGTTTGCATAAAGGTAACGTCAGCGTCAACCGCAAGATCTTGGCGGAACTGGCCGTTTCCGACCCCGCGGCTTTCACCGGCTACGTAGAAATCGCCAAAGCGAATCTGAAATAAGTTTTATAAGCGAATACCCATTGACATCACATCAATGGGTATTCTTTTATTTACGGAGAGCGGCGAGTGACCTGATACCGGTGATTCAAAGGTCCGGCTTGTCGCCGGAGGCCGAGTCAATCGTCAATTTTTTCTCATAGTCGGGGTGCTTTTTCATATAGCAGATGGCGGCGACGATGCCCAGAATGAGAATGAACGCCATGATCCCAACGAAGGATCCCAGCATCCCGATACAAGCACCGATGTTACCTTCAAAAGCAATGATGGCACTGTTTGCGACCATGCTGCCGGCGCCCATAATCGTGGCCATGGCGCCGCCGCCGGCATATTGCTCCAGGATGCCCATAACACCGAGAGCACCGAGGAGACCTCCCAAAATCCATACCGTTGCCAAAATTTTGAGTAAATCCAGTTTTGTATGATTGAGCATAAACTGGAAAAACGCGCAGAGGATGGCCGGTAAGAGAAAGGCGTAAATAAAAACCATACTTTATCTCCTCCTTAGCCGATCAATGCCGCAATTATGCCGAAGAAAAAGCAGACCGCGATACAGATTATAATAAAGATTAGCATCATTTTAAGCGTTGTAAAAATTGCCTTTTTTAGGGGAATTCCGTCGCAGCGCATCCCGATGATCATGGCGGCAGTCCCGGCGGCAAAGCCGCTGAATGGGAGATAGGAACCGCAGCCTCCAAACTTTTCCAGCTTTTGATAAAGGCCGAAAACATAGAGAATGGAGCCGACCAGGCCGACGGTGATTAGGCTCGCCATGATGCCGCCGGAATAGGGCAAACCGAGGACACGGAAAAGCATCAGTAAGAGTTCCATCAAGATACCGAAGCAGCCGCTGATGATGAATGCACCGTATAAGGATTTGAATTCTTTTTTCATAAGATACCTCATGATATCCCGGACAAAAGACTTGCTTTTGTCCGGGATATTCGAAAAGAAAGTTATTTGTTCGCTTCTTTCATTTTTCTTACGCGTGCTTCCGCTTCTTTTACAATCGCATCAAGTTTGGCTTCAAGGTCCGCAGCCAAAGGATACCTGGGACCTTTGGCGACGATTTCTTCGACTTTGGCATGGAGGCGCTCCTTCATATCGGGATACTTTTCTGTTTTACGCTGGTCGTAGGGCATATCGACGATGACATCGGACTTCCAGAAACCTCGGAGCTCTTTCACGGTAGTTTCTTCCGCCAAAAAATTACCGCCGGGCCCCACCTTGTCGATAAGATCGGCAGCCAAGGTGTATTCGCTGATCTCAATACCTTCAACCGTGCGCTTCAGGAAACCGAGAGCTTCATCACAGAAAACCAGGGCTTCCGGGGAAGATGATCTGCCGCATTCGGTACTACCGATTGCAAAACCCATATTGGTGCCGCTGAGCAAAGCGTTATGCAACGATGTTGTGCATTCGAAAACATATTCTTCATCAAATATACCGGAGCTGGAAGCGCCGCAATTTGTGCTGAAAGGGATCCCGAGATAACGGTAAACATCGGCGCTGGCGGCAGTGACAAGCTGGTATTCGGGATGGGAGTAGGTAATGGTAACGGTCCGTGGATTGATGTTATCGGTATAGTTACAGGAAATGAAGGGCGATCCTTTTTTGGTCAGCTGACCGACGACGAGACCGACAAAAGCGTCGGCCATGCCCAGGGAAATGGAGCCGGCAAAGGTCGTCGGCGAACTGAGCCCCAAGGACATTCCGGGTACGTAGAGATAGGGAAGATTTTTACCGGCCATGTACATGATCTGATCCAGTCCACCTTCGGAATGCTGGAGCGGATCGATGGGGCAGATCATCGTCATGATGAAAGGATGCAGGGCCAGGCTGTCGGCGCCGCCGGCGATAACTTCGCACATTTCAATCATTTCTCTAAGGTTATCCGGGGCAAAGGAGAAATTCATGATCGGCTTTGAGGTTAAGCGTAGCGCTGTATTAAGTTCATATAAATCGGCGAGCCTGTCATCAAGGTCGGAGATCATTACAAGGGTGCTGGCCCAGTCCATATTGGGCAGATTGTCGCAGAGAATCGCATACTTTTTGGCGTCCTCTAAGGTGGCGCGGCGCTTTTCATCGGTGGTCATGTCGTAGACAAAGGTGTCGGAGTTGGTGGGGCCGAAATTGGCTTGATGGGGCGCTAAAGTGAAGGCGGGTTTGGCGAAGCGGTCATACATGGTGATGGAAGAGGGGCAGCTCCTGACCGCCCATTCCACCAAAGCTCTTGGTAGCCAGACTCTTTCGCCTTCTACCTTACAGCCGGCTTCCTTCAGCATCCCGCGGGCTTTTCCATTCCGCACCATACAACCGGTTCTTTCCAAAACCCCGAAAATATTTTCGGCGATGGCCTCACATTGATGATCATTTAATACCTGATACTGGACGGACTGTTTTTGAACGAAATTTCTTTTCATTTTTATGCCTACCTTCTTTTTTTATTTCATTATATCTTTCGGTGCGCACCTTAAGATTTTAATGGCAATGTTCTTGCAATGCTGAAATGATTCGCTATAATGATGGTAATAGAGGAGAGTTGAGCGTTGCATAACCGTAAAGAGGAGAAAAGTTATGAAAACGGAAGCGCGTACAATAAAACAAAAAGGGGAAATGGTAACGGTCTATGAATATATCCTGAATCATTCGGATGCCGGCGTTTATATCACTGACGCCGCGGAAAAGATCGTTTGGGTCAACAACGTCATTCTATCTCATGAAAATTGTCAGCTGGAGCAGCTCGTTGGCAGACAGGAGCAGGAAGTCTGGCCAGATATGATGCCTTCGGGATATAATCGGTTTAGCGGCTTAACCGAATCTCCCGCCAAAGAATTTCTACTTTCTTTTTTTAACTGCAACGGCAAGAAATGTGATATTCTGACCAGATCCTACCCCTTTTACCTGGATGGAAAACTGAAATATATCTGTTCGATCGGCCACAATACCGACTATTCTGACCGGCAGATCGCTCGAATCCTGGATTTTCGTAAAAAGCATCTCCAGGAAAAGCAAACTTTTGCCAACGGCACCTCCTACACCTTCGATAGTTTCATCGGCAATGACGTCAAGGTCAGGGAAATGATTGATATCGCCAAAAGGGTGGCATTAAAGGAATCTACGGTCTTGATCTGCGGCCCCACCGGCACCGGTAAGGAGATCATGGCCCAGGCCATCCATAATGGCAGCTTGCAGCGGGAGGGCAGGTTCGTCGGCGTCAACTGCGCGGCGATCCCCGAGAATTTATTGGAAACCATGGTCTTCGGCTCGGTGAAGGGCGCTTTTACCGGTGCGGTGGATAGCGCCGGACTCATTGAGGAAGCCGCCGGCGGTACTTTGTTTCTCGATGAAATCAATTCGATGCCCTGGACAGTGCAGGGAAAATTGCTTCGGGTTTTGCAGGAACGAAAATTCACCCGAGTCGGCAGCAATAGGGAAATCAAGGTGAACTGCCGTTTTATCAGCGCCACCAATCAGGCGCCCCAACAGCTGGTGGCAGAAAATATTCTGCGCCAGGATCTCTACTATCGGCTTGCCGCCGTGACCTTAACGGTTCCGGCTCTCTACTCCCGCAAAGGGGATCTCCCTCTTTTATTGAAGCATTTTCTGGAATCTTTCAATAATAAGTATCAGATGAACATCAAAGACTGTGATGACCGTTGTAAGGAGCTATTATACCATTACTCCTGGCCGGGGAATGTCCGTGAGCTGGAGCATGTCGTTGAATATATGATGAATGTGACGGTGGAAAAGAAAATCCTCAGTTACGTGGATCTGCCTTCCTATTTCGATACCGGCGTTACCTTTGATGGCGCCAGTCTGCCCCGGCCTTTTACGGGGGAAAACGCTTACGCCCAAATCATGGCCGACTTTGAACGGAAGCTGATTATAGAAGCCCTGGGGGAAAACGATTATAATATCTCCCGGACGGCGCGGAGTCTGCAAATGCGCCGGGAGAACTTATACTACCGTATGAAGCGCCTGGACATTCCCTCAAAGCTCTGATTCGTATGCCTTTTATCAATGCAATTTGTGTGCCAGTCTCCTGGATGAAACAAAAACCCTGGTTGGACCGATGTAAAAGCTTTAAGAGTAAGCAAACAAAAAAAATCGCACTGAAATGTGCGATTTTTTTACGTGAAAAATATGCATAATGTGGATTCTAATGCGCTTTCCCCACTGCGCGAAATTTTTACAGTGAGCGGTTTTTTTACAGTGTGTTATCCAAAATCTCTAAAACTGCCGGTTGTTCCTGAAATTTTATTGGTTCGGCTTTGCCGTATCAATTACCGGCTGCTTCGGTTCCACCATGATCGTGGTCTGTTCAAAATAGATCACCATGCCGGGACGGGCGCCGTTTGGTTTTTTTACCTGTTTTACTTCGGTATAATCCACCGGCACTTTCGGAGATTCCTTAGCCTTGCTGTGAAAAGCAGCATATTGGGCGGCGCGGGTGATGACTGCTTCCGGGATCTCTTCGCCGTCCTTTTTTCGAATGATTACATGGCTACCGGGAATGTTTTTGGTGTGCAGCCAAAGATCGTCCTTTTGTGCTGCTTTCAGAGTAAGGCGGTCGTTTTGCTTATTGTTTCTGCCAATGAGGATCGTATAATCCATATATACCGTTTCCAGCGGGGGCAGGGGAGCATCACGTTTTTCTCCCTTGGTCTGCTTCTTTGCTTTGAGATAACCGCTATGTATCACCTCGCTGCGGGTTTCCGCCAGATCATCGTCGTTTTGTGCGTTTTCGCACTGGTAGTACAGGCTTTCCAGATAGGCCAACTCGTTTTCGTTTTCGGTAAGATGCTCCCGAATGGCGTTTCTGGCGGTTTTCGCTTTATGATAGCGCTTAAAATAGCGGCTGGCGTTGTCGGCGGCGGTGAGTTCTTTTAGGAGGGGCACCTTGATGCCGCGGTTATCGTCATAGAAGTTTTCCAGAACCACTTCTTCAATGTAATTGGGTACCTGATAAAGATTGGCGGAAAGCAGTTCGCCGTAAAGGCGGTATTTTTCGCCGTCTACGGCGTGGCATAGCTCTTCCTTTTGCTTTTCCACCTTCGCCGCGGTTTTGGCCCGATGCTGGCCGATGATTTTCTTTAACGCGGCTTTTCTCGTCTGGAAGGCGTTCTCTCTCTCTTTGGCGCCAAAATAATCGTCAAGAAGCGCGCTTAAATCAACAGCGCTTCGGGAAAGCCCTTGGTGGTGCCGAAGGGGTAGGTAGTAAAAGTCCAGAGTTTTTTCTTCGTTATAAACAATGGTTGGCAGGGTTTCAGCGCGGAGCAGCTGTTGTATCTGTTGAAAAACGCAGCGCAATTCATAAGATCCCGCTTGTTCCAAGGGAAAGGACGTCGGCAGATTGCTGGCATAGACGAGCTCCGCGGCAGTTTGCGGTGAAACGCCTTCCACTGTCTGGAGCACAGCCTTGGCGAGGGGAAGGTGAAGCTCTTTGGCGAGGAGCGCCGTTTCAAATTCTTCCTCTGTCATCAGAAAGGGGTTGAGCTTATGGGAGGGAGGCGGCAGGATATACGGTTCATGGGGGAGCACCTGGCGGTAGCGGGATACGGCGCTGCCGTACTGTTTGACGGCGGCTAAAATGACGCGGTTGCTGTCGCAAAGGATGATGTTACTGTGCTTGCCCATGATCTCGATGATCACGTGCTTTTCCTCGATATCCCCAATTTCGTTCCGGGCTTCTATGGTGATGTCCGCGACTCTGTCCAAACCGATTTGGCTCACATCAATGATGCGCCCGCCCTCGATATGCTTCCGCAATACCATGGCGAAAAGCGGCGGTGTTTTGGGATTGTCGTAAGACGTTTCCGTAAAGTGTACTCTGGCATTTTGCGGGTGAGCTGTGAGCAGCAGCAAACAGTTACCGCGTCTATGGGATTTCAACTTTAAGGTAACCGTCGTATCCTGAGGCTGATGCACGCGGTTGATTTTCGCGTCGATAAGGTCAGCCTGGATTTCCGTAAGTATTCTGTTTAAAAATAGTCCGTCCAGCGCCATGGTTTACTCCTTTGCTTCATTATACCATGAAACAGGGAGAATGTCACACTCTATTTCCCTGTCATGGATCAGCTGAAACTGGCATAGAAATGAAAGGACAAGGAAGGAGGCAGGACTATGTGGTATCAGAAAACAATTGCTGAGACGGAGCAGCTCCTTGGGACGAGTCAGAGAGACGGCCTCACGAAAAGGGAGCACGACCGGCGGCTGGAAAGAAACGGCGGCAATGTCCTGAAAGAAGAAAAACGGGTTTCCGTGCCGATGATTTTTCTGCGCCAGTTCGGCGATTTTATGGTTATGGTACTGATGGCGGCGGCGGTGGTTTCTGCGTTTTTAGGAGAAAACCTCGATGCCATCATGATTTTATTGATCATCGTCATGAACGGCATTTTGGGCTTCATCCAGGAATACAAAGCGGAACGGTCTTTGGAAGCATTGAAAAAAATGACGGAGGATGAAGCCAGGATTGTTGTGGGTGGGGAGCTTTTTGTGACGAAAGCGGAAAATCTCGTCGTTGGCGATGTGGTGATCCTTGATTCCGGCACCAAAGTTCCGGCGGATCTGCGGATTACCGAATCTTTTCGTCTGAAAGTGGAGGAATCGGTGCTCACCGGTGAAGCCCAGGATGTTTCCAAGCACGCGGACCCTCTTACCGAGGAAGTAACCCTTAACAAACGGAAAAATATGTGCTACAGCGGTACCGTGGTGACCGGCGGCCGCGGTCGGGGCATCGTCGTCGCCACAGGCATGAACACGGAAATCGGACATATCGCGGGTATGCTCCAAACCAGGAAAACAGAACCGACTCCACTGCAAAGACAACTGAAGCATTTGGGTAAAATCCTCATCTGTTTCTGCGCCGTGGTCTGTGCCATGGTGGCAGTAGCCGGCTTTTTCCTGGGCGGCGATCTTTATACCATGATCCTTACCGGCATCAGTCTCGGTGTGGCTTCCATTCCCGAAGGGCTGCCCATTGTCGTCACGATTTGCCTGGCTTTGGGTGTCTGGCGGCTGGCCAATGTCAACGCCATTGTGCGGCGTCTTCCCGCGGTGGAAGCTTTGGGCTGCACCACCTGTATCTGTACGGACAAAACCGGTACCCTGACGAAAAACAGCATGGAAACCCAGTACCTCTACGGCGACGGCACGTGGCATGAAGTCGAAGTGTTTCGCCAGACGGAAAAAACAGCCTTTTATACCAATATGGTGATCGCCAACTGCAACAGTCTTTACCAGGAAGGCGATACCTTTTACGGCGACTCTACGGAAACGGCGCTGATGTTGGGGGCGCAGCGCACAGGCGCGCCCCTGCCAAAAGTAAAAAAGCTTGATGAAATCTCCTTTGATTCTTCCCGTAAAATGATGAGCGTCCTTGGGGAATATGAGGGTAAAAACTATGCGTTGGTAAAGGGAGCACCGGATCGAATCAGCAGCCGCTGCCGTTATATGCTGCGCCAAGGTAAGGTCGTTCCCTTCGGTTATGAAGAAAAAAACGCGGTCAACAGCGCTGTCGCCGCATACGGCGGCAATGGCTTTCGCATTTTGGCAATGGCCTTTCGTCCCGATGTTGACAGCGCCGGCGAAATGGAAAAAGATCTGATTTTTCTCTCTTTGGCGGCTCTCAGCGATCCTCTGCGGGAAGATGCAAAGCCGGCCTTAAGCAACGCGAAAAAAGCGGGGATACGCAGTATTATGGTAACGGGAGATCATTGCGGTACCGCCCTTGCCATCGGCAGAGAATTGGGTATCGCCAGTTCAGCCCAGGATGTTTTGACCGGGGAACAACTCCAGGCCATGGACGACGGGGCGTTGGCGAGACGCTTGCGGGGTACCTCGGTCATCGCCTCGGTTTCTCCTGCGGATAAAATGCGTGTGGTGTCCGTTTTAAAACGTCAAAATGAAGTTTGTGCCATGACCGGGGACGGTGTCAATGATGCTCCCGCCCTGAAGGAGGCTGATATTGGTATTGCCATGGGTCTCAAAGGCACCGATGTGACCAAAGGCGTAGCGGATTTTATCCTCGCCGACGATAATTTCTCTTCCATTGTGGAGGCGGTCTATCAGGGTAGGGGAATCTATGATAACATCAGAAAATCCGTGCGTTATTTGCTTTCTTCCAATTTTGGGGAAATTCTGCTGATGGTCATCGCCGTTTGGCTGCAG
The DNA here is from genome assembly GCA_002482535.1 of Peptococcaceae bacterium UBA7702. Classification (GTDB taxonomy): domain Bacteria; phylum Bacillota; class Dehalobacteriia; order UBA7702; family UBA7702; genus UBA7702. The sequence goes on along the minus strand of DLGE01000001.1, from coordinate 1,083,020 downwards.
TTTCCACTGCCTCTGATCCCGCTGCAAATTCTCTGGGTCAATCTGGTCACCGATGGTTTACCCGCCCTGGCTCTGGCCATGGAACCGCCCCATGCCGGTTTGATGCAGGAAAAGCCGAGGAAAAGACAGGCGGGAATTTTCAGCAACGGTCTCGGCGCCAAAATCGCTTTGCGCGGGTTTTTGATCGGCGCCATCTGTTTTGCCCTCTTTCTTTACGGTATCTATGTGACGGAAGATATCGCCACCGCTCGCACCATGGCCTTTAACGCTCTTGTTTTAAGCCAGCTCTTCTATGTCTTTGACTGCCGCAGCGAAAAAGGGGTACTTTGGGGCAAAGCCTTCTTTGGCAATCCCTTCTTATTGGTGACTGTCGCTTTGTCTTTGGTGGTACAATGGTTCGTTCTCTACCACGGGTTTTTTAATCAATTATTTGGTACGGTGCCGCTTTCTACCTCAAATCTCCTGTTCACGGTAGCTCTATCGGCCATGCCCTCCTTCTTTGTTTTGCTCAAAGGAATGTTAACGGGAAAAAGAAACGAAAAAAAATAAAAAAAAGAAGGAAATCCAGTTGTTATCTCGAATAAGTTATGGTATAATTTTCCCCGTTGAAGTGTGAGGTTTTTGTATTGATTAAAAGTATGACCGGCTATGGCCGGGCGACAGCTCAATCTGCCCAGTGGAAAGTCACTGTGGAAACGAAAAGCGTAAATAACCGCTTTCTTGATGTTGTCGTTAAAATGCCGAAACAATACAATCCTCTCGAAGACAACGTGAAAAAAGAAATTTCCGCGGTACTTCATCGCGGTCATGTGGAAGCTTATATCACTGTAGAAGAAATCGGTGAAAGCAAACAGAAAATTGTTGCCGATACCGATCTTGCCATAGCCTATTGTCATGCCGTCCAAGAAATTGCGGCGGCAACAGGCATTCCCTATCAGTTAAATATATCGGAAATTGCCTCTTATTATGGGGTTTTGACTGCTCAAAAAGAAGAATCAGATCTGGATGAGCTTTGGCTTACCATGAGCGATGCCGTAAAAGGCAGCTTACATCAGCTTTATGAAATGCGTGTCGCGGAAGGTGCGATATTAGCTAAGGATCTTAGATCCCGGCTATCTAAATTAGCCGATATGAAGGAAGAAATTGCCGTAAGAAGTCCTCTTGTCGTAGCGGATTACAGAGAGAAACTGACCGGCAGAATTCAAGAAGTATTGAAAGAGGTTGAGATCGATCAGGATAAGTTATTGAATGAAGTGGCCTTTTTTGCCGACAAGGCGGATATTGCCGAAGAGTTAACACGCTTGGGCAGCCATTTTGAACAGTTTCAGGCGAATCTTGCAAAAGACGAAGCTGTTGGGCGTAAGCTCGATTTTATCCTTCAGGAAATCAACCGTGAAATCAATACCATCGGCTCCAAAGCCAACGATGCACAAATCAGTCACCTGGTAATCGAAGCCAAGGGAGAACTGGAAAAAATTAGAGAGCAAGTTCAAAATTTTGAATAAGTCAAATCTTTTCCTGATGGTCCCCATCAGAAATTATATATATAAATGGAGGAGATTGTAATGGCAGTTCCGAATTTATCCACTGAAGAAAGAGCCCAGGCTCTTGCTAAAGCGCAGGAAATGCGCACCAAAAGAATGGAATTAAGAAAGGAATTGAAGTCCGGCAAAGTGAGCCTGACGGAAGTCCTTAAAAGAGACGACGAGGTCGTTTCCCGCATGAAAGTCAAATACTTATTGGAATCCTTGCCGAATGTCGGCAAAATTACCGCCGTTTCCATTATGGAAGAAATCGGAATCAACGAATCCAGACGCGTTCAGGGTCTTGGCAAACGCCAAAAGGCCATGCTGCTGGAAAAATTAGCATAAGAATTCGTAAAATTGTTATAATATCGGTAAGAAATGTTAGCTTGCCGTTTTGATTTTACGATCATTTTTTCCGCTTCTTAAAAGTATGAAAATCCGGAATGCTGTTTTGATTGGTATGTGCCAATGAATTCCGGCGGTTATTAAACCACGGCAACGATTTATTTGTGCATCATAAGATGGCGACGGCTTTTTGTATCAATGCCTTTCCACAAAGGCATAAAGTAATTTTAGGATGATGGTGAAAAATGAAGTCTGATGGACTATTGATCGTAATATCAGGCCCTTCCGGCGTTGGCAAAGGAACGGTATGCGCCAAACTTTTGGCGGCGGAGACGAAACTAAAACTCTCCGTATCGGATACCACCCGCAAACCTCGGGAGGGCGAAAAGAACGGTATCAACTACTCCTTTATTACCAAGGAACAATTTCTTGCCAATATGAAAAACGACGCCTATCTTGAATGGGCGGAAGTTTACGGGAATTTTTACGGCACGCCCAAGGCGGCTGTGGAAGACAATATAACAATTGGTAGAGATACGCTCCTTGAGATTGACCCTCAAGGAGCTCTTCTTGTTAAAGAACAGTACCCCGACGGCATCTTTATTTTTATTTTACCGCCTAACTTTGAGACCTTGGAGCATAGACTGCGGGGCAGGAATACCGATACCGAAGAGACGATCCGTAAAAGACTTCACTTGTTTCAAGAAGAAATCAAACAGATCCCCATGTATGATTATATTGTCGTCAATGATGACATAGAAGATACGGTCAAAAAAGTGAAAGCGATTCTTGATGCGGAGCATCTGAGATTTGAGCATACATTGGTATATGCTGATCTTTTAGCGGAGGTTGATAAATTATGATGGTAGAACCTAGTTTGGATCAATTACTGAAAAAGGTGGATTCCAAATATACCCTGGTAACAGCCAGCTCGAAACGGGCGCGTAAAATCATGGAAGAATGTGAGAATAGCCTGGAGAATCCCGTCTCCCTGGCCCTACGGGAAATCGCTGAGAATAAAGTGAGCTGGGTCAGGAATGCGAATATTGTTGAGGAGGACTCCCATGACTGAGGTGAAAACCATTGCCATCGGCATTACCGGGGGCATCGCCGCCTACAAAGTGACGGAGCTTGTGAGCAGGCTGGTGAAAAAAGGCTTTCAAATTGAAGTGATTATGACGGAGGCGGCTACGAAACTGGTGGCGCCTCTTACTTTTAGCACGCTTTCCGGAAATCCCGTGCGCTGTGAAATGTTCCAAGAAAAAGTGGGAGAACGGGTGGAGCATATCTCCATCGCGGAGCGCGCCGATCTCCTGGTGGTCGTCCCTGCCACCGCCAATATCATCGGCAAGGCAGCCAATGGCATTGCCGACGATCTGCTTTCCACCACGATTATGGCGGCGCAGAGTCCGGTGATGTACTTCCCTGCCATGAATACGATGATGTGGGAGCACCCCGTGCAACAGGAAAACGTGGCCAAGCTGAAGAGCCTTGGATTCACGGTAATCGACCCCGACGAGGGTTTCCTGGCCTGTGGCACCACGGGAAAGGGGCGCTTGGGCTCCATCGATATGATCGAAGAGAAGATCTTGGATACGGTCTATGCCCTAAAAAAAGGCAGGGATCTCACGGGCAAGACGGTTTTGGTGACAGCGGGTCCCACCGCGGAGTCCATCGATCCCGTACGCTTCCTTACCAATCGGAGCAGCGGTAAAATGGGGTATGCTTTGGCTCACGCGGCACGGCGCCGCGGCGCCACGGTGCATCTCGTCAGCGGTCCGGTGAAGCTCGATGCTCCCAGGGATCTGCACTTTTATCCCGTTAACACGGCTTTGGAAATGCAAGACCAGGTGGCAAAGATCTATCGGGAAGCGGATATCACGATCATGGCCGCCGCCGTCGCCGATTACCGAGTGGCAGAGACCGTGAAACAAAAGATCAAGAAAGACAAGGAAACCCTTACCTTGCAATTGGTTAAGAATCCCGATATTTTAGCTTCCCTGGGGGAGCACAAGCATGGCTTTCTTGTGGGTTTCGCGGCGGAAACGGAAAATCTCGCCGAAAATGCCTTGGCAAAGTTAAAAAAGAAAAATCTCGATATGATCGTGGCCAATAACGTAGCGGCAGAGGGCGCCGGTTTTGACTGCGATACCAATATCGTTACGATATTCACCAAAAACGGTTCCTGGGAATTGACGAAAATGTCCAAGGAAACGCTGGCAGATACGATTATCGATTACATTATAAAAACGGAGGAAATGAGTGAATGAAAAAAATTATTACGTCGGAATCGGTCACCGAGGGCCATCCCGATAAAATCTGCGACAAAATTGCCGACAGTATTTTAGATGCTATTTTAGCCAATGACCCCTATGCCAGAGTGGCATGTGAAGTTGTGGTCAGCACCGGTCTTGTTTTGGTCACCGGTGAGATCACCACCGAGTGTTATGTGGATATTACAAGCATTGTCCGGGAAACCGTCCTCGACATCGGTTATACCCGGGCCAAATACGGCTTTGACGGCGAAACCTGTGCCGTTTTGACTTCCATCAAGGAGCAGAGCCCCGATATCGCCATGGGCGTCAACAACGCCAAAGACGACGAATCCACCGGCGCTGGCGATCAGGGCATGATGTACGGCTATGCCACGGATGAAACAGCGGAATTGATGCCGATGCCCATTGTTTTGGCCCACCGCCTCACGCGGCAGCTGACAAAAGTCAGAAAAGAGGGAACCCTGCCTTATCTGCGTCCCGACGGCAAAACCCAGGTGGCGGTGGAATATCAAAACGGTAAGGTGAAGCGCATTGATACCGTGGTCATTTCCACCCAGCACGACGAAAATATCGGGCACGACACATTGGAGCAAGACGTCATTCAGAATGTGATCAAAGCGGTGCTCCCCAGCGAGCTCCTGGACGAAAAAACGGTTTACCATGTAAATCCCACCGGCCGTTTTGTCATCGGCGGCCCCCAGGGGGATGCCGGGGTCACCGGCCGCAAAATCATCGTCGATACTTACGGTGGCGTGGGCCGTCACGGCGGCGGCGCTTTTTCCGGGAAAGATCCCACGAAAGTTGACCGTTCCGCTTGTTATGCCGCCCGCTATGTGGCGAAGAATATTGTCGCCGCCGGTTTGGCAAAAAAATGCGAAATTCAGGTTTCCTATGCCATCGGTGTGGCGAAACCCATTTCCATCATGGTGGATACCTTTGGCACCGGCAAATTGCCCGATGATCAGATCGTTGATATCATCAAGGAAAACTTCGATTTGCGCCCCGCGGCCATCATCCATAGCCTCGATTTGCGTCGTCCCATTTATAGTCAAGTGGCGGCCTACGGCCACTTTGGCAGGGATGATCTGGATTTACCTTGGGAAAAGACGGACCGCGTGGCGGAGCTTGCCAAATACCTAAAATAATCATTGATGTTACGCTACTTATTATCTAACTTATTACCTACCTATCTTTATAGGTAGGTAATTTTTTACGGAGAATTTGCCGTAAAACCGTAAAATTGTGTTTTTTGTTAGGATAAAGCCGCCGGTACCTGCCTTTTTCATTGCAGCTACTTTTTATGTATGTTGATTTTTTCCCTGTGATCTGTTATAGTTTTATATTGAAAATGGAGGAAAATGCATTGGAAAGATGTGTTTTGATCGTTTCCGCGTTGGAGCCGAGTAAAGATTTCGTCGGTTTCATCGACGAACTTTTGGAACTGCATATCGGCCCGGTGGTCATTGTCGACGATGGCAGCGGCGTGAAATATCGAAAAGTATTCCGTACTTTATGTTTCAAGGAAAATTGTACCGTACTTTTCCACGAAGAAAATAGAGGCAAGGGCGCCTCGATCAAAACAGCAATCCGTTGGTGTATCAGTCATTTTTCGGATTTTATGGGTGTGATCACGGTGGATTGCGACGGTCAGCACCGTCCCAAAGACGTGAAGGCTGTCTACGATAAATTGTGTTCGGTGCCCAAGGATCACCTTGTCCTCGGTGTGCGCACCTTTGCGGAAGAGACCACGCCGAAATTGAGCCGCACCGGCAACCGTGTCGCCTCCTCGGTGATGCGTGCCCTTTACAGCATTGATCTTACCGATACCCAAACGGGTCTCAGAGGATTTCGCCGTTCCATGTTGGATTGGCTGTTGATGGTCAAAGGCGATCGCTACGATTACGAATTGAACGTGTTGATCGAAGCGAAGCGGGAGAGCATTTCCTTTACCCTTGTACCCGTAGATACCGTTTATTTTCGAGGCAACATCGAAAGCCATTACCGCCCTTTTGCCGATTCCTGGCGCATCGGTAAAATCATGGCCCGGGGCTTGCTACGTTATTTTGCTTCGTCGTTGACAGCGTCCGCCCTTGACCTTACCCTCTTCATCGTGTTGACGAAGCTGATCTTTTCCGATTTGCCCTTGTCCAGCCGTATTCTGCTGGGAACGCTGATTGCGCGTATCTTTTCCTCGATGCTCAACTATATGATCAATCGCCGCATCGTCTTTTCTCAGGACACCCGTTTTTATCCCACGATGCTGAAGTTTTATACCCTCTGGGTTTGCCAGCTGAGCGTGTCCTATCTCTGCGTATTAAGCTTGACGGCGATTTCTGGCATCGATGAAGTATTCATTAAAATGTTGGTTGACGGCTGCCTTGCCCTCTTCAGTTATCAGGTGCAATTACGTTGGGTTTTTAAAAATCCCAAACACACCATACGAAGGTAAACAACAGGAGCTGTTACGAAAGGAGTTACTATGTCAATTGTACTCGGCATCGACACCGGCGGTACTTATACCGACGCGGTGATCATTGATTTAAAGACCAAAGAGATTTTTGCCGCCGCCAAAGCGGAAACGACTCATTATCATTTGATCGATGGTATCAACCAGGCCATTGATGAGCTTGATTTTGATCATTTTGAAAAGGTAGAATATGCTTCCTTGTCCACAACGTTGGCCACCAACGCCATCGTCGAAGGCCGCGGTTGCCGCGTGGGCCTGCTGCTTTTGGGCTTTACCCCCAGCCAGTCGCTACCCCAATGTGAAATGACCATGCTTCCCGGAGAAGTCGATCTTCACGGCACGGTGGTGACTCCCCTTGATTATGGAAAAACCCGCAAAGCGATTACGGCCATGCGGGGCAAGGTGGACGCGGTGGCCGTTTCCGGCATCCTGAGTATTCGCAACCCCGTGCTGGAGGACGAAGTAAAAGCCATGGTCCGGGAAATCCTCGATTTGCCCTGTATTGCCGCTCATGAATTATCCACCGCCTTAGGGATGCAAGAACGCACCGTTACCGCGGTATTGAACGCCAGATTGCTGTCGGTTATCGATGAATTGATGACGGCGGTCAAAGCGGCCCTGGCCCAAAAGCATATGGATATTCCGGTGATGATCGTCAAAGGCGACGGCAGCCTGATGAATGAAACCGTCGCCAAAGACAGACCCATCGAGACGATTCTTTCCGGCCCTGCGGCCAGCATCATCGGCGCTACTTTCTTAAACGGGACGGAAAACGGCCTTATTCTTGATATGGGCGGTACCACGACGGATATTGCCGTGATGAAAAATGGGCGGCCCCGCATTGATCCGGAAGGCGCTCTCGTGGGCGGTTGGCGGACGCGGGTTGCCGCCACGGAAGTCAACACCTTCGGCCTCGGCGGTGACAGCCGTATTTGGTTTGACGTCATTGGCGGCGGCGTCAAAGTCGGGCCCCGCCGCGTTTATCCCATTTCCACCGTGACCAAGGTGTACCCGGATTATCTTGACGAACTGCGCCAGATGTTTCCGAAAAGAATCGGCATGATGATGAACGAGCTTTGTGAGGGCTATCTCTTATTACGTCAGCCACCCAAAGCCATGGAGCTGACATCCATGGAAAAAACCTTATTGGGATATTTAGCAGACGGCCCCCATACCCTTTACCATTTGGCCCAACGCTACGGGATCGATTCGGAATTCCTTAAAATGGAGCGCCTGATTGAACACGGCGTTGTGGCCATGGTGGGTTTCACACCCACAGACCTGCTCCACGTTACGGGGGAATACGTCAGAGGCAACAAAGAAGGCGCCAGCCTCGCCCTATTTCTCATTGCCAAGCGTTGGTGTGAGGATAAAAACGACGTCATGGAATCCATGCGCTTTCATATCACCGACTCTTTGACCCGTACGATTTTGAACAGCGTGATGTCCTACGAACGCATCGCCACCGATGCTGCGGAAACCAAGCAAATGCAGACCTTGGTGGAAAAAGCCTTTTACGGCAGAGAGGACGAATTGTTTACTCAGATCTTCCGTCTCAATATGCCGGTGGTGGGGATCGGCGCGCCGGTGAGAGCCTGGCTTACCCCGGCGGCGGAAAAATTTCATACCGAGGCGGTCTATCCTGCCCATCACGACGTCGCCAACGCCGTGGGTGCCGCAGCCGGCAAGGTGATGCACATTTACCGCATCTCCGTACAGAACCATGAAATCGACGGCATCCATATTTATGCTCCCTGGGGCAGAATCGCTTACGGCGGCATAGAAGACGTTGACCACGATGTGGACGATGTTACCGCCGAGCAGATGCATATCGCCAATCAAAACCGTGACCGTGTCTTCCAAATGGAGCAGGCCATCCAATACGCCACGCGCATCGGGAAAGAGCAGATGAGAAAAACCATGCTGAAACAGGCCGTGGGTAAATACGATATTCTGGTGGAACGCCGCGATAAAAAAGCGTCCAATAATTACAGTGAAAATCTGACGATGTTCATTGAGTCGGAACTGGAAGTGATCGCCGTAGGCCGCCCTTCATGGGTATAAGCGGCATAGAAATGGCTGGGAAGGGGTGCCTTGACCGATTACGGTGAGGCTTTCTTTCCCGGCAGCTAACTTTGTTTCCCCGAAAATCGATGGAAAAGACCCTTTAGTGCTTTGATTTTATAGAAAATTGCGAATAGGTATGAGAATGAATTTATTGGATTTGATTTACGGATTGATGTTTCACCTCGATGATTATTTGGCGGGATTCATCATGGAATACGGTTTGCTGGTTTATATTTTGATTTTTGCGGTGATTTTTTCTGAAACAGGTTTGTTTGTTTTGTTTCTGCCCGGGGATTCTTTCATTTTTGCCTGTGCCACTTTTGCGGCGGTGGGGCTGATCGATATCTGGGCCTTGATTCTGATCTGTTTCTTCGCGGCGTTTTTTGGCGAGATACTCAATTTTTACTTTGGCCGCACCTGGGGCAGGAAACTATACACCAAGGCGGAAAGGCGCTTTATCAAAAAGGAGAATATTGAAAAAGCCGGGGATTTTTATGAAAAGTACGGTGGGAAGGCCATCATCCTATCCCGATTCGTGCCGATTCTGCGGCAATTTACACCTTTTGTTGTGGGTATCGGAGGTATGTCTTACCGGAAATTTATGGTTTATAATCTGATCGCCGTCGTTCTTTGGATCGGCCTTATCTCGGCAGCGGGATATTTCTTCGGTAATATTCCCATTGTGCAGAATAATTTCAGTATTGTGCTCATCCTGATTGTGCTCATTTCTTTACTGCCTGCCGTCATTGCCTATTTTAAAGCCAAAAGGGAAATCTGACGGCGCATCAGGAAACGGCAAAAAATAATATGATTGCATTAAAAAAATCCGGCCTGCGCCGGATTTTTTATTTAGGTTTTATGATCTTTTTATGCTTCGGTTGGCGGTTCTTCCGGCGTTCCGGAAGGGTCTGTCAGGGTGCGGTCGTCCATGTCGTTTTCGTTATCAAAGTCCAGTTCAAACCAGAAGTTGACACCATTTTCGCCGTTGAAGACACCGCACTGATTGTTGTGGGCTTCCATGATGGTTTTCACGATGGTCAGACCGATGCCGGTGCCACCGTAAATACCGGTACGGGATTTGTTGCGTTTATAGAAGCTGAGCCAAATCTTATCCAGTTCGTCTTCGGGAATGTTTTCTCCCTCGTTAAAGACGTTGAGATGGAGCTTTTCGCCGATTTTTACGGCGCTGACTTCGATGATGCCGCCGCTTGCCGTGTGATCCGCGGCGTTGGTGATCAGGTTGATCAGTACCTGGCTCAGCATGTTGCTGTCGGCCAAAATCATGTTCTTTTCAATCTTGGTTTGCACCCGAATGTCCTTTTCCTTGAACATCAGATTGAATTTGGCAATGATCACCTCGACAAAGGAGGCAATTTCCAGGGATTCGATTTCCGGTTTCACTTTTCCCAGTTCCAACTGGGAAAGATCGAGGATCTGGCGCACCAATTTATTCATGCGGTCGGATTCCTCCATGATCACGGAGCAGTAGAAATCACGGTCTTCCTGGCTTTCGCTGATATTTTCTTTGAGCCCTTCGGCATAGCCCTGAATGATGGCAATGGGCGTTTTTAAATCGTGGGAAACGTTGGCAATGAGATTTTGCCGCATTTCGTCGATTTGCCGTTCCTTTTTGATTTCTTCTTCCAGCCGTTCATTGGTCCGTTGCAGCTCTTTGATGGATTCCTCTAAGTGGGAGGAGAGGAAATTGACGTTTTCCCCCAGTTCGCCGATTTCATCGGTGGTGTTTCCCTTGAATTTCCTGGTGAAATCAAGGTTGGCCATGTTTTTAGTGATGATGTTGATTTCGAGGATCGGCTTGACCCAATGGCGGGAAATGAAGTAGGCCATCAGCAGGGAAACAATCATCGTGAGGCCGCCGGTCATGACGATGAAGAAGCGGCTGTATCCGATATTCGCCTCAATGGAGGGGACGGAGACGCGCAGGACGATGTAGAACATATCGTTGCTCAAAGGCAGTTCGCCAATGAGGGTCAAAAAGCGGCCCTGGGAGAATTCATCGTTTTGGGTGTAGATGATATAGCCATCTTTGTGGATCGCGGAGCCGAAGGTTTCGATTTCCCGCTGATAGAGCTCAGAGTCCATGGTATCGGCGATTTTTTGGTGGATTTCACCGTTATCCTCAATGATAAAGGCGCTGACGGTATCGTAATTGCTGTTGAGAAACAGAATCTGCATGCCTGATGCAGATTCAAATTCTTCAATATTGCTGGACAAATAGCCATTGTTTTTGATGACTTCGTTATAGAGGGTATGGTACGCTTCGGCCAGCATATTCTTATTCTCCGCCAAGGCGTATTTGCCATAGAAGAGCAGGTGGGACGAAGTCAAAATCAGCATGAAGACGATGACGACAAAGCCCACCGTGATGAATAGTTTCGCCTGAATCGAGTATTTCATAGGATATCCTTTTGTGCGGTACGGGTGGTCTTACCCCTCGAAACGGTAACCGTAGCCGCGTACGGTTTCAATGAGATTGCCTTTTTCGCCTAATTTTGCCCGGAGTTTTTTGATGTGTGTATCGACGGTGCGCAGATCACCAAAGTAATCATAGCCCCAGAGCGCGTTTAAAATCTGTTCCCGGCTAAGGGCGACTTTGCGGTTGACGGCGAGATAGACGAGGAGTTCATATTCTTTGGGGCTCAAATCGATGCGTTTTCCGTCGTCTGCAACGACTCTGGCGACTTCATCGATGACGAGACCGTCAAATTCTTTCATGGCGCAGGCAGCGTTTTCCGGCTGCTGCCTTAAAAGTAGTTTGATCCGGGCCATCAGGACGATGGGGCTGAAGGGCTTGGTGATGTAATCGCTGGCGCCGAGTTCTAAGCCAAACACCTCGTCGCTGTCTTCGGAACGGGCCGTCAGCATGATGACAGGTAATTGAGCGTCCTTTTTACGGATGTGCCGCAACACGCTCCAGCCGTCGTAGTGGGGCATCATCACATCAAGAATGACGAGACTCAACTGTCCCAGCTTGGCTTCAATGATATCCATGGCTTCCTGTCCGTCAGCGGCTTCAAAAACAGTGTAACCCTCTTTGGTTAAAAAATCTTTGACCAAACGGCGCATTCTTTCTTCATCTTCTGCGATTAAAATATTCACAATTGGTACCTCCATTCAAAGTTCGAACAACATTGATTGGTTTCATTATGATGGCAAAACATGACATTTCTGTGACCGTTTTCGCATGATTCTATTTTTTCGTGTTTTATTGATGATGTTTGCGGTTCCTTCCCTGTTGCGTTCCGCTGTTTGGCTTTGGCGGTTTTCGGCGCTGATCCTTATTTTGCCTCGTACCGCCGTCCTTATTTTGCGAGCTGCCGGCGACATAGGTTTTCTTGGCGTAAGGATCTTCCTGTTTGCCGCCGCCCTTTTCCTGATAAAGGGAGGATGTCTGGGTGCGCAGTCGTTTCATGTACTTTTCTTTTTCTTTTTGCGCTGTCTGATGAATGCGCTTCACGTAATCCTTATTGCGCCCTTTCAAATAACGGAAGCTGAACAGCGCCGCGGCAACGGCTATAAGGATCAGTAAGACCAAGCCGATGATTTTAAAAACTTTGCCCCAAGGGGAGCGCTCATTTTTTTCGTAGAAGGATATTTTCGTGATCGTGCCGGCATAGGAAGCGTCCTGAGGCAGCGTCAAGGTGATGGTGCCGCTGAGATAACCGTTTTCCGTATAAGCCACGGCGGCTTCTAAATCTTTGACGCGATAGCCGGTGGGCAGCAGAAAATCCCTGTTGCCGGTGAAGGCGAGATTCAAAGCGGAGATATCGTCAGGGAGCAGGCTGCTGAGTTCCCCCGTGCTGATAGAGGCTTTACCCCATTTGTAAAAGCCGAAGTTCAGCAGTGCCTGGATATCGTCGTAGACGCCGGTTTGTGTGCCGTTCATGGCCACGGCGATCAGATTCCGGTCATCGACGGTGGCGTAAACGGCGCAGTGGTACTTTTCCGAGGAACTGTTGTAGGCGCTGATGCCCCCTTGGATGCCGGCATAGAGAATGCTGCCGTTAAAAAGCCGGTTGGAGCTGTTTAAGGTGATTTTGCCACTGTTTGCCGCCGTTCCCTGGTCATTTGTGCTGCCCGTGGTTGTTTCCGTCGTGGCATCTGCCGTGCTGTCGGTAGCAGCATCTGTATTTCCTGAGGCACTCCCGGTTTCGGTTTTTTCACCCTCCGTGGAGGTTTCCGCGGCGGCGGCAATGGTGTATGTTCCGGTGGTAAACAGCGCTTGAAAAGATTCTGTCCGCCAACCGTTTTTAATCAGTTTTGCCACATCGAGACAGCTTGTTTGCTGGGTATCGTAATAGTGGCCGTCGGCATTGGTGGCTTTCATCGTCGAAGCGCAGAGCTCATCGGCGGTGAGGTTCATCTGTCTTACATAGGCGTCGATGGCCGCCTGGGTTTTTTCCGTTTCGGTCAGAGCCGTGTAAGCTTCGTCGGTGGTATTGAGAAAGAGGCGGCCGATGTTTTCGGCCACCACGTTGGCGGCGTCATTGTGTCCCTCGAGATACGCCGCGAAAAGCATATCGGTTAGGGAAACGCTTTCCCCCGCCTTGAGGCCCAGGTTAGGCGGGCTCGTGTAGATCTTGAGGGCGGCTTCGCTCACGGTAAGATTCTTTGGCGCGTCCGCTGTTTTTAAGGCCGTAATGATGTTGAGCAATTTATTGAAATCCCCGGCGGAAGAGAGACGATAGGGATTTTTGCCGTAGAGAATTTGTCCCGTATCAGCGTCGATGAGCACCGCGGAACTGCTGCCGATGTTTTCCGCGGCGCAAAGGGGAGCGGAAAAGCATATCCATATGGTGAAAATCAAACCAATCAGCAAAGAAAAAGGATGACGTTTTTTCATATATTAACATTTTCTCCAGATCGTTCAGATAAAAATTCAATATATAGTATAAACCAAAAAAAGCCTTTTGACAAATAAATTATGGGTTTTTCATGAGTTTTCTGCTCCTTAAGAAGGAGAAAACTTTTCTTTTCAGAATTCTACTATAATATAGAAAATAAAGTTAGAAAACAGAGAAGGAGCAAAGATTGTTATGTCTTGTCATCTGATCACTGGTCGGCAAAACACGGATCGGACCGCGGCGCTGTATCGTGCCCTATTTCAGGCACTGGGGCAAAAGGGCCGCCAGGTCTATTTGGTCTTGCCGGAACAGGCCACTTTTCAGCACGAATTGAAAATTGCGGCGACAAGGGCGGGACGTCATTTACTGAATCTAAAGATCACCTCCTTCAAGCGCCTTGCCGATGACCATGTCAACCGGGCCGCACTGGATAAATTAGGGCGTAACCTGCTGATCTACGGGCTCTTAAGGGAAAAGAGAGATCAGCTTTCCGCGTTGAAGCCCGCCGATATCAGCGGCGGTTTTGTGGAAGATATGGGCGATGTCTTAAAAGAGGTCTCGATGAACGGCCTTTCCGCCAATTTTCTCTTGGAACAGGCCACAGCATTGGACTCTTTGGCCAACGCCGGCGATCTTCCTGGGAAGTTGCGGGATATTGCCCTGCTCAAAGCAGTCATGGAGGAAAGGGGTGTCCCCGACGAAAGCGGCCTGCTCTTTTCTTTTGCTGAGATCATCCGGGAAGAGAAGCTTTTTGCCGACGCAGTTTTCTGCTTTGACGAGTTTTTTGATTTTACGGCGGCGGAATACGCGGTGATCGAGGCGTTGTTTGCCTCCTCCGTTGATCTGCATTTTGCTTTTTTATATGATTCCTGTGATCCGACGGCGCCTGTTTTCGCCAAAACGGCAGCGGCGGTCTCCCATCTGCTAAGACTGGCCTGCGACCATGGCGTGGCGGCTACCGTGACGCCCCTTGTAGGAGAGGAAGACGGCGGCGCCCTGGCCTTTTTGGAACGTCATTTTTTCAGCCAGGACGGCGCGGTTTACCGGGAGGCGGCAGGGGGTTTGGAAATCGTCTCCGCGGAGAATAAAAAAGCGGAGATCCGCCAGATGGCCCAAAGGATCTGCGATCTTTTGGAAGAAGGCTATGAAAGAGCGGATATCGGCATCTGTTTTCGGGATATCGGCGGCTATGAAAAATACATCGATGATCTTTTTGCTTCTTATGGGATCCCCTGTTTTGTGGATCAGGAGATCTCTTTGCTGACCCATCCTGTCTTTCAATTCGGCGCCGGTCTCTTGCGGATTGCCGCGGCAAAATGGTCCTTCGCCTCGGTTTTCGCCCTTTTGAAAAGCGGTCTTTTCCCCATGGCGGAAAACGACTGTGACCGCCTGGAAAATTACTGTCTTGCCCACGCCGTCAAAGGAAAGCGCTTTTACCAGGCAGAGGACTGGACTTATTGCGACGAAAGGGAAGGGGAAGATTTGGCGAAAATCAATGAGGTTCGCCGCGCTGTCCTCGCCTTGCTCTTGCCCGCCGTGGAAAAAGTGAAGCAGAGCAAAAGCGCCATGGAGTACTGCCGCGCCTTATGGGAGTTTTTGGAAACCTGCGGCGTCGACAGTACCGTTGACCTTTGGCGTTGCCATGAAGAGGAGCGGGGGCATTGGCAGAAAAGCACTGCCCTGGCCGCCGGCGTCGGCGCTTTCGGTGACATGCTTGACCAGATCGTCGCCGCCTTTCCCGAGGGAAGTTTCAGCGTCTCCTCGTTTTTGGAACTGTTGAAAATGGGGGCTGCCACCGTGACGGTAAAGACGATTCCCCAGGAGCTTGATGCCGTGGAAATCTATCTTTTGGGCATGAGCCGTCCGCCCAGGAAAAAAGTCATCTTTTTGGGCGGCGTCAACGAGGGAGTTTTCCCTGCCGCCCAAGGCGACGGCGGTTTTTTAAACCGCAATGACAGAACGCTGTTGAAGGAGCAAACCGCCCTTTGGGTCCAAGATCAGAGCTTCTTTTACGAAAGCGAATCGATCCTTACTTATCAGGCCCTGACGCTGGCCAAGGAAAAGCTGATCGTTTCTTATCTGCGTCGGGATGGGGAAGAAAAGGTTTTTCCCTCCCCTTTGATCGACGGCTTGAAACGGCTTTTCCCCGCTTTAAGGGAAAGCGTTGTAAACGAATCATCCCTGAATCACGGCGTTTTTCGCTCCCTTGACGAAGTGCTTTCCTATTTGCCCGTTTTTTTGCGGGAAGGCGGCGATCCCGGTTGGGAAAAAATCAAGGAAGCGCTTCTTCAGTCCAAGCAGACGGCGCAGCGAACCCAAAAGATCTTAACGTCTCTTGATTATACGGGGCAGAGCGGCGGCCTTTCCCCGTCAACCCTCGCGGTTTATCCCGGCAGGGAAATCGCTTTGAGCGTCAGTTCCGTGGAAATGTACCGCCGCTGCCCGTTTTCCTATTTTGCCCGCTACGGTCTGCGTTTAAAGGAACGGAAAATTCTCCAGTTCACCGCGCCGGATCTCGGCAACATCTTCCATGAAGCCCTTTCGGAACTCCTGGAGACCATGAAAGAGCAAAAGATTCCCTGGCAAAACCTGCGGCAAGCGGGGAACGCCCTCATCGGCGAAATGGTGGAAAACCGTTTACACCGGTTCGCCGAAGGAAATCTGTTTCCCAAAGAACAGCTTGCTTATATCGGTTATGTTTTAGGGGAAAATCTGAAATTCATCGTCGATATGATGGCCTCTCAGGCAGAGCAGGGAGACGCCTTCGTTCCCGTCATGTGGGAAGTCCCCTTCGGTCGGGACAGGGAGATTCCCTCCCTTGATATTACCGTGGATGAGGATGGCCGCAAGATCCGTTTGAACGGCGTCATCGACCGAGTGGATATGGCGGAAAAAGACGGTAAGTGTTATTTCCGGATCATCGACTATAAAAGCTCCGACAAGGAATTGACCATGGACGAGATCTATTACGGCCTCAAGCCCCAGCTGCCCATTTATCTGATGGTTCTGGAAAACGGTGAAAAACCCGACGATAGCCAAAAGGCCCTTCCCGCCGGCATCTTCTACCAATCCCTGAAAGATGCTTTGGTGAAGGAAACGAAATTGATGACCGATACCCAGATCAAGGAAAAGCTCAGCGAAGAAATGCGCCTGAAAGGTTATATCATCGGCGACGGTTGCAGCGAACAGTGCTTTCCCCAGGAAAAAAAGGCGAAAGTGCTTACCACCGCCGAACACGACCGTATGTTATCTCACACCCATCAACAGATCAAAACCATCGGCAAAGATATCTTTCAGGGCAAAACGGAGATCCGGCCCTACCGCCGCGGCCTTTTCAAAAGCTGCGATATTTGTCCTTACCGCGCTGTTTGCGGTTATGAGCCGGAACTGATGGGCCGGGAGGAACAGCTCCCCGTGCTGAAGGAAGCGGCGGCAAAAACAATGATCGGCAAGGAGGAGGCAAAAGAAGGATGAACTATACGGCAGATCAATTAAAAGCCATCCAAATCCGAGGCTGTAACGTGCTCGTTTCCGCCGCCGCCGGCAGCGGTAAAACCGGCGTTTTGACGGAACGCATCATCGACCGTCTGCGGGACGGGGAAAACATCGACGAATTGCTGGTGCTGACCTTTACCCGGGCCGCCGCGGGGGAAATGAAGAAGCGGGTGCGGGATAAGATCATCGCCGCCGGGGAAGCCGCGCCTGGGGCGCAAAAGGCCTTCTGGAGCAAACAGCTGACGCTAACGGGGGACGCTTCCATTACCACGATCCATTCCTTTTGCCTGAAACTGCTCCGGCGTCATTATAATCTCCTCCCCGGTCTCGATCCCAAATTTCGCATCAACGACGAGAAGCGGGCCGGTCTGATGCAGCGGGATATCCTTGAGGCGTACCTTGAGGAGTGTTATACTGCTGCCGACGCAGAAAACAGGGAGCGGGTTTTTGAGCTTTTGCGTCTTTACGGCAGTCGTCTCGGTGATGAGGGATTGAAAAACGAAATACTGCGGCTGATGGAATTCGGTTGCGCCCAGGGGGACCCCGGCCTTTGGTTGCAAGCCTCCTTGAAAAAATTCGGCGATCTTGATTTCTGGCACGACCTCGCCCTGGTCGCTGCCACGGCGGACTTGGATATGCTGATCGTTTCCACAAGAGCGGATATTGCTTTCTTAGCCGGCTGCGGCGGACTGACCACCTATGGCGAGACGTTAAGGGAGGACCTGGAAAACCTCGAGGAACTGAAAAGGGCTGATTGGGAAAGCTTGGGGAACGCCGCTCCCTTTCAACGTCTGAAAGCCAAAAAGAAGGACGACGACCCGGAGCTGGCAGCTTATATCAAGTCCCGCCGGGAGATTCGCAAAAAATACTTTGCCGATGTGCTCCAGCCCCTGTTTTTCCGCTCGTTTCAGACCTACGCCGCCGAGATCAGCCTGATTTTCCCGGCCATGGAGACGCTGACGCAGCTGACGGAGACCTTCTTTCAGCGTTACAGCGTGGCAAAACTGAAAAAAGCTACCCTTGATTTCAGCGATCTTGAACTCTACACCGCCCGGCTGCTCAAAGAAAACCCAGCCTTAGCCAGGGAATATCAGGACTTTTTTCACGAGGTTTTGGTGGACGAATATCAGGACGTCAACCCCTTGCAAGAGGAGATCATTACGCTGTTGGCAGGGGAGCATAAGCTCTTTGTTGTGGGTGATATCAAACAGAGCATCTACGGCTTTCGCTTGGCGGATCACACGCTTTTTCAGCGCCGTTACCGCTCCTATGGCAGGGAAACGGCCAATGAAAACGGACAGCTGATTTTTTTAAACCAGAACTTCCGTTCCCGGAAGGAAATCCTCGATGCCACGAATCTGATCTTTTCCCGGCTGATGAACGAAACGGTTTCCCAACTGTCCTACGGAGCCGACGAAGCGCTGAAATACGGCGCCTGCTACAGTGAAGACCAGGGTGGCGTTGATGTGGAGATGACGGTCATTGCCAAACCGGCGGAAAATCAGGACGAAAGCGCCGCCGATTACGAAAACTTAGCTTGTCACGGCCGTTTTATCGCCGAGCGCATCGAAAAGCTGTTCAAAGAGGGTTTTACGGTTCAGGCTAAAAACGGGCCGCGGCCCCTCCGTTACGGCGATATCACCGTGTTGATGCGGGCCGCCAACAGCAACGGTGAAATTCTTGGCGCGGAGCTGGAAAACCGCGGTATCCCGGTGACCACGCCGTCGAAAGCCGGTTTTTTGGCGGGCAGGGAAACGAAATTGCTCATGTCCTTCCTCTCCGTCCTCGATAACCCGCTCCAGGACATTCCTTTGGCCGCGGTGCTGCGTTCCCCCCTCTTTCACTTCAGCGAAGACGAACTGATGGCCCTCTCTTTCCAGCGGGGCAAAAAGAAGCTCTGGGAAATGGTGTTGGAGGCGGAAACCCTTTGCCGGGAGGGGCTTGATCAGGAAAAAGTCGCGGCTTTCAGAGAGACGCTTCTTTTGTGGCGCGGCTGCGCTAAGATCTATCCCGTGGGCGATTTGGTGGATATGTTTTTAAAGGAGTTCGATTATCTTTCTTTCTGGAGCGGTCTGCCCAAGGGGCAGCGCCGCATGAAAAATGTCGGCCTTTTTGCCGAGGAAGCCATGGCCTTCCAAAAGGACGACGGCGGCGGTCTCTTTGACTTTTTGCGCTACTTGGAGCACCTTGCCGCAAACCATGGCGACCTGCCGGCGGAGGAAGAAGGCACGGAAGACTGTGTCCGGGTGATGAATATCCATAAAAGCAAGGGCTTGGAATTTCCTGTGGTTGTCCTCGCCCAAACGGAAAAGAGATTCAATAAACAGGATCTTACGGGGCCCCTTGTGTTAAACGGGAATTGGGGCTTTGGCCCCAACCGCAAGGATCTGCAGCGGCGCGTGGTTTCACCGACGTTGCCGAAGCTCCTGATCAAAAATAAAAAGGACCGCGCCGATCTCGCCGAGGAAATGCGTGTTCTCTATGTGGCCTTGACCAGGGCCAGGGATAAGCTGATCATCACGGCTACGGAAAGCGCTTCGGAGAAGAAAACAGCAGAGGAGAAGGTGGCGGCCCTTGCCGAACCGCTTCTCTTTGACGGGGAAAAAACGCTTCCCGGTGAAATGCTGATGAAAGACTCTTCCTATTATAAATGGCTGATCCACGCCATCGCCGGAAAGCAGGGGGAAGCTTGCCTTACTTTCAACGTCACCCAGGCGTTGCCGCCTGCTGCTACCGTGGCGCGACAAAGGCAAAGGACCCTGCTGCCCGCAAAGGACATTGCCCTCTTGCTCCGGGTCATGGAAGGCAAAAAGACCGTGGCGGTCCCTGCCAAAGTCAGCGTGACCTCGCTGTTACCGCCGGGGCCGGGGGAAGACGGTCAGGTCAGACTGAACCGCCCGAAATTCATGGGCTCTTCCACGGCGCTGAGCGGCGCGGAAAAGGGGACGGCCTTCCACCGTTTTATGGAGCGCCTCCCCTTTGATCAAGTCTGGAACAGGGAGGAACTCACGTCTTACCGGGACCGTTTGACGGAAACCGCCGTGCTGAGCTTGGCGGAAGCAGAAGCTTTGGATATCGACGCCGTCTGCGCGTTTTTAGAAAGCCCCTATGGCGAAGAGTTGCGCACCGCGGTGGAAATTCGGCGGGAGCTTTCCTTTGTGGGCGGTTTCGACGTTGCGGAGCTTTTCCCCGAAAGCAGCGGCGGACAGCGACAAAAGGTCATTCTACAGGGAGCGGTGGATCTGCTTTACCAGAAAGATAACGGCCTTTGGGTTCTGCTGGATTATAAGACCAACGATCTCTCCCGCTACGGTACCGAGGCTTTTTTGGCCAAGTATGGCCGGCAGATGGAGCTTTACCGCGCGGCGCTGAAACGCATTTACGATATCGATGTTGCCAAGGCTGCCTTTTATCTGACAAAAGCAAAACGCTTCCTTTGACGATATGCTGACGATATGCCGCATCATACGAAATTCGAATGACGGTACGCCGTATCAAACGAAATTCAAATCATGCTACCCATCATGTTATCTATGCCGGTGCTTTTTTCGACATCGCCGCAGATTTACCGATATGCAAGCTGAAATAGATACGAAAAAAAGAAGCA
Organism: Peptococcaceae bacterium UBA7702; assembly: GCA_002482535.1. Taxonomy (GTDB): domain Bacteria; phylum Bacillota; class Dehalobacteriia; order UBA7702; family UBA7702; genus UBA7702. The sequence continues at coordinate 1,062,372 of DLGE01000001.1, read as the reverse complement.
TCGGTTATGAAAACCGATGATACTCCATATATTGTAAAAAACAATATCGGGAGTGTAAAATATGGCAAAATTTCATAAAATATGGAGAAGGTTTTGTGACTCCGAATGCGCCTCTCTGTTCTGCCCCGGCGTAGGTTTTGTCCGCGTAATGGTTGTCACCAGCATTATTTTGCTGCTCTTATTCAGCCTGATTTTTCACAACTTCGTGATCATCTTCGTCATTCTTTTGCAGGTGTTGGCGCTGGTAGGGACCTTCTTCCAATGAGGAGAAGCTATGAGAATTCAGTACCTGAGCCACTCCGCTTTTTTGGTGGAGGGCAGCAAAAAATTGTTGTTCGACCCTTTTCTTACCGGTAACCCCAAGGCTAAGACAAGTCCATATGATTTAAATCCCGATTATATTCTGGTCAGCCACGGCCACGGCGATCATTTTGGCGACGCCTTGGAGATTGCCCGTCACAGTGGCGCCACCATCATTTCCGTGAACGAGCTGGCCCTTTACTGCACTCGCCGCGGTGTGAAGGCCCATCCGATGCATATCGGCGGGGCGCACCGTTTCGCCAAGGGACTTACGGTGAAGCTCACCGCAGCCCTCCACGGCAATGCTCTGATTGAAGATGGTTTAAGTCAGTATCTCGGTATGCCCTGCGGCTTTCTCGTGGAGTTGGATGGAAAAACCCTGTATTTTGCCGGAGACACCGCTCTGACTTACGATATGAAAGCCGTGATCGGCGATTTTCATGATATCGATGTGGCCATGGTGCCCATCGGCGATAACTATACCATGGGGCCAAAGGACGCTGCCATCGCTGTACGCTGGCTTGATCCCAAAATCGTGATCCCGATGCATTACAATACGTTTCCTTTGATTGAACAAGACGCGGAGCAATTTAAAATCGGCGTAGAGCGGGACAACCCCGGTAAAAAGGTTTTCTGTCTGCGAACCTGTGACGTTTTAGAGCTTTGAGGGCGACTTTAGCCACCTTGACTTTAAATGGTTTCTTTGCTAAAATTGCGAATGAAAGAGTTTGTTTAAGTTACCGATCATCGGTAAATATAAAAAAAGAGCAGTTAAAATGAAATGGAGGAAATTTCTTATGCAAAATCAATGCAGCGCATCATCTGTGGACTTGACCCAGATCGCAGCCATTGCGGCCCGCTATAAAAACGAGCCCGATCAGCTGATGCGTATTTTATTCGATGTGCAGAAAATTGCATCGAATGCCATTCCTCGGGATGTGGCGGCAGTGGTCAGCGGTGTTACCGGTATTCCGGAAGCCAATATTTACAGTTTTATCACGTTTTACGCGATGTTCTCCACGAAACCCCGGGGAAAATATGTGGTTCGTATGTGCAAAAGTGCGCCCTGTCATGTGGTGGGCGCTGCGGAAGTAGCCGCGGCCATCGGTGATTTCTTGGGCATTGCTCCCGGTGAAACTACCTCCGACGGCCTCTTTACTTTGGAGTTTTGTGAGTGTATCGGTCTTTGCGATACGTCTCCTGCTATCATGGTCAATGATTCCGTGTACACCAATTTGACACCTCAAGCAGCTGTCAATCTGATGCAGGCTTATCAAAAGGGAGGTGTGCAATAATGCAGGAAACAAGAATCGTACTGCGCAACGTCGGTAAATACAATCCCGCTTCTGTCGGCGAATTCCGCGCTTTGGGTGGCTATTCCGGTTTACAGAAAGCGCTTTCTCTGGATCCTGCCGCCATCATTGAAGAAATGAAAGCTTCGGGGCTCAGGGGCCGCGGCGGCGCTGCTTTTCCCACCGGCACCAAATGGAGCTTTGTTTACGGCACTGAGGCGGATCAGAAATACATCGTCTGCAACGCCGATGAAGGGGAGCCTGCCACCAATAAAGACCGTGTTATCATGGCCGGCGACCCCCATAGCCTCATCGAAGGGATGGCCATTGCCGGTTATGCCGTAGGCGCAAGCGAAGGCTACATCTATTTAAGATTCGAATATCCCTATATTATGCCTGTTTTGGAAAACGCCATCAACGACGCGCGCAGCGCGGGCTTCCTCGGCGAGCATATTTTTGGCTCTGACTTTAGTTTCGATATCAAAGTTGTTTCCGGCGGCGGCGCTTACGTCTGCGGGGAGGAAACAGCCCTTTTGGAATCGATTGAAGGCAAACGGGGCGAACCCCGCTATAAACCGCCGTATCCCGGTGTTTCCGGTCTCTACGGCAAACCCACCGTCATCAATAACGTAGAAACCCTCGTCAACGTTCCCGCCATCGTCAATAACGGTGCTTCCTGGTACCGTTCCTTTGGCGTGGAGAATTGCAGCGGCACAAAGGTCTTCACCCTTTCCGGAAATCTGATTAACCGCGGTGTTTATGAATTCCCCAAAGGCATCAATCTCCGCGACCTTATTTTCGAAGTCGGCGGCGGCTGCGCCAACGGCAGAAAGCTCTTGGGCGTTCAGACCGGCGGCGGCAGCGGCAGTATCATCAACGGTGATATGCTTGATATTTCCATGGATGTGGAGTCCTGCGAGGCTGCCGGCGCCACCTTTGGTGCCGGAGATATCATGGTTTTTGACGACAGTAACGACCTCCTGGAAATCGTCGAAAACCTGATGGAATTCTTTACCCATGAAAGCTGTGGCAAATGCACGCCCTGCCGCGAAGGAAATTACCGCCTATTGCAGATCATCCGTAAGATCAGAAAAGGCAACGGTACCATGGCGGATCTCGATACACTACAGGAGCTTTCCGAAACGATGATGGACTGTTCTCTCTGCGGCTTGGGACAGGCTTCTCCCACTCCCATCGTATCCACACTGAAGAATTTCCGCAATGTTTATGTCGAAGCAATCGAAAGGGGGCGTAAATAATGGCGAAGCTTACCATTGACGGCCAAAGTGTAGAAGTCAAGGACGGTTCAACCATCTTAGACGCCGCAAAAGCCATAAATATAAAAATCCCCACCCTCTGCTACCATCCGGACCAGTCGGTCAAAGCCAACTGCCGCATCTGCGTTGTGGAAGTGGAAGGACAGAGACTCCTCGTGCCTGCCTGCGCTTATCCGGTCAGCGACGGTATGGTCGTGAAAACCACCACCGCCAGGGTGCGCAAGGCGAGAATGAACATTCTTGAACTGATCTTTTCTCATCACAGTAAAAACTGTTTGGAATGTGATCGAAACGGTAACTGCGAATTGCAAACCATTGCCGAGGACATGCACTTTATTCGCGATTTGCGATATCCTTTGGAACTAAGAGGTCACGGGAAAGATATGTCCTCTCCTTCCATCACCCGGGATCCCTCCAAGTGCATTGTCTGCGACCGCTGCCTCGTTGCCTGTAACGATGTGCAGACAGTGTTCGCTCTGAATAAAGAAAATCGCGGCTTCCCCACGGTGGTCACGCCTGTTTTTGGCAGAAGCCTTGCGGATACGGTTTGTATCAGCTGCGGTCAGTGCGTTCAGGCTTGTCCCGTCGGCGCCCTCGTCGTTCATGACGACAGAGAACCTGTTTGGCAGGTGATTGAGGGCAATGAAAAAGAAGTGGTGGCTCAGGTAGCCCCCGCAGTGCGAGTCACCATCGCCGAAGCTTTGGGGGAAGACCCCGGCATTGTCTCTACAGGCAGACTCGTTACTGCCATGAAGCGCATCGGTTTTGATAAAGTATTCGATACCAACGTCACCGCGGACCTCACCATCATGGAAGAGGGCACGGAGTTCATCACCAGACTGACCAGCGGCGGCGCTTTGCCGATGATCACTTCCTGTAGCCCCGGCTGGATCAATTTCTGCGAAACCTATTATCCCGAATTGCTGCCCAACCTCTCCAGCTGCAAATCTCCCCAGGGGATGTTTGGCGCTTTGATCAAAACGTATTACGCTCAAAAGATGGGGAAAGACCCCAAAGATATCTTTAGTGTTTCCATCATGCCCTGTACCGCCAAGAAATTTGAAGCGAAACGCCCCGAACTTGCCACCAACGGCAATCCCGATATCGACGCCGTTTTGACGGTTCAGGAATTGGCGCGGATGATCGAACAGTGCGGTATCACCTTCAAAGATTTGCCGGAAACCGATTTTGACGATCCCTTCGGTCTCGGCTCCGGCGCCGGCGTGATTTTCGGCTCCACCGGCGGTGTGATGGAGGCGGCTCTGCGCAGCGTTTACGAAATCATTACCAAACAGCCTCTGGCCGACATCAACTTCAAAGCCGTCCGCGGTTTTCAAGGCGTGAAGGAAGCCACGATCCCTATCGGTGATCTCAACGTCAAGGTCGCCGTGGCCCACAGCACCGGCCATGCCAGAAAACTGATGGACGCTGTACGGGACGGCAAGGCCGAGTATCATTTCATTGAGATCATGGCCTGTCCCGGCGGCTGCATCGGCGGCGGCGGTAACCCGATCAAAAACTGGGCGAAAATGCAGCTGCGTTTCGACGCGATCTATCAGGCTGATGTCAATCTGCCGGTGCGGCAGTCCCACAAGAATCCTGTGATCAAAGAGCTTTATCAGGATTTCCTCGGAGAACCCAACAGTCATGTTGCCCATGACCTGCTGCATACCACCTATAGAGATCGTAGCAATCTGCTGAAATAAAAAATACGATAGGGTCTTACACAAAATAGCTTTCTTTCCTGAAAGCTATTTTGTGATAAAAGACTCAAACCGCTAAATCTGCAAAGATATGTTACATAAGAAACGCGTAGCGTTTCTATCAATTTTCAAAACAAAGAGAGGGCTCCAATGGAGCCTTCTCTTTGTTTTGAAAGAATGGATGGATGGAAATGGTACTTACTACATTGCTTATTATGGTCATTCCCCGATGTTTTATTCATAAAAATTTCATTTTTTTATAGAAAGTTTTGTTTTTTTATGAGACAATTGGAAAAAAGGCAAAACACAAAGGAATTTCCGGAAACATCTGATGAAAAAACAAAAACAAAACTCAAAAAAGAAAATAGTCTTCTTTGTCTGTCTCGCCGTCCTGGTGACCCTGTTCACCGTTGTAACGGTTTCATTTTACGGGGATTTGAAAAAGGGTGCTTTGGTCAAGGAGAGCGCAACGCTCACCGTTGAGGTTGGCAACGGTACCTTGGCTGTGGCGGCGCTGTTAAAGGAATATGGAGTCATCGGCCATGAAAAGCTTTTCGCCTGCTACGCTCAGGGCAAAGGCTACGATCGGCTTTGGCAGCAGGGAACGTTTACCGTCGAAAAGGGCATGGGCTATCACGCCCTTTGCGCTTTGCTAACCACGCCCCAGCTTGCTTCCATCCGCGTGACGATACCCGAAGGCAAGCAGGTGCGGCAGATTGCGGAAATTTTCGCCAAAGCCGGCGTCTGCGATGCCGCCGATTTTCTCACCGCCGCCGCTGAAAATACCTTTGACTACCCGTTTTTGGCGGGGATCGATCATGAAAATCCCTTAGAAGGCTATCTTTTTCCCGATACTTACTATTTTGAGGCCAATACCGATCCTGTTCAGGTGATCAACGAGATGCTGGCGAATTTTGAACGGAAGGCTTACCTGCAACCGTATATTGACCGAGCAGAAGAACTGGGCTACCGCTTTGACGATATGATCATCTTGGCTTCCATGGTGGAAAGCGAAGCGACGACCAGGGCGGATCGGGAAAATGTGGCCGGGGTTTTTTTTAACCGTCTGCATAATCCCAGTTACACGAAACTTCAATCCTGCGTTACGGTGGAGTATGCCCTGGGCATCAAAAAATCGATCATTTCCTATGCCGATACCCGGTATGACTCTCCTTATAACACCTATCTTTACCCCGGTTTGCCCATCGGTCCCATCTGCTGTCCTGGCATTGACTCTCTTGAAGCCACCCTCTACTATGCGGAAAACAATTATTATTACTTCCAGTCCGACGAAAACGGCAAGCTCTATTTTGCCGAAACCTACGGGGAACACGCTGTGGTACAGGCAAAAGTACAGGAGGATTGGGAAGGAGAAGTCATTGAGGATTATAACCACTGACCAAAGAAAGAACCCCGCCCGACGGGAAGTTGGGTGGGGTTTTCCTTTAAAGTTTTGGTTTTGTTTTACATGGTAAAGGTGCCGCTTTCGTTATCCTTCACAATCAGAACATCTTCTTCTTTCCCTGTTTCGGCGTTGATGTAAAGCAGATAATCGGTGTTGTTTTCCTTGAAGCGGAATTCATAGCAATAGGTTTCCTTGCCATTATCCTTGGGGATGATGACCCGCTGGCAAGCCACAGGCGTAATGCCGCTGGCCAGGTGTTCTCTGGCGCCGTCTTCCGTCAGAATCAAGCTGGGCAGGGAGCGTTTCTGATGATTTTCCAGATAGCTTTTGGCGTCGAGCCCCACGATATCGCCGCTGGCCATATCGACGGATATTTTGATCATATCGGGATAGACGGCGACGCCGTCAAGGTCATACGTATAATTGACGGTAAAGATATTGTTATCAATCAGATAATACCCGGCTTTCATATTGGTATAGCCGATGGTCTGCATAAAAGCATCGCTGTTGCTGAGTGCCGTCTCTTCGCTGATGGCTTGTTCGCCGTCTTCCGTGTCGACGGTATATTGCACGGCGTAGCCGCCGGTAATACTGATATCAAAATAAGCAAAGGGCGTTTCATCATTTGCGCTGCGTTGCATGGCGACGGTATAAACGGCGATGCCGGCGGCTTTGGAGCTTTTGCCATGGGCTTTATAGGTATATTGATCGCCGAAAATGGCTTTGGCTTTTTCTTTGGCCGTGGCCCAATCAATATCTTCCCCTTCCAGGGTGATCTGGCCTTTGTTTTCCAAATTGTCGGAGAAGGGCCCATCGTAAATCAGGGTGGGGGTAGAGGAAAGGCCGTCGTTGATGGTATTCAGCGATGAAACCGCAAGGCCGGCGTTGTCATAGTCGCCGTCGGAAATATGCTTGTTGGCCGCTTGAATGGCATCGTAAGAGAAATAGTCGCCGCTGCTGGATTCCAGTTCATGAAGGGCATCGGCAATTTCCGCCACCTCTGTATTAAGGGATTTCAGCGTTTCCAGCTCCGCGGCGGTGAGGTCTTCATCCCGGGCAGCCTTGGCGATGAGGGAATAGGAAAAATCCCCCATCTGATTTAAAAATTGCTGCGTTCTGGCGAGGGTGCCGTTATAGATCGGCAGCATGGAAAGATTTTCCTGGGCTACATAGGAATAACTGCTCATTTCTGAATAAAGGCGGGCGCGGTTATCATTGTCGGCAACGACAATGGCCTTGCTGGAAAGCACGGTCAGCTCGTCCACGGAATCCATCAATTCGTAAAAAGCCCGGGAGGCGTCGTTTTCAATGCTGGCGGTTGCGACGTCCGTTCGATTCGCTTCGTAGAAACCCCAGCCGAAGCCGGCGATTGTCAACACCGCCAAAAAGATGATGAGCACATTTTTCTTATCCATAAAATAAAAGTCTCCTTTCTTAGCGGGCGAAAATGTGGTTGTAATATTGCACGGTGATGGTTCTCGTCCACATCCATTTGTTCACCGGTTTGTAAGGATTCCAAAAATAGATGGCGCCGTATGTGGGGTCCCAGCCGTTCATTGCGGCCTGAGCTGCTTTTGTCGTTTCCGATGTGGGATTGATCGCCCAGATCCGGCCGTTGCTTACCGATTCAAAAGCGCCGCTTTGGTAGATGACGCCGCTTAGCGTATTGGGAAACTGTGAGTTGTTGACCCGGTTCATCAGCACGGCTCCAACGGCGACTTTGCCGATATACGGTTCGGCTTCGGCTTCGGCCTGAATCAGACGGGATAGCAGTGAAACTTTTTCGTTGTAAGACATCGTTGCCGCTGTGGCCACGGTTTCGCCTTGTGCCATTGTGGTTTCCCGCTCCGCGCGGCCCGCGTCAATGACCACATAAGTGCAGGCCATGGCGAAGAGCAGCATGAAAATGACGGGTTTGATATATTTTCCCATAGTTACCTCCGTTTTCCTTTTGTATACACCTATTTTTATCGAAGCGGGAAAAATTATACGCAAAAAGAACTTGAAATATAAAAAAGATTATGTTAATATAGTTACTGCGGCGCGGCGCCATAGCCAAGTGGGAAGGCAGAGGACTGCAAATCCTTTATGCCCCAGTTCGAATCTGGGTGGCGCCTCCAAAAGGTAAAAGAGCACTTCTCACGAAGTGCTCTTTTTGTTATGGATTCAAAGGATGTCCTCTTTGAAAAAATTTCATAAATCACGAAAAAAGTGCGGTAATTTTCAGTATTTTATGATATAATACAGATAATGAAATACTATGTGCTCTTTTGGGCAGATAAGGGCAACAGACATCAGATCGAAACGATTCTTCTTTAGACACTTCTTCTTTAACGATACTTCTTTGGAGGAAAAATGAGACCGATTGTAGATATCAAGAATGACCTTGGGGGAAGATTGAAAACAGCGCTCACCCTTGCGAAAACCGGGGGTGAGTTGTCTTTTGATACGATCCCCGATTTTGTGGTGGAGATCCCCAGGGAGCAAGCCCACGGTGATTTTGCCGCCAATATCGCTTTGGTTATGGCGAAAGAAGCCCGTATGGCGCCGCGTAAAATTGCGGAAATCATCCTAAACCGCCTGGATACCGCAGATTCTTTTATCGACCGGGCGGAAGTGGCCGGTGCGGGTTTTATCAATTTCTTTTTGAAAAAGAATTGGCTTTTCAGCGTTCCCCCCCTCGTCCATGAAATGGGCGACCGTTACGGTAGCGTTACTGTGGGTAGCGGGAAAAAGGTGCAGGTAGAATTTGTCAGCGCCAATCCCACGGGTTTGCTCCATATGGGCAATGCCAGAGGCGGCGCCATCGGCGATGCTCTGGCCAAGCTATTGTCCTTCGCCGATTACGATGTGGAAAAAGAATTCTATATCAACGATACCGGCAATCAGATTCGCCTGCTCGGCGCGTCGTTGGACGCCCGCTTTAGAGAACTCCTTGGGGAAGACGCCGTTTTTCCTGAGGACGGTTATCACGGGGAGGACGTGAAAGCCACCGCCGCCCATTACCTTGCCGAAAAGGGCGACGCGTTAAGAGCGGAAGATGAAGGGAAGCGTCAGGAAATCCTTGCCGACTACGCCCTGGAGGAAAAACTTGCCGATATGAAACGGGTCCTCGCCCTTTACGGCGTCGAGTTCGACGTTTGGTTCTCTGAACGCTCTCTCCATAGCTCCGGTAAGGTCAAGGCGGCCATGGACGAACTAAAAGAGCGGGGCATCGCCTATGAAAAGGAGGGCGCCTTGTTGCTGAAGGCGGAGCACAGCGGTGAGGAGAAGCAGAGCAAAGCTGGAGAAAGGGTCAACCTTGAGGAAAAAGACGAGGTATTGATCCGCGCCAATGGCGTACCCACTTACTTTGCGGCGGACATCGCCTACCATAAAGATAAATTTGACCGTGGCTTTGATCAAGTGATCGATATTTGGGGAGCGGACCACCACGGACACGTGGCTCGGATGAAACGGGCGATCTCCTTTTTTGGTTACGATCCCGACCAGCTTACGGTCATCCTGATGCAGCTGGTAAAGCTCTATCAAAGCGGCGAACTTGTGCGCATGTCCAAACGCAGCGGTCAATACGTGACCTTGGAAGACCTCATAGAAGAGGTCGGTTACGATGCGGCCCGCTACTTCTTTGTGATGCGCAACCCCGACAGCGCCATGGATTTTGACCTTGATCTGGCAAAATCAAAGTCGGCGGACAATCCCGTTTTTTATGTGCAGTACGCCCATGCCCGCATTTGCAGCATTCTGCGGCAGACCCAAGTCAAAGGCTATGCTTTGCCTAATTTCAAAACCGTGGATTACAGCGTTCTTGGGGAAGCCCAGGAAGGGGCGCTTATGAAAAAGCTGGCGGATTTACCGGAAGAGATTGCCACGGCGGCGGAAACCTTGGAACCTCACCGGCTTTGCGTCTACCTTCACGACCTGGCCTCATCGTTCCATAGCTTTTATAATCACTGTCACGTCAATACCGAAGAGGAAAGCCTCAGAAATGCCCGGCTCGGCCTCTCTCGGGCAACGGCCATCGCCATTAAAAACGTACTGGCCATCCTGGGAGTCAACGCTCCTACAGAAATGTAAACAACAAGGCAATGGTGGTATGGAAGGAACTTGCCCTTTTGCCCTTCCCGGCGCATTCGGCAGTGTTTCCTAAAAGCGAAAGCGTAGGAAACCGGCGAAACCTTTCCCAACAGAGCCTTTTTAAGCGAAAATAGCCATGAATTGCTTTCAGCAGAATCGAATCAGATATAGATCATATAATTTTGAAGAAGCGAGGTACAGGAAATGACCAAATTTATTTTTGTGACCGGCGGTGTCGTATCGTCTCTTGGTAAAGGCATTACAGCGGCGTCTCTCGGTCGCATTTTGCGAAACCGCGGCCTGAAGGTTGTCAGTCAGAAATTCGATCCTTACATTAACCTGGATCCCGGCACGATGAGCCCTTATCAGCACGGCGAAGTCTTCGTTACCGACGACGGCGCCGAAACCGACCTCGATATCGGTCATTATGAACGGTTTATTGACATTAACCTTTCCAAAAACTGCAACACCACCAGCGGTAAAGTCTACGACGCGGTGATCAAGAAGGAACGCAAAGGTGATTACCTCGGCGGTACCGTACAGGTCATTCCCCATGTTACCAATGAAATCAAAGAACGGGTCATCCGTCCCAGCAAAGACGGCAATCCCGATGTGGTGATCACCGAGATCGGCGGCACCGTCGGCGATATCGAATCCCTGCCTTTCCTGGAGGCCATTCGCCAGATGAAACGGGAAGTCGGCCCGGAAAATGTGCTCTATATCCATTGTACCTTGGTACCCTATCTCCACGCTTCCGGCGAAGCGAAAACAAAACCGACCCAACACAGTGTTCATGAATTGCGCGGCATCGGAATCCATCCCGATATCATCGCCTGCCGGGTGGAACAGTATATGTCCCAGGATATGGTGGACAAAATTGCCCTTTTCTGTGACGTGGAAAAGGAAGCTGTGATCCAGGTCATTGACGCCAAAACCATTTATCAGGTGCCGTTGAACCTCGTCGCCGAAGGCATGGACGCTGTCGTCGTCAAAAAACTCCGTCTGGACTGTCCCCCCGCCGATATGGGAGAATGGAAGCAGATGGTGGATAAGATCGAAAATTATAAGGACACGCTGAAAATCGCCATTGTCGGTAAGTATGTGGAACTCCACGACGCCTATCTCAGCATCGTGGAATCCTTAAGTCACGCAGGTTATGACTTGGGTACAAAGGTGGAGCCCGTTTGGGTCAATTCAGAGCACCTTACCGAGGAAAATATTGCCAAAAAATTGGCCGGTGTTGCCGGCATGATCGTTCCCGGCGGCTTTGGCGATCGCGGTATCGAAGGAAAAATCCTCGGTGTCCACTATGCCAGAACCCATCAGCTGCCTTTCCTCGGTATCTGCCTCGGTATGCAGCTTGCTGTGGTGGAGTTTGCCAGAAATGTTTTAGGGATGGCCGACGCCAACAGTTCTGAATTCTGTGACACGCCCTATCCCGTCATCGACCTGCTGCCCGAACAGAAACTGGTGGAGGATAAAGGCGGTACCATGCGTTTGGGCCTCTATCCCTGTAAGATGGACCCGAATTCTAAAGCCTTTGCCTTATACGGGGAATCCCCCATTCACGAAAGACACCGTCACCGTTACGAATTCAATAATGAATACAGAGAGCAGTTTGAAAAAAGTGATTTAAAAATTGCCGGCACCTCTTTAGACGGCCGCCTTGTGGAAATGGTGGAATTGGCGCAGCATCCCTATTTCATCGCCTGCCAGTTCCATCCTGAATTCAAATCCCGGCCGAATCATCCCCATCCTCTGTTTCACGGCTTGGTTCAGGCGGCAAAGGAGTTTAAGGACTGTCATTGAGTCCATTCACTTGCACGCATTTTCTACGGTTATCTCATGAAAATTTAAAGTAAAGGAGTTGTTGATGATGCCACTGGTAACGTCTACTGAAATGTTCAAGAAGGCTTATGAGGGAGGATACGCCATCGGCGCTTTTAACGTGAACAATATGGAGATCATTCAGGGGATTACGGAGGCCGCCTATGAAGTGCAGGCCCCTCTGATTCTGCAAGTTTCCGCCGGGGCAAGGAAATATGCCAACCCGACTTATTTGATGAAACTGGTGGAAGCGGCAGAGATCGAAACAGGATTGCCCATCTGCCTGCATCTGGATCACGGCGCTGATTTTGAAGTCTGCAAAGGCTGTGTGGACGGCGGCTTTACCTCCGTGATGATCGACGGCTCCAAACTGCCTTTTGAGGAAAACGTCGCCTTAACGAAACAGGTGGTGGAATACGCCCATGCCCATGGGGTTGTGGTGGAAGGGGAACTTGGTAAATTGGCGGGCATCGAAGACGATGTCAATGTTGCCGCCGCCGACGCTTCCTATACCCGCCCCGACGAAGTGGAAGAATTCGTCACCCGTACCGGTGTGGATTCTTTGGCCATCGCCATCGGCACCAGTCACGGCGCCTATAAATTCAAACCCGGCCAGAAACCGCAGTTAAAGTTTGATATTTTAGAGGAAGTCGGCAAACGGCTGCCTCATTTTCCCATCGTGCTCCACGGCGCCTCCTCGGTGATCCCAGCCTACGTGGAAATGATCAACGCTCACGGCGGCAAAATGCCCGATGCCATCGGCGTACCCGAAGATATGCTGCGCCAGGCCGCGAAAATGGCTGTCTGCAAAATCAACATCGACTCCGACTTGCGTCTTGCCATGACCGGAACGATCCGCAAATACATGGCGGAACATCCCGATCATTTTGACCCCCGTCAGTATCTGAAACCGGCCAGGGCCAACATCAAAGAATTGGTCAAAGATAAGCTGGTTCACGTTTTGGGCTGCGACGGCAAGGCATAAATAATAAGAAAAATAGATACGAAAAAGCATAGACCATAAGAGGAACAAGGAAAAGCGCAAGAAGTGTTAGCGGTTTTCCTGTTCTCATTGAAAAAAGCGAAAAGGTGTGATCGGATGGAATTGTATCTCGATACAGCAAAATTGGCTGAAATCAGGGAAATTGCCCCTTGGGGCGTCTTAGCGGGGGTCACCACCAACCCGTCGCTGCTGGCGAAAGCCGGTATCAACGTAAAAGACTTTATGGCGGAAATCGCTTCCTTGGTCACGGGTCCGCTGAGCTTAGAAGTGACGGCGGAAGATGCTGATACCATGGTAGAACAGGCAAAGTTCCTCAAAACTTACGGGGAAAACGTCGTGATCAAATTACCTTTGACGGAAGCGGGCTTAAAGGCCTGCGGGATGTTGAAAAAAGCGGGGATTCCCACAAATCTAACCCTTGTCTTTTCCGCCAACCAGGCGCTTTTGGCCGCCCGGGCCGGAGCCACCTATGTCAGCCCCTTTGTGGGCCGGCTCAACGACAACGGCGCTGACGGCAATGTGCTTTTACAGGAGATCAGAAGGATTTTTGACCGCTATCAACAAAAAACGAAAATCATCGCCGCCAGTATCCGCAGTCCCCGGGACGTAACTGACGCGGCCCTGGCCGGGGCGGATATCGCCACCATTCCCTATGGGGTCATGAAAAAAATGGTGAAACACCCCCTGACCGATGTCGGTCTTGCTCAATTTAAAGCGGACTGGGAAAAAAGCGGCCTTTGCTTATAAAAAACTTGGTTTTAATTTATGAAAAGAGGGGATATCAATGATTTGTAAAGAACTCACTCTTGATTTGGTACGCGTGACGGAAGCCGCCGCTTTGGGCTCCGGCCGCTGGATCGGCAAGGGTTGCAAAAACGAAGCCGACGGCGCCGCGGTGCGGGGTATGCGCACGGCTTTTGATACGGTACCCATTCGCGGCACTGTGGTGATTGGCGAAGGGGAGATGGACGAAGCGCCCATGCTCTATATCGGCGAAGAGGTAGGTTGCGGCTGCGAAAGAGATCCCGCCGTGGATATTGCCGTTGATCCCCTGGAAGGTACCAACCTCTGTGCGAAAAACGCTCCCAGCGCCATCGCGGTATTTGCCGCGGCGGAAAAGGGGAACCTCCTCGAAGCGCCGGATATGTATATGGATAAAATCTGTGTCGGCCCCGCCGGCAAGGGGTTGATCGATATCAACGCCTCGGTGACGGAAAACGTCACCGCCTATGCCAAAGCCAGTGGCAAAGCTTTGGGGGATATCAACGTTGTGGTACTGGACAGGGAACGTCATCAAAAGATCATTCAGGAACTGCGGGGCTGTGGCTGCCGGGTACAGCTGATCACCGACGGTGATGTGGCCCCCGCCGTAGCCTGCGGCCTGCCCCATACCGGCATCGATATGCTCATCGGCATCGGCGGCGCCCCGGAAGGCGTCATCGCCGCGGCGGCACTGAAATGTCTTGGCGGTGATATGCAGGGGAAACTTTGGCCGGAAGACGACGAAGACCGGGAACGTATGGCAAAAATGGGGATCCATGATGAAAACAAGGTGCTCACCATGGAAGATTTGGCCCGGGGCGACGATGTTTTCTTCACCGCCACCGGCATTACCAGCGGCCCTTTGCTCGAGGGCATCAGCTACGAGGATAACAAAGCGACCACCCACTCGATTATCCTACGCTCTTTCACGGGGACGATTCGCTACATCACGACCATCCACGATTATGATAAGAAACCTTTGATTAAAAAAATCGATATGGATAAACCGTGAGAACCGTGAAAACGATGATGCAGCCGTTATACACCAATGAAAAAGGCGATCTTCTGGCGGCGAAGGGGTATGAAGCATTGGCCGCCCGCGGCAGTGAGCTGCTGCCCGCCGCCGGCTATATTCCCCTGCCCAAAGGGGCGACCTTCACGGCCATGCCGGGAAGAGCGCCGCTGATGCGAACGAAAGACGGCAATATCGTTGCGGGAAAGGGGACTGCCGTTGCCGTCCTCTTACCCCAGGGCTTTAGCCGGATGCTCCTGCCGGCCACGAAAACCACAGGCGGTCCCGAAGTGCTACCGCTTTTGGGCTACACTGCCGCGGCCATGGAAGACGGTAAGGTCTATGTGGCGGCAAAGCAGACCGACGAGCACAAAATTTGGCACCCGGATCATTACAACACCGCGGATCTACCAGAGCGGATTGCCAAAGTGAAAAAGCTCCTGCCGGAAAACAGAATCATTGCCCAGCTGACCCACTGTTCTCTGACCTACGGTTGTTTTACGGCGCAGAACATCTTTTACCGCCGCTGGGAAGGGGGCTTGCCGGTTTCGAAAACCTGCAACGCCCGGTGCATCGGCTGTATTTCGGAGCAGGCAGCGGAGTGCTGTCCTTCGGCCCAGGGGAGAATCAGTTTCTCCCCCACGGTGAAAGAAATCGCCGAAGTCGGCGCCTTTCATCTGAATGGCGAGAAAAAAGAGAATATCATCAGTTTCGGCCAGGGCTGCGAAGGGGAACCCTCTTTGGCGGCGGAAAAAATCGTCAAAGCCATGAAGGTGATCCGGGACAATACGGACCAGGGCACGATCAACATGAACACCAACGCCGGTCATACCGAATGTCTGCAAAAGATTGTTGACGGCGGCATCGATACCCTTCGGGTCAGCCTTTTTTCCGCTGTTCCCGACCACTACAAGGCTTATTACCGGCCGAAAAACTATGCTTTAGAGGATGTGGAGGGCGGAGTGGCTTACGCCGTGGATCAGGGTGTTTACGTTTCTTTGAATCTTTTGGCTTTTCCCGGTTTTTCCGATCGGGACGAGGAAATCGAAGCGCTTTGCGGTTTCATTTTCCGTACCGGTTTACAGAAAGTGCAGATCCGTAACCTCAATATTGACGCGGACTATTTTTATCGGGCCTGCGGTTTTATCCCAAGCAAAAGTCAGGGCATGGAAGCGCTGATCGCGGCGATTCACGCTTGCGGCGCTGACGTGGGCAACTACAGCCGACCCCGGCGGTAAAGGGAAAATACCATGAAAAAGATCTTGCAATTGCCCCTTGCCTATGATATAATTAACTTCGCTTGAAAAATAGAATCATGCCGGAAGAGAGGTGACAAGGTATGAAAAAGGATATTCATCCCAAATATGAAGAAGTCGAAATCACTTGCGCTTGTGGTAATAAGTTCACCACGAAATCCACAAAAAAGAATATTAGAGTGGAAGTTTGTTCCCAGTGCCATCCCTTCTATACCGGTAGCAGACGTTTCTTGGTTGAAGAAGGCGGCCGTGTGGACAAGTTCAAGAAAAAATACGGCCTTCAATAATAGACAGCAGATTTTTTGTCTATAGTCTGAAACAGAGCCTCCGGCTCTGTTTTTTGCTATCGCCCATTTACAACAGCAAAGCCGCAAAAGGAGATCGAAGCCGGTGTTTGAAAAACTGGATCAATTAGAAAAGAGATATGACGAATTGTCGCTGCTGATCGGCGATCCCGCGGTCATTTCTGACCAGAAGGTGTGGAAAAAACACGTCATGGCCCACGCCGAGCTGGAGGACATCGTTGAAGGCTACCGCGCCTATAAAAAGGTGAAGGCGGAATATGAAGGTGATCTGGAGCTGATCGCCGAAGAAACCGACGCGGAAATGAAAGCCTTTGCCGAAGAAGAAGCGGCAGCGTCAAAAAAGGAAATGGCGGTATGGGAGGAAAAGCTGAAAGTTCTGCTCCTGCCCAAAGACCCCAATGCTGCGAAAAACGTCATCATGGAGATTCGCGCCGGCACAGGCGGGGAAGAAGCTGCGCTTTTTGCCAATGATCTCTATAAAATGTACTCCCGTTACGCGGAAAAACAGGGCTGGAAGATGGATGTGCTGAACAGCAACATCACCGATATCGGCGGCATCAAGGAAATCATCTGCCTCATCGAAGGCAAAAACGTCTACAGTCGTTTGAAATATGAGAGCGGCGTCCACCGGGTGCAGCGGGTTCCCGATACGGAAACCCAAGGCCGTGTTCACACCTCGGCGGCCACCGTCGCCGTGATGCCCGAAGCCGAAGAAGTGGAAGTGGATATCGGTCCCAACGATATCAAAACCGACGTTTTCTGTGCCAGCGGCCCCGGCGGCCAATGCGTCAACACCACCCAAAGCGCGGTGCGTTTAACCCATCTGCCTACCGGTATCGCCGTTTCCTGTCAGGACGAAAAGAGCCAACTGCGCAACAAGGAAAAGGCCATGAAGATCCTGCGCGCCCGTATTTATGAGGTGATCCAGGAAGAACAGCAGGGAGACATCTCCTCCAAGCGTAAGAGCATGGTGGGGAGCGGCGACCGCTCTGAGCGCATCCGTACCTTTAATTTTCCCCAGGGCCGCGTTACCGATCACCGCATCGGTCTCACTCTGCACCGTCTCGACAACATCTTAGAGGGGAATATCGATGAAATCATCGAATCCCTCATCAGAGACGAACAAATGCGTTTACTCAAAGAGGATGTGACGGAATAAAATGACCTACCGGGAACTGTTTGTCTGGCTGAAAACAGCGCTGGCGGACAGAGATAACGGGGAGCGGGAAGCCGCCTGGCTGATCCAATCCTTTGCGGGGCGAGCCCTCATCGACCTTGATTTAGAAGAGCAAGCGGAAAACCTTGACCGTTATGAAGAGGCTGTAAAACGCTTAGAGGCGTGGGAGCCCTTTCAATACGTCCTCGGGTGCCAATGGTTTTACGGCGCTGCTTTTGCCGTCGATGCAGCGGTACTGATTCCCCGCTTTGAAACAGAATTGCTGGTGGAAATCGCCGTAAAATGGGGCGAGGGCAGGGCGCTCAAGGCCCTTGATCTCTGCACCGGGTCCGGCTGTATTGCCATCTCCCTGGCGAAAAACTTAAACGGCAGTTTCCTTGGTCTTGATATTTCTACAGACGCTTTGGCGGTGGCGGAAAAGAATAACCTGCTCAACGGTACCGACGTAAGATTCATGTGCAGTGATCTTTTTTCCTGCCTTGCCAAAGAGGAAACCTTTGATTTGATTACGGCAAATCCCCCTTATCTCACGGAAAAAGAAATGGCCGAAATTCCCCCAGAGCTGAACTACGAACCGGCCATCGCTCTAGACGGCGGTTTGGAGGGTCTTTTTGTCATCGAGGGTATCTTGAAAGAAGTGGCGGCCCGCCTCAATGAAAAGGGGCTTTTTTTGATGGAAATCGGGGAAGGGCAGGGTGTAAGCGTCCTGAATCTGGCGGAAAAATATCAGCTGAGAGGCGGCAGTATCGTGCAGGATCTCAATGGCAAAGACCGCATCTTCCTCTATCATAAAAACTAAAACCGTGATCATGTTAATCACGGTTAGGCAGCCGACAAAGTCTGATACACGGCGAACTCTTTGACCCACGACAGCTTGAGTACCTTTTTGTACACGGCGCAGCCGCGGGCCAAAGCGTTCGCCGTGTCTAAGCCTTTCTCGACAGCCTATCATCCTGTAGCCCAAAATCCGCTTACGCGTATTTTGTCTACAGTCTGATCGTGATCATATTGATCACGGTCCTTTTTTGTTTCCTTGCTTTCCTCAAAATAGGGTGCTATGATGTAAAAAGAGGAAAGGGGGGCTTCCTTTGGATGAAAAGCTGTTGTCCATCTCCCAGCTGGCGAAATTGCGCAAGCTGACCCCGGAAACGCTGCGCCATTACGATCGCATCGGCTTAATCAAACCGGTTTATGTGGATCCGCAGACCAAATACCGCTACTATTCCATCCGTCAATATGAGAAAATTGGCACCATTAAGGAGCTGCGGCAGCTTGGTATGTCTCTTGACATGATTGTCGAGTATTTCAGCGACCGCAACTTGGTAAAATCCACGGAGATTTTAACAAAATACGCTGACAATCTGATGTTTGAGATAGAAGAGCAGATGGCGACTTATCGCGTTTTGCAGAAAAAACTTGATTTTTTGAAGAGTCTTAAAGATATTCCCGACGTCAATGTCGTTTATGAAAAAAAGCTGCCGGAACGCCATATTCTGACTTTCGGCGAAAAAGCCGGCGGCCCCAAGGAACACGCTTTGATTTTAACCCAGTTGGAGTGGCATCTCAATGAAACGGCGCCGATTTTAGCCAGTGACCGAGTGGGGGTTTACGGCGGGGAAGAATTATTAAAACCCTCGGAGGATTACATTCCCGGGGTGCCGTTGCTCTTTCTCACCGAAGACGCGTTGGAGTCGCCCTATCACAAAACGCTTCCCGCCGGGGATTATATCTGTCTCTATTATCACAACGGTAATTTAGAGCGGTATAACGAATCCTTTGAGATCGTGAAAGACTTTATGAAACAGCATAAATTAACGGTGAACGGTAGGATTTTGCAGATCTATAAACTTGATGTGACCTTGACGAGCAAGGCCGAGGAGACCATCATTGAGCTTCAAGTGCCTGTAAAATAGGATCACGGATATAACAGATATATAAAACGAGGACTGCCCAAAGGGGAAGTCCTCGTTTTATTTTTCATGGACTCTATTTTAATAGACGATGTTGTGTTTTTTCTTGTAGGCAATGTGGCCTAAAAACTCGCAGATCAGTCCCGCTGCCGTGATGGGGGTAATGTTGCTTGGATCGTACTGGGGGGCGACTTCCACCAGGTCGTAGCCGATGATGTTCAAATCGGCAAGACCGCGAATGACTTCCAAAGCGCGGACAGTGTTGACGCCGCCGATGACCGGCGTGCCGGTTCCCGGGGCGCAGGAGGGATCGAGAAAATCAATATCGAAGGTGAGAAACGCTTTTTTATCGCCAACGCGTTCTTTGATGCGGGCGACAATCTCTTCGCAGGTCATGTGATGAAAATCAACGGCTTTTAAAACGTCGTAGCCAAGGCTTTTGGAATTATCCAGATCTTCTTCGCCGTAAAGGTTTTCTCTGATACCCACCTGAATCGAATGAGAGGTATCCACAAGGCCCTCCTTGGCCGCGTGATAGAAGGGCGTGCCGTGGTTATAGGGCTTGCCGAAATATTCGGGAATCGTGTCGTAATGGGCGTCGAAATGAATCAGGGCCATAGGGCCGTTCACTTTCGCGCAGGCCCGCAGCTCCGGCAAGGTTACGCTGTGATCGCCGCCCATGGCCACGGGAACGACGCCTTTTTGGAAGAGAGGCAGCATTCCTTCGCTGATCAAATCGAAAGATTCCTCGATATAGCCGGGGACGGAACCGAGGTCGCCGTAATCGACGCCGGAACAGTGGGCAAAGATGCCGACTTGCAGTTCGGGGTTATATGGTTTTGCCGCGAGGCAGCTCATTTCCCGGATGGATGCGGGGCCGAAACGGGTACCGGCGCGGTAAGAAGCGCAGGTATCGAAGGGGATGCCGACAATGGCAAAATCAATATCGTCGGTCGTCGTCACCTGGGGCAGACGCATAAAGGTCTTAATGCCGGAAAAGCGCGGCGATTTTAAAGAGCTGACCGGTTGGTATTTGATCATAAAAAATGACCTCCTTTTATGATTTACTGTTAAAACAAACATTTAGGGCAACATCTGTTCCCCCATCATAAAGCAGGCCGTAACTACTTCAATATGAACTTTCTTATTAAAGCGATTATATATCCTTTTGAAGAAACTGTCAACAGCAAAAAATTTTTCAAAAAATAGTTGACTTTTGTGTAACAAAAAGGTGTATGTTGGAAAAAAAGAAAAGAAAACCGAGTTTAAGGAAAAAGGAGGTCGGTGAAAAGAAGCTTCTTTCAAAAAGCGATAGGGGAAATGAGGATGGGCGCATCCTGCCGTACGTTATCCCTTCCGTTTGGCGAAAGCAGAAGATTACGCTGTTGTTACATAGGAGGTTTTAATATGAGTGAAGGAAAAGACAATTCCATTTTCGGCTGTTTATTGCCACCGGAAAGTATTTCTGAATTTTTTAATTTGATGCAGGTAATGACCATCAACGGCGGTGGCAAAATCGTCGCGGTTGACTATATGCCCGGCGGTCTTACCAATACGAACTTCGTGATTACCCTTGATAACGGTCAGCGCGCCGCTGTGCGTGTCGCAGGTTGCGGTACTTCCGCTTATATTGACCGCACCGCGGAAAAGCACAATCTCAGCCTTATCGGCAATATGGGTGTTGCGCCGGAGATTTATTTTTTTAACACCGAAACCGGTGGTTTGATCAGTGAATTTATACCTTATGCTACGATGCATCCCGAAGATTTTATTCATAATAACGATGTCCTGCAGGAAGCAGCAAAATCCATCAGCGCCTGCCACAACAGTGGCGTTGAATTCTTAGGCCGCTTTGATCCGATCAGTAAGATGATGGCATACCTTGAAATTATGAAGCAACATAACTTTGATAAAAAGTATGTGGGTATGGACGAAGCAATCTCGAAGCTCGATTTGATCAAAGCCGCCTATGAAAAAAATCCGCCGCATCTCGTACCTTGTCATAATGATACCTTGGCGGAGAACTTTATGTATAACGGTGAAACCATGCGGATCATTGACTGGGAATACAGCGGTATGAACGACGGCTTTTTTGATATTGCCTGTATCATCGTGGAGAATCCCCTGGCCGAAAAGGAGGAAGCAATCCTCTTAAATGCCTATGTCGGCGCAGAGCCCACGGAATTGGATTTGGCCAAAACGCTGATCAACAAGTTTTTGGTCACGATGCATTGGTCTCTCTGGTCTTTGGTGCAGATATGCAATGGCAAGGATTTTGATTTTTATTGGGAATACGGCCGCTATCGTTCCGATTTTTTCAACCGTTTCATGGCGGACCCGAATTTCAACCGTTATATCGAGCTTTTGGCTGAAAAATAATATTTTCGCTGCGTAGCGAAAATAGAGGAGAAATTGAATATGAGTAACGAAGCCGCTTATGAAAGGGAGCTGGGCACGAAAAGTGTCGGTTCTTTGATTATTAAATATTCCATTGCAGCTGTGCTTGGCCAAAGCATGCAGATCTGTCAGGTCGTGACTGACGGCTTCTTTGTGGGCAACGGTTTAAACGCCGCCGGTCTTGCCACGATTGCCATTGTGATTCCTCTGCTCACCTTCGCCCTGGCTTTGGGCTGTCTCGTCGGTGTCGGGGCGACCTCCATCGCCGCGATCCATCTGGGCAGGAAGGATGTGGAGGCAGCCCGCAAAGTCTATGGACAAAGCGTGTGGTATGGCCTCTTCCTCTCCGTAACCATTGCTATTTTGGGCCATCTTTTTGCGGAACCCATCGTCCGCCTCTTCGGAGCCACCGATGATCTCGTCGCGAACTGCGTATCCTATGCCCGTATGTTCTTCATCTTTTTGCCTTTCTGCGTTATGGGCGGTATCTTCTATTTTTTCATTCGCCTGGACGAAAAGCCCTTTATCGGTACGTTGGCTCTGACCATTCCCGTGGTTTACGCGGAAATCATTGAGTATTTCTGCATCTTTCAATACGACCTTGGCGTGGCCAGTTCCGCCATGGCCTTCGGCATTACCGTCGGTTCCTGGTCTTTGATCGGTCTTTATTTCCTGATGAGCAAAAAGACGATTTTTAAAGTAAAACTCAGCGATCTGAAATTTGATTTCAAATTGATCGCCAATGTCAATAAAACCGGCATGGCCTCTTTTCTGGTGCAGGTTGCCATTTCCTTTATTGCCATCATGCTTAATAACCTGCTGGCGAGGCACGGCACCGGTATGGATACCGCAGCTTTCGGTATCCTCAACGCCTATTTGATGTATATCTTTACCCTCTTTGTCACCTTGGGTTGGACTTTGGGTATGCAGCCGGTGGTTAGTTTCAATCTCGGCGCCGGCAAATTTGCCAGGGTACGCCAGGCTCTGACCAAAACGATCGTTTACAACACCATTTTTATGGCCGTTGTTACGGTGCTTGTATTTATCTTTTCCGATTTCATCATCGGCTTCTTTGCCGGGGATGACCTGGCCTTGATTGCCGCCAGTAAGAGCCATATTTATGTCTTCCTCAGTTTGTTTGCTTTTGGCAGCGCTTCCTTCATTGTTTCCGGATACTACCAGGCCATTGAGTTGAATGGACGCGCCGTTTTTCATGCTTTGACCCGTAACGTTATCTTTATTGTACCCGTATCCCTGATCATGTTGAAGCTGTTCGGTGTTGCCGGCGTCTGGGCTTCCATGCCCGTCTGCGAAGTGCTGGCATTTATCGTCGCGATGCTCTTTGTCTTCCATGAAGTACGCCGTTTGAAATCAATGGAGCAGGCGCTTTAAGCCAAAAGTAAGATCAACAAATCCCTTGAAGTTCTTTCCTTTTTCTTTCCCCATGAAAGAGGCGCCATGCGTTCGCATGGCGCCCTTTTTTTGCATAATCTTAGGGGAGTTTTTCCTCAATGGCTGCGGCGTCCTCCGGGGCAAGATAGCCTTTTTCCGTGAGGTATGCCAGGATGTCGTCGATGAGAGACGAGTCAATATGAAGCAGATCCTTTAGAGATTCACTGTCCTTGTCGGCCAAAAGCGCGGCCACCGTGGCGATATCGTCCATCTGGTAGCCCATGACGTAGCAGTAAATCAGCAAAATCTCATCGGCGCTGTAAACTTTCTCAATGCGGTAAATTAAGATCCGCTGGGCAATGGTGGTGGAGATGAATTCATCGTTGGGGAGGTAAACTTCTTCCACCAGCAAAGAAGCGGCGGTATGGTCGCCGAAGGCGGTGAGGAAACGGTGGTAAAAGCTGTTTTCGTCCACAACGCGGTCAATCACCGCGGAGACGATGTCAGTATCGCCGAAAGAGAGATTTTCCGGGTTATCGCCAACGTAGACCTTATAGAGTTCCGCCACGGGGGTATGATCCGCTTCCGCCTGGTCTGCTTTGTCATAACCGAGGTAGAAAAGAAGGGCGGCGGCAATCAGACCCGCAGTGATCAGCAGGGAAAGGAACTTTTTCAGATATCCGCCATGTTTTTTCATCGGCTCACCGGATCTGTTTTTTGCCAGTAGATATTGCCGCCTTCCATGGTTTTTTGCACTTTGCCGGCTTCTGCCCATTGGTCTAAAATCGTCAGCAGGCCGTTGAGGTAGGCATGGTGCTGCCCGCAGCCGCAAAGGCTGTATTTTGCCGCGTAATTGACGGAAAACTCCCTGAACTCATCGGGGAATTCCAACCGCAGCTCCTGGCCGAGGGCAAAGGCGGTTTGTGGTGTGCCGTCTGTTTCCATCAACGCGTATAACTTTGCCGCGATTTTTTCCATATAATCTTCCATGATCAAGGGCCTCCGTTATTCCTCTATTTTTATTTGTTTGAAGCTCTTTTTCCCCTTTTGCAGTAACAGTTTGCCGTCTTCAAAATCGTCGGCGGTGATCAGCAGGTTAAAATCGAGGATCGCTTCCCCTTTGATTTTGATGCCGTTTTGCTGCATCAAGCGGCGTCCTTCGCCTTTTGAGGGAATGAGTCCGGCTTTTAAATACAATTCTAAAATATTGATGCCTTCGCTGAAATCCGCGGCGCTCATGGTTACGCTGGGGATGTTGTCTCCGCTGCCGTTTCCGGCAAAGAGGGCCTGTTCCGCGTCGCGGGCTTTGATCGCATTTGCTTCACCGTGGACCAGCTTCGTCACTTCATAAGCCAAAATGCTTTTGGCTTCGTTGATGCGGCCGTCTTTGTAGCCGCCGAGGCGCCTCACTTCATCCATGGGTAAAAAGGTGAGGAGGGCGAGGCAGTTTTCCACGTCCGCGTCGTCGATATTACGCCAGTAATGGTAAAACTCATAAGGAGAGGTCTTATTTTCGTCGATCCAAAGAGCGCCTTTGGCCGTTTTGCCCATCTTATTCCCTTCGGCGGTGGTCAGCAGTTTAAAAGTCATGCCCAAAGCCTGTCCCTGATCGAGGCGGCGCACCAGTTCCACGCCGCCTAAGATATTGTTCCACTGATCGCTGCCGCCCAACTGCATTTTACAGTCGTAGCGGCGGTATAATTCGAGGAAATCGTAGCTTTGCATGAGCATATAGTTGAATTCGAGGAAGGTCAATCCTTTTTCCAGGCGATTTTTATAGCAATCTGCCGTCAGCATACGATTCACGGAAAACTGAGAGCCGATTTCTCTCAAAAAATCCACATATTTGAGGTCGCGAAGCCAGTCGGCGTTGTTGACGGCCAAGGCCTTGCCTTCACTGAAATCAAGAAAACGGGACATCTGTGTTTTGAAGCGCTGTACATTGCTATCAATGGTTTCCACGGTCATCATCTGCCGCAAGTCGGTTCTGCCCGAAGGATCCCCCACCATGGCGGTGCCGCCGCCCAACAGGGCGATGGGACGGTGTCCTGCCTGCTGCATGTGAATCATGACCATGATCTGGATGAAATGGCCCACGTGAAGACTGTCGGCGGTGGGGTCGAAGCCGATGTAGAAAGTGACCTTTTCCTTTTCCAGCAGTTCTTTGATCTCATCTTCGTGGGTGCATTGTTCGATATAACCTCTTTCGGCGAGAGTATCAAATACGCTCATGTTTTCACCTCGTTGTTTTTTCTCACTAACGATACCATTTTATATAAAAATGAAGGAAAAGTCAACGTAGGGCCCAAAGGGCGGGAATATTTTTTCACGGGAGGGGTTATCCTATGATTTAGCAAAGAATCCCAAATTGAAATGATATGAGGTGAAGAAATGGATATTTCCAAATCGAGAAAAAGCAAGATGAAAAAGACCCCCGACGACGTGGAAGCCATGAAAATGGAGATCGCCGCGGAATTGGGACTCTTAGAAAAAGTGCAGGCCGTAGGCTGGGCCGGTCTCAGCGCCGTGGAAACAGGGCGTATGGGCGGCATTTTAACCAAGCGCAAGCGGGACCTGGCGGAAAAAAACGCCGAAGCAAAATAAAAGAACTATTATGAAATAAACAAAATTTATGAAAAAGCGCAGTGAACCTGCGCTTTTTTGCATGTCAGAGGTAATACGGAATCGCCAAATATTAAAACTTTATTAAGTTTACAAACTATCGTTGACCATGATATTATAACCTGTTATGATAAATATGACGCGATAAGGATTACAAAATACAATGGAAGAAATGCTTGCTAAACAGTTTTTACGCTAGCTGTTGGTTCAATCATTCATGGCTGAATTACGGCTAAAAGGAGATGATAAAAGGTGAGTTTGCTCGATCTTTTGTATAGATTGATTTATCCCTATTATGATTCGACATATCCGATTGGCGCGATGCTCCTTCTTGGTTTGATTATATTATTGGCAGCTTTGTCAAGGATAATATTAAAAGAAGGCTTTTCCAGTATTTATTGGAAAATTCTCTTTGCCGTGAGCATCGTATTTTCTGTGATTGCAATTGGTTTTTCGCACCTTTCAACTTCGGGTATATTGCCTCAGCTATTAAACAGGTATGTTGAGGCAGATGAAAGTATGGGATATCTCATTGGGGCAATGATGCTAAATTTTGGTTCATTTGTCTTTTTCATCTGCTATCTGATCAATTTTCTGGTTCGTTTGGTACATCACAGGAAACAGAAAAACCGTGTCGCCGCCGATTGAAATCAAAGTGCATTAGAAAAAAATCCGAACAGATTTTCTGTTCGGATTTTATATTGTGCATGATACATTATAATATAAGCTTGTCCAATGCTTTGCGTTCCTCCTCGCTGAAACAGCGCTTCGGTAAAATCAAAAACTGGGTGGCGTCGGGATAGAGAAAATAGTAGTTTTTCGTTTTGCCGATATAATCGAAATCCCCCCACTTAACGGTAAATTCCTTTTTTTCCCCGCTGATCCTGGTGATCAGCGCTTCCGGTGTAATTTTGACATAGCGGGTATGGCTCGTCCCAGCTTGGGCCATCATTTTGACAAAGATCAAAAACAGGAGGAGAAGGCCGAGCAAGCCAAAGGCCATATAGATCAATATCTGCGGGACGGCAAGCAAACCGCTGAGGCCGGTGATCAAAATGAAAGAGGAGAGCAGGGCAAAGAAGATGATATCGGCGAAGATCCATTTTCTTTTGACAAAGAAATTATAATCCATGGCCCGCTCTCGGTCTTTGGCGGTGAGCTCAATTTTCGTTTCGATGGCAGTTACCGTTTCGTTCTGTTCCATTCCATGGCCGCTCCTTTATTTCAGGTATTTCTCGATGTCCGCGAAGTCTTTGTTGAACCGCGAAATTTTATCGTTGAATTCGTTGACGCGTTGCAAATCCCGGATTTCCTTGCCCTCCATGGTGATCTTGTTTTCCTGGCGCAGATAACGAATCACTCTGACGCAGCCGTGATCCAAGGCGAGGCGGATGATTTCCTCATCATGATCATGATAATGATCGAGGAGAGTGGGATTCTCTTTGATCAGCGCCAAAGCCTCCTGATCCTGCCGCCGGCAAAGGGCGTCAATCAGTTGATCTCGTGGCGCGCTCATCTTATTGATCCTCTTCTTTTAATGTCACGGGAACCGGGTAATTTCCGGTGAAGCAGGCGTCGCAGTGACCCTTTAATTTACAGTTGGGGATGATCTTCGGCAAATCTTCCACATAGAAAAAGCCCAGAGAATCTGCTTGCAGTTGTTGACGGATATCCTCAATCGTGCGGTTGTAGGCGGTCAGCTGTTTCTTTTCCGGCAGGTCGATGCCGTAAAAACAAGGCCAGGTAAAGGGCGGCGCGCTGATGCGCATATGCACCTCTTTGGCGCCGGCTCTTTTCATCATCTTGATGATGCCCCGGCTAACGGTACCCCGTACCATGCTGTCGTCAATCAAAATCACTTTTTTATCTTTGACGGCATTTTCTAAAACATTGAGTTTGATGCGCACCGCTTCTTCCCGATTGGTCTGGCCCGGTTGAATGAAGGTTCGGGCAATGTAGCGGTTTTTGATCAGGCCGATGCCGTAGGGAATGCCGGATTCCTCACTGTAGCCGATGGCGGCGTCGATGCCGCTGTCCGGCACGGCGACGACCACATCACCGTCAACGGGATAGCGCTGGGCCAAAATGCGGCCGGCCAGGTGGCGGGATTCATAGATACTTTGTCCGTCCATGATGCTGTCGGGACGGGCGAAATAGATATATTCGAAAATACAGGGATGGCAGCAGGAGGGCTGTTTTTCTCTTTTGTGGGAAGTAAGGCCGTTTTTATCGATGACCACGATTTCCCCGGGTTCCACATCCCGGAGGATTTTGCCGCCGATGGACTCGATGGCGCAGGTTTCCGAGGCTAAAATATAGGAGTTGTCCTTGATGCCGATGCAAAGGGGTTTGATGCCCAGGGGATCGCGAATCCCCACCAGTTTACTGGGGCTCATCACCAGCAAGGCATAAGAACCGGCCACCAAATCCGTGGCTTTGCGGATGGCGGCTTCCAAAAGATGGGTTTCCGATTCTTTTTTGGCGATCAGATAGGCGAAGATTTCCGAATCGATGGTGGTATGGAAAATCGCCCCCTGTTCCTCCATGAGCTGTTGACGGATTTCCTCCGCGTTGACCAGGTTGCCGTTGTGGGCAATGGCCAGGGTTCCGTTGACGAAGCTCATGGTCAGCGGTTGGGCGTTATTGGCTTCACTGTTGCCGGTGGTGGAGTAACGGCAATGACCAATGCCGATATCTCCCTGGAGCTCCATGATTTTGGCGTCGTCGAAAACTTCGCTGACGAGGCCCATATCTCTGTGGCTTTTTACCGTATTGTCTTTGCTCACGGCCATGCCGCAGCTTTCCTGACCGCGGTGCTGGAGGGCGAACAGGCCGTAATAGAGTTCCTTCGCGAGATTCAGGCCGTCGTTATTGTAGATGCCGATGACGCCGCAGGCCTCTTTGATTTCAGACATTTGTATCTCCTTTTAAAAACTTCTTCAAATACCGATGGTAATATCTTATTTTAACGCATTATTCATGGTATTTCAATAGAATAAGCCCTACTTCTCCGGAAATAATTGTCATCCTACCATATGGGACAACGGAATCCCAAGACGGGCTTTGCCGGTTTTAGCAAATCACGGTACATATTGTGAACTATTTATGAATTTTAATAAAATTGTTGACAGGGTATGGCCATGGGGTATAATGAGAATAGCATACGTATGTTTAATCAATTCCGAACGTAAAGCTATGGATGGTTGAATCACTAAAATACAGATAAGGAGGGGAAACCATCATTATGCTGACGTCTACATGGCTATTCTACGGCGTTTTCGGTATGCAGGAGCCGTATTTCCTTATTTTGAAAATCACGGTGGTACTGCTTTTATTGTCCTGGCTGATTTTGGCGATATCCAAAGCTATTTTTGGGAGAGCCTTTTACAGCAACATTTGGGAAGGCGCTTTCGTTTTTATAATCAGCTTTCCCACCTTTGCCACACTTTTCACCGGAAGTATCTGTGCCTTAACGTATACCGGGCTTTTCGATCAGAATATGAATATATTATATGTTTTCGAAGCAGCCTGGTTTAATATCAGTATTAGTTACTACCTGGTGTTACAATTGTTTTTCGTGATTTATCTGATTCATACATTTCTCCGGCTGTGGCGGTATAAGAGGAAACCTGCCGCCTTAACGGATTGACGGGAAAGGAGAAGGAACATGGAAACGTATATGAATTTCATTTCTTTCGCAGATTACGTCATTCCCACAATCAAAACCGTTTTTGCGCTGACCGCTTTGTCCTGGCTGATTCTCATCGTTTCAAAGGTTGTGATGAAGGAATACTTTTTCAACCGTTTTTGGAAATATGGATTTCTCATGATGATCGCTTTTCCCACCGTCGTTGATCTTTACCTATGTGGGACGAGAGCCTTTATTGAGGTCTATTTTTCCCTGCCCGGTTACGTTGGTATCTATGAGGAGTTTTCGGGTTATCCCCTGATCACTGATTTCGTTCCTCCCTTTGCGCCCTTTTTCATATTATTCGCTCTGGCGTATGCCGTACATTTTATGATTGTGCTGGTGCGTTTCATGAAAACCAAAGTCACTGATTAAAAGCATAAGGAGGCAGTAAAATGGAATATTTGACTCCGTTGATCCAAGCCGTGATCCAATGGCTGCCCTTTGGCCATTGGTTGACAGAAACGCCATATGGCGTCGTCTACGGCGCGTTGCTGATCAATGTTTTTTCCGTCGTCATACTCTTTCTTTCAAAATTGATTTTTAAGGAATATTTTTCCGGGACCGGGCGTAAGGTTGTGATTTTGGGCTTTTTGGCAGGGACGTCGCTGATCGTTGCCGGGTGTTACGTTTATGTAACCTTAAAAACACTGCCCCTGATGTATGGCGACGATTTCACTATGCTTGACTTCTCAAATCTCTATTTCTATTATGATCTCGCGATCCTGATTTCCTACCTATTCTTCATCGGCTATCTGATTGATTTTATCATTCGCCTGATCCGTCGCGGAAGGACAAAGAAAACAGAAACGATGAGTGTTTCATGATCTGAAAAGGCCTGCCGGTTTTCGGCAGACCTTTTGTTTACAGTTGGGGTAGAGGAAAATGATTTTCCCCTACCTTTTTAAGTCTTTGATAATGTCGTGAACATGATTGATCTTTTTTTCGTCCAAAGTTTTCAAATCAGTTACGATTTCCTTCATTTGAACCGGATCCTTTGTTTCCTCATCGAAAAACTCCTGCGGTGTGATTTTAAAGTATTCGCAAATATAGAAGAATACCTGCATCGACGGCATGGATTTGCCGTTTTCAATATGATTGATATAATTTTCGTTTTGGCCAATCGATAGACTCATATCGCGAGCAGAAACTTTTTTCTTTGTCCTTAATTTCGCGATTCGTTCAGATAAGAATCTTTCATACATATCTATCACCACCTTATATACAATGTTTAATGATGCGAAAAAAGGTAGGGGAAATGATTTTCCCCTACCTTTTTAAGTCTTTGATGATTTCGTGAATATTGTTGATCTGCTTTTCGTCCAGGGTTTTTAAATCCGTTACGATTTCCTTCATTTGAACGGGGTCTTTTGTTTCCTCGTCGAAAAATTCCTGCGGTGTGATCTTAAAGTATTCGCAAATATAGAAGAATACCTGCATCGACGGCATGGATTTGCCGTTTTCAATTTTATTGATATAGCTTTCACTTTGCCCCAAGGTTAAACTCATATCCCTTGCCGATACTCCCTTAGCAATACGTAGCTGTGTAATGCGTTTTCTGAAAAATTCTTCGTACATAATTGTCACCACCTATGATGTAATTGTACTCTATCGTATTTTAGAAACAGGGAAATGTATTATCTGTATCTATTGACTTAGGGGTATATATTCTATAAAATAGAGGTAGTATATACTACAATTCAATTTTTAGATTATGAGGTGTAATAATTGTGAGCATGAGAACGATTTATCGGAAAGTTGCGAAAAAACACGGTGTGACGGCAGCGGAAGTGAAAAGAGAGATGCAGGCAGCGGTTGATTGCGCCTATCGGAAGCCCGATAAGACGGAAGCTGAAAAAAGCATCCAAAGAAGGGTGCCGGCGCAAAGTAAAATACCCACAGCGGAAGAGCTGATTTGTTTTCTTGCCAGTGAAGTAAAAAAGGGCGATGCGGTTCCATAAAGGCGTTGTCTTTACAAAAATCCCTTCATAAGTCTTGACATAACATTGATTTTGGTCTTTTATGTAAGAATTGGGAAATACAAAATCCCGCTGCAAACGTTGTTGCAACGGGATTTCAGCAAATGAGGGATTATCTTAAAATGTGATGGTGATTTCGGTGCCTTCGCCGACCGCGCTTTCAATATGAATTTCCCCATGGTGGAGTTGTGCGCCGTGTTTGACGATGGAAAGGCCCAAGCCGGTGCCGCCGATGGCTTTGGAGTGGCTCTTGTCGATGCTGTAGAAACGCTCGAAAATGCGTTGCAGATGTTCTTTGGCGATGCCGATGCCGGTGTCCTTGACCCGCAATATTTTATGCTTGCCGGCTTCCTCCACGCTTATCTCGACGCTGCCGTTTTCCTTGTTGTATTTGATGGCGTTGTCGCAGAGATTGTAGATGATTTCCGTGATGATGGCGGGGATTCCCTTGATGATGGTATGTTCGCCGCTGAGTTTTAGCGAAATATGCCGTGCCGCGGCGATTTTTTCCAGGCGCAGCAGCACCTCTTCGGCGCTTTGATAGAGATCCACCGCCTCTTTTTCGGTGGCGATTCTGGCATCGTCAAGCTGGGAAAGTTTGATGATATCGTTGATGAGGGTGATCAGCCGTCCCGATTCGTCGTGAATGCTTTGGGCGAAGGTCTGCATATCTTCCGGTTTTACGAGGCCGTTGAGCATCAGTTCGGAAGTGCCGTAAATGGAGGTCAGCGGCGTTTTCAGCTCATGGGAGACGTTGGCGGAAAATTCCCTGCGCATCTCTTTGCGTTTTTCTTTTTCCGTGATGTCAAGGATGAGGATGACGGCGCCGCTACGTTCGCCGCCGGCTTCTACGGCGTTGGCGATGATGTGATGCACCCGGCCATGATTGATCATCTCTTCTTCGCATTGTTTGCCGTCGAGGGCCGCGTTTACCGCGGTGCGGAAGGGTTCGCTGCGGTTGATGGTAAATACGCTGCTGCCGTCGATGATCTCATCGGCGCCAAGCAAGGTTTTGACGCTGTTGTTGTAGGCCACGATCTTCGCGTCCTTGTTGATCAGCAGGAAACCTTCGGCCATGTTATCGGTGATGGTATTGAATTCCTTTTGCTGCTGTTGCAGTTTGTTCATTTGCTTTTCGATCTGATGATTTTGCCAATCGATTTTTTGCAGCAGGGGCAAGAGTTCTTCGTAATCTTCGGTGATATCCGGGTGCTTCAGGTCGATTTCATTGATGGGCTGGATGATTTTCCTCGAAATGGTCGTCGCCATTAAGAAGGCGATTGTGATGACAACGACGGTGATCAGCAGCAGCGGTCCGATCATACGCAGGAGCAGGTTCCAAACGGTGTATTGGGTGCTGGAAACGCGAATCACAGAGCCGTCGTCCAGTTGAATCGCGTAATAAATGGTTTTTTCGGCGATTGTCTTCGAATAGCGGCTGCTGCTTCCTTCTCCTTCGGCAAAGGCCTCTTTGATTTCTTCCCGATTGGCATGGTTCTCCATTTGCGCGGCGTCGGCCATGGAATCATAGAGCACGGCGCCGTCGGTGCCAACCCAGGTGACCCTGGTAGAAGAATCAAGGTCCGTAAAATAGTCTTCCCCGGAGATTTCCACGGCTTGCCCGATGTATACTGCTTCGTTCTTCACCTCGTTCATGATTTCCCTGTCGTAATCACCGTGAAGAACGATCAGGAAGAGCAGGAGGCAAGCGCAGAAGCTCACGGCGGCGGCAAGGAGAATGCCTCTAAAGATCTGCTTTGTCATTTTCGTTTCCTCCGATTTTATAACCGATACCGCGTACCGTCTCAATGAGTTGGCCGCATTCGCCAAGCTTGGCCCGGAGGGTGCGCACATGTACGTCGACGGTGCGGTTTTCGCCGTCAAAATCATAGCCCCAAATTTTATTGAAGATCTGGTCGCGGTTAAAAACGATGCCGCGATTGGCAATGAGCAGGGCAAGCAGTTCGAATTCTTTCAGCGTCAGGGTAATGTTTTCGCCGTTGGCCTTAACGATATGTTTCGCCGGATTCACATAGAGGCCGCCTACGCTATATTCCTCCGCTTCCTTTTGCTCCGAGGTTCGCCGCAGCAGCGCTTTGACTCTGGAAATCAGCTCCATGATGCTGAAAGGTTTTGTCATGTAGTCGTCGGCGCCGGAATCTAAGCCGATGATCTTATCGTATTCGCTGCCTTTGGCGGTGAGCATGATGATGGGCAGGCGTTTCGTGACTTCCCGTTTCCGCAGTCTTTTTAAAATTTCAATGCCGTCTTCTTCGGGAAGCATGATATCCAAAAGCAAAAGTTGAGGCGTTTCTTTTTTGAGGCTTTCCCAAAAGACCCCGGGGGTTCCGAAACCTCGGGCTTCAAAGCCTGAATTGTTCAGGGCATAGACCACGAAATTTCTGATGCTTTCGTCGTCTTCTAAAATATAGATCATGGATTCACGCCTCTTTCTCGTCTATTTTATGCCGCAATCTATACAAAGCGGCTTTATTTTCCCCCTGTGATCATCCGGTTGTCGGGGCGCTCGCCGGTGATGCTGAATTCCACCCATTCGGCGATATTGGTGGCGTGGTCGGCGATGCGTTCCAGGTATTTTGCCACCATCAGCAGATCGAAATAGTCGCCGATGTCCTTCTTTTCGGCGGTTTCGACGATCAGCTCATTCTTGATACGATCAAACCAGCGGTCCACCACGTCGTCGTAGACGATGACGGAGCGGGCCAAGTCAAGATCCAGCTTGACGAAGGAATCGATGCTATCGGTTACCATTTTCGCGGCGTCTTTGGCCATGGCTTTGATGTGGGCTTCGCTGATGTCCACGCTGCCGCCGATTAGCTTGGTGATCTCCGCGATTTCCGCGGCTTGATCCCCGATGCGTTCCATATCCGAAATCATTTTCAGCGCCGCGGAAATCTCCCGCAGGTCCGAAGCGATGGGTTGCTGCTGTAATAAGAGGCGGAGGCAAATCGATTCAATTTCCCGCTCCTTTTTATCGATTTCCCTTTCCAAGGCAAAAACCTTCTCGATCAGTGTCACATCATCATGAACCAGGGCGTCGATGGCCAGGGAAATCACTTCCTCGCACTGTGCGCCCATCTCGATCATTTCACGGTGTAAATAACTCAGTTGTTCGTCGAATTTTTCTCTCATTATCCGAACCTCCCGGTGATGTAATCTTCTGTTTTTTGATTTTCCGGCATGGAGAACATCTTTTCCGTATCGCCGAATTCGATGACTTCTCCCAGCAGGAAGAAGGCGGTTTTGTCGGAAATTCTTGCCGCCTGCTGCATATTATGGGTCACGATGATGATCGTATACTGATTTTTCAGCTCTGAGGCCAAATCCTCGATTTTTGAAGTGGAGATGGGGTCAAGGGCGGAAGTCGGTTCGTCCATCAGCAGTACTTCCGGTTCCACCGCCAAAGCCCGGGCGATACAGAGCCGCTGCTGCTGGCCGCCGGAAAGCTCCAGGGCGTTTTTCTTCAAGCGGTCTTTTACGTCGTCCCAGAGAGCGGCCTCCCGGAGAGATTTTTCGACGATATCGTTGAGCTTCATCTTAGAGCGGATGCCGTGGGTTTTGGGGCCGTAGGCGACGTTGTCGTAAATGCTCATGGGGAAGGGGTTCGGCTTTTGAAAGACCATACCCACCCGCTTGCGGAGGAGATTCACATCCATGTTCTTATAGATGTTTTCGCCGTCCAAAAGGATTTCACCTTTGATTTTGCAGCCCTCAATCAAATCATTCATGCGGTTTAAGGTTTTCAGCACCGTGGATTTACCGCAGCCGGAAGGGCCGATAAAGGCGGTGATCTCTTTTTCAGGAATTTCCATATTGACGTTTTTGATGGCCTGGAAATCGCCATACCATAAGTCAAGATTTTTCATTTCTATTTTATTCATATCTGCCAATCCTCCTCAATGCTTTGTAAGCCGTTTTGCCACACGGTTGGAAAGACCGTTGATGATCACGACGGTGACGAGGAGGACAACCGCGGTGGCGTAAGCTTGGTCTGTGTATAAGCCTTCGCTCAGCAGGCAGTACATATGTACCGCCAACGTTCTGGCGGAGGCAAAAAGGCTGTTGGGTACGTCCGCCACAGTACCGGCGGTGAAAATCAGGGCCGCCGTTTCGCCGACGATGCGCCCAATGGCCAGGATCACCCCGGCCAGAATGCCGGGGATTGCCGCGGGCACGATGATCTTAAACACTGTGCGCAGTTTACCGGCGCCTAAACCGAAACTGCCCTCCCGATAGGCGTCGGGTACGGCTAAGAGCGCTTCTTCCGTGGTGCGGATGATGGTGGGCAAAACCATAATGGCTAAGGTCAGCGCTCCGGCCAGCAGGGAATAGCTCCAACCCAAAGCGATGACAAAGGCCAGAAAGCCAAAGAGGCCATAAACAATAGAAGGAATGCCCGCCAAAGTTTCGGTGGTAACGCGGATCACCCGGATCAAACGGGAACCGCGTTTTGCGTATTCCACCAGGTAAACCGCGGAGAAAACGCCGATGGGCACGGCGATCAACAGTGTCAGGAAAGTCATCAGCAGAGTATTGATGATCGCCGGCATCATGGAGACGTTTTTGGAATTGTACTCTAAGGCAAAGAGCTCCGGCGTCAGATGGGGAATCCCTTTGATTAGAATATAGGCGACGATAAAGAGCATAACGGCGACGGTAATTGCTGCGGCGAAATAAATAAGCACCAGCATGAGAAAGGAGAAAGGTTTGCGTTGATAGCTTAGAAGCTTCATTTTCAGATCATTCATATCTTTGCCCTCGCTTTGATCAGGGAGAAGCAGAGGTTGATGATGAGAATGAAGACGAAGAGAACCACGGCGGTGGCGATGAGAGCTTCCCGGTGCAGATCCGCAGCGTAGCCCATTTCCAAAACAATATTGGCGGTGAGGGTGCGGACACCGGAGGTGAGAGATTCCGGCATGATGCTTTGATTCCCCGCCACCATGACCACGGCCATGGTTTCGCCGATGGCCCGGCCTACGCCCAATATCACGCCGGCGAAGAGGCCGGATTTGGCCGCCGGAAATACGGAGCGGAAGATGCTCCGCTCTTTGGTGGCGCCCAAAGCCAGGGACCCTTCATAATAGGTATCCGGCACGGCTTTGATCGCGGCTTCGGCGGTGGTGATGATCGTCGGTAAAATCATCATACCAAGCAGCAGAGACGCTGTCAAGACGCCCTTGCCGCCGGTGCCGGTGAGTTCCTGTATCAGCGGCACGATCACAACGAGGCCGAAAAAGCCGTAGACGATGGAGGGAATACCCGCCAGCAGATCGATGGCAGGTTTGATAATTTTATAGAGGTGTTTATTACAATAATGGGCTAAGAACACGGCGCTGAGAATACCGATGGGTACGCCCACAAGGATGGCCCCGGCAGTCACGTAGATGCTGCCGACGATCATCGGCAGGATGCCGAAGAGTCCCTGGGAGGGTTTCCATTCCATGCCCAAAAGAAAATTCAAGGGACCGATCTCCGCCATCGCCGGCAGTCCGCTGGCGAACATGAAGAGGCAGATCAAGATCACCGCTGCCAGGGACATGCAGGCGCATAGCAGGAAGATCAGCCGCATGATCCCTTCTTTATAGCTTTGTTTATTCATCAATACACTCCAAATCCCGACCGTGTTTGCTGCCACGGCCGGGGTAAAGGTTGTTTTTCAGTTGAGTAGCCTTTATTCAGCTAATTCACTCCAGTCGGTGATTTCTCCCAAATAGATGTTTTTCACCTGCTCGCTGGTGAGGTTGGTGATTTCGTTCTCATGGTTGACAATGACCACAATCCCATCTCGGGCGATGGACACAGAAGTCAGTTGAGAGGCTTCGCTGTCCTTTAATTCCCGGGAAGACATGCCGAAGTTGCATACGCCTTCGCTGGCGGAGGTGATTCCCGCGGAAGAGCCGGTCTGCTGAATTTCGATGGTTACAGCGGGATTTTGTTCCTTATAGGCGTCGGCAAGGACTTCCATCACAGGAGAGACCGAGGTGGACCCGGCCAAGGTAATGGTGCCGCTGAGACCGGAAGCGGTGTAACTTTCACCTTCGCCGATGCGGATATACCCTTCATCGTTGATGATGGTTTGCCCTTCGTCGGAGAGGATAAAGGTTTTGAAATCTTCCGCCAAATCGCTTAAAGAGCCTTCCGGATAGACGATGTTAAAGGGACGGGCAATGGTGTAGGTGCCGTTATTGATGTCTTCCACCGTGGGGGCCACGCCGTCGATGCTGACGGCCTTGACGTCATCGGATAAAGAACCCAGGGAGATGTAGCCGATGGCGTTGGGATTGCCGGCAACGGTGCTGATCATCACAGAAGTGCTGTTGGTGATTTCTGCGGCGGCAGTAATGGCGTCGTTTTCATCGGCGTCAACAATGCCGAGGAGTTCCACAAAAGCGCCCCTTGTGCCAGAACCGTCTTCCCGAGAAATGACGTTGACGGCACCTAAGGAAGAGCCGTCCTCCCCTTGATCGCCGCTGCTGCCGCAGGCGGTCAAGGTACCAACCAAGAGAGCAATTACAATCATAAGACCAAATACTTTTTTCATTTGTTCGTTCACCTCATTTATTATTTTTTAGTTTTTGTATTTCATTATTATTGTATCCAACTTACTGTTAAAACGGAAAGCGCGGGAATGTTAAATCTTCGCTTAAAAAGCAAAAAGCGTAAATAACTCCTTGACGGTGGAAAATATTGCGGTAGAATAAAAAGAGCGAAAGGCGGTAAAATGGTATAACGCGCTTTTCATAAAATAGATTAGGAAGCAATATGGAAAGGTAGAAAAAAAATGAAAATAACTGTAATCGGCTGTGGCCGTTGGGGTACGTTGATCGCCTGGTATCTCGGTGGTTTGCGCCATGACGTGACCATTTACGGGCGGGAGGAATCCGCCCATCTGCAACAACTGTGGAAAGAGCGGAAAAACCGCTTTCTGACGCTCCCTGATACGGTAGCCCTCACCAGCGACCTGCGCTGTGTGGAAGACGCCGAAATCATCGCCATTTCCATCGGCGCCCAGGGTTTGCAAGGGCTGATGAATGAACTGAAACCGTTGAAATTAAACAATAAAACCTTTGTGCTTTGCATGAAGGGGGTGGAGATCGAAACCGGACGGCGGCTTTCCCAAATTGTCGCCGAAAACACCGATGACAGCAACCATATCGCCGTTTGGCTTGGTCCCGGCCACGCCGAGGAGTTCACCAAGGGCGTACCCAACTGTATGGTGATCGACAGCGAAGAGGAAGAGGTCAAGCAGAAATTGGTCACCGCTTTCTCCAGTGAGCTGATCCGTTTTTACTATGGACAAGATCTCATCGGCAATGAAATCGGCGCCGCGGCAAAAAACGTCATCGGCATTGCCGCCGGTATGCTCGACGGTTATGGGCTTTCCTCCTTAAAAGGGGCGCTGATGTCCAGAGGTACCCGGGAAGTGGCGCGGCTCATCAAAGCCATGGGCGGCAACGAGCTTTCCGCCTACGGCCTTTGCCATTTGGGGGATTACGAAGCCACGGTCTTTTCAAAATACAGCCATAACCGTAGATTCGGGGAACTGTTCATCAAGGGCGAGCCCTACGACCAGCTGGCGGAGGGGTATTATACGGTGAAAGCCATGATGACCTTGGCCGCCCAATATGGGGTAGATCTGCCGATCTGCAAAGCCGTATACGATGTTTTATATGAAAAGAAGGATGCTAAGACGACTTTAAAAGGCCTCTTCCTGCGCAGCATCAAAAATGAGTTTTAATCGGTTGAAAAAAATGTGAAATCTTAAACTTGAATCTGAAATCGTGTTTTTACTGTCGTTTTCGTGCAGGAAGGCCGTGATCAAATAGGGAGAAGAGAATGCCCCGCCGATCAGTGTGAAACAATCGACGGGGCATTCTTTTTTCTTGTGCGCAGTTTTGCGGCGGTGGGTTGCACTGCCGCCGTCTCAGGATTCTTTACGGAGCGTCTGCTCTGTATTGGGTAGAGTATTTTTTCTGTAAAAATAGGCGCCGATGCGGGGGGATTTGAGGAAATATGAGATCATCGCCGCGGTGATGGGAATAATCAGCGTACAGCCGATGCAGGCCGTAAAAACGGCGGCGATCTCCTGCAAAAACGACTTTGCGTTGATCAGGGTTTCGATGGCGTACTGCGCTTTATAGTAATATAAAGCCAGCATCAGAGATTCCCCCAGGGCCACGAAAACCAAGGTATTGGCCGTGGTCCCCAGTATATCTTTGCCGATGGCCATGCCGCTGCGAAACAGATCTTTTCTGCTTGCATCGGGGCGGATGACCGCGATTTCATGAATGGCGGAGGCGACGGAAATGGATGTGTCGAGAATGGCTCCCAAAAGCCCCCAGATGGTCGTCAGGATCAACAGTTGATATGTATTGATATGAAGGTCCACCGAAAGGTACATACTGATTTCTTCATAAATATCGATTTCGTTGTAGCCCGCGATATGCCCGTGGTAGGAAATAAAGGTGATCAGTAGACTTAACAGTACGACGACCAGGATAACGGAGAAAAGAGCACCGACTGTTTTCAGATTGTATTCATTGATGTAGAACAGCGTGACAAGACTGAACAGTACGGTGCTTGCCAACATAACGAAGATGGTGTTGACTCCCTGGATAAGCAGATAGATGCTGATCATCGTTATCAGGATATTGAGAAAGAGGGCGACGAAGGATTTTACGCCGCGTTCGCTGCCGATCAGGCTCATCAAGGCGAACAGTATGATGCCTAATGCAAGAATCATAAAACCTTCGCCCCCATTTCTTTGCGGTAAAACAGAATAGCGGTGAAAGCCGCCAGCGGGATGGCGAGAACAATGCCGATGGAGCCGGTCAAAAAGCGCACGACTTCGAAAATAAAGCTGAATTGAAACAGGGAACTTATGGAATAATCATTTTTGACCTCCAAGACGATCATGAACAGGGCTCCGCTGAGATAGGAGAAGAAAAGAACGTTGATCATGGTGCCCATGATGTCCATGGCGATTTCCCGTATGCCGCGAATCAGATCGCCTAAAGCAATGTCGTTTTTGGTGTGAACCATTTCGCCGACGCTGGAACAGATGGTGACGGCGACGTCCATTACGGCGCCCAGCGAGCCGACGATCAGGCTGATGATAAAGATCGGTTCCGCCGAATCGGGCCCCGTCATATATGTTACCAGTTCGAAGGGGAGTTTCGCGCTGAAAGCGGCGACAAGCTGATATAAACCGTAAATCGCCCCAACGCTGAGCAGAGAGGATATTATGGCAGCAAAGGTCTTTTTATGAAAACCGCTGACCAAGAGGAGTGTCGTCAGGCAGAAGCTGATGACGATGAGGACCCAGTTTTTCGGATTATAAACCGAGGTGCCGTTGAAAGAAATCCAGGCGGTGAATAGGGCGACGTTGACGACGATGGATACCAGCGTCAAAAAACCTTGTCTCGATGATGTCAGCAACAGACTGAGAGCAAGTATGCCCAACAGCAGGCAGAAATAGACATCTCTCTTTACGCCGGTGACCGTGGCGCTGAAAGTGCCGTTGTTTTCCGCGAGGGTAACGAAAAGACAATCGCCTTTGCTGTACTTTTCTCCTTTGATTCCCGAGGCGGCGTAGCTATTTTCCATGGATACCGTTGCGCCCTTCTCCGGTCCGTTTTTTACCACGGCCTCTATGGATTGATGATAATATGCTTCCTTTTCCTGATTGGGCCCGATTTCCGTGGCGGTATAGGCGGTCTCCACATCGGTCACCTTAACGATGGTCTGTTGATAAAGATAGAAATTATGGGCGCAGAAAAAAACGATCATCATCAATAAGATCAGACTGAAAAGAATCAGAAGCAGTTTTCGCTTAAAAAAACGGTTATGCAAATACGTTGCTTGCTCCATGACGGACAATGCCTCTTCCCTTGTATCATAAAAAACGAATCATTCGGTATTCACCTCATACATGATAAAACTTCTTTGTGTCAGTCCTGTGGCCAAGA
Source organism: Peptococcaceae bacterium UBA7702 (assembly GCA_002482535.1). GTDB lineage: Bacteria > Bacillota > Dehalobacteriia > UBA7702 > UBA7702 > UBA7702. Next base: position 1,020,996 of record DLGE01000001.1, on the reverse strand, counting down.
GGCATTTTCCCGAAATCGTAACCACCGGTTTGACAGGTGGTTATGATTCCATATTTAATCGTTTAATCTAAGAGTTCCGGGTTGAAGTCCTGGAGCCAGGGAAGTCCCCATTGGTTGAGGGCGCTCATAAAGGGGTCCGGATCGAATTCTTCCACATTGTAAACCCCCGGTTTGTTCCAGGTGCCGTTGAGCAGGAGCATGGCGCCGATCATTGCCGGTACGCCGGTGGTATAGGAAACCGCCTGGCTTTCCACTTCCCGGTAGCTTTTTTCGTGGTCGCAGACATTGTAGAGATAGTAATTCCGCTTGCGTCCGTCCTTTGTGCCTTGGAAAAGGCAGCCGATGTTGGTTTTCCCTTTTGTTTTCGCGCCCAAAGCGGCGGGGTCCGGTAAAACAGCCTTCAAAAATTGCAGCGGCACGATTTGCTGGCCGTTGAAATCGATGGGTTCAATGGCGGTCATACCGACTTCTTCCAAACATTTTAAATAATTCAGTTCGCTTTTGCGGAAGGTCATGAAAAAACGGATGCGTTTGATGCCTTTTAAATGGAGGGCAAGGCTCTCCAATTCCTCATGATAGAGGAGATAGATCTCTTTTTCGCCAATCTGGGGAAAATCATAGAGCTTTTTGATTTCCAGCGGTTTGGTCTTGACCCACTTGCCGTTTTCCCAGTAATAACCGTTGGCGGTAATTTCCCTGATGTTGATTTCCGGGTTGAAGTTGGTGGAGAAGGGATAGCCGTTATTGCCGGCATTGGCGTCTAAAATATCGAGATGGTAAATTTCATCAAAGAAGTGTTTTTGGGCGTAGGCGGCGAAAACCCCGGTCACGCCGGGATCAAAGCCGCAGCCTAAAATGGCGCAGATGCCGGCTTCCTGAAACCGTTGGCGGTAAGCCCACTGCCATTGATATTCAAACTTCACCGCGTCGGGAGATTCGTAAGTGGCGGTATCGATATAATGAGTTTTTGTGGCGAGGCAAGCCTCCATGATGGTGAGATTCTGATAAGGCAGGGCCAGGTGGAGAACGGCATCGGGTTGAAAATCGTTGATCAAAGCGATCACTTCGTCCACCTGGCTGGCGTCAACTTTTGCCGTGTGAATTTTAGTTTTGCCGCCGGCAAGTTTTGCTTTCAACGCGTCGCATTTTGCTTTCGTGCGGCTGGCAATCATGATTTCTTCAAATACCTGGCTGTTTTGGCAACATTTCCGAATGGCGACATTGGCGATGCCGCCGCAGCCGATGATTAGAACTTTTCCCATTGCTACTCTCCTTTTGTACAATCATAACTCTCTCATTATTTTTAGGGCTGCCGGGGCAGCGCCGTTCATCCCATTCAATCCCATCCCATCTTCTCTCATCCAATCCAATCAATCTCCTTTCCTTTCATTGATGGTGGGGATATCGGGAATATATTTTGATTTTTAACAAAATTTATTATTTATAGATTATATCATACTTTGCAACATCTTGCACAGGGTAACGCGTCAATGACTTATAGCTGGCGTTTTGATTTTTCTGTCACAAAAATAAGCCCCCCTTTGAAATAGAATAACAACGCGAAAAATCCCGAAAGCGTTTGATTGACGCTTCCGGGATTTAAAAACGGTTTACTCAACTTTGCTCAACATAGCAGAAATTTACCAACTGCCGCCACCGCCACCGCCGATGCCGCCGCCGGAGAAGCCACCGCCGCCAAAGCCGCCGCTGGAAGAGGAGCTGCTGGGTGGGGTAGAAGTGACGCTGTTTTGGAACGAATAAAGGTTTTGGCTGAGCAGGGAGGCAAAAACAACGGTGTTGAACATGGTATAATCGGTGCCGCTGTACCAAGAGGGAGGCGGCAGAGCAATGCTTTTGAATTTATCCGCCCATTTATCGACGACGCCCAAAGCGTAAGCGTAGGGCAGAACGTCATAAAAGAGGGCGGGGTTTTCTTCTACCATCATTTCGATTTTATCTTTTTCCACCAATTTGATGAAGCGCTTTAAGCCCAAGATCTGACCGAGCCAGCGGTTGCCCTGCTCTGTGCGTTTCTTGGCATAGGAACCCACAAAGCCGGCTCCCGCCGCGGCGATAGCCGCCACAGCGGCGGCGATGGGCTGCCCCGTAAGCAACGCCGCTACGGTCATCATCGCCAGGAGGGAAACAAGGTAGAGGATACCGGATAAAACCACTCCCGTCTTCCTGTGGCCGCGGCATTTTTCCGCGTAATAGCCGACGAGACCGGCCAAAACAACGGTGAGTGCAAAACCGACGCCGCCGGCGATCACACCGGCCAGGAGGGACCAAAAGTAATCGCTGAAGCCTTTGCCAAGCATGATTCCTACGGTCAGTCCGGCCAGAAGGTAACAGAGGCCTTTGGCCAGGTCGCCGCTTTTCGTATAAAGTTTTGTCGCCGGCGTGCTGAAATAGTCCTTGATATCGAGATAGACGTTGCGGATCGTATCATGGAATTGATACTTCAAATCGCTTGCCGTAACTTTGTCGCGTCCGCGGAACAGTTCGTTGAACATATATTGTTCGTAGGATTTCATGTTCTCATCGGCGTCTTTGACTTTATACAGGGTAAATTGATTCTTTTTTTGGCTCTCAATGGTGAGGTAGCCTTTGTTTGCCCAGTAGATGATCAGGGAAACCACATCCCGAACATCGGCCTGACCGTCGATGATATAGCCAGCCTCCGCCGGGGTAATGCCTTCCGGGGCGCTTACTTCCACGGTGGTATAGACCTTTTTATCTCTGCCAAAGAGGAAGAAAAGGACGAGGGCGGCGGCGAGAAAGAGGAGGAAGACTGTGATGAGGCCGAAACCGACGCCGGGATCTGCCACCAGAAAATAGCCGTCGGGTAAAGCGAGGCGCATGGTGACGCCCTCCCCGGGGGCTAAGACCTCTGTCACTTTGCCGTTGATGGTATTGCCCTCAACGGTGTAGGACACGTTGGAACCGTCGATGGCGCCGTAGAAACCGGAGGTGAACGCCAGTTGGCTTTCATCGAAGGCTTTCGGTAGATGAACGGCAAAGGTCATGTTGTTGATATAGGTATCCCAGTCATTGCCGATGAGGTTATAATAGACTTCATCAAATTCACTGCGTCCGTCATCTCCCAGTATGACGCTGTATTGGATCACGTAGATCTTTTCGCCGATGAAGGTCTCATCCTCACTGCCGATTTTGAGTTCTAAAACCCCGTTGCCGCTGCTGCTTTCATAGTTGATGCCTTTGCCGCCGGCGGCGTCGCTCACGGAGATATCGCGAATTTTCATGCGGTAGTCATGGGCTACCATCTCCCCGTCGATATTCCAGTAGACTGTGGCGCTGGTGGGAATGTTGCGGTAAATGCCGTGTTTATGGGTGGCAAAATCCGTTACGATGGTTTCGGTAACGGAGAGAATATGATCTTCACCGACGTCTACTTTAACATCGTAATCTTCAATCGTATAATCGTTGACATAGTATTCGGCATTGGCGGCGGTCACCGGCAGGGAGCACAGGAACGCCGCCAAAAAAACCGTCAGGGCAAGGACAATTCTTTTAAAACTGAACTTTAACATTTTCTTTTTGCTCCTCATCAATGGCGTAGAGCGGCTTTCTGCCAAAGTGGAACAGAGAAGCCACGATGGAAGAGGGGAAAACTTCAGTCTTGATGTTGTAATTTTTGATGACCGCATTGTAGTACCTTCTGGCCCCGGCAATGTCCTCTTCGACTTTTTGCAATTGCTTCTGTAAATCGAGGAAATTGGTGTTGGCTTTCAGATCGGGATACGCTTCCGCCACGGCGAAGAGGGATTTCAAAGCGCCGGTGAGCATTTGGTCGGCGTTGATTTTATCTTCGGTGGTTTGCGCGTTCAGACCCAAGCCCCGGGCATTGGTCACGTTTTCCAGTGTGCTGCGCTCATGGGAGGCGTAGCCCTTCACTGTTTCTACCAGGTTGGGGATGAGGTCGAATCTCTTTTTAAGAAAAACATCGATGGTGGCGAAAGCTTCTTCCGTGTCGTTTCGCATGGAAACCAGCTTGTTGTAAGTGGCCACGAGCCACAAACCGACGATAACGATGAGACCTAAAAGAATAAGTCCTATGATCATGATGTACATACCCCCTTTCTAATAATATCTTATCATAATTGCTACGTTGAAACAACAAATTTGTTTTAATCACCACCAAAGGAGGCTGATTATTTCAGTTCCAAAAAGTCGGGAATTTTAACGGCGTCACGGTAACCTTTGTCGTATAGCTGTTCCAAAACGGCTTTGTCTTTGGTCAGCGTATCCAGGCCGGCAATGTCGTCAGGAGCGACGATCAGGGCTTTGCCCGCTTTTTCGTATTCCTTTGCCAAGGCGACGCCGCGGTTGTAGCGCTCGGCCCTTTGCCGCAGATTCTCCGCGGCCTGGGGATATTTCCGGCGCAGCAGTTTGGCTTTCTTTTCGTCTTTTTGAGGAGAGCGAATGAAGTCCTTGGGCCTGGTCAGAATCACAATTACCTTATCGCAGCCGTCGGCAAGGGCCTTTTCGATGGGTACCGGGTCATTGAGACCGCCGTCGAAATAGGGGATGCCATTGACCACATAGGGTTTACCCACCAAGGGAAGGGCCGAGGAGGCTTTCAAGATATCGTAGTTATCCTGCTTTAAATCACTTTTCCTGAAATATTTGGTTTTGCCGCTGATGGCTTCTGAGGCGACGACGAAAAATTCCGCCGGGTTCGCCTTAAGAGCGGGATAATTCAAGGGATATTCGCCGCCGGTGTTGCTCAAAACCGTATAGCCGTAGTCAAGATTGACGTAGGAACCCTTTTTGATCAGGTTTTTCAAGCTCATATACTCTTTGCGGAAGGAATAGTCCAAATAAAAGATGCGGTTCCTTTCTTTTTGCCCGGCCAGGAAGGAAACGAGGTTGGCGCTGCCAGCCGATACACCGAGGCAGTAATCGAAGGGAATGTTTTCGCCGAGACAATAGTCGAGGACGCCCGCGCCGTAAATGTCGCGGAGACCGCCGCCGACGTCGATCACTCCGGTTTTCATGTTAAGACCCTCTTTATGATAAAATTCAAAAGTAATCAGTAATCACCTAATTAATACGATACTTTAGTTTGCAAAAATAATCAACCGATATTATAAAAAAGTCGGCTTCTGATTTTTGATCGGAAACCGACTCTCTCTTGTTGGGCACTTTTTCATGGCTAAGCCCCTTTTATACTACGGTCTTTTTTCGCGGGAAAATGTGATAACAGTGACCTTCATGGGGTTGCCTTTAATTCAAATCGATGAGTTTCGCGCTAACTCCCTCAATGTTGTTTAAATCAGCGGTCAACTGTTCAATGTCCTCTTTTTTACCGCAAGGTTGCAGAATGATCAGTCCATCGCTTGCGCACATTTTGTCGTCTGCTTCATGCAGGCCGATACGGGCTTTGATTTGACAGCCGTTTTTTGTAAGCACATCTTGAAAATTCAGGGAATTACGAATGCGGTTATCCAGTCGTACACCAACTACATAATAACAAGCCATTGCGATTTACCTCCTTTGAAATGCACTAAATAATATGCGCCTCATTGAAAAACATTATACAGCGAAAGTAACTTCTTTCGGAATCGCCGAAACCGGCGTTAAAAAGATGGTTGCCATCGGCGTTCCTTTTTATCATTCTACCACAAAGCTGATTGTTTTTCAATTTTAATCTGCAAAAAAGAACATATTCGTGAAAAAAGTTGTTTTTGAGGATAAAACACGATAAAATGTAAATAGTTTGATCATTTCGATCAATGCTTTTTACCAACAGATTGATGGCATGGTTGTGTTGCGTATCGTCTGTTGTTGAAAAGCGCCAATATTTCCATCAACGGATGACTTTTTATAGGGAGGGAAAGCGGATGAACCATGAGATCAAAGAGTTTCGCGACGGTATTTTTGCCTTAAGGACGCGCCGTTTCGGAACAGTGGCTGAGCTGATGATTGAGGCGCTGTACCAATTCAGCCGTTCGCGCAATCAGTTTCATGACCGTTATGATGAAGTGGGCAACAAACGGATTGAGATCAAATTCTCTACGGTGATGAAAGCCAACGAGTCTAAAATCACATATAACAATATGATCGAGCAATCTAAAAAGGCAAACTTGGCCAATAGGGCTTTGAAGAGCAGCGAAATCAAGGATTATGATTTTGATTGCAATATCCAACAAGTAAAACGGTTGGAATTCGACGTCATCTATTACGGCTTGTTTTTTGAGGACAGAATCGCCATTTTTAAAATGGATAGCGATGAAATCCTCAGTTGCCAGGGTTATTCGGATAAGCAGCATAAAGGAAATCAGGGCGAAGGCCAATTTCACCTGAATCCAAATACCATAGACTATCATATGCGTGAACACTTTGTGCAATGGCTTTCCTATGAAGAGCTTTACCATTTATTTGGGCAGCAGCCCCGTGAACGGCGTCCGGTTTTATGATCTCAAAGAGAATCGCTGTGAGAAAAAAGAAAGTTGTTTTTTGAATCCAATGCCTGGCGTATGGTCTGTCTTTCGCTTTTTGTAAGGTGATACAGATCCATGATCTTTTCATCCAGATCGTCATAAAGCGCTTTTATGTCGCCTTGACCCTTAAGTAGAAGATCCACTTTGTTGATGATTTCTTGCTGTTTTTCTTCCTCCATAACGGGAATCACGGGAATCGGGATCGCCTCGATATGGGAACGCAGATGTTTGACGGAATGAAACCGTTTCAGACAATAAAAAGAAGCTATTCGTGTGTTTAGAATTGCTAGGATATATTTGATCTTTAGGCCGGGAATTTCCGGAATCAGGATATTGCAGCTGTTTAAAGACAGCGTCTGTTGGTCGTCGTAAGCAAAAATCAGGGTCTCGCCGATGAAGCGATACAGCAGTTTTTCCTTTGCCCGGTACATTTCCACAGGGGCGACCTGCTGGAATTGTTCCGGTGTAAAGTGAATGTAGTGACCCGACGGCCTGATCTTATACTTGAAAATATCGCTGCCTTTTAACACAATTTCGTCGCCTTCGGTGCGTTCCTTCTTCATATGGGTTTTATTGTCCCCGGTCACGATACCCAGGGCGAACTTTGCTTGGCCCCGGAGATAGGCCGGGTTTTTAAGCGACTGGATTTTATCGATGCAAGCTTGCTCCGCATCGGACAGGGAAAAGGAGAAGCAGTCCTTAGAAATCACGCGGTTTTCTTTGATCGTGAACCTATCGTGCTCCGTATCGACTTTGCAGCCCTTGGTACTGCCGGCGTCGGCGAGGCAAAGGCCTAAAAGAATGGCGGGGCATTGCACGCCGGCAAAGGCGTTTCCCAGATAGGAAACGAATTGAAAGGAACATGCAGAGAGGATAATTTCTCGCACAGCTTCATGGGCGGTGACGTTTAAAACCGCCTCCGGCAAAACCAAAGCCAAACAGCCCTTGGGTGATAGCTTGGCCAGGGATCTCTCGATAAAGAGATTATAAGATTCGGTCCCTTTCTCGCTGGCGGTGGCATAGGTTTTGATGAGATAGGGGAGATCCTTTTGGGCAAAACAGTAACCCCAGGGCGGATTGCCGATTACCGCGTCGAAGCATTGGGGAAACGTCTTGCGCAGCGTATCGCCGCAGACGAAGTTGCCGTATAAGACCGCCAAATCATCGGTTTGATAGGTGAGGGCCACGTTGAGCCGGGCTAACTGAACACTGATCGCGTCAATATCCTGGCCGTATAGCTGAGCGGGAGAGATATCATAGGCGGCCAGGCTGATCAGGAAGTTCCCCGATCCGCAACAGGGATCGAACACCGTTTTATCTTTCAAATCCGTGGCGTCGGTCAACCGGTCTAAAAGCTTCCTTACGGTTTTAAGGGGCGTATAATAGGCTCCCGTTGATTTCCGCTGTTCCATATCTTTTAATGAAAGGTAAATGAAACCGAGGGTATCTTCACCTTTCACGAAGTGAGCCTCTTTGTGCAGGAAAGGAGCCATCTTTGCCACAGCCTGTTTTGTTGTCTTTTTCTCTTTTAGATCAAGTAGATCGGCAAAGAGCTGACCATAGGTGCCCAGGGACAGTTCTCCCCGCAGATACGGTACGATGAGGTTCGGCTTTTCGTAATGTCGGGAGGTGCTTTGAAAAAACAACTGTAAAGCAAAGTTGGTCAAGACGACGCGCAGGTACTTTTCATTTAAGGCGATTTCCTCCGTGAGGATTTCTTCGACCATGGCCCGGTTGCCCTGATGATCGATGTAATCTTTGTACAAAGCGCTGCCGCGAATGCTCTTTTTATTTCTTCTGCTTTTCAAAACATGATTATCACTGTTTTGAATCGACTGACTCAGTGATAGAATATCCGACTTTTCAAAGGTCGGCCCTTTGCCGTCTTTTGCTTTGAGCTTGCCCAAACGCAGCCAGTTTTTGGCCGTAGCCTGGGAAATGGAGAGCATATCACAAACCTCCGCCAGCGAAAGGGATTGTTCATCATCGAGGGTGAACAAGGGTTGCCGGTTTTCACTTTTTTTCCCTTTCACCCGGGCGTCCCCGGGTTTTTTTGCGTTTTCCGGGATCAGCCACACGCCGCTGAACAATTTCGCTCCGTCGAGCCTGTTTTGTTCGCAGAGTAATTGAACGCGTCTTTTGGAAAGATTGAATTTTTCCGCCGCTTCCGTTACGGTGATGTAGTTCATAAGAAGCCTCCACGCCATCGTAATTTAATGATTTTATTATATGCGTTTGAGCGAATGATGTCAATGTCATTAATGGTATACTGTTGAGCCTTTTTTAGTATAGGACTTATTGTCCTAAATATCAACATTCCATACTGTTTTAGGTTATAATGAATCCGGTTAGTGGGTGCAAATATCTAGTGCAAATTTTCGGAAAGTAATGGGTGTTTTGAAAAAGAGCAGACATATTAGCATACGTAAAATAAATTTATTAAATTTGGTATTACCAAATTTGATCATCCTTTTCTCTTTTATAATTTGGGCAGGGGTGATGTTATGAAAAAACGCAAATTACCGCTGGGCAATCGGAATATGATTGGTGCCCGTGTCACCGAAGCCCGGGAGAAACAAGGCATGAAACAGATTGAGCTTTTATCGAAACTGCAAACAGCGGGAATTGATATAAGCGTACCGGCTCTTTCTCTTTTGGAGGGGCAAAAACGTCCGGTGTCTGATTTGGAGCTGAACGCCTTGGCGGATATTTTGAATGTGACAGTCGATTGGCTCACGGGCAGAAAATAAAGAAAGGCCTGTATTACGCAAGCCTTTTAAAATCGTTTGACGTTGTATTTCATTGTTTTCAATGTGACAAATAGCTCTGTATAAAACAGTTTTGCAGGGGTTTATTATTTCTTCAATAATTCGTCAGTTGTGATATGGAACACTTCTGCAAAGGCGACGACTTCAATGTCGGTCACAAAGCGCTTTCCGCTCTCAATCTTTTGAACGGCATTTTTATCCAAATCAGTTCCAATTAACTGCAATTGATCTGCCAACATTCTTTGTGATACGGCGGGTTTCAAAGACAATCGCAATTCTTTTATCTTTGGGCCGCATAGATTTAATGTTCCGTCTTTATTTTTGTTTTTGTACATAGCCGCCTCCATATTGACAATCACTGCTTGTCAATATGGTTAGTATATGGTAGAATTCCCGTATACATGACATCTACTAAGTGTCAACAATGAGGTGCTTTATGGAATGTGAAAATAATCTTTGTATTTATTGCAAAGGGGGGAGATGTATTTTGGATTCGATTTCCCTTGATGCGGTGGGTATGTGTTCCGACTGTGTTGTGGTAGAGATCGGTCCTGTGCTCTTAGAAAAGGCAAAAGCGGAATTGCTGCAAAAATTACACCCAAACGAATTTTGAGTTTACGCCGGGATGAAATAAACAGTATCAAAACAGTAGTAAAAAAAGTAAAAAAAGCCACAAGCCCGGCATCTATACGGGTTTGTGGCCTTTGATTTTGGTTAATATCTTATTCCCACTCGCCGAGTTAATCTCGTTTCTAAACTTTTTCGTTTAGATATTTTGATTCCATTTGATAAGATATGATTTCAGTTATCCTTATCCTAACGGGTTGCCGAACTTTTGCTATCAAAAATCTATCAAGGTACATCTATCATAGGTCGCATTCACTGTGCATTTGCAGGAGGTTTGCGGGTTAAACGGGGATGCTACGGCGATTGTTGGCACAAGTATCAGTCGGCGGTACCATCAATGATGGTTTGTACAAAATCCTTAGCTCCTTGTAAAAGCTTTCTTTTGTATGCCTTTTTGTTCGTGCTATCCTGCTCTGTCTTGAACCAACTTTTGTTATTCTTAAAAATACCATTTATTTGATCGACAGAAGCAGGTAGTCCCAATATATCAGTCATTAAACATTGTATGTCTGTGACCAAGAAACTTTCCCCCTTGCCTTCCGTTGTGACAATGTAAAGGGTAAGGAGCATTTGCTTTTTGAATGTGCTTTGGCTCTTTATCTCGGGATACTTTTTGAGATTCAAATCATCGGCACAAAGGATAGAATAGACAGAAACTTGTTTGCTTCGTGGCTTTTTTGCTTTGGTTCCTTTGGGTTTTTCAGACCCATTCTCTTTGGGTTGGTAAGCCTCAACATATTTAATCCCTGCATCAGTTAATATGTATGGCTTAGGGATTTTCTTTTCAGCTTTGGGATCATCCATAATATAGCCTTTTTGAGTTAATCTCTGCAACAAGTCACTATAGTTTGAAGATTTCCCTCTTCTGGCATCTGCATAATATTGCTTTACCGTTTCAGAAGTGAATGACTGCACACCATTCTTTTTCTCATCATAATACGCTGCTATTAAAGTAAAATCCTGATCAGACAATATACCAAGATTCTTAATATATGAATAAAGGCTTGTCCTCGCAAAATCAATGAGTGGATGGTTGACTAGTGTATTATTTTCCGGTGAATCATCAATTTCAGCAGACAAAAGCATGGCAGGTCTATCGATCGCTTCTATATATGGTGCCGCTTTTCCCATCCCGCGAGTACGCACAATGGCGTCAACGGCAGCGGGAAGAAGTGTATTTAAGAAAACACTTCTTTCATGTTCAACAATTTCAGCAGACCCCTCCGCCTCAAATTCTATCTCTCCAATTTTGAACCTAACCCGATTTTCCACTCTATCACTCCTCATCCCGCAAGCCCTGCTTTATTATATAGTTCCTCAAGCATCACTCGATAGTTTAGCTTAATATCGTCAATATCCTTTTTCCCGGCTGTGTATGTAATGTTGTGCGCTGAGAAATTGCCAACCCTGCGGAACGTATCAAACTCATTTTTTATACGAGATAATTTTAATGTGGTATTATTCTTCGCGTTTTTTACTATCCCATCGAGCATGATGTAACCCGCTCCTGCACTATCTTTTATTTCATTATCAATTCCTAAATGTTGGTAAGCAAGCACAAGCAAAACCTCAAATAGGCGTCTGAGCAACACAGCGCAGGCATCATAGCAATTATAGGCATAGGAATGATTGATCTGCGTAATAAGCTTGTCCAGATAATTGCGCTTCCCACAAAATTTTGTTTCGTCAATCAATTCACTATCCGAAACAATAGTTATTGTATCATTCCATGCTTGCCCAAGTGTCAAATCAATTTCATGTAAAACAGTTGGAATAAATTCTAACGATCCTTTATTTCCCTTTGAGTTGAGAAATGCTTTATCTTTCCCTTTTATCAAAGAATCTCTCAAACGGGAGGTGTTCGGAGCATTAAACCCCGCATTTACCATGATTTCTGATATTTTACTTAAAGTAAAAGTTTTCTCGCCACTCTCCTTGCAATGGAAAAAACATAATAATTTTGCTTTATCTGCCTCTTTTTTGCTTGCCAAGTCATTTTGCTTAATAAAATCGTAAAGTTGCACCTAATCCCTCCACAAAGTGCTATGATAACACGTTTTTAATACGTTCGAGAAGACCGTTGATGTTCTTCTTCCGTGTTTCGCACTCCCAAATCACCATAACCTGCCAACCCATTTGCTCCAAAGCAGCAACACTGTTTTTATCACGCTCTAAAGTGCGGTTAAGTTTATTTTCCCAATATCCGGCATTAGCGACAGGACGGACTCTTGCATGCTTGCAAGTAGGACATCCGTGCCAAAAGCAACCGTGAACAAAAATTACCGTTTTATACTTTGGCAAAACAATGTCAGGATTTCCCGGAAGATCACGCCGCTGCAGACGAAAGCGATAGCCTAAACTATGGAGAAGTTTGCGAACACGGATTTCCGGCGTAGTATTGGCGCTGTGCACCTTTGACATGATTTCGCTTCGCTTTTCTGGACTAAACTTATCAGGCATGGCACTCACTTCGCTTCAAACTCAATCCTTAAACTGGGGTCGGTTTCAACTTCTGAGATAATGGCATTATATTTTTCGATAATATCAGCCAATTTTGCATTCCTTGCCGCGCCATCAAACAAACTGTGTTCGCTGATGTTTGTTGATAAAAATTGTTGAATATCCCACACTTCAATTCTTCCGCTTAAGCCTGCGTCGGCGGCTAAGTCAAGCGCCGTTTTCACTCTGTCAAATATTGTGATTATAACCGGCAGGCAACCAGCGCGAATGTTGGCTTTACATTTTTGTATTAGCGGTTCCCCCGGAGCCGTTGTGCAGTGAAGTATTGTATTGTTTATTGTAAAATCTCCGCCGCGATCTGTAGGGGAATCCGCCACATACGCCCCATGTATCTGAAATTTATCAGGCGGCAATATTACCGAAAGTTTCGCGCCTACAAGATGCTGCAAAACTGCACCTAAATACTGCATGCCCGGATTTTGCTTCTGCCGTTTTCGGGCTTGTTCAAACAATTCATCCAAGCTTGCACCAATCGTCCGAGATGGGTCTGCTGTGAGAGTAAAAGGTTGATTTCGAAAATATTCGCGTACCTGTTCCGCCCAATAGCCTTCTACCATATCAAAGTCAATCGTTTCTTCCGCTTGCCATGCGTTTAGAAACTCCACATATTTCATCATCAAGCCCATGTTGCCACGGCTTGTCCGGCCGCCCTCCGAAGCGAGTATCTGTGTAATGCCGTGGTCTTTAAGTATCTTTTTCAGATTACCCCCACCAAGCCCTGCTACCTGTCCCTTATTCTCCGTCAAAAAATCCTCAGGGTTCAGGGGAAAGGTCTTGGAGCGAACAATGCGTGTAAGCTGTACCAAAAGGGCAAGCGGGCCTTTCGTGACGGCGTTATGCTCGTCTTTGAAAGACTTCAATTTGTTGTATGTGTTGCTGCTCTCCATAAGCCGCCTCCGCTAATTTTGATAAAAATGATTCTCCAATAAAAGTGGCAACGGGCAAGACAACGGCGTCTCCCATAGCCTTGTAGCCGTCATTATAAGTATCTGGCAAAACAAAACTGTCCGGCGCGCCCATCAGTCGCGCCGCTTCCCGCGGAGACAGCAGGCGAGCGTGAAGTTTGCCGTTACGCTTAACGATAAGAAACTGCTTACTGCTTCCGCCCTCTGGCGTCCGTAAGCACCCCGCTATGCCGTCAAAACGTAATTCCAAGCATTGCTTTCCGCCTCGTGTTCGACGATAACCTGTTGCAACTGCGTTTTCCATACTATCGAGTTTTTCCTTATGGCGCGGAGAGATTAACCTCAAAACATCATCCTTGTCATAGGGAATTGAAAAGTCAATATTATCGATTAAATGGCTGTGTCGTTTTGATGGCTTGTCAGTCCGCCACCATATCCATTTCGGCAATACCCTTCCGAGATCAGTAGCAGCCTTATTGTGCAGCCAACTCGGCTGAGCTCCAACAAGTTCTTGTGGAATGGCGACATCTTTTTTTACTGCAATGATAAACACGCGCGGCCTTGACTGCGGAACAAAATGAATCGCGTCAATCAACATGGCACCGCTTTTATACCCAAGTTTTATTAAAGCATTATGGAGTTTTGTGTAGTTTTGCCCCTTGTTGGTCGAAAGCAATCCAGCGACATTCTCAATCAGCAAAACAGCTGGGCGTTGCGGCATTTCCTGCAAAATGCGGAGCCATTCCCATACAAGCCCGCTGCGCGCCGCATCAATCCCTCCCAATGAACCTGCTAAAGATAAATCTTGGCAAGGAAAACTTGCCCACGACAAGTGCGCATAAGGCAAATCAGCTCCGTTTATATTCTTAATATCGTCTAAAACGAAGTGGTCACTTTTGAAGTTCGCATGATAAACATTGGCCTTTTTTTCGCTTACGTCATTCGACCATATCGGACTGAACATTCCTTTCAGACCGTAGGCAACCAGCCCGCTACCTGCAAAGAATTCGTGCATTGCCCAAGGAGCGCATGATAAATCGACTTTGTGTGTATCTATTGGCTGCATTATTGCCATATTAAAAGCTCCTTTTCCAATGCTTACTTACCAATCTGCATTACAATCGATATATTACAACAAGAGCTTTGCAAACCTTCAATATGTTTTCCATTAAAACTGGCTCTTTTTTGCCCATTTTTGCAATCACATTAAAGTTTAAACTTGTAGCAGTTTTATACTCCGTTTTTGCCTATCAGCAGTTTTCATGGTTTATCACAGTTTATCGTAGCCATTGCAGAGTCTCTTTCTATCAATACATCTATACATAGAATTATCATAACATGATTTGACAATATCATCAAGAAAATCTTTCGGTATGTCAGGATTCACTTGTACTGAAGGAGTATGTCCCGAGCATGCCTCGTATGTTCGTTATGTCTTGATGTCGGTTCTATGTCACATGGACGACTCTGATATTACAGGAACACGGAAATAGCTATTTTGTTAAACATATTCTATAATATTTTATGGTACAAAAATGTCCCCCGAATGCAATTTATTGCCGGAGGATCATTAATTTTGTATGCTTTTGAACTAAAACATTACGCAGTTTTTAACTTATGATATCTTTAGAGATATTACTCAAAATGTAGTGCTTTAGTAGGCTTACTTTCTTACTCCCACTCGCCGAGTTAATCTCGTTTCTAAACTTTTTCGTTTAGATATTTTAATTTCATTTGATAGGATATGATTTCAGTTATCCTTATCCTAACGGGTTGCCGAACTTTTGCTATCAAAAATCTATCAAGGTGCATCTATCATAGGTCGTATTCACTGTGCAATTGCAGGAGGTTTACGGGTTAAGCAAATATGTTTCAACAATTATCGACGCAATTGTTCCCATGCTAATTGCTAATTCTCATTATAGCATATATCAACAAGATACTTAATGCTTTCAAAATCTTTTGCGTTTTTTATCGTCGCTTCCGCTTCTCCAGTTCCCCAGTGCCCCACATTACGAACATCGCGCAAAATACCTTTTGATTGCTCTTCGGGGAAATTATCGGGGTTCAACCTCATGTAAAGAAGGATGCTCTTTTGCCGAACTTCGACACAGACAATATTTCTAATCTTTTTGTAAGCACAATACAGCTTTAGCTGATTTTCAGACACATCATCCCCAAGCGATAAGATGTAATCACGAATCTCGTAATATATCTCTCGGAGTTCGCTACTTGTTCCTGCCAATTGCTCCGCAAATGTTTTATCCGCTGTCTTTTTTGTTTGCTGAGTATCGCCATTAGATTCTGAAATTGGTTTGACATCGGGCGCATTGATCTGCTCAAACAGGATAAGTCCGTTCCCAAACTTCTTGTACTTGATAAGTCTTATATTCTTCTGCATCTGGTTAACTGCGTGCTCATCAAACTTTGTAAAGTCGCTCGCTATACAGATAACGCAGGGGATAGACCAGTCAATTTTGTTTGCAATATCCATGCCCAGCTTTTCAATGACCAACAATTTGAACTCAGCCTTATGATCCATCAACCAGTCAAGGTAAAATAGCCCCTGATTAATGACATTTTCATTTTGGCTGCGCTTATATTCAAAGATGACCGGACAATAATTTTCATCGATTCCAAGGCTATCAATGCGTCCGTTTGGAATAGAAAATTCGGATTGTAAAAAGGTTACGCCAAAGAATGTGCTCATGTTTTTCTCAACAAGCACTTGCAACTCACGCTCTAAATGAAACGCAGTTGGTGATAATTGCACAACCTGTCCGTTTAAAGAGAATAGATTGATGTCGCCCATCTCTGCCTCCTGTCGCGCCTTATCACATTATTCCTCCATATGATCCAGCATCTGATCATTCAGGTTTGCTTTCACAGTCCTCCAGTTGGGATAAAACCTATCCATATACCCCTTGAAAACATCGTTATGGTTTTTCTCCAATAAATGAACAAGTTCGTGGATAATCACATATTCAAGGCATTCAGGTGTCTTTTTTGCCAGTTGTAAATTGAGCCAGATACGCCTTGCTTGTATATTGCATGTACCCCATTTGGTTCTCATGTTTTTTACTTGCCACTCGTTTGCCTTAACCCCGACAAGCCTCTCACACTTCTCAAATACTGGAGAAATAGCATCCTTCAATACTTCTCTATACCACTCATCCATTACATTTGCGCGCTGTTGCGGAGTGCTGTCTTTTCTCACCTGCAACACTATTTTTTGACCGCTTATAGAAACATCATTTCTAACACTACTATATGCGACATCCAAACGATACCGTTTTCCCCATAGAAAATAGCTTTCACCAGTCACATACCTGCGTTCAGTCTGCCTTGGCTGTTCAACAAACTTTTGTCGTTGCTTTTTTATCCAAGCAATACGAGATACGGCAAACATACGGATTGCATCTTCTGTCGCAGACATCGGCGCAGTTATCCTGACCTTCCCATCTGGTGGAATAACTCGTATATACATATTTTTTATTTGCTTCTTTTCAGCGGATATGTCAATCCCACCAACATTCAGATTTATCATCAATATTCACCCTGCTCGATTACGATTTTCATCAATTCCTCCGCCTTCGCTTTATCACCATGCAGGGCAGCTTTTATTGAACGCCGTATTTTTCTTTCCTTTACAATGTTCCCTCTAAAGCCGTCTAATCGCGCTTCAAGAATGGCCTGATGAACACTGACGGCAAGGTCTTCGTCTCCATCTAAATTGTCATAAAGTGCCCGCATTGCAGAGCTATTTCTAATGCGATCGGGATAACGCGAAGTACTTTCCGGCTGGCGAATATCCTTTGCCAGTTCCACAATCTGCTTTAGGTATTCCTCGTAATTGATTACTTCATTGCGTCGCTGTTCAATAAGTTCACGCAACAAAGCAGACATTTTTTCGTAGTATTTGGGATTGCTCTGGCGTTTCTCGACGATTTCCTTCTGCACATTGTTTTCAATGGTCTCAGCAACAGCCTCTTGTTCCTTTTTGGTCTTTGCAGGCATATCTTTGACCGTATCAATCCCGCGTTCAACAAGAAGCTGAACCAGCGGAATATCACCAAAAGAAGAAAGCACGCGACTCGGGTTGGCCGAAAGGTAGGTATCGATCAGATGCCGCATATCAGGATCATAACCTTTAAGATCGATGTAATCCCCACTTGCCGCCCGAACAACATCCCGCACTTTGATAAAGTGCTGTACTTCACCATCAAGGGCCTTTATTTGTTCCGATGTATATGCATATTTCTCTTTTAGCTCTCCTGACACCTCGGAAAAAGCCCGCATTGCCGTAGCGGAAAGATCATAGAGCTGCTCCCGCTTCGGTATGTTTTCTTCAAGCTCATCTAAATCAAACGCTTCGGAGTTTCTACCGCAAAAATAGTGGATATAATCAATTTCGTCCTTGGGCACAGCCACGGGTTCGCAGAGTGCGCGTAGTGCCTCCAACGCATCGTCAAGTTGTTCCTTTGCTTTATCGAGACGGTTATTGAGGAGGCCAGACACATCCGCTGCATCATAATTATCAAACGCCTCAGAGGTATAATCCTCAACTGCTTTTTCAAGGGAACGGAATAAATCTTTGTAGTCGATGATATAGCCAAAGTCCTTATCTTCACCATCAAGGCGGTTAACCCTGCAAATCGCTTGGAAGAGGCCATGATCTCGCATTGATTTATCGATGTAAAGATAGGTGGCTGCCGGTGCATCAAATCCAGTCAACAGTTTATCAACCACAATGAGTAATTTCATTTGGTCAGGCTGTTCAACAAACTTCTGTTTTACTTCCGCTTCAAAGGTATCGGCATCCTTGCCGTCCAACATTTTGCGATAAATCTCATATTGCTCTGCGGTTTCGGTCTCGCCATCTTCACCAACTGTTTCTGCCCTCAAATCGCCGGGATTTGGAGTATAAGACGTTACAATGGCGCATTTCTTTAAGCCGCTATCTTGAAATATCTCGTAGTATTTACACGCCTGATAAATGCTGCTTGCAACCAACATAGCATTACCGCGCCCTTCTTCGCGAAGTCGTGGTTTTGTCTCCATATCAAAGATAATGTCAGACGCTATAACGCCCAGCCGTGCTTTTGAGCTGAATACCTTTTGCAGATTTCCCCAGCGTTTTTTCAGTCTTGCCTTCGCAACATCATTAAGACCGCTTGTTTTCGATTCAAACCAAACGTCGATCTTTTCTTGTGAAATGACATCCTGCTCCACTTCACGCGCTTCATAACGCAGATCAAGTACAACCTTATCTCGTACAGCCTCATCAAACTTATATTTATGGATATACGGGCCAAATATTTCAAGACTCATAAGTTTATCTTTTTTCATCAGCGGTGTACCAGTAAATCCAATAAAGACAGCATTTGGCAGAATAATGTTCATCGCCTTATGCAGCCTGCCGGATTGAGTTCGATGGCACTCGTCTACGAAAACATAGAAATCACCCTTAGGAGAAAAGTTCTGAGGCAATGCAGCTTTTACTTCTTCAATAAAGCTCTCATAATCCTTTTCCGATGCTTCACCCCCACGCCTACCGAACTTATGAATCAGCGAACACATAAGAGCTGGCGAAGTGTCATTGATTTTGTTTACCAAATCGCGCCCACTTTTGGTGCGGACAATCTTCTCATCCACACCTTTATACACTCGCTCTATCTGAGTATCCAGTTCATCGCGGTCGGTAACGATCAAGATCCTGCTATCGGGTACGTTCTCTTTAATCCATTTGCTTAGCCATACCATCGTTAGTGACTTTCCGGAGCCCTGGGTGTGCCAGATAATTCCCCCCTCACGACGCTTGATATAATCTTGCGCAGCCTTCACCCCAAAAAATTGATTGGGGCGACAGGTCTTTTTTGTTCCAGCATCGTAAACGATAAAATTATGTAATATCTCGACAAAACGCTCTTTGCTGCAAAGCGAAATCAGATTCTTGTCCAGCTTAACGGGATAGCTTTCATTTGTATTGCGAATGGAACCAGATACCTTATCTGTGGCAGTTTCATCCTCACTCCAAGAGAGAAAATACTTTTCAGGCGTACCTGTAACGCTATAGCGGAGCCCCTCGGAATCGTTGCCAGCCATAATAAGCCCAATTGTGGCGAAAAACGGTAGAATAAACTCTTTGCGCTGGTTGGTGAGGTTGTGGCGTATCCCTTCGGACATGGATACCGTGCTGCGTTTGAGCTCTATCACACCAAAGGCAATTCCGTTTATATACAGCACCAAATCCGGGCGTTTTTGTTGTTTGCCGTAATAGGTGACTTCCTCCGCAATATAAAAGTCGTTTTCAAGTGGACTATCCCAATTCACATAATTAACCGTGACTTTATGCTGTCCTACGCTCTCACTGACCTTTGTCCCATAACGGATCAGGGCATACGTAGCTTTGTTCAGATCATACAGGCTTAGCTGTTGATTTCCTGCCGTGTTGACAAGCTCACGGATACCGCGGTCAATGAGAACAGCGGAATAACCCTGCTTTTGCAAAAATGCACGCAGATATTCCTGCTCAATATTGGAGTTATTCGAGCGGTCGGTAAAATCACCGAGATAAGTGTATCCCAGCTCATTTACAAAGAGCTTGATGACCCGCTCCTGCGTTTTCTTTTCTCTTTCACCGACGCTCATATAGAACCCTCCTCATCTAAACATACATCCGTTAATCAAAAAGCTCCTTGCTTTCATGTATCGCCTGACTGATGGCAGTATCCGTAAAATATGGCTTCTGCAACTTCGGTGCCCATTCTTTATTAGAACGAATCACCTCTTTGACGGTGTCAAGATTAACCGCTTTGCCATCCTTCTCAAGCTCACAGACGGCCATATCCACCGTTGCAAGCACTTCAAGGTTTTTGGTATCCTTGTTTATATTATAAAACCCGAACTTTTCAAACAGCCAATCAATCTCCGGCTGCATATTGCCGACGTATTTCAGGGCAATATCAATTTTTTTGCCTTTGCTGAACTTAGAACCCTTGTCATTACGTTCAACTGTAATATATCCGCTCTTAATTGCGATCGACTCACCACCCTTATACCGAGCTTTCTCATTATAGGGCCCTGCCGCCTTTTTCTTGAAAGCCGACACATCTGCATCCTGCTTGCGGCGCAAGAGATATAAAAGCTTTTGTACCTTCACCCGCCCAAGGATAAACCTATCATCGTAAAAGGCATTGACAATCGCAGATATGGCAAGAGCATCATCGTACTGTTGATTGTGACCTTTTGGTGCGGTTTCGGCCTTCTTATCGGTCTCAATCAGCCGTATCCGCCCCGTCAGGAGTTCCTGCATCATACCCTCCTTGATAAGGCGGTACTTCGCCAGTTTCTTTTCAAGCTGCTCAATTTCAGCATCCATATCGAACAAGAGAGAAGCAATGGCAGATTGTTCTTTCAGAGACGGAGGCAATTTTACCATTAAGCGCTTCACTTGCTCGAGGCCAATATGTACGACTGTGTGCCCTTGCGCCATTGTAGCTTTTTGTTTCAATAAATAACCGCTGTTTTGAGCATACGCCAAAAAAAGACTGTCAACGTCATCGTTTGGAGTCATCGCAATAATGTCGCCACCGATATAGATGCTGTTACTGCCCTGATATGAAACGCATTTTCCAATTTCCTCTACCGTCTCACCAGATGCAGTAAAAAACAAATCTCCTTTTTTCGCCAATGTACTATTACGAGCGGTTTCATTACCTATAAAGTAATCTGTATGTTTGAAGTGAGTATCAAACTTCACATAAATATCTCCATACATAATACAAGGATTTCCTATTTCGCATGTATCCTGCATTGAGATTCCTTTTCCTTTGAAAAAAGCACCAAGTTCTGCACAGGGGCTTTCAACCCACTCCCCATTAAACCCCGGCAGCCGCTTTTTTCCTGTAAAAAGCTCCTGCATTGCGCCCTGCTTAATGGCCTTTTTCTTCGCAATCAGCTTTTCAAGGGACGCAATCAAGTTGTCCGTATCAGAAAGGGCTTCGGCAATAGCTATTTGTTCCTTTGAGTCGGTAGGAATAAGTAGCTTTGTATCATGTACATCATTGCGATTAAGTGTTGGAACGCCTGATCCCGATTTGTACAGCTGCCAGTTTAACGTTTGGTACAAGAAGTAAACATATTTAGGATTATTACCATTAAAATCCGTCACCCATAAAGTGGTATTATGTGGCCAATAATCGCCCTCAATAAAAGTTAATGAGCCTATTGTCCCAGATCGTCCGGTGACAAGACCCGGTCCCTTCGCCATAAACGTATTATGATAAGCACCGATGCCATTTGAAAAGATAACAGGATATTTCCCTTTTATAATGCCTTTACTTGGCAAATCAAAGCCTCTTTGTAAAGGGGCAATTTCCTTTATAGGCTTTATGTCCCATCCTTTTAGCTCTACCATACAAACCCCATCCTCTCTAAATGAGATTTGACCTTGCTTTCCAACTTTGCAACTTCATCCTCACATTTGGGCAGGGTAAACTCGTACCGCTCCACCAACTCAGTAATGCGGGAAGAAAGCCGATGTGACACGGCTGAATGGATGGCATCAATTCCGTTATAAATGGCGCGAAACCATTTTTCTTCCACCAAAAGCTGCTTGATTTCTGAATCTGTCAGCTTTTCGTATTTTTCTCGTGCCTGCATGTCCAAAGCAATATCAGCCTGTTTCAGCATTTTCTTGGCGTTCGACTCAATGCCAGACAAACGCAGATATTCCTCTAAAACCGTAAGTTCTGCCGCATTGTCGGCATCGTTCTTAATGACTTTTATACGGGCTTTGATTGTTGCGTCTTTCATATTGTCTAATGATGTAAAGTATCCGTCCTCACCGCTGTTTTCTTCTATAAGCTCCTCAAGCTGTGCCGCAATACGATCTAGCTCTCCCTGGTGTTTTTGCAGAGCGCTAAGCTCCTCAGGATAAAAATGCTCAATTAGCAGTGATTTGGGGATGATTTCCCCATCGTAGCTTTTTACTTTGTCGGTCTTTTCTTCAACAGTAATGCCATTGACCTTTTTCTTTTTTGTGGTGTATTCATAAGCAATTTTGCGACCAATACCATATCCGTCAAAGCAGACGGCATACACATCGTCCTGCATGGTGTCTGCCCAGTATTCCATCAGCTTTTGGAAAACATCATATTTATCAATCAACGGAACTTCGGAAAACGCTGAAAGAAGCGATTCCGACAGCTCGCGGATAATCGCCTTCGGTTCGTCCCCTTGATTTAGATTCATCAGCTTTTGGGTGACTTTTTCTTTCCATGCCGAATATGCGCCATCCACCATATTGGCATGGCTGATAAACTCCGCATGGGAAGTAATAGCGCCGACCACATCATCCTTTTCCACCACAGGCTGATAATATCCATCACGCAATGGTTTGAACAGCATCGCTTTCATGGAAGGGTAGACCTTCCAAAACTCTGCCATGTTTTCAATATCAATCTCAGGAATGCCACCGTTCAAATGCGCGTTGATGTCCTGCAAGTCTTCCGGCTCGCTGCTATCAATATAACGGGGAATGTTCAGGTTGTACTCATTGGTGATTTTGATTTCATCGTTGGGCACGAAACGGGAGTATTTGTCCAGCTTACCCTGCTCATTAAATACTGTAACAATTTTATGTATGTCCTGTTCACGCAGACGGTTTTTGTTGCCGTCTTTGATAAATCCTTTGGAGGCATCAATCATAAAAACGCCTTGACGCTCTGCTGCATCTTCTTTATCAATCACAATAATGCAGGCAGGTATGCCTGTCCCAAAAAACAAGTTGGCAGGTAGACCAATAATGCCCTTGATATAGCCTCTATCAATGATTTCTTTGCGGATATCGGCCTCTGAATTGCCACGGAACAAAACGCCATGCGGCAGAATGATAGCTGCCTTACCTGTAGATTTCAATGAACGAAGTACATGGAGGAACCACGCATAGTCACCATTCTTTTCTGGCGGCACTTTGTAGCTGTCAAAGCGGCCAAACGGTTCTGTTGCCACATCACCTTTGACAGTGATGTTCATGCCATCCATCCAAGACTTATAGGAGAACGGCGGGTTCATGACAATGTAGTCAAACGTTCTAAGAAGATTTGGATTGCGCTCATCTTTAAATTGTGGATTGGCAAGAGTGCTCTTGTTTCCGGCAACCTCAGCCGCCGCCATGTTATGCAACACAAAATTCATGCGAGCAAGACCAGCCGTCTCTTTCGTTATCTCCTGCCCATAAATTGCTACATTGGGAGTGCCGTCTGTTTTTTTCGGGGCAGCGTCCGCAGCGCGAATCAGCAATGAGCCCGATCCGCACGCAGGATCATAAAGGGTTTTGTCTGTTCCTGTTGCCTGATCAATCCCGATAATCTGTGCAATGATACGGGAAACCTCGGCGGGTGTATAAAATTGCCCTTTGCTTTTGCCGGAATCTTTGGCGAAATTCTGCATCAAATATTCATAGGCATCGCCAAGAATATCATCTCCACCTGCGCGATTATATGTAAAATCAAGCTCCGGCTTCTGAAATATCTCTATCAAGCCGGAGAGCTTGTCCACAGCCTCTTTATCAGTACCAAGCTCATCACTGTTAAAGTCGGCAATATCGATAATACCTTTTAATTCGTTTGCCTCTGCAAGTGCGCTAATGGCAATATTAATACCCTCGCCAATATTTTTTGTACCTTTGAGCTTAATTATATCATCAAAACTGCCGCCCTGCGGGACTTCAATATCCCACATATCGTTGCTCTTAAAGCGGTCAGAGACATATTTAACGAACAACAATGTCAGGATATAATCCTTATAACGCGCAGGCTCAACACCTCCGCGCAGTTTATCACATGCAGCCCAAATTTGGCTGTAAATTTCACTTTTCTTGATAGCCATACCGTTATTTCTCTCCCTCGCCTTTTTTCTGGAGCATGGCTTCCGCTTTAATCCCATGCTGCTCACAAAAGGCAAAGAACACTGACTTTGCCATCTTGTTCGGATGAGTTTTAGCGTTTTCCCACCGATTAATTGTTGTATAGCTGATTTTTAAGGCATGTGCCATTTCTTCTTGGCTCATGCCTAATTTTTCTCGCGCGTATTTTACTATCGTAGGAAAATTCACCAACCTCACCTCAAGCATATATTATAGCATATGCCATAGCAGTTGTCTTCATTTTATGATGTTTTTATCTCTATTTCGCCACATTTATCACCCTCAGTTCCTTCTGCCTCGCATACCGCACTGTCTGGTCGGTTCCGCTCATCGGACGCAGTAACGCACAAATGCAGTAAGCCGATTGATCCACCATATAACGATTTCGCTTTTTCATACAACCATTAGCGTATTCCTCCGAAACATAGATGACCTCATCGACTTCGGCAATGATGTTGTGGTATAACCGTTTTTGCTTATCAGACCAAAACTCATCTTGATTTTTGCAGGGTAGCGCGAAAATCAATCGAATCTTGCACCCCATTTCTTTCTTAACAATAATCAAGGAGGCGGCAATCTGGTCAAAGCCCAATGCACCGCCTGAGATGAAATCCGTTACCCCCATGTTGATAAGATTCTCAACCTCTTGATCCAAGCGTATTATGATTTGCTCGATTTTTTCTTTAGGAAGTTTTCTGTGTCCGGTAAAGCAACAGGTTGATGATTTGTCCATGCAACATCAGTCCTCTCAAAATATTATGCACTAATATTTAGTGCATAATAGAATTGTATCACAAAATACACTTAAAATAAATGTGTAACAAGTGTATTTCAAGTGATTGGAGCGGACAATTTGAAAAAGAATAAGCATATCAGCATCCGTATCGACGAGGATGTATTGCAAAAATTTCATTATGTGGCTAAATATGAAGATCGCTCGGCCAGCGGCCAAATTATGTTTTTAATAAACAACTGTATACGAGAGTTTGAAGAAAAGCATGGCAAAATTGAATTACCACCCGAGAAGAAGTAAAGGCTTGCTACCACAGCGAGCCTTTACTTCTTACGATTTTATTTTTTTAACGAGCATCCCGCGTCTGCCGTTGATCTTTGTTCCTACTAAGCAGATGAGCAAGACTGTGTTGCTCAATAATCGATTTATAGAAACTATTCCGTTGCTTCAGCTCCTTATTTTCCTTCTGCAAACTCCCCACATTGAGCTGCCCACGGACAGAGTGATACTGGTCAAGCTGCCTTGTAAGCGACGATATTATTTCCGTCAGCTCCGCGACTTTGACCTTTAATCCGGCGATGGCTTTTTCTGCGGCTTGCAATAACTTTTCGAGCTTTCGCTCTTTCTTTACCTGTACAACATATTTCTGCGCCGCTGTTATAAGGCCATCATAATCCTTTTTATCCAGCATAACCTTTGAAGAAAGAGGGACATTTTTTACATCGATTTGCTCCACGGCCTGAACATCTACTTGCTTATTTTGCAACTTTTCTATGGCTTTTTCCAGCACAGCGACCTCCTTCGACCGCTGAACCTTTGAACCTTTTTGTAATCCATGACGCTCAGATGCTCGTCATGGGTGCCAAGCTGCTCCCATTCGATACCGTTGCGTTCCATCGCCTGCGAAAGATGTCCCTTTTCAGATTTAACCCACTGGCTCCATTCGGTATCGCCGCGGGTGCCGCCAATAAAACCCTGCGCGGCCAACGCCTGCTTGAGCGAAACGCGGGTGTCCAGGCCGCGTTTACTGTCCGTGATGAATGGCACAAAATCCACATGCAGATGAGGGGTTGCCTCGTCCATGTGCAGGTGAGCGGAGAATACTTTTAGATATGGATTCCGCTCCTGAAAGTTATGCATGAAGTCATCAAGTACCTTTGAAGCAAGCCGACCGTCCTCCGTTTCAGCAGCCATATTTTCCTTGTTTCCCACCTGAAAATGGCCTCGTAGAATAACTTCTCTTGTTTTCCCGTGCGTATCTTTTCATAATAATCATCAATTTTGCGGTCGGATCTTGTCTGCTTTTCATTATAGCGTTTGAGCGCTTCATCGAAAAGCTCATGGTAAACATCTTTGATTGGCGTATTGCAGTATGAAATATTGAGCGGCGTACGTTCGCTATCTATATTGTTCGCCTTAAATTGGCGGCTGTTGTGATTGACGGAACCTTTACCGAGCATGACACTTATCGTGCGCTTCATTGCATTCTCCTTTTTTTCGGTTGGTATCCGGCGAAGCCGAGGTTTTGTTACTTTTTTCAAAAGTAACGCAAAAGCACTTTTGACACTGCGCATCAAAAGCGCCCTTGCGCTCTCCGAGGGGGTAAGGGGCTTTGCCCCGCCGTCTGCGGACGGCTCCCCAGTACTCATCGCCCTTTGAAAAGGGCGGCCGCACGGCTTCCCTAAACTTTATTTCACTCGCCGTTGGGCAGGAGGAAAAGCGTTGCTTTCCCTCCGCTGGCGAGTGTTGTCCGTGGCGCGGCATCAAGGGGTTCGGGTTGTATTGCCTTACGGCAATCTCCACCCGCAAATATGCCCCCTTGACTTTGCGCCCGCTCCCCGTGTCGGTCGTGACGATTGTGACGGTATTTTTGATACCGCCACCACTCCCGAAAATATCGACACGACCGTCACTATCGTCACGCGTGGGAGTTATCCAGCGTCAGCTCGATTGTCCTTCCAGCATGGGTACGGCTGCTCTCATATCGGATGCCATATTCGTTCCACAGACTATCTGCCCCGACATTTAATTTTCGTGTCAGAACATTTGGCTGAATATCCATCCTATCCAATCCATCAATCAATTCCGTTGCGCTACCGCTCCATCTGGGAGCGACAGCCGTTACAAGACGAGCAACGGCCTCAAGTATCGGATCAGGCGGCTCTTTCCAAAGCTGCGTTTCCTTATCGGTCAACTGCCATAAACAACGGTCACGGTCAAAGAGAAGATGCAACTTTTGATCCTGCTGATCTCTGCCGACGATTTCCAAAATGGCCTTGTTCTCCGTGCGTTTTTCCTTCTGCATAATGAACGCGCCATATGCTGCGCCGAGCAGGCCGTTGGTGCCGGATATGGTGTCAAAAGAATCGTCCGCCGATTGCTTTCGCGTGTGATGGACGAGCATAACACAGACATTGTGATGGTCTGCAAATTGCTTGAGCTTGGTCACAATTTCATAGTCGCTGGCGTAGCTGTATTTTTCGCCGCCAACCTCACGTACCTTTTGCAACGTGTCGATGATAATGAGCCTCGTATCGGGATGCTCGCTCACGAATTTTTTGAGCTGACCATCTAACCCTTCGCTCACGTTTTTGGCGTGAGTCGCAAAATAGAAATTATCTATGCTGTCCATACCAAACATCCGCGACAGCCGCTTTTGCAGCCGTGCATAGTCATCCTCCAGCGCAAGATAGAGAACGGTGCCTTTGTGAACGGGGTACTCCCATAAGGGAATACCCCCGCTCACATGGTAACCAAGCTGCGCCATGAAGAAGGATTTTCCGACCTTAGGCGCTCCGGCGAACAGGTATGCGCCGGAGCATAGCAATCCGCCAATCACCTGCGCCCTTGGCTGGTAAATCGTATCATACAGCTCTGTCAGCGATACGGTATGCAGATAATCAGGATTGTTAATTTTGCGAAAATAGTCTTGCAGATAGTCCATCTCAAAATCGTCATTGATTTTCGGCAATTTTTCGGGTATACTGATTTCAAGTTTTAGCGATGGTGATTGCCCTTCGTCTGTTACAGCAGGCGAATACAGGGCGGTCACTTTTTCTTTGGTTTTGGCCATCAGCACTCCTCCTTCAAGCCATCCATCGTTTTGGTAATAAGTTGAATCGTATCCAGCAAGTCATCATCAACCTGTTCACCGGAAGCAATGCGCTGTAATTCTTCCAGCACGGCAGAAAGTTGATTGCGGAGGGCTTTATACACACGAGGATTGCCCTGTACCACAACATCCAGGCATTGCAGCCGCCGGATAATATAATCCTGCTTGGTGAGGCCAGAGAGCCGAACGGCGGTTTCAATCTGCTCATCTTCCTCCGGCGATACGCGGAACGCCACAGTCTTGTTGCGCCAACGGCCTTTATTGTCTAAGCTTTTTAGTGACATAGTATTCAAACTCCTTTCCCGGTTCTTTGAACATCCAGTTTTTCCGCCATTTCCGTCTGCCGCGTGGGAAACAAATGTGCATAACGATACGTAATGTCGATGCTCTCATGACCCACGCGATCGGCAATCGCCAGAGCTGTAAAGCCCATATCAATCAACAAACTTATGTGGCTATGTCTCAAATCATGGATTCTGATACGCTTTACTCCGGTTTACTTTGTGCCTCTATCCATTTCATGATGAAGATAATGCTTGCTGATGGGGAAAATTCGGCTATCAGGCTCCACGTTGTAAAACTGCTTGAGATAGTCCTTCATTTCACCGCACAAAAACTGCGGCATGGTTATGATGCGATTGCTCTTTTTGGTTTTGGGCGTTGTGATTACATCCTGTCCTTTTAGCCGTTGGTAGGATTTGTTGATGCGCACCGTCTCGTTTTCAAAGTCAAAGTCTGCCGGGGTGAGCGCCAGAAGCTCACCCTCTCGGATTCCACACCAGTAAAGCATCTCAAAGGCGTAGTAGGACATGGGTTTATCCATCATGGCATCGGAAAACCTCTCATATTCTTCCTTTGTCCAAAAGAGCATTTCCCGGCGTTCCTCTGTCCCCATATTGCCCGCCCTCTGCGCAGGGTTAAGTTGCAACCCGTAATACCGGATAGCATGGTTGAAAATACAGCTAAGCTGGTTGTGAACTGTTTTTAGATAGGTCAGGGAGTAATGCTTTCCCTTGGAATCCGTCAATTCCCGTATTTCATTTTGCCAGTCGATAATGTCCTTTGCCGTAATCTCAGATAGCTTACGTTTCTTAAAACAAGGAAGGATTTTCTTTTGGATGATGCTGTCCTTGGTCAGCCATGTGTTCAATTTCAGCTTGGGTTTGATGTCTTTTTCGTAAAGCTGAACAAAGCTCTCAAAGGTCATGTTTACATCTGCTGTCTTTTGCTGTAGAAACTCTCGTTCCCACGCCTGTGCCTCCTTCTTGGTGGTGAAACCACGTTTCAACTTCTGCTGCCGCTCGCCCTTCCAGTCGGTGTAGCGGAATTGCACGTACCAAGTGCCGTTGTCGTAATTCTTAAAAGCTGCCATCAGATACTCCTTTCTTTCTGGTCGCGGGTTCCATAAAACTTTTCATAGAAGAATTTTCTGTCGATCCGGCCAGAGATCGTGATGCAGCCGGTCTTTTTCAGTTCTGCGTTCATGGAGCGGATTAGCTTATAGGCGTAAGGCTTGGAAACTCCCAATTCCTCCGCTACTTCCTCAACTCGTAAAAACATTTGTCCTGCCACTGAATAACCTCCTTTTTATGACCCTTTTGGGCATAGTGATTTCTTTAGTGTCGGAATTACTTTCTGGCCGCCATCCGATTCGCCCGGGCGGACGCGCCATTACCGTGACGCGCGACGGTTATTTCGCCTAAACTTAACGGTATTTATTTAAGTTATCCTCATTATACTAACACTTTTCCGTTAAGTCAAGTGGCTTTCAAGATAATCCTTAACTTTTTTATTTAAGTTTCTCTTGACTATCCTTAAACATATATGCTATACTCATGCCAGAAGTCAATTACTTATGAACAGGGGACGATGCTATGGCAATCGGTGAGAGAATCAGATTTATCCGCAATCTGCACGGCATGACGCAGAAGTATCTTGGAATGGCTATCGGCTTCACCGAAAAGACGGCTGATGTTCGTATGGCGCAATATGAATCCGGTGCTCGAACGCCGAAAGAAAGCATGACTTCCGATCTTGCGAATGTCTTAGACGTTTCCCCACAGGCTTTAGCTGTACCTGATATTGACAGCGATATTGGCCTGATGCACACCCTGTTTGCGCTTGAGGATTTGCGCGGCCTACGTGTCGGCGAAATTGACGGTGAAATATGTTTGCGGCTGGATAAATCCAGAGGTCGAACTTTTGACGATATGCTCAAAATGCTTTATGCTTGGCGGGAACAAGCTGAAAAGCTGGAAGCAGGGGAGATTTCCAAAGAGCAATACGACCAGTGGCGGTACAGATACCCCGAATTTGACACCACACAGGGTGGGTAAAGGTTCCATCTCAAGAACTCAGCAATGCCATCGTAAAAGCCGCAAAAAAGAAAAAATAAGCACCTTTTCCATACAAGTAAAAACGGTCTTGCCGACTTTTCAAAAGTCAGCAAGACCGTTTTATTTAGGATAAGGCAGATTTACCTGTAAACCGCCTGCTATACGGCAGTAAACAGAGTAAATCGGAAAATGTCTTCTGCTATCAATCTGCTATCAAATGGCTAAAAAATGCCCCAAAAAGTCCTGAGATTTCAAGGCTTTTGGGGCTTCGTTAATTATTCCCACTCAATGGTTGACGGGGGTTTTTGGGTGATGTCGTAGACCACGCGGTTGATGTGGCGCACTTCGTTGGTGATGCGGTTGGAGACTGTTACCAAAATGTCGTAGGGGATTTTCGCCCAGTCCGCCGTCATGAAGTCCGAGGTGGTCACGGCGCGCAGGGCCAGGGTGTAGTCGTAGGTCCTTTCGTCGCCCATCACGCCGACGCTGCGCATACCGGTGAGAACGGCAAAATATTGGTTGATCGCCTCGGCGGCGCCGTCTTTTTCCAGTTCTTCCCGGAAAATCGCGTCGGCCTCTCTTAAAATCTCCAGTTTATCTTCGGTGATCTCACCGATGACCCGCACGGCCAAGCCGGGGCCGGGGAAGGGTTGACGGTAGACGAGGAATTTGGGGATCTCCAGTTCCACGCCGAGGCGGCGAACTTCGTCTTTGAAGAGATCGCGGAGGGGTTCGACAATGGCATTGAATTCCATATCCTCCGGCAAACCGCCGACGTTATGGTGGCTTTTGATAACCTGCGCCGTTTTGCTGCCGCTTTCGATGACGTCAGGATAGATGGTTCCCTGAATCAATATATCGCAATGGCCAACTTTCTTCGCTTCTTCCTCAAAAACCTTGATGAATTCGGCGCCGATGATTTTTCGTTTCGTTTCCGGGTCGCTCACCCCGGCCAATTTCGCCAAAAAGCGGTCTTTGCAGTTGACCCGGATCAGGTTCATATCGAACTGTTTTTTGAATACCGCCTCCACCTGATCACCTTCGTCTTTTCTCAAAAGACCGTGATCCACGAAAATGCAGGTGAGGTCGTCACCGATGGCTTTATGGGCAAGGACGGCGGCCACAGAGGAATCGACGCCGCCGGAAAGGGCGCAGAGTACCTTTTTACCGGCCATTTTCTTTTTCAGCTCGTCAATGTTGGCTTTGGCGAAGGAGCCCATATGCCAATCGCCGTGGCAGCCGCAGATGTCATATAAGAATTGGCGGAGCATCTCCTGACCAAAGGGTGTATGCTCCACTTCGGGGTGAAACTGCACGCCGAAAAAGCGCTTCGTTTCGTGCATCACGGCGGCGTTGGCGCAGGACGCGGTATGGGCGATGGAGACGAATCCCGCCGGCAAAACGCCCACCTGATTGGTATGACTCATCCAGCAGCGGTTTTCTTTCTCGATACCCTTAAAAATCGGTGCGTCATGGAGGGTAATGGTCTGAGCGCCGTACTCTCTTTTTTCCACGCGGTCAATGGTGCCGCCCAAAACGTGGCTCATGCTCTGCAAGCCGTAGCAGATGCCGAGGACGGGGACGCCGAGATCAAAGATTTTTTCATCGGGTAGGGGCGCGCCGTCTTCATATGCGTTATAGGGACCCCCGGTGAGGATGATCCCCTTGGGATTTTTCGCTTTGATCGTTTCGATATCCGTATCAAAAGGCAGAATTTCGCAGTATACGTTAGCGTCTCTGACCCGGCGGGCAATCAGCTGATTGTACTGTGCTCCGAAATCCAAAAGGATGACCGTTTCATTTTTCATCTTCTTTCTCCTTTTTCCGTAACTTGCTTGAATTTTATACTAATATTCTAAGGGAAAGGAAACAATATTACAATAGGAAATAGTAAAAAGAAGTGGAAAACAGTGGGGGAAAATGGTATGATAAATGAGCCTTGCATTTGGACGGAGGAGTTTACCCTATGGCTTATGTGTTGTTGGTAATTGGTTTTATATTGTTGGCCAAAGGCGCCGAATTCGCTGTTTCCGGCGGTGGCGGCTTGGCGGAGCATTTTCGTATTTCTCCGGTGATCATCGGTTTAACGGTCATCGCTTTTGGTACCAGCGCCCCGGAACTGGCGGTAACGGTGACCGGCGCCTTTGTGGGTCAAAGCGGCATCGCCGTCGGCAACGTCATCGGCTCCAATATCATCAATCTGCTGCTCGTCGGCGGCCTTGCCGCCGCGGTGAAACCGATGGTAGTCCACAAAACACTGATTCGCCGGGATTTTCTTTTTTCTCTGCTTGCCGCGTTTTTTATTGTGGTTTTGGCGGCGCGGCCCTTTTTCGGCGGTAAGGATACTTTTGTAATCAATCGGTTTTCCGGTTTTCTGCTATTAGCGGTCTTCACCCTCTTTATGATCCTTCTGCTGATGGAAGCGAAAAAGGAGCGAGAAACCAGCTACGCCCAGGAGGGGATCGAAGAGCGCAGCTTGTTTTTAAATATCGTGTATACCGTCGGCGGCCTTGCCGGCATTGTTTTTGGCGCTGAGCTTGTGGTGGATTCCGCCACGGGTATCGCCAGGGCTTTCGACCTCAGCGAAACGTTTATCGGCCTTACCGTTGTTTCTTTTGGGACATCCCTGCCGGAACTGGTCACTTCCGTGGTCGCGGCAAAAAGAGGCAACAGCGAGATTGCCATGGGCAACATCATCGGTTCCAATATTTTCAATATTCTGTTTGTTCTCGGTATCGCGGCGACCCTCGTACCGGTGACAGTGCCGTCCTATCTGTTGATAGACAGCGTGATACTCTGCGCCGTAACCTTGATGGCCATGGGTATATGCTGGCGTAACCGTTGCATCGCCAGCCCCGGCGGTTACCTGTTTTTGGCTATTTATGCCATTTATTTTGTCTATATCTTTTTCCGTGGCTGATATTCCTTGAAATGTACACAGAAAAATGCGCCGATAGGCACATCTTTCTGTAAAAACCATGATAAAATGTCCTGTAGAATGTTAAAAACATGTGAGAAATGAGATTTTTATGCTGATACCCAGCCACATCATGGTCGCAGACCATGTGTATGACCATATGAAAAAAAATTATGGCGTGTCCTTCTCCTATTCCTCTTTGGTGTACGGCAGCGTTTTGCCGGATATGCGGGAAAAGGCCGAAGGCGCCCACTACGGGGAACAGTGTTTAAAAAGCATCGCCGGTTTGATTTCCGAGTTGGAAAACGACGATTGCTCCGATTTAAGGCTGTTCAGCCGCCGCATGGGCGAGCTGCTTCATTATACTGCCGATTATTTCACGGCGGCCCATAACAAAGGCTATTTGAAGCGCAATTTACGCCTTCATATGATCTACGAAACAAAGCTGCACTTTGCCTTGCAGAAAACCTTAAAGAAATTGGCCGGCACCTGCCAGCGGACGGATACGGAACCTTTGGCATACCTGAAATGGCTTCATGAACGGTATGAAGACGAAGGCGGCGGTCTTGGCACGGATCTCAATTACATTTTTGTGGCCTCGGTGGCGGTGACCGTCTCCGTGATGAGCCTTTACTACAGAAAGCAGCAAAGCGAAGCCGCATAAGTAAAAGAATGGTGAAAAAATAGAGAGCGTATCGTTTTTTTCCTCCGTCAGGGGAAAGCGAGACGCTCTCTTTATGTGCTTTATTCGGCAAGAGGAAGAACCTTGGCGGAGAGATCACCGTCATTTTCTTCCTGGTAGATCAGTTTGTTGTCGACGATAGAAAAGCCTACGTAAGACGCATCTGTTTCGCCGACAAGGGTGGTTTCTTCGCTGTCCAGGGACAACCCGTAGAAAGCGGCGGTTTTTAGGTTACCTTCACCGTCATAGGTATGATCGGCGTAGTAGAGGGTTTTTCCGTCAATATTGAGGTAATTGATCCAGTTGATGCCGGAAAGCAGGGTTTTCGGTTCGCCGCCGGCAATGCTTAAAGCGCGGATGCTGTCGGTTTTATCCTTTTGGGTTTCGACGAAATAGAGCGTGTCCCCATCCAAGATGAGGTTTCCCAGCCAGATTTCGCCGGTGTAGAGCGCTTCTTTTGCGCTGCCGTCCAGATTGGCGCGGCATATCTGATTTCCTTCGGCATAGTAGATGCTGTCCGCGGTGAGATCAACGGATTCAATGGCTTTTTCGGCGGAGAGCAGCGTGATCTTTTTACCGCTATCGAGATTCACCGCGTAGAGCGCCGCCGCGTCTTCTGCGGTGGTTGCCGCGTAAAAGACGGTATCGTCCACGACTCTCATATAGCTGACGGAAGAAGCTTTGTCAATATCGAAAAGCCACTCCCTTTCCTCACCTTTGAGATCGGCGCGGAATATGGCTTCGCTTGATGTGCTGTCGCCGTCATAGGTGATGCCGACGAAGTAAAAATAGTCGCCGCTGATGTTCAAAAATTGGATGTAACCGTCAAGCCCGACGATGGCTTTGGCGGCGGCGCCATTGGTGGCGGCCTTGTATATGATATCGTATCCGCCGTCGCTGCTGATATCGTAGAGGGTTTCACCATCCGTTGCTGCCAAACCCAGATTGTTGAGATTTGCGTCGCTGTTCCCCTCCGGGGAAGCGGTGGTTTCCTTTTCCGCCGCATTGCCGTGACTGGCGCAGCCGCAGAATAAGAAAAGCAAAGTGAAGCAGAATAAATAAGTGACTGTAATCAGTAAACGGTTTTTTCTCATTGCGTCGTCCTTCCCTGAAACTCTGTTATATCTTCGACGGTGACCGCTTTTTTCCTATAACAACATGTAAAAACATGAAAAAAACCATCAAACGTACCCTTAGTTTTTGCTGTTTTGCGTCTTTCCCACTTCTTGACACAGATAGAAGTATCCAGTATAATCATTATTTAAGATCAACAACGGTGGAGAAGGAAGGGAAAAGGCTATGTTTGATTACAATATGCGGTGGAACAAAAAAACCACGATTCGCTTTACCTTTGGCCGTCTCTGCCTCCTCGGTTTTGCCGTGATCGGCTTCGCGCTGATGATTTACCGTCTCATCAACGGCCTTGGCGCCACCACCCATTTATCCGATGGTTGGCCCTGGGGATTTTGGCTCTGTTGCCATATGATTTTAAGTGCCGTCGGTTCCTGCGGTTTTGCTGTGGCCCTGTTAGCCTATGTATTTCATCTTCCGCAATATCAGCCTTTGGCCCGCCGGGCTTTGCTTCTTTCGTTTCTCTGCTATCTACTTGCCTTTTTGATCTTTTTTATGGATATGGGACGCTGGGACCATTTTTATTGGATTTTCGTTTCCGGTGCCTGGACGTCTCCTCTCTACGAAGCGGTCATCTGTCTGTTCCTGATCCTTATCTTGCAGGTATTTCAGTTGCTGGAGGTATGGGGGGACCGTTATAAGCCGTGGGTAAAGCTGATCGTACGGTTTTTCCTGCCCCTTTTCGTTCTTTTCGCCTGCGTGCTCCCCTTTGGCCAGCAGGCGGCTTACGGTGCGCTTTACCTGGCAATGCCGGGGAAGCTCCATGTTATTTGGTATTCGTCGTTTTTGCCCTGGGCTTTTCTGCTTTCCTCTTTTTACGGCGGACTTTGTTTCATTGCCTTGGAATACCATCTCAGCAACGGCTATTTCCGGGAAAAATCCGATCAGCATATGATCGGCGGTGTTCTGGGCGTTGCCGGGGCGGCAATGGCGGTTTATCTTCTGCTGAAGGGGATCGACCTTTCTTTACGGGGTGTTTGGGGCGCGGTTTTTTCCGGCAGTACCGCAGGGAATCTGTTCCTTTTGGAAATTGCCGTTGGCCTCGTCATACCGCTGGTGCTGACTCTGACCCCTCTGCGGAAGAATCCCAAGTGCCAGGTGATTGCCGCTTGCTGCGGTATTTCCGGTATCTTGTTGAACCGCATGAATTGCGTCTTCACCGCCATGGCCGGGCATGCCGGTACGTTTTATGTTCCTTCCGTCATTGAAATTGGCATTGTCCTCGGTATGGTTGCTTTTATCATTGTTTTGTATCTCTTTTTCGTA
Organism: Peptococcaceae bacterium UBA7702; assembly: GCA_002482535.1. Taxonomy (GTDB): domain Bacteria; phylum Bacillota; class Dehalobacteriia; order UBA7702; family UBA7702; genus UBA7702. The sequence continues at coordinate 984,605 of DLGE01000001.1, read as the reverse complement.
GAAAACCTGCCGGTTTTCCGAAATAAAGAAGATAAAAAGCCCGAAATCGTGATTCGATAAGCGGGCATCCTTACAAAGGAGGTTGTTACTATGAGAATCGGTATTTGGCAAATCCTCCTCATTATCGTGCTTGTTTTGATTCTCTTCGGCGGTTCGAAGCTGGCCGGTGTCGGCAAGTCTTTGGGCCGGGGCATCAAAGAGTTCAAAGAAGAAATCCACAGTGATGAGGAAAAACCCCCCGCCGTAGAACAGAAAAAAGAGGCTGCTCAAGGCGACACAGACAAAGAGGAAAAGCCATTGACAGACGAAGAGAAAACAGAAAAAAAGCAAAATACGGAATAAGATATTGGAATGTTAAAAAAACCCGCTTCGGCGGGTTTTTCCTTTTCTTGAGGGAAATTTCCTGTTATACTATATAAAACTGGCGAAAAACGGATGGACGGTTACGATTGATGAAGAAAATTGTGTTGGGAGTCGTCGCCCATGTGGATGCGGGAAAAACCACGCTGTCCGAGGCAATGCTCTATCTTACCGGAAAAGTTAAAAAATTAGGCAGGGTCGATCATCAGAATGCTTACTTTGATACACACGCTTTGGAACGGGGCAGGGGCATTACGATCTTTGCCAAACAGGCGGTATTTCAGCGTGGCGATACGGAAATTACCCTCATTGATACGCCGGGACACGTTGATTTTGCCGGGGAGACGGAACGGGCTTTGCAAATCCTCGACTATGCGCTTCTCGTGATCAGTGGCGGCGACGGTGTGGAGGCTCATACGGAAACCCTTTGGCGGCTGCTGCGCCGCTATGAGATTCCTACCTTTCTCTTTGTCACCAAAACGGATCAGCCAGGATTCCACCGTGGGGCGCGGATGCGGGAAATCAAAAGACGCCTTGATGACCGCTGCGTCGCCTTTGACGGAGAACCAAAGGAAGAGATTCTGGAAAATATTGCCCTTAGCGACGAAAGGCTTCTGGAGTCCTATCTGAAAAACGGTACCATACCCCGGGAGGTCATTGGCGCCAGTATCGCCGCGGGGCGAATCTTTCCCTGCTATTTTGGTTCCGGCTTGAAGTTGGAAGGTGTGGAGACACTCCTTGACGCCATCGACGGGTATACGGTCGGGAAAATATATCCAGAGGATTTTGGGGCAAAAATCTATAAAATCGCCCGGGACGGCCAGGGCAACCGCCTGACCCATCTGAAAATCACCGGCGGCGCTCTCACGGTACGCACTCCTGTGACTTATACTTATGAGGGAAAAGAAAACGGGGAATGTACGGAAAAGATCCATCAGATTCGCCTTTACTCCGGCGAAAAATATGAAACAGCGGAAGCGGTGAGCGCCGGCAGTGTCTGTGCTGTGCTGGGGTTAAGCCAAACCCGTGGCGGAATGGGGCTGGGTTTTGAAAAAGCGGCCCAAAAGCCTATATTGGAACCGGTTTTATCCTACCGCCTGCTGTTGCCGGAAGATTGCGACGGTAGAGAATTCTTGCCCAAATTACGCCTTTTGGAGGAGGAAGAGCCGCTGCTGCGTGTCGTTTGGAACGAAACCTTGGGCGAGATTTACCTGCAACTCATGGGGGCGGTTCAAATCCAGATCTTGACCGAGTTAATCGAGGAACGCTTTGGCGCGGCGGTGCGCGTCAGTGAAGGGCGCGTCATGTACAAGGAGACGATTGCCGCGCCTGTTGTGGGAATGGGTCATTTTGAGCCTCTGCGCCATTATGCCGAAGTCCACTTGCTGCTAAAGCCGGGAAAGCGCGGCAGCGGCCTTGTTTTTGCCAGTGACTGCGACGAGGCGCTGCTCGACGGGAACAGCCAGCGTTTGATCTTGCAGCAACTAAAAAGCGGGGATCATCCCGGCGTATTGTGCGGCGCGCCCTTGACAGATTTGAAGATTACCCTGATTGCCGGTAGAGCCCATCTCAAGCATACGGTAGGCGGTGATTTCCGCGAAGCGGCCTTTAGAGCCTTGCGTCAAGGGCTGATGCAGGCAGAAAGCATTCTCTTAGAACCGTATTACCGCTTTTCCCTGACCGTCCCCAGTGAGCAGGTGGGACGCGCCATCAACGATATCCAGGGTATGCACGGTGTTTTTTCAGCGCCTTATGAGGAACAGGGCCTGATGACCGTGGAAGGTACGGCGCCGGCGGCGGCAATGAACCATTATTTCAGTGAAGTGATCTCCTATACCCGGGGAAAGGGCCGGCTGCACTGTGTGGCGGAGGGTTATATGCCTTGTCATAACCCGGCGGAGGTGATGGAATCCGTGGCTTATGACGCGGAGAGCGACCGGGAGCATCCCGCTGATTCCGTATTTTACATCAAAGGCGGCGGTACGGTGGTCAAATGGGATCAGGTGCAGGAGTATATGCACGTGGACAACGGCGTGCGCCGGGAAGGGCAGGGGTTGTCCTTGCCGGATCCCCAGGTTTTTGCCGGCAATTTCAATCTTGATGAGAAAGAGCTCAATGCCATCATGGAACGGGAATTCGGCCCGATCAAACGGCCCTCCTACCGCCAGGGCAGCACTGCTCACCGGGAGACGACAGAAGGCGCGGTTTTGAAAAAGGACTATCTGATCGTCGATGGCTATAATATGATCTTTGCCTGGGAGGGTCTAAAGGAATTGGCCGTTAAGGATCTGGCCGCCGCCCGTCATCAGCTCATCGAATTGCTCGGCAATTACAGGGGCTATGTCCGCAATGAACTTGTTCTCGTCTTTGACGGCTATAAAATCAAAGGGAATCTCGGTGAGCGTTTCGATGTTCACGGTATCCATGTGGTTTATACGAAGGAAGGGCAAACCGGCGATATGTACATTGAAAAACTCCTGCGGGAAATTGGCAGGAATTATGCCGTGCGGGTCGCCTCTTCCGATGCGCTGATTCAGCTTTCCGCTGTGGGCAGCGGCGTTTTGCGGGTTTCGGCTTTGGAATTAAAGGCTGAAATCGACCTGGTAGATGAAAAGATCAAAGGGGAAATGGTACGCCTTACGCAGCAGAACCAAAGCGAACTGTCCCAGGGCAAGAAGATGAAAGGGCGATAAGAGGGCAATAAAAACAAGATTGAAAAAAGCTTGGCTTAGCGCAAAACCCACCGTACTGAAACGGTTAGATAGGGAAAGAAAGGGTATTTTGTAGAATTTTAGTTAAACTTTTTTGATAGAAAGTATTGAAATCTATCAATGAGTATGCTATGTTGTAGACAATAAGTTAAAAAAATGACAAAAAAGTATAATTTGTTATAAAGAGAGGGGATGATCTGTTTGGGCTTCTGCAAGCCACAATTTAGAAATACTAAAAATCGATTGCAGCATCTCAGGCGGTGCAGAGCTGGGTTTCCCATCCTGTTTTTCAGGTATCCTCTAAAACTGATTATAGCAAGCGCATGAGTTGAGCTGGACCGTCATCAATTCATGCGCTTTTCTTTTTACGTTTCGCTATCACTTTTCCGGTATGAAACCAGAGTTAAAGGTGGTGTTTATTTCATGCGATAGCGGATGGGGGTGGCATTTATGAAAAAGAAATGGCTTCACCTTGTTTTTACAATTCTTTTAACCGGCGCTTTTTTAATCGCTTTTACGGATATGGCGGCGGGGATGATCGCCTCACAGCAGCCTGCCGCCGTGGTGCGAGGAAACCACGCTGTGACAGTGGTGCAAAAAGACGCTGTTATAACAAAAGTCAAAGATAGTACTGCCGCAGCGACGGACGCAGTAAACGCGATGGTTGCTGCTCAGACAATAGCCTCAGAAACCGCTTCTGCGGTGACAACAGAGACGGCCCAAGAAACGGTGGCGGACTCGTTGCAAACTTGTGTCAACCATACTTTCAGCTCTTGGAAAACGGTCATTGCACCAACGGTCAATGATTGCGGTTTGCAAAGAAGGTCCTGTACGATTTGCAATCATGAAGAAACCCAGGTACTTGCCAAACTGACCGCGGAAAACAATTCTGTATGTATTCCCAGCGCCAATATGATCATTCCTTTCGTCTTGACGGAGCTGAACCAAACGAATGTTGACGCTTACGGTGCCGTGTGTGATTTGGATTTTTTTAAAACATATTTCGGCACAAATGATATCATGGTATCGGGGCATCGCACCAATACCATTGGCGCTTTGTATCACACCGCCGTTGGCGATGAAATCACTTTGAATCTGAATGGAAACTTGACCGCCTATACGGTGATTGTCAGCGAAGAAGCGATTGTCGCGGTGGATGGCAAAGACTATATCGGCGTAAATACGGGTACACGGTTTGTTACCGCGTCCTATGACCGGCAGGCATTGCGGATGTATACCTGCTATGGTGAGGGCAGATGGATCGTCGTCGCGCTATCATAAATGATACCGCTGGCCTTCAATCATAAAAAATCACCCGCTTTTGCGGGTGATTTTTTATGAAGGGCGCGGTGTTTCCTTAACTTTAAACCTAATTTCCCTAACAAAAAAAGAATCCCCACCCTAACGGGTAAGCATTCTTTTTGGTGGAGTTCATTGGATTTACCCTGAAGGGCACTTGTGCCGGTGGGTATGAACTTCGAATCCAATTTTCCAAAATAAAAAAGAATCCCCACCCTAAAGGGCAGGCATTCTTTTTGGTGGAGCTAATTGGATTCGAACCAGTGGCCTCTACGATGTCAACGTAGCGCTCTAACCAACTGAGCTATAGCTCCATATGACAGTAGCTATATTATCCAATAAAATAGCGCGCTTGTCAAGATTATTTTGTGTTGTATTTATCGTTTTTTTAAATATGAGAATTTTGACTAAATGTTGAAACCCCTCGTAAAATATGATAAAATGTATATAAAATCAGATATAAATAAATAGTGCATAATTGCATTGGATAGGAGTGAAACAAGATTTTGTTATGAATAATATTGATCTAAGGGAAAGAGTTGCTTAAATAATCATTTATAGACGGTGAGACGAAACATGAACAAAGGCCATCGACAAAGAATGCGCGAGAGAATCGAAAAACATGGGATCGAAGGGCTAAGTGATCATGAGCTCTTGGAGTATCTCCTCTATTTTGTACAACCCAGAGTGAACACAAACGATACTGCCCACGCACTTATCAATACTTTTTCTACCATTAATCGCGTATTTGACAGTGATCAAACAGAATTAGCAAAAGTTGGCGGCATCGGTCCTCAGAGCGCCCAGTTTCTTGCTCTGATCCCCGAGATTTGCCGGCGTTATTATGTTTCTCGGCATAATAAGCGAGAGCGTTTCATTTCCCTGGGCAGGGTCGTGGAATATCTTGACGCTCTCTATTTAGGGGTGATGGAGGAAACGGCGATGATTTTGCTGCTGGATGCGGAAAAGACGCTGATTTCCTCAAAAGTGATTGCCAAAGGCAATATGGAAGAAGTCTCGGTGCATAACCGCGAAATAGTCTCAGCGGTGCTCGGCCATAATGCCGTATACGTTGTATTTTCCCACAATCATCCCTCCAATGATCCGTACCCTTCAGCGGAGGACGCCTTGCTGACGAATCATCTCTATGTGACCTTGAAGAGCATCGGTGCGGCGTTGATGGATCATGTGATCATTTGCCCCAATGGGAATTTTTATAGCTTTTCCAAAGAAAACCGCTTATAATCTTGCAATTTAAGCTGTTTTCTGCTAACCTATATATCATATTGTTTTTTCTGAGAAGGAGTATTTCATGGAAGCGATCAAAGGAAAATTAAAAGAATATCTATCAATGGATCATGAATTGGATTTCAGTGAATTCAATGAATACTATCAATCGATTATCGTAAAACTTAACGAACATTACCAGGAATTTACGGAAAACGACTTGCTGGAGATGCGCTATATTCTGAATACCGTGGCGGTCAATGCCCAGATGTGGGGCAGCCGCAAAGATAAAAACAGCAAGAAGTATAAAAAGATCCAGGAAAAAGCAAAATTCTGGTCGGATGCCGCTACCTATAAATTAAAGAAAGAATTCGGCTATGACGATGAAAAGATCGATGCGGCGGACGAAAAGATCGACGGCGAAATGAAGCCCAAGGAAGCATAAACCATGCGATTACGAAAGATCCCCGGCATCGAAGAACGCCTAAAGGCGGAATATCCCCATCTGGTGGTGGCGGAACCCCAAGCGTATGCCGGGATCTGGCGGGAGTATTTTGGGACGGAAGCACCGCTCTTTCTGGAAATCGGTATGGGCCGCGGCCGTTTCATCGACGGCCTGCGCAAAAAAGCACCGCAAACGAATTTTATCGCCGTGGAAATGCGCAATGAAGTCATTTTTGACGCGGCAAAAAAGATTGGCGACGATTGTAAAAACGTCGCCTTTATCAGCGGTCACGCCGCTTCTCTCAGAGATTGGTTCGCCGAAAAAGAAGTGGATCGCATCTACCTCAATTTCTCCGACCCTTGGCCTAAAAGGGCCCATCGAAAACGGCGTCTGACCCATGAAAACTTTTTGAAACTCTACCGTGAGATTTTAAAAGAAGAGGGGGAACTTTTTTTCCGCACCGACGTCGCCGCCTTCTTTGAATTTACCTTGACGGAAATGACCAACCATGGCTTCGCTTTAACCGAGGTCAGCCTCGATTATCATCATAGCGCCTATTTTGACGGAATCTCCACGGAATATGAGGAAAAAAAGAGCAAAGAAGGGTCGATCTACTACGGACGCTTTCTTTTGCGGAAATGAGGTTTTCTTTATGTATATCAGTACCAGAGGCGGCGCCAAGCCTGTTTGCGCCTCCGTGGCAATCTATAAGGGGCTGGCTGCCGACGGCGGACTCTTTGTGCCCGAGGAGATCGTTCCCTTTCCCAAAGATCTCTGGGCCGCCCTGGCCGATATGAGCTACGGGGAACTGGCCAAGGTGATCTTCCGTCTTTATCTCGATGATTTTAGTGAGGAAGAAATTGACGAGGTGGTCAAAAAGGCCTATGGCGCTCATTTTGACGACCCTAACATCGCGCCTCTCATCCCTGTTTCCGGCGACCGTTATATCCTGGAATTATGGCATGGCCCCACCGCGGCCTTTAAAGACATGGCCCTTCAGGCTTTGCCTCATTTGCTCACCGCTGCCATGAAAAAGCAGGCCGGTGATGAGGAAGTTGTGATTTTGGTGGCGACCTCCGGCGATACGGGGAAGGCCGCCCTGGAAGGTTTTGCCGACGTGGAAAAAACCAAGATCATTGTTTTTTATCCCAAGAACGGTGTATCCGAGATCCAGCGTTTACAGATGGCGACCCAGTCCGGAGAAAACACCTATGTGGTGGCGGTGGAAGGCAATTTTGACGATTGCCAGCGGGGTGTCAAAGAAATTTTCGGCGACGCTGATTTTAACCGCCGTCTTGATGAAAAGGGTTATCATCTCTCCTCCGCCAATTCCATCAACTGGGGCAGATTGCTGCCGCAGATCGTCTACTATTTCAAAGCCTACGGGGCTTTATTGAAACAGGGTAGGCTGAAACAAGGGGAAAAGATGGACGTGGTGGTTCCCACTGGGAACTTCGGTAATATTCTTGCCGCTTACTATGGCAAGAGGATGGGGCTCCCCATTGGTATGCTGCTTTGCGCCTCCAACCAAAATAGAGTATTGACCGACGTAATCGCCGACGGTCATTACGATAAACGGCGGGACTTTTTCCGTACATCCTCGCCTTCCATGGATATCCTCGTTTCCAGCAACTTTGAGCGCTTTGTTTTTGAGCTTTGTGACCGAGACGCAGGGGTGGTAGAAGGACTTTTTGATGCCCTTGACGGAGAAGGTCATTATCAATTACCCGGCGACGCCGTAAGGCGGATGCAATCTTTGATGGCCGGGGAATGTGCCGATGAAAAGGAAACCTTGGCTGCCATCGGGGAAATGAAACAATCTGATCAATACATTCTCGACCCTCATACCGCCGTTGCCGTAAAGGCTTTGGCCAAATACGATGAAAAACAGGGCGGCAGAAGCGTTCCCGCGGTGATCGCCGCCACCGCCAATCCCTATAAATTCAATCGAGCTGTGTACGAAGGTCTTTACGGGACGGGAGCCGCCGACGATATGGATGAGTTTGCCGTGTCCCAGGCCCTGGCGAAAAACACCGGCCTTGCCGTGCACCGCGGTCTTGTGGATCTCGAAAAGAGAGACGTCCGGCATAAGCGGGTGGTGGCGAAAACCGCCCTGGAAGCGGCTGTCGCGGAGATTTTGAAATAGGGAGGTTTCCTTCTTATCTTCCGCGATGGATGCCGCCCTGAAAGAGTTTGCCGGTTTTAAGGCTGATGACCGCCGCGGCGCGCCATGTTCCCACCCACCGATAAGGAGCGTTTTATGGAAACGAAAGTAATTGATTATTTGAATTTCGAAAAAGAGCATCTCTGCTGTGTTTTGCGGGACCGCAACGGTGAAGGCCGTATCGCGGCGAAAAGGGAGTGGCTGAAAAACGTTTTTGAAGACGGACTGGTGATCCGCAAGGGCGCGGAAAACGGTAAAGTCATCATGGAATATATTCCGGCGGACGATGCCTGGTGTCCCGTGGAAGCTCCTGAGTATATGTTCATCCATTGTTTCCGAGTTGACGAAAAATACAGGCATAAAGGCTACGAAAAGGCCCTTTGGCGGGAATGTATCGCCGAGTGCAAAATCAAACATAAAAAAGGCCTCTGCACCCTTGTGGGCACGGAGGATTTGCCCTATCTCAACCAAAAGGCGGATTTTTTGGCCCAAGGGTTTCAGTTGGCGGCCAAAGCCCCGCCTTATTTTGAGCTATGGTATTACCCCTTAGAAGAAGACGCCGTGATTCCCGGTTTTCTGCCGGAACTGGCCACGGCGGCCGTGGAAGACGAGGGTTTTGTGCTCTTTTACTCCAATCAGTGTCCCCATACGGCCAAGGCTGTGCCGCGGCTGCGGGCCAAAGCCGCGGATCTCGGCGTTGCCCTCAAGGTGATTCACCTGACAAAGGCGAAGGAAGCCAGGGCGATTCCCTGCGCCTATACGACCTTTGCCCTCTTTTACGACAAGAAGTTTGTGACCCATGAAGTGCTGACCGCGGCAGGGTTCGCGAAAACCGCTGCGAAACTGAAAAAATAAAGAATCCGGCCTTAATTAGTCCCTGATAAGTCAGCAATATATTCAGAAGAATGGCGTAGCATAAATGCTACGCCATTCCTTTATGTGCAGGGATATGCAGTTCCGATAAAAGCCCCAATACCCGGTAAAAGCGATACACGGAATAAGAAGCAATATGACGATCTAAACTTAAAGTGCTTTCCCCAGTTCATAGGCTTCTTGAAGGGCGGGATGCCCCTTCATATCGCCAACATCAAATACACCCGTACCTCGTATAACTCCCTTTAGACTGGTCTTTTCAAAACAGCGAAGCCATCCCTGTAAACCCCTTACGGTTCCGTCCATTGCGCTTTCTTCTTCCTCCGCTGCGGTTGCCAACAAATAAATGTCACGAAAAGCATAATCAGCGGGGTATAAAGGATTGGTACGGTCTAACATGGTTTTCATCTGGCCACTCATTTCGTAGAAATAGACAGGAGTGGCAAAAGCAATGACTTCTGCGGTCAGCATTTTTTGCACTATCATGTCGGCATCATCGTGAATGATACAGTGTTTTGTTTTTTGACAGGTAAGACAGCCAATACAAAAACCGATCTTTTTATCATGCAAACGGATCACTTCTACGCTATGTCCCGCATCTTGCGCCCCTTGTGCAAACGTCGTTGCCAAAGTCTCTGAATTGCCGTTTTGCCGGGGGCTGGTTGAAATAACCAAAACGTTCTTACTCATGTTTTTCCTCCTTTTAACGATCAATCTTTTTGATAAACGTAGCGGGAACACCACCAACCACGACATTTACCTCAACATCTTTTGTCACGACTGCACCAGCCGCAATAACAGCTCCATCCCTGATGGTTACTCCGGGAAGAATGGTTACATTGGAGCCAATCCACACATTTTTGCCAATCACAATAGGGGCCGGGTGTAGGTCATTCCGCTTTTCGGGAGCCATATCATGATTCAGTGTGGCCAAAACTGTATTGTGTCCAATGAGCGTACCATCGCCAATGGTGATACCTCCCTGGTCTTGAAACTTGCACCCCGCATTGATAAAAACATTTTTACCGATGGTGATGTTTTTACCGCAATCAGTATAGAAAGGGGGAAACATCGTAAAGGATTTGTCGATTGGTTTGCCGATGATCCTCTCCATTAAAACACGGACTTCTTCTGGTGTATGATAGGCGTTATTTAACTTTGCCGTCAGCCCCAGGGCCTCTTGACTTACCTCGTGCATAAAAAGGTGAATCTCTGACCCTCCGCTAACGGTTAAACCTTGATTTAAGTGCTCTAAGAATTTTTTTAGGTTCATTCCGCTCACGCTCTTTTCCCGGTTCGATCAGCGATAGGATTTTTTCAAAACAGCGATACAGTCCTCACGTGTCATTTCACAGGGATTCGCCGCAAACAAACTGCCCATCGTTTCCATTGCGTTGGTGGCTATTTTGTTGAATTCATCCGGGGTAATGCCATAATCGCTCATTTTTAAATCAGACACACCACATTCATCTTGAAGTTTTGACAAGGCGGTAAGGAAATCTTCGGGCTTAGAAGCGTCCTTCATACCGCACGCCTGCGCCATACGGATAAAGCGTTCATCACAGGCGTGTTTTTCTATGAAAAAGCCGTGAAACGCTTTGGAAATCATAATCAGTCCCGCACCATGAGGAAGATGAGGATGATAGGCAGACATGGCGTGTTCCAAGGAATGTTCCGCAGTTGTGACACTAATCGTCATCACCACCCCAGACAAGGTGTTGGCAAAGGCCATACCCTCTCTTGCTTCCATATCGTTACCGTTTTTCACAGCACGAACAAGATACCGGCCTATGTTTTCAATGGAAGTTAGAGCATACATATCACTCATATTGCTGGCAAAAGCAGATATATAGCTTTCGGTAGCGTGAAATAGAGCGTCAAAGCCTTGATAGGCTGTAAACTTCGGCGGTACCGACACCATCAACTCGGGGTCGATGATAGACAGTGCCGGGAAAGTGGAATCATATCCCCCGACGCCAATCTTCTCATTTGTTTCTTCATTCGTAACAACGCCCCATTGATCGGCTTCGCTGCCGGTACCAGCCGTAGTCGTAATGCAGACAATCGGGAGGGGAGCAGAGACAAGAGGTTGATTTTTTCCGGTTTTGCCACCGGCATAATCCCATAAATCCCCGGGATTGGTTGCCATTATCGCAATGGCCTTAGCCGCGTCCATCACGCTACCGCCGCCCAACGCAACAATAAAATCGCAATCGTTGTCACGGGCAAATTCTGCGCCTGCCATAACCTCCGACTTTGTAGGGTTGGAGCCAATCCCGCTGAATACGGCAGATTTTATGCCGGCCTTGTTAAGCTGTTCTATCGTGCGGTCAAGGGCTCCATTCTCATGAACAGACTTACCATTAGAGATTGCAAGGATTGCTTTTCTACCGGGTAAATCTTGTTGATGAAGTTTACTTAGGCGGCCATTGCCAAATACAAGCCGTGTTGGTACATACATATTGAAATTCACAGTAATTCCCCTTTCTGTTTTGCATGAAAGATTTATCTGTTTTTTTATTTTCATTATATAAGCGGAAATGCCCAATATCAAATACTTATGAAGAATACACTCCCATAGTTTACAGGAATATTAAAAAGCGATATACTGTCTTTGAGGAGGAATACAGAATGGAGCTTCGAGTTTTACGTTATTTTTTAATGGTGGCAAGAGAGGAAAGTATCACCGGTGCTGCAAAACTACTCCACGTTACACAGCCAACGCTTTCAAAACAACTGATGGACTTGGAGGAAGAGTTGGGGAAAAAACTGCTGATACGAGGGAATCGAAGAATTACGCTTACAGAAGAAGGACTATTGCTTCGCAAACGGGCCCAGGAAATTATGGATTTGGTCGATAAAACGGAAACCGAAATCAGTAGTACAAATGAAGTTATCAGCGGGGATGTCTACATTGGCGGCGGCGAAACAGATACCATGCGCCTGATTGCCAAAATAGCCAAAAAGTTGCAAGGGGAATATCCGAATATCCAATATCACCTATACAGTGGAAATGCAGAAGATGTGATGGAGCGTTTAGATAAAGGGTTATTGGATTTTGGCGTAATTATTGGTGCGGCAAACATTCAAAAGTATGACTATATACGCCTTGCAGCGACAGATACATGGGGCCTGCTTATGAAAGAAGATAGCCCTATGGCTGTACTGGATTTTGTTCGCCCGGAACATTTGAGGGATATTCCATTGCTCTGCTCCAGACAGGCGCTTATTGGAAATGAATTATCGGGCTGGTTCCGGGAAGATTCAGAGAAATTGAATATTATCGCAACTTATAATTTGATTTATAATGCCACTCTCATGGTAGAGGAAGGAATGGGCTATGCGCTCTGTTTGGACAAGTTAGTGAATACAACCAGTTCAAGCGGCCTTTGCTTCAAACCTCTTGAACCACGCTTAGAGGCGCACTTAAATATCGTTTGGAAAAAGTATCAGATGTTTTCTAAGGCGGCGCAAAAGTTCTTAGAGAAATTGCAAGAGGAAATCTAAGTTCCGCTCCGGCTGATGTTGTGTCATTTTGCTGTCGATCATTCCTTGTTTCATTTGGGGCCAAGTTGGCCCGAAGTCCGATATAGCCTTAAAGTGCAATAAGGCTTAGCGGTGTAATATTGTACCGCTCATTAAGGCAAAGGAAATAAAAATAAGCGTATCGCTTGCTTTAAACGATACGCTTGCTTCAGATATTTCACTTATCAGTTGCCCATAAACAATATAATTTTTTTATATTGTCGATCATCCTGTAGCCCAAAATTCGCTTACCCGTATTTTGCTTACAAGCTGAAAAAAAGGTGCCTTCGCAGGGAAGGCACCTTTTTGCTTTTATTCTTTTGTGTTGATTAGTCTCTGTTTCTGTTGTCCATGCAGTCACGGCAGTAGATGGGACGGCCGTTGGTGGGACGGAAGGGGACTTGGGTTTCTGCACCGCACTGGTCGCAAATTACAGTGAACATTTCTCTGTCGGCGTTTTTCGCCTGTTTTCTTTTGCGGCGGCATTCGGGGCAGCGAGCGGGTTCATGCTCAAAACCTTTCGCAGCGTAGAATTCTTGTTCTGCGGCGGAAAAAGTAAATTCGGCTCCGCAATCTTTGCATGATAAAGTTTTGTCGGAATACATGTAGTTTACCTCCTAAAATTTCCTATCGCTTTGTCCTTACGATCATCCTTTCAGGAGATAACGTTTGAGAACTAAGAAATAGCATGGCTTCATTATATGCGAAGGTCTGCTTTTTTGCAATCCTTTTTTTTGGAAAATCATACCAAGATTTCACGAAATTGGTAAAATGCCTGATAAAAGTAGCAATAGAATTTTTATTTCTTCTTTACAAATCGCCGGTGATATGCTAAAATGTCAATATAGAACAAATGTTCTTTGTTGGGGGAAAATCAAATGAGAGTCATTTTTCATGTCGATGTCAATAGCGCCTTTCTTTCCTGGTCCGCGGTGGAACACCTTCTGCTGGGGGGAGACCTCGATTACCGTACCGTCCCTTCTGCGGTGGCCAAAAAGAACGAGTCCGGTGGCGGCATTATTTTGGCCAAAAGTGAGTTGGCCAAAAAGGCCGGGGTACACACAGGGGAAGTCGTCTGGCAGGCAAAACAGAAATGCCCCGATCTGCTTTTGGTGCCGCCGGACTATCCCTGCTATTTACGGGCCAGCCACGCCATGAAAACGCTGCTCAGAGAATATTCTCCGGCGGTGGAAGCTTTTTCTGTTGACGAGTGCTTTCTCGATATGACAGGACAAGAAAAGTTTTTCGGCCCTCCGGTTGAGGCCGCCGCGGCACTGAAAGATCGCATTCGGGAGGAACTGGGCTTCACCGTTAATATCGGTCTGGGCAATACCAAAGCCACGGCAAAAATGGCTTCGGAATTTCAAAAGCCTGACCGCGTACATACCCTTTGGCAGGAGGAGATCAAAACGAAATTATGGCCTCAGCCCATTGACTTTCTCTTCATGGCGGGAAGGCGCACCGTGGAAAAGCTCCTCCGGCTCGGTGTGACGAAGGTCGGTGATATGGCGGCGCTTTCTCCTGTTTTGATCAAGGAGCTGATGGGTAAAAACGGCGTCACGCTGTGGCATTATGCCAACGGCCGCGACGACTCCCCTGTTTTAGAGGGCCCCTTGCCGCCTCCCAAAAGCATCAGCAAATCGGTGACCGTTTCCCATGTGCTGAAAACCCAAAAAGAATGTGAGGATGTGTTGCTTTACATTGCCGAAGAGCTTTCTTTTCAATTGCGGGAAAAGGGTCTCACCGCCGTCGTGATTACTGTGGCTTTAAAGGATCGCGACCGCCGTTACTTCAGCCGCCGGCAAAAATTCAGCGATCCGATTTTACATTATAAGGATATCTGCGACAAAGCTTTGCCTCTGCTTGGCATGGTTTATCCGAGAAATGGCGTGAAATATCTCTGCCTTTGCCTTTCGGAGTTATCCGCGGAGCGTTCCCTGAACGGTCTTCTTTTCGGCCGGGACGTCTTCAAAGAAGAGCGTTTAGAAGAAGCGGTATTTGCCCTGAAAAAACGTTACGGAAAACAGTGCGTCACCACAGCCCGGTCTCTGCACAGCGGCGCGGAGCAGCTTTTTCGCCATTTTGACGAGGAAGATTTCGGCGGCGGCGCGTTGCCGAGGTTCTACTGATGAAAATGTTAATGAAACCGATTCAAGTTTACGCCCTCTGGCGGGAGGATGGCACCATTTTACCGTTGGCTTTTTGCCTGACCCGGGAGGAGGAGAAACAGAAAATTGCCGTCAGCGCCGTGAAAAGTTTGCGGGAGGAACGTTTGGCCGGGCACAAAACCCTCTATTTTGATTGTGTCGCCGTATCAAATCAGCGGCAGTGGCCGGTTTGCCTGCGTTACGATATTGCGGAGCATCGTTGGTACCTGCACAAGGCGTAGAAAACCGGGAGATCTCGCTTTTACAGAAAAAAGGTCGAAGGGTTGGTTTTTCTTGTCATTCTGATTTTTGACCGCGTCGCATAAAATAAAACGGAGGTGTTTACTTTGGCAGAAGGCACGGTGAACAGCAATCAAGGCTGGGAGGAACGGGAAAGCTGGAATGAAGGCATGATGCGTCTTTCTTCCGCTTTTTCCATCGCCGCCATGATGAGTTGTGGCTTGTCATTAAAAGAAGTGGAACTCCTCGCTGACTATTGTTCGCTGCTCTCCCACTGTTTTCGCTCCATTGCTATTACGGAAAGACTCTATCCTTGGTGGCCTCAATGAAAAAAGTATTGCATTTTTGTGCCATTTTTGTATAATTTATGTATAGGTCACATAAAGGGGCACTTCTTACATGAAATTAATCCGTCTCCTTTTTACTCGTCTGGTTACGGTCAGTTTGGCCATTATTTTCCAGATCGTTGTTTTCATACTTATTTTACTGTACCTCGGAGATATGTTTCCCGCGGTTTATTTCGCCTTTGTTGCCTTTAGTTTTATCATCGTGATTTGGCTGGGCACCAAGGATGATAACCCCGTCTATAAATTGGCCTGGCTTACGCTGATTCTGCTTTTCCCCCTCGTGGGCGGTATCGTCTATCTGTTGTGGGGAAATAAGCGCCTGCCCAAACGGGTGCGCATGAAAGCCGATATCTTTACCGCCAGCAGCTTGGAATATAAAGTGCGGGACGATAAATGCCTGCGGGAATTGCGGGAACATGATAAGGACCTCGCCGTTGCCGCCCGCTATCTTGACGAAATCGCCGGTTTTCCCCTTTGGAGCAATACGGAAGCAGAATATTTCTCTGTGGGTGAAAAAATGTTTACCCGGCTCATGGCAGAATTGGACAAGGCCGAAGAATACATCTTCCTGGAATATTTCATCGTCGCCGAAGGACACATGTGGAATCCCATCCACGAGCTGTTGCGCCGGAAGATCCAGCAAGGCGTGGAAGTCTACTTTATGTATGACGATATGGGCTGCATCAACACGCTGCCCAAAGATTACAATAAGCGCTTGGAAAGCGAAGGCTTCCATGTGCATATCGTCAATCCCTTCCGGCCCAGCCTTAACGCAACCATGAATTACCGGGATCACCGCAAGATTACCGTCATCGACGGCGTCGTGGCATTTTGTGGCGGCCTCAACCTGGCTGATGAATACATCAACGAAAAGGAACGCTTCGGTCATTGGAAAGATACGGCGGTCATGATCGAAGGGGAGGGCGTTTGGAATCTCACGGAAACCTTTATCAAAATGTGGAATTTCAACTGCCGCCATAAAAAGGATATGCTCGATGAGCGAAATTATCGCCATACCATCGGCGTAGCCCGGGCCGACGGTTACGTGCAGCCTTTCAGTGATACGCCCCTTGATTTTGAAAATGTCAGCGAAAACCTGTTTTTAAATATTATCAATCACGCTACCGATTATATCTATATCACGACGCCTTATCTGATCATTGATTACGAAATGCAGACAGCCCTCTGTCTGGCCGCGAAAAACGGTGTGGATGTGCGTATCATTACTCCGGGGATCCCCGATAAGAAAACCGTTTTCAAGGTCACCAGAAGTTACTATCTGCCGCTTTTGGAGGCAGGCGTCAAAATATACGAATATACTCCCGGTTTTATCCATGGCAAAAATGTTGTGGCCGATGACAATGTAGCCGTTGTCGGTACCATCAACATGGATTACCGCAGTTTCTATTTTCATTTTGAATGCGCCGTTGTTTTTTACCGCAACAGCGTCATTTACTCGGTCAAAGAGGATTTTATCCATACGATGGGAAAATCGAAAGAAATCACCTACGCGGCGGCAAAAAAGATCTCCCTGGTGGAAAGAGCCTGCCGCTCAATCCTACGGCTGTTTGCGCCTTTGATGTAGAAGGTTTGCCATAAAAAAGAAACGAGGTTAAGAAGAGATGGATGTAAAGATAGTGATCGATAAATTCGGCGGTGAAAAACAGATGTCGCGGCGAATGATCATTGCCAATACGGTTTTATTGGTTTACGGTATTTTTCTGATGATCTTTCCTGCCAGCGCCTTAAACCTTTCCGTCGCTCTGGTCGGTATCGTGATGATCGCCGCGGGCATCATCTGCGGTGTGATTTTTTTCCTCAACAAGGATGAGGGAAACTATCCGTTGCTGGTCGTTGCCGTGGCCGGTTTGATCGTCGGCATTTTGGTGATGTTTTTCAGAAGCAGTATCGCCTTGGTGCTCTTTCCTGTGCTGCTGGGTTTGTGGACATTTTGTACGGCGGTTCTCGCGGCCATTGCGGCCTACGGCTATTACAAGGCGAATAACGGCCTTTGGTGGGTTCCCCTCCTCGGCGCCATTGTGGCCCTGGTGGTTACCGTGATGGTTTTCCTCAACCTCTCCGGCACGGAGCGGTTTATGGCTCGGATACTTGGCATTTATTTTATTACTTATAACATCATCCGTATCGGGGAATACGGTGCGACGAGAATGTTTCCCACGCCGGTGATGGGCGGCAAAAGCCACAGGCGCAAAAAAGAACGGTCGGCGGCAAAGAGCAACGACGAAGTAAAAATGTACGATTATGACCGCTTCGACGATGGCAATGACCCGGAGGACAAAGAAGACAGCGATTACGAAAGCTATAAAAGCTACCGGGATTATGAGTATCGGGAAGAACGGTATTAAAGAGTAAGGGGCGCCCCAAAGAGAGGTTACTTGGTGACTTTTGGGGCGCCTCTTTCACTTATCCAAAAGCCAGCATAAAGCAAGTTTTCAACGGGCGGCCATGGTAAGGCCGTCTTTCTTCGATGGAATCGTTATGAGGGTAAGGATTTACCCTTGCGAAAAACGCGGTTTTTTTATATACTTGATGCAAAGAGCATAATGAGAGGTGGACTTCATGAAATATATTTTTATCCTTGCCGACGGTATGGCTGACCGTCCCAGCGCCCAATTTGACGGCAAAACACCGATGCACGTAGCGGATAAACCCCATATCAACGCCATGGCCGCCGGTGGCATCAGCGGTCTTTGTCAAACGGTGCCGCCGGAGTTTTCCCCCGGCAGCGATGTGGCGAATCTTTCTGTTTTGGGCTATCCGCCCAAAGATTTTTATAAGGGCCGTTCTTCTTTGGAGGCGGTCTCCGCAGGGGTTCCCCTCCATCAGGGGGATCTTACGCTGAGAGCCAATCTCGTCACCCTCAGTGAGGAAGGGTCTTTTGAAAATAAAAAACTCCTCGATTACTGCGGTGGCGAAGTGACCACCGCCGACGCGGCGCAGCTCATCGCCGACGTGCAAAAAGAACTTGACGACGAAATTTTTTCCCTTTATCCCAGTGTCTCTTTTCGCAATATCCTGCTTTGGCGTAACGGCGCTACCGACATGACCTTTCACCCTGCCCATGAGATCATGGGCAAGCCTTTGGGCGACCATTTACCCGAAGGCAGCATGGCAGATCAGGCCATCGACTATATGAAAAAGGCCCAGGAAATCCTGGCAAAGCACCCTTATAACAAAGAAAAAATCGCCAAGGGAGAGCGCCCCGCCAACGGTCTTTGGCTTTGGGGCCCCGGCGTGAAAACGTCTTTGCCCTCGTTTCACGACCGCTACGGCTTAAAGGCCGGTGTGATCAGCGGCGTCGATCTGATTCGCGGCATCGGCATCAGCGCCGGTATGGATATCTGTTATCTGGCCAGCGCCACCGGGGGTGTGGAAACGGATTTTCGCGGTAAGGGTGATGTGGCGGCAGCCTATCTGAAAGGCGGCGGCGAATTCATCTTTGTCCATGTGGAAGCGCCGGACGAAAGCGGCCACCAGGGCAAGGCTGATATGAAAGTAAAGGCCATTGAACGAATCGATCAGGAGACGATTCCGCCGATTTTAAAAGCCTGCGAAGATATGAGGGAAGATTACCGCATCATCGTCACGCCGGATCATGCCACGCCTTTGGAACTGCGCACCCATACCAGGGAACCGGTACCCTTTGTGATCTTTGACAGCCGCTTCCATTCGATGGATCAGTGCGTGATCCACGACGAAGAAAGCGCCAAAAAATCAGGGATTCTCTTTGAAGATGGGAAAAGTATGCTGCTGCAATTCTTGAATCAGGATTATCATTAAACATTAAAAAGATTTAAAGAAGCCGCAGATTAGTTCTGCGGCTTTTTAGAAAACAGGAAAACAGAAAAATAGGAGGGAAAAGATGAAATATCAAAGTGTGCTGATCGCTGTCAGCGATCTGGAAAAGTCCAAGGAATTCTATGGTCGGGTCTGCGGCTCAGAGGTAATCCTTGATTTTGGCGCCAACGTTACCCTCACCGGCGGTTTTTCCCTGCAAACAGTGGAAACCTGGCAGGATTTCATCGGTAAGAAAGCCTGCTTTGGCGGCAATAACGCCGAACTCTATTTTGAGGAAGACGACTTCGACGCCTTTGTCGCCAAGCTTGCTGCCTTTGACGACGTTCACTATGTCCATCCTGTTATGGAATACGGTTGGGGGCAGCGCGCCGTCCGCCTCTACGACCCCGATGATCATATCATCGAAATCGGCGAAGCCATGACCACCGTGGTGGCCCGCTTCATTGACAGCGGTCTCTCCGTTGAAGACATCGCGGGCCGCATGGACGTGCCGGTGGCCTATGTGAGAAATTGCTTAGGGGAGGGGAAAGAACATGGCATTTGATTATAAAAAGGAATACAAGGAGCTTTATCAGCCCAAGCGGGAACCGGCTCTGATTGAGGTGCCAAAAATGAATTTTATAGCGGTAAAAGGCGTCGGCGATCCCAACGAAGAGGGCGGCGCTTACCAACAAGCTTTGGAAATCCTCTATGGCATTGCCTTTACCCTCCGCATGAGCAAAAAAAGCGGCAAAGAGCTGCAAGGCTTCTTTGAATACGTGGTGCCGCCTTTGGAAGGGCTTTGGCGGATGAAAGACGGCGTCGGCGTCGATACTCGCCATAAGGAGAATTTCGCCTGGACGTCCATGATCCGTCTGCCGGATTTCGTCACGGAAGAGATGTTTCACTGGGCCAAAGAAACGGCAGCCAAAAAGAAACGGCGGGATTTCTCGGCGGCGGAATTCTTCACCTATGAAGAAGGCCTTTGCGTTCAGTGTATGCACATCGGCCCTTACGACGACGAACCGGCCACCCTTCAACGGATGGAACGGTATAGTGCGGAGCAAGGTTATGAAAACGACTTTTCCGATCAGAGGCTGCACCATGAAATCTATCTGGGCGACCCCCGGAAAACCGCCCCGGAAAAGCTGAAAACCATCCTTCGCCAGCCGGTGAAGAAGAGGGGATAAAAAGAGGAGAAACAACGGCAGAACAGGGATTGGTTGCCTGTTTGCCGTTGTTTTATGAGATTGTATTTTATTCCATTTAATGTGTATGGTTAATATTGCAATACCATGGACAATTTGGTACAATACCAATATTGCGCTTATTTTAATAAGGATCTAAAATCGGAAAAGGAGCCCATTTTAATGTTTGAGACCATCGTTTTTTTAGGATCATTCCTCCTTGGCCTCGTGTTCTTGCTTGCTTTGTTGTTCAACGCCGTCGGTTTCTTTGTGAAATACTTTCGCCAGAAGGATCGTACCCTCGTGGTGAAAAGACTGAGAAAAACGGCAATTCTTTTCAGTCTGAGCATTATTTTATGCGTTGGTTTTGCGCTATTCAGCCAATGGCACGCCTCCACACCACAGATTACCGATGAAAACGGTGATATCGTTGCCGGAAGTATTGCGGAATTGCGTCAAGTGGAGCTAAACGGCCATAAAGAATGGATCAGTATACGAGGCTACGATCAGACCAAGCCGGTATTGCTTTTTTTGGCGGGCGGACCCGGCGGTTCGCAAATGGCCGCGGTGCGTTATGATTTATCGGAACTTGAAAAATACTTTGTCGTTGTCAACTGGGATCAACCCGGTGCGGGAAAATCTTATGGCGCCGTAGCAAAGGGAGATCTGACCCCCGAAACGTATATCGAAGACGGTTACGCCCTGACCAAGTATCTTTGCGCTGAATTCAATCAGGAAAAAATCTACCTGATTGGGGAATCCTGGGGCAGCGCTCTTGGTATTTTCATGGCCGCTTCCCACCCCGAATATTATCATGCCTTTATCGGCACCGGACAGATGGTGGACTTCGTGGAAACGGAACGCATCGATTATGCCTATGCGATGGAGATTGCGTCGGAAGCCGGTGATACCGATCTCGTTAAAAAACTGGAAGAAAACGGTGAACCGCCTTATTACGGCAATGACATCACCATGAAAAGCGCTGTTTACCTCAATTATCTCAATGGTTTGATGACAGCCAATCCTGATATTCATCATAGCGGCTATAACACGATGCGTGATATCGCCGCCGCTGAATACGGTATTCTTGATAAGATTAACTATCTGCGCGGTATTCTCTATACGTTTAACGATGTATACCAACAGCTCTACGATATCGATTTACGCGAAGATTACGCGAAGCTACAAATTCCCGTATATTTTTTGGAAGGGCGTCACGATATCAATGCTCCCACATCATTGGTGAAGGCGTATTATGATCTTTTAGATGCTCCTACAAAAGAAATCGTTTGGTTTGAACATTCTGGACACAGCCCCTGGATTAACGAGAGCGATCGGTTTGTAAAAGAAATTTTGCGTATCGCGGAAAAATAATAATGGAAGCAAAATTAGCAAAAAAACGGCAGAACAGGGACTATGCAATCACCCCTGGGCCGCCGTTTTTTTGTGCCGTCTCACTTCATTGCGCCAAGCACCTCACCAATTCTGCCGGTGATGAGGAGATCAGCCTTGCTGTCATAGGAGGTAGCGTTGCCGTTGATCAATACAAGTTTATTTCCCTCGTAGTAATGGATGAGTCCCGCCGCGGGGTAAACCACGAGAGACGTGCCGCCGATGATGAGCATATCCGCTTCGCGAATAGCCTCAACGGCGTGGTTGATGACGGTGTTGTCCAGCCCTTCTCCATAGAGCACCACGTCCGGTTTTACCGTGCCTCCACATTTTTCACAATGGGGAATGCCGCCGGTTTTTTCAAGGAGCAGGGATTCATCATAAAAAGCGCCGCAGCTCGTACAGTAATTCCGCTTGACGGAGCCGTGGAGTTCATAAACGGTTTTGCTCCCCGCCATTTGGTGCAGGCCGTCGATGTTTTGGGTGATGACCGCCTTTAATCTCCCTTCCGCCTCCCATTGAGCCAGTTTCCTGTGGGCCGCGTTGGGCTTTGCGTCCGGGAAGAGCATGGTACGGTAAAAATCAAAAAATTCACCGGGATGCTCCATATAAAATTCGTGGGAAAGCATCACTTCCGGTGGATGGCGAAACTGCTTTTGCCGGTAGATACCATCGCTACTCCTGAAATCCGGGATCTGGCTTTCGGTGGAAACTCCCGCGCCGCCAAAAAACACGATATGTTTACTGCCGTTGAGCATTTCCTGTAATCTTGCTAACTTTTCCTCCATGTTCAAGACCTCCTTGCAAGTTGGCATTATCACCATTATAAAACCGTGTTGTCCCCTTGTCAAAAAGTTCTAAAAAATAAATGAGTCGGTAACCGGTGTTTATGAGCTCATCAATAAAATAAATGAATTAAAATGAACCGTTTTCCTTTCATGAGCATCTAAAGAGTGTAAGACAAAAAAGTAACGTTACCAAATGTCAAGAAAGGCTTAAAAAGTGGATCAGGAAACATTTACCGCCTTGGTGCGGCAAGGAGAATCAACTTTCTACCGAGTTGCCAAAGCAATCCTCCATCACGAGGAAGATGTGGAAGATGCCGTCCAGGAAGGGCTCCTCAAAGCGTACCAAAACCGAAATAAATTAAAGAATGAAGCCTTTTTCCAAACCTGGCTGACAAGAATCATCATCAATGAATGTTACGGCCTTTTGCGAAAAAATAAGCCGGTTCATTCTTTTGCCGAGGAGGATATGGAAATCCCCGCGCCGGCAGTAACCAATGACGCGGACCTTTATCAGGCAATTAGAATGCTGCCGCCGAAAGTTCGTATCACCATCGTTCTTTACTATGTAGAGGGGTATTCCACGGCAGAAATCAAAACGATTTTGAAAATCCCCCAGGGTACCGTGAAAAGCCGTCTTGCCAAAGGGCGCACACTGCTAAAATCAATTCTGACGGATGAAAGAGAAGGAGATTGTCATGGATCAAAAACAATGGAAGAAAGCCTTTCCTGAACCGCCTCAAAGCTTTCACCGGAAAGTAGAGGCCACATTGGCTTCGCTTCCCCAAGAAAAGGAGAAAAATATCATGCGTATCAAAAAACGGTTTGCAATTCCTGTGATCGCTCTTGTTGCCATCGTGGCTTTGGGTACGGGTTTATTGGGCACGGGTAAAATTTCTTCGATGATCGGCAGCAGCAGCTCATCGCCAACTTATACCCAGCTGCCTACGGCAGCAGAGCTCACGGAAGACTTGGATTTTACCCCTACCATTCCCCAGGCTTTTGAAAACGGCTATACCTTTGAAAATGGTACCGTCGGCAGGGAAAGCGGCCTTGATGAAAATGGCAACGTTTTGGAGAAACATAAGAGTCTGGATTGCCTGTACAAAAACGGCGGCGCTGAAATTTATTTAAACACGGCAAAAGCGTGGAGTTCTCCCCATGAAGAAGACGGTATTGTGGTGGAAACCTATCACGGTATGGAACTCATATATACCGCCAATACCTATAAATTTGTTCCCGCCGATTATGAAATGACGGCCCAAGACAAAGACGATGAAGCCTCCGGCAAATACATCTTTAGTTTCGGCACTGATGAAATTGAAATTACAGAAGTGCAGGGCCTTATCTGGGTGCAAGAGGGAATTTCATATCATCTGTTTGCCAGTGATTCTCCGTTAACCCAGACTGATCTTGTAACCATGGCAAAGGAAGTCATAGACCGCTAAAAGGAAAAAAATAAAATCGTAAAAAGTCTGAGTTGAAGGAAATATCAACTCAGGCTTTTTCTATTCAAGGGAACCCTTTTTGCGGGAAAAAGCTGTGCAAAGCCTTAAATCAGCCTGAAATGATTGAAACTTTGTTGAAGGTATGCAATACTTATGCTATGATAAAACAGTTGAAGAGGCAGCCGAATGGAGGAAAAGGGAGAACCTTCTTCAGTGCCCAACTGAAAGAGAAAGATGTCATCGAGTTACCTATGTCCTGGATAGTATTGGATTCTTTAAGCGCCACCCGCTGATTTTGGGAGGAAAAAGTGAATAATCAAGATACTATTAATAAATTTGAGAAAATCATTATAAACGCTTTTAACAGCGTTCCGCAAGATTATTACAAACTGAAAACAGCTTGCAGCAGTGAGGGTATTGTTCGCGAACGTGTGTTTTGCTATGAACTATATCACAGGATTCGCTGTTTGCAAAAAATCGAGCAATTACCTGATTTTAACATTCATGGAGAAATTGATAAACGAGGATATGCATTGTTCGATAAAGATGACTGGCGCAATCCCGATTTTGTGTTCCACAAGCCCGGCTCAATGGATGAAAATTTGATTGTTATTGAAGTAAAAGGTAATCTTGACCATGGTGGTGTTATAAAAGATTGGCAGACTCTATACAAGTTCTGTGACACATATCATTATGGAGTTGGCTTATGGCTGGTATACAATTATACATACACTGAAATTGTTAAAGAGTTATCGAAAATAGAGCAACGTTTTGAGGAAAAAACAGCAGACCAAATAAAATTGATATGTAAAAAAAGTGCAGATAGTAAATTGGATATAATATCTTTTAGTGAACTGTTTTCTGATGTGTTGGTGAAGATGAAGTAGAAGAGGTAAGGATGAACGATTACTTCCTACTTCCGAAACAAGAAGGAGACCTGAGCGAGATGGTAAACAAACCGCCTTATACCATAACGGAAAAAGCCGCAGATTACTTGGCGAAAATCGTTGAAACTGTGACGAGGCTCGAATACGGCACGGAGTTCAAACGTGACACTCTCTTGCACAGGGAAAACCGTCTGAGGACGATTCACTCATCCCTCGCCATCGAGGGAAATTCTTTGACCCTCGGTGAGGTGACCGCAGTCATTGAGGGCAAAGTAGTGGCGGGAAAGCAGACGGAAATCAAGGAAGTCAAAAATGCCTACGAAGCCTATGATATGATCATGACCTTAGACCCCTACGCCATCGAGGACTTTTTAAAAGCCCACAAACTGATGACGGACGGCTTGGTCATCGAGTCGGGTAAATTCCGAAGTGGAAACGTTGGCGTGTTCAACGGTGATGTCGCGGTTCACATTGGGGCAAGACCGCAATTCATCTCCGGCCTGATGAAGAACTTATTCGATTGGGCAAAAGAATCAGAACTGCACCCTGTGCTGAAAAGTGCGATCCTGCATTATGAGATAGAGATTATCCACCCCTTTGCCGATGGCAACGGACGCATGGGAAGGCTTTGGCAAACACTGCTTCTGGCAAACTGGAACACAATTTTTGCGTGGATTCCCATGGAGTCTGTGCTGTATCAAAACCGTCCCCAATACTATCAGGCGATTAAGGATGCGCGTAGCGCCAACGATTCCGGCGCGTTTATTGAATTTACGCTTTCGGCTGTTTTGGATATCATCATCGACCAGGAAAAGCACCAAGTAAAGCACCAGGATGAACACCAAGTCGAATTGACTGAGGTACAGTTGCTGGCGCTGAAAGCACTTGACGGTAAAATACTTTCCCGTAAAGAAATTTTTACCGCAATTGGCATGAGCGTCGGCTCACGCTCGTTTAAGCGGCATATTGCACCGCTTTTAACCGAGGGGTTCGTTGAAATGACCGTGCCGGATAAACCCAACAGCAAACTGCAAAGATACCGCTTGACGGATGACGGCAAATCGGTAATTCGCGAAAGATAACTTTAAAGGTAAAGATCGGATCGATAACTCATTTTTAGAAGAGGGAACTTGGTGAAGATGACTTGAAAAACGGGTACTTTTGAGTTTAAAAAACACGTAAAAATGTGTTATGCTAAAACCTGCCTGCCGCGGCGATTTAAGCTGCGGCGGGCATTTTTTATCTTAACTTTACTTTTCTTACTGAGGATACGGAATCAAAAACAGAGTTTTGTACTTCCCCTGAAAAGATACGTACTGCTCGTATAAAGATTTATTATAAAATATTTTCTGACAAAATTCCCGAAGAACCGCATATAGTGAAATGAGTTCGACGATGATATGGAGATGATCTCTTGATTCTTTTGCTGCGGGGCCGTCACCGGCTGAGGGTTTTTTGCTTTTGCGGATATATCGGCAATCAGTTTTTTCCGAAGCCGCTAAGTGCCAAGGAAGAAAAAGAGCATTTAAGGAAAATGAAAACAGGAGACGAGGAGAGCAGGAATATCCTGATTGAAAAGAACCTGCGTCTGGTGGCTCATATCTGTAAAAAATATGAGCAGTGCGCCATTGACAAAGATGACTTGATTTCCATCGGCACCATCGGTCTGATCAAAGCCATCGACTCTTTTTCTCCTGACCGTAACGTGCGTTTGGCCACCTATGCGGCCCGCTGTATCGAGAACGAGATCCTGATGGCCATTCGGGCCGGCAAGAATTTAGGCCAGGAAATGTCTCTTTACGAGCCTTTGGGGCAGGATAAGGAAGGCAACGAAGTCAGTTTATTGGATATCTTGGAGAGCGACGGCGTTAATATCGCCGATAAAGTTGATCTCAAGGAGAACATCCGCTTTCTTTACGATGTGTTGGAGCGGGTGCTCAGCGAAAGGGAACGCCAGGTTGTTGCCATGCGCTACGGCCTCGACGGTGAAAAGGAACAACCTCAGCGGGTCATTGCCGCCCGCCTGGGCATCAGCCGCTCTTACGTATCGCGCATTCAGAAAACAGCGGTGGCGAAGCTGACAAAAGCCTTTGCGGAAAAAGGTTATCTGGAAACGTAATTGCCAGATCTCTTGATATCTTGTATAATGAATATACCAATTCATAAAGATAGGAACGAAACCATGAACATTTTTCGCCCCGATTATCTGGTGGATGATATCTTTTCCCTGCCTCTTACTGCGCTGAAGGAAAAAGGCGTCACCAATATATTATTCGACGTCGATAATACCATCGTCCCCTATAATTCCCACGATCTTTCCGAGGAAGCCATTGGTTGGTTTCACGAAACCACCGCCAAAGGATTTCATCTTTGCCTGTTATCCAACAACAGCGCCCAGCGGGTTGCTCCCGTTGCCGCCCGCCTCGGCATCGACTTCGTGGCCAGGGCGCAAAAGCCGCTGCAAAACGGTGCGAAAAGAGCGATGAAACTCTTCGCCGCGCCCAAGGAGCAAATCGCCCTCGTCGGCGACCAACTGCTAACCGATACGGCCTGCGGCAATATCGCCGGTTTTACCACCATTGTGGTGAAGCCGCTGAATCCCAACGAACTGTGGATCACCAAGTGGCACCGAAATTATGAAAAAATCCTCTACCGCCTGATGGGCATCAAACGGTAGGTATGCGGCACCTGTTTTTGCATATAATGAATGAAGAGACCAAGTTGATCCGGATTTCTTCCGACTGAAAACCAGAAGCAGGTGAATCATGAAGAATATCGTTTTAATCGGTTTTATGGGCAGTGGCAAGACTTCTATGGGAAGGTTTCTCAGCCGCGAGCTGGACTATGACTTTTTCGATACGGATAAGGAGATGGAAGCCGCCACCGGACTGAAAGTGAATCAGATCGTTAAAAAATACGGTAAAATTCGCTTTGCCTCGGAAGAAAAACTGATCGTCAAAAAACTGTCCGCCATGGAAAATACGGTAATCGCCACCGGCGGCAGTTTCATTGATAACGAAGAGAACATCCATACCCTGAAAGGTTGCAGTACCTTCGTTTTTCTCGATGTGGATGACGATATCATCATCGAGCGTCTCCGCCGCCGCAAAATGCGTCCTTTCGAAGAAAAGGGCAGTCTGAAAGAGCTGGTACCAAAGATTTACGGTTCCCGGCGTCCCGTTTATGAGAAATACGCCGATATTACGGTGAATACCACCGATCTTACCATGGAGGAAACAGCCAAGGAAATCATGGAACGGCTGCATTGAACAGATGATGTACGCAGAAGAAGAAATCAAGAAAATCTTAGAGACAGTGATCAAACACGGCGGGGATTATGCCGACTTATACCTCTCCCGTAATTATACCGGTACCATCGCGGCGGAAGACCGACGGATCGAGCACTTCTACCGTGGCTTTGACGAAGGCGCCGGGATTCGGGTGATGAAGGGCGATTTCTCCGCCTATTTCTATACCAATGATCTTTCCTACGGCGCCCTTACGGCTTTGGCAGAACGGGCCGGCGAGAGCGTTGGCGGTGAAAAGGATATCACTTCCTTTGCCTGGCAGGAGAAGGCTGATCAGCAAAAAGCCGACAGCGAAGTGTACGACTTAGAAAAAATCGGCGGTCTGATCCGGCAGATAAACGCTGCTGCCTGGGAAATTTCGGAAAAGATCAGTCAGGTTTCCCTGGGGTACGGTGATGCCGAAAAAGAGGTATTGATCGCTTCGACAACGGGAAAACTGATCACCAACCAGACGAAACGCAAGCGGTTTTTTGTGAAAATCATCGCGCAAAAAGATGGTGAACCGCAAACCGCCATGGAAACTTTAGGCGATACCGGCGTTGTCTTCTCTTGGGACGAGGCGACCCTCATGACCAAGGTGGAATCCGCGGCCAAGCGGGCGTTAAAACAGCTGACCGCTGAAAACGCGCCTGCCGGTACCATGCCGGTGGTGCTTTCCTCCGAAGCCGGCGGCACCATGGTCCACGAAGCCTGCGGCCACGGATTGGAAGGGGACGCTGTGTCCAAGGGGCTTTCGCTCTATAAAGATAAAATCGGTGAAAAGGTGGCGGCGGAGGGTGTTACCGTCATTGACGACGCGACCCTGCCCGATCATTACGGTTCCTATCGCTATGACGATGAGGGGAATCCGGGCAGAAAGAACATTCTCATCGAAAACGGTGTTTTGAAACAGTACCTTTTCGATATCCGCTCCGCCCGTAAGATGGGAACCGCTTCCACCGGCAACGGACGGCGGGAGAGTTATCAGTACGCTCCACAGGTACGCATGAGCAACACTTTGATCGCCCCGGGAAAGGACGATCCTGCGACGGTGATCGCCGATCTGAAAAACGGCCTTTTCGTCGTGAAAATGGGTGGCGGACAAGTCAACACCACCAACGGTGATTTTGTTTTTGAAGTCTCCGAAGCCTACCGCATTGAAAACGGCACTTTGACGGCGCCGGTGAAAAACGCTTCCCTCATCGGCAACGGTCCGAAAACCCTTTCCGCCGTGTTTGCTGTCGGCAATGATCTCGGTTTTGCCATCGGCACCTGCGGTAAGGGAGGTCAGAGCGTGCCTGTGGGGGACGCCCAGCCGACGCTGGGTATTTCCGAATTGATTGTGGGAGGAAAAGGTTGATGCAGCAAAAGAAGATCGTAGAAAACATCATGGCCTATGCCCTGAAAAAAGGCGCTGACCAATGTGAAGTGTTCTGGACGCGTTCCGTTTCCGCCACCACCCAGATGCGCCAGGGGGAAATCTCCGACGATAACGGCGCTTCCCGCTGGGGCTATTCTGTCCGGGTGATCAAAGACCGGGTTCCCGGTTTTTCCTACGGTACCTTGATTGACCGGGATATGCTACGGCGTTCCGTGGATGACGCCTTGTTGTCCTGTGCTTTTGCCGAAGAAGACAAGGACTATCATTTCACACCGCCGGGGGCCGCTTATCCCATGGTCCGCGTCAAACAGCCGGAAAGGATCAATTTTGGCCAAAAGAAAGAAATTCTGGGGCTCTTAGAGGAAGGTGCAAAAAGCGAAAAACACATCGCTAAAGTTGAGCGCGTCGCCCTTTCGGAGCATAGCGCCGCGACCTGTATCTTAAATTCCCTCGGTCTCGATCTTTGCCGGGAGAACGCTTATGTCAGCGCCTCCGCCATGGTGGTGGCCAAGGACGGTTCTGATGAGCAGACCGGCGGTTTTTTCAAGGCCGCCAACAGCTATTTTGATCTTGATTACCGGCACATCGGCGCCCATGCCGCCGCTGACGGCTGCGCCAAATTGGGCGCTGCCGCCATCGCCACCGGAGAACTGCCGGTGATTTTCCATCCCGAAGCCGTTCTTGATCTGATCTCCCTTATTTTACCGTCCTTCATGGGGGATCATGTTCTCAAGGGCATGTCTGTTTTAAAAGGGAAGCTGAACCAAGCCATCGCTTCCTCAAAATTATCCCTCATCGACGACGCTTTGATGAAGGAGGGCGTCTTAAAACTGCCCTTTGATGACGAAGGCGTACCCTGCCGGGAAAACCGCCTCATCGACCGCGGCAAACTGGGGATGTTCCTCTATAACAATAAGTATGGCGCCAGGGCGAAGACGAAGAGCACCGGCAATGGCTTCAGCGGGTCCCACAAAGGCCTGCCTGCTGTGGGAACGGTTGGCTACTACCTGGAAAAGGGAGATACGCCTTTTCCCCGGCTGATTCAAGGCACGGAGCGGGGTTTGTGGGTCAAAGATCTCATGGGCCTGCATATGGCGGACACCGTGACCGGTGATTTCTCTTTGGGAGCAGGCGGAAATCTGATCGAAAAGGGAGAGCTCACCACCGGCGTGCGCGGCATTATGATCGTGGGGAATATTTTTGATCTCTTAAAAGACGTGGAAGCCGTCGGCACGGATTTCACCGTTTACGGTGATGTTGGCGCGCCGTCTTTGAAAATAAAATCTTTGAAAATCAGTGGAAAATAATAGCATTATATGATAGACTATATTTTGAGGTAAAGTTGCCGATGAAACGATTAGAGACTTTAAGAGAAGAACTGATCAACAACGAGCTGGACGGAATTTTTCTGCACCAAAGGGAAAACGTCTTCTATCTTACCGGCTTTTCCGGTACCACCGGCGGTCTTTTTGTGACCGGAGAAAAAGCGCTGCTCCTTGTGGACGGGCGCTATGAAGAGCAGGCGAAACAGGAATGCAGCGGCTATGAGATCGTCTTATCGCCCCGTCCTTTTGAAATCGGCAAAGTGCTTTCCGGTGAAACGCGTATCGGCTTTGAAGAAGATGTCCTGACCTACGAGGAGTACAACCTCTTAAAGAGCGAAGCCGCAAATGACGCTGTCCTGATCCCCGCCTCATCAATCCTCAAAAAGCTGCGGCTGATCAAAGATGAGGATGAACTGAAAAAATTGAAACAGGCGGTAAAAATCGCCGACGACGCCTTCCATCATATCTTGCCTTTTCTCAAAGAGGGCGTCTACGAAATTGACATTGCCAACGAAATGGATTTTTATATGCGCAAACAGGGCGCCTCAGGCCCTTCCTTTGACTTCATCATTGCCGGCGGCGAGCGTTCGGCGCTGCCTCACGGCATTGCCGGAAAAAACAAGCTCAAAGCCCACGCCCCGGTATTGATGGATTACGGCTGTGTCTATGAGCATTACTGCTCCGACATTACGCGAACGGTATTTTTGGGCGAACCCGGTGAGGAAGCCCGGGCCCTTTACCGTGTGGTCAGCGAAGGCCAGAAGCGGGGTTACGCCTGTTCTCTCCTGGGTAAGCCGGTGGCCGTCGCCGATCAGGGGGTGCGGGACTTCTTTCAAAAATGCGAACTGGATCAGTATTTTAGCCATAGCCTCGGTCACGGCGTCGGTTTGGAAATCCACGAAGACCCAGTGGTCAACGGCAAAAATACCGATACCTTCAAAAACGGTATGGTCTACACGATTGAACCCGGTCTTTATCTGCCGGGTTTCTGCGGTGTACGCATTGAGGATATGGTGGTCATGACGTATCAGGGGCCGAAGCAATTGACGGCGGCGCCCAAGGATCTGATTATCTTATGATCGGTTTTGATCATTCTATTTTATGATAACTTTTTACATTTTCAGGGGGTAAAGAAAAATGATTTCTTCCAACGATTTTAGACCCGGTGTCACCATTGAACTTGACGGCGACGCCTACCAGGTATTGGAATTTCAGCATGTAAAACCGGGGAAGGGCGCTGCTTTTGTTCGCACGAAAATGAGAAACGTGCGCACCGGCTCTACGGTGGAACGTACCTTTGATGCCGGGGAAAAAGTTCCCAAAGCGCATCTCGACCGCCGGGATATGGAATATCTTTATCATGACGGGGAATCCTATATATTCATGGACCAGGAAAACTACGATCAATTGCCCATCAGCGAAGAGCAACTGGGCGACGGCATCAAGTTCCTGATTGAAAACATGGTCTGTTCCGTCCTTTTTTACAAAGGCGATATTATGGGTATCGACCTTCCCGGCCAGGTCACCTTGACCGTTACCGAAACGGAACCTGGGATCAAAGGCGACACCGCCTCCGGCGGTACCAAACCCGCGATTCTTCAAACCGGCGCCAAAGTGAACGTACCGTTTTTTATCAACGAAGGCGACCGTTTAAGAATTAACACCAAGACAGGAGAGTACATTGAAAGGGCGAAAGACTGAGTTCGAATTTGAAAGGAGAAATTATGGGCGTTTTAAATGAAAAGCTGGCTTATCTCGAAGGTTATCTGGAGGGTCTCGAACTGAGCGATGAAACAAAAGAAGGCAAAGCCATCTATGCCATTATCGACCTGCTGGAATCCCTCGTAGAAGAAAACGAAGAAATGCAGGAAAGCCTCGGCGATCTGGAACAGTTAAGCGAGGAACTCGATGAAGACCTCGGCGAACTGGAAGAATTCCTTTTTGACGGCGCCTGCGAATGCGACTGTGAAGATGACGACGATGAAAACTATGAATTTGGCGAACTCGTCTACAGCGATGAAGATGAAGGAGAAGACGAGATAGAAGTAAAAGGCTGCGGCTGCGGCTGTGAAGAATAAATAAATCATTGATGCATAAATGATGCCCCCGGCGTGCGCCGGGGGCATTTTCATATGCCGGGCAATTTGAGTTTTTTACAAACAAAATAGGATTCAAAGGCGGCTTGCGTTAAAAAGCCGCGGAAAGGTGGGTGGGATACCCTTAAGGCTTTAAATTCCTGAATCTTTACCCTCCGCTCTGATTTCCGCGACTCTTTTGGCCACTTGCTTTTGCATGGATCTGCTGATCGGCAGAGTTTTGCCGTTTTCCAAAACCATTTCATGACATTTGCAGATTTTTACCCAAAGGTAATTGACGATATACGATTTGTGAATATGCAGAAAAGAAAAAGCTCTGATCTGTTCATATATTTCGCATAGTTTTCCGTAAAAGGTGTCTTCGCCACCGGCAAAAACAAGCTTGATTTTTCTGGCGTTACTTTCAAAATAGTAAATATCGCTTAAGGGGATTCTTTTTGTGGTTCCTTTTATTTGATAGGAAAAGCACTTCGTTTCCCTCTGCCCCATTCGCAGCGTCAATTTTAGGCAGTGGATCACTTGCCCCGGATCAATGGGCTTTACCAAAAAATTCAGGGGATGAATTGCGAACAGATCCATCGCGTAATCCTGTTTTGAGGAAATATAAACAATTTGACTCAATTGATTATCCAGGGTTTTTCGAATGAAAACGCCGATGTCAATACCGTTGATTTCGTATAATTCAATGTCAAGGAAAATCAAATCAAAATAATGCCCTTTTCCCAGATCTTCGTATAAACACTCTCCGTTTGTATAAACAGCAATACGAATTGATTCAAAAAAATCGCCGCTCTGATTTTCAATGGTTTCGGCAATTTCTTGGCAAATCAACGGTTCATCGTCACAAATGGCAATCTTGATCATTTTGTAACGCTCTCCTGTATTTTTTATGTTATTTCATGTACTTGTTATATTCTATCCTTATTTACGATTACCTTTATTTTTCGACTTTTTACATTTAGAATGACCTGTTTTTACATAGACGCCTACGGGCACAAGGTTTGTGTTAGAATGAATCATAAAAAGTATTTTCAAAGAAGTAAGCTTTGATTTATAGAAATCCTTCGCAGACTGTACATGAGCATCATCTTTCATCAAACCGTCTATCACGGCGCTTGATTCATGCCGG
The DNA here is from genome assembly GCA_002482535.1 of Peptococcaceae bacterium UBA7702. Lineage (GTDB taxonomy): Bacteria > Bacillota > Dehalobacteriia > UBA7702 > UBA7702 > UBA7702. The sequence continues at coordinate 950,552 of DLGE01000001.1, read as the reverse complement.
CATTTACGTATGAAGTATTTTTATCATCTTAATAGTCATGCCAGTCCACCTACTGTGCGTTTACCCATGATAAAAACAATTCGTAATGTAATGGCATAACGTCATGGCGTTTCTTTCAGGCGGAAGAAGGCCGGCGTCTCCTTTGTTTTGCTTTTTTTCGCGCCGGGTTTTATGGCAATATTCTTTTATAATGATGACGGTGTGCTCTTATACAGTCTGCGAAGGATTTCCTGCCGCCAAAAGGGGAAAATCCTTCGGTATGCCTGGTTTCCTCCGTCTTATTCTATAACCAAAATTTCTATATAAGTTCCTTGCCACGACAGCACTTTCTTTCTGTGGTGGCGATTTTTTATATCGCTCAAACAATGCTGGTCAGATGCTCCCCTGTAGCACAGAAAATTCTTTAATACGTGCGGTCTATTGGTTTTTTAGTTTGTAATCGTATTTTATTTGTATTATAATGATTTTATAAATGGACAAACCGTTATTCCTAAGATAGGGGAACGTCAGGAAACGAGATAAGGAGGCGGATAGATGACTCACTTTACTCGCGAGGCCATCATGGAAAAATTCGTTGAAATGTTAAAAACCACCCCCCTCGACAACATTACGGTTTCCGATATCATAGAGGTGTGCGGTATCAGCCGCAGTACCTTCGATTATCATTTTCATGACCTCTATGATCTTTTATGGGCCTGGATAGAGCAGGAGAGCGCGAACTATATCGATCCTTCCACTGATCTCGATTCCTGGCAGGATGTTTTTAAAAGAACGCTCCAGGGTGTGGAAAACAATAAAGAAGCCATTGGTCATATTTTTCCTTCGGCCTACGAAGAACGTTTGTCCTGGGATTTCTTTGCGCTGCTTGCTCAGCGTATCTATGAGATTGTCTGCTGGCAGGGCAGGGATCTCAATATGTCGGATAAACTAACCCGGGAGGTCGCCGCCTTTTACCGTGATATGGCCTTTGGCTTCCTTTTACGTTATATCCAGAATCGTATGAATTTTGATGCAAAGAAGTACATCGATAATATGAGCGTGCTCTTTGAAGACAACATTTGGTGCGCCCTGAAAAAATATGCGGTTGCGGCAGGAGAAGAAACCGAAGGGAATGTGACAGAAAAAGCCAGTCATATATAAGGAAAAGGGCTTACATAGGAATAAGATCTAACAAAAGAGAATCCGTTTCTGATTTCTATCAGAAACGGATTCTCTTTATTGAGGTATATTGAGGTTTTTTACAAAGAAAATAGCTTTCAAGAGAGAAAGCTATTTTCGTCTGTCATTTTTGTTTTCTGACCCGTTATCTGTTCATGAAACGGGAGAGAAATTCCTTTGTTTCGTCGCGTACCGGGTCGCCCAGTACTTGTTGGGGCGGTCCCTGTTCACAGATGACGCCGTCTTTCATAAAGACCACGTCTTTTGATACGTCCCTGGCGAAAGCCATTTCATGGGTGACGATGAGCATCGTCAGGCCCTCTTTGGCCAAGGCAGACATCACTTCCAACACGTCGCCTACCATTTGTGGGTCAAGGGCGGAGGTGGGCTCGTCGAAAAGCAGCGCTTCCGGTTCCATGGCCAGGGCCCGGGCAATGGCGACGCGCTGTTTTTGTCCGCCGGAGAGCTGTTTCGGTTTGGCGTTGATAAAAGGCGCCATGCCGACTTTGTTCAAATAAAACAACGCTTTTTCCGCGGCTTCTTCCTGAGAGCGGTGGAGCACTTTTTTCTGCCCCACAATGCAGTTATCCAAAGCCGTCATGTTGTTGAAAAGATTAAAACTTTGGAATACCATGCCAACTTTGGCACGGTAGCCGGGGACGGAAAAGCCTTTTTCGGTGATGTTTTTGCCGTGAAAGAGGATTTCCCCGGAGGTCGGCTGCTCCAACAGGTTGATACAGCGCAAAAGAGTTGATTTTCCCGAACCGGAGGAACCGATGATGCTTGTGACGTCGCCAGCGGAAACGGAAAAATCAATGTCCTTCAGTACCTCGTTATGGCCGAAGCTTTTTCTCAAATGCTTGATTTCCAAAATGGATTCAATGGATTCTATGGATTCGCTCATGATTTTCTGCTCCTTTTCTGCTCCCTGTATTTCGCCAGGCCGGAAGTATGGGCCAGCGTGTCCGTAGTGGCCAGGTCGTAGGAATCGGCGCCGTCCAGCTTACTTTCCAGCTTGCGCAAGAGGAAAGAAGAAGTCAGGGTTAGCGTCAGATAGATGGCCATAACGATGGTGGCGGACTGGAAGTAGAGATAGAGCGCACCCACGACGCTCTTATGCACGAAGAACAGATCGGTGATGCTGATGACGGATAAAACGGAAGTATCTTTGATGTTGATGATAAAGTTATTGCCAATTTGCGGTATGATGTTGCGGAAAGCCTGAGGCAAAATGACGTGGAGCATTGTTTGCACATGGCTCATACCGATGGCTTTGGCGCCTTCGGTCTGGCCACTGTCGATGGATAAAATCCCGCCGCGGACGGTTTCCGCCATATAAGCGCCGGTATTGATGGATACGATGAAGAATGCCGCCGCCCACATACTCATGCTTAGCCCAAAAGCCAAACGAATGCCGTAATAGATGAAAACGGCCTGTACGATCATGGGTGTACCGCGGAATACCTCCACATAAATTTTCAAGAGGGTCTTCACGGCGGTCAAAATCACCCGTTTGGGCAAAGGATCGTTCTTATCGGCGGGCAGGGTTTGTATGATCCCCACAATAAAGCCGATGAGGCACCCGATCACCGTGCCGACAAAGGAAATGAGCAGGGTACGTCCGGCCCCCGCGAGATAGGAGGAGCCGTATACGGTCCAGCATTTCACAATACCATCCAAAAAAGACATAACAGAATTTACTCCCTATTGTCGTAGTCGTTTATCATTCGCTCAAAGGCTGTACGGAAATGGCTTCTTTCATCATATTTTCGTAATCCTCAACGGTGAGCTTTGCCAGCACGCTATTGATGGCGTCCAGCAGTTCGGTATTGCCTTTCTGTACGGAGATACCGAGGTTGATATCTTCATCGGATACGACGTAATTATCGTCGCCATCGGTGAAATCAAGGATTTTGATGTCGCTATAGACCGCGGAGGCAGCCAAAGCGGTGGGCATATCGGTGACGACGAGATCAACGGCACCGGATTCCAAAGCCACCAGCATGGAGGGGGCGGTTTCCTGGGCCGCCAAAATGTTGGCGTCTTTGATCTGGGGCAGGCAGTTATCGTACCAGATGGTGCCCAACTGAGAAGTACCGGTAGCGCCGGCGAGATCGGCAATACCGGCGGCGTTGGCATAATCGCTGTCGTTTAAGACCAAAGTCACAATGGACGCATAGTAATAAGGCTCGGAGAAATCGACGACTTCCTTACGTTCGGCGGTGATGGATTGGCCGGCGATGACGGCGTCAATGTCACCGGATTGCAGGGCGGGAATCAAAGAATCCCAGTCAAGTTTGACGATTTCAAGGTTGTAGCCCAAGTCTTCGGCGATCTTTTTCGCCATCATAACGTCGTAACCGTAAGCGTAATCGGAACTGTCGGCAATTTGCACGGCGCCGTTGGCGTCGTTCTCTTGGGTCCAGTTATAAGGGGCGTAGCCGCATTCCATTGCAACCCGTAATGTTTTGGTTGCTTCTTCATCCGAACTGGAGGAAGATCCGCAGGCAGCCAAAGAGAACATCATCACGGCGGCCAACAGGATGCCAGTAAATTTTTTCATTATTTTTCCCTTTCTTGTTTTGAGCATGAAAAAATGAGAAGTTAAAACTTCTCATTGATGTAAGCGTTTGGCGGTTGCGAATGAATGATTCGGATTTTGCTCCACCGTTTGATAGCGCTTCACCAAAGTGACAGTGTATTGCATGTTTTGCAATACCCCAGCCGTATCTTTCAGGCAGCAATATACGGCTTCGGCAATTTTCCTGTTCGATCCGTCGTCGCCTGCCGCATCTTATAGGACGTACTTGTGAAAATTGCGCCTCTATCTTAACTCAAAAACATATAAAACTTCTATGCCATCGTATCATTATTTGTAGATAGTGTCAAGCCCATTGTATTGTCTAACGGGAGCTAAAAAATGTGCCGCTATGCTTTTGCATAGCGGCACAACTCATGGTTCGCGTAAATTTATACGAGAAAATCTTTTTTATTGTAGCGAATCATCGCGCAGATGAAGCTGACGCAGATCACGAGGACGCCGATGATCAGGGGTAACATGCGAAAGCCGCCATTGAAAACGGTGAGGGGCAGCACATGCTGAATCGGTGACAGATACGACAGAAAATGGAACTTGCTTAAAATGTCCCCCATCAGGCCGACGATATAGCTGATCAGAATCAGGGCCATGATTACGGAGATGCTCTCGGCGTTACTGCGGAACAGGGCCGAAAGGAAAAAACCGAGGGCGAGGAAAACATAACCCGCATAGAGCAGGGCAAGAAAAACGCGGAACAGATCAATGGCAATACCGGAAATGTTCATGCCGGGGTTTAAAACCATGATCATCAAACAGGTGATGCCATAAATAAAAATGCTGTAAAGCAAATAGCGTATCATGCCGCTGAGGATTTTCTGCCACAGGATGTTGTTTCTACTGATGGGCTGAGCATAAAGAAACTCGATGGTGCCTTTTCCCTCTTCGGAGGTGAGGGCTTTGGCGCCGATGATGCCCCCGTAGAAGCAGGAGAGCAACAGCACATATTGGAAGATATAGGCTGTGAAAGCATACACTTTGCTGAGGTCTGGATAATCCCCCAGTCCCATGACTTCCCGGATCAGATTGGGCAGCGCTTCCAGGCGGGCGGTAAAGGATTCCGGGCGGAAAACGGAGCTGAACATGTTGTATAAAAGCATCATGATGGCAATGATGGCGCCGATGATGATGGTCCAGGTGATCAGTTCGCCGATTTTTCTTTTGAAGTCAAGCTGAAATATGGTCATTCGTTTTCACCCCCTTCATAAAAGGGCAGAAACTCTTCCTGCAAATCTTTGCTGCTGATGCGAATATCGTCCATGTTGAGATCATAGAGCAGCTTGGCGAGAGCGCTGAGATCACCGCTGTATTCAATGACGATTTTGCCGGCTTTTTCCCGAACGATTTTGGCGCCGATATTCAAAAAGGCGTCTCTGTCGAAACCGGTGGATTTCATCGTAATATTTTTATAATTTTCTAAACTGTCTTCGGCCTTTTTGTCATCATCGCTTTCCCCGAATTCATCTGGGGCATTGGGCAACATGACGATGGTATCTTCCAGGCCGTCGACGGCAGTTTCCGCGATGAGGGCATCATCGGTTGATGCGGAAAAGTCGAATTTATCTTTAAAATAATCCGGATTTTCCAGGGCAAAAGCTCTGTCGTCAACGGTAATTTCGCCGTTTTCGATGATGGCGATTCGATTGCAAAGCCCGTATATTTCTTCGGCATCCCGGCCGGTGATGATGATGGTGGTTCCGTTTGCCTGCATTTCCGTAAGATGTTGATACAGACGGTTTTTCATCGCAGCGTCCAGGCCGCGGGTGGGCTCGTCCAATAAAAGCAGTTTCGGTTTGATACTCAAAGCAGCGGCCAGGGCGACCTTTTTCTGATCGCTTCTGTCCATTACCTCAAATTTTTCCTTCGGCTCAATTTCAAAAAGTTTGATCAGCTCCGCACAGCGTTCTTTGTCTTTTTGATGATGCATCTTCATGGTGAGGCGTATGTATTTTTCGGCCTTCATGTTGTGATAGAAATAGATTTCACCGGGGACGTAAGCTATGTCCTCTTTGATCTCTTTCGCTTCTTTCGTCGCATTTAAGCCGAAAACGGTTACTTCACCGTCGGAAGGGAAAACAAAATTCATCAGAATTCTGAGTATCGTGGATTTCCCGGCGTTATCGGGGCCAATGAGTCCGAAAATATCCCCTCTGTTGACCGTGAGATCGATGCCGCGAATACCGATTTTCCTGCCGTATTTTTTAGACACCTGATTTAAACTGACGGCAAGCAAGACGACACCTCCTTTTTATAATATGCCATTATAAGAATAATACTTTTTTCGGCTTCGGTCAATCTTTTTTTCTATTTTGAAGTCGTTCTATCCTTTTGCCCTTCCTCATAGCCTATATAGAGAGCAGATTGTAGAAAAATACGCGTCAGCGGATTTTTGACCATAGAATAACAGGTTACCGAGAAAAGTTCAAACACGGTGAACGCTTTGACCTGCGGTTGCGCCGTGTACAAAGAAGTACATAAGTAGTCGTAGGACAAAGGGTTCGCCGCGCATCAGTCTTTCTCGACGGCCTGATAGAAAGAGGTGTTGCCGTGAAGGTAAAAGACAGCTTGGAACGCTTTTCCCTGTTAACCAAATACCTGCCGAAGCGTCTTAATACGCAGTTTGAGGGCTGTAGTTCCGAGATTCTCTGTGCGGTGGAAGAGATCCGGCTGCGTATGGGACAGCCTCTAACACTTTTACTCAAAAATGAGCTTTGCTTTCTCGGCAACGACGGCCTTACGGACCAAAGAGGACAGGCCTTTTGCGTTGAAGAAGGGGATCTGAAGGAAGCCTGGCGGTTGGTGACCGCCTCTTCCGTTTACGCCCTCGAAGAGGAGCTACGCCGGGGCTATATCACCCTTCCCGGCGGCCACCGGGTGGGGATCGCCGGCAAAGCGGTGCTAAGCGCCGGGAAGGTGAAGACCCAAAAGGAAATCACTTCTTTGAATTACCGGGTGGCCAAAGAGATTCGGGGCGGCGGCGAAAAACTGCTGCCTTTCCTCTACGGGGAATACGGCTTTGAAAATACCCTCGTCTTTTCCTCGCCCTGTGCTGGGAAGACCACGCTTTTAAGAGACCTTACGCGTCTTTTATCCAATGGCAGTCCGCCGTATCCCCCCCACAACGTCACCGTTGTCGACGAGCGTTCGGAATTGGCCGGCACCTTCATGGGCAAAGCCCGGTTTGATATCGGCGATCTCACCGATGTTTTGGATGCCTTTCCCAAAAGTGAGGGAATGCTCTTGGCCGTACGTTCCCTTTCCCCCGCCGTCATCGTCACCGATGAGATCGGCGGTGAGGAGGACCGCTATGCCGTAACCGAAGCCGTGCGCTCCGGTATCCGGCTGCTCCTTTCGGTACATGCCGGCTCTTTGGCGGAACTCACCGGCCGACCCGTTGTTTCCGGGCTGATCAAGGACGGCGTTTTTGGACGCCTCGTACACCTTTCCCGAAGGTGCGGCCCCGGTACGGTAGAAGGCGTCTATCTCCGCAAAATGAAGGAGGGGAGTCCTTTCTATGATAAAAGTAATGTTATTCCTGCTGATCGTGACGGCAGCGGGCCTCATCGGTACCGTGCTGTGTAATGACCTGAAAAAACGACGGGAAGAAATTGAGAATTTTCTTTTCGGCCTTCGCCTCATCGAGGGAGAAATCACCTACGCAGCCCCATCTCTAAGTCTTTGCTTTCTCCGGGCCGGGGAACGGCTGAAAGGGGAAATGCGTGTGGTTTTTCTCCATACGGCGCAACTCTTAGAGGAACAGGCCATCGACGGGGAATCTGCCTTTCATAACGCCCTTGGCCGCAGCCGGGAAAATCTCGCCCTGACAAAGCGGGATCTGGAGTGGATGGGCCGTTTCGGCGTGGAGTTGGGGGTCACCGATTTGAAAAACGAGTTGAAAAATTTCCGTTATATCCTGCGCCAAGGGGAAGAAGCATTGAAGGACGCGGAAAGAAACGAAAAGAAATGGTGTAAGGTAATCGGCGCCGGTGGCTGGCTTTTCGGCTTTGCCGCGGCGCTGACGGTGCTATAAGGACGGAGGCTGGCTATGGGGGATTTTGGCATCATCTTTTTTTTGGCGGGACTGGCCATCGCCGTAACCGTGATTCACCTGCTGCTAAAGCAGGCGGGCAGGGAAGAATACGCCTATCTGACCTTGTTTTTGGGGATTACCATTGCTCTGATCAAGGTGATTCCCTACATTGTGGAACTCTTTGAAAAGGTAGAATCCGTTATGTATTTTTACTGAAGGGCGCGATGAGACATGGAAGTCGTATTTTATATTGTAGCACTAGCTCTCGTCGCCCTGACCGTGGCCGTCTATCTAAAAAGCAGTCAGCTGCCCGCTGTGGCCCTCCTGGTGATCCTTTGCGGCAGCGTGTTGATTTTACTGAAGATCCTGCCTTATATGGCGAACCTTTTTTCCGTCATCGGCAACATTGCCGGGGATGCGGGGTTGTCCACGGATTATTTGACCCTGGTGATCAAAGTGGTCTGCATCGCCTATGTTGGGGAGTTTGCGGGACAGATCTGCCGTGACGCCGGCGAAGCCGGCCTGGCCCAGAAAGTGGAGATCGGTACGAAAATGGTGATCATGGTCATGACCGTGCCGCTCCTGGAGACGATATTAACAACGATCATCGCGGTTTTTGATTGAGAGGCGGCTATGCGCAGGACGGTTATTTTTTTCCTGATCATCATCATGCTGTTCCTGTTTCCGCTGCCCGCGGCGGCGGAAGAGGTTGCGGAACCGGATCTTACCGAGCTGAATGAGGTTGTCGATGAACTCGACGCCGCCTTGGCGGAGCTGATGCCCAACCTTTCTCTGCGGGAGCTTTACGACAGTTTTCGCGGCGGCGACTTTTCTTTTGATCTGGCCGCGGTCTTTCAAGCCTTGTTGGCCTGGATTTTTCGGGAAGCCCGGACTTTTATGTCCCTGTTGGGGCAGTTACTGTTGCTGGGGATGACCGCCGCGATCTTTCATGTTTTTGAAGAATGCTTTGAGGGCAAGGGCGTGGCCAAAGTTGGTCAGTGGGTGATCTTTCTCGCCTTTATCCTGGTGGCGGTGAAGACCTTCCGCATCGCCCTGGATTTGGGCAGTGAAACCATTCATCAGGCCACGGATTTTCTCTGTGCCGTCTTGCCGGTGCTGCTCAGTTCCTTCGCCCTCACCGGCGGCGCTGTTTCCGCCGCGGTGGTGCAGCCGTCGATTTTGGCCGTGATCAGCATTTTTCTCGGGCTAACGGAGCGCTTCTTTCTGCCTCTCGTCCTGATCATGGCGGTGCTTGCCGTTACCGCCCATCTTTCGCCGGCCTTTTCCTTTCAGAAGCTGTTTCAATTGATTCGTGACGTAGTTCTCGTTTGTCTCGGTCTGATGATGACGATCTTTACCGGCATCATCGGTTTGGAAAGCTTTGCCGCCGGCGCCATTGACGGCCTGACGCTGAAAACCGTGAAAATGGCCACGGGCAATTTTATCCCCGTGGTTGGCGGTTACATTGCCGACGCCTTTGATTCCCTGCTCGGCGCCGGTCTGCTTTTGCGCAACGGCATCGGTATTTTCGGCATTGTCGCCGTGGTCATCATCATTGCCCTGCCGGCCATCCGCATTTTGCTGATGTCGCTTTTGTTTAAGTTGGCCGCCGCTGTGCTCCAGCCTTTCGGCGATAACGAGTTTGTGGCGACGCTGAGCGATTTTTCCTCGGTGCTGATCATACTCTTCGCCATTGTGGCCGCTGCGGGCTTGTTGTTCTTTTTTCTCATTTTCTGCATCATTGGTCTGAGCAGCGTAACGATGATGTTCCGTTGAGGCCGTCGACAAAGTCTGATACGCGGCGAACCCTTTGGCCTACGACAGCACGCTTAACCTTAGAAAATGCGATAGCATTTACAAGGATAAGCGCGTGCACTTCGGCAGCAAATGCCGCAGGCATTTGCCCGAAAATGTCTTGAGTACCTTTTTGTACGCGGCGCAGCCGCAGGCCAAAGTGTTCACCGGTCCGACCCTTAACCTTAGGAAAGGCCGAGGGGCTTTCCAAGGATAAGATAGTGTCCTTCGGAGCAAAGACCGTAGGTATTTGCCCGAAAAGACGAAGCCTTTCTCGGCAGCCTACCATGATTTAGACCAAAATCTGCGGCGTGTATTTGTCCGCAGTCTGATCTTCCGTTGAGGGCGGCTTATGGATTTTCTCACAAACATGGTAAAAGACCTGGTTGTCATCGGCGTGCTGGCGGCCTTCTGCGATATGATTCTGCCGGAAAGTACCGTAAAAAAACCGGTACAGCTTGTTTTCGGCCTTTACTTCATGGCGGTGATGCTGAATCCGCTGATCACATTATGGACGGGAACCGACCTCACCGACATTGATTTTTCCCAACTCAGCGAAGGATACATAGAGGACATCGAAGCCAACGCCGAAACGGGAGACGTTTACGCCGAAGCTGCCCGGCAGATCGCCGCTGATATCGAGGGCCGCCTTGAGGCTCTCTACGACGATTGTGATTTTGCCGCCACGGTAACCATGGATCAAGAAGCGTTTCATTCGGTATCGGTGGTGGTGACCCATACAAAAAATGTCGATGAAATGATCATGACGGCGGAGATCAAGGATCTTTTGGCGGAGAATTATGGCATGGCGGGAAAAACGGTGAAAGTCAAGTTTGAAAGGGGCGACAGCGATGAAGACTGAGATGATGCACATTGTCAAGAAGGATAAGAAAAAACTGCTGATCTTAGGGATTTTGGCCATTGTCGCCGCGGTGCTGATGATCATCGGTGACGGCGTCGCCGAGGGCAAGAAGAGTACTGCGGCCACCAATGAAAGCGCTGCTTCCCCCCAGGGAGATGATTATTTCGCGGCCACCGAGGCGGAACTGGCCGAAGCTCTCTCTAAAATCGAAGGTGTCGGTGCCGTGCAGGTGCTGATCAAATGGGACGGAGACATCAGCGAAAAATATGCCTATAACGAGGAACGTACAGAAAAAACCGATAATGACGGCGTCACGGAAAAAAGCAGCAAAAACGAATTGGTGCTCATTGACGGCAATGCCGCCCCGGTTACGGAGGAAAAAATCTATCCTGAGATCACCGGCGTTTTGGTGGTGGCGGAAGGTGCGGGTAACGAAAATATTCGCCGGGCTCTGCTGACCGCAGTCTCCGCTTATCTGTCCGTGGGCACCAACCGCATCGAAATCACAGCCATGGAGGAATGACGATGGAACAAAGATACAAGAACTTTCTTCTGTTATTGGCCGCGCTGGCTTGCTTTGCTGTGGGCGCGGCGCTTTTTATCGGCGACAATGATATGGTCTACGAGCAGACCGACGAGACCCAGGAGGAGAAAGATCAAAACAATGAAAAAGGGAACACCCTGGAAAACCAGGAGGTAAACGCGGCGGAAGAGGATGAAGCCGCTGCTTCCGCCAAGGTTGGCAGTGACGGGGAGAATTTTTTTGTCAATTACCGGATGCAGCGGGATAAACGCCGGGACAATCAGACGGAGCTGTATCGGGATATCTTAAACGACGCTACCCGGGACGAAGAGGCCAAAACCGCTGCCCAAGCCGCCCTGGAAAAGCTTTATCAAGTTGCCGCCGTGGAAGATAAGGTCGAGGAAATCCTGGTCGGCCGCAATTACAGCGATGTGATTTTTGTCATGGAAGATACGGTTTCCTTGCTGATCGTAAAGAAACAAAGCCTCAGCGAAGAAGAAAAAACGGCGTTGGCATCCTTTGTTTGCTCTTACGCGGGAATTGCTCAAGATAGTTTGTCCGTCTTTACCGTAGAGTAGTAGATTGCGGTAGGCTACAGGGTTTTACCACGGTGTTTTCTCCGCGGCTTTTTGGCCGCGGTCAATTTTTGGCCAAAACCATTGTTATTTTCATAAAGATTTGATATAATATTTCAGTAATGAACCCCGTATCACGGGGCGGGCCGCGGACAAAGTTTAGGAGTTGGGTACTTTCGCGGCAGGTCATGTTTACAAGTATCATGGAGGAAAACGACATGAGTGATAACAAAGATCATCTCGAAGTACAGGCCGAAGAAACCACCACCAGTGTAAAGATTTCCGACGACGTGGTCGCTACCATTGCGGCGATTGCCGCCGGGGAAATTGAGGGTGTCGGCGGTATGTGCGGCAGTTTGGCCGGGGATTTCATCGAACGCTTGGGCAAAAAAAACAGTGCCAAAGGCGCCAAGGTCGAAGTAGAAGACGGCAGCGTCAAAATCAGCATGAATCTCTTAGTGGTCTACAACTACCGGATCCAGGATGTATGCAGTGAAGTGCAGGCCGCGGTGAAAAACGCCGTGGAAGGGATGACCGGCCTCGGCGTCGCCGATGTTTCCATTACCGTACAGGGCATCGTCATGCCCCACCAGGAAACGGAAGACGCGGAAGAAGATAAAGAGGAACAATCAATTTGAGCAGACAACGGGCAAGAGAAACCGCCTTTCAGATGGTATTTCAGATGGACGTCGGCAAAAATCCACTGAACATTGCCGAAAGAACATTGGAAGAAGCGCTGAAGGAAGGCCTCATTGAAGAAAAAGACCGGGAATATATTATAAAACTCGTGACCGGCGTGGCGGCAAAAAAAAGTGAGTTCGATGTGTTTATTTCCGCCCACGCCAAGGGTTGGACCTTGGACCGCATCAATGCCATCGAAAAAAACATTCTGCGGCTTTCCCTTTACGAGATTCATTATATGGATGAGATTCCCTATGAAGTGGCGGTGAATGAAGGCATTGAATTGGCGAAAAAATACGGGGAAGACGACGCCTATTCCTTTGTCAACGGTATTCTGGACAATGCCAAGCCGCCACGGAACGGCGCCGAAGGAGAAAAGGGAAAATGATCTTAGCCTTCGATACCAGCTGTTATACAACGTCTGTGGCGCTGATGGCCAGGGACGGGGCATTATTGAGCGATCAAAGGAGAGTTTTGGCTGTACCCGCCAAACAGCGTGGGTTGTTGCAGTCCGAAGCTCTCTTTCAACATATACAGAACCTTCCCGCCCTTTTAGAAGATTTGGCGGGATCTTTTGCGCTCAGCGAAATTGAGGCCATTGGCTGTAGCGTGAAACCGCGGCCGGTGGAAAAATCCTACATGCCGGTGTTTTTGGGTGGGGAAACCGTTGGCCGCTCCCTGGCGGCGGCGCTCCACTGTCCTTTTTTGCCTGCCACGCACCAGGAAGGCCACATGATGGCAGGCTGGTACTCTCTGAAGATGCTGGAGCAGATTCCTGACCGCTTTCTGCTCTGTCACTTTTCCGGCGGGACTTCCGAAATTCTCCTGGCGGAGAAAGGGGAAACCGGTGATTTTTCCCTGACCTGTAAGGCCTTTGGCAACGATCTTCACGCCGGGCAGTTCGTGGACCGCATCGGCGTATTGCTGGGTTTGCCCTTTCCCTGCGGCGCGGCGCTGGAAACTTTGGCTATGGGACATAAAGGGGACATCCCTTCTGTTAAAATTTGGGTAAAGGACGGGGAGTTCTCCTTTTCCGGGCAGGAAACCGCCATCCGCCGCATGGCGGAACAGGGAACAGAGGCGGCGACGGTGGCCAGAACTGTGGAGCATACCATCGCCAAAACCCTGGTGAAAGTCTTCCAGCAGCTCTTTGCCGCCACCGGCGTCTCTACAGCGCTCTTTGTCGGCGGCGTGATGTGCAACGGGTATATCAAAGATTATCTGCGGACACATTTGAACGGCGAAACCCTTTATTTCGCCGATCCCCGTTACGCCTCGGACAATGCTGTGGGTGTTGCGGCGCTCACCTTAAAACGTATGGGAGGAATATGATATGGCAACTCCGCGGGCAGTTACCGTCAGCCAGTTGAACAACTACATCAAACGCCGTTTTGAAATGGACGATAAACTCCAGCACATATTGGTGGAAGGGGAGATTTCCAACTTCAAAGCCCATTCTTCCGGCCATCTCTATTTTGGCCTCAAAGATGAAAACGCGTTCATTCGCTGCGTGATGTTTCGCGGCAGCGTGGCGAAACTGAAATTCCGTCCGGAAAACGGGCAGCGGGTGGTGATCCGCGGCCACGTCGCCGTCTATGAGCGGGACGGCCAGTTTCAGCTTTACGCCGAAGCCATGGAGGTCGCCGGTATCGGCGATCTTTACCTGGCCTTTGAGCAGATGAAGGAAAAGCTGAATCGGGAGGGTCTTTTTGACGAGGCCCGCAAAAAACCACTGCCGGAACTGTCCCTGCGCATCGGCGTGGTCACTTCCCCCACGGGAGCGGTTTGGCACGATATTCAAAACGTTGCCCAGGCCCGCTTCCCTTCGGTGAGCCTTTTCCTCTACCCCGCAGCGGTGCAGGGAGAAGCGGCGGCCGGGGAAATTGTCGCCGGGATTGACTTCTTTAACCGCAGTGCCATGGTGGACCTGTTGATCGTGGGCCGCGGCGGCGGTTCCATTGAAGATCTTTGGGCCTTCAATACGGAGCCGGTGGCCCGGGCGATCTACGCTTCGCAATTGCCGGTGATTTCCGCCGTCGGTCATGAAACCGACTACACCATCGCCGATCTTGTGGCGGATAAGCGGGCGGCGACGCCGTCTCAGGCCGCGGAAATGGCGGTGCCTTCCCTTGCCGACCTCGAAGCTCGATTCGCTTTGATGGAAAGCGCGATGAAACAGCGGCTCAATATGGCCCTGAAAACAAAACGGGAGAAGCTGAAAAAAATCGGTGAAAGTTACGTTTTCACCAGAAAAGAACGGCTTTTTCGCAGCCAGACCCAAACCATTGACCTTTTTTCCCAACGATTGGACAAGGCCTTTTTTGAAAATTATGAGCGATCAAAAAATAATTACCAGTTGCTGAAAGAAAAACTTTCGGTACTAAGCCCCCTAAATACTTTGGCCCGGGGTTACAGCATCTGTATGAAAGATCAAAAACCCTTGCGCTCCTATGAGGAAGCGGCGGCAGGCGACCGTGTTGAAGTCTGCCTCAACAGCGGTATTTTAAACTGTACGGTGAACGAAGCAAAGGAGGATTTCCACCATGGCAAATAAGAAGAAAGAAATGAGTTTTGAGGAAGCCGTCAAAGAATTGGAACAGACGGTAAAGGGCATGGAAAGCGGCGATCTCGGTCTCGACGAGCTCCTCGCCGATTTTGAAAAGGGCATCGGTTTGCTGCGCCTTTGTGAAAAGAAACTGGCGGAAGCCGAAGGCCGCATCGAAGTGCTGACCAAGGCGGAAACCGCGGCTGCTCCGGCCCTTGAAGCGATTTCCGAGGAAAACAGTTCCCTGCGGTCAGCGCCTCCCGAAGACGAAGCGAAGCTGCCCTTTTAAGAAAAGCTGAGGTAACCATGGCCAACGTAGAAGAAATTTTGGCGAATAAACGCATTTTACTGAAAACATACCTTACTGATTGGTCCCGGGGAAAAGGCACCCTACTCCGGGAAGCGATGAGTTATACCTTGGGCAACGGCGGCAAGCGCTTGCGCCCCTCTTTGTTTCTGCTCACCGCCGATCTTTACGGCAAAGACAGCGAAAATCTGCTGCCCTTTGCCGCGGGCCTTGAGATGATCCATACATACTCTTTGATTCATGACGATCTGCCGGCCATGGATAACGACGCTTACCGCCGGGGGAAGCCGACGAATCATAAAGTCTACGGCGAAGGTCAGGCAATTTTGGCCGGGGACGCCTTGCTCAGCGAAGCTTTTTATCTGATGGCCTCGCTGAAAGAGACGGAACCTGCCGAAAGGGTCCTTGACGCCCTCCGTTACGTGGCGGACTACGCCGGTCTTGGCGGCATGGTCTACGGCCAGAGCCTTGATCTCTTGGGTGAGGGAAAAATGCTGACCGTGGATGCATTGAAAGAGATCCACTTTTATAAGACCGGGGCTTTGCTGAGTTTGGCTTTTGTTTGCGGCGCGGTATTGGGCGGCGCGCCCCAAAAGGACGTCGAAGCCCTCGACGGTTTCGGCCGTTCTCTCGGTTTGGCCTTTCAAATCACCGATGATATTTTGGATCACGAAGGAACCTTTGCGGAATTGGGAAAACCCATTGGTTCCGATGAAGTCAACGGCAAATCGACTTACATCTCTCTCCTCGGTTTGGCGGGAGCCCGGGCAGCGGGAAAGCAAGCCGTGGCCGAAGCCATTGGGGAGATCGCCTCTTTATCGGTGGACAGCACTGTTTTAAGAGATTTGGGCAAGGTGGTATTAAATCGTAAAAAATAGAAAAATTTTTTGATTTTTAAAATATTTGGCGGATGACTTGCAAAGAATGAATAAAAACTGTATAATAATATAGAAAACAGGTGATGCGGTATTCTAGTCGGCAAAACTTTGTTTAAAGGCGGGGCTAAAAATCCGTCAAGGGCATATCGATGAAGTTTCTGGTGTTGGCTTCTTACGCCCAGTTTGGGGCTGATGCTGGAAGTTAAGAAAGATGGGGGAATCCTCAATGGCATGAGGGCTGACCCTGCTTTCGTGGAGACCCATGACTGTGGGGAGCTTTTTTTGGTCAAAAAGGGAACTACGGCTTGGGAGAAGAACCTGTATTCGGGTGAACTGGGTACAGTGTAGCCTGGCTTGCGTGGTTAAGGTGGAGAAGCAAACATGAAGACGCCGCAGCGGAAAGGGACCAAATTTCTGTTTCGGTATCAAAACCGGTACTGCAAAAGAGCATAGAACGAAGTGGAGCTGTTGAGGAAAACTCCTAGGCCGTTTATTTTTAAGATTCAACGGGGATTAAAGTGCGGACTAAGTGGCAATCCGGTACCTTATGGATTTTCAAATAAAGGGAAACCGCCTTTTCGGTGACGAAAAGGTTTGAAAATGGGAAAGCCTTCCGGACCAAAGCCGCAGCGTTTACCCGCTGGGTTGTCACCTGTTTGATTAACTCTCTTTGATTTGGAGTTTGTTTTGAAAAACAGAAAAAACGAACGAAAAAGTAAAGGTACATTGAGACACATCCTCATTGTGTTTTCAGGTACCTTTTTTTGTGCCACGCTGGTCAGCGTGGCCACCAACGCTGCGGCGGCAAATCTGAAACCGATCTTTCTCGTGTTTCTCCTGCTCCTTGCGGTTATCGCTATTGGCGTGCTTTTTGATGTCATCGGCGTCGCCACGGTGGGGGCGAACATCGTTCCCTGCAATGCTCGGGCCGCGCGAAAAGCTCCCGGCGCTGTCGTGACTTTGAAACTGTTAAAAAAAGCCAATGTCGTGGCGAATTTCTGCTGCGATGTGGTTGGTGATATTTGCGGTATTGTATCCGGGGCCCTGGGTGCCACCTTGGTGGTGATCATCGGGGAGACAGTCCTCGATACCGTACTCATTTCGGCGCTCATGGCCGGACTGATTTCGGCGCTGACGGTGGGCGGCAAAGCCGCCATGAAGGGGGTCGCCATCCGTTATGCCGACCGGATTATGGAAGCCGTGGGTATCCTCCTTGATTATAAAAATTGGAACAAGCTGTTTTCCGCGAAAGGGAAAACAGAGGGAGATTGATATGACATATTTGGAGCGCATCAACGGTCCTGACGATATTAAAAAATTAAACGATGACGAAGTGCTGCTCCTCGCCGAAGAAGTGCGCAGATTCATGGTGGAACAGGTGGCGAAAACCGGCGGCCATCTCGCGCCCAGCCTCGGCGTGGTGGAATTGGTGGTGGCCATGTGCCGGGTCTTTGATTTTACCGAAGACCGGGTTGTTTTTGACGTGGGGCATCAAAGCTATGCTTTTAAGATTCTTACCGGACGCAAAGAGGCCTTTGCCACGCTGCGTCAATGGGGCGGACTCAGCGGTTTTCCCAAAGGCGAGGAAAGTCCCTACGATGCCTTTGATACGGGACACAGCAGCACATCTGTTTCCGCGGCCTTGGGCCTTGCCGTGGCCCGGGACTTGAAAGGTGAGGACTATCGGGTGATTTCCGTCATCGGCGACGGCGCTTTGACCGGTGGCATGGCCTACGAAGCCATGAACAACGCCGGCAGCCGGGAAGAGGATCTGATTGTGATTTTAAACGATAATCAGATGTCGATTTCCCGGAATGTCGGCGCCATGGCCAACTACCTGGCCAGGGTTAGGACGGGACCCAATTATAGCCGCCATAAGCAGAAGGCCAAAAAGATTTTGAAACGGACCAGCGGTGGCACGAAGCTTTTAAGTGGTCTGCGCCGCATCCGCGACAGCATCAAATACCTGATGGTCCAGGGGATGTTTTTTGAAGAAATGGGCTTTACCTATTTGGGACCCATCGACGGCCACGACGTGGAAGCCATCGAACGAAACCTGCATTACTGCAAGAACGTGAGAGGACCGGTATTGCTTCATGTTTTGACCAAAAAAGGGAAAGGCTATTCCTATGCCGAAAGCGAACCCGATCAATTTCACGGTATCGCTCCCTTTGATCCCCAATGCGGCAAGTTGCTTTGTCCGCCTTCCGCCAAGTGTTTCAGCGAAGCCTTCGGGGAAAAACTCTGCGATCTCGCCGCTTTGGATCAGCGTATTCTGGCCATTACCGCCGCCATGCCCGGGGGGACCGGCTTAATGCCCTTCGCCCAAAAGTACCGTGAGCGCTTTTTCGATGTCGGCATCGCCGAACCCCATGCCGTGACTTACGCGGCGGGACTCGCGAAAAACGGTATGAAGCCGTGTTTTGCCGTGTACTCCTCTTTTTTGCAGCGGAGCATCGATCAGGTCTATCATGATGTCTGTCTGCAAAAGCTGCCGGTGGTGTTTGGTATCGACCGCGCCGGCGTTGTCGGCGAAGACGGCGAAACTCACCAGGGCATTTACGACATTGCGCTCCTGCGGGAGCTGCCTTATTTAACGCTGCTTGCTCCCTCTACGGAGAAGGAGCTTGGGGAAATGCTCGCCTATGCCTTTGCCCTCAATGCTCCCTGCGCCCTGCGTTATCCCAAAGGCGCCATGTCCTCCTGGGATTTGGATTTTACGCATCAGCCCTTAACCCCGGGACAAGGGGAAATGGTCAAAGAGGGCAAAGACGTTTTGCTGCTGCCCCTTGGTATGATGATGGAGGAAGCGATCAAGGCCCAAGAAATGCTGAAAGATAACGGCATCGACGCCGGTATCTTTAATCCCCGCTTTATCAAACCCTTAAACGAAGGGGACATCTTAGCGCTTGCTAAGACCTATCCCTATTTTGTAACCATCGAAGATCACGTCTTAAGCGGCGGCTTCGGTTCCGCCGTCGCTGAAGTGTTATGCCGGGGCAACGCCGCGGTGAGACTGAAAGCCATCGGTTTGCCCGATGAAGCCATTCCCCAGGGCCATCGCGACGAAGTTCTGGCCCACTACGGCCTATGTGCCGCCGGGATTGCCGAAACGGTGATGGCTTTTGTAAGGCAAAAACCATGAAAAAACGCTTAGACATTATTTTATTGGAACGAAACCTTTTCGCTTCCCGGGAAAAAGCCCGGACGGCGATTATGACCGGGCGCGTGATCATCGACGGTAGAAAAGAAACGAAAGCCGGGACCATGGTGGCGGAAGACGTGAAAATCGGAGTGAGCGGCCATGATTTACCCTATGTCAGCCGGGGCGGCCTCAAATTGGAAAAAGCCGTCACTGCTTTCGGCCTTGCTTTCAGTGGCCGGGTTATTCTCGATATCGGCGCTTCCACCGGCGGTTTTACCGACTGCGCACTCCAGCACGGGGCGCGGAAAGTTTATGCGGTAGACGTCGGTTATGCCCAGTTGGCCTGGTCTTTAAGGAGTGACGAGCGGGTCGTCGTCTTGGAAAAAGTCAACGCCCGCTATCTGACGGCGCAACAGGTGCCGGAAAAAGTGGATTTCATCACCGTTGACGCTTCTTTTATTTCCCTAAAAAAGCTGACTCCTCCCTTGGCGGACTTTTTAACAGAGGACGGCGCCTTTGTGGCGCTGATCAAACCCCAGTTTGAGGCGGGCAGGGAACAGGTCGGCAAAAAAGGCGTGGTGCGGGACCCCGCTGTTCACCGCGAGGTACTGCACAATCTGTACGCTTTTTTTCAGGAAAACGGATGGTTTGTCCATGGTCTGACGTTTTCGCCGGTGAAAGGCCCCGAAGGCAACCGGGAATATCTCGTTTTGCTCAAAGCGGGAGAGGCTTCTTTTGCAGAAGCGGAAATTGATCAAATCGTGGCGGAAGCCTTCGCGTGTATTTGAAAGTATTGAAATAATATACATTTGACTATTTACAGCAGGGCAATAATATTGTATATTTAATGATAGAGGTATTACGAAATGAAAAGAATCGGAGTGCTTGCCAATTTCAAGCGCAATGTAGAAGCTGTGCAGCAGAACGTAATTTCTTGGCTTCTCGCCGAAAATGCGGAAGTGATTACCCCCGAAACTGCCTATAACGTGGTGGATCAGGATTTCCTCCATGACTTCCTAAGTGATAAGGGTAAGACTTGTGATGGTCTGCTTGTGCTGGGCGGCGACGGAACGATGCTTTCGGTGGCACGGCAAGCGGCTTTTTTTTCGGTACCGATCATTGGCATCAATATGGGGAACGTCGGCTTTTTGGCGGAAATTGATCCCCACGGACAGCATCTTTACCAATCGCTGCGCCGTCTGATCGATGATGAATTTGAGCTGGAACACCGTATGATGCTGAAAGTTAACGTGTTCCGGGAAGGGAAGCTGTTTCAGGAATACCATTGTCTGAACGATTGTGTCATTATCAAAAATACCAGCTATGGGCTAATCCATCTTACCGCCTATATCGATGAAAAATCGTATTTATCCTATAAAGGCGACGGCCTGATCGTGTCGACGCCCACGGGAGCATCGGGTTATTCTCTCTCGGCGGGAGGTCCTCTGGTTTCTCCGGAGATGGAGGCGATGGTCTTAACACCCATTGCGGCACACTGTTTATACTGCCGCTCCCTTGTGATCAGTGCCGACCGCACTGTGATGATGGAAGCGGATATTTCGGAAATCGGCGGTAGCCTCTGTATTGACGGCAAGACTTCTGTTTTGAAACTCGCAGAGGGCGACCGCGTTACGATTACAAGATCGGAATTGGTGACGGACTTTATCCGTCTGAACGATAAATCTTATTTCCACGTGCTCAACGAAAAGTTGAGGGAAAGAGCGTAATGGAACTTGTGCGGCCTGTCTGTGAAATGGTTCACAGGGAGGCGGAAAAGCTGCTTTGTCCCGGCGCCGTGGCCATTGATGGGACCATGGGCAATGGAGAAGACACGGCTTTTTTGTGTGAAGCCGTTGGCACAAACGGCAAAGTATATGCATTTGATGTACAGGACGACGCCATCGAAGGGACGCGGCGCCGTCTGAAAAATGCGGGTCTTTTGGACCGTGTTGTGATGATCAAAGACGGTCACCAGAATATCCGCGCATACGTAAAAGAGGCCGTCGATGTGGCCGTGTTCAATCTGGGCTATCTGCCCGGCGGTGATCATGCCATCACGACTTTGGCCCCTACGACAGTGCAGGCCATCGGGGAATGCCTTGCCCTGTTGAAAGAAGAAGGCGCTGTGCTCATCGGGCTTTATTGGGGACATCAAAACGGGGCGGAAGAGAAAAAAGCAGTGGAAGCGTTTTTAACGACACTATCTCCCGCCCATTGGGCGATTGCGGAAACAAGGTTTCCCAACCGTGAAAAGGCGCCGCTTTTTATTGAAATTCAGAAAAAGAGGTATGGTCATGGGAACAAAAGCATCCAGACAAAAGATGATTCAGAAAATAATTGAAAAAGATGAAATCGGGACACAGTTTGAATTGGCGGAACGCCTGAAGCAGCATGGTTTTAATGTGACCCAGGCGACGGTTTCCCGGGATATCAAAGAAATAGGCTTGATCAAAATTCCCGTTGAGGGTAATTTTTCCAAATATAGTATGCCGGTGAATATTTCCGTTGGCAATATCGCCGAGCGTATGCGCCGCATGTTTATTGATAACGCGGTTTCCATTGACAATGCGGAGAACCTTGTGGTCATCAAAACCCTGCCCGGTACGGCCCAGGGGCTTGCCGCCTGCCTCGATCAGTGCGGTTGGCAAGAACTTGTGGGCTGCATTGCCGGGGATGATACTATTTTGATTATCATCAAAGAGAAAATGCTGGTAAACGGCATTATCTCCCGCTTTGAAGCATTAATGAACTAAAGAACTGATCACCCAAAGGATGGCTGCGAAACGGAGACCGCCATGTTAGCCGAAATTTATGTAGAGAATTTCGCTCTCATTGAGCATCTGCAAATTGAATTTCACGAAGGTCTGAATATCATCACCGGCCAAACCGGCGCCGGCAAATCGCTTCTCACCGATGCGGTAGGCCTGCTTTTAGGCGGCAAAAGCGATAAAGATTTGATACGGCAGGGAACCGGGAAAGCCTTGGTGGAAGGGATCTTTTCGGGTCCTTTTTCCGCTGCGGTCCAGGAATTCTGTGGGGAAAACGGCGTGACCGGCGATACCATTGTGATCAGCCGGGAAATGAGCAGCGAGGGCAAGAATACTGTGCGCCTCAATGGCCGGCGGATCACCTTATCCCTTTTGGAAGAGCTAACGCCGCTGCTGATGAACATCCACAGCCAGACGGAGCATTTTTCCCTATTCAAAGAGGAAGCCCAATTGCAACTCCTGGACTCCTTCGGCGGTGAACCGATCGTTGCGCAAAAGGAAAAGGTGGGGGAAGCCTTTCTTTTTTGGCAGGAGCAGAAAAGCGCCCTGACAGAGCTGAAAAACAAAGTGAGTGACAGGGAACGGCGTCTTGATTATCTTTGCTACCAGCAAAAAGAGATCCAGGGGTTTCACCTGATGCCTGGGGAAGAGGAAACGGTGCGGGAGGCCATCGCCCTTCTTGCCAGCAGTGTGAGCCGCTACGAAGAAGCCCAATTGGTTTACGCCAGCCTCCGGGGCGATGAAAACGGCAGCGTCATCGACGGTCTTTACCAGGCGATGAACGCCGCCGTGCGGATTGCCGAAAAAGACCCGGTCTTAGAAAAAGCAGCCTCCACTTTGCAGGAGCTTTATTATACCGTCGAGGATATCACCGAGGAGGTTTTAAGCTATCGCGACGGTATTGAGATAGATCCTCGGCGTCTGGAGGATTTGGAAAACCGTTTGAGCGAAATCAGAAAAGCGGAAAAAAAATACAATCGTGACGTCGAGGGTATTCTCAGCTATTTACAGGAAATTGAAGCGGAAATTGCCGCCCTGACAGGCGCCGATGTCTATATGGAGCATGCCGAAAGGGAAGAAGCCGAGGCCTACCAAAGCTTTTTTTCCGCCGCGGCGGAGCTCACTACATTGCGCGAACAAACCGGCAAAGGTCTTGCCGATGCCATCGAAAAGGAACTGAAAGAGTTGATGCTCCCAGATGCCCGTTTTGATGTGGTGCTCCGCGATGCTCCCGTTTCCGCCCAGGGGAAAGACAGCGTCACTTTTATGGCGACCATGAACAAGGGGGAGGATTTGCGGCCCTTGGCCAAAGTCGCTTCCGGCGGAGAAATTTCCCGGGTGCTTTTGGGCGCCAAAATCATTCTTGCCGATCTCGACGCCATTGGGACGATGATCTTCGATGAAATCGACAGCGGCCTGGGGGGAGAAACCGCCGCCCGCGTCGGCGAAAAGCTCAAACTACTGGGTAAGGGGATGCAGGTTTTTGCTGTAACCCACTCACCTCTCGTCGCGGTATACGCGGATCACCATTATTATATAGAAAAGAAAGAAGAAAACGGACGCGTGTCCGTTCATCTAAAAACCCTGTCCAATAAGGACATTCGCCATGAAATTGCACGGATGCTGTCAGGAGACGGAAACAGCGCAGTTTCCTTAAATCAGGCCGACGCGTTATTGAAAGCCGCGGGCAACGATTAAGCCGAAGCACAAGGGACGTGAATGGTTTCAGCTTAGGGCAACATTCTTCTTTATCAAAGACCCCTTAAAATACCCTATAAAGAAACCCTTCTATCGTATGGCTTTTTACGGCAGAAGGGTTTTTGGCCAAAAGTTGGCCAAGCATTAAATTAATTGATTTCACAAGGGTCCCCTTTAGGAAAAATGATTGCCGGCCAAAGCGGTGAGGAGCTCGTATTCATCTTGGCTGCCGCGGCCGTGAGGCACGATGCTGCTGCCGGAATCACTGCCCAAAAGGAGAGGCACTTTGAGGGCAGCCGCCCTTTTTACCATAGCGCTTTGCGCCTCCACGACGCTTTTGACGATCTTTTGATCCCAACCTGAAATGGTTTTGCCGTAGGTTAGCGCATTGGCAAAGGGCGCTAAGGTGGGAGTCCAGGCCACTTGGTGTTTTGCCATCAGCTCTAAGATCTCTTCGGTGATGAAATAGCCGTGCTCCACGGAATCCATACCCGCTTCAACCACAGAGCGGATCATGTCGGCAAAATTGACATGCACCATAACGGGAAGGCCGTGTTCAGCGGTGATTTCCCGGATGTAGATAAGTTCCTTTTCGCTGAAGCTGCCGTAGATTTCCTGGGGCCTACCGGTAACATCCACAAGACCGGACTGTATGACCTTGATGCAGTCAACGCCGCTTTCCATGAGCCAGTTCAGCTCCCTTTTGAGATCGTCCATGGTGCTCAAGGGCTTCCCCAAATGGATGCCGTAGCGGCCCTTTTTCACCAAGGCTCGGCCTGAGACAGAGAGGCGGATACCCATATTTCTTGCTTCCTCCCGTAATTGAAAGGCCAGCATATCCTTGTCGCCACCGTCCCTTAAAGCCGTCACGCCGCGGCCTTCGTATTCCAAAAGGTTGTTATAAGCATTATCTAAGGCCGTGCCTGCATATTTTTGGCTTCTGTTTTTATTGCGGCAATTGCCATAACCCAAATGAATGTGATGATCATAAATATTATTCATATAATCTATTATACTCTCTTTGTCCCAAAAGAAAAGCCTCTGCAGCCATTTTAAGTCGCAGAATGACAAAGTAAGAAAAATAAAGTAGAATAAACACGCTGTTTATCTATTTTCTTTACAAAATTTATATTCCTGACAAAAAACTCACCTTTTTTTTTCGGCAAAATCTCTTATAATGAAAAAAATATAACTATTTTTTATAAAGTAAGCTACAATGTATTTATGGGAGAGAGCAAGATCTTTTGGAAAAGAGCACAAGGATTCATGAGCGGATTTTTAAGATACTGTATTAGGCCTCGTGAATGGGTTGTGGAAAAGAGCAACAACACGGCAGATTAAAAGAAAGTTTAAATTTTCTTAACAAAAGAAAGAAAAGGAAACTAAAAAACGAGAGGAGAACAAAACTATGCTTGATCCTAATGTCATGAAAGATTGGCAAATTGCGGAAGCTGCGGAGAAAGAATTACCTTCTGTTGACGCTTTTCGCGAAAAAATGGGGTTACTTCCCGATGAAATCATTCCCTATGGTCGCACTCCCAAGTTGAATTTTCTCAAAATCATGGATCGCGTCAAAAATCAACCTGACGGGAAATTCATCGAAGTTACTGCCATTACCCCCACTCCTTTGGGTGAAGGGAAATCCACCACCTCTTTGGGTATCATCGAAGGTCTCGGCAAACGCGGCTTGAATGTCGGCGGTTGCCTGCGTCAGCCCTCCGGCGGACCGACCATGAACATCAAAGGTACTGCTGCCGGCGGCGGCAATGCACTGTTGATTCCGATGACGGAATTTTCTTTGGGCCTTACCGGTGATATCAATGAAATCACCAACGCCCACAACTTGGGCATGGTCGCTTTGAACGCGAGAATGCAGCATGAGAGCAACTATGATGATGCGCAGCTGGCGGAAAAAGGCCTGAAACGCTTGGATATCGATCCTGAACGCGTCGAAATGGGCTGGGTCATCGACTTTGCGGCCCAGTGTTTGCGCAACATCGAAATCGGCCTGGGCGGCCCGAAAGACGGCTTCCAAATGAAGAGCAAATTTGGTATCTCCGTCAGTTCCGAATTGATGGCGATTCTTGCCGTGGCAAGAGATCTTGCGGACCTTAGAGAACGCATCGGCAATATCATCGTTGCCTACGACAGACAGGGCAATCCCGTCACAACCGCTGATTTACAGGTGGACGGCGCGATGACCGCCTGGATGCGCAATGCCATCAACCCGACCCTCTGTTACACTTCCGAACTGCAACCTTGTCTCGTTCATGCCGGCCCCTTCGCCAATATCGCCATCGGTCAATCCTCCATCATCGGCGACAGATTGGCTTTGAAGATGTTCGATTATCATGTAACGGAAAGCGGTTTTGCCGCGGACATCGGTTTCGAAAAATTCTGGAACGTCAAATCCCGTATTTCCGGTTTGACGCCCAATGTCTCGATTCTCGTCTGTACGGTCCGCGCCCTTAAAATGCACGGCGGCGGCCCCACCGTGGTTCCCGGACGTCCTTTGCCTGAAGAATACACCAAGGAAAACCTTGATCTTCTTGAAAAAGGTATGTGCAATTTGATTCATCATATCAATACCATCAAAAAGTCGGGGATCAATCCCGTTGTCTGCATCAACAGCTTCAGCAGCGATACCGATGCGGAAATCAACCTGATCCGTCAGACCTGTGATGAAATGGGCGTTCGTTGCGCGAAATCCCAACATTGGAGATACGGCGGCGAAGGCGCTTTGGATTTGGCCGATGCGGTGATCGATGCCTGCAAAGATCCGGTGGATCTCAAATTCCTCTATGACATGGATGTTCCCCTGCGTCAGCGCGTGGAACTCGTTGCCAAAGAAGTTTACGGCGCAGACGGCGTAGAATGGTCCGATCTTGCCACCGAAAAAGCGAAACGCTTCGAAGCGGATCCCAAGTACAAAGACTTCTCTACCATGATGGTAAAAACACATTTGAGTCTGTCTCATGATCCTACCATCAAAGGCGTTCCGAAAAATTGGAAACTGCCCATCCGTGACGTTTTGGTTTATGGCGGCGCCAAATTCCTCTGCCCCATGGCAGGTGCGATCAGCCTGATGCCCGGTACCAGTTCCCGCCCGGCCTATATGAAGGTCGATGTGGACACTGCCACCGGTGCGGTCAAAGGCCTGTTCTAAAAAAGATAGGAGGGAACAGCGATGCGATTTGCTGAAAAGACCTGTGATCAAGTGATTACGGAGTTGGCCGCAAAAGCTCCCGTTCCCGGTGGCGGCGGTGCCTCAGCTCTCATAGGGGCTGTGGGCACCGCTCTCGGTAATATGGTAGGGAGCTTCACAAAAGGCAAGAAAAAATTTGCGGATGTAGAGGAAGCCATTATTTCCCTACAGGAAAAATGCGATGATCTACAGAACAAGTTTTTAAAGCTCATGGATGACGACGCCGAAAACTTTACACCCCTTTCCAAAGCCTACGGCATGAAAGAGGATACCCAAGAGCAGCGGGAGGAAAAGGCAAGGGTGATGGAAGAAGCCACCGTTAACGCCTGCCGCGTTCCGGAAGAGATCATGGAACTTAGCTGTGAAGCCATTGACGCGCTGGAAGAATTCCTGAAAATCGGGAATCCTCTGCTCGTCAGTGATGTGGGAGTCGGCGTTCTCTGTTGCAAAGCCGCCCTTTTTGGCGCGTCTTTGAATGTTTCTATCAACACCAAATCCATGGAAAACAAAGAAAAAGCCTCTTCTATCAATGAGAGAACAGGGGAAATGCTGGCCGCCTACGGCAAAAAGGCGGATGCCATTTATCATGAAGTGGCAAGACAGATCCAGTAAACAATAAACAAAAGGAAGGAAGGACATTATGGCAAAGATTTTATCCGGTAAGGAAGTTGCCGCGGCTTTGAAAGAAGACCTTTTAAAACGTGTTGCGGCGTTAAAAGATAACGGCGTTACTCCAACCTTAGCCATTGTACGGGTAGGGGAAAAAGACAGCGACATTGCTTACGAAAAAGGCGCCATGAAAAAATCGGAAACCTTGGGCATTGCCGTGAAAAACGTCATTTTACCGGCGGATGTGGAAGAAGCAAAGCTGATTGCCGCCATCGAAGAACTCAATGACGCAAAAGACGTTCACGGTGTGCTGTTATTCCGTCCGTTACCCGAACATTTGAATTATGACCGTGTCTGTAATACGTTGATTGCGGAAAAAGACATTGATGCAATGACCACCATCAACAGTGGTTTGGTCTATGACGGCAGTGAGGACGGGTTCCCCCCCTGCACTGCTCAGGCGGTCATGGAAATATTAGATTATTATCAAATTCCCGTGAAAAGCGCGAAGGTCGCGTTGGTGGGCTGGGGCGCCGTGGTAGGAAAACCCCTTTCCGTGCTGCTGCTGAACCGTTTCGCCACCTTAACGGTGTGTCATATCTTTACGAAAGATGTTTCCACCCCCTGTAAGGATGCGGAGCTGATCATTTCCGCGGCAGGGAAAGCCAACTTAGTGGGGGAAAAACACCTGGCAAAAGGTCAGATCGTCATCGACGTGGGGATCAACGCGGATCCCAACAACCCCGGGAAGATCGTGGGGGATGTCGATTACGCCTATGCGGAAGATCTTGTTGACGCCATTACCCCGGTTCCCGGCGGCGTGGGCAGCGTTACCACTTCCGTATTGGCCAAACATGTGATCATGGCTGCGGAAAAAACCCTTAGATAATTCCTTCTAAGGCGACGAAAGGAGTTGAACCCACGTGACCAACAAGTTTAAAGAATCTCTTTTGGACCCCGGTACCTTTTCGGTAACCTGGGAAATCGTTCCCGGTCGTGGCGCCAATGAAAAAGCCCAGATCGAAGCGATTGAAACCGCGAAGGCAGGGGCGAAGGATCCCCGTATCCACGCCATTACCATTACGGACTGTCCCAGCGGGAATCCCGCGATTTTAGCGGAGAATTTGGGCAAAGAGATTCTGGATTTGGGAATTGAGCCTCTGGTTCATTTTACTTGCAAGGATAAAAACAGAACCCAAATGGAAAGTCAGCTCTACGCAATGAACAGAAGCGGCATCCGCAATTTGCTGGTGATGACCGGCGATTACGTCAACGATGCCTTCGGGGGCCGTGCCAAACCCGTGTTCGACCTTGACCCCATTCAGTGCTGCAATCTGATTGCCTCGATGAACGACGGCCTGGAATATCAGGTCGGTCCCAAAACCATCAAAAACCAACCTGCCGATTTCTTTTACGGCTGTGCCGTATCGCCTTTCAAAAGCCAGGAATCCGAGCAGATCGGGCAGTACAACAAACTGATCAAAAAGGTAAGGGACGGCGGTGCGCAATTCATCATTTGCCAGTTGGGCTATGACATGCGGAAATTCCATGAAACCTTCCAGTTTATGAAGGAAAATGGGCTGAACGTGCCTTTGGTTGGCAATATTTACATTTTGCCCTTCGGTGCAGGGAGATTGATGAACAGAAACGGGATTCCCGGCGCTGTTGTCACCGATAAGCTTCTGCATCAGCTTGAAAAAGAAAAACAGGCGGAAGATAAGGGCAAGGAAGCGAGATTGATGCGGGCGGCGAAAATGTACGGCATCATGAAGGGCATCGGCTTTGCCGGCGCTCACATCGGCGGCCACGGCATGAGCGCCGCTGATATGGATTATATCATCGTCGAAGGCGAAAAGTACGCGGGGAATTGGAAATCCTATGTAAACGAATTCGATTATCCCATGAAAAACGGTTTCTATTATTATCAGAAGGATCCCGAAACGGGTCTGAATTCGGAAAAACATACGGAAATCGATCCTGATAATCTGGAATTCCGCGTAGGCGGAATCTATCATCTTTCCCATTTTACCCACTGGCTGATGATGACCCCGGGAAAAAACCTTTTCAACTTCATGCGCGGTTTCTACAAGCTCATCGACGATACCAAAGTGGAACGTCCCTATCACTTCTGTGAACACATGGCAAAGGTTGTGCTCTACGACTGCAAAGACTGTGGCGACTGTGCCATGACCCATACGGCCTACGCCTGCCCCATGTCGAAGTGTCCCAAACATCAAAGGAACGGCCCCTGCGGCGGCAGCCGGGACGGTTGGTGCGAGGTATATCCCGAGAAGAAGAAATGTATCTACGTCAAAGCCTATACCCGTCTGAAAGGGTACGGCCTGGAAAAGGAATTGTCTGCCTATTCCGTGGCGCCCTGCGACTGGAAGCTTTACCAGAAACCCTCCTGGGTCAATTACTTCCTCGGCCGCGATCATGATGCGAAACGCTTGGGTATTCCCTATGTGCCGCCGAAAGCGGAACGCAAAGCAATGAAGCGGAAAGCAAAATAACGCAGTCAGCAGAAATAAGATTTCAGTTAGGGTGATTTTATGTTCAACATCAGTTTTGCCGAGCTTATGGTTATTCTGCTCATCATCTTCCTGGTGCTGGGACCGAAAGAAATGGCCAAAGTCGCTCGGGGTTTGGGCAAAGCCGTTAAAAAAGCCCAAAATTTTGTGGCGGATATGAAGACCTTTGTCAATGAAAGCGCGGAAGGCAGCCCTCTAAACGATATGAAGGAAGCCGTTACCGACGTGAAGGATGTGGTCGATTCCGTAAAATCCGAAGTTGATAAAATGAACCCTGTCAGCGATCTCAAAAAAGAGATCGAAACGGAAATCAAACCGATACAAGACATCAAAGATTTAAAGACCAATCCCGTTAAAAAGGGAGCGGATCTTATGCAGAAAAAAAAGTAAAATCTTTTTAGAAAGGGGGAAACCTCTCAGTGAGTAAGGGAAATAAAAAGGAAAAAATTGATCCCAAACTAACAAGGCGGCAATTCTTAGGACTTACCGCCGCCGCCGGTACCATGGCGGCCCTCACCGGTTGCGATGTTGTGGATAAAGTAGGAGGCAATGACAATTGGTTGCCGACTCAATACCGCAACAGCGGTAACTACCCGGTCAATGCTAAGGGGCGTATTCCCATTGATCCCGATAATCCGTCGATCATGCGCATCGACGAAAAATGCATCCTCTGCGGACAGTGCATTGAGGTTTGCCAGAACACACAAACCATTCACGGCTATTATAAATTGCCTGTTTTGGATACCTTTATGTGCATTAACTGCGGCCAGTGCAGTTTGTGGTGTCCCACCGGCGCCATCCAGGAAAAACCCTATATTGACGAGGTCAATGCAGCCATCAACGATCCCGATAAAATCGTGGTGGTGGCCATCTCTCCCGGGGTGCGCATCTCCATCGGCGAAGAATTCGGCATGGAGGCGGGAACTTGGGCCCAGGAACAAATGGTGACCGCCGTCCGCCGTCTCGGTGCGGATTACGTATTCAATATCGACTTCTCCTCGGACTCCACCATCATGGAGGAAGGCAGTGAATTCGTCCACCGTGTTACCAACGGCGGCGTTCTGCCTCAGTTTACCTCCTGCTGTCCGGCATGGAAGAAATTTGTCGAATTATACTATCCGGAATTGATTCCCAACATCTCATCGGCAAAAAGCCCTGTGGCGGAAATGGCTGCTTTGGTAAAAACATATTGGGCGAAGAAAAAAGGGATCGATCCCTCTAAAATCGTCTATGTGAACGTTCCGCCCTGTACCTGCAAGAAATTTGAAGCCACCACCTTCAATATCGACTCGGCGGCCCGATACTGGGAAGAATATGAAGATATCGATTACGGCGCGATTCCCGATATCGATTACGTGCTTTCCACCAGAGAACTGGCGAGGATGATCAAAGCGGCGGATCTTGATTTTGTCAATTTGCCCGCGGGAAA
The DNA here is from genome assembly GCA_002482535.1 of Peptococcaceae bacterium UBA7702. Taxonomy (GTDB): domain Bacteria; phylum Bacillota; class Dehalobacteriia; order UBA7702; family UBA7702; genus UBA7702. The sequence continues at coordinate 919,218 of DLGE01000001.1, read as the reverse complement.
ATTTGACCCTGTACTCAGTGAAGGCAGCGGTGCGGCGGTGATTTTCGCCAACAACGGCGGCGTGATGGAAGCGGCGATTCGTACCGCCTATTATCTCGTCACCGGCGAGGATCCCCCGGATGACCTTTATCATTTGACGGCTGTCCGCGACAACGACCTCGACGGGTATGCTGAAGGCAGCCTTGATGTTCCCGGTTTCGGCACCCTCAATGTAGCGGTTTGCAACGGGTTACACGCCGCCCGTACCCTCTGTGAAGAGATCAAACAGGGGAAACGCTCTGAACTGCATTTTCTGGAAGTCATGGCCTGTCCCGGCGGTTGTATCGGCGGCGGCGGCCAGGCCAGAAAAACAGTGCCTCCCACGGATGCTCTGCGGAAAGCCCGCATTGATTCCATTTACGCTGCCGACGAGGCCATGAATAAAGCGGACAGAGTCAGCTATAAAAATAGTGAAATTGCCACTTTATATGAGGAATTTCTCGGCGAGCCTTTGAGCGAGCTGTCGGAATTGCTCCTGCATATGCACTACATCGACAGAAGTAAGTCGGTTCATCCGAAGGATACCTCGGATTATGTCGATACTTACTTCTCCGGTTTGGAATAGGAGGTGAGCATTGATGAGTAGTAACAGTGCTGTTTTATTTAACGTTGCCAAATGCATTGGCTGCGGCAGCTGTACCGTTGCCTGCAAACTATGGAACGACCTTGAATTCGGGGAAAACAATGCTCACGGATTTGACGCGGAATTGAGTGCGGATAGCTGGACCGTCGTTCAGTACCACAGCATCAAAAACAACGCGGATCAAAGTGTATTCCGCTTTACCAAACGCCAATGTATGCACTGCCTGGAGCCTTCCTGCGCTTCGGTTTGTTTCGCCAACGCCATTACCGTGGACGAAAACGGCGCGGTGGTCTACAGCCCCAAAAAATGCGTGGGTTGCCGCTATTGCCTGATCGCCTGCCCCTTTGACGTGCCGAAATACGAGTGGAATAAGGTCTTTCCTTCGGTGATGAAATGCCAGCTTTGTGCTGACAAATTGGCGGAGGGGGAAACTCCTTCCTGCGTTTCGGTTTGTCCCACCGGCGCCCTGATTTTCGGCGACCGCGACGAACTGCTGGAAAAGGCCCACGCCATCATTGCCACTTCCGCAGCCACGGAAAATATGGAAGCGACCCATTACGTCAATGAGGTTTACGGTGAAAAACAGGCGGGGGGTACCCGTTGGCTGTACATCTCCGACGTTCCCTTCGCGGAATTGGGCCTTCCCGCTTCCGTACCGAAGAAGAGCATACCCGGGATTGTCCACGATTACACCAAGTGGAAACCGGGGGTATTTTTGGGCGCTGCGGCTGCTTTTAGCGCCATCGGCCTCTATACCAAACGCAGACTGAAAATTGAAGAAGAAAAAGCCAGTGAGAACGGAGGCGAAAATAATGTTTGATTATACCCTCAAGATCAATAAAAAAGCAAGTTTTCGCTTTACACTGACGCGTTGGATCCTTTTGCTTTTGGCGGCATTCGGTATCTTCATTTTGATCTACCGCCTCATCAACGGCTTGGGAGCCACCACGAATTTGTCTGACGAATGGCCCTGGGGCTTTTGGATCTATATGGATTTGATTCTCAGCGCCTTGGGTGCCTGCGGTTTTGCCGTGGCGATTTTAACCCACATTTTCCATTTGGAAAAATACAAGCCGTTGGCCCGCAGAGCCTTGCTGATGTCATTTTTCTGTTATGTCCTCGTGTTCCTGATTCTCTTTATTGAAATCGGGCGTTGGGATAACTTCTATTGGTTCTTTATTTCAGGAGCCTTTACCTCGCCCCTTTACGAAGTAGCCATCTGCATCACCCTTTACATTATTGTACAGGTATTTGAGCTTTTGGAAGTTTGGGGCGACCGTTATAAATCCTGGGTGAAGCATATTGCCCGGTTTTTCCTGCCCTTCTTTGTCCTTTTGGCCTGTATCATTCCCTTTGGTCAAGAAGCGGCATACGGCGCGCTTTACCTGGCGATGCCGGCGAAGCTCAACACGATTTGGTATTCGCAATTTTTGCCTTGGGCTTGTTTGATCACTTCGTTTTCCGGCGGTCTCTGCTTTGTGGCGGCGGAATATTACGCCCACAACCGGCACTATAAAAAGACCTCCGACGACGCCATGATCAAAAGCTTGCTGCGGGTTGCCGGCGCTTTCATCCTTATCTACATCGTATTGAAATTCGTTGACCTTTCCGTGCGCGGCGCCTGGGCCGAAGTGTTCTCCGGCTCTGCTTCCGGGAATATGTTCCTCGTAGAATTCATTGTGGGTTCCATTGTTCCCGCGGTGCTGATTTTCAGCCCCATGATCAAGAAATCCATGTATCAGCTGATTGCCGCCGGTTGCGGTATATTAGGTGTTTTAATCAATCGTTTTGATTTCGTTTTTGTCGGCATGGCAGGCTACACCGACGTATCCTATTTCCCCAAATGGACGGAAATTTGGCTGGTCATCGGCCTCACGGCTTTGGTGGCGCTGATCTATTTATTCGCCATCGAAAACCTTCCCGTCAACCAAGGGAAACACGACGAAAAGCCGGATATTGTCAGCCGTCCGCCGGCGGGGATCATCCGTTTATCCAAAAACGAACAAAACAGTGTTTCTGAATAAACACGTTATTCTTGCCGAGAAGTAGGCAGAAGGGGGATGCTCTTATGAGATTTGGTGTATGGGAAATACTTCTGATCATCGTTTTGGTGCTTGTGCTTTTTGGCGGTTCCAAGTTGGCCGGTGTCGGCAAAAACCTGGGACGCGGCATCAAAGAGTTTAAAGAAGAAGTGAAAGATACCGGCGAATCCTCTCCTCAGGCAGCGGAGGCGTCTGCGGAAGATATCGAAAAAAAAGAAGCTAAAAATTCCGAGCCCGACGCATAATAAGTTTATCATTTTATAAGAAGAAGGTGAGGTCATTGGCTGATACGAAGCAGGCGCTGATAGAGCATTTGAACGAGTTGCGCAAAACCGTGATGTATTGCGTGATCGCCTTGGCTTTGAGCTTTGTGCTTGTATTCGCGTTGTTTTGCGATCCGCTAATGGATATACTTTTGGCGCCGATCCGCAAGATCGGTGTGGAATTGGTCTATACAACCTTGACCGAAGTCTGGGTGGTGAAAATGAAAGTCTCCTTTATTGCGGGGTTTGTACTTTCCTTTCCCGTCATTTCCTTCTTTTTCTGGCGCTTTCTGCGCCCGGCCTTGTATGCCAGTGAAAAAAGAATGTTTGCCGTGGTGTATTTTTCCTCCCTTTTTCTTTTTATTCTCGGTGTTTGCTTCGCCTTTGTCGCCGTATTGGGTCTAAGCATCAATTTCTTTATTTCCTTTGGCAGCGGTACTGCCGAACCTATGCTCTCCATCAGTAAGGTGGTCAGCTATATGATGAGCTTCATCATTCCTTTCGGCTTAGTATTTTTGCTACCTTTGGCAGTGTATATCCTTACTAAAATCGGCGTCCTGTCTCCCGCGGTATTGGTGAAATCGCGGAAGTATGTCATCGTGATTCTGGCTATTTTGGCGGCGATTTTGACACCTCCGGATATCGTTTCACAAATTTTGCTCCTCATTCCTATGCTTCTTTTGTGGGAAATCAGCGTGTTCATCGCGAAACGCGTAAAAGTGAACAAAGACCGGCGTGAGGCCACGGAAAACCTCGCCGCCGGAACAGAAAAAGAAGAGTCAACCGATACAACGTTATAATGGTTTACCCTAAGCCTCAGAGCAAAATCATTTCTGTTTTTGTAAAATGAAAACAGAAATGAAACGGGGCTTTGAAAAACCTTCGCGGCCGTTCATGGTTTTCCGCTTTTGCCGTTGTTTTGGGTTGACCCACGAAAAGGAGAGAATACTATGAGCTTTTTAGCTCCCAATGAAATTGCGAAGACAGTTTCAACCCTTGGGGAAAAGAAGGGGAAAATGTCTGTTGGCAAACTGATTTTTCCCGGCCTCCTCGCCGGTGCGTATATCGCCTTGGCCGCGGTGGCTTGTATCACCATTGGCGCCGGTTGGGTCGGCGACTGGGCGGCTTCCGGTTTGAATAAAGCCGCCGGCGCCGCCGCCTTTACCGTCGGCCTCATCCTTGTGGTGGTTGCCGGCGCTGAACTGTTTACCGGTGACAATATGTACTGCGCCGTTTCTTACCTGGATAAAAGAACTACCCTTGGTGAGTTGGTGAGAAACTGGGTCACGGTTTACTTCACCAACTTTATCGGCGCCTTGGTCGTGGTAACCATGGTCTATCTTGGCGGTTTCCTCCTGGCCAACGGTGAGCCTTCCGCTTTTGCGGCCAAAGCCATTGCCATTGCCACGGGGAAATGCTCCCTCACTTGGGCGCAGGCTTTCTTCCGCGGTATTTTCTGTAACTGGCTGGTTTGCCTCGCCGTCTGGATGGCCGTGGGCGCCCAGGATATTGTCAGCAAGATCTTTGCTTGCTTTTTCCCCATCTTCACCTTCGTACTTTGCGGTTTTGAACACAGTGTTGCCAATATGTTCTTCATTCCCATGGGGATCATTGCGGCCAACGGTTCCGTTGATGTTCTTACCGTCAGCAACTTTTTAGTCGGCAACCTGATCCCCGTTACCCTCGGCAACATTGTCGGCGGCGGTATTTTCGTGGGTTTGGTTTACTACCTCATGTACCTGAAAGGCGCGGATATCAATTTGAAAGCCAAAGGTTCATCTGATTGAGTCTGCCGCATGTAGCCTTTTTCTAATCCTGTTAAATTCTTTAAACCTGTTATACCTGTTAATCTTATCCTTTCACCTCTGTGTTTTGATGGCACAGAGGTTCCTTTTTGCTCCAAAGGGCTAGTGGCTTTATTTTACAACCAATACGGAACAGGGCGCTAAGCGTACAAGGCTCGCGCAGGTGCTGCCCATGACCCTTTCATAGATTGCCGATACGCCTAAAAAGCCGATGATCAGGAGGTCGATGTCATGCTCCCTGATAAACTCAATCATCGCTTTTACCTCATGTCCCAATAAAAGATGAGGGTTTAAAGTACAACCCTCGGCAGCTGCGACGGCTTGGGCTTGCTCGATGATCTTTTCGTACTTGCTGTCTTCGTAATCCTTTTCCTCCATTACCTCGCTGATGGTTTCCGGAAAGCGTAATATGGCCTCCACGGATACGGTATGCAATGGGGCGTCATAGAAACGTGCAAGGCGTATGCCTTCCGCCAAGGCCTTAAAAGCGTTTTTTGAGCCGTCAAGACCGACCAGTATCTTCTGCATGGTGATTCTCCTTTCTTTTTAAAGAACCGTTGATTTTGTTTGAATTTACATTGCCCCAGGCGTTCATCGCCTCCGCCGAGGGTTCGAAAAACCGCTGGGCGATCAAGGTTGGTATGATTGCGGTGAGGATAATGACCGTAACCAGCACAGAATATTGAGCTTCCCCGATGATCTGATGGGAAAGTCCGAATTGCGCCGAAATGGTGCCGAAGGTAAGTCCGGTGGACATCAGCAGCGTCGTATAATTGGCTTCCTTAAAGCCCATCCCAAAGCCTCTGGCCGCCGGCCAGACGCCGATTACTTTGCAGACGACTTTCATCAAGAATAACGCGGCGATCACCCCAAAGGATAGCCAAACGGCGTGTAGAGACACATTCATTCCCGCTTTGATAAAATAGAAGGGAGTGAAAACCGTGAAGGTGATGGCACGCATTCGGCTGATGAGGGTTTTGTCTTTCACGAAGACTCCCGCAACCACAAGGCCGATGAGATAGGCGGGAAGTACCGCTTCACTGCCGGCAAGGGTGGCAAGACCTGCCAAAAGGAAGAGAATGAAAAAGATGAATTTGACTTCCGGTTCGCTGACCCTTTGTTCCCCACATTTCGTAATGATGTATTTCGTGATTCGGGGCATGAAAAACATTACGGCGGCGGTTGCCGCAATAAAGACCAGAAGGTATAAGCGGAATCCAGCAAAGAGCACGCCGAGGGCGATGACGGTACCCAAATCGTTGATGAAGCAAGCGGCCAGGATCATTTTGCCAAGGTTCGTATTGGATTTGCCGGTTTCAATCATCACCGCGTATACCACGGCGACGGAAGTCGTGGAAAGAGCGATGCCGGCGATTTGCGCCTGCTGGATATCCCAGCCAAGCACGAATTGGGTGAAAAGCCAAACACCGCCAAAGGGCAGGAAAAAGGCGAGCAGACCCACGGTGAGACTGCTTTTTAGATTGGCGCGCAGGGAAACCGGATCAATCTCCGCGCCGGAGAGGAAGGTCAGGACGACACTGCCCAAAGAAGCCAAAAAGTTGATCCACTCATTGGTTTGATGAAGACCGAGAAAATTTCCGGCAATGATGCCGACGATGATTTCAATGAGAGCCACGGAAATGCCAAGGCGTATGGAGATCAGGCTGGCAAAAAAGGCCAGGCCGATCCAGATGGCGGCGAGGAACCAGGTGTTGTTTAAAATCGTTGCGAACAAAATAAATTCTCCTTTGTAAATTGAAATGGTGATATCATTGCCAAAGCAATAAAAAACTCCTACAAATGACGCAAAGCTGCGCAATCTGTAGGAGTCATTAGCTAAGAAGCGATTCAGTGAACCCCATCACTATCCGGGATATAAAATGATTCTATATTTGACCATAAAAAAACTCCTACTTCAAATCAATTAAAGTAGGAGCCATTAGCAATTTTCACTGCGTTTCGGTGAGCTCCATCACCATGACGAGATTATAGCACGCCGCTATTTTTTTGTAAAGTAAAAATTTATTTAGAATGATTTGGATGATTGGCTGAAAGGGATTGGGATCATATGGCATGAACCGGGAGACGTAAGTTCAAATGCGCGTCAAAAGCCGTTTCCCACCCTTTACTTCGGCTAAAATGCGGCAGTGAAGGTTTATACGCCTCCCATCTAATTTGCCCTGAATATGCTGTCTCAAAGGAAACTTGCTTATCGTAAATTCCGAATCTTGTCGATAAGGCGGGAATTATCTTGACAAAATAGCGCTAAAATCAGTATGATATAACAAGAGATACGAAAAGAAGAGGTGATCATATGAATCATGCATTTTGGGATCATATTTCCTGTGTTGTGACGAAAGAAGAAGTCTTGAAAAGAATGGGTATGCCCATTGATCATATGTACGGCAAGTATATTGATGAAATGATCGAGGCTTCTCGGGATATTGTCAATCCCAAAGCCGTCTGCCGGGTATATGCCGTTGAGGACAAAACCGAGGATAGCGTGACCATCGGCGGCAAAGTCTTTACCAGTAAAATTCTAGCGGAAAAGCTGAAAAACATCGATCAAGTCTATGCTTATCTTTGCACCTGCGGCAAGGAAATTGCCGATTTCAGCGAAGCCCAGGGTGATATCATCAAGGAGCTTGCCCTTGACGGCATCATGAATATTTATCTGCGGAAGGCTGCGATCTATATGACCGAACAGCTGGATAACCTGTTGGACGGCCAAACCGCCTGTGTTTCCCCGGGTTCCTTTGAAGATTGGCCCCTCGTGTCCCAGCACGACCTCTTCGCGCTCCTCGGCGACGATGTGGCGAAAACTGGAATCGAGCTCACCGAGAGCGGCATCATGTATCCGGTGAAAAGTGTCTCCGGCTTCCGTTTTAAGGTGGCTCAGGATGATCACGATTGCCGCCTCTGTCTCAAGCGGGACTGTGTGGAGCGCAGCGGTGATTTCGATCCCGAATGCTACGAAGCCGGCCTCTGCTGAGTAAATGATCATAAGATGAAAAGTGATGAAAAGTGATGAAAAGTGGCCTGCCGGATAAACCGCCAGGTCATTTTTTATGATGTTTCTTTTATGGTTATCCCTGTCCTGTTTCGGCGATTTTCCATCCCGTTTCAGGGGATTCATAGACCATGGTAAAATTGGAAGATTGGTACCCGCTCTCCGTGGTGACGATTTGCTTGTATTCCATCTCTGCCGTGACCCCGTAAACATCGCTGCTGTAGGAGGAGGGTTCTATTTCTACCAACTTCGCGGATTTTAGATTTTCAAGGGGGTCTTTGGCGTTGATATCAGCGTCTGTCAAGGGCAGATAGACCCTCTCTGAAAAGAGATTTTGATTCAACATGTTGGCGGACAACTGTTCCAGTAGAACTCTTTTGGCGATACATGCGGTCGCTGCCTGGGCATCCCGGTCAGAGAGGGCCTTGAAATACGCCTCGATGACCTCTTCCGGTGAAAGCTCAGACATTTCCTTTTCCGTGGCGTCTGCCTGTACGTTGTGGGAAAGCCAGTCGTCAACGGTTTCTCCCGCCGCTGTTTCAAAGCTATTTCCCTTCAAACTACAGGCAATAAAGGTGTTGTGACGCCCGGCGCTGATGAACGCGGCCACGGTTTTGCCGCCGCTTTTTACGACGATGCCCCGGCAGCTTTTGATCGGGCTGAATTCCGCCGGCATGCTTTCGTGAATGCGGTAGATGGCGACATTGACGTTTTTGCCACCGTATGCGCTCATGTCGAGGCCAATGTCTTTGGCAAGGACGTTGTGGTAGGCAAAATAGTAGGTGTTGGCGTCGAAGCTTGACAGTGCATTGATATCGCCCAGTTTCAGCTTCTTTTCACTGATCTCGTAATCCAAAGTCCAGCCGTATTCCTGAAATAGCGCCGCGTCGTCTTTGTTCAACTGAAAATCCATGCCGGTGTTTTCAAAAAGGGCGTCGACATAGCGGCCAAAGTCTTCCCCTGTTTCATAAAGGCCGCCGTCTTTCTCGATGAAAGCCTCATCGTAAAGGTCGTCGTAATAAAGGGTGCAGCTGGTTTCGTCGCCATTGCCCGACAGGGTGATGGCGTAGGACTGAAAGGTGTTGCTGTCTAATGCGGGGGTTTTTGCCGTTTCTGTTGCCGTGCTTGTTTTGATCGCCGTATCGATATAGCCTACGGCCTGCGGGGCGTCGCTCTGAAAATCATTGGTGGTTTTGAAGCCCATCATATCAGAGCCGTCGGTAACGCTTACGCTGTCATAGGAGCTGGTATACGCCGTTTCGGCGCTATGGTCTGTTTCCTTGCCAGCGACCAGGAAGAGTGTAGCCGCGGTGACGGCGAGGATGGCCGCAATGCTGACCCAAACGGCGGGTTTCCGATAACGCAGCACGTTTTTGACCCGGTCTTTGACCCCGATTTCACCGAAGGCGAGGGGAGTAAAAAAGCCCCGGCCCTTCACCGCCAGAGACAGAAGAGAACCGGCGTATGCTGTTCGGATATCCCCCGAATAGCGTTTCATGACGCTTTCATCCGCCGATAACTCCATGTCCCGGATCATCAGGGCGTAGCATAGCCATATTAGGGGATTAAACCAGTGGATCGCAGTGATGAAAAACGTCAGGGGCTTGATGAGATGATCAAAGCGGCGAATATGTGTCTCTTCGTGGGCTGTAACGTATGTTAGCTCCATCGGTTCAAGCCCGGTGGGCACATAGATCCGGGGACGGAAAAAGCCCAGAACGAAAGGGGTTTTGATGCGGTCGGTCTCATAGAAGCGGCCTTCCCGGCGCACCGCGGTGTTCACCCTGTATTTTAAGCGCAGATAACCGGCGATGCCATAGGCGATCAGAACAAGAAAGATGCCAAACCAAAGATAGGCTCCGACGGTAACAGCGGTTTTCATGGGAGTTACGCTATTTTCCACGGTGGCCGCCGGCAGGGAGCTGACCATCATATCGTTAACGGTATCGTCAAGGACAGGGATGCCGCTGGCAATGGCAGGACTCTCGGCATAGGCGATATTTTGCGGTATGGTCTGAGGATCAACGGGAACGGCGCTGATCGGTAAGGCGACGGTAAAGGGGCAAATCAGTCGGAAAAACACCACAGCCCAAAGGGCATAGGAGTAGATCCTCGGCGCTTTTCTCAGAGGTAGGCGGATCGCGATGACAATCAGGGCGACGAAGCTTGCACTAAGGCTGATATTTAAAATGCCAATCCATAAATCAGTCATTTTGCCGCCTCCTCAATCATCTTCTTTATCTGTTCCGCTTCTTCCCGGGAAAGTTTTTTGTCTTGGAGAAAGGCGGCGACGAAGGTGGGCAGAGAATTGTCAAAGCTCTTTTCCATGATCTGTTCGCTCTCGTATTTTTGCACCTGAAGGCGTTTGATGAGAGAACTGACGACGGCCTCTTCGTTTTTTAAAATGCCCCGTGCCGAAAGGCGTTTTAACACCGAATAGGTGGTGGATTTTTTCCAGCCCAGCTCCTTTTGGCAGAGCTTGACCAATTCCGTGGAATTGACGGGCTCCTTTTCCCAAACAATTTCCATGAGGCGGTATTCTGCGTCGAATATTTTGATCTCTTTCATGGCGACCCTTCTTTCTATAAAGTCTAATCTATTAGACCTTATCGTAAGTCTAACACGTTAGACCTTTTGTGTCAATCAATGATTGCCTAAAAAACAGAACCGCAGGAGGCGTTATCCCACGGTTCTGTTTTTTTATGATAATTGTTTTTGGTTTAGCTTCTTTTTGGCCACGGCCATCATCAGCTTAATGCGGTTGAGCTGATTGGATTCACTGGCGCCGGGGTCATAGTCCACGGCGATGATGTTGCTTTGGGGAAACTGCCGCCGCAGTTCTTTCAGGGCGCCCCGGCCTGTAATGTGGTTGGGCAGGCAGGCGAAGGGCTGCATACAGACGATGTTCTCCACGCCGCTTTCGATCAGCTCGATCATTTCACCGGTGAGGAACCAGCCTTCCCCGGCCTGGTTGCCCAGGGATACGACAGCATTGGCTTTTGCCGCGATGTCGTCAATAAAACCCGGCGGATCAAAACGCTTGCTTTGTTTAAGGGCTTCCCGCATGGCCTTGCGGGAGCGCTCCAATACGGCGATGAATAATTTACCCCAATAGTAGCCGGAGCGTTTGCCCTTTAAATAGAGGCTTTTATATTTGGCGTTATAGGCGCAATAGAGGAAAAAGTCGAGAAGGGAAGGCATGTTGGCTTCGCCGCCTTCTTTTTCGATCAACTCCACAATATGGTTGTTGGCGTCAGGAGAAAACTTCACTAAGATTTCGCCCACCAAGCCGATCCGGGGTTTCTTTTCGTCGTTGAGGGGCAAACGGTCAAAATCTTTGACAATGGCGTACATATCATTTTTATACTGGCGTACACCGCCCTTGGCCACCGTGACTTTGCCCTTTTCTACCCATTGTTCGTAAAGCTGCATGGCGCTGCCGGCGGCTTTTTCATAGGGGCGCGTGCGGTAAAGAACGTTCATCAAGAGATCGCCGTAGTTGATCGCCATAAAGGCGCGTTTGAGCAGTGTGGGCGTCCACTTCATACCCGGATTGCTTTCCAGTCCCTGGGCGGAAAGGGCGATCACGGGAATCTGTGCCATGCCGGCGTCTTGCAGGGCTTTTCTGATAAAGGAAACATAGTTGGTGGCCCGGCATTGGCCCCCGGTTTGGGACATCATGAGGGAGACGTTGTTGAGATCGTATTTGCCGCTCTTCAGTGCGCTGATCAGTTGGCCCGTCGTTAAAATACAGGGGTAACAGGCGTCGTTGTGAACGTGGCGCAAACCCTCTTCCATATCTTCGGCGGTCACCTCGGGAATCACTTCCAGATTATAACCACAGGCGTCAAAGGCCACCTGTAAAAACTGAAAATGGATCGGGGACATCTGAGGGGCCAAAATCGTATGCCGCTTCTTCATTTCCTTGGTGAAGACGGCCTTCGGCGGCGGGACGAAAGGAACAAAAGGTGTCGTTTCGCCGTTTTGTTGTTCCTGCTCTTTCTGTTCCTTCTGTTCATCGATGGTGACTTTAAGGGAGCGCACGCGAATGCGGGCGGCGCCGAGATTGTCGCCTTCATCAATTTTGATGTTCGTATAGATTTTATTGTGGCGTTCCAATATTTCAGCAATCTGATCACTGGTGACGGCGTCGAGGCCACAGCCGAAGGAGGTCAACTGGATTAGATCAAGATCATTTCTGCTGGCGGCGAAAGTCGCGGCAGCATAAAGCCGGGAGTGGAAGGCCCACTGGTCCAAAACGCGCAAAGGGCGTTCCGGCGCCATCAAGTGGGAAATGCTGTCTTCCGTAAAAACCGCCGTGCCTTGATGGGTGATGATATTGGGTAACCCGTGATTGATTTCCGGGTCAATGTGGTAAGGACGGCCCGCCAAAATAATCCCGTGCAGATCGTGGGCTTCGATAAAACGAAGGGCTTCTTCGCCCTTTTGACGCAGGTCCGCTTTAAAGGCGTCGTCTTCCCGGTAGGCTTGCTCCACGGCGGCGCTGATTTCCTTGGCCGTGATGCCGAATTCCTGGAAGGTTTGGACCAAACTTTCTTCAAGACGGTTTTTATCTTCAAAAGTGATGACCGGATGCAGGAAGTTGATTCCATGCTCCCTGATCTGTTCCACGTTGTTTTTGATGACTTCGGGATAACCGGAAACCACGGGGCAGTTGAAGTTGTTGTCGCACTCCTTATATTCAATCTGTTCATAGACAGTGCCGGGGTAGAAAATTGTCTTAACGCCCCGATTGATCAAAGATACGATATGGCCGTGGACAAGTTTGGCGGGATAACAGACGGCTTCGGATGGAATCGTTTCCATGCCCAGCTCAAACATCTTCTTATCGCTTTTTCCCGAGAGAACCACGCGAAAGCCGAGGGCCGTTAAAAACGTGTGCCAGAAGGGATAGTTTTCATAGAGGTTGAGTACCCGAGGAATGCCAATTTCGCCCCGGGGCGCGTCTTCTTTTTTCAGAGAAGTGTAGGAAAACAGGCGCTTGTATTTGTAGTCGAAAAGGTTGGGGATGTCGCTTTTCTGGATTTCAATATCGGCTCCCCGCTCACAGCGGTTGCCGGAAATGAACTGCCGGTCGTCGGCAAATTTCATCACCGTCAGCAAACAGCGGTTGGGGCACTTATTGCAGTGGCGGAAGGTCTTTTCGTAGCCGAAATCTGCCAGTTCCTTTTGGGGCATGAGGGTTACCTTGTGCCCCGGTTGATACCGTTCCTTGGCGATGATGGCGGCGCCGTAGGCTCCCATGAGGCCGGCGATATCGGGACGCACAATTTCTCTGCCGGTTTCCAGCTCAAAGCTGCGCAGAATGGCCTCGTTATAGAAGGTACCGCCCTGGGCCAAAATCTTTTCGCCGTATTCCTCGGGCCGGCGGATCTTGATGACCTTATACAGAGCGTTTTTGATCACGGAGTAGGAAAGGCCGGCGGAAATATCTTCAATGGTGGCGCCTTCCTTTTGGGCCTGTTTGACCTTAGAGTTCATAAAGACGGTGCAGCGGTTGCCGAGATCCGCGGGAGATTTGGAATCAATGGCCCGGGCGGCGAATTCATCCACGCTCATGCTGAGGCTGCGGGCAAAGGTATCAATGAAGGAGCCGCACCCGGAGGAACAGGCTTCGTTTAAGATAATGCTCTCAATGACACCGTTTTTGATGCGGATGGCTTTCATGTCCTGGCCGCCGATGTCGAGGATAAAGTCCACGCCGGGCAAAAAGTGGCTGGCGGCTTTGTAGTGAGCCATGGTTTCCACTTCGCCGATATCCACTTTGAGGGCAGCCTTGATCAGGTCTTCCCCGTAACCCGTCACCGCGGCATTGACAATTTTAGCATCCGGGGGGAGGGTTTGATAAATTTCGGAAAGAATTTTTACGCAGAGATCCAGGGGTTCCCCGCGATTGCTTTCGTAACGGGAATAGACGATATTCTTTGCATCGTCCATCAGCACCGCCTTTGAGGTGGTGGAACCGGCGTCGATGCCGAGGTAGAGGTCGCCTTTTGCTTCGGAAAGCGGTTTTTGGCCTGCTTTCGCTCGGCTGTGACGTTCTCTGAAAGCGGCCAGTTCCTCTTTGTCGGCAAAAAGCGGTTTTAAACCTTTCTTTTCCTTAATATCGGTGAGGCTCAAGGCTTTGACCCGCTGAATCAGGGTGGACAGGGGCAGTTCTTCCCTGCTTCCTTCTTCTTTGGCCACCAAAGCGCAGCCGTTGGATACGTAATAGTGCGCGTTTTCCGGCAGAATCGCCGTTTCTTCCGTAAGATTCAGCGTACGGATAAAGGCTTTGCGCAATTCCGGCAGAAAGTGAAGGGGTCCGCCCAAAAAGGCGACGTTGCCGCGGATCGGCTTGCCGCAGGCCAAACCACTGATGGTTTGGTTCACCACCGCTTGAAAAATGGACGCCGCAAGATCCTCTCTGGCGGCTCCTTGATTTAACAGGGGTTGGATATCGGTCTTCGCGAAGACACCGCAGCGAGAGGCGATGGGGTAAATGATCTTGTAGTATTTGGCCATATCATCCAAACCTTTGGCGTTGGTGTGCAGCAGCAAGGCCATTTGGTCGATGAAGGCGCCGGTACCCCCGGCACAAGCCCCGTTCATGCGCTGTTCCATCACTTGTCCGAAGTAAGTGATCTTGGCATCCTCACCGCCGAGTTCAATGACGACGTCGGTTTGGGGAATGAAGTACTCCACCGCTTTGGTACAGGCAATGACCTCTTGAACGAAGTCCACGCCAATATGCCCGGAAAGACTGAGTCCTCCCGAGCCGGTAATTGCCATTTTGACCTTGATATCACCAAGGGCGTTTTTGGTTTGTTTCAATACATCTTCAACTGTAGCGCGAATATCAGAGTAATGCCGCTGATAACAGCGGAAAAGGCAATGATTTTGCTCATCCAATACAGTTACTTTGACAGTGGTAGATCCGATATCGAGACCGAGTACAGTCTGAGGAAAAATTCTGCTCAAACGCATGCTCCCTTTCTTCATACGGTTAAAAGTACTACCTATATTTATATCACTAATCATACAATAAAAAAGTTAAAAAAGCTATCATAACTTTTGGTAAATCTGTCGCTTTTTGTCAATGGGAAAAACAAATGTGAAAGTTTCTCTTTCCAACGTCAAAGACATTTGCTATAATATTATTTTAAGGAGAGAACATGAAAGCGATCATATCCCATCCCAATCTTGATTTTGACGCCCTGGCTTCCATGGTCGCGGCGCAGAAGCTTTATCCCGACGCGGTATTGGTCACCGTGGGCAAACCGGCGACGAAAGTAAGAAACTTTATCGTGCTCTACGGTAATTTTATCGAGATCAAGAATTACATTGATAAGAAAGATATCGATACGTTGATCATGGTCGATACCCGTTCCAAGCAGCGTCTGCTTGAGTTTGGCCAGGTTTTGGAGAATGAAAACATAGAGGTGATCGTTTACGACCATCACGAAAGCAGCGATGACGACATTGTCAATGCAAATATTTACCAACAAGCTTTAGGCGCCAACGTGACCCAGCTTGTCGAATTGATCCGGGAGCGCAAGCTCACCGTGACGCCTCAGGAAGCCACTGTTTTCGCCCTCGGTATTTACGACGACACCGGTTCTCTGCGCTTTTCTTCGACGACCGAAAGGGATCTCCTGGCTGCGGCCTGGTTGCTGTCGCAAGGGGCGAATCTCGGCGTGATTGCGGAATTTACGGAGCTTTCCTTCACCGTGGAACAAAGCGAACTGTTTGGCGCATTGCTCAACCACAGTGTAATCCGCACCATCCATAAGAAAGATATTCTGATCGCCACGGCAAAAACGGAGCGGTTCATCAATGACCTTGCTTCCCTCACCATGAAGGTGAAAGAGGTTTATGCCGTGGATGCCATCTGCGTCGTGGTACGCATGGAGAACCGCATCCACATCGTGGGCAGAAGCGCCACCAAGGAAATCAATATCAGGGAAGTCCTCGCCAATTACGGCGGCAGAGGTCATATCATGGCCGCCTCCGCCATGCTGAAAGATGTTTCTTTTTCCCTTTCTGAACTTGCCGAAGCTCTTTTCAGAGCCTTTGCAGAGCATATTCCATCGCCCCTCACGGTGAAGAAGCTGATGTCGACGCCGGTGAAAACCATCAGCCCCCACATCACCGTCAATGAAGTGGGGGAATATATGCTGCGTTACGGTCATTCTGCCTATCCTGTGGTGGAAAACGACCGCCTGACCGGCATGATCTCCCGGCGTGACGTCGATAAATGCAAATACCACGGTCTGGGAAATGTACCCGTCAAAGGCTATATGTCCCATAATGTGATTACCGTATCCCCGGATACCCTGGCGGAAGACGCGAGGGAACTGCTGATTAAAAAGAATATCGGGCACCTGCCGGTGGTAGAAAACGAAGCCTTAATCGGTATCGTAACCCGTACGGATCTATTGCGGACGCTTTACGGTCAACAGATCGTGGGCGGTCATCAACTGACTTATACAAAGAATTCCACAGGGGAAGAGCGCGTTAATTTACTCCAGGCCCTGGAAAAAGCGGTGTCCAGAGAAATGTTTCAGATTTTGGGCAAGATCTCCGCTTTGGCGGACCGGGAAGGCCTCCATGCTTTTCTCGTGGGGGGCCTTGTCCGCGATTTGCTGCTGGGAGAAAACAGCGTGGATTTCGATATCGTGGTGGAAGGCGACGGCATTGCCTTTGCCGAAGATGTCGCTGTGTTGCTGTGCGGCACGCTTTCCGCCTATCCCAAATTCGGCACCGCCACCGTGGTGATAGACGGCGTGATCAAAATTGATGTGGCCGGCGCGCGCACGGAATTTTACGAATATCCCGCCGCCGCTCCCAAAGTGGAGCAGGGTTCTTTGAAGCAGGATCTGTTCCGCCGGGATTTCACGGTAAACGCCATGGCCTTATCGCTGAATTTTGAAACCTTCGGTCAACTGATCGATTACTATAACGGCAGGGAAGACCTGGAACATAAAAAAATCAGGGTACTGCATAACCTCAGTTTTGTGGAAGATCCCACCCGTATTCTTCGGGCCCTTCGTTTTGAAGCCCGTTACGGTTTTGCGATGACTGAGGAAACCCGGGGTTTTGCTTTGAAGGCCATCGAAGACGGCGTTTTGGCAAATCTCTCCCGCCGGCGTATCTGGCATGAAACCGACCTTGCCCTACAGGAGGACTGCGCCTTTCAGATTTTGGCAAAGATGGAGGAATACCGTATTTGGCCGTATCTGTTCCCCGGCTATGCTTTCGACGCTTCCCTGAAAGACGGCTTCGAGAAAATCATTGGCGGCAATCCCCTGTTCCAAAAGGCCTTGCGCAAACCAAATCTGCCATTGCTCCGGTTTTTACTGCTTGTTTTTCCTCAGAAACGGGAGGATATCAACACTTTTTTTGAAGAAGCGCAGCTTCCCCGGTCCTATCGGGACGCGGTGTGGAGTCTGAAAGATCAGGCTGCCATGATGACCGCAGAAGATGAGGATTTTTCCGAGCTTGCCTGGTATACGTTGATGGCGGAAACCCCGCCGGAAGTGCTCATCGCCTTGTACGCAAAAGTTCCGCCCCTTTGGCAGAGACGGCTCTTGGAAGCGTTTTTCTTCTACCGTGAACAGCGGATTTTCTGTACGAAACAGGAAATTCGCGGCCTTGAAGGTTATGAGCGGGGAACCGTCAAAGAAATCCTCACGGACCTTTTGGTGGCAAAGAAAAAAGGGAACGTACCTACGAAAGAAGAAGAGCTGGCATATATTCGTGAAAATCTGAAAAACGGGAAATATAAAGGAGAAATGGATGTTTGATTTTAGCATGGGCTGGGTCTTCCAGAAGCTGGCCTTGATCCCCGCCATTCTGGTCGCCCTGACCTTACATGAGCTGTGCCACGGTTTTGTGGCTTACCGCCTCGGTGATCACACCGCCAAAAGCCAGGGACGATTGAGTCTAAACCCCTTAAAACACCTGGATCCCGTCGGTACCCTCTGTTTGATCTTCGTCGGTTTTGGCTGGGCCAAACCGGTGCCGGTGAATCCCTATGCCCTGACCAAAAAACCCAATACCGGTATGGCCTGGGTGGCTGCGGCGGGGCCGGCCTCCAACCTCTTTTTGGCGTTTCTCGGCGGGATTTTTCTCTTGCTTTACGTGCATGTGGTGGGATACGCTTGGTTGAGTGGCAGTGCTTACAACGCGGAATATTATTTCGGTCTGTTCTTTTTCTATTTCATTCAAATCAATGTAGTTTTGATGATCTTCAACTTGATTCCGCTGCCGCCTTTGGACGGTTCCCGG
Source organism: Peptococcaceae bacterium UBA7702 (assembly GCA_002482535.1). GTDB lineage: Bacteria > Bacillota > Dehalobacteriia > UBA7702 > UBA7702 > UBA7702. The sequence goes on along the minus strand of DLGE01000001.1, from coordinate 901,186 downwards.
ATTGTTTCGGCGTTTCTCAGCCCGTCGTTGCGCTACCGCTATAATGTGATCGAGCAATACGGCATTTTTATTCTGTTGTTGCTTTGTATCTTTCCCTTGAACCGTCCGTTCATCAGCTATATTTTAACGACACCGGTGAGCTTTTTGACCAACCTGATCTGTTCGCTGGCAGGCATCACGATTTACTAAGCGAAGGAGAACACCATGACAAAAGAAGTGATTTTAAGCGGTATGCGCCCCACCGGAAAGTTGCACCTGGGGCATTTGAGTGTCTTGGAAAACTGGGCCGCGCTCCAGGAAGGCAACGAAAATTATTATATGATCGCCGATTGGCATACCTTGACCACCGGTTTTTCCGATACGTTGCAAATCAGAGAAAATATCAAGGAAATGGCCCTGGACTTTCTGGCGGCGGGGATCGATCCTGCTCACAGTGCGGTTTTTGTGCAGAGCCATGTCAAAGAACATGCCGAGCTTGATTTGCTGCTTTCGATGATTACTCCTTTGAGCTGGCTGGAACGGGTGCCGACCTTCAAGGATCAAATCGTTCAGTTTGGCAAAGAGGGGAAGGATATCTCCACCCACGGCTTTTTGGGTTATCCTTTGCTGATGTCCGCGGATATCATGGTCTACCGCGGCACCGGGGTGCCCGTGGGCGAAGATCAGCTGCCCCACCTGGAATTCACCAGGGAGTTGGTGCGGCGGTTCAATCACCTCTATGAAACGGAAGTTTTTCCGGAACCGAAAGCGCTTTTGGCCAAAATCAAGTTGCTGCCGGGTACCGATAACCGCAAGATGAGCAAAAGCTACGGCAACGATATCCCCTTAGACGCCGACGCGAAACTCATCGGCCAGCGAGTCAGCCAGATGGTGACCGACCCCGCCCGGATCAAAAAGGACGACCTCGGCCATCCTGATGTTTGCACCGTTTACACCTATCATACCTTTTATAATAAAGAAGAAGCCGCCGATATCGAGGAACGCTGCAAAGCGGGGACCATTGGCTGTGTGGCCTGTAAAAAGCGGCTTTCTAAGGTTCTTGATGAGTTTATGGCGCCGATGCGGGAAAGACGAAACGCTTTGGCGGCGGATCCGGACCGGCTTTGGGATATTCTGGCCGACGGTGAAGACCGCGCCCGGCAAACAGCGTCTAAAACATTGACCATGGTCAGGGAGGCTATGCGTATCTGATGTCCATTTCGATCCGCTTGGATAACTTTGAAGGTCCTTTTGATCTGCTGTGTCATCTTCTTGATGAAAACCAGGTGGATATCTATGATATTCCCATTGCCGAAATTACCAGGCAATATCTTTCCTACCTCAATGCCATGAGCAGTCTTGATCTTGAGGTTGCCAGCGAATTTTTGGTTCTGGCGGCGACGCTCATCGCCATCAAAACCAAAATGCTGTTACCGGCAGTCCATAAGGACGACGGCACATCCTTCCCCGAAGGGTATTATGAGGAGGAGAACGACCCCAGAAACGATTTGGTGCGGCAGATTTTAGAATATAAAAAATACCGGGAACTGGCGGAGTCCTTTTCTGCTCTGGCAGAAAAGCGCAACCGGCAGATCGTACGCCCCGATGAAACAGAAATGTATATTTCTCTCTTTCATGAGCACGATATCTTTCACGGCTTTTCTTTGGACAAACTAAACGCGGCCATGGAAACGATTTTGGCGCGCCTGGGGGAAAAGGAACTTTTTCACCGGGTAAAGCGGGAGAATATTACCATAGACCAGCAGATTCACCTTATCCAATTGCGTTTAAAGGAATTTCCCGCGGGGATTCGCTTTGCCGAGCTTTGCGGCGTCTGCGACGGAAAAATCCGCATGATCGTGCTCTTTTTGGCCTTGCTGGAAATGATTCGCCGCCGCAATATCGTTATTTTACAAAAAGTCAATTATGGAGAGATCATGATCTTTCCCGCAGAAAGTGTGAGCAGGATTTAATGGAACCTCTTTTCAGCACAGAAATCAGACAAGCCATCGAAGCGCTGCTATTTTCCTCCCCGGAACCGCTGAAACGGAAGGAAATCGCCGCCTGCGCCCAATGCAGCGAAGAGACGGCGAAAGAAATATTGGATGAACTCATCGATTTTTATCAGGACCGCGGCTTTCATTTGCAGGAAGTCGCCGGCGGTTATCAATTCGTTACCGAGGAAGCGGTCTATCCCTATTTGGAAAAATTATACCAGCCGAAGGTGCACCGCCTGAGCAAAGCCGCCCTGGAGACGCTGGCGATCATCGCATACTGCCAGCCGGTCACCCGCGGTGAAATCGAAAATATACGCGGCGTCAATGCCGATTCCCTGGTGGCAAGTCTTTACGAAAAGGGCTTGCTGAAAGAAATGGGCAGAAAGGATACGCCGGGCAAACCCGTTTTGTATGGCACTTCCGAAAAGTTCTTGGCGCTTTTGGGGATCAACTCCCTGGAGGAGCTTCCCGCAGTGAACAGGAAGGAAGCCGCTGAAAAAGAAGAGGATATGATATGACGCTTCTCATCGTCCTCCTGATCGTTCTCTTGTTTTTGTTGCTTTTGCTGTTTTATCCTCTACGGATCACGTTACATATTTCCTACCTGGACGGGAAGGATACCGAAAGAGTCATTCTGCACCCGGTGCTGAATATCAAGAAAATTGGTATCACGGTATACGACAGCGAGCATCCCAAAACGAAAAAGGAGAAAAAGGGCGCAAAAGCCAAAGCAAAAGAGAAGGAAGAAGCCAAAGCAAAAGCGAAAAAGCAATGGAAACCACTAAACGAGCTGATTCCCGAAATTCTCGGGCTGATGAAACGTTTTAAAAAAGGTCTCAAACGCTTCAGAGTGCGTCTTCGCGTTGTTTACGGTTTTCCCGATCCCGCCGTTACCGGCGAGGTCAGCGGAGCGATCTATGCTGCTTTGCCCCTGATTTTTGGTGATCTGCGCCACTGCCGTTGGCGCATCGGTCTTTATCCCGCCTGGTGTACACAATCCATGATGGCGACGGTGGACGGCGATATCCGCGTCTGTTTCTTTGACCTGATTATAGCTTTTGGCAGTATGCTGCCGAGCATTTTAAAAATACTACCCAAAAAGAAGAAAAAAACGGAGGAAGAAAAATGAGCGAACATCCGATTGAAGCATTGATGACCAGTGTATTGGAAAATCTTAAAAAAGTGGTGGACGCCAATACCGTAATCGGCGATCCCCTGAATCTGCCCAACGGCACGTCTATCATCCCCGTAACAAAACTGGCCTGCGGTTTCGGTTGCGGCGGCGGTGAATACGGCAAGCCGGAAGCAAACGCGAAAATGCCCTTTGGCGGCGGTACCGGCGGCGGCATCAGCGTGCTGCCCTTAGGCTTTATTGCCGTCACCGCCGACGATGTGAAATTCATCCATATCGACGACGCCAGCATTGGCGGCAATATCGACTCTGTGGTGGAAAGCATTGTGAAACTCGTCAAGAACCTGGGCAAAAAGAAAGAGAAAGAAGAAGCGGCTGTGGAAGAAGAGATTATTGTGGAAGTCAGTGAAACGGAAGAATCCCCGCAATAAGTAATCATGATATAGAATCAACCGGCCTGTCAATAAAGCCAAACCCTCTTAAGGGAAGGACAGGAAGGGGAGAGTCATTTCCCCGTCCGGGTACTTAAACCCAAGGCAGCGGCAGCGCCGCCGCATCAGCCTAACCCCCGCATCAATGCGGGGGATTTTTTTATTTTGGAGTAGTGGGACGAGATTCACAAAATGGGACAAAGCCGCATATCTTTTTAGTATAGAGTATTCACCCTTTATGGGTATATATAAAAGAGTCAGTTTTATGGCTACAACAATTCTAAATCAAGCAACCGTTACTTTTAATTATGATACCCAAACAGGGGAAGCTACATTGAATGTCGCAACCGCGACACTGTTGGACGTGCTGACTGTGGATAAAAATGTCGTTTAAGGTACCTACCAGCGAAATCAAATTCTTACTTACTCTATTTCCATCGAAAACATTTCCGCCAAGCCGATAACCAACGTCACCGCTGTGAATGACTTGGATACCCATAAGATCCCCGGTCCGGTTTCGGTAACGCCTTTAACCTATGTTGGCCCTGCCGCCCTTTATGTGAACGGCGTCTTTTTCGCCAATATTATGGCGACCACCGGCACCCACAACGTAACCTTTGCCGTCGGTGCCATTGCCCTGGGGGATATCGTGACCATCGTCGATACTGTAGCCCATAACCGTCTGGGTATGAAAATAACCTCCTGTTGTAGTTTCATGCTACAACAGGAGGTTTCTTTTTTACGGTCTGTTTCTTAGAGTTTAGTCCACGGGGTCAAGGGAGTTATATCAAAAATTACCGGAGGGCCTATTGTAATTTGAGAAACAAAGAAATCATTTTGGCGGCTTCGGCCCGGGTGGCGTTGCCCAGGGGATTGAATTGATTGCCGCCGGTACCGTTGATGATGCCGGCCTGTTGCAGGTTGGAGACAGCGTCCCGGGCCCAGGAGGCGATGGAGCTGCTGTCGGCAAAGGTGACAACGGTCACGGTTTTGGTCAATGTGATCTTTTTATAATCCGCGTAACGTTTGATCATCACCGCCATTTCCTGGCGGGTGATGTTGGCTTCCGGCGCAAAGGTCGTGGAGGAAGTGCCGTTGACAATACCTTTTGCACTGGCCCACTGGATGTATTTGGCGTACCACATGCTTTGGGCAACATCGCTGAACTTGGTATTGCCCTGGTAGGCCCCAAGATCTTCCCTGGAGGCTGTGGCGAGGATTTTGGCGAATTCACCTCGTTTGATGGTGCCGTTGGGGTCAAAGATGCCGTCGCTTTTGCCGCTGAGAATGCCCTTGGCCGCGAGATCCGTCACATAGGGCGCGTACCATTGGTTGTCGGGGACATCGCTAAAGCCCGATGTGGTCAAGGAGAAGAAATTCACCTGATATGTAACGGTTTTGGAGAGGCCGCTGACGGTTACCGAAAAGGAATCCCCGGCAGCGTAACTGATGTTATTGGGACGAAAGATGATGCAGCCCGGATCGCCGTATGTATCATTGTTGACATTAAAGTAACCGTCGCTTTGATCAGCCTTGGAAAAATTCCAGGTGTGACCGTCGGACAACCGCACCAGCTGCACGCTGGCGGTATTTATGTCGACGGCCTGTCCCATGGAGATGCTCCAGGGATCGCTGTTGGCAAAGTAATCCATGGGCATATTCTGGGCTGGCCAAGCCACGCCATAATAGGGAGAGGAAGCATCGGAATCAAAAACATACATGGCATAATATTTTTCCACGGCGCCAAAGCCTGTGGCGGAAAGTTCGGGGTAGAGGATCCAGCGGCGATGACCGACGCGGTCCAGGTTATAGGAATCGCTGTCTCCCATCCATCCGCTTAAAATCGCGCTGTTCAACGTCGCATAACCCATGGCCACGTTGGAGGAGGAGGCGCCTTTGTAGCCGGAATTGTAAAGGCTGTCGCTGACGCCGGCGGGGCGGCTGGGAGCGTGGGAAATGGTGCCGTTCAAATACTGGAGAAAGGCCGCGTCCTGGGCGTAGCCGTTGTAGGCAGTGTTCAGGGTGATCTGAGAGGATACGCCGGCAATGTAGCGGATCTGATTGACCATGGCCAGGGCCGAATAGAGGCTGCCGCTGCTGAGGCTGCCGCTGCTAAAAGGCTGCGAAAAACTGGGAGAAACGCCATAAGTGGTATTGTCGCCGGCTTTGGCTCCTCCCGTTGCAAGGAAGCTCCTGATTTCCGCCTGGGTATGGTATTGAACATTGATGCCGGTGGCTGTGGACTGCTCCGCCGCCAGCAACGGTGCGGAAAAAAAGATAACGGTAAAAATGGAACAGAGCATCAGATAGAAAAGTCTTTTCTTCATCGTAAAGTACTTCTCCTTTCAATCAAGTGCGAATCAACCATACGATCATAGACAAATATTAAAAAAAGCATATCATAGCCAAATTTTGATTTCAATGGTTATATTTGGGATAAGCCAAGGTACGCGGTGCATAAAAAAATCCTGATATACGATCAGGATAACAGTTAGAAATTTTGATTGTTTGGTTTTTATGAATTTTATAAATTCCATAATTTCTTTGTCCACATAGCCTGCGCTGCGCGGCTCGCAGGCTATGTCAAACGGTAGGACAGTAAAAGATAAAGGCGTTCCTCCGGGTCGTCCAAATTGCAGTTGATGCGTTCTTTAATCCGGCGTATTCTGTATTTCATGGAGTTTCTATGAATACACAGCTCCTGCGCCGTCCGCACCATATTGCGTTCGTTTGTCAGATAGCGCTCAAGGGTTTTGTACAGCTCCGTGCCGTTTTTCTTATCATATGCCATGAGCGTGTCCAGGGCCGGATGCGTTAACTCCAGTTCGCGGCCGTGGCCGTCAATTCCCGCAAGCAGATGTTCGAAGGCAAAATCCCGGTAGAAAAACATTCCGGCCCCGCCGGCCGCCTGTTCGATGGCGAACCCGGCCTGCCTGTACCGGGATAAAACCTTTCCCCAGTCGTGAAAAGGCATGGAGACGCCGGCGACATAGTGAGAGAGGTTGACATGCCTTTTCAGTGTTTCCAGAAATGCCTCTGCCTCGGTCTCCCGCGCCACACTGACAATATCGTCGCCGTATATCAGAGATACGCTGTCAACGCCAGCTTGTTTGACCGTCTCCAGAAGCGTACTTTTGCGGACAATATTCGTGCTGGCCGTGACGCTGTGTATCAGGACAAGCTGGTACGGTGACTCCCCCGGGATAAGTTCATCAAGCCTTGCGCAGACGCGCTCATCCGGTTCGGCGCCGTCCAGCAGAGCACTTATCATCGCGGCGCCGGATTTGATTTCCGAGCTGACCGACTGCATGGAGGCAAGCCTCGATAACACCCCGCAGAAAACCTCCGCCAGCTGAACATCGCCGGGAGTGAATCTTTTTTCATACTCCTGCATATAAAAAGCCGCCACATACTCTCCGCCGGACATGATCTGCGCGCCGATGCAGGTTCTGCCATCCATCTGATAAATCTGCGGAGCCGCCGACCAGTCTCTCAAAAGATTTCCGCGTACATCCCTTATCCGGGCGCTGGTATATGAGGTTGGCACAATTCCATTCTCGATAAAATATCGCCAGCCCTCATCTTGGCTATGGGTGTCTTCGCATTTTGTCCAGGCCACGGCGCGCCCCGCGCTGTCGGCGATGCCGATTGGCGCGGGCATGACACCCTTGCTCAGGTCAACCATGTGTTGTATGGGGTCACTGTGGGCTGAAGCCGCCCACAGTGACGCCTCCCATGAGTTATAAAACTCAAAGGCGGCCAAAACGTCGTTGAGTACCGTTTCAACACTCTGGTCCTCAATGAACATAAGATCATAGCCATGCACCAGTATGACCATGTTGTTATAATCGGGATCCGTAAACATGTCGGAGCCTTTTCCGACATAGACGTACTCCGGAGCAAACCTGGACAACTTTTCAGAAAAGAAGCGTGTGCCGCTGATTGTGGCGGAGCCGTCGTTTATATCCAGTCTTGAAACGTCGTGAGAAAGCCTGTCCGCCAATATCCACATACTCAGTTTCATAACAAATCCCTCCCTATGATGATTATAGTCCACAGTGGACAAATTGGCAAGTGTCACGGCGGTTCATCTTTTGCCACTATGGATGTAGAATTCCTTACTTACGATGATATAATGGAGTAAAATCAGAGAGGAGGGGTTACCATGGCTGGTTTTACCATGACATCGGCGGAGAAAGTCCAAAACTGTATGGACGTGAAGCCAATAAAGGACAGGCGCGAGATACCGATCTATCCTATGTATGTGTCCTATCCCGGCAAATTTGCCGGAATCACGCAAAAGGAGATGATGGACAACCCAAAAAAGTGGATGGAGGCCCTGAAAATAACCTATGATCATTTCGGCAAGCCCGATCTATGCATGGGGTTGCCCCTGGGTGAGGTTATTTTCGCCGAAGGGCTTGAGGCGAGACGGCCCGGTTACGAACTGGGCGACGACGAGCAGTTTCAATTTATTGAAAAATCGAGAATGGATCACGATGACTACAGGGACATCATCGCAAATGGCTGGGCGGGCTGGTTTAACAGGTATATGTGCTCCATTCAGAAACCACCGTTCAAAAGCAATTTTAGGCTCACCGCCCGGTGGGTTAAACTGGGAATGACCGCGGGCAAGTTGGTCAAATTTTTAAAGGGTATGGGGGTTGAGGCAATTTCGGGTACGGCGATGATGCCGCTGTTCGACCAGATCTCTTTGATCCGCTCCTTTATGGAATTTTGCGTGGATATCTATACTGAGCCCGATTTGCTGAAGGAGCTTATTAAAAAGGAGACTCCCAACGTGATCAAGTCCACTCTGAAAAACGCGGGCAGAAGCTCTGTAAAGAGAATTCAAGTCTTTGCCATGCGCTCCGACGCGAATTCCATATCCCCCGCTATCTTTGACGATTTCTCCTTTCCTTATCTGAAGGATATGATCATGGCCTTCCACGCGGCAGGCTACAGGACTGTCCTCCATGCCGATGGCAACTGGATACCCATGCTGGACAGATTTTTGGAACTGCCCAAAGGCTCTATCCACTTCGAGTTCGATGGCCTGACCGATTTATTTAAGGCTTCGGAGATTTTAGAAGGTAGACACTCCCTGCGTGGTGATGTTCCCGCGACCATGTTGGCCTTCGGTACCGCCGATGAGGTGAGCGAATACTGCGAAAAACTGATTACAGGCATCGGAATGAAGGGCGGCTTCATCCTCGGTTCCGGCTGCGAGATACCCATGAATTGTAAGAGCGAAAATCTGATGGCAATGATGAATTCGCTGAAATAAAGGAGTGAAGTTGCTCCTATAAAAGATAAAATTTAAGAGGGAAGCGGCGGGTCTGAAAAAAATCTGCCGCTGCCCGGAAGGAGGCGCGGACATGTGGTTTTGAAAAGATTATATTACTTCAAGAAATATACATAATATGCAAAAATAAAAAGCCCCTGAACGTATAATAAGATCCCTTTTGAGTAGACATATGAAATAATAAAATTCAGGAATATGCATAGGGAAGTTATCTTATGGGGAGAAAAGAGCCAGTTTAGAAAAAAGCTGGCGCCTATGACATATCGTCAGTCACTTAAAAATGCCAATTAAATAACTGGACTCCGTTTGTGACGAAGCCCAGTAAATAGTTTTGTTATGCTATCTGTCTACTTAACAGATAGCAGTTTATTTGGTAGAGTGATTTCGATTTTCATTTTTATAACTCTATTTTAATCGGGGTTATTTTAGATTTATAATAATCCACAATTTTACCCGCTTTAGAGTATGATCCCGTTACGTTAATTATAATATTCTGAACTCCACTCTCATTTTGATAAGTGAATACAAGAAATTGAGAGAGCGTAGTATGCTTCTTCTCTTTCGCTCGACCACCAACCACGGCACCCAAAGATCCCAGCAGCAACCCACCTGCGATAGCTCCGCCAACACTCGATACATATTGACTTTTTACTTCTGCTTCGCTTTTTATAGAAGCACCAATTAATTTTGACACTGATAAATGAATATTTACAGAGTCGCTTTTGAAACTTATGTGATCTTGATATGCAGAAACATTACACAAAGTGTTCTCAGCAAATGGTAAACCGCAAACATGGGTTCCGGTAATTCGTAGCGTCGTATCTTTCAGTCCAAGATCATTCTTCTTGACTCCGAACATCATTTACCCTCCCTCAAGTAACTTTCTTCCATTATATGACCATGTATTTATTTAGTCAATACCAGGAATAAGAAAACCACTGGGCTTATTTGCTCAGTGGTTTAATCTTTTTTAATTGGTGCCTTATCAAGAAGGCTTGGGAATTTATCCTCAAGCATGAAAATGGTGCTATCGGGATAGTTTTTTATTTCTTTATCATCTCCCGATAAATCGGTTGGGCCAGAGGGAATTCACCGGTCACTGGATCGTGTTTGGCCATTGCGCCGATTTATATGTATTTGTTCATCGGTTAATCCTCCTTTTCATACTCTGGGCATTCACCCATGTCACATCTTTTGTGATGCCGAATACAACAGTCCCCGTCGCGACCATCGTCATGGATACACGTAAGACACGGGCAATGGCACGATGTTCCAGATTTACACTTCTCGTAATGTCCGTGTTTAGATACGTCACTTTTGGTCATTTCCAGTTCATATACCGCATCCCGTAAGTTCCCGTGAGCATTATCGATATAATGAGTGGCTCCTTGCATCGTCTCATTATACTCTAATTTAAGCATTTCAATGCGTTTAATGAGCGCCGTGATTCCTTTCATCATATCGTCAATTTCAGCACGTATTTTTCTATTCATGAATTTTTATCCCTTCTTTGGTTGTGTCAATAACTATCAGTTTACACTTACTTTCAAACAAGTACTGTCGAATTTTGACGAATTGTGATAATATTTGTTTATAAGGATTTTATAGAAAGAAGGTGGATTTTTTGATAAAACTCACACCAGAACAACGAGTTGAAATGATGACCATAGTAGGCCGGGCCAATACTGAGAACATAATAACTGTGCTTGAAGAATCAGGCCCACTATCTGATGAAGAAAAAGAAATAATCGAACTGTGTTCAATGGTATCGATTTCTGCGATTGGACTTGCATTGCAATATCTTTGCGAACTATACGAAAAATACCATTAACTACAAGGCAGAAGAGGTGATAATTTCGGTTTGGATGTATGAGCAGGTAAGACTTAAGGCGGGTGATGTTTTCATTTCTTTATCGGATGCAGCGTATAGTACAAATAAGTACAAATTCTCTTTTCTTCCGGTGAGGTATGCCTATGACGTCATGTGACTGGGCTATTTTTGTTAACATCATCGCCATCATGATTGCCCAAAACAAAACAACAGATGAGATGTTATTTCTTGCGGCGTTGTACTCGCAATTGGGAGATACTTTGGCGGTACTGGCTACACAACCGCCGGACGGTTATTGATCGTTTATGGTCCCATGGCTTTTTCATTGCTTCTTTGTATCCCACCGTATCCAGTCGATTCCTTCTGCCTTCTTATTTGAGTTTGGCAAAACAAAATCCCCTGCTTACGGAAGTAAGCAGGGGATTTTTATGGGGCTGGTATCTGTAAGTTGTCCGCTATTTTAATATCTATATTTCTTTATGAAATTAAATACGCTCTATTATTTTTGCTGTCTCAGCCAATAGGATATGAGGATAAATTGCCTTTCTTTGGGATCATCCAAGTCGATTTTAACCAGTTCCCCGATGCGTTTGACGCGGTAAATCAGGGAATTTCGATGAATAAAAAGCGCTGCCGCCGTTTTTACGAGATTTCTCTCATGGAGCAAATAGTGAAATAAGGTCTCGTACAACTCGGTATGTTGGTGTCTGTCATATTCTTTTAACAGGTTCAGGGCCGGATGGCATAATTCCAGTTCTCTGTTTTTAGCGTCGATGAGGGTGAGCAGGTGCTCGAAAGCATAATCCTGGCAAGCGTGGAGATCCGGCAGAAAACCGCCCTGTTCCATGGCAAAGAGCGCCTGTTGATAGTAGGTGCGCAATGCGGACCAGTTTTGATAGGGCAGAGACAGGCCCGCACTATAATAGCGCATACTAATGGCGCGGTGGAGATCTTCCAGGAAGGTATCGAAATCCTCGGCGTCGACGAGGACCACTACGTCGTCATGATAGTCCAGGGCGATGTTGACAATTTTCATTTGTCTGATGGTATTGAGCAGGTTTCGCTGCTTCAGCTTGCTGGCATTGAGGGGATAATTGCGAATCACCAAAAGCTGCCACGGTCCTTGCCAGTTTGCTCTTTTGGAGAGGCGGTCGACGAGGGCAGGATCCACTGATTTTGCTTCCAGCAAATCTCGGACGATGATGGCGCCGGTATAAATCTGTTGGGCGTTTTTTTGCCTTGCGGCAATGGTCTTGGTCAAGATATCGCAGAGTACCACTGCCAGCTGCTGATGGCCCGGGGTAAATACAGTGCGATGCTGTTGTATGTATAAGCCGGCGATCTGTTCCTGATCCGCGTAAATATTGGCGCAGATGTACTTCACACCGTTTTCATATTGATATTCCCGCGGTTCTTCCAGCCAATCCGGGACCACCTCTCCGCCTGTCGTCAAGATCGGCGGACCGGTGTAACTCGTGGGCACGATCCCGGTGTCGTATAGTTCATGCCAGCGGTCATCGACATCGTCGGGGCCGAATGCCCGGCTCAAAGCCAAGACATTGCCCTCATAATCCCCCATACAGATCGGGTTATCGAGAACTTCGGTGCTCAGATCGATCATCTGTTGATAAGGGTTGGCCGCGCCGGAGGTCTGCCAGAGGCTGGATTCCCAGCCATTATAATAAGCAAAGGCAGTCATTACTTTGTTGAGCAGGGTTTCCATATGGAGACCGCTGATGAAGAGAAAGTCGTTTTGGTGAATTAACATATACTCATCGGCGTAGTTTAAATCCGTAAAGGCGTAGGAGCCGTAACTGATATAGACGAAGTCCTGGGGCAGCTCCGTTAAATCTTCGGAAATAAAGCGCACGCCGCTGATGGTGGCCCGTCCCTCCTTGATGAAAAGACGGGGTTGGTATTGTTTCAGATGTTCCGCGATCATCCATAAGCTTAATTTCATTCAAATCACCCCCTATAGTATAGTACGATTCGTACAAATTAACAAGTCTCATATCCTTGAAGATTTGATTCTTTGTACGTAGAAGATGACTTTCGTTTTGGTATACTGATACTAAGAACATTGGTCGGCCGCCAAAGTATCGGATATTGAACGGAGGAATCGCCATGTCGAAAGAACAAGCAAGGGCGCAGCGCGATGCACGCATCGAAGCCGCCATCCAACTCAAAACCCCGGATAGGGTCCCTTTTGCCCCTAAAATCGCGGAATTTCCCATGCGGGCCTATCATATCAGCATGTATGACGCCATGATGGACGCCAGAAATATGACCGAAGGTTTCCGCGGCTATCTGCAAGAATACGATCCTGACGCGGTTTTCATCGATGTGCTCTACGGAATCCCAATCCTCAACGCGCTGTCACCGGTGCATTTGAACTGGCCCGGCCCCGATGGAGGCCTCGCTCTCAATGACAGCTGGCAGCATCTTGACGCGACCTTTCTGGAAGATCATGAATACAAGGAGTTCATTCAGGACCCCACTCACACGATTTTAACAAAGATTTTGCCCCGTAAATATAAGAATTTGAAGGGGCTTAGCAAACTTTACCTGCGGGAAGTCTACGACGCATTGTTTTTCAACGACATTGCGGGATTGGCTGATCCCGAAGTTCAGGCGGCCCTCTCCGCGCTGATCGCGGCAGGCAAAGCCCAAAACGAGCGCAATCAGCAGATGGGCCAAATCATGGCTTGCATTGAGAAGGAAGGCTATTCTACCTATAACCAGGGGGCTCTGGTCAATCCCTTCGACGCCTTTGCCGACTGTATTCGCGGCATCATCCGCACGGTCATGGATACCATGCTTTTCCCCGCCGAGCTCAATCAGGCCCTGACCGCTGTCACCGAGATGAATGTGGAGCGTCTGATTCAGGTATATAAGGCCATGGGGGCGAAACGCATTTTCTTACCCCTCCACTGCGGTGTCGATGAGTTTATGAGTCCCGCCGCCTACGAAAAGTTCTATTGGCCTCACCTCAAGAAAACCATCATGACGATTATTGAAAACGATATGACGCCGATGGTTTTCTGCGAGGGCAATTACAATTCCCGCCTTGAGATCATCAGCGACGTCCCCAAGGGGAAGGTAATCTACATGTTTGAAAAGGTGGATCTGCAAAAGGCCAAGGATATCGTAGGTAAAGTTGCCTGCATCTGTGGGTCGGTTCCCACCGCGCTGTTGGCTTTTGGTACAGACCAACAGATCATCGATGAAACCCGCCGGCAGATTGAAATCCTGGCCCCGGGGGGCGGCTTCATCATGGACTCCTCCATTACGGTGAGTAATGTAAGTCGTGAAAAGATGAGCGTATGGCGGGAAGCCACCTTAAAGTACGGTCAATATTAAAAAGGTATGCTGAAAGAGGGGAGCCCGGGCAAAAGCCTGGGCTCTTTTTTTCTGCTCCAATAGGTTTTTTATTTAATCCGGTTCGCGCCACGGTCTTGATCAAGGCTTTTCAGGATGCCTTTGGAGCGGTAATAGTTCTATGCTGCATCTAAGTTTACATAAACTTAGGCAGGCCAAATCCGGTTTACTCTTGTCTTACCTTCCCGTTTTACGCGTTAAGAAATAATATTTCGTGTGGCGTATTGATAAATCACGGGATTCGTAGTACAACAATATTGTAGAAAAGTGGGCTTGTATTGAGTCGCACCGAAAAGGGAAGGTATATGCCAATTAAGTTTCGATTAAAGGTATTACTGGCAATGAATGATATGACGCAAAAACAACTTGTCGAAATAACGGGAATACGGCCGCCCACGATATCGGCGATTTGTACAAATAGAATCAAACATATTCCTGTAGATGTTATTGACAAAATATGTACCGCTTTGAATTGCCAACCCGGCGATCTTATTGAATACAGTAAACATGTAAGATAAAGAATGCGGATATCCGGTCTTATTATTGTAACGGCGATCACCATTATCATTGCCACAAGAGGTGTTGGTCTCTGCCTTGGTGCATGATCGCTTCAAAGGGGCTATATCATAATTCATTATAAAGGAGGGAAAAACAATGAAAAAATTACTCGGTATTATTTCTATGTAAACACCAAAACTAAAAAACTGCCTGTTTCAAGGCAAAGCAAAACCCCCTGGGATACATCAGTATACCAGGGGGTTTTTATGGAGCTGCTGAACGGATTCGAACCGTTGACCTGCGCATTACGAGTGCGCTGCTCTACCAGCTGAGCCACAGCAGCATCGCGTACTTAAACATTTTACCATATTATTTGATTTCGTCAAGAGGGGATTTCCTTGACAGCAGCGTTTTATCTTTTATAATGGGAGACAGAGGTAAAACAATGGTGATTAAGACAGTGATGCTTTGGCTTGTGGCGGTAGGTGTGGTCATTGGCGGCATCGATTATATTCTCGGCAACAAGCTCGGCGCCGGGGCGAAGTTTTACGAAGGCTTTACACTGATGGGCAAAACCGCCTTAGGCATTGTGGGGATCATTTGTTTGGCGCCGGTTTTCGGCCGGGTTCTCGGCAATTTCCTGTCCCCGCTTTATGGGCTGATCGGCGCGGATCCCGCCATGTTTGGTTCTATCCTCGCCATCGATATGGGCGGCTATTCCCTGGCGGTTTCCATGGCCAAGGACGCTACTTTGGGTCTTTACGGCGGCGTCGTTATGGCTTCTCTGCTGGGGCCGGTCCTTGTTTACTATTTGCCCATCGGTTTTCAGCTCACCGATGGGGAGGACCATCAACTTTTTGCCAAAGGCAATGTCATCGGTTTGAGCGTGATGCCTTTGGGCTGTATCGCAGGAGGTCTCACCATGGAACTGTCCTTCGGCGTGATCATCATCAACAGCCTGCCAGTGATTCTCATGAGCGCTTTTCTCGTATGCGGTATGCTCTTTTTCAGAAAAGCGTTGATTACCGCCTGTCTTTGGTATGCCCGTCTGATCAGCGCCATCGGCGTGATCGGTATTATCCTCGCCTTTCTGCGTTTTCTCACCGGTGTGACCTTGTTAAAGGGCATGGACGAGGTTACCGTGGGCTTTCTGATCGTCGGTTATATCTCCATTTCCGTCATCGGCTTTTTGTCCCTTGTGGGCTTACTGCTTCACTTTGCCGGAAAAACCCTGGATCGAGTCGGTGGCGCCATCGGCCTCGACAGCGTGGGCATTTCCGCTTTGGTGTTGACAACGGCCTCGGCGACGCCGGTCTTCGCCCTGATCAAGGATATGTCGCCTCGGAGTAAGGTGGTGGTGACTGCCTTTCTCGTTTACGGTTCTTTCGCCGCCCATGTGGGCTTCACGGCGGGGGTCGCCCCGGATATGATCCCGGCACTCATCGCCGGGAAATTCGTCTCCGCCGTGGCCGCCTTTGTTTTGGCGATGTTCTTAACAAGAAAAGATAAGATAAAGCATGATGAAGCATAAGGAGGAAGCTTATGAAAACCAATGATGTTTTGGTTGTAGTCGATATGCAAAATGATTTTATTGACGGCGCCCTCGGCACCGCCGAGGCCCGCAATATCTTGCAGGGCGTGATCGATAAAATCAGCTATTTCGGCGGGGAAATCGTTTTTACCAGGGATACCCACGGGGAAAATTATCTTGAAACACAAGAGGGGCAAAAACTGCCCGTCAGGCACTGTATCAAAGATACCGACGGCTGGCAGCTGCATCGCAATATCCGGGAACTGGCCGAGGGCAGGACGGTCATCGATAAGCCCGCCTTCGGTTCCTTGGCCTTGGCCCACTATTTGCAGGGAAAAGGGGATATCGACTCCATCGTTCTGGTAGGTCTTTGCACGGATATCTGCGTGATCAGCAACGCGCTGATCCTGAAGGCGGCTTTTCCGGAAACGGAAATCATCGTGGACAAAGATTGCTGCGCCGGGGTGACGCCGGAAAGCCATGAAAACGCTTTAAAGGCAATGGAAAGGTGTCAGGTTAAAATTATTTAGAAGATGATTCTATAAAAAAAAGGGGCTTCGTCAAAACAGNNCTGTTTTGACGAAGCCCCTTTTTATGGCGGTGTTAGACCAGAACCACGCCCCAGAGGATAGCGAAAAAGTGTAGGGTGCTGCCGGCCAAAACAAAGAGGTGCCAAAGAGCGTGCATGTATTTCTTCCGTAAGACGAAGAAAAGGACGCCGACGGTATAGGATAAGCCGCCGGCGATGAGCAGGATCACGCTTTCCATGCCCAGGGCTGTTTTCAGCGAGGAAAAGGTGAAGATGATGGCCCAGCCCATGAGGATATAGAGGAGCAGGGAACTTTTCGCGTAGCGCTGTAAATCAACGGCGTTCAGCACAATGCCCACAGCCGCCACAGCCCAGACCAGGCCAAAAACCGTCCAGCCGAAAGCGCCGCCGATACCGCTTAAAACGATGGGCGTGTAGGTGCCGGCGATTAGTAAAAAGATGTTGCAGTGATCGAAGACACGAAAGATAAATTTTGCTTTTTCACCGTCAATGGCGTGATATAAGGTGGAAGAAAGATAAAGAACCAACAGCGTGGCGCCGTAGATGCTGACGGAAACCACGGTCAGCGTATTGCCGTAAAGGGCGGAGAAGATGGACAGTACAACAATGGCGGCCAAGGCACAGAGGGTTCCTATGCCATGGGTAACGGCATTGGCGACTTCCTCCCCCGGTGTGTAAAATTTCTGTGACATAATGTGTCTCCTTTTATTAAGTAGTAATCGATACTATATTATGCAAATAATAATACGATAATACATCCTTTTTGTCAAGAGGATGTTCAGACCGTTGATTAATCCCAAAACCGCATATCGCTGTGTTCCTGGTAAAAAGAGCAGACCCTTGTGGATTTCGGCAGAAGTATTTTCTGCCGAAATGCGTTCGCTTATCCTTGAAAAGCCCTTCGGTCTTTTCTAAGATTAAACATTGCCCGCGCCTCGCGGGATACGGTTTTCAGCGCCTTGTCCTATATTTCTATTCCTGCGCTGTTATTTCTGTTCTCTTGTAACTTTTTGAAAAATCATGTATAATACATTATTGGGTGATTTTATGGTTATTTTAGGCATCGATCCCGGTACGGCCATCTGCGGCTTTGGGATTGTGGAGAAGAACAATTATCAATTCAAACTCATCGATTACGGCGCCGTCAATACCCCTGCCACCATGTCGCTGGAAGAGCGTTTGGTGCGGATTTACGACGGCATCTGCCTTTTGATCGATCGCTATCATCCCGACGAGATGGCCGTGGAAGAATTGTTTTTCAACAATAACGCCAAAACAGCCCTTTCCGTGGGACAGGCCCGAGGGGTAATCCTGCTGGCCGGAGCCCATAAGCAGGTTCCCCTTTATGAATATACGCCCCTTCAGGTGAAACAGGGAATCGTCGGCTACGGCCGCGCCGATAAAAAACAGATTCAATTCATGGTGAAAACCATGCTCAATATGAAGGAAACCCCCAAGCCCGACGATGCCGCCGATGCTTTGGCCATCGCCATTTGCCACGGGCAGTGGAACAAGAATATGAGTTAGGAGGCGCTATGATCGCATCAGTTCGCGGAGAAGTTATTTTGATTGAAGAAGATTACCTGGTGGTGGACGTCAACGGCCTTGGTATGCAAATCTTCGCGCCCCTCAACCGAATGGAGGGGCTTTATCGTCTGCATGAGGAAATCTTTTTGTATACCCAGCTCATCGTCAGGGAAGAACTTTGGACCCTCTTCGGCTTTGCCGATACCGAGGAATTGAGTTTATTCAAACAGATTTTGAATATCAGCGGCATTGGCGGTAAGAGCGCCTTGGGTATCGTCAACCGCCTTGCCCCCGCCGAAATCGCCGCAGCAGCCTTAAACGGTGATACCAAGCCCTTCGAAAGCGTATCCGGTGTTGGGAAAAAGACCGCCCAGCGCATTGTTTTGGAATTAAAGGACAAAGTGGAAAAAATGGGCATTGCCGGTATGGCGGAGCTCTCCCGTCCCGCCGCGGATAGCCAGTCGAAAGCCGGGGACAACGACGCCGTCGCCGCCCTTTGCCAACTGGGCTACAGCGCCACCGAGGCAAAAAAGGCCGTTGTCGCCGTGCTTACCGAAGACCCCCTTCTCGACAGTGACGCGCTGCTGCGCAAAGCGCTGCTGCGCTTGAGTAAATTTTAGAATTGAGGTAATATCTTGCCTACCCAAGACGATCGAATCATCAGCTCCTCCTTAAAACAGGAGGATGTGGCCACGGAAGCCGGTATTCGGCCAATGACCCTCGCGGAATATACGGGACAGGACAAAGTCAAAGAAAATATGGCGATCTTCATCGAAGCGGCCAAAAACCGCGGCGGCGCCCTGGATCACGTCCTCTTATACGGGCCGCCGGGATTGGGCAAAACGACTTTGGCCAATATCATCGCCAACGAGATGAATGTACATATCCGCACCACGGCAGGGCCTGCCATTGAGAGGGCAGGGGATTTGGCGGCGATTTTGACTTCGCTGGAACCACACGACGTGCTTTTTGTCGATGAAATACACCGTTTGAGCCGTACCGTGGAGGAAATTCTCTATCCGGCCATGGAAGATTTTTGTATCGATATCGTGATCGGCAAAGGACCCGCCGCCCGCACCATGCGCCTGGACATCCCCCCCTTTACCTTGGTGGGAGCGACGACCAGGGCGGGGATGCTCTCGTCCCCTTTGAGAGACCGCTTCGGCGTCATCAGCCGCCTGGACTATTATGAAGTCAAAGATCTGGTCACCATTTTAAAGCGGGTGGCGGTGATTTTAAACGTACCCCTTTCCCAGGAAGGCGCGGCGGAAATCGCCCGGCGTTCCCGGGGCACGCCGAGAATCGCCAACCGCCTACTGCGCCGCATTCGCGATTACGCCGAAGTCAAGGCTGACGGCTATATCGACGAAGAGGTGGCCTTGGCCGGTCTTAATATGCTGGAAGTCGATCCCCTGGGCCTTGACAGCATCGATAAAAAGGTAATTTGCGCGATCATCGAAAAATTCGATGGTGGTCCCGTGGGCTTGGAAACCATTGCCGCCACCATCAATGAAAGCGCCGACACGGTGGAAGACGTGTACGAGCCCTATCTGATGCAGCTGGGCTTCTTGAGCCGCACGTTAAGGGGACGCACGGCGACGCCTGCGGCCTACCGTTATCTCGGCTATCAGGCGCCGGCAAGTAAAAGCGGCAAGCAGGAGGGGAGCCTTTTCGGAGAGGATGACGCGACGCCATGAAAATCTTATATCATGCCTGCTGCGGTGTGTGTTCCCTCTATCCCATCAAGTTGATGCGGGAGGAGGAGATTGATTTTGCTCTTTATTACGCCAATCCCAATATCCATCCCTATCAAGAGTGGAAAGAGCGGAAGAAGACCTTTGTGACCGTGGCGGAAAGCAACCGTGTGCCCTATTTCATCGATAAAGAATATCCCTTGGAACGGTTTTTGAAGGAGCAGTTGACTCACGAAAACCGCTGTGCCTATTGTTATCGAAGTCGCCTGACTTTGGCGGCAAAAAAGGCAGTGGAGGAAGGGTACGATGCCTTTTCCACCACGCTTTTGATCAGTCCTTACCAGAACCGTGAGCTGATCGTGGCCACCGGCGGGGAGATCGCCAAAGAGCACGGCTTGGAATTTTATGACCGTGATTTTAGAGAAGGTTTTCAATATGCCCAGGATACCTCTGTGGAACAGGGACTTTATCGTCAAAAGTACTGCGGCTGTATTTTCAGCGAGCGGGACCGTTATCAAAAGCGGAAAAAGAAACAGGATGAATAAGTTAAAAGGATGAAGCGTATGTGTAAACGGTTTTATGTACTGCTATCGATCATTTTTGTCGGCGGCCTCATTTTTGTGTTTAGCGGCAGCGCTTTGGCTTATGACGGCTATCAAAATCCGATCCGTGTCTATTTGAATGAAACAAGTACCGCGCCGATGGCGAAGGTGACTTATGGGACCTATCAAGTATTGAACAGTGGCGGCATGGTGACAAAGACGCTGAACGCCGGTTCTTCCGTGACCTTGGCGGCGGGAGAGAAACTGTCTTCGGTGAACGGCTACGGTAGATTCAGTTACGGTAGCTACGAATACCGCGGCGACCTGACCTATAAAGGCGGCTACGTGGTGAATACAGTCGGTTTGGAGCAGTATCTCTATAGCGTGGTGATGCTGGAAATCGGGGGTTACGCCCCGGGGGACGAAGCCTTGAAGGTTCAGGCGGTGGCATCAAGAAATTACGCTTGCCTAAAACTGAAAACACCGCGCAATGCCATTTATTATGATATTTTAAACAGCACCTCGGATCAGTTGTACCGGGGTTATACCGGGGAAAGCTACGGTACCGCCGTGGCCGGTCGGGTGCGAGGAGCGGTGGAGGCCACCGCCGGCCTCGTGATGTATTACAACGGTACCCTCGTGAACGCAATCTATATGGCCAACGGCGGCGGTTGTACTGAAAGCGCTGAAAATGTCTGGGGCGGTAGCTACCCCTATTTGCAGGGGATTTCCTGCCCCTGGGATGCGCTGCCCTTTGAGGGGGATGCCGGCTCCCACAAGTCGATGAAGATGCCCACGAGCTATGAGTGGACGGTGACCATGTCCTTTGCCGACCTCGCCTCGAAACTGGGCTATGGCGGTACGATAACCGACGTCACGGTGAGTTATGAAGGCTGCGTTTCCGATTACGCGAAAACGGTGACGGTCACGGGGACGAGAGGCAGCGTAACTTATAAGGGTACGGACTTTCGCTCTAAACTCGGCTTGCGAAGCGCCAACTTAGATATTGTAGTGGGTAAAAGCGTCGCCGCTTATAAAACCCTTTCCCTCCAATACGTGACCTCTTCGTCTTTCGTCGCCACCTTTGCCACTTCCGGCAAAATGATTACCGTCAACGGCAGGGGTTACGGCCACAGCGTCGGCATGAGCCAGTGGAGCGCCTGCGTCATGGCGTATCAGGGGCAAGATTACCGCTCTATCCTGAATTATTTTTACAATCAGAACCAAAATAACCATAATCTGAAAATAGAAGCCTACCGATAACGATTTTAGGAAGTATAAAAAAACACGATGAGATTAGAAGAATTTGATTACCACTTGCCCAAGGAGCTGATCGCCCAGTGTCCCGCGGCAAATCGCGATAAAAGCCGCCTGCTTCACGTTTCTCTAACAGACGACCGGTTAGAGGACCGGGTTTTTTCCGATATTGTCGATTACCTCAATGAAAAAGACGTCCTGGTCCTCAACGAAACAAAGGTGATTCCCGCCCGGCTCTTCGGACACAAGGAAACCGGCGCCAAAGTTGAGCTATTTCTGTTGAAACGGCTTCATGGCGACACCTGGGAAACCCTGGTGAGACCGGGACGCAAAATTCACGTTGGTGATACCGTGCTCTTCTCCGTACCGGAAATCAAAGCGGAGATCGTGGCAGCCACAGACAGCGGCGGCCGCATCGTCAGCTTCGTCTATGACGGCATTTGGGAAGAGCTTTTGGACCGCATCGGCACCATGCCGCTGCCCCCTTATATCAAGGAGTATCGCGGTGATATGGAGCGTTATCAGACGGTTTACGCCGAAATTCCCGGCTCCGTGGCAGCGCCCACCGCGGGACTTCATTTTACGCCGGAGCTTTTGAAGAAGATTGAGGCCAAAGGCGTGAAAATTGCCAAAGTCAACCTCAATGTGGGCTTGGGCACCTTTCGTCCCCTGGAAGAAGAGTATATCGAAGACCATAAGATGCATGCAGAATATTACGAGGTCAGCGAGGAAGCCGCCGCCGCCGTCAACGCGGCCCGGGACGCCGGGGGCCGGGTGATCGCCGTCGGCACGACGTCTACCAGGACTTTGGAAACCGTTGCCGCTGAAGACGGCAGGTTAAAGCCGGCGGCGGGCTGGACGGATGCTTATATTTACCCCGGTTACCGCTTTAAACTTGTCGATGGCCTGATTACCAATTTTCATCTGCCCAAAAGCAGTCTTTTGCTGCTGGTCTCCGCTTTGGCGGGGAGAGAAAAGATTTTTCGCAGCTACGAACACGCCGTCGCCGAAAAATACCGCTTCTTCAGCTTTGGCGACGCGATGCTGATACTGTAAATTGTTTGGAGAAATTTTATGTTGCACTTTGAAATAAAACACACCTGTGGCCAGGCGCGCCGCGGTACTTTGACCACCTCTCACAGCACCATTGAAACGCCGGTTTTTATGCCTGTGGGCACCCAGGCTACGGTGAAAACAGCCACGCCGGAGGAGGTCTGGGAAACCGGTTCCCGGATCCTCCTGGCCAATACGTATCACCTCTACCTGCGCCCCGGCCATGAATTGGTGAAAAAGGCGGGAGGGCTCCATCGGTTTATGAATTGGCCCGGTTCGATTTTAACGGACAGCGGCGGTTTTCAGGTCTTTAGCCTTGGCTCAATGAACAAAATCGGCGACGATGGCGTTCTTTTCAGCAGCCACCTTGACGGAAGCAAGCATATGTTTACGCCGGAAAGCGTGATGGAGGTGGAAATGGCCTTGGGCGCTGATATCGCCATGTGCTTTGATCAGTGCGCACCCTTTCCCGCCGACTATCAGGACGTAAAAAAGGCCGCTTACCGCACCTATGATTGGGCGAAACGCTGCAAAGCCGTCCACCATCATGATTTTCAGAACCTTTTCGGTATTGTTCAGGGCGGCACTTTTGCCGATTTACGGAAAATGAGTGCGGAACAGATCTGCGGCCTTGATTTTCCCGGTTACGGCATCGGCGGCCTATCCGTCGGCGAGCCGAAGGAAAAGATGTACGAAATATTAGAAGTCCTCGATCCCCTCATGCCCAAGGAGAAACCCCGCTATCTGATGGGTGTGGGCAGTCCCGACTGTTTGGTAGAGGGCGTGAAATTAGGCGTCGATATGTTCGACTGCGTTTTACCCACGCGAATTGCCAGAAACGGCACGGTCTTTCATCCCACCGGCAAGTTGGTGTTGAGAAACGCCGTCTATGCCGAAGATTTTGGCCCCATCGACGACACTTGTTCCTGTTACGCCTGCCGCAATTATTCCAGGGCCTACATCCGTCATCTGCTCAAAGCCGGGGAGGTCTTGGGTATTCGTTTGACGACCATTCATAACTTGCATTTTCTCCAGAATTTGATGGCAAAGATCAGAGAGGCCATTGAAAAAGACACTTTTGACGTCTTTTATCGCGATTTTTTTTCACAATATAAATTTTAATTACGATAAATAACTGGACAAGAGCAGTAAAATCTAATATAATGTATGTTATCAAAGTAGCAAAGGAGTGTTTTGCCGGTGTCAAGCAGTGTACTTTGGACAGTCGTCTATATGGTGGCAATCGTTGCGATCATTTATCTTTTGATCATCCGCCCCCAGAAAAAGAGGCAGAAGGATCATGAGAAGCTGATCAATGAGATTTCACTGGGTGTTGAAATCGTCACGATTGGCGGTATTCACGGTGAAGTCAGCCGCATCAAAGATGATACGCTTTGGATTAAAATCAGCAATAATGTTGAAATAGAAATCGAAAAAAGCGCTGTTAACAGAACTGTGAGTTAAAGGTTTTTGAGGGAAGGGAGATCTTTTCTCCCTTCCCGGATTTACAATTCGTGTGCTACGTGGCCTTAAAGGCCTTTTTATTTTGGAATAAGTAAACGCGTACAAGGAGTTGAAAAAATGAAATCAAACGGACGCTTAAAGCTGATATTGATCAGCGCGTTGGTGATCTGCGCCGTTGTTCTCTCCGTCTACTTTGTGAAGGAGTTTCCCAATTTACTGAAACTTGGTCTTGATTTACAAGGCGGTGTCAGCGTGACACTCCAGGCAGAACCGGAAGACGGCGAAAAAGTTTCCCCTGACGATTTGAAAAATCTTACCGATATCATGACCAAGCGGGTTGATGAGTTCGGTGTTGCCGAACCGTTGATCCAGATCGAAGGTGAAGACCGCATCATTGTGGAACTGGCGGGTCTTAGTGATATTGAAGAAGCCGTTGAAATGCTCGGTACCACCGCAAAACTGGAATTTCAGGATCCCAATGGCGATGTGATCTTAGACGGCACCGACCTTAAAAACGCTTACGTTACCCAGAGCGGAACCGGTACTTACGAAGTCGCCCTGGAATTTTCCTCCGCGGGGAAAGAAGCCTTTGCCGCAGCCACCACGGAATTTGTAAATCAGCCGATCAGCATTATTCTCGATGAAAAGGAAATATCTTCTCCCAATGTGGACGAGCCCATCAAAGACGGTAAAGCGGTGATCAGCGGCATCGGTGATTATGACAAATGCGCCGAGCTGGCTTCCCTGCTCCGCGGCGGTGCGCTGCCGGTGGACGTCAAAGTGATTGAAGAACGGGTTGTCGGCCCCCAGTTGGGTAGCGATTCCCTGCAAAAAAGTTATGTCGCGATTATCTATGGCGTTGCCGCCATCTTCCTTTTTATGATTGTTTACTATAAACTGCCGGGACTGTTGACCTGCATATCCCTGCTCCTATATGGCATCATTGTGTTTTGGCTGCAATGTGCGATCAATGTTACCTGGACATTACCGGGGATCGCTGGTTTCTTGCTCTCCCTGGGGATGGCGGTGGACGCCAACATCATCATCTTTGAACGACTGAAAGATGAATTGAGAAAAGGCAGATCCATGAGCGCCGCCATGAGCGCCGGCTTCCGCCGGGCCATGAACGCGATCATCGACTCCAACGTAACAACGTTGATTGCCACCACCGTACTATTCTTTTTCGGTGTCAGCTCCATCAAAGGCTTTGCCGTTACCCTCAGTATTGGTATTGTCGTCAGCATGTTTACGGCCATCGTATTCACCCGTTATCTGCTGAAATTCTGCACCAACGATCCACTGCTCAGCAAACGCAGTCTGTACCGGTCGTAAGGGGGTGGAATGATGAAATTTAAAATGAACGATCTACGCATTATCAGTAAAAGAAAGATTTGGTACGCTTGTTCTCTGGTGATCATCCTCGCCGGTCTCGTATCCTTCTTTATCCAGGGCTTCAACTTTGGCATTGATTTTACCGGCGGTTCCTATCTGCAGCTTACGTTTTATGAAGCAGGCGCTGTAACCGACGGAGAGAACGGTGCTGCTGATACTGAAACGGCAACGGCTGACGATGAAACCCAGGCCGCCACCGACAACGTGGAGGGAACCAAAATTTCCATGGAAGATCTCCGCAGTGTCGTCAACGATTATGTCAGCCATACGCCGACCATTCAGTATGACCAGACCAATCAAGCCTACATCATCCGTACCGATATCAACGAAAAAGAAGATGTTGACGCACTGCTCAAAGCCATCAAAACAGAAATCGGCCCCTTTGCCGTTGACCGCAATGAAGTCATTGGGCCCACCATCGGGCGGGAACTGACGCAAAAGGCGATTATGGCTTTGGCCATCGCTTCGGTGCTGATGCTGATTTATATTACCATTCGTTTTCAGGTTTATTACGGCATTGCCTCCATTATCACGCTGGTGCATGACGCTTTGATTGTATTGGCGGTGTTTAGTATTTTTCAATTGGAGATATCCAGTTCTTTCGTGGCGGCGATTTTGACGGTAATCGGTTATTCGATTAACGCGACGATCATCGTTTTTGACCGGGTCAGGGAAAACAGGCCCAATTATAAACAAGATGATTTGGAACAGCTGTTGGATCACAGCATTAGCCAGACCGTTGTCCGCTGCGTCAATACCACCCTGACGGTACTGATGACATTATTCGCCCTGCTGATTTTCGGCGGCGATACGACGAAGATTTTTGTGCTGGCCATGATCATCGGTACCATCGCCGGCCTCTACTCCAGCGTCTGCCTTTCCGGTTCCCTCTATCATGATTTGTTTTCACATTTTGGCGGTAAGAAGAACAAAGCCAATGAGAGCGGCAAAAAACAGAAGAAGGAGCAGACCGCATAAAATCGGTTTAGAAATGATTGTGAGGGTGTCCCAAAACGTTACGTTTACGCTGTTATCAGCCGGGGACACCCTCACTTTTTTGGCTATTTTCGGAAAAACTATTCTCAAAAGCTCTTTTTTGTGCTATAATTTTAGATTATATTGGGAGGATAGGGCTTATGACCACACCGCCGGAATTAAACAGCCTGAAAGATAAGATCGCACAATACAATCCCGACTGTGCTTGGGATCAGATTGTGGCGGCTTATCTTTTTGCCAAAGAAGCCCACGTGGGTCAGGTGCGTCATTCCGGTGAAGCCTACATCAGCCATCCTTTGGCGGTGGCCGAAATCCTCACCAATGTCGAAGCCGATGATAAGACGATCATCGCCGGCATTCTCCACGATGTCGCCGAAGACACCGAGCATACCATTGAGGAAATCGAGACGCTCTTCGGCAAAGATGTCGCCGTGCTCACAGAGGGCGTGACGAAACTGGGGAAAGTCAAAGGCCGCACCAAGTCGGAACAGAAGATGGAGAACATCCGCAAGATGATTTTCGCCATGGCCACGGATATCCGGGTGATCATCGTGAAATTGGCGGATAGGCTCCATAATATGCGGACCCTGGATTATCATACTTCTGAAGTAAAGAAACGGCAGATTGCCCAGGAAACCCTGGATATCTATTCGCCTCTGGCCAACCGTTTGGGGGTTTTCCAGTTTAAATGGGAGCTGGAGGATCTGTCTTTAAAAGCCTTGGAACCGGAGAAATACGCCGCTCTCGCCAAGGAGCTGGCTTCGACCCGGGCTTCCCGGCAGACCTATATTGAGTCGGTGATCAAAATCCTCGGCGATAAACTCCAGGAAGCTCATATTCATTACGTTGATATTTACGGGAGACCGAAAAATATATACAGCATCTATAAAAAAATGCTGACCCAGAATAAAGATCTAAGCCAGATCTACGATGTTCTGGCCGTTCGCGTCATCGTCAAGACCGTCACGGAATGCTACGGCGTTTTAGGCACGGTGCACAGTCTTTGGGTGCCGGTACCCGGCCGCTTCAAAGATTATGTCGCCATGCCCAAACAGAACATGTATCAGTCCATTCATACGACGGTGATCAGCCCCAACGGCAAGCCCTTGGAAGTACAGATCCGCACCGAAGAAATGCACCAGGTGGCGGAATATGGGATTGCCGCCCACTGGCAATACAAAGAGGGGGTCAGCAAAGGCCGCCAGGACCAGAAGCTGAGCTGGCTCAGGCAGATGTTGGACTGGCAGAAAGAAGTCAAAGACGCCGATGAATTTATGGCGTCGATGAAATACGACCTCGAATACGAACTGGTCTATGTTTTTACTCCCAAAGGTGACGTTTACGAACTGCCAAGAGGCTCCGTACCCCTGGATTTCGCCTATCGTGTCCATACCGAAGTGGGCCATAAGGCCATCGGCGCCCGCTGCAACGGCAAGATGGTCACCTTTGATTACGTCCTCCGCAACGGGGATATCATGGAGATCATCACCTCGAAATCGGGGAAACCCAGCCGGGACTGGCTGAAAATCGTCAAAACCCCCCAGGCGAGAAATAAGATCCGCAGTTGGTTTCGGAAGGAACAGCGGGATACCAGCATCGCCAAAGGGAAAGATATCTATGAGCGGGAAGTGAAGGCCTACGGTGAGCTCATGGCCGAGTACTTAAGAGGCGAACCCTTAGCGGATCTGGTGAAACGCTATAATTTTGCTTCCTTGGAAAACTTTTATCTGGCCATCGGCGAGAATCACCTGACGGTCAACGCCGTGCTCAACGGCATCAAAGAGGAAATCAAATACGAAGACCCGAAAAAAACCGCCCCGGAAGTGAAGCCCTTCGTGGAAAAGCGGGGACATCACGGCATTGTGGTCAAAGGGGCCGACAATGTGATGATCAAATTCGCCCATTGCTGCAACCCTTTGCCCGGGGACCCCATCATCGGCTACATCACCAGGGGCGCCGGTATTACGGTACACCGCAGAGACTGCGGCAATGTCAAGGGATTCGATAAAAACCGCCTCATCGCCGTGGAATGGGAAGACGTTTACAGCACGAATTTCCAGGCGGAAATTGAGGTTCTCGCTTACGACCGGGATCATCTCACCATGGACATCATGTCGGCGATTTCCGATACGAAAACCACGATCAACGCTGTTTACGGCCGCTCCGCCAAAGACGGTATGGCCGTGGTCAGCATTAAAATGGAAGTCAAAAGCAACAGTCACTTTGACTTCATCTGTAATAAAATTCGCCGTATCAAAGACGTCGTTGAAGTGAGAAGAGTGATCCACGGCAAACATCGGGAGGCGGCAAAATGAGGGTTCTGCTGCAAAGAGTGAAATCCGCGTCAGTGACGGCGGAGGGCAGCCTCACCGGAGAAATCGGCACGGGACTGCTCCTTTATATCGGCGTCGGGGTTGATGACGGCGAAGCGGATTTAGCCTTTATCGCCGGGAAAATTCCTCATTTACGGATATTTCCCGACGAAAACGATAAAATGAATTTATCCCTTCAGGATATCGGCGGCGCAATGTTGGCGGTTTCCCAATTTACGTTAATGGGGGATTGCGCTCACGGACGGCGTCCCGGTTTTTCCGGCGCTATGAGGCCAGAGCAGGCCAAAGAGTTCTATGAGCGCCTGGTGGCGCTTTGGCGGCAACAGGGTATCCCCGTCGCTTGCGGCGTATTTCAAGGGGACATGCTGGTCACTTCGGTGAACTGGGGACCGGTGACGTTTATGCTGGACAGTAAAGTAAGGTAAAGAGAGCGGAGGCAATCATGGAAATACATCGAATCGAAGTCATGCCCATCGGCACCAACTGTTATCTTGTCTATGATCAAGAGACCCTGGAGGGCATTGTCATTGATCCCGGCGGCAGCCCGGAGCTGATCGAAAAAGCCCTGGATCAGTTGGCCTTGAAGATCAGGGTCATCATCAATACCCACGGTCATTGGGATCACATCAGCGCCAACCGGGCGATCAAGGAAAAAACCGGCGCACCGGTTTACATTCACGGGGCGGATCAAGGCTATCTTACCGACCCCAAATATAATATGAGTTGCATGATGGGGACACAGACGGTCACAGACCCTGCCGACGGCCTGCTGAACGAGGGTGATCAGGTCTGTTTCGGCAGCTGTACCTTAAAAGTGCTCCATACGCCGGGCCATACCCCCGGGGGGATCTCCCTTTACGGTCATGGCGCGGTCTTTTGCGGCGATACGCTGTTTTACCGTTCCATTGGCAGAACGGATCTGCCCGGCGGCAATTATCAGCAATTGATTGACAGCATCAGGGGAAAGCTCTTTTCATTGCCGGAGGAGACCATGGTTTGCCCCGGTCACGGCGGCATGAGCCGAATCGGTGAGGAGAAGAGCGGCAATCCCTTTGTACGATAGGAGGAAACATGGCAACATCACGGCCGAAAGGCACCAATGACTTTCTGCCCGCGGATACGGTAAAGTGGCATTACGTGGAAGGTATCCTGCGGGATTTGGCGGATCAATATGGATTTGCGGAGATCAGAACGCCGATTTTTGAAGCCACGGAACTGTTTTTGCGCGGTGTCGGCGAAACCACCGATATCGTCAATAAGGAGATGTACACCTTTACCGACAAGGGGGAGCGCAGCATCACCCTTCGTCCGGAAAACACGGCTTCCACGGCGCGGGCCTTTATTGAACATAAGATGTACGGCTTGCCCCAGCCGGTGAAGCTTTACTATATGGGACCCATGTTCCGCTACGAACGGCCCCAGAAGGGGCGATTCCGCCAGTTTCATCAATTCGGTATCGAGGCTTTCGGCTCCCTGGATCCGGCCCTGGACAGCGAAGTCATCACCTTGGCCATGGAATTTTACAAAAGACTCGGCCTCAACGGTTTGCAGGTGCGCCTCAACAGCGTTGGCTGTCCCGTATGCCGGGGGGAACATAAGGCGAAACTACAGGAGATGCTCCGTCCCCATCTTGATGTGCTCTGCGCCGATTGCCAAAGCCGTTTTGAACGGAATCCTCTGCGCATTTTCGACTGCAAGAATGATAAATGCCAGGCCTTAATCAAGGAAGCCCCTACCATCGCCGACTGTCTTTGCGACGAATGCCGCGACCATTTTGAAAAGGTCAAAACGTATCTGACCGCGGCGGGAATTCCCTTTGCCGTCGATGCCAAACTCGTGCGGGGCCTCGATTACTACACGAAAACTGCCTTTGAGATCATCCTGACGGAGATCGGCGCCCAAAGCGCCATCTGCGGCGGCGGCCGTTACGACGGTCTGATCGAGGATCTCGGCGGTGAAGCTACCCCAGGCGTCGGTTTTGCCCTGGGTATGGAGCGGATCTTTGCCGCTCTCGACGCCAATCAGATTGAAATACCGGTGGAAAACGGCGCCGACGTCTATTTTATCGCCCTCGGTGAAAAAGCCCGGGAAAAAGCCTTTTCCTGGCTGATCCAGCTGCGCCGCCGGGGCATCAAAGGCGATATGGACTACATGGCCAGGAGTTTTAAGGCCCAGATGAAAGCCGCCGACCGGATCGACGCCAAATACGCGGTGATCGTCGGTGAAAACGAGCTGCAAAATAATGAGATCATCATCAAGAATATGGCCGATTCCAGCCAGGAAACGATCAAAACGGAACAAATATCAGAAGCGGCAGAGGCTGCGGATGTTGTGATTGAAGAGTTAATCAGGAGGATTCAGAAATGAAAAGAACCCATTATTGCGCCGCGTTCAGGAAGGAAAATGCCGGAGAAACGGTTTCGGTCTGCGGCTGGATTCAAAGAAGGCGCGACCACGGCGGCGTGATTTTTATCGATTTGCGGGACAGAAGCGGTATGGTACAGCTGGTCTTCGACCCGGAAGTCGCGAAAGAATATTTCCCTGTTGCCGAAAAAGTGCGGCCGGAATATGTGCTTTCCGCCACCGGCAAAGTTTCTCTGCGCCCGGAAGGCCAGGATAATCCTGGGATGGAAACGGGAGAAATCGAAATTTATATCGAAGAAGTGGAAATTCTGAATGCCTCCAAAACACCGCCGTTCCTCATTGAGGACGACGTTGACTGCGATGAAATGATTCGTTTGAAATACCGTTATCTTGACCTCAGAAGACCGCAACTGCAAAAGAATTTTCAATTGCGCCATAAGCTCACCATGGCCATGCGGGGCTTTCTCGACGCCAAGGATTTTTGGGAAATCGAAACCCCCATGCTGACGGCATCCACCCCGGAAGGAGCCAGGGACTATCTTGTGCCATCCCGGGTGCATCCCGGCAATTTCTTCGCGCTGCCCCAGTCGCCCCAACTTTTTAAACAGCTTTTGATGGTCTCCGGCATGGAGCGCTATTTCCAGATTGTCCGCTGCTTCCGGGACGAAGATTTGAGAGCCGATCGTCAGCCGGAATTTACCCAGCTGGACATTGAAATGTCCTTTGTCGATCAGGATACCATTATGGGACTGATGGAAGAAATGATGAAAAAGATCTACAAAGATCTTTTAAATATTGATATTGAAACGCCGTTTTTGCGCTTGCCTTACGACGAAGCCATGAACCGTTTCGGGTCCGACAAACCCGACCTGCGCTTTGCCATGGAAATCAA
Source organism: Peptococcaceae bacterium UBA7702 (assembly GCA_002482535.1). GTDB lineage: Bacteria > Bacillota > Dehalobacteriia > UBA7702 > UBA7702 > UBA7702. The sequence goes on along the minus strand of DLGE01000001.1, from coordinate 869,040 downwards.
AGACTTGAGCGATCTTGTGAAAGACGCCGATTTCAAAGTCTTTGCCGATGTGGTCAAAAAAGGCGGCTGTGTTAAGAGCATCAACGCCAAAGGCTGCGCCAAATATTCAAGAAGGGATTTTGACGCCCTTGTGAAATTGGCCGGCGTTTACGGCGCAAAAGGTATGGCCTGGATCCAGGTGGAGGAAGACGGCGTCAAATCGCCCATCGCCAAGTTCTTTACGGAAGAGCAGTTGACGGCCATCGTCAAAGCCATGGACGGTGAAGTCGGCGACGCCCTCCTCTTCATCGCCGACCAATGGGAAACCACCTGCATTGTACTGGGGAATCTGCGTTTGGAAATCGCCCGCAGAGAAGGGCTCTTAGACGATGACAAGCAATCCTTCCTCTGGGTGGTGGATTTCCCGATGTTTGAATATAGCGAGGAAGAGCAGCGCTATGTTGCCAAACATCATCCCTTTACCAGCCCGAAAATGGCGGACCTGCCGCTTTTGGCGGAAGCGCCGGAAAAAGTTCGGGCCGATGCTTATGATATGATTTTAAACGGCGTGGAAATCGGCGGCGGTAGTCTCCGTATTCACGACGGTGCGACCCAGGCCAAAGTATTCGAACTTTTAAAGCTCAGCGCGGAAGAAGTGGAAAGCAAATTCGGCTGGTTCCTGCGGGCTTTTGAATACGGCGCGCCACCCCACGGCGGCTTGGCTTTTGGTGTTGACCGCATGGTGATGCTGATGCGGAAATGCGCTTCGATCAGGGACGTGATCGCTTTCCCCAAAACCCAAAGCGCCACCTGTCTCGTATCCGACGCTCCCGGAGCGGTTGCCCCGAAGCAACTGCGTGAACTCGGCATCGAAGTGAGGCTCACCGAAGAATAGAAGAAAGACGGCGCCGCAATCGGTGTCGAATATTTCCAAAATAAAGTTGATGAATGGCATTGAAAAACCGTTGGGCATGGTGTATACTATAGAAAAATCCCTGCATTGTTCGTGACAGCCTTAGTTTTGAACCAACACATTTTTTAAGGGAATTTCTCTCTTTCCGCGGCCCTCGCGCCCCGATTTATCGGGGATCTGGAAAACGGAAAGGAAAATACCCACCTGTCAAGGACAGGTACAAAACCCGGCGGCACGGCAATAGCGGGGATCTTTTTGCAATGAAAACCGATCGTTTTATGCGGTTTTCCGCCCTGATTGGCGAGGAAACCTTTGAAACCCTTTATAAAAGCCATATTTTGATTTTCGGAATCGGCGGCGTCGGTTCCTATCTCACAGAAGCCCTCGCCCGCTGCGGCGTGGGCAAATTGACTTTGGTGGATTTCGATACCGTTGCCATCCATAATATCAACCGGCAGATTCATGCCCTGACCTCGACAATAGGCCAGAAGAAAGTTGATTTGATGAAAGAGCGCATCGCCGATATCAACCCCCAATGCGACGTTCGCGTTTTTGCAAAGCGGGTGACGGCGGCGGAGGTGTCCTCCTTTTTTATGCCCCGACCCGATTACGTCTGCGACGCCATCGACGATGTGGCGGCGAAAATCGCCATCATCATGCATTGTCGGGAGCAGGGAATCCCCTCGATTTCCGCCATGGGCACCGGGAACAAACTCCAGCCCCAGTTGCTCACCGTAACCGATATCAGTAAGACCTCGGTTTGCCCTCTGAGCCGGGCGGTACGCAAAAAATTGCGGGAACAAGGGGTGGAAAAAGGTGTTACCGTGGTTTACTCCCCGGAGATCCCGGTAAAAAGCGGTCTTTATGAGGACGGAAAACCGGTCCCCGCCAGTTCCTGTCTGGTGCCGCCGGCAGCCGGTATCCTAATGGCCTCTCATATCATCAATGATTTCGTGCAACATAAAGGCAAAGAACAGGAAATCAAATAAAAACAAGAGCAGAAAATCAATGAGCTCAACGAGGATAATAAGGAGGAATATGATGGCGAGTGTAACTACTTTGGATGAGAAAACTTATGCTTCTTTTATTGCCGGCGCTCCCCATACCCTGGTGGAGTTTTGGGCCGCCTGGTGCGGGCCGTGTAAGATGATGTCGCCGATCCTCGACGAAATCGCCGAGGCTTACGACGGAAAAATCGCCGTGGGGAAAATCAATGTCGATGATTGCGGCGATATCGCCAAGAATTGCCATGTTTTGAACATTCCCACCGTGATCCTGATGAAAAACGGCGAGGAAGCCGGTCGGATTGTCGGTTATCTGAATCGGGACGCCTTGTTGGCCAAGATTGAAGAGATGATTTAAGCCGCCGATAAACCGCATATCGCTGTGTTCCAGGTGATGCTTAACCTTAGAAAAGATCAAAGGGCTTTTCAAGGATAAGCGAATGCACTTCAGAGCAAATGCGGCGCATTTGCCTGAAAATGTAAAAGGGCAGACTTTCGAGCACCTCTTTGTACACGGCAAGCCTGCCCTTCTGCCTGCGCTTTGCGCCATACCGTTTCTCAACGACCTATCATCCTGCCAAGAAATTTGGCTTACGTGTATTTTATCTACAGTTTAAACCGGCGCCGACGCCGGTTTTTTTGAAAGTAAAGAAAATAATATGGAACATAATTTATTTGTAACGGATACCACAAAATATATGCCTTTGGCTGCCCGGATGCGGCCGCGAACCCTCTATGAATTCATCGGCCAGAAGGAAATCTTAGGGGAAGGTTCCCTGTTGAAAAAAGCCATTGAGGAAGACAAAATCGGCTCCCTGATTTTTTTCGGCCCCCCGGGTTCCGGCAAAACCACCCTGGCGGAAATCATCGCCACGGTGACAAAAGCCGTTTACGTGCCGATGAGCGCCATTTCCGCAGGGAAGGCGGATATTATGAAAGTTGTCGCCCAAGCCGAGGACGATTTGCGTTACTATGATAGGAAGACGATTCTATTCATCGATGAAATCCACCGCTTTAACAAGAGCCAGCAGGATGCGCTGCTCCCCGCCGTGGAACGGGGGATCATCACCTTCATCGGCGCCACCACGGAAAATCCTTATTTTGAGGTCAACCAGGCGCTGCTGTCCCGTTCCCGGGTTTATCCATTGCAGCCCTTGACAAAGGAGGATATCAAAGACATTTTGATCGCCGCCCTGGAAGATCAAGGGCGGGGCCTCGGTGGTTTTTCAGTGGAATATGGAGAAGAGCCTTTAAACGCCTTGGCTGAACTGTGCAACGGCGATGCCAGGGTGGCCTTGAATACCTTGGAAACCGTCGTGACTTTGGCCGTTCCCGAAGAGGACGGAACCATACGCCTGACCACCGCCATGATCGAAGAGGCCCTCCAGAAAAAGCAGGTGCGCTACGATAAAAACGGCGACAATCACTATGACGTGGTCTCCGCGTTCATCAAGAGTATGCGGGGGAGCGACCCTGACGCCGCCATCCATTACCTCGCCCGGATGATCGCGGCAGGGGAGGATATGGAATTTGTGGCCCGGCGGATCATGATCTGTGCCGCCGAAGATGTGGGTTTGGCCGATGCCAACGCCCTGACTGTGGCGGTTTCCGCCTTTCGCGCTCTGCGTGCCTTGGGTCTGCCCGAAGCCCGGATTCCCTTAGCCGAAGCCGTTCTTTACGTGGCTTGCGCCCCCAAAAGCAATGCCGCGGTGGTGGCCATTGACAGCGCCCTTCAGGATATCCAGACCAAAGACATCGGCACCGTGCCGCCACACCTCCGCGACGCCCACCACAGCGCCGTGAAAGAGGGTTTGGGATACGGTGTCGGCTACAAATACCCCCACGTTTTTCCCGGCGGTCATGTGGAACAGCAGTATTTGCCCGACGCCTTAAAAGACGCTGTTTATTATCGGCCCACCGGTTATGGCGCGGAAAAAGACGTCAAAGAACAGCTGGCAAAACTCAAAAAGGATAAAAAATAATGGAAAAGATTGTTTTGGCTTTAAGCGGCGGTGTCGATTCCGCCGTGGCCGTTCATTTATTACAGGAAAAGGGATATGAAGTTTACGGTTATACTTTTTTAACCGGGGACGACCAAAAAAAGCGGCGGATCATCGCGGAAGATGCCGCCGCCGTCGCAAAGCATTTCGGCATCTCCCATAAAATTGACGACATCGCTGCGGAATTTGACGCTACCGTCGTTCGCTATTTCGCAGACAAGTATTTTCACGGTGAAACCCCCAATCCCTGTGTCTATTGTAACAGGACGATGAAGTTTCCCAAACTTTTGGCATACGCTGATTCCTTGGGTATCGAAAAGATCGCCACCGGCCATTATGTCCGGTTGGAGGAGGGGAGAATCTTTCGGGGGAAGGACCGCAAAAAGGATCAGAGCTATGTTCTCTGCCTGCTGCCGGAAAGCTGGTACCACCGGCTGGTTTTCCCTCTCGGCGATTATGAAAAAAAGCAGATTCGGGTCGTTGCTGCAAACCTCGGTTTGCCGGTGGCGGAAAAAGCCGAGAGTCAGGAAAACTGTTTTGTACCCAACGATGACTACAAGACGTTTTTACGCCAATACCCCAGCCGCTTTCAGCAAGGGGATTTCCTCGACGGAGAAGGACGTGTATTGGGACATCACAACGGTTTGCCCTTTTATACCGTGGGCCAGCGCCGCGGCATCGGTTTGGCCTTTGGCAGCCCCAAATACGTGGTGAAACTTGACGCGGCGAAGAACGCCGTGATCATCGGTGAAGAGGAAGAGCTGTTTACCACATCCTGTCTGGTGAAAAATGTTAATCTCATCGGGAAGAGCGGAGAGGAGGGCTTTTCCTGCGCCGTGAAGATCCGCTATCAGAGCCAGCCCGCCGCCGCCGCCATAGAGCCGCGGGGAAACGGTGTCTTTGAGGTGAAATTTGAAAAACCCCTAAAATCCGTGACGCCGGGGCAGTACGCCGTATTTTATGGTGGGGATGATGATCAGCTCTTTGGCGGCGGTGAAATTACTTCAGACCGTCGATAAGCCGCATATCGCTGTGTTCCAGTCAAAAGGACAGACCTTTGAGTACCTCTTTGTACGCGGCAGGCCTGTCCTTTTGACTGCACCTTGCGCTATACGACTTCTCAACGGTCTGTTCGGTTGACGGAGCTTCCTTCTTTGCATATACTATGAATAAGACCGCTGTCAGGAAACAGATCACTGGGCAATTGGAGCCCAGCCCTCTGAAGTAATGCAGCGGTTTTCTTTTTATTGATTTTATGGAAACGCTCCGCGTTTCTGATCCCATCATCCTATCGACAAAATCTGCTTATGTGGATTTTGTCTACAATCTTAACCATCGAAAATTTGATGGTTATTTTTTTTATATTTGGTTAAAATATCCATTAAAGAGGTGAAAATAGATGATGATGGGACGGGATCTCTGCGGGCTCCCCGTTTTTTCCTGGGTGAAAGGAAGCTATCTCGGCCGGGTGGCGGATTTTTTTATCAATAATGAAAAAAAAGCTTTGGCCGGTATTTCCCTGGGCAAATCCTTTTCCGGGAAAAGGATTCTCTGGGTTGACGAAAAAAAGATTTTGAAAATCTATAAGGACGGTATCATCATTGCTTCTCCGTCGGATCTGAAAAAAATCAGAGACGTTGGTTTTGATCATGTTTCGTATCATGACTTTACTCGCAATGTGCAGATTTTTTTGAAAGAAGGCGAAATCATTTCCGATCTCGTTTTCGATCAGCAATACGTCATCAGTGGTTATGAAATTTCCGGCGGGCTCTGGAAAGATCTTGCCGACGGACGCAAGTATTATCCCCGATATGACAAAATCGGACAAATTTCAAAATAATGGTAGGTGATAACATGGTTTGTCCTGTATGTAACGGAAAAGATGTGGGGAAAATAGGGGAGAACCAATATTTTTGTTGGAATTGCCATGTAGAGTTTAATACGGCTGCGGAAGTCTACATGATTTCGGAAGAAGGCAATTTGACCAAAGTATCGGCTTCCGGGAGGTGATCGATTGTTCGGAACAAACAAAATGTGTCTTTTCGCTTCTTTCATGCTTGGCGCCACAGCGGGTTATATGTATCACGATTATTATATGACCCCTGCCGGCCGCAAAAGGAGAGGGAAAAATGCTCCCGTGATCATTCTGCCCAAGAGTGTGGCGAGAAAAGCGAAAAAAATAAAAAGAGATTTACAGGAAACTTGGGAGGATATGCTCTGATCCTGCTCTTAACCTGTGATGAAAATTCCATGGAAATTTGGAATTTCGGGCTGTCGAAGCGGTAAAATCTTAGACGATAGGCGTATGCGCCATGAGCGAGCAGCGTTTGCCATAAGTTTTATCGTTTTCGGCAGCCCGCTTTTTATTTGAGGTGATGTAATGAAACGAAAAACCTGGCTGATTTTGGCTGCCCTAATACTGTTTTTGATGCTGATTTGGCTCATCAAAGCCTTCGGCGGTCTTTTTATGCTCTTTACCGTATCGGTGATCACCGCCTATTTGCTCCAGCCGATCATCTCTGCCTTTGTCAAAAGCGGTGTAACGGTGTCCGTGGCGATTTTGGTTACTTACGCCATGATCCTCACGGTGCTGCTCTTTCTGATCATCGTGGCCATCCCCGAGCTTTACAGTGAATGCGCCGCGCTTTTTGACGCGCTTCCCGTTTATTACGACTACGTGATGTCTCTTTGGAATCACTACGTGGCGGGGACGAAATTTATGAACCTCGTTGGTTCCGTGGGGCTCGACGAAAAAATATCCATGCTCCTTGCTTCTTGGACCGAAGCCTTTGCCGACCGCACCATAGACTTTATTTCGGCGTTGCCCCGGATCATCTTTTATTCTGTCCTGGTTCCCGTGGTCGCTTACTATTTTTTGCGGGATAAGGAGAAAATCAGCGACGGTTTTCTGATGTTCTTCCCGCCTTCTGTCCGCGTCAACGTGTTGAGCCTCTGGGAGGATATCGACGGCGTATTATGGGGTTTTGTCAAAGGCAACCTGTTGATTTCGCTGATCGTCGGCACCGCCACGGCGCTGGGACTTTTTTTTCTACAGGTGGAATACGCCACCGTACTCGGCATTCTCTACGGTATCATGGACATCATTCCCTATTTTGGACCGTTTTTGGGCGCGATACCCATCCTTGTGCTGCCCCTGCTACAAGGGGATGTCAATATTTTTCTCGTTATTTTGCTGTTGATCGTTGTGCAGCAAGGGGAAAATATTTTTATTTCACCGAGAGTGCTGGGTAACAGCGTGGGGCTGCATCCCGTTACCGTTATCTTTCTCGTTCTGTTCGGCGGCTATTTAGGCGGCATCCTCGGTATGGTACTGATTATCCCTCTTTCCGCGGTTATGAAAGTGCTATTGAAATTTATCTATGAAAAAGTCGTTGCCTATCCCACCGATTGACTTTTAATGGAAAAAATTATATAATTTAGGAACATTAAAATACGTGGAGTTTGTGGTTTTTTCGTTTTAGGCATATCAGCGGACTTTTCGTAACACAGATACATTTGGAGGCTGACAATGGCAGGCAAAATCATCGAAGGCAATGAGATCAGAAAGGCGTTTCTCGATTTTTTTCATGACAAAGGCCATGAAGTCGTAAAAAGCTCATCTCTTGTTCCTCATAACGATCCCACACTGCTCTTTACCAACGCCGGTATGGTGCAGTTTAAGGATACGTTTTTAGAGTTGGAAGAAAGACCCTATAAAAGAGCGACGACGGCGCAAAAATGCGTCCGCGCTGGCGGTAAACATAATGATCTCGACACCGTGGGCAAAACCGCCCGTCACCATACATTTTTTGAAATGATGGGGAATTTCTCCTTCGGCGACTATTTTAAAGAAGGCGCCATCGCCTACGCCTGGGAATTTCTAACGGAAGTTCTCCGCCTCGACCGGGAGCATTTATATATCACGGTCTATCAAGACGATGACGAAGCCTATGCACTGTGGCAGAAGGTCACCGGCGTCGCGGCAGACCGTATTTCCCGCCTGGGTGACAAAGATAATTTTTGGGCCATGGGGGATACCGGTCCCTGCGGTCCCTGTAGCGAAATTCACTATGACCGGGGCGAAGAATTCGCCTGCGGTGATGATTGCGCCATCGGTAAGTGCGACTGCGACCGTTGGTTGGAAATTTGGAATCTCGTTTTTATGCAGTATAACCGCGATGAAAACGGCGTGCTGACGCCGCTGCCCCACCCCTGTATCGATACGGGCATGGGTTTGGAACGGGTGGCCTCTATCCTCCAAAACGTCGCTTCCAATTACGATACGGATTTACTGAAAAGAATCATCGATTTCATCGCCAAAGAAACAGGACAAGCTTACCACGGCGACGAAAGCGGTTTTCCCATGCGGGTCGTGGCGGATCATGCCCGTTCTTGTACGTTTTTAATCGCCGACGGCGTACTGCCCTCCAATGACGGCAGGGGCTATGTGCTCCGCCGCATTCTGCGCCGGGCAGCCCGCTTCATTAAAATGCTCGGTGTCGAAGGCGTCTTTTTGGCCAAGGTCGTTCCCGTCGTCGTCGATATCATGGGTGATCAGTACCCGGAAATCAGAGAAAAACAGGACTTTATCGTCAAAGTCATCGCCAATGAGGAAGAGCGTTTTCAGATGACCTTAGCGGACGGTATGAAAATTTTAGAAGAAAAGCTTGAGGAAACAAAAGCCGCGGGCAAAGCCGTCCTCGACGGTAAGGAAGCCTTTCAGCTTTACGATACTTACGGATTTCCCCTTGATCTTACGGAAGACGCCGCCCTGGAATGCGGCCTTTGCGTCGATCACGAAGGGTTTGCCGCGGCCATGGATGAACAGCGGCAAAGAGCCAGGAACGCCAGGAGCAACGAAGGTTTCAACGAACAGGAAATTGCCCTTTCCGCCTTGCTGCCGGATATGGCGGCCACGGAATTCACCGGTTATACCAGTTTATCCCATATTGCCCAGGTAAAAGCGGTGATCACCGGCAATGAACGGGTCGGGACCTTAAACCAGGGAGAGGAAGGCTATCTGATTTTGGATAAAACTCCCTGTTATGCCGAAATGGGGGGCCAGACCGGGGATCGCGGTGAATTTTTAGCCGGAGAAGCAAGGGCCGCGATTTTAACCACCTTCCAGCTGCCCAACGGCGTCTATCTCCATAAGGTGAAAATCGAAAGCGGCAGCCTCAGTGAAGGTGACCAAGGTACGGTTCAGGTCAACGAAGGTTTGCGCAAAGCCACCCAGAGAAACCACACGGCGACCCATCTGATGCACAAAGCCTTGAAGGAAGTACTGGGCGACCATGCCAACCAGGCCGGTTCCTTCGTTAATGAAGACCGGCTGCGCTTCGACTTCAATCATTTCTCCGCTCTCACAGCGGAGGAAATCAAAGCCATTGAAGATAAAGTCAACGCCAAGATTTTGGAAAATCTCAATGTGTGCACAAAGGAAATGGACATCGAAGACGCCAAAGCCGAGGGGGCCATGGCGCTTTTCGGTGAAAAATATGGCAGCCGCGTCCGCTTCGTCAACGTCGGCGGTTGGAGCAAAGAGCTGTGCGGCGGCACCCATGTCGCCGATATCGGGGAAATCGGTCTCTTTAAGATCGTCTCCGAATCCAGCATCGGCGCCGGTTTAAGAAGAATCGAAGCCGTCACCGGGGAGGCGGCCCGGGCCTATTACGAAAAAGAAGAACGCGAATTGCAGGAAATCGAACATCTGCTGAAAGTCAAAAATGATGACGTCATTACGAAAGTACAGGCGCTTCTTGATGAATTGAAGGATAAAGAAAAGCAGCTCGCCGCTTATAAAAAAGCAACCGCTGCGGCCAAAGCCGGGGATATCATGGAGGAAGCCGCAACTTATCCCAAGGGCAAAGCCATTGTCGCCGATATGGGGGAAATGGATACCAACGGTTTAAGAGAACTGGCGGACCGCTTAAAGGAAAACCGCGACGATCTTGCTTTGGTGCTGTTTGCCGCTGTTGAGGGCAAAGTCAGCATCGTGGTGAGCGGCGGTAAAAACTGGCTGGAAAACAATTTCCACGCCGGCAAACTGATCAAAGAGATTGCCGCCGTGGTCGGCGGTGGCGGCGGCGGTAAGGCCAACATGGCCCAGGCCGGTGGCAAAGACGTTGAGAAAATCGGCGAGGCCATGGCCAAAGCGCAAGATTTGCTGAAAAACGTCTGAGGGGCAGACGAAGAAAGGTGGTATTACCATGAGCGACCGTTTAGAACTTACCAAAGAATTTGCGGGGAACAAGGATGATGTTTCGTCTACCGTCAAAGCGGTATTCGAAGCCTTGCAGGAAAAAGGTTACAACGCGTCCAACCAGATTGTCGGCTATTTGATCTCCGGCGATCCCAGCTATATCACTTCACATAAAGACGCCAGAAACCTCATTCAGAACATCGAAAGAGACGATCTGATGGAAGTCTTTGTCAGTTACTATCTGGAACATGCTTGCAAATAATGAGAATACTATCATTGGACGTAGGAACAAAAAATATCGGCATGGCGGTTTGTGATCCCTTGGGGATCACCGCCCAACCTTTGCCGACCATACGCCGGCGGGACGATCTCTGCGGCGATTTACGTCAGATTGACGACGCGGTGCGGAGATACCAAGTGGAAAGGATCGTGGTCGGCCTGCCAAAAAACATGAACGGCACCGAGGGTCCTTCCTGTTCCATGGCGAAGGAATTCGCCGCCGCGGTGGAAAAAGAAACCGGGCTGCCCATTGTTTATTGGGATGAGCGGTTGACCTCAAAAATGGCGGAAAGCGCCATGATTGAAGCTGATCTGAGCCGCAAAAAGAGAAAACGGGAAGTAGATTCTCTGGCTGCGATTCTGATATTACAAAACTATCTTGATTTTTTAAGAAGCGGCTCCAACCGCTGAGAGAGGTGTATTATGGCAGACAAATGTGGATGTGGCTGCGGCCACGATCATGACCATGAAGAAGAGTTCGAAGTGCAGCTCGTGACGTTAATCGACGAAGAAGGCAATGAACAGGAATTTGAGGTCATTGATATTTTTGAAGTGGACGGCAGCGAATATGTAGCCATTGCCCTCCCCGAAGGGGAAGAAGACGACGACGAAGTGATGGTCTTCCGCCTGGAAGTCGATGAAAAAACAGGGGAAGAAATCCTTCACGATATCGAAGATGACGACGAGTGGAATAAAGTCGCCGAAGCATACATGGACTTGGGCGACGAGGAAGAATAATTCAAAACAGGTCACTTTTCGGAAAACGGAGAATATAATGAAACAACCGTTTTCTGATCGGTGATTTCTTTTGGGTAAACAAAAAAAGACGAAGAAACTGCGGAAAAAGAAAGGAATAAAGATTCTTTGTATCTTTCTGCTCTTTTCTTTGTCTCTTTTTGTTTTCGCGGTTCTCAACGACAAGTGTTGGCGGGAAAATGAGACTCTGCCAAATCATGTTAGTTTGTTTGGCCGCGATCTTTCCGGCCTTTCCTTTGCCGCGGCGGAGGAGATCATCAAAGATCTGCTTCATAAACGGAGTGAAACAAGCATTCAGCTCGTTTCGAAAGCTCAGGTTTATACATATACCTGCGGCGAACTGGGTTTCTCTGAGGACCCCGGGGTTCTGCTGCGTTACGCCGAAAGCTTGGGCAGGGAAGGAAACCTCCTAAAACGGTATGAATACCGTATAGGCTCCCTGTGGCGGGAGACGGAACTGGAGACGGCGATCGTCATTGACGAAGACCCTTTAAGCGCTGCCCTGGATACCGTAAAAGGTGATTTGACCACCACGGCAAAAAACGCCTGTTTCTATATTGACGCTGAGGGTAACGTAGCGGTGAATCCTTCGGAAAAAGGCACGTTCCTCAACAGCGAAGCCACCGCCAAAGCAATCCGCAAGGCCCTTGCCGATCCCGCCGTTTCCGAAGTAGAATTGATCATCGATGAGAATGCCGACCCGGATATCACCACCGCCGATTTGGAAGCCATGGAGATCGACGGTGTCTTATCGACCTTTACCACCTATTATAGCGAAGGCGCCGCAAACCGCGCCCATAACATCGCCTTGGCCGTGTCCTTCCTTGATCTGACGCTGATTCCGGCAGAGGGCAGTTTCTCCTTTAACGAAACCGTGGGTCAGCGCAGTTATGAGCGGGGCTTCCTTGATGCGGTGATCATTGAAAACGGTGAGTATACCGACGGTCTTGGCGGCGGCGTTTGCCAGGTCAGTACCACGGTTTACGGCGCCCTGCTGCGTACGGAATTGACGGTGACGGCAAGAAGACCCCATTCGCTGATCAGCTCCTATGTGGACCCCGGTCAAGACGCCATGGTCGCCTGGGGTACTTCCGACCTTGCCTTTGAAAATACGTATCCCCGACCGGTGCTGCTCCACGCCACTGCGGAAAATGGTGTGCTCACGGTGACGATCTACGGCAATACAGCGTTAAAGAAGGATATCACGGTAACCTCAAATATCATTCGCTATATTCCCTATACCACGGAAACCATCATCGACGATGATCTTAGCCGCGGTTCGCGTTATATCAAATCTCCCGGGAAACAGGGACTGGAATGCAGTGTCAGCCGTACCATTGCCGAAGACGGCGCTGTTTTGACCAGTGAAACCGTTTCCCATGACACCTATATGGCGCAAAAAGAGATCATTGTTGCCGCGCCTTGAATATATGAAATCTTAAAATTTTAAAATCTATAGAAGTGTTAGGAATAAAAAATGAAAAAAATAATCATATTGCTGCTGGCGGTGATTTTGGTGGTTGGCGGAGTTTGGTATTATAGCCATCTTTTCGGCTCCGTAACACTAAAAAACAAAGTGGAAGTGATCATCCCCGAAGCATCCACCAGTGAAGAAATTGGCGTCATCTTAGCGGACAAGGGTGTTATCCGAAGCGCCTTCGCCTTTAAACTTCAGGTAAAAAAGAATGGTGTCGGCGCGGAGCTGAAAGCGGGAACCTATGATTTCAAAGGTACCTGCACCCTGTCGGAGGTTATCGAAACCTTGGTAAAAGGGCCTGCCCTCAGCGGTGAAAAGATAACGGTTCCCGAAGGCTACAGTCAGAAACAGATCATTGCTCTGCTCGTGTCCAAGGGTCTTGTTACAGAGGCAGCGTTTTTGGACGCCGCCGCCAACGGTAACTACGCTTACGATTATTTGCCGGCAGCCGGTGACTCCCAACGCTTAGAGGGGTTCCTCTACCCTGAAACCTACTATATCGCCAAAGACGATTCCGCGGCAGAGATCATCAGTATGATGCTGGAAGAATTTGATGCCCAGTATGGAGACGAATGGCAAGCCCGCGTCAATGAACTGGGCTTGACCCCAAAGGAATGGGTCACCATGGCCTCCATTGTAGAGAAGGAAGCGGTGGTTGAAAAGGACAGGCCCATCATTGCCGGTGTCTTCTACAACCGCCTGAACCTTAATATGCTGCTGCAAAGCTGCGCGACGGTGCAGTATGCCTTAGGTGAAACGAAATCCGTGCTTACCAACGAGGACGTACAGATCGACTCGGCTTATAATACCTATATCCATTACGGTCTGCCGCCGGGTCCCATCGCCTCTCCCGGTCACGACTCCCTTTACGCGGCGCTCTACCCCACGGATACCGATAATCTCTATTTTGTAGCCAAGCCCAACGGAGAACATATTTTCAGTAAGACCTACGAAGAACATCTATCGGCCAAAGCGGCCATTGAAAACGGGGAATATGACAACGAATAAACAAAAGGATCAAGGGAAAAAACCGGAACTGTTGGCGCCGGCGGGAGATTTGGAAAAACTGCGTTTCGCCGTCGCCTACGGCGCCGACGCTGTTTATCTCGGCGGCGACCACTTCAGTTTGCGGGAAAAAAGCGGCAATTTCGGCTTGGCCGAAATCAAAGAAGCCATTTCCTTCTGCCATGACCGGGGCAAAAAGGTCTATGTGGCGGTGAATATTTTCGCCCATAACGACGATCTAAAACCTTTGGCCGCCTATCTCAAAGCTTTGGCCCCGCTGCACCCCGACGCCTTGCTCATCTCCGATCCCGGTGTTTTGCTGCTGGCCAAGGAAACGGCGCCGGAAATACCGATTCATATCAGCACCCAAGCCAATAACGTCAACTGGAAAACCGTCTCCTTTTGGCAGGCAAACGGCGCGGAACGGGTGGTCTTAGGCCGGGAACTCTCTTTACAGGAAATCCGGGAGATTGCGGCAAAAACCGATATTTCACTGGAAATGTTCGTACACGGCGCGATGTGCATGGCTTATTCCGGACGCTGCCTGTTAAGCAACTACCTGACGGGAAGAGACGCCAACCGAGGCCAATGCAGCCATCCTTGCCGCTGGCAATACGCCCTGGTGGAAAAGGAACGGCCCGGAGAATATTTGTCCCTGACAGAAGACGGTCGGGGCAGTTATATCATGAATTCCAAAGACTTAAACCTGCTTTCTTATTTGCCGGATTTAGGGGATATCGGCATCGACGCTTTGAAAATTGAGGGTCGGGTCAAAAGCAGTTACTATGTGGCGGTGGTGACGAAAGTCTACCGGGCAGCCATCGATTGTCTTAACGAGACGCCGGAGAAATTCCGTGACATGCTGCCTTTCTGGCAGGAAGAGCTGGAAACCGTGAGCCACCGGGCCTATACCACCGGCTTTCTTACGGGCAAACCCCAGGGCAAGGATCACCGTTATGATACCGGAGGCTATGAACGGCGTTATGATTTTGTGGCGGTGGTCAGAGGCTATGACGGGGAGCGGCAAATGATCTGCCTGGAACAGCGCAATCACTTCGCCGTCGGCGAGACTTTGGAGGTTGTTTTCCCCCGCGGGGAGAATCTTTCTTTGACCGTCACGGCGCTCTATGATGAAACGGGAGCGGCCATTGAAAAAGCGCCCCATGCGCAAATGACGGTCTATCTGCCCTATGCTACACCCCTGGAACCCCTGACCATCCTACGGAGAAAGAAAAATGGAACTTAACCCTTACCGCCTCGATATCAAAGTCGATCCGAAAAATATTGATTATCTAAACCGTGTTTTTGAAGGCTACGATCATCTCTGCGTTGTCAGTACCGTGGATAACAAAGAGGGCCTTGTGATGCTTCGCGGCTACGGCAAAACCGGGCCGGTGAAACGCATCTTGCGGGGATTGCCTTTTACCTGTGAAGTTTTGGCATAATATTCCATCAAAAGAGAGAGACTATGATATACATCATAGTCTCCGCCTGCCGACAAAGGCTGATACGCGGCAAACACTCTGCCCCGTGACTGCTTGAGTACATTTCGGTACGCGGCGCAGCCGCAGGTCAGCGCGTTCACCGCCTCTAAGCCTTTCTCGACAGCCTATCAGCTTGCAGCCAAATTCCGCATACGCGGACTTTGTCTACAATCTGAGACTATGATGTACATCATAGTCTTTTTTTTATGGAGTAAAATTGATGGAAAAACGCATTCGTCTGATCATTCTTTTCTTTATTGTTTTCGGTGTGGCCGTATTGGCACGCGTCATTTGGCTACAGGCGTTTTGTCATGACGACCTGGCCGCCAAAGCCGACTCTCAGGAGATCAGCACCGTGGAGCTGGCGGAAGAGCCCCGGGGCACGGTTTACGACCGCCACAATATTGCCATTACCGCCGATCGGGAAACCCTTGCTCTGCTCATCGTGCCTGCTCTTATCGACGATGTGGGTGAAACGGCGTCAGCCCTTGAGGAGAATCTTGGTTTTTCTGCCGCGCTGCTGCAAAATAAGACCGCGGGAAAAAGCGGAAACGGTAAAACCATACGCAAAACGCCCTTTGTCGCCAAAACCGACTTGACCACGGCGGAAGCGGAAACGGTAGAAGCTCTTAAACTCAACGGCGTTTACGTCGTTTCCCGTCAGGGCCGTTACTACCGGGACTATCCGGCGCTGCATCTTTTAGGCGCTTTGGGCGAAGAAAGCGGTAACGAGGCGGGAGATACCGGCGTTACCGTGGGTTTGAGCGGTCTGGAAAAGGTATACGAGGACATCCTGCATAACAGCGGTGGAAAGAAAATCGGTTTTTTGGTGGATGAAAACAATAAGATCATCGAAAGCGGCGCCTATTTTCTGTTGGAGGACAGCGAATCTGCTGCGGGAGAACTTTACCTAACCCTTGATCTTGACATCCAGCGCGCCGCCGAAGCCGCCATCGGCGCCAACGAAGGGGCTGTCGTGGTGATGGACGCTGAAAACGGTGATATTTTGGCCTTGGTGAGCTCGCCCAAATACGATCCTTATCAGGTAACGGAAAATACGGCCAACGATGTCTATGTCAACAAAGCGCTTTCTGCCTACCCCCCGGCTTCTCTCTTTAAAATCTTTCTTGCCGCCACTGCTTTGGACGAAGGTGTGGTGCAACCGGAAACAAGCTTCTTTTGTGACGGCAGCTATACTTTGGGCAACGGGCAGACCATTTCCTGCTGGAAGGAGGAGGGACACGGTTTTCTCACCTTTGAGGAATCCTTATCCCTAAGCTGCAATCCTGTTTTTGTGCGCACCGCGCTTTCTTTGGGCAAAAGCCGTATGGAAGAAGCCTTTGCCCGTTGGGAACTAAAGGATGACTATCTTCTGGGCTATCCCTTAAACGATCTTTCCGGCCTCGATTTGGCCGGTGGCGGCGAAGCGGATCTGGCCAATGCTGCTTTGGGGGAAAAGGGTGTGATGATGACGCCGGTGAATATCGCCAAAATGATCAACGTCATTGCAGCAAACGGCCTGCTTTATACCCCCCGTATCGTACAAAAGGCCGTGTCCGAGAAGGGGGATACGGTTGCTTCCTACGATACCGCCCTGGCCTTGCGGGTGATTTCGGCGGAAACAGCGTCAACGGTCAAAGAAATGATGGCAAAAACCTTTGAAAACGGTACGGCTCAAAGCCTTCATTTGGAAGATTTTAAGATTGCCGGTAAAACCGGCACTTCAGAGACGGGAAACGTCTGGATCGGCGGCTTTTTCCCCTATGACGACCCAAAATATACCGTGGTGATCCTAGTCACCGGGGGCAGCAGCGGTGTGGGTGACGGCGGCCCCATCATGAAAAAACTTTGCGCCTATTTGGAAAATGAAATGTGATCAAGTCACTGACAAAGATTTTTTCTCTCTATAGAATAGGGTTAAGTTCAGAGAAAGAAAGGAGACAGGGATTATGGCGAAAAGTGTAATTGAACCGGGGGTTTGCGGTATGATCACCAATGTTACGGTAGAGGATAAGGACGGCATGAACATGACGTTGAAAGTCGATTCCCAGTGTCCCGCTTACCAAGATCTTGACCAGCGGCTGCCGGAGGTCAGTATGATGGCGGGGTTCGATCCTTTGGGTACTGGTCCTATTTATGATGCCTGCCGCACCAAATGCAAACACGGCGCCTGCCCCGTGCCGATGGGGATCATCAAAACCGTGGAGGTCGCTGCCAATATGGCGCTGCCCAAGGATGTGAAGGTAACCATCGAAAAATAAAATAATATAAAATATGTTCGCAAATCAAAAAGAGATTGCCGGAGCATTCAGTCTGAACCTGAGTTTTCCGACAGTCTCTTTTTCATAAGCAGACGTAAAATTGATATCAATAGCGGATTTTGTTTTTTTCCGTGGCGTATTCTTCGGTACTTGTGGGCATCTGTTTTTGCCGCAGCTTGTTCTCACTCCACTCTTTAAAGAGTATGTAGATGATGGCGAAAAGAGGCACGCCGATGACCATGCCGATGAATCCGAAAAGTTGGTTGCCGATGACAATGGCAAAAACGATCCAGATGGCGGAAAGGCCAATGGAATAACCTAAGATTTTAGGGCCTATAATATTACCGTCCACCTGTTGAAGAATGAGAATAAACAGCAGGAACCAAAGGGCTTTGGCAGGGTCGACGATTAAAATGATGAAAAAACAGGGGACGGCGCCGATGATCGGCCCGAAGAAAGGTATGATATTGGTAATGCCGATGATCACGGAAACGAGCAGCGCGTAAGGGAAATGGAAGATGGAAAGGCAGATGAAGGCGAGAATCCCGATGATAAGCGAATCCAGCAACTTCCCGGAGATGAAACTGCTGAAGGTTTCATTGGAAAGTTTGGTGAGCTGCAAAAGCCGTTCTACCTTTTCCGTTTTCATATGTGCGTAAAGTAACTTTTTGGTTTGGGCGTAAAACCTTTCTTTTCTGGCCAAGAAGTAAATGGAAACAACAATGGCAATGAAAAGGTTGACGATGATCGAAGTGATCTTTGTGGTGATATCTACGGTATACGGTAATACGTAGTCGGTGAGGAAGGAAGGCAGAGAATCCTCCAAACCGGTGAGTTTGATGGTTGCCCAATCGAGAATATTCGTGGCCCAAGCGTGGTTGGCGGCGAATGCCGTGGCAAAAGCGGTGAAGTTTTTGATGTATCCCGACGCGTTGCCGATCAGCCCCGAGATGCTGTCGGCGGTTTGCGGCACGATGATGGCAATGCAGAGGATTACAATGATCAAGGCCAACAAAAACCCGCAGATCATCGCGGCGGAGCGTTGGGTTCTCCCGTTTTTGATTTTTTGGAAAACGCGCCGTTCAAAAAATACCACAAAGAAGTTGACGAAATAAGCGATGATCAGCCCCCATAGGAATGGCTTGAAAACCGCTAAAACCCAGCCGATCCATGACAAAACATCTTCAATCCGGGAAAGGATGAAGTAAAAGAGGATGCCGCCGAAGACCAGAAAGGCAAAGCCGATGGATTGCTGAGAAAAATACTTTTCGAATCGTTCTTTCATATAACCGTTTCCTTTTATATCTTGATCTTATTATACAATGGTAAGGAAAAATAGTCTATCATTTCCTTGAAAAATATGATATCATAGTAACAGAGATTATGTACTTTTATGGGAGTTTTCTATGTCGCATTTTACAACACATCACATTTTTGGTCAGCAGGTTTTGAGAGACGCCGCTTTTGACACAGCCCGCCTCGTGGAGGAGAACCTCTCCGCTTTTTGCTGGGGCTTACAAGGCGCCGACCTCTTATACAGCCACCGTCATATTGACGAATACAGTGAACTGCCCCTTTACGGCCGCATGATTCACGGAGAGAAAACCAACACGCTGTTCACCTTTTTGGCCCACGATCTGATCAATCACAGAAAATGCGTTGATTTCGATATGCTGATGGCTTATTATTACGGCTTCTGTTGTCATTACGCCCTTGACTGTAAATGTCATCCTTACGTATTTTCCCTGCAAAAACAGTTGGAGGACGCCTCAACGGATCCTTCTAAAACCGTGGGCTCCCACTGGCGCATCGAAGACGGCATGGATCATGAGCTGTCCGAAGCGCTGATTCACTTTTGTCCCGCGGCCAGCGCCGCGGAGGATTATTATATCGCGAGTCCCAGCGTACGCCGGACCATCGCCGGGCTTTACAGCCGCGTTCTTTGGAACGTCTATGAAGTACGGGTGCAGGCGAAGAAGGTAGAAGAATGCTTTGCCGACGGGATTTGGCGTACGGATCTGATCTATGACGCCGATGGCAGGCTGAAGCCCTACGCCATGATGAACCGGCAGGTTTTGCAAAGCTGTCAAGATGCCTGCTCCTATTTTGCCAATATCGCGCCCACGGCTGACGACTATTTGAACTTGAAACGCGCTGCCTGGTTCCACCACGGTGATCAGGCGGAACATCGAGAAAGCGTCATCGATTTGATGAGCCAAGGCAAAGAATTGGCTCTGACCTTATGGCATTTAAGCGCGCACGGAGTCAAACAGGGAAACCGCCACCTGATCAGTAATTTTGACTTTAGCCGCTCCTTTGTGGATGGAAAATTCAGATAATTCAGATAAATTCAGATAGATGAGATAAAATCAAAAAAATCCGATTTTTGGTTATCAAACCCTCCTTTGTCGTATATTTATTAGAGAAGGAGGGTTTTCTTCGTTTGTCGGTCAACCGCATAGAGCAGCACCGCACTAAAAACGGGATGCCGAAGTACCATTTGTACACGGCGTGCCCAAGGTTTGCCGTGTTTTGCCCGATGTGGTTGGAGACGATCCTGCAACCCGAAGCGAACCGCGAAAGCAAGCCTTGCTTTTGTCTTTAACCCTCCTTTTTCAAAAAGGAGGGTTTTGTATGGTGGAAAAAGTCATCCCTTTGATCATTGCCGGCGGAAAAGGTAGCCGTTTCTGGCCATTGAGCAGAGAGAACTGTCCGAAACAATTTCTCAGCATTGACGGCGGTGATTCTTTGCTGAAAAGAGCTTTTTTAAGAGCCCAGGCCATTGCCGTGAACGCCGTTCCGTATATCATTGCCGGTGAGGATCAGCGGGAACTGGTCTGTGCGGCCCTCAGCGGCGAAGAGGGGAACTATCAGTTCATCGGCGAACCCTTTGGCAATAATACCGCTGTCGCTGTTTTTTGGGCCTGCAAATGCCTGAAAGAAAAAGAGGAACGCGGCATCGTCGCCGTGCTTCCTTCCGATCACCAGATTCCCGATCAAGAGGGTTTTGCCGGCACCCTTAAAAAAGCCGTGGAAGTCGCCGATTTGAAACAGTCCATTGTGGTGATCGGCGTCACGCCTCATTATCCCGCCACCGGTTACGGTTATGTGGAGCGGGGCAGAAAAGAACACCTTGAAAACGATACTTACTATCATGTTCACCGCTTCGTGGAGAAGCCCCACCGGGAAAAGGCCCGGCGTTACCTCAAGAAGGGGACGTATCATTGGAACTGTGGCATGTCTGTTTTTCCCCTGTCGGCGATTTTTGATATCTTCGACCGCCATCTGCCATCCTTTGGCCAAAAATTTGCCGATATCGGCCTTTACGATCAGGAAGGATTGGCAAGAACCTACCGAGAATCGGAAAACGTATCCTTCGACGTCGGTATTTTGGAAAAGGAAAAAGAGACCTATCTGGTGGAGGCGGGATTTCGTTGGGACGACGTGGGCAGCTATAACAGCCTCGGTTCATTGATTCGCCCCGACGAGCAGCTCAACATCGTAAAGGGCAACCATATTTTGAAGGATGTGCGCAATTCGGTGATTTTAACCGATAACCGGCTTTGCGCTGTAATAGGCATGAAGGACGTGGTAATCGCGGAAGACCATGGCGTTTTGTTGATTTGTCCCCGGCGGCGGGTAGAGGAAATTAAGGAGATTGTCGCGGCGCTGAAAGATGAAAATCAAACGTATCAATAAAATCAAACTCATAAAACCAAACCGATGAAAGTGTACTGCCCCGTCTATGCGGGGCACTTTTTTTGTGAAAACAACGGTGTTCCCGGAAGATTGGAAACGCGGTTAAAAAATTTCTTTGCCGCGGAGTAAGGGGAAAATAAAAGGTTGGACTTATACAGGCGTCCTTTCTGATTTTCGCCTTTTGTGTTTTCTTGACGAAACAGAGATAATTTGATAAAATTTATATATTATCTTTTCGTCACAATGGCTAAAAAGGTTCCCTCTTTTGCCATTGTCAGCGGGAGGATTTTTGGAGGTGTAGCGTGAAAAAAGCGAAAGTAATCATTGTGATGGGCAGCGATTCCGATCTACCGCAGATGGAAGCTGCTGCAAATATTTTAGACGAGTTTAAAATTCCTTATGAAATCCATGTGTCTTCGGCTCACAGAACGCCGGAAAAAACCCATGAAATTGTCGCCGAAGGAGAAAAAAACGGCGCCGAAGTCTTTATTGCCGCGGCGGGAGGCGCAGCCCATCTCGGGGGCGTTGTGGCCTCGGCGACAACGCTGCCGGTAATCGGCGTGCCGATTGCCACCATGGTCATGGGCGGTATGGATTCTTTGCTCTCCACGGTGCAGATGCCTCCGGGAATTCCCGTAGCCACCGTTGCCATCGGCGGAGCCAAAAACGCGGGGATCCTGGCCGCCCAAATTTTATCGTTGAAAGATGAAAATTTGCGTGTAACCTTGAGAGAATACAGGCAAGTCATGGCCGATGGCGTAATCAAAAAAGATGAAAAACTTCAGTCCATGACAGTGCAAGAATATTTGGCAGAGAAGAAGAAGTAAGGAGAAGAGAGTATGATTGGTCGTTACAGTCTGCCCCAGATGCAAGCCATTTGGGAACAGGAAAATCGCTTTCATCAAATGATGGAAGTGGAGATCTGCGCTTCCGAAGCCATGGCCGAACTGGGTTATATTCCCGAAGAAGCCGCAAAAAACATTCGGGAGAAAGCGTCTTTCAACGCGGAGCGCATCACAGAAATCGAAGAGGTGGTGAAGCATGACGTCATTGCCTTTTTGACGGCGATCGGTGAAAACGTCGGGGAAGAATCCAAATACATCCACAAGGGCATGACCTCTTCCGACGTCCTCGATACGGCGTTGGGATTGCAATTAAAAGAAAGCAGTGAGCTGCTACTGACTAAGATGTGGGAGTTTCGGGAGGTCTTGGCGGGCCTTGCCAAAAAGTATAAATACACCATCATGATGGGGCGGACTCACGGGATTCACGCGGAACCGGTGACTTTTGGCCTTAAGATGGCTCTCTATGTCATGGAGATGGACCGTGATATCAAACGCTTGGAAGACGCCAAAGAAACGGTTTCTGTAGGAATGATCTCCGGCGTTGTGGGTACCTTTGCCAACATCGACCCCAGAGTGGAAGAAATGGTTTGCAGCCGTTTGGGCTTAAAGCCGGAGCCGGTATCCACCCAGATCGTTCAGCGGGATCGCCATGCGGCCTATATGTCCACTTTGGCGGTCATCGGCTCCAGCCTGGAGAAGATGGCCACGGAGATCAGGAACCTCCAGCGCACCGACATCCTGGAAGTAGAAGAATCTTTTGCCAAAGGGCAGAAGGGCTCCTCGGCGATGCCCCACAAGAAGAATCCCATCACCGCGGAACGGGTGGCCGGTCTTTCTCGGGTATTGAGAGGCAATGCCACTGCGGCTCTGGAAAACGTGGCCCTCTGGCATGAGCGGGATATCACTCATTCTTCGGTGGAGCGCATCATCATCCCCGATTCCTGCATCCTTTTAGATTACATGCTCCACCTGATGTTGATTATTTTCAAAAACCTTGTGGTCCATGAGGATAATATGAAGTCCAACCTTGAAAAGACCTTGGGCCTCATCTTCTCCCAGCGTGTGCTGCTCCGCCTCATCGACAAAGGCATGAGCCGGGAAAAGGCCTATGAATGGGTGCAGCGCAATGCCCTTTACGCCTGGCAGACCAAAACCGATTTTGAATACCTCGTTTCCGAGGACAAGGACATCGCTCGTTTCCTCACCAAAGTAGAAATTGACGAGTTGTTTGACTATGACTACCATTTGAAACATATCGACTATATTTTTGAACGCATTGGTCTTTAAGGAGGAAAAAACCATGATGAACATAGAAAAAAAAGAAATGCTTTACGAAGGCAAAGCAAAAAAGATGTTTTTAACCAGCGATCCCGATGTGATCTGGGTGGAATATAAAGACGACGCCACCGCTTTTGACGGCAAGAAAAAAGGCACCATTACGGGGAAAGGCCGTCTGAACAATGAAATTTCCAGCATCTTTTTTACGATGCTGAAAGAAAACGGCGTGAAAAACCACTTTATCGAAAAAGTTTCTCCCACGGAGCAGTTGGTGAAAAAAAATACGATTTTACCTTTGGAAGTCATCGTCCGCAACGTCGCTGCCGGTTCCTTGGCCAAACGGCTGGGTCTTGCCGAGGGTACGCCCCTCAAGAAGACGGTGTTGGAATACTGCTATAAAAACGACGAACTGGGCGATCCCATGATCAACGATTATCATATCGCCGCCATGGAATGGGCCACCCCGGAACAGCTAACCTTCATCGCCGAAACCTCTTTGAAGGTCAATGAGATCCTCAAGGCATATCTTTTAAAGCGCAACATCAAGATCATCGATTTTAAATTGGAATACGGCACCTTCCACGGGGAAGTTATGCTCTCCGACGAGGTTTCTCCCGATACCTGCCGTTTTTGGGATACCGAAACCAATGAAAAGCTCGACAAAGACCGCTTTAGAAGAGACCTGGGCAATGTGGAAGACGCCTATCAGGAAATATTGAAGCGCTTGAGTGAATAACGGTACGAATCTAAATGGAGAAACTTTCCCTAAGACGCTGATCCGTTTTACACGTTGCGGTAGAGGAAAACCTGGTACACCTGGACTGTTGGCCCGAAAAGGGCAGGGTTTTTCGACTCTTCCCGGCGCGTAAAGGGAATGGGCGGCGAACGAAAGGAGCAATATGGGAATTTCATACAAAGACGCCGGCGTTGACATCGATAAAGGAAACGAAGCCGTTCAGCTCATGAAAAAACACGTCAAATCCACCTTTAATGAAAATGTCCTCACGGACATCGGCGGTTTCGGCGGTCTTTTTCAGCTACCGACGGCTGGTTATCAAGAACCGGTTCTCGTTTCCGGCACCGATGGCGTCGGTACCAAACTAAAAATTGCCATGCTCATGGACAAGCACGATACCATCGGTATCGATGCTGTGGCCATGTGCGTCAACGATATTCTGGTACAGGGGGCGACTCCCCTGTTTTTCCTTGATTACC
Source organism: Peptococcaceae bacterium UBA7702 (assembly GCA_002482535.1). Lineage (GTDB taxonomy): Bacteria > Bacillota > Dehalobacteriia > UBA7702 > UBA7702 > UBA7702. The sequence continues at coordinate 844,643 of DLGE01000001.1, read as the reverse complement.
TGGCCTGCGGCAAATTACAACCCCAGAAAATCGCCGCCATCGTCAGCGGCGTGGCCGAGGGCTGCCGTCAAAGCAAGGCGGCGCTGATCGGCGGCGAAACCGCGGAAATGCCCGATTTTTACGCTGCCGATGAATATGATATCGCCGGCTTTGCCGTGGGCGTCGTCGATAAAAGCAAGATCATCGACGGCAGCCGCACAGAAGTGGGGGACGTGATGCTGGCGCTGCCCTCCAGCGGCGTTCATTCCAACGGATTTTCCTTAGTCAGAAAGATCGTTTTCGATCAGGCGGGGCTTTCTGTTGACGATGTTATTCCGGAATTCGGCTGCACCCTCGGAGAAGAGCTGCTGAAGCCGACGAAAATCTACGTGCCGGAAATCCTGCCGCTCCTGCAAAAATATGACATCAAAGCCATGAGCCATATCACCGGCGGCGGCTTGATTGAAAACATCCCCCGTTGCATCAAACCCGATCTCAACGCCGTGATCGACGTCGCCTGGCCGGTGCCGGCGGTCTTTGCCTATTTACAGAAAACCGGCGGCGTAACGCCTTTGGAAATGCACCGCGTCTTTAATATGGGGCTGGGTTTCATCGTCATCTGCGACCAGGATACGGCCTTTCGCATTCAGGATGAGGACCCCCGCTTTATGCAGGTGGGTTATTTGGAAAAGGGCGAAGGGAAAACGGAGATCATGGGGGTCAACGTATGAAGAAGTTTGTCGTGCTGGCCAGCGGTCGGGGATCAAATTTCAAAGCGATCCTCAATGAGATCAAAAACGGCGGCATCAACGGCGAGATCGTCGCCGTGATTTCCGATCATTTTGACGCCAAAGCCCTGGAGATTGCCAGGGAAGCGGATATCGAAGCCATCTATGGCAATCCCCAATCGGGAGAGTACAACGAATGGCTGTTAAACCTCGTTCGGTCCTATGCTCCCGATTATGTGCTTTTGGCAGGCTATATGCGGATTGTGCCCAAAGAGTTTGTGGCGGCTTTCCCCAAAAGAATCATCAACATTCACCCGGCCTTGCTCCCATCCTTCAAGGGGCTCCACGGACAGCGCCAGGCTCTGGAATATGGCGTGAAGATCACCGGTTGCACCGTACATTATGTTGATGAAGAGATGGATACCGGTGAAATCATTGCCCAAACTGCCGTTGAAGTGAAAGACGGCGATACCGAAGAAACCTTATCCCAGCGCATTTTAGAGCAGGAACATCAGCTTTATCCCGCTGTGGTTCGGCTGCTGTCGGAAAAATAGGGAGGAAAACATGAACGTCATGGTCATCGGCGGTGGCGGCAGAGAACATGCCATCGCCGCGAAAATCGCGGAAAGTCCCCGCCTCACAAAACTTTATGCCGCTCCCGGCAGCGACGGCATGGCTTCTCTTGCCCAATGTGTACCCCTGGCGGTCACGGATACGGAAAAAATCCTTGCCTTCGCCAGGGAAAATGACATTGAAATGGTCTTCATCGGCCCGGAAGTGCCGCTTTTAAACGGCCTTGCCGATGCTTTGCGCAAAGAAAATATCATGGTGTTGGGGCCGGAAAAGGACGCCGCGGAGCTGGAAGGCTCCAAGGCTTTTTCCAAACATATCATGAAAAAATACAATATCCCCACCGGCGATTACGAGGTCTTTACCGATATGGATGCGGCCCTCTCCTACCTGAAAACAGCGGCCTATCCCCTTGTGGTTAAGGCCGACGGTTTGGCGGCGGGGAAGGGCGTTGTGATTGCCGAGGATCAGGATGTTGCCGTGGGCGCTGTCAAGAGTATGATGGCAGATAAAATTTTCGGTGAAAGCGGCAGCCGTATCGTCATTGAAGAATTCCTCGAAGGGGAAGAACTGAGCCTTTTGGCCTTTACCGACGGGAAAACCGTTGTGCCGATGCTCCCGTCTCAGGATCACAAACGCATCGATGACGGCGACAAAGGTCCCAATACCGGGGGCATGGGGGCGTATGCTCCCGCACCGGTGGGTTCGGCGGAAGTCGTGGCGGAAGCCATGGAAAAGGTGATGAAACCGTTGGTCGCGGCCATGGCAAAAGAGGGTAAGCCCTATCGGGGCGTGCTCTACGCGGGATTGATGGTGGGGGAAAACGGCATTAAGGTGCTGGAATTCAACGCCCGCTTCGGTGATCCCGAAACCCAGGCGGTGCTCCCGCTCTTAAAAAGCGATCTCATCACCGTGGCCGAAGCGGTGAACAAGGGAACCCTTGATGAAATAGAAATTTGTTGGCGTGACGGTTACGCCGTCTGTGTGGTGATGAGCGCCATGGGATATCCCGCTTCCCCGGTGAAAGGCGACGTCATCACCGGCTTAGATAAGGAACAGCCGGACACTTTCGTGTTCCACGCCGGAACGAAAAAAGAGGATCGGCAGTTCGTCACCAACGGCGGTCGCGTTTTAGGGGTTACGGCCTTTGACCAAGATCTGAAAACGGCCATCGCCAAAGCCTACGGCCGGGTGGAAACCATTGATTTTGAAGGCTGTCACTACCGTAAAGATATCGGACAAAAAGCGTTCCGGCATCTGAAGTAAGAGGATAAGGAGTTATTTATGGCGCATTATCTGGATGGATTGAACGAGGAGCAGAAAAAAGCGGTCACCGCGGCAGACGGACCCGTTTTGGTGGTGGCCGGGGCCGGTTCCGGTAAAACAAGAGTTTTGACGAACCGCATTGCTTACCTCATGGATGAGAGAGGCGTTTCGGCCCGGCAGATCATGGCGCTGACCTTTACCAATAAAGCGGCAAAGGAAATGGAAACACGTCTCGCCGATTTGCTGAAGACGGAGGTCTACGGTCTTTGGGTGGGTACCTTTCACCGCATTTGCCTACGTCTTTTAAGAATGGAAGGGGAGGCCATCGGCATTTCGCCGGATTTTGTAATCTACGACGACGCCGATCAGCGTTCCTTGATCAAAAGCCTTTTGAAGCAGCAAGGTGCCGACGAACGTCTGACGCCGGCTGCTGTTTTGTGCGCCATCTCCGACGCCAAGAACGAGCTGATGAATCCGGAAGCCTACGAGGAGACGGCTTTCACCGCCGACGAGGAAACCATTGCCGCGATCTACAAAAAGTATGAAGCTCAAAAGAAAGCCAATAACGCTTTGGACTTCGACGATCTGCTGCTTTACGTCGTAGAGCTTTTCAGTACCTGTCATGAGGTGTTAAGCGATTACAGAGAGCGCTTTCCCTATATCCTCGTTGACGAATACCAAGATACCAACGAAGCCCAATACCGGATTCTGCGGCTTTTGGCGGGGAAAGAGGGGAATCTTTTCGTCGTTGGCGACCCGGATCAGAGCATCTACGCCTTTCGCGGCGCGAAGATTGAAAATATCCTGAACTTTCACCATGATTACCCCAAGGCGCAGGTATACCGTTTGCAAAAGAATTACCGTTCCACCATGGGGATTTTAAGGGTAGCCAACGCTTTGATCAAGCATAACGGCAATCGCCTGGAAAAGGAGCTCTATTCTGATAAATCCGGCGTCGGCGACGTTGAAGCGGCGCTGCTCCCCGATGAGAAGGCCGAGGCCCATTACGTGGCGGACAAGGCGAAGCACTACGCCGAAGGGGGCAAATACCGCTATCGCGATATGGCGGTTTTCTACCGCACCCACGCCCAAAGCCGCGTTCTTGAAGATATGCTGCAAAAGAATAAGATTCCCTATAAGGTTTTTGGCGGTCAGAAGTATTACGATAGAAAAGAAATCAAGGATACCATGGCCTATTTACGGGTCATTATGAATCCCGACGACAACGTCAGTTTGCTGCGGATCATCAACGAACCCCGGCGGGGCATCGGCGATACCACCGTGGAAAAGTTAGAGGATCTCAGCGCAGCTCACGCCGTTTCCGTTTGGCGCGTCCTTGACGATCATGTCGGTTTGGAAGAGATGAAATCCGCGGCCCAAAAATCCCTGGGCGTATTCACGGAGCTCATCCGTGAGCTGCGCCTTTTCGCCCTTGACCACAATGTCACGGAGATTACCGCCGAATTGTGGCAAAAAAGCGGGTATAAAGCGGCGCTGGAAAAGGAAAATAGTATTGAGAACATGTCCCGGTTGGAAAATATGGAGGAATTCCTGACGGTGACTGCCGATTACGATAAAAGCGCCCGTTTCGAAGCGGAGGGCGGTTCTCTTGCCGATTTTCTCGCTTCGATCTCTTTAAGCTCCGACTTGGATAACTTCGAAGAAAGCGACGATTATCTGACCCTGATGACGATCCACATGGCCAAAGGACTGGAATTTTCCGTGGTCTTTCTCATGGGGATGGAGGAATCGATCTTTCCCCACATCCGTTCCATTTTAGCGGGGCGGGAAAGCGAAATCGAGGAAGAGCGGCGTCTCTGTTATGTCGGCGTTACCCGGGCCATGGATAAATTGAAGATCCTCCGAGCCTACCGCCGCACTTTGTGGGGGCGGACGATGTACAACAAGCCCTCCCGTTTTTTGGAGGAAATGAATATCAAGGTGCCCGAAAAGAAATCAGCGGAACCCGCCGCCAAAGCCATTGAGCCCAAAGCATACGACAGCTTTAGCCTTGGCGATAAGATCAGCCACTGCAAATTCGGGGAAGGGGTCATCGTTTTTATCGATAATGATAACGGCAAAGCCAAAGTGGCCTTTCCCGATTTGGGCATCAAAGAATTCTTGCTGGCTTACGCCAATCTGGAGAAGATTTGAAATGAAAGAAAAAATCGACGAGCTGACGGAAAAGCTGAATCAGTGGAATAAAGCCTATTACGAAGAAGATCGTCCTGTGGTCAGCGACAATGACTATGATGCCGCCATCAAAGAACTGGAAGCCCTGGAGGGGCAGTATCCCCAATGGAAGCGGGAGGACAGTCCCACGCAGCGGGTGGGTGGCCGTCCCGTGGCCGGTTTTACGCCGGTGGAGCATCCCTTGCCGCTGCTCTCCTTGAGCAACACCTTTTCCCCGGGGGAACTAAAGGATTTCCAGCAGCGGCTGTTGAAAGCCGGTGTGGAAAATCCCTCGTACATCGCGGAATGGAAGATCGACGGTCTTACCGTGACCTTAACTTATGAAAAGGGCCGCTTTGTCCAAGGGGCCACCAGGGGCGACGGCAGAGTCGGCGAAGATATCACGGAGAATTTGCGTACCGTGAAAACCGTGCCGCTGCTCATCCCTTTTCAGGGTAAACTGGTGGTGAGAGGCGAAGCCTATTTACCCAAAAATGCCTTTGCCAAGCTGAATCAGGAGCGGGAAGAAGCGGGAGAAACGCTTTTCGCCAATCCCCGTAATGCCGCCGCCGGGTCTTTGCGGCAGTTGGACCCTAAAATCGCCGCCAAACGTCCCTTGGCTGTGTTCGCTTACGATATCGTTTACGGTGAGGGGCGACTCCCCATGACCCAAGAAGATACCCTGACGTTTCTGAGTGAGAACGGTTTTCTCGTCAACGGCGATTGGCAAAGGATTGCCGACATGGAGGAAATCCAATCGTTTCTCGAAGAAAAAGCCGAGGCGCGCCGGGCATTGCCTTATGATACCGACGGTCTCGTCTTCAAATTGAATGATTTTCGCTATCATGACTTGATCGGCGCCACCGCCAAAGCGCCTCGGTATGCCATTGCCTATAAATTCCCGGCGGAAGAAAAGGAAACCACCTTGAAAGAGATCAGCATCTCTTTGGGCAGAACCGGCGTGCTGACACCCTTAGGGATTTTGGAACCGGTTTTTTTGGCGGGATCCCTGATCAGTAAGGTCAGCCTGCATAATCCCGATTATCTGAAAGAGAAAGATATCCGCGTCGGCGACCGGGTAGTGATCCATAAAGCCGGCGACGTCATTCCCGAAGTGGTCCGCTCCCTAACGGAGAAACGCCGGGGAAACGAAGAACCCTTTGTTTTTCCCGGTCATTGTCCTGTCTGCGGCGAGCCGGTGGTACGTCTTGAGGAGGAAGTAGCGCTGCGCTGCGTCAACGAAAGCTGTCCCGGCCGGATCAGAGAAAACATCAGGCATTTCGTTTCCAAAAACGCCATGGATATCGAGGGCCTGGGCCCGGCCATTACCGCCACCTTGCTGAACAAAGGGCTGATCAAAGACGTCGGCGATATTTACCAACTCAAAGCCGAAGAACTGATTCCTTTGGAGAAAATGGGGGAAAAGAGCGCCGCAAATCTTTTAAAGGCCATTGAAAAAAGTAAGGACGTGGGCTTTGCACGGCTCCTTTACGGCCTCGGCATCCGCCACGTCGGCGCCGTCACCGCCGCCAACATCGCCGCGCACTTCGTTTCCATGGACGCCTTATTGGAGGCCGTGGCAAAAGACGACTCTGCGGCCCTTGCCGAACTGGAGGAAGTCGGTGAAATCATTGCTGATAGCTTGATGCGCTTCTTTAAGGTAGAAAAGAACTTGGAACTTATTGCCAAGCTCAAAGCCTGTGGCCTCAAAATGACTGCGGAAAAGCCTGTGGAAGGTCATCTCAACGGAGAGACTTTTCTCTTCACCGGCACGCTGCCGACCCTCAAGCGCCACGAAGCCGAAGCCATGGTCAAGGCCAAAGGGGGCCGGATTTCAAGCGGCGTCAGCAAAAATCTTGATCATCTTGTGGCCGGTGAAAAAGCCGGTTCGAAACTGGACAAAGCCAATAAACTCGGCATTCAGATTCTGTCGGAAGCAGAATTTTTAGCATATATCGAATAGGAGGACGCGGTCATGAGTAGAATACGGCGGCTGATCGTCGAAAAGAAAGATGGCTTTAACGTCGAGGCGGAGCAGGTACGGCAGGATTTGAGCCATACCCTCGGCATCACCGGCTTGAAGACTTTGCGCATATTCAATATCTACGACGTGGAGGGACTCAGCGAAGAGGAACTGGAAAAGGGCAGGAGACTGGTGTTTTCCGAACCTCCTGCCGACGACTGCTACGATGAGGAGCTGCCCCTTTACGCCGGGGAAATGGCCTTTGGCTTCATGTATCTTCCCGGTCAGTACGACCAGCGGGCGGATTCCGCGGCCCAGTGCCTGGAAATCATCACCGGCCACCGCGTCGAAGCGTTGCGTTGTTCCCGGGTTTGGGCCATGACCGGGGAAATCAGCGAAGAGGAACTGGCGAAGATCAAAGGTTATGCCATCAATCCCGTGGATTCCACGGAAGTCTCCTTAGATAAGCCCGCTTCCATCCGGGAGGAAGCGCCGCCCCCCAATCCCGTTGCGGAAATCAGGGACTTTCTCACCATGGACGACGTTGCCTTTAGAAACCTCTATGAAAGCCTTTCTTTGGCCATGAGTGAAGAGGACTTCGGCTTTACCAGGGAGTATTTCCTGAAAGAAAAGAGAAATCCCACGCTGACGGAAATCAAGGTGCTGGATACCTATTGGAGCGACCATTGCCGTCATACAACCTTTATGACCGTCATCGACCATGTATCCTTTTCCCCCGGTTTTTTCACGGAACCGGTAAAAAGGGCCTGGAAAGAATATCTTTGGACCAGGACGGAAGTTTATCAAGAACCCGATATGGGCAAAAGGCCCCCCTGTTTGATGGATATCGCCACCATTGCCATGAAGGAAATGCGCAAAAATGGCGGTCTTGACGATCTCGACGAAAGCGACGAGATCAACGCTTGTACCATCAAGATCAAAGTCGATCATGAGGGGAAAGCGGAAGATTGGCTTTTTCTCTTTAAAAACGAAACCCATAACCATCCCACGGAAATTGAGCCTTTTGGGGGCGCCGCCACCTGTTTGGGCGGAGCCATCCGGGATCCCCTTTCCGGCAGAGCCTATGTTTACCAGGCCATGCGCGTCACCGGCGCTGCCGATCCCCGCGTTCCCGTGGAAAAAACCTTAAAGGGAAAACTACCCCAGCGCAAAATCTGCAAGGAAGCGGCCAGGGGTTACAGTTCCTACGGCAATCAGATCGGTCTGGCCACCGGTAAAGTCGCGGAAATTTACGACGACGCCTTTGTGGCCAAACGGTTGGAAGTCGGCGCCGTGGTGGGCGCCGCGCCCCAAGAGAACGTCCGTCGGGAAGCGCCGCAAAAAGGCGACATCGTTCTGCTGCTGGGGGGCCGCACCGGCAGGGACGGCATCGGCGGCGCCACCGGCTCTTCCAAGGAACATACGGAAGAGAGCATCAAAAAGAGCGGTGCGGAAGTACAAAAAGGCAATCCGCCCACGGAAAGAAAACTTCAGCGCCTCTTCAGAGACGGTGAAGTAACGAAAATGATCAAACGCTGCAATGATTTCGGCGCCGGTGGCGTTTCCGTTGCCGTGGGGGAACTTACCGACAGCCTTTTCATCGATCTCGACCAAGTACCGCTGAAATACAGCGGCCTCGACGGCACCGAAGTGGCGGTTTCCGAATCCCAGGAACGCATGGCCGTGGTCATTGCCGCCGGTGACGAGAAGGCCTTTATGGCCAAGGCCCGGGGAGAAAACTTGGAATGTACGAAAATCGCCGCGGTCACCGACAGCAACCGCCTGGAAATGGTTTTCAAAGGACAAAAAGTCGTCGATTTGGCCCGGGATTTCGTGAACAGTGGCGGCGTGCGCCAGCATACCGATATCGAAGTGCTGCCCCCGGAACCCATCAATCCTTTTTCCGCATTAGCGAAGACCAGGGACAGGGGCACCCTGGCGGAAAGCCTCATCGCCATGGCCATGGATTTGAACATCGGCTCCCAAAAGGGTCTGGGGGAAATGTTCGACGGTACCATCGGCGCAAGCAGCGTCTTGATGCCCTTTGGCGGTAAAAATCAACTGACCCCCAGTGAAGGCATGGCGGCCCATCTGCCGGTGGCGGAGGGCAAAACCACGACGACTTCCCTGATGACTTACGGTTTCAATCCCAAAATCGCCCATTGGAGCCCTTTCCATGGTGGCCTTTACGCCGTGCTGGACAGCGTGACCCGCCTTGCGGCCCTGGGCGGCGACTATAAAACAGCCCGTTTGACCTTGCAGGAATACTTTGAGAAGTTGAAAAAAGACCCCCGGCGCTGGGGCAAACCCCTTGCGGCGCTGTTGGGGGCTTTCACGGCGGAACAGGCCCTCGGCATCCCGGCCATCGGCGGCAAGGACAGCATGTCCGGCTCCTTTCAGGATTTGAACGTGCCCCCCTGCTTATTGTCTTTCGCCGTGGATATCTGCGGCGATCATAAGGTGCTGAGCCCTGAATTTAAGGGACCGAACCACCGCCTTATGCTGCTTATGACCAAGTATGATGAAAATCTCGTGCCGGATTTTGCCCGGCAAAAAGAGATCTATGAAAAAGTGCTCAAGATGAATGAGCAGGGCCAGATTCTCTCCGCCGTCAGTTTGAAAGAGGGCGGCATCGCCGAAGCGCTGATTCACTGCACCCTCGGCAATGCCGTGGGCGTCGCCTTAAATCCCATGGACCGCATTGATCTGCTTTCCCCACGCTACGGTTCGCTGCTGTTGGAAGTCACCGACGATGTGGATCCCGGGGAGTACCTCTTGATTCCTGTGGGGAAAACCATTGAGGAGCGGCTGATCCGCTATAAAGAGGAAGAGATTCCCCTGATTGATCTCGTAGAAACGTATCTTACGACGCTGAATGAGATCTATCCGCCGTTTTTGACTTCCGAAAATGACGGCGCGCTCTGTCCCACCTGGGATAAACAGCTTTATCTGCACAGCGCTGAAAAGGTGAAACCTACGGTTTTGATTCCCGTTTTTCCCGGCACCAACTGTGAATATGACAGCGCCGACGCTTTTTCTTTGGCGGGAGCCAAAAGTGAGGTGCTGGTAATTCGGAATCAGACACCGGAAGAGCTCAAAGACTCCGTTGGAGAACTGGCGGCCGCCCTTAAAAAGAGTCAGATTTTGATGTTGCCCGGCGGCTTCAGCGCCGGGGACGAGCCGGAGGGCGCGGCGAAATTCATCGCTGCCCTGTTCCGCGACGCTTACCTCCAAGAGGCGGTGGCGGCGCATTTGGAAAAGAAAAACCTGATTTTGGGTATTTGCAACGGTTTTCAGGCACTGGTGAAATTGGGGCTTTTGCCCCACGGCGAAATCAGGGAATTGACGGAAGAGGACGCCACGTTAACCTTTAACCACATCGGCCGCCACGTTTCTACCATGGCCCGGACGAAGCTGATCTCCAAGCTTTCTCCCTGGTTCAGCCAAGGGGAGCTGAATCAAGTCTATACGGTGCCGGTATCCCACGGCGAGGGCCGTTTTGCGGCGCCCATGGGGATCATCGGCGAACTGATCGCCAACGGTCAAATCGCCACCCAGTACGTGAACGGAAAGGGCAAGGCGACGATGGTCGCCCCGGATAACCCCAACGGTTCCCTTATGGCCATCGAGGGCATCACCGACAAAACGGGGCTGATTTTAGGCAAGATGGGGCACTCGGAACGCTGCCGCCCGGGACTTTATAAAAACATCCCCGGCGACTTTGACCAAAAAATCTTCGTTTCCGGCGTGAAATATTTTGACTGAGAATCAACAAAAGAGAGACTGCTTTACGGCGGTCTCTCCTTTCAATCGTATGAGGGCCCTTGTCATATGGTATTTCATATGATATAACATAACAAAGGGAGTGATGTGTCATGAAATACGATCTCGACGCGCTGAAAAATGAGGTTGACGCTGAAAAATTGCTGTCGGCAGCGGATATTCCAGATCTTGACCTCTATATGGATCAACTGCTTACCCTGATCAACGGAAAAGGGGAGGCGCCTGCGGCGCTGACCAAGACGATGGTCAACAATTACAGCAAGGAAAAGATCATCGCGCCGGTGAAGGGTAAGAAATATACGAAGGAGCAAGTGCTCCAGATCTACACGGTGTTTCTCCTCAAAAATACCCTCTCCATGGGAGAAATCAAAGCGGCGCTAACAGATTTCTATGCTGAAAGTGAGGATGAGCATCTGTTGGAGAAGGCCTATCAGCGTTTTAACGAAGGGGCCGCCGGCGATGTGGAAGACGTTTTTTCCTTGCTGCGGCAAAAGTTTCCGGATTCAGAGGCGGCGGTGGAGGAAGATCATTTTGTGATGCTGCTCCATGTCTGTTTCTATTCCCGTTTGTTTCAGCAGCTGGCCAAAAAGATGATTGCGGGAATCACCGAAAATAAATCGTAAATAAAAAAGAACGGACGCCCCGCGGCGTCCGTAACATTGTTTTTTATTATGTTTTCAGTTGTTTTTACATGCCAAGAGACAGGAACAAAATCGTCGTCATGGCGAAAAGCGCGCAATAGTAGGCAAAATAGCGCAGCCTGCCTTTGTTTAAGAGATTAACCACCAACTTGATGGCGAGGACGCCGGAGACTGCGGCCACGGCGGCGGCCACCAGGAAAACTGGTTCCAGGGCAAAGGTTCCCGTGTTTTTCACCACGGATACGGTTTCCAAAAGGAAGGAGCCGAGGATCACGGGGATGGACATGATGAATGAGAACTTTGCCGCTTCTGTCCGGGAAAGACCGATCAATAAAGCGATAAAAATCGTGGCGCCGGAGCGCGAGATCCCGGGACAGATGGCGATCATCTGCATCACACCGATGAAAAGCGCCATCCACCAGGTCATATCCTTGCCTTGAAGATCGCCGCGGAAACGGTCGGCAACGAACAGCAACGCGGCGGTGAAGAGCAGGGCAATGGCGGGTACCCAGATATTTTCGAAGAGGGAAGCAAAGAAATCGCCGAACACAACGCCGGCAATCCCCGCGGGGATGGAGGCGATGATGATCAGCAGTACATATCTTTGGAGGGGATGACGGATCAGCTCCCAGAGATCTTTCCGGTAACAGATGATCACCGAAAGCAACGTGGCGAAATGAAGCAGAATATCAAAAGTCAGCCCCGCCTCTTTGGCGTTTAAAAAGTAGCTGAAAATGGTCAGATGGCCGGAGCTGGATACAGGCAGAAATTCAGTGAGGCCCTGGACGAGCCCAAGAAATATACCTTCAAACCAATTCATGATGGAAGGTCCTCCTTGATCGGCGGCAATAATGAAATATATGCGTACATCGCGTCTTTATGCGATTTCATATTATGACATTATAGCACAAACAAGGACAGAATACCAGATTATTTTGAATTTTACCACTTTCGGCAATCGACGAGGGTTCCCGGCTGAAAACGGGGATCGAGATAGTCTTTTGGGTCGGAGCTGACGATCTGTACGATGCAAACGCGGCCGTCTGCCACCGGATAGCCCAAGATGCGCCGTTGCCGGTAGCTATATTCCTGGGCCGCTTTGATCTGGCCGCTACCTTCCATAATCACGTCCTCCGGCATAATGGTCCAGATCATCAGTTCATCACCTCGTTTTTCTGTTCCTCGGTTTTGATCATTTCTTTTAGTTTGGCGATGGCGTCGCCGACGCCGCCGATCCCATCGATGAGGCCGTATTCCACGGCATCTTTGCCGATGACGATGGTGCCGATGTCCTGGGCCAACTCGCCTGTTTTCATCATCAGTTCTCTAAGTTTTGCTTCGTCAATATGGCTGTTGTCGGTAATGAAACTGACGACCCGGTCCTGCATTTTTTGAAAGTAATTAAAGCTCTGCTGCACGCCGATGACGAGGCCCGTCAAGCGGATGGGATGCAGCGTCATGGTGGCGGTGGGAGCGATAAAGCTGTGTCGCGCCGAGACGGCCACAGGCACGCCGATGCTGTGCCCGCCTCCCAATACCAGGGAAACCGTGGGTTTTCTCATGGTGGAGATCATTTCCGCAATGGCCAAACCGGCTTCCACGTCGCCGCCGACGGTGTTTAAAAGAAAGAGCACGCCTTTGATGTCGTCGGACTGTTCCGCGCCAATGAGCTGTGGCAGAATATGCTCGTATTTTGTCGTTTTATTCTGCGGGGCCATGACCATGTGGCCTTCGATCTGACCGATGATGCTGATCACATGGATATCGCTTTTGAATTCAGGCAGTGTCATTTGCCCCAGTTCTGTAATGTTTTGCAGGGGAGTCTCGTTTTTTTGTTCTTCTTCTTTGTGCTCGTTCTTCGGTTTGTTTATGGTAAAGGGATTTCGCATATGTTACCTCCGTTCAGACCGTTGACAAAGACTGATACACGGCGAACCCTTTGGCCCACGACAGCTTGAGTACCTCTATGTACACGGCGCAGCCGCAGGCCAAAGCGTTCACTGGTCCGACTCTTAACCTTAGGAAAGGCCAGAGGGCTTTCCAAGGTTAAGATCGTGTCCTTCGGCAGCAAATACCAAAGGTATTTGCCCGAAAAGACGAAGCCTTTCTCGACAATCTGACATCTGTTTTCTTACTGGGTTTATTATTCGGATAAAAGATGTAAAAAATACGCGGAGAAAGGCAGAGGACGAGAAAATATTGGCGAAAAGCAGGAAAAATCCTATATATATCGAAATAAATAAGTTAGATTATTCTGTTAAGATTCAGAATCAGAGGTAAGAAATGACTGCACCAAAAAAGAAAACGCCTGCAAAAGGCGGTAAAAGCAAAGGAAAAACCGGCGCGCAGAAAAAGAATCGGAGCAGAAGACTGACAAACAACGGTATCATGGCGATCCTGCTGCTTTGCGCCGCACTGCTCCTTATTTTATTGATTGCCGTTTCTCCCGATATCAAGGTCAGCGGCCTGATGCTTGCCCCCCAATACCTGGTCAAGCTGTTTGTGCTGCTTTTCGGGATCGGACGCTTTGTCGTTCCTTTTTTTCTGTTGCTTCTGGCTTATGCCTTTTATAAAAAGGAAAGCCCTGATTTTGGTTTCGTAAAATACGTGGTCTTTTCCTCTCTGTTACTCCTTGCTGTGCTGTCTTTTCTCTGCATCGATCAGAAATTCATTGACTTTAACGGCTTTATGCAGGTGGCCGCCGGCGGCCGCGGTGGCGGTGTGCTGGGCGGTTTGTGCGCCTTTTTCCTGCTGTTATTGATGCATAAAAGCATTGCCATCCTGTTTTTGGTTCTGCTCAGCCTCGTTTCCGTGCTAATGCTGGCAGATTTTTCCTTATCCGCCTTTCTCACCAAGGTGAAGGACCACCGCCAAGAGCGCAAAGCAGAAAAGACCCAGGAAAAGGAAGCGCCGAACAGGGGCGGTAAGGAGTCGGCGGCAAAAGCCGACGTTAAGGATGAGGAAGCACATCACGATTTGGGCGGCCAAAAGAAATGGTTCGCGAAAAACCGGGGCGGGAGCAACGGCCTAAAAAAGAAAAAGGTTGTGGAATATGCCGGCAACGATAAGGTCATCATTGACGGTATGGTCTTTACCAAAGACATCGCCAGCGACGATTTTACGCCGGTTTCTTTTCGTGAGCATTTAACCGGTGTCAGCGATGTGGAAGATATCGCGCCTTCCTACAATGACGCGGAAAAGGATCCCGATATGGGCCTTGTGGCCGGACTCCACGGTGGCGCGGGGGCGGAGAACATCAGCGAAAAGATCTTTTCCGCCGAAAGCATCGACGCTCATATATACGATGAACAAGGTGAATACGCTGAAGCCAGCGAAGGCAAAAACGCCGCTTCCGCTTCTGTTTCTGTTTTTGAAGAGATCGACGTTAAGGTCGATCCTCCCCCCAAGGAAGCAAAAGGGGTTGAACAGGATCAGCCTGCCCAGGATGGGGAAACCGTCGTGAAGCCTCATTTTAGTCCCCCGAAAAGCAATATTCTGACGAAGGGGGAGAAGGGCGGGCAAAAACAGATGGCGCAGAACATCAAAAGCGGCATCAGCAAATTGGAAAAGACGTTGGAAAGTTTTGGCGTCCAGGCCAGGGTCACCGAAGTTAGCTGCGGTCCCGCCATTACCCGCTATGAGGTGCAGCCGGGACCCGGGGTGAAAGTCAGTAAAATCGTCAACCTCGCCGATGATATCGCCTTGCAGCTGGCTGCCGCCGATATCCGTATGGAAGCGCCGGTGCCGGGAAAAAGTGTGATCGGCATCGAAGTACCCCGCAAGGATACGGTAACCGTCTACTTCCGGGATATTTTGGAAAATTCCCGTTTCTTTGATCTGCCTTCAAGACTCACCTGTGCATTCGGGAAGGATATCACCGGCAATCCGATCATCGGCGATTTGGCTGCCATGCCTCACCTGCTGATCGCCGGCACCACCGGTTCCGGGAAAAGCGTGTGCATGAATACGATGATTTGCTCCATTCTCTTCAAAGCCACGCCGGATCAGGTGAAATTTATCATGATCGACCCCAAGCAGGTGGAATTTGTGATCTATGAGGGGCTGCCCCATTTGATTACGCCGGTGGTCACCGATCCGAAAAAAGCGGCGGGAGCTTTGAAATGGGCCCTTCGTGAAATGGAAAATCGCTATACCCTATTTAATCAGAACCGCGTTAGAAATATTGAAGGTTATAACGACCTTGTAGAAGACGTCAACGATAAGATGCCGCAAATCGTGATCTTCATTGACGAATTGGCCGATTTGATGATGGTGGCGGCGAAAGACGTGGAAGCCTCCATTTGCCGTTTGGCTCAAAAAGCCCGGGCCGCCGGGATTCATCTGGTCGTCGCCACCCAGCGCCCCTCGGTGGATGTGATCACCGGGCTGATCAAGGCGAACATCCCTTCCCGCATCGCCCTATCGGTTTCCTCTCAAACCGATTCCAGAACCATTCTCGATATGGGCGGCGCCGAAAAACTCCTGGGCAAAGGCGATATGCTTTATCTGCCCGTCGGCCATGCCAAACCCGTGCGGGTCCAGGGCGCTTGGCTCTCCGACCGCGACGCTTTGGCGATCTTAGACCACTATAAACGCCAGGGCAGCCCCGATTATATCGAAGGCGTGGCTCAGGCTGTGGATACCGCCGCGAAAAAAGAAGAGGATTACGGCGACGAACTCTTTTTCGATGCCGCCCATGCCGCCATTACCGCGGGACAGGCTTCCACTTCGATGATGCAGCGAAGATTCCGCATCGGATACAACCGCGCTGCCCGCATTATGGAAGAGTTGCAGGAAAAAGGTGTCATCGGCCCCGCCGAAGGCGCGAAACCCAGGACGGTGCTGATGTCTTTGGAGGTTTTTGACGATGCCTTTAAAGAGCCTCAGGAACAGTCCTTATTTGACGAATAACGATCACTTTAATGAATTTCAATGCGATCCCTTTACTTTTACAGCAGGAGAAAAACATGGGAACAACAGGAATGCGTTTTCAGCAGGGTAGAATGGACGCCGGCTTCACCTTGAGTGAAGTGGCGGTGGCCCTGGATATCGACGCCCGCTATCTATTTGCTTTGGAAGAAGAATCCTACGACGATTTGCCGGGGAAAACCTTTGCCATCGGCTACGCCAAAACCTACGCGTCTTACTTGGGCTTAAATCCCAAGAAGATCGCCGAAGAGATCATGAAGGAAATCGGCTACGACGAGTCTTCTTTTATCAACAGCAGCTTGGAAAAACGGCTGTTCAAGCCGGAAGACCACATTGAAAAAAGAAACAAGCAGTGGGAGGATGTCTCCCAGCGTTCTGCGCGCCACCGGCGTCTGCTCGTTTCCATTTTAATTACCTTGGCGGTACTGGCCTTATTCTCATTTTTCGGCAGCCGCCTTTGGGTTTGAGGAGCATCATTTGAAAACAGCGATTTTAAGCCTCGGCTGCGCCAAAAACCTCGTGGACAGCGAGCGCATGATGGCCATTTTAAAAGGGCAGAACTATACCTTAACCGGCGACTTTGGGGAAGCCGAAATCATCATTGTCAATACCTGCGGTTTTATTGCCGCGGCCAAAGAGGAGAGCATCGATGCAATCATCCGTTGCGCGGCGCGGAAGGAACAAAACTGCCGCTGTCTCGTGGTCACCGGCTGCATGGTGCAAAAGTACCGGGAAGAATTGGCCAGGGAAATCCCCGAAGTGGATCTTTGGCTGACCTCTCTGAATTTTGAAACCGTTGGTGAGCGGTTAAAGGAGCTGTTTCCAACCGCAGGGAAGGAATCCGTGGCCCCAGATGCCGGTTATGGCTATCGCCGCGTTTTATCGACGCCGTCCCATTGGGCCTACCTGAAAATCGCCGAAGGCTGCGATAACTGCTGTACCTTCTGTACGATCCCTCAAATGCGGGGGCCTTACGTCAGCCGCAGCATCGAGGATATCTTAGCGGAAGCCAAAGAACTCATCGACGGCGGTGTCAAGGAGATCAATTTGCTGGCCCAGGACACGACGGTATACGGTAAAGACCGCTATGGCAAAGTGATGCTGAAAGAGCTTCTAAAAGAACTGGTGAACCTTGATGTCGTCCGGATTCGCCTGCTCTACAGCTATCCCAGCCGCATTGACGATGAACTGCTGGCATTGATGGCCGGGGAAGAAAAGATCTGCAATTATTTGGATATTCCCATGCAGCATGCCGCGGATTCCGTGCTCAAAGCCATGGGACGGCCGGAACGCCGAAAGAAACTTCGTGATCTGCTGGCGCGGATCAGAAAAGCTGATCCTGACTTTGTGATTCGCAGTACCTTTATCGTGGGCTTTCCTGGAGAAAGCGAGGAAGATTTCACGCTTCTTTGCGATTTTCTAACCGAAGCGAAACTCGATTGGGTCGGCGTGTTTCCCTATTCCAGGGAAGAGGATACCGTGGCCTATGATCTTCCCGATCAAGTGGACGAAGACTGCAAAGCTGACCGTTACGACAGTCTTATGGCGCTTTTGAGCCGCTGTTCCACCCAACGGTTGACCTCCTGGGTGGGCAGGGAAGAGATGGTGCTCATCGACGGCGTTACCCCAGAAGACGATCCCCTCCATGAAACGTATCCTTATTATGGACGGACCTGGTTTCAGGCGCCGGAAGTTGACGGAATCACTTATGTAAGGGCCAAAGGCGCTTATGCCCCCGGCGACCTTGTACCGGTGAATATCACCGGCAGCGACGTATACGACCTGACCGGAGAAATCCAAATTTAAATTCAAATTCAAATAGAATGAAGAATAAATTTCAGTTTTCAATTTATGGAGAAGAAAGGAAACGCAAATGAAGCAAAAGTTTAAGCTTGATCTCAATTTACCCAATACCATCACGCTGATTCGGATCGCCATGATTCCTTTGATCATGTTGGTGCTGCTCTTACCGACTCCCGGCAAGTATTTGATTGCCGCGATTCTGTTTGTGGCCGCCGCCGCCACCGACGGTCTTGACGGCTACTTTGCCCGTTCCCGCAATCTTGTGACCAGCCTGGGTAAATTCCTCGATCCCCTTGCCGATAAGCTGCTGATTTTGGCTACTCTCATCTGTCTGTTGGCCTTAGAAGACGTTGGCGCTGTGGTCATTATCATTATCTTAACCCGTGAACTGATGGTGACGGGACTGCGGGCCATTGCCGCCGATAAGGGCATTGTGATCGCCGCCTCCTATTTTGGCAAGCTGAAGACGGTTTCCCAAATCGTCGCCATCACCTATGTGCTTTTGGCGGGGCAATTTGCGGTCTTCCCGGATTGGCTCGGCACCGCGTTGATCTGGATCGCCGCGGTGATTACGATCCTTTCCGGCGCCGACTATTTTTATAAAAGCAAGGAATTGTTTTCCTGATGGAACAAAAAGAAGTCATTGAAAAACTGATTGCCGATGGCGTCACCGTGGCCACTGCCGAATCCTGTAC
Organism: Peptococcaceae bacterium UBA7702; assembly: GCA_002482535.1. GTDB lineage: Bacteria > Bacillota > Dehalobacteriia > UBA7702 > UBA7702 > UBA7702. The sequence continues at coordinate 826,114 of DLGE01000001.1, read as the reverse complement.
CGGCGGTCTGATCGCCGCCGCCCTCACCGCTGTGGCGGGGGTCTCCGCCATTTTTGGCTACGGCCTGGTTACTTACAGCAACGAGGCCAAACAGAAGATTCTGGGCGTCAAAAAAGAGACGCTGACAGTCTGGGGCGCGGTAAGCGAAGAATGCGCTTATGAAATGGCACGAGGCCTCAAGGATGTATCGGGGGCCGACTGCGCTGTCTCCGTGACGGGTATTGCGGGTCCCGGCGGCGGTTCGGCTAAAAAGCCGGTGGGCCTTGTTTATATGGGTCTGGCCTGGGGAGATAACATCTACGTGAAAAAAAACCTCTTTCAGGGCAGCCGGGAAGAGATTCGCCGGCAGACCGTTGAGACGGCCTTCGCCTTCATTGCGGAGAAGGTGTTTTGATGAGAGCCTTTGTGGCGATTTTGCTCCCCACTGAAATCAGAAAAAACATCGCGTCCTTTTACGGGGATCTTGGTATCGTCAAAGGCATCAAAGGGGTGCCTTGGGAAAACCTTCATATCACCCTGAATTTTTTGGGAGAAATCGAGGAAGAGGGGGTGGAACTCTCCGCTCTTTGCCAAAACCTTGCTACTGCCGCCACAGGAATGCAGCCCTTTACCATGGAACTCAAAGGCGTCGGCGCTTTTCCCTCCCTGGCTGCGCCGAAAACCCTGTGGGTCGCCATGGAAAAGAAAAAGGCCCTTTTTGACCTGGCAAAGGCAGTCAAGGCGGCGTCGCCGGGGAACGCTCAAAAGCCCTTCTCTCCTCATCTGACCGTTGGCCGGGTCAAATACGAGGATCCCAGTCAGGAACGCTTTTATCGCGAATTCGAATTTAAAAAGCGTGAAGCATACTCTTTCGGCCATTTCCGCGTCAGCTCGTTCTTTCTGATGAAGAGTGACCTCACGGGAAAAACGCCGGTTTACACCGTTGTGGAAGAATTTAAAATAAAGGATGGAGAAAAACTAAATGGAAGCAGATAAGAGAAAAGAAGCGCTGGAAGCCGCTTTAAATCAGATTGAAAAAAGTTTCGGCAAAGGCGCCATTATGCGCTTGGGTGACGCCGCCAAAATGAATATTGACGTCATCCCCACCGGCATCCTCGCCCTGGACGTCGCCCTTGGCGTCGGCGGTGTGCCCAGAGGCAGAGTTATTGAAATCTACGGGCCGGAATCCTCCGGGAAAACCACCGTTGCCCTGCATATCGTCGCGGAAGCCCAAAAAATGGGCGGCACTGCAGCCTTCATCGACGCGGAACACGCCCTTGATCCTCAATACGCCGGAAAACTCGGCGTCAATATCGATGAATTGTTGATTTCCCAGCCGGACATGGGGGAACAGGCTCTGGAAATCACCGAAGCCTTGGTGCGTAGCAACTCCGTGGACATCATCGTTGTGGACTCCGTGGCGGCCTTGGTACCCCGGGCCGAACTGGAAGGGGAAATGGGTGACAGCCACATGGGCGTCCACGCCAGACTGATGTCCCAGGCTTTGCGCAAACTCACCGGCGTGATCGGCAAAACCAATACCACGGTGATTTTCATCAATCAGATCCGCGATAAGATCGGCGTAGTCTACGGTAACCCCGAAACCACCACCGGCGGCCGGGCTTTGAAATTTTACTCTTCCGTACGCATTGATATCAGGAAGTCCGAAGTCATCAAAAACGGCACCGAAATCATCGGCAACCGCACCAAGATCAAAGTGGTGAAAAATAAAGTCGCGCCTCCCTTCAAGGTGGCGGAATTCGACATCATCTACGGCGAAGGCGTTTCCAAAGTCGGCAGCCTTCTCGATATCGCCGTAAACCTCGATATCATCAAAAAGAGCGGCTCCTGGTTCTCTTATGAGGAGGAACGCATCGGCCAGGGACGCGAAAACGTCAAAATATATCTGAAAGAGCATCCCGATACGGCTCAGGAAATCGAAGAAAAGGTAACGTCGGCCATGAGGAACAAAGACGTATCAAGCTTCGGTGAAGATAGCGAGGCCAAGGAATAAGCATGAACCGGAAACCGGGAAAAAAACTGCCCAATCCCGTCAATTACAGCCTTTGGCTGTTAAATTATAAACCGAAAAGCGTCAAGGAAATGACCCTCGCCTTAAAAAAGCGGGGGTTTGACGAAACCACTGTGGAAGAAACCGTCTCCTCCCTCCTTGATTGGGGCTATCTCAACGACGAAAATTATAAAGAATATGTCGTCGCCAAAGGGAAACGGAACAACCCCAAAGGCCGCAAATTTGTGCTGCGGGCATTGCAGGAAGCGGGGATTTCCTGTGAGGATGAAATCGAAACCCTTTATACCGATGAGGAAGAGCAGGAGATCATCGCAAAACTGTTGAACCAGTGGTGCCGTCCCGGCGTGTCCTTTGACGAAAACAGGGACCGGTTTTATCAGCGTTTGTATCGCCGGGGATTTTCTTCGGGGAATATTATGGAACAGATGTCTTTGTTTTCCTCATTTCCTGAAAATGAAACAGATTGACTGAAAATATCTCCTTGACAAGTACGGGCTTATTATTATAAACTGTATATTAGATGAAACGAAGTTTATTAGCTGATTTTCGGCTTTCGTGATATATCGCGTATTTTATAATTGATTTATATTTTTTAAGATATCTTTAAAGAATAAAATACAGATAATACCAATGGAGGGGAGTAGTTTGCTTCTTTTTCCTGTACGATATCCGATGGAGAAATTGGCTTAAACCAAGTTTATCTTGGTTTTTTTTTATTTTTTATGGGGGTGTTAACATTGGAGCTTAAATTATTGATTATGATCGGCGCAATTATCGCCGCCGCCATCATCGCCTTTTTGATCGGTTACGTTGTCCGCAAAAAAAACGCGGAAGCAAAGTTTAAATCCGCAGAAGACGAAGCGAAAAAGATTCTGGAAAACGCCTATAAAGAAGCGGATTCCAAAAAAAGAGAAGCTCTTGTAGAGGCCAAAGAAGAGATTCTCAAAATGAAGAACGAAAGCGAGAAAGAATCGAAAGAAAGAAGAAATGAAATTTCCCGCATGGAACGGAGAATCCTGCAAAAGGAAGAAAATTTAGACAAAAAAATCGAGAATATCGAGCATAAAGAAAACAAAATCAACAAAAAGGAACGCGATCTCGATAATAAAATCGAACAAGCAGAGAAAATCCAAAACGCAAAACAAGAAGAGCTGGAACGCATCAGCGGACTCAGCGCCGAAGAAGCCAAACAGCTGTTGCTCTCCGGTTTGGAACAGGAAGTAAAATACGACGCCGCGTTGATGATCAAGGAGATTGAGACCGACGCCAAAGAAAATGCCGAAAAATACGCCAGAGAAGTTGTTTCCCAGGCGATTCAGCGGGTCGCCGCCGATCATGTGGCAGAAACCACCGTTTCCGTGGTGGTGCTGCCCAATGATGAAATGAAGGGCCGCATCATTGGCCGGGAAGGCCGGAATATCCGCACCCTGGAAACAATGACCGGCATCGATTTGATCATCGATGATACGCCGGAAGCCGTGATCATCTCCGGTTTTGATCCGGTGCGCCGGGAAGTTGCCCGCATCGCCCTGGAAAAACTGATTCAGGATGGCCGTATCCACCCTGCCCGCATTGAGGAAATGGTGGAAAAAGCCCAGAAAGAAGTTGATCAAACCATCAAGGAAGAAGGGGAACAGGCCACCTTTAGCGTGGGCGTCCACGGTCTTCACCCGGAACTGATCAAGATGTTGGGGCGCTTGCGCTACCGCACCAGTTACGGACAGAACGTTTTGAACCACTCGGTGGAAGTTGCGCAGCTTTCCGGCATCATGGCTGGAGAACTGGGGCTTGACGCCACCATGGCGAAACGCGCGGGGCTCCTCCACGATCTTGGCAAGGCCATTGACCGGGAAATGGAAGGGCAGCACGCTTCCCTCGGCGCCGATATGGCCAAGAGATACGGTGAATCAAAAGTGATCGTCAACGCCATCGCCGCTCACCATGGAGATGTGGATCCCATTACCGTGGAAGCCGTTCTGATTCAGGCGGCAGACGCGATTTCCGCCGCCCGCCCCGGCGCCAGAAGAGAAACCCTGGAAACTTATATCAAACGACTGGAACAATTGGAAGAAATTGCCAACTCCTTCCAGGGAGTGGAAAAGAGCTTTGCCATTCAGGCTGGGCGTGAAGTGCGCATTATGGTAAAACCCGACAAGATTGACGACGTGATGTCCGCCGGCCTCGCCCACGACATCGTCAAACGGATCGCTTCGGAAATGGAATATCCCGGTCAGATCAAAGTCGTGGTGATTCGCGAAACCCGCGCTGTTGATTACGCGAAATAATAATAGAGAGTACCGGCAGTTTTTGCCGGTACTATCCGTATCCAGGTTTATCCGGGAATGAGACGAAAAGGAGGATCTATGCGCATAAACGATAATGAAGAAATCATGGATTACGTCAATCTCTTCGTTTCCGTGCTGATCTGTTTTCCCGAGGTCGCAAAAATCAGATACGACAGAGATCAAGAAAAACTGTATTTCTCTTTCCTGTTAAAGGATGTTACCGCCTTAAAGGGAGCGGCGCTGGAAAAGAAAACGGCGAAAATCAAAACTGCCGTGGGCAAATACCACCAACTTGCCAAAACGAAAAGCTATGATTTCGATATCATCAGCCATGCTGTCCGCGATTATCTGGTTCTCGACGCCTGTCGCGACATCACCTCTGTGAGCAGGTCGGAGATTGCTTTTCTGATTGAACTGTTCCGCCTGGAGTTCATCGATCATATCATGGTGGAAAAAATCGACACGGCCTTTGCCGACGACTATAACTGGTATTACGAGGAGGGAGAATTGTACCGCCTCAATGATAAGAAAATGACCATTGACGAAAAGAGTATCGGCAATCAGATCGTCATTTGCAGGGAATCCGGGAAAGTCCTGGTATTCAGTAATTGAGGTGCGGGATGAAAATTCTTTTTATCGGTGATATCGTTGGCCGTCCCGGCCGGGAAGTATTGGAGAACAATCTGCCCCGGTTGGAAGAGGAATACGAAATCGATTTTACCATCGTCAACGGGGAAAACGCCTCCGGCGGTTTTGGCATGGATTTGAAAGCCTACGAAATGATTGCCGCCGCCGGCGCAGACGCCTTTACCATGGGCAATCACACTTTTGATAATAAAAAGATCTTTGATTTCATCGATCAAAAAGACAATATCCTGCGGCCCCTCAATCTGACGGTACCGGCTCCGGGAAAGGGTGTTCGCAGCTTTTCCCTGAAAAACGGGGAGCGGCTGACCATCGTCAACCTTCTGGGCCGGGCTTACAGCAATTTAGCCCCCGACTGTCCCTTTAAAGCTTTAGAGGGCCTGCTTTCTGAAATTTCCCTTAAAGATCAGATCATCTTTGTGGATTTTCACGCCGACGCCACCTCGGAAAAAGTCTGTTTCGGCCATTATTTCGACGGTCGTGTCAGTGCCGTCTGCGGTACCCATACCCATATCCAAACCGCCGATGAGAAGATCCTCCCCCACGGTACGGCCTATATTACAGATGCCGGCATGACCGGGGCTTACGATTCCTGTCTTGGCATGGATAAAGAAGCCTCTATCTCGATTTTTACCGAGCTGAAACGGAAGCCGATGAAACCGGCTGCCGGGGAACGCCAAATCAATGGCGTCGTCATTGAAATCGGCAAAGATCACAAGGCTCAATCCATCCAGCGGATTCACCAGGTATACAGCGCCTATTAATCGGGAGCCGTAGCCGTTGGCGGAAAGAGGATTTTTGTAAAGCAGTAAAGAAAGTAATCAATCACAGCGATTGAAAAGGTTAAAAGGATAAAAAGGAGGAACAGTAAATGCCCACCGCTGAAAAACAATTCGACGACCATGTCCTCCTTTCTTATGCGGAGAATTCATATGAGTATTTTTGATGATATGAGCCTGGCTTTTTCAGGCTCATTTCCTTTGAGAGCTGACGGCCACTGCGATACCCTTGTGGCCCAGGCAAAGGGAGAAAACATCCATATCGACCTTGAAACCATGGAACGGGAGATGGATCTGGAATTCATGGCCATCTATGTGGAGGAAGAAAATGATCCCGTTGCCGCCAAAGAGATCCTCGATCAGTACTATTACCGTTACCGCACCATGCAGACAGAAGAATTTTACGATATTTGGGTGATGCTGTTAAACGGCGAGAGCTTCCGCCGTTTAAATCCCGATAACATCGGTCTTGTTTTGGCCATGGAGAACTGCGCTGCCCTCGGCGTTGATGAAGATCTCGTTTTCGACTATTATGAAAAGGGTTTTCGTTCCTTCGGCATCACCTGGAATCATGAAAACTGCTTCGCCGGTGGTGCCCATAGTGATGCGGGGTTAAAACCCGCCGGTGAGCGGTTGCTGCGTAACCTAAACCGGCTGCCGGTGGCGGTGGATCTCGCCCATATGAACGAAAACAGTTTTTATGACGCCCTGAATATCTTATCCTACGGTCCGATTGTAAGCCACGCCTGCTGTTATGAGCTGAATCCCCACCGGCGCAATCTGAAAGAAAATCAGATGAAGGAGCTAAGAATGGCCAAAGGCATCATGGGCATCACCTTTGTGGATCAGTTTTTAGCGGCCAACCCCGCCGAAGCCTCCTTGGATACCGTCATCGATCATATTCTTTACGCTTCCGATTATATGGGCATCGACCGGGTTGCCTTAGGCAGTGATTTCGACGGCGCCGATATGCCCTATGATTTGCCAAATCAAAAGGGCTTGCCCCAGCTTTACCGGCGTATGGGCCAGCGGGGTTTTTCCGACCCGGAAATCAACATGGTGGCCGGGGAGAACCTTTTTCGTTACATGATCGATACGCTGTCCAGGGAGGAAAAATGAAATATGATCTCCACGTACACAGCACCTATTCCGACGGTATCAAGTCCGTAAAGGAATTGGCCGTTGAGGCTCGGGCCGCGGGTCTTGCCGGCTTCGCCCTCACTGACCACGATACCATTGCCGGTTGGTCTGAAATTGCCGTGGTGGAAGAAACCTTTGGCATTACGGTATTTCCCGGCGTGGAGCTGAGCACCGAATGGCAAAAACGCAACGTCCATATTTTGGGCTACGGGATAGCGGACGAAGCGACCTTCCGGGAGAAACTCGTTTTCCTGTCCCAGTCCCGGGTGACGCGGATGGAAGGCATTGTGGCTCAATTGAACGCATTGGGTTTTGCCGTCACCATGGACGAGATTTGGCTCAAAGCCGGCGATGGCACTGTGGGTAGGCCCCACGCTGCCGCCGTGCTGGCGGAAAAAGGCTATGTCAAAGATCGGCAGGACGCCTTTGACCGTTATCTCAACAGAGGTAAACCGGCTTATGTGGAACGGGTAAAATATTCGCCGTGGGAAGCTTGTGCTTTGATTCGCTCCTGCGGCGGTTGCGCTGTCCTTGCTCATCCCGGCCTTGACAACGCTGTGCGGGTTTTGCCTCAATTGGTGGAGGCAGGCCTCTCCGGCCTGGAGGTTTACCACAGCGCCCATACGGAAATCAGCGCCTCCCGCTTTGCCGCCATGGCCTTACAGTACGGCCTTTTCGTGACGGCGGGCTCCGACTATCATGGCTACAGTGACGACAGTCACGGTTATATCGGCAGCCGCGGCCTGCAAAGAGAGGAACTACCCCCTGTTTTTCAGCGCTATCTTATTTAAATTGAAATGATTTGAGGAATGAAAATGATGTGGAAAGAATTTCGAATTGCAGTTTCCTTTTTAACAAGATTACCCTTATCGTACCAGGGGGAATGGGATGAAAGGTCCTTTTCCCGGGCGTCTGTGTTTTATCCGCTGGTGGGCTTGATCGTCGGCGCCATCGTCGGTTTTGTCGTCTTTTTGCTGCGCTTTACGGGGTTTTATGAACTCGCTGCCGTGGCCGCTCTGATCACTGCCGTGGCGGTGAGCGGCGGCATCCATCTGGACGGCTTTATGGATATGTGCGACGGCCTTTTTGCTTCACGGGGTCGGGAAAGAGCACTTGAGATCATGAAGGACAGCCACGTAGGTTCCTTTGCTGTGATCGGCGTGGTTTTGCTGTTGCTTTTGAAATTTACGCTTTATCAAGCAGTGATCGCGTCTCCCTGGTTTTTTGGGGCGATCCTTGGTGCCTTTGTCTTTTCCCGCTTTATGCTGATCTGCTGTATGCTCTGTTTCCCTGCCGCCAGGGCGGAAGGGTTGGGCGTTACCGTAAAGCGGTACGTTTCCAAACCGGCTCTTTTTTGGGGTGTTTTGCTTTTGGCGGCCATTTTCGCCGTCAGCGGCTACTATCCGCTTTTGATCGCCTTTTTCTTTTCTTTTTTGATCATGATGGGTCTTTCCGCTCTGATCAACCACTTTCTGAAAGGTTTGACCGGCGATATTTACGGCGCCATGGCGGAAATAGGGGAAGCTGTATTTTTACTGATGATCGTGATCTGCAATGCGGTTGCCATGCAATGTAACGTTTCGTTGACGGTTTTCTAAGGTTTCTGGGAAATCGTGAAAATATTTCTCTATTTAGGTATCCAAACGCGTTAAATTATGGTATCATAAATTGTAATAAAATATGATGGAGGGTTTTTTTTAGATGGACAAATTTGTAAAGGAAGGATTGACATACGATGATGTATTGCTGATTCCTCAAGAATCGGCGGTCATACCAAAAGATGTCGATGTATCGACAAGTCTGACAAAGCGGATTCGCTTGAAGATTCCCCTGATGAGCGCTGGCATGGATACGGTGACCGAAAGCAGAATGGCCATTGCCATGGCAAGAGAAGGCGGCATCGGGATCATTCATAAGAATATGTCCATAGAAAAGCAGGCCATAGAAGTTGATAAAGTCAAACGTTCGGAAAATGGCGTCATCATCGACCCCATTTATTTGCCTCCCGATAAGACCATTGGCGACGCCCTGAAAATCATGGAACATTATCGGATTTCCGGCGTTCCCATTACCGTAGAGGGCAAGCTCGTGGGTATTCTGACCAATCGGGATTTGCGTTTTGAAACGGATTTCAGCAGAAAAATTCATGAAGTCATGACCAAGGAAAACCTGGTTACCGCTGCCGTCGGTACCAGCCTCAGCGAAGCTCAGGAGATCCTGAAACACTATAAAGTGGAAAAGCTGCCCCTGGTGGATGATGAAGGTTATTTAAAGGGTCTCGTTACCATCAAAGACATCCAAAAGGCACGGCAGTATCCCAATTCCGCCAAGGATGAACGGGGACGGCTTTTGGCCGGCGCCGCTGTGGGCATTGCCGCCAATACCTTGGACCGGGTTGCGGCGTTGGTCAAATCCCACGTGGACGTCATTGTGGTGGACACGGCCCACGGTCACTCCCACGGCGTTTTGGACATGGTCAGCAAAATCAAAAAAGCCTATCCCGATCTTGATGTCATCGGCGGTAACGTCGCCACGGCGGAAGCCACGGATGCTTTGATCAAAGCCGGCGCCGACGCCGTAAAAGTCGGTATCGGGCCCGGCTCCATCTGCACCACCAGGGTCATCGCCGGGATCGGCGTGCCCCAGGTTACCGCTGTTTACGATTGCGCCAGAGTCGGTTTGGCTAAGGGGATTCCCATCATTGCCGACGGCGGGATCAAGTATTCCGGCGATCTCGGCAAGGCCATTGCCGCCGGGGCCAATGTCATTATGATGGGCAGTATTTTCGCCGGCACTGAAGAAAGCCCCGGTGAGGTTGAAATATACCAGGGCAGAAGTTTTAAAGTTTATCGCGGTATGGGTTCCATTGCGGCGATGAAAGAAGGCAGCAAGGACCGTTACTTCCAGGATGATACGCAAAACGCCCAGAAGCTGGTGGCCGAAGGCATCGAAGGCCGCGTTCCCTATAAGGGCATTTTGGCGGAAACAACCTTTCAGCTGGTGGGCGGCTTAAAAGCCTGTATGGGCTATTGCGGTACCGCAAGCGTCGCCGATTTGCAGAAGAACGGCAAATTCGTCCGCATCACCCAGGCCGGTCTGATTGAAAGTCACCCTCACGATGTACAGGTCACCAAAGAAGCGCCGAATTATAATATATAAAAAATGAATGATTCAAATAAACCTGGTCACGCAACAGAGAAAGGGGTAACTGAAATGATATTCAGAGAATGTGCGGGGGGGATCATTTTTCACGGAGATAAAGTCTTTCTCCTTCAGAATGAAAAAGGAGAATGGGTATTTCCAAAAGGTGTCATCCGCCATGGTAAAACATCTACTGCAGTCGCTTTGGCAAGGGTCAAGGAAGAATCCAATATTGACGCTTCCATTTTAAGCGCCGTCGGTGAAACCAGCTATGAGTTCTATTCGATCACGAGGAATGCTCCCGTCTGTAACCGAATTGTTTGGTTCTTGATGACCACCGATACTCCGGATTTCGTCATCAATAAGGACCATACCCCGTTTCAGGACGGCGGCTTTTTCAGCATCATCGACGCTTTTGACAAAGTGACTTACAGTCAGGATAAATCCCTGCTGAATATTGCTTACAGGAAGCTCAAAGAGTTATAATAATAGAAGAAGAGGGGAAGGCGGCCTCCGCTCTTCCCCCATCTTTTTATGTTTTCATTTTTGAATTTTTTTCTTGACACCATCGTCACATAGTGATATACTTTGTTTGTTGATATGTTACTGTTGAAGTGGGCCTTGCCCACTTTTTTATGTATGTCGGAGTCATTATGGAAAAAAGGAACAACACGGAAGCAGTGGTTTGGCAATGTATTGAACCGCTTTTAACGGAAACGGTTTATGATATTTACGATGTGGAGTATCAAAAAGAAGGCAGTGAATGGTATCTTCGCATTTTCATCGACAAAGCAGAGGGCGTTGATCTTGATGACTGCGAAAAAGTAACCGGTCTGATCAACGATGCCCTTGACGACCTTGATCCCATCGCCGAACCTTATTTTTTGGAGGTATCTTCTCCCGGTATCGAACGGCGCTTGAAATCAATGGATCACTTTGAGAAAGCCCTTGGCCAAAAGGTACGGATCAAAACCTACGCCAAGGTGGAAAACCGCAAAGAATGGATTGGCATTTTACAGGAAATTACCGACGATGCGGTTGTTTTGAAGGTTGAGGGGCAAGTCGTAAAAATCCCCTTAGATATGATTGCAAAAGCAAACATTTCCGTATTTTAGGAGGTTATTTCATGAACGTCGAATTTTTAGAAGCGCTCAGAGATCTGGAAAAGGAGCGGAATATCTCAGCCGACGTGATTTTAGACGCCATTGATGCGGCGCTCATTTCCGCTTATAAGAAGAATTTCGGTTCTTCTCAGAACGTACGGACGGAAATCAACCGTGAAACCGGCGATTTTCATGTATTTTCCCGTAAGACCATCGTGGAAGAAGTCGAAGACGATAAATTGGAAATCAGTCTTGCTGACGCGGAAAAAATCAACCCCGGTTATGAACCCGGCGATATTTACGAAGAAGAAGTGACCCCTCGCAATTTTGGCCGCATTGCCGCCCAAACCGCAAAACAAGTTGTGGTTCAGCGGATGCGGGAAGCGGAACGCTCCGTCATTTATGATGAATACGTTAATATGGAAGGCGATATTTTAACCGGCATCATCCAAAGGATCGAAAACAGAAACGTTTTTTTGGATATCGGTAAGACCGAAGCGACCCTTACCGCCAACGAACAGATTCCCGGTGAAACTTACCGTCACGGTGACCGCCTGAAAGTTTATATGGTCGAAATCAGAAAGACCAACAAGGGACCGCAGGTTGTCGTTTCCAGAACGCATCCCGGTCTTTTAAAGCGCCTTTTTGAACAGGAAGTACCGGAAATTTACGACGGTACCGTAGAGATCAAAAGCATCGCCAGAGAAGCCGGTAGCCGCAGTAAAATCGCGGTTTTCAGTAAAAATGAAAACGTTGATTCCTTGGGCGCCTGTGTCGGTGCGAAAGGTATGCGCGTCCAGGCCATCGTCGATGAGCTGAGAGGCGAAAAAATCGATATTGTGAAATGGAGCGCAAACCCTGCCGAATTCATCAGCAACGCCTTAAGCCCGGCGAAAGTCATTGCCGTTGACGTGGCTACGGATGAAAAGTTTGCCAGAGTCATTGTGCCCAATTACCAGCTTTCTTTGGCCATTGGCAAAGAAGGGCAGAACGCCCGTCTCGCCGTGAAGCTGACGGGCTGGAAAATCGATATCAAATCCGCCGCGGAAATGAATCTTACCGACGAAGGCGAACCCCTTTATGACGAAGGGGACGAAGAGGACGTATTGCTCGAAGAGAATTTTGCCGAAAACGTGGAAAATAACGACGCCTATGCCGCCGCAGACAATACGGAGGATACCGATTACGACGGAATTTTTGAGGAAGATGCGGATATTTTTGACGATGGCGATGGGGCGCTTATCACTGATGAGCGCGGCGACGCCGAGGAGGAATGAGGCTTTTGAAGAAAACACCGTTGAGAATGTGCGTCGGCTGCCGGGCGATGAAAGAAAAGCGTCAGCTGATCCGGGTGGTAAAAACAGCGGATCACGGCGGCGAACTTGACTTTACCGGCAAAAAGCCGGGACGCGGCGCGTATATCTGCAATGACGCGGACTGTCTGAAAAAGGCGAAAAAATCAAAAAGCCTGGAAAGAGCGTTGAACGTCACGTTAAGCGAGGACGTTTACCGCCGTCTTGAAGAGGAAATACAGCATGGACAATGATGCTGAGAGAATATATACCTTTTTGGGTTTTGCCCAAAAAGCGGGAAAACTCGTTTCCGGAGAAAATACCGTGGAAGCAAGAGCCAAAGAGCGCAGTGCCAAGCTGCTCCTTGTGGCAGAGGACGCCCCATCCCACACCAAAGAGCGGATGACGGGTATCGCCCAACGCTTCCATTTGGATTATGCTGAATTCGGTGAAAAGAACCGCATCGGACAGTCGATCGGGAAGTCGCCGAGAAATGTTGTGCTGGTCCTGGACAAAGAACTTGCAGAACAAATGATAAAATAAAATGCTTGAATAACGGGGGTTTATGAATGGGTAAAATCAGAGTATATGAATTAGCGAAAGAGCTGGGCATGGAGAGCAAAGACGTCATCAGGCGTCTGGGCAAAATGGGTGCCGACGTAAAGAATCATATGAGTACGGTGGAGGATAAATTTGCGGATATGCTCCGTGATATCGTGCGCCCAAAATTGATTCTTGAACAAAAGAACGCCGAGGCCGCAATTAAAAAAGACGATGCCCCCAAAGGGCAGGCGTCTGCCGCCGGCGAAGAGAAAAAAGCGCCGACCCAGCCTGGCGCGGCGGAAAAAATCAGTGAGGATCGTGCTGCTGCAGCCCCCGCAGAGCCGACCGAAAAGAAACCGGCGCCTGAAAAAACAGCGGAACCCGTTAAAACAGCAGTGAAGCCGGTTACGGAACCGGTGAAACCCGCGTTGAAAGATCAGCCGCGGCAACAGGGCGTTTTCGCCAAGGAAAATCAACCGCGGCAGCAAGGCGTTTTTGCCAAGCAGAACCAGCCGCGGCAGCAAGGCGTCTTCGCCAAGGATAACAACCAGCCGCGGCAGCAGGGCGTCTTTGCCAAGCAGAATCAACCGCGGCAACAGGGCGTTTTCAGCAAACAAAATCAAAATCAGAACCAAAATCAGGGGAAAAACGATAATCGCGGCCAAGGCAGATACGATAACCGCAACAACGACCGGAAGAACTTCACCGGCGGTCAGGGCGGTCCGCGCAACGATAACAGACCCAATCAGAACCGTCCCGATCACCGCGGTCCCCAGGGAACGCAGCCGCGTTTTGATAACAGAAACAATCAGAACCGCAATGATAACAGAGGAGGCCAGGGTGGTCCCCGCTACGACAACAGAAACAACCAGGGTAGACCCGACAACCGGGTGCCAAACAAGGATGGGCAATTTAAGGGCAACCGTCCGCAAAACGGCCCCGGCCACGACCGCCCTTTCAAAGCCGCGCCGCCTTCTGATACGATCAAACCCCAGGAAAAGAAGGATAACCGCCGTTTTGATCAGAAAAAGAAAACAAACTACGATTCCCGCAAAAGGGATTTTGAACGCAGCAGCTTTGATTCGAATCCCCATCGGAGGAATCAGAAGCAGAATATAAAGAAGCGTACTCATAAAGAGGAAATGCCGCCGGTGGTGCCGAAAACCGTCATGATTGGCGAAACAGTTATTATTTCCGATTTGGCCAAAGCCATGAGTAAGACCGCCGCCGAACTGATCAAAGTTTTAATGGGCCTCGGTTTCCTGGCTACGGTCAATCAGGAGGTTGACGCGGAAACCGCCATCATTTTAGGGCAGGAATTCGGCGTTACCGTACAAGTGAGAGTTGACGATAAAATGGAAATTCTCGTCGACGAAGAAGACGCAGAAAGCACCTTGGAAGAAAGACCGCCCATCGTTACGGTTATGGGTCACGTGGACCACGGCAAGACTTCTCTCTTAGACGCCATCCGGACGACCAACGTCATTGCCAAAGAAGCTGGCGGGATCACCCAGCATATCGGTGCTTACCAGGTAGAAATATCCGGGAAAAAGATCACCTTCCTGGATACCCCCGGTCACGAAGCCTTTACGGAAATGCGCGCCCGCGGCGCTCAGGTCACCGATATCGCCATTTTGGTGGTGGCCGCCGACGACGGCGTGATGCCCCAGACCGTGGAAGCCATCAACCACGCCAAAGCGGCAAAAGTGCCGATTATCGTGGCCATCAATAAAATGGATAAACCCGGCGCCAATCCCGATAAGATCCGCCAGGAACTGACGGAATACGAACTGATCGACGAAGAATGGGGCGGTAATACCGTTATGGTGCCGATTTCCGCTAAAAAAGAAGAGGGGATCGCCAATCTTTTGGAAATGGTCCTCCTTGTCGCGGAAATGCAGGAGTTGAAAAGCAATCCCAACCGCAATGCCCGGGGTACGGTCATCGAATCGAAACTGGATAAAGGACGCGGCGCTGTGGCCACCGTTTTGGTACAGAAGGGGACGCTCCACGTCGGTGATATCCTCGTCTGCGGTACCGAATTTGCCAAAGTCCGCGCCATGGTCGATGAAAAGGGTCGCCGGGTCAAAGCGGCCAAACCCTCCATGCCCGTGGAAGTCCTCGGTTTTTCCGTGGTACCTCCTGCCGGGGAAATCTTCGTCTGCGTGGACGATGAAAAAGACGCCCGTTATATCGCGGAACATAACTCTCGCAATAAACGGGAAAGTGAAATGGATAAAACCGTCAAAGTATCCTTGGACGATCTCTTCCGTCAGATTTCTGAAGGCGCCGTCAAGGATCTCAACATTGTTTTAAAGGCCGACGTTCACGGTTCTGTGGAGGCCCTGCATCAGTCCATTGTAAATCTTTCCACCGATGAAGTCCGGGTCAACGTCATTCATAAAGGCGTCGGCGCCATCGTTGAAACCGACGTGATGCTGGCGGAAGCCTCTAACGCGCTGATCATCGGCTTTAACGTCCGTCCTGACGCCCATACGAAGAAGGCGGCGGAAAAAGCCGGCGTGGAAATTCTGATGTACCGGGTCATTTATGAAGCCATCGATTCGATCAAAGCGGCCATGAGCGGTCTTCTTGATCCGGAATTCAAAGAAGTGATTCTCGGTCATGTGGAAGTGCGCGACGTGATCAAGGTGCCGAAGGTCGGCGCTGTTGCCGGTAGTTATGTGGTAGACGGCAAGGTTGTCCGCAACGGCAAATTGCGGGTGCTGCGCAACGGGATCGTCATTCACGAAGGGGACATCGCTTCCTTGCGCCGGTTCAAAGATGACGTGAAAGAAGTGCAGACCGGTTATGAATGCGGCATCTGCATCGCTGATTTCAATGATGTCAAAGTGGAAGACCAAATAGAAATTTATGAAATGGTGGAAACAAAACGCACCATTGAGTAACACGGAAAGGATGAGTCCTTTGTCCAAACATCGAGACGACCGTATCGGAGAGGAACTGAAAAAAGAAATTTCCGATATTATACAAAATGAGATGAAAGACCCCGATCTTGGCTTTGTCTCCATTGTCCTGGTGGAGGTTTCCCGTGACCTGCGCGTTGCCAAAATCTATTACAGTGTGATGGGCAGCGAAGAGGAAATTGCCAAGACGAAGCAGGCCATGAAGCGGTCGGCGGGCTTTGTCCGCCATGAGTTGGCCGGCAGACTGTCTTTACGCTATACGCCGGAACTCGTTTTTATCTATGATAATTCCATCGAACACGGGATCAGAATTAACCGGATCCTCAATGAAGAAATCAAAAAAGAAACCAAAAAACAGGGATCTGAAGATGAAAAAGAATCATAATATTGCAGAACTAAAGCAGATTATTGACAGGTGCGATAATCTGCTTGTCATTAGTCATATTCTCCCCGACGGCGACAATATCGGTTCCGTCATCGCCATGATGCAGATGCTGCGCGCCAAAGGAAAGCAGGTGACGGCGGTGATCAACGGTACGCTGCCTCCCTATTACGCGTTTCTCTCCGGCGTGGAAGCCCTCGTTGCCCCGGAGCAGTTAGAGAAAGCCGCTTATGACGCCGTGCTCTGTCTCGATATGTCCGACCGCGATCGCGGCGGTGAGGTTTGGCGGAAAATCAAGGGAACGCCGCTGCTCATCAATATCGATCATCACATTAGCAATGATTATTTTGGTGATTACAACTATGTCAAAGCCGAAGCCTCCTCCACGGCGGAGATCGTCACCTCTCTTTTTGTGGCCTGGCAGGAGCCGCTCACGAAAGAGATTGCCGAAGCTCTCTATACCGGAATGGTGACGGATTCCGGCAGTTTTACGTATCCCTCTACGTCACCGCAAACCATGGCCATGGCCGCCGTTTTACTGGAGCAAAACCCCGATTTGGAAGCGATTCGGGAAAACGTCCTGGAAAACGTCAGTTTTAAGCGGAAAAAGGTGCTGGCCGCCGTACTCCAAGACGCTGTCCTGGCGGAAAATGGCCTTTTTTGCTATGGCGCCATCGACTACGAACAGATCAAAGCCCTTGATGCGGAAGGCCCTGATTTTGAAAATATCATCGATCATCTCATCGGGGTGATCGGTGTGAAATACGCCGTGTTTTTTCGGGCCCCCGAAGCTGACGTTGTAAAAATTGGTTTTCGGGCCCGCGGTGGCCTCGACGCCACGGTGGTGGCCGCCGAATTTGGCGGCGGCGGTCACAAAGCCGCTGCCGGCTGCAGTGTTTCCGGTAGTTTGACTCAGGTAAAAGCAGCGGTTCTCGCCGCGGTGCACCGTTATTTGGGGGACTGAATATGGACGGTTTCATCAATCTGTACAAGCCCCCGGGGTTTACTTCCCACGACGCCCTGAACATCGTTCGCCGTTCCTTTCCCGCCACGAAGATCGGTCATGGCGGCACCCTTGACCCCGCCGCCACCGGCGTACTTCCGGTTTGTCTTGGCAAGGCCACGAAATTACAGGATATGGTGATGGGCCAGACAAAGGTTTACGAAGCCGACGTGATCTTTGGTCTGACCAGCCTTTCTTTGGATATGAGCGGTGAAGTCAGGGTAACCGACAGGAGCTTTATCTTGGATGAAGAAAACCTCAAAACAGTGCTGAAAAGTTTTGTTGGTGAGCAGATGCAGTTGCCGCCGGCGGTTTCCGCCATCAAGCAGGGGGGCGTTCCCCTCTATAAATTAGCCCGCAAGGGGCAGCAAGTAGAGCTGAAACCGCGGCGGATCGTCATTGAGGAAATCGCGTTAAAAGAGGTTTACGCCGGGGAACAGCAGCCCCGCATCCGCATTGCCGTCACCTGCGGAAAAGGGACGTATATCCGCTCCCTGGGCCGTGATATCGGTGAAGCGCTGGGGACTACCGCCGTGATTGACCGTCTTGTGCGGCTGGCTGCCGGTGATTTTACGGCGGCAAGCGCTTATACCTTAGAAGAGATTGAGACCCTTACCAAAAAAAGGGACTACTCCTTCGTCATGCCCATGGATTTTGCCGTAAGAGATTTACCTGTTTACCAAGTAAAAGATGGAAAAGAGTGGAAAGCGATGACAGATGGTAACAGCATAACGGAACAGGAGATGGCCGACGGCAAAGTTGCCGTCTATGATATGCATCACGTTTTAATGGCCATTGCCGAAGCGGAAAACGGCGTATTGCTGCCGAAAAAGATCCTTTGGCAAAGGAGAAAACGCAAAGAGCCCCTGGCAAAAGTCATGGGCTTGGCCCATTATGACCGAGAAGAAAAAAGCGCTGTGGTGATCGGCAATTTTGACGGCGTTCATCTGGGCCACCGTTTTTTGATTGAGCACTGTGTCAAGGCGGCGGAAGCAAAGGGCCTCCTTTCCGTGGTATTTACCTTTTACCCCCACCCGAAAATCTTTTTCGGTGCGGAAGAACATTCGTATCTCAGCACCGAAGAAGAGAAAAGCCGAATCATTGACGGTCTCGGCGCCGACGTGCTGCTGACGGCGGATTTTGACGCCGGTTTCGCTGAGATCAGCGCGGAACGCTTTGTCGGCGAAATCTTAAAGGATAAACTCCATGGGGCTCTCGTCTACGTAGGGGAGGATTTCAGCTTTGGCAAAGGCGGCGGCGGTGACGCCCAAAGGCTAAAAACCGTTGCCGCACAATACGGTATCGAGGTGGAAATTCTGAGCTCGGTGACCTATCAGGGTCAGCGGATCAGCACCTCGAAGATCAAGGAATTCCTGGCAAAGGGCGACGTCATCGCCGCCTCCCATTTACTGGGCGGTGCTTATACGGTGAGCGGCACGGTCTCCCACGGCAACGAGCTTGGCCGTGATCTCGGCTTTCCCACGGCGAACCTTGATTTTCCCCCGGGTATCTTTATTCCCAAAGCGGGGGTTTATATCGCTTACGCCGATTATAACGGTGTAAAACGGGAGGCCGTGGCCAATGTCGGCAAACGTCCCACCGTGGAAGACGGTCTTTTGCCCAATATTGAGGTGCATATCTTAAGCGAGGTTCCCGATCTTTACGGGAAGAAGCTCACGGTGACCCTGCTTTGCATGATTCGGGAGGAGAAGAAGTTCGCTTCTTTGGCGGATTTGAGCGAAGCCATTGCCGTGGATCGGGAAAAAGCTGAAAGTTTTTTTGAGAATCGCCGCAGCGGCCCTTGCAATTGCCGGTGAATTCGGTTATAATAACTCACTGTACCGCTACTTTGTTTTGTGGATTCCTCATCCCTTTACACGGTTTGCGGCGAATCGATATTTTGGAGGAATGCATTATGGCATTAAACAAAGAAACAAAGACAGACTTAATCGACAAATTTAAAACCCATGACGGGGACACCGGTTCTCCGGAAGTTCAGATCGCGATTTTAACCTTTAAAATCAACTATCTGACGGAACATCTGAAGGTTCATAAGAAAGACCATCATAGCCGCCGCGGCCTCTTGAAGATGGTTGGTCATAGAAGAAGCCTTTTGAATTATCTCAAAGGGAAGGACATTGACCGCTATCGTACCATCATCAAAGAGCTGGGCCTCAGAAGATAACTTGTCTACGCAGCGAAAGCCATCGTCTTACGGTGGCTTTTTGTTGTGTTTTTTACATATATTAGCAGGAAATGTTAAAAATATGTAGAAATAATACTGGATCATAAAATGAGAGAGGATAATCGTATGTTTGAGAATGCTTTGAAGAAAAGTCTTGCCATCGGCGGCAGGACATTGACGCTGGAAACGGGCAGAATGGCCAGACAGGCCAGTGGAGCTGTTTTTGCCAGCTATGGCGATACACAGATATTGGCAACGGCCACCGGTTCTACGGAACCCAGGGAGGGGATCGACTTTTTTCCCTTGACCGTTGATTATGAAGAAAGATTATATGCCGTAGGACGTATCCCCGGCGGTTTTATCAAAAGAGAAGGCCGTCCCACGGAAAAAGCGACTCTTTCCGCTCGTCTTACGGACAGGCCTTTAAGACCATTGTTTCCCAAAGGTTATAAAAATGACGTCCAGGTGGTGATCACCGTTTTATCGGTGGAGCAGGACAATGCCCCGGACATTCTCGGTATCAACGGTGTTTCCGCCGCTTTGCACTTGTCCTTTATTCCTTTTTTGGGCCCTATCGGCGCGGTGAGCGTCGGCCGCATCAACGGGGAATATGTGATCAATCCCACGGTGGAGCAGTGTGAAGAAAGCGATATGTTCATTGCCATGTGCGGCACGAAGGACGCCATCAACATGGTGGAATGCAAAGCCGACGAAGTCAGCGAAGAAGCGATCTTAGACGGTTTGATGTTCGGTCACGAAGAAATCAAAAGAATCGTCGCCTTCCTGGAAGAATTCCGGGCCGAAGCTATGGCAAAAGGCGTGGCGGCGGAAAAATTAGACTTTGTCAAGGCGCCCTTTAACGAAGCCTTGGAAAGCGTGATTAAACCCCTGGCCAAAAACGCCTATCACGAAATTTATCATAAATGCGCCGCAGAGAAGATCACCAAAAAGGAACGGGAAGCTCTTTTTGACGCCGTTGCCGAGAACATCATTGCGGAATATGAAGAACAGTATCCCGAGGATATCAACGAAATCAAAGAGATCATCGGTGTGGCCCAGAAAGAAACGGTACGCCGGATCATGGCCGGTGAAAAACTTCGGGTTGACGGCAGAAACGTCGATGAGGTGCGCCCCATTCAATGCGAAGTCGGCGTCCTCGCCCGCACCCACGGCTCCTCTCTGTTTACCCGCGGGGAAACGCAGATTCTGAACGTATGTACTTTGGGCTCCTTAAGCGACGAACAAATTTTGGACGGCCTTGGCATAGAGGATTCCAAACGCTATATGCACCACTATAATTTCCCGCCTTACAGCGTTGGCGAGGCCCGGCCCATGCGCGGCCCTGGCCGCCGGGAAATCGGTCACGGCGCTTTGGCGGAAAAAGCGGTGCTGCCCATGATTCCCCCAACCGACGCCTTCCCTTACGCCCTGCGCCTGGTTTCCGAAGCCATTGCCTCCAACGGTTCCACATCCATGGGCAGTGTCTGCGCCAGCACCTTATCGCTGATGGATGCCGGCGTGCCCATCAAAGCCCCCGTCGCCGGTGTGGCCATGGGGTTGATTAAGGATAACGAAGATATTACGATTCTCACCGATATTCAGGGCCTGGAAGATGCCCTCGGCGATATGGACTTCAAAGTGGCGGGGAGCAGTGACGGGATCACCGCAATCCAAATGGATATGAAGATTGCCGGTATCACCAGAGAAGTCTTTGTGGAAGCTTTGGAACAGGCAAGAAAGGGCAGAATGCACATTTTAGGCAAAATGCTGGAAGCCCTTGCCGCCCCCAGAGAACAGCTTTCCGAATACGCTCCCAGAATCATCAATACCAAGGTTCATCCTGATAAGATCAGAGAAATCATCGGTTCCGGCGGTAAAACCATTAAGAAAATTGTGGAAGAAACCGGCGCCAAGATTGATATCGAAGACGACGGCAGTGTTTATATTGCCTCTGTTGACGCCCAAAAAGGTGAAGCCGCTCTGAAGATCATCGAAGCCATTGTTGAGGACGTGGAAGTCGGTAAGATTTATCAGGGTACCGTCGTCAAAATCGCGGATTTCGGCGCTTTTGTCCAGATCCTCCCCGGTGTCCTCGATACCTCAGGCAAAGACGGCATGGTGCATATTTCCGAATTGATGAACAAGAGAGTAGAAAAAGTGACCGATCTCCTGAAAGAAGGCGACCAGATCATCGTGAAAGTATTGAGCATCGACCATCAGGGCAAGGTGAAACTTTCCCGCAAGGCCGCCATGGCCGAAGGAAGCCCTGCCAATCTTACGGAAAGCCTCCACGGGAGCAAAGTCACGGAATTACTGAACAAATAAGGTTAACGTCGGACTGTATAGAAGTACACATAACCGTATTTGATATACAGAATGACAGGTTGCCTGGACTAACATATTGCCCCTTTTCTCTGCATATTCTGACAGAGGAAGGGGGTAAAGTCTATGTTTTTTAGAACCCTAATACAAACGATCAAAACGAAAAAAAAATTATTCAGTCTATGCGGTGTCGCCGCGCTGCTGTCATTGTCTGCGGTTTATATATGCGGCGATTTTGGCCAAGAAGACCTGGCCGCCGCGGCCGCGCCCTACTACAACGGTGAAACCGGTGAGAAGCAGGTGGCCATCTGCGTCAATGTGGATTGGGGGGAAGACTACATTCCTCCGATGCTTGCGACCTTTGCTGCCCACGATGTAAAAGCGACCTTCTTCCTGACGGGCCGCTGGACGGAAAAGTTTCCCGACGTGGCCAAAGAGATTTTAGACAGCGGCATGGAAATCGGCAATCACGGCTTAAAGCACACAAGCCCCAACCGCATGAGTTATGAGGAAAACAAAGCCGATATTGAAGCGGCGGCATCGATCATCGAGGATACGCTCCACGTGAAAACCGTACTTTTCGCCCCGGCAGCCGGGGAAATCGATGAACAGGTGCAGCAGGCCGCCGCTGATTTGGGTTACCGGCTGATCTTATGGTCCGTGGATACCATTGACTGGCAAAAACCCGAAGCGGAAACCATTGTCACCCGCGTCGCCGATCAGGTAGAGGACGGTTCCATCATCCTGATGCACCCCACGGAACATACGGCGGCGGCCCTTGAGGGAATCCTTGACGTTTTGGCGGAAAAGGGATTGAAGGCTGTGCCCGTATCCGCATTGATTGAATAACGGAGTAACCATATCATAATGATCAGAAAAGAAGTTTTAGCCAACGGTTTGACCGTAGTAAGCGAGGAGATCCCTTACGCCAATTCCGTCTCCATGGGGATCTGGGTAAAAACCGGCAGCCGTCATGAAACACGGGAATATGCCGGGATCTCCCACTTTTTGGAACATATGAATTTCAAAGGCACGGAGAAAAGGGACGCCAGGGCTTTGGCGGAGGTGCTGGAATGCCGCGGCGGCCAGCTCAATGCTTTTACCACAAAGGAATATACGAATTTTTACTGTCAGACGGTGAAGGAAGACTACGACCTGGCCATGGACGTCCTCTCCGATCTCTATCTGGCTTCCGTCTTTGACCCGGCGGAAACGGAGAAAGAGAAAAAAGTCGTCATTGAGGAGATCTATCTTTATGACGACAGTCCCGAGGATCTCGTCATCGATATGCTCAACGAGACCTGCTGGCCCCGGCATCCCCTGGGCCGTCCGATTTTAGGCTATGAAGAACAGGTGCGCGGTTTTACCGCGGATACCTTGAAAACCTATCGCCGGGAACGCTATACGCCGGAAAACAGCGTGTTGGCGGTGGCCGGCAGCTTTGATTACGAAAAGATCTTAGCCGCGGCAAAGCGGTATTTCGGCGATTTTCAGGGAAAAACCCAGGAAACCGCGTTTCCCGCCCCCCAGTATCATCCCGGTGAAGTGAAAAAGAAGAAGGATGTTGCCCAGGAGCATATCTGTATCGGCTTCCCTTCCTGTTCTATTTTTGACGATAACTATTTTACATCAATATTGATCAGCGATTACCTCGGTGGCGGCGCGTCGTCTCTGCTTTTCCAAAAAATCAGGGAGGAGCGGGCGCTCTCCTATTCGGTTTATTCCTTTACCAATTCCTATGAAGACACCGGTATGCTGGCGGTTTACGCCGGTACCTCCATGGGACAGGGCCAACAGGTGAAAGATCTCTGCTTTGCGGAAATCGAGGCACTGCGGCAAGACGGCATTCCTGAAAGAGCCCTGCAAAACCTGAAGGATCAGATCAGCGGCGGTATGCGCATCGGTCTCGACAGCATCGGTAGCCGTCTCAGCCGCCTTGGCCGCAATGAACTGTTTTTCCGCCGTTACATCCCCATCGAAGAGGTGGTGGAGCGGATCAACGCAGTGACCGCGGCGGATTTTCAAGCTGTTGCCGAAAAAATATTTGATCCCGCCCAAGCGGCGGTGGCGTTTCTGGGAGGAAAAAGCGAATGATACCAATGATCAAAAAAGCGGATGTGGAAATCGAATGTTTGACATCTTACGGTGATTTACCGCTCCCCTGTTATCAAACGGAGGGCGCCGCCGGTTTTGATTTTTACGCGGCCCTGGCGGCGGATGAAACCGTGACCATTGCGCCGGGAGAATGGCAGCTGATCCCCACCGGGCTGAAATTCGCGATTCCTGCCGGTATGGAGCTACAGGTGCGCCCCAGAAGCGGCCTGGCCGCGAAATTCGGCGTCACCTTGCTGAACACGCCGGGAACCGTCGATAGCGACTACCGCGGCGAAGTGAAGATTATCCTGATCAATCACGGCAAAAGCGATTTTGTCGTTGAACGGGGGATGCGCATTGCCCAGGGGATTGTTTCCTCCTATTGCAAGGCGGCCCTTGTTGTTTCCGCAAAACTACCGGAAACGGAACGGGGCGGCGGCGGTTTTGGCCATACCGGCGTATAAGGACTGCGAAAGCGGCATAAGTTTGTAAAAAAGCCGGGAGGTTGACGCTTATGCTTTTTTCAGAATTGGCCGGGAAAGTGATCGTAAATTTGGACAACGGGGAAGTCATCGGCGACGTCGCCGATGCGGATCTGCTCATCGACGAGATCACCGGGGAGATCGACTCCATCCTGTTGCCGGCAAGAAACCATATGATCAGCCGTTATCACGACGATGCGCTGTTGACCATCAAATGGAGTGAAGTAAAGAAAATCGGTCCGGAAATCATCGTGGTAGAGGTGAATACCAACCGAAATCCCTTGTGGTAAAATAGATACGAGGTACTTAAAATGAGAATTGCTTTTATCGGTGCATACGGAAAAATGGGACAATCCATGATGCAGGGTGTCAGTGCTGCGGAAGATATGGACGTGGTGGGTGCTGTGGACATCAACGGCGTCGGTTGCGACATTGCAGAAATCGTCGGCGGCGAAAAACGCGGTGTTTTGATCGAGTCGGATATGGCAGAAATGATTGAAACGAAGCATCCCGATATTTTGATTGATTTCACTACTCCCGTGGCAGTCAAACAAGACATTGACACCGCTCTGGGCCACAAAAAGCATATCATTGTCGGTACCACCGGCCTCAGTGAAGAAGAGCTGCGGGAGATTGACGAAAAAGCGCGTAAGGCCAACCGCGTCGTCTTTGTGGTGCCCAATTTTGCTTTGGGCGCTGTTTTGATGATGAATTTTGCCGCGTCGGCGGCGAAATACTTTCCCACGGTGGAAGTGATTGAATTGCATCACGATCAAAAGAAGGACGCGCCTTCGGGTACGGCCCTGAAAACCTTGGAAATGATGGCCCGGGAACGGGAAAAAGTCCGACAGGGACAAGGGGATGAAGTGGAGCAAATCAAAGGCTCTCGCGGCGGCGAATACGAGGGGATGCGTGTGCACAGCGTACGTCTGCCGGGTTTTGTCGCCCATCAGGAAGTGATCTTCGGGGGCAGGGGACAAACGCTGACCATACGCCATGACTCCATGAACAGAGAATCTTTCGTCCCCGGTGTGCTGCTGGCCATAAGAAGTTTGGGCGACTTGACGCCGGGACTCGTTTACGGTTTGGAAAATGTTTTGTAAGCACTGCTTTTACAAGAAATCTACATAATTGTCATGTAGAATCATAGTGTTAATTTTACTTTTTCTCAAGAAGGATGGAAAAATGGAGCAAGAACAATCCGATCAAAGCGGCTTTTCGTTAAAGCAGAGCCTCTTTCAGCTGATAAAATACGTAAAACCCGAAAAATCCATAAAATCTGAGGAATCCGAAAAACCCGACGAAACAGAGGAAGACGGCACGGCGCAAAAAAATATCCCGAACGCCGCACACCTCGTGAAATGCTCTAAGGAGAAGCTGAAAGAACTTTCCGTTTTGTTTGGCGTTTACGCCTTGAGTATCGTATTTTTGGAAATTTTCTACCACATTTTCGCTTACGGCGAGATCGGCGGCCGCATCTATATGCCCCTCATTTTCGGGGTTTTTTGGGGCGCTCTTTTCGCTTTCATCACGATCTTATGCCGTCCCAAAGCCCGTCCTTTTGTGGGGCTTACGCTCTTCTTGGCGGCCTGGGTTTTGATCTCGGCGCAACTAATCTATTACCATATTTTTGGGACAAGCCTTTCCTTCTCCCAGTTTGGCATGGGCGCCGACGCCGTCACCTCTTTCTGGCGGGAGCTGGTCTCCTCCGTCGGTGATATTTGGTATCAATTGCTGATCCTGCTGCTCCCCGGAGCGGCGCTGCTCTTACTCTATCGTTTTCATCTGCTGCGGGAATCCTTGTACTCCCTAAGGACAAAAGGGGTTGGCGTCCTCTGTTTGGCGTTGTTTTACGGGGTCACCCTGGGCTGCCTCTGCTTCGGCGGTACCTGTGCCTACGGTTGCTACGACCTCTACCACAGCAGTTCGGTATCGACGGATCTCAGCGTCAAAGGCCTGGGGGTACTGACCACGGCGCGGCTGGAAGTAAAATACATGGTTTTCGGCAGCGATCAGAATCTTTCCGACGTCTTGGCTTCCGAAGCCGACGATGAAGAGGTATCCGATACCGATATTTATAATATGCTGGATATCGATTTTGACGCTTTGAGCGCCGCGGAAACCGATGAAGACATGAAAACCCTGGATCAATACTTCGCGTCTCAGAACGCTACCAATAAAAACGAGTATACCGGCTATTTTGAGGGGTATAACCTCATTGAATTATGCTGCGAGTCCTTTTCTCCCGTATTCATCGACGAGGAACTTACGCCGATGCTCTATCGGATGTATCATAACGGTTTTGTTTTCAATAACTTCTACACGCCTTGGGAATCGAATACGACCAACGGTGAATATACCCTCTGCATGGGGCTTTTCCCGGATAATTCCCGCAGTAAGAGCGACGGCAGCTTCAAAGCCTCCGCCAATCATTATGTGCCTTTCTGCCTCGGCAATATGTTCGAGTCCATCGGCGCCAATTCATACGGCTATCATAATTTTGAAGGCTGGTACTACGCCCGGGAATACACCTACCCCAATATGGGTTTAAGCAGCAAATTCGCGAAAGACGGCATGACCTTTTCCAATGCCTGGCCTTCTTCGGACCTAGAAATGATGGAACAGTCCGTCGGCGACTATCTTGACGACGAGCAGTTCTTTGCCCACTACATGACCTTTAGCGGCCATTACCGCTACGATTACGATCTCAATGCCATGGTACGGCAAAACTGGGAGGAAGTAGAGGATCTGCCTTATTCCGACGCGGTAAAAGCTTATATTTCCTGCAACCTTGAACTGGAGTACGCTTTGGAATACCTCGTAAAGGAATTAAAGAAAGCCGGCCAATATGAAAACACGGTAATCTCTTTGACCTGTGACCATTTTCCCTACGGCCTTTCCCTGGAAGAATACTCCGAACTGGCCGGTTGCGAAGTTGACGATGATTTCGGCAAGTACGAAAATGCCTTCATTCTTTGGTCCCCCTCTATGGACGAGCCGGTAAAGGTGAAGGATCCCATGGGTACCGTGGATATTTTGCCCACGGTGTTGAATCTTTGGGGTTTCGATTATGATTCCCGCCTTTTGGCGGGGAAAGATATCTTTTCCAACGCGGAACATGTGGCGATTTTAAGCAACGGCAGCTTTATCACGCCTAAAATCAAGTATAATAGCGGCACAGGGGAGGTAACCTACCTCATAGACGAGAGCCGCGTTTCCGACCACTACGTGGAATACTGGGTCAATGAGGTGAAGCGCCGCTTTACGATCTCCACGGAAATTCTGAATACCGACTACTATCAGACGTTGAGCAAATATCTGAACATTGATGATATCGACGTCGATACCAGTAATATGAGCACATCGAATACTACGCCGCCACGGACCACCGGCGGAAACCATTGGCAGGGTGAAGATTATTAAGGTATAGGAACCCCTGAAACCGTTGCATACTGTTTCAGGGGTATTTTGCGGCATCGTATATGCTGTGTGGAAATCCTTTGGCTCCTCGTTATCTTAGGCGTTTTGCCCTTGCCGCTTTCGCGAGGAAGCCCACCTCTGTACAGGCACCGAATCGAGAATTTTCCCATATTGTGAAACAGGAGCAACAAGAGGGAGAGTTCAAATGAAAGATAAAATCGCTGTGCTTGGCGGTGCGCTGCGGGAAAAAATTGTCGCGGCGCGTTTACAGGAGGAAGGATTTCCCGTCTCCGTTTGCGCGGTGGAGGGCATGAACGATATAGCGGAAGCGACAGTTTGCGATTGTGTGAGGGATGCCACCGTTTTGATTTTACCGGTTGCCAGCAATGACGAATCGGGAAAAATCTTCGCCCCGGCGGCAGAAGAAAGTCTCTATTTCGGCGAAGAGGAGATGCGTCTCCTCGCCGAGGGCGCTGTGATCTATTGTGGCGTTGCCTCTAAGATGCTGAAAGCTGCGGCAAAACGGTTGAATCATAAACTGGTTGAGGTCATGGAAATCGACGCGGTGGCTGTGCCCAACGGCGTGCTCACCGCCGAGGGCACCCTATATTTGGCCATGGCCCGCTTCCCCGTAGCCATCAGTGAACTGAAGGTGGCCGTTTTCGGTTACGGCCGCGTCGGTAAGGCCACGGCAGAGCTGTTTCGCGCCCTTCAGGCCAAAGTCATTGTTTTCAGCAGAAATAAAAAGGAAATCGCCGAAGGCCGCAGAGATCATATTGATATGCGCTTTTATAACGGTGTTCACGCTGTTTTGACCAAAACCGATTTGGTCATCAATACCGTACCGGCAATCATCGTCAATGAGCAGATGATGTGCCATATGTCTAAGGAGGTTCTGCTCATCGATTTGGCCGCCGCCCCCGGCGGCGTCGATAGGGAAGTGGCAAAAGAACGGGGAATCGAGGTGCTGAACGCACCGGGGATTCCCGGTAAGTACGCTCCGGTTTCCGCCGGGAAGATCCTCGCTGATTTCTTCGTCAAGGAACTGGCTTTTCTCAAAGGGGGTGAATCCCCATGCGAATGAGGAAGATGAAAATCGGTTTCGGTGTCACCGGTTCCCATTGTACCTTGGGTAAAGCCTTTGACGCTGCCCGCCGCCTCGTTGTGGAAGAGGGGGCGGAGTTGTACCCAATTTTTTCACCGGCGGTGAATGATACGGATACCCGATTCGGCACAGCAGCCTTTTGGCGGCAAGAAATGAAAGAGATTTCCGGCCGTGAAATCATCACCACGATTTTTGAGGCGGAACCCATTGGCCCCAAGCATCTTTTGGATATCATGGTCATTGCTCCCGCCAGCGGCAATACCATGGGAAAATTGGTGAATGGCATCATTGATACGCCGGTATTGATGGCCGCCAAGGCGCATCTCAGAAACGGCGGCCCTTTGATCATTGCCGCTTCCACCAACGACGGTCTCAGCATCGGCGGCAGAAACATTGCCTCTCTGCTTAATTTTAAAAATGTATATTTTGTTCCTTTTGGTCAGGATGACCCTGTTCATAAGCCGAATTCCCTCGTAGCGAACATGGAGTTGATTCCCGATACCGTGGCGGCAGCCATGAAAAATGAACAAATTCAGCCGGTACTGATTGAATATTTGAATTAAATGTAGTATAATTAAAAATCAAGTGGATCAAAAAGATAGAAACATTCCAGATATAAGGTGGTTATTATGAAAAAATATGCTGTTGCCGTGGTTGGCGCCACCGGCGCTGTAGGTCATGAATTGATCAACGGATTGGCAAAACGCAACTTTCCTTTAAAAGAGCTGCGGCTTTTGGCCAGCAGCCGTTCCCAAGGGAAAATCATTTCCTTTCGCGGAGAAGATTTGGTGGTGGATACCTGTACCGCGGATTCCTTTGGCGGCATTGATATCGTATTGTTTGCCGGCGGTTCCCAAAGTAAGCAGTTTGCTTTGGACGCCGTGAAAGCCGGCGCTGTGGTGATCGATAACAGTTCCGCTTTTCGGATGGATCCCAAAGTGCCCCTCATTGTGCCGGAGGTGAATCCGGAAGATATCCGTTGGCACAAGGGCCTGATTGCCAATCCCAATTGCTCCACCATTCAAATGGTGGTGGCTTTAAAACCTCTTCATGACGAAGCCCGCATCAAAAGGATCATTGTTTCCACTTATCAGGCGGTATCCGGCGCCGGCAAGGAGGGGATGGCCGCTCTTGAACAGGAAGTGAAAGAATATGCCGCGTCAGGCAAGGATCCTAAATTCTTGACGCCCTCGGCGTTTCCCTATCCCATTGCCTTTAACTGCATTCCCCAGATCGATTCCTTTTTAGAGGACGGTTACACCAAAGAAGAAATGAAAATGGTGAATGAAACAAGGAAGATGTTCCACGACGACACCATTGCCATCAATGCCACAACAGTGCGGGTGCCGGTGTTTCGCAGTCATGCCGAGTCGATCACCGTTGAGACGGAAAAACCCCTCAGCCCGGAAAGAGCCAAAGAATTGCTCTCTGCCGCTCCCGGCGTCGTCTTGCAGGATGCCCCCGCAAACCAGGAATATCCCATGCCGCTTTTTTCGGCGGGAACCGATGAAGTATACGTGGGACGGATCAGAAAAGATATCTCCTCCGCCAATGGTCTTTCCCTTTGGGTCGTCGCCGACCAGATCAGAAAAGGCGCCGCCACGAACGCCATTCAGATCGCGGAGTTGCTAATCAATCAATGAGGTGTATATTATGTGTTTTGGCGAAGTTATCACTGCTATGATCACGCCGTTTCGCGAAGACGGCGCTGTTAATTACGAAAAAGCCCAGGAGCTTGCCGTTCACTTGATCGAAAACGGTTCCGACGGCATTTTGGTCTCCGGTACCACCGGTGAAAGCCCCACTTTGACCTATGATGAAACGGAAACGCTGTTTCGTGAAGTCAAGGATGCCGTGGGTAAAAAAGCCACGATCATCGGCGGCGCCGGCAGTAACTGTACCGGCGAAATCATCAAACACATTAAAATTTATAATAAAATAGGTTTAGACGGCTATCTTTCGGTGGTGCCCTATTATAATAAGCCAACCCAATCAGGTATTCTGAAGCATTTTGAGGCAATTAACGCTGCAGTGGAGTGCCCCGTGATGCTTTATAACATTCCCGGCCGTACGGGAGTGAATATGGAAGTGGATACCATCGCCAAACTTGCCGAACTAAAATATATCAAAGCATTGAAAGAATCCACCGGCAGTGTGGATGATCTTTCACAATTAAAAATGAAGCTGCCGGAAGATTTTAGTATTTACTCAGGGGATGACTTTATGACCTTGGCCGCGGTTGCCTTAGGGGCACGCGGCGTTGTCAGTGTCGCCTCCCACTTTGTGGGTAAGGAAATCAAAGAAATGATTCAGTGCGTTAAGAATAACAACATGGACAGAGCTCTTGAATTGCATTTGCGTCTCTATCCCATTTTCAAGGGAATGTTTGTCACCGCAAATCCGATTCCCACCAAGACGGGTCTGAATCTTCTCGGTTTTGAAGTAGGCGGTTTCCGTCTACCCCTGTGTGAAGGCACAGCGGAACAAACCGAGTTCATTAAAAACCTTTTGCAGAAATACGAATTACTTCCTTAATCGCAAACAGTACGGGCAGCTTTCGGAAAGGTGGAATATGTCACAAAAAGAAAGCAAAATTACCCTAATCCCTCTGGGAGGCCTCGGAGAGATCGGGAACAACATGACCGTTGTCAAATACGGCAACAGCATGATCGTCATCGACTGTGGGATGGAATTTCCCGAAGATGACATGTTGGGGATCGATACGGTGATCCCCGACTATACGTTTCTTGTCGAGAACAGGAAGCGCATCAAAGGGATCTTCCTGACCCACGGTCACGAAGACCATATCGGGGCGCTCCCTTATGTTCTGAAAGATTTGGACGTGCCTGTTTACGGCACAAAAATGACCCTGGGGATCGTAAAACACAAGTTGAAGGAGGCCCGCGTCAGTGGCAACCTGCACGAAATGAGTGCCGGTGAAACCGTGACAGTCAGCCCCTTTAAAGTGGAATTTATCAGAGTCAACCACAGCATTCCCGATGCCATTGGTATGGCGATCCATACCCCCATCGGCGTGGTTTTCCATACCGGCGATTTTAAAATCGATATGACCCCCGTGGACGGTGAGGTGATGGATTTTCACCGCATTGCCGCCCTGGGCCAGAAAGGCGTTCTGCTGATGATGGCGGACAGCACCAACGCGGAACGTCCCGGTTATACAAAATCTGAGAAATTGGTGGGAAGCACCTTCAATGAAGCGTTCCGCAATGCCAAGGGACGCATCATTGTGGCGACTTTCGCTACCAATGTCCATCGATTGCAACAGGCAATTTCCACAGCAGCAAAATACAACAGAAAAGTCGCCATCGTGGGGCGCAGCATGATCAACGTGGTCAGCATCGCCACGGAGCTGGGCTATCTGAAGATCCCCAAAAATACCATTGTCGATATCGATGAAATCGATCATCTGGCTCCCAATAAAGTGGCAATTCTCGCCACCGGCAGTCAGGGAGAACCGATGTCCACCCTGACGAGAATCGCCAACGGGGAGCATAAAAACATCAAATTGATCCCTGGGGATACGATCATCGTATCCGCCCATCCGATTCCCGGCAATGAAGTATCCGTCGGGCGCAATATCGACCTTTTGGTGAAACAAGGAGCCGACGTCGTTGCCGACGCCGATTCCGATATCCACGTCTCCGGTCACGCCCGCCAAGAAGAGTTGAAACTGGTTCTTGCCATGGTGAAGCCGAAGTATTTCGTTCCTGTTCACGGTGAAGAAAGAATGCTCTTTAAGCACGCTTCCTTGGCCCAACTCATCGGCGTTCCCTCGGATAATATTTTCATTCTGGAAAACGGCTCGATGCTTGAGGTGACGAAAAAAGACGCCGGCGTCAAAGGCGCGATCCCCGTGGGTAAAGTCATGATCGACGGTATGGGCGATAAAGATGTTGGCAGCATTGTGCTGCGTGACCGCCGCCAACTTGCCAATGACGGCATCATGGTGGTCATTGTTACCGTCGATAAACACGGCATGCTGGTGGCCAAGCCCGAAATGATCTCCCGCGGCTTTATCTACGTGAAAGAAGCGGAAGAACTGATGGAAGCGGCCAGAGATAAGATCTCTTCCCTGATGGAAAAATATGAAGGGAAGCGCATCAAAGATTTCTCCGCTGTGAAGCAGGATGTGAAAGAATGTGTCGGCAAAGTGCTCTACGCTGACGTGAAGAGAAAACCGATGATCATTCCCATCATCATTGAACTGGACTAAAGGCATTTGCCAACAATAAAACAGACATGGGCGAAAGGAACAGCACCTTGCCCATGTCTGTTTTTTGACGTGGCGCAAATTTTATTGCCAAACATCGGTATAGAAACAGAAAAACAGAAAAGAGCTATTTACAAAAATCAAAAAATTGATATAATGATAGTAATCCTATTATAAAGAAATGCGTATTGTAACGGAATGGGGTGAGAGTCCCCAACGGGCAGGCCACTGTAACGCGGAGTTTTCCGTCAGATGCCATCGGTAAAAGCCGAGAAGGCGACGGGAAACGAGGAAGCGAAGTCAGGAGACGGCAATACGGGAAAGTTTCCATTGCAAATGATCTCCATAATAGTATGCAAACGCGAGTTTACATGGTTAAGAGAAAACTCTTATTGCCAGGTAAACAGCTATATAGTGCTTGTCGATAGACACAAAGTCATGCCAAAAACCCCTAAGCCGTAGTGCTTAGGATGGTTGGTATAGCTTTGTGCTTTTTTATTTGTCCAAAAGTTTGCCTCGGAGCCGGAAAGCGTTGGTGTGTGCGAAACAATGTTTTTTGGTTTGCGATCCCAAAATAAATATGTTCGCGTAACTTCTTTGTTAAAATGTCAAAGAGTTACTTCTTATTTTTTGTCGTGAAATGGAGGTGTTGTATTCGGCAAAAAGGTTTATCCTCTGAAAAGGACTCCGCGCAAAATCCAATGAAGGGGAATCATCGAATGAAAAAACAATTTTTATCACTTTACTGACCATGCTGCTGCTGTTTTGCCTGAGCGGCGGCGCTTTCGCGGCCACAGCCTGGGATGGCACAACGGATACCGCTTGGTATACGGCAAATCCCGACGGCCATTCCTTTGAAATCGCAACTCCCGCAGAACTTGCGGGTTTGGCCTCCATCGTCAACGCGGGTACGGACACCTTCGCGGGGAAAACCGTAACCCTTAACGACAACCTTAATCTTGGCGGCGTTCAAAGTGACGGCGTCTGGGATGCGGAAAACAGCAAAAACTGGATACCGATTGGTAACAGCAACCAAAGCGCGAAACAGTTTGCCGGTACTTTCAACGGCAACGGCAAGACGGTTTCGAATCTCTATATCAACGCCACCACCCAATATCAGGGGCTTTTTGGCTATATCGCCGCTGCCGGCAGAATCAAAAACCTTTCCATCACCAGCGGTTGTATCAAATCCACCGCCGGTGATGTCGGCGGTATTGCCGGGTATTGCTATGGCTACATCATGAACTGCAGCAACGCGGCCTCCGTTACCGGCAGCGGTAATGGTGGCGGTATTGCCGGGAGCTTTGGGGGGTCGGGCTGGCTGCTCAATTCCTTCAATACCGGGAATGTCAAAGGTACCGATGTCACCAACTTTGCTGTCCGTTATTTTGGCGGTCTCGTCGGTAATTTTTCAAGTAGCGGCGGGATGCAGAATTGCTATAATCTTGGCAATGTCAGCGATTTTAATATTTACGGTGCCGGTATTACCGCCCAAGTTGGCAGCAACAGTCGTATCACGAATTGTTATAATGCGGGTACTATAACAGCGGGTGCTACAATGTACGTGGCCAATTGTATCGGCAAAGGAAGCACTTCGATCACCAAGTATACCAATGTTTACGGTCTCAAAACTGACACAATAAATGCTTCTTTACCAGCAATGCAAAACCCGGCCAAAACGGCTTTGGAAACAACGGCGCTGAAAGACAGCGCAGCCTTAGCGGCAACCACCTTGTCTTTGGGCAGCGGTTTTAAAGCCCCCAGCGGCGGCGCCACCTATCCTCAGCTGATCTGGGAAAACGGCGGTACTTATCCCACTGATGAAATTGACGGTTTGGCCATCGTCTCGGCCAGTGCGGAAAACGGCAAGGTTTCTTTGGTCATGAATGAGCTGTTGAGCTATACCACGCTGGATAAAGCGCAATTCACCTTAACCGCCACAATCAACGGCGGCGCTGCCAAGCCGATGACCATCAATTCCATCAGCCAGGGCAGCAATGCTTTGTTTACGACGGTTACCGTGAACTTCACGGCCATCACGGCGGATACCGTCAATCAGAATGTTGTTATGAATATTTCTTACTTTGGCGGCAGCGCCGTTGCCGCCGATGCTTTTGATGTTGCCCAGAGCACCGAATGGCCGGCTTACGGTGTAGCGCCTGCTTCCGGCAGCGGTATCGCGGCAGATCCTTATCTGATTGCCAACGCGGAAAACCTGGCTTGGTTTGCCCGTGAAGTCAACGGAGGCAAAGCTACCCTCTGCGCCAAACTCACCGACGATATTGACCTTAGCGGCAAAACCTGGATCCCCATCGGCGCCAGTACGTATACCGGTCTCTTTGACGGTAACGGTTATGTGATCAAAAATATGACCGTCAACAGCGGCGATGCCGGCCTCTTCGGTTACATCAAAGATGGCGGTTTCGTGAAAAACCTCGGCATTTCCAGCGGCACCGTCACCAGCAGTTCCAATGGTGGCGGCATTAGCGGTAGAAACGCGGGGATTATCCTAAACTGCTTCAACAACGCCGCGATTACTTCTACCTCCAATGGCGGCGGGATTGTCGGCGCTTGTCCCGGCGGAAAAATTGTCGGCTGCTACAATTGCGGCAGTGTTGACGCCAAGACTGCCGGTGGGATCGTGGGTACCATCAACAATGCTTCAGGTACTGTGATGAATGTTTATAATACCGGCAATGTTACCTCTACCGCCAGCCCGGCGGGGGGGATCGCCGGCAGTTTGAATCAAGGTATCATCCAAAACGCCTATAACACCGGTAATGTGATTGCCATTGGCGCCGCCCCAGGCGGTATTTTAGGCACCTATGCCAGTGGCACGGTCCGCAATTGTTACTATTTACAGACTTCTGTTACCAGCAATGAGATCGATGGCACCGCCGTTGTGAGCAACGCTGATTTGAAGGCCATGGCCTCGACCTTGGGCAGCAGTTTTGTTGCTGACGATGGGAATATCAACAGCGGTTACCCGGTCTTTCCCTGGCAAGCCACGGGAACTTATCCCGCCGACGAATTAGAGGGTCTCGACATCGCTTCTGTAAGAGCGGAAAATGGCAAAGTATATGTAACCCTCAACAAAAAATTGACTTACCGTACGTTGACAAAAAGCGACTTCTCTTTGGAACTGCGCCTTGCCAATGAAACTTACGATACGGCGTCCATTACCAGCATCAGCGCCGATCATAGCGGCGAAAATAGCGTCATCACCTTAAGTTTTGATCCTTATGGTCAAACCACAGCCATCCAGACCGGGTTTGCGAAGGTTGCTTATCAGGGGAATACCGCTATGGAGGGGGAAATGACCATCGCCCCCAGCCTGGAATGGAAGCTCTATGACGCCGGCAGCTTCGCCGGGGGCGACGGCAGCCAGAACAATCCCTATCAAATTGCCAACGAAGCGCAACTGGTTTATTTATCCAATCAGGTGGCTTTGGGTGTCAGCTATGAAGGAAAATATTTTATCCTCACCGCCGACCTTCAACTCGGTGAAAAATACTGGTATCCCATCGGGAGTTACGGTACCACCGAACTGACGGCGCTGCCCTTTGCCGGTCATTTCGACGGCCAAAACCACACTCTTCACAACATCTACATCCCTCTTATCGGTACTACCGGTGTCCGCTACAGTTATTCCGGCGTTTTCGGCTGGAATACAGGGGAAATCAGTAACTTAAAGGTTACCGGCTTCATCCAGGGGAATGACGTTGGCGGCATCGTTGCCATCAATGGCGGTACCGTGAAAAATTGCGTCAATTTTGCCAACCTGCAAAAATATACCACAACCTCAAATATCTATGCTGCTGGGATTGTCGCTCAGAATACCGGGGATGTCTTAGACTGTATCAATTACGGTAACATCACCGCCACAAATCCCTCGACAAATATCAACAATATAGGCGGTATTGTGGGAACGACCAGTTCCGGTGCGTTGAAAGAAGCCACCGTCAGCCGCTGCGCCAATTTTGGCACACTCATCGGTTCCGATCATATTGGCGGTATTGCTGCTGACGCGAATTCCGGAAAGAAAGTTACCATCTCGGAATGTTTTAACGCCGGCCGGATCATCCCTATCGCATATAAGCTCTCCTCTTTTGGCGGTATCGTTGGTTACTCCAGCGAGTATGCGGTGATCAGCAACTGCTATAACACCGGTGATATTTCGGGCATGACCACTTATCTTACGAACGCCGGCAGCGGCGGTATTACCGGCGGTACCGGCGGCGATATCACTAACTGCTATGACGTCGGCTCCATTGGTATCGTTCAATCCGTTGGTGCCCATATCATGGGAAGTAGCATTGGGGGTATCTCCAGTTTTAACAACTGCTACTTCCTGAAGGACGGTTTCTATTGCGGTGTTCGCGACCGCCAAGGCAATGATATGGACGATACTTATGACGTTAAAGGGATGGAAGCGGAAAATATGCGCGGTGAAGATTTCGTCACACAGCTCAACGGCGCGGGGGGTACTGCTTTCGTGGCCGATACGAACGGGCTTAATAACGGTTATCCCGTCTTAGCTTGGGCGGTGGCAAGGGAAAATGACGCTCCCGTGGGCTTAAAGGGCGGCGAAAACAAAATCACCGGTCTTGATGCGGAAAAACGCTACGAATATAAAGATGTTAACAATATCAGTTATACGGCGGTGACTGCCGGTAGCACGGAAATCACCGGCCTCGACTGTGGTTCCTACAATGTCCGCCTCATAGAGAGCGCTGACAGCGCCCCCTCTGATTATGCCATCGTGAATGTCAACGGTGAACTCAAAGGCACTGTGACGCTTTTCACCGCAGGGAATTCGTACAAAGGGAAATACTACGCTTTTATGGAGGGGATACCCCTCAATAGCGAAGTCTCCTATCAGTGGTTCCGCTATGACAGCGCTGCCGGTAAATATACCCGCATCAGCGGCGCCACGGATCGTATCTATACCCCACAAGCAAAGGATATCGGCTACTGCCTCTATGTGGAAGTTTACGTGAAGGACTGTGATGGCCTGATCTCTGCCACCGGTGGCAACGCCGTCGGCAAATACACGATTTCCACCGGCGGCTTCACTTCTGTAGGCTGCTCCACAGAGGCCAATAACAACGGCAAGATCACCGGCTTAAATCCAGATTTGCCCTATGAATACAAACTCTCCAGTGACAGCGATTACATCGCCGTGGCAGTTGGCGCCACGGAAATCAACGACCTGGCCCCGGGTGTGTACAACCTCCGCGGTAAGACCACAGACCTCTACACTTCAAGTGCCACCAATTACACCATCACCGATTTCACGGCGACGGTAGCCAACGCCAAAGATACGGCAAAAGAGGCGTTGGACGAAGCCCTTGAAGAATATACCGAAACAGATTACAGTGCGGATAACTGGACTGCTCTGAACACGGCGAAAACCGACGGTGATACCGCCATCGACACCGTCGCAACTGTGGCCGCGATTAATGCCGCGAAACAGAGCGCCCTCGACGCCATGGCCGCGGTAAAGACTTTAACCCAGGAAGCCGACATTGCGGCGGCCAAAGCGGTGGACGATGCCATTGCGGCGCTGCCCGCAACGAGCGCCCTGACTCTTTCAGATAAGGATGCCGTGGAAGCGGCCCGGACTGCTTATGACGCTTTGAGTGAAACCCGACAGGGTTTGGTCACCAAACTTTCCACCCTGGAAGCGGCGGAAACGAAAATGGAACAATTGGTTGCGGACGCGGCGGACCAGGCGGCGGCGCAAACAGTGATCGATCAGATTGCCGCTTTGCCGGCAGTCGGCACCCTGACCCTTGCAGATGAAGATGCCGTAAAAGCGGCCCGCAGCGCCTATGAAGCCTTGAACGAAACCCGTCAGGGACTGGTGATCAATATTGCTACCTTAGAAGCGGCGGAAACGAAAATAACACAAATGACGGCAGACCAGGCGGCAGCCCAAAAGGTGATGGACAAAATCGAATTACTCCCTGCCGCAAACGCCCTAACCCTTGAAGACAAAGATGCTGTGGAAGCGGTTCGCGGTGCCTATGACGCTTTGAACGAAACCCGTCAGGGTCTGGTCACCAATGTAGCGACTTTGGAAGCGGCGGAAGCGAAAATCACGCAACTGTCTACCAATGCGGCGGATCGGACAGCGGCGAAAAGGGTAATGGACCAAATTGACGCCTTACCCGCTGTCGATGCTTTGACCCTCGGAGATAAAAACGCCGTGGAAGCGGCCCGCAGCGCCTATGAAGCCTTAAGTGAAACCCGCCAGGGGCTGGTAACCAATCTTGCTACCTTAGAAGCGGCGGAAGCCAAAATAGCCCAATTGTCCGCAAGCGCCACAGATCGGGCGGCGGCCCAAAAGGTGACCGACCAAATCGCGGCGTTACCCACTGTTGATGATCTAACCCTTGAAAACAGAGACGCCGTGGAAGCGGCGCGCAACGCCTATGAAGCGTTGAATGAAACCCGTCAGGGGTTGGTAACCAACGTTGCCGCCCTGGAAGCAGTGGAAGCGAAAATTACGCAGTTATCCGCCACTGCGGCGGATCAGACGGCGGCGCAAACAGTAATCGATCAGATTGATGCATTACCCAATGTTGACGCCTTGACCCTCGGAGATAAGGACGCCGTAGAAGCGGCCCGTAGCGCCTATAATGCCTTAAACGAAACCCGTCAGAAGCTGGTGACCAATGTTGCTGTCTTGGAAGCGGCGGAAGCCAAAATGAAAACCTTAACAGAAGATACGCCGCCGGTGATCGATGTCGATAAGATGACCGATGTGAAGAGTACGGATTGGTTCTATGATTCCGTTCGCTACGTGCTGGCCCAGGGCATCATGAACGGTACCTCAGAGACGGCCTTTGATCCCAACGGCAACATCACAAGAGGCCAGTTTGTAACGATCTTAGGACGCTACGCCGGGATCAGCGACAGCAGTGCCGCAAATCCCGCGGAAACCCAGTTTGCCGATGTAAAAACCACTGCATACTACGGTGCTCACGTAGCCTGGGCGGCGGAAAAGGGCATCACCACGGGAACCACTGCCACGACCTTTGCACCCAACGCCAAGATCAGCCGTCAGGATATGGCCTTGATGATGGCGCGCTTTGCCAAAGTGATGGAGATCAATCTCCCCGACGGCAGCGGCGCCACGGCCTTCGGCGATGACCAAGACATTGCCGGTTATGCCAAAACCGCCGTTTACAGCATGGTGGAAGCGAAGATTATCGGCGGTGTCGGCAGCAATAAGTTTGCGCCCAAAGATACGGCCACCAGAGCTCAGGCCGCAAAAATGATGACCTTGCTGGTCACTTACGGCAAATAACGGCAATCACACCTAACAGACGGAAAAAGGGGCGGGCAGAGGTTCGTCCCTTTCTCCCCATTCAGAAAGAGAAGGAGGTTTTGCAATGAAGAAGAAAACAGGGCTTTTTCTGATTTTCACATTTTTGCTGGTTTTTTTCAGCAGCATCCCTTTATTGGCGGCAGATACCGTTGAGGTGACGATTCAGGTAGGATCGCCCACAGAGAATGGAAAGAGTATTGCCGTTGACATCTTTGCTACTGGTGGCGAAAAAGTAACGAGAGTATCGGGAGAGACGAAAATCACCGTTGCTCCGGGGACCTATACGTATACAGGCTATTTAAATGACTCGACGACTACTGTGGGTTCCGGTCGTTTTACCGTAACCGGAGAGGCCGGTCAGACGGTACGTTTGAAAAATGTCGTCTTTCCGACCCCTACGTCATCCAACATACCTCATAAAAACCATGTTTGGAGTGAGGATAAAAGCTATGAATACGAAAGCGGCAGCAACACAAGAAGTTTTTTGCTGCCGGCCATTGGCGGCGCCGGTCATTATCTCTATGCCTATCTACCCGATGACACGGAAACCTATTGGGGCAGCAACGGAGAGCTTTATGTTTACTATGGCAATGGCCGTGCCGATTCCTTTATGAGCCTTAATCTTTCCGACGGCGGTTCTTTCGTTGTAGCCAAGAAGGTTACCATCACGGTAAAGGTGCCTCACGGCGCTACCTTTGACATCTACAACAGAGTGAAATTTTACCGTCCTTTGGAAGAGATGGTAAAATACGGCCCCCAAAGTGAAGGGGAATATGACGTATATACCATCGAAGTCCCTGATAAAAGTAATGGTCTCCACTATAGGCTGGAAATGGAGGGCAAAGTCACCAAGGCCCGGATGGTAAATTCCCAAGACTACGCCTCCACGCCTTTGGTGATCGATGAAAGCGATCTGGCGGACGATCCCAAGCAGGTACTGCGGGATAGCAGCCAAAGTTTTTATGATGCCAGCCTGCTGATGAACGTCAACGATGCCGGTTGTCTGGCGATGAATGACGGGGATACTTTTGACCTGCGCTGCTATCGCAATTGGCAGGCCATCAGCAGTGAGACCGGAAACTACCACGTGGAACCGGATTACCACTACACTGTGGCCGAGGGTGATTCGGTAACTGTGGACAGCAGCGGCCGCATCACCGCGGTAAAGCCTGGCGTCAGCGTCGTCCACGTTACTTATGACGCCTTGGATTGGGTTTCCTCGGGAAATAAAGCCATGATCTACAGCGCGATTTATCCGGAAAATACTGGCACCATCGTGGTGAACGTAAATTCCGACCGTTCCGCCGGGATCAAAATGAACATCAACCGCTCCAGCGAATATGATACCATCTACTATACCAGGAGCATCAACGGTGTGGTCCAGGAAAAACAGTATGCCGAATACACCTTCAAGCCCACGGCGGATCAAGATATTTCCGTACGGGTACAAAAACCTTTGACCACCGACTGGAGTGAAGGCTGGGAGAGCTACACCGCCAACAGCGACGGCTCCTTTACGGTGAAGCTTCGCGATGGCCGCAACATCATCGAGGTGAAGGCCGGTAATTCTGTGGAATACTGGGTATTGCGGGCATACGGTCTTGACCTCTCCATCGTGAACAGCAATACCGGTGCGGCGATTGGTGATACCGTTCCCCTTGATACTCCCGTGGACATCACCTTTCACGGCATTACATCTCCCTTGGCCAAGCTCGGCGCCGTGTACAATCCCGGTTTTCCCGACGGCATCTACGTGGTCTATGATCATGACGGTCAGACGCTGGAGGGAACCCATACGCAATATGCTTTAAAGACCACCAACACCCTTCATATTAACTGTGATGAGTCGGGAACTTATCAATTGACCGGGGGTACGATCCACGGCAACGTTATCGGCGGCAGCGGCGGTATGCACCGCGCCTTGACCTTGGGAGGGAATACCGGCAACGACAGCTCCTATGAAAGCGACGGTATGGCCGGCATCAGCTTCGACGGTTACCTCAGCGTTCTGCCGGATATTTCCATTGAGGTCGTCGGTAAAAAGGACGAGGCCGCCATCGCCGCGTTATCTTTCTGCAAAATTACCCACCTAAAGAACGCCAATCCCTCCATCAAACTTGGCGGCGATACCGTCACCGCCGTTCGCACCAGTACTCTTGACGATACTTTGATGCAGGTGATGACCTCAGACGTAAATTCCTCCTCCGCCTCTAAGCGGTCCCTGAGCTATACGGTAAAATCGGATAACCCCACCCAAATTAAAATGTTTTTGCGTTATTGGACGGAGAATAATCCCACGCCAACGCTGATTCCGGTAACGCAGAACCTGACCGCCACCACCTCGAAGTTCAGCAAATATGACGACGTCACCTACGCTGAGCTGATTTTAGTTCCCGACGTTTCCGCGAAGGCATATAACAAAACCTATACTCTGCGGGTGAGCAGTGCTTCAGAGACGGAAACGAATCAAACCAATCCTCTTTACGGCAAAACCGCCTACCTCATCGGTTTGGATATCGTACCCATAGACGGCCTTGCCCAATACAGCACCCTCCATGGATTATTGAAAGCCGATCC
Source organism: Peptococcaceae bacterium UBA7702 (assembly GCA_002482535.1). Lineage (GTDB taxonomy): Bacteria > Bacillota > Dehalobacteriia > UBA7702 > UBA7702 > UBA7702. Next base: position 783,111 of record DLGE01000001.1, on the reverse strand, counting down.
CATCACCTATACTGACGGCAATGGAGATAGCCAAACCCTTGACCTTGGCTACGGCTTCCTCGGTACGGAGCTGAACTACACCACCACGGTGCCTTACGCTACCTCCGAGATTCAGCTTATTCCCACAGCCTTGGTAGAGGGGGACGCCGTTCCGGTGATCAGTGTCAACGGTGAGACTGTGGAAAGCGGTTCGCTATCTCAGACCATCGATTTGACGGAAGGAAATAACCAAATCACCATTGAAAATAGCACCGGTAGCGATACGAGGGCCTATACAGTGAATGTCGTCCGGGAATACGGCCCCCAGACCGTAAGCTTCAGCGGACAAAGCGGCCTGACTGTGGTGGCCTTCGATGATGAGGGCGACAAATACAGTCAGAATGGTGACGGTACCATGAGCATTGCTCCCGGCAGCTACACCTACTATGCCTCTGCTCCCGGTTACCTCACCAAAAGCGGCAGCTTCACTGTGACGGCAGAGGGTAGCAACAATGTCAGCGTGGGTAATCTTACCGCCGTACCGCCCCAAAGCGGCAAGGTCAGCGTTGCCATCACCGATGACGATACGGTGCTCCGCCATACCGACATCACCGTCAGCGATGCTCCGGCGGATCTCGCCAAGGAGAAGTACGTCGATTACAATAACGGCGGCTATACCGCCCTCCACGCCGTCATCGACGCCTTGAACAGCGGCAACACATCCCTAAACTTCACCTGTAAAAAGGGTATATTGACTCCGGATACGGCGATCAGCGCCACAGGCCAGGGGGTTAATGCCGGCTGGATCTGTGAAGTCAACGGTAGATCCGTAAAAGCGGCTTCTACTTTAGTCTACAGCGGCGATAAAGTGGCTTATTACTATAATCCCGACTACAACGGTATGCTCCACGCTTCCTTTGACACCGTCGCCAAAACGGTGAAAGCGGGGAACAGTGTGAGCTTCACCTTGAAGGCGACCTCTGTGGCCAATGACGGCAGCGCCGCCGCGGTGGTGGCCAACGCGGCTCTTTACGTCAACGGCAAAGACAGCGGTATTACGACCGACAGCAACGGCAAAGCGACCCTTTCCGCTTTTCCCGCGGCGGGAAGATACACTGTTACCGCGGTGAAAACCAATGATAACGGCGATAATATCTTAACCTTCAGCCGCTGCCTTGTCACGGCGACGAAACCCGCCGCCGGCGGTACTTCCACCACGGTGACCTTCCGTCTGATCGGCGACAGTCAACACAGCAGCGGCGTCAACGGCCACGAGCACTATGTGAACTGGATTTCCACCCGTAGTTACAGTTTTGATAGCGATACGGTCACGATCTACGACGTCTTTACCAGAGCTATGGCGGGCGCGGACTTAAGCTATATCGGTGCGGAAGACAACTATGTGAGTACCATCACAGCGCCGATAACGGAAGGCGGCTATGATTTAAGTGAGAAAGAGAACGGCATCAATTCCGGCTGGATGTACACGGTCAATGGCGATCACCCGGATCAGGGTCTCAAGGTGCAGACCGTGGAAGACGGAGACGTGATCGTCTGGCATTACGTCGACGACTATCTCCTGGAAACGGAATTTGAGTCAACGGAGGGAGTCATTTATCTCGACCGTTGGCTGGAGGCCGACGATACGGAAGCTCCCTACATCACGGCGAACATCGCCATCTATGAGCTGCCCGGCGTCTCTAAGCTTACTCTTGAAGACGAAAGTGCCGTGGAAGAGGCCCGTAGTCTCTATGACAGTCTTGATGATACAGAAAAAGATTATATCAGCGTAGATCGTTTGGAGAAATTATTGAGCTGTGAGGATCAGATCAAACTGATGAATGAAAACCAGCCCGCGGCTCAAGTAGTGATCGATCAGATCGCGGCCTTGCCCGCTCTGGACCAGCTGACACTCTTGGATAAAATCGACGTCGTTGCGGCCCGGAGCGCCTATGGCGCCTTGACCCTGGTGCAACAGAAGCTGGTCACCAATCTTGATACCCTCACCGCGGCAGAAACAAAAATTGCCGCCCTGGAAGAGGGCGCAACAAATCAGGAGGAAGCCCAAAAGGTGATTGATTTAATTACCGCTTTGCCGGCCACGGATCAGTTGACTCTTGAGGACAAAACTGCCGTAGAAGCGGCCCGGGCTGCCTATGATACATTGACTAAGGTGCAGCAGGGATTGGTAACCAATCTTGATACCTTGAAGGCGGCAGAAGCGAAAATTGCCGCCCTGGAAGAGGGCGCAACAAGCCAGGAGGGAGCCCAAAGGGTGATGGATCAAATCGCCGCTCTGCCCGCTTTGGATCAGCTGACGCTATCGAATAAAGCCGCTGTGGCGGCGGCCAGAGCTGCTTATGACTCTCTCACCGAAGCCCAGAAATCCTTGGTGACCAATTACAGTGCATTGACTGCGGCGGAAGCGAAAATTGCGGCCTTGGCGGCGACGCCGGTGACGGACGTGAAGAACATGAAGGATATTCCTGATAAGGCCTGGTATTATCAGGCAGTCAGCTTTGTCCTGGCTCAGGGGATCATGAAGGGCACGTCAGCCACGTCCTTTGATCCCGACAGCGCCGTCACCCGGGGTCAGTTTGTGACGATCTTAGGACGCTACGCAGGGATCAGCGACAGCAGCGCCGCCAATCCCGCTGTTACCCAATTTACCGATGTAAAAACCACTGCTTACTACAGCGCCCATGTGGCTTGGGCGGCGGAAAAGGGTATCACCACAGGGACGAGTACCACAACCTTTGCTCCCGACGCCAAAATCAGCCGCCAGGATATGGCGGTGATGCTGGCCCGCTTCGCCAAGGTGATGGAGATCGACCTCCCCGACGGCAGCGGCGTCACGGCCTTTGCCGACGACAATGACATTGCCGGCTATGCCAAAACCGCCGTTTACAGCATGGTCAAGGCCAATATCATCAGCGGCGTGGGCGGCAATCAGTTTGCTCCCAAAAACAACGCCACCCGGGCCCAGGCTGCCAAGATGATCAGCCTGCTGGTTCAATACGGCGATTAAAACACAGGAGAACCAAAAAAAGCCCACGGACACTTTGTCCGTGGGCTTTCACTTTATACTCTTTTTAAGATCATATTCATTCTCCCAGGCGGCGGACTTTGAATTTTTTGAATAGATCCTCGCCGCAATTATTGGGGCAGTGCTTGCAGCGGCTGAAAGAGGCGGGCAGCTCCAGCCCGGCGCGATACATGAGGTTTTCATCGCAGAGCAGGTCGTAGGGTTCGCCATCAGCCATGATCTCGCCGTTTTTCAAAATGATCACCCGATCACAGATATTTAAAATCACATCCAGGTCGTGGCTGGCAATGAGGAAGGGGATGCGCAACTCCAAAGCGATACGCTGGAAGGTATTGGTGGCTTTAGGGTCTAAAAAGGCCGTGGGTTCGTCAAAGAGGATGAAGGAGGGCTCCATGGCGATGACCGTGGCAATGGCGGCACTGCGCTTCTCGCCGCCGGAGAGGCGGTAAGGGGGGCGATCCCGAAGGTCGCCGATCTCCAACTTTTGCAAAGCGTTGTGGACGCGTTTTTCCACCTCTTCCTCACTGAGACCGTAGTTTCTGGGGCCGAAGGCGATATCTTCGCCGATATTGGGCATGAAAAGCTGTTCGTCAGGGTTTTGGAAGACCATGCCCACATCTCTGCGGATCTGTTTTAAGGTATCCTTTTTGACGGTGACACCGTTGATCTCAATGCTGCCCTCACCGGCAAAGTTGATGCCGCAGAGCAGGGAGAGCAGCGTCGATTTCCCCGCGCCGTTGCAGCCCACCAGGCCCACGGCTTCGCCGTCTTTGATCTCAAAATTGATGCGGTGCAGCGCTTCCTTGCCGTTGGGATAGGAAAACGTGACGTCCTTCACTTTAATCATATGTTCACCTTATATCACTTAAATCATTTGAATCAGCGTTTCCATCAGCTGGGGGATGGAAAAAAAGCGGAAAAACAGAAAAATACCGGCCGCGCCAATACCCCAGATTACGCTGTATGCGTCAAGATTTTGCTTTTTCCCGACGATGTATTCACCGGTGAAGCCGCGGCACTGCATGGCGGCGTAGACATGCTCCGAACGGTCGATGCAGCGGAGCAAAAGCTGGCCCACAAAGGAACCCATGTCCTTCATTTGAATTCCTTTTTCACCGGGAGCCCGCAAAGCGTAGGCTTTCATCATGTTTCCCGCTTCCTGGAGCAGCACAAAAATGTAACGGTAGGTCATCATCAGGGTAAGCACGAAGACTTTAGGAATTTTAAAACTTCTAAGCTGGGCAAAAAGGGTGAAGGTATTGGTCGTGGCCACCAAGATCAAAACGGCGCAGACGCATAAGAAGGTTTTCACCATCAGTGTCCAAAAGGAAACAAAGCCGAAGGTGAGGGGAATTTGGGCAAGATAGGTGAAAACCTCCCGATCGAAAATCAAGTTGCTGATGCCGGCGAAGAGGGAAAAGGGGAGCGCCACCAAAACACGCTTAAAGATCTCCCGAAAGGGGATGTTGGCCAAGGGGATGATCATTGCCGGATAGAGAAAGTAAGGCATCAAACCGGTAAGGTTGTAGCGGTGAAAGGAAAGTACCGCGACGAGGTAGAAAAAGGTGATCAATATTTTGACGTTGGCATGAATCCGGTGTACCGGTGATGCTTTTGCCGCCAAATCCTCCATGGAGGACAGTGTTTGGATCGCGTCTCCAATCTTCGACATATCGGTTTTTCCTTTAAAAAGATAAGAACATCATAATATAAAATAAGACGGATGTCAAAAGAAAAGCCGCGCTTTTCTTAGGGAACCGCGCGGCTACATTGCAAAAGACAAGGGAAATCTTGGTTATTCTTCTTTCTCCGCGCCCTTCTTTTTGCGCCTCACCAGATAAACCGCGCCCCCTGCGGCGCCGGCAATGGCCAGGGTGAGGGCGCTGCCGACAATTCCCGCGGTTACGCTGCCCCCGGTGGACCCCGCCGCATCGGAATAGTCCGGCATCACCGCCGTGTTTTCCTGCAATTCATCGGTGCCGTTGGGGTTTTCCATTTCAGTGCTGCCGGTGATTTTGGCAATGGACCATTCAAGGCCGTCGGGATATTGGGAGGCCAGCAAGGAGAGGCCGCCGCCGATGATCACGGTGGCGCAAAGCAGAATGATGACGAGTTTTTTGATGGCGACGCCGCTGCCAATCTGCTGATTGGAACCGGCGGCATCAAGGATTTCAGGACGGGCGGCGTGAATGAAGCAGAGGATTGCGCCGGTGACAAGACCTTCCACCAGGCCGATGGCCAAGTGAATCGGCTGCATCAACAGAAGGAAAGTTGAAAAAGGCAGGGAGGTGACGCCGGCGGCCAAGGTTTGCAAAACAACGCTGAAAGCGCCCAATTGCAGCGCCACGATGACAGAGATCACGGAAGCCACCATCAGACGCGGCTTGGTGATGCCTTTTTTGAGGATCGGTTTGAAAATCAGCGGGTAGGCGATGAAAATCGGCCAAAATCCCATGTTGAAGATGTTGCAGCCTAAGGCCAACATACCGCCGTCGGCAAAGAAGAAGCATTGGATTAGTAACACGGCGGATATACATAGAAATGCCGGTGGACCGCCGAGGGTGGCGGCGAGAAGAATGCCGCCGCCGATATGGCCGCTGGAACCGGTGCCAGGAATGGTGAAGTTGATCATCTGACCGGCGAAAATCAGCGCCGCCATGACCCCCATCATGGGAATTTTTTTATCATCCACTAAATTTTTACTTTTTGCGACGGAATAAGCGATCAATCCCGCGCTAACGACGATCATGAGACCGCCGACGGTAGGTGAAACGAGAGCGTCTGACATATGCATGGTAGAAACCCCTCCTCATAAAAAATTACATAAAAAAAACTGCCACAAGGAATAAAGACAACGATGATGTCCTTCATGATTACCTCCATGGCAATGTTTTCATTTAATATTTAACTTTTCTTGCTTTATTATAAGGCATCGAAGATTTCACGTCAATGCGAAATTTATTTTTCTGACATGGATTTTTTGATCTTGACAGGAGTCGTCTTTATGATATAATTATTATGCCTTGCCGAAGTGATGGAATTGGCAGACGTGCCGGACTCAAAATCCGGTGGTGGCGACACCGTACCGGTTCGACCCCGGTCTTCGGCACCATTCACAAGGAAAAAGCACTGATCAAGCGATCAGTGCTTTTGCATATATTAGATGAAGGGGGACTGTTATGCGCTATTTTCGCGAAATTATGAGCTGCAGCGCCGCGTTGATCAAAAAACACGGCCTCATTGCCAATGACGACGGTATCATGGTCGGTCTTTCCGGTGGCAAGGACAGTTTGACCCTGCTCATGGTTTTGCAAGCCTTTTTACGGCATTCAAAATACAAATATCCCCTGGCCGCGGGCTACGTGGATTTGGGCCTTGGTGCTGATTACAGCCAGTTGCAAGCGTTCTGTACTGAAATGAACGTGCCGTTTTTGGTGGAAAAGACCGATATCGGCCCTGTGGTTTTCGAGATCAGAAAAGAAAAAAATCCCTGTTCCCTCTGTGCCAAAATGCGTCGGGGGGCCTTAAACGACTTGGCCAAAAAGAACGGTTTCGCCAAAGTCGCCCTCGGTCACAACAGGGAAGATTATGTAGAGACCTTTTTGCTCAACGTTTTTTACGCAGGGCGTGTCGATACCTTTAAACCCCTGACTTACTTGGACAGAAAGGATGTTACCGTGATTCGTCCTTTGCTTTCCGTACCCGAGGAGCTTTTAAAAAAGCACGCCCTTAACGCTTCCTTGCCAGTGATGGAAAATCCCTGTCCCGCCCACGGTCACACCTGCCGGGAAGACATGAGGCAGATTCTAAATCAATTAAAAGCCCTCAATGAAAACAGCATCGATCTTGCCTTTTCTGCTTTGGAACGGTTTGAATTGGGGAAAACAGAAGGAGAAAGGAAAAGCATATGATCATCGTCAGTGCCTGTTTGCTCGGGGAAAACTGTAAATACAGTGGCGGCAACAACTACAATGAAGATGTGATTCGCTATTTGGAGGGAAAAAACTATTTGCCCGTTTGTCCCGAAATCGCCGGCGGTCTCTCCTCGCCGCGGCCTCCTGCGGAAATCCAAAATGGCCGCGTCGTCGATAAAGAGGGGAAAGATCTCACCGCCGCTTTTTTAAAAGGCGCTGAGGTTACCCTGTCTCTTGCGAAGAAGCACGCGGCATCTCTTTGCATCTTAAAGGCCAACAGCCCTTCCTGTGGCTGCGGCAGGATCTATGACGGCACCTTTCGCGGCAAACGGATCCCCGGCAACGGGAAAACCGCCGCGCTGTTATTGCAAAATGGCTTTCAAGTCGTCACCGAAGAGGATTTAAAAAGGGATTGACTTTTTTTCCAATTCCCTTTATAATTATATTCGTTCCGACAAAGGGGTATAGCTCAATTGGTAGAGTAGTGGACTCCAAATCCATTGGTTCAGCGTTCGAGTCGTTGTGCCCCTGCCAGCAAAAAGACCTGATAGATTGTATTCTGTCGGGTCTTTTTGCTTTATTTTCGTTTTTTGACGGTAAAAAGCGGGATTTTGAAAAATAGAGGATTTTACAGGCTTTGAGCGAAAATAATATAGAAGCGAGGTGCCTATGAAAAAAGTATTATTGATCGATGGAAATAACATCTTACACCGGGCTTACCACGGTTTGCCGCTTTTAAAGACGAAAGACGGCCGTTATACCAACGCCGTTTACGGTTTTCTGAAAATGCTCCAAAAGATTTTGGAACAGGAAAACCCCACCCATGTGGCAATCTGCTTCGACAAGGGTAAAAACACCTTTCGCCACAGAAAATACCCGGCGTACAAAGCCCAAAGGAAGCCGCTGGATCCGGAATTGCTGGAACAGATGCCTCTGATTCGGGAAGTTTTGGACTGGAACGGCTATATCTGCCTTGATTCTGAAGAATATGAAGCCGACGACTTGATCGGTACCTTAGCGGTGAAAACTGCTGAAGCAGGGGACAGCGCCGTGATTTTTTCCGGAGACAAAGACCTCTTGCAGGTATTGGGCGACCGCGTCAGCGTGGTGAGCGGTAAAAAACAGTTGACGGACCTTGTGAAAACCGACGAAAATGCTTTTCGTGAAAAATATGGCATCGCGCCGCTCCAGCTCATCGACGTCAAAGGGCTGATGGGGGATGCCTCCGACAATATCCCCGGCGTCATGGGAGTCGGCGAAAAAACAGCGCTGAAATTGATTACCGCCTACGATTCCGTGGAAAATCTCTATGCCCACATCGACGAACTGCCCCAGAATAAAATGAAGGAAAAGCTTGTCAACGATAAGGACATGGCCTTTCTTTCCAAGGATTTGGCGACGGTCATTACCGACGTACCCCTCAATTTTTCCTGGGATGAGCTGATCCCCCAGGACAAAAAGATTGATGAGCTGAAAACCCTCTACCGTGATCTGGAATTCCGCAGTTTGCTGCGGGAATTGAATGACCTGAAAGAACAGGGAGCATCGGCAAAAGCAAAGCAAAGCGCTGCTTTGAACGGGAGTCTTTTTGATCTCGCCGATGTCAAGGAAAAACCCTTTGACCTGAAAATGGTGGGAGAAAAAGATAAACTGCCCACAGGGCAAACGGTGGGCGTCTGCCTTGATAACGATCAACTTTATCTGGCCACGGCGGATAAAACCTGCTGTTCCTTCTCACGCCGGGAACAGGCGGCGGAAATCGCCGCGGTGTTGTCCGACGGTCAGCTGAAAAAACAGTGCGCCGATCTGAAATTATTATATCACTACTGTTTTGAGCATCAGATTGTCCCCGCAGGTATCGCCGGCGCCGTGGAGATGATGGCCTATCTCGACGATTCCAACTGTGGTTCCTATCAACTTTCCGCTTTGGCGGACCGTTATTTCAACTATGATACGTTTCTCTTCGGGGAGGAAAAAACAGCGGCGGAAGCGGCCCTGATCTTACCCCTAACGGAGGAGCTTACAAAGAGACTGGCGGAAAAGGATTGTCTTGCCCTTTATCGCGACGTGGAACTCCCCCTCGTGAAGGTGCTGGCGGATATGGAATATCGCGGTATCCGGGTGGACAAAGAGACACTGAAACAGATGTCCGTGGAATTGGGGGAACAGTTGGCCGCCATTGCCCAGCGGATCTACGAGTACGCTGGGGAAACCTTCAACCTGAATTCACCGAAACAGATGTCCGTGGTGCTTTTTGAGAAAATGGCATTGCAGCACGGTAAAAAGACAAAAACAGGTTATTCCACCAACAACGAAGTGCTGGAAAGCCTTAGGGACGTTCATCCCATCATCGAGGAGATTCTCAATTACCGCCAGCTATCCAAACTGAAATCCACCTATACCGACGCTCTGGAAAAGTTGATTTCCGATAAAACGGGGCATATCCATACGAAATTTCTGCAAACGGTGACGACCACGGGGCGTCTTTCCTCCGCCGATCCCAATTTGCAGAACATTCCCATTCGGGTGGAGGAGGGGCGGAAAATCCGCAAAGCTTTCACCGCCAGTGACGAAGACCATATTTTGTTGGCCGCCGACTATTCCCAGATTGAGCTGCGTCTTTTGGCCCATTTTGCCGCTGATCCGGTGCTGATTGATTCTTTTATCCACAATGAGGATATCCATACCCGCACTGCCGGAGAAATTTTTGACGTACCCATGGAGCAGGTGAACCGCGATATGCGGCGCACGGCGAAGGTGGTAAATTTCGGCATTATTTACGGCATCAGCAGTTATGGTCTCAGCAATGACCTTGGCACTACCCGTAAAGTGGCCCAGGAATACATTGACGGCTACTTTGCCCGTTATCCCAATGTCAAAAAATACCTTGACGGCACTGTCAGCGAGGCCCGGGAGAAGGGTTATGCCACGACTTTGATGAACCGCCGCCGTTACCTGCCGGATCTGTACAGTAAGAACTTCAATCTGCGCTCCTTTGCCGAGCGTACAGCGATGAACACGCCCCTCCAGGGCAGCGCTGCCGACATCATCAAATTGGTGATGGTGAAGCTCTACGCCGCCTTAAAGGACGGCGGATACGAAAGCCGGATGATTCTCCAGGTCCACGACGAACTGATCATCGATTGCCGAAAAGATGAGTTTGACCGGGTGAAAGTATTATTGAAAGATTTGATGGAACATACGGTACCCTTGAAAGTGCCATTGACGGTGGATATGAAAGCCGGCAATGATTGGTACCAAATGGAAAAAATAAACAGACCGTAGATAAAATACGCGTAAGCGGATTTTAGGCTCAATGATAGCAGGCCGCCGAGAAAGGCTTAGACACGGAGAACGCGCTGGTCTGCGGCTGCGCCGTGTACATAGAGGTACTCAAGCTGTCGTGGGCCAGAGGGTTCGCCGCGTATCAGTCTTTGTCGACGGCCTGAGGAGTGAGTTACTATGCCTGAATTACCGGAAGTAGAAACAGTACGAAGAATCGTAGCGGAACATATTCGCGGCAAAGAGATGATTGCCGTGGAAGTCAATCATAGCGGCGTTCTCGACGGCATCAGCGACGCTGATTTTAGCGCTTTGCTCTTGGGCCACGCCGTGGAAGATATGAAGCGCCGGGGAAAATACCTGATCTTCTGCCTTGACGACGGCAGGGAGCTGCTGCTTCATCTGCGTATGACGGGGCAGCTGGTGTATTTTGAGGATGATTTTGAACAGGACAAACATTGTCATGTCATCGTTCGCTTTGCCCAAGGGGGTTGGTTTTACCGGGATGTACGCCGTTTTGGCCGTTTCTGCCCGATAGGCGTGGACGGGAAAACGGAATGCGGTTTGAAAAAGCTTGGCTTAGAACCCATGGACCGACAATTTACGCTGAACTATGTGAAAGATGGGCTGCAAAGCCGCCGTGGACCCATCAAATCCCGCCTCCTTGATCAGGAGTTCATTGCCGGCATCGGCAACATTTACGCTGACGAGATTTTGTTTGAAGCCCGGATCCATCCGCAAAAGCCATGTTCTGAACTGACGAACTGTCAACTCAAACGGCTGAAAAAAGCGGCGGAGACCGTCCTTGAAGAAGCCATCGCCCATAGGGGAACCACCTTTAGTGATTACCGGGACGGTTACGGCAGAGTCGGCGGTCACCAGGAGCATCTAAAAGTATTTCACCGCGGGGGGAAGACTTGTCCCCGCTGCGGTGAGACCATTGTAACGCTGAAGTGCGGCGGCAGAACGACGTCTTATTGTCCGAAATGCCAGAAGAGGTGAAACATGGGGGTTATCGGTCTCACGGGAGGCATTGCTTCCGGAAAAACTCTTGCTTCTGACTGTCTGCGGCAGCTGGGAGCGGATATCATCGATACAGATCTGATCACCAGAGAGCTTTACGCACCGGGCAGCGGACTGTTGAAGAAGATTGAAAAGGCTTTTGGTTTGGAATTTATCCTTGCCGACGGCAATCTCGACCGCCGCCGTTTACGGGAAAAGGTCTTTCCCGATGCGCACGAACTGAAAAAGCTCAACGAGATTGTCCATCCGGCCATCAAAGAAGCGACGGCGGCGAGGGTTTTTGCCTCCCCAAAGCAGCATCAGGTCATCGTGGTGCCGCTGTTGATTGAAGCGGGCTATACTGCTTTATGCGACGAAATATGGGTGATGTACGTCGATGAGGCGGAGCAAAAAAAGAGGCTCTTAAAGCGGGACGGCGTTACTCCCGCCTTGGCGGAAACCATGATCAAGAGACAGCTGCCCTTTGACGAAAAGGCCAAATACGCCCAGCGCGTCATTGATAATACGGGGAATCCACAAAAAACAAAGAAGCAAATCAAGCGGGCGTACCGAAAATTTAAAAAAAATAACTATTGATTTTTTATGTTGATTTTGCTATACTATTCATGCTGTGTTGTGCGGCAGTGCTGGAATAGGCAGACAGGCACGTTTGAGGGGCGTGTGCGAGAGCGTATGGGTTCAAGTCCCATTTGCCGCACCAGAAAAGACATATCTTCCATTAAAATGAAGATATGTCTTTTTTATTTACAAAATTCCCTCTTGATTATTTGCCTTAAAGCTTATTTATATTTATGATGATCGTTAATGATCTTAAAATGCAGCTTTCATTATTGTAAAAAGTCTAATAAATCTTTATGAAAGACTATTGACAATATTTCAAGTATATTGTTATTATTAAATTAATATGTTAAAAAGTTGAAAACCAGATGGCTTTCAATTTGGGCAGAACAGACTTTTGCACAGGTTGTCGATAAAATCTGATACACGGCGGTTCACTGTCCCATGACTACACGCTTAACCTTGGGAAATGCGGCAGCATGAACAATGGATTCTATCAATAGGCGGCATATGGGGACTGTATATCAAATGAAGGGAGGCAAAAGCACTGATCGCAAAAGACTGTGGCCCTTGGTAAACGGAATGAATCTCTTATTTTCCTATCGATAAATTGAAAAAATGCATTCTAAAGAAAGATCCAGCAGTTTTACCGGTGCTTGGTCGGCCCTAAAACTGCACTGTGAGACGATTAAAAAAATTGAAGGGGTATAAAAATGAAAAAAAGAAACGTTTTGGTCTTCGTATTATCTCTGCTGCTGATGATGGGTATGCTTCCTGCAACAGTTTTTGCTGATCCTCCACCGGCAGCACTTTGGGTAAATGGCGTAGATATTACCGCTGCACCGGCAAATACCGTAACCTGCGGTGAAGGTACGGCTGTTTATGACCCTGCAACGGAAACTCTCACTTTAAACAATGTAACCATTGATACCGGGTACAGTGGCAATGGTATTGCCGCCGGAGACTATTTTAATGATCGTGAGCTTGCCGTTGTTCTTGTTGGTTCAAATGTGATTGCGCCGGCTGCGGCAACGGAAATGAACAGGGGTATCTATACCTTCGGGGAGCTCGCTATTTCGGGAGAGGGCAGCATTACGATTACCACCAAGACATTGGACACCGACTATACGTGCGGAATATATGCTTGGGGTGGCTGCAGTATTTCCGATGCCACGATTTCAATGACAGATGAATCCCCCGTTGATTACGGTTCTGATGGCATTGATGTGAATATGGTAGGCTCGTATTTTTTATGCGAAGATGCTACGATCCAAATGTCAGGATACAGTATCGGTATCAATGTCCCTACCGGTCATATCAATATTGATAACAGCGGTATTGAAATCATAGGCGCTACCCGCGGTGTGAACGGAGGTACGGAAATCGATGATTTTGAAATTAAAGACAGTGAGATTGATTGCTCCGTATCGGGCGAAAATGCGGTGGCTGTGGCCAATGGTTGTGATATCCTGATTGATCATTCCAAACTGACGTTATCCAGCACATCATCGAATGCTATTTTTTCAGATGCTGCGCTCAGTATCAAAAACGGTTCGGAAATTGATGCCACCGGGTATTATCCCGCTTTATACGGCACATCGACGTAACCATTGAAAACAGCGAAGTGAAGGCTATCAGCACATCATCGAATGCTATTTTTTCCAATGCTACGCTCAGTATTAAAAACGGTGCGGAAATTGATGCCACCGGATATTATTCCGCTTTATACGGCAAGTCTGCCATATCCATTGAAAACAGCGAGATAGAGGCTGTCAGTACAAATGATATCGGCATTTTTTCCAGAGGCTTGATCAGCATTGCCGGCGGAACAGTACACGCAAAAGGTAGTACGAATTTTGCGGCAATCGCGGCAAGAGTGGTGAAAAGCGGAGAGGAAGCCGCCACTTCCAAAATTTCGCTTGGTGTTATGATTGAAAAAAATAACGGTAAAACGGCTGTCTCCGATTGGTTCTTGCACAGTGTCTCCGGTGAAACCAGAAGCTGGACATCTTTTATCGCCGCCGGTGATTCTGCTCTCAATGTAGATGATAATGGCCGTATGACCAATGCTTTGAACGAAGTATCGCTGACAGCCTTTATACCGGTAACAGAAATCAGCGGCGGTCCTGTAACAGTGGCGGCGGGAACGAATCTTACGCTCACCGGTAATGTGGAACCGACCAACGCAACGAACCAAACCATTCTTTGGAACGTAAAGGACGCGGGCACGACAGGGGCTGTAATCAATGACAATGTTCTCGTCACCACGGCGGCGGGGACGGTAACGGTGACCGCGAAGATCGTCAACGGCGCTTCTCCAACCAGCGACTATACCCAGAATTTCAATATTACCGTGACGGAATGGGAAAATCCTTTCAACGATGTGAAGAAAGATGATTGGTTCTACGACAATATCGCCAACATGGTAAATCGCGGTCTCTTTAAAGGCGTAAGCGGAGATCGCTTTGATCCCAATGAAAAGATGAGTCGGGCAATGTTCGTTACGGTTTTAGCTCGCCTTGACGGAGCGGATCTTTCTTCTTATCAAGGTGCTTCCCATTTTGCTGACGTGAAACAGGGGACTTGGTATGCGCCGGCTGTAAATTGGGCCTATGATAAGGGCGTCGTCTCTGGCATTTCGGATCAGGAATTTTCCCCCAATCTGGGCATTTCCCGTCAGGAAATGGCGAAGATGATTATGATTTATGCGGACTACGCAGGCATCACCCTGCCAACAGATCAGGGGAGCGGCAAAGCCTTCATTGATCTGGACAAGGTTGCTCCTTGGGCAAAAACATATGTGGAAGCTGCGGAAAAAGCGGGCTTGCTCCGTGGCTACAATGACGGTTCCTTCCGTCCGCAAAATACATCGACTCGGGCCGAGGCAGCTACGGTCTTTACCCGCTTCGAAGCTCTCAAATAACATACCCAGGTTATTGGGGGAATGGGCATGTTAGCATATCCATGTCCTTAGCATTGACAATAAGTTCCCAATTTGCCGCACCAAAAACCCGGATCTCTTCTTTGATGAAGAAGTCCGGGTTTCGTTTTTTGCGCAAAGGTACGGATTTTATAAAACGCATCATTGATTTTTCGTGTCAATCTGCTATAATGATTAAAAATGATATCATATTTTTATGCGGCAGTGCTGGAATAGGCAGACAGGCACGTTTGAGGGGCGTGTGCGAGAGCGTATGGGTTCAAGTCCCATCTGCCGCACCATCAGCTTGAAGCTGGAAGTGTGACGCTGGACTCGATTGTTTTGGGTTCAGCGTTATTTTTGTACCAAAGGGGATAGCGACTTATTTTTTACATAGATTCATGGTATCATAAGATTGTGCAGACAGACTGAATGTGTGGCTTTTGTCGGATTGCCGCGTTTCTGTTATCTTGTGATCTATATTTTACGAAGGGGGAAATGTAATGAAAAAAGTGAAACTTGAAAACCAAGGGGTGGGACCGTTCCCGGGCATGATTGTTGGCGCAACGGTGAATGAAAGGCCGACTTATACGACGGTAGGAGCAGGGGGGTGTGCTTGCCTGGAACCGGTATTATGCGTTTCTTTGATGAATACGCACTATATTACAGAGGGAATTATGCGGACCGGCTCTTTCAGTGTCAACATTCCTTCTTCCAGATTGGTAAAAGAGCTGGATTTCTGTGGCACCGTCTCTGGTAAGAATACGGATAAGTCGGGGCTATTTACACCCTTTTTTGATCAGACGGGTCAGGCGCCGATGATCGCGGAATGTTCCTTAAACTTTCTTTGCAACGTTTGTGACAAAACGGAAATACGGGGCTTCACGATGTTTTTCGGCGATATTGTCGCCGCATTTGTTAACGAGGATTGCCTGATAAACGGTAAGCCCGATCCAATCAAAATTGATCCGGTTATCATGATGGGATTCAGTTATTGCAATTTAGAAAGTGTGATTGGACAACCTTTCTCTGAAGGGAAGAAGTTAAACAACTTTTGCGGTTAAGAATTGATATATGAAATACAAAAAATCCGGATCTCTTGCCTTGGAAAAGAGGTTCGGATTTTTTGTTTGGAAGTAGAAGGAGCAGAAAAACGACGATTAGGGGTACCAGGAGACTTTTAGAGGGTACAAATCAAATGGTAAAGGTCGTCAATATGATTTTCAATGAAGTGGATCGTCTTGATGAGGTGATTGACATAGTAGGCATATTCAAAGTTGTTGAGGTTTTCCCAATCATGGGCATAATCGGTACTCCAATGGAAAAGGTAGATGGCGCCGGCAAGAATCATGTAGGGGAACGCTTTCTTCTCTTCGGCGCTGAGCTCGGGAAGTACGCCGATTTCTTTGGTGGCGTCGCAGTAGCCCTCCATATACGCTCTGATCTTTTCCAGATCGATGATGCCGTCTTCCATGGCGTCCCAGGAAGCGATGGAAATGGTGAGGGAGTAGCCGATATCGCCGAGACGGTAATCTTCTTTTGTCCAGTCAAAGTCAAAAATGCCGCAGCATTCGCCGTCATTCCATTTTACGTTGGAAACGTGGTAATCGCTGTGGCAGGCGACTTTGATGCCTTTACCTGTTTCGTGCATACCGGAATCGGCCATGCCTTTTCTTGCCTTGTCGCACATGGAGAGAACGTAGTTAAGATGTTTTTTATAGGAATTGACATAGCAATCCATCTTGGAAACAGGTTTTCCATCGAACAGATGAATGAAGTAGTCCTTTTTGACATCAAGGAATTCATAAATTTGGGGTTCGGATTTGACGCCGCCTTCAAAGCCTTTGCTGCTGGCGTGAAATTTTGCCAAGGCCCTTGCCATGCTGTTGTATTCGCTTTCTTGCAGTTCGTTGTTGACCCAGTCATAGGGGTCTTCGCCGTAGAGGTATTCTGAGATCGCCCAAGGATAAATCAAGGTGGCTTCTTCTGTTTCCCAGGGGATTTTGACGAAGGTTTCGCCGGTTGGCGTTTGAATGACGCCGGCGGCAAGGTCGCAGCCGTGTTCGATGGCATATGTTACGATTCTATGCTCGAAGCTGATATCTTCATCCGTAGTTGTTGTGCGGTATCTGCGGACAAAATAGTCCACGGCTTCGCCGTCGGCCTTTGTTACTTCAGCACCGAAGCTCCGATTGACATAACCGCCGAAAATTTCATAAATTCGATCCAAAGTACCTAACTGATAGATTTCCTCAACTAAGTGTTGGATCTGCCGAAACTCTATGGTTCCTTTCTCAATGAGCTGTTTTGCTTGTGGGTCAATCATTTTTTACATCCTCCATTAACATGACCAATGACGGGTAGCGAAGAAATACTTCCGAAGAAGTTCTTTTGTACACGTCATTTTTAATTTCAAACTTATCATAGACCTGTCTGTTACGACCATGTCAATGGTTTTTACGCAATGAAAGAACAAAAATTTAGCTATTTTAATATTTTCTGCTCAATTCCCACTCCAATTTTAATAATGTGAAAAATTTGTTGAAAATTAAAAAGTTTTTTCGAAAAAGTATTGACATGGTCGTTGTGTACAGGTTTATCCTATGGTTGTGCTCAGGGCCCACGGATAAAAAACTATCCGGAGCGCAATTTTCCGAATAGAGGTGTAATTTTGTTGGAGACATTAAAAAACGACATTGACAATGGTGAGTTAAAACGCGTTTACCGAAAACAAAAGGGAAGCTTTTTGCGTAAAGGTTTGATCTTTGCCTTTGCTTCCGGTATGTCATACGGTTTGTTTTCTGCTTTTATGACCGTTGGCGAGGCCTCAGGGATATGGAACGAATTTTGGGCGTTGCCCCTGGCAAGCACAATCATCGGCTATTTGTTGCTTTGCGCAGTCGGTTCCAGCCTGAACGACTTAATTTCCGGCATTTGGTGTATGATCATTGCAACCATGAAAGGGAAAATGCGGGATTTCCTGCCCGCTTTAAAATCGAAACCCGGTATGCTGATCATCATCGGCGCTTTGTGCGGCGGCCCGATTGCGTCCACTTGTTATATCGTCGGCCTGATGATGGCCGGCGGCATCGCCGCCGCGGTGACGGCACTTTGTACCGCAGTGGGCGCCATATTATCCCGTATTCTTTATAAACAAAAACTGAATGCCCGCATGGTCACCGGCATCATCATCTGTTTCTTTGCCGCGGTTGTTCTGGGCGGCACGACTCTCGGGGATGTTGACGCAACGGCCACGATTGGGATGTGTATTGCCTTTATCGCCGCCATTGCCTGGGGTGTGGAAGGCAGCATTGCGGGGTATGGGACGATTATGGTCGATTACGAAATTGCCATTACGATCCGTCAGATCGTTTCCGGTTTGGCAAACCTCATCGTTTTGGTGCCGGTTTTCTGCATCATTGCCAACGCTACGGCGGACATGAGCGGCGTCGAAGGTAGCACTTATCTGTTCTTTGTCGGCGGTGCGGTTCTCAGCGGAGCCATCATTTGGTTCATCATTTCCGGCTTTTTTGCCAATCCCGCCTATTCTCTGTGGTACAAAGGAAATTCGATGTGCGGAACTGCCCTGGGTATGGTTTGTAATTCGATGTATGCCTTTTGGGCTCCGTTTTTCATGATGGTCGTCTGCGGTTGGATTTTGGGTTGGGAGGGGTACACCCTAACCCCGATTCAATGGTTGATGGCTCTGGTGGAAATCTTCGGCATCTGGGTGATTGCCATGAATCCTCTCGACGTATTCAAAAAGAAGGAGGCATAAATCATGAAAAAACCGTTGAATTTTGCTGTCCTGAAATATATGACCACCGTTGAAATGGCTTGTGTTGACGATGTCATGGCAGCCTTAAAAGATGAATACTCCCCATGGAGAATGTTCAAACCCACCGGTATTCTCGAAGTTTTGATGACCGGGGAAAAGAACGATTTATTGGTGGAAGACCATTACGAAGCGAACGACAAGGGTGAATTGATGATTTACTATCGCGCCCCCGAAGAAGGCAAGACGATCATCAACAGTTATATCAAATAGAATTCAGTTTGGATGAATACCCAGAGAGATTTGTCCAAAAAAGAAGGGAAATCGCACTTATCCCTTCTGCGATTTCCCTTCGCTTAAAAACTAAAATATGAAGCATAAAAACAAAACGGAGGATTTTCCTTATTATGAAATTAGCTGGTCAAGTAAAAGTTTTAACCAAAGATGAAATGCAAACGGTACATGAAAAGGCGCTCCAATTACTATCCGAAAAAGGCATCGTATTCCAGTCGGATAAAGCGGTAGAAACCTTCAAAGCCCACGGTGCGAAAGTTGACGGTCATACCGTCTATATTCCCAAAGAAATGGTGGAAAAAGCCTTATCGCAGTGCCCTCCATCTTTTTTGCTCGAAGGTATGAACGCTGAAAAAAGCGTTACTGTCGGTGAAGGTCTCCTGATCCATCCCGCCGGCGGTGAGGTTTTCGTCCGCGATTACGACGGCAAGCGCCGCAGCGCTACGTTGAAAGACTTTGCCGATTTACAGAAAGTCTATCATGCCTGCGAAAACGTTAATATTGCAGGTTATCAGCCTGTTAGTCCCAGCGATGTCAACAAAAGAGTCATGGGTCTTCATTGCTTGCTAACTTCCATGCGAAACAGTGACAAGCCGATCATCAGCCCCATGGAGCTTGACACCATCCAGGAAAAAGAAGAATGTTTGAAGCTCTTTGACGTTGCTTACGGCAAAGAAGGTTATGTGAAAGAACACTATCTGACCTGGCATATCGCGACTCCCAACTCCCCGTTGTTTTATTCGGAATTCGCCTGCGAAGGTATTCGTGTATTTGCCGAAAACAATCAGCCGATCTGCCTCGTTTCCGCGCCGATGAACGGTATCACCGCCCCGATCTATCTTTATTCTACCGTGATCCTCGACGTCACCGAAACCCTTGCCGGTCTCGTTTATGCTCAGCTGGTGTGTCCCGGTGTGCCCATGATCACCTCAGCGACGCTGACTTCCGGCAATATGCGATATGCCACCTGGGAATGCTCATCTCCCGACAGTACTCTGATGCTGGGCGCCTGCATTCAGATGTATCGCGAATTCTACAACCTGCCAACCCGTTCTCAAACCGGCGTTACCAGTTCCAAAACCATCGATTTTCAGGCCGGCATGGAATCCATGCAGAGCTTCCTCTTCTGTGCCTTGGCAGGAGTCAACCTAACCAGCCAGACCGTGGGCGCCCTTTCTAACCTGATGACCACCTCTTTGGAAAAATGTATTCTCGATAACGAACTTGTTGACAGAGTGCGCTTCATTCTCAACGGCATGAACACCAGTGAAGAATATATGGGCATGAAAGAACTCATGAACTGCAAACCTTGTCAGGACTTTCTCACCGAAGAATCTACGATGCTCCACGTTCGCGAAGGTTGGCAGCCGAGTGTTTCCGATTGGCGTTCCAGTGACGCCTGGGAAGCCGACGGTTCCAAGGACGTTGTGGAAACGGCTCATGAAAAAGTTCTTCACATTCTTGAATCCGCGCCGGAAACTCTTCTCGACGCCGAACAGGAAAAAGACATCCTTACATTTATTGGTAAGATTGAGAAGGCTTGAGTTAAAATGAGCGATGTGATATGATTTTCGTGTCGTAAATGCTTTAAAGGAATCGTGGTATTATGATAAAGGAAATGTCTCCTGTTGAAGTCCGGGATCTTTTGGGAATCAGTCGTTCCGCCATACGTTATTACACGGAAAGAGGTTTGATTTCATCCAAAAAACATGAGCATAACGGATATAGCTATTACAGCGGAGCAGATCTTCTGGAATTGATTGACGTGGCTTTCTTTCGTAATTGTCTCAATGCCAACGTCGATGAGATTCATGATATTGTTTACGCCGGTTCCATCGATGAATATCTGGAGGCCTATTCCCGCCAAAACGATTTATTTGAAAAAGAGATTCAGCGCCGCATGAAATCTTTGGAGATGCTCCGTGATTTTGAGATCCAGATTAAGCATGCCTTATCTTTTCAAAACAAATTTACTGAAATGACTCTGAATGAACCGGTCTATCTTTTTTATCCGGAAAAGGAGCTTCAAATGAACATCCATTCCGCTCTCTTTTCCGTCAGTTATTGGGTCAGTAAGTTCAGGATTACAGGGAATACCCCGATTCATGAAGAGTCTCCGATGATGATCGGGAAACGTTACGTTTCAATATTAGATAAAGAGTTCCCATCCATAAGATACCATAAAATTGTCAATCAGCGGTATTTTTACATTACCTTCACCAATGATAAGGAAATGAAAGATCCGTCGATTCTGGAATCGGTTTTGGCTCTCGGGAAAGAACAGGGCGTTTCCTGCGGTGAAGCCGTCTATATCCGTTATCTGCTGACATTTCGCCGGGAAAATCAGCGTTCTCACTTTTATGAAGCTTATTTTCCCTTTGGAAAATGGCAGGATTAAGGTTTGCGTAGGAGCTCATCAAGGAACAGGAGAAGGAGAAATCATAGATCGAAAGCCCGGTTTGGTGTGATACGAAACCGGGCTTTTCATCATCATGGATGTGCTCTTTTTTGCCGGAAATCAAACATCTTTCCTTGCGTTTTTCCACTGCTTTGTGCATAATGAACGTAGATAAGGGTAAAACAGGAGAAAGATTATTTTGATTTTAGTGGCAGGAGGTGCGCCATGGCGGAAATTTATTTGGCAGGTGGTTGTTTTTGGGGTATGGAAAAATACCTTGCGTCCATACCCGGTGTGCTAGAAACCGTGGTCGGTTACGCCAACGGCAATACGGAAAATCCCACTTATGAGGATGTTTGCCATCGTGATACAGGCCATGCCGAAACGGTACGCGTTGTTTACGATCCTAAAAAGGTCTCTCTCGATTTTCTTTTGACCCTTTATTACGACGCCATCGACCCCGTCGCCGTGAATCACCAGGGAGGCGACTTCGGTTCTCAGTACCGGACAGGCATTTATTATGTTGACCCCGAGGACAAGGTGGTGATCGCCGCGTCTCTTAGCGCCTTGCAGGAGCGTTATGCGGAACCCATCGCCATTGAGGCAGAACCACTGTGCCAATTTAAGGAGGCGGAAGCCTACCATCAACGGTATTTGGACAAACATAAGAGGGGATATTGCCACATTCCCCAAGAAAAGTTTGAAAAAGCCGCGCAAGCCTTGGTAAATCCAAAAGATTACGAAGTCCCGGAAAAGGAAAGCTTAAAAGGCCGACTGACGCCAAGCCAGTATGAGGTGACCCAGGATAATGCCACCGAACCCCCTTTTCAAAACGAGTTCTTTGATTCTTTTCGCCCTGGCATCTATGTGGACATCACCACCGGTGAGCCGCTTTTTTCCTCTGTCGATAAATTTGAGTCCGGCTGTGGCTGGCCCAGTTTTTCTAAGCCCATCGACCCTGAGGTGGTGAAGGAGATGCGAGATCATTCCTACGGGATGCGCCGCACCGAGGTACGCAGTCGTGTTGGCGACGCTCATTTGGGTCATGTTTTTAACGACGGGCCGCGGAAAACCGGCGGTTTGCGTTACTGCATCAACAGCGCTTCCCTGAAGTTTATCCCCAAAGAGGAGATGGCAGAGGAAGGCTACGGCCATTTGCTTTTCTTGGTAAAATGAGAGGGCAAACCGGAAAATTCTGTATATTTTATTTTCAGCGCCGCATAATAAGGGCGAGGTGATTTTATATGAATTTAACACAAAAAGAAGCTTCGATTTTAGGCGATTTAAAGGAACAGGAACAGATCTGCATTGAAAAATACGCGAAGTATTCCAGTGATGCCAAGGACATGCAGCTGAAAAATCTATTTTCACGTTTGGGACGCCAGGAGGAACAGCATTTAAGAACCATTGATCAAATTATGAACGGTAGCGTACCGATGATGCAAGCCGGCGGCAGCGGCGGTCAGCAGCAATCGCAGCAACCCCAGCAGCAGATGACGCCCTCCTATACGTATTACGAATCGACGCAAAACAAACAGCAGGACAGTTATCTCTGTACTGACGCACTTTCCACCGAAAAACATGTTTCCTCCGTATATAACACCGGGATTTTTGAATTCAAAGATCCCGCCATTCGGGAAGCCTTGAACCACATTCAAAAAGAAGAGCAACAGCACGGTGAACAGATTTATAACTATATGGAGACCAACGGCATGTACCGTTGAATACAGTTTACAAGAGAGACGCCTTTACGGTGTCTCTTCAGGCCGCCGACAAAGTCTGATACGCGGCGAACCCTTTGGCCCACGACAGCTTGAGTACCTCTATGTACACGGCGCAGCCGCAGGCCAAAGCGTTCACCGGTC
This sequence comes from Peptococcaceae bacterium UBA7702, assembly GCA_002482535.1. Lineage (GTDB taxonomy): Bacteria > Bacillota > Dehalobacteriia > UBA7702 > UBA7702 > UBA7702. The sequence continues at coordinate 760,057 of DLGE01000001.1, read as the reverse complement.
CGACCCTTAACCTTAGGAAAGGCCGCAGGGATTTTCAAGGTTAAGATAGTGTCCTTCGGCAGCAAATGCCGCAGGTATTTGCCCGAAAAGACTAAGCCTTTCTCGACAGCCTATCAGCTTGCATCCAAATTCCGCATATGCGGACTTTGTCTACAATTTGGAGAGACGCCTTTGCGGCGTCTCTTTTCTATTGTATTTTTTGCTTCACCTATATTATAATAGTAGACGGAATAAGAAAACAGGTGATGGATATGAAAATCGGATTGATCGGTGTCAACAGCCAATTTGTCCACAGCAATCTTGCCCTCTACTATCTTCGGGAGAATTTACCCCAGGGGATGACAGGGGAGATTAGAGAATTCAATAATAATGAACCGATCCTAAGTATATTCTATGAGCTTGCCGCTGGAAATTACGACGTCATGGCCTTTTCCGTTTATCTTTGGAATCGGGAAACGGTCCTCAAGCTGCTGAGCTTGGTGAAAGAAGCGCTGCCGGAGACGGTATTGATCCTGGGCGGGCCGGAGCCCACCTACGCAACCGAGGCATTTTCCCCTTACGGCTTTGTGGTTCCCGGCGCCCTGGAGCCTCTTTGGCCCCATCTTTTAACTGCCATCGCGGGAGGGGAAGATCCCCAGGGGAGCATGGGACTTTTGTCCGGCTCTTTTTTTGCCGAGGACTGGAAATTCCCCTATCGTGAAGAGGATCTATCTGCCCTAAAGCACCGCCTTGTTTATTACGAAACATCCCGGGGCTGCCCCTACCGCTGCGCCTTCTGCCTTTCTTCGGCAGAAGAACAGCGGGCTTATCTCCCTCTGGAACGGGTCAAAAAAGAGCTGGACTTTTTTCTTCACCACGAATTTTCTGTGGTCAAACTGGTGGACCGCACCTTCAATGCTCCCAAAGAGCGGGCCAAGGAAATTTTGCGCTACCTCCTTGATCATTACAGGGCAGGGATCACCTTCCACTTTGAGCTCAAAGGGGAACTTTTAGACCGGGAAACCGTTGACTTACTGACGGCGGCGCCCAGGAACTATTTTCAGGTGGAAATCGGCATACAGTCTTTGAATGAAAAGACTTTGGCGGAAAGCTGCCGTTTTGCCCAATGGCAACAGACCAAAGCCTATTATCAGGAACTGATCGCCGCGGACAGTCTGCATACCCATTTTGATTTGATCGCCGCTTTGCCCCATGAAGATCTCACCTCCTTTGCCCAGGGCTTCAATGAGGTGATGTCCCTTTATCCCGATTACTTGCAGTTGGGCTTTTTGAAGCTGCTCCCTGGCACCAAACTGGCTGAGGAAAGAGAGCGCTTCGGCTACATTGCCGAGACGTTTCCCCCTTATGAAGTGGTGCGTTCCAAAGACATCTCCACAGCGGAACTGCATCGGTTGAAAAAAATCGATCATTTCATGGACACGGTATATAATAAAGGTAACCTTCGGCAGACTCTGCGCTTTGCCCTGAAAAACAACGGTAACGACAGTTTTACGCTGTTTTCCGCCTTGGCGGAAAGCGCGGATTACGAAACTACCCTACAGACGCTCCTGCCCCAAGAAGGAGCGGTCTGGCATTCTTTGCTACGCTTCGATGATTTTCTGCAAAACCATGGCGCAACGGTGACTGCGGCGGAAGAGCGGGAACTCAAGGGTTTTCTCCAGGATAAAAAGGCGGTAGAAGCGGTTTTGCCGCACTATCGGGATATGGCCCCCCGGGAAATCTACAAGCGCGTGCGCCTTTTGCGGTTTCCGGTGGCCTTTTCCTTTGACGGCAAGGGCTATCTTGAGGAGGCCACGGCTGGTGAGAGCGGTTTGCTTCTCGATTATCACCTGAAAGGGAAGCAAAAAAAAGGAAAATGCCGTCCCGATGTGTACGTATTAAATGAATTGGCATGAAGTTTTGTATTTTCTTGCAAAAATCGCAGTAGCCACTTGTTATTTAAGGTGCGGTTTGATAAAATGAACGTATCATATATATAAAACAGGATTTGGAAGGAGTCTACGCAAATGGAAAAAGGAATCAATTTCAAGGAAATCAACTTTGACGATTATAAGGATAAGCAAGTGCCAATCGGGATTTCCAATAAGCATGTCCATGTCACCCAGGCGGATTTGGAAGCGCTTTTCGGGGCAGGGTATGAGCTGACCCCTAAAAAAGATTTGAGCCAGCCGGGACAGTACGCCTGTGAAGAAACCGTCGATGTGGTGGGACCCAAAGGAACCCTGAAAAAAGTCCGCATTTTAGGGCCGACCCGCCCTGAAACCCAGGTGGAATTGGCCCAGACCGACGCCCGCACCATCGGCGTCAACGCGCTGTTGCGGGAATCCGGTAAATTAGAGGGGAGCGAAGGCTGCAAACTGGTGGGCCCCAAGGGTGAAGTGGAACTGGATAAAGGCTGCATTGTTGCGCATCTCCATATTCATTTCCATACCGACGAAGCCGAAAAAATGGGCATCAAAGACAAACAGGTGCTGACCGTCCTCGTCCGCGGCCAAAAAGATGTTGTTTTTTGCGATGTGATTGCCAGGGTAGGCGATAAAATGAAATTGGACTTTCATCTCGATACCGATGAAGCCAATGCCGCCTTGGTGAAAAACGGCGATTGCGGAGTGATTCTCGGTTAATGATAAAAAAAGAAGCCAAGACTCTCATTCCGTAGAGCCTTGGCTTTTTTCACGTCTTTGTATTTAGTGTTCTCCCACAAGTTCGTGGTCACTGGTGCGGTAAAAGAGCATTGTAATACAGTAGAGTGCGGAAATACCGACCAAGGTGTAGATGATTCTGCTGATCATCGAGGCCGCCCCGCCAAAGAGTGCGGCGACAAGATCGTATTGAAAAAGTCCGATCAAACCCCAGTTGATGCCGCCAATAATTAAAATAATGAGAAATATTTTGTTGAGAACATTCATAATGTGACCTCCTTTTTTGTTATTATGAAACAAAACCGGGAAAATATACTGATGGAGGTAAAAATGAGTAAACCACTGCTAATTTACCTCGTTTTCATGAATTTATTCGCCTTTTACGCGATGTTCGCGGATAAACGCCGCGCCAAACGCAGGGAATGGCGCATACCGGAACACACCCTCTTCTCCTTCGCTTTTTTGGGCGGCGCTTTGGGCGGGCTCCTCGGTATGTATGCCCTGCGCCATAAAACGAGGCATCTGTCTTTTAAAATTTTGATGCCATGTTTCCTTATTTTCAATGTCATCGTCGTTTACTGGCTGATCACAGGAGATTTATTGTGAAAATATTTGCCCTCGCGGATCTTCATCTTTCCTTGGCCAAACCCTTTGACCGGGAAGATCCAACGACCTTTTACGGTGAAAAACCCATGGACGTCTTCGGCAGTCGCTGGGATCTCCATATAAAAAAGATATATGAACGCTGGCAGGATACGGTGTCCGAGACGGATCTTGTGCTGATCGCTGGGGATATTTCTTGGGCCATGACCCTGACGGATGCCGGCTTTGATCTTGATTTTGTCAGTTCCCTCAAGGGTAGAAAGATCATGATCCGGGGCAACCACGATTATTGGTGGCACAGCCTATCAAAGATTAGGGCTTATCTGCCGGAGCAGACCGCGGTCATTCAAAATGACGCGGTACTTTTCCCCAATTTTGCCGTTTGCGGCACGCGCCTTTGGACGCTGCCCACCGCGGCGGGCTTTGGCGTCAATGATGAAAAGATATACAAAAGAGAGCTCATCAGACAGGAGCTCTCTCTTGAGGCGGCCGGTGGCCGCCCGGTAATCAATATGAATCATTTTATGCCTGTGGCGGAAAACGGCGCGGACAACGAAGTGACGGAGCTATTTCGCCGCTACCGTGTGTTCAAAACCGTCTACGGCCATCTCCACGATAAGAGTCATAGCACTGCCTTCCAAGGGCCAAAGAACGGCACCTCCTATTATCTGACCAGTGCCGATTATCTTGATTTCAGGCCGTTGTTGCTGATGGAGGTCTGATCAGAAGATGTTGGTGAAATCGTCGTTAAAGTATTCCTTCAGGTCTTTGATTTTAAAGGCGAAGGTGGGGACGATATCCATATCGGGACTGATTTCCAAAGCGTTATAATAGATATATAGGTAGTTGTGATCGATATAGAAATTGCAATCCTTGGAGATTCCCGTAAAGCCGTTGTCGCGGTCGTAGGTATTGTAAGCGCCTTTGTCCAATTCCGCTTCAATGCCTTTGTTGATGTAGGCGGGAAAACCGCTGTCAAAATCGAATACTTCGCCCAAGGATAGGTAAGCGGCATTTTTTAAGCTGAATAAGAAACTTCGCTGTCCCGTAAAAGTCTTGTTTTGTCCCAACTCTTTTTCGTAGGTCTGCACAACACAGAGATAATCGTTTTTATTATAGGTGATCTTGAAACTCATGGTGAGCCGGATGGGTTCACCGGTGCTACCTGTATTTGCAGTACCGCTGCCGTTGGCGGCGGTGTCATCACCGGAAGCACCGGAATTATCTGAATCATCAGAGATATCGGAATCGTCGGAGTCGTCAGAATCATTGGAGTCACTGGAATCGCCGCTGCCGTTGGTTGCCGCGTCGGTGATCACGCTTTGATTTTTCGTGGTCAGGGCGTTCTGAAATTCATCGTATTCCGCGGTGACGTAGTTGGAGATCGAGGAATTGATGATGGTGATGGCTTCTTTGTTTTCAATACCGCCAAATACGGGATAGGAGATATCGATATTTTTGTCGTTGTCGCTTTCGTTGATGTGCTGAATGTTCAGCTTGAGGTCGCCGGTATAAGTGCTGTTGTCGGTGAACTGACACGAGGTCAGCAGCAGCATCAGGAAAAGGACCGGCAAGAGAAACAGTTTTTTCATTTATTTTTCATCTCCGTTTGCTATTATTCCAATTATATTGTAAAATATGAAAGAAGTAAAGTCCATTAAGGGGATTTTTGTGATTTATGATCAGGATCGGCACGGATATCATTGAAATTGAAAGAGTGGCGAAAAACCTTGGCAGCGACGCTTTTTTAAAGCGCGTTTATTCCCCCAAAGAGTTGGAACTGCCCTGGCGGGCGGAGAGCATGGCGGCGCGTTTTTGTGCCAAGGAAGCCCTGATCAAAGTTCTTGGGGAAAAGGTCCCCTTTTATGAGATTGCGATTCTCAACGACGAAAAAGGCCGTCCTTATTATGAGTTGACAGGAAAAGCCAAGGCACTGCAAGAAGCCTTGGGCATCATCGATATTGATTTGTCTTTATCACATTGCAAAGAGTATGCCGTGGCCTTTGCCTGTGGGCAATGTGTTGCTGAAAGGAAGGATTGATATGCGTTTAATCGACGGAGCGGCTTCCAGGGAAATGGATCGGGAAGCTTTGACGGTATACGGACTCGATACGTTGGTTTTGATGGAAAACGCCGGGCTGCGCAGCGCCGATTTTGCCGCCGAACTGCTGGCAGAAGTGGGAAAGCAGGCCAAGGTCGCGGTGATTTGCGGCAAAGGCAATAACGGTGGCGATGGCCTGGTGCTATCCAGGCATTTGTTTAACCGCGGTTTTGAGGTGGAAGTTTTCTGCCTCGCCCCGGCGGAGGACTTTTCTCCGGCGGCCAAGGCCAATTTGCAGATCGTTTCCGCCCTTTCTATCAAGACAACCTTTCTCCACAAAGCCCGGGATCTGACTCTGTTTCGCCTGAAATTGATGGCTTCCTCCCTGATTGTCGATGCGATTTTTGGCTCCGGTTTTCAAGGGGAAATGGAAGGACTGGCAAAAGATGTCGTCAACACGATCAATGGCGTGGGCCGCCCCGTACTCGCCCTGGATATCCCTTCCGGTGTCAACGCGGACAATGGGGAAACGGCAAAAACCGTTGTGGCAGCCGACCATACTGTCGCTTTTGCCCTGCCGAAGCTGGGGAATGTTTTAGCTCCCGGTGGCGAAAAAAACGGAACCCTTCAGGTGGTGGATATTTCCTTCCCACCATCATTGCTGGCGGAAAAAGAAAACGACGACGTGCTCATTGACGAAGCCTGGGCATTGACGAAAATGAAACCTCGGAAAGCGGATTCCCATAAAGGCATTTTCGGCCACATTTTAGTGGTTGGAGGTTCCGCCAATATGACAGGCTCTTTGATTTTAGCGGGGAAGGGCGCTTTGAAAGCAGGCGCCGGTCTCGTCACCTATATGATGCCGAAAAGCCTTCATGAGGTGGTCAAAACCCACAATTTGGAGGCCATGACCTTTGGTCTGCCGGAAAACGCCGACGGTTCTTTGGGGCTGGCCGCCGCCGATCCGATTTTGCAGCAGACCGGTAATAAAGTTCTCGTTTTGGGTATGGGTCTTTCCCGTACCGACGACAGCATGGCCCTGGTGAAAAAAATACTGGAAAGCATCAACTGCCCCTTGGTCCTTGACGCCGACGCCCTCCTGGCCCTGGGCGAACTCAACGGCAGAAAGAAGAGCCATCACCCTCTGGTGCTGACGCCTCATCCCGGAGAAATGTCCCGTATGCTCGGTTGGAGCATTCGTGAGGTACAGGAAAACCGCTTGGATGCCGTGAGGTTGGCCGCGGAGAAATACGGCGCTGTGGTGGTTTTAAAAGGCAGCCGCACTCTGATTGCTTCACCGGAAGGGAAGCTTTTGGTGAATTGCACCGGTAACGCCGGTATGGCCACCGGCGGCATGGGCGACGTGCTTTCCGGTATCATCGGCGCCCTGTTGGGCCAGGGACTCGACGCCCTGACCGCCGCCGCCTTGGGCGTCTATTTTCACGGCCTGGCCGGAGATACCGCCGCCCTTGACAAGGGCGAAATGGGCTTAAACGCCGGTGATATCATCGGTTATCTCCCTGGGGTGCTGGCCGCTTATGAACAGAAATTAAAGGGAGCTCATGTATAATGTCGTATAACAGAGCCGAATACGATACCGAGGCGCTCCGCCATAATATGGGCGTCGTTCGCCGTCTCGTCGGTAAAGAAAGAAAAATCTGTCCTGCCGTGAAAGCCAACGGTTACGGTATGGGCGTTTTCCCCATGGTTCGCGTACTGTTGGAGGAGGGGGCAGATTATTTGGCCGTCGCCAATGCCGAAGAAGGTATCGAATTACGGAAAGGCGGCATTGAGCTGCCGATTCTCGTTTTGGGCGCCATTTCTGAAAAGGATATGCCCGGGGCGATTTACTACGACCTTACCGTCGCGGTGTTTCACTTCGGTACGGCCTGTCTCATCGATTTCCTTGCCGGTAAAATGCGAAAAAAAGCGAAAATTCACATAAAGATTGACACGGGTATGCATCGCCTCGGCTTTCCTCTGACGGAAGCCAGCAAAGGTGAGATCAAAGTGATCTCCGAAATGCCCAACATCGATATGGAGGGGATCTTTTCCCATCTTGCCCAAACCGATAAAAGCAGGGACTTCACCGACAGGCAAATCGCGGAATTTCGAGCCTTTAACGAAGATTTGGCGGCGGCAGGGGTACCCTTTCCCATCCGTCACCTGGCCAACAGTAACGGGATTCTCGATTATCCGGAGAGTTACTTTGATATGGTGCGCCCCGGTATTTTGCTTCACGGCTTTGGCACGGCTTCCCCAAAATCCCCGGAATTACGGGAAGTGCTTACTTTAAAAAGCGCCGTGGTGCGCCTTGACCCGGTGGCAGCCGGTGCGGAAATCAGCTATATGGGAAATTTCATCGCGAAAGAACCCCGGCTCATCGCCACCGTGCCTATGGGCTATGCCGATGGCTACCTGCGCTGTTTGAGCGGAAAAGGGGAGATGCTCATCCACGGACGGCGGGTACCGCAAGTGGGGAATATCTGTATGGATCAATGTATGATCGACGTCACCGACGTTCCTCAGGTAAAAGTCGGGGATGAGGTGGTTCTCTACGGCAAACAGGGAGAAGGGTTTATTTCCGTGTGGGAGGTAAGTGCATGGGCGCAAACCGTACCCCACGAAATTTTGACTTCCGTCAAGCGGATACCCAAATATTATTATTTTCAAGATTTTGAAGAAGAGGATTGAATATGATCATCAATCGGAAACCGCAATTGGAAACCTTGGAAGGAAAGTTACAGTGTTGTGAAGATTGTGTATTGGGAAAAACCAAAACCCGCCTTGTATTTGGCCGCGGCAGTGAAAACGCCGGGATTGTTTTCATCGGCGAAGGCCCTGGGGAACAGGAAGATTTAAGCGGCGTACCTTTTGTGGGCCGTGCCGGTCAGCTTCTGGATAAGATCATTCAGGCGGCGAAAATTCCCGAAGCGGACTATTATATTTGTAACATCGTGAAATGCAGGCCGCCGGGGAATCGGGCGCCTCTCCCGGAAGAAGTCAAAGCGTGTTTGCCCTTTCTGCGGCGGCAGATTGCGGAGATCAACCCGAAAATTCTTGTGTTATTGGGGGCTTCCGCGGGGAAGGCTATCATTGATCCCAACCTGGCCATCACCAAAGCCCGTGGGCAATGGGTGGAAATGGGGAAATTCATGGTGATGCCGACGTTTCATCCGGCGGCGCTTTTAAGAGACCCGCAAAAGAAGATTCCCGTTTGGGAGGATTTTCAGGAAATCAAACGCGTTTATGACGAAATGAAAGCACAGAACGTATGAAATATACCTATATCACCAAAAACCATGAAGAAACGTTCCGTTTGGCCAAAGGTCTCGCGCCTTACCTGAAAGAGGCCACGAATTTACTCGTCGATGGTGCTTTGGCCGCTGGAAAAACGGTCTTTGCCAAAGGCCTCGGCGAGGGACTTGGGGTCAAAGCCACAGTGAAAAGTCCTTCTTATACCTTGCTCTGTATTTATGAAGGGCGCTTGCCTTTTTACCATTTTGACGCCTATCATTTAAACAATGTCGAGGATTTTTACGGGCTTGGTTTTGACGAATACCTAAAAGGCGGCGTCGCGTTGATTGAATGGGCTTCGGTGATCAAGGACGGTTTCCCCGGCGGGTATATTCACGTGGAAATCGCAGAGGGTGAAGCCGAAGACGAGAGAAAGATCATGTTTTCGGCGACGGATGATTTTCACAGAGATATTTTGGAGGAGTGGCAGCGGCATGAAGATTCTTGCCTTTGATTGCAGTTCGAAAACGATGGCCGCGGCCATCGGCGAAGGGCCTACCGTTTTGGCGGCGGCGGAAGCGGCGGATAACCGAAATCACGCGCCTTATTTGATGCCGATGATCGACGGATTGCTGGCCAAAACAGAAATGAAACCCCAGGATATTGATGTGATCGGCGTCACTGTAGGCCCCGGTTCCTTTACCGGTTTAAGGATCGGCATTGCCACGGCCAAAGGCTTCGGCGATATGCTGAACATCCCATTAATCCCTCTGAGTTCTCTGGACGCTTTGGCCTTGAATTATAAGGGCTATCACGGTATCCTGGTGCCGATTTTAGACGCCCGTAAAAGTCAAGTTTATGCCGCGGTTTACGATAACCGAAACGGTGAAATGAAAAAGATCCTAAAAGATACGGCGGTTTCTCCTTTGACGGAGTTAGCGGCGGAGCTTGGGGGGTTTGACGATATCCTCTTTTTTGGCGACGCCGTGGAAAACTGGCGGGGAGAAATCGAGGAATGCTACGGGGAGCGCTGCTCCTTCGGGGTAGATCCCTATCATGGGATCCGCGGGGAAGCGCTGATCGCCTTGACCGCCGGGGCGGAAAGGGCGGTTTCGTCTGAGGAGCTTTTGCCGGTGTATCTCCGGAGCGTTGACGCCGTCGCGAAATTCGCCGATTTTACCGTTGACGAAATGAAAGCGGCGGATATCGAAGAACTCCTCGTTTTGGAAAAAACGGCGTTCCCGGTGCCCTGGACGGAAAACATGTTCAAAAACGAGCTGACCAACGCATACGGCCACTACTGGGTTTTGCGCAGCAATCAGCATGTCACCGCTTACGGCGGTTTTTGGCTTGTCTGTGATGAATGCCACATCACCAATATTGCGGTCCATGAAGATTTCCGCCGCCAGGGCCAGGGAAAGGCGATTTTAGAGCATCTGATTCAGATGGCGCAGCTCTACGGCGCCCACGATATTACCCTGGAAGTGCGGCCCAGCAATGAAGCGGCCCTAACCCTGTACAAAAGCCACGGCTTTTTACAAAAAGGACTGCGGAAGCATTATTACGAGGATAACGGGGAAGACGCCATCATCATGTGGCTTCACCTCCCCGATATGACCCAGAAAAAGCCCTGGAGATAACGGTATGAGTATCCATATACTGGCAATTGAAACAAGCTGTGACGAGACTTCCGCCGCCGTGGTGGCGGATGGCAAGACGATCTGTTCCAACGTGATTTATACCCAGATTGCAACCCATAAAGCCTACGGCGGCGTGGTGCCGGAAATCGCTTCCAGGGAACACTTACGCAAAATTTCCGCGGTGGTGAAAACAGCGATTGCGGAAAGCGGTGTCTCCCTCCATGATCTTGACGCCGTCGCCGTCACCAAGGGTCCCGGCCTCATCGGTTCGCTGTTGGTGGGGCTTTCCTACGGCAAAGCCGTGGCGGAGACCCTGGATGTGCCTTTGATCGGTGTGCATCACTTGGCGGGGCACCTTTACGGCGGCATCATGTCTGCTGACGGCATGGAGCCACCCCTCGTGGCTTTGATCGCTTCCGGCGGTCACAGCAGCGTCGTCTATTTACGGGAACACCTGCGTTTCGAGGTGATGGGGGAAACCAGGGACGACGCTGCCGGTGAAGTTCTGGATAAAGTGGCCCGCTCTTTGGGGCTGCCTTATCCCGGCGGAGCCGCCTTGGAGGAATTGGCGGCAAAGGGTAATCCCGACGCTTTGGATTTTCCCCGGGCTTGGCTGGAGCAGAACAGTTTTGATTTCAGTTTCAGCGGCCTGAAATCCCACGTGCTGAATTATCTGAACCGCGCCGCAATGAAGGGGGAGACGGTGAACATGGCCGACGTCGCCGCTTCTTTCCAAAAATCGCTCTTTGAGGTATTGGCGCAAAAAGCGGTCAATGCCTGTAAAACAAAGGGTGTTGACCGGCTGATTCTCTCCGGTGGCGTGGCGGCCAACAACACGTTACGGCAGACGGTCGCCGCTTTGGCCGCGACGGAAAAGATTCGTTTTCACTATCCGCCGAAAACCCTTTGCACAGATAACGCGGCCATGATTGGCGCTGTTGCATATTACAAATATTTGCACGAAGAATTTAACAGCATTTCCCTGAATGCCACGGCGAATATACCCTTGGAAAATGAATAAATATATAAAATTCACTAAAATCTGCATATTATACATGAAAAGATGAACCACTGGAAATGTGGACAATGTGCATAAATTTTTTGATAACTCTTGTTTTGGTCGGTATGAAAAATGAAAACTTGTCATCCATTGTGGATAACTCAAATGTGGAAAAAAAGAAAATGCAGGCAGAAGAATTATGCGAAATGGCTCTCTTTTGTACTGGCGTTTTAATAGTGCCTGCTAAGGAAAGCATATTATTTGTTTAAATATACATCTTTAAAAAAACCGCGCCTATGGCGCGAAAGGAAACGGCAAGGTGGAAATGATGACAAAAAATGAATTAAGGAAGCAAATACTTAACCATCGGGACAGCGTTCTTGAAGATGAAGCGAAGGCCAAAAGTGCGAAAATCAACGCATCCCTTGAAGCGCTGACGGATTTTTCCGCGGTGATGGTTTTTTTGCCGGCAGGGTCGGAATGTGATATTTGGGATTATATCCGCTACCTGCTGAAAAAGAACATTGCGGTGTACGCTCCGGTGTGTGTCACAAAGACGGAGATTCGTCCGGCCCGGATCAGAGATCTTGACCAAGATCTGGAGGTCGGGAAATACGATATTTTAGTACCCAAAGAAGAGGGGCGTCAATATATTGAGGCGGAAGAACTCAATGCGGTGATCGTGCCCGGTGTCGGCTTTGATAAAAAAGGAAACCGTTTGGGCTTTGGCGGCGGTTATTATGACCGTTTTTTGCCGAAAACCAAAACTTCCTGTCGTAAAATCGCGGTTTGTTACGAATTACAGATCAAAGAGGAAGTATATGCCGAAGAACACGACTTTCCCGTGGATGTCATCGTCACGGAAGCCGCTGTATATCATATTCGTTAGGGAGAACTTCATCAAGAAAAATTGCTTTTTTCTCTTGACAAGAGAGGAAAAGCATGTATAATATTATTAGCACTCAAAGAAAGTGAGTGCTAATAAAAAATGACTAAAAAATGAAATATTTTAAGGAGGATTCATCATGTGTGTCAAACCCTTAGGTGAAAGAGTATTATTGGAAATCCCTCAGGCCAAAGAAGAAAAAACCCAAAGTGGTCTTTATGTACCTGAAACCGCCAAAGAAAAACCTCTTGAAGCTGTTGTCGTGGCCGTTGGCGCCAAAGTAGAAGATGTCAAAGCCGGTGACAAGGTCATCTATTCGAAATTTGCCGGTACTGAAGTGAAATTGGATGACAAAAAGTATCTCATCGTCGAAATCAACGACGTACTTGCGATCGTAGGCTAAAATAGAAACAGGAGGAATGTAATAAAATGGCGAAACAAATTGTATTCAAAGAAGATGCCAGATATGCTCTGGAAAGAGGCGTAAACGCTTTGGCTGACGCCGTAAAAGTGACGTTAGGGCCCAAAGGCCGTAATGTTGTCCTCGAAAGAAAATATGGTTCCCCGTTGATCACCAACGACGGTGTGACGATTGCCAAAGAAATTGAATTGGAAGATCCCATCGAAAACATGGGCGCTCAGCTCGTGAAGGAAGTCGCCACCAAGACCAACGACGTCGCCGGTGACGGCACCACCACCGCCTGCCTTTTTGCCCAGGCCATCATCAGAGAAGGTTTGAAAAACGTTGCTGCCGGCGCCAATCCCATGGGTCTCAAAAAGGGCATTGAATTGGCGGTAGACGCTGCGGTGGAAGGCATCAAAAAGAATTCCAAAATCGTGGATTCCAAAGAAGCCATCTCTCAGGTTGCTTCCGTTTCCGCCAACGACAGCGAAATCGGCGAACTCATTGCCGATGCTATGGACAGAGTCGGTAATGACGGCGTCATCACCGTGGAAGAAAGCCAGGGCAGAGAAACCACTTATGAATTGGTGGAAGGGATGCAGTTTGACCGCGGTTACGTTTCCGCTTATATGATCACCGATACCGATAAGATGGAAGCCGTTCTTGCCAACCCTCTGGTGCTGATTACCGATAAGAAACTCGGCGGCATCCAGGAAATCATGCCCATTTTGGAACAGGTGGCCCAAAGCGGCAAACAGCTGCTGATCGTTGCCGAAGACATCGAAGGCGAAGCCTTAACGACCCTTGTTTTAAATAAACTCCGCGGCGTCTTCACCTGTGTTGCCGTGAAAGCCCCCGGTTTTGGCGACAGAAGAAAAGCCATGCTTGAAGATATCGCCGTCCTCACCGGCGGTCAGGTCATTTCCGACGAAGTCGGCCTGAAACTCGAAAACGTTACCATGGAACAGCTGGGTACCGCCCGTCAGGTCAAAGTAACGAAAGAAACCACCACCCTCGTGGATGGCGGCGGCGATACGGCAGCCATTGACGAAAGAGTTTCCATGATCAGAAAACAGCGGGAAGAAACAAAATCCGAATTCGACCGCGAAAAATTGGAAGAACGCCTTGCCAAATTGGCCGGCGGTGTTGCCGTGATCAAAGTCGGCGCCTCCACCGAAACGGAACTGAAAGAAAAGAAACTTCGCATTGAAGACGCCTTGGCCGCGACGAAAGCCGCGGTACAGGAAGGTATCGTCGCCGGTGGCGGTGCTGCCGTCATCGACGTGCTGCCTTGTGTTGCCGCCATTGAGGCGGAAGGCGACGTCAAAACCGGTATCGAAATCATTTACCGCGCATTGGAAGTGCCGGTGAAACAAATCGCTTATAACGCCGGTAAAGAAGGGGCCATCATTGCCGAAAAAGTCAAAGAAGCTCCTCTTAACGTCGGTTACAATGCGGCGACCGACGAATATGTTGATATGTTCAAAGCCGGTATCGTGGATCCCACCAAGGTAACGCGTTACGCTTTGGAAAACGCCGCTTCCGTTGCGGCAATGCTGCTCACCACGGAAACTGTGGTTGCCGATATTCCCAAAGAAACACCGGCAATGCCCGCGCCCGCCGGCGGCGGAATGCCTCCGGGGATGATGTAATTCAGGAACAGTCATTGGCCGCTTAAGGCTGAAACGGATAAAAAGCCCAGACTCCCGTGTCCCTTTGTACGCGGTGAGTCCGGGCTTTCGTCCCAATTTTACAATGTTTATGATTACTAAGATGACTACGGTAATTACGATAATACGATATGAAAGCAGCAATATTTGATATGGACGGAACCCTCCTTGACTCCATGTGGATGTGGCGGACGGTTCTGACCAAATACTTAAAACAACTGAATGTAGCCAATTACGAGGAGTTGAACCGCGCCACCTCCGCCATGTATTTTTCCGAGGCCACAGCTTATGTGGCCGCTCATACGGATTTGGGAAAAACCGGGGAGGAGCTCCACGAGGCTCTGGAAGCCTTTATCTACCATCTTTATTGTACGGAAATCACGCTGAAACCCTATGTGGGGGAGTATCTCGCCCAGTTGAAAGCCGACGGGGTGATGATGTGTGTGGCCACGCTGACCGAACGCTACATGGTGGAAGCTGTGCTGAAGCGGCTGAAAATCTTCGATTATTTCAATTTCATCGCTACTGTGGCGGAAGTTGGCGCTTCCAAGGCGGAACCCGTTATCTATGAGCACTGCTTAAAGAAGATGAACGTAAAAAAGGCGGAGACCGTGGTTTTTGAGGATGCCGCCTACTGTCTGATTACGGCGAAGAAGGCTGGTTTTACCTGCTATGGCATTGAAGATCCCTGGCAGGATTTTCCCGAAGGCTTTGCCGCAACATACTGCGATCGTTTTATTAAAAGCTATCGGGAACTGCTGAAAACAACATAATCTTCATAAAGCTCCGCTGTTTTTTCATAGACAGGGGCAAAAAGCCGGTATAAAATAGAAATAAAAACAGAACGATAAGTACGGAGGTGGAATCATGTCACATGTTATCGCAGTGGCCGGAAAAGGCGGCGTCGGTAAAACCACGCTGTGCGGCTTATTGATCCAGTATTTAACGGAACACGGTAAATCACCTGTATTGGCGGTGGATGCCGACTCCAATTCCAATCTCAACGAAGTCCTCGGCGTAGAAACCCAGCAAACGTTAGGGGAGATCCGTGAAAAAATGAAGAAAGCGGCTTCCTTGAAAAGCGAAGTTCCTTCTAATATGTCCAAGGATGTTTATGCCGAAAAGGAAGTTTTTGCAGCCCTCACCGAAGAAGACGATTTTGACCTTTTGGTCATGGGCCGTTCCCAGGGACAAGGTTGCTATTGCTTTGTCAATGGACTGTTACAGCGGCAGATTATGTCAATCCAAGAAAATTACCCTTATATTGTCGTGGATAACGAAGCCGGTATGGAGCATATCAGCCGCGGTCTGCTGCCCCATATCGATACCGTGATTTTGGTAAGCGACTGCTCCCGCCGGGGCATTCAGGCGGCGGCGCGTATCGCCGAGCTTACCGAAGAAATGGAAGTCCGTCCCGGAAAGATGGGACTTGTTGTAAACAGGGCCCCCAAAGGCATTTTGAATGAGGGGACGAAAGCGGAAATCGCCAACAGTAAATTGGAGCTTTTCGGCGTCATACCCGATGATGAACTGGTGTATGAATATGACAGTGAAGGCAAAGCCATCGTGAAGCTGCCTGAGGATTCTCCGGTAAAAGTGGCGTTTCAGAAAATCATGGCAAAGCTTGCACTTTAATCGCTGCATTCTAATCATATAGGAAAAAATAACGAGGTAAAAATATGGTAACCATTGAAATGGAAAACGGCGGTAAGATCGTTTTAGAACTCAACGCCGCTGCCGCACCGAAAACCGTGGAAAATTTTGAAAAACTTGTCAAAGATGGATTTTATGATGGTTTGATCTTTCACAGAGTCATTGACGGTTTTATGATTCAGGGCGGTTGCCCCGACGGTACCGGTATGGGCGGCCCCGGTTATTCGATCCCCGGTGAATTTGCCCAAAACGGTTTTGACAACCCCATCAAGCACGAACGGGGTGTCATCTCCATGGCACGGGCCATGGACCCCAACTCCGGCGGCTCCCAATTCTTTATTATGCACAAAGACTCGCCTCATCTTGACGGCGGCTACGCCGCCTTCGGCAAGGTCGTCGAAGGCCTGGACGTTGTGGACGAAATCGCCACGACTCAAGTGGACGGTATGGACAGACCTTTAACGGAACAGAAAATCAAGAAAATGACCATATCTTAAAAAGAATTAAAGCTGAAAACGGCTTCCTTTGATCTGTTTTGAAACGGATCAACAGGGGCCGTTTTTTTTAAATACGGTGAAAAAGAATCTTTAAAATTTCTTAATCTTTTGTTTTGTACCACAATCAATGGGTTATACTGAATCAGTTAATATGCTGCCATAAATATAATTGAATGGATTACAGTATTAAAATTAGGAGGAAAAAACATGATCAAGCAACACAAATCACTTCTTTTGTTTTGTACCGCGTTTTTGCTCATGCTGGTTTTCAGCATGGGCGTTGCGGCGCAGGAAAGACCGGGAAACGCTAATGTGAAGGAAAGCGTCGTTTCTACTTCGGACATAGCGGATGAATTTTATTTTTTTGAATCCGTGCTGACCTTACCGGAAAGCGGCAAAGTAATCTATGGAACCGTCGCTGATACGGTGGGCACAGAGGCGTCCCTTACGGATACGGCTTTCACCTCTTTAAGTCCGGGAACGGACTACACCTGGTGGCTTTATTACGATGACGCCCAGGAGGAATATTGCCTTTTCTTCGATCATTTTGTGATGACCACTCCTTTCGACGCCGGTTATATCGTTAATTATCATGGCGCGGAAGCCTTTCAGATTAAAATCACCGCCTCAACACTGCTGGGCAATCAGAGAGAATGTGCCATTATTTATACGGCGGCTGCGCAAACGCTGTCCATAGATGACTCCACACTGATTCAAAACAGCGATTACGGTCATATTTCCGGTGCCGACGGCGATCTTACGGTTACGGTCAACGATTCCGTTCTTACCTGCATGAATGATGATCAGACCGGTGGCGGCGATGTCTTTATCGTGAACTATGATTCGGATGAAAATGCCTGCGCGCTGACGGCGACCTTCTCCGGGGAAAATACCGTTACCGGCTACTATGATTTGCTTTACTCTTTTGAAGGAAGCAGCGATTCTTCGGCAACCCTTATCGTGGAGGATGATCTTTCCTATACCGGAGCCCATGATTTTGCTGTGCATAGTGATGGTGATGTCACCATAGATGTCGCCGAGGGAGCGGAACTTACCCTCGGCGCCGAAAATGGAGATTATGCTATAAAGGCCTATGGAGATGTCGCAATCTCCGGTGGCGGCACCATCGATCTGCATGGCGGGTACGGCGGGATATATGCCTATGGAGATGTCGCAATCTCCGGCGGCGGCATGGCTAATTTGTATGGCGAGGACGCTGGAATATATGCCTATGGAGATGTCGCAATCTCCGGTGGCGGCATGGCTAATTTGTATGGCGAGGACGCTGGAATATATGCCGATGGAGATGTCGCAATCTCCGGCGGAGGCACCGTCGATCTGCATGGTGGGAATCATGGTATATACACAGAAGGCACCATTGACGTCAGTGATTGCAGTTTGATCGCTACGGGAGATGGCCCCACCGGCGCTTTATGGGCAGGGGAAGGGATTGAAACCAATGATCTCTATCTCTATCCCACCGCCGCCGCGGCAACGGAAATGACCGTCACCTATTATTTTGTTTATTTTGATGAAGAGTCAGAGGAATATTCCCTATATCTAAAGTTAGAATCCGCCGACGGTGAGGTTTTCTACTATGACGGAGAAACGAATACCCCAATGACAGAGTCTGATTTTGAAGCCGCAATTGACTCAAGTGAAACCGAAAGTGATACCGATGAAACAGTTTTAATGTTTGACGGTGAAGCTTTTGTTCATACCGTATACCTGCTGCCCGACACAAGCCAGGGCTACACCGATCAAGGCGCCTGGGCCTCCTGGGCAAAACCTTATATCGCGTTTGCGGTAAATTACGGCGTGATGGGCAGCAACAGCTCTACGTCGCTGCGGTTTGACGCGGATATCGCCATCAACCGCGGCATGATGGTGCAAATTTTATACAACGCCATCGGCCAGCCGGCGGTGACCGCGGAAGATATCAAAGCCTATAACAATAAATTCAGCGACGTTGCGACCAACGCCTGGTATTATAAAGCTGTTGTTTGGGCCAGCAACGAAGGGATTGCCAAGGGTACCACGGGCAATCAATTCTCCCCCCTGGCAAGCGTTACGAGGGAACAGGTGGTGACCTTCCTCTGGCGTTTTGCCGGCAGCACGGAAGTTGATTTTAGTTTGAGCAGCTTTGCCGATGCGGGAACCGTCAGCGACTATGCAAAAGATGCCTTTGCCTGGGCTGCAGAGGCAGGCTTCATCAACGGTATCGCCAGCGGTGACAAAATGCTGCTGAGTCCTAAAACAGGTTGCACCAGAGCGCAGATGGCGGCAATTCTCACCAGATATATCACCGAGAACGAATACAAAGGATGAGCTTTGTTCCATAGAAATTAATAAAAGGCGCCGCAATTTCGCGGCGCCTTTTGGCTGTCAAGAAAGGCTGGTATTTATGATCTTTAGAGTACACTGCGAAGCCTTTGACCTACGGCCGCGGCGGCAGCTGTTCAGTTTGATTCTCCGTTGATGATTTTATAGTAAGTGCGCGCAGTCAGCCCGTAAACCAGAGAATAAGCAACGGCAAAAACAAGGATCGTGAAGACGGTGCATTTCAGGAAAAGAGGGACGTTGGTGAGGCTTAACAGAGCCAGCAGTTTGGTGAACAGAGGGAAAGCGACGGTTACGTGAATCGCGGCGACGATGAGGGGCAGGGCGAAAATCGTCAGAACCTGAGAGTGAACGGATTTCTTGATTTCCTCTTTGCTCATGCCGACTTTTTGCATGATATGATAACGCTCCTTATCGTCGAAACCTTCGACAATCTGCTTGTAATAGATGATCAGAACCGTTGCCATCAGGAACAGCGCTCCGAGGAAAATGCCAAGGAAAAATAGGCCGCCGTATAGTTCATAGAAACTTGACCGGCTCAGTTGTTTGGAAGCATATTCCGTTTCATAGGAGGTTTTTCCTTCACTGAAGTACGTTTGATACATCTTGTTCACAAGAATCGATTGACTGAAGGCTGCTTTTTCGCTCTCCGGCAGCGAAAGATCAAAGGATACTTCGTAGCTGATGGACGAGGCATGATCACCGTAGACCTCTGATTGAGCTTGATAAAGCCGGTTAAGCATATTTTCGTCGGCAACGATCAAATGTACGATGTCAATCTGCCAGGCGACGGGATTTCCCATGGTAATCGGTTGAGATAGCCTTTTTTTGATTTGAAAACGCTCGTCGAAAACTTGAATCGTGTCGGTGACGGAGGACAGACTTTCCGCATAAACCGCCACTTGGTTATCAGTGAGATCCAGGGATTTTCCGGTCTCTTTTTGGTAGTCCGCTGCGGTAGTGATCACCAAAATTGCCAAATCGTCCGCATCGGCGGCCTTGATATAGGCGTTGTCCCCGGCGCTGAAATGGTTGTTGCTTCTTTTGGTGTTGAAAGAGAGATAGGTATACGCGTTGTAATCATCGGTTTTTCCGGGATAGTCGGCCAAAACATTTTTGATTTGACCGGAAAAAGCATCGGCTTCAAAATGGTCTTCCGGGGTATATTGAGCGGTCAAGGCGAAATCTTTGGGGAAACGATTGGTCAGCAGGTCTTCGACGCCGATGAACATGGAAACCGTTGTGGAAATCATGACCACCACCATGGTGGACATCACGCAGATGCTGGCAAGGCCGGCGGCGTTTTGTTTCATGCGGTAGATCATACCGGAAACTGTTGTAAAGTGTTTTGTTTGATAATAATACGCCTTGTTCTTTTTCAGCAGTTTTAAAAGGGCGATGCTGCCGGCGGTGAAAAGAAAGTAGGTGCCGACGATCACCGCGATCACCGCGGTAAAGAAACGGCTTTGTTGCAGCGGCGTTTCAGTACTCAAGGCGAGATAGTAGCCGATGCCAAGGGCAATCAGACCGATGACGGCAATGAGCCACTTTGTTTTCGGCTCTTTTTCACCGACGTTGCCGCCTTGTAGCAATTCAATGGGGTTCGCGGTATGCACGTGACGCAGATTGTTTAAAAGCAGCAGGAAAAAAATGCCGCCAAAGAGCACGAGGGTATAAAGTACGCCCTTGCCGCTGACGGCAAAGCCGATGTTGGGGTCAAAATTGATCAGTTTATAAAGGAACAGAGTGATCAGCTTACTGAAGAGTATTCCCAGTAACAGGCCGCCGAAGAGGGAGATCAAGGCGGCGTAAAAGGTCTCCCAGGCCATGATTCTGCCGATGTGCTTTTTCTCCATGCCGAGAATGTTGAACAGACCGAATTCTTTTTTACGCCGTTTAATCAAGAAACTGTTGGTATAAAACAGGAAGATCACGGCGAAAACTGCGATGATGTCCATACCCATCTCCATCATCGCGGCGGTGCTGACTTGGATGGAGCCGTGAAAGGTGAGGGCGCAAATGTTGTAAAACATGATGACCGTGCCGATGCAGGTTAAAAGGAAGGGAAGATAAGTTTTGCTGTTTTTCTTTAGATTCGTCAGCGCCAGTCTGGCATAAAAGAATTTACGCATTTTCCTCACCACCTGTGGCAAGAACGGTCAGCGTATCGGAGATTTTTGCGTACAGTTCTTCTTTTGTCATATTGCCGCGATAAATTTGATGGTATACTTTGCCGTCTTTGATGAACAAAACCCGGTTTGTCGAAGAAGCCGCTTTGATGCTGTGGGTGACCATCAGAATGGTCTGTCCCGTTTCATTGATCAGGGAAAAGAGTTTCAGCAGATGATCGGTGGCCTTGGAATCGAGAGCGCCGGTGGGCTCGTCGGCAAAAATGATTTCCGGATTGGTGATCAGCGCTCTTGCCACGGCGGCCCTTTGTTTCTGACCCCCGGATACTTCGTAAGGGAATTTTTCCAGGATATCTTCAATGGAGAGCATTTCGGCGATGGGCAGGAGTTTCTCATTCATTTCCCGGTGGCGCTTACCCGAAAGAACCAGGGGCAGAAAGATGTTGTCCTTGATGGAAAAGGTATCCAGCAGGTTAAAGTCCTGAAATACGAAGCCCATTTTCTTCCGGCGAAAGCCGGAAATTTCTTTTTCCTTGATGGTGGTGATGTTTTTGCCGTTCAAGATCACGTCGCCGTTGGTGGGTTTGTCAAGGGAGGCTAAAATATTGAGTAGCGTTGTTTTACCGGAGCCGGATTCTCCCATGATCGCCACGTATTCCCCGGGTTCCACCGAAAAACTCACGTCGCTTAAAGCTTGCACCTGATTGCCACCGAAGCGCGTGGTATAGATCTTTTTTAAGTTTTTTACGTCCAGTAATGTCATATCATTGATTCTCCTATGTTTCTTATGGCTTCATTGTACAGGAGAGTACGACGTGCCGCCATAATTTAACATGACAAAAACAACGGCAACCTTACTTTTTTGTAAGATTAGGGAAAAAGTCCGCCGGGGCGAACTTTTCAGAAATCTTTTGCGATTGTCCCATTCTTATGGTAAGAAGGAATCCTCCCGGGAAAGATCGATCAGCACCGTGGTACCGTAACCTTCCCTTGATTCGATATTGATCTTATGGTGCAGCTGATCAAGAGTACGTTTGGCCAGATAAAGACCGAGGCCGGTGGACTTTTTGTCCATTCTGCCGTTGTAGCCGGTAAAGCCCTTCTCAAAAACGCGGGGCAAGTCTTCCCGGCTGATGCCGATTCCCGTATCCCTGATCATCAGGGTCGTTTTATCCTTCGTATCCAGAAGAATGTTGCCTTGTTTCGTGTATTTTAATGCATTGGACAACAGTTGTTCTATGACGAAAACCAGCCACTTTTCATCGGTCAGAACCTCAGTATTGAGGTTTCCCATCTCTAATTTGATTTTATTGTGAATGAACATCGGCGCATATTTTTTTACCGCCTGTTTTACGATGTTTGATAACGAATATTGACCGATTTGCAGATCTGCGGAAAGATCGCCGATTCGCAGGTAGCCCAAGACCAGTTCTGTATAACGTTCAATTTTAAAGAGCTCCTGGGCCAGTCGGGCGTTTTCCGTCGTGTCATGCTCTTGCAGCAGCACGCTCATGGCAGCGATGGGCGTCTTGATCTGATGTACCCAAAGGGTGTAAAAGTCGATCATTTCCGTTTTTTCGGTGTTTGATGCCGATATCATGGCGCGGTAGGCTGCGTCGAATGAAATCAAAAGGCGTTGATAGTCGGTTTCGATCAGGTTGTAGGCTTTGGGCAATGTTTCGATTCCGGAGGTGATGGCGTTTTCCAGGGCTGAAAGGGTTTTATGCTTTTTTACATAACGATAAAAATCCACGGTGAAGACGAGGGTAAGCGGCAGCAGCCAAAGGGCGGCGCCGTAAAAAACAGCAGCGTAGGGTAGCGCCGAAAGATAGAAAACCGCCGCAAAGAGGAGCAGAAACAGCAGCATCAAAATAATGATATGGCGTCTGTCTTTTAAATAT
This sequence comes from Peptococcaceae bacterium UBA7702, assembly GCA_002482535.1. Classification (GTDB taxonomy): domain Bacteria; phylum Bacillota; class Dehalobacteriia; order UBA7702; family UBA7702; genus UBA7702. The sequence continues at coordinate 737,415 of DLGE01000001.1, read as the reverse complement.
CGGATCAGCATGTCACTGCACCATATAGCCGAGGCCTTTTTTGGTGAGGATAAAGTCAAAAAGGCCCAAAGCTTCCAATTTTTTTCTGAGTCGGGTCATGTTAACGGTCAGGGTGTTGTCGTCGATGAATTGTTCGTTATCCCATAAACGCCTCATCATTGCGTCCCTGGAGACGATCTTACCGTTATTTTCCAGTAAAAGTTGAAGGATTTTAAACTCGTTTTTGCTCAACTCTGATTTCTGTTCACGATAGGATAAAGTCGCATCGCCTAAATTCAAAATCAGGCCGTTATGTTCCATCAGGCTGGTGTTGCTGCTGAAATCATAGGTGCGGCGGATCATGGCGTTGACTTTTGCGCAGAGCACATTCAGATCAAAGGGTTTGGCGATAAAATCGTCGGCCCCCATGTTCATGGCCATCACGATATTCATATTGTCGTTTGCCGAAGACAGAAAGATGATCGGCACCTTGGAAAGTTTACGCATCTCGGCGCACCAGTGATAGCCGTTCATAAATGGCAGCGAGATATCGAGGAGCACCAGATGGGGATTGAAATTGGCGAACTCGGCCAGAACGTCCTTGAAATCCGTCAAATACTTCGCCTCGTAATCCCACTTCATGAGGGTTTTGGCAACGCTTTCCGCGATGGTCGGGTCATCTTCGACAATTAGTATTTTGTACATGGTTTCACCTTGCTTTAGTAATGACATTAGAATTTATTTTCCGGTTTTATCCGCTTACATCATATCATAAAAAATAGGAGCCGCGCAATACGCGGCTCCTTAGTTTAATATTACGGAAACAAATCAATCTTCAATGGCGGTTTTTACCGATACGGTGACTTTTTCTTCATATGCCGCAAAAGCTTCCTCCACAACTTCCTTTTGCGGGGCTTTGGTGAAGGTGCTGAGCAAGGGCACAGCGATCAGGCCGACGATCATGGCGAAAGCGCCGCAGTTGATCGGCGACTGGAGCAGCGACGGGAAGTAAGGGCGGAAGAAGAGGTTTGCCGTCATCAGCACGGTGCTGAAGAGGAAGCAAAACCAGATGGCGGCTTTGCCGGTTCTTTTCATATAGAGACCGTAGAGGAAGGGAGCCAGGAAGGCCCCGGCCAGCGTCCCCCAGGAAATGCCCATCAGCTGGGCGATGAAGGTGATGTTCGATTGATATTGGACAATGGCGATGATCACGGAAATGATGATGAAAACCACAATCAAAGACCGGATAATCAGCAGCTGTGTACGTTCTTTCATGTTTTTAACAATATTATCTTTTAGAAAGTCCAAGGTCAGTGTGGAGCTGGAGACCATGACCAAAGAGGAGAGGGTTGACATGGAAGCGGAAAGAACGAGGACGATGACCACGCCGATCAGGATATCGGGAAGGTTTGCCAGCATGGTAGGGATCAGCGCATCAAATCCGGTGCTGGCCACCGTGTCGGGGGTGGAGAAAAGGCGGCTAAAACCACCCAAGAAATAGCAGCCGCTGGAAATCACAATGGCAAAAACCGTGGAAATAATCGTCCCTTTGGCGATGGCCTGTTCGCTCTTGATGGAGTAGAATTTCTGTACCATCTGGGGCAAACCCCAGGTACCCAGGGAAGTCAGAATAACGACGCCCAGGAGACTGAGGGGATCCGGGCCAAAGAAAGAGGCAAAAACGCCGGGCTGCGCCGAGGTTGCGGGATCGGATACCGCGGCCAGACTGTTGACCGCTGTCATGAAACCGCCTTTCCCGTGGAGTACGGTGGCAATGACGGCAATGATCCCGAATAGCATGATGATGCCCTGAATAAAATCGTTGATCGCTGTGGCCATATAGCCGCCGGCAATGACATAGATGCCGGTGAGCACCGCCATAACAATGACGCAGATGGCGTAATCGACGCCGAAGGCCATTTCAAAAAGGCGGGATAAACCGTTGTAGAGAGAGGCGGTGTAGGGGATCAGGAAAATAAAAATGATGACGGAGGCGACGAGCTTCAGCCCTTTGCTGTCATAGCGTTTGCCAAAAAAGTCCGGCATGGTGGCGCTGCCTAAGCGGTGTGTCATGACCCGGGTCCTTCTGCCTAAAACGACCCAGGCCAAAAGGGAACCGATGAGGGCGTTCCCCAAACCGATCCACGTGGAAGCCAAACCGTATTTCCAGCCGAACTGACCGGCGTAACCCACGAAAATCACGGCGGAGAAATAAGTTGTGCCGTAGGCAAATGCCGTCAACCAGGGGCCCACGGAGCGCCCACCGAGGACAAAGCCGTTCACATCGGTGGCGTGTTTGCGGCAATAGAGCCCAATGGCGATGGTAACCGCAAAAAAGACCAGTAAAATAATAAGTTTCAGTGCCATAAAGACCTTCTTTCTGAGGACAAGACATATAAAAAACCGTCCTCTAAATTGTTTAGAGGACGGAATATTCCGCGGTACCACCTCATATTATTGCCTCCTCACAGAGGCAATCTCTCATCGAGTACGTCTCAATACTCTATCACGATAACGGGTGAACCCGTTGCAGCCTACTTGTTTCCTTTCGGTGCACAGCTTGGGGAATGTATTCAATCATGGTTTCGTTTATTGCCTCGCAGCGAGCGGCAACTCTCTGAAAACTCCGCCATGTTTACTTTTTTCCCGTCATTGCCTTTCGGTTATGGCTGAAATTTTATCATTTCCGCCACGTTGTTGTCAATAGATTTTTGAAAATATTTTACAGAAAAACCTTTTATTCGCCAAAGATCTCTTTGCCGTAAAGCAGAATTCCGTTTTTCGTTAAGATCTCCGCCGTAAACTCAATGTCTGCGGTATTTATAATCACACAGGCGTTTTCTTTGGATTTGCTGATAAAAGCGTAGAGGTATTCGAGGCTGATGCCGTTTTGGGCCAAGATTTTTGTCACTTTGGTGAGGCCGCCGGGAATATCCTCCAGCCCCACGGCGAGGACGCGGCAGGCGGAGACGGTGAATCCTTCCTTCTCCAGCAATTCTCTGCATTTTTCCGGCTGGTCAACGATGAAACGGAGAATGCCGAAATTCGGTGTGTCCGCCATGTTGACGGCGACGATATTGATGCCGTGCCCCGCCAAAAAGGAGATGGCTTCGGCAATGGCGCCGGTTTTGTTTTCTACCAGAACGGATATTTGTTTGATGGTCATATAATCACTCCTTACTGCCGATTCTCATTTCTTAAATCGATGATGCGTTTGGCTTTTCCTTCAAAGCGGGTGATGGTGCGGGGCGGCACCAAGCTGACTTTGCATTCCAGGCCGAGCACGGATTTTAGGTCGCTGTGAATTTTGTTTTGGAGGGCCTCCAGTTCACCGTAACGCTCCAATAGGTTCGCGTCGATCAGCTCCACCTGAACTTCGAGGGTATCCATGAAGTTCTTTTTCCGCAGGATCAGCTGATAGTGGGGGCCGATATGATCCATGGTGAAGAGCACGCTTTCGATTTGGGAGGGAAAGACGTTGACGCCCTTGATGATCATCATATCGTCGGTTCTGCCCAATACTTTGGTCATCCGCGCCTGGGTTCTGCCGCATTTGCACGGTTCGTAGGTGAGGCGCGCCAAATCTTTGGTGCGATAGCGAAAAATCGGGAAGGCTTCTTTGGCCAAAGGCGTGATCACCAGTTCACCGGTTTCTCCTTCGGGGAGCACTTCGCCGCTGTCGGGATCAATGACCTCGCAGAGATAATAATCTTCGTTGATGTGGAGACCGTCCCGTTCCAAACATTCCCCGGAAACGCCGGGGCCGCCCAGTTCCGTCAACCCGTAATTATCGGTGACGGTGATGCCAATATTCTTTTCAATCTGGGTGCGCATTTCCGGGGTGCAGACTTCCGAACCGAAAAGGCCCACCCTTAATTTTAAGTGGTCAGAAACGCCTTTGTCCTTTGCCATCTCACTGAGGTAAACGCCGTAGGAGGGGGTGGCGATGAGCACGGAGGTTTCGAAATCTTCCATGATCATCAGCTGTTTTTCACTGTTGCCGCTGGAAATGGGCACGACCATGCAGCCGACTTTCTGTAAACCGTAGTGGAGGCCGAAAGCGCCGGTAAAGAGGCCGTAACCGAAGGATATCTGGGCGATGTCCTCTTTGGTGACGCCGCTGGCGGTGATAATCCGGGCCATGCAGTCGCTCCAGACTTCAAGATCGTTATGGGTATAAGCGCCGACAATGGGTTTGCCCGTTGTGCCGGAAGACGCGTGGACTTCCACGATATCTTCTATGGCAGAAGCAAAAAGACCGTAGGGGTAGTTTTCGCGCAGGTCCGTTTTTGAGGTCAGCGGCAATTTGGCGACATCGCCGAGGTTTTTGATATGAGATGGCTTGACGCCGGCTTTGTCCATGATCTTACGGTAGTAGGGAACCCGGTCGTAACAGCGGTTGACCGTCCATTGCAATCGCATTAACTGTAGTTCTTCGGTTTCCTTGCGCGTCATTGTCTCTTTGTCTTTTTGGTAAAACATGATGCTCCTCTTTTTTCAAGTTTCAAGTTTCAAGTTTCAAGTTTCAAAAAATTGGCAATCAAAAAGCCGTCCTCTAAAAAATCAGAGGACGGCTTATAAACCGCGGTACCACCTCATATTATTGCCTCCTCACAGAGGCAATCACTCTTCAAGTACGTCTCAATACTCTTTCACGATAACGGGTGAACCCGTTGCAGCCTACTCGTTTCCTTTCGGTGCACAGCTAAAGGACTGTATTCGACGACGGTTATGCTATTGCCTCACAGCGGCCGGCAACTCTCTGAAAACGCCCCGGGTTTACTTTTTTCCTTATCTCAGCTTTTATTGATGATACGTTATTCTATCATTGGCAAGAAGTGATTGTCAAGAGCCGCTTAACTATTTCGATAGGCTGCTTTGATCATCTCGCCGGTTTTCTCTAAGAGAGCCGGAATGTCCAGCCCCTGAGGACATTTTTCCACACATTTGCCGCAAGCGGTGCAGTTGTCTTCGTGGGCGGAGGAGGGGAGGCTCTCATATTCCTGAACATAGGTCCAGGTGGAACCGCCGAGGCGGTAGTGATTGTTGATTTCGAACATGGTGGCGATATCGACGCCCTGGGGGCAACCGTCGCAGTAACGGCAACCGGTGCAGGGGATCATCTTATTTTCTTTATAAAGAGTGAGGGCAATGTTGAGATTCTTTTGCTCCGCTTCGCTTAACGGTGCAAAATGATCCATGGTTTCAATGTTCTCCTTTAATTGTTTAAGGGAGGACATGCCGCTTAAAACTGTCATCACATTGGGCAGCTGAGCGGCAAAGCGCAGGCCGAGGTCAGCCGGGGTTTTTGTGGGATGCGTCTTTTGCAGGTGGTTTAGAGCGTCGGGGGAAAGCGTTGCCAGGGCGCCGCCGCGCAGGGGTTCCATGACGATGACCGGCAGTTTTTTATCGGTCAGCAGCTGATACTGTTCTTTGGCCTTTTGCATTTCCCAGTCGAGGTAATTCAGCTGAATTTGGCCGAATTCCCAGTCAAAATCAGCTAAGTACTGTTTCATCACTTCCGGTGTATCGTGGAAGGAAAAACCCAAATGCTTGATGAGACCCTCTTCTTTTTTCCGGGCCAGATACTCCATGACTTTGTATTTTTTAAAATACGGGTAGTATGGGATATTGAGATTATGGCAAAGATAAAAATCGAAGTAATCGGTTTTCAGTTTTTTCAGCTGTCCTTCGAAAATCCTTTCGACGCCCGCTTCGGAATGAGCCAGCCAGGCCGGCATTTTGGTGGCAAGAACATAGCTTTTACGGTCGTATTGCGCCAAAACCTCACCGGTAAACGCTTCGGCGTTACCGTTATGATACATATAAGCGGTATCGATATAGTTGACCCCGTGGTTCAGGGCATAATCGAAGATGGCGGATGCCGCTTCTTTGTCGATCTCGCCCTTTTCGTTGTTTTTCACCGGCAGCCGCATGGTGCCGAGACCGAGGAGAGATATTTCCTGATCAAAAACCTTTCGTTTTTCCATGAGAACGTTCCTCCTATGGCAGACGCGTATCCGCGCTAGGCCGTCGACAAAGTCTGATACGCAGCGAACCCTTTGGCCTACGACAGCTTATGTACCTCTATGTACACGGCGCGGCCGCAGGCCAAAGCGTTCACTGCGTCTAAGCCTTTCTCGGCAGCCTATCATCCTGTAGCCCAGAATTTGAACAATGATATTAGATCATAAAATATTCTAACACAGAATTTGAAATTTTGATAGTATCATTCTTGTTTCGACAAATAAGATCTGTTATACTATTCGTATTAAGAAAAGGGGGCGTAAGCAATGGACGAAGTAAGAATTGTCGAGGGTGCCGTTACTTTGGAACTCCACGGTTATCTGGCTTCTTTGAAAGTAAATTTACCGGAAAAAGAAGATATCATCGCCGGGGAATACGATCTTGGCAAGACACTTTTTGAAGCCGGGATCCATACTGCCGCGGTGGAAAAAGCCGTTGTCAACCAAAGTTTGGTGACCATGCGGCATAAAATTTCTCCCGGTGACTATATTGTCATCTTTCCCCTAAAAGTCAATTAGGAGAGTATCTATGGAGACAAGAGAGACATTGTCCAAAAGAGCGAAACGGATTCGCCACCATATCATTGAAATGCTGGGACACGCGAAAAGTGGCCATCCCGGCGGCTCCTTGGATTTGGCGGAGATCATGTCGGTGCTTTATTTTCATGAAATGAAATATGATTTTAATGATCCCGCCTGGCCGGAACGGGACTATTTTGTGTTGTCCAAAGGTCACGCGGCCCCGGCGCTTTACGCCACCTTCTGTGAGGGAGGCCTCATCGACGAGGAAGAACTTTTCACCTTGCGCCGCCTCGGTTCTCGCTTGCAGGGCCACCCCGACCGCAAGAAACTCCCCGGTGTGGAAGCTTCCACCGGCTCTTTGGGCCAGGGTTTTTCCATTGCCGGCGGCATTGCTCTATCGCTGAAACTGCGGCAAAAGGAAAACCGTGTTTACGCCGTGGTTGGCGACGGAGAACTGGACGAGGGGATCATCTGGGAAGCCGCCATGGCGGCGGCCAACTATAAACTCGACAACCTTTGCGCCATTGTGGATCACAACGGCCTGCAAATCGATGGCGCCAATGATGATGTGATGTGCTTGGGGGATATCGGTGCAAAATTTGAGGCCTTCGGTTTCGAAGTATTTCACGTGGACGGTCACGATATCGACGCCCTGATCGAAGTCTTTGCCAAAGCAAAAGCCGTGACGGGAAGACCCACGGCAGTGATTGCCAAAACCGTGAAGGGCAAGGGTATTTCCTTTATGGAAAACCAGGTGGGATGGCACGGTACGCCGATGAAAGAAGAAGACTATCTGAAAGCCAAAGCGGAACTGGAGGGCTGAGCCATGGAAAAGATCGCGACAAGAGAAGCCTACGGTAACGCCTTGGCGGCCATCGGCAAAGAAAACGAAAAGATCGTCGTCCTTGACGCCGATTTATCAAAATCCACCAAAACCAGCGTTTTTGCGAAAGCCTGTCCTGAACGGTTTTTCGATATGGGGATTGCGGAAAGCAATATGGCCGGTACCGCCGCGGGTTTGGCCATCGGCGGCAACACCGTATTCATGAGCAGCTTTGCCATGTTCGCCGTGGGCAGGTGTTATGAAATCATCAGAAACAGCATCTGCTATCCGAAACTCAACGTCAAGATCGCGGCGACCCACGCCGGGATCACCGTGGGAGAAGACGGCGGTTCTCATCAGAGCATCGAGGATATTGCCTTGACCCGGGTGCTCCCCAATATGGAGGTTTTTGTACCTGCCGACGGCGTGGAAACGGCGAAGATGGTTCAATATATGGCGGCCAATGAGGGGCCGATGTACCTCAGATTGGGCAGGAGCGGCCAACCGGTGCTGTTCGACGAAAGCTATGAATTCATCCCCGGCAAATTTACCGTTATGAGGGACGGTGGCGATGTGGCGCTTTTCGCCTGCGGCTTGATGGTAGGTGAAGCGCTGAAAGCAGCGGAAACCCTGCATGAAGAGGGGATCTCCGCGGCGGTCGTCAACGCCTCTTCTTTGAAACCCTTGGATGAGGCAACCACCGTTGCTTACGCGCAAAAGTGCGGCGCCATCGTCACGGCGGAAGAACACAGCGTCATCGGCGGACTCGGGGCGGCCATTGCCCAATGCCTTGTCCGGCAACGGCCGTGTCCTGTGGAATTTGTCGGTGTGGAAGACCGTTTCGGTCAAAGCGGCAGACCCGACGAACTGCTTGCGGCTTACGGCCTTACAGCGGCGCATATTGTCGAAAAAGCCAAAGCTGCCATGGCCAGAAAATAGTATTAATGAATCGGGCCCCCTTTGGGGGCCCTGTTGGTATATCTTCCTATGTAAAATTTAAAAAGGAGCGTGACGTCATATGAAGAAAACGTTAAAAAACAATGTTTCCTGGGTAGGCAAAGTCGATTGGGAATTGCAAAAATTCCACGGCGATGAATACTCGACTCACAAGGGTTCCACTTACAACTCTTATTTGATCGAGGAAGAAAAAATCGTGCTGATCGATACGGTGTGGGCCCCCTTTGATGAGGAGTTTGTTGATAATCTGGCCTCTGAAATTGACCTGAACCGCATTGATTACATTGTTGCGAATCACGGCGAAGTCGATCACAGCGGCGCGCTCCCCTTCCTGATGCGGCGCATTCCCGACAAGCCGATTTACTGTACGGCAAACGCCGTGAAATCTTTGAAGGGACAGTATCATCAGGATTGGAATTTCCACGTTGTAAAAACCGGGGACCGTTTGCCGATTGGTAACGGCAAGGAACTGATCTTTGTGGAAATGGCGATGCTCCATTGGCCCGACAGCATGGCGACGTACCTGACGGAAGATAATATTCTTTTCAGCAACGACGCTTTCGGTCAGCATTATGCCACGGAAAAGCTGTTCAACGACGCGGTGGATCAGGATGAACTTTTCCGTGAGGCCATCAAGTATTATGCCAACATCTTAACGCCCTTTAGCGCGATTCTCATCAAGAAGCTGGATGAGGTGCTTTCCTTCCATCTGTCCATTGATATGATCGCCACCAGTCACGGTGTGATTTGGCGAGATAACCCTTATCAGATCATGGAGAAATACGCTCGCTGGGCCAATGACTATCAGGAAAACCAGATTACGGTCATTTACGATACCATGTGGGGCGGCACGCGAATGCTGGCGGAAAAAATCGCCGAGGGGATCCATGAGGCTGATCCCAAAGTGGAGATCAAGCTGCATAACCTGGCCAAAAGAGAAGCGGACGATGTGATTACTGAAGTTTTTAAATCGAAAACCGTGGTGATCGGCTCGCCCACGCTATCCAATAATATGCTTCATTCGGTGGCCGGCTTTATCCATCTGATGAAAGGGTTAAAGTTTAAAAATAAAAAGGCAACGGCCTTTGGTTGTTACGGCTGGAGTGGCGAGGCGGTAAAGAGAATCAACGAAATGCTGGCCGGCGCCGGATTTGAAGTCGTATCGGAGGGTTTCCGCAACCAGTGGAATCCCGATGACGACGCTCAGGCTGGGGCTACTGCTTTCGGCAGGGAAATCGCAAAGTTCTAATGATAGAGTGATAAAGCTTCCTTTGATGGGGTTATGGTCATGACTTATTGCGGAAAAATAGAAAGTCTCGATTTCTTCGGCAACGGTATTTTGCACAAAGATGGCAAATGCTGCTTCATCAAGAATGCCCTGCCCTTTGAAGAGATCATGTATACACTTACGGAAGATAAAAAAAGTTACGCGCGAGGGGAGACGGTAGAAATACTTTCTCCCTCTTTGCAGCGCGTAAAGCCGCCCTGTCCCTATTATGGGGATTGCGGCGGTTGTCATTTTCAGCACATCGATTATCGGGGAGAGGTAGCGGCCAAAGAGCAACACGTTGCCAGGGTGCTGGCGAAAATCGGCGGCTGCGCCGATTTGGAACTGCTGCCCTTCGTTCCGGCGCAGCGCGTTTTTGCTTACCGCAACCAGGTGACGTTCCATATGCAAGGGGGGCAAACCTGTTTTTACCGGCAAGCGACCCATGATTATGTGACGGTGAACCGCTGCGAATTGCTGGAAGACGATTTGAACAAGGCTGTGGCTGAGATTAATGCAGCGGGGCTTATGGAGGCGACCTCCGTTTCCCTGCGCCGGGATAACACGGGACACGTGTTCGCCGTGGTCAACGGTGGTTCGGCGGCAAAGGCCAAAGAATTGCTCTCTTTTTCCCGGGTGATCACCGGTGTTGCCGCGGTCAGTGAAAAAGGTACGGCGGTCTACGGCGACGGCACACTCTTTTTTGATCTCGACGGAATCAAACTGAAAACCTCCTACAAAAGTTTCTTTCAAGTCAATACTGAAATGGCAAAAACCATGCTCCGCTATGGTAAAGACCTGTTCAAGGGAGATAAAAAGGGTGTGCTCCTGGATCTTTACTGCGGCGTCGGGAGCATCGGCCTTTACCTTGCCGATTGTTTTCAAAAGGTCTACGGCATTGAAATTGTAAAAGACGCCGCCGTCCTTGCCGGGGAAAATGCTGCCGCCAACGGGATCGAAGCAGAATATATCAGCGGCAAAACGGAAAACCGCCTGAAAGATTTATTGAAAAAAGTACCCCGGGCAGACGTGGTGCTCCTTGATCCGCCGCGTCAGGGGTTACAGAAGGACGTCGCCAAGACCGTCGCCGCCTACGGCGCGCAGAATATCCTCTATATCTCATGCGACCCGGCTTCCCTAAGCCGCGATCTCCAAGAATTAACGAAATCTTATAAAGTCGTTTCCGCAAAACCCTTCGACCTCTTTCCCCGCACCGCCCACGTTGAGACGTGCGTACTTTTGTCCCACAAAAATTCGTAAACATCTCCACCGTCCTTATACACCGGAAAATTGAATAAAATGGACTTCAGAGGCAGCTCTGATTCATCACATGGGAAAATCTCTATTTCTTTGATTAGCGAAGAAATTAGGGATTTTTTCTCTTCATCGCTGATTTTATCATACACTTTATCGAAGTTTGCCAGCAGGGTGTAGATGTTTTCCAGTGTGATGGCATCTTGCTCCACGGCTTTGCGGCGCAGCTTAACGTCCTCAATTTTTTCTTCCAGTTCTACGATGATGTCATATAATCCATCAAGCCGGAGGGTCATATCATGGAGCTTACGTTCCCTAAAACGAGTATCTTCCGGCAGGCTGTCAATTTCATTTTCAAGACGGGTTTTATTAAGTTCGACCTCACGTAGCTTGGATTCATAATTGCTCAGTTCTCTGTTTAAGGTCGAAGTGTCAATTTCCTTACCTATTCTTGATTTGATTTCGGTTGCAAAATCCTGATTTTTAATCAGTTCTCTGATTGCCTCAATGACAAGCGGTTCAATATCGGTTTTTTTGAGCATAGCCTTATAGTTACAGCTTTTTCCCCGCGCTGTCCGAGCTTTACTGCACACATAATAGTAAATTTCTTTATATGTACCGTCATTGTTTGTCCAAGCGTGTTTGTTGGTGTACATCGGGCCACCGCATTTCGGGCATTTTAAAATGCCGCTTAATAAGTGCGCCCTGTCCCGGCCAATTTTAGATGGGGATTTTATGCCTGTTATTTCTCGCTTTTCATGTGCCTGGTTCCATATTTCCTCGCTTATAATGGCATCGTGCTGGCCATCTGCGATAATGTATTCATCTTGATGTACTTGGCGGTATTCATTTTTCGTGCCTTTGACCTTTTCTCTCGTTCGTCTGCCAAAGGCGATCTTTCCAGAGTACACAGGATTGTCGATTATCATTCTGACAAAATGCGTACTCCATTGGGCAAGAGTACCATTGGCACGTTTTAATTTTGGGATACCCTGCAAATTAAGGTAATTGGCAATTTTATAAAACCCCATATTACCATTCACATATTTGTCAAAGATGATGCGTATCGCTTCGGCTTCATCTTCTTGGATATAGAGCTGCTTGTCTTTGAGGTAGTAACCATAGGGAGCAAACCCGCCGTTCCAACCACCTTGACGGGCTTTTTCTTTTCGTCCGTTCATCGTCTGCTCAATGATATTTTCACGCTCTATTTCAGCAACGGCAGATAACACGGAGATTAAGAGTTTTCCGCTTGTTTGTGAGGAATCAATTCCTTCCTCAATGCAAATTAAGTTTACACCAAAGGATTGAACGTGTTCCAAGGAATTTAAAATATCGGCTGCGTTTCTGCCAAAGCGGGAGAGCTTATAGACTAAAATATAGTCAATATCCAAGCCATTTTCAATATCACAGAGCATTTGCTTAAAAGCGGGTCTGCCCTCTATGGATTTGCCGGATTTACCAGCATCTTCGTAAATGTCTACGATCTCCATTTCTTCTCTGTCTGCAAAACGCTTTAAGCTGTTTTTTTGCCCGTCCAAGCTGAACCCATCAACCTGCATTTCGGTACTAACGCGAGGATAAAGCACACATTTTTTTCCACTCCTATTCATAGCCATACCTCCAATAAATTATTGGAAAACATCTTTACTTGGCACAATTTATTTCAGCTAAAACTTCTGCACCATGCTTTTCGATAATCTGCGAAAGTACATTTATAAAATCCTGATATGCCTTCGTCATTGCATATTTTTCATTAGGTGTAGTAGTCTTAGCTGTATTCTCAGATATGCCTTTGATATTTTCCATTCGCAATCACCTCCAAGTGTATTGCTTATATAAATTATAAGCAGTGATTTTCTTTATGAAAAGTTTGTCGCATTTGCCCCCGACAAAGGGGGATATTGTGAGTTGGCAGCAACTCGGCATCATAGCATTTTCACCGGCACCACAGGAATAGGCTGACCTTGTAAAACACAAAGGTCAGCCCATGATCTCTGATGCCGATGTTCTGCCGTATTTGCCACGCGCCCTCGGCAGAGAGGGATGTCTCAGGCTGCGGCCAGCTTTGCCACATCATAGCTCCACATGTACCGCCGTTTGCCAGACAAGCGCATACCGCAGAGGCTCCCCCCAAGTCCATAGGGGGCCGTGAGGAAGTATCATTATCTCCCGCGTGTGTCATCGCGCCCGGCTTGCCACAGCCGGGGTTAAGGGTTCCGTTGATCGCTCGGGCTTATAGCCGTCGTTGCGTCGGCCCTTTTTCGCTTGCCTTCTACAGCCACGCGGGGAATGTACCTGAAACACCGTATATGAAGTTTTCAAGGTTCATTTAAGCGGGAAGCATGTCCCCTCATTAGCCGTGAGAATTTCAGAGTAAAAGTTGCGCTCTGTTAGAGTACTTTTTTGAGAAATGTTTCAATGCGGGTTAATGCCGCCTGGATAGAGCGCGTTATTTGGCTTTTGTTGACACCCTCGGCCTTGGCTATCGCTCCTTTGCTCATACCAAGAAAGTAATGGGCATAGATGCGTTTAGCCTGCTTGTCCGGCAGACTGGCGATAGCAGCATAAAGCTGTTCATATGTAACCTTGCGTTCATATATTTCGCAGGGGGATACAGAGACGAACAGTGCATCATGCTCAATACCATCGCCTCGGTCGAGAGAGTAATGAGCCTTATTCCAGTATCTGCGACGCTGATACGCAGCTTCATAGCGCGCGTGGGCCAAGAGCATAGCGGCAACTTCGTCCGACACCTCAATAAAGTAGTCGGCAGTATAATACGGGTAGTAGTCCCGAAGATTGATCGTTGTCATTTGATTTTTCCTCCGTTTCGGTTTTGGATGTTGGAAGCCGAAACGGAGGCGGCGGGGAGCGGCAGCCGACAGAGCCGAGAACAAAAAGACCCGGCTGGACAGATGTCAGCCGGGCTAATGCGATTATATTTCCTACGGAATGATATGTATGTTCATACTCATGCGCGCAATATTGCCATGCATAAGCATAGCTTTTTTTGACGAATAAAGGCAGTTAGGGACAAAAATACACGGTGGTATCCTCCTTATACCACCGTGTTCTTAAAAATGGGCGCACTAACTACGCCATCCGCACCCATAACTTTAAAGAGAACGGCGGTTTTTTACAACCGCCGTTCAACATCAAGGGCTGTTACTTTGCCGCCCATACGACGGTTTATTTCACTGCGTCAGGCAATAATTCAGGAATCTATACAATGTAAAAATCAGCCTTTCAATAGAGCGCGAACCTTTGAAAATCACCGATCCTTTTTCGACGGATTTATCTTAGGTGCTAATTTATATCCTTTAGGGGCTTTGAACTGGCCGTTTCCATAAACATCAAGATACAGCAGCTTATTGCCGTCATCTCCCGACACTTCAAAGACATCTATCATATGGTTGCTTTGAGACTCAAACGTCGATCCAATTCTCCTGTAAGTCACCGCGCAACCTTTTTCGGTATGCAATCCTCCAAAGAAATGCCGTATATCCGCATAGCCGTTTAGCAAAACTGGGTTGGAGGGCACATAACCATACTCTTCATTTTGATTTTTAGAAATCAGCATTTTATCACCTTTTTTACTCTCTCGTGTTTGGTTCATAATTGACTTCTGTGGATAGTCCCTGGCAGTAAGGGACAGGTTCAAGCGCTAATTCGGCAACATTAACCGAAACACCGCCTTGCTGATTGTCGCTATGAAAAACCGTGATTGTATCCGGCGTTTGATCCGTATCGTATTCAAAGCAAACAAGATTTCCGGGTAATGTGGCCAGGTATGGCGTTGTACTGAGTGCGTCATAAACCGTGCCGTCTACAGTAATTGATGCGCCAACATAAATGTCCCAATCAAAATCCACACCCGACATTACATAGGCGCAGACGGAGGTTTCTTTACCGTCCGCAGCTTTCGTTCCCTGGATATAAACACATGTCTTACCTGCGTTGTTCGTTCCGATTTCTGCTATCTGATAAGAAACCTTATTTCCCTTTGCGTTTTTTACGGTTACAGTGCCGTCGCTTTCATAGGCGTTTGAACAACCGTACAGACTGATCATCGCGATAAAAAGAATGGATACGATAAGTGTTTTCTTCATAAATGGATTCCTCCGTATGCTGTGTATCTATACCATACCGTAGTATCAAGAAGTTCGGGCGAATAATTGCCAATGCGTGAATAGACAACTTGGCAATTCATTTTTCCTGAAGCTTTTTAAGCGTATCCGCCGCCGCTTTTCTGACAGAGAAATCTTCATCCTCCAATAGTCGCTCTAACGATTCTGCATCTGTCAATCTGCGGGCAAGACCTCGCCGCACCATAGGATCACGATCTTCCAATGCAATGGCTCGCGTGATTTCAGGATCATCAAGATATACAACCGCAATTCTCCTTGCAGCGCCGGAGCGCGCCCCATAAGCGACCTCTATCAACTCTTCTCTGGTCATATCCGGGTGCACGCCCCGCATAGCGGCCGCATCGTCCATGCTTCTCCAGTTAGCGTATGTCATATCACAGTCCCCCTTTAAGAAATTTGTTTTAGCATCTGTTTTCGTTTTGCCTTATTTGCGGTATCCCATTGGCTCTCGCTGATGATCGCTTCATAAAGCACGGTGTGCCTGTTATCCATGATTCGGTTTGTGTGATAGTGTCCGCAAAACCATTGTTTACAGGTGACTTTTTCGTCGAGTGAGGTGAAAAATTGCGTTAGGTTGTCGGCTGTATATTCGCCTTTACGAAAGGACAAATGGTATTTATCCGGCAGGCAGTGGGTGACAACATAGTCCACAGTAAAATTGTGCCTTGCAAGGTTCTGATAACCTTCCTCCATCTCTGATTGCGAAGGCAGTTCTTCTTTCCACCAGGAATGATGATTTACGCGAAAGAACATATTTCGCTTTTTCATATAATTAAACTTAACGGGGAACGAAGGGTCATCCATATCGAGGACGCCATTCCATGTATCATGGCAGGCAGCTCCCCCCATCGTAAAAAAGCTTTTCCCATCTAAGCTGTAAATCTGCCCACGCATCAAATGAATCACATGAGGGCGTATAAACTGTACTTTGCCGCCGTTCCATTCACTTACGGGATAGCTGTTTAACAGGTCAAAATTTTCATGGTTGCCATCCACAAACAGTGTCGTGAAGGGCTTCTCCTGTAACCAATCCTGCCAGTATTGATCTTGCTTGCCGCCATCCCACACACACCCAAAATCGCCGCAAATAATCACGTAATCGGATTTTGTAAGCCCATTTTGTTCGGGGAAGCCTTTATCCGAAAGCCTTTCCATACCATAGGAAGCGTGAATATCTCCTGTAAGATAAATCATGAGGCGTTCCTCCTTATGAGTAGTTTTTAATAATCGTTTTGATATGTTCATCTTACCTGAGAAAAATACTTTCAGATGAAAAAACGCCAAAGCGTGGATTTACACTTTGGCGTTTCAATATAATGAAGTATGCAGACCGCAGAGAATTCGGCAAGGCTATTTGGGCTTATCAAGGGTTCTCGGTTCGATCAATCCGACCAGATAGCTATCATCGGAAAATAAATCGTCAATACGCATCAGGTATAAGCGTTCCTGCGCATTGGCATAATTCTTCCATTCTTGCTCAAGATACGGACTGGTATAAAGTTGATACAGTATTGCCATGCATGTTTTGTTTTGAAGCGTAACCCGCTCACGCACCATGCTATGCGGCACCACAAAGGTTTCCATCATATCGAGAAACTCGCTGTTTACAACCTTGGCAATGTCCTCGACATCATATGGATTATCTATGCTTACAGGCAAGCCCCGATGCTGCTGCAGCACTGCGTCATACGCATGGTACGGCAGATTCAGTTCATGTGGACGCAGGCAATCAAGCCTTTCCAATGCTTCTGTACGGTCCGCTGGATGCATGGACAATGCCTGTGCCAGATCTGCTTCAAGTTCATAAGACGGATCATGGCCGTCACTGGACTTCCTTTCATTAAAATAATCAAATGGCTCCAAGTCGATCTCGGCCCGGTTATGCGCTGAAAAATCATGTTTTTCCGCAAGAGCCTTTTGATAGATCAGCAGCTCGCGCGTCGTATAATCAAGCCGACGGTCATTCGTGTCCATAGCGCGCAGGGCCGCCATATTCTGAGTTCGGCGCAGCAGGTCAGCAATGAGCTGCATGTGCTTGCGCCATTTACTGCGGCGGCAGCAGTGCAGCTTTTTCTGTGCCAGTTCCAGGCATTTGAGCCGCATGGCCATAGCGTGAATATCATCCTCCACATCATCACAGGCCCATGCCGCGTAAAGATAGGCACGCATCGCGCCGGTAGTGTGCCGGACATGTTCGCAATACAGCGCCTGTTTATGAAAGGCATGTGCGGAAAAAGGCAGATTTGCATCCAGCCCGCTGTAAATCTGGCGTAAGGTTTTCTTGGCTGCCCATGGCCATCTGCGTAGATTTTTTGCCACATACCCGCAGTTTGGACACTCCATCAACCAATATTTCATCGCCCAGCGAAGCATCGGAGCTGGACGAAAATCCAGGTCAGGCTCACCGAACAGGCTGTATGAGGTCAATATAGCCTGTTTGCTCTCTATGCCACAAACGGCGCATCGAATTGAAATCTTTTTTATTGTACTCATTGTATTTACCACCGGGGCTTCCGCCATTCGGTCGGCGATTCACCACCATTCCTCATCCGCTCTCTGACCCGTTGCGAGATAGTGCAGATGGGCATTACGTTCGATAATCGCAGAGAGCACCTTTTCCGCATCCGCATCCATTTCGGAGGCGTCCCACAAATTGACCTCCTTACGGCAGGCATACTTACGATGTGCGACATACCGAATATAATCGCTCTCATCCTCAATTGCGATTTTGGCAAGCAGGGTTTTATCCGTCAGTTTTCTTACGGCCTCATAGCGTAGCTCGTCTACATGTTCTGTCTGAGCGATATGGGAAAGCAATTTCTGATTTTTCAGTTTATAAACAGCCGCAATACGCACCTCGATATAGGGGCTTTTCTTCCATAACCGAAAAAGCCGGATATCTCTTTTTGTCCGTTGCACAATTTTAAGCTGATGCGCCTCAATCCAGCTATCCCAATCATGCCCTTTGAATAAACACTGCCACATACGCATTCACCTTCCATAGTTCACCGCTCAACGTATAGACGCCTTGAATACCGATAACTTTCACAACGCTCCCTGATCAGTTCACCGTGCCACTGCCGCCGCAAACCGGGCAATGTGTCCAACGGCTCTTGGGTATTTGCTGCCACCGTCCATTGACCATAACCTGATCAAAATACTGCTCGTTATATCCACCGGCTCCGCCGCACTTCGAGCAACGGTGTTCTCCTTCGGTTATTACCTGACCGGAGCCGCCTTGTTCAAGCACGCTGACGTCTACGCCGACAAGCCCCGATATTGATGCATCCACGACGATATCAGTATCCAGGGTTACCGCGCTTCGGTCATCGCTGAAATCCACAATACTGCTGTCTGAAAGCTGCATTAGGAAGAAACTGGGGACATATAATGCTCCGTCAACCACAACAGGAACAACCTTGGTGTCCACGGCAGAAATTGTCTTGCTTCCGTAGGTCAGCGTAGGCGAATCTGCGAATACCTGAATGAGAGCATTGTTAATTACCGTCGCACAGGCGCTCTTATCTTCATTTGTCAGGCAAGCCACGCCAAAACAGTGCAGCACGTCCTCAATCGGATAATAGCCGCCGTCTGGCTCATCCGGGAGTGTGAAGGGGTAGTTTTCCGTCTCGACCTCTGTGCCGTTTATCACCAAACGGTAGCGTGTGCGCCCTTCATCGTCTTCAAAGGGGAACGAAACGCCGGGATTTGATTCTTCGGTCTGTGAGGCTGCGCTCGGTTGCGCGGGCTGTCCCGTTACCGACGCAGTTGGTTCGTTCTTAAGGGTATCTGCTGAACGGCCAGCATCTGAAGCCTGATCAGAACTTTCGCCTGTTGAACCGCATGAACACAGCGACAGGCATAGGGTAAATATCAATCCGGCAAAAAGCAGTCGTTTCATCGGTTATCCTCCTATACAATTTTTTCTACGTGGGCATTTCGTATCCCCTCACAAAGCTTCGCTTTTTCCAGATACGCCTCATTCCGGGTTTGGAAATACAGCTTGAGCCAGAGATACTGAGATTCCCAAAGTGCGGGGGTATCCCGTTTCAGGCCCGAATTCGGATGAATATGAATGTCCAACAAGGTCTGTGCAAGTAAAAGGTTGCTTTCCTCGCTGTCCATATCATCCAGTTGCATCCTTACTTGTGTTTCCACCTGCTGATACAGCTCCCAAGCTTTTTCAAATAAAGACATAGCGTCAGATTGGTCGGAGCACTCTCTGATTTCAGAAGCAGGAGCGTCCAGCAAGGCTAAATCGGCTTCTTCCGTCAGCTTTCGCGCCAGAGCCTCTGTCTCTTCGGCCTGCCGCAACATCGCGTAAAGTTTATCCATGATTTCACTCCTGACGTTATAACATAAAAGAAGTGGTTTTTTTCATGCCGCATGTCTGACAAATATAGATGTAATTCACCCGGTTGTTCGCATCGCAGAATTGGCAATCCGCACCATAGCATGAGTCAAGATACTGCCCGTTTCCACGCGACGATGAGAGTGAGCATCCCATCTCTTCAGTTCCAAGATATTCCCACTTGTGGCGATCACTGTACTCATGAGCCTTTGTGCCGCAGCGGCGGCAGACGCAGCCCTTCCAGTGGTGCCCGAATAAGAATGCCAGCTTCATTTTGAGATCCCCCTCTCATTTGATCCGTGGATAGGATGAATGGGTCTAAAATACCTCATCCATGCTCATAGGATCAGCCTTGGTAGTGGTCGATCACCACGCCGGTATCGGCATAATAATGTTCCTCATCCCCGCACCGCGTGCACCGCGCTGTCACAACCTTGCCAGAGGCAGCAAATGTACCGTCATCGTCGTTGTGATAATCGTGGCAGATATTCCCGCAAACGGTGCATCGGCATCCCGCACCTAAGTGCTCCTTACAGATATGCGTTTCGTTTCCTTGCTTGCTCATACAAAATGCTCCTTTCTGTCAGGCATTTTCCTATCTGACCTGCTTTTATACTACTCGAAATAAAACAGAAAAAACGAAAAAACACCAAAGCGTGAATTTACACTTTGGCATTTTTTGTTGGCAAGTACATAAGCCTGTCTCGTATTCATCGGATAGGTTTTTAAGTATCCAAACGATTGCGTTCAAGCAAATCTATAAGCTCGTTGACACACATGCGCTTTGAGCTATCCGTCTGGAGACAGCCTTGCAATATGCTCCAAAGTATCTCCGGGAGAGGTTTGCAGCGTATTCTAAGATGTTCTTCATATACAATGCTGCATTCCGGCCCCTTGCTCCATAGCCGATCTCCTAAAAGCAGTTCCACCAATGTGACGCCAAGGCTCCATACATCTGTACTTTCATCAATGGCCCGGTCTTCAAACTGCTCCGGCGAAGCGTATGCAGGCGTGTAGCCGCCATTTTCGGGCACCCATAGGCCGTCAAGCTTTATATTTACGCCATGTCTGTACAGGTTCGACGGCTTGATATCGCCATGGATCAGTTTGTTCTGATGAAGAAAGTGCAACCCACGCGCACATCCAAGCGTTGTGTCCAGAATGTTTTTCACGAAGCTTGCCCAATACTGATTGCGCAGGCTGGCCATATTTTTAAGCCATATGTCGCTTGCATTTGTCGGCCCTTCGAAAACCATAACAAGTGTGTCTCCGGTGTGAAAACCCATGGTAAGCATGCGACGGATATTAGGATGTTCCAGCCGCCGCCACTGTTCAATCCTCTCAAAACAAGTCCTGTAACGGCGTGTGGCCTGTATCACGGTGCATTCCTTCACGGTGGTTTCAGGTTGCATGCGGCGTGCGGAATAACGATACCACCCAAAATCATTTGTTTCCGGTTCGTCAGAGGTGATTTCAAAGGCGTCAAAGAGGCGCGTGCCTTTAGGAAGATATTCCTGTTTGGCTACGGGAGGAACCGCATCCTGATTGGAAGAAAAATCCGATTGTTTTTTACAGGACATATCTGCGTCAGGGACGGGCGTAGCAGTAGAGGATATGACAAGTGCGTCCGCGCAAAAAACGTTATCGACGTCCTCAAAGTCAGTTTTATCCAGCAAGGCATCATCGTCATCGTCCACGCGGGGCGGCCTGACATACGGCTTTTCAGCGCTTTCCTCCAGCATGCTTTTATATTCTGAGGCCGTCAGGTCATACGGGAAATCCCGCTGCGCAAGAACGGTATCAATCAGCTTGGCAAGGCTTTGCGGTACAGACAGATTGCGCTTGTTTACAGCCGGGAATGTGGATTTGTCCTTGAGCTTCTTCATAAACAGCTCATGATCATCAAGATCGGGCAGCCCGGTCAGCATGGAGTGAAGCAGCGCTGTCACCGTCCACAAATTGGTCTTTATCCGGCCCGTCTTTTTACTGTGCAACCATGCTTCTACAGGCAGATAAAAGAACTGTACGGAGTCGCCATACAGTGGGTCGTCATCGTCCCGGCCCAGATAAAGCTTGTGCTGTGCGGAGAGCTTCACCGTCGGCGTAAAGCCATCGTCCGTCAACAAAATATGCTCCGGGATCAGATAGTCGTGGGTCACGCAGGTTCGCTCAGTTCCGGCTTCCTGCGCCGGAATATGATGCAGAAACTCCAGCGCGTCCAGTATCTGAAAGACGATATGCAGAGCAATCGGGGCGATCAGCTTTCCGCCGGACGCTTTTATGTATTGCGTGAGCGTATAGGGGCACTCCTGCACGATAAAAAAACCCTGATCGCGGAACGTACCGCATAGGGGAACCTGCTGCAAATTCCCATGCCGGAAATGCTCCGAGGCAAAGCGCATCTGCTCCAGCAAAAAATCCGCTTCCTCACGCCCAAAGCGGTTTGTTTGATTTTTCAGAACCGTCAGCAAAAAGAACTCTCCCGTGACCTGCTGCCGCAGCCGGATGATGCGCCCCAATTCTGTATCCGACAAAAAGCTGTCTATACAATAGCCGTGGGCAATATCTCCGATATTGCCTGTCCAAAGCTTATCAAGCTCCATAATATTGCCCCTTTCATACGGGAATGCCTTTTGCAGGAGTCGCAGGCGACTCCTGATCCAACAGCGCTTCCATTTCCTCAAAGGTTCACTTGTTCCTCTATTGGGTGGGCAGCGCATAGAGTTCTTCGATACTCATGTCGAAACGCTCCTGAATCACCTGCTCAAAGTAAGCCGGTGCCTTGTCATACAGTTCTTTGCCTGTCGTTCCAAAAGCATCGTTAAACATCCGATGAGCCATTTCCAAGTCGGGATATTCCCAACCTTTTTCACCCGTGGCTGGGTAGGTTTCAAAACCAGCTTCCACGCCATCTTTCTCTATGGAAACGTGATATTTCCCCTCAGTTTCATAGTACAGAATATGTAGCTTATAGCCGTTCATATCATCGTCATAAAATTCCATATTCCAGCCATCGGGGTTCTCACCCCATTCCGGTCTGTGAATGGCAATGCGCATGTAGTGCGGCTCCTGCCGCTCATATATGCAGACCGCGTTGGCTGTGTCTGCGGTGAATCCCAACTGCGTGTACGGCATCGCATATGGCGCGGTCGTTTGCTCAGGCTGCGCTGCTGTCTGTTCAAACGGCAGCGCGTAGAGCGCGTCGGCGGTCATGCCGAAGGTTTCCCTGATCGTGTCGTCAAAAACTGGGATGGGCGCAAGCAGCGCGTCCGTTTCGCCCGTTTCGCCCAGCGCCTCCGTTATCATCCGCTCAAAGCGTTCCCTGTTGTTGGAATCCACCATGAATGTACCGTCTGCCGCGTTGTAGATGTAGTTCATCTGTTCACCATTGATGTTCATTTGAAAGACATAGGCGCTTATTTCAGGATAGTACAAGACGACCAATGTATACCCGCTATCCAGCATTAAGTCCATTCTTACGCATTTCGTCATATCTTCAGACTGCGGAGCGCCCCACTCGGCGTGGTTGATGTTCACGCTCAACCCGCCGCGCTGAACGTCCCCATAGCTAGCCTGATTGTTGGCGTCGTTCATGGTAAACCCAAGCTCGGCAAGCGTGAACGCAATGGTGAAATCCTTTTGCTCTAAGTTTGGGTAGATATCCGACAGCGGGAAATAATTGTTTATGGGGCTGCCTGTAAGGTACAGATGCTTGAGTTTTGTGAGCGAAGCCAGCGTCGACACGTCGGCGATCGTCGAATGGTCAAGCATCAGGAAATCCAGGTTGACAAGCTTTGCAAGCGGAGCGTAGTCCTGCGCCTTGCAGCCTGTCAAAATCAGCACTTTCAGACCCGTCAACCCGGCAAGCGGCGAGATATCGGCGACAGGGTTATTGCTTAGCGACAGCGAGGTGAGCTTTTTAAGCCCTGTAAGCGGCGTAATATCGGTGATCGCGTGAAAAGACAGGTCGAGGCTTTCAAGGTTTTTGAAATATTCCAGCCCGCTAATATCCTTGATTGTTGTCCCTTGAGAAACGTAACGCTGCCACTCATTGCTGAGGTTCAGCCTTGTCACCGATTCTGCCTCCGCCACAGTAATGTCGTCCTGTGGCTTGCCTATCGATCCGCGCACCATTGCCTCCAGCACAGGATCAGAAAACGTAACGGTATCTGATGCCGCAGACAGGGTGGGAGAGGGTACCGTCGCAGCGGGCGCTCCACAGGCTGTCAGACTCAGCGCCAGCCAGATGGTAAGCATAATACGCAAAAGAGTTTTCATATTGCTACCTCCATATTTTCCGACATCCTGTGCGTTCGTCGCAGAATCTTTCCCACTTATTCTTGGCCCAGCAGCGCTTCCATTTCCTCACGGGTCAGCTTGTTTTTTTCCAGCAGCGCATTCACCATGCGATCCATACGGTGTTTATTCTTCACAATAATCTCTACGGTGTTTTTCATCTCATCGCGGATGATAGCGCTGACGCGCTGGGATACCTTGGCGGCCAGCGGACCGCGCGTGGCTTCATCCGCGCTCATGACGGCCATACCGAATTCATCGTCCATGCCGTAATTGCAGATCATGGCGCGGGCAACGCGGGTAGCCTGTTCCAAATCTCCCGACGCGCCGGTGGAAACACCGTCTTTCTCACCGTAATATACAATCTCAGCCGCCCGCCCGCCGAGGCTTACGCGGATACGGCTGATTAAATCCTCCTTGGTTTGCAGCGGCCCCATGTCCTGATCGGAATGCTCCATATAACCGCCATGACCGCCCCGGGCGACAATGGTCAGGTAGGAAGGGGTATTCCCGCCCAAATAGCATAAGAAAGCGTGGCCGGATTCATGCCGTGCGACACGCTCCAAATATCCATGACCCCAGTTTTTCTCCGCGCCAAAGCGGGAAAGCTCAAACGCTTCATCCAGCAGCGCATCGTCAAGGGGTTTATTTTGCTTCACCGCCATGCGGTTGGCAAGCTCCAGCACCGACGCCATATTGGCAAGGCTCATACCGGTGGAACGCCCGGCAAGGCGCTCGATCATCTGCTCTGTAACGATGTGCATCTTATTCTTTTTGAGCATCATTTCGATATACTGCCGCCGGTCATCCTTGTTCGGCAGATCCACCATGATCTTTCTGTCAAAGCGCCGGGCAAGCGCCGCGTCGATGGTGCCCATGCCGCCTTTGCCTTCCTCAACGTCAAAATTAGTTGCCGCCAGCACAAAGACGGGGCGTTTTGGATCGACAGAAAAACCGTCCATTTCCGTCAGCAGCGCGTTGAGCGCCATTTCCTCGCCATGCGCGGAGTCCGAGCCGCCGCGTGCGCGTCCCACCGCGTCGATCTCGTCGATAAAGATGATGGCGGGGGCGTACCGCCGTGCCTTTTTGAATAGCGCACGGACGGATTCCGGGCCGCTTCCTTGATACTTGGTGACAAACGAACTTGCCACAGCGGGGATAAAAGCGACGCCGCTTTCTCCGGCCATCGCCTTGGCCAGCAGCGTTTTGCCCGTTCCCGGAGGGCCGTAAAGGAGTACGCCCTTAGGCGGCTTTAAGCCCTGCGCCGAGAATTTTTTGGGATTTTTAAGATAATTGATGAAGAATTGCAATTCTTCTTTCGCTTCACCGGCACCGATCACATCCGCGAACCGGATGTTCGGTTTTTCAGCGTCCGTCAACACCTCTCCGGCGTCCTCCGCAGCCAGCGCGCGCTTCAACTGGAGATCCCGAACCCGAATGACGACTTCTTTTTTATCGGGGGTAAATTTAGGCGCGGTTTCAAAATACAGCACCTTGCGTTCCCCGGCCATGCGCGCCGCTACGCTCTGCATGTACATCCGCTTGCAGATATCTTCAAGCTCATCTTCAAACACCGTAAAATCATCGGTGGGCGCGGTGAGCTTGCCTCTGGCTCCCGCACGCACGAAAGACATGAGAAGCTCGCTGTCGATCTTAAATAATTCTGTTTCCAGAAGATACACCGGCAGTTCGGGAAGACGTTCACGAATAGCGCTAAACAGCTCATTACCTTCGTGTATACTCGCCGCCGCCATAGGCGCAAAATCAAAGGCGTTCACTGTCCCTGTTGCGGCTGCAAGATTAAGAGACAGGCTGCTTTCATCGTTTTTTGCTGTGGTTTCATCCCGTGTACTCAGATCAAGCAGGACTAACCGGATGTCCTTTTCACCGGCGATTTTTAGCGCCTCATCCCGATTTGTGGTCTGATAAAAAACGAAGCCAGG
Organism: Peptococcaceae bacterium UBA7702; assembly: GCA_002482535.1. Classification (GTDB taxonomy): domain Bacteria; phylum Bacillota; class Dehalobacteriia; order UBA7702; family UBA7702; genus UBA7702. The sequence goes on along the minus strand of DLGE01000001.1, from coordinate 711,846 downwards.
CAGCTTTTCTTTACATGTGCCTGCAAACCACGGCGTGCCGAAAATCAGGATTTCGGCTTTTTCGTTGTTCTGGAATAGGGGAAGCACATCGACAGAGAGGTGTACGGCATCAACTTCAAACCGGATGCTGTCCAAACGCTCCAGCACGGAGAGAAAGGAATCCACGTTGAATAACCGACAAAGCTTAAATATTTCGTTTTTAAAGAAAAGCTCCGTTTGTGCCCGCAACGTGCGCGCGTCGGCCTGACCACCTTCCGCAAAGAGGAGCGTACTCGACAGCAGTTCATCCGAGCTTACGGTAATGCCGTACTGCTTATGGAACAACTCACAAAATCGCTTGAATTCTCCCGCGCTGATTTTTTCCAAATCGTTCGCCTGCAAGTGATTGAACAGAAGCGGCCAGCCCGTGGCCATACGGGAGGTAATGGCGGCGGGGAAGAAAGGCTGCCCTGTTTGTGGATTTTTCTCAGTTTCCAGCGCGTTCAATATGGTCTTGCGCGGGATACCCGCAGCGTTTTGCTTTGCGTCGCCCTCATAGAGAGAACGTCCCGCATTGGATGTGAAAATAATGATGGTGTCCTTAAACGAGACATCTTCATCCATATATTTGTCGGATAATCTGCCCGCGTCAAGTATCTGTAAAAACAGGTGGATCGTGTTAAGGTGCGCTTTTTCAATCTCGTCAAACAGTAAAATGCTGTGCGGGTGCTGTTTGACAAAGCCTGTCAGCGTGCCCGGTTTTGCTCCCTGATAGCTGCGCTCAAAGCCGACGAGGTTCATATACGACTGATGATCGGAAAAGCTGGACATATCGAATCGTTTATAGGGAATGCTGAGCGCTTCCGCCGCCTGCTCGGCAAGGAAGGTCTTCCCGACGCCCGGAGGCCCCGCGAAAACGAAGATAGCCCGTGGACGCCTGCGCTTTTCATCGCTTGCCGCCAGCACCTCCGCGCTGAACATACCTTCCGAAAAAGCATGAACCACATGATCCTGCCCGCAAACAGTGGAGAGCAGCTTGGAGCGCATGGTGCGGATGCGCGCTGTCAGTTCCGGCAGGAAGCTAAGCCCCATTTCAGATGTCGCTTCGGGCATTTGTTCCTTGCTCTTCGGTATGGGGGCAGCGGCCTCCGCCGCCGGTTCACCGTTTTGCAAAACGGCCTTGTTTCCACTTTGGGGAACAATTTCACCGATGACGCCGATTGGATCATTCAACAGCACCGTAAGCACCATGGCAGCGGTTAGTTCCTCAGAACCCATGGCGGCGGCCACCTGTGACGCCGTATTCATCATCGATGTCATCTCTGCTTGGATATTCCTGTTTTCAGGAAAGCGATAACTGCGTAGCATCCCGCGCAATTGGCCCCGTGCGCGTGACGAATCGATCCCGGCTTCGGACAAAAGCGCCCGTACTTGGCGAATATCCTCTTTGATTCCGCTATGGTATTTCTCTTTTGGTGTGATATCTTTGGGCTGAAGCTCGGCAAGCTTCAAAATGCCTAAAAAAACATGCTCTACTGCAAGCTCCACGCCATTGCCCGCCGCAAGTTCCGCCTGCGCGCGCATCATGACAAATTGCATGGTGATGGATGAATCCATATGCGTCACCTCCATTTCTTTTTACCAAATAAACTGAAATTCTTTTTCTCTGGCTCCCTTGTGGAGGCAATCTCCATTAGCTTTTTCCTTATGCCCTCGGGGCGGATGAAGCCATAGCCACGGGCTTGCAGTTCCTCTATAAGGGTATCGAGTTCCTTTTGCCCCCAATGAGGGTATAGCGTGAGAAATGTGTTCAGATACAATCGCGCACCCTCATCCCAATCGGTAAAGCCGGGGAATTCATAGTGCCAGCTTACCGCATACCGCTTTGTATTACCATTTACGATGCTGCGCAGCATGGTATCGCCATCTGGGCTTAGTGCCACGGCCTTGCGGTAGGCGCTTTCTTCATCTATGGAGCAGCAAACCTTAAGTGCTTTTAGGTCAAGCACCGTAAAACTTTTATTTGTGCTGCCGATAAACGCGAAACGGCCATCCGGCGAGAACACCACGCTATAGTGATAGCCACCCGGAAGATCAAACCGATGGAGCAAACTCATCGTTTTGATGTCCCATAAGATTGCCGTCTGATCGGCAGAACAGGATAGAGCGATCTGCGTATCATCGCTGATGGCTACGGCCAATACGTCCTTTTCATGCCCTCGCAGGGTTCCTATGCAGGAGGCAGTGACCGCATCCCAAACCTTCACGGTGCAATCCGCGCTGCAAGACACGATCCGACTGCCGTCGCAGGACATGCTCGCCGCGTTTACGCCACGATGGTGCGCGTGAACCGCGTCGCGCTCGGGATCACCAAGCACAGCGATACACTTTGAACTGCTGATATCCCATATCCGTATCGTTCGGTCGTTGCTTGTACTGATTAACTTACGGTTGTCCGCGCTTACGGAGAGAGAGGTGATGCCATCACCATGCCCCTTGAGCTTTCCGACCATCCTGCTACTTTGCATATCCCATACGCGTATCGTTGTAAAAGCATTTCCCGTGAATACGTATCTGCCGTCGCTGGTGCAGCATAGCGCTGTAATCGTCGCATGTTCAGCATTGTTGCGGGGGTCCTTTCGCTCATCGGCATTCACGAATATCCGTTTCTCTATTTTCCGGTTATTGATGTTAATTAATGCCAGATTTTCCTTTCCCACTGTAAAGAAAGCGAATGAGGAATCTAAATAACAGGGCATGCATCCATCAAATGTGTCTATCTCTGAGATAAAATCTATCCCTATGCGACGACATAGACGGCCAATTTTACGATTCAGCTCCATGCCGCGCGGGTCGTTATAAAAGCCTGATATGGAACGGGCGGCTTTCAAATGCGCCAAAGCCGAATTAATATCCTCATTTTCATAAGCTACACGACTTGCCATGACTAGTGTAAGAAAAGAATCCTCGGCATTCTTCGCGTCCTCTGTAGAGGCGATTTTATTGAGCATATAGCTCGCGGCAGGCCTTTCCATAGGAATTTGTATGATGAATGGTACATTATCATTTCCACCAACAAGCAGCCTTTTTGAATCCGCGCTGAACGTCAGCACATTAAAGGGAGAGCCGAAATGCTCAAAACTGCGCACACATTTACCGCGGTTCACATCCCACAGCTTTATAGCCCTTTCATAGCCGCAGGTCGCCGTCCACCTTCCATCGGGACTGACTGCGAGATGGTGAATGCGATCATGGCAAACAGCAAACTTCATTAACACCTCGCCGTTTTGAATCTCGATCAATAGCGGACGCATATCCCTGCCGCAAGCAAACAGCCTTTTGCCATCCGGCATAAAGCAAACGGAATTCAGTTCGTATTGGCTCATATCTAGAGTGACAACAACGGCAAACGTAGCTCCGTCTATAATATATACGATGCCCCCCTCATCCAGCAGAGCAGCCAGTTTCCCATCTGCGGAGGTACATAGCGAAAGCGGGTGATTCACCCTTTTAAGCGTATGTTCGTGTAGAATGGTCATGGAAACGCAATCGATTACCTTTAAGACGCCACGGAACGCGCCGCAACTAAGCGCAAGGTTGCGTTCGTCGGGAAGACAGCAGACAAAAGAATATTCCTGAGAATCACCTTTCAATTCTGCCGTTTTCTCTAATGAATCCAGGCTTACCTTTAATAGGCGATAGCCGGTTGGCATGTAAAAATACTGTTCATTATTATCCACGCTAAAATTTTTATATAAAGTATCTATAACCCTTGATGTACATATCGACTTGCATGTATGGACATCCCATATTTCAATCGCGGATGTCTGTGCGCACAACACACCGCCTCGTTTGGTGAGAAACACGCCTGCTTTAACCGGGTGTACCAAGGAGCTTTCATTTGAAAAATGAAGGGGCAACATCCATTGCGGAAAAATTCCGGGACTTTCACAAGCTTCACGTGTACCTGATGCACAACCGCGCTCTCGGTGAAAATCATTCCAAAATTCTTCCAACTCATTATCGGACTTGTTCCCTTTTGCAAGCTCTACGGCCCTAATTGCAGATAGATCATCACATTTTCCGTTTCTCCAAGACCAAAGCGACTGATTGGCAATTGCGTTTATATGATTTGGATCAGCATTTAAAGCTTTCTCCCACAGCTTTTCCGCATCATCAGTCTTGCCTAGGTCGATATAGGACAGCGCCCGGTTGTTGAGGCTGTCCGCCGTATCCGCCGCAGCCTTGGACACGGGGCGCAGATAGTCTTTTCCGGTTTCTTCCCGATAAATTTCCAGCAACCGTTTTTCTATCTCTGCAAAATCATGCGGACGTTCGGTTTCCTTCGCGTTTAAGCATTTTCTAAGCAGTTCCTGCATCTTTTGAGGGATGGGAACTTTTGCATCAGGAAAATATTCCTCGCATGCCGCACCCGCGATCACGCCGTTTTGCCAAGGGCGCTCTCCGAGGTACATTTCCATCACCGATACCGCCCAGGAATAGATATCGGTGCGCCGGGTGAGCTGCCCGCCGTTCATCTGCTCCATTGAGCAGTAGGCAGGGGTATAGCCACCACTGGCAGAAAATATCGTGGCGTCGGTCGGGATATCCGCATCAAGTACGGTCAGTGTGGCGCGTGCTCTGGCGATACCGAAGTCAGCCACTTTTGCGTCCCAATTTTTTGTCAAAAGCAGGTTATCGGGTTTGACATCCTGATGGATCAGGCCTTGCTCATGGGCGTAATGCAGGCCGCGCGCAAACTGGATGGCGATGTCGAGGATACGCTCCGCGGCGTTTCCTTCGTACAGTCTTTCGTCCTCAATAGCGTTTTTCAAGCTGCCGCCGTCCATCCATTCCGAGAAGATGGAGGGCACATTATTGATCTCGCGCACGTAATAACAGGATACGATATAGGGATGTAGGCCAAGGTTGATCCACGCCTCGCATTCATGGACGAAGTTTTCTTTCTGCTTTTCCGACTGAAAGAGACTTGATTTTGGGCGCTTCATGGCAAGGTCAACGTTCCAGCCGGTATGATGCACACGCCATACCGCACCCATGCCGCCCTCAATGGCATCGGATTCGATGTGATAGGTATCCAGCAGAGAAGCGCCTTTTTCGATAATCGGCGCACAACTCCCATCATTGGAAATCGCTTCACCGTCCAAAGCAGTGGCGTCATCCGGCATGGTTGCAGCGTCGTCGGGCGACGTGGCATCTACCGCTTCGGCGTCTAGTACGGTTTCATCTGTGTCTAATATCGTTTTTTCATCTTTGGCCATGATATCACCCCTCATGCGATAGAGATACTAGCGCTCTGCTTACTCTTTTTCACGCTCTTTCTTCTGCCGAAAGTATACATAGCGGAGCCGCTCAACCTCGTCGTTGGTATATTGCGCGTCGATATATTCATATTCATCCAGATAAGGGTATCCATTGGCGTCATACAGCGGCACCAGCATCCTGTCAAAATCCTCGTTGGTATACTCTTTATTCATATCAAAATCTTCCATAGATACAGCCTCCTTACCTTTTATATGGTCATTGTAGCTGATTTCTTCTGAAAGTGTTTGAAACTTGCACTTCTGTCAATTGACACTATGAAAACTCACGATACGATTTTAATATAGACCGCTGAGATGTTATCGTTTCCACCGTTTTCATTCGCTTCCCGGATTAATCTCTCACAGACGGTTCGGGGACTTTTGCTGCTGCGTAGGATACGAGCAAGCCCATAGTCGCGAGCCATACCGTATAACCCGTCGCTGCATAAAAGGATTCGATCTCCCGGTTCAACGTCACAGATAAAATAGTCCGGCAGCGCGGGCGCGTTCATTCCTACAAATCGGGTAAGCCGGGAACTTGCCGGATGCCCTGTTGCGCCGTCCTTCGAAAGCTCACCGTTTTTGACCATAATAGCGGCGATATTATGATCTTCCGTGACCTGCATGATTGTTTTTTTATATTTTCGCAACAGGTAGCCGCGACTGTCGCCGAGATTTACAAAAATTGCCTTGTTCCGGTATAGCCACACGCCACAGAAAGTTGCGCCAAAGCCGATATGCGCCTCCGTGTTTGCCGTGTTGAACAATCCGTCACTGACCATACGGACAGTTTCGGCAAAAGCGGCTCCGGCTTCTTCGGGTGTCTCTGCATCTTTGAGTGCGAACGGCATCATCGCGGGAATGGATTCTCGTACATATGCAGACGCTTTTGCGCCCTGCTGAAGACCGCCCATACCATCGGAAACAGCAAATACACCGATATCCGGGCAAAGGATAATTTCATCCTGGTTGGTGTTTCTGCGCTGACCGATATCCTTTTGCCCGGCGAAAGAAAAGCCATATGTAAAAGTAGATATTGTACACTTCATCAAAGGACACCTCTAACCATTTGCTTGATATCATCAGGAAGTGCCGCGATCATTTGGCGTTTCAACTCTGCGGCAGTCTTAATACCGATTTCCGGCTTTTCAACAAGCGCCTGATCAATTACAGCCGCCAGTTTTTCCGGCACCTGCGGATTTCGCCGCCGTATGGGGACAACCTCTCCTGTAAACATCTCCAGCCAAACATCTTTCCCGTGGATGTCCTTTGGAATATTACCGGTCAGCATGTTGTAGTAACTGGCTGCTGCCGCCCAAACGTCCACTTCCGGTTTGGAATATTTATAATTTGCAATCTGCTGGCGGGGCTGGAACACGGGAGTACCCGCTGCCGTTCCTGTACGAGTATGCTTGGAAAGCCCTGCTGTTTCAAATGCTTTTGCTAACCCAAAGTCAGCGACCTTTGCTATCGGATATTTATTACCGTCAGCGAGAAAAATGTTGCCCGGCTTAAAGTCGCGGTGGACAACACCCGTTGCGCTTTTGGCCCGCCATCCGCATTTTACGCTGACATCCGCATGATGCGCATATTCCAATCCATCCAGCACTTGTAGGATAATGTAAGTCGCAACGTCAAGCGGGAGCCTGCCGCCGCATCGCTGCATGTATTTATCCACACTGCCGCCTTCGCACAATTCCATGAGGATAAAAAATACGCCGCTCTCACAGCCTGTTTTATAGACTTTGATCACGTTTTTGTGATCTAAAGCTTCGCCGAGAAGGGCTTCCCGCAGAAAGGAATCCTTGGACTTCTTATCCGCCGCCACCTGGGGAAGCATGGTTTTAAGCGCAAATTTCTCGCCCGTTTTTTCTTCCTGAACCAACCAGACTTCGCCCATTCCGCCCGCGCCCAAGCGTTTCACCTTGCGAAGGCTTTTAAGGCTCGCGGGGGTTCTGTCTTTTTCCGGCTGGACAATGGCAGTGCCCAGTTTCTGCTTGAGGATCGCTTCCAATACCTTTTCCCGATCACCGGCGCACTTGGGGCAAAGATTTCTGTCCGGCGTTTTAGGTGTAAACTGCATACCGCATCCAATACACCTTTTCTCCGCCTGTTGATTTTTCATTTCTTCCAGATGCTTACGTTCGGCCTCGCGGCGTTCGTTTTCTTCCGCTGCGCGCATGCGCTGTTCTTCTTCGGATTTGCGCTGTTCATCCTGTTTGCATTGTAATTCTTCCTCGGCTTTTTTAAGCGCTGCTGCGGCTGCCACCGCTTTCATGTGTTCGCGCTCGGCCTCCTCTTTGGCCGCTCTGTCCGCTGCCGCTTTCAGTTTCTTTGCAAGCGCTTCAGCAACGGCTTCCGCGTCTTTGCGCTTTTTTTCACCTTCCAGACGTTCCTCTTCCAAGCGCGCCTGTTCGATACGCGCGTTTTCAATGCGCTCTTTCTCTACCGCAGCCAGCGCATCATCCTGTTTCTTCGCTTCACGCCGCGAATAGCATGCTTCACAAATCGGTTCGCCTTTGTCATTCACATACGTTTGCGGAGCATCGTCGGGGGTGGTTTCTCCGTTCCCGACCTCATCTGCCCCTAATACTTCTTCGCCGCAGTCCGCGCAGTATATAGCCGCTATTGTACGCAGGGTCAACTCGCAATGCTTACCGAGGCCAAGCGTATTCCCATCATGCAGATCGAATTCCTCGTGATATTCCTTCTGGGCGTCCTCCGCCGATATGGAGCGTTCGCGACCCCCGATTTTTTCTCCATTTAAGAACGTTCCGTTCAGGCTCCCAAAATCGCGCACCGTAACATAAGGAGGCGTAACTTCCAGCATGCAATGATAGCGGGATACGGACTTATCCGGCAACACGATTGCACAATCTTCCTGCCTGCCGATAAAGAGTTGTTCTTTTTCCGAATAGGTGAATTCCTTCCCGGAAAGCTCCCCCTTCGTGACCTTTAAAATAACTTTTGATGGCATAGACTTACGCCTCCTGTCCGATAAGCTTTTCGACTTCCTGCAACATAATTTCTAAAAGAGATATGCTGTTCTCGCGCGTTCCTGCGGATAAGTTCATCCACAGCTCATTGAAGTACGTTTGAAATTCATGGATCATAATCATCTGATCTGAGAAGATAAGTTTCGGTTCCTCTTTCCATGGATTAAGCGTAACGTGTCTGCCGTGCTTGATATGTCTTGTGCCCATTTGCGTTTCATCCAGATGGGGGGCAACATATAGGTTGTAATTCGGGTAATTTTTTAGCATCCTGATGTATCCGGCTAATAAAGCGGCGCAAGATTTTGTTTGAAGCAGTGTTTTCCCTGTATCCATAAAATACATGGAGGGTAATTCGCAGCACCCATTGACGACCATATTCTTCAGGAAGTCCGCAGAGATAATTTCACGGAATTGGACTCCGTTTTTCAAATTGCTTTCAAAGCCGTTTTTGATGCGGAGGTATTCATCGCTGCGCCATTCAAGGGCGTTGCCCTTAAAGCCTTTCTGTTCCAATATTTCAATATACTCCGAAGGTTCCAGCATGAGAGGATTCAGGCTGTCGCTTTGTATATCCATATCCCCATCATCACAGAATTCTCTACTAAACAAATCGATAATGCTTTTCAAAATATTGTCCGGGTAGAATTGCATCAGCGGCTGCGCAAAGCGTACAACACGATCAAATCCATCCGCTGAATCTTTTAGAAAAATGTTTTCTGTTATGAACAGAGCGGCGGGAGGGGAAAACGAATCAGGAAGCTCCGTAATAGCCACCGCACAAGTATCGGGAATAAATATGCTGGTCTGATGAATCATGGGCTGCATCATCCCATGGGAGATATACAGCTCCATTTTTCCGCTTACAATCATAGGGGTATAGGCGGCTATAATTCTGGAGAGTGAAATGGAATTGCTTGAAAGGGCCACAAGCATCCTCAAACGCATATTTTTCGTTTGAAACGCTTTCATAATTTCCGCAATAAAGACATCCTCCATGATCGTTGTGACAGCCTCGCTGGACAGACAAATATCAATTGTCGTATCTTCTTTCATCGTTTCAAAGATGCGACCCAGGCGCAGTGAAATATCCAAGACACCGGCCCTAGCCGAGTAATCATTACTATAGATTCTCCCGGCAGGGCCAATGCTGTATAAATATGGTGATGAATTGGCGGCGTCGCTCTGCTCATTTGCGATTTGTATATTGCCCGTCTTTTTAAATATTTCCAGCACTTCCTGCCCGTCATCTGCAAGCCAGATGATGAGGTTACGTTTAATATCAGAAGCGGAATCAAAGTCTGTGGAAATACCGGCCTGTTCAAATTGCTTTTTCAGCCATGTAATATCTCTGGTTTCCAGCCTGCGTCTGGATAAAACGTAGTCCGCAATTGCGACAACCGAACCGGAAGAGGCACGTAGCGCACGCTTTCCCTGAACCCAGTTACTCACCATGGACGGACTCACATTGATAGCTTGTGCCAAATCCCGATTGGGCACCTCAAAATACTCCAGTATGAGTCTTAGATTTGTAAGTTTCTTCATGGTGTTGTCAGCTCCTTGATTTGCAAAAGTAATGAAAAATTTCTTTGGTGGCTCTTGAGAGATTTTGGTTTCTATCTATAATATACGACTCCGAAACATTTTTGTCAATTTTGATTTACATATTGTAAATTTTCTTTGTGTGATTTGATATTATAGAATATTGCAGGAATCTAATCCAATACAGCTTATTATAACATGAACTATTTAGGTCAGGCTGATGAAATGTATACTCATATTCAGGGAGGGTGATGAACTGTAGAATGTAAGAGGGTGATATAACAACATGAAACGAGAAGTTCAGCTTTACAATTTCAAAAGTTTTGGAAGTGCCATAAAAGAAGCGAGAAATGAACATAAAATGTCGCGGAAAGATGTAAGCGACAGACTTGATATCTCACCTCGATATCTTGCTTCTATTGAGAATAATGGCCAACATCCAAGTCTGCAAATATTTTACGAGCTTGTCACACTTCTTGATATATCGGTAGATCAATTCTTCTTCTCAAACAAGAATGAAATTAAGACAACGCGGCGGAGACAACTTGATAGCTTGCTTGATAAAATGGACGATAGGGACCTTATTATCATGTCCTCAACCGCGAGGGGAATTGCAGAATCCAAAGACGCTGATGAATAGACGATTGAATCATATGTTGGATGACGAAAAACAAAATTGGCAAGCAGGGCAAGGTGGTACACACCTTGCTTTTTTGCTTTAATTCCCCTGCGGGCAATTTCGCAAAAATGCTTGTTGGGGAAGGTTCCCCAATCCCCACTGAACGCCCCCGTTCGGGGGCGGCTGCGCGTCCTTGAGGACGCTTCCAGGGGGCAGTCTGCCCGTGAATAGCATGGGCTAGAAACCGCAACAAGTTAACGCACGAACTATAAAAAAAGAGAACAGACCACCTTCATACAAGGTCCGCTCCCTCTTTTATATTTCTTAGTCTATGTCTTTATCGCAGACTCTTGAAAAAGATCAAAAAATTATCAATAGTATGTCTTGATATAGCCATACGCTTTATCAAAGAGTTCCTGATCCTGAATTTTATATTTTACATATAAAATTTTTCGGAGTTCTTTACGAACCAGTCTTTCACCTGCTGTAGTATACTGCCAATCAGGAAAGCGTACCAGACGTACGATTTCGTCTATATCATTTACGATGCGTTCAACAATGATTGGTGTATTTTCATTTCGCGATTCGGCAAATAACTCTGTAAGAGCAGCTTTTCCTTTGTCAATTTCATCTCTAGTCTCCACTTTTTGTTCTGCTTCAACAGTATCCTTGGCCAACTCCAGCAATGCTTTTAGATAAGCGATGCTATTCATCAGCCCTTGTTCATGCTGCTCCTTGATACGCTCAAGCCGCTCGCCCAAGGCTTCAAAAGTTGGATTTCCCTTATGCTTTCGGAATCGTGCTATTAGTTTGATTTCGATTTCCTTACCTTTTTTCCTTGCGTCAAGTGTCTTTATTAAGCCTTCCAGTATATCTGCGTCCAGAACTAGCGTCTCAAGATCATCATCTATGGTGTCAAGCGTTATGTTTTCGTGGACAAGTTCTATTGTTTTTGCACCCAGGGCGTGCCACAAGAGTTTTCCTCTTCCGCTGGGAGGCTTTATAGACTCATATACTTGCGATAGCCACTTGTAATCTTTAGTATATCCGCTCAATCGTGCATCTGGAGAAATCGCCTCCCACGCCTTTGTAAGAACGGAAAAGTCTGCGGCAAATTTATCCCGTTGCTCATTATTCGGTAAGCATTCCTGTGCCGCTATCAATCCCTCATATCCGTCTATTGTCCTGTCCACATCGGGAAAATAATCCAGGCACGTCTGGATCAAACTCGGGATTTCAGTTATCACTGCTTCAATATTAGTTATCACGCCTTGCACAGACTTTTCATCATAATTGAGTGCAGAGGCCACATCTTCAAAGATTCCAAGATAATCGACAATCAGACCGTGTGTTTTTCCTGGATAGACACGGTTAGTTCTACATATTGCCTGCAATAAACTGTGATCGCGCATAGGTTTGTCCAAATACATTGCCTGCAAAATTGGCGCGTCAAAGCCTGTGAGCAGTTTGGAGGTGACAATGATAAATTTAAGCGGATCTGCTGGGTCACGGAATCTATCCAGCAACTTTTCTTCTTCATCCTTGCTAAGTTTCCACTTTGCGTAAGTATCTGCCTTGCCACCCGATGTGTGCATGACAATGGCGCTAGCGTCTGGCCCGACTATATGATCAAGTTCTTCTTTGTATAATACACAACATTCCCGGTCATAGGTGACAATCTGTGCCTTAAAGCTGTTTGGCTCAACCTTTTCCTTGAAGTGGTCGCAAATATGCTGGCAGACCGCCTGCACCCGTGCAGGTGACTTTATAAGAATAGAGAGCTTGGCTGCTTTTTTCGCAACATCGTCCTTATCTTCTTCGTCAAGTTGATCAGTCATATGTTCAAAAGCTTCGTTAATAGCGGCTTTGTCAATATGCAGCTTGACATCTACGGCCTCGAAGTGCAACGGTAGCGTCGCATTATCACGAATGGAGTCCTGAAAGGAATAGCGGCTGAGATAACCATGTTCGTCGCACTCCGCGCCAAAGGCCCAATAAGTATTCCTGTCTGACCTGTTAATTGGCGTACCCGTGAGCCCAAACAAAAATGCATTGGGTAAGGCTGCGCGCATCTTTTGACCGAGATCACCTTCCTGCGTCCGGTGTGCTTCATCCACCATAAGAATTATATTGGAGCGCTCGTTAAGTAAGCCTTCTGCCTCACCAAATTTGTGTATGGTAGTAATGATGATCTTCCTAGTGTCATCTTTGAGCAGTTTCATAAGCTCCTGCCGCGAGTTTGTTCCTATCATATTCGGAATATCGGAGGCGTTGAATGTAGCCGTAATCTGGGTATCAAGGTCGATGCGGTCAACAACAATCATGACTGTAGGATTTCTCAATGATTCCATAAGGCGCATTTTCTGTGCTGCGAATACCATAAGGAGCGATTTTCCAGAGCCCTGAAAATGCCAGATAAGCCCCTTTTTTGTTTTACCCTCAACTACACGCTGCACAATGAGATTAGCCGCTTCATATTGCTGATACCGGCATATAATCTTAATACGGCGATGCTTTTTGTCCGTTGCAAAAACAGTGAAGTTCTTCATAATGTCCAGTACAATTTCAGGCTGAAGCATCGCTCCAACGGAACGCGCAACGTCGGTTAGCTGACCCTCTTTTTTGTTTCGAGGGGAATGCCATGGTCCCCATATATCAATGGGCATACATACAGAGCCGTACCGGAAGCATTTCCCTTCCGTAGCAAAGCTAAATACATTGGGCACAAACATTTGCGGAACCACTTTTTCATAGATGTTGTTGATGTCGTCCGCGCCATCTACCCATGAAACAGCCGGGCGCACAGGCGACTTGGCCTCTCCGATAACCACAGGAAAACCATTGATGAGAAGTACTATATCGAACCGTTTTCCACCCTCGACCTTGGGATAAATCCATTGGTTTGTTATAATATAATCGTTGTTCTCTATGCGATCATAGTCAAAAAGTCTAACAGGGACATGCTCTCCGTTTTCACCGAAAGGCATACTGTGTTCTCCACGAAACCATTGCATCATGCGTTCGTTGGCGTGAACTAGTCCTTCACCAGCCACAGATAATATGATGCTGCGAAGTTGGTAAATCACATCATCGGCCCGGTCAGGACTTGCGGCGATTTCTGGGTTCAGCTTGATAAGTGCAGCCTGCACCATAGACTCCGCCATGACGTCGCTGTGTTGCCTTTTTAATTCATCGCAGGGAATATAGCGCCACGTAGGAGCCAGTGTCCCAAGCACAAGTTTTTCGACGGCATTACACTCATCAAACATCAGAAGCACCTCCCATAGCTCTGTCGATCAGTTGCGACAGTAGGTTTTTTGTTTCTTCGATATTAATCAAATTGGAATCAATTGTTTCATCGATTGTGCTTAGTTTTTGCACAAATTCAGCTTGCTTTGCCGGTTGCATATATGCAAACTTGAATTTCGACATAGCCGTGCGATTAAGCTTTGGAATACTTGTCCTCACTGATTCTCTTGTTGCATAGTCAACAAATATCCTTGATGTCAGAAGATAGTATAAAAAACGTGTGCTTATCCTTTTGTCCTTTGGCGTAATAGGGTACATATCCGCACTGCAAAGTCCGTCAAAGTTGGCTATAATCACCTTATTTAATGAAGGACGTATTTTTGAATAAACGACATTACCTTCTCTAAAAAAGTATTTACCACTTATTGCGTGTTGTTCCTCTGCTGTTTCAATTTTTAGTATTTTGCCTGTATTGCTCTCAATATGATTCGGTGCAACCAAAGGCATTTTACTATAAGGCTCCAATTTAGGATCAACTTGACCACTGGCGTATTCTATTAAATCACCCAAATAAACCTCATCGATCCCCGATGCTATTTCTTTCACAAATTCATTTGTTATAATTTCTTTAATCTGGTATAAACACGAAAGGGAGTTTCTTCTTTGCTGAAGAACATCATCTGCCGTCCAGAGTAACTCTGCGATTCTCTTTTGCTCGTCGAGAGGCGGGAGGTTGAACACTTCCTGCTTAAGTGTTTTCCAGTTTACGGTAGGCGATAATGAGCCAACAGAAATTTTAATGGCTCGATTAAGAAAATATTCAGAAAACAAGAAGAACGGGAAAAACTCCGGTAGGATGACTTCAATTTTCGGGCGTAAAACCATACCATGTGCCGAAAACAAACCATCAAAGGGGGCAATTGCTACCCGTTTTAAATACGCGTTTCTCCGAGCAAATAACACATCACCTTTTTTGATTTTCAGCTTTTCACCAATAAGATCGGTTTCGCTTCCCCATCTTGAAATATGAAGTGACCCGCTATCCATATGCTCAAGGCCGATGTATGCTGTCTTATCTTTTGGTTCGGGCATGGCTCGCTCAACAACATTTATTGCTATGTCTTCAAATCTGTAGCCGCTAACACATTGCTCCATCGCATTAAGCCTCCTTTCCAAAACACCCACCGGGGTAGAGGCCATTTTGTTTCATCCATTTAAGGCCATCCCGCCACTTTTCCACAGGTATTTTCAACTTGCTCTCATTCCAGTTGACAAGCACTTCGTTAATGATCTGCTCGTCGCGGGGCGTGGTTCCTTCCGTCAGAAAATCCGCCCAGGCGGAGTAGAGCGTGGCTATAATTTCGCACTGCTTAGTCTTCCAACTTTTCATGCAGTCGAGCAGTATTTGAATTTGCTGTTGTTGCTGGTTGAAATACCGTGCATATGCCTCTCTGTGTTCACCGCATTTTTCCATCGGCAAGTATTTGGTAGCACGGTTATCCACTTTTTTAACGGTAAACCACTTATGGCGTAGCAAATTATCCCGAATGGAACGCATTCCTTTCGGGTCATACGGGCCTGCTGCTTGCCGTGAATAATGTTGCTCAATCATATCTCCAAGTCCGAAATGCGCGTCACAGAGATAGATGATTTTTTCCAGTTTTACGGAACCAAAGCGGGCTTCCTGATAATTTTGATAAATGATTTCAGCCGCCAACAAAGATCGAAGATAAGCAGGAGGCGGCGATTGCTTTTCAGATAATTCATTTTGCTTATCCTTACTTTCAACAAGGCTTTCATCTTCTGTATCCGGCTCGTCTCCGGGACCATCCGGTGGGGTATTGGAGAACATATCAAGCAATGCATCTAAGCTACTCTTCAGCGCAATGCCGCTTTGCTGCCATGCATCAATACTTTCTTCCAATGCAACCTCAGCTGCAATACTGTCGATAGATTCTCCAGTATTGACATAAAGCGGGATGGATAGTGAGCTATTGTTGCTTAGTATTTCTTCGTTCGATGCAATAAAAGAAAAACCATCAATCGTTTCAAACGCAAAATAAGCTCCAGCAATTTTCTGTATATGCTCCAAATCCAAAAAGCTCTGTGCTCGTTCGCGCGTTACCTCATGCACGGCGTTAATAAACAATACCTTATTTTTTCTGTTGGCCGGTTTATTCATTCTACAAATCATAATGCAGGCTTCCATGGGGCTGTTGTAAAAAAGATTCTTTCCAAGCCCTAGAACACATTCAACCACGTCCAGCTCTACGAGCTTTTTCCGCATCTCAGTCTCTTCGTTACGGAACAAAACCCCGTGTGGAAACAGGATTGCACAGCGCCCTGTTTTATCATTAAGGCTCATGATAATGTGCTGCAAAAAAGCATAATCCGCGCGGCCTTGCGGAGGCGTTCCTAAAAAATTCCGCCCATAAGGGTCGGCGGAGAATGCTTCTCGATTCCATTGTTTAATTGAGTACGGCGGATTCGCAAGTACCATATCAAATCGCATCAGTTTGCCTGATTCATCAAGAAATGCGGGTGTTGTCAGAGTATCGCCCTGAACGATTTGAAAATCCTCGACACCATGCAGAAATACATTCATCCGACCGATAGCAGAGGTCAGGTGATTAAGCTCCTGCCCGTATAGCTTGACATTTCGCCATTCTTTGCCGTTTTCCTTCAGGTGAGCGATTGCGGAGATCAGCATCCCGGCAGAGCCGCATGTTGGGTCATATATGGACTCTCCCGGTTGTGGGTCAAGAATCTCTGTCATGAGATGCACTACGGTACGGTTTGTATAAAATTCCTGTGCCGTATGGCCAGAATCGTCAGCAAATTTTTTAATAAGATATTCATAACCTACGCCAAGTTCATCCTCCGGGCAGTTGGCAATAGACAATGTCTTTGAGCTAAAATGCTCGATCAGCTCTTTCAAAAGCTCGTCTGGTAAACGATTTTTATTTGTCCATGGCGCATCACCGAATACGCCATGCAGCTTTTCCATGTTGGCCTTTTCAATTGTGCGGAACGCAAGTTGCAACGCTTTGCCGACATTGTTGGTTTTTTCACGTATAACGGACCAATGCGCGTCTTTAGGTACCTGAAAACGATGATTATCCTCGTTTTGCGCATAGGATTCGTTGCCTGCGGATTCTTCTAAAGCCTCGGTATATTCCTCATCATAAACGTCGCAAATTCTTTTGTAGAAGAGAAGTGGAAATATATATTGCTTGTAGTCCCCAGCGTCAATATTTCCTCTCAAGAGGGTAGCTGAACCCCAAAGGTAGGATTCCAGCTCTTGCTGCGTAATGCAATTAGCCATTGAGCAATCCCTCCTTTATCATGAGTTTTTTTAGCTCGTTTTCTGTAAAATGTGCAGCCTCCATACTCGCCTTTAAGTTATTGAGAGCTTCCTGCAAGGTGGTTTTAGTTTCTTCATAAACCGGTTCCACATAGCGGGAAATATTCAAGTTGCAGTTATTGGATAGAATTTCATCCACAGGTACTATACGAGCCAGTCCGTCAACATCTTTATAATCTGTGACCAGCTCATAAATACGATCTACATGCTCATCCAAAAGCTCGTTCTGCGCACGGCCTTTTTTATAAATCGAGGAAGCGTCAACAAATAGCACCTTGTTCCTTTTGTTTAGCGGCTTATATGACCGTAGAATCATAATGCATGCAGACAAACCTGCTCCGTAAAACAGGTTCGGGCCCAAGCCAACAATTGTGTCAAGTATATCAAGGTCAAGAAGTTGCCTTCGTATTTTTTCTTCTTTTGCAGCCCGAAACAATACTCCTTGTGGGAGCACGACGGCGATACGACCTGTTCTCGGTTTCATGGACTTTATCATGTGTTCTATCCATGCAAAATCACCGGAAGAGGCAGGTGGTACTCCCAAAAAATTACGCCCATATTGGTCGTTTTCCCAAATATCATCACCCCAGTTTTCCAGAGAAAAAGGCGGATTTGAAATCACACAGTCAAATGTTCTCAGCTTATCCTTTGTTATAAATGCAGGCTTGCGCAGTGTGTCGCCGCGGAAAATACTGAAGTCTTCCGCACCATGTAAATACAAGTTCATGCGTGCTATAGCGGAGGTCGTCAGATTTTTTTCTTGCCCAAAAATTCTTCTCAAACAAGCAAAGTCGTCATTAATGTGATTGCGGGCTTCAATTAACATACCACCGGTTCCGCAAGCAGGGTCGTATACCGTCTCGCCAGACTTAGGGTCTATGACTCGAACCATCAGTTTTACAACCGGGCGAGGTGTATAAAACTCACCGGCCTTTTTATTTGTTAGGTCAGCAAACTTTTTGATCAGATACTCATAAGCATGGCCAAGCACGTCATTCGTACAGTGCGCATCATCAAGATTTAAAGCGGAAAAGTGCTCAAGTAAGTCTTTCAATCTTTCATCTGACAAGCGGTTTTTATTGGACCATTTTGCATCGTCGAAATCGTTAAATATAGTGAATAAATTGCGAGGATTTGCCTTTTCGACCTGCCTGAAAGCATTCTGTATGGCATACCCAATGTTTTCGGTTTTAGACCGTATATCGTCCCAGTGACTTCCCTCGGGAATCTGAAACCTGTGATTCTCTGGGAAAAGTGCGTATTGCATATCACCCCCGGAATCAGCAAGCGCGTCCTTCAACTCACGGGTATATTCATCACATAGCCGTTTATAAAACAACAGCGGGAAAATATAGGTTTTATATTCCTCAGGATAAATCGGGCCACGTAAAATATTACATCCCTGGTATATGTAGTTGAATAATTTCTGCGTGTCATCGTTGCCAACAAAACTAATTTGTTTATTCATGACACACCTCACCAAAATTATCTTTAGTAATAGCAGGACGTTCGCCAACAGGGGGGCGATATTTAATAATGTCATTCAATTCGCAATTAAGAACACAGCATATGCGCGCCAGTACCCCAAGGTCTGGACGCTGGACTTCGTTTTTGCAGTAAGAAATAAGCTGAGTTCTTTGCAAATTCGCCGCAGTTGCTAGTTTGTTTTTACTAACACCATATTTATCAAGATAATCAGCAAGTACTATATCAAAATGTCCCCAATCAGTTTGGCTCATAAGTCTCCACATCCCAACTATTTGTTACTATTTATAGTACTCTATCTTGATAGACAATAACAGCTCTAATTATTTGCAGGGGGTGGGGGAGTTTCTCTTTTTATCCCAAATGAATGCCTTAGTATGATATTTCGCTTCATTTTGAATCAAGGTAGAAAATCAATCACAAGTTCTTCTTTGTGCAAGAGCCGCTTTCCTGAAAAAAAGATTGCTCTATCTGTTTAACTCGCGCTTACTTTCCTTTTGTTCCCGCTCATCGCCCAACAGCTTATCAATGTTTGCCTTTGCCGTAAGCAATTCCTTCATTTCCTTGCGTGTCACAACATATTTGGCATAGGCTTTTTTCTTTTCGGTCAATCGCTCGGCATACTCCGCTTGTAGAGCTTTGATGGTGGGCAGAGTCTTGACGCCCAACTCGTCGAAGGCTTTCTTGGCAGCCTTGTGGAGAAGAATGTCGCCCTCATGCTCAGAAAGAAATTGCTTGGAGTATCCGGCTTTGCGATAGGAGGTGTAAACGTCGCGGGTTTTCGAGTAATTGATGATATGCGTTTTAAGATTCCCAATCTCGGTCATGCGTGTTTCAGCGGCCTTAATCTGTGCTGACAGTTCGTTGAAACGGGTGCTTGCCGCTGCAGCTTTTTCTTCAAGCTCTGCGTATTCCAACAAATTGTTCTCGGTAAGAAAGTTAATTGTCTGTGCCATCTGCTTGAGGTTGAAAACCTTGGCCCAACGTTCGTAACCGGGACCTTTCCCTGCCTGCAATTTTGCTTGAATATCTACCAGCAGATTGACGCCCTGTGCTTGTCTGGCAGGGCGTTTTGTTTTGCTCGGTGTGCGGGTTTTCCCTCCGGCTATCACAGAACGAATTTCATCTTCCGAATATTCCTCGCCAAGAGAGCGGAGGCGGGTAAATTTCTTTTGACCGGTGACGCGGAAGGCAAGATATTTGCCGGTCTTGACCTCATAACCCGTCTGCCGCATGCTCTGTAAAAACGCATCAAAATCAGTAGGCCTCGCGGCAAGTGCAGCGTCAATCGCAATGCGAAGGTTATTTTGAAAAGAGGGCCTTCGATTATCGCCCAGCCATTTGCCGTAATGCTTGCTTTTACGCTTGGGATTCTCAACGATGGAAAGACCATGTTCCAGACAAAGCCTGTCGCTAATTTTCCGAACGGCAAGGCCGGAACCACGGAAATCGCGGAACTTGCGTTGACAGTCCAACGAAGTGGAATTATAGATGATGTGGTTGTGGATATGCGCTTTATCAATGTGGGTCGCCACAAGAAAGGCATGGCGGCCTTTTGTCCAACGCATCCCCAACTCGTAGCCTATACGGTTGGCTTCTTCCGGTGTGATTTCACCGGGTTTGAAGGATTGGCGTATCTGATAGGCGATTACATCATTTTTCTGTTCCCTGCCGGTGATGGACTTGTATTGCCGCTTGGAAAGAAGAAATTGAGCATCCACAATGGCGGGATCGCATTCATAGGCGCTGATGTATTCGCCGTCATTTGTTTTATCGGGATTTTTAGAATAATTGGTGCGGTCTGTCAGGCATTGGGCAATGGTCTTGCCCTTATTAATGTGCATGGAAATTAGGCGTGTGGTTGCCAAATGAAAATTCACCCCCCATTGAAAACGGCGGGGCGCTTCAAGAGCGCATCCCGCCGCATTTTTATGTATCGTTCTCTTTCTTCGGAAGAATCCGGAGCTGCTTTCTCCGTTCCAAAGCCTCGAAATCTACAGCCGAAATGACTTCCAGCGTATCCGGGCGAATGACAATAATCTGTCTTTGCTTCTCCCGTGCATAGCGAACGGTATAAGCCGCACCGCCTTTGTTCCCGCCGTCGTAAACGGCCAAGAGATATGCGGTATGATCCACCATGTAGCGGTTGCGTTCCAGCATACACTCCGGCGTGTAACGGGTATTCAGCGTAATGACTTCATCGCAATCTGCAAGTGTATTGAAATACCGCTCCCGTTGTTCCGGCGACCATTTGCTGGCTTGTGTTTCACAAGGAAGCACGGCGATCAGCCGCACGTTCTGATACTGGCGCTTCATATCCAGAACGATCCCGGCGCACCACTGGTCTGTCCCCAAGGCCATGCCGGTATAAAACGTGGAAACGCCGCTTTCTATCAGCCTGCTGATCTGAGCCGCCAGCGTCAGCTTGAGCCGTATGCATTTCTCATCTTCCTCATCATAACCAAAACTGAATCTTACCGGACGATGCCCGGTAAACGCGCAAGCCATTTTCATTGACATTTTTCTTTTTCTCCTGTCTTTCATAAGTAGCGTTAGTAACGCGACATATTATAGTTGTACTAACATGTTTAAGTCAATGATACCATCACATAAACTAATGCTAAAAGGTGGTGTTAAGTTGAAAGAGAAAAAGGATATCAATATTGAGATAGGCAACAGAATAAAAAAGGCCAGAGAAATGGCCGGACTGACACAGGATAGATTTGCGGAATTGATCGGAATGGGGACTAAGAATATATCCGCTATCGAACGTGGCGCTGTGGGTGTTTCCTTATCTTCCATTAAGAAAATCTGTCTTGTCTTATCTATTTCCAGTGACGATCTTTTGTTTGAAAATAGAGCAGAAAATGATATGAGTGTCCTGACTTCACGGCTTAAGTGTCTGCCTCCGGAGCAATTCAATATTGCCAATGATATTTTGAATAAGCTGCTCGAAGCGTTTGCTATTTCAGATAAGCAATAAACAAAAAAGCGGCTTGCGTCAGAGTAACTGAAGCGCAAGCCGTTTTTTTGTGGTTCAGTCTTTTATTGCTTTCAGCTTGCTGTTCAGGCCATCCACCAACTCCACCAGGAAGGACGCGAACAGCGGTATGCCATACGGAGAGATGAGCCACGCCAGAACTACAATCTTCACGCCCTCCCAAAACTCGCCCAGCAGAACCATCGTGCCAAGAGCAACGGCAAAGATGACGAAGGCCAGTATTCCGAGGATCATCGAAGAAAAGGCGCAAAGGAACCGGCAGACCGCCACTAAAATGCTCAGCAGAAGAATGACGGGGAACAATAATATTTTTAACAGTATCCTCATGAGGAACCTCCTTGCAGACGGGGTTTTCTTGTTTACAGCAAAATCATAGCGCACAAAGGCGCGGAAGTCCATTTTGCCGTCCCGCACAGGAGCATACGCTCCATCACCGAATATCGGAAAGCTCGGTAAGTATCTTGCCCGCCATGCCCCATAAACGGTCGTAATTCTGGCGCAAATCCTCTATATCGGCTTCATAGACATTTCCAGTTTCGTGCGTCCGGCGCGTGAGCTGGTTTAAGTTGTTGCTGCACCGACGCAGGAGGAAAACAAGCTCCCCCACGGCAGATAAATCCAGATTGACCACATAGCCGTCAACCGCCATTTTGCGCAGATAGGCCCCCATATTGCGGGTACCCATCTGCGCCATTTTCTGCTTGATCAGCTCCCGTTCACGCTCCGACACCATGAAGTGTAGCTGAATGCTCCGTTTCCGGTTTGCCATGGCGTCACCGCTCCATTTCCGGTTTGCGGGGAGACTTGCGTTCGGTCGGCTTGGCTTGCAACTGTTTTTTGACCGAGGGCTTTCGCACGCGCAGCGGCTGATCACGGTTTTCATCCTTTTGAATAAACGCGAAAATTCCTTTCTGATCCTTGAGCGTGGAGAAGGTGAGGGATTTGAACGGCAACAGGGCGAACAGCCGGTCGTGGTCTTTGGTGGATGCCCGGATGAGGAAATCCGGCGAGATCTGCGCCATGAAATGCGTCCCGCTGGGACTGTTGGGTTCGCGCTCGGCTTGCAGACGACGGAGTATTTGTCCCGCCTCTTTTTGTATGTCCTCCTTGGAAAGCGGCTGTGTCAGCAGATATTCACGCCGCGCCTGGTTGATAAAGATGTCCGTGAGGCCGGGATTGACGGAATCCACTTCAAATGATGAACGCCGATCCTCTCCAAAATAATTCTTATCTTCAAAGACATGAATGGTTTTTGCCCAATCCTTGTTGTTATGGGAAATGCGTCCGTCAAAATCCTTCCTCTGTACCGTATTTGCCAGCACAAAGAACATCCGCTCATAACCAAACTGGTCGGCAACTTGTTTTACGGCTTCTTTTCCGAGACAGTTATCGCGGTAATTGTCCCGGATAGCCGTTTCGATTGCGTTCTTGCAGGCTACGTTCGCCTTGTAGGACGCGCGGTACTGCTCCAGTTCATCGTTTTCCCGCGCATAGACGACGGGATATTTGTATACGGGTATTGTGTTCATATGACCTCCTGATTTCAGAATAAAATAATTTGTGATAGAATCTTTCGTGTAAAGCGGGGTGAAAAAATGGCATACAGTGAACAGATGTGGCAGGACGCCCAAAAGAAATGCCACCTGAATAATGAGGATATTGCGCTTGCTAAGCGCCTCGGCCTGAATCCGCGCAGCCTGATTAAAAACATCCCGAATAAAAGCAAACCGTGGAAAGCACCGGTCAGCGTATGGCTGCATGAGATAGATGAAAAGCGCCAGAAGAAAGCGGTGCAAAAATAGAAACGCAAGGCGAAAGCCGAAGAAACAACATCCGAATGACGGCTCCGGCGTAAAGCACCTGGCTTCGCCGGAGCCGCCTTTTTATCTGGCCTCACGATCCTTGGAACCTGCTTTCTTTTCAGCCGTTCGTTCCGGTACATATTGCTTCAACGCATCCAGCACGGACGGACGTTCGGCTTTGGCAATGGTGCGCTCGGCCTGCTGGGAGGGTCGATCCATGTTAAGCTGTACCGTAAGTTCCGTAAGCCGCGCAGATTTTTCCTGAAGCTCCGCTTCCTGCGGAAAGGGCTTGCCGACCTCCAGCTTTGCCGCCTCTACCTGCGCATACAGGTTATCAAGTTGGGACTGGACGCTTTTCAAACGCTCTGGCATCTGCGCGAGGGCATTGTCTATGCGAGTCAGGTTGCCGCGGGCATCCTTGCCTAGCTCCACGCGGTGGGACATTTCCCCTTTAAGGGTCAGATTGTAGACTTTTTCAAAAGCATCAAAGGATACCTGCATGACAAAGCCGCGATAGCTGCCGACCGGCACCGGATCGCGCCCCTTGACCTCCTTGCAGGCATCCAGCAGCGCGGCACCGGCATTTTCCTTGTCAGTAAGGTGATCGCCGCGAACCTCCATACCGGAGAATCCATCCATCGGATGTGGGTGTGCCGCCAAAGTCACCATATCCGCCTGAAAGCCCCGAATGAAGCCTTTGCTCTGCTCAATTTGTTCCGGGAAGTATTTCAGAAGGTTATCCTCCAGACGGAACTGCTTGCTCTGGTGGTCGGCCTTCATCAGCCGGAGCCGAGATACGTCGATGTCCAGATCCATCCGCTCCTTGATGAGCGGGTTTCCGGCGCATAAGGCTTTGATCTCGGCATAGGAGAGCGCCGTTTCGTCGATGTCCTCACAGGAACGCACGGGACTTTTGCTGGACATGATCTGCGAAATGAATTTTTGCTTGGTTTCTACGGTTTGGTACAGATAGCTGTCAAAGGTTCCTTCTGTCACATAGCGGTAAATATGCACCTGTTCATTCCCGTTGCCCTGCCGGACAATACGCCCCTTGCGCTGCTCCAGATCACCGGGTCTCCACGGGCAGTCCAGATCGTGGAGCGCCACAAGTCGATCCTGTACATTGGTGCCCGCGCCCATCTTGAATGTGCTGCCGAGTAGTACGCGCACTTGGCCAGAGCGCACCTTGGCGAACAGCTCTTTTTTACGCACATCCGTGTTAGCCGAGTGAATAAACTCAACCTGTTCGGCGGGAACGCCCCGCGCAAGGAGTTTCTGCCGGATGTCCTCATACACGGTAAACGCCGTTTCATCAGGCGTGTCCGTCGCTTCCTTCATGTTTTCCAGCGCGTGCAGTTCCACGCCGTTGATGGTTTTGTCCCCGGCCTTAGCAGCGATAGCCTGCGCGTTTGCCGTGCCTGTCTTGGGTGTGGAAATATCGCAGAACACAAGCTGGGTCAGCTTTTCAGGCTGTCCTTTATCCCATATATCAAAAATATTGTCCACGCACAGGTTGACCTTGCTCTGTGGTTCGTCGGGAAGCATGGGGTTGATGATGCGCTGGTCAAGGCCGAGCTTGCGCCCGTCCGAGGTGATTTTCAGCATGTTATCTACGGAAGGGTCTACCGTACCGGAGTGGACGAGGGACGCCCGTTCGGATAATGCTTGCACCATTTCCTTCTGATGCTCGGTAGGATGGGCCGCCACGTTATGGAATACCGCCTCCGGCACAGGAAGGTCGAGCTGATCGGCGGTCTTGATGTCCGCCACCTCCCGAAAGAGATTCATCAGCTCCGGGAGATTGAAAAACTTGGCGAAGCGGGTGCGTGCCCGGTAGCCGGTACCCTCCGGGGCCAGCTCGATGGCGGTGGTGGTTTCCCCGAACCGGCTGGCCCAGCAGTCGAAATGGGTCATATCCAGTTCTTTGAGCCGGTCGTATTGTAAATACCGCTGAATGGTATACATTTCGGTCATGGAATTGCTGATGGGCGTGCCGGTGGCAAAAATAATACCACGGTTGCCGGTCAGCTCATCCATGTAGCGGCACTTGGCGAACATATCTGAGGATTTCTGTGCGTCGGTGGTGGCAAGTCCGGCCACATTGCGCATTTTGGTGTACAGGAACAGGTTTTTGTAATTGTGGCTCTCGTCAACGAACATACGGTCAACGCCAAGCTGCTCAAAAGTCACCACATCGTCCTTGCGGTCAGAGGCTTGCAGCTTTTCCAGCCGCGCTTCCAGCCCCTTTTTCGTGCGCTCAAGTTGCTTCACGGTGAAACGTTCACCGCCGCTTTCTTCCACCTCGGCAATGCCGTCGGTGATCTCCCATATCTGTTCCTGCAAGAGCCGTTCCTGCCGCTCCGGGCTGATGGGGATACGCTCAAACTGGCTGTGCCCGATGATGACGGCATCATAATCGCCGGTGGCGATACGGGCGCAAAACTTCTTGCGATTGTAGGTTTCAAAATCCTTTTTCGTCGTGACCAACAGATTCGCGGCGGGATACAACCGCAGAAACTCGGACGCCCACTGCTCAGTCAAGTGGTTGGGCACCACAAAAATGCTTTTCTGACACAGGCCCAGGCGCTTGCCTTCCATGCAGGCCGCCACCATTTCAAAGGTCTTGCCCGCGCCCACCTCATGGGCAAGAAGAGTATTGCCGCCGTAGAGAATGTGGGCAATGGCGTTTAGCTGATGCTCTCTTAATGTGATTTCCGGGTTCATGCCGGAGAAAGTGATGTGCCGCCCGTCATACTCTCGGGGACGGGTGCTGTTCATTTCCTCATTGTACTGCTTCACAAGGGTCTGCCGCCGCTCCGGGTCACGCCATATCCAGTCGCGGAAAGCGTCCCGGATGGCCTGCTGTTTTTGGGAGGCCAGAGTCGTTTCCTTGGCGTTGAGGACGCGGCGCTCTTTGCCGTCTGCGTCCTCAACCGTATCGTAGATGCGGATGTCCCGGAGGTTCAGGGAATCCTCCAGAATGCGGTAAGCGTTGGCCCGGTCGGTGCCGTAAGTGGTGTAGGCGGCCACGTCGCTGTAGGGTACGCGGGTCTTGTTCGTAATCTGCCATTCGGCGGTGTAGGCGGCATATTTGACCTCGATGGTGCCGCGCAGGTAACGGGGCGTATTGAAGGTTTCCTCCATAAACTGCTGGATGTATGCCTTGTCAATCCACGTCGCGCCCAGCCGCACCTCGATCTCCGAAGCGTCTAAATCCTTGGGCTGCGCTTTTTCCAGCGCCTCCACATTAAGCTGGAACGCCGGATCGCGTTCCGCCGCGCGACGGGCTTCCCGGAGCTTTTGCCGGACATTGCCGGAAAGGTATTCGTCGGCGGTCTGCCAGCCTTTAAGGGGATCATCGCCATAGGCGGGGTCTTTGAAGATCACGCCGGTGAGGTCTGCAATGACCTCATCTTCACGCAGGCCGGAAAGCCGCGCCATGAAGGGCAAATCCACCTTGGCGCGCTCCCCAATGGACACGGCCAGCGCTTCGACGGCAGTGTCCACGGAGGTGACGCTGCGTTGCTGCCGGATGGTGCGTTTGGTAAACATATCGGCCTTGCGCTCAAAATTGCCATCATCGTCCAGCACCTCCAGAGAACACAGGAGGTAGTAGGAGGAATCGTCGGAAAACGCAAGCTTGTTGCCCCGGTAGCTGATGCGGTCATATTTGGCGGTGAAAGCGTCATACAGTCGGTTCAGCTCCGCCTGCTTTTCACGGATGGCCGCGTCCGGGGTGAATTCATCCATTTGCAGGTCGATGAGCTGATGCACGCAGTCCCGCAGTTCCACCATGCCCCGGATGCGTTCAATCGCGGTGTCGTTCAAGTCGGGCTGTACCATGCGGGAATTTTCCCGGTAGTACACCTCGCCGTCCACCACGGTGTAAGAGTAGTTTTTTACATTCGGGTCTGCCGGGAGGGAGGTATCAATGGCTTCACCCTCTCCTAAATCGGGCAGCTCGGCTTCGGTGTACTGCCCGGAGATGTGGGCAACCGCTTCATGGAGCTGATCGGAAAGGTCAGCGCCGGGAATGGGCGCAACAGTATAATCCTGCCTGCCGTACTGCGTACTCTCCGAGGTGGGCGTACCCAGTACCATTTCCGGGTGGTCGATGAAATAGCTGTTGATGGCAAAGCCATCTTCGTTTCTGCCGAGATGTACCCAATCCGGTTCAATTTCAATGGGCCGGTCGCGCTTTTGCAGAAAGAGGATATCTGACACCACTTCCGTCCCGGCGTTGGCTTTGAACGCGTTGTTTGGGAGCCGAATGGCCCCCAAAAGCTCCGCGTGCCGGGCGATGTAGCGCCGTACCTCCGGCGATTGCTTATCCATTGTATATCTGCTGGTGACAAAGGCGATGACGCCGCCCGGCCGCACCTGGTCGAGGGTTTTTGCAAAAAAGTAATCGTGAATGGAAAAGCCGAGCTTGTTGTAAGCCCGGTCGTTGACCTGATACTGCCCAAACGGGACGTTGCCCAC
Source organism: Peptococcaceae bacterium UBA7702 (assembly GCA_002482535.1). Taxonomy (GTDB): domain Bacteria; phylum Bacillota; class Dehalobacteriia; order UBA7702; family UBA7702; genus UBA7702. The sequence continues at coordinate 684,006 of DLGE01000001.1, read as the reverse complement.
GGCGATATCGTAAAAGTCCCGCCGGTCGGTGGTTTCAAAGCCCGCTACGGTAATGTCGGCGTCCGGGTAGAGCTGCTTTGCGATTCTTCCGGTAATGCCGTCCAGCTCCACGCCGTAGAGCCGGGACGCCGCCATTTCTTCCGGCAGGCAGCCAAAAAAGTTACCGACGCCGCAGGCCGGTTCCAGAATGTTGCCGGTCTGGAAGCCCATGCTGCCTATCGCCTCATAAATGGCACGGATGACCGTGGGGCTGGTGTAGTGGGCGTTCAGGGTGGACGCCCGGGCGGATTCATATTCCTCCGGGGACAGGAGCGATTGCAGCTCTTTGTATTCGTTTGCCCACGCGGCCTTGCTGTCGTCGAACGCGTCCGCAAGGCCGCCCCAGCCAACATACCGGGAGAGGACTTCCTGTTCCTCCGGCGAAGCCGAACGGCCCTCGGCCTCTATGGTTTCCAGTGTGCGGATGGCTTCGATGTTGGCATGAAACTTGGCTTTCGCGCCGCCAGCGCCCAGATTATCGTCCGTGATACGGAAGTTTTCGGCGGCGGGCTGTTCCGGCGCAAATAAATCGGCGTTGCGTTCGTCCTGCCGGATGCCGTTTTCAAAAGCATCCCTGCTGACCGTCTGATGGCTCCACGAATAGGGGCCGGTGTCGATACGCATGTCCTTTTCTCCGACATAGTCTGCGGTGCCGGATAACTCCTGCCCGCCGTAATCCAGAACCGCGTGATCGCCCGCTTCATAGGACGGCTTGCCCTCCAGATTCGCAGATTCCCGTAGGATTGGTTCATGGAAAAACCCGTCCCGCTCCTGCTGGTACAGGGCACGGAGAATGGGGGCAATATCTGTCCAGGAAACCCTGCGGCGGCTTTCAAATTTGTCGTGAATGTTGACTTCAAAGCCCACGGTGTCGGCAAAAATGTCCGCCGTTTCACCGGTGGTCAGTTCTACGGTTTCGGAGACTCCGGCATAGGTTTCGGAAATGCGCTGGGCTACGCGGGTATTGCCCTCGTTTTCACGGAAATACCCTGCGATATGCTCTTTATCCCTCTGTTCCAGCAGGCCGGAGGTCAGAGCCTCCCGCAGATCGGCGTCGATGCGTTCCAGGTCTGCGGCTAAAAACTCCGTAATGGAACCGTTTCGGGAATCCCGGCGCAGCAGGCGTTCAAAGTTCTCCCGGTTTTCTGAACGGAATATGGGGTAGGCAAGCGCCGGGTCCCGGAGCTGAATGTCAAAGTTGCCGATATTCGTGATTTCAAAGGGCGTATCGTCCAGATATACCGTATTGCCCACCTGATACGGCGGCGAAAAAGTGGCGCTGTCGGGGATTGCTCTTTGAACCTCTGCCCACTGTTCATCGGAGAGGGTCACGTCCACTTCATGGGCGTCGTCGCCGCCGCCGATGGTGACGGTATCACCGGTGCGGGTTATCGGCTGGCTGCTCAGATCGGGCGGCGCTGTCTGTTCTGTTTCACTGACGCGCTCTGCGTCTGCGGTCACCTGCCGGATGAAAGGATCACGGTCAAGGGCTTCCGGGTCAACCAGCTCACCGTTCACGATGCCGGACTGCGTCAGACGTTCCCGAATGGCCACCGGGTCAACATCCTCAAGATTGTCATACTCGGCCTCAGTATAAAACCTGTCGGCAGCGATAAGTTGGGCAATGCGCCGCTGCGCCTTCGGCCAGGGCAAATCCATGGAGGTATTGCCCTCGGTTACGGGAAAGGCGGGAAGATCGTCTCCATACTCGGCCCGTAGGAACGCGGCGGTATCCTTATCTCGGGCGTGTTCTCGCATATGCCGGACAACGGCGCGCTTGCTCCCAATATCCCCGTTCCACTCCCGGAGCGCCGCGTCAATATCCAACTGGGCTGTGTTGCGCTGTTCCCGCCCTGATACGGACGGCATAGAAAAAGCGGAGGGCTTTTCGCTCTCCGCTGGCAGGATGGGCGGGTCTGCAATGGCAGGCGGGTCGGGAAATCCGTACCGCGCCCTTGGCATGGGGATGCCGCCATCCAGATCGGCATAGACCCGTTCCAGCTTCGCATATTGTGCCTTTTCCTCGGCGGTGAGGTAACGATCCTCCGCTATGAGCGTGCGCAACCGCTTGTCGATGGCGTTCCATTTGAGCGTTGTTTCCTGATTGGGGTCGTACCGCTGGATCACCATGCCTTTTGCGCCGTAATAATTCACAAAGCCTCGTGAGCCGTCCAGAAAGGTATGGCTGTGACCGAAATAGCCGTATTCGTCTTTCAGAAAAGTAACGGCGGTTTTGCTGTCCGGTCCGTGCCGGTACAGGGCGTATACGCGCAGCTTACCCTCCGCGTATCCTGTGCCGCGCCGCAGCTCTGCGTCAATATCTGCCTGTGAGACGGCAAAAGCGGAGGGCTTCACGCTCTCCGCTTCGTCAATCCGCCGTATTTGTTCCTGTTCCGATGGGAAAAGGGTTAGCTGTAAATAAGTTCCGCCAGTATCGTTTCCTCTGCCTGGGCTTTCAGATTGTTCATTAGGCCCACCCAGCGCATCGGGTCGGAGGCTTTCAGGCTCTCCGTCACGCCCGCCGATCTCATCAGCTCCGGCATCATCCGCTCGATCCGGCTGTTCGCCGTCCGCTCGATCTCCAGCAGATGCGGGTACAGTTTCTCCGACAGAATCAGGCTGTTGTACTGCACCGGGCGATGCTCCTTCAGATATAATTTGCGCATCCTCCCATATTTGCCGATGCTCTCCGTCGGCTCCGTGATCATCAGATCGGGAATCAGATAATCCCCGTTCTTGGTGTAAGTCAGTTCGCTCATTGCTGGCGCTCCTTTCCGCGAGATGCTCCCGCTCATGATTTTTAACAGTGATTTCAATTTGCCGCAGTACGTGCTGGGAAATTTGGCTGACCGCCGTCCCTAGGGCGGCCACAGCGGTAGGCGTGTTGAAATCGAATACGGACAGAAAATCCTCGTGCTCGAAATACTCATTGGGGTCGATGCCGCAGCGTTTCATCAGCATGTAGGAAATGCTTACCGTGGCAGCTTCCCGAAACGCCACGCCTGCGTTAAATTCATCATAGTCCTCTAAAAAACTACCGTCAATGTTATAGAGGATGTCCCGCTGGTTGTCCGTCCAGTATTCGTCGGCCATCTGCGCGGCGATCTGCTGAATCTGTTCAGCAAGGCCGTGCACGCCGGAAACTTCATATTCCCGTTCAAGCATGGCCGATACCACATCCTCATGTTCGGGGTTCAGTTCCCAAAGTAAAGGGCGGCGGGAATTCTCCCCGCCGCCCGTGTCGGATACATCGAACACATATCTAAGTCGTGGTTTATCGCCGGAAATGTCGATAAGCGCGATGCCCTTAGCACCGCGCCGGACATACCGGCGCATTTTTTCATTCCAGAAGTCGTAGTCCGCACAAGCCGTCGCATCCGGCTTCTGTGCGTAAATCATGAGCTGCTCATGATAGGGGTATTTGTAGAGCCGCGCGGCGGTAGTCAGAAACGCCGTCCAACGTTCGCGGCTTCCAGTGAGCTGCTGCGCAGCATGATCGGCCATCTGCGCGAAGGCTTGTACTTTGCTGGGCATGTTATTCCTCCTGTTCCTCATAGTCGGGAATGAGCGTTTCGGCAAGATTGGCGTATTCCTCATCGCTCATGGTAGAGAGCTTTTCCGTAACGGAACGCGTCAACTCTGAAAGCTCCGTTTCGTCCGGTTCCAGATGGGTTTGCATGGCAACAAGCTCCGCTATCAGGCCCTGCCGGGTGCCGGTATTGTAAATGCACATCAGATTTGTTTCCTCAACAGTGAATCTTTCCATATCTATCTCTCCATTTCCGCGCCCTTTGAGGGCGCTGTTTTGTGACGTTCCGGTTTCGTGGGCTGAAAGGCAAGCTGTTCCAGTACAGACTTGCGCTTATCCGCGCGCTCATCATGGACTGCCCGCGCCAGATCGGAAAGGGAAATCTGTCCTCCAGCCTTGACCTGGGCTTCCAACTCCGCGACACTTGGATTTTTGCCGTTATTGATGATGCCATCGATCATGCCGTAATCGTCTTCCATCGCCATTTCCGCGTTTTTCAGGTGGTTTTCAGGTTGCAGAAAGGCCGGAAGCTCCTTGAAACCGAAGCTGTCAACGTAATGACAGGATACAGCGCCGCTTTGCTTGAGGGCAACGATGTCGCTGACGGAAAGGCTATGCCCCTTAAAATCCGAAGGGTGGTCGATGTTGAATCTTTCCCATAAGGCGTTCAGCTTTTCGGGCGTGCTGCCGGTATCGGTAAGCCGATCCGTGTAAATCAGATCATAATTATCACGCTCGACGGTCAGACCCACGGCTTGCAAGCGTTCCAGCGGCTCAAATCGTAAATCCCGCGTTTCCTCCGTAGGCTTGAGCTGATAAATGGCGAAAGCATCAGAAGGATTACAGAGGAAGTTGTTTTCAAGTTCTTGCCGCGTAACCTCATGGCCTTCCATAAGCGACAGGTATTCCTGGCTCTGCTCCCATTCCTCCCGGTTGATTCCGAACATTCCGGTATGGCCGTCTATATCGTCCCGATCAAAAGCCATGTCAGCGCCGTTTCCGTCATAGAGCATATAAACAGTGAAATCTTTTTCATACAACTCCGCAGCGCGATCAGCAGAGAGGGGAAGCATGTCATCCTCGGTATAACTGTAAGCGTCGCGGTCAGCAATCGTCTGAGTGGGGTCGGGCATAGGATATACATCTGGAGCGGAGAGTTTAGGTGTATCCGGCAAGGGGCCGGACTCCTCATAGCTGGACGCAGCAGTGGGCTGCTCCGGCGTGAAAGGCGGGGGGGCGGGTTCAGTATGATCGGAAATGGTGATTTGCGGCTCCTGGGCAGATTGTTCAGGTGCAGGCTCCGGCTGCTGCTCCGGTGCGGGCAGGTCGATGCCGCGTTCCTTTGCGATCTCGGTAAAATGGCGGTCAATATCGCTGATGAAACCGGAAGCGGTCTTATTGATAGTTTCCAGAGAAGCCCGCAGTTCCGGCAGTTCCTTATCCTTGCTCCATGATGCGATATACCCGAAGCTGTTTTCGCCGGTGGAGATACCGTAGTAGGCGCAGACAGCAAATGAAATGCTTTCGGCTTCAACTTCCTCGGTGTGGCGGTCTTTAGGTTTGGGCGGCTCGGCGGCTTCATCGCCCTGGGCGGCGGCATTCTGTGCTTGCTCCCGATTATGTAGCTTGGAGTGGGCAATTTCGTGGATAGCCGCCGAAACGGTCTGCACCTCGCTCATCCCCTCCCGGATGGCGATGCGCTGATCGGTCAAGCTGAAATAGCCGTCCGAATTATCCGCGATGCGCTCAAAGCCTATCGGCACGGGAGAGGAACGCCGCAGCGCCTCCATGAAAATCTCATATTGCTGCACATTGCCGGTGAGGTTGTTGGCAAGTTGGGGCAGCGGCTTGCCCTCGGTCTGCGACACATCGAATACGGACACCACTTTGTACATGGGGATTTTGATTTCCTTTTCCTCCATGACGATGCTGCCGTCCGGGTTCAGGATGGGGGCGTGGGTGTCGGGATCGAGCTTTTCCTGCTCGATTTTCTTCTTAAAAGGCGTAGGGGCGATGATTTTAATCCCTTTTTCACCGCGCCTGACGTTACGCTCAAACTGGTCGCGCCATTTGTTGAAACCTGCCACGAGGGTGGCGTCAGGCTTCTGCATGGCGATCAGAACGGTGTTGTTGAGGGAATAGCGGTGAAAACGGCTCATGGTGCGCAGGTATTCCATATATTTGTCGCTTTGGAACAGGTCTTTTATGCCCTGCTCAATGCTGTCGGTGATTTCCTTCAGCCGGTCTTTATTTTTATCATGGTCAGCCACAATTCTGCCTCCTTTCAGCGTTCATTATTGAGGGTGCCGTGTTTATGTTTCGGCGATCCGGACGGTCTGGATTTTGGGGAATTCAAACGCTCTTTGACGGAGGGCCTGACCTTCGCGCCAGTGATGCGGTACGCTGTGGGGACGCTGCGGTTCTTTTCAAAATAAGGCGTCCATTCGTCGCCGGTGGGCAGAACGTAACCGTGTGCGGTGAACGCGCCGCGCTCCGCCTCGGCGGCAATCATCCCCAGCTTTTCAAAGTCAATGGCTGCTTTCCATTTTTCCGGCATGTCCACCATGCCGGATTGATAGGCGTAATATCGGCCCAATGCGTCGGCGTTTTTCGCCTCGGGAATCAGCAGAAAAAACTCGCTGTTTTCCTGAAAGTCGATGATCTGCTCCAGCTTCCGCAAACGCAGGGGGCTTTCTGAAACCGCGTCCAGCAATTCCCGCTCTGGCGGTGTCAGTGCCGCGATCCGCGCCGCCGCATAATTCAGCTCATCCGGCGTGGCATTTATTACAGCATCGGGATTGACCGCCAGAAGCTGATCCAGCGCGGGAATATCGCTGATAAAATCAGTGACCTCGCAGACCGTTCCTATGGTTCCCGCGCCAATGCTCCGCATAGCCTCTTGGAATTGCTCCGGTTTGGAGGGGAGTGTAAGAATTACGCTTCTGTCCGGGTCCACGGTACTGGTAAACCGCATTTTTGTGTAATTGTTCATATCTGTTAGCTCCTTTCAGAATCCGGGGAAATAAAAACAGCACGCCCCGCACAGGCCGGGGTAAACCTATGCAGGAGCGCGCTCGCTATTCATTTTGGGAGCGTATGCTCCTGTCGGGAGGGCATATTTTCGCTTCTTTTGCGCGCTTGCTGTCGGCGGCCCGCCGCGCATCGCTATACGGCTCCCGGACGGATACGCAGCTTTTGGGAACGATAAAACTGGCGGCTCCATGAGGTTCCCGGCGCTCCAGCCTAACTTTATCGGGGTATTTGACCGTCAGGCGCAGCAGCTTCTCACGCAGCTTCGGATTGTGGGTATAAACGCTGGCCGTATCTTCTTCCTCGTTGAAATTGATGACGGTTTCTTGTTCGTAACGGGAGAGTTTCATAGGAATTTCCCCCTTACCGTTCAGGCTCGCCGCGTTTGGGGGACTTATACGGTTTGGAAAGCACCTCCCGGAACGCACGAATCTTACCGGATGCATCCCGCATCGGCGTGAAGATATGCGGCGTTCTTAAATACATGCTGTCCATGCTAGCGCCGCCGTAATACCTGCCTTGGGGATAGCGTTCGCTTACAAGCAGAACTAAACCGTTTGCCAGCATAAAACCCGATACCATGCGGCGGTTGACGCCCGGCAAGCCCATCGGGAGTTCTCTTTCCTTGATGGGGATTTCCGGGCCTAATTGCTCCGACATGTTTTTCGCCATGGCGCTCACTCCTTCTTGCCTGAAAACTCCAGCTTGAAATTGACATACTGTCCACCGGTATCATCCAGCACAACTACAGCATCGTAGGTCTTACCGGTTTTTTCGGAATAACAGCTAGGCAGCGCCGCCCGCCCGTCCTTAAGGAGAGCGGCGACGATCTTCTTCGTCAGCTCCTTTTTCTTGGCGGTAAAGAAGCGGTTGTCTTTCCAGAGGACAAACCCACAAGTTCGGTTTTCACAGGAAAAGCCTTTTTTGCTCTCCGTCACACGGCCGCCGCAGCGAGGGCAGATGCCTATCGCTTCCCGGTCGGAGGGAAACGCCGCGCGTGCTTCCGGCTCATAGGTTTGCACCAATTCGCCGGTCATGGCGATGATGCCATTCATGAAGCCGGTGGCTGCCAGTGCGCCGCGCTCCACCTGCTTTAGCTGTTCTTCCCAATCGGCGGTAAGCACCGGGGATTTGAGCGTTTCTGGCAGGACGGCGATCAGGGCAGCGCCCTTTTCCGTAGGCAGCATATATTTTGCTTTCTTGGCCGTTTTGCGCTCCACAAGGCTGGTCTTTACCAGCTTTTCGATGATCCCGGCACGGGTTGCGGGCGTGCCCAAGCCCTTGCGCTCAGCATCTTCGGACATATCCTCCGCGCCCGCCGTTTCCATAGCGGAAAGCAGCGTATCCTCGGTAAAATGCTTGGGCGGCGTAGTCTTGCCCTCTTTAACAGCGGCAACCATTACCTCAAATTTCTGCCCCTCGGCCAAGATGGGCAGTGGCTTGATTGCGTCATCCTTGTTGTCCTCCGGCTGCTGTTTCAGGGTTTCCCGGAACCGCTGCTCAGCCTCCTTCCAGCCGGGTGCGAGGATAGATTTGCCCTTGGCGGTAAAGGGATGGCCTGCACAGTCCAGCGTGATGGTAGTTTCGGAATAATCATGCTTGTTGCCCACGGCGCAAATCAGCCGGACAGCAATCATGTACAATACAGCGCGTTCCCCAGCAGGGAGTGCATCCAGGTCGGTTCCCCGCATGGTCAGCGTGGGGATAATGGCGTGATGGTCGGACACTTTGGCATTGGCGATTATCTGCACCGGGTTCATATATACCGCCGTCCCTTTTATAAAGGGCAGGACTTTGACAACGGCATTGATTAACACAGGCAGGTTCCCGGCCATATCCTCCGTCAGATACCGGCTGTCGGTTCGAGGGTAGGTACAGAGCTTCTTTTCATAAAGAGACTGCACATAGTCAAGGGTCTGCTGGGCGGTGTACCCGTACAGGCGGTTGGCCTCCCGCTGGAGCGTAGTCAGGTCGTAGAGTTTGGGCGGCACGTCGGATTTGTCCTTGCGTTCGACAGTTTTTATGACGGCGGTCTGATCAAGGCAGGCGTTTTTCAGCTTTTCAGCCTCAGACTTATCCGTCAGACGGTCGCTGGTAGCGGCAAATCCGTTCAGGGCAATGGTCACGTTGTAAAAGGGAGTGGACTTGAAAGCCGCGATAGCGGCCTCCCGCTGAACAAGCATGGCCAGCGTCGGGGACTGCACACGGCCCACGTTCAAGGTCTGTCCGTACAGCACGGAAAACAGGCGGGTGGCGTTGATGCCTACCAGCCAGTCAGCCTGGGAACGGCACAGCGCCGATTGATACAGATTATCGTAGTCAGCGCTGTCTTTCAAATTCTGAAAGCCCTCGACAATGGCGCTTTCCTCCATAGATGAAATCCAGAGCCTTTGCACCGGCTTCGTGCAGCCGCAATATGAGTAGACAATCCGGAAGATAAGCTCTCCTTCGCGCCCGGCGTCGGTGGCGCAGACGATACCGTCCACGTCTTTGCGGGACATGAGATTCCGCAGAATATTGAGCTGTTTTTCCTTGCCTTTCGGGACAACATACTTCCATCGGTCGGGCAGGATGGGCAAATCCTCCCGACGCCATTTGGCGTATTTTTCATCATAGGCATCGGCGGGAGCCAATTCCACAAGATGTCCCACGCACCAGGAAACGAGTATTCCGTTCCCCTGACAATATCCGTCCTTGCGCTCTTTCACACCGATCACGGCGGCGATGGACTGCGCAACGGACGGTTTTTCGGCAATTACAAGTCGCATTTTTCAGCCTCCTTTTTCTTCGGGGTAATAATCAGATCCCGGTAGCAGGGACCGGCACAGCGGCCGCCTTTATATCGGTCGCAGCCATAACAGGGATGGCTCGGATGCAACGCGGCGGGAGGTTGTTCCTCCCACCGCTGTTTTGGTATCTGCATCATCATTTTTTCATAGGGACTGTCAGTAAAATACCTCACTGATCTTCATCCTCCGTTTCCGGCCCGGCGTCCGGCTCTGGTTCCCCGTCGTCAGCGGATTCGTCCTCATCCTCGCCAAAGTCGTATTCGTCCAGATCGGATTTCCCCTTTACGGACTGTTTGTGTTTGCGGAATTTCAGAAAATACACGGCGGCACCGCCGATGACCGCCACGATCAGCACGACGGCAACTATGCCGCCCGTGTTGTTCTGCGATGCCGGTTCTTCCTCATCTGCCGGATCGGAAGACGGCTCCGGGGACGGGGACGGCTCCGATGTGACCGCAGAGGAAGTTTCGTCTGTTAGATCATCCTCATCAACAATGTCCAGTAAATCCCGTTCATCCACCATATTGAGGAAGTAAGCGTGATACTGCTCCAAATCCTCGTCCACCGGCTTGTCATAGTCGATAACGATGTAAAAGATTTTGCCATTTCGGGTTTCCACGGCGATAAATTGCTTGTTGGTGCTCTTGTCATAAAGCAAATCGCGGGTGATGAGATTGCCGTCCTCATCAAGCGGCGTACCATCCTCAATGACCGGCGTTTCGCTAGGCGTGGGCGTAGGTGTAGAAATAGGTTCCTCAGTTTCCGGCCCGCCGCCTGCGTAAGCGACGGATGAAAAAGCCGTCATACAAAGCATGACGGCCAGCAGCGTAATAAAAAAGCGGAATTTCTTCTTATTCATCTTGATGATCCTCCTGTTTTTGTAAGAGTGAGGGCGTTCCACCATTTTCACGAAACGCCCGGATGAATGCGGCCAGCTCCTGCGGAGTGGCATCCACGCCTCGCACCAGTTCCACGATCTCGGTATTCTCAATCTCCGTTTTCTGCCGTTCCAGCTCCCGGAGCCGGGACTGAAACTCGGAGATTTTCGCTTTGGTCTTTTCGATCTCGGCGTTGATTTTAGCAATTTTTTGGTTCATAGCCGCTCCTTTCTTAAAGTGGAAGTCTGCCAAAGGCATAAAAGTGCTCCTGGTAATATGAGGTATTGATGGATGAATAGTGGATGGGATTTCCGGCATGGATCATCATACCGTCACCAACATATATCCCCACATGGGACACGCCGGGAGTATCATATGTTCCGACGAAAAACACAAGATCGCCTGGCCTCGCGTTTGTAGCGGACACAGGTGTGCAGATGTTGTAAAGCCCCTGCGCGCCCAACCTTCCGGTGTTCAAAACTCCGCTGTTGGTTAGCACCCAACTTACAAAGCCGGAGCAGTCAAAGGATGTGGTCGGATTACTGCCACCCCAAACATACGGGTATCCGAGGTACTTTTCCGCTTCTTCGATGATAGCAGCGAAGGTTTCATCCGCAAGATATTCTTCCGGTATATCATATTTGGGATAATCCTCAAGCGTGGAGGCGTTGGGGTATCCGGCGAACAGATCGGGCCGGTTTCCCAACGTGGACATATAGATCGCATACATGCCGACCTTTTCTTCGCTCATGATGTAGAGGGGCAGATGGGAAAGATTTTCGTTGTGCAGGGTAACATTGCAGATATAATAGTTGTACGGCACCTCAACTTCGTATTCATATTCCTCCGTTACCGTTTCTCCGGTTTCCGGGTCGGTATAGGAGTAGGTGCCCGTTCTCGTTTCTGTGCGGTAGCGGACTTCCACCTCCACGGTTTCCGTCAGTTGGTATTGCTTTTCAAAAAGCATGTCCAGAGTATCCCGCACTTCATCCAAAGTCCATTCGCTGCCATGCCACGCTGTCAGAATAGAAATGAGAACGTAAGGGTCGTGCCCAATTTCATCAAGATTATAACGGTATTCATCATACCCACTGTGCAGAGTTTCGTAGTTATCAATTTCATGCTGAAGCTCATGTTCTATAGCGGCATATGCCGCTTCCGCTCCCAGCATAGCCTCATCAGTGGATGGATAGGTGGATATCGCAACCGATGGGACGCCAGCCTGAAAAAGCATCAAGAAGGAGGACGCGGCGCTCATGATGAGCATGACCGCCACAGCAACGCCCAGGACAATCAGGATAGGTTTCCAGTGGCGCGCCGCGAACGCCGCCGTCTTTTGGGCGGCCTCGGCCGTTTTCTTGGCCGCCTTTGCCGTTCGCTCCGCTGTCTTTTTTGCGGTTCCGGCTGTCTGCCCGGCCCTTTTCGCGGCGGCATACTGCCGTTTGATGGCCTGCTTTTGCTGCCAGCGGGAAAGCGGATTGGAGGAAAGCTGCGGATTTTCCCGCAGCGTTTTTTGATACAGGGCGCTGATGTTGGCCCGATCCGCCTTTTTCTCCAGGGTGGCGGCGGTGCGATGAGCTTTAAGCGCATGGCTGCGGTGGATAGAGCGAACCGCGCGGACGCCCGATTCAGCCGCCACCTCGGATTTATGGGCCGTTTCCACACCGACATTTTCATGTTCCACCTTGCCGATCTGCCGGTGGGCTTCCAGCGCCGGTGCCGAAAGAACCGCGTGGGAGAGCTTGGAGGGCGGCTTGGGCTTGTCGATTTCCTCAAAATACAAGCGCGTTTTCGGCTTGGCTTTTGCCTCGTCAAAAACGCGCTGCTTTCGTAGAACCTTCTTCTTCGGGATTTTCGCCTGTGCCGCGTCCAGTTTATCCGCTGCTTTCTCCGCTTTGCGGATATGGGGCGAAAGCTCCGGGTCTGCGCGCTCCGCGTCGGTGAAGCGCAGGCGGTAAGCCCGGCTTTTCTGCTGCTTGGCGCTCATACGATCACCCCTCGTACTTTTCATTAGGGCGCGTGGTCATGATGCGGTACAGCTCAGTATTTTTGGGGAACTTATCCGCAAAGGGCAAGATGATATTGCCGTAAAACAGCAGCCCTTCACCCTCGCCAGAATGGGTCACGTAGGAAAGCTGGTACGGAGAGATATTGAGCTGCTTGGCTAAAATCTGGCGGTCGCCGCTGGCCTGATTGAGCATGTAAATGAAGTCGCTGTTTTCAAAGATATTCTCGATTTCACGGGAAGCCAGCAGGTCCTTGATGTTCTGTGTGATCCCTGTCGGGATGCCGCCCCACTTACGAAAACGCTTCCAGATTTCCACGCTGTACGCCGCCGTCTGTTCCTCTTTTAAGAGCAAATGGAACTCATCAATATAGTAGCGGGTCGATTTTCCCTCGGCGCGGTTGGCGGTAACGCGGTTCCACACCTGGTCCTGCACAATGAGCATCCCCAGCTTTTTAAGCTGCTTGCCCAATTCCTTGATGTCGTAGCAGACGAGCCGGTTTTGGATGTCCACGTTGGTGCGGTGATTGAATATGTTGAGGGAGCCGGTGACGTAGATTTCCAGCGCCGTGGCGATGTACTGCGCCTCTTTTTCATCCTGCCGCCGTAGTTCGTTATACAAATCCTCCAGAATGGGCATGTTCTCCGGCTTCGGGTCGGCAAGGTAATCCCGGTACACCAGCCGGACGCAGCGGTCGATCACCGTTTTCTCAATGGGCTGCAAGCCCTCCTTGCCGCCGACGATCAGCTCGCACAGAGACAAAATAAAGTCAGATTTCAGCGTCAGCGGGTTATCTTCCTCGGAATAGTTGAGGTTCAAGTCCATCGGATTGATATAGTCGGTGCTGGTGGGGGAGATTTTAATGACCTGTCCGCGCAGACGCGCCACAAGCGGATAATATTCGCCCTCGGGATCGCAGATGATCACATCATCTTTTGTAATAAGGATGACGTTCGTAATTTCCCGCTTGGCTGAAAAGGATTTGCCGCTGCCCGGTGTGCCCAGAATCAGGCCGTTGGGGTTTTTAAGCAGCTTCCTGTCCACCATAATGAGGTTATTGGAAAGGGCGTTCAGTCCGTAGTACAAGGCTTCGCCGCCCTGCTGAAACAATTCCTGCGTCGTAAACGGCACAAAGATCGCCGTGCTGGAGGTGGTCAGCCCGCGCTGGATGCCGATTTGATTGGCCCCCAGCGGGAGGGAGGACATCAGGCCCTGTTCCTGCTGAAAATCCAGCCGCACAAGCTGGCAGTTATATTTCTGCGCGATGCCCTTCGCCTGAAACACGTTGTTTCCAAGCCGCCGCTTGCCGTCCGCTGTGTTCAATACAAGGAAGGTCACAAGGAACATACGCTCGTTGTGGCTTTGCAAGTCTTGCAGCAACTTTTTCGCCTCCCCGCCGTAGGTGGCGAGATCGGAGGGGATAATGTCCATGTCGTAGCCGGAGCGCACGGCTTTTTTCTGTTCCTGAATCTTCATGGAATCCAGATCGGTGATTTTACGCTTGATGGTCTTGATAGCCGCGTTTTGATCGATGGACTGGATGTGCATGGTGACGATCAGGCTGCTTTCCATATCCAGAAATTCCGCCAGCAGCCGGTCGTTGAGTTCCGGCGCGAGGATTTGCAAGAAAGATACAGCACCCATCTTTTTGCCCATACGGAATACACGCGTTTCCTTAAATTCAAAGGAGGACGGGGCGATATAGTCCTTGGTGGAAAGGCCAGAGGGAGTCAGCCAGTTCCAATCGAACAGGAATTTTTCATTTCCGTCCATATGGAATACGTTGTGTAGCAGCCGCAGCCGTTCCATGCCGGAAAGCGAAACGGCGGCCACGCCCAGCCTCTTGAAGTTATTGAGAATATCGTTCTCGATACGTTCCAGCCGGGGCTTTGCCATGCGGATGCCGTCCGCTTCGATACCGAAGGTAATGAACTTGGTTTTGGTCAGACCGTTGTTGCCCCGGGCAAGCTGGGTTTTGAGCATATCCGAGTATTCGGTACGGATGCTGTCAAAATCATCGCGCTGGGGCGGAATGAAAATGCTCCGCTCAAAATCCTCCACGCTGGCGCTCAGGTTCAAAAAGGAAAACTGAAAGCGGATGGAGCTGTCAAAATAATTGAGGAAATCGCACCAGCCCTCAAAGATGGCTGTTTTATCCTCATTCTGCGCAAGCTGGTAGTTGATGTCCTGAAACTGAATGGTCTTGGTATATAGAGTGTCCGTCGCCTGGCAGATGCCGTCCGGGTACATACGAAGGTACGGGATGGACTGCTGCGCCGATATTTCCTTCGGGTTGCCCCGGGCACGCTGTATGGCGGCGGCGATCTGTTTATTTTCCGCGCGGGACAGCCTGTGGTCAGGCTTTTCGGGCGCGGCGTGCTTTTTCTTTTCCTGTAACAATGGCTTTTACCTCCTTGTCGAGCTGAGTTTGCCGGTCGAGAACGGCATAGAAGTTGTCCGTCCGATACAGTCTTTGCTTTGGGCGCATAAATCGCGCCTGAATGATATGCCGCAGCAGCACCTCAAGGGGCTGACCGTTCTTTTCGTACAGAGCGAACATGAGAAACGGGAGCATGGACAACACCATCATCAGGGCCGCCGCGCTCACGCTGGTATGGGCTTTAAGCAGAAAGAACAGCGGAATCCCCGCTACAGCCGCAAGGCTGAAGCAGATGAGCTGCCGCTTGGTGAGATTGAACATCACCTTGGTTTTGATTTTTGTCAGGTCTTTGGGAACGGGAACGTAAGCCATTTACCGCACCTCCTGTTCTCTGGAGGGGTGTCCGGGCTTGACGGCAGAACTGGCGGCGCTTCGAAGCTTTTCTAATACAGACGGCTTTTCTTTTAGATCATAATCCCGCAGCGCGTCTTGCTTGTCGAACACCTCATTCAGTGCGAAGCTGAAATCACTCAAATCTTCTGTTCTCTCCAGCCACTTGTCCGCGACAACCTGCAAAGGGTTTTGGAACAGCAGCAGATAATCTGCTTCCTCCGGTCCAAAGCCGTGACTTTCCGTCAGATAGTAATGGGCGTCTTTAAAAGCTGTAATTTCGCGGGAGCTGTCGATCAGCGCGTCGCTGCTCATGGCCGCCCATTTTGCCCTGAACTCCGCGAGGTTTTCATTCAGCCGCTCAAATAATTGATCTAATTTATCCTGCATTGCATTGATCACCTCCGTTAATGCGCATTAAAAATAGCTTTTGAAAGGCTTCCGGTTTTGAAAAGCGTGAAGCACAGCAGCACCGTGTAGCCCATACAGGCCCATATTGCCGCGATGATATCGGTTTCCGTTGCGATATTCTGTACCAGCACCGCATAGATGCCCACGCAGACCATGATGAGAAAGGCTTGGAAACCCAGCGCCAGCAGGGATTTCAGGTAGTTTTGCCCCATGCCGCCCCATTCCCGGTTGACCATCGTAGCAAGAGGAATCGGGCCGAGTGAGGTCATGAGGTAGATTTCCAGCATCCTCCCATAAATGATGATGAAGATACAGACGGACAGCGCCTTCATGGTGATGCCCACGAAGATGCTTTGGAACCACAGCCCGAAAAGCGGGCCTAATTCCATCGCCTGCAAGCGCGTTTCCATATCTGGTATCGCGCTGGCAAGATCGATTCCGGCGTCGGATATGATGATGCCCGCGCTTTGGTTGACTACATGCTGCGCCACGTCGAACACACCCATGATGATATTAAAGGTATTGGTGACGAGCAGCACAGCCACAAAGGTTTTGAACACCCACTTAAAGAACATCCAGGTGTCCATGTCGTGCAGGTTATTTCTGTCTATGACCATTTGGATCAGCTCATAGCACATCACAAAGGCCAGTATCAGTCCGGCAATGGGGATGATGACCGTTTCGGAGAGGGTCTGGATCATGGAAAAGACGCCGCTGTTCCATTGCAGCGGCGTCTTGCCCACTTCACCCGCGATTTCGCCAACTTGTGTGTTGACGTTATCGAACATCCCCGACAAATTTCCCACAATGCCGTCAATCAGAATGTCTTTCAGCCATTCGGCAATTTTGTCGATGATGCTTTGCATAACCGTTTACCCGCCGATCAACCGAACAGGCCGGAGAGCAGAGGCACCAGTACAAGGCCGATCAGGGCCACGCCGCCGCCAGCCATGAGCTGTTTCATGCCCTGGCTTTTTGCGCCCGGATTATCGTTTCCGTAACCTTCGAGAAGGTTAATCGCGCCCCAAATGGCGAGTCCCGCGCCCAGGGCAATTACGAGAGTTTGCAATACGTCTACCGCGCTGTTAAAGAAATCCATAATGTTACCTCCGTTTTTTGTTTTATTGACACATGAAAAAACCGCCTCACTGGACGGCTTCCGGTTCGTCGGAGAGGTCGATGTCGTATACATCATAAACCTCATCCGGCTTAGGTTTTAGTCTGGTGGAAAGATACTTTTCGATGCTGAACGTGTTTTTAGGGTCGGCGTCGGACAGATACTTGTAATTTGGATGCTTGGTGATGTCGTACTTCTCCGAGAGAAAGGGCCTTACGCCCCGAAGCTGGAAGACGCACTTGCCACCGCTCATGACGGCCAGCTCATCCATGCTCATCAGCTCCTTTCCCAGCTTCTGATAACTGAGGCCGTAAGACTTTTCGCGTCCCCGGTTCTCGGAGGTGTTGTAGAGGTCTATCGTCTCCTTTCCTAAAGTTTCGGACAGCTCCTTTAAGGTGGTGCGCTCCTTGCCGCCCAGGAAAATGGCGCTGTCGCAGTTACCCGTAATGGTATCAGCGTTGTCCTTATAAATCGCTTTGAGCTGGCTTTGCGCCTGTAAAAACAGACAAGCCGATATTTCCCGGCTGCGGATGGTCGCCATAAGCTTTTCCAGCTTGGGTATCTGCCCGATATTCGCGCATTCGTCGATCAGGCAGCGCACATGCACCGGGAGCCTGCCGCCGTATACATCATCAGCTTTTTCGCACAGCAGGTTGAAAAGCTGGGTATAGGCCATAGATACTAAAAAATTGAACGTATCGTCGGTGTCGGAAATAATGATGAACAGAGCCGTCTTGCGGTCGCCCAGGGTGTCCAGCTCCAGCTCGTCATAAGCTGTCAGCTCGCGCAGCTCCTGAATGTCAAAGGGCGCAAGCCTCGCGCCGCAGGAAATCAGGATGCTTTTTGCTGTTTTGCCCGCCGCCAGCTTGTATTTCTTATACTGCCGGACGGCAAAGTGGTTCGGATTCTTCTTCTCCAGCTCCTTGAACATCAGGTCAACCGGATTCTCAAATTCCTCATCATCCTCCCGGACTTCCGAGGCGTTGATAAACTCAATGAGCGTGGCAAAATTCTGTTCTTCCTGCGGCGCTTCGTAATGGATATAACCGATAAGCGCCGTATAGAGCAAGGTTTCCGCTTTCACCCAAAAATCGTCGGAGGGCTTACCCTCGCCCTTGGTGTTGGTAATCAGGGTCGTGACCAGTTTCAAAATGTCCTTTTCGCTGTGGATATAAGCGAATGGATTGTAGTGCATGGACTTTTTGAAATTGATGGTGTTTAGGATTTTGATGCGGTATCCCTTGCGCTGCAACAGCTTTCCGCATTCCACCACAACGCTGCCTTTGGGATCTGTCACGACATAGGAGCTGTGGCACTGCATGAGGTTCGGCTTCAAGACAAAGCGGGTCTTGCCGCTGCCAGAACCGCCCACGATCAGCACATTTTTGTTCCGCGCCGTCCGTGGGTCTTTGGGGCGGTTGTTCATGGTGAGCCGTTCGGTCTGCGTCAGGATGACGTTGTTTTCAAAAACAGGGTCAATGTAGGGCTGGATGTCCTTGACCGTTCCCCAGCGCGCGGAGCCATACTCTACGTTTTTACGGAATTTCCGGGCGTTGCGGCCCTTCACATATACCGCCAGCCGGAGGGCGGCGGCCAGCAGCAGGCCGATGAGCAGGTCGCCGGGGTAGAAGTTGGGCAGCGGGTTTCGGAATGCGGCGGCAAGGCCGTCTAAAATATGCAGCAGCTTCGCGCTGAAATCCGCACCGGATGCCAGTCGCCACGCCTCACCGAGATTGGTGGCAAACAGGCCGATAAACAGGTAAGGCAGGTTGGGAAGCAGTTTTTTGATCGTTGTTTTCATCGCGTCTGCTCCTGTTCCCGACGCTTCACCTTATCAATCACGCTGTTTTTCAGAAGCTCTTTGAACTTTCGGAGTTGGGCGAGAACGGAAGGACGCTCCGTTTTGCGCACCGTTTTGGCGGTGAACTCCTGAAACGCGGCGGTCAGCGCATCGGCGTCCCGCGCCTTGAAAAAGACAAGAAACTTGGGCGGGCGCACCGACGCATCTTTTTTTACAGCGAAATCTACGCCGTACTTGCGAGCTACGCGCTCAAAGCTTTTGATGTTGCTGTCGGTCACTTCGATATTGGATACACCGGCGTTCTGGCCGATTAACTGCTTGACCGTCTGTTTCCCATGGGGGATTTTCGGGCTGTCCCGGCCTTTCCACGAAGCCAGTAGCTTGCGGATGGCCGCTTTCAGCACCCGGCCCGTGAGCTTGGTGGTGCTGATGGCCAGCGTGACGGTTCTGTGTTCTACTTCTTCCTGCATGGGTCAAATCTCCTTTCACGAATCTTGCATTATAGAAGATAGCTAATGATTATGATGCCGCCCGCGCCAAAGGAGAGCACCGGCGCAAAAGGGATAGAGCGTCGCAGCGTCCGGGTCTTTCTCCATGAATGGATTGCCAGCGCTCCCAGCAAGGGGAGCATCAGGACGAACGCCAACAGCGTATGGATGAGTCCCAGATACAGGCCGATGCCCATTAAGAGCTTCACGTCGCCGCCGCCCATATGCCCTTTTAGCCAGGACGCAAAGAAGGGCGCGGACAGCGCCAGTCCCGCAGGGTACACCCACCATACAGCGCCGGTCAGCAGCGTAAGCAGCAGGTGCGCCAGTCCCAGGCACAGCAGCAGGATAACAGACAGATTGGAAATAGTGCGCGTTTTTATATCCATATAGGCGCACCAAACGAGCATGGCAACAAAAAAAGCATCCATCAGGATGCCCAAGGCGATTTCCATATGCTATTTACCTCCTGACCGTGGTGATCCGGTCGTACATATCGCCCTCAATGGTCAGCGTGTCGGTCTTATGCTCATAGAGCTGGCCCACCGGCGTCCATGCGTAGAACGCCTGTGCCCATGCGGTGTATTCACCGTCCGGGAACCAAAGCGGTGTGTAATGCAACCGGCTATCCGTGACGGAATACGGATTGACGGCAAGCTGCCATGTAACGTTCGTGCCGCCTGCCACGCCTGTTTTCACTGTCAGGCTATCCCGTACATTCTGCCATGCGGATAACTGACCGTAGGCGCTTTCCGGGGAACGTACCCATAACATCTGTGTGCCCACAAGCTTATCCGGGCAATCGTAATTGGTGGTCAGGACGGTTGAGCATTGGATGGAGAAGCCAAACCCGGATTCCATCGTTTGGGGACTGTCGGCGTTGGCAATGCGGCTGTCCGGCAAAATCTCAAACACGGTGGTCAGCCGGGCATAATAGGTTTTCGTAACATAGCCGCCGTTTTCCAGACGGACTTCCTGCCATGTGTGGTAATTGGAGGATGACGTGGAATGAGCGGCAGTCAGCCCATACGTTTTGTACCGCTGCTCCATTGCCGCACCATCGGGGTCGGCTACAAGGGATTCCGGCACGGCTATGACCTGAATGGTTTTTGTCAGGAGGTTGTTGCTTTCGTCCGTTTCATTCAGCGTACCGTCCGGGTCGGCGGTGACGCGCACCGTATAATTTCCGGGTGATGGCACCGTGATTTTGAACACGGCGAGGTTGCTGCCGTTGCCGGGAATCGGGATATTCTCCGTATAGGAAGCGCCGCCAATCGTCAGCCGGACAGCAACGGAAGGCACCGGCTGGGCCGTCCGGTTTCGCATGGTGGCCGACACCACCACCGTTTTGCCCGCGTACCAGTCGGTAATAGATGAATCAACCACCGCTATATCTGGCCGCAGGGCGTTGACAGCAATGGTGGTGGAACGGGCGTTGTTGTTTTCGTTACTTTCCTGAATGGTGTTGTTGGCATCCGCCATGACGGTCAGCGTAATGCTTTGGTTGTCAAGACCGGTCGGGGCGGCGAAGGTATATGTCACCGTGGTGGACGCGCCCGCCGCCAGCGAGATTGTCCGGTTCTGCGTGGTGACGGAGGGGCTGGAGGACAGCCGGACAATAAAGCTGCTGGCTGTGCTGTACCCTTGGTTTTTTACCGTGGCCGTCACCGTCACGGTTTCACCCGCCTCGTAGACCGATTTGTTTGTGGCAAGGCTTGTGACCGTAAGGTCGGCCATTTTAAGGGTGACTGTGCCCGTATAGGTGATCTCTGTGTCAGTCACGGTAGCATTGCCCGAATAGTTTTGATAGATATACTGGCTGTTCGCCGTCCGGCGGTAGAAGATACGAACCGGTCTGCGATAGCGATTGGAGGTAGTGCCGGTATCGTTTTTAAATCTTGCCACACCGTGGTAAGCGATGCAAAGGGAGCGCCACGGCTCCTGCTCAGAGTCCTGCAAAGCGCCGTCCCATTCGGGCGCTTTGTACTGTACCCATCCCAATCCCATCTCGGCGGGCGGCCCGTAATAATCGGTGGGCTGCCTCGGCGGGTCGGAATAACGCAGGCTTCCACCATAATAGGTTGTGGAATTGTTGGACATGTAGCCCAGCTTTGTATGGTTGATCGGGTCGTACTGATACCCGTAATGCGTCCAATACAAGGTCGTAGACGTAACCGAACCCGAAAAGTATGGGGAGCCGGATTTGGACAACGTGGCCGGAAAATATTGCCCGGATACCGAATCGTAGTAGCTGGACGAATAAGTGGACGGGAAACTGTATTGCCCGGCAGCGGATTTATCGTTCGGGTATTTGATGTCCGAACGGTATGTGTAGGTAATGGTGGGCGTCGCGCGGACAACGCTTCTCAGCGTACTGTTCTGCCGGGTCAGCGTGCCCGCATACTGCCCGTCGTCATAGCTTTGCGTTGCGGGGAAGTTGCTGGCAGAGCGGGAGCCGGAGAGCTTTACGGTGACGCTCACCGTCTTGGTCGCGGGAAGCTCCGCCGCGTTTGCCACGGTCGCGCCCAGCGGCAGGATGCCGATGATGGTCAGCAGGCAAAGCAGCGCCGCAAAGCTACGCTTCATGATCCTCATGGTCTTTTTCCTCCTTCCTGCGCCGGTAAAGGGCAAGCAATATACAAGCGCTGATCCCGGAGAGGACAATCACCAACCAAACCCATCGGGAAGCGCTGGCGTCCTGCGGAGCATTTTCCGGTTCTTCCTCCGGTGATGGTGCGGACGGCGAAGGGTTGGCGCTTTCGGCGGTCACGTTTTCCTGCGCTGCCGTTATGTCAGGTGTTGGCCCGGACGTGACCGCTGGTGTATCTGCTGATGGCACGGGGCTGGTGTCGGGTGGGCTGCCCGGCGTAGCCGAAGATTCCGGAACGGATGTCACGCTTTCTGTCGGTTTTGTTGCAGTTTTGTCCGTCGATGCCGGGGTCGGCGTTGTGCCTGCCGGGGCCGCAGATGGCGTTGTCGGAGCCGTAGTTTGCTCCGGCTCTGCGGGCCGGTAATCGCTGACAACTTCCTTGCTGCCGTCCGCATACCACTTGACCTGATAAACGCTGTGGCGCTCACTGTCGGGATAGGACGGCCGCGCGTTTTCGTAAATCTCCGTGGCGCTCATCACGTCGATGTAGGTGTTGCCATCTTTCTGATATACGTCCTCATAATTGATGCCGTAAATGACGGTGCCGAGCTTGTTCCACGTTTCGCCTACCCACTTAACCGCCATGGTATGGCTTGTGCCGTCCTCACCCGTGTAGGTTTTGTTGTAGCCGGAATGCGTAAAATAGCTTGCCGCTTCCGGTGCTGTCCCGGCAAAGGCCGTTCCCGCAAAAAGCAGGGCTACACAGGCGAAGGTAAAAATCAGGATAATAAGCCTTTTCATCGCGCTTCCTCCTTTGGTCGTATATTTTTAATCATAGCTGCTTTGCCTTTGCATCCAAGCGTACCGGGCGTATGGCGTCATTCCAGAAAGAGGCTTCGGGAGCGCACTGTGATCGGTATTTCCACCTCGGTCTGCCCACCGACCGTCCAGGGAAGCGGCATCACGAACAGGCCGGACAGTTTTATCCGTTCATTTTCCACGGTAACGGTAAGATTTCTGATCTCATAAAGCAGCTTATCGCCCTTGTACTTCTTCCAGCTTTGGCTCCCGCTTTTGACAAAACCGGCTACGGCCAAATTGCTCTCCACATCGGTCTGCGTAGGCTGTGCGGGGATGTCGATACTTACATCGCGTACATTTTCGTTTTCCATGTTGCTATCTACAGCAATGACGGCCGCGCGCTCCACCTCGGTTTCGCAAGTCATATAATTCGTGTACACCGTCACGCCCGCATACACCACAAAGGATAGTGTAATGAGAATGAGTATGATAAAAGCCGCCCAAATGGGTGTACTGCCGCGCGTATCCCTGACAAAACGCTTCATTTCCAGTACACCTCCGAAATGCCGTTTGCTGATGCGGATATACGTACATTGATTACCAGCGGATCTCCCAAAGCGGGACTCAGAATCACAATGGGAACTGTTTTGGCGATAGTAACGGTGAACTGTGTTTTAAGCTGGATCATTCTTTGTGACACGTCGTGCCACTGCGTTTCAACATCAACGCTGTCTGGAACGGTAAAATCCCCGTCCTCCGTGACGGAACTGAGCGTTGCGTCATCGGCTTTTCCGTAAAGCTCCACGGTGCGCGCCATATATCGAGCGGTCTGATTAAGGCTCTGCTGGGCGGTGAATATTGGGAACAGCGCCATGAGCGACGCCATAAGGGTAAATACGATCAGCACGGTGATTGCCACATCGATATAGCCCTCGGCGGTCTGGTCGCGGATAAACCTTTTCCTCATACGGCTCCTTTCCAAATGGGAAGGGGGCCGCTGCTGGGCAGCCCCCCATGCCATTTTGTAATGTGTTTCTCCGTTTTACTTCAGTATATCAATGCCAGTCAGCGTACCAGCGATTTTGTCAATCAACCCCTGGAACAGAGTCGGCACGGAAGTTCTGAGAATGAGCAGCACGGCAGCGCCGATGACCACGACGATGAGGATTTTCATGGCGACATCCAAAAAGCCCTCGGCTTTCCGGTCGGCGGCGAAACGGCGGATGGTGTTTTTGATTTTCTGCATGGTGATTTCTCCTTTTCTTCATATAAAAAATTGGTGGATGTTCGAAATGGCGTATATATAAAACCCGCCTGGTTCCGGCAGCACATAGAAAAAGCAGCCCTCCTTTCGGCGCTGCCTTGGTAAGCGGATGGATTGTTTACATGCCCACAGCTTGCAGGTTCTCCAGAATCATCAGAACCAGCGGCACCATAAACATCAATATCATCAATACTGTGAGAATGAACGAAGCCGTCTTAATGCGTCCGGGCTTCTTCTCCATGACGCGCCGGAGGGCTTCGCGCTCTTTTGTACGCAAATCCTGTTCCAACACCAGCAAGCTAACACGCTGATCCACGCCCTGATGCACACCGCAAAGAATCGCGCACAAAGCGGAGAAGGACGGCAGGCCGAGCCGTGCGTCCATTAGGCGCAGAGCCGCTTCCTGATTGCCGGTTTTCATGTCGGCTAACAGGCGGTCAAGCTCCGTACCCAACGCCTTTCCCGCCACGCGGCGGTACTTCTCAAAGAAAGCAAGCAGGTCGCGGCTATCCTGCAAGGCGTAATTGAGGGTTTCCACAAGGCGCGGAAGCTCCGCTTCGATCTCGCGGTTCAATGCCTCCGCTTGTTTTCGAATGGACTGTATGGTCTGAAAGTATGCGAGTAGGGCGGCAAGGGCGGTGATAAAAGCCAGCCATGGGACGCCCAAAGGGACAAACAAAAGGCCGGTCAGGGCAAGCAACATGGATTTTGCCGTGGCCGCGCCCACATATTCCGATGGGTTTTGTGCCAGCCCCAAGCGGGAAAAATCAGCCTCCATGCGCTTTGCCTTGTATTCGCTCATGGGAAACCTTCTTGAGAAAAACCGTGCCACCGGTAAAAGCGAAGCCTGCAAACGCTGGGTTATATCGCGCTTTCCGTGAATATTGCGTATCGCGTTCACCGCTTTGCGGTCGGGCAGCGCCGTTTGCGCGATGCGGAACAGACCAAAAGTAATGAGCAGACCGGGCAGTCCGTAGTATAGAGAAGTCATGGCTTTTCACCGCCTTCCGCGACCACCGGACGGTACAGCCGTGCTACCCAAACTGCCGTTGCCAGCACAGCGGCCAACACCACGGCCAGCGTGATTTTTCCCGCAGCCGTCTGCGAGAGCATGGTATACCAATCCGGCATCATAGCGGCCATCAGGGGGATGGAGCCAAGGACGATCAAAACCGTGAGGATGTAATCGCTGATCTGCTTTTGTATGGCGGTGTCCGCTTCCATTTGCGCTCGGCGCATTTCGCCTAGCCGGTTCACAATGCCGGGCAGCGCGTATCGGAGCTGCCTGTCGCGCTGGCATTGCATCAGCACGTCGCACCAGTCCCGCCAATATCGGTTGTCAATCCGGGTACGCAGTCTGCCGAGAGCCTTTACCACATCGGAATCAATGAGTTGTGTCTCCATATGAAACTGCCGGAATACGCCGTCCAGCGGCGTCGGCAGCAGGTTCAGGCTGCTTTCCACCGCGCCGATCAGGTCGCCGGAAGAAACGTAGCTGTTGGTGACGGTGCCCATTGCGCTTTCCAGCTTTTCATGTAAGCTGCGGATATAGTCGCCGGTGCGGATACGGATCACGATGAGCGGCGAACAACCAAGACCAACAGCCAGCACCAGCCCGGCGAGGATGTTATCCAGCACAAGGCCGATCAGCAGGCCAATGGAGGCCAGCAATACCGCCGCCAGTTTATATGTGCCGATCTTTTCACCCATATTGGATGCCGTCAGCATTTCTTTAGCATTGTCCACAGCGGCGGCCAGTCTGCCTTTGGACTTGCCGGTGATACGGCGTATCCGCTTTTTCCGTTCATGCTGCCGTTGTAAAGGGTTTACAAGCCAGCTGGCCATATCCGAAACACGAATGCCGTGCATTAAAAAAAGCCCCGCGATGATAAGCAGGGCACAAAGTATTTGGATGAGAATCATGTCTTTACCTCCCTGAAACGGGCCACCGAAGCTTGATCCGCGCCGTTTTCCAGCAGCGTATCGGCCAGGCTTTGGGATATACCGCCCGCCTGAATAAAGCTGCCGGTTGCGGTATCGTAGCGAAAAAGCGTGCTGGCCTGCACTGTGCCGTCCCGCACGCCGGTGGCCTCCACGATCTCCATGATACGGCGCGTGCCGTCAGGAGCCTGCTTTTTGAACACCATAACGGGGAACGCCTCGGCCACGAAGCCCATAAGAATATTTGTGGAGATATGGGTGCCCGACATCTGGCACATGGAGAGAATGCGCCCATATGCCTTTCTTGCGGAATTGGCGTGCAGACTGGTCACTACCGTATGGCCGGTTCGGGCCGCTTCCTGCGCGGTCATGGCTTCCGCGCCGCGCATTTCCGCAACCGCAATAATATCCGGGCTGAACCGCAGCGCCTTGCGCAGAAGATCGTTCATATCCACGTCGGCGCTTTCCATGTCGCTGGGCCGGGTGCAGGTATGGATCACACGGTTTTGTGCGTTTCCCTGATCGTCCACGTTGAACAAGTCCAGCTCCCGCGTTTCCTCAATGGTGTAGATGCGCTTATCTCTGTCGGCAGCGCCCAGCAGATAAGAAATGTCGGTGGTCTTGCCGCTCCCGGTTTTGCCCGCCAGCCCGACGGATACGCCGAAGTTTACGCAGAGCGCAAGAAAGTCCAGCATTTCCGGCGTAGCCGTGCGCCAGTCCACAAGCTGCTGCTTTGTCACGCGCGCCATGCGCTGGCGTCGGATGGAGAATACCGCGCCGCTGCGCCTGTCGGTGACGGGCGGGATGATGGCCGATATGCGGATGCCCTGCGTGATATAGCTGTCTACCGTCGGGTTTGTGCCGTCCAGCACCAGACCGCCCAATCGTACCATTTTGCGCAGGGTATCCTCGGCTTGCTGCGGCGACAAAAAACGCTCCGGGATTTTTCTCCACCCGGAGCGCGTGACGATCTCAATATCGCGCCAGCTATTCCCGTTGATTTCTTCAACATCCGGGTCGGCAATATACCGATCCAGAAACCCGAAGCCCGCCATGTCCCTGTAAATCCGGTCGGTCAGCTCCTGTATGGAGCATCCGTCCACGCGCAAACGCTGAGTTGTAACATATTCTTCGATCAACCGCTTGATGGATTCCGTAGCGGCTTTTTCGGTAAGGCTTTGAGCAAGGGTTTCCGCGTGGGCTTCCGACACATAGCCGCGCACCTGTTCCAGCACGGCTTCATAGGCGTCCTTTTCCTGTACGCCGGTATTCTGTTCTTCGTAAACCAGTTCCCGAAGCGTATGGTTCATGTGCCCACCTCCTTCAGCAGCCCGCAGAGCGTCCGTACCTGCTTGGCATAGCGGGCAGCGGCGCGCGTAGCGCCGTCCAGCGGGTCAGCGCCGGTATCCCGTATTTGCCGAAGTTCCCGAACATAGGGCAGTTTGGCAACAAACCGCAAATCCAATGCCTTTTCCACGGCATCGACGGCATGGCGATCTATCATGGACGCAACCGGCAGCACACGCCCCTGGGCATCCATGGCTTCCAGCAGCGGCTTGACGGCGTTAAACCAGCAGACGCCCTGCACATCCGGCGTGATGAGGACGATCACTTTCTCCGCACGGGCAAGAGCGCAAGGGATAAAGGGATCGGTACGCTGTCCCGAGAGGTCGAGGATCACTGTATCCGCAAGCCCCGTGCACTGGCTGATGAGATCCTGTGCCGCGTCCTTGGCTTCTAGGCCGATCTCGTAAGTCATATATTCGTCCGCATCGGTCAGCCCCGCGTAAAACAAACCCTTGCGGCGCGGGTGCCGATGCAGGTAATGGGCTATATCGCTGGTTATACCGCCGGATATGGCCTTGCCGAGAGATGTGTCACCAGAGAGCTTCTTTCCGTTTACCCGCTGGGGCAAGGTCGGCTGGGTTAGATCGGTGTCGAGGATGGCCGTGACGCTTCGTTTGGCAAGCAGCCCACCCAATGCGTCGCTGAGCGTGCTTTTTCCGGTGCTGTCCCGTCCCCATATGGCGGTGAGCATGTCAATCCACCTCCGTTCCCGCAAGAACGGCGTCAGAGACGTATTTCGTTACGGCTTCACCGCGTGCAACAAACGCGATATGGAGAACGCCCTGCTGCTCCAACTCGGCCAGGCGGATGGCCTGCTCCTGCGTAGCGTAGAAGGACACGGTGACAGGCAGACTGTTTTCCGTATCTTCCTCCGGGCTGGCAGCGACCTCCGCGTCCGCGCCGGTACTGGCGGTTATCATGCAGACCTCGATATATTCTAGCTCGGGGTAGATGACCGCGCCGAAAGAAACGGTTTGCTCCGTTTCCGGGTCAATGCCCAGAGTTTGGTTGGTGGTGCTTTGGGAGATCGCGATAACCGTTACGATGTCGCCGGGAAGGATGCGCCCGGAAACACCGGAGGCCAGAGACGGCAGGGTAACGGATACCACCGTTTTGCCTTTTGCTTCGCCCGCCGAGAGAAGGCTGCGCTTCGGCAGTTCCTGAGAGAGCTTTTCGGCGGTCAGATAATCCCCAGCGTACAGGTCTGCGTTGGCGTATTGGCCCACCGCCGAAGCGATGTCGCGCAGCGGGCTCGACGCCAGATACTCCGGTACGCTCACGATCTCCACCATTTCGGCGGTAATCTGTTCTCCTTCCTGCACGG
Source organism: Peptococcaceae bacterium UBA7702 (assembly GCA_002482535.1). Lineage (GTDB taxonomy): Bacteria > Bacillota > Dehalobacteriia > UBA7702 > UBA7702 > UBA7702. The sequence goes on along the minus strand of DLGE01000001.1, from coordinate 655,881 downwards.
GCGTTTTCATACGGACGGCGCTGACGGTTGTGTCCTGCCCACCGTCAAACAGTGCTGGCAGGGCGACAAAGCTGAACAGCAGGCCCAGCAGAATGCACAGGGAGCCGATAACGAGTTTGTTTTTCAATAGTTTCATGCGCTGTTTCCCTCCTAAAGATTTTTGGACTGCGGGTCTTTCCGGCCCTGCCGCTTGACAGTCAGGATTCCGTCCAGCGTTGTGGCTGTAATGTTCAACCGCTGTGCCACGGCAATGTCGTTTTTCACCTGTTCGTCCACGGTATGCCCGCAGACCACCAACACATGGGCGCGGCGCAGCAGATCGCGGGCGATGTCGATGCCGTCCTTATGCTCCTGCGGAATATCATCCGCCAGATAGAGCGGCAGCCAGAGGATCGGGCAGATGGGGGCAAAGCCCGCGTCGTACACGGCGCGGCAGTATTTCGCGGCGGCTTCAGTGTTTTCAAACTCATTCGCACCCCAAGGGGCGGTAATGTATGCAAAGGGTCGTTTCATACAAAGATTTCTCCTTTCTGTTTTGGGGATAAAAAATCGGCCCGCTAAGAATGCTTACCGTCTCCGTGAGCCGTCGCCGTACAGATCGTGATTGACCAGCGCCGAATAGTAGCTGTCGATGGTGCTGGGAGCGTTGAACAGGGTGGCCAGCAGGTATTTTTTGATGTTGCGAACGTAGGTGGTGTTTTTGTCCAAACACTCAAAAACGTAATCCATGTGGGTGCTGGTCAACCGGAGCAGCTTCTCCTTTACAAGCGAGGCGGGGTAATCGTCGCCGGAAACGCAGATTGTCGGCTTGGTGGAGCAGAGCGTTTCCACGATGAGGTCTACAATTTCATCCAGCCGTTCCTGGTTTGTTTTTCGATCTTGTACCAGCAGGTCATATTCAAGGTTCTCCCGAACCATTTTCCTGTATCTGGCCGTCTCATCGTATCCCATCTCATCCCATCCGGGAGAGCGTTCCGAACCGGTTGCCCGATAGGATGGATTCGGATTTGATGGATAAGGATTTGCTCCATGAGGATTTACTATTTGGGTATTTTCTGGATGAATCTTTAATCCCTTAGTATTTAATTGCGTTGGATTTTCCTGTGCAGGCTCGGCCAATGCAGGAGAACCCAGTATAGGTTCTTCCTGCGTTGGATTATCCAATGTAGGATTTTCCTGCGCAGGTTTTTCCTCTCCAGGCGAGGCTTCGGATGAATGGGGCTTTTCGTAGATCACATATTCTGTGCCCTTGAGTTGTCCTTTGCCGTTGCGTTCTCTGGAACGGATGATATATCCGGCACACTCTAATTCCCTGACTGCCTCACGGATCGCATCGATACCCTCCACGCTGATGAGGGATAGCCCTTTCAGCGTATAGTCCCAATCTTCCGGCAGGGAGAGCATCAGGGACAAAAGCCCCTTTGCTTTGAGCGTTAAAGCCCGGTTTTTCAAATGATGATTCGCCATAACCGTGTAATCCCTCGTTTTCTCCACGCGAAATACAGCCATAGGCAGGCACCTCCTTTCCGTGGGCGGGCATGAAAAAAGACGTTCCTGTCAGAACGCCCGAAACGCCGCGTGTTACCGTACCTGTTCCCGCTGTCGGCGCTTTTGCCACTGCTCCAGCAATTTGAAAATGGTCGCCTCCATTTGCTGCGGGGTATATGACTTGGGAAAATACTTGCGAAGCTTGTCACTCGGCAGCGTCACCTTATCCAGCTCGCTTTTCTTTTCCTCCGACATAATGGCCCGCATCACATCAACGGAAAGTGTACCCTCCTGACTGAACTTTTTAAGCCGCTGGGCCTGTGAGAGCGAAGGGGTCGCCTGTTCGCTGTCCATTGCGTCCAGCAAAAGCGTCTGTTCTTCCGGCTTGAGATAGGACAGTTCCACGGCGGGGTTAAAAGCGATTTTTTTTGTGTCCACCATTTCAAGAATGACGGGAATTAACTCGGTGAGACGGATATACCGCTGTATTTGATTGCGACTATCAGGGGCATTTTCAGCAATGATTTCCACACTCCGCTTGCCAAAAGAATTGTGCCCAACTTGGTCACCATTTTCTTTGGATGGTCTGCCAGCCTGTCTCTTGATAGCTTCCAGCTTCAATTTATAGGCAAAAGCCCGTTCGCTGGGGAGCAAACTGTCCCGCTGCAAATTGCTGTCAACCATGATAATTGTAGCTGCGTCGTCATCCAGATCGCGGACAATAACCGGCATAGTGTCCTTGCCAGCCAACTCACATCCGCGTTTTCGCCGGTGTCCGGCCACAAGCTCATACCCGCCCTCGGCACGAGGACGCGCGATGGCCGGAACAAGTACGCCGTATTTTTCAATGCTCTCGGCTGTATCCCGCATGGCCTCATCATCCACAACTCTAAACGGATGGTTTTTAAAGGGATAAAGCTCGGCCAATGGCAGTTCCATGACTTTTTCCCGGTTTGCATCAGTGCGGGATTCTTCCGTGGAAAAAATTTCATCTACCGAGGTCAGCTTTATGTTTTTGGCGCTGCTTTTCAAGCTTTAACACCTCCTTGGTAAGTTCTCGGTACGCCTCGGCTACTTTGCCGTTCGGATCGTGGGCATAGATACTCTTGCCCTCGGCGCTGATTTCGGCGGCCCGGACAGAATGCGGGATATCTGTACCGAAAACTTTAATTTTGCCGCCATAGGTTTCCCGCAGCAGGGAGCTGATCTCTTTGGCGTAATTGGTGCGGGTATCCACCATGGTCAACAGAATCCCGTCGATCTGGAGCTTGGGGTTGATCTGCCGACGCACCCTGCCCACGGTCTGTAAAAGCTGCTCAAGCCCTTTTGCCGGAAGATACTGTGCCTGCACGGGAATGAGTACGCTGTTTGCAGCGGCCAGCGCGTTGACCGTCAGCATACCCAAAGAAGGCATACAATCCAGAATGATATGGTCGTATTGGCGTTTTACGGTATCCAGGTATTGCCGCAGGATGGTTTCACGGCTCATGGCGTTCACCAGCGAAACCTCCATACCCGATAGCTCAATGTTGGCGGGCATAAGGTCAACACCCTCCGCATGACGCAGGATTCCTTCCTGTGGAGATATAGGTTCTTCGGACAATACCTTGCCCATGACGGTTGCAAGCGTCACCGGCAGGCTATCCGGCTGAGAGTAGCCAAGGCTGATGGACAGTGAACCTTGTGGATCGCAATCCACCAGCAGCACCTTTTTTCCTTCCTGTGCCAATCCGATGCCGAGATTGGCACAGGTGGTGGTCTTGCCCACACCGCCTTTTTGATTGGCGCAGGCAATTATGTTTGCATTCAATTTTTCTTTCCTCCTTCTGATTTCTGTGATAAGAACAAGTAACACAAAGCTAATTTGCTATATAAAAAATTGCCTCTTACAGAATGTAAGAAGCAATTTCCATATTCATATTCATTTGCTCTATATTATTTCAAAATGAGCAAGTGCATCTTTGATAGCATCTACTTGAACAGGAGTGGGGTGTTTTCTTGGATTTTTTAATGTTTCAACCGCATTGGGAGCATCGTACATTGGCAAACCTAAACTACGTTTCACCTCGGCAATATATGCCGTATGGACTTTGAAGTCGTATTTTTCAACGATATATTCTTTAATCATTTTGTAAGTAGTTCGCGGTTTTGGCTTGTATGCGTCTGCCCTTTCAGCTATATTATTAAGGGTAAGCCTATTGTCAACCTTACCTAATGGTATCATTCCATCCCCATTGCCGAAGTCTACAGTTACGTTAATATAGCTGTCTGGAGCTTTGTGGGACTTTGGTAATACCGTTGAGACAGTGGTATTGATGTCAAGGGTAAATTGACAGGTGTGTGGAAAGCCCAGTAATAATGGCACTTTCGGGGGTTTAGGGTAAAAATGCAACGTGCCAAAATTGCCAGAATATCACTTCGCGGGAACAAGTCCAGTGGTTGGATTTCGGGCGCGAGTGGACGATATTGATGTCACCGCTTCACGAGTGTACAGAATTGACGTTTTTTGAATTTGGCGGGGTTGGATGCAAAAATGGCATCCAATGCAGCTACTTGTTATAGCAATAATGCGCAGTTCAATAATTAATAATTATAGACTGAAAATGGAGGTATATTATGAAAAAAATATCTGACTTGGATTTTGGCTATGGTGATGCATCCAATTATCGCAACAGTCGAAAATATCGTGAATTTTTTTTATCTGTATTTGTAAAGGACGAAAAACTTGAGCGTTTAATGCGTGAAGACACTTATTTCTTGATTGGTGACAAGGGAACGGGAAAAACTGCATATGCCGTTTTTCTTGAAAATTATGAGTATAGAAATACGCAATCTAATGTCGTTAATTTGGAATCCACAGATTATAAAGTATTTATGAATTTACGAAAATTGGGCTTTTTGCAGTTGTCAGATTACTCTCGTGTTTGGAAGATTATTTTGCTTATGATCATGTCTAAGCTAATTAACAAGCAGGATATAACAGCATTCGGTCCTAAAAGGTCTGCACAATTTGAAGCTTTGAGTGATAGCATTGACAGCTACTATGACAATGCATTTATACCCGAAATTGCTACGTCTTTTAAATACATTTTTGATAATGCTTGTTCTGGTGAAGCTGGCATAAATTTTGCGGCGTTGGGCCTTCAGGAAAATCTGAAAGCTTCTGCCAGCCAACGAATCAGCAACGAAAAAACTTTGCAAAAATTTCAAAACAATCTTTTAGATATGGAAAGACGGTTTAGCGAGGCATTTTGTAGACTTAAAATTAAAAAAAATAAATTTTTATTTATAGACAGCATTGATATAAGAATCGATGATCTTGCAGACAGTGAGTATAAAGCATGCATACAAGGATTGGCAACCGCAATTTGGGAAGTAAATACATCCGTGTTTCGTTCGATGCCTGAATCTGACGGCTTTTTAAAAGTTGTACTATCAATTAGAACGGATATGTTTCCACAGCTTGCCCTTCACAATCAGGCAAATAAAGTTCGAGATAATAGTGTTCTTTTAGATTGGCGTACAACATATGAAAATTATAAAACTTCAGCGTTGTTTAATCTGTGTAATAATCTGCTTTCTTATCATAACGAAGGATTGCCCGAGGATGCGTATTGGGACTATTATTTTCCTTGGTTTACCGATAGCACAAATTATCAAAAACGAGTTCATGATGACTCTTTTATCGACTGTCTCCGACTCTCGCTTTCCAGACCGAGAGATTTCATTTCTATCATGAAAGCTATTCAAGCCAGATGTGAGAAAACAACTAAGCAATCTGACTTGGAAAACTTTAATAATAATGATACCCAAAACGAAATTTCTAATTATTATATTGATGAAGCTCGAGATTGGTGTCTCCATAAATTTTCTCCAGAAGGGTTTAGTACCGTACTATTTTTCTTTCAATTTCTTAATGGAAAGTCTAAGTTTACATACACAGAATATACGAATTCTTACAAAGATTACACGCAACAGGTTTCAGACAGAAATATGGAACTTATTGATGCAATCTTGTCGCCTGATGACTTTTTACAATTACTTTATGACCTGAATACGATTTGCTATTATGATAAAACTCAGGATGGAAAAGAGTTTTTTAGATTCTGCTATCGTGAAAGAGAGATTTATCATCTGGAGCCAAAAGTGAAACTGAAATCTGTTTATGGTGTGCATTACGCTCTACTCAAAGCGCTGAATCTTGGACGGAATAGTACGCCTATTTTGGATGAATGAAAAGAGTTACTGCAAAGAATCCCCGAACCGAATTCATCGTTTTGAAATAATATGAAAAATTGCCCAATATACGCGGAATAATGGGCAGTCCAGAGCATTCTCCATACTTCGTATAATGTTTATAATATAAAGTAAAGTTCCAATATTTTGAAGTTATTTATTAGTCTTACTCCTCCACATCCACCGTCACTCCGGACTTGAATTTCACGGTGAAATTATCCTTGTAAACTGTAACCTTTTTAATCAGTCACCGGAGAAGCGGTTTGTCGTATTCCGTAATGGAGGTGGACTGTTCCCGCCGGAAATCGCTCATGTCGGCGATTCGGTTTTTCCTCGTCACTGTCGTGGTTTATGGAAAAGAATTCTTTGAATAAGCTGTCTTTCTACGCGGCCCCATGAAACGACTCTGGAATCGTCTTTGCTGAAACGGCATTGTTTCCGTCTTGCGGTTTCAATCAAAATATGCTATCATAACCACAACGGAGGGATACGAATGTATTACATTTTCCTGTAAAATCCGATTTTTAAGCGTGGCCCTTGTAAACAGGGCCTTGTTTTGTTGTGCTTAAAGACGGTTTTGCGGGAATGTATCCTTACTGCGGGATTTCCTTGTAAAATTGTGTCTTTTTGCACGAACAACGCGTTGATGTGTTGTTCGTTTTTTATTTTTATAAAAGGAGATTTCCCTTTATGGATATGAATCGATGGAAAAAACAATTTGTTTTGATCTATACTGGTCAGGCCTTTTCGCTTTTAGGCTCGGCCACCGTTCAGTTCGCCGTGATTTGGTGGCTGACGGTTCAAACGGAATCCGCAATTACCTTGACGATTGCGTCCATCGTCAGCTTTCTTCCCAATATCCTAATCGGCCCTTTTGCTGGGGTATGGGTGGACCGTTACAACCGTCGTACGGTGATGATCGCCGCCGACGGACTGGTCGCGCTGTCCAGTATCGTGCTTGGCGCGGCGTTTTTGATGACGCCAACGCCGCCCGTTTGGTTTATTTACACGGTGCTGTTTCTGCGCGGCGTGGGCAATACGTTCCACGCTCCGGCCATGCAGGCGGCGATCCCTACCTTTGTCCCCACGGAGATGCTGACAAAAGCCGGCGGCTGGGGGAATATGATCCAATCCTTATCCAATATGCTCGGCCCCGTGCTGGGTGCTGCGCTCATGGCAGTTTTGCCCATGGCCGCCATCATGCCAGTGGATATTTTAGGCGCCGCGTTTGCCATCATCTGCCTGCTCTTTGTTAAGATTCCCGACCTTCCGCAAACGGGTGAAAAAACGAAGGTTTGGTCCGACATGAAACAGGGATTTGCCGCCATGCGGGCGAATAAGCCCTTGATGGCTGTCTTTTTCCCCATCTTGGTCATGAGCGTTCTCTACATGCCCCTGGGCTCTCTGTTCCCGCTCCTGGTGCGCAGCCACTTCATGGGGGATGCTTGGCACAACGGTGTAGTGGAATTTGTTTTTGCCACCGGGCTGCTGCTGTCCTCTCTGGTGATCGGGGTATGGGGCGGCATGAAAAGGAGATTCCTCATGGCATCCTTGGCGATGGGGTTCATGGGAGCCGCCACGCTGATCGGTGGCGCGCTGCCAAGCGGAGGGTTCTGGATTTTTACGCTATGCAGCTTTATCATCGGCTCCTCCGGAACATTCATGAATGTTCCGGTTATGGCCTATGTGCAGGAAAGCACCCCCCCGGAATCGATGGGAAAGGTTTTTTCACTTTTGATGACGGCCATGACGCTTGCCATGCCGTTCGGTCTGCTGGTTGCCGGTCCGGTTGCTGAAGCGGCTGGCGTAAACACTTGGTTTTTCTGGTCGGGTGTTGCGCTGATGGTAAACGCCATTTTCTGCCGCCTTTTGACATGTCGCTATGATAAAGTTACAATGAGAGCGTAAGTGGACTGAAAAACCAAGGCACCCTATCGTGCCATGCGAGACGTGTGTACTGCTTTTTTACAAGACTCCAGACAGTCATATCAACATAAGTTTGAACGCGAAGAAGGGGCCGAAATCAGAGTAAAAACCTTTGATTTTGCCCCTTTTTTCAACAAAAAATACTGATACAGAAGAATCAAAAATGGGGATTATCTTCCCATTGTACCCGCATATAAAAGAATTTGATTTCTGACCATCTCGGCAAGCGCAGGGGAAACTTGTTTTAAATGCCCTAAGACAGTGTGCTGTGTATTGGGTTGAGCCTCTATAAGGCCTGATGCAATATTAGCTGCAAGGTTCTTTTGCTCTGTTGCAGAAAAAGATTCATATCTCTGAGTCGCCTGTGTAAAATTGTCCGGATTCGGGATTTCGGCACGCATAATTTCACCGGCGACATATCTGCCATTTCCACTGGACACCATAGATGCAGGAGACCAGTTTGCCTGTTTGTTGACGGGGATATTACGAAAATCGGGGCCCAGTCTGTGACGTTGTGCATCTGAATAAATAAAGGTACGTCCCTGCAGTACCTTGTCATCTGAAAATTCCAGACCGGGAAGTAAATTTGCCGGAGCAAAGGCCAATTTTTCTACCTGTTCAGCATAATCTTCCGGATTGCGATTTAAAACCATACGTCCAACGGGTAAAAGGGGATATTGGGCTTCATCCCATACTTTGGTATCATCCAAAGGATCAAAAGGCAGTATCTTTTCATCTTCAGGATTCATCAGCTGTACACTTAGTTCGTATTCGACAGCCTTGCCTTGCGCTATACTGTCATATAAGTCGCGTCCTGCAATGTCTGGGTCCTGACATGCCAGCCACTGGGCCTCCCGCTGGTCAATGTGCTCCGTTCCTGCCATGGGGTACCAGTGATATTTCACATAGTGGCGAACACCCTGTGCATTTCGCCAGACATAGGTGCTGACACTATAACCCGGGATATGGCGAAGGCTTTTGACTGTTCCTAAATCTGAAAAAAACCATATCAGCATATTTGTTGCCTCGGGATATTTGGCAAACAGGCTCCAAAGCCGTTCCGGATCCGCCAGATTATTCACGGGAGAGGGAGAAAGATGGCTGATCACGTCCGGAACACGAATGGCGTCCCGTACAAAGAAGACAGGGAGATGATTGCAGAGCAAATCAAAAATTCCTTCATCGGTATAAAATCTGGTGCTGAATCCCCGCACATTTCTGGAGGTGTCCGGCGTCCCCTGATTGCTTGAAGCAAGAGAGAAACGCACCGCTACCGGTACCTGTTCATTGGGCGTTTGAAAAAGTCTGGCTTTGGTATATTCTCTCATTGAGTGAGTGACGTAAAAATACCCAAAAGCGCCATATCCTTTTGTATGTATGCGCCGTGGCAACGTGGTGGAGAATACGAAAGTTTCCAAGGATTCATGCAGAACGGTGTCTTGTACAAGAACAGGGCCACGAGCACCTACTGTCTGGGAATGGGACGCATCTGAACTTTCTGTTTCTGCAGAAGTTATGTTTTGCTTTTCTTCTGTATACCGGGTATCTTTTTTATCTGTTTGAGACCATTCGTTATGCTTATACATTTATAAACCCTCCAAAGCATGTAAAAAACACGGGAATAATATGATACAGTGTATTCATGATTTTTTAAATAATACCGTTGCATCTGCACACTTCAATTTTCTATTTGGCAACCATTGCTTTAAGTGAGACACTGAAAAGGAGAGCTGCCATGTTATCATTAGCAAAGCAAAACACGCGGAAACTTTATTACGGAATATCAAACATGACCAAAGATACAGATTTTCATCGTCAGTTTCGGTGTTGCTGAAGCATCCTATTGCACCCTGTAAAACAGGAGTTTTTTCCAAAAAGGTCACAAATTCAGGATTGACAATTTGGTGATTTGATGGTAGTCTATAAAAAAAGAAGCGTGCATAATTTAATTGGGAATTTTGCTTACCGCTATGTCTGTGAGACGACCATGATATGCCATCATACATAAAAACACGCCGCAATGGTTGCCCTTTACGTCCTGTGTATCCTATGTTTTTTTGTCAGGAAACTGTGCTTTGCCATTGAGACGGCGGTTAAAAAACGTCGTCTTAACAGCAGATCATTATTACATAGAATAAGGAGTAAGAAGCATGCAGTGTGAAAAATTGGCCGCCTGTCCTTTTTACAATGAGAAAATGCCCATAGATAGTGGGCTGGGAGCAATGTACCGCAAGAAGTATTGTGAAAACGACAGGGAAAGTTGTGCGCGGTTTATGGTTTCCTCCGCGGTGGGTAAGGATTATGTGACAAATTCGCTCTATCCGAACATGGTTGAGCAGGCGAAGCAGATCATCGCGGAGCAAAGCGTCAAAAAATAGCAGATATGGGAAAACCGCTGGGCGGCTTTCCCTTTTTATTTTCTTGTAATGTGAAAACTCCTCTTGTCATCTTATATATTGCAAATATAAATAGAGGTGTAATTGTGGAATGAGCCGTCAGCATAGATATGGATTTGGGAAGTGGAATGGTAAAATGAATACATCATAAAAAAGGGAGGTATATTTTATGGTTGAGCAAATATTCAAATTGTCAAGGGGTAATGAGAAGACTGTCGAGAAGGTCGTTTTCGATGATAATCTACACTATCTGCATATGGTGTTTAACAAAGAGCAGGGATTGCCAGAGCATTTTTCCAACTCGAATGTGTATATGACTGTTGTGCGCGGAAGGCTCTCCATCGGCTTGAACGATCAGGAAATACATGAATACATGGCCGGCACTTTGCTGAAAATCCCATATCAAACGAAGATGAATGTTAAAAACCTGCATGAGGAAACTTTGGAGTTGATCATTGTAAAAGCACCTGCTCCGAAAAGCTGAGGAGGGCCATGATAATATAATTGCAGCGATAAATACCAATTTGTGGTGAAAGCTTATTTATATTTTGTTTGATAGGGAGATGAAAGATGATAACATTAGAGCGTATGATGTCAATTCCCAAAAGCGATTTACAGGAGGAGTCAAAGGCGCTCAATAAAGATGATATTCCGCAGCTTATAGAATGGCTGTCCCTAAAAGACGACAAAATTCGGTATCAGGCATTTCTCCTATTGCAGAACAGATCAAAACTTTTTAATGATGTTTATCCATTTTGGGATACTTTCCGCGAAAAGCTCAAGAATAATCATTCTTATCAGAGAAGCATCGGGCTTATGCTTGTGGCGGAAAATGTCAGGTGGGATTCACAAAACCGAATGGAGGATACCATCGACGAGTATCTGGCACTCTTGAAAGACGAAAAGCCCATCACAATACGGCAGTGCATTCAATCATTGGGTAAGGTGGCGCCATTGAAACCGAACTTAAACCGGAAAATAGCCGATCGTCTCGTTTCATTTGATCTAATGGCCATAAAGGATACCATGCGTAAACCCTTATTGCTCGACATCTTGAACGTACTGCTTGCCATAAGAAAAGAGCAGCAAACAGATGAAGCGGAAAACTTTATTCTAAAGGCGCTAACGGGGGAAATATTGGATAAGAAATCAAAGAAGCAAATTGAATTTGATCTGCAACGTTAAATAATGATGATATCAGCGACACAAGAAAAAGGAGTATGGTTACATGTGGAAATGCCCGAAGTGCGGTCGTGAATTTAAAAGCACGGAGCAAGATCACTTTTGTGTGAAACCGAAGAGCATTGACGAATACATTGCGGCACAACCCGAGGATGTGCGGCCTCTGTTGCAAAGCATCCGCAAAACCATTCGCGCCGCCGCGCCGGAAGCCGCAGAGAAAATCGCTTGGCAAATGCCGACGTTTTGGCAGGATGAAAATCTCATCCACTTCGCTGCGTTCAAGAAACACATCGGGCTGTACCCCGGTGGCGAAGCCACGTCCGCATTTGCGGAGCGTCTTGCAGGATACAAGACTTCTAAGGGGGCAATTCAGCTGCCGCTGGACAAGGCAATAGACCATGAACTCATCACCGATATTGTGCGCTGGAGAATAAAGCAGAAACAGAAAAAGAAAAGGAACGATACTTTATGACAAACGAGCGCGTATATAAGATGGCGTTTTCCAGTGTCTATCCGCTGCTGATCCAAAAGGCAGAGCGCAAAAGGCGCACCAAATCTGAGGTTGACGCTGTGATTTGTTGGCTGACGGGATATGACGATTCCGGCTTGCAAGAGCAAATTCGGAAGAATATCGATTATGAAACCTTTTTTAGTGAAGCCCCGCAGATAAATCCCAATGCCACCAAAATTTCAGGTGTGATTTGCGGGCACCGTGTCGAGGAAATCCAAGATCCTCTCATGCAGAAGATCCGGTGGCTTGACAAACTGGTGGATGAATTGGCAAAAGGTAAGCCAATGGAGAAGATTTTGAGGAGTTCATGAAGTATGAGCCCAAAGCCCCGTAAAATGCTGAACGATTGGAACGCGCCGTATATCCAGTCGCTTATGAAATTGATTGAAACACAGAATAAAACAACGCTTGCAAATTGGGCAGTTGATTATTCCGAGCAGGTAATATTGCCACTGTATCGCAAGGATTACCCGAATGATTTGCGCCCGCAAAACGCACTGAAGGCCGCCCGCCAATGGTTGTCAGGTGGGATCAAACTGCCCCAGGCGAAAAAGGCAATCCTCGCCTGCCATGCAACTGCCCGCGAAGCGGAAGGAAATCCTGTGGCGCAAGCTGCCGCCAGAGCAATCGGTCAATGTGCTTCGACGATCCATTCGGCGCGGCACTGCATTGGGCTTGCCTTTTACGGTGCGCTGGCGGTTGCTTATGACCGCCTCGGGACAGAGGCAACCTGGGAGCAACTAGAACAATGTGCTGCCAAAGAGTGCGAACGTATGGAAGGCGCTCTTCGCGCCGTTGCTGTGGATAACGAGGCAAATCCGGCAAAAATTGATTGGAAATGCTGACGATGCTCCCCTGGAGGTCAAGCTGTTTTGCTTGAAAAAGCCGCAATCAGCTGTGGTTTTTTTATCCAAAGAATTGTAATAGGAGAACTGATACATGATGAAAATGGATTTTCCCATTGAAGAAACGGTGAAGATGCGCCGCAGCGTCCGGTCGTATCAGGAGTGCCCCCTTTCCCCCGACGAAAAACAGCGGATTGACCGGTACATTGCCGGGCTGACCAATCCGTTTTCCGTAGACATATCTTTTTATCTGCTGGAGGGCAAGGTGTCGGCAGACGGGGAAAAGTTGGGTACCTATGGTTTCATCAAGGGAGCCTCGGATTTCGTCGGTGCATCTGTGGCCCGATGTGAACTGGGTCTGGAAGCACTGGGTTATTCTTTTGAGCAGCTGGTTCTGTATCTCACAGCCATGGGGTTGGGGACCTGTTGGCTTGGGGGAACCTTTGATCGCAGCGCATTTGCGGCGGCAATGAAGTTAAAAGAAGGCGACCTTTTTCCAGTGATCTCTCCAATCGGTCAGCCGCTGGAAAAGAAGCGGGTCTTTGACTCTATGGCCCGCTGGGTTGCCAAGTCGGATTCCAGGCTTGCCTGGAGCAGTCTGTTTTATTGTCAAGATTTTTCCCGCCCCTTGACACCGGAACAAGCCGGGGATTACGCCTTTGCGCTGGAGATGCTTCGCCTGGCTCCGTCCGCGTCGAATAAGCAGCCCTGGCGAGTTGTGCAGGGGCAGGGCGTCTATCATTTTTTTGAGGCCCACTCCATAAAGGATGGCAGGCACGGTTTTGATATTCAGCGTACGGATCTTGGAATCGGCGCTTGTCATTTTCATCTGGCGGCAATGGAACGGGATTTGCCTGGCAGATTTGTCAAGCTGGAAGATCCCGGAATTCAGCTTCCGGAGCAAGTGGATTATCTTTTTTCCTGGATTGGGAAGGAAACTCTGGGTACCATTTGTTGACCAGAGGAACACATGGATCATTGCTTGTTTGAAAAACACAGCAGAATTTGACACCAATAAATATCAGACCAATCAATTCCCAACAAGGCGCCATACGTTGTAACCAAGTCAACATAGGGGGCCTTGTTGATTTTTTAGTTTAGCTCTTTTGGATAAAGAATTGAATGTTTTGCAGAAATGTGTATAATAAAAGAAAAGCGTGTATGGGGTATGAAATGTGCCGGACTGAAGATGGTTTGATCAACGAGGGAAATGAAGGGGTGAGATGATGCAGGAGCGAAGGGTGGTATGCGGCCGTATTTCATTGAATATCAAGTCAATCGAAATGGGAGATGATCTATGTGTGATCATCTCAGGGGGAGACCGTCCCCATATTGGTTGCGTTACGTTTAGTACGCCAAGGCCGAGTTTATCCGTTGAGAACGCGATGAGTTCGACGACCTCGGTGTTAAACCGCATCGGTCATAAAGACGAAGCGGTTGCCCGCTATGTTTCGGAAGAACTGTCCGCGCGATTCAATAAGCACGTCGCCGTGGTCTGCGGCATTCATGTCGATGAGATTACTGAGGATGAGATCATTAGTGTAATGGAGTGCTTTCACGAGGTCATTGCTGGCATTGTGAATCATGATAACGATGGTTCCGACAAATGATGAGAAAGGATACGAGAGGACAAGAGATCAATGGGTGAATTAGCAAAATTGCCGAATATCGCCAAAAAGTTAGAAACCCAGCTTGCGGAGGTTGGCATTACCACTGGGCAAGCGTTGCGGAGTGTGGGCAGCCGTGAAGCGTGGTTGCGGATTTTCGAACGTGATTCGTCCGCCTGTCTGATGCGTCTTTCGGCATTGGAAGGTGCACTGAGAGGCGTCCGCTGGCATTACCTTGACGAGGAAACGAAGAAAGAGCTCAAAGCCTTTTATCATCAGCATAAGGGGAAATCAAAATGAACCTGGGGCATTTCGGGTTTTCCTACATCGGGCTGATTTACATGATCCTGCTGGAAGTGCCGAATATTTTATGGGCTCGGCGCAAGCCGGAGGGATATGACCCCTCGGGGGAAAACAAAGTATTGCTGGCATTTGAACGAATCGGGCAGGTGCTGTGTACTGCGACGGTACTCTTTTTCAGCGACACGAATCCCAAAAGGGTTGAGCCCTGGCTTTTTTGGCTGATCGCTTCGGCATTGCTGATGGTGTTGTACGAGTGCTACTGGCTCCGCTATTTTCGCGGCGGACATACCTGGGAGGATTTCTACCGTCCCTTCCTTGGCGTCCCTGTACCAGGGGCAACGCTGCCCGTTGTGGCGTTTTTACTACTGGGCATATACGGACAGTTGGTGTGGCTCATTGCCGCTGCGGTGATTTTAGGCGTTGGACACATCGGTATACACCTTCAGCACATACGCAATCAAAACAACCAATCACTGGGCACTGTAGAATATCGGAGAAAACCAGGCAATGAAAAAGAACAGGATCGATTTTGAAAAAGATGCGCTGCGGCAGATGATTTTTATATATTGCAAAGGTCAAAACCACGGCAAGCCACTGTGTGAGGACTGTCAGATTCTCTTGAATTATGCCTTGCAAAGGCTCGATGCCTGCAAATTTGGTGATGATAAAATGTTTTGTTCAAAATGTACCGTCCATTGTTACAAGCCGGTCATGCGTGAGCGTATCCGGAAAGTGATGCGATATTCCGGGCCCAGGATGCTTTATCACAATCCGCTCCTGGCCTTGAGGCATCTGCTGAAAAAGTAAAATATATTGGGAGATAAGATGAACGAATATACAAAAGAGGAGTTGGCGGAAGCAATGACTTCCCTTGATTCAACTTTACGCAAGTGTGAAAAGATGCAAGACAGCGGCAAGCTGCAATCTTCTCAAAAAACGTTAAATGACCGGCGGGTAAATGCTTTGCGGATTGCCCTGGCGCTGATCAAAAAAGAGCTGGAGCACGGCGATAGCGAGGGGTTTGTACAAGAGTGAACGGAACTTTGTCTGTGTACTTAACTGAAAATTGGTAAGAAACCGAAGGAGGACGATACCATGGCAAGAGCAAAGACAAAAGAAGAGTTAATCACCTCAGCGAAGAGTCAATGGGATAAACTTTGGCAGCTGATTGACTCCATGGATGAGGAAACTCAAAACGCGCCTTTCAACTTTGGGGATAACTTTCTCCAAAGCCAAAAAGAAGCGCATTGGACGCGAGACAAGAATCTGCGTGATATCCTGATTCATCTGTACGAATGGCATCAGCTCTTACTGAATTGGACGGCGGCGAACCTTAACGGCGAAACGAAGCCGTTTTTGCCGGAGCCTTACAATTGGCGGACTTATGGCCAAATGAACATCGGATTTTGGGAGAAGCATCAGACCACCTCTTATGAACAGTCTAAAGCTATGCTTCACGAAAGCCATGCCAAAGTCATGACGCTGATGGAAAGCTTCCATGACGAGGAGTTATTTGAGAAAAAATATTTTTCATGGACGGGAACTTCCACCCTGGGGAGCTACTGCGTTTCGGCAACTGCCAGCCACTACGACTGGGCGATGAAGAAAATCAAGCAACACATCAAAACACGGGGATAAAGATGGCACCGATATAGGATACTTTATTCCGTGTTCGACTGTTGGTATCAAACATTGGTATAAAATAAAAAATATTTCACAGAGGAGGAGAATTGTATGAAAGTTGGAATCATCAGATGTATGCAAACCGAAGATTACTGTCCCGGTACGATGGATTTTAAAATGATTCGGGAGAAGAAAGGCGCTTTTGAGGGGATTGAGGAAGATATTGAGATCGTAGGTTTCATCAACTGCGGTGGATGTCCCGGTAAAAAGGCGGTTTTGCGTGGACGGGAGTTGGTAAAGAGAGGCGCCGATACAATCGTTTTTGCCTCCTGCATCCAACGGGGGAACCCCATCGGTTACCCCTGCCCCTTTGCCAAAAAGATGAAAGGACTGATAGAGAAGGATTTACCCGAGCATATCCGTTACTTGGATTATACTCACTAAAAGAGAGATCAGATATATAGCAAAATAAGGCACCCTACGTTCATTCCGTAAGGTGCCTTAACCGTTTTATCATGATACTTTCATTCATTATTTGTTCGGCTTTTCTTTTTCACGGGTTTTCGCTGCACAAACAATATTGTATGAAAAGGTCGGTGCTTATTTTAAAACATCGTCGTATTCCATAGAACCTTTCATTAGCCACTCGGCGTAGGAACAGAGAGGAATGATCTTCAGCTTTTCCTGCCGGGCATAGCTCACCACGGCATTGATGAGCTCTTTGGCGATGCCCTGTCCTCTGAGGTCGTCGGAGACGTAAGTATGATCGATTAGGATGGTATGGTCATCGTCAAAAATATAAGTGATGACAGCCTGTGCGCAAAGGGGGTCTGTGCCAATGTAAAACTGGTTACCGTCTTTTTTGATGATATGGGACATTTTGCCCTCCTTTTACTGCGCCGTTGTTTTTAAATAAACGGCTGATTTCCATTTTCATATTGATACCATTATTATAATCTGCTCAATTAAGATTGTAAAGTAATATCCTTGAAACCGTGAAAGATGGACCCTTATTTTCATAGAAGCAAGATACGACCGGGTTCTTTGGATTCCAGGCTAAATTTATGGGACTGTGCTTTTCGTTTATGGAAAACACGGCCTTTTTTATATTACCCAAAACCATTCATGAAAAACACAAGATCAGCCTTTGGCATGGTTTATGGTAATATTTGTTCCCAACAATGGGAAATATAAAACTGGAATGAAGCAGATTTTGATATCAGATAGGAAAAAATGGGATGATTGAAAAATTCAGATTTAGAAAGATTATGAGCAAGCTACAGCATCCGAACAATCAAAAGCAAGAGCATAAAGATAACGTAGAACAGCGTATTCCGTCAAGTATCTCCCAATGTGAGGAGCTTGTTAAAACGATATTTAATCACAGCACCGATATGATCGTTCAGGCCATAGAAACAAAAAAAGGAAATGTTTTATTGGTATATATCGATGGGCTTATCAATAAAGACATCACCGACAGAGACATCATCACACCTTTAAAAGCACAGGATTTTGACGGAAATTATTCCATGGCACTAAAATCCACCTACAAAACTGTTGATAATATTCCGGCTTTCTGCACTGAAGTCGTGAATGGTAATATAGCGATATTTCATGAAAATAGTCAAGATATCATCATCGTTGATTTTAAGGAATGGAATAAGCGGGCAGTAGAAACACCAGATTCAGAATCGGTTGTCCGCGGTCCAAAGGAAGGCTTTACCGAAAGTATCAGGACAAACACCTCACTAATCAGGCGAAAAATTAGAAACCCGAGATTGATTTTCGAAAACATTACTTTGGGCACACAAACCAACACCATTGTGAATCTTGTATATATTGATGGCATTGTAAATCGCAATGTCCTGGATGAATTGAGAAATCGTTTATCAGAAATAGAAACGGATTCCATATTGGAGTCAGGACATATCGAGCAATATATAGAGGAGAATCCTTTTTCACCTATTTCAGGTATCGGTGTCAGCCAAAAGCCTGACCTCGTTGCCTCAAGGATACTCGAAGGCAGAGTTGCCGTGTTATGCGACGGTACGCCCCATGTTCTGACAATACCCGAGCTGATGATAGAGAATATTCATACAGGCGAGGACTACTATAACAGAACTTTATATACTTCGATCATTAGAGTGTTAAGGACATTTGGTATTCTCATCACCGTTATGCTACCGGGATTGGCTGTTTCCATTATAACTTATAACCAGGAGATGCTGCCTTCTGTTTTTCTATTCAATTTAATAGCCTCAACAGAAAAAACACCCATGCCGACGGCGGCAGAGGTGTTCCTATTAATTTTGATGTTTGAATTGTTGAAAGAAGCCGGGACAAGGTTGCCCAGAGCTGTCGGCTCAGCCATAACCATTGTCGGATCATTGATCATCGGAGATACGGCGGTAAACGCCGGGATTGTAGGCGCGCCCATCGTAATCGTCGTGGCTTTAACTGCGGTAACGGGTTTCATTGCCCCAAATCTAAGTGAGTTTATTATGGTATACAGGCTGATCTTTTTGTTTTTAGGCAGTACGATGGGTTTGATTGGCATAGGAACCGGCATATTTATTATGCTTACGCAATTGGTATCGCTAAGCTCATTTGGAGTGCCGATTCTTTCCTCTTTTTCAAAAAATGAGATGAAGGATACCATTTTTCGGTTTCCACTTTGGTCGATGAAATACAGACCTTCCTCCATCGCGAAAGGTAATATGAAAAGAAGGAAATGAGAAAGTATCGTTATGAATAAAAAGGTTTTTTCGATATTGCTGTGCTTCGTCCTGATTGTCCTATTATCCGGATGTTGGGATAGAAAAGAGCCTAAGACACTGGCGGTGGTGACGAGTGTTCTTTATGATATCACGGATCATGGCGGATATCATCTAACTGCGGAGATTATGAGGCCATCGATGTCCGCTGGTAACATGGAAGGCGACAGCAGTGGGGAAAATCACTTTGTTACAGTGACTGGCGATGCTTTATCCGCATCGGAAGCAATAAGAAACGTGTCGGTAAACCTTGAAAGGATTGTTTTTGGTAGCCATAATTACGTACGGTTTGTTTCTGAGAATTTAGCGAAAAAAGATATCAATCCTATCATAGATTATTTTTTAAGGGATTTTCTGACAAACGAAACGCCGCTAATGGTTGTTATAAAAGGTGAAAATCCCGAGCAGATTTACTCCTCCATGCTCGGCTTATCTGATACGGTTGGGGATTATATGGAAAGGATGCGAAAAACGCAGTCAAAGACGATATCCAAGTCAGTTTTTGTGAATACCCTTGATTTTGTAAAAGATTATTATATTGACGGCAAGCAACCGGTGATGGGGGTTGCAGAATTGGTTGAGAACGAATCCAAAACCCAGAGCAGTTCTGAGAATAGATATACAATCCAATATGAGGGGCTTGCTGCGTTTAAAGATAACAAGCTGGTAGGCTATATGGACGGGACAGAAGCAAGGGCTTATAATTTTGTTACCAATAAAGTAGATGTCGCATATATTACGATTCCTGCCGGAGAAGATGTAACTGTTGTTGAAATTGAAAAGTCAAATTCCGATATCAATATTGGGATTGAGGGCGATCAAATCACAATTGATGTGAAAATTAAAATCAGGATGCGTATTACACAAGATAGCGGTCTGATCAACATTACGAAACAGTCAAAAGAAATAGAAGAAAGTTTTAACAAACAGATGGAGGAGGAAATAGAAGCTTCCATCAAAAAAGCGCAGCAGGAATTTGAAAGTGATATATTCGGATTTGGTAATTCTGTTCATATTCAATATCCAAAGAAGTGGAAAGAAATAAAAGGGAACTGGGATGATTATTTTTCCAAGGCTTCTGTCAATGTCAAAATTGAATCAACGGTGGATAGATCCGGCAATTTGAAAGAGCCTTTTGAATAATAGAGGACTGAAAACAATGTCAAAGAAACCACTGATTACTTCAACACAATTACTGCTTTTATCTGTGGGCAGTGCGATGATGTTTCCTTATACATTTTTACCTGGCCTAAGAACTCCTCCGGCCAATCAGGATGTATGGTTTGTATCACTCCTAATGCTTGTTTATATTCTAATACTGAATACTCCTCTATTGTTTCTTACGAATAAATTTAGGGGTATGAATGTGAATGAAATGTGTGAGATCATTTTAGGTAAGTTCTTTGAAAAGATAGCGGCCATCCTATTCATATTACTATTTCTTTTTTGTTATGCTGCATGTATGTTGATGAGTGTAATATTTTTGCAATTGTATATTTTCCCAGAGACACCTTCTTGGGCTTTGATTCTATATACCATCGTTCCGATTATTTACGCCTCTTATAAGGGAGCCGGAACCATATGCAGATTGGCAGCCATTACAACTCCCTTCATTATGCTAACCATCATCATCTTCTTTTTACTGGGAATTGGTAAAATGGATTTCAGCATATTGCAACCGGTACTTAAAGATTCCACTTTTTTAGAAGTGAATCAGGGAGCCTTTATCAATGCCTCGAGATTTTCAGAAACGTTAATATTTTTGGTTTTTGCTTATTTCTTAGATAAAAAAGTGAATATCAATAAAACATATGTACTGACTCTTGTAATTTACGGCATCTCCCTCATTTTAATCATCATTCCGGTATTGACCGTTTTAGGCGTAGATTTGGCCAAACACGCGTGGAACCCTTATTTCACTTTTACGAGGCAGGTTGAAGCATATGATTTTATACAAAGAGTACAATCCGTGAATACCTTGGCCTGGATTACGGGGATGCTGCTTAAATTGACGATATACAGTTTTATGGCAAGCTATGTTTTGGCAGGGCTGGTAAAGGCAAAATCCCACAAAGGCTTTGTCATTCCTTCGGCGATTGTAGCTGCGATTGTGTGCTTACTGCCTATCATGAATAAATCCAGTACCATCGAGCTTCTTCGTTCGGATCAGGTTTTCCCATGGATTGTTTTTCCCGTTATTTTTGTACTGCCCTTAATGATTGTCTTTGTATATTTCATTCGAAGGAAAAAAATCAACAGAGTGCTCAAACAAAGGCAAGCTGCCGAATTGTCCTCTGAAAACGGCATATGAAAGAAATCGTTGGGAGCGGATGTTCGGAATGAGAATGGCAGATCCAACTTTGCGCTAAGCGCTAAATTCCCAATGATCCGTGAACTGAAATACAAAACAAAGCACCCTACGTTATCATATCGTAGAGTGCTTTGTCTGTTTTTTCGTTATGTTTCCACTTTCTTCTTGATGATATGGGACATTTTGCCGCCTTTCACTGCGCTGTTGTTTTTGAAATAAACGGCTCATTTTCATTTTCATATTGATACAATGATTATAATGTGCTAAATTAAGATTATAAAGTAATATCCTTGAAACCGTAAGGACGGACCCCTGTTTTCATGCAATCGCGTCATTTTGGACATATTGGAATAGAAGGGCTCCTGAAATATGTCCTATTTTTTAACCATATATCTGTTGTTCGCAAGTATGCCTGAATGAAAAGGAGGTTTTTACCATGCCTGAATTTGGACATCCCTTTTCCGGAAAGAAAACGGAAAAAATCAGCGATGAAGAACTGATCAGATCGATTCGATTTATGATTGCCGCGGAATATGAAGCCATACAGCTTTATATGCAGCTGGCAGAATCCACCGATAACGAGCTTGCCATTGCGGTATTGGAAGATATCGCCGATGAAGAGCGCGTCCATGCCGGTGAATTTCTGAGGCTTTTAAAGGAATTGGCCCCGGATGAAGAAGGCTTCTATGAAGACGGCGCCGAAGAAGTGGAAGAAATCATTGAGGAATTGAACAAAGACTGACGTTTAAATCATCATAAGGTAACAGGGAGGAAGCAAAATGAATGGAGCCGCATTTGATTCCTCCCTCTTTTATCCGGCCTGGCCATGGCCAGGGGTAAATCAAATCCCAGGGAGCAAAGGGAAGGAGCACAACAGATGCAGAAAAGCCAAGTTTTATTTATTGTCGGCCTTATTTTTGCGATTCTGATTTCTGTTTTTGCGCTGACAAACGCAAAACCGGTTGGGATCAATCTGCTCTTTTACGAGTTCACCGCTTCTCAGGCCTTGATCATTTTTGTTTCCGCGGCTTTGGGGGCGGTGATTGTGGCGACGCTGGGCACGGTGCGCTATATACGCCGGGTCAATGAGATCAGGCGTTTAAAAAAAGAAATCGATGTCTTGAAAAAGGAAGTTTCCTTTTTGGAATCGTTGACGGAGGAAGCACCTCTCAGTCAAAAAACCGGTTATCCCCAGTTTGACGAAAGGGATTTTGAAGCGGGAAAATGAAAAAAAGAATGAAGTGAAAAGGCAACGGGGAAAGCCAAACATCGGTTTGATCACCGTCGATACCTTGATTTTCCCTGCGGCCATAACGGTCATACCGGCGATCCTGACCATTTAAAGTCTTATCGGGCATCTTTTCCCAGGATGCCTCTTACAAATGATTATAAAAAGAGGTAAAAGGGGCCTTATGATGGGAAAGTGCAGAGCAATCAATATTTTTCAGGAGGCGTCACGATGAAGATTTATCAGGGAACCATTTTGACTTGCGACAGCCAAAACAACATTTACCGCTATCTGGTGGAGGATCACGGCAAAATTATGTTCGTCGGCAATGACCTGCCGGCGGCATATCAAGGTCACCACGTACGTGAATTGGGGAGTCGCGCTCTGTTGCCTTCCTTTGTCGATACCCACATTCATTTCGCGAGCATGGCGCTGTTCAACGCCGGTCTCAATGTTATGGATGTGCGCAGCAATGAAGTGATGAAAGAAAAAATCAGGGAATTCCTGCCGAAAACAAAGGCCAAAGCCGTGATTGCTTTCGGCGCTTCGCCCCATTCCGTTGCCGAGAGAAAGCTGCTATCCCGAAGCGATCTTGATGACGTTTCTGACAGCCGCCCGATCATGGTGGCAAAGTATGACGGTCACGCCTGTATCGTCAATACGGTGCTCTTAAATCAACTGCCGGAAAAGGTGAAATCTCTAAGGGGTTATAACCCGGACAGCGGGGAAATGAACCAGGAAGCTTTCTTTGCCGCTACGGACTATGTCAGCAGCACTGTTTCCCTATGGGATCTGGTGAAGTCCATGCAAAAAGCCATTGACTACATGGCGGCCCGGGGCATCGGCATGATCCATACCGTGAGCGGCGTCGGTTTTCCCAAAGATCTGGACGTGGATCTCGAACGCTATGTGGGGCGCGGCCTCAGCGGCGGTTTTCAGATGCGTCTTTTTTTCCAGACCATGGATACGGATAAGGTGGAAAAAAAGCGTCTGCCTCGGATCGGCGGCTGTTTTGTAACGGCTCTGGACGGCTGTTATGGCTCCATGGATGCCGCGCTGAAAGAACCATATGAAGGCACCAAGAGCAAAGGGGTGCTTTATTACAGCGACGCGGAGGTCACGGACTTTTGCAAAAAGGCCAACCGCCGCGGTTTGCAAATCGAAATGCACGCCATCGGCGACGCTGCCTTTGACCAGGCGACCAGGGCGCTAAAAGCCGCCCTTGACGATTACCCCCGGGACGATCACCGCCATGGCATTATTCACGCCTGTTTGCCCACGGAGGAAGGGCTGGAGATCTGCCGTCAGTATCAAATTCAGATTCCTATGCAAACCTCCTTTATCGTTTGGCCTCAAGAGCCCGACTGGTATTTAAAGGAGATTCTCGGCGCCCGGGAGGAACAATTGAATCCCCTGCGCAGCTTTGTTGACCGCGGTATTGTGATTTCCGCCGGCAGCGACGCTCCCTGCACCGATCCGAACCCGCTGCTTTGGCTCCATAACGCGGTGAATCATCCCGTTAAGGAGCAGGCGTTGACCTTGGCGGAAGCCCTCAGAATGGTAACGTACAACGGCTATTGGACGACCTTTGACGAAGGGGAACGGGGAACGCTGAAGGCCGGTAACATCGCCGATATGGTGATTTTGGCCAACAATCCCTATGATGTGCCAAAAGAAAACTTGAAAGACATTGCCGTCGAGGAATTGATTTTAGGCGGAAAGCCCTATGAAAGACAGAAGAACAGTTGGGTAAGCATGGTATTAAAGGGCTTGCTCAGCTCCAAAAAGATATAGTATTTTGCAACTGATTCCTGATCTTCAAAAACGTGGCGATCCGGTTTTTGAAGGAGCAGAGAAAAATGAGGTGTGTTTATGAAAGTAAAAAAATGGATGGTTATGATTCTGATCTGCGCCGCGCTGCTGGCGGTGACCGCCTGCGGCAATACGGAAGAGCAAAGCCAAAGCGGCACCGGGGTGATGTCTGATTTTTCCGCGGTAACACTGACCGGTGATACCTTCAGCCAAGACAACCTAAAAGACTATGATTTAACCATGGTCAATATCTGGACCACCTGGTGTGGATACTGTCTTGACGAAATGCCGGATTTGCAGGAAGTATACGATAACCTGCCGGCAGGCGTGAATATGATCACGATTTGCGTTGACGGGGACAGTGAAGCAAGCACTGCCGAAGATATTTTGGAGGAGAACGGCTGTACTTTTCAGGTTCTGATCCCCGATGAAAAACTGAACGATTCTTTGCTGAGCCTGGTTTCTGCTTATCCCACCACCGTTTTTGTGGATAACGCGGGAAACCTCGTAGGTGATCCCCAGGTGGGTGTGGCCCGGGGCGGCGATACCATTGCCGACGCCTATCTGGGGCTGATTGAGGATCGCTTGGCGCAGTTACCGTAATATGGATCATGGGCATTTAAAAATGATGAGCAATTTAAAATATTTCCTTTTGGTTATCGCCGCGGCTTTTCTCCTCTACGGCGTTGCCAGAGGAGAAACCCTTGTGGTTTTGAAAAAAGCCGCCCATATCTGTTTGGAATGTATTGGGATCGGGTGAGCTTATGAAACGATTGTGGCAACTGATTCAAAACCGCCGGTTCGTCCAGGTCTTGGCAACGGTATTCAGCAACCCCTTTTTGCAGAATTTTCCCAAGGGGCGGATTCATCAGGGGGGAAGCAAAAGCTTTTGTGTGCCGGGGTTAAACTGTTATTCCTGCCCGGCGGCGGCGGGGTCTTGCCCCATCGGCGCCTTGCAGTCCGTGCTGGCGGACAGAAAATTTTCTTTTTCCTATTATGTCGCCGGCATCATGATCCTTTTCGGCGTTCTTTTTGGCCGTTTGATCTGCGGCTTTCTTTGTCCCTTCGGCTTTTTTCAGGATCTGCTTTATAAAATACCGACGCCGAAGCTACATATTGCCGAAAAAGTGGACCGGCCTTTGCGCTATCTGAAATACCTGATTCTGGCAGTCTTCGTGATCCTTTTACCGCTGCTTTTGACCGACGCTTTCGGTAGCGGCACGCCTTATTTTTGTAAATGGATCTGCCCCGCCGGCACCTTAGAAGGGGGCATTCCGCTTTTGCTCGAAAATGAAAGTTTACGGGCCATGGCGGGGGTTTTATTTGACTGGAAAGTTCTGCTGCTCCTTGTTACCGTCATCGGTTCGGTTTTCGTTTACCGGCCTTTTTGTAAATATATCTGTCCTTTGGGCGCGTTTTACGCGCTTTTTAACAAAATTAGCTTTTACCGGCTGAAGATTGACGACGTCCGATGCACTGGCTGCAAGACCTGTGAAAAACAATGTAAAATGAACGTGGCAGTGACAAAGAACATCAACAGCGCGGAATGTATCCGCTGCGGCGACTGTATCACTGCTTGCCCGGAAAAGGCCATCACCTCTAATCTCCCCTTGAAAAAAGAGGAATTTACGGTACCTTTGGCTGAGGAATAACAATGGAAAGGAATTTAAAAATGGAAGCATTGGCAAAACCCACCCGTGACCAGATGGACGCCTACGTCAAAAACCCCTTATGGAACCGGCTTTGTGATGGCATTGAGACACAGTATCAGGTGAAGCCGCTGATGACATACAGTAAATGTCCGATGCAGCCCGGCTGGAATTTAAAGTATAAAAAAGCGGGGCGGGCTTTATGTACCCTCTATCCGGGAGAAGGGGAGTTTACTGCCCTTATCGTGATCGGAGAGCGGGAAAAAGCCGAGATGGAACTGATTTTGCCATCTTTTACCGCCGCGGTTCGTGATCTTTATTTGGATACAAAAATAAGTATGGGGCAAAAATGGCTGATGATAGAGGTAAAAAACGGCGAAATTTTGGCGGATATTTGGGAACTGATCGCCATTCGCCGCCGCAGCTAAAAGTGGGGCTGCAATCATCTAAAAAGAATCCTCAAGACGGTTCCTGTTTCCCTGTGCCACAAAGCGAAAAATATTGAGAGAGGTGATCCCATGAATCCTCTGAATCAGTTTATTTATAAAATCTCAAAAGGAGCTTTGAAATCCTTTCAATCCTTTCCCGCATCCATGGCCTGTGCTCTCCTTTTTACCGTTACCACGATGGTGGAGATCGAGTTAGGCTGGTCGGCCCTGGAGGGTTATGATTTTCTGCTCAGCTGTTTTCGTTGGTCTTTTGCTTTTGCCGCATTGTTCAGCTTCATGCTGGTCACAGCCGTCCAAAGCCGCTTTGACAGCTTTCTTTCCTTTATCGCGGCAAACGCATGCGGCGTGGCCGCGGCCGCGATCGCGTTTTTTAGCTTATACCAATGGGGCGGCATCGCGTCGCCGGCGGATGCTGCTGTGACTGTCGTTTCCGATCTGGCGGCAGGCCGTATGATCGTGGCCATGAGCGTCAGTTTGCTGCTTTTTATCATCTTGGCGGCCTATCCCAAAGAGGAATCGGACGTGGCCCGGTCCTTCTTTATGACCCATAAGGCTTTCTTTATCGCTTTGCTTTACGGCGGCGTGATTATGGCGGGTTCGTCGCTGATTGTCGCCGCCCTTGAGACCTTAGTTTTCGATGGCTTGGCCCATAGCATCTATGGGCATCTCGGCGTTGTCTCCGGCTTTATTGGCTATTCAATTTTCCTCGGCTATTTTCCTGATTTTCGCCAGCAACGCGTGGATGACCAGCGCGCCGTTGCCCAAACCCAGCCCCGTTTCATTGAAATTCTTTTTGGTTATATTCTGATCCCCGTCTTTATTGCCTTAACCCTTGTTTTGCTGGGTTGGGCGCTGAAAACTGTTTTGGGTGGGATGCATACCTCCTTTACTCAATTATTCGGCATTGCCGCCACCTACACCTTAGGCGGCTTGTGGCTCTATTTGATGGTGACCCATCATAAAACGGTCATCGCCGGCTTTTACCGGCGCTTTTATCCCATCGGCGCCTTGGTGATCCTGATTTTTGAAGCTTGGGCGCTGATCGTGGCCTTGGGCGCGGCGGGGCTGAAAATCAGTGAATATTACTTCATCCTGCTTTGGCTGATTGCCGCGATATCTTCAGTTTTACTTCTGATCAAAAAAAGCGGGGCTTATTTGCCCATTCTCTTTCTCATCTGTGTTTTGGCGGTTGTTTCTGTCCTGCCTTTCATCGGCTATCAGCCGACGACCATCGCCGCCCAGACGAACCGCCTGACAACGCTGTTGACGGAGGAAAATATATTACAGGATCATGAACTCGTTTCCGTGACCCAAGAACCAAATATTGAGGTTCGTGAAAACATCACCGATGCCGTGGTCTACCTTGCCGGTTTCCCCGGAGACAAACTGCCTTCCTGGTTTGATTCGGCGTTGGAAAGAGGGGACATCTTCAAAGAAAAACTTGGTTTTGAACAAACCTGGGCTTCGGAAGGTCGGGACGGCGATACTTTCGTTACTTCGGTCTATTTATCTTCTACGGCCCTTGATGTTAGCGCTTACCGTTGGGCAGTGGTTTTCAATTCCATGGATATGACCGGTGATGAGGCTGTAACGGTAACGGGGGATTACGGTACTTATGAGCTCTACTGGATCACCGATGCCAATAACGGGCTCCCGACCTTGAAAATCGTAACAGAGGGCAAAACCGTCGTGGAAGAGAACTTTGCTTCCTTCTTAGAACAGATCGTCCAAGCGCATCCCGGTTCACACACGAAAGCGACCCCGCTGGAGGATCTGTCATTGCGCATCGACACCGACGAGCTTGAGGCCCTTGTGGTATTTCAATTTATCGATGGCTATATCGGCCCCGACGAGCAAAATACCTATTACAATCTGGATTTAAACGCCGTGTACCTGAATGAAAAAATGCGATAGGAATGTGAAATGTATGAAAAAAATAGAAAAAGTCACCTTGATCGGCCTGGGTGCCATGGGTTGCTATTTTGCGCCTTCCCTTGACGCTTACTTAAAAAAAGGCTGTTTCAGGGTTTTGGCTGAGGGCAGCCGAAAAGCACGGATTGAACGTGAGGGCGTCACCATCAACGGCGTCCGCCACCGTTTTACGTTGATTTCTCCGGCAGAGGAAAACGACCCCGCCGATCTGGTGATCATCGCAGTGAAATATACGGGGCTGAAACAAGCTCTTGCTGATATTAAGAACCAAGTAGGGCCGGATACCCTGATTTTACCCATCTTGAACGGTGTGGACAGTGAAGAGATCGTCGCCGCCGCATATGGCGCAGAGCGTGTGCTCTATGCTTATATGAGAGTGTCCGCGTCGATGAAGGACGGCATCGCCCGATATAACGCCGACGTGGGCGGGGTGCATTTTGGGGAAGCGAAAAACGATACGCTGTCGGAGCGTGTTTTGCGGGTCAAGTCCTTATTCGACGATTGCGGTATCCGCTATGCCATTGATCCCGATATGGTCAGGGGACTGTGGTTCAAATTCATGTGCAATGTCGGTGAAAATCAAACTTGCGCGCTTTTGGGGATTCCCTACGGCGTCTTCCATTTTAGTGACCACGCCAATATCATTCGCAGGGAGGCCATGAGGGAAGTGGTGGCCATCGCCAACCGTCTCAACATCGACCTCAATGAGACGGATATCGAAGGCCAGGAAGAAACCATCCGGCGATTGCCCTTTGATAATAAACCCTCCACCTTACAGGACATTGAAAACGGCAGGGAGACGGAAGTGGAAATGTTCGCCGGGAAGGTATTGCGTCTCGGTGAAGATTTGGGTATAGAAACGCCCATAAACCGGCTTTTCTATCATGCCATCAAAGTTTACGAAGAAAAGAACGCGGGAAAATTCAAAGACGATAAGGCCAAGGACATAAAGGTTTAAACTTTATGAAAGCATATAAAATATCAATCAGTTTTAATCAGGCCGTCATTCTTTTGCTCACGGTCGCCCTCATCATTTTCAGCGTTTATATGTATAGAGCTGGGGTGTTCACGGATACCGAGGCTTTCATCCGCTATGTGGAGGGGTTTGGCATTTGGGCCGTGGTGGTTTTCATCCTCATTCAGGCCATCACGGTGGTGATCGCAATTCTGCCGACAACGGTGGGCTGCGTCGCCGGAGTGGTGATTTTCGGTCCCTGGTTTGGTTTTCTCTATAATTATCTCGGTGTTTGCCTCGGCTGTGTGGTGTCTTTTTTGCTTTCCCGGCGCTATGGTAGTGTTTTGGTGAAAAAGTTCGTCGGCAAACGGTATTTTGAAAAATACATCGGCTGTTGTCAGGACCAAAAAAGGTTTAACAAGGTATTTACCTTGACGGTTCTGATTCCCGGCGCACCCCATGACGTTCTCTGTTATTTGGCGGGACTGACGAAGATGAAATTAAGCAAGTTTATCACCGTTATTCTGCTTTGTAAGCCTGTTACCCTCATTTTATACAGTGTCGGCATCACGGCGGTGCTCCATTACGCGACGGCGCTGTTTTAAGGCAAGCCGCTGATTAAAAAACGCAGCCGGGCAAAATGCCCGGCTGCGTCCAAATCTTTGATATTCAGGAAGGGTTAAACATCTGAAAAAGAGGATCAAAATAATTTGCGTTCTTAGTGTAGTAGGTGATAGCGTTTAAGGTGAGGCTACCATTCCCAAGTATAATAACTTGGGGAACGCCGCCACCATCGGCGTAGGGGTAGATGGCGATGGCATAGCGCCAACCGTCGGCCTGAATGATTTCCGTCGCGTTGTAGCGGAAGCCGCCGAGGACTTGTCTGATATTTTTAATCGTTTCCCAATCTGTGATCGTAACCGTCTCTCCCGTATTGCCGTCGCGCAGTTCTATTTTGCTGATATCTTCCGTTTGAAACAGGGATTGAAGGGCTCTTTCGACGTCAAACATGGTGGAAAGATTGTAGAAAACCTGGGCGCACTGGCCGCGGTTGGTGATCGCTTTCGGTTCCAGCAGGTTTTTGTAGCCATTGATCAAATTTTTATCGGTGCACCACTTCAGCGGCGTTTCGGCATAGTTGGAAACGGAAGCCGTGTCTGAGAAGGTTAAATAGGATTTTTCGCTGTAAGTTATGTCCAGCTTCACGTATTCTGCGTAGCGGTATAAAATCGTCGCCATATCCTCCCTCGTGATAGCCTGGTTGGGGCCGAACATATGATTGCCGATACCTTGAATGAGTCCACATTCAACCGCCCAGGGAAGCACTTTTGCGTAATAATCACTGTCCTTAACATCTGTAAATGAAGGCGTTTCGTATTTTTCATCGCCGAAATTGTCCGCGACGGTCTTTTCATGAAAGCGTCCCAAAATCGTGACGAACATGGCGCGGGTCACCGGTGCGTTGGGGCTGAAGGATGTGGGACCAGTGCCGTTGAATAACCCGATTTCCATACCGAAGGAGACGGGAGCGTAGAACCAGTCGCTTTGGGCGACATCGCGAAAGTCATTGATGTTGATTGGCCGTCCCGCATCCAGCGCCGAAACGGAAGACGTCGCGGCAAAAAGGAGCAGAACAGCGCTGACCAAGCTATATAAAATACTTCTTTTCATTTTTCCTCCTTTACTTTGGCATCCAGTTGTGAATCAGTTGGGCAAAGTAATCTTTTTTTGCCGAGCTATAGCAGGTGTTTTCCATGTAAACGTCGGATGTATCGCGTAAATAAAAGTCGATGTTTTCGTCTTCGGTCATTGTGATGATAACCCGGTATGACCAACCGTCCGCGGGAGGAACCTCTTCCATTTTCGTATAGCTGAAATCGTTGAGGATTTCTATGATTTTACGGATATCCTCCGCATCCCGGTAGGCCATACGCTGTCCCGTGGTGCCGTTTTGCGTTGCAATCTCCGATACGGAGCTTTGTTCCAGCGAAAATAGTGTCTGCTCTTTCATGTTTTCCTTTGTCTTTTGTGATTGCGCCATGTAGATACCGCCAATGATCATCAGCAGGATTACTATGGAAATAAGTAATTTTTTCATTTTTTTAGTTAATTACGATAGAGCGCAATGCAGCAGAATTTGTGGCCGTAATATCAGCCATGTCTATGTAGCGTCCATAATGTGCCCAACCGTCTGCAATTTTAATGAAGCTCTTAGGATAACCTGTTGTTTCACTGATAAATCTGGTATATGCGTACCCTGCAACGCCGTGATTTCCATAGGAGGAGTGCCCGTTTAGCGACAAATAGAAAGGTCTATCTGCATTAATTTGGGTTTTTACATCATTATAAGTCACTGTATTGTCATCTCTAACCGTCGCATTTACACCATATATTGCAAATGATTCTTTAATATAGTTGTTCAGAGTGCTCCATGAAGAACCACCCGCTTGATTCATGTAATATCCTTTTAGCATACCTAAATTTGCAATTTGTGTAAAAATAGTAGTATAAGACTTACTTGTTATTGATGTAATGCCACGATACTTACCGATCATTTCAACTAAATTTGTGATTGTAGTGGGTCCACAATGATTATTGTATCCTGAAAAATCGCTGGTTGTGCGGAATGTAACATAATTTTCATAATTATTTTTCCACTCATAATTTACAAAAGGACCTACATAGTGTGTATTTGCCCAATCTATGGGATTATTTATTATTGCTTCATCTGAGTTACCATCAATTTCATATTCTTCTTCATTTATATAAACATCTTCGTCGTTTTTGGCCTCATTGATTATATTATTATTTTCATCAATATAATCATCATTTCGTGCTTCATTGGCAGTATTTACAACCTCGTTTGCATCTACAGTGTTACTATAGATATCTTCGTAGGTACCATTTTTCAGGTCATTATAATATCCAAGTGCACCAGTATATACAATGTCGTTTACAGATGTAATATCAAGAGCATTATAAAGAGGTTCTGCCTTATCTGAAAATTCTAAAATTAAATTAGGAGAGTCAAGATTTGCTGAGATGACAATATATCCTGTTTCCTGTTGATTAGTGGTGAGTTCAAAACAATACGCTGTTAATTGGTCGTTGTTATCGTATAAATCGATTGAATTTACAATAATAGTATTCTCATCCCATATAGAATCTTCCATCTCTGTGGCCGCATAGATAAAAGCATATGCAACAATCGAAGCGTCATCAGTGTTTAACCTTGTTTCTTCAGCAAAAAGGTGAGTTGGAAAGATAAGAAAAAGTGATGCTACCAGTATAATTAAATATTTCTTATTCATAATAATTTTTTCCTGACTTTCGATCTTAAAAATGCACTCTAAAATAAATAAAACATCATCAAGACAAAGCTAAATAAGCAAAATACTCACCTCCTGGAAGATGATCTTCTGCACACGTTTGTAATAAGATTATCATAGGTATTTATAAAAGTCAATAAAAGAGGGGGTTTTTATGTCAAAAGATTTCTGTTTACAGCCGCTGCCTCGGCCGCCGCTGCGGCGCAGCCCCTTATCCCACTTGACGGTAGTGTCAACAGGGTCTTTATTCTACCTTACCTTTTAAGGGCATGACGCTTTGGCGCAAAAGATGAAAATACGGAGCAGAAAAATAAAGTCTTTCTGCTCCGTGAAATTAGTGTTTTGGTTGCTCGATTCACTCGCTGTTAAAAGGGATTTTCCTCGCTGGGAACAATTTTTTGTGCAGCCGTTACGGCCTCCTCAAAAGTAGTATAAGTTCCCTTACGGTAATCATAACCATCCGGCGCGAATAATTGATCTCCATCTGCCGAATCAACGACCCAATGATCATCTCTTTTTACAAAATGGTACTCATTATCGAACTCGCTGAACGTCAGCCATGTGTAGTATTCTTTTGTCGTTTTATCAAAATAGATTGATTTCGACCACGCGATGATGACAGCCGAGGCGGTGGCACCGTCCTCATTGACGGACACGGAACGGAGATCGCAGCTGAGTACTCCGGCATCAACGGTGATATCCACTGTGTCGAGACCTTCCCCGCTGTCTCCCACGTCTATATTGCCGGCTTGCTTCATGTATTCCGCCCGTTCTTTCGCCGCGGTTATGGAGATTTCTGTCTGTTCTTTGTAAGTGTATTCAAGTCTTTCATTAAAACAATTGCTGAAGCCGGCTTTCTTTTCTGTTAACAGTTCTTGGGTTTGTGCTTCCGATAGAACCTCTATATTTTTTTTATCCGTATTCAGCAGCGTAGCCGGTATCACGCCGATGCTAAAAAGTGCCTCTTCAGACTGTACGATGGCATTATAAATGCTTTCTTTTTCCTCATTGCTCGCCCCTGTGCCAAAGGCTGAACAAGCGGTCAAGCCAGCCGTTACGCATGAAAGCATAACAACCAAAACAAAAACAATTTTATGTTTGCATTTTACCATGTTAACCTCCTAATCAATCGACACTTCAACACGAAAAGCATATATTTTTATAGTTTCTCTATCGTTGCTTTCCTGCAACCCACCTTATAAAAATTTGTATATTTTTTTTATTGTAACGTTTGTAAGATAATCTGTCAACGTCGGCATCACGGCGGTGCTCCATTACGTAGCGGCGGCATTTTTAGGACAGGACGCTTTGGGCAGAAGATAAAAAGGGAGCGGAGAGGCAAATTGCCTTGTCTCTCCGCTCCCTTTGATGCTTGATCTCAATACTTTCCGTATAATTTTGCGGCTTTTACCATTTGATAAACATTCACCGGCGCCGAATAGGCTGGAATGTCGCAGCCCGGCATCAGCGCAAAGTCCGATAATGCTTTGCCTTCCTCCACCGATTTTCTGCTGTCTTCCAATACTTCATCAGGAGTTCCTTTGCGGATCAAAAGTGGGTCCGCATGGCCTCCGATGATATGCCCCGGCAGGAATTCCGCCGCTGTTTTCAGGGATGTTTCAATGCCGAAAGAAAAGATACTCTTTTTCGGCCAGGGGATTTGTTGATAATAGGGTAGATTCTTCGTCTGATGACTGCAAATATGAACAAAGCAATGGGGGATGCCCTTTTCCACAAAATGTTCCACCAGTTCTTTGAGATAGGGCAGAGCGAAAGTCTCAAAGAAGCCGGGGGAAATGAGGTTATTGCTTTCCACGGCGCACCCCACCAAGGGCATCATGTTTTCCGCGCCGAATTCCTTGACCCAATGATCGCAAATTGCTAAATTGAAATCGGTGCAAACACGGTACATGTGATGCGCAACATCGGGATATTCCATCATCCACATCATCAAATTTTCCACTCCGGCAATGCAGGCCGCCATATCCAAAGGCCCATTGGCAGAAAAGGATACGGGTAAATGATGCTCCGCCTGGAGTCTGGAAAAAGCCAGATTGATGGGAACGCTGCCGACTTCCAAATAGTTATCCGGCACCTCCAACTTTTGCGCTTCCTCCAAGGTTTTTACCGCGTACCGGGTAACCGTCGGGCATTCGCCCTCGGTTCTTGGCAGCTTTACTTCTCCTCCGAATTCCCAACCGCCATACATGGCGTATCCATACATATTTAATTGCTCATACCCATACATTTCCGCCGCCCGCGTCTGTGCATAAAAACTTGCCTCTGCATTTTCGTAAATATCCGCAATCGATAAACCATTCACGATGCCAATATGTCCGAACATAAAAGGGAGTACGGGTACTCTGTCTAACGCTTCACCTTTCAACAGTGCATTGAATCTTTCCTGGGAAGTCATTTGCTCCGCCATAGAAGATCCTCCTTCCTTTGATACACATGCTCAAGGTTACAGTTTCATTATAGCATTATGTAATTCGGCGGTCAACAAAATAATAAACAAAAAGCAAAATTATTACACTGCCCGCCGAAATGATTTTTTGAAATTAGTTGATTTATGTGTATGTATATTGATTCCAATAAAAATACGAACCTGGGTCGATGTTCTGCAAATAAAATAGTCGGGCTGGTTTCATTGACATGAGCCTTCGGTTAAAGTAAAATAAATTGAGAAGCCAGTCACATTTCGAATAAGTCTAAAGTTTCACACTTATAAATCAAATAACCGCATGTGAAGCACTGAGGTTTCGGTGCTTTTTTCTTAGAAATTCGGAGGGTGAAGCCTATGTCAAAAAGATGTTTCTTTACAGCCGCTGCCTCTGTGGCCGCCGCCGCGCTGTATTGCATGAAGCCCAATGCCGATGAGGAGCGCGGTAAGCGTTTGCAGCCCTTTGAACACCGTCGGATCGCCCATCGCGGCTTACACGATAACCAAGGTGACGCGCCGGAGAATTCCTTGGCCGCTTTTGCGAAAGCAATACAAGGGGGATACGGTTTTGAACTGGATGTGCGTCTCGCGAAGGACGGCATCCCCGTGGTCATTCACGATGCCACATTGCGCCGGGTAGCGGGGGTGAACCGGAAAGTGGCGGATTTGACTGCGGAGGAGATTCGCGCCTACCCCTTATTTGACACCGATCAACGGGTACCGACGCTAAAAGAAGTGTTGACCCTCATCGATGGCAAAGTGCCCCTGGTGGTAGAAATCAAAAGCGGCGGTGATGACGACGCTCTTTGTCAAAAGACCATGGCGGAGCTGAAAGAATATCAAGGTGATTACGTCGTCATTTCCTTTTCTCCCTTTGTGCTCCAGTGGTTCAAAAAGAACGAACCCGATGTGCTCCGAGGACAGCTTTCCATGGATTTTTTCGATCCTTGGAAACAACGAAAAGAATCCTGGCCCGTGAAATTCGCCCAGACCAACTTGTTGACCAATTGTATTTCCAAGCCGGATTTTATCGCCTATGAATTTAAAAGCGCGGAAAAGCTGCCTTTGGTCATCAGCCGTAAGCTGTTTCAAGCCAAGACGGCGGCCTGGACTATCCGCAATGAAGAGGATCTGGCCTATGCCGAAAAATATTTTGATATCGTCGTATTTGAAGGATTTTTACCCGCACCAAGCAGAGAGGAACAAGGAGAATAACGATGTTACGTTTTGACAGCGACTACCTGGAGACCGCGGCGCCGGAGATTATAGCGCGTTTTTCGAAAATCGGAGAGGAGCAAAACACGGCCTACGGTTTTGATCCCTACAGTGAAAGCGCGGCGCTGAAAATCGCCGAAGCCTGCGGCAAGCC
The DNA here is from genome assembly GCA_002482535.1 of Peptococcaceae bacterium UBA7702. Classification (GTDB taxonomy): domain Bacteria; phylum Bacillota; class Dehalobacteriia; order UBA7702; family UBA7702; genus UBA7702. The sequence continues at coordinate 619,513 of DLGE01000001.1, read as the reverse complement.
AAATGCCTTGGTGAAATTTCTGGTGGGTGGCACCCAGAGCAACGCCTTGCTCATTGACGCGCTGTTAAAGCGTTATGAAGGGGTGATTGCCGCTACCACGGGACATATCAGTCTCCATGAAGCCGGCGCTGTCGAATATTGCGGTCATAAAGTCATCGCTCTGCCGGGGCAAGAGGGCAAGCTCCACGCCGCCTCGGTGGACCAATACCTGCTGGACTTTTATGCTGACGAAACCCATGAGCATATGACGCAGCCGGGGCTGATTTACATCTCCCAGCCCACGGAATACGGTACCCTCTATACAAAAGCGGAGCTTACCGCTTTACGCGCTGTCTGCGACCGTTTTCAGCTGAAACTGTATCTGGACGGCGCCCGCCTGGGCTATGCCTTAACGTCAAAAGACGCCGATTTTAATTTAGAGGATATCGCCGCCCTCTGTGACGCGTTTTACATCGGTGGCACCAAAGTAGGGGCTCTTTTTGGGGAAGCTGCGGTGATCCCCGATCCCCAGCTCTTACCCCACTTTTTCACCCAAATCAAACAGCACGGCGCACTTTTGGCCAAGGGTTGGCTTTTGGGTCTCCAGTTTGATACGCTTTTCAGTGACGGCCTCTATTTCAGATTGGCCTCTCACGCCAATGAAATGGCGGCAATCTTAAAGGACGGCCTGAAAGAAAAAGGATATACTTTTTATATCGATTCCCCGACAAATCAGCAGTTCATCGTCATGGAAAACAGGGCGATGGCAGCTCTTGCTGAAAAGGTCGGTTTTGGCTTCTGGGAAAAATATGACGAAAACCATACGGTGATCCGTTTCGCCACCAGCTGGGCCACGAAAGAAGAGGATATCAAAAAATTACTTTCTTTCCTCTAAAGCGAAAGGGATGAACGAAATGGAAACATTGGAACAACAAATAGAAAAGAAGATCAAACATGAAGTCGCTTCCTTAAACCGGTCCGATTTATTTCGTGAGCCTCTGGTGGGATTTTCCGCGGCGGCGGACCCCCGCTATGACGAACTGAAACAAATCATCGGTGCCTGGCATCAGCACCCCAAAGAGCTTTTGCCCGACGCGAAAAGCGTGATCAGCTACTTCGTACCCTTTACCAAGGAGGTTATCAAAGCCCCAAAAAACGAGAAAATGGCAACGCCGCTGTGGGGCGAAGCCTATCTCGTCATCAACGAAGGGTTTGATCATATCAACGGTATCCTTTGCACTTTCCTGCAGGAGCAGGGTTACTCTGCTCAAATGATTCCGGCGACTCATACCTTTGACCCAAAGGATATGAAGTCCCTATGGTCTCACCGGAGCGCCGCGGCCATCGCCCATTTAGGTGTTTTCGGCGCCAACCGCCTGCTGATTACGGAAAAAGGTTCCGGCGGCCGTTTTTGCACCGTTTTGACTTCGGCGCCGTTGGAGCCGAGTGAGGCGACGCTTTCTAACCCCTGTCTCTATCTGAAAGACGGCAGTTGCGGCGCTTGCTTTAAGGCGTGCCCGATCAACGCCTTGCAGGCGGATCATTTCGATGCTTTCGGTTGTCAGGCGCGGACAAAACGCAACGAATCCTTTCTTCATGATAAGGCCGTGCTTTCCGGCGCGGATGTTTGCGGCAAATGCATTGCCGCTTGCCCTGTGGCGTATATCAAATAAAAAATCATCTTTCAAAATATAAAAGCAGACACAAAAAAGTGTCTGCTTTTTCTTGACCGGTACATCAAAGCCCGATTTTTTTACAGGCGAATGCTGCGAAAATAGGATCTTGTTTCAGCCATGAACGCTTCCAAGGTCGTGGAAATATATTTGTCCTTGTGGTAAACAATGCGAAACTTTCGGTTCATCACCGCGTCTGCCACGGGAATTTGAACCACTCTCGGCTCCTGGGCGACAACCGCCTCGGAAATGATGGAAACGCCTTGACCGGCAGCGACGATGTTGAGGATGGCGTCGGAACTGTGACAAACCCATTTTTCGACAATGGGGATGCCTTGTCTTTCCGTGAGATTGATCAGAAAATCCCGTGTGCCGGAACCTTCTTCCCTTAAAACACAGTCGGCATTCTCCAGCTCTTTCAGGTGGATGGAGGTTTTCTTCGCAAAGGGGTGCTGTTTGCCGCAGATCAACACCATCCGGTCTTCATAAATGACCTCTTTAAGGGTTTCTTTGGATGAGGTGTTCCCTTCCAAAATGGCAATATCAAGGGTTCCGTCTAATATTTGACGGAGGATTTTTTTTGTGTTGTCGATATAGACTCTGACGCGGATATGGGGATGCTCCCGTTCAAAAGCGGGAATCATATCCGCCAGAAAAAAACCGCCCACCGTGAGGGAAGCTCCGATGTGGATGATCTGTTGTTCGCCGGCGTGATAAAGAAAATGCTCCATATTTTTAAAATGATTCAGGCTGTAACGGGCATATTGCAAGAACTCTTTGCCGGTGGCAGTGATCAGCATTTTTTTGGCAAGACGTTCAAACAGTCTTACGTGATAGTTCTTTTCGATTTGTGAAATCACGTGGCTTACCGTGGGCTGGGAAATATAGAGCTTTTTGGCTGCCGCGCCGATGCCGCCGTGATCAACGACGGCGACGAAAATTTCCAGATCGCGAATGGTCATCGGCATCTCCTTATATATAGAAAAATATCTATGAAATTATTATAATAATAGCATTTTACAAATGATATCGCAAGGGGTATAATGGCCATAAGAAAAGAAAATGACATTGAAAGGGGACTTCAAAATGGAATGGATCAAAGAGAAAGGGAAAGGGATCGCCTTATGTTTCCTGATCGCCGTTGCCGCTTGGCTGGCGGTGGCAGCCTTGCCGGAACTAAAAATTGTCGGTGCTCCGGTGATCGCCATCATCTTTGGTATGATTTTGGCGCTGTTTTTAAAGAAACGCACTGAATTTGACCGGGGGATCTCCTTTACCGCAAAGAAAATCCTGCAATACGCCATCATCCTCCTGGGATTCGGTTTGAACCTTGCCACCGTTGGCAAAGTGGGTCTATCTTCGCTGCCCATCATTTTAAGCACGATTTCCACGGCGCTGATCGTCGCCTTTGTCATGCACCGCATGATGTCCATACCGGGAAAGATCTCCACCCTGGTCGGGATTGGTTCCTCCATTTGCGGGGGCAGCGCCATTGCCGCCACCGCGCCGGTGATCAAGGCCAGTGATGAAGAGATCGCCCAGTCGATTTCCGTGATTTTCTTCTTTAACGTCATCGCCGCCGTGATCTTTCCCACCCTCGGCGGTCTGCTTCATATGAGCAACGAAGGTTTCGCCCTCTTCGCGGGGACGGCCATCAACGATACCTCCTCGGTGACGGCGGCGGCGGCTACCTGGGATACGCTTCATGGCACCAACGGTGCTGTTTTAAGCTATGCCACCGTCGTCAAGCTGACACGAACCTTGGCGATCATCCCCATCACGCTGATTTTAGCCTTTTATCAGATAAGGAGGGCTCGGAAAGGGCAGGGAGAAGATTGCGCCGAGGTCTCTTTCAAAAAGATATTTCCCATGTTCATCCTTTATTTTATACTTGCTTCCCTGATCACCACGGTCTTTACCGCTGTTTTCAGCGGCACGGCCTTAACCGTGGCCGAAGACGTCTTCGCTGTTCTGAAAGAAGCCAGCAAATTTCTCATTGTGATGGCGATGGCCGCCATCGGCCTCAACACAAATATTGTGAAACTTCTGCGGTCCGGCGGCAAACCCCTGGCCCTCGGTTTTATCTGCTGGGTTTGTATTGCCTGCGTCAGCTTGCTGCTCCAAAAAACCCTGGGAATTTGGTAAAGAGGCTTGACATGATGTCCAAAATCGGTTAAATTATAGAAAATAAATATGGTACGGTGTGCCTGGAATCCAGAATACTGCCGAAGATAAAGCGCTAAAAACGCTTTTATCTTCGGTTTTTTATTTTTAGACTATTTGGAGGAACGCTTCATGTATGTGATGATCGATAATTACGATTCCTTTGTCTACAATTTGGCGGCCTACTGTCGTGAACTCGGCCGCGATGTAATCGTGGTGCGCAACGACAAAGTGGACGAAGTGCGTTTAAAAGAGTTATGGCAAAAAGGAACGCTCCAGGGGATTATCATTTCTCCCGGTCCGAAGCGGCCGGAGGACAGCGGCGCTTCTCTGTCTGTCCTTGCCCATTTTGAAGGTCAAGTGCCGATACTCGGCGTTTGTCTTGGCCATCAGACCATTGCCCATCATTACGGCGGTGTCATCAGGAAGGGCAAACAACCAATGCACGGCAAAATCTCCCCGGTATACCATGACGCATCCGGACTCTTTCAAGGCATTCCCAGCGGTTTCCGGGTAACGCGCTATCATTCCCTCGTCGTCGAGGGGCGACAGTTGCCTGCCTGTTTAAGGGTGTGCGCCGTGGCTGAGGATGGGGAAATCATGGCCATTCACCATAAAAACCTGCCCGTTTACGGCGTGCAGTTTCATCCCGAGGCAGTGCTGACGGAATACGGCCATTACCTGTTAAAGAACTTCATGCATATTTGTGAGGGGGTAATGGCATGATAACGTTAGTAAAGCAAAGAGACTGGCAGCTAAAATTGGAGGCGCTGTATGAGCGTGTCGCGGAACTGCCGTTCACGGCCATCCTCGATTCTTCACTAAAGGAAAATGAAAACGAAAAAGAAAAGGACGAAAACAGCCGTTTTTCCATCATCGGCCTTTATCCTTACCTGATTTTAGAGGAAAAAGACGGCGTCGCCTACGAAAACAAGCGCGCCGTCAAGGGATCTTTTGAAGAACGCCTCGCCGCCTATGTCGCCGCCGATTTTGAAAAGAACGAGACGGAGCTGCCCCTGATCGCCGGGGGTATCGGTTATTTTAGTTATGACTATGGCCGTAAGTTTGAGCAGATCACAAGCAGCCATCAAAAAGAAATTGGGCTGCCGGAAGCCCTGTTTTGCTTTTACGAAAACCTGATCATTTACGATCATTGGCAGCATACGTATACGGCGACGGCCCGTGGAATTCTTTACCCTGCGGAAGAAAGTCTGTGCCGCCTGAATCGCCTCATCGAAACGGTGGCGGAGGAGAAGGCGGAGACCACGGATTACCCTGCCGAGATATCCTTTGATTTTACCAAAGAGGATTACAAAAAGGCCGTTAAAAAGATGATGGAGCATATTGTGGAAGGGGATATCTACATCGCCAATATGACCCAAAGAATGCTGATCAAAAGTGAGATGCCGCCTTTCACCATGTTTCGGCGTATGCGGCAAAACAACCCTTCACCCTTTGGCGGCTACTTCCATTACGGCGATGTGAAGGTGATCAGCGCTTCCCCGGAGCGGTTTTTGCGGATGAAGAACCGTCTCATCGAAACAAAACCCATCAAGGGTACGCGGAAACGGGGGGCAAACGCGGCGGAGGACGCGGCGCTGAAAAAAGAATTGGCACAGTCGGCAAAAGACAGAAGCGAGCTTTTGATGATTGTGGATTTGGAACGCAACGACTTGAATCGGATCTGCGAAACCGGCAGCGTGAAAGTGGAAAAACACTTTGAGGTGCAAACTTTTGCCACGGTTTTCCATTTGGTCACCACGATCAACGGCCGCTGTAAGGCAGATTGCGGTTATGACGGTCTGCTCCGGGCCATGTTTCCCGGCGGTTCCATCACCGGCGCGCCGAAAATCGAAGCCATGAAAATCATCGATGCTTTGGAACATAGCCGCCGTGGTCTGTACACGGGTTCTCTCGGCTATCTCTCCCTGAACGGTGATTGCGACTTCAATATTGTGATTCGCACTGCGGTGTGGCAAAACGGCGTTTACCACATCGGCATCGGCGGTGGCATTACCGCCGAATCCGAACCAACCTTTGAATACGAAGAAACACTGCAAAAAGGCAAGGCCTTTATGGAACTATTTCAAAACAGGAGGTTTTTATGACCCATATCGCATTGGATAACGGCTTTCGTTTCGGTCTGGGCGTTTTTGAAACGATCGCCATTGAAGAAAGGCAGCCGGTTTTTCTTCATCAGCATTTGCGCCGTTTGGAAGAAGCGTTGAAGCAATTGCAAGTGGAACATAAAGGATATCGCCGGGAAGAAACGATGACGAGGATCAGAACCCTCGCCGCGGACTCTACCTGGCGTCGGGCGGCGGTGAAGGTGATCGTCTCCGAGAAAAATATCGTCTATTCTCTCAGGGAAAATCCCTATCAAACAGAAATGTATGAAGAGGGTGCGGCCATAAAACTCAGCAAGGTTATGCGCAATGAATCTTCACCGTTGACCTATCTAAAAACCCTGAATTACGGCGATAATTATTTGGAAAAGACGAAAGCCAAAAAAGAGGGCTACGATGAAGTGATCTTCTTAAATACCGGCGGTTTGCTGGCGGAAGGAGCCGTATCCAATCTCTTTTGCGTCAAAGACAACGTCATCTATACACCTGCGGTGGCCTGCGGCTTGCTCGACGGTATGATGCGGCAGCACATTATGAATACGGAAACCGTGAAAGAGGCGGCAATCTTAAAAGAACAGCTGTTTCGCTTTGATGAATTGTTCCTCACCAACTCCCTGATGGGGGTCATGCCGGTAAGGAGCATTGACGGACAGCAGCTGAAAACCAGGGAAACCGGCAAGAGGCTGCGAAAAAAGTATCTTGACTTTTTGGCTTCTTTGGACATGGGGAAGACCATGGGGCAAAATAGCTAAAACATGAAATAAAAAGGAAAATGAATTTTAGATGAATGGGGACGTCTCTGCTGGGACGTCCTCCGCTTTTTTACCGTATTGAAAAACGCGGTATGATCGATTAAAATGTATGTAAGCAAAAAATAGGATCAGGGTCCTTTTGCGACGAAAGGGGTGGCCTAAGATGATTACAGCCAAAGATAACCAATATATCAAACTCATCAGAGAACTGGCAAAAAAGAAATATCGGGATGAATACGGCCTCTTTCTCGCCGAGGGGAAACGTCTGATCGATGATTTAAGCGCCGCTGGTTTCCCGCCTCATTTACTGCTCTATGCCGAGGATTTTGCCGATATCGGTTTTTTAGAGCGCGCCTGTTCCAGTGCGGACCGGGCCTTTTCCGTGGCGCGGCCGCTTTTTCATCAGCTCGCCGAAACCAAAAATGAGCAGGGGGTCATCGCGGCCTTTCCCCAGCTCTGCCCAGATTTCACCAAGTTCACTCCGGGAGAAAACGGATTTCTGTTGGTTTTGAATAAGATTGCGGATCCCGGCAATCTCGGTGTGATCATCCGCAACAGCGCCGCCGCCGGTGTTGACGCTATTTTATTGGAAGCGGGGTCCGTGGATCTCTATAATCCCAAAACAGTCCGGGCGACCATGGGCACGGTAGCGAAAATCCCGGTATTTCAGGGACTCTACTTTGAGGAGATCCGCGATTTTTTGAACGTACAGGCTGTCAAAACGTATCTTGCCGATATGGGTGACGCTGTTTGTTATCACGATTTGCCGTTAAAGGGGAGAGTCGCCGTGGTTTTCGGCAACGAGGGCGGCGGTCTTGATGAAAACTGGCGCGGCTTGGATCTGCCCCGAACAGCCATCCCCATGGAGAACGGGGTGGAATCGCTGAATGTTGCCATGGCGGCGGGAATCATCGCTTACGACCGTTATATCAGAAGCAGAAAAACTTGAAATGCACTGAAAAACTTGATATAATAATAAATTGATATACGGTGTATAAGTCACCTTTTCCCATCATTCTTAGAGGACAACCATGCCTCATTTTACATTAAAAGATCAGCTGACAAAGGAGAAGATCTCTTTTTATAGTGACATACCACGAAGGAGGAAACGAGAGTTGGAACAAATGTTGGAGGACTTGAAAAAAATTGAGTCGGTGGCCAGAGACCAATTTGCGCAAGTCAAAAGTCAGGAAGCCTTAAATGAATTGCGGGTGCAATATCTCGGTAAAAAAGGGGAATTGACGGCGATTTTAAAAGGCATGGGCAAGCTCAGTGCCGAGGACCGGCCCAAAGTCGGCCAGATCGCCAATGAAATTCGGGAAGCCCTGGAAAAAGTCATCGCCGAAAAAGACGCTGCGTTGCAGATGGAAGCCTTAAAAGCCCAAATCGAAGGGGAAAAAATTGACGTGACGTTAAGCGGCGCAAAAATAGAAAGCGGACATTTTCATCCTTTGACCCGGATCATTGATGAAATCAAAGATATTTTTCTCGGTATGGGTTACGAAATCGGCGAAGGCCCTGAAATCGAAAACGACTACAATAACTTTGAAGGACTGAACCTGCCCAAAGACCATCCCGCCCGGGATATGCAGGATTCTTTCTATATCACCGAAGATATTTTATTGCGCACCCACACGTCGCCGATGCAGGTCAGAACCATGGCGGCGAAGGTTCCCGACTATCCCGTAAAAGTCATTTGTCCCGGCCGCGTCTTCCGCAGAGACGACGACGCCACCCATTCGCCGATGTTCCATCAAATCGAAGGCCTGGTCATCGATGAAAATATCTCCATGGCCGACCTCAAAGGCACGCTTTTGAAAGTCATCCGCCAGCTCTTCGGGGAAGACCGGGAAATTCGCCTCCGTCCCAGTTACTTCCCGTTTACCGAACCCAGCACCGAAGTGGATATCTCCTGCGGCATTTGCGGCGGCAAAGGCTGCCGTACCTGCTCCGACACGGGCTGGATCGAAATATTGGGCGCCGGCATGGTGCATCCCAATGTGTTGGAAATGGCCGGTTACGACAGTACCAAACTGCGGGGCTTTGCCTTCGGTATGGGCGTGGAACGCATCGCAATGCTGAAATACGGCATTGATGACCTGCGAGTTTTCTACGATAACGACATTCGTTTCTTGGACGAATTTTAGGATTTAGGATATAGGAGGCACTACAGTATGAATGTATCTTATCAATGGCTGAAATCTCTCGTTCCCGTGGAATGGGGTCCCGAAGAGTTAGCGGATCGTCTGACCTTTGCCGGCCTCAGCGTGGAAGGAATCGAATATTTCAATAAAGGCATCAAAAACGTGGTGGTGGCGGAAATCAAATCCGTGGAAAACCATCCCGATCCCAAGCATACCAAATGGCACGTCTGCAAAGTGGACGCGGGAAAAGGGGAAGACTTGACCATCGTCTGCGGTGCTCCCAATGTGAAAGTGGGTATCAAAGCGCCCCTGGCCTTAATCGGCGCCACGCTTCCCGGCGGCTTCCAGATCGAAGCCGCGGACAAGGCCGGCGTTACCTCCGCCGGGATGCTCTGCTCCGTCAGTGAGCTGCAAATACCCGAGGGGCTTGCCACCCATGAAAGCGAAGGGGGCATTTTCATTCTTCCCGCTGATCTCACCGTGGGGGAAGATATTGTCAGCGCCCTTCATTTGGACGACGCGATTTTGGAATTCGAGCTGACCCCCAACAGGGCTGACTGCCTTTCTGTCAATAACATTGCCAGGGAAGTGGCGGCCATCAGCGGCAAACCGCTGCACTTACCGGAAATCCAACTGCCAACAGCGGTGAAACAGATCAAAACCATGGCTGAAGTCGAAGTCCTGGACAAAGACCTCTGCCCCCGCTATACGGCAAAACTGGTGGAAGACATCAAGGCCGGATCTTCTCCCTTGTGGCTGCGTCACCGTTTGGCTGCTGCGGGGATTCGTTCCATCAGCAATATCGTGGATATTTCCAACTACGTGATGCTGGAAATGAACCAGCCCTCCCATACCTTCGACTATGACCTGCTCGCCGACCATAAAATCATCGTGCGCCGGGCAGAGGAAGGGGAAACCATCGTCACTTTGGACGATCAGGAACGCTTGCTCACCAATGAGATGCTACTGATCTGTGACGGGGAACGCCCGGTGGGGATCGCCGGTGTGATGGGGGGACAGAATACGGAAATTACCCCAGAAACAAAGAATATTTTAATCGAATGCGCCGCTTTCTACCCCAAGTCGATCCGTCTGACTTCCAGAAAATTAGGACTTGCCTCAGAAGCCGCCTCCCGCTTCGAAAAAGGCGTCGATATCGCCGGCGCAGAAATGGCTTCCAACCGCATCTGCCAGCTTCTTTGTGAACTGGCCGGCGGCGTTTTGGTGGAAGGTACCTTGGACTCCCATACCGGCGATTTCCCTGAAAAAAAGGTAGATATGATTTTTGAACACGCCAGAAAGACCATTGGTGTGGGCATTGACGACGACGCTATGATCGGCATGATGGATGCTTTGGCCTTCTCCCATGAGGATATCACCGGCGGCCTTCGCGTCAGCGTGCCCCATTACCGCCTGGATATCGAAAGGGAAGTGGACCTCATCGAAGAGGTGGCCCGCTTGAACGGTTACGACAAAATTCCTGCCACCCTCCCCGTGGGCCAGATGACCGAAGGGAAAAAGAATAAGGGTCAGCGGGTCACCGATCAGGTCAGATCGATCATGGTTGCCATGGGCTTTTCCGAGGTGATCAGCTACAGCTTTATGAATCAAAAGCATTATGATCTGCTGCAGCTGCCGATAGACGATTACCGCAGGCAAAGCGTTAAGATCATGAATCCTTTCAGCGATGAGCAGGGCGTTGTGCGCACCACGGTGTTACCGGGGGTATTGGCGGCAGCCGCCAGAAATATGAACCGCAGAAATCTTAACCTTTCCCTTTTTGAACTTGCCAGCGCTTATCTCCCCGTCGACGGTGAAAAACTGCCCCGGGAAAAACCGCTGTTGACCGCCGTCGTCAGCGGTGCTTTCAGCAAAGGCTGGAACGGGGAAAAAGTGGTTAAGGATTTCTATTATCTAAAAGGCGTGGTGGAAAATTTGTTTTCCTTGCTGAAAATCGAGGGTCTGCGGGTCAGTGCGGAACATCTTGAACCCTTCCTGCACCCCGGCAGAAGCTGCAATCTTTTGCTTGATGGTGAAGTCGTGGGGTACCTGGGAGAACTGCATCCCCTGGTGGCCCAAAATTATGATTTGCCCCAAAAAGCCGTGGTTTTTGAGCTTGCTTTAGAGGCTCTCATCACCTTGGCGGAAAAAGAGCTTGTTTATGAAGCCGTTTCCAAATTCCCCGCCGTCGAAATTGACCTTGCCTTTGTCGCCGATGAGGATCTTGCCGCCGCCGACATTGAAGAGGCCATTGTCGCCGCGGGGGGAGAATATCTGAAGACCGTGGAACTTTTTGATATTTATCAAGGCAACCGCATCGAAAGTGGTAAAAAGAGCCTTGCTTATAACCTGATTTTCAGGGCAAAGGAAAAAACGCTGAAAGCGGAAGAGATCAGCGCATTCGTGGAAAACATCAAAGAAACGCTACATCAGCAATATAACATCGCCCTGCGTTCCTGAGGAAGGGTGAAAGGAGAATGTGATGGCGGAGCAGAAAAAATTGGCCGTAACCGTTGGCGGACAGAGTTTTTATCTCAAATCCGATCAAGATGAGGCGTATCTGAAAAACCTGGCGGAAACGATTGATCATAAAATCAGCGCCATGCGGGGGGAAAATCCCGCTCTTACCGTAGTCAAAGCCGCTGTGCTGATCTCTATGGAGCTTCTTGACGAATACAGGAAACTCGAGGAGGACTACGAGAATTTCCGCAGTGAAGTGGCGAAGCTTGAATTTTAAGTTGTTTTCAGTCCGTAAAGAGGCGGCGACTTGTTCACCGCTGTTTCGCCTTGGGAAAGGCAAATTATGATGGAGAATATAAATTGAGGAATATTGAATTACTGCTTCCCGCAGGCAAACCGGAATCATTGAAAGCCGCCGCCGCCAACGGCGCCGACGCCGTTTATCTTGCCGGGAATCGCTATGGCGCCCGGGCCGGCGCCGGAAATTTTAACGAAAGTGAAATGCGCGGGGCGGTAAAGCTTTGCAAAAAACAGGGGATTCGTGTCTACGTGACCATGAACACGCTCATCGCCGACGAGGAAATGCCGGAGGCCCTGGATTACGCGAAATTTCTTTATGATCTCGGCATCGACGGTCTGATCCTACAAGATATCGGCTTGGCGGGGCTCATAAAAAAGCTCCTGCCGGATTTTACCTTACACGGCAGCACCCAACTGACGATTCACAATGTCCGGGGCGCCCAATGGGCCTACGCTTACGGTTTGAAACGGGTCATTTTAAGCAGGGAGCTGAGCTTAGCGGAGATTCGCCTGATTCATCAGGAAGTTCCCGACTTGGAATTGGAGGTCTTCTGCCACGGCGCCCTCTGCATCAGTTATTCGGGACAGTGTTTGATGAGCAGTCTGATTGGGGGCAGAAGCGGCAACCGGGGGCAATGCGCCCAGCCTTGCCGTTTGACCTATGAATTGCTTGACGCTTACGGCAACGCGAAAAATAATAAGCCCCTTCATCTGTTGAGCACCAAAGACCTCAATACGCTGGAGGAATTGGCGGAGCTGATCGACGCCGGGGTCACTTCTTTGAAAGTGGAGGGCCGTATGCGGCGGCCGGAATACACCGCCGCTGTGGGCCGGGTCTACCGTCGCGCCATCGATCAGCTGTTTTTGGGAGAACCGGCAGTGTCCGACCATGACCAGTTGATCGTGAAACAAGTCTTTAACCGGGAATTTACCCCCGGTTATCTTCACGGCAATCCCGGCCTTGATCTGATGAGCCATCAAAAGCCCAATAACCGCGGCCTGTTTTTGGGCCGTGTAACGAAGACCGCCGGGAAGATCATCACCCTTTCCCTGGATCACGATTTAAGTCTCAACGACGGCATTGAAATTTGGGTTAAGGTAGGGGGACGCTTGGGTTCCACCGTTTCCGACCTGCGTGTTAACAAGGAAAAAGTCGCCACGGCACACCAAGGGGAAACCTGTGAAATCATGCTCCCAGGCCGCATTTCCGTGGGGGACCGCGTCTTTAAAACCTATGACAGCAAGCTGATGCGTTCGGCGATGAACAGCTATGAAAATTTGGAAAGCGATATTGCCCTGGATTTTACCGTCATCGGCAGAAAAGGGGAAGTTTTAACCGTCGTCGCCAAGGACGCCTTAGGCCACGAGGTGAAAGTCGTTTCTCCCTACGTGGTGGAGGAAGCCAAAAATCATCCTACCGACTATGATTTGGTGAAAAAACAGCTCTCCCGTCTCGGCGGCAGCGGCTATGTCTTAGGCGGCCTCGTCCTCGCCATCGACGGCAATGTGATGATTCCCTCCAGCGTGCTGAATCAAGTACGCCGGGACATCGTGCTGAAATTCGACGAAATGATCTTTGCCGTTTATCCTGTGGTGAAAAATTATATCTTTCAGGAAAAAAAGAAAAATGCGCTGCAAATCAACGACGAGCGCAAAAAGAACAATGTGCCGCGCCTGCGGGTAAAAGTCGCCGATATCCATCAACTGAAAGCGGCCCTGGAGGGCGGCGCCGAAGAGGTTTGTCTCGCTCCCCATTTTGCCTTCGCTTTCCCGGATCAAGCCGGAAAAACAGAGTTAAAGGCCTTGACGGCCCGGTATGCGGATCAATTGCTTTACGTCCTACCCCAGGTCACCCAAAACGACAAAGACAAGAGCTTTTATCGCCAGCTGGAATCCGCCTTGGCTTGGGGCTTTCGCCAATTTTTGGTGGGACAGGCCGCCGATATCCGGCTCAAAGAAACGTACCCGGAGATCAAAACCGTCTGCGCTGATTTTTCCGCCAATGTTTTTAACCGTTATACGGCGGAAGAACTCTTTGATATGGGTTTTTCCTCGCTGACGGCTTCCGTAGAAATGACCAAGGAACAGTTAGAGCGGTTTGCCAAAGGAAGAGGCAGCCGGGAAGTGACGGTTCACGGCGCCATGCAGATGATGGTCAGCCGCCACTGTTTGATCGGCGCTGTCGCAGGCAAAGACAAAACAAAGGTGCCTTGCGGTCTATCCTGCCAGGGCTGCCGCTATCAGCTGAAAGACCGCATGGGTATGCTCTTTCCCGTGGTCGGTGATGCTTATCACAATATGCACCTCTTTAATTGCCGGGACCTCTGCCTCATCGATGAGCTGGACGCCTTGAAAGGCTTCTCCCTTTGGCGGATCGAGGGCCAATTTTACGATATCGGTTCTTTAAAGGAAATCGTTTCTCTCTACAAAACCGGCAGAGAACAGGTACTTTCCGGTACGGCGTACCAAAAAGAGCTTTTATTGGAAGAACTGAAAAAATATCCCAACAACGGTTTTACCAAAGGACATTTCCACCGTGGAGTTTTGCATGAATGAAAAGACTTTAAAAAAACTGGAATATGATAAAATCATTGATTTTCTCAAAGGGGAATGCGGTTCTCCTTTAGGCCGAGAAAAGGCCGAAAAGCTGCTGCCCCACAGGGATAAAATCATTGTGGAGGGCTGGCAGAAGGAGACCAGCGAGGCCAGAAATATCTTGATTTACCTGCCGAATTTCGGTTTTGCCGAAATTAAGGATATTCGCGGCGCCATTGCCATGGCCGACAAAAACGGCATCCTCGACGGCGCTCATCTTTTGGAGATCCTGCATACCGCGAGAGCGGGAAAGCGGGTGAAAACCACCTTGAGCCAGATGAAAGAGGATTATCCCATCATCAAGGGCTTATCCTCCCGTATCGTTTTTATCAACTCTCTGGAAAGCGCCATCGAGGAAGCCATCGGCGACGATGGCGCCGTCTTAGACAGCGCTTCTTCCACCTTGGCGGATATCCGCAGAAAGATTCGGCGCACCCATGAGCGGGTACGGGAAAAACTCGATCATCTTTTGAGAAATTCCAGCCAAAACCAGTATCTACAGGAAAATATCATCACCATCCGCAACGACCGCTATGTGGTGCCGGTGAAGCAGGAATACAGAAATCAAGTGCCCGGCCTCGTTCACGATCAGAGCGCCAGCGGCGCCACCCTCTTTATCGAGCCCATGTCGGTGTTGGATCTCAACAATGACCTGAAAAAGCTGAGAAGTGACGAGGAGCAGGAAGTCAACCGTATTTTACTACGCTTGTCCGGCCTTGTCGGCGTCCATAGCGACGAATTAAAGGCCAACCTCGCTTTATTGGCCGACCTTGACTTCATCTTCGCCAAGGGCAAATTGAGTTTGAAACAAAACGCCTATGAGCCCCTTTTGAACGACCGCGGTGAAATTCATCTGAAACAGGCCCGCCATCCGCTTTTGGGCGACCGGGCCGTCGCCATCGATCTTGAGATGAAAAATGAGCTGAACGGCATCATCATCACCGGACCCAATACCGGCGGCAAAACCGTATCCTTAAAGATTGCCGGCCTTTTTGTCCTCATGGCCCAGGCAGGACTGCATCTGCCCACGGCGGATCGCAGCAGCGTCGCCGTGTTTCGCGGCGTCTACGCCGACATCGGCGACGAGCAAAGCATTGAACAGTCCCTGAGCACTTTTTCATCCCACATGGTCAATATCGTCGATATCCTGAAAAAGGCGGGGAAAAATAATTTGGTGCTCTTAGACGAGTTGGGCGCCGGTACCGACCCGGTGGAAGGGGCGGCCCTGGCCATCGCCATCATCGAGACGCTCCTCACCAAACAGGCGAAGGTGATCGTTACCACCCATTACAGCGAATTGAAGGCCTACGCCTATAATCACGCCCATTTGGCCAACGCCAGTGTGGAATTTGATATCGATACCCTGCGCCCCACCTATCGCCTGCTCATGGGGGTTCCCGGCCGCAGCAACGCTTTTGACATTGCTTTAAGCCTCGGCGTGGATCAAAATGTGATCAAAAAAGCCGATGAATATATGTCCAAGGAAGCGAAGGAAGTCAACGATTTTCTCAGCAACTTAGAAGCGAGCCGGGCCGATACGGAAAAAGCAAAGCGGGAAGCGGAAGAACTCAAAGGCCGCCTTTTGAAAAACGAAGGTGAAATGCGGGCGAGAGAAGCGGCACTGAAGCAAAAAGAAGCCGTATTGATCCAGCGAGGGTCAGAAAAAGCCGACCGCCTTATCAGGGAAAAACGCCGGGAGGCGGAGGAACTTTTGCAGCAGATCAAGGAAGTCCTCGGCGAAGTCTCCGCCAAAGACCGGGAAAAAGTCATGAAAGAGGTCAATACGCGGAAAAAGCAGATTGAGGAACTGGCGTCTGCCACGGAGGAAGTGAGCTACGGCGGTGAAAAACTATCCCGAGTGGAAAAAGGAGACGAAGTCTACATTCCCCGTCTCCATAAAAATGCTGTGATCCTCGATATCGTCAGCAAAAATGAAGTGCTGGTGCAATTGGGCATCATGAAAGTGACAATGAAGATTTCCGAATTGAGAGCGGTCCAAAACAGCAAGGAAGAAACTTCTTACACCTATCAGAGCCACCTCAAGGCGGCCAAAGCAAAAACGGTGAAAAGCGAAATCAACTTGCTGGGGCTCACCGCCGATGAAGCCCAAAGTGAACTCGGAAAATTCATGGACGACGCCACCCTGGCCAACCTCCAGGAAGTGAAGATCATTCACGGTCTCGGTACCGGCGTGCTGAAGAAAACCGTGGCCGATTTTCTGAAAAAGGATCGACGTGTCGCAGAACAGCGCCTCGGCGGCTACTATGAGGGTGGCGCCGGTGTGACCATCGCGACTTTAAAATAATTAGCTGGAAAATTGTAGTACCCATCAAAAGATAGTACCCGCGTACCTGCGGGTTCAGTGTGTCGAAAAACCGCATATCGCGGTGTTCCAGTCAAAAGGCCAGACCTTTGAGTACGTCTATGTATATGGCAGGCCTGGCCTTTTGCCTGCGCCTTGCGCTATACGGTTTTTCAACGCCCTATCATCCTGTAGTCCAAAATCCGCTAACACGTATTTTGTCTACAGTCTGTACCCGCGTAGCCGCGGGTTTATTTTTTTTGATTTCGCATATGATAGAAACAGCATTATGGATAAACGAGGTAACGATGAAAATTTGCGCTATGATCGCCGGCAGCGACCGGAACCTGGAACTTTATGAGGATTTCTTTACAAAGCGGGTGGCATTGTTGTATTATGATTTTGGGATCAGAAAAATCCTCTGTGGCGTTGGCCGCGGAACGGAGCTGGAAGCCCTTAACCTCATTCTTGACCGGCGGCAACTGTATCCCGCCATGAAGATCGACGGTGTTTTTACCCACGAGGAAGAAGCCAATCACTGGCGGGAAAATGAACGGGAAATGCTCTACCGGGTCATTGCCCGCTGTGATGAAGAGTTGATTTTAAAGCCTGTCTACGGCAGTGAAATGCGTTTTCAGCGCAATATCGTGATGATGGATATTGCTGATTTGGTGTTATTGATCGGTGATGACACGGAAACAGAATACTGGGCCAACCGGATGATGAAGCCGCTTTTGAAACTTGATCCGGCCAAGGAACGGATGATCCCGGAAATCAGGCTGTTTCGACAGAAGCCTCTGCATCCCATGGCAATCATGCCCTGAATAAAAACGGGAAACCGAGGTGGATCAGGTTCTTTTTATACAATCTTTATATGGCAATTTTTTCTGCTTTATGATATAATAAAATTTAATCATTTTGAGTGATCATTACGGTTCCGATTTGCAAAACCCGTTGTGCAAAAGCGTTTTGCGAATGGCAGTGGTTCTTTGCTTTACGGGTTATGCCATGGGCAAAACAGTTTTCGCGAAAGGCAACAGTGGATCGGGGAAAAAGAAACCCCCTTGGGGAAAAGTTAGCACATGATTGGGAAGAAAGATAGATAAATTTGAAAACCAACGGAGGCAGCCATGAAAGATTTAAAGATTGAAATTTTGAAGATTCTCGCAGAAGACAGTACCAAAGACCGAGATACTGTCGCCGCAATGCTTGGCATTGACCGGGCGGCCCTGGATCAAGCCATCAAAGAGCTGGAAGAGGATAGAATTATTTTAAAATATACGACGATTGTTGACTGGGATCGCATCAACACAGAACCAATGGTCAATGCCCGTATCGACGTGCAAGTGCAGCCCCAAAGAGAAGTTGGTTTTGACAATATTGCCCGACGCATCGGCGGTTTTCCCGAAGTGAAATCACTGATGCTGGTATCCGGCAAATTCGATTTTGCTCTCATGGTAGAGGCCCCGACCATGATGGAAGTCTCCAACTTCGTGGCCGAAAAATTATCGACCATCGAAGGCATCAGAAGTACCTGGACAAACTTTGTTTTGAAAAAATATAAGGAAAATGAAGTATTTTACGGAGAAGAAGAAAGCGATAAACGACAGGCGGTGTTATTATGAGTTTTCAACCGGATCATTATATCACAGAAGATATCAAGGCGATTCCGCCTTCGGGGATCCGCAAGTTTTTTGATCTTTGTGCCAACTCCAAAGACATCATTTCTCTCGGCGTCGGGGAACCGGATTTTGTTTCTCCCTGGACGATCCGGGAAGCTTGCGTTTATTCCCTGGAAAAGGGGTATACGATGTATACCTCCAATTACGGCATGCTGGAACTGAGGCAAGAGATTGTCCGCTACCTCTATGAACGGTTCGGCCTATGCTACGATGAAAACAAAGAGGTTATCGTAACGGTGGGCGCCAGTGAGGCCATTGATATGGCTTTGCGCACGCTGATCAATCCCGGTGATGAAGTACTGATTCCCGAGCCCTGTTACGTCTCATATCAGGCCTGCACCTTAATGTCCCATGGTAAGCCGGTGATGATTCCCACCACGGCGGAAAAGAGCTTTAAACTGACACCGGCGGATATCGAAGCAAAAATCACGCCCAAAAGTAAAGTGTTGATGCTGAGCTTCCCCAATAATCCCACCGGCGCTGTTTTAACCGAGGACGAGCTTCTGGCTTTGGCCGAAGTGGTGAAAAAACACGATCTGATCGTCATCAGCGATGAGATCTACAGCGAACTCACCTATGAGCAAGAACCGGTTTCCTTTGCTTCCCTCCCCGACATGAAGGAGCGGACGATTCTGGTCAGCGGCTTATCCAAAGCCTTTGCCATGACCGGCTGGCGGGTGGGCTACATTGCTTGTGACGCTGAATTCATTCAGGCCATGGTGAAGATTCATCAATATACGATTCTCTGCGCTCCCATCATGGGTCAAATGGCGGCCATTGAAGCTTTTCGCAACGGCATCAAAGAGGTTGTGCGAATGCGCACCGAATACGATCACCGCCGCCGCTATATCGTGAAAAAAGCCAAAGATATCGGTCTTGACATGGTAACGCCGGAAGGCGCTTTTTACGCCTTTCCTTCCATTGAAAAATTCGGCATGGACTGTGAGACCTTCGCGACAAGGCTGTTACAGGAAAAGAGGGTGGCTGTTGTTCCCGGAAACGCTTTCGGGAAGAGCGGGGAAGGATTCATCCGCTGTTCCTACGCGACATCGATGAAACAAATCGAAGAGGCCTTTCATAGGATTGATCAATTCATTAACGGTTAAGAGATGAGAAGATGAAGATTATTATCGTTGGCGCCGGTAAGGTCGGTTTTGTGCTGGCGCATATGCTGTCCAATGAGAATCACGACGTGATTGTCGTGGAAAGAGATGAAGAGCGCATACTTACCGTGGAAGAACGTCTCGATGTCGATACGGTTTTGGGGAACTGCACTTCAACGACGGTATTGCGCAAAGCCGGTATTGCCGAGGCGGATATGCTTTTGGCTGTGACCGAACGGGACGAGCTCAACATCGTTTCCTGCTTTATCGCCAAATCCTTTGGCGTGAAAACCACCATTGCCAGGGTGAGAAGCCCTGAATTCGTGGATCTTGATTCCGTAACTTTGAAAAAGTCTTTGGGGATTGATCTGATCATCAATCCGGAGCGTGTGGCGGCGACCCAGATCTGCAAAATGCTCCATTATCCCGATGCGATCAATGTGGACTTTTACAATCACGGCCGCGTCTTGCTTTTGGAATTCAAAATTTTAGATACCACCGTGGTTGTGGGGAAAAAGCTCAAAGAGATCAAAACCAACCACGCTTATTTGATTGTCGGTATCATCCGAAACGGTAAGATGATCATTCCCAATGGGGACGAAACGATCAGGAAAAATGACCGCCTCTTTTTGATTACCAGCACGGAGCATATGGAAGAAGTCGGCCATGATTTCGGCCAATCCCGCAAAAAGGCGAAGAGCGTCATCATTGTGGGAGGCGATACCATCGGCTATTACCTTGCTTCCGAGTTGGAAAAAGAGGGTCTTAACATTAAAATCTTCGAGGAAGATTACGAAAAGTGTAAAAATCTGGCCAATACGCTAAACGATTCGCTGATCATTCACGGCAACGCCAGTGATATTCAGCTATTGAAAGATGAAAATATCGAAGAAACCGACGCTTATATCGCGGTCACCGACGAAGATAATTTTAATATTTTAAGCGCGGTGATTGCCAAAGAACTCGGCGCCAAGCGTACCATCGTGCAATTGAAAATGTCCGATTTTATGCCCATCGTCGACCGCATCGGCATCGACCAAAGCTTTAGCCCGCGCTTATTGGCCGCCGGTCATATTCTGCGTTATGTGCGTACAAGCAATGTCTTGTCTTTGACGCTTTTGGGCGATACCAATGCTCACGCCATTGAACTGGAAGCGCCGCAACAGTCGCATATTCTGAATGTCCCTTTGACAGAGCTTCATTTTCCGGAAAATACAATTTTAGGCACGATCATGAGGGGCGGCGAAGTCATCATTCCCAAAGGGAATGACGTGATTCTCCCCGGCGACCGCCTCATCGTCATCACGTTACCTCAAACCAGCAAAGCGGTGGAAAAATTCTTTGAAGAGAAATAGTAGTCATGATTCGGATCAACTGTGTACTGAACGCACTGGGTAAAATTTTATTGATTGTCGGCGCGGCCTTACTGTTACCGACGGTTTGGTCGTTATTTGAGACCGAAACGAATACCGCCGCTTTTTTAACGACGATTTTGATTTGTTTGATCAGCGGCAGTGTCCTGGTCTATTCCACAAAGGGAAGAAGAAGCATTCGCGCCAAGGAAGGGTTTTTGATTGTGACCCTAAGCTGGATCACCGTTTCTCTGATCGGTGCGGTGCCTTATTATATCAACGGTATTTTCCCCGATTTTACCTCGGCTTTTTTTGAATCCATATCCGGCTTCACGACCACCGGCGCTTCCAATTTGGTGGATGTGGAAGCTGTGCCGACGTCTTTTTTGATTTGGCGCAGCGCAACCCATTGGCTGGGCGGTCTCGGGGTGATTGTGCTCTTTGTCGCCATTCTTTCCCAGGCGGATACCGGCGGACTGACCATGCTGCGGGCGGAGTTATCCGGTCCTTTCAATGAAAAGATTTCCTCCAAAGTGCAAGACTCCGCCATCTATTTATGGCTGACCTATACCGCGCTGACCGCGATCTGCTTGATCCTGCTGCTTTTTGGTGGCCTGAAATTTTCCGATGCCCTCTGCCTCTCCTTCAGCACCATTGCCACCGGCGGTTTTGCGACTTTAAATGACAGCATCGGCGGTTTTAACAGTGTCTATGTCGAATGGGTGGTTACTGCCTTTATGTTTATCGGCGGCATCAGCATTCCGCTGATGTACAAATCCTTTGTGTCCCGTTCTCCCAAGATGCTGGTGAAGAACGAGGAATTCCGCCTTTACTTTTTCTTTATTTTCATCCTGATTGTCACGGTAACGGTGGATCTTTTGCTGCATACGGAGGAGTCTTTCCGTGACGGTTTGCGCCTCGCGGCGTTCCAGTCGGTTTCACAACTGACCACTACCGGCTTTTGTACCGATAATTTTGATCTTTGGCCCACGGCCTCCTATACGACTCTCATCTGCATTATGTTGATCGGCGCTTCGTATTCTTCCACCTCCGGTTCCATTAAAATGGGTACCTATCTGGTGGCGTATAAGAGCCTAAAGGCGCAATTCTTTAAAATGCTGCACCCCCGGGCCATGGTGGAAGTCAGGGTAAACGGCAAAGCCGTCACGGACAATACGGTCATGAGAGTGCTGCAGTTTGCCTTTCTTTTCTTTATTTTGATGCTCATCGGCGCTGTCGCCTTATCCTTAACGGGGCTGCCCTTTAAGGAAGCGGTCACCGGTTCCATGGCGGCGATGTCCAATAATGGCCCCGGTTCCGGTATGATTGGCCCCGCGGGGAACTATGCTTCGGTATCCCCCGCCGGAAAATGGATTCTCTGCGCCTTGATGCTTTTAGGGCGTCTTGAGATTTATACTGTAATGATTGTATTCACACCCGCTTTTTGGCGGAGATAGAGGTAAACGATGAAACTGGAAGTCAGTAAAATGACCTTGGAAATGCTCTCCGACAGCACCACTGTCCCCAATGTGCTGCTGGATCACTATAAAGAACTTGGCCTCAATGAAGAGGAAACACTGTTTCTCATTGTCCTGCTGCGTTTGAAAGCAAAAAAAAGTGTCCTTTCTTTTAAAAACACGGCCCGTGACAGCAACTATTCCGAAAAGGAAGTCAAAGAAAGCGCAGCGCAACTCATCGATAAAGGGTTTTTGCGGTTGAATTGCGAAGGATTCATCGAATTGAACGGATTGATCGATAAATTCGTGGAGGTCTTAAACATTCGGGCCATCAAATCGGCGGAGAAGATCAAAAAGGAAAAGCAGGCCATCAAAGAGGACAAAGTTTTTTCCGCTCTCTACCTCCGCTTTGAGCAGGAAATGGGGCGCCCTCTTTCGCCCATCGAAGGGGAGCAGATCAGCTATTGGTATCACAATCAAAACATTTCAGCCGAGCTCATTGAAGAAGGCTTAAAACGCGCCGTGCTTTTGGGAAAATATAATTTTCGCTATATCGAAGCCATGCTCCGCTCCTGGCAGAAGCAGGAAATCCACAGCGTTGCCGACCTGAAAAAAGCCGATGAAAACAGGAAACCTGCCGCGAAAAACGGCGCCAAAAAAAACGAACGCATTTTCAGGAACGGTCAGGAAGAGATTTATTCCGATGATATCTACGAGGTATTCTGATGAAAAAATTCGCTGATCTAAAAATTGATAAGGAAGCGATAAACATGGGAGCAGAACCTCATTACCGCTGCCAAAGATGCAAGGATAAGGGGTTTTATTTTGAGGGCGATATCGCCATGGCCTGTTCCTGTCAGCGGCCGGCTGTTTTAGACCTTAAACGGGAGAAGGCCGGCATTACGCCGCACCTTGCCAAACAGACCTTTGCCGCTTTTGATGTTTCCTTTTATTCCGCTGAAAAGCGGGGCGGCAACAAGCTGACCTATCGCGATAATGCCGTTGCCACCGTCAAGGCGGCGAAGGGTTTTACGGCTTCAGTCGCCGCGGGAGAGAATCCCGACGGCCTGCTCTTTCAGGGGGCGGTAGGTTACGGCAAGACGTTCCTGGCCGCTGCCTGCGCCAATGATCTGATTGAAAAGGGTGTCGCCGTGCGCTTTGTGGTGGTACCTGACTTTCTCGATTTGATCCGCGACAGTTTTAATGACCAATCGCCCTACCGGGAAAGTGTGTTAATGCAGGAAGTGAAAACCGCGCCGGTACTGATCCTGGATGATCTCGGAGCCCATAACTATACGGACTGGTCGGTAAAAACCATCTTTGCCATCTTAAATTACCGGCTTAATTACGAGCTGCCCACGGTGATTACCACAAATTTAGAACGGGAGCAACTGGAAGAGCTCTTGGGCTCCAGAGTTTATTCCCGTTTGCTGGAAATGTGCCGCTTTTTCCGCTTGGAAAACGCCAACGACATACGCTGGGAAAAGAGGATAAGGGAAAAGAGAAAGAACTGAGGAGAGGAAATGAAATTAAAAATCGCCTTGGTACAAATGAATGTGGCCCTCGGTAAAAAAGTGGCGAACAGGGAAAAAATCATCTCTCTGCTCCAGGATCTGCCGGAACGCTGTGATTTTCTCGTATTGCCGGAATTATGGAATACCGGCTACGACCTGAAGCATCTCAAAGCTTTGGCGGAAACAACAAAAGAAGAGAGCATGGCTTTTTTACGGGAAATTGCCGCGAAGCATAAAGTCAACGTGATTGGCGGCAGCATTGCCGAAAAGAGGGATGAAGGTATTTATAATATGCTGCCGGTCATCGACCGCAAAGGGGAGCTTCTCCATAAATATCGCAAGGTACATCTTTTCCCCTACGGCATTGATGAACCCGCCATTTTTGAACAGGGGAACGAGTGGGGACTCTGTGAAACTGATTGCGGCATCATCGGCACGATGCTCTGCTATGATCTGCGCTTTCCTGCTTTTTGCCGCAATCTTGCCCTGCGTAAAGCCGAGATCATTTTTGTGCCGGCCCAATGGCCCTTGGCCCGGGCCGATCATTTTTCCGCCTTGCTCAAAGCGAGGGCCATCGAAAACCAGCTTCTCGTTGTGGGTGTGAACCGCGTCGGCGAAGACGCCATCGCTTACGGCGGCGGCTCTTTGGCGGTGGCCGCCGACGGCAGTGAGTTACTCCAAGGCGATGATCGGGAGGGGCTTTTTGTTTTTGAAACCGACATCACAAAGGACAATGAAATGCGCAAGAAGATTCCCGTGTATCATGACCGTAGGAACATTCTTGACGAAATCGATAATAATATGATATAGAGGAACATGCCATGGAACAATCAAAAATCGCGCGCTTAAACCAATTGGCCCGTAAAGCCAAAAACGAAACGCTTTCCCCTTCCGAAACAGAGGAAAGGGACGTTTTGCGCAAAGAATATATCGAATCCTTTAAAACCGGTTTAAAGTCAACCTTAGAAAGGGTCCGCATTCAGGAAGCTGACGGTAGTCTGACACCGCTGAAAAAAAGGACAAAACCCCACCACCATCATCATGAAAATTGTAGCTGCGGCTGTTGCCGCCGTGAGGAGGAAGAGACTCCCAAACAATAAAATGTTTAGAAAAGGTCAAAAAATAGATTGAAATATTTGCTCCTTTTTGGAAACGGTACAGCCGGTATTTCTTCCGCGTAGAACACTTCTTTACAATGATACAGGAAACTGATAAAATGAATATAGAAAATGATGACAAAATTTCATAAATTATGGTCAAAAAAATCCGGGAGAAATGTCGAGGAAGGTACGGCGTTTTCCAAGGAATCCATTGAAACCGCAATACATTTTGTCACGTGGTAAAGAACCGAGGAAAATCAATGAAAGAGTGATGCACGGCAGTTTTCCGCCTGCATGCTGAAGGGTGCGGGAAAATCACAGGTTTTCCCAAAAGCGGATACATGCTACCGGGCAAGAACGAAGGAGGTGGAAGAAATGAAGGAAGATAACAAAGAGGACCTCGCCATTCATGGCGTTCCTGTTTGTCCCCGCGAAGCTGATATTCAGCAGGAAGCCGCGGACTTTCGCACCATTCCTTCCTGCGCCGCCTGGGCTGAAACGCAAAAAGCGAAGAAGACCGCTGCCGCGGATAAGGAAAGGATTTTCATCCACGGTGCACCTTTCTGCCCCGGAAAACCGGGTCAGGCAAGGGGTGCCGAACCTCAGGAAGTTTCTTCCTGTGCTGCCTGTGTAAAAACACAGACAGCGGAAATGGAATCAGAGGTAAAGGCAAAGGAAGAAGCCGCCGTTCACGGTGTCGCCTCCTGTGCCTTCCTCAGAATGAACAGAAAGATCAAAAAGTCACGGTATGAAGAAATAGAATAAACCCTTTGGCCCGTTTTCACCAGAGGAATGCCGCCGTTGGCGGTACCCACGGTTTCTAAAAAGAAAATGCATGGTAAGATAAGGGATCTGGCGGGAGGCCGCCGTTATGCCGTTTGCGGGCGGACTTACCTTCCACGACGGCAGCCTCTGTCGGATACCG
Organism: Peptococcaceae bacterium UBA7702; assembly: GCA_002482535.1. GTDB lineage: Bacteria > Bacillota > Dehalobacteriia > UBA7702 > UBA7702 > UBA7702. The sequence goes on along the minus strand of DLGE01000001.1, from coordinate 593,886 downwards.
TTCATCCCATGGGATAGGATACTGAAAGCCGAGTTTTTTCTGAATGAGCTGATATACCTGATTATCATTTATGCGTTATGTAAAAGTTATCATCAACAAAAAAATAACCTCTCTTGATCACGATTTTGTCTATGAAGTACCCCCCGAACTTTGGGGAGAAGTGGGAATCGGCAGTGTGGTTGCGGTTCCTTTCGGTCATACCACGGAAAAGGGTATTGTCGTTGGTTTCTGTGACGAACCCGGCGATTACCGAATCAAGCATATCGACGGACTGTTAAACGACGCTTTTAGCGTTCCCGTTGATTTACTGAAGCTTGCAGACACCCTCAGCAAGTATTACATGAACACCACCATTGGTATGATCAAGGCGATGATCCCCACGGGGATCAATCTTTTTGGTAAGGCGCTGAAAGAAAAAACAGAGCCTTGGTTGTTTTTTCAGGAAACAGGACAAAATAGTATTCATCTTAGGGGGCCAAAGCAACGCGGTTTATACGCTTTGATGGAAAGCAAAAAAGAAGCGCGTCAAAAGGAACTGAGCGAGCTGGGATTTTCTCCCGTTGTAATAAAGAGTCTTATGGAAAAAGGCGTGCTCCACAAGGAATATTTACCGGTGAGCCGCTATTCCTACCGCCATCTGACTCCCGAACATCAGGATAAGCCGGTTTTAACCAGAGAACAGGAGGCGGCGCTTGGGCAAATCAAAGCCAATCAAAAAGGGGAAAACCGCCCCGTGTTACTCCACGGCGTCACCGGTTCCGGTAAAACCGAGATCTACCTGAGGCTGATCGAGGAAACCTTAAACCGGGGGAAACAGGCCATTGTGCTCTTGCCGGAAATTGCCCTGACGCCCCAATTCGTGCGGGTTTTTGAAAAACGCTTTCACGGGGAAGTCGCCCTGCTCCACAGCCGTCTCAGTGCCGGTGAACGCAGGGACGCCTGGTATGCCCTGGCTAACGGCGATGCCGCCATTGCCTTAGGCGCGCGCTCTTGTATTTTCGCGCCCACACCAAACCTGGGTTTGATCATCATTGATGAGGAACATGAAGACAGCTACGAACAGGATACGGCGCCGCGCTTTCATAGCCGTGTGGCCGCTTTGATGCGCTGCGAATTGAGGGGCGCCGCTTTGGTATTGGGCAGCGCGACACCCTCCTTTGAAAGCTATAAAAAAGCTTTAAACGGTGAGTATCTCCTGGTGGAGATGGAAAACCGAGTCGGCGGCGGCGCGTTGCCGGAAATGTCCATCGTCGATATGCGGGAAGAATTAAAAGCCGGCTGGGCGGAGGTGCTGAGCCGGGAGTTGCTTTCCCAAATGAAGGCGGCTTTGGCAGCGAAAAAGCAAGTGATGCTGTTTTTAAACCGTCTCGGTTATCACACTTTCGTTTCCTGCCGTGACTGCGGCTTTGTTTACCGCTGCCCCGATTGCGCCGTTTCCCTGACTTATTTCCGTAAGGGACAGACGTTAAAATGCACCCGCTGCGGTTATATGGTAAAATTGGCAAATGTTTGCCCCGACTGCGGCTCAAAACGCATCAAATATTTCGGACTCGGCACGGAGCAATTGGAAGAAGTTGTTAGAAAACACTTTCCCGATGCCAAAATCGGCCGTCTCGATTCTGAGCAGACAAAAGCCAAGGGCAGCTTTGACCGGATTTACGAGGCGATGAAGAACGGAGAAATTGATATCCTGATCGGCACGCGGATGATGGCCAAAGGTTGGGACTTCGCCAATGTTGCCCTCACCGGCATCATCGCCGCTGATTATACCTTGAATTTCCCCGATTTCAGAGCTGGGGAACGGACCTTTCAGATGATTGCCCAAGCGGCGGGACGCTGCGGCCGCGGCAGGGAACGGGGAACCGTGATTCTGCAAAGCTACCGTCCGGAAGAACCGGCGCTGCTCTTTGGCGGCCAGCAGAATTACGAGGCCTATTACTACTGGGAAGCAAAAAGACGCAAAAAATATGGTTATCCTCCCTTTACTCACCTGATGAAAGCCGTTATGACCACCCCGGCGGATTACCTGAACCGGGAAGAACTGGAGGAGATGAACCAAATCTTCGCGGCGGAAAGCGGCGAAACAGTCCGGGTATTCGGTCCAACCCCCGGCATTTACCGGGATCAAGGCAAGGATAAATGGGTGGTGACTTTGATCGGTGACGATCTTTCTCTGCTGCGAGAGGGCATGAAAAGAGGAATTTCGCGGTTAAAAAGCGAAAAGATCATTGATAAAAATTTCAATATTCAAATAGAAACAGAACCGATGCATACGGTTTGAGGAGTGAAAATGGCAGTTTATTCAATTGAAAAAGCAGGAGAAAGCAGTATCCTGCGGGAAAAAGCAAAACCGGTTAAGGAGATCAACGATACCATCAAAACCCTCCTCGACGATATGGCGGAAACGATGTATCATAACAAAGGTTGCGGTCTCGCCGCACCCCAGGTTGGTATCGGCCGCCGTCTGATCGTCGTCGATGTGGGAGATGGCCTGATTGAACTGATCAATCCCGTTTTGATCAAAGGCCGCGGCAAGCAGGTGGGTGAAGAGGGTTGCCTCAGTGTGCCCGGTTTCTACGGTGATGTGGAACGCTTTAAAACCATTTTTATCGAAGGTCTGGACCGCGACGGCAATGCCGTGAAGGTCAAGGCAAGAGATTATACCGCCGTTGCCCTGCAACATGAAATCGACCATTTGGACGGCATCTTATTTACCGATAAGTTAAAAAAGGAAAAAAAAGAATGAAAGTGATCTACATGGGAAGCCCCGATTTTTCCGTCTATGGCCTCAAGGCTTTGATGGAAAGCGGTCATGATCTCGTGGCTGCCGTCAGCCGTGGCGACAAAAGCCAAGGCAGAAAAAAACAACTTCGACCCACAGCTTTGAAATCAAAAGCGCTGGAGTTGGGCATTTCCGTCTATACCCCGGAAAACGTCAACGATCCCGCCTTTTATGAAACTTTGAGGGGGCTTGAGGCTGACGTGATCGTTGTTTCTGCCTTTGGCGGTATCTTAAAAAAAGAGCTCTTAGAGCTTTGTCCCTACGGCGTGATCAATATCCACGGTTCACTGCTGCCCCTCTACCGCGGCGCTTCACCGATGAACGCCGTGCTCCGCGACGGGCAAAAGGAAACGGGCATCACGATCATGTATATGAACGAGGGCATGGACGCAGGGGATATCTTAATGATGGAAGCATTGCCCATCGGCGTCAACGAGAACTTTACTTCGCTGAAACAGCGTATGGGCGTGCTTGGCGGTGAGTTGATCGTAAAAAGCCTCGACCTGCTGAAAAAAGGGGAGGCGCCCCGCATAGCCCAGGATCACGAAAGAGCCACCTACTGTCAGTTGCTGACGAGGGAAGACGAACGGATCCATTGGCAAAATGAGGGACTTTCCATTCACAATCAGATCCGCAGCCTGTCTTTGACGCCGGGTGCTTTTACCTATTGGGACAGGCAGCCCTTTAAAATCCTAACCACGGTTTTTGAAACGGCAGATAGTAGGGAAACAGCCGGCACTATCGTCGCTTTTGATAAGAAAAAAGGGGTGGCCTGCGCTGTTGCCGGCGGCTATCTTTGGCTTTTAAGCGTCAAACCCCAAGGAAAAAAAGAAATGAGCGCCATTGATTGGTACCGCGGCCTTCATCTTCATGAAAAACCGCGGTTCACCACAGAACCATAAAGAAAGGCTGAATATATATGTTTTTCTATGATCCGACCTTTATTATTTTGATCCCCGCCTTGCTTTTGGCAGGCTGGGCCCAATACAAAGTGCAATCCACCTTCCACCGTTATGCCCGGGTGCCCAGCAGTTCCGGCATCACCGGCGCCCAAGTCGCGCGGAAGTTGCTGCTGGCCAACGGTATCGATGATGTTACCGTGGAACCCGTTAGGGGAAACCTCACCGACCATTATCATCCCACCAAAAAAACACTGTTCCTTTCGGAACCGGTTTTCGGTGCGTCTACCATTTCCGCCATTTGCGTCGCCGCCCACGAAGTCGGCCACGCCATCCAACACAAAGAAGATTATAAGCCTCTTTCCATTCGCAGTATGCTGGTGCCGGTGGCTAATTTCGGCAACTACACGGCGTGGATTTTGTTTTTCGTGGGTTTGATCTTTTCCATGGATTTCCTGGTAGAAATCGGTATTGTGCTTTTTACCTTTGTGGTTCTGTTCCAACTGGTGACGTTGCCGGTGGAATTCAACGCTTCCTCCAGGGCCTTGGCGCAAGTCTCCTATCAAGGATTTTTGAATACCGATGAGCTGCGCTACGGTAAAAAAGTGCTAAACGCCGCGGCTTTGACCTATGTCGCCGCCGCCTTGATGGCGATCTTGCAGCTGTTGCGTCTGCTGATCATCTTCGGCGGTTTGCGGAGAGATTGACTTTTATGAAAACAACGAGAGAAATGGCGGCGGATATTCTCTACGAAGTGACAGAAAAGGGGGCTTATGCCAATTTGGCGTTGCATAAGTCCCTTTCAGCATGTCCTGAGCAAAGAGACCGCGCCTTTGTCACCAACCTTGTATACGGAACACTGCGAAAACGGACTCCCATCAATGAGCAGCTCAGGCAATTTTTGAAAAAACCCATCAAGGAAAAGGACATCTACCTTTTGTCCCTGCTGCGTCTTGGTTTTTATGAACTGCTCTACAGCGCCGCCAAGCCTCATGCCGTGGTCAATGAAATCGTTGCGGTGGGCAAAAAGCGGGGCAATGAAGGCTGGGGTAAAATCATCAACGGCGTGCTGCGCAATCTGCTGCGCAATAAAGAAACCCTTTCCTGGCCTGATTTTAAAAGCGAAGGGGAGCGCCTTGCCTTTTTCGCCTCCATTCCCCCTTGGATCTATCGCTTATGGCTCACGGAAAAGGGAGAGGCGATCACGCTACGGCTGTTGCAGTCCTTTGATGCACCGCAAACCACCGTATTACGGGTCAATAGCTTAAAATGTGACCGGGCAGAACTGAAAACCCTGCTTCATCAGGAAGGCATCATCACGGAAGAAGGTTCTTTATCCTCCGACGCCCTGCGCCTAAAAAGCGGCGTCGATATCGGCGCCAGCCCGCTGTTCCTGGATGGCTACTGTACGGTGCAGGAGGAATCTTCCCAGCTCGCGTCAATAATCCTTGGGCCGAAGCGGGGGCAAGTGGTTCTTGATATGTGCGCTGCCCCCGGCGGTAAAACCACGCATTTAGCCCAATTAATGGAAAACACGGGTACCATCCGGGCTTCCGATATCTACGCTCATAAAATCAAGCTCATGGAAGAAAACGCCGCGCGTCTCGGCGTCCGCATCATCGAAGCAGAGAAAAAAGACGCCCTCTGCTGGGGAAAAGATGCCCCGGGTGAATTTGACGGCATTCTCTTAGACGCGCCCTGCTCCGGTTTGGGGGTCTTAAATCGCCGCCTGGACAGCGCCTTGCGCAAAGGAAAGGCGGATATCGCCGCTTTGGCCGCGCTGCAAAGAGATTTGCTCTCCTCCGCTCACCGGGCGCTGAAAAACGGCGGCCGTCTCGTTTATTCCACCTGTACGCTAAGTGACGCGGAAAACAAAGATAACGTCGCCTGGTTTCTCAAGAAATATCCCGATATGAAACCGGTTTCCTTCGCCGCGGCCCTTCCCGGATTTTCCGAACTTTGTGCAGAAGAGCGGGAACAGGCAGAAAAAGGCGCTTTGGAATTGCTGCCGTTTCGCCATGAAACCGATGGCTTCTTCCTCGCCCTTTTTGAGAAGGTGAAAGCATGATTGATCTGTTATCCCTCGACCAACAGGATATGGAGGCTTTGGCTGTGGCCAACGGTTTTCCAAAGTTTCGCGGCAAGCAACTTTATGAATGGTGCCATAAGAAGGAAATCTTCGATTACGGCGCCATGACGAATCTGCCTCGGGATTTTATTGCTTTTCTTGAAGCAAACGCCGTCATGAAACGGGGCGAGCTGATCACTGTGAAAACTTCCGGGCAAGCAGACGCCGTTAAATTCCTGCTTGATTTTGACGGCGCTCTGATTGAAACGGTTTTGCTGCGCTATCATACCAAAAGCGGCGGCGACCGCAACACACTTTGTGTCAGCACCCAGGCCGGCTGCGCCATGGGCTGTAAATTCTGCGCCACGGCAAAAAACGGACTCAGCCGCAACTTAACGACGGGGGAAATCATCGATCAGGTGAACTTTGCCAATGCTTATTTACGGCAGAACAACAGCGAAAGTGTTTCCAATATCGTCTATATGGGCATGGGAGAGCCTTTGGCCAATTACGACGCGGTATGGAGAAGCATCGGCATTCTAAACCACGCCAAAAACATTGGTATGCGGCGCATTACGGTTTCCACCTGCGGTCTCGTTCCCGCCATCGACCGCCTCGCCGCAGAGCACGCTCAATTGACACTGGCCGTATCTCTCCATAGTGCCAATGACGCCCTGCGTCAAAAACTGATGCCCATCGCCAAAAAGTATCCTTTGGATCAACTGATGGAGGCGTTAAACCGCTATATGGCGGTAACGAAGCGCCGTGTTACCATTGAATATGCCCTTTTTAACCGGGTCAACGATGGTATCAAGGACGCAGAGGAACTTGGGCTTTTGTTGGAGCACAAAGGCTTTCACGTCAATCTGATTCCCGGTAACCCCGTGGCGGAGACGGGCCTTGAGACCTCGCCGAAACGGCGCATCGCTGCCTTTGCCGCGATTCTGAAAGAACACAATATCGAGACAAGCATCAGAGAATCTAAGGGGCAAGATGTGGAGGGCGCTTGCGGCCAATTACGGGCAAACCATACAAATTCTTAAATTTTTATGAAAACCTTTCAATTTTGGGATGAATCCATGAAATTTACTTGAAAATTCCTTGATTTAGTGCTATCTTCATTATACGGATACATTTTTCAAAAAGCGTATTTTTTGAGGTGACTATGGTAATTCGTTCCATTTCGGATATTGGCAAGTACAGAAAAACCAATGATGATTTTAGTTATTATGATGAACATAAGGGCTTACTGCTGATGGCCGACGGCATGGGCGGCTATGCCGGGGGCAGGATTGCCAGTTCCATCGCGGCTCAGGTCTTTTCAGACCACTTTACAACCGTGGAGGAGGAAACATACCGTGATGATCTCACGGAACTGTTTCGTCTCTGCAATGATGAAATCGTCGCCGCCGCCAAGAAGGACCAGCGCTACCGCGAGATGGGAACCACGCTGACGGTGCTCGTTGCCGCCAAAGAACGCTATTATATCGGTCACGTCGGCGACAGCAGAGCATATCTGTTGCGCAACGGCAGGTTAAAGTGTTTAACCGAAGACCATAATATGGTTACAAAGCTTTTGAAAACAGGGCAGATCAACGAAAAAGAAGCGAAAAAACACCCAGGCAGAAGTATGCTGACCCGGGTGATCGGCAGAAATCCCATGTGCGGGATCGACTTTTTCGACGGGGATCTTAAAACCGATGATATGATTTTCTTATGCACCGACGGCATTTCCGGATATCTCCTGGATAAGGAAATTTCCACGCTGCTCAGGAAGAATGAAAATATCGAAGATATCTTGCATCATGTTGTAAAAAAAGTCTTGGATCGTGGCGGGGAAGATAACATTACCGCAATCCTGGCTAAAAATTGTTAAATTGGGGTGAAAAGATGATCGGCAAAAACTTTATGAACCGCTACCAAATCGTGACGAAGTTGGGCAGCGGCGGCACCGCAGTCGTTTATAAAGCAATTGACACCGTTTTAAACCGCGAAGTTACCGTGAAAATTCTGCAGGAACAGTTTACCACAAATCAGAAATTTGTGTTACGTTTTCGGAAGGAAGCCCAGGCCATCGCTGCTTTGTCCCACCCGAATATCGTCAGTGTTTACGATGTCGGTACCAGTGACGACGGCGAACAGTACTTGATCATGGAGTATGTGGAAGGGAAGACCTTAAAAGAAGTGATCAAGAAGAAGGGCATTCTCTCCCTTGACCGCGCCTTGGATTACACGAATCAGATCCTGGCGGGACTCAATCACGCCCATTCCTTTGGCGTGATTCACAGGGACATCAAGCCGCAGAATATCATGATCACCCCCAACGGCCAAGTGAAAATCATGGATTTTGGCCTTGCCATGAACCTTACCGATACCACGATTACTTATGATACCAGCGTGTTTGGTTCCGTGTATTACATTGCGCCGGAAATTGCCCAAAAGGGTTCCGGCGACGCCAGAGTTGATATCTACTCCGTCGGTATCGTCCTTTATGAAATGCTCACCGGGGAATTACCCTATACCGGCGACAGCCCCATCGCCATCGCCCTTCAGCATGTGGAAGGCGACTATACACCCATCGATGAAATCGACGAAGAGATCCCTTATGAAGTCGCGCGAATCGTCGATAAGGCCATGGCCGTCAATCCGGTGAACCGCTACGGCAGCGCTAAAATCATGATGGACGATATTCAGACCGCCGCCGATGAGTATGATGTGATATTAACCCCGATTCAGGTCACCACCGCAGCGACGGCGGCTGCCGCTGCCGCGGCGCGCCGGGGGAATGCCACCTACGATACGTACGAAGAAGATTATGAGGAGGTCCGCAGCCGCAGAAAAGACAGCGGCGGGAAGAAGAAAAAGAAGGACGGCGCAGAAAAGAGTAATAAAAAATTGGTCGCCGCCATCATCCTCATTGCCACCGCCATCATCCTGCTTTCCGTGGGCGCCTTTGCGCTGATCCGCAATATGTCCGATGCCAAAGAAGTGGAAGTTCCCGACGTTGTCGGTCTCACCGAAGCCGAGGCCATCAACGATCTTGAAGAGCTCAACCTGCAATACAAGATCACTGAGGAAGAAACCGATGAATACGATCCCGGCATTGTCATTCAGCAAAGCATTGACGCCGGTACCAAGGTAAAGGAAGGGAAAGTCATCGAATTGACGGTCAGCGTAGCCAGCGATGAGCTTGAAGTACCCGACGTCACCGGCCAGACCCAGGATAAAGCGACTTTAGCTCTGGAAAACGCCGGCTTTAAAGTGGAAGTACAGGAAGAATCCTCCGATTCCGTGGAAGCGGGGAAGGTGATTCGCCAGTCCCCCAGCGGCGGCCGAAAACTGGCCAAAGATGAAACCGTGATCATCATCGTCAGCACCGGCAAAGAGGACGTGACCGTACCCAGTTTGATTGGGCTCACCAAAGAAGACGCCATTGCCAAGCTGAGTTCCGCCGGGCTGAAATACAGCATCACTTCTTATGAATATAGCACCAGTTACGCCTCGGGCTATGTGATTTATCAAAATTACAGCTCCGGCGAAGCGGTGGCCCCGGATACCGTGATCAACATCAAAATATCCAAGGGGCCGGAGCCGACCCCAGATCCGACGCCAACACCGGATCCAGGGACCGGAGATAATCCTGCTGATGAAGAAGAAAAAGAATAACCGCAAGGTGGTAACATGGCAAAAGGCTTACTGATCAAAGGATATAACGGCTTTTATTACGTGGAATCCGCCGGCGAAATTTGGACCTGCTCTTTAAGGGGACGATTCCGCATCAAAAATCAGGATTTTCTCGCCGGGGACCATGTGGAATTTACAAAGCTGGAGCATCCCAAAGGCGTGATTGAAAAAGTCTATGACAGGACGAACCAATTGGTTCGTCCTGCCGTTGCTAATGTTGAAAAAGCCCTCGTTACCTTTGCTTTTGCCAATCCTCAGCCGGATTTTCTGCTTTTGGACCGCATTTTGATTCAGGTGCTGTTTCAGCGGGTCACGCCGGTGATCTGCTTTAACAAGCGGGATCTTGTGGACGAAGCAACCGCTGCGGCGGTGATGAAGCCCTACCAGGACGCGGGCTTTGAAACCGTGGCGGTTTCCGCCGGCGAAAACAGGGGAATCGAAACGCTGAAAGAAAAGCTTGACGGGCGCATCGTCGTTTTGGCCGGCCCCTCTGGGGTCGGTAAAAGCAGCATCCTAAACCGCATCGACAGCGGCTTTTGCCTGGCCACGGGGGCCCTCAGCAGAAAAACCGAGCGGGGCCGGCATACCACCCGCAGGGTGGAACTGCTGCCCTTGGGCAACAGCACGTATATTGCCGATACCCCCGGTTTTTCCGCCCTCTATCTTCCTGAGGAGCTGAAAAAAGAGGAGCTTGCCGCTTATTATCCGGAATTTGCGGAAGCGGCTCTTTACTGCCGTTTCACTTCCTGTTTGCACGATCGGGAACAGGACTGTGAAGTAAAAAACGATGTGGCCGAAGGAATCCTCGACAAAGGGCGTTACCAGCGCTATTGCACCTTTTTAAATGAATTAAAAGAAAGAGAAGGTAAATATTGATGGCGGTTCTTGCTCCGTCGCTTTTGGCGGCAGACTTCAGTTGTCTCGGCAAAGAAATCAAAACCGTGGCGGAGGCGGGAGCCCAATGGCTCCACCTCGATGTGATGGACTTTCATTTTGTGCCCAATTTGACCTTCGGCGCCTGCGTCATTCAAAAGCTGCGCCCCCTCACCGAGCTAATCTTCGACGCTCATCTCATGGTGGAAGAGCCGGAGAAATACGTCGAATCCTTCCGCAGGGCGGGGGTGGACTATTTGACCTTTCACCTGGAAGCGACAAAGGAGCCGCAAAAAACCATCGATCTGATCAAAAACGCCGGTATGAAATGCGGTCTTTCGGTGAAGCCCAAAACCGATATCGAAGCCCTGGCCCCTTATCTGGAACAGCTGGATCTGATTTTGATCATGAGTGTGGAGCCGGGTTTCGGCGGCCAATCCTTTATGGCGGATACCCTAACCAAAGCCGCTTGGCTCAAGGAACAGAAAACGCAAAAAGACTACCCTTATCTCATCGAAATCGACGGCGGCATCAACCGGGAAACGGCCCAAAAAGCCATGGCCAACGGCGTAGAAGTGTTGGTGGCCGGCACAGCAGTTTTCGGTGCGAAGGATGTAGCGGAAGAAGTCAAATATTATGTATCTCTGTGACTTGACGGAAGAAAGTCAAAGTGCTATGATATAGCATATAAAAATAAAAAATCTTCGGGGACGGTGCAATTCCGTACCGGCGGTAAAGCCCGCGAGCCTTTTTGGTTGATTCGGTGAGATTCCGAAGCCGACAGTAAAGTCTGGATGAAAGAAGAGAACGTACCGGTCATCACCCCGTAAATTAATTACGGGGTTTTTTCATTGAGGTAGCCATGGAATATACCAGTGAACAAAAAGACTATATGAAGCGGGCGCTGCGTTTGGCGGAAAAAGCGCGGGGTTTTACGGAACCGAACCCCCTCACCGGCGCCGTCATCGTCAAAGACGGGAACATCGTTGGTGAAGGCTATCACAAAAAAGCGGGTACGCCCCATGCCGAGATCAACGCTTTGTCCGAAGCACGCGGTAGCGCCATGGGAGCGACGATGTACGTCACTTTGGAGCCCTGTTCCCATTACGGGAAAACGCCGCCTTGCGCCAACGCTCTGGTGCGGGCGGGGATCAAAGAAGTGTTCATCGCCATGGAAGATCCCAATCCCCTGGTGAACGGCAAAGGCATCGTGATTTTAGAGAAAGCGGGTCTCAGGGTTCACCTGGGCCTACTGCGGGAAGAGGCCAAGCGCCAAAACGAGATTTTTTTGACCAATCAAATCAAAAAACGCGCCTTCATCGCCTTGAAATCCGCCCAGACCATTGACGGAAAAATCGGGCCAAAAAGCGGCAGGCCTCTGAGAATTACGGCGGAAGCCGCCAGGGAATACAGCCATTCGCTGAGGAATCGCTACGGCGCGGTTCTGGTGGGTGTTAACACGGTGATCAAAGACGACCCGACCTTGAATATCCGTTACAATATTGATCACCCCGACGACCGTCCCACCCGGATCGTTTTAGATCCCCATATGCGCATGGCGGTGAACGCGAAGATTTTAAACCGGGAAGACGGACCGATTCTGATCTATACCGCGGAACCGGTTTCCTCGGTGATCAAAAAAAAGATTGAGGCCAAAGGCGGTAACATCTGTGTGCTCCCCGATAAAAACGGCAATATTGATCTGAAGGAATTGCCAAAGGATCTTTTGCGCCGGAACATCTGCGCCGTTTTGGTGGAAGGCGGCGCCGAGACCTTCACCCGCTTTTTCACAGCGGGCATGTGGGATATTTGGCATTGCTTTGTCGCGCCGAAGCTCTTAGGCAAAGACGGCATCGACGTATTCAGCAAAAGCACGGAAACCGCCATCCCTTTGAACGCGGCAAGCCAAAGCGTTGCCGTAGGAGAGGATCTATTGATTGAATACAGAAATCACAGTGGGGTGACATCATGTTTACCGGAATAATCGAAGAAACCGGCACCATACAGCAGATTCGCTATGCCGCCGCCAGCGCGTTGCTCACCGTTGCCTGTAAAAAAGTACTGGAAGATACGAAGATCGGCGACAGCGTCGCTGTGAACGGCATCTGCTTGACCGTGGTGGCTACAACGGGGACAACCTTTACTGCCGACGTCATGGCGGAAACCTTAGCCAAAACAGCGCTGCAACAGTTAGGTAACGGCTCCATCGTCAACCTGGAACGGGCCATGGCGGCAGGGGGCCGCTTCGGCGGTCATATGGTCAGCGGACACATCGACGGCGTCGGCACGATCCTCAAAGCCAAAGAAAATGATATTGCCGTGATATACACCATCGGGGCGGATCAGGAGATCCTGGACGGTATCGTCAAAAAAGGCTCTGTCGCCTTGGACGGCATCAGTCTGACCGTTGTGGACAGCACGGAAAAGGATTTTTCCGTTTCCCTAATTCCTCACACCAGGGACGCGACGAATTTTAAAAAGAAGAATAACGGCGATCTCGTCAATGTTGAAACCGACGTGATCGGCAAATATGTAAAGAAGTATCTAAAAACAAGCGACGCCCGGGAAAAATCAACAGAGATCACCATGGATTTTTTAGGGGCAAAAGGCTTCTTTTAAAAAGTAGAAAGATGCAAGGAGGTACTATGAGTTTTCAATCCATTGAAAAAGCATTGGCGGATTTAAAAGAGGGCAAGATCATCTTAGTCACCGATGATCCCGACCGGGAGAATGAAGGGGACATGATCTGCGCCGCGGAATTCGCCACCACGGAGAATGTCAATATGATGGCGTCCAAGGCCAAAGGTCTGATTTGTATGCCCATGAGCAGCGAGTATATCAACCACCTCGGTTTACGGCCCATGGTGCTCCATAATACCGATAATCATGAGACGGCGTTTACGGAGTCCATCGACCATATCAGTACCACCACGGGAATTTCCGCCGCGGAACGCGCCGTCACCGCCCAGGAAGCGGTGAAAGAAACGGCACTGCCCACGGATTTTCGCCGTCCCGGTCATATGTTTCCCCTGGAGGCAAAAGCCGGCGGCGTCCTGGAACGGAACGGTCATACCGAAGCCACCGTTGATCTGTTGCGTCTTGCCGGATTGCGGGAAATAGGTCTCTGCTGCGAAGTGATGCGGGACGACGGTACGATGATGCGGAAAACGGAAATGATGGAATTTGCCAAAGCCCACAACATGACGATGATTTCCATCAAAGCCCTGCAACGCTACCGCAAAATCAACGACCGTTTTATGATGCGGATCACCGAAGCGGAACTGCCGACGAAATTTGGCCGTTTTCGTATTTACGGCTATATCAATAAGATCAATCACGAGCATCACGTGGCCCTGGTCATGGGCGACGTTGCCAACGGAAAACCGGTGCTCTGCCGGGTTCATTCGGAATGCCTTACCGGCGACGTTTTTTCTTCCCGGCGCTGCGACTGCGGTCAGCAGATCGACGCGGCCATGAAAGCCATCGGCGAAGAGGGCAGGGGAGTTCTCGTTTATCTGCGCCAGGAAGGCCGCGGCATCGGCTTGATCAATAAGATCAAAGCCTACGCCTTGCAGGATCAGGGCTATGACACCGTGGAGGCCAACATTGAACTGGGTTTCCCGGCGGATCTCAGGGATTATAGCGCCGGCAGCCAGATCTTGACCGATCTTAACGTTCACAAATTGCGTCTTTTGACCAACAATCCCGAAAAGATACAGGGTCTTTCCGATTACGGCATTGAAATTGCCGAGCGTGTTCCCTTGGAACTCATACCCAATCAGGACAATCTGTTTTACATGGAAACCAAAAAAGAAAAAATGGGTCATATCTTAGATCATATCGAAAAGGAGAATTAGCATGAAAAAGATCGAAGCGAATTTATTGGGCAAAGGGCTGAAGGTTGCCATTGTGGCTTCCCGTTTTAATGAGTTTATCACCGGCAAGTTGATCGAGGGCGCCGAAGACGCGCTGCTCCGTCACGGTGTTGACGGTGATGATATCACTTTGTACCGCGTTCCCGGCGCTTTTGAAATTCCCCTCCTCGCCAAAAAGTTGGCGGAAAAAGACGGCCTGGATGCCGTGATCTGCCTTGGCGCCATCATTCGCGGGGCCACGCCCCATTTTGATTTTGTCGCTGCGGAAGCCTCTAAGGGGATCGCCCAGGCTTCCCTCAGCAGCGGTAAAACCGTGGTTTTCGGCATCATCACCAGCGATACCTTGGAACAGGCCATTGACCGTGCCGGCAGCAAGAGCGGCAACAAAGGCTACGACGCTGCTGTGACCGCCATTGAAATGGCCAATTTAATGAAGGCCGTGAAATAATGAGCAGAGCGGTCTTGTTCTGCAACGGGGAAATCGGCGATCTTGGCTATCATCAGGCTTTGTTGAAAGAAGATGATTTCATCATCGCCGTGGACGGTGGCGGCTGTTTCTGCCATGCCATGGACCTCAAGCCTCAGATCGCCATCGGTGATTTTGATTCGCTGCCCCCGGCGCTGGCCGCGTATTTTGAGGCCCAGGAAACGAAGCTCATTCCGTTTCCCGCCGATAAGAACTACATCGATTTGGTTCTCGCCATCGAAGAAGCAAGGAAACGCGGCTTTGACGATATTTTGATCTTAGGGGCTTTGGGTGGAAAACGTGCCGACATGCACATGGGCAACATTCTCTGCCTATCCGCTTATGATAAAAAGGGAGAAAAGATCGTCATAAAAAACGAATTCTCCGAGATCAGTTTTTTGCGGGAGGGTTTTCCCTTTGCCTTCCAAGGCGAAATCGGTAATTACGTATCCTTGATTCCACTTTCCGACGTAGTCGAAACGGGGTTGAGCCGTAACTTGAAATACCAGCTAAAGGGCCTTGTCTTTCAGCGCGGCGAAACGCGAAGCATCAGCAACGAATTAACGGCAACAGAGGGGGAGCTACTTTTGGTGCGAGGCAACGCCATCATCATCATTCAAAAAGGATAAGAACATGACGAAAAAAGAAGAATTTATTGAAATATACCGCCGCAACATCAAGCGGGAAGGAGCTCTACCTCTTTTGGACTATCTGGAAAACCACAGCGATTTTTTCGAATCGCCGGCGTCAACCCGGTTTCATCTCTCATATGAAGGGGGACTCGTCGAACACAGCGTAAATGTTTATCAATGCCTAAAGGCCTATTTGGAACGGGAACGGGTCAAAGAAACCTACGGTTTGAGCGCTTCCGAGGAAACTGCCGCCATCATCGGCTTGCTCCACGACGTCTGCAAAGCGAATTGTTATAAAAAGAGTTTTCGCAACGTAAAGGATGAAAAAGGCCAGTGGCAAAGGGTTCCCTCATACGAATTTGACGATCCCATGCCTTACGGCCACGGTGAAAAATCCGTCTATATCATCGGCGGCTTTATGCGTTTAAGCCGCGAAGAGGCCTTTGCCATTCGCTACCATATGGGTTTTGCCGGTCAGGAGGATTCCCGCAATGTAGGGGATAGCTTCCGCCTGTTTCCCTTATCCTTTGCCCTTTCCACGGCGGATATGGAAGCCACCTATTTTCTGGAAAATAAAAAATGATTTACAAAGCGGCAAAAAACAAATATAATATTGCTTGACTCTTGTAACATGAGTGATTTTAAAAAGGAGGAGTGGTAAATAAGCTTTGCGCAAAAACGCAAAGGGGAAATTTACAGACAACAAAAAAATGAATGAGAAGAAAACCGTTTTGAAAAAACACAAGGTTACAACCTTAACGGTGTTTTTTATGATCTTCTGCATGGTCTGCGCGGGTTCTTACGGTATTGAGGACATGATCCCCACTTCCGGCCCGGGTCTGACCATTTTGCTGTTGATCGTATTACCGTTTTTTTGGAGCATACCCCAAGGATTCGTCGCCGCGGAACTCGGTTCCGCCATCCCCGAAGAGGGGGGCTATTATAAGTGGATTCAACGGGCCTTGGGCGAATTTTGGGGCTTTCAGGCCTGTTGGTGGCGGACGATCTCGATTTATGTTGATTCCACGCTCTATATCATTTTAGCCGTGGGCTACATCAATTCCGTTTTTCCGTTGGAAAACTGGCAGTCCTTTGCTTTGAAGGTGTTTTTCATTCTTGCGTTTACCATTGTTAATGTCAGGGGATTGAAAGACGTCGGCCGGATCGCATCGTATTTTTCCATTATTGTGATCGGCTCTTTTATCGCCCTGATTTTTATCGGTTTCAGCCACGCCCAGTACAATCCTGTTATGCCCTTTATTCCCGAAGGTCAGACCTTAGGGCAAAGCATCGGTTTGGGGATTGCCATCTGCATGTGGATGTATGCCGGTTATGAATCCATGTCCACCATGGCGGGAGAGCTGGAAAACCCCATGGTGATCCCGAAAGCGACGATATTATCGGTGCCGGCGATCATGCTGCTTTACATTCTTTCCACCGTCGCCTGTTTGGCAGCGGTGGGGAACTGGCAAAGCTGGGGTGTGGAAGATGGGATTTCCTTCGGAAGCATCGGCGGTATGCTGGGTTATCCAGTGATTTCCGTCATCTTTATGATCACCGCCGTGGTTGCCAATCTTTCGATGTATAACACGTATTTGGCGTCGGGTTCCAGAGGGTTTTTCTCTTTGGCCGACGACCGTTTGGCGCCGCCTTTTTTAAAGAAGCTCCACGGCAAGCACGGCACACCCCATGTGGCGGTCATTGCCATGGCCGTGATCAATCTGCTTTTGTGCGAAATCGGCTTTTCCACCCTCGTCGTCATCGACGTCTTTTTGCTGATGTTCGCTTATATCTTGATCTATATTGCGGCCATTGTGTTAAGGATCAAGGAACCAGAGCTAAAGCGTCCCTTTAAGATTCCTTTGGGCACAAAAGGGCTGATCGCCCTGTGTACCACGCCGATCATCCTCTGTGTGGTGGCGCTTTTCACCAATGGCCTCTCTTATTTCATCGGCGGCTGTCTCGGCATTATTTCCGGGCCTTTGGCCTACGCTTTTGTCAAAAAGAAATACGGCGGTTTAGACGGCGCTGAGACTCTCACTTCAAAAGACAGAAAGCTTTCTTTCCTCATCGTTGGCGTCATGCTGCTTTCTATCATCGGCGCGCTGTTCCTTTTCATGCTTTAGAAAATATTTCAGGAAATATCTTAGGGATATTCGAGGGGATCATAAAAAACACGGGGCTGCGGACAACAGCGGTCATATAAAAAGCCTTGGGCGATGAATTTCGCTGTTGACAAGCAGCCTCAAAGAGTGTTATTATATTTAGGTACCAGTTATTTTGCGGATGTGGTGGAATTGGCAGACACGCTAGATTCAGGTTCTAGTTCCGTCAAAAGAGTGCAGGTTCAAGTCCTGTCATCCGCACCACCAGCTTGAAGCTGGACACAAATCGCGCACTTCACTTTATGAGGTGCGTTTTGTTTTGTGCCCGCGCGCCGAGTTTGCATCTATTTTAACCTAATAACACAGTCGGAGTGCTCTTAAAGCATATGAGAAGTGTGGAGTTTCTTAAATGCCGAACACTCAGAAGTTCACAATGTTTTGAAAAAAAGAGTAGCTTAATGCTACTCCTTTTCTCGTTTGTATAGAAACCTTCGGCTGCGGGAGGGATACAGTATCGGGAAGCTGGATATGGCCCAGGCAGTTGTAATGACTGGTCAGCTTTTGCTTGTGCTCTCCATCCACCTTTTCGGATTGGTGTACGCTACTTTTGCTTTCACAAGATGGATAATCGTGGCCTTTACGCTGGGGAAATGTCAACGAGCAGTTTCGTTTTCCCAAGTGAGGCCGTGTCGATTTTCAGATCTCGAATATTCAACATATTATAATGTCCTCCCAAATAGAAAGTGTCAATCTGGATTGAACTTTAAGCATAGCAAATCCATCGAATAACATAAATCGCAGAACCGCGCCATAAAGACGCAGTTCTGCAATTTTTTAATATTTTTATCGGGTTTCAGCTTTTCCAAAAGCTGTGTCGATTCCTGCAGGCGTAGAATTACACCGTCAACATCTTCCTGCTGAACGGGCAAAAATAGTTGGAGGGGGACATGCAGCGCAGACCAAAGCTGAACAGATGAACAAAACAGTATAGACCACCACCTCCTTAACAGAATGGCGCTTAAAAGGGTTAACGATTACCCTCCCTAGCGTGGAAACCGAAAAACGACAAAATTCTAAGGGTTTCCAAAGAACTTGTCAAGTTTCACTTTCCACCAATAATCGCACATTTCCTTACAATTCGAGGGGTCAAATAGACAATTTAGGGGGAGCTCCTTACGTACGACTATGATACGTTCTATACTATTTATTAATTTCTATTTGCGATAGGGGTTAACACACGCATGAAATCTGCTATGCTCATACATACAGCATATGTCTGTCTTTTTGTGTTACCCAGTCCTATATTTGCTGATGCGCTCCCTTTCTTCTCTTAGGAGAAAGTGAGGCGTTTTCCACGCTTTTGATGGTAGATAATAAAGAGAATTAGAGAAAGGAACAAACAACATGACGCAATACTTAAAACACCGCAGTAACAGACCGCTGGCCTTCGCACTTACGGTAATCATGGCGCTTATATTGCTTACTGGCCCACTTGCCAACACAGCGCACGCGGCGACTACTCATTACGCTTCTAGCGAAGCAACCCTGGAGGCTGCTCTTTCGTCAGCCATCACAGGCGATGAAATTCAAATTACTGCGGACTTCGCCCTGTCCAAGGTAATTACCATTCCCACCGGCAAAGATCTTACGATTACCTCGGACATATCGCTCCCAGGGTCGCCCTTTACGATCACCCAGTCTACCCTCAATACCTATCATTTCTTTATAAGCCGATGCCATGCCACCTTTCAGGATATTATCCTGGACGGCGGCACTGTACGGGATACCGACGGCAGCGTTCTAACACAGGGTGGCGGTGGGATTAATACCACTACTGCCACCGCTCCCGCTCCTGTTGTTCTGGAGCTTGGCAGCGGCGCTGTTTTGCAAAACTGCTACATGGATAGTTGTATTATCAACCTTAATAATCTCGCCCACCTCATTATGCGGTCGGGCTCCGCCATTTCTGATAACTATGACAAGTTTGCTGCGGTCAGGATGAACAGGCTGTCTGTTTTCGATATGCATGGCGGTAAAATCACCGGGAATAGATCTTCTACCGGAGACTCGACTACAGCGATTGATGTCAGCGGCGGCGGCGTCTTTAACATGTACGGCGGCGAGCTCAGCGACAACAAAGGCGCGAACGGCTGTGCGATCAAAAGCATGCCCGGTAGAGCGACAGGCAACGTCTATTATCTCGGTGAGGTCAATATTTATGACGGGTTAATCACCAATAACGAAGGGGACAGCCATGGGCCTATTTATCTGACGGGTTATTCCACGTTCCTGATGGAGGATGGCGAGATCAGTCATAATAAGGTCAAAGCGGGGGGCGGCATCATCAGCGCCAGGCTAAGCGACATGTACACCCAGCAGCCGATGGGGACATACCACAGCATCCGTGGGACCTCTACCACGCCGGAAGACACCAATATCACCTTCGGCAGTGCTTCAGACCCGACCAAACAGCCCCGCATTCATCACAACGAAATTGGCAGCGCTCCCGTAAACCTGATATGTCCCATGAGCACCTTAAAAATCTATAACATCTCGATTACAGACCATATATCAACAAATAAAGTTAACCCCCAGTATGGTACCACCACCGGCGGCCTGTATATTGAAAACAGTGATGTGGACTTCTTCAACGGAGAGATCAAGCTTAACGAAGTGGTCAGAACCGACGATTCTTTCATCCCCGGCGGGAACGTAGGCGGTCTTTTTTACAGCGCGAAAGGCAAAACCTTCACCATGTACGATGGCGAGATCAGTGATAACATTGCCGGCGGCGCTTACGGCGGTTTCTATGTGCAAAACGGCACCTTCATCATGGGTGACCCTACCGGCGCCATCGCCGGTAACCCGACCATTGCGGGGAACAAAGCGATGGGCGGGGCCGGCGGCGGTGGTATGGTAATCTACAGCCATGATACTAAGCAGCCTGCTGTTCTCAACTCGTCTTTCCAAATGTATGCCGGAGAGATTCGGGATAACGAGGCGTTTGCGAGCATCGGTGGCATAGCGCTTTGGGATACGGCCACCTCCGTCAATGGTCATCCTCACGCAGGCTCCACTTTCGAGCTTGCGGGCGGCGCCATCAAAAATAACAAATCCCTTAACGGACATGCCGGCGGCATTTATATCGACGGGCAGTTCGCCTCTTTTACGCAGACGGACGGTGAAATCAGCGGCAACAGCGCCGCCGCCAGCGGAGGCGGTATCTATTTTACCAAGGGGGCCGTCGGTGAGATGAAAGACGGCGTCATCAAGGACAATCAGGCAGGGCGCTATGGCGGAGGCGTTTCGCTGGATGCGGGCTACTTTTATGAGGATTCGGCGAAGCCCGCTTACCCCAGCCGCGTCCGTATTGGCGAGTTTCGCATTGACGCCGCTCCTGGCGCCAGCCCCACCATTGAGAACAACACCGCGGTCCATGGCGGCGGCATTTCCATCGCGCGCGCTGTCCATATAAGCCAAACAGAAGTACTGGGTATCCTGGAAATCGCCAGTACAGGCGTTACCATCAAAGACAATACAGCATTAGGCAGCGGCGGCGGCATCTACACCATGGCGAAGGATTATAGCAACCTGGACATTCACGCGGATACTATTTTTGACGGCAATCAGGCGAGGACAACGGAAGCTCCGCCGGCAAATGCCGACGCCACGTATCCTGACATAGGGTATGCCGCCACTTCCGTCAGCGCCCATCCGCTGGATAACAACGACATCAACAATATCGAACCCTTTGATTTGGATATTAAACCCAGCAACACCGCAGGTAAGATCAATACCCCGATCGCGGGGACGTATCTCCCCGGCACTTACATCTTTATAGAGACTGAGCTTATCGATCAGAACGAGGACTTTCTCGACTGGATGACGCAGTATGGCAGCTTCTTTAATTATCTGTCCGAGAGCACGGTCTTCATCATGCCCACCAGCGACGACGAGATTGTCGCCCGCTACACGGGAGCACCGCTCGTACCGGCGGTCCTGAGTGTAACACCCTCGGGCACGGACACGGATGTTAGCGGCGATATCAAAATCATATTCAATTCGTCAATGGATACCACGGCGGGCATCGGTAAGGTCAGCCTTGATAACGGCGTCGGTCAGCTCACCGGCGGGAATTGGAGCAAGACCAACGTTGCCAACGATACTTACACCATTGCCTACAACGGCCTTGTAAACAGCACAACCTATACCGTGACTATTGAGAGTTTCAGGGAGTCCACCGGTGTGCTCTGGATGATGCGGGATGATAACTATGACTTTACCACGGCTGCCACTTCTACAACTCCTCCCGGTCCCGGCATAACCACCTATATCGTGACTTACAATGCAAACGGCGGGGTAGGCAGCGACCACCAGGTCAGCGAAATTTTAGCAAACAGCAAGCATACAATGCTGACCGCATCGGTTGCCGGTATCAGCCGCGAAGGCTATGACTTCATGGGCTGGAACACCAAAGCCGACGGCATCGGCACAGCTTATGCCGCAGGGAGCAGTCTAACCGTCACACAGAGTCTTACCCTGTATGCTCAGTGGAAAAAGACTGCGGACAAGGACGGGCTTTTTGAAAGCACCTTGCACCCGGTTTACCTCAACGGCTACCCTGACGGCTCTATTCGCCCGGACAATCCGATGACCCGCGCCGAAGTGGCCTCCATTTTCTACCGGCTCTTGAAAACCTCCGGCACGGCGCAGGGCGGCAGCTTCCCCGACGTGGTGGATAGTGCGTGGTATGCGCAGGCAATCAATTATCTGACGTCCATCGGGGTTCTGAACGGCTATCCGGACGGAAGTTTTAAACCAAACGCATTCATCACCAGAGCGGAGTTTACCGCGATTGTTTCCAGAGTGTCCGTTTTGGACGGAGCGACGGTCAATGTTTTCCCTGATGTGCGCTCCGATAGTTGGGCGGCCAATTACATCAACTCGGTTTACGCCAAGGGTTGGATCAAAGGTTATCCCGACGGAACATTCAAGCCGGACAACGATATTGCCCGGGCCGAAGTGGTGAAGATTGTTAACACCATGTTAAACCGGAAGATTGACAAAGAGACGCTGGCGCAGGTGAAAAACCCATACCAGGACCTGAGCAAAGACCACTGGGCCTATGCCGACATCATCGAGGCGTCTGTTGTTCATGAATACACAAGGGATAATACCGGCGGCGAAATCTGGAAGACCTGGTAACGGTCTATACGAGCTAACAGAACACGAATCTTTGCAATAAACGGCGACCATGCCCACTTTGTCGATTTGGGACAAAGTGGGCATGTGTCTGTTAAAAACACTTGCACCCTAATAACATGTGTATTCCCTTTATGAATACATTTAAGGATAAAAGGACTAAAGTAGTAGCCCTTCTCCTCCTTCTGGCTCTTGGTGGTATTCTTGGTGGAATTGGTTATATCATTCCAACTTTTTTTAATCCTTGGATAAACTATATTGGCTGGCCAATTTTACAGATTGTTTTTGTAATTGGGCTGGCTGCCAAACCAAAGAAAACAGAGTAATTACTACTTTAGATTGCTTACAAACCATTGGCACTACTGGATTTCTCCTAGTCCTATAATGTCACTACGACCGCTACTAAGTGTTTATAACGACAAAAACAGGTTAGCTGACGCTATCCTGTTTTTTTGTAGGTGTTCATGTTATAATAATGTTATATTATATGGTCAGGATAAGAGGCAATAGATGTACTAATGGAGTGAATACTATGAGTGAAATTTTGGAGTTTTCCAATAGGGCGGCATTTCGTGAATGGTTACACAAGAATGGAACAAACAGTGATGGCGTATGGTTGCTTTTTGGCAAAAGAGGCGGTCCTCTAACACTTACGGCAGGGGATGCCCTGGAAGAGGCTCTATGCTTCGGCTGGATTGATGGACAAATACAAAGCCTTGACAGCACAAAATATAAGAAATATTTTGCCCGTCGCACGGAAAATAGCAAGTGGTCAGACAAAAATAAGGCGTTAGTTAAAAAACTTGAAGAACAAGGTAAAATGACTGATCATGGCAGAGAGAAAATTGCGCAAGCCAAGCAAAATGGTCAATGGAATGCCGCTAAATCTCCGACAATTACCGAGGAACAAATAGAACTTTTATCTGATTTATTAAAAAAATACGAACCGGCTTATACGAATTTTCAAGCAATGTTTCCATCTGTAAAAAAAACCTATACACGAGCATATTTTGATGCAAAAACGGATGCAGGACGAGATCGCCGTTTATCGTGGATGATTGAACACCTCAATAAGAATCTAAAGCCTATGTAAAAAGCTTTAAATGCGGTAGACAAAAAGTGCTCAGCCTTTCAGCTAAGTGCTTATTACATGCAATGCTCGTTTGCCCGATTGTGTTTTACGGATATGATTGGCTTACGCTAGAACAGTATGATTCTAGAAAAGCAACTATTGAGAATAATGTTGTGCAATTTATATATTTTGCCAACAAATGCTCACAAAGATAAAAACAGGCTGACGATATATCAGCCTGTTTTTGCTTTCATGTATTATTTCCTCTCAACTTGCGATCATATCACCGATATGAATGCAGATAACACAGGACTTTATCGAGTAGATTTAACTCCGGTTATTTTTATATAGCTCTTATATCTGCTGATACATCTCGCTGAAAATTTGAAGGTGACGTTCTTCGTCGAGTATGATGCGATTTAATATCGCTACGATATTCGGATCACGGATGGTATTCGCCTGTCTGGAGTACTTGTGGATAGCGGCTGTCTCTGCTTTTATTGATTCGGCTATCAGCGCAGGCAACTCACAAGGGTAGTCGATAAATGATGGCGACCACCAGCGTTTGCGTGTCTGGCCGCTCCAAAGCCGCGGCTCTGCTCCGAGAAGCCATGCAAGATCGGCGAACATATCGAGGTGGTGCATTTCAACGATACTGATATGATGAAAGCAGGTTGAAATCGAACGATACTTTTGTCGCGTAACGGTTGCGATATAGAGATATCGAGAAACGTCGCTCATTTCGGAAATATTATCGGCCATGTTGCTGAGCATCTCACAGGCATAAACGGGATTTTGACCGTCCACTCGCACCTGCGGGTACGGCGCATCTACCTTGTAGTTGCATTCGCTGGCTTGATTACCGCCCATGTGTATTCCCCCTTCTGCATGGTCATACCGTATAACTTATTCATACAGACAGGACATTATGACGTTACCGCCAAATTCGCAAGCTGCTTTTGTGGTTTGCGAATTTTTTGTGCCCGAAATTGAGGTCATCTAAATAGTCAAATCTTTTCTTTATGTACCCAAATATGATATAATAAAAAAAGTCTTACAGATAAATCTGAAATTGTCAGGCAGTTGCTGAATGGGGAATACATTGTGAAATTAAAAAGAAGCACTTATGATGTTGCCGTAAATCTGATTTGCCTCGTATTGCTGTTGGGAACAGTCGTGTACTTCGTTGCAAACTGGGGAGAATTTCCCGATAGAGTACCGGGACATTATAATGCCATGGGGGAAGTGGACAGATGGGGGAACAAAGGAGAACTGTTGATCACTTTGATCATTGCCTGGATTATGTATTTGGGAATGACAGCCATTGAGCGCTTCCCACAGGTATGGAATACTGGGGTTCGTGTTACGGAGGAAAACAAAAAGAGGGTATATCGAATTCTCAAAAATATGATTGTTACATTGAAGTTAACGGTAGTGGCTATCTTTGTATTTTTGGCGGTAAATTCCGCATCGGCCAGCCAATTGCCGCTTTGGTTTCTTCCTGCCTTTCTGATTTTAATCTTCGGTTCCATTATTTTTTTTGGTATAAAATTATCGAGAGCAAAATAAACCGAATTTTATTGTTTGCTTTACTTGGTCGTGATTTATGATAAAAGAACGGGTGTATGAAAATGGGTGTAACGTTTCGATACGCGGAAGAATCTGATACCGCGCTGATCCTGGAATTCATCAAAGATTTAGCGGAATATGAGAAAATGACTGATGAAGTCGTTGCCACAGAGGATATGCTGAAAGAATGGCTGTTTGAAAAGAAAAAAGCGGAGGTTATATTTGCGGTTGCTGACGGAGTTGAGGTCGGGTTCGCCCTGTTTTTTCATAACTTCTCCACTTTTTTGGGAAGGGCGGGCATATATATCGAGGATTTGTATGTAAAATTGGCCTACAGAGGCCGCGGATACGGAAAATCAATCATCAAAAAGCTTGCCCAAATCGCTGTTGAACGGGGCTGCGGCAGACTGGAATGGTGGTGCTTAGACTGGAACAAACCGAGCATCAATTTTTATTTATCCCTGGGAGCCGAGACGATGAAGGATTGGACCGTATACAGAATCTCCGGCCATACACTAAAAGACCTGGCACAGGATATATGAAAAATCACATAGAGTAGATATAAGTCTATGGACATGGTCTGGTGCTGTAGGGAATAGTGGAGGTGGACACAGTATGGCACTGCAAATCAAACGAATCTATGATTCTTTTCAGGCCGATGACGGCATCCGTTTGCTGGTGGATCGGTTGTGGCCCCGGGGTGTTGCCAAAGCAGAGGCTCACCTTGACGGATGGTTAAAAGAATTGGCGCCCAGTCAAGAGCTGCGGCAGTGGTTTGGCCATAAGGCGGAAAATTTTGCGGAATTTGCCGCTCTCTATCGCGACGAACTGGAAAATAGCCCTAAAGCCCAAGAAGTGGTAAAGCAGATTATATTTCAAAGCAAGGAGCATACGGTCACCTTACTGTATGGGGCAAAAGATCCTAAAGTGAACCACGCGGTTGTTTTAATGGCATATCTGAACGAAAAATCTAAAATGGTATAAAGGACAAAAACAGCTTGGCCCTTCTCTGCGAACCTTCCGCTTTGGTACGCATATATTGTAACCACAGGGAAGGAGGGGGGATATTTTGAACAAATGGCTTGCCAGTTTGAAAACGGCTACACCTCAAGAAGGCTTTGAATTGGCCATTAAGCTCTCACAAAAGGGTGTGGAATACACACAGCCATCTGAAAAAATTCGAAAAAAATTGCGCCCAAAATATTCGACAGACGCCGACAGTCTCATCGCCGCTTCGCAAATCATTGCCACCAATTTCCAAACAGTGGCTGCCGCCAATAACTACTGGCGGTAATGACGCGAGTTCGACGAAACTAAAAGTTTGTCCTGATGACATTCCTACCGGCCTAACGCTGGACCCAATTGATTTTGGGTTCAGTGTTATTTTTTAAGAAGACATTTCTATTCCTCTATTCTGAAAAATCTTTGGTTGAAAATCAGAAAACGCCGTGATATAATAAATACCAATGGAATTTATTGGACACATACGGAGGGAGAATAGGGGGGATGCAGGTAAAAAAAGAAGAGGTCAAAGAAAAAATCATGGATTCTGCGCGCAGCGAGTTTCTCCGCCACGGTTATACCGGCGCATCCCTGCGCGTCATTGCGGAAAAAGCGGGACTGACCAAAGGCGCTGTTTATTCCTACTTTCATAATAAGGACGATCTGTTTTGCGCCGTTGCAGAGGCGGCCGTCCAACAAATTGAAGGCGTATTCCTGGTGGATCAAGACAATGTCTCTATGCCCCGGGATTTTCTCTATGCTCCGAACGCGGCGGCAGAAAAAACCGTCCGGGTTTTTCGCGACCACGCCAAGACGGTCTTGGATCATCACGAAAGCTTTCAATTGCTTCTGTTTTGCGCCGGAGGATCAAGTCTGCAAAACTACAAAGAAAGAATCATACAGCTTTATACGGAAAGTTTTTACCGCTTCCTTGCACTTTTGCATAAGCCGGACTGTGTCGGGGAGATCTTTATCCATACCCTGGCCAATACCTATGTCGGCTTTTTAGAGGAGATCGTATTACACGAACCCCACAGAGAAGAGGCGGATATTTACGCCGGACAAATGGCGGTTTTTGTCTATTCCGGCATCAAGAAGGTGCTTTCGCTCCCGTCACAATGAACCTTTAGAACCATCATATATTTTTTAGGCATAAGTTAGTATTGACTAACCACTGCACACGATCATCTGTTGTACTTAGGAGGTCAAACAGAATGAAGAAAAAGAATGCTCTTTTAAAAAGATTGATTCCCTATATGGGCAAAAAGAAAGTGCTTTTGCCTGTTTCCTTGATTTTATCGGGACTGTCCGCGATCCTCAATATCATACCTTTTGTGCTTGTCTGGTATATCACCCGGGATATTCTGTCAGCGCCTCAGGATATCGACGTATCCCGCGTTGGTCTATACGCTTGGCTCGCTTTTGCCAGCGCCATTGGAGGCGTTGCCGTCTATTTCGCCGCTTTGATGAGCTCCCACCTGGCGGCTTTTCGTGTCGAGGTGGGTCTGCAAAAAATCGGTATGGAGAAGATCATGTCCATGCCTTTGGGCTTTTTCGATCAGCATGCCAGCGGTAAAATACGCAAAATTGTCAACGAAGGGGCAGGGACCACCCATACGTTTTTAGCCCACCAGCTTCCGGATATGGCGGGCAGCGTGGTTTCCCCGATCATCCTTTTGTCGCTCCTCTTCCTCGTAGATTGGCGCATGGGTCTCGCTACTCTGATCCCTATTGTTTTGGGTTTTATCACCATGAGTTTTATGATGAGCGCAAAGGGCATGGAGTTTCAAAAAAGATATTTCGATTCCTTGGAGGAAATGAGCGCGGAATCCGTGGAATATGTTCGGGGTATCCCCGTTGTAAAAACCTTCGGCCAATCCATCTACTCTTTTAAACGCTTTTATCACAGCATCATCAGGTATAAAGAGATGGTTCACGCCTATACGCTGCTTTGGCAAAAGCCAATGTCCTTTTATACCGTGATCATGGAGTCCGCCGCGTTCTTTTTGATTCCTCTGGCCATCTTACTGGTGGGGCGGGGAGATCAGCTTACCGTCGTCCTTGCTGATTTCATCTTCTATCTTCTGATATCACCCCTCTTCACGACGCTTTTCATGAAATCCATGTATTTCAGACAGAATGTAACCATCGCCCAGCAGGCCATCGACCGTTTGGATCAACTTCTCTTATACCCGGCCATGGCTTACCGGGAAGACACGAAGAACCTTAAAAATTACAGCCTGACCTTTAAAGATGTGGTCTTTTCTTATGAAGGCAGCAGTGAACCGGCGGTAAACCATCTTAGTTTTCATGTAAACGAAGGAGAAACCGTGGCTTTGGTCGGCGCTTCCGGTGGCGGTAAAACCACCATTGCCCGGCTGGCGGCACGGTTTTGGGATGTGGCCGCGGGAGAAGTTTTGCTGGGCGGCGTCAATATCCAGAAAATCCCCAAAAAACAGTTGATGGACAGCATTTCCTTTGTCTTTCAAACCACCAAACTGTTCAAAGGTTCTTTAAGGGAGAACATCGTTTTCGGCAAAGAAGGCATCAGCGAGGCGGAAATCAACAGGGCCATCGATTTTTCTCAGTCAAGAGAAATCATCGATCGCCTTCCCGAGGGCCTTGATACGGTCATCGGTTCTAAGGGAACGTATCTTTCCGGCGGAGAGCAGCAGAGAATCGCTTTGGCCCGGGCCATGGTCAAAGACGCGCCAGTAATACTCTTGGATGAGGCGACGGCCTTTGCCGATCCGGAAAACGAGCACCTGATTCAGAAAGCCCTGAAAGAACTGAGCCGCGGCAAAACAACGCTGATGATCGCCCATCGGCTGACCAGCGTAGTAAATGTCGACAAAATCCTGGTGATTGAAAACGGCAAAATCAGCGAAGCCGGAAACCATCAGGAGCTGTTGGAAAAAGACGGAATCTATAAAACCATGTGGGAGGAATACCAAAAATCCATTGATTGGAAAATAGATGCGAATCACGATAGGAACGGGGAGGTACGGTATGCTTAAATATTTTCAAATGAAATACGCCATGACCGAAAAAGGCGCGAAAGACCTTTTGAGTGCGATCATTTGGACAATCGTGCTGGATATCAGCTTCATGCTACCGGCAATTTTGGCTTTTATGTTTTTGGATGAATATATGTCCTCCCTGTTCAATATCGCCCTAAGCCCCAAGGGCAGCATCCTTTATTACGTGCTGCTTTCCGTTTTGTTTTTCCTGGTGATGTGTGTGATCGCCTATTTTCAATACAACTCAACCTATACCAAAATTTACGAAGAAAGTGCCAAAAGACGCATCAGTTTGGCGGAAACATTAAGAAAACTGCCCCTGGCTTATTTCGGCAAAAAGGATGTGTCTGATTTAAGCTCCACCATCATGGAGGACGCCACCCAGATTGAACAGCAATTTTCCCATGCCGTTCCCCAAATTTACGCGGCAATCCTCACCGTTGTGGTCATCGGCATAGGAATGTTCTTTTATCAATGGCAGCTTGCTCTCGCCATGTTTTGGGTGGTGCCCGTGGCGGCTCTGGTCTTTTATCTTTCGAGAAAATTCCAAAACAACATGCACACCGAAATGTATCATATCAAAAGGGATGTTACCGACCAGATCCAAGAGCGCCTCGACCTCGTTCATGAAATCAAATCCTTCAACAGGGAGGAATCCTTTACCAAGGCCTTAAATGCCAAGTTAAACGGTTACGAAAATCACCTGATCAAAGGGGAACTGCTCCTCGGCGCGTTGGTCAACTTATCTTATGTCATTTTAAAACTGGGACTTCCCAGCGTGATCTTAGTTGGCGCCTACCTTTTGTCCACCGGCGCCATCAGTATCTTTGCCTATCTCGTCTTCCTTGTCATTGCCGCCCGCATCTATCATCCGATCATGGACGCTTTGAATAATTTTGCGCTGCTGCTCTTTCTCGGAGTGCGCATCAACCGTATGAAAGAGATGGATCAAATGCCGCGGCAAGAGGGGAAAACCGTCTTTTCTCCCAAGCATTTTGACATTCAGTTCAACCGGGTAGATTTTTCTTATCTCGGCAATGTGCAGACCTTGAAAAATGTCAGCTTTACGGCGAAGCAGGGAGAGGTAACGGCACTTGTGGGGCCTTCCGGCGGCGGCAAGAGCACGGTAGCCAAATTATCCGCCCGTTTTTGGGATATCGACCGGGGAACCATTACTTTGGGCGGGGAAGATATCTCAAAAATCGATCCGGAGACTCTCCTGCAATATTACGCCATTGTTTTCCAGGACGTAACCTTGTTCAACGCCAGCGTTATGGAAAACATCCGTCTCGGGAAGAAAGACGCCACCGACGCGGAAGTGCTGAAAGCGGCTGAGCTGGCCCAATGCGACGCCTTTGCCCAACGGCTTCCTCAGGGGTATGAAACACTGATCGGAGAAAACGGGGAAAAACTGTCCGGCGGCGAAAGACAGCGGATATCCATCGCCAGGGCCATATTAAAAGACGCCCCCATCATTTTGCTGGACGAGGCGACCGCCTCCCTTGACGCGGAAAATGAAAGTAAAATCCAAAAAGCCCTCGGTGCGCTCATCAAAAACAAGACGGTACTGATCATCGCCCACCGCATGAGAACTGTTTCCGGTGTCGATAAAATCATCGTGATCAAGGATGGCGCTGTGGCGGAAACCGGCGCGCCGAGAGAATTAAGGAAGAAGAAGGGTATCTATACCGCAATGGAAAAAACACAATTCCAAAGCGTCTCATAAAATTCGGTATGTCAAGGTATCCCTTGTTCGATTTCTCAAAAAGCGTTATACTGTAGCCTGTTTGTGTTGAGCAAATGGCCGGCAGCCGCATCTATTTTGACCTAATGACACAAGCCGAATGGTCTTATAGCATTTGAAGGTGCTGTGAGACCACTCGGCTTTTCTGTTGACCTTGTATTTGCAGCCGCTGTGAAAAAGTAACCAGCGTTACGCTGTGCTTGTACCGGAAGTTTATGTAGCACTGTACAATCATAAGTTACGAAAGAGGTGTTGTCTGTTTAATCCTTCAATCTTTTTCGCTTGTCATGACAACCTTGCCCCGTACCAGTGAAGCGAATACACCCAAGACACAAAGTATAGTAAATATAATAAACGAAATTTTTATGCTGGACATGAGCTTGCCAACATAGCCTGCTGAGTTTACTGACAAGGTGCCCATTATGACTGATGTGATAAGCGAAACGATAGCGATGCTGATGGATTGGCCCAACAGCCTCATATTTCCCATAATGGAAGAACCGACACCGTACAACGACTTGTCAACAGACCCCATTATGGCGTTTGTATTGGGAGAGGAAAATAGGGCAAAACCAAAACCGATAAAAGCCAAATTAAGAATAATCAGCAAAACCGGTGTTTGGATACTAAGAAAAATGAAGAAGAATAGGCCTAGCGCGGAAATTCCCATGCCTACTGAAGCCAGGATCGTCGGCTGTATCCGATCTGATAATGTGCCTGCGACAGGAGACAGTACCGCCATAATGACCGGTTGCACCAATAAGATTAGGCCGGCCGCAGCCGTACCAAAGCCAAGCGCCGATTGGAGATACAGAGATAGCACAAAGCTCAAAGCAAAAGTTGCGCTGTAATTAATTAAGGTTGCTAGGTTAGAAAATGCAAACGTCCTGTTCTTGAAAAGATCCCCAATAGGGATAAGCGGACTGGCATGTTTCTTCTCATAGAGAAAAAACATAACCAACAGGAAAATACCCACGATGAAAGCTATTTGATAGAGCAATCCAGCCACCAAATCGGACAAGCCAAATAACAATAAGGATTGAGCTGCGATACACAAAACGATTCCCCAGCGATCAATTTTAACAGCGACGCCCTTCCATTCGCCTTTTAGTTTCCATACAGTTATGATGATGGCGATGATAGCGAATAGCAAATTAAAATAGAAAACACCGCGCCAAGTAAATGCGCTTGTGATGAATCCCCCCAAGACAGGACCAGCCGATAATCCAACATATGTAGCGGCGGAGTTTAGTCCCAATGCTTTGCCTCTGTTTTGCGGTGCTACCACTGATGTTAAAATTGCCGTGGAGTTGCTGAATATCATGGCACTGGCAATGCCTTGTATTACTCTGAAGATAACCAAAGCTGTCAGTGACATTGCCAAGGCGCAAGCCAAGGCTGAAGCGGCCAGTAGTATCAGGCCGGTCAGAAATATTTTTTTCCTGCCAAATTGATCCGCAAGGCGACCGAACGGCATTAAAAAAGCGGCGGTTGCAATTAAAAATCCCGAAACTACCCAATTAAGCAAGCTTTGGCTAACCCCAAATTCCAGACCAATAGATGGGATCGCAAGGTTAATCGCGTTGCTCATGAATGGCGTTATAAATGAACTGATCATGACAACGACTATCGTAATTTTCGTTTGATTGCTGCTTTTTTCCATGATAATGTCCTCCATCATTTCTCATGAAATTAATCCCTGGTGAATATACTTTTTTCTTCCTGTAGATTAATAATTACTTTTTTCAATACCGAAATTGTTTCGTCAATCGCGCTGTCTGAAATATTCTTTGAAAAAATGCCCAGTATTTCTGAAAAAACTGCGTCAACATCTGCCGATGCCTTCCGGCCTTTGTCCGTTAAATACAATGAATAATAGCGCTTATCTTTCTGATTACGCTTTTTTTCAACGTAGCCTTTGTCCACGAGAACTTTGACGGCTTTTGCCGCTGTTGATTTTTCCACATACAGACTGTCACCAAGGTCCTTCTGATTGATACCTTCATTCCTTGCAATGACAAGGAAAAAATCATATTGACCGCTGCCTATTTCCAATTCCTTCAACCGATTGTTAAATATACTTTGAGTGAGCCTATAAATAGCGGCGCTATATCTTCCAATGCTATCCAATAAACCATACCTCCTAAATATAGCTTCAAAAGAAACGATTAGGTTAAATATATCGCGAACTAGTTTCCTTGTCAACTAAATTAAAATGTAATGATTTACGCCATGTTTTATGCCGCAAATATGGCTCAAGGGGACCGTAGACTCATCCCTTTCGGCAGCGTCTCATAAATTTCAGTTTGTCAAGGTATCCCTTGTTAGATTTCTCAAAAAGCGTTATACTATCGATAAGATCAAAAAACAAAGGTGAAATCAATGGTTATCGCGGATTTGCACATTCATTCCCGCTATTCCCTGGCCACCAGCAAAGACTGCACACCGGAGCAGCTTGAGGTTTGGGCGCGGCGCAAGGGCATCGGCATCATCGGCACCGGGGACTTTACCCACCGGGCTTGGCGTGAGGAATTAACGGAAAAGCTCATTCTCGCCGAAGAGGGGCTTTATCGTTTGAAAGAGGAATACTCCCTGGCAGGGAACAGCAGTGCCGCTGGTTTTTCGCCGCGGTTCGTGGTTTCCGGTGAAATCAGCTCCATTTATAAGAAGAACGGTAAAACCAGAAAGGTCCACAGCCTGATTCTGCTCCCCGGTTTGACGGAAGCAGAACGCCTATCGAAAAAGCTGGAGACCATCGGCAACCTCCATTCCGACGGCAGACCGATTCTGGGCCTTTCCTGTCACGATCTTCTTGAAATCACCCTGGAAATTTGCCCAAGGGCGATTTATGTGCCGGCCCATATTTGGACGCCTCATTTTTCTTTGTTTGGCGCTCGCTCCGGCTTTGACACCATAGAGGAATGCTTTGAGGATTTAACGCCCTTCATCCATGCGTTGGAAACAGGGCTTTCCGCCGATCCGGGGATGATACGGCGCTGGTCCGCCCTGGACCGTTTTCAGCTGATTTCCAATTCCGATGCCCATTCCCCGGCTAAACTGGGACGGGAAGCGAATCTCTTCGATATCGAAATTTCATATAACGGGCTTTTTCGCAGCATACAGCAGGGCCAAGGCTTAGCCGGTACCCTTGAGTTCTTCTCGGAAAAGGGGAAGTACCATTATGACGGTCACCGGAAATGCCATGTTTGTTTTTCTCCCGCCGAGGCGGAAAGGCATGGCAACCTTTGCCCTGTCTGCGGCCGTAAGCTCACCGACGGCGTGCTCCACCGCATTGAGCGGCTGGCCGACAGGGAAAAGGGGGTTTTGCCCCAAGACACAAAACCTTTTGAACTCCTGGTGCCTTTGCCTGAACTGATCGCCGCGGCCCTCGGCTGCTCCGGGACGAGCGTCAAAGTAAAGAGACAATATGATGAAATGATTGAAAAACTGGGACCGGAGTTGGAGATTTTGCGAACATTGCCTTTGGCTGAAATCAGCCGTGTTTCCGGAGATCTCGTCGCCGAAGCCATTCACCGGCTCAGAGCGGGGAAAGTCCTTTGCAGCCCCGGCTTTGACGGCGAATACGGTACCGTCAAACTCCTTGACCCGGCGGAAACCGCGGTAGTCAAAGAAAATACCGGAATGGGCCGGCAGCGGGGCAGAAAAAAGCAGTGATATTTTTTGCAAATAGCATAGCAATCGTTATAGAAGACAGTGCCAAAATGAGAGAAAGGAAGGGATCGCCATGTCGCTTAATGCAGCTTTTGTCGTACCGCACCCGCCGGTGATTCTGCCGGAAATCGGCCACGGCAGGGAACAGGAAATTTCGGCTACCATCACCGCTTACCGCGCAGCAATGCAAAAGGCCGCGGAATTAAAACCGCAAACCGTTGTCATCATCAGCCCCCATTCCGTGATGTATCAGGATTATTTTCATATCTCCCCGGGAGATCAGGCCAGGGGCAATTTTGGCCGTTTTGGTGCGTCCCAAGTGCGCGTCGCAGCGGCATACGACACGGAATTTGCCGACGCCCTGGAAAAAAACTGCAACGAAGAAAAGCTTCCCGGCGGAACCTTGGGCGAACGAGACGCCGCTCTTGACCACGGCACCATGATTCCGCTGCACTTTTTCAATGAATTTGCCGCCGCCGACTATCGTTTGGTACGCATCGGTTTAGCGGGGCTCTCTCCTTTGGATCACTATGAACTGGGTCAGCTGATCGCAAAAACCGCCGCGGACTTGGGCCGCTCCACCGTGGTGATCGCCAGCGGTGACCTTTCCCATAAATTGACCGCAGACGGCCCCTACGGCTTCGCTGCCCAGGGGCCGAAGTTTGACGCTTTGACCATGGATGCCCTGGATAAAGGTGATTTTCTCACTTTATTGAAAATGGACCCGGCGCTCAGCGAAGGCGCCGCCGAATGCGGCCTGCGCTCCTTCTGGATCATGGCCGGCGCCCTTGATGGCAAGGCAGTGGAAAGTAAAGCTCTTTCCTACGAAGGCCCCTTTGGCGTTGGCTACGGCGTGGCCTCCTTTATTATCAATGGCGACGATGAAAGCCGGGATTTCGGCAGGCAATTAAAGGATGGCGCAAAACAGGACAGGAACGGCGAAGACCCTTTGGTGGGTCTGGCCAGGCTGAGCTTGGAAACATACGTAAAAACAGGGAACTATGCCCCATTACCTCTGGAACTGCCAAAGGAATTGACAACAAGGAAAGCCGGAGCCTTTGTTTCCTTGAAAAAGTACGGACAGTTACGGGGCTGCATTGGCACGATCACTCCCAGCCGTGACAGTCTCGCCGAAGAGATTCTCCATAACGCCGTGTCCGCCGGTACCGGCGATCCGCGTTTTCCCTCTGTCAAAGAAAATGAACTGGAGGATCTCGTCTATAGCGTCGATGTGTTGGGGGAACCGGAAGCCATTAACGGCGTCGATGCACTGGATCCGAAAACCTACGGCGTCATTGTGGAACAGGGACGCCGCCGCGGCTTATTGCTGCCCGACCTCGCTGGGGTGGACAGTGTTGAGCAACAAATCGAGATTGCCTGCCAAAAAGCCGGTATCGATTCAGATCGTTCAGATGATTTAGGTGGTTCAGGTGAACCGCTAAAGCTTTACCGTTTCCAGGTGGTGAGGCATCAATGAAAACGGTCTGCTCTCTCTGTCCTCACCACTGCGCCATAGACCGGGAAGAGCGGGGTTTTTGCCGTGGACGCAAAAATGTGGACGACGTTATCATCTGTGAAAACTACGGCAAATTGACGGCCCTTGCCCTGGATCCCATTGAAAAAAAACCGCTGCGGCGGTTTTTCCCGGGCAGTTTCATCCTTTCCGTGGGCAGTTACGGCTGTAATATGCGCTGCCCCTTCTGCCAGAATTACGAGATCGCAATGGAAGGCACCACCGACGCTGCCGTCTATTTCTCACCGGCGGAGCTTGTGACCAAGGCTTTGGAGTTAACAGAAACGGCCCCCGGCAATCTCGGCGTGGCTTTTACCTACAACGAACCGCTGATCAGCTATGAATACGTCATGGACACCGCGAAACAGCTCAAAAAAGCGGGGCTAAAAACGGTGCTGGTGACCAACGGTATGATCTGTGAAGAGCCACTAAAGGCTTTGCTTCCCTATATTGACGCCATGAACATTGATCTCAAGGGGTACACGGAAGCATACTACCGCTGGTTGAAAGGGGATCTGAAAACCGTTAAAAACACCATAGAAACCTCGGTGATACATTGCCATGTGGAGGTGACCACCTTAATTGTGCCGGGGAAGAACGACAGTGAGGCGGAAATGGCGGCGGAAGCAGCTTGGCTTAGTAGCCTCGACGGGGAGATTCCCTTGCATATCAGCCGCTTTTTTCCCCGTTACCAGGTGAAAACGGGGGCTCCAACATCCGTCGATACCATTGATCAACTTTGCAAAATTGCCAAAAAGCATCTGAAATACGTCTATGCCGGCAATTGTTAAGGGTCCAGGGTTTTCACCTTTTGCCTGGTGTCCATACACCGGCTGGGTCAAAGAATCATAAACTGAAAAGAGGGAAGATTCAAAGAGGTGGAATGTTATGGGACTTCAATCGGTTTATGTGGAAAAATGCGTATTGCAAGACGCTCTTTCGTTTAACGGTGTAACCCTGCTGACCTATAAAATCGAATATCCGGCGTTTCGTTCTTTGCGCTATCGCGCCTGTATGCCTAAAATCAACGAGTATTATCGCAAACGGGCCGCTCATTTTCAGCGCTACTGTAGAAGAGTGCTCTTTCCCATGGCGGTGAAACAGTATCAAGAGGACGTGGCAAACGGTTACCCGATCCGGGTATTCGAAGCCATGCAGGTGTTTAGGGTGACATATCGAAAGGATTGTATTGTCAGCCTCTATCTTGACCAGTACCAATATACCGGTGGTGCTCATGGCAATACCACCCGTTCTTCGGAAACCTGGAACCTTGAAACCTGCCGTCAGCTTGGCCTAAACCAGCTTGTATTTTGTCCGCCGGATATGAAAACATTTATTCTCGCCGAAGTGGAGGCCCAGATCAAAAGAGAACCGGAGCTGTACTTTGAGGACTATCCGACGCTGATTCGGGAAACTTTCAACGAAAACCAATTCTACAGTACGCCGAGAGGGCTCGTTGTTTATTATCAGCAGTATGATATCGCACCCTATTCCAGCGGCATCAGAACATTTTTAATTCCTTACAGCAACTGCGTCAACGATCCCGTTACCTCATGTAGAATGTTCTGATTTTGAAGAAATGATGAAAAAGGCGTGCCGCAAAGGGTTTCTCACAAAACCCTTTGCGGCATGCCCTTTTTCTATTTGCCATAACAATGGAAATCCCAATTTCGCACAGAAAAGGTAAAATATGTATAATATAGCGCATAAATGCAAAAAACATCTGAAAATCTATTGAATAATTTTATCAGGGTAGTATAATAGGGAATTGTTGGGCTAAACCGACAAAAAAGATATATCAAATCAAAAGGAGGGAGACATATGACTCGAGAAAAATGGGGGACAAGGGTTGGCTTTATTCTTGCCGCGGTCGGTTCCGCGATCGGCCTCGGTAATATTTGGAGATTCCCCTATGTCGCTTTTAAAAACGGCGGCGGCGCATTTATGATTCCGTATTTATTCGCTATTTTAACCACCGGCGTTTTCTTTGTCGCTTTAGAATTTATTATGGGGAAAACATACCGGGGTTCCGCGCCGTTAACCTATTTTCGGATTAATAAAAACATTGAATTTATCGGTTGGTGGCAATTCTTGATCGCTTTCGTGATCATGACCTACTATGTCGTGATTCTTGCCTGGGCTACGAATTACATCGGTTATTCCGCTACCTTGGCCTGGGGTAGTGACACGCAGACATTCTTCTACTCGTCATTCCTCAACATTTCCGATGCCGCTGTCGTTGGCAGTACCGGCGGCGTTGTCTGGAAGGTGCTGATCGCCTTACTTGCTATCTGGCTGGTGACCCTGGGTACGGTATTCAGGGGGGTCAAAAAAGGGATTGAACGGTTGAATAAAGTCGCCTTGCCCTTACTGATTATCTTATTTCTGATCTTCGTGATCCGTGGCGTTACGCTTCCCGGCGCCGTAGACGGCTTAAACGCCTTCTTCACGCCATCTTGGTCGTCTTTGACGGAACCGAGCGTGTGGATTGCCGCTTATTCCCAGATTTTCTACAGTTTATCCCTTGCCATGGGGATCATGATCACCTACAGCAGCTATCTGCCGCGAAAAATGGATACGACGAACAACGCCTTTATCGCCGGTTTTGCGAATTCCAGTTTCGAACTCCTGGCCGGGATCGGTATTTTTGCCGCCATCGGTTTTATGGCCCAGGCCTCCGGTATGTCCATTCAGGAACTTGCCGTTGGCGGCATCGGCCTCGCTTTCGTGGTGATTCCCCAAATCATCAATCAGTTGCCTGCTTCGGCCTTTTTCGGTGTGCTCTTCTTCAGTTGTTTGCTCTTGGCCGGCATCACTTCCCTCATTTCTTTGGTGGAGGTCTGCATCTCCGCGGTCATCGATAAATTTAATATCAGCAGACAGAAAACAGTGCTCATCGTCGGCGCCTTGGCAGTGCTCATCTCCGTTTTCTACACGACCAGGGGCGGTATCTATCTCCTGGACGTCGTTGATAATTTTGTCAACAGTTTTGCGATTCTTCCAGGAGCCGTTGTGGAAATCGTGCTGGTTCTGTGGGTCTGCAAACAGATCAATGTGCTTCGTGATGAAGCAAACCTCTATTCCCAAATCAAGCTTGGCAACCTCTGGAAGATTTGTTTGGGAATGGTCACTCCCATCGTCTTGATCATTATCTTGGCAACATCCCTTGTCGCCAACATGAAAACCGTCTACGGTGGTTATCCTGAAGCCTTTGTCGCCGTCTTCGGCTGGGGCATGGTCGCCGCCTTACCTGTTGTCGCATTTCTGCTTTCCAGAATTCCTTGGAAAGATCGTGAAAAAGCCAAAACCGTACCGGAAGGGGAGGACGAATAAAAATGAGTACATCCGCTATTATTCTGATGATCATCGCCATGGTTTCGATTTGGGGCGGCTTGCTCGTCAGCATCATCCATGCGTTCCGTCACAACGAAAAGTAAGCCTGAATTGCCGTTTATCAGACTTTGTCCTTATTTAGCCTGTCGGTTTACTTGCGGCAATCATTTTAGGCAAAAAAATATTCTAATTCTTTTAAAATAGTAGCATAGATCCACACCCGTTGCATATTATATATTATATAAGAATAAGAGTACAATGGCGTTCCCGTCTAACGAGGAACGCCTATTTTTATGGGGGTACAAGTATGTGTGGTATTGCGGGCATCGTCGATTGGCAGAGCAATCGAAAAATACAACCTAAGGACTGTGAAAGAATCAGAGATACGCTGATTCACCGCGGTCCGGACCAAAACGATATCTATTTTGCCGAAAACGTCGCGCTGATCCATACCAGGCTCAGCGTCATTGATCTCCTTCACGGAAGGCAACCGATGACCTTAACTCGGAATGGCGAAAGGTTTTCACTGATCTATAACGGTGAACTTTATAACACGGAGGAGCTACGTAAGGAATTGCTTTCCCTCGGTCACCGTTTCATCGGTCATGCCGATACGGAAGTCCTGCTCCACGCCTACGCTCAATGGGGAGAGCACTGTGTTCAGCGATGCAACGGCATTTTCGCCTTCGCCTTGTGGGAGACGAAAAAACAGCGATTGTTTTTAGCCAGAGACCGCATCGGCGTCAAACCGCTTTTTTACTGTTTGCAAAAAAACCGCCTGTTGTTCGGTTCGGAAATCAAGGCGCTTTTGGCCCATCCTGATTTGGACGCGGTCATCGATAAGGATTCCGTCGCTGAGATCATGTTGATCGGACCGGGGCGGACGCCGGGCTGCGGCGTTTTTCGGAATATCGCCGAATTGCCGGCGGCGACCTGCGGTTTTTACGATAGAGAGGGTTTAAAATTAAAAAACTATTGGCAAATGAAGGATCGGGTGCATCATGATTCTTTTGGGGATACTGTGGAGAACGTGCGTTTTTTGGTAACGGATGCCATTGAAAGACAGCTGGTGTCCGATGTACCGGTGGGTACGTTTCTTTCCGGCGGCCTTGATTCCAGTATCATTTCTTCCGTGGCCGGCCGCTATTTTGGGAAACGGGATATCCCCTTACAGACATTCTCGGTGGAGTATAAGGATAACGGCAAGTTTTTTCAAGCCTCAAAATTTCAGCCCAACAGCGACGAAGCTTATGTCCTTCGCATGAATCGTTTTTTAAACGCCAAACATCATCGGGTGGTGCTGGATAGTGGTGAATTGGTCAACGGGCTTTTTGAAGCGGTAGAAGCGCGGGATTTGCCCGGCATGGCCGATGTCGATGCTTCACTGCTGCTGTTTTGTAAAAAAATCAAAGAACATGTGACCGTGGCCTTGTCCGGCGAATGCGCAGACGAAATCTTTGGCGGCTATCCTTGGTACCGCGACCGGGAAATCAGAGAACGCTACGGCTTTCCCTGGGCACAGACGACGGCATATCGCCAAAGTTTTCTCACGGAAGAATTTTCCGCGTCCATTGACGCGGAAGCATATGTCGATGAACGCTACCGGCAAACCATCGCCTCCTGTTCTGTTTTACCGGATACCACCGGGGAGGAACGGCGCCTGAAAGAAATGGTTAACCTCAATCTTCATTGGTTTATGCAGACGCTTCTTGACCGCAAAGACCGTATGAGCATGTTCAGCGGTTTGGAAGTACGCGTACCGTTCTGCGACTACCGTATCGCGGAATATCTTTACGGCGTACCCTGGGCTTACAAGGATTATCAGGATACGGAAAAAGGCCTCTTGCGCCTGGCGATGAAGGATCTTTTACCCGAAGAGGTGCTTTGGCGCAAAAAGAGTCCTTATCCCAAGACCCATCATCCCGCTTACCTGGCGGCGGTTTCCGCCCGTTTGCGGGAAGTCATCGAAGATCCCGATGCTCCGTTGCTACGTATCGTAAAAAAAAGCGCCCTTGAAAACCTGCTGAAGACGGATCAGTCGCTGCCGTGGTATGGCCAGCTGATGACAACGCCGCAAACCATCGCTTATTTTCTGCAAATCAATCATTGGTTGAAGAAATACAGGATCAAAATTGTGTGATATAAAAGGTAGTCCGATTTAGCCGCCGGGAAAGTCGGTCTTTTTGGGCGTATCCCTATTTTTTCTGCTTTTCAGCATCAATTTAAAGTAAAGATCATTTGTTTTATTGCGGAGCGAGCCGCTTCATGGTATGATAAAAAGCAAATAAAACATAAAAGTAGGGCACATATGATGAAAGAAATGCAAAAAATCGACGCGCAAAAAGATTACCGGGATGAACGGATGCAGATCATCAATGTCGGGGCTTTCATGGGCAGCGACGCCTATTTATTGATCACAAAAGAAAAGGCCGCCTTGATCGACAGCGGTTTCTCTTTTTGCGCGCAGCAGATGATCGAGAACATCGAAAAAGAGCTGGACGGCAGAAACCTCGATTATGTTCTGCTGACCCATTCCCACTATGACCATGCTTCCGGCAGCCCTTATTGCAAAGTTCATTTCCCAGGCGTTAAAACCGTCGCCGGGGCTTATGCCGGGAAAATATTTGCGAAACCTTCCGCCCTTGCCGTTATGGCTGAAATGAACGATAGCGTCGCCAAAGATTACGGCGTTGACCGCTACGAAGACCGGCTCAATGAGTTATCCGTCGATCAAACCGTCGGGGAAGGGGACGTCATTGATTTGGGCAGCGTAACCTTGGAGGTCATCGAAGCGCCGGGGCACACCAAATGCTCCATTGCTTTTTACATCCCCGAAGAGAAAATGTTGATCTCCTGTGAAACCATGGGCGTTTATGCCGGAGAAGACCTCGTTGCCCCGTGTTTCCTCGTGGGCTATGAGATGTCGTTGCGTTTCATTAAAAGGGCGCAAACCATGGATATTGAAAAAATCCTCGTGCCCCATTACGGTGTGATGATCGCCGGTCAATGCAAGGCCTTTTTGAAAAATGCCCTGGATTGCAATGAATCTCTTTATGGGCTCATCGTCGGGGACGCCCGGGAAGGAAAAACCGTAGAAGAGATCATCGCCCATTATCAATCGGTTTTTTATAACGCTGAAACGAAAAAAATTCAGCCGCTGCAAGCCTTTGAACTCAACGCGAAATATCTGGTGCCGATGGTGCTCAAAGAGGCGCGGGAGAAACAGCAGCTGCCTTCGGAAGACCTTTGATATAGATAGGCTGCCTAAAATATGAAAGCAATTTTGCTTTCTAATCCGTTTTTAATTTTACGTAAATGGTCCTTGAAGGATTCTCTGTTACCATAAGGATACCATCAAAACAGAGAACAAGGAGGAACCGAATATGGTTACATTGGAACAAGTAGAAAGACTGAGAGAAAAAGCGAACGTCAGCTTTGAGGACGCGAAAAACGCTTTGGAAGCCGCCGAGGGCGATCTGCTGAACGCGCTCATTTATTTGGAGAAACAGGGGAACGTGGCGCCGCCCCCGGGCAACGGCTTTTACAGCAGTCAAAACGGCGCGCAAACAGAAGAAGAGAATACCGCAAAAAATGAAAAACACGATACCTATCAGGGGGAAAGCTTCGGCGATATGATGAAGCGTTTCGGCCGCTTTTGCGGCAAAGTGCTCCACAAAGGCAATACCAATTATCTGGAAGCGGAAAAAGGAGACAGCGTTGTCTTTTCCATGCCCGTCACCGTGGTGATCGTTTTGACCGCCTTCCTCTTCTGGGTTGTGGTACCGCTTTTCATCATCAGTCTCTTCTGCGGCCTGCGTTACCGCTTTCGTGGTAAGGAATTTGGCCGTGACGCCGTGAATAAGGTCATGGACGGCGCGTCGAATACCGTTGACGATATCAAAAGAACCATCCAGAACGAAAAATAAGCGAAAAAATTAGATTAAACCAGGCTGAATTGGGATCAATTAGGATAAAGCGGAATAAAGGGGAAGGTTATGAGTGCCAAGATATTGCTGATTGAAGACGAAGAAAAACTGGCGCGCTTTGTGGAGCTGGAGCTTAGCTACGAGGGATACACGGTGGTCAAGGCCTTTGACGGTCGAAGCGGCTGCGATCTCGCCCTAAGCGAAGACTTCGATCTGATCCTCCTTGATATCATGCTTCCCGGATTAAACGGCATGGAGGTTTTGCGGCGCATTCGCCGCAAATCTTCCGTGCCTGTGCTGATGCTCACTGCCCGAGACAGCGTCAGCGATAAAGTTTCCGGCCTTGACCTCGGCGCTGACGACTACGTGACAAAGCCCTTTGCCATTGAGGAGTTGCTGGCCCGTATCAGAACAGCGTTGCGCAAAACCACAGTAAAAAAAGAAAGCGCCCTAACCTATGCCGGGCGTTTACAGCTGAATTTAAGCCGCCATACCGTTACCGTAGATGGCGAAGCCGTGGATTTGACCAAACGTGAATTCGATTTACTGTATTTTTTGCTGAAAAATAAAGGCCTTGTCCTCACCAGAGAAGTCCTTTTGGAAAACGTCTGGGATTATGACTTTGACGGCGGCACCAATGCCGTCGATGTCTATATTCGCTATCTGCGGGGGAAAATCGATGATGTTTACGGCCTGAAACTCATTCATACCGTGCGCGGCGTCGGTTATGTCATCAGGGATGAAGCGAGTGAAACCAATGCGACAGAAAAAAAGTAAGGCGGCAGAACCCACAAAATTTAGATATTCCATTGTCCGCAAATTGACCTCCCGTTTATTTGCCCGTTCCTTGGCGATCTTTTTATCATTCGATATCATGATCGTCATGCTTGTTTGTGTATCCCTTGCGGTATACAGTGAAAATACCGGAGCAAAGGCGGCGACAGCCCTTAGGGAAGCGCAAATGGAGAGCGGCAAAACCGTCGCTTTGCCGGAAATCAGCGGCGTAACGGTTTCGCCTTCGTTAAAAAATGCCGACGGGTTTGAGGTGATCCGTCCCTTTTCCTATTTGCTGCCTGATATTACGGAAAACAGTTCACGCAGTATTACCTTGCTCCCTCAAAACAGAGCGTCCTTTTTGGGCCGTCTTGACGGACTGACCTTTCATATTTATTATGTCGGCGGCAAGAGCACCTATGATATTGCCGTGGCTCTCGGCACATTTTTTCACTATTTCCGAATTTGCTTTTTCATCCTCTTGATCATGGAAGTGTTTTCCCTCTTTTCCCAGGCGGGGAAAAACCATCGTTTGGTGAAAAAGATCATGAATCCCATTGACGAGCTGACTGCCGCCGCCAACAGCTTGAACCAAGCGGGAAATCAATTCGATCCTCACCTGATGGCCGCCATTGCCGGTAAGTTAGCAGGA
Organism: Peptococcaceae bacterium UBA7702; assembly: GCA_002482535.1. GTDB lineage: Bacteria > Bacillota > Dehalobacteriia > UBA7702 > UBA7702 > UBA7702. Next base: position 549,023 of record DLGE01000001.1, on the reverse strand, counting down.
ATCAACGCTACAAAACTGGATACCCGTATCCAAGTGGACGAAACCCAGGAGGAGCTCAAGAATTTGGCTTTTGCCATCAACAATATGCTCGACCGTATCGACCAGTCATACCGGGCCCAAGTTCGCTTCGTTTCCGATGCCTCCCACGAGCTGCGAACACCGATTTCCGTGATCCAAGGCTATGCCAATCTTTTGGACCGCTGGGGTAAAAACGACGAAAAGACCCTCCAGGAATCGATTACCGCCATCAAAGACGAAGCCGCCAATATGAAAGACCTGGTGGAAGAGCTGCTTTTCCTGGCCCGGGGCGATAACAACACGATCCAACTGCAATTGGAAAACATCAATCTCGGCACTTTGGCCGCCGAGGTCATCCACGAAACCGAAATGATCGACAGTACCCATCATTTTGACGTGCGGCTTCACGATAGCCAGGTCAAGGCCGACCGTTCCCTGATCAAGCAGGCTTTGCGCATTTTGGTGGACAATGCCATCAAATATACGAACGCCGGCGGCCATATCACCGTAACCGTGGAAAGCGCCGGAGATTTTGTCAAACTGTCGGTAACCGACGACGGTATCGGCATCAGCCCCGAAATCGTACCCCAGATTTTTGACCGCTTTTACCGTGCCGACGAATCGAGAACTCGCACCACCGGCGGCGCGGGCCTCGGCCTTTCCATTGCCAAGTGGATTTCAACCCGCCACGGCGGCCATATGGAAGTTTTGAGCAGGGAGGGTATCGGTACCAAAATTATGATTGCCTTGCCCGTTCTCATTGAAGAGAAATTAGAAATAGCCGAAGTGGAAAAAGAAGAAAAAACCCGGTTGGAATAAGGGGTTGCTTCCGTACCCGTGTTAGAGTATTTTATCTACAGTCTGAAAGTCCGGCGTTGCCGGACTTTTTTTGCATTTATTTATGGGACGATTGCGGCTGCTATGTAACCAAGTCACGGTAAATCCACTTTTTTAAGTCTATGATAATTCATATACAATAGAAAAAATCTGTAAAAATCTCGGAGGTGTGGTCCTATGAATAAAAAAGTTGTCATCATCGGCGGTGTCGCCGGCGGCGCCAGTTGCGCGGCGCGACTCAGAAGACTGGACGAAAACGTGGAAATCGTTCTCTTGGAACGGGGAGAATATATCTCTTACGCCAACTGCGGTTTGCCCTATCACGTCGGCGGGGTCATCAAATCAAGGGAAGCGCTGCTGTTGCAGACGCCGGAGGCAATGAAGAAAAAATTCAATGTGGATGTCAGAGTAAACAATGAGGTGGTGGCCATCAACCGCGATGCCATGTCGGTAACGGTGCGGCGTTTGGCAACGGGAGAGACTTACGAGGAAACCTACGATACCCTGGTGATTTCCACCGGCTCCTCCCCGGCACGGCCGCCCATTCCTGGAATTGAATCTTCCCGGGTACAGACACTTTGGACTGTTCCCGACGCCGACCGCATTCGCGCTCTTACCCAAGATCAAAAATTCAAATCGGCAGCGGTAATCGGCGGTGGTTTTATCGGTTTGGAAATGGTGGAAAACCTGATCACAGCAGGTCTTGACGTGTCTCTTATTGAATTGCTGGATCAGGTTATGGCGCCCCTCGATTTTGAAATGGCGCAGATGCTTCATGAAAATATTTTGCAAAACGGCGTAAAGCTCTATTTGGGCGACGGTGTGGAAGCCTTCAACGATAAAGATGATCAGGTCGCTATTCAACTGAAAAGCGGTAAAACCATCAGCGCCGATCTGGTAATTCTCTCTATCGGCGTGCGTCCCAACAGTGAACTGGCGAAAAATGCCGGCCTTGCGGTCAACGAAAAAGGCGGCATTGTCTCCGATGCCTATATGCGTACTTCCGATCCGCATATATACGCCGTGGGGGACGTGATTGAAGTGGAGGACTATATCTTCAAAGACAAAACCATGATTCCCCTGGCAGGCCCCGCTAACCGGGAGGGGCGCATTGCCGCCAACAACATTGCCGGCTTTGAAGAAGCGTACCACGGCAGCCAAGGAACCTACGTGGCCAAAGTTTTCGACCTGACCACAGCGGCCACCGGTGCCAATGAAAAATCCCTGATCCACCGGGGAATGAAAAAAGGCGTCGATTACGAAAGTGTCATCATCAGCCAAAATTCCCACGCGGGTTATTATCCCGGTGCGAAACAGATGTTGTTGAAGCTGCTTTTCTCCATGGACGGCAAAAAGATCTATGGCGCTCAGATTGTGGGCAGAGAAGGCGTGGATAAACGCATCGATACCATTGCCACCACCATTCGTTTGAACGGAGGCATCTATGATCTCAAGGAACTGGAATTGGCTTACGCGCCGCCTTATTCTTCCGCCAAAGACCCGGTAAACATGGCCGGCTTCGTCGCAGAAAATCTTCTTAGCGGCAAAGTTAAGTTATCCTCCTGGGATGTGCTGGAAAGCGATCCCGGCGCTGTCCTTGTCGATGTGCGGGAGGAAGCGGAATTGATGGCTTTTTCCATTCCCGGCGCCATTCATATTCCTTTGGGGCAGCTCAGAAAAAGATGCCATGAATTGGATCCTGCAAAAAAGATCGTTACTCTTTGCGCCATCGGTGTTCGCGCCTATAACGGAGCGCGTATTTTGATGCAAAACGGTTTTAAAGATGTATCGGTTTATCCCGGCGGCGCCCGTTTTTATCAATCAACACATTACAGCAAGGAAGCCTTGCTCAGCGTGTATCACACGCCGGTTTCTGACAGCGGGCAGGCCGATACCGCCAATATTCCAGTGTCCGCCATCCGCATTGACTGCAGTGGTTTACAATGCCCTGGCCCGATTATGAAAGTTTTTGAAACGATGAAAACGATGAAGGACGGAGAAGTGCTGGAAGTATCCGCATCCGATCCCGGCTTTATCAAAGACATCGGCGCTTGGTGCAGAAGAACGGGAAACACTTTGATTTCAACGGAACGAAGGGGCGACGATTATGTGGCACTGGTGAAAAAAGGCCTCGATAAAAAGGGATGCGCGCCCATCGTTCATGATACCGCCGAGGGAAAAACGATCATTGTCTTTTCCGGCGATCTCGATAAAGTGCTGGCCAGCTTTATCATCGCCAACGGCGCCGCCGCCATGGGCCGTCCAGTGACCATGTTCTTTACTTTCTGGGGCTTAACTGTACTCAGAAAGGGAGAAAAGCAGCGCGTGAAGAAGAACTTCATGGAAGCGATGTTCGGCGCCATGCTGCCGCGAGGTAGCCGCAAACTGAAACTTTCCCGCATGCATATGGCCGGCATGGGCACTTCCATGATGAAAAAGATTATGAACGATAAAAATGTTGACTCCCTGGAAGCGCTGATCAAAAAAGCCATGGTTGCCGGTGTGAAAATCGTGGCCTGCACCATGAGCATGGACGTCATGGGCATCAAAGAAGAAGAACTCATTGATGGGGTGGAATTAGGCGGTGTCGGCGCTTATCTGGGAGACGCCGAAGAAGCCAACGTCAACCTGTTTATTTAATATTTATGCACCAGATCATATCGTATCGTATCGCCATGAGGAGGAAGCTATGTTTATCGATTTAACCTTAACGATCACACCGCAGCTGAGAACAGACGCCGCAGGTAACGAAAAAAAGACCTTGACGGGGCATTTGGGAACCCATTTCGATGTGATGAAGCAAAGCTTTCCCTTGGCCTACCTTGAGCGAAAGGCCATCGTCTTCGACGTCAGCGCTGTGAAAGACCGGGAGATCGAGGCGGAGGACATCGACCTAAAAAAGGTAAGCGAAGACATGTTCGTAGCGTTTTATACGGGTTTCATCGAAAAAGAGGGATACGCCACGGAGCGCTACTTCAAAGAGCATCCCGTGCTGTCTTTGGCACTCATCAAGACCCTCGTTGCGCAGCAAATCTCCATCATCGGCATTGATTTTGCCGGTGTGCGCCGGGGAGCAGAGCATACGCCCACCGATCAATTCTGTGCAGAGCGCGGTGTTTTTATTGTAGAAAACCTCTGTCAGTTAAAGGCTTTGTTAAAAGACCAAAAGGACGCGTCCTTCATTGCCAACACTTACCCCGTAAAATATGAGGGCATGACCGGCTTACCCTGTCGCGTGGTGGCAAAAGTCTGAAATTTTGAAATATTGTGGACGAAAGCTGCATGCTGTATATATTAAGAAAAGCTAATTTCTGATTTCAGAAATTAGCTTTTTTGTTCTTATTCTCTTCGTTGAATTGGAAAATCGGAAAATTCGCGGGCTTCAGCAGAGCTCTTCAGCGTATTTCTTGATGTTGGAGGCATTGGCGAATTGAGAGATCAGTCCGTCGTGAACCACGATGAGGGTCGGCGCCTGCCGGACTTTATAATTTTCCACAAGATCGCTGTTTTCTTCAGCGTCCACCACGCGGTAGCTGACACCGGCATCGTCCAGGATGGATTTGGCCAGGTGGCAATTGGGGCATGTTTTGGTGGTGAAAAGATACGTTTCTGCTTCTCCGTCAACAGCGGCTTTGATCTTAGTCTGCGCTGTTCTATCCCGGCTTACCCGGCCTTCGCTGACCAGTTTGGAGTTGGCGGTATCGTATAATTTACGTTCTTTGTATTCCTCCGCTTTGCCGTCGTTCCAGTTCTGCACGGGACGGTAGTAACCGGTGATTCTGCTATAGACCTCGGCTTTTTCTCCGCAATAAGGGCAGGTGAACTGCTCTCCGTTGAGATAGCCATGGTTTTTGCAGATCGAATAAGTGGGGGAGATGGTATAATAGGGAAGTTTATAATTTTCCGCAATTTTCTTCACGAGGTTTGCCGCCCCATGCCAATCCGGCAGTTTTTCACCGACAAAGGCGTGAAAAACGGTTCCTGAGGTATAAAGGGTCTGCAAATCATCTTGAATGTCCAGGGCTTCAAAAATATCGGCGGTAAAGCCCACCGGGAGATGGGAAGAGTTGGTATAATAGGGTGCTTTGTCTTTTTCCGCGGCGGTGATGATTTCAGGATAACGGGCCACATCATGTTTGGCCAAGCGGTACGCGGTGGATTCCGCCGGCGTGGCTTCTAAGTTATAAAGGTCGCCGTACATTTCCTGATAGTCGGAGAGGCGCTCTCTCATGTGGTTCAATACCTCTACGGTGAAGGCTTGGGCTTCCTCATGGGTGAGATCTTTGCCCACCCATTTGGCATTGAGACAGGCTTCGTTCATGCCCACCAAACCGATGGTGGAAAAGTGGTGTTCAAAGGTGCCGAGGTAGCGTTTGGTATAAGGATAAAGCCCTTCCTGTAAAAGACGGGTGATGATGTCGCGTTTGATTTTAAGGGAGCGCGCCGAAAGATCCATCATCTTATTGAGACGGCTGTAAAACGCTTCCTTGGTATCGGCAAGATAGGCAATCCGGGGCATATTGACGGTAACAACCCCGACGGAACCGGTGCTTTCACCGCTGCCGAAGAACCCCCCGGATTTTTTCCGCAGCTCTCTGAGATCAAGGCGGAGGCGGCAGCACATACTGCGAACATCGCTGGGCTCCATATCGCTGTTGATATAGTTGGAGAAATAGGGCGTGCCGTATTTGGCGGTCATTTCAAAAAGCAATCTGTTGTTTTCCGTTTCGGACCAATCAAAATCTTTGGAAATGGAATAGGTGGGGATGGGATATTGAAAACCGCGGCCATTGGCGTCGCCTTCGATCATCGTTTCAATAAACGCCTTATTGATCAGATCCATTTCTTTTTTACAGTCCTTATATTTAAAATCCATTTTTTCGCCGCCGACAATGGCGGGAAGCTCCGCCAGATCGTTGGGTACGGTCCAATCCAAAGTGATATTGGAGAAGGGCGCCTGGGTACCCCAGCGGCTCGGCGTATTCACACCGTAGATAAAGGACTGAATGCAGTTTTTCACTTCGTAGTAGGAAAGATTGTCCACCTTCACAAAGGGGGCAAGATAAGTATCGAAGGAAGAAAAGGCCTGAGCCCCAGCCCATTCATTTTGCATGATGCCGAGGAAATTGACCATCTGATTGCAGAGGGAGACGAGATGTTTGGCGGGGGCGGAGGTAATTTTCCCCAAGACGCCGCCCAAGCCTTCTTCAATCAGTTGTTTTAGGCTCCAGCCGGCGCAATAGCCGGTGAGCATGGAAAGATCGTGGAGATGGATATCGGCCTCTCTGTGGGCGTTGGCGATTTCGTCGTCGTAAATTTCGGAAAGCCAGTAATTGGCGGTGATCGCCCCGGAATTGCTGAGGATCAGACCGCCCACAGAGTAGGTGACGGTGGAATTTTCCTTGACGCGCCAGTCGGTGAGCTTCACGTAGTTATCCACGATCTGTTTGTAGTCGAGAATCGTGGATTTCATGTTGCGGATCTTTTCCCGTTGTCTGCGGTAGAGAATGTAGCATTTGGCGACGTCGGCATAGCCCGCCTGAATTAGTACGGATTCCACACTGTCCTGAATGGCTTCCACGTCAATTTTATGGTTTTCTATTTTATGTTCGTAATCCGAAGTTACTTTTAAAGCCAGTAAATCAATGATATCTGGATTGTATTGTTTGTTCAGAGCTTCAAATGCTTTGCCAATGGCCTCACTGATTTTAGAAATATTGAAGTCCACCACGGCTCCGTCACGTTTTACTACTTGATACATTACATTCTCTCCTTGCAAACATTTTTTATCAGCCGCGCAAGGCGGCAAAGTGAACAAATGGGGAAACTACCTGCAAAAACCGTTGCATCTCATCATCGGTGAAGGCACTCAAATGCGTACCGATCAAATCGCCGGAATCCTCAAATTTTTGTAGATAATAGCGCTTTGCCCCGGCAATCAGCGAAGCGGCGTCCTGTAAGACAATGGCGTCATGAAGGCCTTTTACGACGGTGGTGCGAAATTCATAATCCACCGGTTCCGACAAAAGAAAATCGATGCATTGTTTGATGGCGGCAAAATCAAAAGGCTCAATCCCTGCTGCCTCTCGGTAATGAGCAGGAGAACTTTTGACGTCCATGGCTACGTAATCGAGGAGTCCCTCTTGTACCAACTCATTTAAACGCTGGGGAAAGCTGCCGTTGGTATCAAGCTTCACCGCAAAGCCAAGACTCTTCACCTGATATAAAAAATCCGCGATGTCCGCTTGCAGCAACGGCTCACCGCCAGTGATACAGACGCCGTCGAGGATGCCCTGGCGCTTGCGCAGAAATGAGAAAAAATCCTCTGTTAAAACAAGCCGCTGCTTGTCCTGATGCAAGACAAGAGACGCGTTGTGGCAAAAGGGGCAACGGAAATTGCAGCCGCCCGTAAAAACGGTGCAGGCAACTTTGCCGGGATAATCCAATAACGTCATTTTTTGCAGACCGCATATCTTCATTATAAAATAGAATAACTCCTTGCCGTCCTCTTTTCCCAGGCATTCTGCCCCAGGCGGATTTGCCTTTTCACGGTCCTTTTGACGTACCCCCCGTGGCCTGCGGTGTTGCTATTTTGCCAGCTTGAGGCTTTGCCGACGGGTAAATACAATCACCACTCACTGTTTCAATTATACAACATAAACACATGTAATGGCAATGATTTTCTCTAAAATAATTGAATAATCGACACAAACACCAAGTTCATGGTACAAAATATTTTTTTATGCGAGAATCTACCAAAGAGCAAGAATTATCATCGCACCGATCCCTCCATGAAAAAAACAATAACACCACAATATCAAAAACCTTCCTTTGTTTTGCTGTTGTTTTTTTTGCAAAAACATGTTATGATTGGAAAAAATTTTTAAAAGATTTCCCGTAGTTTGTGTGTTTGTTTTTTGTTTTTGGGTAAAAATAAATGCGAATCAAAACTTTTAATCGAATTATAGTCTCGATGTAATGAAATTTTAATTTTTCTGTGGTTTCATAAAAGAAACAGGAAAAGCAGGGACAAAAATGAAAATACTCATCACAACCGATTGGTATATCCCCGTTGTTAACGGCGTGGTGACCTCCGTCGTCAATCTTACCAAGGGACTTACGGAAATGGGCCACGAGGTTCGTATCTTAACGCTGTCCGGTTCGCTCTATTCTTATAAAAAAGGGCAGGCAGTCTATATTGGCTCCATCGGCGTGGGCAAGATCTATCCCGATGCCAGAATGCGTATGGCTCTGGCCCACCGTTATATTTACGAACTGATCCAATGGCATCCCGACATCATTCACAGTCAGTGCGAATTCAGCACATTCTTCCTGGCGCGGAAAATCGCCAAAGCTTCTCACGCGCCGATCATCCATACGTATCACACCGTCTACGAGGATTATACCCACTATTTTTCACCCAATGTTTATTTTGGCAAAGCGGTAGCGGCGTTGTTTTCCAGAAAAGTTCTCGGCAAGACAGAGGCCGTCATCGTACCCAGCGAAAAGATTCGCACCATGCTTTTAACCTACGGCATTACAAAGCCGATCACCACCATTCCCTCAGGTTTGGACCTCAACCCTTTTCTGAAAACTTTTGCCAAAGCGGAGCTGAAAAAACTCCGTAGCCAGCACGGCATAAAGCCTGATCAAAAAGTTTTGCTTTATATTGGCCGCTTGGCGGAGGAAAAGAATATCGAAGAACTGTTTCAGCTTCTTTCCCGCTGGCAGCGTCAGGATTTTGTGTTGCTCCTGGTAGGGGACGGACCCCATCGTCGGGAATTGGCAAAAACCGTCCAAAAAATGAACATTGCGGATCGGGTGATTTTCACGGGCATGGTACCGCCGGGGGAAATCGCCAAGTATTACCGCTTGGGCGATGTTTTCGTCAGCGCCTCTCAAAGTGAAACCCAGGGCTTGACCTATATTGAAGCGATGGTCAGCGAATTGCCTGTGGTGGCCAAAGCGGACCCCTGTTTGAAAGATATCGTCAGAGATTGCGATAACGGTTTTCAATATCACTCCTTTTATGAATTCAAAGACCGCATCGATCAGCTCCTCAGCGATGATGCGCTTCGGCAAAAGCTCGGTCAAAACGCCGCCGTTTCTGTACGGGAACGCTTTTCCGTGGGGCGGTTTTCCCAGGATGTGGCCGCCCTTTACGGAAAACTGGTTAATATGTAAAACAAAAGTCATCAAGGGATAAAAAAACGGCGGATTACCGCCGTTTTTTGCGTATAAGCTATTGACAACAAGACTACTATGTATTACACTGTAGATACAGTATATTGCAATACATAGTAGTTGCGAAGAGGAGGGGCGGTAGATGATTCCATCTCAAATGCTCAAAGGGACGTTGGAAGGTTGTATTTTAAAAGTTATCCGCGACCGGGAAACCTACGGCTATCAGATTTTGCAGCAGCTCCATGAGTACGGTTTTCATGATATGTCGGAGGGCACGATTTACCCGCTTTTGCTGCGCCTCGAAAAAAACGGCCGAATCAAAGCCGAATACCGCAATTCGGAGTTGGGTCCGAAACGTAAATATTTCTCTGTCACCGTTGACGGGGAAAGGGAATTAGAGAATTTTATGGATAGCTGGCGACAGTTGGAAATCGCCGTTAACAATACATTGCAGAGCGGAGGAGAGGGCGATGAATAAGAAAACAAAAGAGCTGAACCGAAAAAATAACGAACTCGATCAATTGATATTCCCGGAAAATAAAGAGGCGACAACGAATATTGTTTGTTACCTGCGGGGCGCCAATATTTCCGAATACGATCAGGAAGTTGTTCGCAACGATCTGTTGGAAATGATTGTGGCGGCGCAAAAGCGCGGCGAGGGCGTCAAAGATGTGATCGGCACGGATGAAAACAGTGAAAAAACCTTTTGTGAAGAGGTCATTGCCGCGCTGCCGCCCCGCACCATTTGGCAGCGGATCTTATACGGTATCGACCTGCTGCTCTTATGTTTTGCCATTCTCGCCGCCATCAATATCGTACTTTCAAAGACTACCTTCACCCTGCTTGCCGATGCCATCACCGGCAAAACCCTGGATTTCCAGCTCTCTATCACTGCCGGCGGCCTCTTTTCCTTCGGTCTCATCATCGTGTCCGCCGTCTTCATCGTTGGCCTCATCATGAAAACGTCGCTCAAAAAAACGGCAAAACCGCCGTTGCGCAAAAGTATGCGGTTTTTGATCGGTGGTGTTGTCGGCGTGGGAATGATCGGGATTTTTTTGCTCATCGCTTGGTTCGGCAGGGCAGAGTTATTCACCGTCAACATTTTTGCCGCCTGCCTTTTCGCCCTGTTATCATATCTTTTACATCTACTTATCAGCAAATGGACCTAAAACCGTAACAATTTTTAATAATTAAAACAAAAAAGAGTCCATTTTTATAGTGGACTCTTTTTGTATGCAAAAAATATAACATATTACAGGCGGTACGTATGATCCAGGGGTCCTGCGCCTTGACCGAGGTCGAGCATGACTTTTAAAGCCCCGGTTAAGTATGCTTTGGCGTTTTTTATAGCATCCGCCAGTGAATGGCCCGCCGCCAAATTGCAGGCAATGGCGGAAGAGAGGGTGCAGCCGGTGCCGTGGGTATTGGGGTTATTAACCCGTTCAGCGGAAAACCACTGCAATGTACCGTCGGCATAGAGCAAATCCACGGCGTCGTTGACCAAATGGCCGCCTTTGACTAAGACAGCGCCGGGGAAACGCTCGCCGATGGCCTGGGCGGCGCGTACCATGCCGTCTTCGTCTTTGATGGCAAAGCCGCAAAGCACCTCCGCCTCAGGAATGTTCGGCGTCATGACAGTGGCGATGGGCAACAGCGCTTCAATCAAAACGTCCTTCGCCGTATCGGAGAGGAGCTTTGAACCGCTGGTGGAAACCATAACGGGATCCACGACGATATTTGCCGCCTTGTATTGTGCCAATTTCTCCACAATGGTTTTGATGATATCGCCGCTGCTTACCATGCCGATCTTAACGGCATCGGGGTAAATGTCGGTAAAAATACAGTCCAATTGAGCGGCGACAAAGGATGGCGTGACCTCCATGATACCGGAGACACCGAGGGTATTCTGAGCCGTTAGCGCCGTGATGGCGCTCATGGCGTACATCTTATGGGCGGTGATGGTTTTGATATCCGCCTGGATGCCGGCGCCGCCGCTGCTGTCGGAACCGGCGATGGTGAGAACCTTTTTCATAACATAGCCTCCATTTCCAAAAAGGAAATAATGTAATAATCTGCGAGATTTTTTACTTCTTCCGGGCAATCTTCCGAGGGGTCACAAACGCCGACCACGGGATAACCGGCAGCTTTGGCGCTGCGTACAGCATAAAGCGCGTCCTCAAATACATAGGTATGCTCTTTTTTTGTCCCCAGCAAAGACTGAGCAGCCTCATATATTTGAGGCTCATCCTTGCCGTGGCCGATCTCACCGCAAGTTAAAACCTTGGAGAAATAGTGGAGTAGACCACAGTGTTCCAGCGCCGCTTCGGCCAAGGGTTTTTCGTTGGCTGTCGTTACGCACATCTGTACACCCTGGCTTTTGAATCGCGAAAGAACCTCTTCCACGCCGTCTTTGGGAGACGCCTGCTCAAGATAGGTGGCTTCCATCAATTTGGTGACACCGGCAATGATTTCATCGGTGCTTTCACTCAGTCCGTATTCACTTTGATAATAGCAAGCCGCCTGGTAAAAACTGAGATCTTTGAAGGCCACGCCAAGGTTTTCCCGGGGCTGAATACCACGGCTAAGCAAATAATCCTCACCAATGGTATGCCAAATTGACATGGTATTTAATAACGTACCGTCAAGATCAAAAACCGCTCCTTTTATCTTCATAACAGCACCATTCTTTCAGAAAGAGCGTACAAGGCGCGGCATTCCCCTTCGATATCCCCGCTACCGAAAATGGCGGAGACGAGAGCCACGCCGTCGACGCCGCTGCCGGCAAGCTCCAAAAGATTGTCTTTCGTAATGCCGCCGATGGCCACCACGGGAAGGGGCACCGCCTCACAGATCGCCTTCAGCATTCCGTGACTGACTGAATCGGCATCCAACTTTGTAGACGTGGCAAAAACCGCGCCGACACCGAGGTAGTCGGCGCCGCATTGGGCGGCAAGGACTGCCTGGGCCACACTTTGGACGGAAACGCCGACGATCATCTTAGGACCGACGAGAGCGCGGACATTTTTCGCTTCCATATCCTGTTGACCGACGTGGATGCCGTCGGCGCCGCACTTCACGGCGACCTTGACATTATCATTGATGATCAAAGGGACATGATAAGTACGGCAAAGCTCTTTCAAAATCAGCGCTTCTTTGAGAAACGCAGCGTCGTCCAGGGATTTTTCCCGTAGCTGGACACAGGTAACGCCGCCTTTTAAGGCCTGTTCAACTTGGTGCGGCAAGGTCTCTTTGCCGCACCAGGCCCTGTCGGTAACGGCATAGAGCAGCATAGCCTTTTTAACGGTATCAGCGCAATTCATATTTTCCACCGCTTTCCAGATCGTCTCCGGTGAGACGGTAAATGGCGTCGAGGATATAGTTTCGGTAGGAAGCGTTGCCGTCAAGGTCCGTCAGGCGCTCAAAGGCTTTTTCGCCGCAAAGCCCCATGGCGCAGACCGCCGCTACCGTGGCCGTCAGCGGGGAACCCGGATTGGCGGTGAGATACGCCGCGATCAGGCAGGAAAGCTGACAGCCGGTGCCGGTAATTTCGCTCATCAAGGGATGTCCGTTAAAAACGCAAAATGTCTTTTTGCCATCGCTGACCGTGTCAATGGCGCCGGTGATGACGATGATAGCGCCGGTTTCAAGGGCCAGATTTTTGGCGAGAGCCACCGTTTGCGCCAGGGTTGCGCCGGTCACCGCGTCGGCAGCGTCGGCATCGACCCCTTTTGTTGTGCCACGTCCCATGGCGATGGTTTTGATTTCCGAAATGTTACCCCGGATCACCGTGGGTTTCACCTCCTTCAACAGGCGAAACGCTGTTTCCGTGCGCAGTTTCGAAGCGCCGGCGCCCACAGGATCCAACACAATGGGATGACCCAGTTCGTTGGCTTTTTTACCGGCGGCAAACATGGCGGGAATCGTATGTTGATTTAAGGTGCCGATATTGATGGTGAGGCCGCCGCAAAGGGAGGTAATCTCCGCCGCTTCGTCAATATCGTCGGCCATGATCGGCGAAGCGCCGCAGCCAAGCAAAATATTGGCGCAGTCGTTGACGGTAACGTAATTGGTGATATTATGGATGAGGGGTTTATTTTCCTTCACTTTAAGCAGCATTTCTTTTAGCATTTTTTTGTTCTCCTGTCATTTTATTTTTGATAACGGCCAAGAGGGCAACGATGGCCATGACCGGTAGGCTGATGCCGACGGGGGTATCGACGGAAAGGAAAAGGCGGTATATCACAAAGCCGATGAACCACAAAATAAGATTGGGCCAGACGACGTTTTGCTGGGAGGAATCTTTTTTGAAAAAGAAGTAATCCACAATCATAATGGCGATCATCGGCGCGAAAACCGAACCGATCAGATAGAGAAAGTTTTCCAACTGGGTGATGGGTGTAAAGATGGCCAGCAGCGTTCCGGCAAGGCAGATGATCACCGCCGCCGGTTTCTCTTTGATCCGCGGCGAAATACTCACCGCGCTGACACCGGCGGAATACGTATCCAGGAACGTCGTGGTCACCGTGGAAAATACCACGATGATCAAGGCGCCGGCACCGAGGCCGGCTTTGAGCAGCATGGCGGTAACGTCGCTCTCTCCGGTATAAATCGCGGCGCCCATGCCGATCAGATACATCCAGGAACTGGCTGCAAAATAAACCAAGACGCTGGTCAACGTAGCGCCGAAAGGCTTTTTCGCCTTACGGGTATAATCGGAAATCAACGGCAGCCAGGAGAGGGGCATCGCCACGGCCAATTCCACCGCGGCGCCGAAGCTGATGCTGCCATCAGCTTGAAATCCGGCGCTCAAAGTAAATGCCGATTTGCTCAAAAGGATCATCAGAATCAATAAAGCGCTCATGGCGACAAGATTGAGTTTTCCCAGATTGCGGAGGCCCACTGCGATCCAAAGGATGATGAAAGCGCCGATGATGACGCTCCAGAACCCGTCGCCTCCGAAACGGGTTACGCCATTGGCGGCAGCGGCGCCGCTAACAATCATCACCGCGGTCCAACCCAAAAGCTGCATGACGTTTAAGGAGGAAAACACCAGGGAACCCCTTTGACCAAAGGACATTTTTACCGTTTCCATGGCGCTCTTTTCCGTTCTCCCGCCGATCAGACCGGCCAAAAAAAGGAACGTACAACCAATCAGATGGCCGATCAAAATCGCGTAAAAACCCTTGGTAAAGCCGAGGGGAGCGATGAACGTGCCGGTGAGAATTTCGGCAATGGAAACTGCCGCGCCGAACCAAATCAAACTGTTGGCGAAAATCGAAGTCTTTTTTTCTGTCATGATATTCCTACTTCCTTAAGGGGAAACAAAAACGGCCGCTGCCGATGAGGCATGGGCCGTGAAAAGCAAGTATTCCTTACTCCCTACGGTGGCATTACCCACATCAGGTTTAAGGGTCGAAGTTTGAGTACTTCCTCTCAGCCTGCTGATACAAGCTCCCCTGAATTTTATTTATCTTAACATAAGAACATAAAAATGTCAATCAAGATCATACCATAATTATACTAAAACATATGACCATTTGCAATAAATGTTATTTTATGCTATAATACATAAAGAAACAAAATGATACCAATTCCGTGAAAGTACATGAACAGCACATAAGTCATGCCGAACATAGGCGGCACGCGATTTATGTGTTTATTTATTATCGTTAAAAGTTAGAAAAGGAGTCTATGATGAAAAAAGAAACCATCAATGTTGGCATCGGTTTTGCCACCGGCAGAAAACAATTTTTGCATCTTTTAAAAAGCTATTTTTTAAATTGGCAGGAATCCGGCTTAATCGGCGACGAAAACATCAAAATCAATTTATTTGTCGCCTATGACCTTAAATATCGGGGAACGAAAAAAGCAGACTATACGGCAATTCCCGGCGCCATTTCGGCGTTGATCGAAAACACCTTTTTCATCGGCTCCCGGGAGATCGCCCAAGTTCAATACGAATTAAAGCAGTATGGCATTGCCGGCGAGGAAAACGCCGACCTGCTTTTCGGCAAAGGCTACGCGGCCCAGCGCAATATCATTCTTTACTACGCCATCAAAAACAACATTGACTATCTGCTTTTTCTCGACGACGACGAATATCCTGTGGTAGTCACGAGAAACAAAAACGTGGCGCTTTGGAGCGGTCAGCACGTACTGACAAAGCATTTGGAGAATATCGCCGCCGCTGATATTACCTGCGGTTATCATTGCGGCTATATTTCCCCGATCCCGGCTTTTGAATTTACCCCCGAATTGCCGGAAGCCGCCTTCCAACAGTTCATCGGAGCCCTTAGCAACGACATCTTAAACTGGGAAAACATGAAAAAAGTATTGCAGAACGGCGGCGTCACTTATGCCGACACCGATATTCTCATCGCCGAAGAGGTTCTTTCTGAGCCGGAAATCCAACACACAAAATTTATTTCCGGCTCCAATCTCTGCCTCAATTTAAAGGATCCTTCAAGGGTGTTTCCCTTCTACAACCCCCCGGGAGCCAGGGGGGAAGATACCTTTTTAAGCACCTGTTTAAGCCAAAGGGAGGTGCTGAGAGTGCCCTGCTATACCTTTCACGACGGCTTTTCCGCCTACAAACATCTGCTCTCCGGCGTTTTGCCGCGGCAGCTAAAACCCGTCGACGCGGCATCCGAATCCGTTCTGCGGCGGTTTTACGCGGCTTGCGTCGGTTGGATTCGCTATAAACCGCTTTTGCTCTATATCACGGATCGCGGCCACTATCAGGAAAGAATAAAAACCACCGAAGAACAGCTGAAACAGACGCTGCCCATGATCTGCGACTATTTTGATACGAAGTCCTTTATGAAAATTCTGCCGGAACTGAGAAAATACGCGGCGAACGTTGAGAAGCATTATGCCGCATTTGAGGAAAGCAAGACCCTTTGGGCAAAACTAATGGAGGTTTTACAGGATCCGCCTTCCTCCTTGGAATATCAAGATCTATCACATTAAAAAAATCCGGCTTATGCCGGATTTTTTAATTCTCATGGGGTTCGTTATCATCTTCTTCGCAGCTTTCCAGTTTTGTCCGTCGTTTTCTGTAGACAAGAACCGCAAGCTGTAATGCACCAAAGCATAACAGAAAGGTAAACACTGCGCTAAAGCTGGCGGTAATGGGCAGATAAGCCAGGGTTATCCCCTCCTGAAGGGGCTTTATTACCGTAATGGCGGCGACTGCGACGGCGGCCAGCAGACTGACAAGAAGATTGGTTTTCAGATTGGGTTTTAAATGACGGTCCCAAATACCGTTTTTCAAGCAGGCCGTCAATAAATAAATGCAAAGGATCATCAGGATGATCCCTTCACCGGCCAATTGCTTGAGATCAGCGCCGCCTATCACCTGCAAGAATGCCGCCGCAACCAGACCCCAAAAGGCAAGCCACATGCCAAAATGCTCTATTTTCAGCAGCTTTTCCTCTTGCATCTCATCGAGGTTATTTTTAAAGCGTTTCATTTTCGTCTTCCTCCCCAAACAAATCATCGAGAGATTTTCCCAAAACACGACATATTTTCCGGCATAATTTGATGGTTGGGTTGTATTCTCCCTGTTCAATGGCATTCATCGTCTGACGGGAGATGCCAACCGCTTCTGCCAAGGCTTTTTGAGTCATATCCAGTTGGGCCCGGGCAACCTTGATCCTGATATTTCTTGCCATGTCATCACCTCCCATAGATCATAATATATAAGCGAATAAATGTCAAGTATATACGACACATATACGGAGCAACGGAACACTGGGGCAGCCATGTTGAGCGAAAAATCTTCCACATGGCATATTTTTTATTTTCCCTGTATTTTAGTGGGATTTTATTGGCGGGCAGGGGCAAATCCAGGCGAAAAAGAGCAAAAATAATTGAAAATGAGCAATTTTTTAAAGTATTTCACGGTACATGAAAAAAATATTATATCGACATAAAAAGATGGGTATATTATAATTTTTTTTAACAGATTCTATAAATTTTTTTTATAATTAAGGGGGATTCCCCTTAAATCGACAGCAACCATGTAAAAAGATACGAATGAACGGCAAAGAAGACACTTTGGTTGTGTAAGGCGCAATAGCGAAAAACGCAGCCGCTGATTTTTTCAATCCTTCTTCCCGTGGGTTTGAAGGATAAGACAAGGAGGGTGGTTTTCAACGAGAAATTTAGAATATTTTTGCGCTTCATTAAAATTTAAACATTCAAAAATGAAGAAACAGCCAGTGGACATCATATAGTTTGATATGAAACGAGGTGATCTTATGAAAGAATTGATGGAAGGCGTCGTCATCGAAGTTACAGAGCATACGGCAAAAGTCAGAGCCAGCATACATGGGGATTGCGACCATTGCGGCATGTGTCCTGGCAGTAACGCGATGATCCTTGACGTCGACAACGAGGCAGGAGCCGCTGTAGGCGATCGCGTGTTCGTCGAAAACAAGGCGATGAACGGGGTCTTAGCAGCATTTATAATATTCTTATTACCTTTACTGGCTGTGATTTTAGGCATCGTCCTTGGTTACTATTTATCTTTCCAGTTTATGCTTTCCGCAAAATTACTGATGATTTCCGGCGGGTCCCTCTTTGGTTTGACCGCCTTTGTTTTCATCAGACGGTTGGATAAATCATTGCAATCGGTAAAACCAACGATCGTTAAAATCAAAAGAAACAATTAGGAGAGGTTCAAATGTTTGGTAAAAGAAAATGGGGGATCCATCCCAATACCCACAAGACATTGACCGACGGAAAGGCCATTGAAAACGGCAAATTGCCGCAAAAAGTGGTAATTCCCGTCAGTCAGCACATTGGCGCGGCAAGCAAACCAATCGTGAAAAAAGGTGATGAGGTCAAAAAAGGGCAACTGATTGCCGAAGGCTGCGGCCCGGTATCCAGTAACACCCACGCCACCATTTCCGGAAAAGTAACGAGTGTCGCCGACCAACCTCATCCCGTCATGGGCAAATGCTTGGCGATAACCATCGAAAGCGACGGAAAAGATGAGTGGGCGGAAGACGTTTTAACAAAAAGAGATTGGCAGAAACTCAATGCCGAAGAAATCATCAACATCATCAAAGCCGCCGGTATCGTCGGCTTAGGCGGGGCAACCTTCCCCACCTATGTGAAACTCTGTCCGCCCAAAGAATATCCCATTGATACGCTGATCATCAACGGCGCCGAATGCGAACCGTATTTGACGTCGGATCACCGCATGATGCTGGAATACACGGAACGCCTGGCCACCGGTATTTTAATTCTGAAAAAAGTACTTAGCGTGAAAAACGTCATTTTGGGGATCGAAGACAACAAACAAGACGCCGTGGCAGCGACGGAAAAAGCCCTTGCTGGCACCGGCGTTAAGGTTGTTGCGGTGCCCACCAGATATCCCCACGGTGCGGAAAAAACATTGATCAAATTATTAACCGGCCGGGAAGTTCCCTCCGGTAAATTGCCTATGGCCGTTGGCATCGTGGTGCAAAATGTGGGGACTTCCATCGCCGTCTGCGACGCGGTCAGAGACGGGATGCCCCTCTTGGAAAGAGTGGTCACCGTCAGCGGCAGCGCGATCAAAGAGCCGAAAAACCTCAATTTGAGAATCGGCGCGAGCTTTGCCGATGCCATTGAAGTCTGTGGCGGTTACAGCGCACCTCCGGAAAAAATCATTGCCGGCGGCCCCATGATGGGGGTCACCCAATACACCACCGAAGCTCCCATCATCAAGGGAGTCAACGGTATTTTGGCCTTCACCAAAGAGAAAATCAACGACGGACCTCAGATTGCCTGCATTCGTTGTGGGAAATGCCTCACCGCCTGTCCCATGGGGTTGAATCCGAGCATGTTAAGCATCCTCGGCGAACGCTCCTTAGCGGAAGAAGCCCTGAACGATTATCATCTCATGGACTGCATTGAATGCGGCTGCTGCGCCTATGTCTGTCCCGCCAAGCGCAGAATCGTTCATCTGATCCGTTATTCCAAAAAACTGTCGGCCAAAAAGAAGGAGGTAAGCAAATGAGCGTAGAAATCGAACGCGAACAAACCGCGAAAAAACTGATCGTTTCGTCTTCGCCGCATATTTTTGCGAATACTTCGGTCAAGAAAATCATGTGGACGGTGGTCATCGCTCTTTTGCCCGCGGTGATATTCTCCCTTTGGCATTTCGGTTTGCCCGCTTTGCAGACTCTTTTAGCGGGCGGTTTGTCGGCAGTGGCCTTTGAAGCCCTGACGCAAAAAATATTAAAGAAAAGAATCACGGTCAATGACGGTAGCGCATTTTTATGCGGGTTGCTCTTAGCCATGTGCCTGCCCCCCGGTGTACCGCTGTTTGTGCCGATTGTCGGCTCCTTCATTGCCATCGTCGTTGCCAAGCACTCCATGGGCGGTTTGGGCTACAACATTTTTAATCCGGCGCACATTGGCCGCGCGGCGGTCATGGTTTCTTGGCCTGTCTTGATGACAACCTGGACCCCGATGACCACCGCCGTGGATGTCACCACCAGCGCCACGCCTTTAAATATCTTAAAACTCCAAGGTTATGACGCCCTCATCGAAACCTTCGGCAGCCATGCGGAGCTTTATAAAGCGCTGTTCCTCGGTTTGAGAAATGGCTGTATCGGCGAAACCTCTGCTTTACTGCTGATCCTTGGCGGCATCTTCCTGATTTATAAAGGCATTGTCGATTGGGTCATTCCCGTAACCATGATCGGTACGGTGGGGATTCTCACCTGGATTTTCGGGCCCTCCGGCTTTATGACCGGGGATCCACTTTTCCACATGATGGCCGGCGGCCTGATCATCGGCGCCTTCTTCATGGCCACGGATATGGTCACGTCTCCCATCACCCGTTTGGGTAAAGTGATTTTCGCGGCGGGGGCAGGGGCCATCACTGTGCTCATCCGTTTGCTCGGCGGCTATCCCGAAGGGGTTTGCTATTCGATTCTGCTGATGAACTGCGTTACACCGATCATCGACCGCTTTATTCAGCCGAAAACCTTTGGGGGAAAGGAAGTGAGCTTAAAAAATGACAAATGATAAAAAGGATAACAACAGCATCTTTAAGATCGCCATCAATCTGACCGTCGCCTGCGTCGTTTCGGGGCTGATCATCGCCACGGTTTACTTCTTCACCCACGATATCGCCTTACAAAAAGCTGAGGAGCTGAAAACCATGGCTCTGGAAAGCCTGATTACCAATGTTGACGAATATACCGAGATCCCGGATCATAACGAATGGTATACGGCCAGCACTGACGGGGAGATCATCGGTTATATCGTGCCTTCTGAAAGCAAAGGCTACGGCGGCTCCATTAAACTTTTGGTTGCCGTTTCCCCGGCAGGCACGGTCATGAGCTATACCATCATCGATGCCAACGAAACCCCCGGCCTTGGTGATAAAGCAGAAAAATCGCCGTTTATTGATCAATTTCCCGGCAAAACAGCCGAACAGCTCACGGTCACCAAAGACGCCAACAACAGTGAAAATATTCTGGCCATCAGCGGCGCTACCATCACCTCAAAAGCAGTGACATTGGCAGTAAAGACTGCCGTTGACGAAGTCAACGAATATCTGGAAGGGGGCGAATAATCATGTTAAAAGACTATTGGCAGATATTTTCCAAAGGGATCGTCCTGGAAAACCCGATTCTTGTCTTAGCCTTGAGCCTTTGTCCGGCTTTGGCGGTTACCACTTCCGTCATCAACGCTTTGACCATGGGTCTCACCGTCACCTTCGTTATTACAATGAACAACATTTCGGTATCGATCATCCGCAAATGGGTAAACCCCAAAGTCAGAGTTCCTGTCTACGTCACTTCCATCGCCACCATCGTCACATTGGCTGAGTTGCTTTTACAGGCATTCTTCCCGCACCTCTATAAAGCGATGGGCATTTATCTTTCTTTGGTGGTGGTTTTTGCCATCATTTTGGCCCGGGCGGAAGTTTTCGCTTCGAAGAACAACGTATGGCGCTCCTTCTTAGACGGCTTCGGTATGGGCGTTGGTTTCACCGTCGCCATGCTCTTAATCGGCGTCATCAGAGAAATCATCGGTAACGGCACCATTCTCGGTTACCAAGTTCTGCCCAGTGCTTATCAACCCGCTTTGATTATGATCTTAGCCCCCGGCGCCTTTATTCTCATCGGTTACATGGTCGCCGGAACGAAAATGCTGAGCAATCACATAGAGAAAGCGAAAGCAAAGAGAGGTGACGTATTATGATGGAATATTTTCTCCTTTTCGCAGGGGCCGTTGTTGTTAATAACTTTATTTTAACGCGATTCTTGGGTCTTTGTATCTTCTTCGGCGTCTCCAAGGACTTCACCGCCTCCGCCGGTATGGGCATTGCGGTCACCGCTGTGCTGACCTTAACTTCAATCTTCACCTGGCTGGCCTATAATTATATTTTAGTACCTTTTGACGTCACCTTCTTAACCACTGTCGTATTGGTATTGTTGATTGCCAGCTTCGTACAGTTACTGGAAATGTTCGTGAAAAAATTCACGCCGACCCTCCATAAAATGTGGGGGATTTACCTGCTGCTGATTGCCACCAACTGCGTTGTCCTCGGTGTTCCCCTGATCAATATCGAATCCGACTACACGCTGCTGAAAAGCATCGTGAACGCCTTTGGTTCCGGTGTCGGTTTTGCCTTGGCCCTCGTGCTGATGGCCAGCTGCCGTGAAAAACTGAAACTGGCGGATGTACCGAAATCCCTGCAAGGTTTGGGTATCGCCTTTATTATTGCAGGCTGCCTGGCATTATCCTTTTTTGGGTTTTCCGGCATGATTACGGAATAAGGGAGGTTAGAAAAGAACATGATGATCTTTATTGTGATTATTGCGGTCATGGCATCGGTTGGTTTGATCTTCGGTCTTGTGCTGGCCTTTGCCAATAAAAAGCTGGCTGTCGAAATGAATCCCTTAATTCATGTGGTCGAAGACATCCTGCCCAAGGGCCAATGCGGCGCTTGCGGCTTCGCCGGTTGTCAGGCCTATGCCGAAGCCGTCGTCCTCGATAAGGACGTCGCGCCGAATCTATGTATCCCCGGCAAAAAAGCCGTTGCGGATCAAGTTGCCAAATTAACCGGCAAAGCCGCCGATGATCTGGAACCCCGCTACGCTTTTGTGAAATGCTGGCAAGCGCCGGCGGGGAATAGCAAATACGTTTATGACGGCGTTGATAATTGTTGGGCTGCCGCTCTACTCCAAGGCGGTCCCAAGGAATGCGCCTACGGCTGCATCGGTTTGGGCAGCTGCGTCAGCGCCTGTGTCTTTGACGCGCTGCATATCGGCGAAGACGGTTTGCCCAAAGTGAACCGGAAGAACTGTACCGGTTGCGGTAAATGCGCCGAAGCCTGTCCCAAAAGCGTCATTTCCATGATTCCCGTCAACGCCCATGTGGCCGTTCATTGCAACTCCAAGAAAAAAGGCGCCGAAGTGCGCAAAGTCTGCAAAATCGGCTGCATCGCCTGTGGCGCTTGCGTGAAGAGTTGTCCTTATGACGCGATTACCATGGTGGATAACTTGGCCGTGGTCAATTCCGCGATCTGCGTTGAAAAATGTGACGATCCCGTCTGCATGGAAAAATGTCCCACCAAAGTGTTGCAGTCTTATATGCTGGATCCCAACGCTCTGCTGAAAAAAGCCATCAACCAATGATTGAATCTCGGAAAGATTGATGATAAACTAATATAAAAGGATTTTATATTGATGAATCAGACGAATCATATGAATACGCTGAAAAAAATTGTTTTTATATTGTTCATGCTCAGTCTTTCCTGCTTCGCGGTAGCCTGCGGCCAAAGCCCGGCAGCGGAAAACGAGGTGGAAGCGGAAGACTTCGCCCTGGACACCATCATCAACCAGGTGGTTTACGGCGAAAAGGCCCAGGCCGCCGCCGATGCCGTTTCCGCTGAAATCAAGGAATTGGACGATCTCTGGTCCGTGGAAAGCGCTGCCGGTGATACGGTAAAGCTCAACAGCCACGCCGGAGAGGGTTACGTGGAGCTTGATCCCAAAACCGTTACATTGTTACAGGAAGCGCAAAAGATCTCCGATTACAGCGATGGGGCCGCCTTCGATATTACGGTGGCCCCCATCGTGAACGCCTGGGGTGTTTGCAGCGATGATCCCCGGGTACCTCAAGCAGAGGAGATCCAATCCCTGCTACCCCTGGTCAATTATGAAGATGTGCTAATCGACGCAGCGGCCAACAAAGCTGCCCTGCGCCAGGAGGGACAGATGATCGATCTGGGAGGGATCGCCAAGGGTTATATCGGCGATTTGGCCATTGAGCGCTACAAGGAATATGGCGTCACCTCCGCCTTCATCAATCTCGGTGGCAACGTCGTGGTGCTGGGAAACAGGCCCGACGGCACTCCCTGGAAAGTGGGAATCCAAGACCCCAGGGGAGAAACCAGCGATATCATCGGCTACGTTGAAGTCAGCGACCAGGCCGTGGTGACCTCCGGCGATTATCAGCGTTACTTTACCGAAGACGGCAAACGGTATTGTCATATCATTGATCCCCGCACCGGCTATCCCATTGATAACGGCTTGATGAGCGTTACGGTGATCACCGCTTCCTCCGCCGACGCCGACGGGCTGGCGAAAGCCATTGTCCTCGGCCTCGATGAGGGCATGGAGCTGATTGAAAAAACCGACGGCGCCGAAGCCGTCTTCATCACTGCGGAAAAGGAAATCTACGTCACCTCCGGACTAAGGGATACCTTCCATTTTGAGGACGCGAGCAATGGCTATACGTATATTCAAAAAGGGTGATAAAATTCTCATCGTCAGCATTCTGATCATTGCCGGGGTCTTCTTTGGCTTTAAGGCCTTACAGCATGACAGCAGCGGCGATTTGATCGCCGTTGTCAGCCAAGACGGAGAAGAGATCGAAACGGTCAACCTGACAAAACTGGAAGATTCCCAAACCATTGTCATTGAAGAACCGCTGCACCAGATCATTTTAGCCGAACAGGGACGCATCCGCTTTGAAAAATCGGACTGCCCCAATCAAACCTGCGTCTTAACGGGCTGGCTGACCAAAGCCGGGGATAAGGCGGTTTGCCTGCCCACTAAAGTCGTGATCAGCATCGAAGGGGAAGGGGAGAGCGGCGTAGATACCTTTGCCTACTAACGCTTTTGAGGAAAAGGAACCTGAAACGATGAGTAAAAATAAGCGTCTGGCCGTTAACATCATTCTGATCTGCAACGCGATTATCATTTCTTATCTGGAATCATTTATCCCGATTCCCATTCCGGTTCCCGGCATCAAACTGGGTTTGGCCAATATCATCATTTTAATTGCCATTGAATTTCTCGATTTGAAAGACGCGCTTTTCATCATGACGGTGAAATGCCTGATCATCGCCTTGTTGACCAAAGGCGTTGTGGTGCTCGCCTTTAGCCTCAGCGGCGGTATCTTAAGCGTTCTCGGCATGTGGTTCGTCTATCATCACTTTTCCCGCTTCTTTAGCATCAAAGGCGTCAGCATCGTCGGCGCCCTGCTCCATAACGTCGGCCAGATCGGCGCCGCCTTTGTGATTTTAAAAAGCAGCGTTATCTTTTATTACCTGCCGGTACTATTGCTTTCGGCACTGATTACCGGCTTCATTACCGGTACCATCGGCAGCGCGGTGATTCGCGAAATCCGCATCAAAGGGATACTCCATGATCAAAATGAAAACAGGTGACGATACAAATTTTTCAGGGATGGATGCAGGCATAAAGTTGATCCTTACTTTGTTCCTAGCAATCATACCCTTTTTTTGTGAGAAAGATGCCAGCTACGTTGTCTTCTTTTCCTTTTTCGCCCTGCTTTCCCTGATCTCCGGCATCCCCGGGAAGACGTTGCTGAAAAATATTGCCGCCTATGTTGTGATCATCATTCTGCCGCTGCTTTTCGGCGTGGCAGTCCAGGCGCTGTTTGCGCTTTTTGGCAGCGGTGGGACCATGGAGGTCAACGCTTATCAAGAGCTTTTTTACCGGATTCTGCGCCTGTTTTTGCTCTGGTACATCACCAGCCTCTATATCATGACCACCCCCATGGAATTGTTTTTGGGTTTGCTCAATCAAATCCTACTCCCTTTGCGTCTATTGAAAATTCCCGTAGCTGGCTTTTTGAGCACCATTCGTTTCATTATGCTGCTCCTTGCTGAAATGGCAGGCCGCTTTCTCGATTCCTACAAGGAACTGTTTTCCTCCTATCAGAACAAAAGCAGGCGGGGATTTCGCAATTTGGTCAAAGACATGGCCCAGGTCCTCGTCTCCCTGATCTCCGCGTCCCTGGCCGATACTGATAAGGTCCAGGAAATGCTCGTAAACGATGCCGAAAAGGGATTTTCCTACCGGTTTCGCTGCTCTTTCCCAGATTTCGCCGCGCTGCTCCTTTTTTGCGCTCTGATGGTCGGCGTTTATTTCATTGAAAAATCATAAGATCAGAAGATCCTAAAACAGTAAAAATAGTAAAAGAAGATCAAAAAGAACCTCTCAAATGTAACACAGTATGGTATACTGTTCTTATCATTGAGAGTTTATTTTTTAACCGCATGATTTTCTTTGGACCATGGGATACTAAGCAAATACAGTGATTTTAAAGATAGGGGAGGCGTCGATCAAATGACTACGATCACCCGAAACAGACTCCATGAGGAAAAGAGCCCGTATTTGCTGCAACATGCCGATAATCCCGTGGATTGGTATCCCTGGGGGGCGGAGGCGTTTCGCAAAGCGAAAGATGAAAACAAACCGGTCTTTTTAAGCATCGGCTACAGCACCTGCCATTGGTGCCATGTGATGGCAAGAGAATCCTTTTCTGATGAAGAAGTGGCTTCCTTGCTCAACCGTTATTTCGTACCGATCAAAGTGGATAAAGAAGAACGTCCCGATGTGGACGGTGTTTACATGCGCGTCTGCCAAACACTGACCGGCAGCGGCGGCTGGCCTTTGAGTATCTTCCTGACGCCGGAGCAGAAGCCTTTTTTGGCGGGAACTTACTTCCCCAAAGACACGGTGATGAACCGCATGGGTTTCCTTGATATACTGCGTTATATCGCCGAGCAATGGGAAAACGACCGGGAGCGCCTCCTGGAAAACGCCGATTTGATCACGGAACACATCGGCAAACAGGAAGATACCGCAGCAGTCAACGGCGGGGAAAACCTGATCGAAAAAGCCGTGGCGGATTTCGCGGAAAATTTCGATGGCGTATACGGCGGCTTCGGCATCGCACCGAAGTTCCCCACACCCCATAACCTGCTTTTCCTGATGGAACGCTACGAAGCCGTGGGCGGAGAATACCTCCTTGAAATGGTGGAAACGACGCTGACCCAAATGTATCGCGGCGGCATTTTCGATCATATCGGCGGCGGTTTTTGTCGCTATGCCACGGACCGCTATTTTCTCGTACCCCATTTTGAAAAAATGCTTTACGATAACGCCCTTTTGATCCTTTGCTATGCCGAAGCCTATGAAATCACCCAAAAGGAGCGTTACAGAGAAATCGCGAAAAGAACCGCCGACTTCGTCTTAAATGAAATGACCGGCAAAAACCACGGTTTTTACGCAGCGCAAGACGCCGACAGTGAAGGGGAAGAGGGGAAATACTACCTCTTTACCCCCGAGGAAATCATCGCTGTGCTGGGAGAAGAGGAGGGAATGGGATTCAACCGCCGTTTTGATATCAGCCAAAAGGGCAATTTTGAAGGGAAGAACATTCCTAACCTGCTTCGCACCGAGGATCTTTCCGCCGCTCCCGCAAAGACGCTGCAAGCTTTGGGGGAATACAGGAAGGAACGAACCCGTTTATTTACCGATGATAAGATCCTCACCGCCTGGAACGGTATGATGATCGCCGCTTTGGCCGTGCTCTACCGGATCAGCGGCGAAAAAACCTACCGGCATGCCGCAGAAGAAGCCCTATCCTGTCTGAAAAGATATGCGGTCAAAGAGAAAACCTTACTGGTCGGTATGAGAGAAGAACATACCTTCGGCGAGGGTTTCCTCGACGATTACGCCTATCTGATTTTTGCCCTGCTGCAACTGTACGAAGGGACTCTTGACGAAACGCATCTCCTTGACGCCATCAATTTTTGTGATATCGCCGTTGACCATTACCTCGACAAAAACGACGGCGGCTTCTTCCTGAGCGGCAGGGAGAACGAAGCCTTGATCACACCGGTAAAAGATGTTTACGATGCGGCGATCCCCTGCGGCAATGCGGTCATGAGTTTTAATCTGCTGCTCCTTGCCGATCTCACCAGGGACGAACATTATCAGCAGCTTGCTGAGGAACAGCTCCATTTTATGAAAGCCAATGTCGGCAAGCAGCCCCGGGCCGCCGGTTTCTTTCTCTACGCCTTAAACCGCAACCTCTATCCGCCCCAGGAAATTGTCTGCGTGGGAGAACAGGCCGGGGCTTTGGAAAACGTTCCCTTGAAAACGGATTTACGGGCCACCCTCTTGATGAAAAAACCCGATGAATATTATCCGCTCCTCAACGATGAAGCGACTTACTATGTTTGCCAAAACCGTACCTGTTTGCCGCCCACCAACGATCTGAGAAAGCTCTACCGGCATCCCCATAAAAGTTGATGCCTTAAATGGGCATCGAAAGAAATGAGGCTGGATATGAAATCTACTTACTGCTTCCCCACAACCATCGGCGATCTCACCGCCGTCAGCGAAAATGGCTCTTTGCTGGGCCTTTATTATGGCGAAGGGATCAAAGAAGCCAAAAACTGTCCCGGCGATCCTGTTTTAAAGGAAACGGAAAAACAGGTCAACGAATACCTTGCCGGAAAGCGAAACTGTTTTGAACTCCCTCTGCAACTTGACGGCACACCCTTTCAGCGCCAGGTATGGCAAGCCTTGTTATCGCTGCCCTACGGAAAAACAGCGAGTTACGAGGACATCGCCAAAGCCATTGAACGGCCAAAGTCCAGCCGCGCCGTGGGCAACGCCGTGGGAGCAAATCCCCTGTTGTTGATTGTGCCCTGCCACCGCGTTATCAAAAAGAGCGGCGAAACCGGCAATTTCGGCGCCGGCAGGGAACTGAAAAAACAGCTGCTGCGCTTAGAAGGACATCAGGACCTGAAATAATGAAAAAAGCCGTGAAACGTTTTCGTTATGCGGCTTTTTTCATGGCAAAAAAACCCGTTTTATGGTAGAATAGGGTCATCAGAAAGGGGAGTGCAATGGCGGATTTGCTTACGCTGGCCAAGGCCGGCACCGCTGCATACAGCGAAAAGAAATCAAAATTTCTCGGCTATGCCCGCCCCGTTGACAGCGAGGCGGCAGCGGCGGCTTTTATCGACGAGATCAAAAAACGCCACTGGGACGCCCGTCATACGGTCTACGCCTATGTCGTCGGCCCAAACGGAGAAATCCAGCGCTCCACCGACGACGGCGAACCGGCCGGTACCGCAGGACGGCCTGTTCTGGAAATCATCAAGGGAGAGGGACTTACCGATACGGCCATCGTCGTCAGCCGCTATTTCGGCGGTGTGCTTTTGGGCACCGGCGGTTTGGTACGCGCCTATGGCAAAGCGGCAAAGCTGGCTCTGGCAGACAGCGTAAAGATTCGTAAAGTCGAGGCTAAGAAAGTCGCCGTTTGCGCCGATTACGATCTCATCGGCAAAATCGAACATTTTCTGCTGCAAAAGGGCTTTCCAATTGAAAACATCGAATACAAAAACAATGCCGTGCTCTACTGTATCATAAAAAAGACAGAGGTCGACGCCTTTTTCGCCTTACTTGCCAGGGAATTTCAGACAAAAGTGGAATGTGCCGTAATGGAAGAAGAACATTGGTTCGCAGAACCGGCAGAATGAACTTTGCAAAACGGCTCATTAATGGTATAATGAGATATTACATAACAAAGGAAATGAAATGAACTATCTGATCAGAACCTTCGGTTGTCAGATGAATCAACACGATTCCCAATTCGTCGCCGCCATGCTGGAAAACCGTGGTTTTGAGAAAACGGAGACAACGGAAGACGCCGATATCATTGTCATCAATACCTGCTCTGTCAGGGAATCGGCGGAAAACAAAATATTAGGTTATATCGACAGTCTGAAGCGGCTCAAACAGCAGCGCCCCGCATTGACCATCGCCGTCATTGGCTGTATGGTGTCACAAGAGAAATCTGTCGCGGCTTTTCTCAAAAAACGCCGCCATGTCGATATTGTCCTCGGCACCAGAAGCCTTGCCTTGTTGCCGCATTATTTGGATCAAAAGGAAACAAAAAAGGGCCCTTTACTGGCCTTTGATCTTGATTCCGATATTCCCGAAGGCAGAAGCCATCTTAGGGAGGAAGCTTTCCGCGCATATCTCACCATCATGTACGGCTGCGACAATTTTTGCTCCTACTGCATCGTGCCTCACGTGCGCGGCAGGGAAAAAAGCCGGGAGATGGCAGACATTCTGAAGGAAGCGCAAGACCTCGTCAAAGACGGCGTCAAAGAAATCACACTCCTCGGCCAAAATGTCAATTCCTACGGCAAAGGCCTCAAGGAAAAAGCCTCCTTTGCCGATTTGCTTTATGCGTTAAACGACATCGAAGGCTTGGAGCGGATCCGCTATATGACCTCTCATCCCAAGGATTTCAGCGATGAAATCATCGAAGCCATTGCCGCCTCGAAAAAAGTTTGCCGCCATTTTCACCTGCCCTTCCAGGCCGGCAGCGATCGGATTCTAAAAGCCATGAACCGTCATTATAGCGCCGCATATTACCTGACCTTGATGGCGAAAATAAAGGAAAGGTTCCCCTTTGATGTTTATACCACCGATATCATCGTCGGCTTTCCCGGTGAAACCGAAGAGGACTTTCAGGAAACCTTAGATATCTTGGCCCAAGTGGAATTTGATAATGCCTATACCTTCCTCTATTCCCCCAGAAAGGGAACGGCGGCGGCCAAAACGGCAGATCAAGTCCCCGATGAAGTAAAAAAAGACCGCCTTACCCGGCTGATGGATTTTCAAAACGGGATCAGCCTGAAGAAAAACCTCGCTATGGTCGGGAAAGAATACCTGCTTTTGGGGGAGGGGACAAGCAAAAACAACCCCGAAAGCCAAAGCGGTAGAACCGACGGGAATAAACTCGTCCACTTCAAAGCCACAGACGATCAAACCGGAAAACTGGTGAAAGTCGTCATTGAAGAAGCTCATACCTGGTCATTAAATGGCCGGATATTGAAATAAAGGAGGATAACACCATGTCTTTAGTGTTAGAAAAAGCGGCTGAATTGGCCGCGGCTCTCGAAAATTGTGAAGAACTGAAAGATATCAAAGAAAAGCAGGAAGCCCTCCGCGGTGACGCGGCAGCCGAAGCATTGCTTAATGATTTTTTCCAGATGCAGCAACAGCTTTATTCTTTGCAGGAACAGGGAAAGGAACCCGATCCGGAGCTCACAGCCCAGTTCAACGACATTCAGGATAAAATGGAAAAAAATCTCGCCGTGGCGGAATTTTATGCAAGCCAGGCGGCTTTGGGCCAAATTTTACAGCAGATCAACCAGATCATCACCCAGGCCATCACCGGAGAAGAAGAATCCTGCTCCCCGAGTCAGTGCGCCAGTTGCTCCGGCTGCTGAAAAGTTAATGTGAGGAGTCCCTTTTCATGACCAAAGAAACACCGATGATGCAGCAATACCGTAAAATCAAGAAAGAGCACCCCGAAGCCCTCCTCTTCTTACGGATGGGCGATTTCTATGAGATGTTTTGCGACGACGCCAAATTGGCCGCCGCCGAGCTTGATCTTGTACTGACCGCGAAAAGCGCGGGCAGCGAAGGGAAAGTTCCCATGTGCGGCGTGCCTCACCACGCCGTGGAAAGTTATATTGCCCGCCTCATCGATAAAGGCTATCGGGTCGCCATCTGTGAACAGTTAGAAGATCCGAAACTTGCCAAAGGTCTCGTGAAAAGGGACGTTGTCCGTATCATAAGCCCCGGTACTGTTTTGGAAAGCGCCTTACTCCCGGATAGCCAAAGCAATTACCTGGCGACGGTTTTTCCTTCCGGAAACGACTGGGGCTTTTGCTATACCGATATTTCCACCGGTGAATTCAAAGTGACGGAATTCATCGGCAAAGACACTGAGGATAAAAACCGGATCTTCGATGAGATTTACCGGGTGCAGCCGAAAGAACTGCTTCTCGGCGATAAGCTTGCCAAAGATGTCCAATTTCGCCAGCGCCTAAAAAAGGTTTTCGAAGGTCTCGTTACTCTAATCCCCGAGGAGGATTTCTCAAAAGAAGGAACGGACCAGGTCCTTGCGGAGCATTTCAACCTCAACGACAGCGAAGAACTGTTTCTGTCGGAGCAAGCGAAAAGAGCCGCCGGGGCCACCTTGTCCTTTCTTTACCGCACCCAAAAACGCAGCCTCAGCTACATCGGAAAGATTTCCTACTACAAAAACGACCGCTACATGATTCTTGACCAAAGTACCAGAAAGAACCTGGAGCTGACGTCTACGATCTTTACGAATCAAAAGAAGGGGTCGCTCCTATGGGTGATCGACCGTACCAGTGGCACCATGGGGAAACGCCTGCTTCGGGAGTGGCTGGAAAATCCTCTCCTCGATCTCACGGAAATTCAAAAACGCCAAGCAGGGGTCAAGGAGCTTTATGAGCAGCCGCTGCTTCTGGATGAAATCAAAACGGTCTTTGCCGATATCCGCGATTTGGAACGCCTCTCCAGCCGCATTGCCTACGGCAGCGGCACGCCCCGGGATATCGCCGCATTGCGGGATTCCATCAAAAACCTGCCCGCCTTTCAAAAACTGCTCTATACTTTAAACAGCGCTATTTTCCGAGAAATGGCGGAAAACTTTGACGATCTCAGCGATATCGATACCGTGATCCGCACGGCATTGGTAGATGATCCGCCGATCTCTCCGAAAGAAGGGGGCATGGTCAAAGCAGGTTATCACGACGAAATTGACGAATACCGCCGTCTGGCCAAAGGCGGCAAACGGATGATTCTCGACATTGAAGCCAAAGAGCGGGAAGCCACCGGCATCAAAACGCTAAAGGTGGGCTATAACCGCGTTTTCGGCTATTATATAGAAGTTTCCAATTCCTTTAAAAACCAGGTTCCCGATCACTATATCAGAAAACAGACCCTCACCAACGGAGAGCGTTTTTTCACCCAGGAACTGAAGGAATACGAAGATAAGGTTTTGGGCGCTACCGATCAACTGTATCAGCTGGAATATGAGGTATTCTGCAAAATCCGGGACTTCATCTCCGCCAATACCGCCCGGATTCAGTTGATATCCACCTTTATCGCCATCACCGACGTGGTGATGTCCTTCGCCACGGTGGCTCTGGAAAATCAATACTGCTGCCCCGTGATGGACGACGGGGATACCATTGAAATCAAGAACGGCCGCCATCCCATGGTGGAAAAGGTCAACAGCGAGGTATTCATCGCCAATGATACGCTGTTGGACAGCAGGG
The DNA here is from genome assembly GCA_002482535.1 of Peptococcaceae bacterium UBA7702. Taxonomy (GTDB): domain Bacteria; phylum Bacillota; class Dehalobacteriia; order UBA7702; family UBA7702; genus UBA7702. The sequence goes on along the minus strand of DLGE01000001.1, from coordinate 516,529 downwards.
AAAACCGCATCATGGTGATTACCGGCCCCAATATGGCCGGGAAGTCCACCTATATGCGTCAGGTGGCGCTGATCATCCTTTTGGCCCAGATCGGCTCCTTTGTCCCGGCAGAAACCGCCCACATCGGCCTTACCGACCGCATCTTTACCCGTATCGGCGCTTCCGACGACTTGGTTGGCGGCAACAGCACCTTTATGGTGGAAATGCGGGAAACGGCGGCCATTTTAAAACAGGCTACGGATAAAAGCTTCATCATCCTTGATGAAATCGGCCGCGGCACCAGCACTTTCGACGGGTTAGCCCTGGCCTGGGCCTGCATCGAATATCTTGCCGACGCGATATGCGCCCCCAAAACACTTTTCGCCACCCATTACCACGAATTGACCAGCCTCGAAGAGGAAAAGGAAAATTTGAAAAACTATGCCATCTTGGTCCACGAAGTCAATGGCAACCTCGTGTTTTTGCGTAAGATCACCCGGGGCAAAGCCGATAAGAGTTACGGCATTCAGGTGGCAAAATTAGCGGGGATGCCCGTCTCCATTGTCAATAAAGCGAAGAAGATTTTGAAGAACTTAGAAAAGAGCAAGCTGCATTATGGTGGCAGCAGCGAAAGTACCGCGGCGGAGGTTTCCCTGTTTCGGGAAATCAGCGACGGCGAAGAAGATGTTTTGAAACAAATCGCAGGCCTCGACCTCGATGACTTGCGTCCCCTTGACGCTCTACGCTTGCTGGAAGAATGGCAGGATTATTTAAAGCATGAATAAAATCATCATTCTGGAAAAAAATACAAGAGACCAGATCGCCGCCGGTGAAGTCGCCGAACGGCCGGTTTTTATCATCAAAGAACTGGTGGAAAACGCCATCGACGCCGGCGCTACCGATATCCGCATTCATCTGAAAGAAAGCGGTATCCGGGAAATTCGCGTCATCGACAACGGCGAAGGGATGGCGGAAGCGGATATTCCCTACGCTTTTTTGCGCCATGCCACCAGTAAAATAAAAACCATCGACGACCTGAACTCCTTAAAGACCATGGGCTTTCGCGGAGAGGCTTTGGCCTCCATTGCCGCCGTATCCAAAATTGTGCTCCGCACCAAAACGGCCCAAAATGAAACTGCCTACGAATGCAGCATTGATGGCGGGGAGATCGGCCCGGTGCAGCCCACGGCGGCAAATCAAGGCACGGAACTTACAGTTAAGGATCTCTTTTTCAACACCCCGGCCCGAAAAAAATTCCTGGCCACGCCTGTCCGGGAAATGCGGGATATCAGCGATATGGTGGGCAGAATCATCATTGCCTATCCCAACATCCGCTTTGAACTGACCAACGATGGCAAACACATCTTCTTTGCTCCCGGCAGCGGCGAGGAGAAGGCGGCCATCACCACGGTTTACGGCAGGGAGCCCTTGCCTTTTTTGCTGCCCATCGAAAACAACGCTGTTTTCAGCGGCTTCATCGCCCACCCCAACTACTCCAAACCAAATCGCAACTACTACCATTTTTATATCAACCAGCGTTATATCCACAGCAATGAACTAAATAAAGCTCTGGAAAACGCCTATAGGACTCTGCTGCCAGAGCGTCGTTTTGCCATGGCCTTTATCAATCTGACGCTACCGCCGGATCAATACGACATCAACGTCCATCCCAATAAACTGGAAGTAAAATTTGCCGAAAGCGCCACCGTCGGCGACCTTTTATATCAGGCGGTCAAAGAAACCCTCTCCCAGGCTGCCAAAGCCTTTACCACGGAAATCCACGAAACCGGCAAGGCCCGGACTCCGGAAATACCCGCCTATGAGGACGAACAGCCTCCCGCTCCCAAGCTCCATCAGGACCTGCGCTTGGCGGGCCTCCCCGGTGCTGTGGCACACAAGAAGCAACAGCTCAAAGCAGAAGGGAACAACGACTTCGCCAAAGCGGAGCTTACCGGGATGCTCCGGGGCATCAAAACGGAACCGACCTTTCATAAAAATGAAGAAAAACAGGCGGAGACAGCCGCGGACCCTTTGGCCTTGTTCCGGGAAGACACAGCGTCTTTGGGCCTGAATGATAAGTTCAAACCCTTTGAAGCGGCAAAAACCATTGATTTTAACGAAGGTTTTTACGCTTCCCTGAATATCCTCGGCCAGGTTGGTGGTTCTTTCATCGTGGCCGCCAACGAAGAGGCCCTCTACCTCATCGATCAACACGCGGCCCACGAGCGGCTGCTGTTCAATAAAATCAAAAAATCCCTCATCGAAAAGGATAATACCGTGCAGGCCTTGATCGTTCCTTTGGAGGTCAACCTGAATTATAAACAATATAACTGGGTCATCGAAGAAATCATCGTCCTTCACGACATGGGCTTTGTGCTGGAAGAATTCGGCGAAAACAGCTTCATCCTGCGGGAAATTCCCACTTGGGCGGAAAATATTGATGCCGTTGCTTTCCTCAAGGAATTTGCCGACGGCTGGCTCGATTCCGAAAAGAAACTGACCATAGACGCCGTCTTAGAGCGTAAAATCATGTCAAAAGCCTGCAAAAGGGCGGTGAAAGCCAATCAGTATCTAACCCGCGCCGATATGCTCTTTCTTTTTAGTGAACTGGACCAGGCGGAAGACGCCTTTACCTGCCCCCACGGCAGACCGATCGCCGTCAAATTTACCATCGATGAAATCCGAAGGAAATTTTTGCGTACCTAATATGGAAAAACAAAAGCTTATGGCCATTATCGGCCCCACCGCCACGGGCAAGAGCGAACTCGCCGTATTACTGGCAAAAGCCCTTAATGGAGAGGTGATCTCCGCTGATTCCGCCCAGGTTTACCGGGGCCTCAACATCGGCTCCGCAAAAATCAGCGAAGGGGAAAAACAGGGGATACGCCATCATCTCCTTGATATCGTTAGCCCCAAAACCGACTATAACGTCGGCCTCTTTCAAAAGGATGCAAAAGCGGCCATCGCCGAAATCGCGGCCAAAAGGAAGCTGCCCATCCTTTGCGGCGGCAGCGGCTTATACGTCAACGCCGTCATCAACAGCGGTTATCAACTGGGGCAGGAAACAGCCCAACCGCTGCAGCGAAAAGAGCTTTTGGCCCTGGAAGCGGAAAAAGGGGAGGGGTTTCTCTACGCGATGGTCAGGGAGAAATTTCCCAACCGCGCCGCAAAGATCCATCCCCACGATTACCAGCGGATTTTAAGGGCCCTGGAAATGACAGAAGACAGCGATGCCCATGAGGAGAATAGCTGGGAAAGCCCTTACACCCTCTCTCTCTACGGCCTGACTATGGACCGGGAGGCACTTTACCGGCGAATTGAAAGCCGCGTTGAACTGATGTTTGAGAAAGGGCTTGTGGAAGAAGTCCGCTCCTTGCTCCAAACCGGCTGCAAAGAGCAGGGCAATGCCATGTCGGCATTGGGTTATAAAGAGATCCTGCCTTATCTCAGCGGTGAGCGCAATTTGCTTGAAACCAAAGAATTGCTGAAAAGAAATACCCGCCACTTCGCAAAGCGCCAGTTGACCTGGTTTCGGCGGGACCCGCGGATCATTTGGTTCGACGTTTTGAGAGAGGGCGGGAACCAATCCATCGCAGAAAAAATAATACTTCTTGAAAAAAACTCCTCCTCATGATAACATAGAGATACAGAGTATCATTATTTATTTTGCTTTAGTTTATTTTTTTGGAGGTAAAACCATGGGAAAAAGCGTCAATCTACAAGACTACTTCTTAAACCAAGTGAGAAAAGAAAGCATTGCTGTCGTGATTTATCTTGTCAACGGCTTCCAAACCAAAGGACTGGTCAAGGGATTCGATAATTTTACCGTTGTTCTTGATTCCGACGGAAAACAGAATCTTATCTATAAACATGCCATTTCCACCATCATGCCGGCAAGACCCATCAATTTTAACGTAGAAAAATCAGAAGATTAAAGAGAAGCTCATAAAAAGAGAAACAAAGGGCTATAACAATCATTGTTACAGTCCTTTTTTTATGGCCGCAGCCTGACGGAACCTATGGAAACATGGAGAAAATCAATGAGAGTGAAATCCTTAAAAGAATCTGAAAAATTAAAAGAATTTGAAGAAGTCGAAAAAGCCGGTTTGGCGGCAGTCCATGCCTGGATCCAGCGCTATGAGTCCATCGAGTTTTTCAATCAAGCCAAGGTTTTACAGGCCTTTCGCGCCCACCGCGTCAACTACCAGGATTTTCAAATCAGCAGCGGCTACGGCATGGGAGATACCGGCAGAGATAAATTAGAAAGCATCTACGCTGAAATCTTTCATGGTGAAGACGCTTTGATCCGACAACAGATCGTCTCCGGCACCCACAGCATTACCTTGGCGCTTTTTGCCATGCTCCTGCCCCAAGATAAAATGGTGCTTTACGGTGAACCTTACGATACCCTCTATAAAGTCATCGGTCGCTCGGAAAAAGACCCGGGCAGCCTAATGGAACTGGGCGTTACCTATAAAATTCATCCCTTCGGCGCAAAGGAGACGCTAAAAGATTCCCTTGACGAAACAACAAAGGTTTTTTATCTCCAGCGATCCAAAGGCTACAGCCCAAGAAACGCTTTAACCATCGGAGAAATGGAGGAGCTGATTGCGGCGGCAAAAAAGATCAATCCGGAGATCATCGTATTCGTCGATAACTGTTACGGTGAATTCTGTGAAGATAGAGAACCCTTGGAAGTTGGCGCTGATTTGATCGCCGGCTCCCTGATCAAAAATGCCGGCGGCGCCATTGCCCCTTCCGGCGGCTATCTCGTGGGCCGCAGGGATCTGATTCAACGCGCCGCTTACCGGTTGACTGCGCCGGGGATCGGCAAGGAAGTCGGCCCCAGCCTCATCAGTAATGTCAGCCTCTATCAAGGAATCTTTATGGCGCCTCATATTGTTTCCGAAGCCCTCAAAGGCAGCGTCTATACGAGCGCTGTTTTGGCACAACTCGGCTATGAAGTGCTGCCCAAAGCTGACGAAGCGCGGGGCGATATCGTGGAAATGATCCGCTTCGGCGCTGCCGAACCGCTGAAAGCCTTTTGCCGCGGCATTCAGAAGTATTCTCCCGTGGATTCCCACGTCATACCGGAAGCCTGGGATATGCCCGGTTACGAACATCAGGTGATCATGGCCAGCGGCGGTTTTGTGGAAGGCTCCTCCATCGAACTCAGCGCCGACGGACCGTTAAGAGAGCCTTATAACTGCTATATCCAAGGAGGAATCAGCTTTCCCTACGTCAAATTCGTCATCGATAGCATCCTCCGGGAGGAACTGCAACTAAAATAGATGATTGTATACTAAAGCCGGTTTCTGATGAAACCGGCTGTTATTTTTGACTGTTGGCCATCGTATGAATGGCTTTCTTTTTATACTGGTGGGGTGTAAGATTGGTCATTTGTTTAAATACTTTATTGAAATAGCTTTGATCGGTAAAACCCACCTGATTTGCAATTTCCACCAGGGAAAGATCACCTTTTTCCATCAGCGACTTGGCTTTATCGATGCGGATATGGTTCAGATAAGTACGAAAATTGCAGTTCATTTCCTTATTGAAGACCCGGGAGAGGTGAGAGGGGTTGACATAAGCATATTTGGCCGCGTCGTTAAGCTTGATATTGTCCGCGTAGTTTTTATCGACAAAGCGAATGATGGAGGTTATTAAATTTGAACATACAATATTACTGCTGAATTCCGTCTTTTGTTCTATCACTGCCGTACACTCGTCCCACTCAGCTTTGCCGATGACCCGCAGAGCCTCGGAAAAGACGATCAGTTGATTGATATCCCCTTTGGGATAGGACTTCAGTTCGCGGAATAATTTATAGTAGTCATTTTTGGTCAGGCTGTAAATGGGCATGATATCCTTTTTCAGAATATCCTCGGGTTTCTCATCAAGATAAGGCCCGGCTTGCAGGGCAGCGACGAGGTGTCCGTCGTTGATAATCGGCACGATGATATTGCAGAGTCCGAAAGGACATTTATAGATAATCTGATGATTCACGTTGAAGGACATTTCACACGTCTTGTACATGTGATCGAAATTCGTTTCGATCCCTGTCAGAGACGTTATTTTTTTGCAGAAACAGCCGTTGAGATGATTGTATGGCACTTCTATCAGTTTTTTATCCTCGATGTCGATGACCAAGGTCCAGAGCCCGGTCAAAGCATAAAACAAATCGCCTGCCTTTTTCAGATTGGACAACAGAATCTCTTTTTTCATATAAAACACCTCCCGTCGAATCACACACGTTTCTCCTATGCATTCATTATAACAAAAATACGCAAAAATGCATTAGACTTTTGTCCCATCTGGCAAAGATGCAATTTTTTTGCTAAAATGCAAATATTTTACCACGAATTTGAGTTACTCACGTAATAGATGCAAACTTTTTGCCATCAGACCCGCAAGGATTTTCTATATTTAAAACTTTAAAAACGATATAGTGAGGGCAAGAGAAGCGTATATGCGTTTTTCTTCCATGAAAAATCTTAACGAGGAGGGGATTTAATGAAGAATACTCTTGAACAACCGAGAAAGGATCATACCGTATTGATCGCGTCCATCATCATTGTCAGTGTTTTCACCCTGCTGGGGGCAGTGTTCCCCGATGGTACCGGTAAGGTGATTTATGCCATCAACGCGTTCCTTTGCAATGATCTCGGTTGGCTCTATCTGCTGATGGTAGCGTTATTAGTAGGTTTTGGCCTGACCATTGCTTGTTCCAAATACGGAACGGTTCGTTTGGGGAAGGATGACGACAAACCGGAATTTTCCAACTTTCAGTGGTTTGCCTTGCTTTTCGGCGGCGGCATCGGCATCGGCCTTGTCTTCTGGTCCGTCGCGGAACCGATGATGCACTATGCTACCGGACCCTTAGATGATCCGTATACACCGGCAGCCATGCAAACCGCCATTCGCCTCTGTTTTGCCCATGAAGGTGTTCATTGTTGGGGACTTTTCGCCGTATGTGGTTTGGCTTTGGGGTACTTCCAATATAGGAAGGGGTTACCCTGTTTGATCAGCTCCGCTTTTTATCCGCTGATCGGTGAAAAGATTCACGGGCCCATCGGCAAAACCATCGACATCATCGCCGTTTTCGCCACCGTTTTCGGAATCTCCACCAGCCTTGGCTTGGGCGCTATGCAGATTTCCGGCGGCATCAACTACATTTGGGGCATTGATACCACCAATATCACCACCGCCTTCATCATCGCCATCATCACTGTACTATTTACTTTGGCCACCGTTTCCGGTCTGCATCGCTGGATGTCCAAAGTTGTAAACTGGAAAACATGGATTTCCATCGGCTTCATGATCTTTATTCTGGTCTTCGGCGGCACGGTTTTCATCATGCAGACCATGGTAGACACCTTTGGCGCCTACATAAGCAAATTTGTGATGCAAACCTTCTGGTACGGCGATCCCGAATGGCTCAGCAGCTGGACCGTATTTTACTGGGCATGGTGGATTGCTTGGGCTCCCTTCTGCGGTCAGTTCTTTGCCAGAGTATCAAAAGGCCGTACAATTCGTCAGATGTTCTTTGGCGGTACCTTACTTCCCGCCGGCTTCTCCTTCCTCTGGATTACCATCTACGCTGCCGCGGGCTTCAACGCCAACACCTCCACCGGCGGCATCATCTCTCAGGCTGTCGATGTGGACTACACCACCGCCCTCTACGCCCTATTGCAACAGTTACCGGCCTACCAGGTCACAGCCCCTCTGGCCCTCTTCCTTGTGGTGATCTGCTTCGTCGGCGCCGCCGACTCCGCCACCTTGGTTTTGCCAATGTTGACCAGCGGTGGGGAACTCCATCCCAGCAAAAAATCAAGAGCTTTCTGGGGGGTGGCCCAAGGCGCCGTGACTATCGTTTTGATCTTAATCGGCGGTCAAACTGCCCTCAAGGTGCTCCAAACCGCCTCTGTGGCCGCAGCCTTTCCCTTCATGTTCATCATGCTTTTCATGTGTCTCGGCGTTTGGAAAGCTTTAAGGGAAGAATTCAATCCGGAATTGGCCGGACAGCCCCTGATTTTCAGTTTCGGGAAGAAAAAGGTATCGGATCCCGAGGTGCAGGAGGATTTCGGTGAATTGAGATCGGAAAACAAATAAGATAAGAAAGTAATAAAAGTTTCACAAATAGGTTGCATCTCTCAATACATATCACAAAACACAAAGGAGGATTTACATGATGGCAACAGTCGAAGAACTCAGCAAATTAGTGATCAACGGAAAAAAAGGTAAAGTCAAAACCATGTGCCAAGAAATGTTGAAAGAAGGCGTCGAACCGCTGGATATTATCAACAAGGGTCTCATCGGAGGTATGGTGGAAGTCGGCGTTCGCTTCAAAGCGAATAAGATGTTCATTCCCGAAGTCCTGATGTCCGCCGAAGCCATGTCCGCCGGTACGGAAATTGTCAAACCCGCCATCAACAGCGATGATCTGCCCTCCATCGGCACGGTGCTGATCGGCACCGTCAAGGGCGACCTTCATGATATTGGCAAAAACCTCGTCGCCATGATGCTGGAGAGCGTCGGTTTCACCGTCCTCAACGCCGGCATCGACATCGCCCCGGAAGCTTTCGTGTCCCGTATTAAGGAAGAAAAACCCCAGGTTCTGGCCATGTCCGCCCTGCTGACCACGACGATGCTGCACATGAAGGACACCATAGAGCTTTTAAAAGAAGAAGGCCTCAGAAACGACGTCAAGGTGATCATCGGCGGCGCTCCGGTCTCCCAGGACTTTGCCGATGAAATCGGCGCCGACGGCTTCTCTCCCGATGCCGCTTCCGCCGCAGACCTCTGCAAAAAACTCTTGGGCATCGCGTAATCATTGCAACCCACAAGCAGAAAGGAGAGATCATATTGTTTACCACAAGAAGTTTATACACAAAATCCGGTTTTCAGGTAAACCAATCCATTCAGTGGCAAATGCTCACCGATGATCAATGCGAAGAGATCGTCATGAGCGCCATGGAGCTCCTGGAAAGAACGGGAGCTGACGTCAAATCCGCCGCTGCCAGGGAATTGTTCAAGGAAAAAGGCTGTTGGGTCCAGGGGGAAAGGGTACGCATTCCTTCGGTGAAAGCTGAATGGGCTTTAAAGAGCGCCCCTTCCAGAATCACGGTCTGCGACAGAAACGGCAAACGCGCCATGCTGTTGGAAAGCAACAATGTTCATTTTGGTCCCGGTTTCGGCAATGACACCACCATCGATGTGATCAGCGGCGAAACCAAAAAAACCACCAAAGCCGACGTGGCCAATGTCGCCAAGATCTGCGACGGTCTTCCCAATATTGATTTCCTCATGAACAACGGTATTCCCACCAATGTAGCCACAAGCGTCGCCGAGCTCCACGCCTTTGCGGCATTGGCCACCCATTCGGCCAAACCCATTGTCCAGGAAGTCAAAAACGCTTGTCAAGCCCAGGCCGTCATCGATATGGCCGCCGCCGTCAAAGGCAGCCTCGAAGGGCTTCAGCAGGATCCCTTCCTCGTGCTCTACGTCAAGAACAGTGAAGCTTTGGTCACAACGGCTGACGCCATGGATGTGGTGATGCTGGCCGCCAAAAACCGTATTCCCGTGGTCTGCGGCAATGACTTGGTCACCGGTCTTACGGTGCCCAAGGAAAGCGCCGCCGCCCTGGTGGTGGCCACTGCCAACTCTTTGGCCGCTTTGACCCTGGCTGAGCTGGTTAGCGAAGGCGCTCCCTTCATTAGCGGCAGCTTCTTCTCCCTCAATGACACGAAAAATGAAGTCGTTCCTTACGGCGCTCCCGAAGTCAGTATGCTCGGCGCCGGCATGGCCAACGTCCTGCGTTACCTGAGACTTCCCAGCTTCACCTTTGCCGGCGGCAGCGATTCTAAAATCAGCGACGCCCAAATGGGTCTCGAAGCGACCTTCTCCATCCTCCACGCCGGTCTTGCCGGTACCAGCATGGTATACGGTGCGGGTCAGATGGAAAGCGGCTTAATGAGCAGCCCCTATCTGATTGTCTTAGCCGATGAGGTGATGGGTATGACCCGCAGAATCATGCGCGGCGTCGAAATGGATGAAGACCGGCTCTGCCGCGGCGTCATCGACGACGTTCAGCCCGGCGGCCATTACCTGAGCTCCCCTCATACTAGATATTATTTCAAAGAGGAACAGTTCTGGCCGACCCTGATGAACAGAAACCGCATTGACGACTGGATCACCGCGGGTTCCAAAACCTTGGGGCAGAGAACCGTTGAAAAAACCAAGGATCTCCTGAATTTCTATGAAGGCGCTCCCTTGGCCGATTCTGTTCTGGCAAAATTCGATGAAATCATCGCCTACGCCGAAAAGAATATGTGAGAAGGAGGAATCAAAGGATGAGAACGAATTATAAAGCAAACACCAGTGTAAAAATGAATATCTTCTCTGAAGCCCAGTGCCAGGAACTGGTTTACGCCGCGGAAGAAGCCATGTGGCGCACCGGTACCGACTTTTACGATCCCGAATCCATCGAGATCTTAAAGAAAGCAGGCTGCTGGGTTGAGGGCAAACGCGTCCGCATTCCCGCTCACATTACCGAAAGAGCCTTGCGCTCCTGCCAGAAGCACGTGGTGCTCTGCAACAGCAGAACCGGAGACAGAGAACTTTTCCTCGAAGGGGGCAATTCCTATTTCGGTTCCGGGCCCTGCACACCGTTTACCAGAAATCCCTATACCGGGGAACGCCACCGTGCCACACGCCAAAGCGTCGGTTGGGCTACCAAGGTCTTAGACGCCCTCCCCAACATCGACTATGCCATGTCCCTCGGGATTGTCCAGGACGTTCCGCTGCTGATTTCCGACCGTCATGAATTTGAGCAGCAGGTCCTCAACACCGAAAAACCCATCATCACCGTGTGTGTGGACCAATGGGGCCAGGACGACTGCATCAAAATGGCGGAAATCATCGCCGGTGGCGAAGAAGCTCTGCGTCAGAATCCCTTCATCTGCCTTTACGCGGAACCGATTTCCCCCGGCGTCCACTGCATTGAAGCCGCCCAAAAACTGGTTACCGGCGCCAAAAAAGGTCTACCGACGATCTATACGCCCTGCATCATGGCAGGCGGTACGGCTCCCGCCACCATGGCCGGCGTCATGGTTCAGGGTCTCTGCGAAAGCCTCAGTGGCCTCGTATTGAGCCAGTGCACCAGAGAAGGGGCTCCCTTCATCATGGGCGGTGTCTACACCATCCTCGACATGGGCTCCACAATCTTCTCCTACGGCGCTCCGGAACTCCATATTCTCCTCGCCGGCCTCGCCGACGTGGCCCATTATCTGCACATTCCGATGTTCGGTACCTGCGGCTGCACCGATACGTGTATCATTGACGAACAGGCCGGTGTCGAAGCCGCCCTCTCCGTCGCCATGACCAACATGTCCGGCGCCAACATCAACCATGATATCGGCTATTCCGAATACGGCACCACCTCCAACCTGGATCTCGTCGTCATTGCCGACGAAGTGCTGGGGATGGCCCGCCGCCTCACCGCCGGCATCGAAGTCAGCGACAAGACCATGAACCTCGAGCTCATTGAGGAAATCGGCCCCGGCGGCAGGTTTGATCATCTCCCTAACGACTTTGACGACGATGATGACGATGAAGACAACTACGTACCCAAAAATCTCCGGGTCGACTACGAGAACAGACTCGTCAACAGAGGCGCCCGGGAAATCTGGGAAAAAGCCGGGAGCAAGACTCTTACCCAAGTGGCCAACGAAAAAGTCCGGGACATCATCGAATACCATGAACCGAAGCCGCTGCCCAAAGACGTGGCGGCGAAGATCCGCGACGTGGTAGAACATGCCGTCGGCCATATGCCCGGCGAAGACTGAGTTTGCGCAGCAAGTTATGACATAAGGCGTGGGGCCGTGAAAACGGCCCCGGCCACCACCATGAAAGGGGAGGGAAGAACCATGTCTTTTGTACTTGGCATCGATACGGGAGGAACTTATACCGACGGCGTCGTCATGAACAAGAGCAACAAAGAGATCATCGCCAAGGCCAAAGCCCTGACGACTCGCTATGACTTGAGCGTTGGTATCAGAAATTGTATTAACAACATGAATTTTGATGCGTTTTCTGATATCAGTGTCGTATCCTTATCCACGACCTTAGCGACGAATGCCATCGTTGAGGGCCGTGGCTGTGAAGTGGGTCTCCTGATGATCGGCTACGAACCCAGCGACGATCTGCCGGTCAAAGAAATCAGGGTGGTACCCGGCGGTCACACCATCAAAGGCAGGGAAAACGCTGCTTTTGATCCGGAAGCCACCCGTAATGCCGTGAAGAGCTTGCGCGGCAAAGTTGACGCTATCGCGATTTCCGGTTATCTCAGCGTTCGCAATCCCGAGCATGAGCTCTTGGCCCAGCAGATCGTCAAAGAAACCCTGCAACTGCCCGTAGTCTGCGCCCATCATCTGACGCGCTCCTTGGGGCTTCACGAGCGGACGGTCACCGCGATTTTAAACGCCCGCCTCATCCCGATCATCAAAGAGTTGATGACCTCGGTAAAATGCGTATTACATGAAAAACAGATTGACGCTTCGATCATGATCGTGAAAGGCGACGGCTCTCTCATGGGGGAAGAGCAGGCCATGGATAAGCCCATCGAAACCCTACTTTCCGGCCCCGCCTCCAGTATCATCGGCGCTACCTTTTTATGTGATGTCAACGACGCCCTCATTCTTGATATGGGCGGCACCACCACAGACATCGCCATCATTCGCAACAAGATTCCCCGTATCAACGAAGAAGGCGCCAGGGTAGGGGGCTTTTTGACCCGGGTGGAAGCCGCCGCCATCAATACTTACGGCCTCGGCGGCGACAGCTACATCCAATTGGATATGCAGGGAAAATTACAGATTGGCCCTGAAAGGGTCTTCCCCATCTGCATTATGGCTACCCGTTATCCTCATCTCCTGGATGAACTTAGGGAAATCCATGTTCCCAACACTTATTTATTGCTCTACTCTCAAATTACGGACTGCTTCATGATCTTAAATGAGAAGAAAACGGCCAATTTTACGGGAAAGGAACAAAGAGTTTTGGACACCTTGAGAGACGGCCCTCACAGCGTGATTTACCTCGTTAAAAAACTCGATGAAGAGCTGAACCTCTTTGACCTGAAGCGTCTCGTCAACATCGGCGTGGTGGGTCGGATCTCCGTCACTCCCACCGATATCCTCCACGCTGCCGGCGCTTACGATCAGTGGCGGGAAGACGCCGCCAAAACCGCCGTTGCGCTGTTGGCGGAACGGTTTCACATGAACTACGAAGAATTCATTGACTTTGCCGTGGACGCCATCATCGACGAACTCTGCTTTACCTGTATTCAAAGTTTTTGCCGCGACGATCATGCCGCTTTCTCTTTCAAAGAAAACGATGCCGCCGCTTATTTCTTAAAAAAGCAAACCCATCCCGACAAAAGCTCCTTTTTATCCTGCACCTTAAAACCTCAGGTACCTGTCATCGGTATCGGTGCGCCGGTCAAGGCCTGGCTGCCGCCAATGGCGGAGCGCATCAACGCAGACCTGCGTATTCCGGAACATCAGGAGGTGGCCAATGCCATCGGTTCCGCCGCCGGTAAGATCATGGAATCCGTGAAGATTCTGATCAATCCCGGAGAATGCGGAGAAGGGTATGTGCTCCACTCCACTTGGGAAATGAAACAATTTAAAGAGCTTGAAGAAGCTGTGGCCTATGCCAAAGAGTTTGCCATGGCAAAGGCACAAGAAGCCGCCCTCAAGGACGGCGCTTCCCATATAAATCTCACCGTTGACCATAAGGACATCTTTGCCCAAGCCAATATGATTGAAAATGATATTTACATCGAGTCCAGGATAGAGGTCATTGCTACGGAAACGCCGGAGTGGGAAAGAGGGCAAAAACAGGAAAAGTTCTTCGTCGATGCCCGGGACGAATAACATACCAAATTCCCGGGGAAGGGGATAGACACCTGGTTAAAAACAAAAGAAACGAGATAGCGCTATGTTTCAAAAGTTCTGGGAAAATATTGATAAAAAAGTATTCATTGCCGGAGGCCTGTTCTGCCTGGTATTTTTAATATGGACCATGGTTGCGCCAGACCAGGCCGGCAGCATTTTCGACAGCGTCCTATCGGCATTCTGCACTGATTTCGGCTGGATTTATCTCATCGTCGTCACCTTTTTCGTGGTCTTTTTGGCCTATCTGGCGCTGTCAAAGTATGGCCAGATTATTCTGGGGAAGGACGGCGACAAACCGGAATATCCCAGAGGCAGCTGGTTTGCGATGCTCTTCGCCGCCGGTATGGGCATCGGCCTTGTCTTCTGGAGTGTAGCAGAGCCTATGAGCCATTATCTTACGCCGCCTTACGATGAAGGCTCTACAACAGAGTCGGCATCTCTCGCCATGCGTTACGCATTTACTCACTGGGGAATTCACCCTTGGGCCTGTTTTGGTATCATCGGCCTGCCTTTGGCCTATTATCAATTTCGTAAAGGACAGCCGGCGCTCTTAAGTTCCTGCATCATCCCGTTGGTGGGAGAAAAACACGCCAACGGCATCCTTGGCAGTTGTATCAACGTGCTGGCGATCTTTGCCACAGTATTCGGTGTGGCGACTTCTCTGGGGTTAGGGGCCATGCAGATCAATAGCGGTCTTCATTATGTTTTCGGCATTCCTTATTCTAATCCTGTGGTGTTTGGCATCATTGCCGTAACAACCGCCTTGTTTGTCACTTCCGCTGTCAGCGGCATCGACAAAGGAATTCAGATACTAAGCAACATCAATATCGTGATCATGGCAATTTTGCTGCTGTTCATCTTTTTTGCTGGCTCTACGCTGTTTGTGACGAATTTCTTTGTGGATTCCCTTGGCCAATATTTATCTCATATTGTCGCCACGAGTTTTTGGACGGATCCCTTCGGTGAAAGCAAAGGTTGGCTCAACGGTTGGACGCTGTTTTACTGGGCCTGGTGGATTTCGTGGGGGCCCTTTGTGGGTGGCTTCATTGCCCGCATTTCCAAGGGCCGCACGATTCGGGAATTTGTGATCGGCACTTTGATTTGCCCCGTGATCATATGCCTAATATTCATGTCTATCATGGGAGGCAATGCCATTCACCTTGATATGAACGGCGTGAGTTCCATTGCCGACTCCATGCAGAATAATCTTTCCTACGCGCTTTTCGCCTTGTTGGATCAGTTTCCTTTGTCAAAAGCAATATCCTTTGTGGCCATTGTGCTGATCGCCATTTTCTTTATTACTTCGGCGGACTCTTCCACCTTTGTCTGTTCCATGATGACGGCCAAGGGTGTGCAGAACCCGCCAGCTCCCCTCAAGATTTTCTGGGGCGGCATTGAAGGCGCTGTCGCTGCCATGCTCCTCTACGTTGGCGGACTCAACGCCCTCCAATCCGCTACCATCATCGTGGCACTGCCCCTGATGTTCATTTGCCTGGCCATGGCGGCGGCGCTGCTGCGCTCGCTGCGTCAGGAATTTCAATAAACTGGCCGTAAACGGCTTACAACTCTATAAAAAGTAAGGGAGGGGTGCCTTGGACAAAAAGATGGTACCGGAGTGACAACAACCCTCGAAATTCCGGTACGAAAATAACCGCGCAAGCGGATTATATACAATTACCAACAAACATACAAAATACCTCTATTCTCCAAAACCAATTTTCAAAAACGGCAAAGCCGGGAACACGCAGTTTCCCGGCTTTGCCGTTGCCGTTGAAAATAATATATCAGTATATTTAAGCTTATATGACGGTGCGGATCAAGCCGATGATTTTGCCTAAAATGCGAATGTCTTCTTTCACGATGATCGGTTCCATCTGATCGTTTTCCGGCTGCAAACGGATATGGTCAGCTTCTCTAAAAAACCGCTTTACGGTGGCGGAGTCGTCGAGCAAAGCGGCGACAATTTCGCCGTTCTCCGCCGTATCACGCTGCTCCACAATGACATAATCACCGTTTAAGATTCCCGCGTTGATCATGCTTTCCCCCTTGACATCGAGGATAAAAACGCTGTCGGAGGAAGTCGAAACAGAAGAGGGCAGGGGATAATACTCCCGAATATTCTCTTCGGCAAGAATCGGCTCCCCCGCAGCAATGCTGCCAATGACGGGAGCCATGAAGACGTTTTGGGCAAAATGGTCCTTATCAATAATCTCAATGGTACGCATTTTGCCGCCGTTTCTTACGATATAGCCGGCAGCGGCCAAGCCGTTTAAGGCATAATGCACGGTGGAAGTCGATTTGACTTTGAGATAACGCTGAATTTCTCTCACCGTTGGCGGATACGGATGATCCTTGCAATAAGCGATGATATAATCATAGACCAGTTCCTGCCGTACCGTCAAATTTGGGTACTTGGAACTTCTTGGTTCTCTTGGCGCAGCCATGGCAAAATCTCTCCAATTTTTTCTACATTATACTACAGTCAACGGAAGAATACAAGAATATTAACACACATCCAAAAGGTTATAAGAAAGAGGGCTACCTTAGAAATATCTATAACTTCTTATAATAGGTATTATGTAAAGTAAACATAATAAAAAGAAGCCGTTACTTGTTATCCTTTCAAAGAGTTTATAATGATGCTGAAATCGTATCCCCATAAACAAAGAATATCCAGATTTGCGCTCTTCTTCTGTACCGGCAGCAATCCGACGCCTCCGTTATCCTCCAGTGTTTTCCCGTTTAAGCATTGTGCCATATCTTACCATAATTGAAACGATGCCATTTCGTATCATGATTTCTTTTCCCGTATTTTTCTTTGTTTTTCCATGATACTCTGGTGCGCTGTGAAATTTCCGATTTTTGCGGCTATCTTCAAATAAAGAAGCCATAGGAAAACCTTCGGCACTTCATTTTAGCCGAATTCTGGCCTTCCTATGGCTTTATTATTTTTTAATCAACAAACTACCACTTAAAGATGCGTTTGAGTGCCAAGAGATTGACGTCAAGGTTCAATTCGGCGATGGATTTGGTCAGCGGAATGCTTTTGGGACAGACTCTCACGCAGTTTTGCGCGTTGCCGCAATCCTGAATGCCGCCGTGACCCATGATCGCCTTTAAGCGTTCCTCTTTTTGCATCGACCCCAATGGGTGCATATTGAACATCTTCACCTGAGCAAAAACGTGAGGCCCCATGAAATCGCTGCGGTCATTGAAGCTGGGACACGCTTCCGCACAGCAGCCGCAAGTCATGCAACGGGATATTTGGTACGCGGCGCTGCGTTTGCTTTCGTCGTAGCGGGGCCCCCGGCCAAGACCGAAACTGCCGTCCACGGGAATCCAGGCTTTGACTTGCTTTAAATAATCGAACATGATCTGCCGGTCAACCAGCAAATCCCGGATCACCGGAAATTTTGTTAACGGTTGTAAGGTGATGGGGCGTTCTATCCCGTGTTTCTCGATGATCTCATCGATCAGGGCAGAACAAGCTTGGCGCGGCGTGCCGTTGATGATCATCGTACAGGCGCCGCAGACTTCTTCATAGCAGTTGCATTCGTAAACCACGGGATTTACCTTGTGACCCTTGGCGTTAACAGGGTTTTTTCTGATTTCCATCAAAGAAGAAACCACGTTCATATTCGGTTTATAAGAAATCTGGAACTCTTCCCAATAAGGCGCGCTTTCCGGCTTGTCCTGACGTTTGATTTTGAATGTAATGTATTTTTCACTCATCATTTACTGCCTCCGTAGGTACGCTTCACCGGTTCAAGGAGGGAGGTATCGATATCTTCCCAGGCAAACCGCGGCCCGTCGGCGGTATAGAAAGCCTTTGTCGTTTTCAAATAATCCTTGTCGTTTCGTTCCGGAAATTCCGGTTTATAATGAGCACCACGGCTTTCATCCCTGTTCAGCGCCGCAAGGGTGATCACCCGGGCCAGTTCCATCATATTCTTCAACTGTTTCACGAACATCACGGTCTGGTTGGAATAGACGTTGCTGTCCACCATGGCCAAACGCTGCCAGCGTTCCAAGTAGTCCCCAAGTTCCCTATCGGCGGCGGCAAGATCCTTGTTGTTGCGCACAATGCCGACGTTCCTGGTCATCATTTCGCCCATTTCCTGATGGAGCACAAAGGGGTTTTCATTACCGTTTAGCTTACGGACATCAGCGTCGTAAGCAACTTCCTTTTGCCGGTAGGTTTCAAAGAGCGTAGCCTCCTCCTCGGCGGCAAGCTTTGCCAAACCGCCAATGTAATCGGCGGCGGCGGGGCCGCAGACCGTACCGCTGTATGCGGCGGAAAGCAGGGAGTTGGCCCCCAAACGGTTGGCGCCGTGGTACATATAGTCACATTCCCCGGCGGCAAATAAGCCGGGAATACAGGTCATATGCTGCCAATCCACATGGATGCCGCCCATGAAATAGTGAATGCCGGGATAGATCTTCATCGGCACCTTTTTGGGATCGTCACCGTGAAACTTTTCGTATATTTCAATGATACCGCCGAGACGGCGTTCCAAAAAATCCTTGTCAAGATGAGAAAGGTCAAGGTAAACCTGGTTTTTACCGTCGATGCCAAGACCCATTTCCACGCAAACCTTATGAATTGCCCGGGAGGCGATATCCCGAGGCACCAGGTTGCCGTAACCGGGGTACATCTCTTCCAGGAAATACCAGGGCTTGCCGTCTTTATACGTCCAGACGCGGCCCCCTTCCCCACGGGCGGATTCCGACATCAGCCGGGTTTTGTCATCCCCCAGCATGGCGGTGGGATGAATCTGAATGAATTCAGCGTTGGCGTAAGCGGCCCCCTGCTGATAGACGATGGAGGCGGCGCTCCCCGTATTGATGGAGGAATTGGTGCTCTTGCCATAGATCACCCCGGCGCCACCGGTGGCGATGATCACCACATCGGCTCGGAAGACGCGAATCTCCATGGTGGCGAGGTCTTGGGCAATGCAGCCCCGGCAGACACCGTGACCGTCAATGACGGCCTTCAAAAATTCCCAGCCCTCATATTTTGTGACTTTGCCGCTGTCTTCGTGGCGGCGCACCTGCTCGTCAAGGGTATATTCCAATTGCTGACCGGTGGTAGCGCCGGCAAATACGGTGCGCCGTTTTTTCACGCCGCCGAAAAGCCGCAAATCAAGAAGGCCTTCTTCGGTACGGGTAAAATTCGCGCCCATGCGGTCAAAGGTATAAATCAACTCCGGCGCTGCATCCACCATGCCCCGAACCGGGGGCTGATTGGCAAGAAAATCACCGCCGTAGATCGTATCGTAAAAATGTTGGTCAACCGTGTCCCCCTCACCTTTCGTGTTCAGCGCGGCGTTGATGCCGCCCTGGGCGCAAACGGAATGGGAACGCTTCACGGGAACGAGGGAAATCAAATCAACGGCGATCCCTCTTTCCACCAACTTAATGGTACTCATCAAACCTGCGAGGCCGCCGCCGACCACAACCGCTTTCGGATTCATCAAATATAGCCTCCTTTAAATGGGCATCATGGCAATTCGGATCAAGATGATCAGCGACAGCAAACAGAGGGCCGCGCAAAGCATCATCGTTAAAAGGGAAAATAATTTCTGAATGCGCTCTCCGTGGAGAACGCCCCAGGTAATGAAAAAGGTAAAGAGACCGTTGCTGAAATGGTAAATCGCGCTCCAAATGCCGATCAGTTCAAGGACAAAACCGAGGGGCGTCTGCAATACATTGGCCATGGCCGCCATGACGTCCATGGTGGTTTCTGTCATGATACGCACGAAAGTAACGTGGTAGATGACAAAAATCAAGGTGATGATCGCCGTGACACGCTGTAAAATATACATCCAGTTGTTGAGATACTGGTATTGAAGAAAATGCATGTCCGAAACGTAGACCACATAGATACCGTATATCGCATGAAACAGAATCGGCAGCGCGATCAGGCTGATTTCCGCCACAATGATAAAGGGCATGGAGCGCATACCGTCAATCACCGCCGCCCAGGCTTCCGGCCCAATGATCGCCGCGCTGTTTAACGTCAGATGCAGGCAAAGAAAGATGCCGATGGGGATGATCCCCAAGATCGAATGAAACCGTCGAATATAAAAATCTGAGCGTAACTGTTTTTTCTCTTTTTCCTTAGCCACCTTATTTCTCCTTACTCTCCGTATCTTCCTCAAGACTGTGCAGGAATAAACCGCTTCGCAGCTTCGGCTCAAACCAGGTGCTCTTCGGGGGCATGATCTTGCCGTGGTCGGCAATGGACATCAAATCGGCGATTTCCACCGGATAGAGATGAAAGCCGATACAGTTCCCTTCGGCACAGCGCCCCACGATCTCCCCGTTGCCGCGGATGCCCCCGATGAAATCAATTTTTTGATCCGTACGGGGGTCCTCAATGGCAAGCAGCGGTCCGAGGACATTTTTCTGTAAAATCGCGGCGTCGAGGTTTTCCGCGATGTCTTCATTCTGATAGAGCTCCGGTTTGGCAATGAGGCGGTACCAAGAGCCGCCGATATAAACGCCGAATTCATGCTTTTTCGCCGGTAAAAAGTCGCCTTTTAATTTTTCCACGCTGAACTTTAAGGCCAACTGTTTCAGAAAAGCCGGCGCGTCAAAATCAGCGCCCACGGTTACGACACGGTTATACTCCATGATCAAAAGATCTTGATCGGGGAAAATCACCGCCATAAAATGCTGGGCCGGACTGTCTTTCCCTTCGGGCGTACCCTGGCCTTTTCTCATTTTACCCACCGCCACAGCGGAAGCCGTGCGGTGATGCCCATCGGCAATATAGGCTTTATCCAGTTTCCCGAAGGCTTCCCGGAGGGCTTCGATCATTACTTCATCATCAACCAACCAGAGCAGATGCGTAACCTGATCAGCGGCGACGAAATCGTAAACAGCGTCGTGAGAAGTGATCCAAGCGGCCACCAATTCGTCGATATCCCGGCGGCGACGGTAAGTCAGAAAAACAGGCTCTGTCTGGCAATCGCAGGCGTCGAAATGACGAATCCGATCCATTTCCTTCTCTTTCCGCGTCAATTCATGTTTTAAAATGGTATTGTTTTCATAGTCTTCCGTGGCAAAAGTGGCGACGATCCCCGTTTGGCTTTTACCGTTCATGATCTCACGGTATATATAAAAAACCGGTTTTTCCTCTTTTTTAAGGACGCCCTCTTGCAAAAACGAGTGTAGGTTTTCTTTTCCCCTCTCGTAAACACGGTCGTCATAATCGCCGATTTCCGGGGGAAGGTCCACTTCAGCCCTGGTAATACGCAATATCGAGTTTTGATTCCCTGCCGCCATCGCCGCGGCTTCCCCGCGATTCATGACATCGTAAGGGAGTGCGGACACCTTCGCCGCCAAATCCTCCCGGGGACGGATGCCCCGAAACGGTTTGATTCGAACCATGTTAAGCGCTCCTTTATTCGATCACCATAATCAATTCTCCGGCCTGTACCGTATCGCCGGCAACCACCCGGATTTCGGAAACGATCCCCGCTTTCCCCGCGGTGATATTGGTTTCCATTTTCATGGCTTCCATCATGGCGACAGTCTGGTTTTCTTTGATTTCGTCGCCAACTTCAACGAGAATGGAGGATACGGCGCCGGGAAGAGACGCGGCGACGTGTCCGGGGTTTTTCTGATCTGCCAAGACGACTTCCTTGACAATGCTGACGGCGTTTTTATCTTTGATGGTGATCTCCCGTTGAGCGCCGTTCATTTCATAGATCACGTTTCTGGTGCCATCGTCGTTTAAATCACCAAGACCGATAAATTTGATGATCAAGGTCTTCCCTTTTTCGATCTCCACTTCCATTTTTTCCCCTGCCATCAGACCGTCAAAAAAGACGTGGCTGGGCAAGCGGCTAAGATCATCGTATTCTTCGCGATGACGGATATATTCTTCCGTCACTTTGGGATAGAGGCACCAGCTGATGACCGCGCGGTCGATATTATCGATGTTTTCATTCAAACCGGAGATCTGCTCTTTTACTGCCTCAAGATCCACCGAAGGCAGCAGCTCGCCGGGACGGCAGGTGATCGGTTCTTCCCCCTTGAGTACGGCTTTTTGTAGGTCTTCAGGAAAGCCGCCTAAGGGTTGCCCCATCATGCCCTTGAAATAGCTGACAACGGAATCGGGGAAATTAAGGGTTTTCGCTTTTTCCGCGATGTTGTCTTTGTCAAGATTGTTCTGGACCATAAAGATGGCGAGATCCCCCACCATTTTCGAGGAGGGCGTCACCTTGACGATATCTCCAAGAATTTCGTTGACTTCTCTGTATTTTTCTTTGACTTCTTTGAATCTGTGACCCAAGCCAACGCTTTCCACCTGGGGTTTCAAGTTCGTATACTGACCGCCGGGAATTTCGTAGCGGTAAATGTCCGTCGCCGGGCTCTTGATCGCCCCCTCAAAGCTATGATAATAAGGACGCACGTCTTCCCAGTAATCGGAAAGCTTCTGCAATTCTTCCAAATCGAGGCCGGTGTCGCGTTCCTGACCCGCTAAGGCGGCGACGATGGAATTCAACGACGGATGACTGGTCTGACCGGCAAGACTGCTGATCGCCGTATCGATGATATCAACGCCGGATTCCGTGGCCAGCAAGAAAGCGGCAATCTGGTTTCCGCTGGTATCGTGGGTATGGAGATGAATCGGAAGGGAGATTTCATCCTTCAGCGCGGAAACGAGCTTTTTGGCCGCGTATGGTTTCAGCAAACCGGACATATCCTTGATCGCCAAAATCTGTACGCCGCGTTTTTCAATTTCTTTGGCCAGGTCCACATAGTATTTCAGGGTGTATTTATCCCGGCTGGGATCAAGAATATCACCGGTATAACAAATGGCGCCTTCGGCGATTTTACCGGATTTTAAGACCTCCTCAATGGCCAAATCCATGCCGGGCAGCCAGTTTAAGGAGTCGAAAACACGAAACACATCGATGCCGCTTTTGGCGCTTTCCCGGATGAATTCGCGAATCACATTATCGGGATAGTTGGTATAGCCCACGGCGTTGGCGCCGCGCAACAGCATCTGAAAGGGAATGTTGGGAATCAGCTTTCTCAGCTTATCCAGACGCTCCCAGGGCGATTCGTGGAGAAAGCGGTAGGCCACGTCAAAGGTGGCGCCGCCCCACATTTCCAAAGAAAAGGCGTCCTGTAAAATGTGGGCCGTGGGTTGGGCAATTTTATAAAAATCGTAGCTGCGCACCCGCGTCGCAAGAAGTGATTGGTGGGCGTCACGGAAGGTCGTATCGGTGACAAGCAGTTTTTTCTGATCGAGAATCCACTGCTTCACCGCTTCAGGGCCTTCGTTATCCAAAACGTACTTCAAACCCCTTACCGGCGGTTCCGGACTGACTTCGGGGATACGGGGTTGTTCGTAAATTTGCAGTTTATGACAACCTTCGTTAACCGTCTTATTGGCAAGGTATTTCAAAATCTTGGTGCCACGGTCCCGGGGCTTTTCAATTTCAAATAACGACGGCGTACTGTCAATAAATTTCGTATAAGCTTTGCCGTTGCGAAACGTTTCATGACGCAAAATATTGGCGATAAAGGCGGTGTTCGTTTTGACACCGCGAATGCGAATTTCCGCAATGGAGCGCAACGATTTGCGAATGGCGCCGGCAAAAGTACGGTCATGGGTGGTGATTTTCACCAGCAAACTGTCGTAATATGGGGTAATTTCCGCACCGGAATAGGCGTTCCCGGCATCGAGGCGCACGCCAAAACCGCCGCCGCTACGGTAGGTTGTAATCTTACCGTAGTCCGGGGCAAAATTATTTTTGGGATCCTCCGTTGTGATACGGCACTGAATGGAATAGCCGTTTAAGGGGATATCCTCCTGGGATTTGATGTCGATTTCCTCGGAATCAAGAGCATGGCCTTCGGCGATGAGCAACTGGGCCTGAACCAGGTCGATGCCGGTAACCATTTCCGTCACCGTATGTTCCACCTGAATACGGGGGTTCATTTCAATGAAATAGTGGTTACCCTCTTCGTCCACGAGGAATTCTACGGTACCGGCGTTGACATAACCAATTTCCTCGGAAATTTTAACGGCGTCCCGGTGGAGTTTTTCACGAATCCCTTCGTCCACGGAAAAAGCCGGCGCATATTCCACGACCTTCTGGTAACGACGCTGTACGGAGCAGTCTCTTTCAAAAAGATGCACCACATTGCCGTACTGGTCCGCCAAAATCTGCACTTCAATATGTTTCGGGTTGACGAGGTATTTTTCCATGAAAATGTCGTCGTTGGCAAAAGCCTTTCCCGCCTCGCTTTTCACCATTTTAAAAGCGTCTTCTATTTCATCAATGTCTTCAATCAGACGCATACCGCGTCCGCCGCCGCCGGCGGCAGCCTTTAAGATCACGGGCAGACCGTATTCCAGGGCCAGTTTTCTGGCCTCTTCCGCGTCTTTCAGCGGATGCTCACTGCCGGGGATCGTTTTCACACCGCATTTTTTGGCGATCTCCTTGGCCTTGATTTTGTCTCCCATCTGCTCCAGCACATGGGAGGGAGGGCCGACAAAAAGAATGCCTTCTCTTTCGCAAGCCCGGGCAAATTCTGGATTTTCCGAGAGAAAACCGTAACCGGGATGGATGGCATCCACTTTTTCCTTTTTTGCCAAATGAATGAGTAGGTCAATATCGAGATATGCCGCCAAAGGGCCACTCATTTCCCCCAGCAAATAAGCCTCATCGGCCTTTGTGCGAAAGAGATTATATTTATCTTCCTTGGAATAAACGCCGATCGTCGTGATGGAAAGGTCATTTGCCGCGCGGTAAATACGAATGGCGATTTCTCCTCGGTTGGCTACAAGCAGTCGGTTGATTTTTTTCATCATACAACATCTCCTTCCTTGATTCCCAGTAGTTTTACTGCGTTTTTATAAAAGATCTTTTCTTTATCCGCTTCGCTGATATGCAAAGATTCCACGGTTCTCTGAACGGATAACCCGTCCGACCAAGGAGAATCCGTGGCATAAAGGAACTTGTCCACGCCATGGGCCGTAATCAGCTGCTCCATCTGAGATATCGGCATATGGAGGGTGGCCATGGAAATATCGAAATAAACGTCGGTTCCGATGAGATACTCCATGGAAAGACGGTTATCCCATACATCTCCCATATGCGCCAGGATGATCTTTGCGCCCTTAAAATCCTGCACAAGGGCGGCGCAGCGATTGGCGTAACAGGTGTCCGTACCCTCAAAACCGGGATCGTAACCACCGTGGAACAGAAGAATCATATTACGTTTCACAATTTCTTCGTAAATCGGATACATTGTTTTGTCATCCATGACGAAGTTTTGATAGCCGCTGTGAAATTTAATGCCTTTGATTTTCGCCGCTTCCAACCGGGAAAGCTCATTCCGATAATCCTGAAAGGCCGGATGAATCGTACCGAAAGAAAAAATCCTGCGATTATCGTTGTGAGCGATCAAAAAATCATTGACTTTTCCCACCGACTCCGGGGAAGTCGCGATATCCAGCATCACAAACTGATGGCAGCCCCAGGAACGCTGTTTTTCTAACGTATCGGCTAAGGTACCGTCGGTGACAGGTTTATAATCACAGTTATTGGTCAGTACGGCCATGGCCCGTTGGGCGATCTCGTCGGGAAAAACGTGGCAATGGGTATCCAGGTATTTCATCAAGTTCCCTCTCTGTAGCGTATAGTAATATTAGTTTATTATATCATAAGTCACCCGAAAAATAAATCTATTTTTACGGGCCATACCACATTTTTATAACGGATAACATTTCTTTATCATCTTAACATAAGAGATGATGAGCCATACTGATTCGTTAGGCGATGATGAATGTCAGCAAGATGCCGCAAAAAATGCCAAACTCATTCCAGCGGGCGCCGTATATGAATAACTTGGTAAAAGAAACATAGACCATAGCGCCGGCGGCCAAACCCATAGCCCAGCTTAACACCTGCATGGAGATATTTCCCAACCACCAGCCAATGGAAGCGCCGAGGGGGGTCACAAAACCCGCCGCTGTGGTGAGCAATAGAATCGTCCAGGTTTGCAAACCGCTTTTCTTCAACGGCGCGCCGATACCGATGCCCTCTGGAATGTTATGCAACATCATCGCGAAAGCAATCATGAAGCCCAAATCATTGCCGCTGACAAAACCGACGCCGACGGCGATGCCTTCAGGAAAATTGTGCAGAGCAATGGCCAGACAGATGAAAAGCCCCGTTTCTCGAAAATTTTCACAGGAAGAAACACCACTCTGACATTTTGTCGTCGTCAATTGTGCGAGAAACGCCATCAAAAGAATGCCAACGGTAAAGCCGAAACCGACGGAAAAAAGACTGTTGGCGAAAAAGTAGGCCTCTGGCATCAACTGAAAGAGGGACAAACCCACCATAACACCGCCGGCAAAGCCCAGCAAGAAAACGAGGCATTTTTCATTTTTTACAGGCAGCAGCGTCGCGATGAGACCGCCGACGGTCGTCGCCAATCCTGCCGCCGTACTGATCACCAAAACCTCGGATAAACCCATATCATTGCGCTCCGTCTTTTTTCTTAAATCATATGAACAAACCGACGAAGCCATACCTCAAAAGGAGCAATCAACGACAAAATACCACCATTTTGGGGTACGTTAAGGCCCTTCCCATAGCGAAGAGGACCGAATCGGAAGATTCGGTCCTCTTAATATATTCCATTATTATATATCCTATCAAACGATCGAAGCTTTTACGCTTCCTTGGCGGCCTTCGCCGCGGCCACGACTTTATCCGCGAGGTTTTGGGGCAGTTCTTCGTAAGAATTGAATTCCATAGTGAAGCTGCCTCTGCCTTGGGTCATGGAGCGCAGGTCAATGGCATAGCTGTACATTTCCGAAAGGGGCGCCTGGGCTTTGATGCTCTGGAGGTTGCCGGATTTTTCCATGCCGAGAATTCTGCCGCGGCGGCTGTTCATATCCCCCATAATATCACCCATGAACTGATCGGGAACGAGGACTTCCACATTCATGATGGGCTCTAAAAGAATGGGTTTCGCCACTTCACAGCCTTTTTTAAAGGCCAAGGAGGCCGCGATCTTAAAGGCCATTTCCGAAGAATCCACAGGATGATAGGAACCGTCCTTCAAGTTGACCTTGATATTGGTCACGGGATAGCCAGCCAAAATCCCTTCTACCATGGCTTCACGGAAACCTTTTTCCACAGCGGGAATATAGTTTTTCGGCACGGAGCCGCCGAAGATCGTTTCGGTAAATTCGAAATCACTGTCGGGGTTGTATTCCATATCGACGATAATATCGCCGAACTGGCCATGCCCACCGCTCTGTTTTTTATGACGGCCCTGGATATCCCGGGCAGCGCCTTTGATGGTTTCCCGGTAAGGAACGCGGACTTCTTCTTTTTCCACATCGACGCCGAATTTTTTCGCCAAGCGGTCCACGACAATGTCCACGTGGGCCTCGCCGAGACCGGTCAAAAGCGTTTGTTTTGTTTCCTTGCTTTTTTCCAATTTCAATGTGGGGTCTTCTTCTAAAAGACGGGCCAAGGCATTGCCCAGCTTATCTTCGTCGGCTTTCGATTTCGGCGCGATGGCGATGGTCAGCGTCGCCACAGGATAGTCAATCCCCGTCAAAGTCACGGGATGACCCTTAGTGCAAAGGGTATCGCCGCTGCCGGCATGGGGCATTTTTGCCAGCATACCGATATCACCCGTTTTGAATTCATTGAGAGCCACTTGGGTTTTCCCCAGCATCGTACCGGAGGAACTGATTTTTTCATCGGCTTCCTTCGTACTGTTGTATACCACGCCTTCCGCTTTGAAATTGCCCTGCATGACTTTGAACAGACTGATTTTACCCACATAGGGGTCGGTCATGGTTTTGAAGATCAGCGCCGCAAAGGGAGCTTCCGGGTCCACTTCTTCACTGGCTTCTACGGGACTGGGGCCGTAGGCGCAGATTGCGTCAACGACTTTATCAATGCCGATATTGGCGAAGGCGCAGCCGGCAAAAACGGGAGCGACTTCCCCTTTTTTCACGCCGCCTTTTAAGCCCTTGATGATCTCAGCGTCGTTTAGCTCCAAGGTATCCAGGTATTTCTCCATGATTTCGTCGTCGCCGGCGGCTGCCGCTTCCACGAGCATTTCACGGTAGGAATCAACGGTATCCTCCATATCGTCGGGAATCGCAATCTCTTTTGCTTTGCCGTTTTCATAGGCATAGGCTTTCATTTCGATCAGATCCACAACACCGGAAAAGGATTCGCCGGCGCCAATGGGGATGGTAACCGGAACGATATCCATACTGAGCACATTTTTCAAAGAGTCCAAAGCCTTATCAAAATCGGCGTTTTCTCTGTCCATCTTATTGATCAAAACGAAGCGGGAAGTCTTTCTCTTATCTGCTTCTTCCCAGATCAATTCGGTGCTGACCTGAGCGCCGGAAACGGCATCCACTGCCATAAGCAGGCTGTCGGCAATGCGGAGACTGCCCTTTACTTCCCCATAAAAGTCCATGAAGCCGGGGGTATCCAACAAATTGATTTTATGATCTTTATGTTCAAATGCCAGCAGCGTTGTGCTGATCGAAATTTTCTTTTTCGCTTCTTCGGGCAGATAATCGGAAACGGAGTTTCCTTCATCAACTTTACCGAGTCTTGAAAGTGAGCCGGTATTGTAAATCATACATTCCGCCACTGATGTTTTCCCGGTACCTTGGTGACCTACAATGACAACGTTCCTGATTTTCTCTGACGGATATACTTTCATGTTGTTCCTCCTAATTAAATTGCAAACTTCCAAATTATATATTTGATGTGCAATTCCAAAATCCTTTAATTTTTTGATATTTTTTGCAGTATATTTTTTTCCGCGCCACCGTATTTTATAACGGTGAAGCTATGAAAAAAGAAACAATCATTTACGGTACTGCCATTCTCATTACGACAAACTTGGCGGTAAAGGTCATGAGCCTCGTCTATCGGGGGATTCTGATCCGGCTCATCGGCGCCGAGGGCTTGGGACTTACGGAACTGATGTCGCCCCTGTTTTCCTTCCTGCTGGTCGTCGCCTCCCTCGGCGTGCCGCTGGCCATATCCAACTTCATCAGCGCCGAACGGGACGCCAACCGCGTGATATCGATCTTAAAGACAGGCACCCTGTTGCTGCTGATCAACAGTTTAAGCGTCAGCGTTGTCATCTGTCTGCTCTTCCCTTTTATAAAAGACATCGTCTTTACCGACGGCCGCATCATCCCCGGCTTCTTCGCCTTGATCCCCTCGATCTTTATCATCTCGATCTTCTCCGCCCTCAGGGGTTACTTCCAGGGCTCCCACCGCTCTTCGGTGATCGGCAAAAGCCAAGTGGTGGAACAGTTGCTGCGCATTGTTTGCGGTACCGCCATCGTCTTTTTCTTCCTATCCAAAGGCTATTCCCTCTCCATGATCCTCGTCGGGCTTTCCCTGGCCACCTTCCTCGCGGAAACCGGCGGCGGCCTCTATTTGCTCTACCGCTATAAACGTGATAAACCGCCGAAAACAGGTGGTTTCCAAGGCAAAATCGCCTTTCGTATGCTACAGACGGGCACACCCATCACCTTAAGCCGCATCGTGGCCACTTTGACCGTGACTTGTCAGGCCATTTTGATTCCCAAAGCGATGATTGCCGGCGGCGCTACTCTGTCGGAAGCGGCGACCTTTTTCGGGCTCTTCAGCGGCGTCGCCTTAACCGTACTGCATCTCCCCGCCGTGATCACCGGCGCTTTGACGACGCCCCTGATTCCTGCCATCGTGGCCGCCGACAGTTACCATGACAAAACGCTGCTCAATCGCCGCATCGCCAAAAGCCTCTGTTTCACCACATTTACGGCGCTGCCAATTTTAACCCTGCTTTACTACTACGCATCACCCATCTGTAGGCTCCTTTTTGCCTCACCAGAGGCGGGGCCCATGCTTTCCCTGCTCTGCCTGGGGGGAATTTTCATCTACCTGCAACACCCGGTCATGGCGGTGCTCCAAGGATTAAACCGTTTCCGCCGCATCTTCATCAACTATTGCATCGCCGATTTTTCTTACATCATTGCCCTGTTTCTCTTAGGTTGGAGCGGTTATTTTTCGATACAGTGGCTGATTCTGCTTTTCATCCTCAACGACGTGATGATGTTTTTGCTGCAATATCGTTACATGAAAAAAGTCACCGGCTGTAAAATACGGTTTAGCCAGACCTATCTGCTGCCACTCATCTCCTGTGTCGCCGGGCTTCTGGTGATGCTGTTCTTTGAAAAACAGATCATGCAGACAAATATCGCGGATATCTTATCCATGATCCTGTCTGCATGTGTTTTTCTTACGGTTTACTTTTTTACAATGCTGATCAGCGGCGCCTTCGATAAACACTTTATTTCAAGGCTTTTATTTCCGAAAAGACATCGCTGAAATCCGTCATCCGCTCAAATTTCTTTTCATCAAAATAGTTTAGCTTTAGCGGTGTGACGGAAATATAGCCCTCACGAAGAGCGCGCATATCGGAACCGTCTTCATCACAAATGTTCGCAAAGTGTTCACTGTCGTAAGTACGCCAGTAGTATTCCCGCTGAAAGGGATCCATCCGTTTTTCCATCTTCTCTGAAATCTGCCTGCGCGCAACCGTCGTCTTGCGAATTCCCTTCAAAGCGGAGAGCGGCAGGTTGGGAAAATTGACGTTATAGAAAAACAGCTCATCCTGTTCCTGTTCCAAAACCGTAGGTAGCATGGCTTTGAACATCTTGGCTGCCAAAGTAAAGTTGGCGTCAATAAAGTCGGCGGACAGGGCAAAGGATGAAATCCCCCTGGAAGCGCCTTCGTAAGCGGCGGAAACCGTTCCTGAATAGATAATGGCGCCGCCGGCATTATGGCCCTTATTGATCCCGGAGATCACAAGATCCGGCTTTGCCGTCATGATCTGGTCCAGGGCCATCAGTACACAGTCCGCGGGCGTGCCGTGAACCATATGGATATCGTGACCCACTTCGGAAAGATAAAAACGGTCACAGGTCACCGGTTCTGAAAAGGTGATACAATGGCTTTTGCCGCTTTGTTCCATGGCGGGAACCGCCACGGTCAACTCATGCTCTGCTTTTAACGCAAGGATCAAGGCGTGGATCCCAGGGGAACGGTAACCGTCGTCATTGACTAATAAAATCTTCATTTGCATAATCCATGGTCTTAAATAGTGAAAAATCAGTAAAGGGGAAATAGCGCAGGATCGCCTTCCCGTCGATATCTTCAAAAGTTATGTAAGGATAACTCCAGTAATGGCTATCGGCGCTGCGGTTACGGTTATCACCGAGGACAATATAGCAGTTTTCGGGCACTGTCACCGGGCCGAAATCATAGGTGGGGATTTCCTTAATATAAGATTCTTCCAAATAAACGCCGTTGATGTAAACGCCGTCGTTGGCGACCACCTCGACGGTTTCACCGGGTAATCCAATGATTCGTTTGATGAAATCGGTGCCTTCATCCATTTCTTCCGGGGGCTGAAAGATGATGATGTCTCCTCTTTCCGGTTCTTCAAATTTATAGGCCAGCTTGAATACGAGTATCCGATCGCCGGTGTTCAGTGTTGTAGCCATGGATTCCGAAAGAATTTTGCAGGAATCAACGATGAAGTATTTCAGTACCATGGCAATGAGAATGGCCAATACCAGCGTAATGATGAGCTCCTTCATGGCCGAAAGAAATTTCATATTCACACCTCATATATCCGTATCATATATTTTTCTTTGTCGTCCGCGTCATTGGTCAGTCCAAACATCAAATGATATTCTTTTAAACTTTTATTGAGAAAATCAACGATTTCATACATATCGTCTCTCTTTTTGAAGTTTTTCTGGGCAATGAACTTCAGTTTATCCGTCTGCTGTTTTTCACTCATAAAATTTACTTTCCGTTGATCAGCGCAAAAGCTTCCGAACGCGTTGCGGCGCTTTTTTTGAAACTGCCACGTACGGCGGAGGTGATCGTCTTCGATCCCGGCTTTTTCACGCCGCGCATGGTCATACACATATGCTCCGCTTCAATCACAACGAGTACGCCCTGGGGATTGAGCCGCCCCATCACTGCGTCGGCAATCTGCGTGGTCAGCCGCTCTTGCACCTGGGGTCTTTTGGCGAAACCCTCTACGGTGCGGGCAATTTTAGAAAGACCGGTCAAAGCCCCCTCCTTTTTGGGAATATAGGCCACATGGGCGACACCATAAAAAGGCATGAAATGATGTTCACACATAGAGTATACCGGAATATCCTTAATCAATACCATTTCATCATGGTGTTCTGCAGAAAACTGCTTCATTAAATGTTCGCCGGGATCCTCGTGAAGTCCTGCGAATATTTCTTCATACATCCTTGCGACACGCGCCGGCGTTTCTTTTAATCCTTCTCTTTCAGCATCTTCACCGATGGCGTCAAGTATCTCTTTGAAAGCCGCCTCGATTCTGGGCTTATCAATTATTCTTTTCATTTCTTTACCTCGCAGTAATATTTCGAAAAAGCATAGCATATATATTTTATTGTTTTTCATATGAAACGTCAAGGAAAACCATTAAATTTATTAAATTTTAATAAGTAGGAGTTGATCAGATGTATTCCGGTTTCAGCCGAAAAGTTTTGGCGCAAGGGCTCCTTCTCACTGTTTGCGTCTCTCTGCTTTGTGCCGCGGTATTTTGCGGTTTGTTTTATCTGTTGCCTTTTGAAAATCACATACTGTCGATTTTCGCCAACATTTCTTTGGGCCTGTCCGTTTTTTGCGGCGCGTTTTTCATCGCAGCGCGCACACCGTTTTTCCAACTGAAAAAGACTCTCTTTTTACCCTTCGCCGTTTTGCTGCTGCTTTTCGCCGGTACCGTTTTAAGCGGAGCCTTTTCCGGCGGCATATTTTTACAAAAAACAGCCCTGGTTTTCGTGGCAGCGCTCCTTGGCGAAGTTTCCGGCAGACGATAACCTTTTCCTTGAAAATGCCTTGAAGCCGCAAAAGATTCTTTTCATATTAGAAAAAAGCTGTGAAAACACAGCTTTTTTGATTCGAATCAATGAGACCGCCACTATTCTTCCGACGGTAAAAGCAAACGCTCCGTTAACGTTAGCTCCGCAATCTGACCTTCTCCGAATTGTTTTTTGAGTTTTGCGGCGCCATCCTTTTCGGGAAAAACAGACGCCGAGGCCAATTTCGTAACGAATATCCCCGCATCACGTTTATCCCGGAGGTAACCGTCTTTTGTTTTTACGGCATAAAGAATCATTTAAACCACCTCCCGAAAACGGTTTAAGCGCTGAAAGGCCATCTCCAGGTCAGCCTCACCTTGACAGCTGACCCATTGTGCCAGTTTTTGATAGGAATCGCCTTCATAAAGGGCCTTGGCGGCACGTTCATAGCCTTTTTGCATGGTATCACTGATGCCCGTTACATAGAGCAGCAATGCCGCATTCAGCAATACGATATCGCTTTCGGGGCTTTCTTTTTCCCCCGATAAAACTTGAACCAGTCTTTTCGCTTCCGCTTCCACGGAACCTACGGCCATGATATCCCGGGTACATGCTCTTTTCAGACCGAAGTCTTCCGGATAGAACGTATCAAAGCTGATCTTTCCGTCAGCCTTGATTTCCGCGTACTCTGTTTTTCCCAGGGTACTTGCTTCATCAATGCCGGGTGTCCCGTCATCCTGAAAACCGTGGAGCACAACGCCGCGACGGTAACCGATACCCTGCATGATCCCGGCGACATCCTGAAGCATTTCCGGATCATTGACACCTCTGACGCCGTATTCAATTTTTACGGGATTGGCCAAAGAAGCCGCGATATTCAATACCGAGCCAAAACTGATATTGCTCAAAATCCGGCCCAGACCGCTGGGATGAACTTTGGCGCTCATGCCGTTAAAAAGGCCGATACCACAGGCTTCGATGCTCTTGCCGATGTTATCGCAGTCGGTCTCCACGTTGATCCCAATGGCCTCTGCCACATCAACAGTACCACAGGTAGAGGTGATGGCCCGGGCGCCGTGGCGCGCCATAGCAACGCCGCAAGAAGCCGCAACCACCGAAGCGGCGGTGCTGATATTGAAGGTTTTGATTTTATCCATACCGGTGCCGCTATTTTCCGCCAAAGGCAAATCAATCTCCGGCACCACTTTTACGGTATCTTCTTCATAAACGACCTGCCAGATTGCGGCAATTTCCTCGGCGGTGGCGCCTTTCGCCGTTAGTGCCGCCAAAAAGGCGCCCTGATTCATTTCCGTTTCCCGATTGGCCATCACTGCGCTGAAATAATCGTAAGTTTCCGCTCTGGTGAGGTGTTCTTTTCCGATCAAACGATCAATGGCTTTACCGAAATTTTTAGTTGTCATTTTTTTGGTTCTCCTTTTTTATAGTCGATTATTGTAATCAGATCATTTTCCGTATCCGTTTGCTTTAAGGTATCTTCCACATTTTCCAAAGCAATGAAGGTGATGGGCAGATCGGTAAGATCAAACCCCTCTTTCAGCAGCGCCAAGGCTTTTTTCCCGTCTTTTAAGCCGCAGCCGTAGGCTCCCGTTACCGTTAACTCCTTGTAGTGCATTGAGTTGATCTGTTTGTTGGTCAACGCTTCATTTCCCGTCAAACCGCTGAAAAAGCCTAATTTGCCGCCATTTTTCAGCATCCGTAGCGACAGTTCCATCCCGAAATTCACCGGACAACAGGGAATCGCTGCGTCTGCCCCAGCGGGCCAGATTTCTTTGATGATATCTCCAGCGTTTTCCACCGGCAAGGATTGGAAGCCCAAATTCCGGCAAAGATCACGCTTTTTTTCGTTGGGTTCCACGATCAGAATATTTTCTGTGATGTTCTGATATTGACAGAGTTTAGCCATAAGACAGCCGAGCACGCCGCCACCAACAATCAACAATCGATCTTCCGGTAAGATATTGATATGATCGATCATATGTAGCGCGCAAGCGATCGGCTCCGACAAGGCGGCGTAATAAAGAGGGATATGATCGGGTACTTTCGCAAGGATGCCGCCTTGCACCCCCGCAGAAGGAATCACGCAGTAGCGGCCAAAACCGCCGTCGCGATGAAAACCGATGATTTCCATTTCCCGGCAACGTTGGTCGTCACCTGCAAGACAATCGCCGCAGACGCCGCAACCGATACCGGGGTGTATTTGTACCCGTTCACCAACTTTAAAACCCCTGACCTTGCTGCCCAGCGCCGCGATGCTCCCGGCAAATTCATGACCCAATACCCGGGGCAGCCGCAGATCACGCTGACCCCGCCGGTAAGCTTTCCGGTCGGTGCGGCAAACACCGCAATATGCAACTTCGATTAAAATTTCCCCATCTTTTATAACGGGGCGTTCCCGATGTTCAAAAATCAGTTCTTGTTCTTTCGTTAATACCGCGGTATTCATAAAAGCTCCTTTCCGATAAAACGATAAAAAAAGAGTTCACATCTAAAATAGATGCGAACTCTTACCTAAGTTCCCATAATCATAACAATAAGGCAGGTCTCCTGACTCGGGTTCATCACAACGCAAGCCTTCCCTTCCGATTTTCATCAAAAAGTGGCGTTTTATGCGCTGCTCCACCTTACAGTGGCGGGACCGTACAGGTTTTGAACCTGTTTCCCTATTAAGTAAAATACACCTTATTGCTTAATCTAAGAGCATTATAAAGAGAAAAACCAATACTGTCAAGTAGAAATATCAGTGAATGAATTTCCGCAATAGTTTTTTCAAACCGGCCGGGACTCTAAAGAACAAGACGCGCATCTCTTTTCACCTCGCGTAGACGTTTACTTTATTATATGCCCGGTAGCTTCTTTTATAACCGCTCCCGGATCAAGGTGGTGATATCCTGAACGGATAAGGGATAGACCTTATTCAAGGGCAGCGACTCCACAAAATCCTTGCCGTAGCGCTTTTCATAGATGCGCTTATCGAGAACGCAGATCACACCGCGGTCGTCCTCCTTCCGCAGCAGGCGGCCAAAACCCTGTTTAAAACGGATGATCGCCTGAGGCAGACTCAGTTCGCCGAAGGCGTTTTTATGCTGCGCTTTGAGGAGATCAAGTTTAGCGGCAATGGTGGGAATATCCGGCGGCCAGAAGGGCAAGCGGACAATGATCAAAAGGCTGAGATTCTCCCCGGCCACGTCGATCCCTTCCCAAAAACTGTTGGCGCCTAAAATCACGGTGCGGCTGTCTTCCCTCATCTTGCGCAAAAGTGTGCTTCGGCTGCCGCTGATCTCGTGAGCCAAAACCGTAACGCCTTTGTCTTTCATCGGCTGTTCCACCCGGTAGAAAACTTCCCTCAAGTGCATATGTGAAGTAAACAGCACCAAAGAACGGCCTTTTGCCGCCGTGGTCAAATCAATCACGGCTCGGGCGACGCTCTCCAAATATTCATATTCCGTCACAGTCCCTACAAGGGGAATATCATTGGCGGCGACGAGCACCGACTGATTCCGGTAATCAAAGGGCGACGGCAAAAGCAGTTCATTGGTTTTCTTCGGGATCAGGTCAAGGCCACAGGTTTGGCGAAAATAGTGAAAATCCCGGTTCACGCTGAGGGTGGCGGAAACAAAAACCACGCTGTCCTTATGGGCATAAAGATCCTTGGCCAGCGCCTGATCGATGTTAAGGGGCGCGGCTTTTAAAATGGGATAGATAAAGCGCTCGTTGCCCTCTTCCAGCCAAGCGACCATGCCCTCTTTTTCTCCCTGGGCAAAGGCTTTCAGCGCCGAGGCGTTTTCACTCCATTCCCCTTTCGCTACGGTAAACTGGATCTGATCATTTTCGTAACCCTCTTCCTCCAGTTCGCTTTCAAGGAGGGAGGCGGTTTTGGCTAAGTCCACGCCAATTTCCTCATACCAAACCCGTAGATTACTAAGGAGTTGGCCGGCTTCTTCCCAAATTGCTTCGCTCTTCACCCTTTCGTCAATGCGCCAGCTGCGGCTGGCCGCGGTTTTTCTTGTTTTGGCAAGCTCAAAGGTCTCCTTGAACATGGCAAAGGCATCCCTGCCCTTGTCTCCGTTATCCTTTAATTTGGCCATGAGCTCCTCCAAAAAGGTCTGCCTCTCCCTGATTTTTTCCTGGGATTGCTCATTGAGATAAAGACTGGGAAACGTAACTCTCTTATAGAGCTTTTGCAGTATTTTTAAAAGTTCACCGTAAGTCCCCATATGATCAAAGTAGCTGAGGCTAAAACCGAGGCTGTTTTCGGCCACCGTCTCCAACTGGTGGGCTTCGTCGATGATCAGATGCTCTGTATGGGGCAAAATACCGCCGCCCCGCACCGAATCGGTCAAAAGCAGCGAATGGTTGG
The DNA here is from genome assembly GCA_002482535.1 of Peptococcaceae bacterium UBA7702. Classification (GTDB taxonomy): domain Bacteria; phylum Bacillota; class Dehalobacteriia; order UBA7702; family UBA7702; genus UBA7702. Next base: position 479,283 of record DLGE01000001.1, on the reverse strand, counting down.
TGATGATCAGGTCGGCATTTTCCGCGGCTTTTCTGGCCCGACGGACAAAACAGCGACCGTGAAAATAGGGGCAGCGCATACCGATACAATTTTCCGAAGCGGCGGAGAACCGCTGCCAATCCTTCTTTTCAAAGGCATTGAGGTTCAGTATGTCGCCGTCGCCGTCTTGGGTTTCCGTCACCCAAGGCAACAGACGGGCCATGAAAAAGGCGCGGTCGCGGTCTTCGTTTTCGTATTCGTTTTCCCACTTCCGGCAACAAAGATAATGATTGCGACCCTTGATCAAGGCGGCCCGGATATTGCCCTGAAAGAAACCATTTAACTCGGGAATATCCTTTTTGATCAACTGATCTTGGAGATGGATCGTATGGGTGCTGATGATCACCGGCGTTTTGCCGTATACCGCGGCAAAGACGGCGGGGAGCAGATAGGCGATGGTTTTGCCGGTTCCCGTGCCGGCTTCCGCCAAAAGATACTCCTCCTGATTAAAGGCCGCCGCCACGGCCAAAGCCATTTCCGTTTGGGAGACCCGGGGACGAAAATCCAAAACGTGGGTTTTCAGGCCGTCCTTCCCCTCAAAGCAGGCCAACAGCTCTTCGCCATCGATAACATACTTTTCCCTCTCCTCTGTCTTTTCCCCGCCTTTTTCCTCTTCACCTTTTTTTGGCGCTTTGGGTGGAAGGTATTTTTGCGCCAAAGGCTGGGCGTCAAAGCGTTGCAAATAGCGTTGATATACCGGATATTTTTTACTCAGCAGATGGCTCCAGGCGGCCATCAGACCCTGATCTGCCAAAGCGAAGGTTTCCTCGATCAATTGAAACAGATCGGCGGTGGCTTCCGCATCGCTCAACGCCCGGTGCTGCTGATCGTTGGAGATACCGAAATACTCCGTGAGATTGGCCAAAGCATAACTGTTCAACATCGGGAACGCCATTTTGGCGAGGAGCAGCGTATCAAGATACTCCTCCTTGGGGATCTCGGTGAACGCTTCCAAAAAACCGCCGTCAAAGGCGGCGTTGTGTGCGACGAGCTGACCGTCGCCGACAAAGGCCAAAAAATCACCGATCACCTCTTCGATGAGAGGTTTACCGGTGAGCATATCGTCGCTGATCCCCGTCAGCGCCGTAATGTTTTTCGGTAGAGGAATTTCCGGATCGATGAGGCGGTGAAAGGTTTGACGTTTGCCGAAAGCGGCGATTTTCACGGCGCCAATCTCAATGATTTTATCCCTCTTATAATTGATACCTGTGGTTTCCAGGTCAACGATGATGAATTCCATGGTTCACTCCTTAGGCTATTATTATAGCATAAAGAGCGAATAAAAACAGCACAAAAATCAGGTACAATCATTTTGATTGTACCTGATTTCAACGGTTATTACGTTTAAAGGATAATACAGATGATCCCACCGCCACCGTCATTGACAAGGCGTTCTAAGGTAATTTGCAGTTTTCCTCTGGCCGTTTCCGGCATGGTGCAAAGTTTGCTCTGAATCCCTTCCTGCACTAAGGTGTTAAGGGATTTGCCGAAAATGTTCGTATCCCACATCTTTTGCGGATCATCTTCAAATTCTTCCAGAATGTAGCGCACCAGTTCCTCGCATTGTTTTTCCGTACCGATCAACGGCGTGATTTCCGTGGAGATGTTGGCCCGGATCAGATGATAGCTGGGGGCTGAAGCTTTCAGTTTCACACCGAAACGCCCGCCTTGTTTGATCAGTTCCGGTTCCTCAAGATACATTTCATCAAGCTGCGGATTGACGACACCATAACCGGAATCCCGCACTTCGCCCATGGCTTCTCTCAATTTGCTCCATTCCTTATCGGAAAGGGCGAATTGGCGGATCAGGCGCATAATCGTATGATTGCCCTCAATCTCTTCGCCGGCGTATTCGCCGAGGATCTGATAAAAATAGCTGTCGTTGATTCTGACGTCTACCGCGGAAATACCGGTGCTGAGATCCATCATCAGCAAAGAAGCGCCTTCGGTGATTTCCAGAGCGTCGATGGCGGCCACGGCATTGTCAAGATCGCGAATCCTTTTGATCTCATCGACAATGGTGAAAATATCGGTTTCCAAGTTCTTTCTAAGCCAGTGATTTTCGTCGGTTTCTGGCACCCAGTCCGGCAGATGCACATCGACTTCAGTGACGGGAAATTCATAAAGCGCTTCCTGCAAAACCCGGAGTACGTCGTCGTTGGTCATATTCATGGCGTCTACCGCAACGACGGAAACATCGTATTCTGCCTGCATCTTTTCACTCAAAGCTCTCGTTTCCACGCTGAAAGGATCCACCGAATTGAGTATGATAACAAAAGGTTTATCCAATTCTTTCAATTCGGCAACCACACGCTCTTCCGCTTCTAAATAGCTTTCTCTCTCGATCTCCGTGATGGAGCCGTCGGTGGTCACCAAAAGACCGATGGTAGAATGGTCGGTGATCACCTTTCTTGTACCAATCTCCGCCGCTTCTTCGAAGGGGATTTCCTCTTCGCCCCAAGGCGTGTGCACCATCCGCGGTATTTCATTTTCTTCAAAACCCAGTGCCCCGGGAACGACATAGCCGACGCAATCCACCATGCGTACGCGCATGTCAATTCCTTCCCTGACGTTGATCTCCACGGCATTGGCCGGAATAAATTTCGGTTCTGTCGTCATGACCGTGCGTCCCGTACCACTTTGGGGAAGTTCGTCGCGGGCGATTTCACGTTCATGAAATTCCTCGATATTGGGAAGGACCAGCAATTCCATGAAGCGTCTGATGAAAGTCGATTTTCCGGTACGAACGGGCCCCACAACTCCCAGATAGATATCACCGCCGGTACGTTCGCTGATATTTTCCAATACATCTGTTTTTTCCAATCATTTCCCTCCCTTGACCGCTTCATGCGGCAATGTTCAATTCAATTATATGAGGGAAAGACAACATTATACCAATGAAAAGAACGGACGCGCGGCGTCCGTTCTATAAGATCATTATTTTTTGGAAAACTTCTCTTTCCAGTTCATCTTGTTTTCCGTACCCGCGAAGAGGCGTTTGATATTTTCTCGATGCTTCCACACAATATAAACGACGATCAGGGCGCAAATGATGATTTGCAGTGTGGTGCCACCGAAGAGCCAAAGGAAAAAAACACAGGCAATGGAAGCGATGAGGGAAGCCAGAGAGACATAACCCGTGGTAAAAGCCAACAAAGACCACACAATGAGGGCGCAGAGAATGGCGAGAGGATTCCAGCAGAACATCACGCCGGCGCCGGTGGCGACGCCTTTCCCTCCCTTAAATTTCAGAAAGACGGAAAACGTATGGGCCAAAATCGCCACAACACCGCAAATCACGGAAAGTGTGACGCCGCCGGCAAAATAGCCGATGAGAGCGGCGATAAACCCCTTTAGCAGATCCATCAGAAGCACGAGGCCGCCGATTTTGGGGCCTAAAATACGAAAGGTATTCGTCGCCCCCACATTTTTACTGCCCAATTCCAAAATGTTGACATCGCAAATCTTTTTGCCGACCCAATACCCCGAAGGAATCGCCCCTAAAAAATAGGCGAGTATTACCACAAGAACCTGCCAGACCATAACGATATCCCCTTTTTATGATTCATATTTTAATTTTTAAGCTTTCTCGTTGCTCCTGCGAATCAAAAGCCAGAGCGGTGTACCTTCAAAGCCAAAATTCTGCCGAAGTTGATTGACCAGATAACGTTCGTAGGAAAAGTGCACCAGCTCCGGTTCGTTGACGTAGATCGCGAACTTCGGCGGCTTGACGCCGACCTGGGTGCCGTAAAGAATCCGGCATTTCCTGCCCTTATCCGAGGGCGGCGGATTGAGGCGCAGGGCTTCCTGGATCACTTCATTCAGGCGCGCCGTGGGCACGCGCAGATTTTGCTGTTCCGAAATGGCTTTGACCCATTGGAGCACCGTGTGCACCCGCTGTCCCGTGAGAGCCGAGATATAGACGATGGGAGCATAGCTCAGATAAGCCATCTCTTCCCTGATCTCTTCCTCAAATTTATTGATCGTCTTGCCGTCTTTCTCAATGGCGTCCCATTTATTGACGACGATCAGCATCCCCTTCCCCGCCTCGTGGGCATAACCGGCGACCTTCTTATCCTGCTCCGTCACGCCGTCTTTGGCGTCTAAAAGCATCAATACCACATCGGAGCGGTCCACGGAACGCAGGGTGCGGATGATGCTGTATTTTTCCGTGGTCTCCTGAATCTTGCCCCGGCGGCGCATCCCCGCCGTGTCGATCAATAGGTACTTCTGCCCGTCCTTTTCAAAACGGGAGTCGATGGCGTCCCTGGTGGTGCCGGGAATATCCGATACGATGGTGCGCTCCTCCCCCAACAAACGGTTGGCCAGGGAGGATTTTCCCACATTGGGCCGGCCGATCAAGGCAAAGCGGATGATTTCGTCATCGTCCTCCTCCGCTTCGCTTTCGGGAAAGGCAGCCACAACAGCGTCTAAAAGATCGCCGGTGTTCATGCCATGAAGAGAGGAAACGGGAATCGGTTCACCGAGACCCAAGCGGTAAAAATCGTAATAATCGGCGTTATCAAAATGGTCGATTTTATTCACCGCCAAGAGGATCGGCTTTTTCGATTTTTTCAGGAGCGACGCCGCCCGCAGGTCCTCATCGGTGAGGCCTGTTTTGCCGTCGGTGACCATGACGATGACATCGGCTTCTTCGATGGCCAAAAGCACCTGTTGATAGATGCGGGATTCGATCTGACCCTCGATATTTTCAAAATCGATGCCGCCGGTATCGATCAAAATAAAGTCCTTCCCGTTCCAGGAGGCTTCTTCGTAAAGACGGTCTCTGGTAATTCCCGGCGTGTCTTCGACAATGGCTTTTCGTTCGCCGATGATTCGATTGAACAATGTCGATTTCCCCACGTTGGGGCGGCCGACAAGAGCAAGGATTGGTTTCATATGCGTTCCTCTCTGATTGCGGCGACAGTGTCCGCCAATGCCATGCCGCTGGTTTCCGTAATGCGGACGTCACATCCGCTTTCCGCGGCGATTTCCGCCACGGAAACACCGTCCAAAAGCAGATCGGTGTGATGTTTCAATAAAACGTCGGGGAGCAGATAAAAAGCGCCCTCCTCTTTATTTTGCGCCAATGCGGCGATAATATCATGACCCGTTAAAAGTCCCGTCACCGTCACCGAGGAGCCGAAAAAGCGGTTTTCCACGGCAAGGGCCTTGACGTGAAGATTTTTGATCCCCTGCAAATCGGCGATCACCGGGGCAAGGGCCTTTGCGCCGTGAAAACCGGTGATCAGATAAACGATGGTTTCTTTGGCAAAATCGCCGAGGACGTCCTTGGCCAGGAAATAGTCTTCTTCAAACTGACGCACCAGGCCAACACCGTTTTCAATCTGGGAAAAGTCTTCGTAATCTTCGTGAGCCGGTATGGGCGCTGCCGCCAAAAGGTAAAATTCATCGGCGGCAAAGAGAAAACGGGTGTCTTTTTCCTTTAAAAAGCGTTGCTGATACGTTTCGGTGAGAGCGATCAGCGCTTTGGCTTCCGCCTCGGTATATAAACGTAAGGCGGGGTTTTTACATTTGGTCAGACCCACGGGAACCAGCGCCAAAGAGCGAAATCCCGAAATGGCGGCAATGCCCTCCACTGTTTCCGTTAAGTATTTGCCATCGTTATAGCCGGGAGCCAAAACAATCTGGCCGTGCATCTCAATACCGGCGTCGGAAAGCTCCCGTAAGGACTCAACGATATGCCGCGCTTCCTTTCGGCCTAAAACCGTTTGCCGCATGGTGGCATCAAGGCAGTGCACGGAGATGTAAAGGGGGCTCAATTTCTGCTCCTTGATGCGGGTAAAATCCGCCTCATTGAGATTGGTTAAAGTAATGTAGTTGCCGTAGAGAAACGACAGGCGGTAATCGTCGTCTTTCAGATACAACGTTTCCCGCTGCCCTTTGATCATCTGATCGACAAAACAGAAGATACAGCGGTTTTGGCATTTGCGGATGCCGTCAAATACAGCGCTTTGAAATCCGATGCCGAGATCTTCATCCTCGTTCTTTGTGATACGGAGCGTACGTTCGCCGCCATCTTTGGCGGCAACGGTAAGTTTCAAGTTTTCATCGGCCGAGAGGTACTGATAATCGATGATATCCCTTAAAACCGTATCATTGATCATGAGCAGTTTTTCCCCGGCTTTGAGCCCTATTTGCGCCCCGAGGCCGTCGGGGCAAACGTATTCGATGATGGGTTCATATTTTTTCATTCTTTATATTTCCTGATACGCTCTGATCGCTTCCTCGTAAAGATCGCCGCCGTATACGTCGTTGATCACCGTCACTGGAAAGTGTTCTACCTTCAAACGGCGGATCGCCTCAGGTCCCAGTTCCGGATAGAGAATCACTTCCGCTTCCTTAACCCGTTTGCTGAGCAGTGCCGCCGCGCCGCCGGTGGCGCCGAAATAAACGGCGCAGTGTTTCACCATGGCCGCCTTTACCGCTTCGTTCCGTTTGCCTTTGCCGATCATCCCTTTTAAACCGGCCTTTGCCATCAGCGTCGGCGCGTAAGCGTCCATCCGGTAACTGGAAGTTGGGCCGATGGAGCCGATGACGGCGCCGGGCTTTGCCGGGGCGGGCCCGGCATAGTAAATGACCTGTCCCTCTAATTCAAAAGGCAGTTCTCCACCCTCCGCCAAGATATCGCAGAGCCGTTTATGGGCGGCGTCTCTTGCCGTGTAGATGGTCCCGGTAATATAAACGGTATCGCCAATGCGCAGCTTTTTCAAATCAGCATCCTTGAAAGGAGGCGTTAATATCACTTCACTCATATCAGATCACCTTCGTCTTGTGCCTTGCGGCATGGCAGTTGATATTCACGGCACAGGGTAAAGACGCGATATGACAGGGAGCATCTTTGATATGCACCGCCAAAACGGTGGTGCTCCCGCCGAGACCACCGGGGCCAATGCCCAGTTGATTGCAGCGTTTTAGGATTTCCTCCTCCATGGCGGCAAAGGTGGGATCACCGTTCTTTTCCTCAATCTCAAGGAGCAGGGCTTCTTTGGCCAAAAGCGGCGCCATTTCAAAATTGCCGCCAATGCCAATCCCCAAAATAATGGGTGGGCATGGGTTCGGCCCCGCCTGACCTACGGTATCCACCACAAAATCAATGATTCCGTCTCTCCCCGCCGCCGGCGGGAACATTTTTAGGACGCTCATATTTTCCGCGCCGCCGCCTTTTGGCGCAACGGTGAGCTTGATATTTTCACCGGGAACGAGTTTCGTATGGAGGATGGCCGGGGCGTTATTGCCATAGTTTTCCCTGGTCAGTGCCGTACAGGTAGATTTTCTCAAGTACCCTTCGGCATAGCCTTGTATGACGCCGTCATTAACCGCTTCAGTAAAGCTGCCTTCAATATGAACTTCCTGGCCCACTTCGGCAAAGACCACAGCAAGACCGCAGTCCTGACAGATGGGGATTTCGTCGGCAGCGGCAATCAGGGCGTTTTTGACCAATTGCTTCAAAATATCAACGCCCACAGGAGATTTTTCTGTATGAACGGAGGACTTAAGTTTTTGTAAGACGTCTTCCCCCAAATGGTTGCAGCTTTCGACACATAGCGCCGCCACAGTGTTTTTGATTTCCTCATAAGTAATTGTGCGCATTGGATTCCTCTTTACCGGTTTCGCCAGTATTTTTCCTGTTTCGTGGTGAGAACGTCAATTTTTTTGGACAAAGCCTTTAGCTTCATGGCGGCAATTTCACGGTCCACCTCTTGAGGTACGGGATGAACCGCGGGCTTTAGGCCTTTACCGCAATCCTTCAGATAGAGCAGCGAACCGACTTGCACGGCAAAAGACATGTCCATGATTTCCACGGGATGACCCATGCCGCAGGCCAGGTTCACAAGGCGTCCCTCGCCCAAAAGATAGACGCTCCTGCCGTCTTTCAAGCGGTATTCCTCAATATTTTCTCTGGCGGTAGAGACATTTTCGCTCATCGCCAGCAGATCTTCCTTATTGATTTCCACGTCGAAATGACCGGCGTTGGCCAAAACAGCGCCGTCCTTCATGGTTTCAAAGTGTTCCTTAGCTAAAACGTCACAGTTACCGGTGACGGTAACGAAGCAGTCCCCCAAAGGCGCCGCTTCCGCCATGGGCATCACGTCATAACCGTCCATCAGCGCTTCCAAGGCCTTGACTTCATCAATTTCCGTCACAATCACCCGGCTGCCCAAAGCTTTGGCCCGCAAAGCCAGACCCTTGCCGCACCAGCCGTAACCGGCGATTACCACCGTGGAACCGGCCACTAAGAGATTGGTCGTAGACATAATCGCCGTCCAGGCCGACTGTCCTGTGCCGTAACGGTTATCAAAAAGATGCTTGCAATCGGCGTCGTTCACGGCGATCATCGGAAAACACAGTTCTCCTTTGTCCGCCATGGCCCGGAGTCGGTTCAAACCCGTGGTGGTCTCTTCACAGCCGCCGATGATCTCTGCAAGCAGTTCTTTTTTATCCTGATGCAGAAGATTCACGAGATCGCCGCCGTCGTCAATGATCAGCTGCGGTTTATTTTCCAAAGAAGCGGCGATACAAGCGTCATAAAGAGCCTGATCGGCGCCGTGAATACCAAAAACGGCAACCCCTTTTGTGCTCAGCGCGGCGGCGACGTCGTCTTGGGTTGAAAGGGGGTTGCAGGCGGCCAAGGCCACGGTGGCGCCAAGTTCCTGCAAGGCCAAGGCGAGGCAGCCTGTTTTTGCCTCGATATGCAGGCAAATATTGACGCGCATCCCTTGAAAGGGCTGTTCGTCTTGATAGCGTTGGATCAATAAATTCAAAACCGGCATATGGCTTTTGGCCCAATTTAGTTTGGCCAACCCCATTTCGGCCAAGGTAATATCTTTGATCATCGATGTCAATGTCATAGCATTCTCCTTATTGGAAAGCCAGCCGCTTTAAATTGGATATGAGATAAGCGGAAAGCTGGCTGTAGTCCTCGGTGTGCAGATGGGAAGCGGCATTGCCGTTAAAAAGAATGTTTCCTGCCGCCGGAAATTCTTCGTCTTCTTCATAGAGAATCAAAGTCAGAGGCACCATGGGCAGCACTTGAACGGTACAGCTGAAATCGCCGTGGTTCTCCACGCGGTATTCCGTTGCCCCAACCGCTTTTTTCAAGGCTTCCAAATCTTTCGCAAAAATACCCACCAGCGCGTCGATACAGCGGTGCGTAAAGGGATTGATATAGATGTCGCCGCCGGGCAGCTCTTTATAGGAAACCATCTTGTCGGCGAGGCCGCCGCCGCGGGAATAAGCCGCATGATGCAAAACAAGAATTTTTGCTACATCGTCCACGGTTTTGCCGCTTTCCATTTCCGTCACCTCTCCGTCAGGATAGCTGACGTGAAGATCGCGGTTGATAAAATGAACGTCGAAGCCGTCTCCGGCTTGACGGAAACCACAGTTGGCAATCATTTCAGCAAGATCGCCCGCGGCAAATTTGGCCACAGCGACCCTTACGGTTTCGGCGATATTCAAATAGCTTGTCGCACTTTTCGGATCGTAGATTTCCATACTTTTTACCTCACAATATCAAAGAATCAAATTGACGAATCACTTTTTTTAGGCTATAATAGACAAGTGGTACATGCGCCTGTAGCTCAGCAGGATAGAGTAACGGATTCCGATTCCGGTGGTCGCAGGTTCGAATCCTGTCAGGCGTGCCAGCCAGCGTGACGCTGGACCCAATTTGTAGTTGGGTTCAGCGTTTTTACTTTATGCTTACTC
>DLGE01000001.1:0-469394 GCA_002482535.1 Peptococcaceae bacterium UBA7702 | reverse complement strand
TGTAGTTGGGTTCGGCGTTTTTATTTTTTAAGCTACTTTTAAACTTTCCTCCCCTGCAATGAACGTTAGGGAAAAACAGCGAAGAACAATTCTTATCATAATATATAAATTATACAGAAAAATCGTTGAAAACGCAACCGTTAACCATGCTTTCCAACGTAAATTTAGACATACTGTTTTAATATCATGGCATTCGTCTGTGGTGCCTGTAACGGCAGCTTCGTTGTGCCGTAATAAACCGTATCGCCGATATCGTATTCTTCTCCTTTGACATTTTGAGATTCCCGGCGTATACTATCATTAGAAACGCCAGTGTCGCCCATACCTGAAATGGCATTTTGCCATTTGGAAGGTAAATAAAGACACTGGCGTCTCTTTTTATGTCAATAAGATCATAAAGATATTTTTTCCCGTCTACAGCTGAGCCGCACTCATTAAATGAAAAGCTGGTTTCTTATTTCAGAAACCAGCTTTCCTTTTGTTAGGGGCTTCATGATGAAACCCCGTTTTGTTTTCAGTTAATCTTAGAGATTCTTTTCGCGATAAACTTTAACGTAGGAATCCGCATAGATTTTTTTGTTCAGGAGAATTTCAGTGGTCGCGGCAACTTCCATCAAAGCATCGTCGCAAGGATCGGCGATAACAGCATCAAGACCGCAGGCGGCGCCCATGGCAAGATACGTTCTGTTGATCAAAGAGCGGTCCGGCGATTTCTGAGAAACATTGGAAAGACCCAGCACAGTGTTGGGAGCGGGATCCGCTAAGGTTTTGATCTGCGCCAAAGCTTTCAATACTTCGGGAGCATGGAACTGCGCAACGTTGCAGGGCAGAATCAGGGGGTCAATGTAGAGATCGTCACTGGGAACGCCGGCCATATCGGCATTGGCAACCAGTTCCATGGCGAGAGCAACACGGCTGTCGGCTTCCTGAGGAACGCCTTTGGCGTCCATGGTCAGGCAAACGACTTTGCAGCCAAATTTCGCGGCCATGGCGAAGACTCTGTCCATTTTATCCTGTTCACAGGGAACGGAGTTGATTAAGGTATCAGCAATATGAGCGTCATCGATCAGTTCCAAACCGGCTTCAATGGCGTCATAGTTGGTGGAGTCCAGGGCCAGGGGAAGTTTGGTAACGGGTTGAACCACTTCAACCATCCACTTCATGGCTTCCACGCGTTCAGCTTCGTTGGCACAGGCGGGACCGGCATTGAGGTCAATCCAGTCGGAGCCCAGTTCTTCCTGTTTCTTCGCCCAATCAATCAATGCTTTGGGATCTCTCTTCTGGATGCCTTCGCGGATATCCAGGAACATCCCATTCACTCTTTCACCAATAATTTTCATTATCAGTACCTCCTATCACTTTATAAATCTTCTGTGGAAGTTATTTTACCATCAAAGCATCAATTTGGCGTTTGATGGATTTGATCGCAACAGGATGTCTCATGCAGAGAATATCCACACCGCCTTGGAGGCAAGCAGCAGCGGTAACCGCTTCCCAAGCAGGACCGCGGTCAGCTTGTTCGCCCCATTGCGGGAAGTCTTCCGTATTGCTCCAGGCTTCTTTCTGTCTCCAGCATTCGAAACCGACGGTGGCAATCATGGGCATGGATAAGGTTTTGTCACCGGTAAGAGCACCGATACGACCGCGTTCCATGATGGAATAAGCGTATTCAATACCGTAACCAACAGAGGATACGAGAGGATCGATGACGATTCTTTCCATGGGCATATTCATTTCGGAAATCAGGATGTTCAACTGTTTGCAGATGTTGATATCCAGGGGAGATCTGGCGATGATGCCGTGACCGTTGCCTAAGCAAGCGGCGACGAGGGATTTATAATGTTCCGTTTCCGCGAAACCAATCAGCAAATTTTCGCCTTTGGTTGCATCGGCGACAGCCATCAAAACTTCTTCGTCCACTTCAGAGTTACCGGAACCGGCAACGATGACGGGAAGATCGCAAGCGGCCAAAACATCTTTGGTCAACTGTGCGCATTTTTCAGGGGAGTCGTTCCCTTTATCAGGATCCGCGGAGTCTAATTTCAGATAGATGGCGTCCGCGCCGACTTCTTTGACGTATTTTGCCCATTCCGTGGGATGTCCGATATACTGAGCGCCGATCGCGTCCTTTAAATTTTCGTTCCAGTCGAGGTCAATCATGGTATTGACTTCCATCGCAACGATGGGTTTATTGGGATTTACCCCTTCATAATGTTGGAAAGGAAGTGTGCCTTCACCGCCGATCGCCAAAGAACAGCAGCGGGTGCCGCCTTCTTCAGCAGTCGCACCGAGTTTATAGGTGCGAATGGGTTGGGCATACTTTTCTTTTAATATCTGTACAGCCATTTTCTTTCTCCTTTCAAGATTTGGGCTTTACTTATAATTGGATTTTATCGAATATCGCAAAGGAAGATTTCACGACAGGAGAATCTGCGGGCAGATCCATCAGAGGCAACCCTTTGGCGTCATACTTGAATACTTCTTCGTCAAAGGGAATAAATCCTGCCAGTTCTACACCGGTTTTTTCGATTTCTTCCTGTAATTCGGACATGGTTTCTTCCGATGCTTTTGTGATGATCGCATAAACAGATTTCACTTTGGATTTCAAGTTTTTGATCAGGTCATTGATGCGGGTGATCGTTCTGATGCCGCGAACCGAGGCGTCGGAAATGATGAACATCACGTCAACATCTTGAATCGTGCGGCGGCTAAGGTGTTCCATCCCCGCTTCGCTGTCAATCACGAGATAGTCGTAATTGGAATCCAAGCGTTCAATATACCCTCTCAATAAATCGTTGGCGTAGCAATAGCAGCCAGGGCCTTGGGGGCCGCCCATGGTCAGCATATCGATATCGCCTTCGCCTTCCATCAAAGCACTTTGCAATCTGTATTCAACGTATCTCTCTTTGGACATGCCATCGGGAACCGCATGCCGGCGTTTGGTGTCTTCAATTACGTCGGAAATGCAGAATGAGAAATCCATTCCCAGCGCCTCATTGAGATTGGCATTGGGATCCGCATCCACCGCCAAAATTATGCCTTTGTGGTTTTCAGTAAGATAGCGGCAGATCATCGTGGTTAACGTTGTTTTGCCGACGCCGCCTTTACCCACGAGTGCAATATGTTTTGACATAGAATTTGTCCTTTCTCAGTCTTCCACCGAGGGGAAAAGACTCATGTCGGTATGGGGCAGGAACATCGCCTGAACATACTCGTCATAAAACTCATTCCCATCGGAAAGTTCCAAATAGGTCATGCCTTTGCCTAACTCAACGCTGTGCTCAAACACTTTTCTGCTTAACAGCGCCATGTAAGCGCCTTTTAAAGAACTGTTGCCGATAAAATCATAATATTCCGCAGGCAGATCCGGTAATAATCCAATCTGAATCGAATCTTTCAGATTGAGATAATTTCCGAAACCGCCGCCAATCAAGATTTTAGAAATCGCTTCGATGGGAAGCTCCATCTTGAGCAGCATCACGCGGATACCGGCAAATACCGCCGCTTTCGCGCGGATCAGATTTTCCACGTCCGCTTCTGTAATCACGATATCTTTACCGTTACCAGATTCCTCAGCGCGAACCAGAACAAATTCCGGTCCTTCTTCACCCTGACGCATCCGATCCGTGGCCACTTCCTGCATCTTACCCTGGCGGTTGATGATTCCCGCCTTTCTCAGGGTAAAGAGACAGTCAATCAGGCCGGAGCCGCAGATACCCACAGCGGGGGCGTTATTGACCGTGACGTAAGAGACTTTGAAATCATCGTCGATGACGATTTTTTCAATGGCTCCCGCCATGGCCCGCATCCCGAAGGTAATGCCGCCGCCCTCAAAGGCAGGGCCCGCGGAACAAGCGCAGCACATCATCAAATCGCTGTTACCAAGAACCATTTCACCGTTGGTACCAATATCGATGAACAGCCAAAATTCCTCCTGTTTTTCCAAACCGGTGAGCAGAGCGCCGGAAACGATATCGCCACCGACATAGCTGGCCACCGCGGGAAAACAGTAAATCGCACCGTCAACATGGATATGAATACCGAGTTCTTTGCCTTTGATCACAGGAAACTGCGCGGAAGCAGGAATATACGGTTCTCTTCTGATGAATTTCGGTTCAATGCCGAGGAACAGATGAATCATCGTCGTATTCGCCGCGACCATCATCGCAGAAACTTCTTCAGGGCGGATGTTTTCCGCTTCATATACTTCGTCGAGGAGGCCATTGATCGTTTCGATCACGATCGATTGCGTCTCCCGCAAACCGAACTTTTCTTCTTCCGTATAAACGATTCGGGAAATGACATCATCACCCATACTCGCCTGACGGTTAAAGGTTCCGTTCTGGTGAATCTTTTTCCCCGTAGCCAAATCCACCAAAGCCACAGCGATGGTGGTGGTTCCGATATCAAGGGCGATACCGTAAGGGGGCGTATCCACAAGACCGGCTTCCACACGGATAATTTCCGCCGCGTCTTCCTGCATCAAGCACGTAACAGTTACTTGCCAATTCTGTTCTCTGACTTTAAGCGGTAGAGTCTTTAAAGCATCATAAGAAATGGTGATATGTTCCGTTTCCAAAATACCGCGTAATTCCGTTGAAAGTCTCGCGAAATCGCTGGCATTCTCCATCAGGTTCGGTTCCGTTAACGTAACCTGCACCTTTTTTACAAAGGCCGCTTCGGTGTCTTCGAAATCGTCCGTCCTGTTTTCCTTGATGATGTCGTCAACATTGTCGTCCAGGAGCACCTGGTGCTCGGAAAGGCGGGAGCTTTCCGGGAAATCAACCGTCACCGGTCCCTCATCCACCGTTGCGGTGCAGGCCAAAATATAGCCTTCCGCTTTATGGGTTTTGGACAGATTACCGTCTCCCCCCTGCACGGCCCCGTTCAGCACCTTTACGGCACATCTGCCGCAGGTACCCTGGCCGCCGCAGGAGGTTTTCATCGTAATCCCCGCCGCGTTGGCGGCATCCAGCAAGGTTGAACCTTTTTCGACTTCAACTTGATGCCCTTCGGGCATAATGGTTACTTGAATTTTTTCCACGTCAAATCACCCTCTTTATCAAATTAGGCTCATCCGACTCCTTACGCAAAGTTCGCTTTTGCGAAGCCGGAAATACCAGTGGCTTCTTTCGGCCCGACAATGACGTTCCAACCGCTTTCTTCCTTCAGTTTCGCGGCGATAACAGCAACAAAACCGGGAATGATCACGTTTTTATGGTTGAGTTTACTATCCACATCATAAGCTTTCATCGCGGCGGCAATGTGTTCACCGCCGAATTTACCGGCAGCCCAAGCCGTAAGGACAGAAGTACCGTCGGTGTCGATGGGAATGATATAGGAAGGAATACGGCTCGCTTCGACTTCGCCTTCTACGCTGTAGTAGGAGAGAGAGAAGTTGGTCGTTACATACAAAGGAGAATCCCCATTAACAGCGCCGACTTCCATCAGCTTTGCTTCCACGGCAACGGGTTTCTGAGGATCGGTAAATACGTTTTGTCTCCAGGAAACGATCGGCAGGATCAAGCCTTTGATCGCGTTTTTCATCACAACGATGCTGGCGTATTTCCCAATGTAAGCGGTGGCTTGCATCGCTTCATCCATGGGATCTTCGTCGCTGGTAAAAGTGATGGTAGGATAACCGAAGGGACGGAACGTTTTCTTGATGGCCAGTCTTCTGATCTGGGTCATGTCGGCGATCACCTGGGCGGTCTGACGGCTGCCGGGATCGAGAACGAGTTCTTTATAACCCAAAGCGGTGATTTTGTTCACGAGGTCTTCCAAAGCGTCAAGGCCTTCGGCGTAAACCGCGAGAGGAACTTCATACTTCTTGGCGGCTTCTACCATTGCTTCATAATTATCAGCGGTAGCGGCATAAACCAAGGGTTTTTCAGCGGCGATCTTATCAAGAGCAGCGGAAACCACCGCAGGATCGCAAGCTTTTAAAATCACAGCTTTTTTCGCAGCGGCTTTTTCAGCAGCAGCGGCAAAGGTAGCAGCATCGCCGGAAGCGTTATTCAAGGTAATGAATTCCACTTCATAGTGCAGCCCAACACGGTCAAACTGCAAATCAGCGATTTTTTCAATTTTTTCATCAAATGCCGCATCATTGTCGTCTACGACAAAGCCAAGACCGGTGGGATGGAAGAAGGTTTTGTCATGACGGAACAATACCGTTTCATCACCTAATTCTACTTCCTTTTCACCCACACCTACTTTCACTTTTTTGATGGGGGGTGCGGAAGCAGAATCCAATGCTTCCTTCGCTTCGTCTGTAACGTAGGGGCAAGCGTCCAAAGATGCCTTCCCGGCTGCCAAAGCCATTGCAAATGCCATGCACGTAGGAACACCGCATTCACCACAGTTCTTCTTCGGCAATTGTTTAAAAATAGCCAAACCTGTTAATCCCATTCTATACACAACTCCTTTCAAAAATTGTTTTTATCATTCTCAGACGAGTACGTGAAACATACCCGTCTACGTACTCGTCTGAGCTGGGAACAAAAATTAAGTTGTCTTATTTTTTACTCACCCATAATATCGGGCATCGTAAGGGCGGGATGACCTTGTTCTTCGAGCCAGGGCAGAATTTCATCAGCACTGGTACCGACGGTTTCATCGGCAATCTTATCGATGAAGTTCGGGCCGAGACCTTCTTCTTCGCAGGCTGCGTTGAACTCGTCACGGATTTCATCCTTCAGTTCGGTGGGCATCCAGACAATTCTGGCACGGCCGCCGTCGGCGGGAATGAATTTGCCGGAGAGCAGGTAGGAACGACCGATACCCAGGAAACCAGGGGTCTGTACGCCGCCGCCGCAGGAACCGGCTAAGGTGGAGAAGGTCATGCCGCAGGGCGTCATACCGGTATGGTTACGGGTGGCGATCATAATGCCGTTGCATTCAAAGAGCACGGACATAATCGCTTCAAAGCAACCGCAGGAAGTCGCGGGAGAATCCATCATGGTATAAAGGTTAACTTTTTCCACCGACTGATGGGATTCTTTGTAGAAGTAATCGTTACACGTTTGCCACATACCCTTTTCTTCATCGATGGCTTCGCCTTTTTCCACGGGCTGGTTGGCGCCGTTGGGATCGATTTCGTAAGCGGCTTTGGCGTCGAGCCAGGAAACAGCGCCGCAGAGACCGACGTGTTCAGGGGTCAGAACGCAAACGTGGTTCGGAGCGAAAGACTGACAAAGCAGACAGCTGTAGAAGATATCAACCTTTTCGTCTCTCAATTCTTTCAGACGGTTATCCCGCTGGGTGTAAATATCTTTCGCCTCTTTATGCATCTTGGAAACTTCTTCTTTGTCGGTGTAGATGGTCACCTGTACACGGTCGACAATGGCGGAGTATTCCTGTTTGTATTTGGCGATGAGCAGTTCACCGTAATCTTTGAAGCGGAAGCCTTTGGCAATGGCTTCTTTACTGATGCGCATCCAAACGGTATCACGCTGGTTCACATGCCAGATACCTTCACCGTAGTTGATGAAATAGTGAACGCGGCGTTCCAGCACGCCTTCAAAGTCTTCTTGCATTTTCCGACCGTAGATATCAACGACAATACCGATGGGAATCTTGTCGCCTTCGTTGAATTCGTTGGTTTCGGGACCGACCACGGTAATTTTACCGTCTTCGATATGATCGGCGTCAACCATGCGTACCAGTTCGAAAGCTTCGGATTTATTGTTCCCCATTTCATAGTACATATCGCCTTTGCGGATCGTTTCACCTTCAAAAGCGGGACCCTGGTTGATGGGAATATCGATTTCGATATTGGTCAGTTTGACGCCGCGGATTTCCATGGCGAGAGCGACGATCTTATCGTAATCGGGCTCGGAAACGTACCAGTCATTGAGGGTTTCTTCCGGAGACAAAACCTGGTCGGTAACGATGGGGAAGCCCAGGTAAATGCAGCCGAATTCGGCGGCGGTCTTTACTTCATCTCTTTCGCCGAGGTGAATACCGAAGGCCATAATTCTTCTTCTCTGGTAATCTCTTTGAGCTTCGGTGTCACCGGGGGTGATATTACCGAACATCATACCGGCGCGGAGCGCGTAGTTGGCGGCATGAACCACTTGGGTGAAGTTACCGAGAGGATAAGCGATGTAGTCGAGACCGAGTTTGACGTTTTCTTCCAGCAATTGTTCGATCACTTCATCGCTGAGGAAGAGCATCATGCCTTGACCCATCAGTTTGGCCACGATTTTCGCGGCGGCTTTGGAGTCTTTGGCACGGCCCAAAATGATGGCTTCGCCGGGGATGGTCCAGTCAACCATTTTGATACCGTATTTACGGACGACGGGGTCACCGATGAAACCGAGCCAAGGTTCTTCGTAAGGTTTTTCGGTTTCAATGTATTTCAACGCTTCAATGATTTCGGCGGCAAATAACGTTGCTTCACCGGCGAGACGGGCGTTTTCAAAGGTCAACGGTTCAAAGATTTGAGCGCGTTTTTTGTTCAAAACCGCGGGCAGCTGACCCAAAGTGGTAACTTTATCACCGCTTAAACAGGCAATAACCGGGAGATAATAGGCGGTATCGGGGTATTTGATTTCCTGATCCGCACCATATTTTTTCAGTGCTTTCGTCAAGAGGATTTCAGCATAGCTGGTGGCAATGATGGCACCTTCCTGTGCTTGTTTAAAGAGTAATTTCGGCTCTTTTCCTTCTTCAATGGCACCGTTATAGATTTCATCAAAAGACATAGTTGTACCTCCTTTCGTCCCTTATCAATAATTCCTGGTCAGAGGCGCTTCATATTTTTCAGCAGTCGCTTTATGAACGCCCATTTTCCAGGTGCGGTAATCCAGAGCGGCGAGTAACTTATCAGTGGCTTTATTAAAGTCTGTTTCGAAGATGAAGTAACCACCATAAACGTCGGAGGCGATGCGGCAGGCGATGTCATAAACGCAGGCGCTACCTTCGATGGGAGGCATGGTGCCAACATGGGTGGGAACACCCATGGCAACAAGGCCGCTACCGATGGAAATCGCTTTTTCACTCATTGCTTCAGGAGCCGTGGCAACGAAAGGAACTTTCGGCGTATCCACACCCATAGTTTTCGCCATCAGAGTGAGGAAGTCGTGGCAACGGGAATTGTCGACGCAGGAGCCCATATGGAAAGCGGGGGGCAGACCGTCAGAGAGCTTATCTTTGCTGCCTGCTTCCAGTTTATGGATGAAAGCAGCCAGGTTTTCGCCGCAGTGTTTGTCAACCTGGGCGGGATCCATGAAACCAGCTTTGGCCATAGCCTGGGCGGCGCAACCGGTTGCGATGACAAAGACATTTTCCTTTAACAGTTTGGCCACGATTTCCAAATGATTTTCGTCGTGGACGGATTCCAGGTTGTTGCAGCCGCAGAAGTGGGCAACACCCTTGATGTTGCCGGCAGTGATTTCGTCAATCAAAGCCTGCATGGGAGTTTCGGGATTCAAAGCGCCGAAGAGATCGAGTATCGCTTCGAGGCTGAAGCCGGCGACAACTTTGCTCTTAACCTGAGGAATATAAACTTCTTTCCCCTGTCTCTTTTTGTAAGCTTCAATGGCCATACGAACGATCTTTTGAGCGCTCTCAATGGCATGTTCTTCGTCAAAAGCGATGTGTTCGGAACCGGGAATCTTGGAGATGCCCATGGTCGTAACGATGGTGGTATTGAAACATTCGGCAACAGCACGAATGCTGGGCATGATGCACTGAACGTCGACAACCATCAAGTCGGCGGCGCCGGTCATGATCGCCAATTCCTGAGAGGAGAAGTTGGTGGCAATGGGAACACCGGAACGCATCAGAACTTCGTTACCGGTGCAGCAGATCCCGGAAAGCTGAATCCCGGCAGCACCCGCCGCTTTGGCTTCATCTTCCATTTCAGAGGCAACATCCACAACGGTCTGGCTTAAGAGCGGATTGTGACCGTGGAGAATGATGTTAACTTTATCGGCTTTGATGACGCCAAGGTTTGCTTCGGTGGTGCAAGGTTCCGGCGTACCAAGGAGAATGTCGGATACGTCGGTGGAAATATGCATACCGACATAGTCGGCAAGAGATGTTTTCAAAGCACCGAAAATGATGTTGACGGGATCCGCGTCGACGCCCATATGAGTCTGATGCAGCATACTTACGACGGAACGGTCAATGGAAGTCGGTGCGATTTCACATTCATCAAATTTGGTTTTTCTACCATCGGTGATATAAGAAGTCAACCAACGACAGGGCTCAGAAGAAATGTTGCCAAAATCATTCAAAGCGGCAAGGGCGATTTCTTCGGCCAAAGCATTGGTGTCCTTCCCTTCGGCGCTAATACCGACATTGGCGGCAACGGCACGAAGTTTTGCTTCGTCTTTTACTTTATAGTCTCCGGTTTCACCGCGGGAAGCGGCTAACAGCGTGTAAACGATTTCACGACCGTGGTCGGAGTGGGCGGAAGCGCCGCCGGCGGCAAGTCTCGCGATGTTACGGGCAACGATGGTGTAATCATGTGCACCGCAAATCCCCTTGCTCTTTTCGCCTTCAAGGCCTTTCACGCGACAGGGACCCTGGATACAAATTCTGCAGCAGACACCTTCGTAACCAAAGGCGCACTGCGGCTGTTGGGCAACATAACGCTGGAAACCGGTTATGATGCCGGAATCTTTGTACTTCGCCAGCATATCCAATGCTGCGGGATCCACGGAACGCATCATGTTCTTCGGATCTTTTACCCGTTCCTTACGAGGTACTGAAGGGCTTAGTTTTAGTTCCGTATCTCTGAATCTAGGCATGGTTTACCTCCTTGGTAAATATTATTTTTATTAAATTTAATTTTTGTCACTCTAAGAAGGGGGAATTCACATCCCCCATACAATCGCGGCTTAGGCGCCGCCAAATCTATCTTCGATGTTCTTTAAAATCCCGGCGATTTCCGCATCGAATTTTTCTTTTCCAGCCCCATTATCATCTGCCGCAAGGCCCATGGCCTGATCCAGAAGATAATCGTTATAGCTGATGCACCCTAAAATCATATCCGCGGGTACTCTCGTTTTCAGAAACTCAATTTCCTTTTCACTGCGGATTTTATTGCCCACATAAAAAATGTTCTTAATGCCAATATCTTCCGCCAGTTTTTTGGTAACTTTCGCCGTATCCGTGCTGACGACGGAGGGCTCTACCACAATAATGATACAGTCGACACCTCTTGACGTGCCACGGGTCAGGTGTTCAATCCCCGCGCCCATGTCAAGTAAAACAGCTTCTTTCGTTTTGATCACAATGGAATTTACGAGAGAATTCAAAAAAGTATTTTCCAAACAATAGCAGGAGCTGCCTCCTGTTTTAATGGCCCCCATTTTCAGGAAACGAATGCCGTTCACCTCAATGGAGAACTTCTGCCAAATATCATCAACTTCAGGGTTAATGACGTACATCGCGCCATCTCCCTGGGTTCGTGCAACAATCATTTCACGCATTTCAACAATGGGTTTCAATTTCTGAATTTCTTCTTCGCTTAAACCCAAAACGGTACCGAGGCTGAGGTCCGGATCGGCATCAATCGCAAATACCTGGTATCCTTTGTCACGCATTTGGAACGCAAGGTTTGCGGATAATGTCGTCTTGCCTACGCCGCCTTTTCCCGAAACGGCAAATTTCATATGATGAGCCTCCTTTGCTCTCAGTGCACATTGCTCACTAAGCTTATTATAGGTTTCAGGGTAAAAATTATATAGGGAAATTTATTGTTTTCTGTTGACTTTGTTGTTGATTTCGCGTTTTTCTTTTTCCAGATGAATAAAAAAGCCACTATAAGGATATCTTTAGACGTCAGAAAAAACACGTTTTCAGCGACAAAAAAGCCAAATATAAAAAATAAATTTCTAAATTTCTTTTATTTTTTGTTTTATATGCAAAAAAATTCATAGGCAATTTTAACTTTATGTCCTCTTTGATTGCAATTTCGTCGAATTTGATTTCAAGTATTGACAAGAAAAACGCGTTTTGCTATACTAAAGAGCACGGGACTACGGGACGTAGCGCAGCTTGGTAGCGCACCTGATTTGGGATCAGGAGGCCGCAGGTTCAAATCCTGTCGTCCCGACCAGAGTTTTCCAAGAATGTAATATTTTTTATAGGGGTGTGGCCAAGCGGCAAGGCAACGGTTTCTGGGTCCGTGACTCGCTGGTTCGAATCCAGCCTCCCCTGCCAAAAAGAGAGGGTATCCCGCAGGGATACCCTCTCTTTTTGGCATTGAATATTCAGGAAGGATTCGAAGTTTATACTTTTTGGGGCATTTTCAATGCCACAAAAAGTGAATCCAGCCTGTACATGCAACATCCACCTACCGCATGACGCTTGGCCCGAAGTTTATACTTTTGCCTGCGCGCAGCGCTTGCAAAAGCAAATCCAGCCTTTGAACTATTACATCCTACTTCCGTATGACGACAGGGATACCCTCTCTTTTTGGCATTGAATATTCAGGAAGAATTCGAAGTTTATACTTTTTGGGGCATTTTCAATGCCACAAAAAGTGAATCCAGCCTGTTAAAGATTCTTCGTACCCACCACATCATTGACGGGAAGGGAAAATACAATACCCTTCCCCTTTTCGTTGAGACCGACTTTTTCATGAATCGCCGCCATCACAGCGTGCTTTTTTTCTTCCGCGACAACGGTCAGCACAATATCTTTTTCCGGCATGATGGCGACACCAAACAATTTGGCGTCGGCGGCGCTGCCGGAACCGAGACCGTGAACAATCGTACCGCCGCCGGCCCCCGCCTCCTTTGACGCTTCCACAACTTCTTCGGAAAAACCTCTGTTAACAATGGTAACAATCAATGCTCCGCACTGTTTTTCTGTCATTTATTGCACCGCCCTTTCGGTAAGATAGGAAAGAACCTGCTGGCCGACGATGGCTGACAGCGGCACCGTAAAAACAATGCCCTTCCCCTGATCCTGAATTTTTTTATTTTCTCTCCAGCCGGTCATAACGGTTTCCGTTTCCACGTCATTGCCGATACTGAGAATCACATCTTTTTCCGTTTCGCCAAGGCCTAAGATTTCCAGCAATTCGGAGTCTGCGGAACCGTAACCGTGGGACAGCACATGAAAAGAAACGCCCTGTTCCTTATAACGCTCCATCACCTTGGTTCCATTTCCCCTGTTCACAATGGTAATCAATAAAAACAACCGCTGATCACTCATGTCGAATCACACTCCCTGTCTCTGCTTGGTTTTCCTCAACTTCAATTTCATTGTCTTCGACCTCAGATTCATTATCTTCCACTTCAATTACATTGTCTTGGATTTCAAATTCGATGATTTCACCGTCAAACATCATCCGCATCTCTGCTTTTTGATCACGCCGTGTCTTTAATACATAAATCAAGCCCAACACCTGCACTGTAATGAGGGGTGTCAAGGCCACCATGGCCACAAGGCCGAAGGCATCGGTGATGATATTACCCCCCACAGCGGCGCAGGCGCCGATGGAAAAGGGCAGCAGGAAGGTGGCAGTCATGGGTCCGGAAGCGACGCCGCCGGAATCAAAGGCGATGGCTGTGAATATTTTAGGCACAAACAAGGTCAGCAGGAGCGCCAAACCATAACCTGGAATCAATATATACCAGATGGGCAATCCTGTCAAAACGCGTACCATGGCCAAACCGAGAGAAATCGAAACCCCAATGGAAAGACTGAGCAAAAGCGCTTTTTGCGGAATTGCGCCTACCGTGATTTCTTCCACTTGCTTTTTCAAAACATGGATGGCAGGTTCCGCAGCAACCACAAAAAAGCCCATAACCATCGCCGGCAGCAATAGTTTCCAGGCCGCGTCTAAACTGGCCAAAGCGCCGCCGAGGAAATTGCCCACCGGCAGAAAACCCACATTAACGCTGGTCAAGAAGAGCACCAAACCTAAATAAGTATAGATGAGACCAAAACCGATGCGCTTCATTTTGATTTTTGGCAGTTTCAGCAGGAAGATCTGGAAGACCATAGATATGACGACAATGGGAGATAAAGCCAAAGCGACATTTTTGGCCTGATGCAGCAGCCCTTCACCATAGATCCTGAAAACAGAGTCCACACCATTGATTTCTGATACCGTAAAAGTGTAGCCGCTGGAGGACATATCGAAAAACAGTCCGAGAAAAAGGACGGCAATGATGGGTCCTACAGAACATAAGGCCACGATGCCAAAGCTGTCGTTTTCCGCATTGGGGCCGGTACGCACCGATGCAACACCAATACCCAAGGCGATCATGAAGGGCACCGTGACCGGTCCCGTGGTGACACCGCCGGAATCAAAAGCCACAGACAAAACATCCGACGGTATGAAAAATGCGAGAACACCAAGGATCAAATAGGAAATGGCCAGCAGTAGCCGCAAGGAGAGACCGAGAACAATACGAAGTAAAGCGACAACAAGAAAGAACCCGACGCCAAAACCGATGGTATAAATCAAAATTCGGTTGGGCACCATCGGCACCTGCTGGGCAAGAACCGTCAAATCCGGTTCCGCTACCGTAATGGCCAGCCCCATCAGGAACGCCGCCACGATGATCAGCCATATCTTTTTCGATTTGCTGATTGCGCTGCCCACCGCTTCCCCCATGGGCACCATGGCGATGTCGGCGCCTAACGTAAATAGTCCCATGCCCAAAATCAGAAATACCGACGACATAAGAAACAGTATGGCCATGTCGCCGTTGATCGGCGTGATGGTAAAATGAAGAAATAAAACAATGAAAACAATGGGAACAACGGCATAAACAGATTCTTTGATTTTTTGTTTAAAATTCTTTTTTATTTCACTTTCCCCCTTTCGTCTACCACTCAAATCTCGCCCGGGCTGGAACCGCGGGCAAGTTTATCTTCTTCTTGTGACATATAAAAAACCATACCGGCAGGCTTATCATCAAAGATCCTGATATCAAGAAGGACCCCCTTCTCTGATTTTCCCTTTCTTTATTTATTTTATCATGAGTTATCATTAAGATACAGCAAAGAAATAGGAGTTTAAAATCAAGAAAACATCAAAATTAGTCAATTATATTGACGATTTCTTGATGACAACAACCACCCAATCATGTTAAACTATAAAAAGCGGCGGTCTTCGCTTTCACTTTACCACGGAAAGAGGCTGATATTTATGGACGTACGCGACTTGATTCTCATTGTTGAGGATGATCAAAAAATGGCAAATTTTCTGAAAACCATTCTTAACGCCAATCAATATAATTCCGTCATTGCCGCAAAAGGAGCCGAAGCGCTTTCCCTGCTGACTTCTCACTGCCCCGAGCTGATATTACTTGATATCGGCTTGCCGGATATCAGCGGTTTCTCATTTCTGCGTAAGATCCGCACCTGGAGCACCGTGCCGGTAATCATTGTTTCCGCCCACAAGCATGAGCGGGAAATTATCCATGGCCTCGATCTTGGCGCCGACGATTATATTACGAAACCCTTCGGCACCGGCGAGCTCCTGGCCCGCATACGTGCAGCGCTGCGCAGAGCGCGAACGGCGGCAGTGAATTCCGCAGCGATGGCCTCGGTTTTTCATGCCGGCGATCTTTCCATTGATTACAACAAACATCAAGTAAGTGTCGGCACAGAGATCATCCCTCTCACGAAAAGCGAGTACCGCATCGTTTCGCTGCTTTCCCGTCACGCCGGCAAGGTGCTGACCTACGACCGGATCTTAGTGGAGTTGTGGGGTCCCGGCGCCGAGGGAAACAACCATATCCTCCGCGTCAACATGGCGAATATCCGCCGAAAAATCGAAGCATCGCCTGGGGAGCCACGCTATATTTTTACCGAAATCGGCGTGGGTTATCGCATGGCGGATCATAACGACATGCTCCCAAAACCCGCTGATGACGCTGTATAATCGATGAAACGAACCGTAACGGCCTCATGAAACAAAAGAGCCTTGCTGCCTTTATGACAGCAGGGCTCTTTGACTGTAGACTACTATTTGAGCTATTTTTCCTGTTCAGAATCGGAAACCCTAAAAGATACACCTGCCATATACCATAGGCGGCAAGGCGACATTGGGGGATTCAACACTCCTGTTCAGGTTGGTTGTTTAGGACTTCAGGCAGCCCCAGGGTAAACACACCGAAGAGCGCCACCGCAACTGCCGCGAAAAGCATGAAAATATTGAAATTGCTGCCGGCAATGGGAGCGATGATGTACGAGGGAAATACGAAGGCAGCGAGGAAACGCATGGTGTTCGCATAACCCCCCGCGGCGCCCATATACTCGGGCTTCATGCCGGGAATGTAGACCATCGCCGACATGCTCACCGGAACCAGCGCACCGCAGCACAATGCGCCAATGAACATGAACAATGCCGTGGCGATGGGAGTCGCAAGCAGCCACCCCACATAAATGCAGATACCGCCAATGATCCCGACAAACAGCGATGGAACGCGGAACTTGCCTTTGCCTATTTTCAAGATCACCGCCCCACCAAAAATCGTACCGATCATCACACCGACGGCAAAGGCAGAGGTCACAAAGCCGGCAGTGGTAACGACAATGCCTTTGGTGGTAAGTGCCGTGGTGAGAAAAATGGAAACCGTCATGTTCCCGACCATAAAACAGATCATGGTAAGGCCGATGACCCATATATGCTTCAGTTTAAGCACATTGCCGATGGTCCTGGAGATCGGCACATCCACCGGCGGCGGCGCGGCGCCCTTGGGACGGTCCGTCGCGACGGCCAAAAACAGGACATAGGCGATGACCATCATAAAAAGCGTCACAATACAGGCAATACGGAACGTCCCGAAATAGGCGGTGATCGCCTGTGCGATGGCGTTGCCCGCACCGCCACCGGCCATAAAGATACCCATTGCGATACTGATCTCTTTTTTCGGGAACCATTCGGAAATCAGCTTTGCGGAGTTCGCAGAAATAAATACCGGAAGGAAGCCCAGCAAAAAGCTGGAAAGCATCAGCAGCGGGTACGACGTGGCCGTAATGCGAAGTGCGGCACCGGCGATTCCGAGCAAACCGGCAATAAATACCGAAAAACGGACGCCTTTTTTATCGGCAAAAGTGCCGGCAAGTATGGAAAAGATGATACCCGTAAGCATGGGGCACATGGTGATGGCGCTAAACTGCGATGTGCTCAAACCAAGATCTTGCATGAGATATCCGCCAAAAGCTGTCGTTACAAATTGTGAAAAAGAGCCGACGACACAACCGATAAAGATAACAGTTAGCACAGCCCACCGCTTGCCGGTCGGTTTTACCATTGTATCCATTTGATATTTCCCCCTTTCTGTTTTCGGTTATGGCAAACCCGCAAAGGCGGGACGCCACCCGACGGCCGCAGTGCGGCCTTACGAAAACGAGCCGAAACGCTTCCTGAATAAGAGAGTATTTGCAAAAAGCAGGGAGAGCAAAGTTCGCTACTCCCTGCTTCTCCATGGAATCAGGATAAGCGAAAGTCTAAAATAGATTAAATGTCGTGACGGCCTGCTCCCGCATGGGCAATGGAAGACTGATTATAGGCGTAGACATAGCCCATGCCGCCGGCAACGTAGAGGCAAAGGCCCGTCACATAACTGGAAAGTTCGGAAGCGAAAAATAGGGCGGGACCGGCGATATCATCAGCGGTACCGGTGCGGCCCAGAGGTACTTCGATGTCGGCGATGCCTTTGAGCATGTTCGCGCGTTCATCTCCTTCTTCCATCAGCTCATCCCAGAAAGCGGTGATGATCGGTCCGGGCTTGATGCAATTGACGCGAATACCAAATTTCGCCAGATCCATGGCCAGGTTAATACAAAGCGATTCGCAGGCGCCTTTGGCCATATGATATTCATAAGCGGGAGCAGTGGGGTTGAATGCTCCGTTGGAGGAACAAATGATGATTTTGCCGCTCTTCTGCTTTTTCATCTGTGGGACAACGGCAAAACAGCTGTAATACGTACCCCACTGGTTAACAGCGGTGGTTTTTTCCAAACATTCCTGCTGGCTCAGATTGGGATCGCCGTCATAGGTCTTGCCTGCGTATGCCGCAAGAATATCGATGCGGCCAAATTCCGCGACGGTCTTTTCGACAATGGCTTCAACCTGTGCGCGGTCGGAAACATCCATGGGCTGATAAAAACGGGCAATGCCCCCTTCTGCGGTGATTTCATCGACAACCTTTTGCGCGGTTACGGGGTTAAAGTCGGCGATCACAACTTTTGCACCTTCTTTTGCATAGAGTTTGGCCGTGGCTTCGCCCATGCCGGAGGCGCCGCCGGTAACGATGGCAACTTGATCTTTTAACATATCAATCATAATAAATAACTCCTTTTAAAAATTGGACTTCAGCAATGGCTGAAAAGGGACATTACTCTTTGTCCGCCATGGCTTCGATTTGCAGTTTTCCTTTGGGACCGAGCTCCGGTACCATGAGCGCGCCGGTGATCAGGCCGACCACGCACACCACGCCGAAGGTGATGAAAATAGCGTTATAGTTCGTGGGGAACAGGCTGGCAATAACGATGGGAAAAGCAAAGGTCAGAATGCCTTTGATGGTTTCAAGTGCCCCGGAAGCCGTACCGATGTATTCCTGGGGGAATTGTCCGCTCAAGGGAATCAGCGGCGTACGGCTTGAACATAAACCGATGGCGCCGCCCATGATCAACCCGCCGAATACCATGAATACCCAGGTGTTGACGCCAAGAGGCGTAAACCAGCTGAGGAGATAGCCGAAAGCGCCGCCGACAAAACAGATGATGGTAACGACGTTGTATCTTTTGATCACACCCATGAGGAAGGTCCCGAAATAGCCGCCGGCGAGGAGGGACAAGTTAATGACCGTACCCATCATCGCGGCGCCGGCGGGGTCCAAGCCCTTGGAAAGGAACGCATTGATGCAGTAAGTATTGATGAGCAGCGTTGAACCGACTGCACAGGAGCAGGCGATGGAAAGCAACCATAAATAGGAACTTTTGTAGACTTTCGCGGTACCGCCTTTCGGGGGTTTTTCCGCATTGGCGGCGACAGGGCCGTCTTTGCCGATGAGCAACCAAACGATCCACAGGGCAGCGTAGGCAACTGCGATCAGAAGCAAGCAGTTATGGAGTCCGATTGCCGCACCGATGACAAACACGGAAGCGGAGCCAATCCCCGCGCCGCCGGCCTGGAAAGCAAAAGCGACAGAAACCTTGTCTTTGGTGAACCAGGTATCCAGAACCTTCGCGGCGGCAACCTGACAGACGCCAACAAAGAAGGAAGCAAAAAACGTAAGTGCTACAACAAGGGCATAGCTGGTAACCATGGCACGCACAAAGAAGAGCACAATGCCGATGAGCATAGCGATCATAATGGTCTTCCGGGAACCGATGCGGTCCAAGATAGGCCCAAAAATGATGCCGCCGAAAAGCCCCACCACGGAGGTGACGGAAGCAAGGGTCGTAAGACCTGCCTGTCCGATACCGTAAACCGACATGGTGTCCCCGGCACAAGCAGGAAAAACAATCAAATTGAAGGTCATAACAGCCATGAACAAGGTAAAGAAAACGGTAATGATCCAAGCGCGGCCTGATGCTTGTTGATTCATTGGAATTCCTCTCTTTCTAAAATATACATGAAAGTATCTTTAGGAAATTTTGTGAGCAGGCAAGCCAAATACATGTTAAAATCTCAAAGTATTGCCGGCACCCCGCTCCGACGGTGATGACGGTTCTGTGGATTTCGTGAACAGGATAACATTATTTTTTGAAAAGCACAAGGACACAAAAGGACAGCCAAAAAAGATTAAAATTCCGCAAAAAAGGCAACAAAACCCCTCTTTACATGGGGTAGAAATGAAACTTCGAAAATATTTAAGCTGAATTTACGCCTACATCGATAAGCAAAATGCATGATCCCATGGGGCATCATTGCAATATCGAATGAAGCCAAAAACCAGGCTTTCCCCAGATCAGCGGTAAAAAAATGATTCCCAAAAAATATCTGCCGCTGTTTCCAAAACGGCGGGAGGTTCGGTTTTACCTGGTATTTTAAGATTTTCTTTTTTACTAAATCCTTACAAAAAGCGAAAGGAAAAAGCAACCGAAAGGAAGCGAAAAGGAAACCGCCAGTCTACCGCGACTGCAACAAAACACGACTATAACTTAGCCATAAGCAAAACTTTTGACGTCAAATGGTTTGGCAATCATGGGCCAAAATCCGTTGACTTTCCGTAGAAAAGGTATTTAAATACAAAGTAGGCAGGCAAGTCAGATACGGTTGCTTCCGTTACCCTTGAAATGCCCATAAACCCAGCCGCTCGCTCCGAAGACCGGTTGCTTCGTTTATGCCGCACAAAAGTAATGCAATTGAAAATGTAAGGACATTTCATTACCAGGAGGTTAATACAATGGCAATTGATTTTGGCAAAAGATTCGGCCTCGGCGGACTTCGTCTGCCGATTCTGAACGGCGATCAAATGGACATCGACTATGATACCCTCGATAAAATGATCGACAAGTTTATGGCACATGGTTTCACTTATTACGACACTTCTTATATCTATCATGGGCAGCTTTCCGAAACCGCCTTAGGAAAATCGCTGGTGGCAAGATACCCCAGAGATTCCTTCTTGCTTTCCACGAAAATGCCCATTAAGTTCATGAAGAAAAAAGAAGACATGGAGCGGATTTTTGAAGAGCAACTCCAGAAATGCCAGGTTGATTATTTTGACTTCTATCTCATTCATAGCATCGGCAAAGAAGCTTATGAAAATTGCAAAAAATGGGATACCTTTGAATTTCTCAAAAAGAAAAGAGCAGAAGGAAAATTTAGGGAATTCGGGGTGTCGCTCCATGATTCTCCCGAGTTTCTCGACATGATTTTAACCGAACATCCTGAAATCGACTTTGTTGTGGAACAGCTCAACTACATCGACTGGGTCAACCCGGCAATCCGTTCCAAGGAAATTTATGAAGTTGCCGTCAAACACGGCAAACCCGTGGTGGTCATGGAAGCCTGCAAAGGCGGTACCCTGGCGGAAATCCCCGATGAAGCAAAAAAACTGATGAAGGACTACAACCCCGACGCCTCCATCGCCTCCTGGGCTTTCCGGTTCGTAGGGAGTCTCCCCGGCGTTCGCGTCGTCCTGGCGGGTATGCCCAAAATGGAATTCCTTGACGACAACATCAAAACTTTTGAGAACTTTGTTCCCCTCAATGAAGAGGAATATAAGATCATCGATCAGGTAGTGGAGATCATCAACAGCAATACGGCGATTGCCTGCACCTACTGTAGGTATTGCGTTGACGAATGTCCCCAGAAGATCCCCATCCCCGATTATTTCGCCCTTTACAATGACTGGAAGCGGCTTCAAAAGAGCAGCTCCGAAAATGAAGTCATGACCCAGGCCTTCTACTATATGAACTATGTCGAGCAGGGCAACGGCCCCGCCTCCGCCTGTAAGGCCTGTAAGAAATGCGAAAAGGTATGTCCGCAACACCTATCCATTATCGATTATCTGAAGGATAACGTGGTGCCCGAGATTGAGGCTTACAATCCCGAAGCCCACATCCAAAAAGATAAAGAAGTGGAAATGTAATTTTGGGAAGACAACAGGGAGCGCTGCAAAGCGCCCCCTTGTTGTCTCACACCCCGCCTGTTGTTTCAAGGAGGCCTATGATGGATTTGGAAACATTTTTTCGACAAAACCCCCGCGTCGCATTGGGCTTTTCCGGTGGCGTTGATTCAAGCTATTTGCTTTACGCGGCGGTAAAAGCCGGCGCGGAAATCGGCGCTTACTATATCAAAACCGCCTTTCAACCGGAATTTGAATGCGAGGACGCCAAAGGCGTCTGCCGCGAACTTGGCGTGGCACTGACCGTACTCACGATGGACATCATGGCCGAGCCGGAGGTGGTAAAAAACAGCGAAGACCGCTGTTATTACTGCAAGCGCACCCTCTTCGGGGCCCTATCCAACCGGGCCAAAGCCGACGGTTACCCCGTATTGCTCGACGGCACCAATGCCAGCGACGATATTTCAGACCGCCCCGGTTTCCGTGTTCTCCAGGAACTTTCGGTGTTGAGCCCCCTCAAGGAATGTGGTTTAACAAAACCGGCCATTCGCAGTCTTACCAAAGACGCGGGCCTCTTTATCTGGAACAAACCTGCCTATGCCTGCCTCGCCACACGGGTTAAGGATTCCCCCCTGACGCGAAAGGCCTTGCAGCGGGCGGAACGCGCCGAAGAGATCATCGCCACCCTGGGATTTTCTGATTTTCGGATTCGTACAACGGGAGACGAAGGCTTGATGCAGGTGACGACCTCCCAATACCGGCAGGCTGTGGAAAGCTGGGACGAAATCAACACTAAATTGTCGCCGCTGTTTGCAGACGGCGTAAAACTGGATCCTAAGACGCGCAAGGAGGAGGCATACTGATATGGATACCATGGAAATTCTACAGGCGGTCAAAGATCAAACCATGACCCCCAAGGAGGCAAAGCTGAAATTAAAGCTACAACCCTTTGAAGATCTCGGTTTCGCTAAAATCGATCACCACCGGGCCTTGCGGCAATGCGCCCGGGAAGTCATCTACGGCGCTTCCAAAACGCCGGCCCAGATCTTAAAGATCGCCCAGGCAATGGATGGACACGGAGACAAAAATATTCTCATCACCAGAATGAAGCCGGACGCCGCGGCCCTCGTCGGGAAGCATCTCAATTTGTTCTATGATCCCCTGTCGGAAACGGGTATCATCAACAGGGAATTCAAAGATACCGGAGATGGGTATATCGTCATCGTCTCCGGCGGCACCAGCGACCATCCCGTATGTGAAGAAGCGGCTCTCACCGCCGAGGCCCTGGGAAACCGCGTCGAACGCGTCTATGATGTGGGCGTCGCCGGACTGCACCGCCTCTTTGCCAAGTTGGAGGTTATCATGGACGCCAGGGTCATTATCGCCGTCGCCGGAATGGAAGGCGCGCTGCCCAGTGTCATCGGCGGCTTTGTGGACGCGCCGGTGATCGCGGTCCCCACCAGCGTGGGCTACGGCGCCAGCTTCGGTGGCGTCTCGGCCCTTTTGAGTATGCTCAACAGCTGCGCCAGCGGCACTTGTGTGGTCAATATCGACAACGGCTTCGGCGCGGGGTTCCTGGCCAGCCGCATCAATCATATGGAGGGATGCCAATGAAAACTTTATTTTTGGAATGCAATATGGGCGCGGCGGGAGACATGCTGATGGCCTCTCTCTCCGAGTTGCTGCCCGAACCGGATAAATTTATGGAGGAGCTTAAAGAACTGGGTTTCCCCGGAATCGAAATTTCCAGAGAATACGCTGCCTCCGCCGGTATCCGCGGCGCACGCATCCATGTGCTGATCCACGGTGAAGAGGAAACAAGCAACGATGTGCCCCAGGCTGGTACGGCTTGCGACGATCATAAACAGGTAGATCACCACCACCATCACGACGGCGCTAAAATCAATGAAGATGGGGCGGGAAATGCCTTTCACAACCATAATCGTCATCACCGCCATACCTCAATGGCGGAAATCCGGCGCATCATCATGGGCCTTCCCGTAAGCGACAGAGTCAAAGACGACGTGCTGGCCGTATACAGCCTCATTGCCGAAGCCGAAAGCCAGGCTCACGGCTGCCCCGTAGAAGAGATCCATTTCCATGAAGTCGGCGCCATGGATGCCCTGACAGACATTACCGGCGTCTCTCTGTTGATGGAAAAAATCGGCGCGGAGAAAATATGCTGTAGCCCCATTAATGTGGGCAGCGGTACCGTGCGCTGCGCCCATGGTATACTGCCGGTGCCGACACCGGCAACCGCCGCAATTTTGCAAGGCGTCCCCTGTTACGGCAGCACCTTTCGAGGAGAACTGTGTACGCCGACGGGAGCGGCGCTTTTGAAACATTTTGTTTCCGCCTTCGGTCCCATGCCGGTGATGACCACCGAAAAGATCGGCGTCGGAGTTGGCGCCAAAGAATTTCCCGCAGCCAATATTCTACGGGCTTTTTTAGGAGAGACCAATATGCCTATGGTCACCGTGGAAGAGCTCTCCTGCAATTTGGACGACTGTACCGGTGAAGAAATCGGCTTCGCCTTTGAACTTTTGCTGGATAGCGGCGCTTTGGATGTTTTTTTGACACCGATACAGATGAAAAAGTCGAGGCCCGGAACGCTGCTTACGGTGATTTCCAAGCCGGAAGACGCGGAAAAACTCGCAGCCTTGCTGCTCCGCCATACCACAACCTTGGGCGTCCGCAGAAAGACCTGCTCCCGCACGTGTATGCACCGCTTCGTGGAGACGAGGGACACCCCTTTTGGCCCCGTCCGGGTCAAGACGGCCAAAAACAGTAATTTTGCCAAAAGCAAGATTGAATATGAGGATGCCGCGCGGATCGCCCTTACACAGGGAATTCCCCTTCGTGACGTTCTGAAGGAGCTTTGATGAGCGGTAGGTTACCAAAAAAATCACGGCTTCCCGGCAAAGACCTGTAACCACAGACAAGAAAAGGGTATCCCAAAAGCCATGAAAGGACTTTTGAGATACCCTTTTTATCAAAACAGGGAAGTACTTTTTTATTTGCGCATACTGCGGCGCAGCAAATCAAGAGCGGGATTTTTATTGCTTCTGAGGTTGCAGAAGGTCAGCGTAGCCCCCAGCTTTTTATCGATATCCATATCTCTATATACGATCTGGCTGTTGGTATAACCGCGGAAATAATCAGGAACCAGGGCAATGCGATTGTTCATCTCCAATTGCATAAATACTTCCTCGGTATAGGAACATTCACAGATATTTAACTCGGAAAGCCCTGCCCGGAACAGATCGCTCTGTACATTCTTTTTTGTCAATTGCTGATTGCTGTAGGAAAGCATATAGCAAGTCTCGTCCTTCATAAGCTCCGCAGGTATCCGTTCCATGGTGGCAAAGGGATGCAAGGAATTCACGGCGAGGATCAGATTCATGTGGCACAAGTCGTAGACCATCAGGTCATCGTCGGCCAAAAAGTCGTAGGGCCAGCATATTGCCGCGTCGATTTCCCGGGATTTCAGGGCTTGCTGCATGTCGTTGGGCGTCAGTGTGCGGGTCATAATCTGTAAACTTGGATAGCGCCTCTTGAAATCTTTTAGCTCGGGCATGAAAAACATGCCGTCAAAAAAACTGGCAAAGGCGATGGAAATTTCCCCGGAGTAGCCGGAAGCAATGTTTTTGCAGCGCTTCAGCATATTATCATAGCTTCGGAGAATCTGCGACGCCCAGTTATAAAAATCATTGCCTGCTTCGGTCAAACCAACGACGCGGTTGTTGCGATCGAACAGAGGAAACCCAAGTTCATCCTCGATTTTGGCGATCGTCAGACTCATTGCCGTCTGGGAAATAAAGCATTCCTTGGCGGCCTGAGTAAAATTGAGAGACTTTGCCGCATGAACAAAATAATGCAAACTGCGCAGATCCATAAAATGCTACCTCCTATGATAACATGCCTTCCTTCTTTATATTTTAACTGAAAAGGAAAGAAAGATCAATATTCATCTGATTCACCTGATTGGCTGGGTTTTTCGGATATTTAATGTTCCATTTTCTAAATAGTGGCCGAAAATTACCGATAATAAGAGTAGTTATTGATTTTCTGTCATATTTATAAGAAAATAATTGTAAAAACGACAAAAAATGTTATAATCTATACAGTTATAAAATAGCGACAGCAAATCGATGCTTTAAGGCAAAAAGTACGGTGCGAAAAAGCGACGATACTGTGATGAAAGATCTAAGTACAACAAAGGATACGGCGTGCGGTACCCTAAGGGTTAAGGAGCGCGCCGCCATAAATAGGCCGTTTTCCAAAACACGACGACTCTAAACTGCCGCCGTGGTAACGGATACGCCAGGTCATTTTCACTGCGCCGTTTTTTATGACGACAGAGAAAGCCGGTTACGGCAGTGCAGTAACCGGCAATTTGAGGTATTTGTCTGGTGTTTTCGGCTAAATTAATTCCACGTTAATCGAACAAGGGGGAAATATGGAACTTACTACACTTTTAGGCATCATCGTGGGTCTTGCAGCCGTAGTCGGGGCTATGATTTTCAAGGGTATCAGTTTTGGTGTTTTAATAAATCCCGCTGCTTTCTGCGTTATTCTCGTTGGTACGGTTGCTACAATTCTAAATTCATATCCGGGTAAAAACCTCAAAAGCATCGGTTCCCTGTTTAAAGTCCTCATGACGAAACAAAAAGGCATCAATGAGGTGGAAATTTATAAATTGATGGTCGAATTATCCATCACTGCCAGAAGAGAAGGACTTTTGGCCTTAGAAAAAAAAGTGGAGGATATCGATGATCCTTTTGTCATCAAGGGAATCAATATGATTACCCTGGGACTTGCGGGAGATGTGATTGAAGAAATTTTGGAAACTGAAATTGACGCAATGGAAAAACGTCATGAAATCAACGCCAGTATTTTTTCCTCAGCTGGAACCTATGCTCCCACCTTAGGTGTTTTGGGCGCGGTATTCGGGCTGATCGCCGCGATGGCCCATATTGACGATACCGATTTGATGGCGGAAGCGATTGCCGCGGCGTTCATCGCCACGGTTTTGGGGATCTTTACCGGCTACGTATTATGGCATCCCTTCGCGAAAAAATTGAAAGTGAAAAGTCAGGAAGAAGTCATCCTCAAAAATATGATCATGATCGGTTTGCTCTCCATTCAAAAAGGCGATTCTCCCGCCATTGTAAAAGAAAGATTATTGGCTGTTTTGCCGCCGCAAAAGCAGAAAAAAATCGTCGAGGAAGTGGAATCGGAATCGGAATAAGGAGGCGGCAAAATGTTCAAAAGGAATAAACATAAGCAACAGGAAGAAGAAAACACAGAATCTTGGTTACTCCCCTATTCCGATTTGATGACCTTATTATTGGCGGTATTCATCGTGCTTTTTGCTGTCAGTAAGGTAGACGTGGAAAAAGCAGCGCAAATGTCTGAAAAGTTCCGCGATGCGATGTTGAATGAAAGCGCCGCCCAGGGCAGTAAAACAGAAACGACCAACGCAGGTGAAATTACAGAAGAAGAGCTCATGGAATATTTGGAACAGGAAGAGCTGGAAGATTTACAAAAAATTAAGGAAGAAATCGATAAGGAACTGGAAGAACAAGGTTTGGGTACTTCCGTAACAACAACCCTTGAGAAACGGGGTTTGGTAATTAGCTTCAACAATGCGGTTTTATTTGAATCGGGAAGCGCGGCAGTAAAAAACCAAAACATTGGCGCTTTGCTGACCGTAGCGAAAACCATCACGACGTTAGACAGTTTTATTCGCGTGGAGGGACACACGGACAATGTTCCGATACATTCCGGTGTTTACCCTTCCAATTGGGAATTATCCTCCGCCAGAGCCGCCACTGTGGTCCGCTTATTTGTCAGTCAAAACATCCCATCGGACAAAATTGTGGCAGTGGGATACGGTGAGAACCGGCCCGTCGCTGATAACTCCACAGCAAGCGGCAGAGCAAAGAATAGACGCATTGATATCATTGTTTTAAGTGAAAAATACAGCAGCCTTGGAGAATAAACATAAAAACGCTTTTAACCGCGAAAAAATAAAAACAGACCTCATAAAGCTGATCAGAAATATTTAATGTCCCTGCTAAATAATAGCAGGGACATCTTCATTCAAACAAATTTTTATTTTTAAAATCTTTTGAAAATTTCTAAGCAAATTTAAGCAAATTTCCATTTTCACGAACGGAATTAAGGAAAGCCCCTGCCATTGTTTAGCAGGGGCTTTATTTGGTCGGAGCGACATGACTTGAACATGCGGCCTCTACCACCCCAAGGTAGCGCTCTAGCCAAACTGAGCTACGCCCCGAACGAATTATATTGTACCGCAATACGGCCCTAAAGTCAATAAAAAGTTTAGTTGTGATTGACGCTCAAACCGAAGCCCCGGTGCAGTGCCTCAACGGCTTTCAGCAGGTCCTTCTCCTTGATCGCGCAGGAAACTTTGATCTCCGAGGTGGCGATCATCTGGATATTGATTTCATTTTGGGCAAGAATATCGAACATCTTCGCGGCCACGCCGGGATTGGTGATCATACCGGCGCCGACAATGGATACTTTGGCGATATTATCGATGTATTCCGTTTCTTTGGCGTGGAATTCCCATTTCATCTCTTCCATCAGTTCCCTTGTTTTGGGCAGGTCGTCGGAGGAAATCGTAAAGGATATCTTATTTTCGTTTCTTCTTTGGGCGGCCTGGATGATCATATCAACATTGACATGATGAGCGGCCAGCATATTAAAGATTCGGGCAGCGCTGCCCGGGCGGTCCGGTATATCAAAAATGGAAACCTTCGACACGTTGCGGTCAAAAGCCACGCCGCTGACGGCCATCTGCTGTTCCATCATTTTGGCGGAAAGGGCCTCCACCATCGTGCCTTCATGATGGTTGAAGCTGGAACGCACGTGAATCCGGGTGCCGAATTCCTTGCCCAATTCCACACAGCGGGGGTGGAGTACCCCTGCGCCCATGGTAGCGAGCTCCAGCATTTCGTCGTAAGAGATGCGGTCGATTTTGTGGGCTTCCGGCACAACCCTGGGATCGGTGGTATAAACACCGTCGACATCGGTGAATATTTCACAAAAATCAGCATTCAAAGCGGAAGCCAAAGCCACCGCCGTCGTATCGGAACCACCGCGGCCAAGGGTGGTGATTTCACCGCATTCCGTTACCCCTTGAAAACCGGCGACAATCACGATGTGCTTACTTTTTAATTTTTCCTCAATGCGCAGCGGGTTGATGCGCATGATTTTCGCTTTGCCAGCCACCGCTTCCGTATAGATTCCCGCCTGCCAGCCGGTAAAGGACGCCGCCTTGTAGCCCATGGCGTTGAGGGTCATCGCCAAAAGAGAGGTTGTCTGTTGCTCACCAGTGGAGAGCAGCATATCCATTTCCCGCAAAGACGCCTTTTCATTGAGTTCTTTTGCCAGGGCAATTAAGTGATCTGTCGTATCTCCCATGGCGGAAACCACCACGACCATATCGTTTCCCGCGTCATATCCTTCAGCGATACGCTGCGCAACCCTGCGAATACACTCTGGGTTGGCCACGGAACTACCGCCGAATTTCTGTACAATCAGTGCCATTCTTTTTCTCCTATTCTTATGCTCTCGCCAAAATGTCAGTAAACTTCGACGCGAATGATATTATCAATGCCATAGACAACGGGGCTTTCCATGAGCTCCTCTTTGGCCTTGATGAATTTTCCTTCTTTCACTTTATGCGTCACCATAATCAAAGAAGCATCCTCATGATTGCCGTTTTCCTGCACCAGGGAGGCAATGCTGACGCCGTGATCACCGAGGATTTTGGAAATCGCCGCCAAAACCCCGGGAGAATCCTTGACTTTCAAACGCAGATAGAATTTGGAAACAAAGTCTTCCTGCTTGCGGATGGGCTTTTGCATATAGCAAGTGCAGCCTTGGGTGGCGAGGACACCGTGTTTGATATCCTCTACCACGGCGCAAATATCGCTGACCACAGCGCTGCCGGTGGGCAAATCTCCGGCGCCTCGGCCGTAAAACATGGTTTCCCCCACAGCGTCGCCGGTAACGAAAACCGCGTTAAAGGTATCGCTCACCGACGCCAAAGGATGCTTTGTGCCAATCATCACGGGGTGCACCCGCACCTCGATTTCGCCGTTTTCCTCTTTGGCGATACCCAAAAGTTTGATCACAAAACCAAGCTTCCTGGCGGCCTCGATATCATGATTCGAGATTTTCTCGATCCCTTCCACATAAACGTCATCCAAGGTGACGCGGCTGTTATAGGCGATGGAGGCCAAAATCGCCACTTTACGGGCAGCGTCAAACCCACCCACATCGGCGGTGGGATCCGCTTCCGCGTAGCCTAAAGCCTGGGCCTCTTTTAAAACATCGTTAAAATTGCCGTGCTCGTCGTACATGCGGGTTAGAATATAGTTGGTGGTACCGTTGACAATCCCCATAATGCTTTGGATATTGTTGGCGATCAAATCGTTTTTCAACACCTTGATGATGGGAATGCCCCCGGCCACCGAGGCTTCAAAATAGAGATCCACCTGGTTTTCTTCTGCGGCGGTCAACAGTTCCTTGCCGTGGATCGCCATGAGATCTTTGTTGGCGGTCACGACGCTTTTTTTCGCCTGCAACGCCCTTAAGATGAAATCTTTGGCAACACCGGTACCCCCCATCAATTCCACGACAATATCAAGACCGGGGGTAGCCAGGAACAAACCGAAATCATCGGTAACGATGTCGGGCTCAAAGCCGAGGGCCGAAAGATCAGCCCGGGCTTTTTCCGTTTGCTTTTCGAGAACACGGATCAGCTCAATTTTACCGCCTTTGCGAATCGAGAGGATTTTTTCATTTCTTTTCAATATCGTTGCGGTACCAAGACCTACCGTGCCAAGGCCCATGATACCGACGCCATAATTTTCATTCAAATTGTGCATCATATTACTCCCCAAATATATATGTATTAGGTTACTCCCCAAATATATATGTATTAGGTTACTCCCCAAATATATATGTATTAGGATAACAAAAAGAGCGCTGTTTTTCAAGGGAATATTCCCGCTTTTACTCCATTTCTTGATTTATTTTTATACCGGAGGCAAAATATTTTTTCATTCCCGCTGTTTCCCCTTGCATTGCCCCCTGTTTACGACTATAATGAAATTATGATAAGAAAAGGAGTGATCCCATGGAACTCAATGCCGAAAAACTCAGAATTCTTCTCGAACATATGTTACATCACAACAAGCACCACAGTGAAGAGATCGCCGATATCGCCCAATCCGCCGATTCTTTAGGAAAAAGCAATATCGCCGCCTTGGTGCGGGAAGCCAAAACCTTGCAAGATCAGGCCAACGATAAATTGCAGGCCGCTCTTGACTTAGCGGCAAAGGGGGAATAACCATGTGCCTGGCCAAAGTCTACCTCAACCATGACGCGAGCAATACCTTTGCGGACAGCGTCACCAATCTTTCTCAAAAAGGTAATACGTTAAAAATCACCACGCTTTTCGGCGAAGAAAAAGTCGTTGCCGGTGAAATCGAATCCATTGATTTTACGGATTCTGTGATCAACATCGCCACAAAATAAGGGACTCATCGCTTATTTGTGGGACAAACAAAGCCATCTCGAAAAAGGAACGGGCAGGAGAAGATTCTCCTGTCTGTTTTTGTTGATCTTTGTCTTTTTTTGAAAATAATCTTATGGTTTTTTATTGTAATTTTTATGAATATATTTTATACTGTAAAAAAGCCGTAT
Organism: Peptococcaceae bacterium UBA7702; assembly: GCA_002482535.1. GTDB lineage: Bacteria > Bacillota > Dehalobacteriia > UBA7702 > UBA7702 > UBA7702. Next base: position 438,144 of record DLGE01000001.1, on the reverse strand, counting down.
ATGAACTATATACAGAGGGAGGCAATATGAAAAAAAGATTCCAGTTTCTTACGCTGTTGCTCATAGGGCTGATCTGTTTCACTTTGACGGGGTGTGACAGCTTCTCGGAAGAAGATGCCATCACATTGGTGGAGGGTGACCTCAATTCTATTTATAAGAATATCAACGACGAAGCGTATCTTAAGCTTTGCGACACAACGGAAGCCGAGCGCAATAAACTTCATGAATCATCCATGGAATCAGCGGCGGCCAGCTTCATCAGCTATTTTGATTTTGATGAAACCATGATGTCTCAAGAAACACATGACCGAGTCATTGGCTTGTATCAAGCAATTTATGCGAAAGCCAAATTTGAGGTGACTACCGCCACAGCCTCAGACGATAAGTACCTGGTTTCCGTCACCATTTATCCAATGGACATTTTCCAAAAAGTATTTTTGGAAGACTACGACGAATTTTACAATACCTATAAAGAAAAATATGATGCCGGTATGAGCGCGGAAGAGCTGGAAGCGTATTATCAAAACGGCGTTCTTGACTTATGTGAAAAACGCTTGGCGAGCTTAGACTATCTCAGCGCCGTGACCCTCTCCGTTCAGGTCGTGCCCCAGGAAAAAGACGGTAAGGTCTTTTACTCTCTCAGTGAAAGCGATTTCAGCAATATCGACAGCACAATCATATCTCAAGACTATTGAGACAACACACAATAACTGTTTCGCCTGATTTCTATGGATTTAGAAGGAGAAAAAATGAAAACCACAATGAAAATTACTACATTCATATTTGCGGTTTTGCTCTGTTTTTCGCTGACTGCCTGCGGCGGTTTCAAGTCGGAAGACGCGGCAACGTTGGTGCAAGGGAACCTTGATTCCGTATATCTGAATGTCCACTCCCCTGCTTATCTCGAACTATGCGAAACGACAGAGGAGGAATGCATTGCCGAGTATGAAACTTGCCTCAACGAGGAAGCGGATTCCTTTTTTGCCGAAGCGGAAATCGATAAAAACCTGATTGACGAGGAAACCTATGATCGTTACGTGAACTTTTTCGGCGATATCTACAAACAGGCAAAATACGAAGTCGGCGAAGTAACGAAAGCCGACGATACCTTCCTGGTTTCCGTGACTGTTTATCCCGTGGATTTAAGTGCGATTGTCAGCGCCGATTTCTACAATACCATCACCGAGGAACTGATAGAACAATACAGCAACGGCGGCAGTGAAGAAGAGTTAAATAAGAGCTTTTTGATACTGCTGATCGACGAATTTGAAAAACTCGCTGATTCGGTGACCTACCTTGATCCCGTAACCCTTTCCGTTCAGGTTGTACCGGAAACCGATGATGACGGTGAAAGTTACTATATCATTGACGAAAACGATTTCAATACCATCGCCAATAACGTCGTTTACTACGAACAATACTAATACCGGGGATTTTATGAAAGAGCCGTGATCAAAAGATCACGGCTCTTTCAATGCGTAAACCCCTTATTTTAAGATATCGCCAGGGTGGTGCCGAGATTTTCACAGTTGATCCGCCCTTCCTCGTCGGGTTCGTCCTGTATGGCAAGGCCGTGATCCATCAATAGAGCGCCGTCGTGAAAGATTTGATATTCCCAGTCCTTCATCCAGGCTTGCTCTCCCCAGCCATAGGAGCCGAATAAAACGACTTTCTTGTCCTTGAGATACGGTTCGATTTCATTGAACATCGGCTCGAATTCCGAGGGTTCCAGTTCCTCGTTGCCCATGGCGGGGCAGCCGAAGGCGATTTTATCGTATTGATCCAGTATTGTTTTATTAAAATCCGCGGCCACGTAGACGTCGGCGGTTTTACCCACCGCTTCAATGCCGTGCCTTACATATTCCGCCATTTGTTTGGTGGCGCCTCTGCCGCTCCAATATACGATTGCGATTCTATCCACGTTAACCTCCTAAAGTCAATCAGCCTTATACGCTCTTATGCTTCCCACTTCGTATTTTTTTAGCACCGCACTTATTGACGCAGGTCTTTTTCATATTGGTCACAGAGCTCACCGAGATCTCTGCTGAAGGCCCTGATATCCCGATTGGCGCGGCCCTTATAAGCGGAGATCAGCTCCAACAAACGCCGTCCCAGTCGCTGTAAATGGGTGAAGGGCTCGCCGGTCCCTTCGCCGCCTTTCTTCTCCCGCTTGACCAATTCCGGCAAAGCTTCCTCGATATAGCGGTCCTCCTTCAGGTCAAAGACGCTGCCGCTGTAGGGAGCGCTGGCCGCGAAGCCAAACTGTTCTCGGACAAAGGAAGCGAATTCCGTGCAGGAGAGGTCTTCTCCGTGTACCACGAAGACGTGGTTGGGGATGTTTTGGAAACCCGAGAGCCAACTCTGCAAACCGGCTTTATCGGCATGACCGCTGACGCCCTCCAAAACCTTGATTTCCGCGTTCACTTTCACCGTTTCCCCGAATAAGTTCACTTCTTCGATGCCGTCCACGATGAGACGCCCTAAAGTACCGACGGCTTGATAACCCACAAAGAGGATGCAGGAATCGCCCCGCCAAAGATTATGTTTTAAATGGTGGCGGATACGACCGCCTTCGCACATCCCCGACGAAGAGATGATTACCTTGGGCTTCAAGTCAAAATTGATGGCTCGGGACTGATCGGAGGTCAGCGAAAGCCGTAAACCGGGAAAAGAAAGGGGGTTGATCCCCTGCTGTACCAGGGCCATGGTTTCTTTATCGTAATACTTTAAGGTATTCTTCGTGAAAATTTCCGTGGCGTCAATGGCCAAAGGGCTGTCCACATAGACCTCAAAATCATCATGCCCCTTTATCAACTGTTTCTCTTTGGCCTCCCGCAGAAAATAGAGGATTTCCTGGGTGCGGCCGACGGCAAAGGAGGGAATCACCACGTTGCCGCCGCGGTCAAAGGTGCTCTGTATGACTTCCGCCAGCTCACTGGCATAGTCGAAACTGCAAGCCTTGTGATAGCGGTTGCCGTAAGTCGATTCGATGATGATGTAATCCGCCTCTTCCACAATGGAAGGGTCCCGGACAATGGGCTGTTTCTGATTGCCAATATCGCCGGAAAAAACAAGTTTCCGCTCAACGCCTTTTTCCTTCAGCCATACCTCAATACAGGCGGAGCCCAGCATATGGCCAATATCGCAAAAGCGAATCCGGACGCCGCCATCGATTTCGATGATTTCATTATAATCGCAGGGTACAAAATACTTTTGCACCTCTTCAGCGTCTTCCATGGTGTAGAGGGGCTTCACCTCCATCTTCCCCGCCCGGCGGCCTTTGCGGTTTTGCCATTCCGCGTCGGTTTCCTGAATATGGCCGGAATCCCTAAGCATAATGGAGCAGAGATCCACGGTGGCGCCGGTAGCGAAAATTTTGCCCCGAAACCCTTTCACCCAGAGCAGCGGCAGCAGACCGGAATGGTCGATATGGGCGTGGGTCAAAAAAACGTAGTCGATATCTTTTTCCGTAAAGGGAATCGGTTGATTAACAAAAACATTCTTTCCCTGTTCCATGCCGCAGTCTACAAGAATGTTTTTTCCGTTCACCGTCAAACAATGACAGCTGCCGGTCACTTCATGATCGGCGCCTGAAAAGATCAATTTCATAAATTCCACCTATTTTCCATCTCTTATTGCAACGCTTCCCGGAGCAGGGTGTTGAGAGTAGCGGGATCGGCCTTCCCTTTCAATTCTTTCATGCATTGACCGACCAGGAAACCGAGGACTTTTTCTTTCCCGGCTTTGAACTCCGCCACTGTTTTGGGATTCGCCGCCAGCACTTTGGCCACGGTATCTTTGATCAGATCGCCGTCGCCCACCATGGCAAGATCGTGTTCCTCCACGTACTGCCTGGGGTCCAGATCTTCCTGCCAAACCGCGGCAAAGACCTCTTTCGCCGTGTTGCGGTTGATGACGTTGTTTTTGACCATCAAAATGATCTCCGCCAAATGGACGGGACTCAGCAGGATATCGAAGGAATCCCCTTCCCCGGCTTTGGCCAGACGCATAAAATCGCCCAAAAGCCAATTGGCCACTTCCTGAGGCTGCCCAAGGATGGCGTTGACCTCATCAAAATAATCGGCCAGAGCCTTGATACCGGTGATGATACCGGCGTCGTAGGAGGAAAGCCCATAGCCTTCCATATACTTCGCCTTTCTCTCTTTGGGTAGCATCGGCAAGCTTTTACGGATTTCTTCCTTCCATTCCTCACTGATCACCACGGGAGACAGATCCGGCTCGGGAAAATAGCGGTAATCCTGAGCGTCCTCTTTGGAGCGCATGGCGTAGCTTACGCCTTTGGCGTCATCCCAACGGCGGGTTTCCTGTACCACCCTGCCGCCATCTTCGATGAGCTCAATTTGGCGCTTCCGCTCCGCGGCGATGGCCCGGGCGATGGCCCGGAAGGAGTTGATATTTTTCATTTCGGTTCTGGTGCCGAATTCCGCCTGGCCCAGAGGGCGCACGGAAAGATTGACGTCGGCCCGTAAAGAACCTTCCTGCATCTTACAGTCGGAGACGCCGAGATACTGCAAAATCGCTTTCAATGTTTCCAAATAGGCGATCACTTCCTCGGCATTTCTGAAATCCGGTTCCGAAACGATCTCCAAAAGCGGCACGCCGCAGCGGTTATAATCCGCGTGGGTCGTATCGAAAATCGGGTCGTGAATCAGTTTGCCGGCATCCTCTTCCATGTGGATTTCATGGATACGGATGTTCTTCTGAAACCCCTCTCCTTCGATGGCTACAACGCCGTTTCTACAAATGGGTAGATAAAGCTGGGAGATCTGAAAGGCTTTGGGCAGATCGGGATAGAAATAATTTTTTCGGTCGAATTTGCCGTAGAGGGTGATTTCACAGTCCGTGGCAAGTCCCACGGCAATGCCAAATTCCACCACTTTTTGATTGAGTACCGGCAACACCCCGGGCATCCCGGTGCAAATCGGGCAGCAATGGGTATTGGGCTCACCGCCAAATTCCGTGGTACAGGAGCAGAATATTTTCGACGCGGTGGCCAGCTCCGTATGAACCTCTAAGCCGATGACGGTTTCGTATTTTACTTCACTCATTTTAGAGGCCTCCTTTCCCGGCCAAGGCGGGACACTGCCGGTGAAAATCGGTCAGCTGCTGGTAGCAGTGGGCCGCCCGCAACAGCTTCTCATCGTCAAAAGCCTGGGCGATCAGCTGCATGCCAATGGGCAAACCTTTTTGATCGAAACCGCAAGGCAGAGCGATGCCGGGGAGTCCCGCAAGGTTCACGGAAACGGTATAAATATCACTTAAATACATGGCCAGGGGGTCTTTTAAGCTTTCACCGATTTTCGGCGCGGTGGTCGGCGCCACCGGGCCTAAGATCATATCGTATTTGGCAAAGGCATCGTCAAAGGCTTTTTTGATCAGCGCCTTGACTTGTAACGCCTTATTGTAGTAGGCATCATAATAACCGCTGCTCAAAGCAAAAGCCCCCAACATGATACGCTTTTTCACTTCGCCGCCGAAACCCTGGGTGCGGGTTTTTAAATAAACGTCCCGCAGTCCTTCGGCGTCTTCGGCGCGAAAGCCGTATTTCACGCCGTCAAAACGGGAGAGGTTGGAGCTGGCTTCCGCCGAGGCGATGATATAATAGGCCGGTACGGCATAATCAAGGATGGAAAAATCGAACTCCTCTACTTTGGCGCCGGCGTCGGTGAGTACCTTGATCGCCGCGGCGACGGTTTCCCGGACTTCACCGTTAAGGCCCTCGCCAAAGTAGGATTTGGGGATGCCGATCACCAGATCTTGCACGCCGCCTTCGATATGGGCAACGGCGTGAAACTGCGTTTTCATCGAGGTAGCGTCTTTTTCGTCGTAACCGCTGATCATATCTAAGATCGCCGCACAATCCATGGCCGAAGGAGCGATGGGCCCGATCTGGTCCAGGGAAGAGCCGTAGGCGATGAGGCCGAAACGGGAGACGGCGCCGTAAGTGGGTTTCAAGCCGGTGACACCGCAATAGGCGGCGGGCTGGCGAATGGAACCGCCGGTATCGGAGCCGATGGCGTAAGGGACTTCCCTTGCCGCCACTGCCGCGGCGCTGCCGCCGCTGCTGCCACCGGGGACATGCTCTGAATTCCAGGGGTTTTTGGTCGTTTTATAATAGGAGGTTTCCGTGGTACTGCCCATGGCAAACTCGTCCATATTCGTCTTGCCGATGAGCACCCCACCGCCGCGGCTCATCTTTTTCATCAAAGTAGCCTCATAAGGCGGCACAAAACCGCCCAAAATCCTGGAGGCACAGGTGGTTTCCAGTCCTTTGGTGCAGATATTATCTTTGAGGCCAAAGGGCACGCCGGCCAAGGGGCCGAGCTCTTCTTTGGCGTCGATGCGCTTTTGGACGGCGGCAGCGCTTTGCAAGGCGTATGCCTCTTCCAGGCGGAGAAAGGCGTTGACTTCCCCATCCAGCACGGCACACCGCGTGAGGTACGCTTTGGTCAATTCCTCGACGCTAAGCTCCCTTTTTTTGATCATTTCCCCTGCTTTTAATGGGGTTAATTCCGTAAATGCAATATTCATGAGCGCGCTCCTTTGTTACTCTACTGTCTTCGGCACACGAAAGGCTCCCTGATCCGCTTCGGGAGCATTGGCCAGGATCTCTTCACGGGGTACCGAAGGGGCAACAACATCTTCACGAAAGACGTTGGTCACCGGGAGCACGTGGCTCATGGGCTCCACGCCGGTGGTATCCAAGGTATTTAATACCTCCATATAATCGATGATCTTTTCGATTTCCCCTTTGATCTTCGTCTTTTCCTCACCGCTGAGGTCAAGACGGGCCAAGGAAGAAACGTAATCGATGATTTCGTCAGTAATGATCATAACGGTTGTCCTTTCCTGGGTTATTTCAAATACGGTCTTACGGGAATCCCTTTTTCCGAAAGAAGCTCTTTGATTTCCGCCACCGGATAATTCCGGGGCAGCTTCGGCGAATAGAGCATCGAACTGATGATCGCGGCGGAGGCCCCTGTTTGCGTAAAAGCGTCGGCAATATGAGAGGGATTGCCGGCGCCGCCGGAAGCAATGACGGGAATGGAAACCGCGTCGGCGATGAGACCGGTGATCGCAAGATCGTAACCGTTGTGGGTACCGTCGCAGTCAATGCTGTTGACGCAAAGTTCCCCGGCACCGAGGTCTTCACCGCGTTTTGCCCATTCCAGGGCGTCCATGCCGGTATAGGTGCGGGCGCCGTCAATGGCGATTTCATAACCGCTTCTGATCCGCTCCGTTTTTTCCACGCGCTTCACCTGCATACTCAAGACAATGCACTGGGAACCGAAGGCTTTCGCACCCTCTTCAATGATGGCGGGATTCCTCACCGCCATGGAATCGACGCTGATTTTTTCCGCCCCGGCTTTCAATACCTGATACATATCGTCTAAATTGCGAATGCCGCCGCCCACGGTAAAGGGCACAAAAACCCGTTCCGCCACAGTACGAACGGTATCAAGATCAATGGGCTTTTTTTTAGCGCTGGCGGTAATATCGTAAAAGATGATCTCATCGATCTGATCTTCATAGATTTTGCAGGCGATTTCCGCCGCCGCACCGATGTCGAAATTATCCTGAAATTGGTGGGCCTTGGTCACCATCCCGTCGCGCATATCAAAGCAGGCCAAAAGACGTTTCGTCAGCATGAAGGTTGACCCCCTTCCACGAGGCGCAGATAATTCGCCAATAATTTGAGACCCAACGGTCCGCTTTTTTCGATGTGAAACTGGGCGGCCATGATGTTATCACGCTGGACCATACAGCAAAAATCACCGTCATAATCGGTGACAGCCAAGATATCGTTTTCATCGGCGGGGTTCACGTGATAGGAGTTTACATAATAGAAATGGCCGCTTTGGCCCATGTTCTCTACGAGGGGATGCTCCCGGCAAAAGCGCACCTCGTTCCAGCCCATTTGGGGTACGCGGACACGTCTTTTGTCAAACCGGGTGACCTTGCCTTTGAGCCAGCCAAGGCAGGGAATATCACCTTCGGCGCTGTGCTCAAAAAGAATCTGCATACCGATGCAGATGCCGAGAAAGGGCATGCTCCCTCCGCGGACTTTTTCTTCAAGGGGGGACAAAATGCCCATTTCCGTTAAGGAATCCATGGTCGCCCCGGCGCTGCCGACTCCCGGCAAAATCACACCGCGGATCTTTTCGAGATCCTGGGCCGTATTCACCATCAGCACCTCACCGCCGATTTTTTTCAGGGCATTGTAAACGCTGGGCGCGTTCCCCGCTCTGTAATCAATGACACCGATCATTTCCAATCTCCTACCTTTTTCTGTAGCTCGTAATATCGTTCAAGATAGGTCTCTTCGACCTCTTTCATATCGCAAAACGCCAGGGAATAACAGCCTTGCAAATGATATTCTCTGTCGAAGCCGCCGCCAACATGCAATCCTTCGAATTCATAGTATAACATATCATCATCAATAACGGAAATCAATTTTTCATCTTCCAAGGACAGTGCACCCACGCCCAAGGCGCGAAACAAAACACCTTGCAGTTGACGTTCGATTTCACTGTAATCCTCTAAGCTGCTCTTTACGGGGCGCGTCAGATCGGAAAGATAGGCTTCCGAAGCATCGTGAAGCAGCAGGGCGAGATTCAAACGGTGATCATACCCTCTCTCTTCTCCCTCCAGGGAACAGTTGATGCAATGCTGGGCAACACTGTAAAAGGAAATAAAATGTCCGTTGGCCCGGGTCATCAGGGACAAAGCGTGGGCGATATCCTCGATTTTAAAATCGCTTTCCCGGGGAGCCAAAGGATACATGGTAATATTCGTATAGGTACAAATCGGTTGGATCTTTTTCAGCTTCAAAAAAACGCCTCCTATGAAATGATTCCGTCGGCGGCGATGATTCTTTCGGCGATCTGCCCCTTGGTCAGCTGCTGATCCATCGCCTGTTTTTCGATATAGCGATGGGCCTCGGCTTCCGTTAGCTGACTGTTGGCAATCAGCAGACATTTTGCCTTTGATACCGCCTTCATATCTGCGAGGGCTTTTGTTAATTCCGCATTCTTTTGCAGGACCTTCTTTAACTTACGGCGGGAGCTGAGCATAAAGGAAACGGAATCAAGGAATTGCTTTCTGTTGACGGGCTTGGTGATCATCTGAATTCCCTTATTCCGGCCAAAGGAGCCGATGATCTCTTCCCTGCCGTTGGCGACCAAGGTGAGCACGGCGGAATTGGTATCATCCGCCAAATCAAAAGCGAGCTCTTTCCCGGTTTCATCCCGCAGGGGCATGTTGATCAGGATCAGATCAAAGTCGGCCTTCAGTGCCATCTGCCGGACTTCTGATGCGGAAGATACGATTTTAGGCGCGGTAAAACCGGCCCCGGTCAAAATATCCTTTAATTGTTGCGCTCCGGCTTCACCGGATACGATCAATATTTTTTCCAATCGCGCACCCTCTTCCAAAACTATTTTTCATTATACACCATTTTTTTCAGAAAAACTATTGCAATTTTCTATTTTTCTGTTATAATTCTACTATCAATTTCATAAGAGCGATGAAGCTGTAAATTTTCGGATAAATTTACGGCTTCTTTTTTTATTTTCAGGAGGTTATAAAATGAGTAAATGTAAAGTAAGTGAAATGTTCGGCTGCAATGTTTTCAATGAGGCCGTGATGAAAGAACGCCTGCCCAAGGACACCTATCGTTCTTTAAAGGAAACCATGGAAAAAGGGCTTTCCCTTGATTCCGAAATCGCCCAAATCGTGGCAAACGCCATGAAGGATTGGGCCGTGGAAAAGGGCGCCACCCACTATACCCATTGGTTCCAGCCGTTGACCGGCATCACCGCCGAAAAACACGATTCTTTCCTTTCCCCCACCGCCGATGGCAAAGCGCTGATGGAATTTTCCGGAAAATCCCTGATCATGGGGGAACCCGACGCCTCCAGTTTCCCTTCGGGAGGCTTGCGCGCCACCTTTGAAGCCAGGGGTTACACCGCCTGGGATCCCACATCCTATGCCTTTGTAAACGACAACACCCTCTATATCCCCACGGCCTTTTGTTCCTACACCGGCGAAGTCCTGGATAAAAAGACGCCGCTGCTCCGCTCCATGGAAGCCCTGAACAAAGAGGCCCTTCGGGTTTTAAAGTGCTTTGACAATCCCGCCAAAAGAGTCCTGGTCAACGTCGGCCCGGAACAGGAATATTTTCTTGTGGACCGCGGTGATTACATCAAACGAAAAGACCTGATGCTTGCGGGACGTACCCTTTTCGGCGCCGCAGCCCCCAAAGGACAGGAACTTGACGATCATTATTTTGGCACCATCAAAGACAGAGTATCCGCTTTCATGCAGGATGTTGACGAACAACTCTGGAGCCTTGGCATCTACAGTTCCACCAAACACAACGAAGTGGCTCCCGCCCAGCATGAATTTGCACCGATTTACACCACGGCAAATCTTGCCGCCGACCAGAATCAGCTGGCAATGATCATCCTAAAGAAAACCGCCAGAAAGCATCAGCTTTCCTGTCTGCTCCATGAAAAGCCCTTTGCCGGCATCAACGGCTCCGGGAAGCATAACAACTGGTCCATGGCGACGGATACCGGGGAAAACCTCCTCGATCCCGGTAAGGATCCGAAAAACAACAAACAGTTCCTGGTGATCCTCTGCGCTGTGCTGAAAGCCATCGACGAATACAGTGATCTCTTGCGGCTGAGCGTCGCTTCCGCCGGCAACGATCACCGCCTCGGGGCAAACGAAGCGCCGCCGGCCATCATCTCCGTTTTCCTCGGTGAATTCCTCGCCAAAGAACTTAACGACGCCGTGGCGGGGAGCATCTCTGAAGCGGCTGCCGCCGAGATCTGGAACAGCGGCGTCCCTTCCCTGCCGACCTTAAACAAAGACAACACCGACAGAAACCGTACGTCTCCCTTTGCCTTCACCGGCAATAAATTTGAATTCAGAATGCCCGGCGCCGCGATGTCAATTTCCGACATCAACTGCATCTTAAACACCATGGTCGCCGAGACCCTGAGCGAAGCCGCTTTACTTTTGGAAAAATCCCCGGATATCGAAACTGCCGCCGCCACTTATATCGCCGATACCGTGGCAAAACATAACCGCATCATCTTCAACGGCAACAACTACGCGGCCGAATGGGTTGCCGAAGCCGAAAAACGCGGTTTGAGCAACCGAAAAGATACGCCCACGGCACTGAAACAGTACGTGAGCGAAAAATCCATCCATCTCATGACAAAACACGGAATCCTGACGAAGGAAGAAGTGATTTCCCGTTATGAAGTCATGTTGGATAACTACATTAAGGCCATCAATATTGAAGCCCTGACCATGCTGCACATGGCCAAAGAACAGATTCTTCCCGCGGTGCTCCGCTTTGAAAAAACCGTATTCAAAGGCCTCAATGAAAAGAAAACCCTGATGCCCGGTTTGGTGCTAAAGGAGGAAGAGGCCTTTGCCGGGAAACTCGTTTCTTTGAGTGAAAAAATGTTCGCCGATATCGCCGCCTTGGAAAAAGCCGTCACCGAAAAGGACGGCGCCAAAGATTCTGAAACAGCCGCCAAGACCTGTACCACCGCAGTGATCCCGGCAATGAACGGTTTGAGAGCCACCGCCGACGCCCTGGAAGTGATCGTCGATAAGAGCTTCTGGCCCATTCCCGATTATACGGATCTCCTCTTTAACGTCTGATCCTAAGAGGAACATACTTCCTTTGCTACTAAGACAGAAATGCTTTTCTGTTATAGTTTGTTCATAGTACTTTTTCGTTTGCATTGACGACAGTATTCTGCTTTCAATGAAGCCCCTATCTATTTAGGGGTTTTTTCTTTTGCTTTGACGTTTTCGGGAACGAGAGCTATAATAAACGAAATAACACAGTAAGCAAAACAGCGTAAAAATCCCCCCACCGCAGCATATTAAGGTACCTGCGGTAGGGGGAGTGTTTTTTAAAAAGTTAACGCGGGAAGACTTCCCTTTCTGTTTATCGGCGCTGTGTTTTTTCGTCTTCTTCGGTGTCGATCTCTTTATCTTCATCATCGGGGAAATCATCCTCAAAGGGATCTTCCAGTTCTGCGGGGAAGGTTAAACAAACTTCAGTATTGGCGTGTTGGCTCAGCCATAAAAGAATCGTATCGAAGACTTCATAACAGTTGAGTTCGTGACAAAGCTCATGACGGGCTTCGGGAAAGAGTTTTACCGTCACATCGGAAAAGTCCAGAGCTTCTAAAATGCCTTCCAGCTTGCGGATGCCCTTGCCGTATTCGCCCAAGGGGTCCTCTTCTCCGGACAGGATCAAAATCGGCAGTTCTCTTGGGGTTTCCTCGATGAAAGAACGGGAATTAACGATATTGACGAAAGTAAAGAGATCTTTAAAGCCCGCCGCCGTAAAGGTACGGTTTCTCAGATCGTCGGTATCGAAGCCCTCCACAGCAGCCTCGTCCCGGCTGAGCCAATCCCAAAAAGAAACGGGTTCCTCAATGCGTTTGTTGTATTTGCCAAAGGCCAGGTTTTCCAAAAAGGTGGAGCGGTAATAGCCGCCTTTGATGAGAGCAATCACCGCCGCCATGGCGGCGCCGACACCGGCCAGAGGATTAAATCCGCAGGTACCCATCAGAATCGCCCCGGCCATATTCTCGTGACGGTATTCACCCATAAAGTAGCGAACCACAAAAGAACCCATACTGTGTCCCATGATATAATGCTTCTCGTTGGGAAATTTTTCATCAAGAAGCTCATAAAACGTATTGAAGTCCGCGGCGATCTTTTTATGGCCGTCCCGGGCAGAAAAATAGCCGAGATCCTCCGGATCGGCCACGGAATGGCCGTGCCCCAGATGATCGGCATAAGCCGCGACGTAACCGTGATCCGTCAGTTCTTTGAACAGATGCCCGTAACGGCTGCCGTAATCACACATACCGTGGGCAAACTGAACAATGCCTTTGACTTCTCCGTAGGGTAAAAAAATCTCGCCGAATATGGTTTCTCCCGCTTCACTACTGGGAAATGTAATTTCTTCTTTGATCATCATAACACCTCTGTGTTATTATTATATGATACCCGATAAGAGGTTTCAAGCATAATTTGGCAAAAGATGGCGGCGGCTCTAAAATAAAACACGAGGTGCATGATGATACGCGAAAGAAAAATCCATCCCTTCCCCCCTGTTTTCGACCAAGAGGCAGAAATTTTGATATTAGGTACCTTTCCCTCGGTGAAATCGAGGGAAAACCGCTTTTATTACGGCCACCCGCAAAACCGCTTTTGGCCGGTGTTGGCTCACGTTTTTGACGGCGATTGCCCCATTGATATTGAAGAAAAGAAATTGTTTCTTTTAAAGCATCATATCGCTTTATGGGATGTTTTGACAGCCTGCGAAATCAGTCGTTCCGCCGACAGTTCCATCCAAAACCCCGCGGTGAACGACATCATGCCGCTGTTAAAGGAAACGAAAATCAAAAAAATCTTTTGTAACGGCAGAAAAGCCCAAGCCTTATATGATCAATATCTGGCAAAGCACACCGGCATCACCGGCGTTTACCTGCCCTCCACCAGCCCGGCCAACGCGGTCTATACGCTACCCAAACTGATTGACGCATGGCGGGTGATCGCTCCTTAAAAGACGCTTCCCTATAAGAATCCTCGAAAAAAGCCTGTTCCCGATAAAAAATCGGAAATCGGCTTTTTTCATGTGTCGTATTATTCCTTACAAATCACGTATTTCTTGGGCGGCAAGTGAGCGGAAATGGTTTCCCGCAGTGCTTGCACATTGTTCATACCGATGGCGTGCAAGTCAAGAATGTAGGAGAAACTTCGATTCGGAAAAATATAGAGATAGTCTTTGGTCTCGTACACGCGATGGAGAATGGCGTATCGGATTACACTCTGATTACGAAGATCGAGGTTTTCCGCTTCCATGAAGAATTGGTCATCCCGGAAGATATAGCTGATCCTTGTCCCCAGCAGTTTGCGGGAGGATTTGCCCATCGACGCCGGCACGATGAAAAAGATCAAAACTCCGAAGGAGATCAAAAGCACCAGCATCAGAACGATCAGCCAACGTAGATCGGAAATCTGCCAGAGGAAAGAAAGGATTAAATCAAAGGCAAGGGCTGCAATGAGGATGGGCAGAATGACCGCATAGGCGACACGCCTGGTTTTAAAGCGCTTTCCTCTAAAGAGGGAAAAACAAATGAAGTCTTTTAAGATTTTTTCATCGTAAACTGTCGTGGCTTTCAGCTCCATGATACGTACCTCTTTTAACGTGAATTCATGGAAATATTATAAACGATACGTAGATTCATTACAATCAAAATCGACAAATCAAAATGCCTGCCCGGCGCTTTCATTGCCGAACAGGCATTTTATTTCATTTATATTGTAATGTTCCTGTTATTTTTCTTTGTTCATTCTACGTGATACTTTTCCCGCAAATCCTTTTCATCCTTTTTCAGATATTTCATAAAGGCCTTTTGATTTTCTTCGTTTACTTTGCCGTTTTCCGCTTCAAATTCATCCTGTAAATTAAACAGATAGGCTTGGGTGTACAGATATTTTTCAATGTATGGCTGTTGGTTTTGCCAGAACTCTTCCTCACTGAGCTGCTCCTCTTCTAAAATTGAGTTCAAAACAGACTCATATTGATCTCTTTTTTCCTTAACGGATGTAATCTTCTCTTGCAGTTCTTTCTTTTCTTCTCCGGAAAGTCCGTCGCCTTCTTCCTCTAACGTGTTCTTCATACCATTGAATATTTGATCAAAACATTCGATCGTATCCTGCCTGTGTTGAAGTATATCAGCGGGCTTCTCCCAGAAAGAAAGCTCCAAATCCCGCCCTTCCAGGGCAAAGAGCTCATACATCACCAAATCGTAGATATTGTCTTCCGTTGGTTTTTCAGGGTAATATTCATAGAGAAACTGAAACGCGTACTGCTGATCATAAAGATAATCGCAACCGCCGATTTCCGCCACCTTTTCTCCTTCAAGGGGCGCCGGCGGCACCAAAACCTCAGCCGCCGTTTTTGCCGGTGTCGTGGAAGCACTGTCCTCCGACCCGCAGCCGGGCACCATTGTTATAACACAAAGAACGAACACAGCCCATATTATTTTTTTCATTGTCAGCACCTCAATGTGATGAAAACTTTCACCTTACGATTTTTCAATGATTTGGACATCATATGGGTATTATGTAGAATTTAGGGGCAAATCCTTCTCTTCTTTTGAAAAACAAAAAAGGAGCAGAAAGCTCCTTTTTACAAACTGAAAATGTTGGCCTACAACTCAACTTACGATAGAAACAAATTTTCAGCTTTTTATGGTAAATCAAAAAGCCTTTTCAGTGATTTCTATATAAAAATGAAGTTGCAACGGCATTATTTTTATGATAGCGTTACGCAAGCATATTACCACCATGCACACGAAAAACAATGGATGCAATAAAATTATAAACGATGGGTTGAAAAAAGTCAAGGTTCGGTGTTTATTTTTCTTTTTTCAGTAAATCTCTGATTTCCGTAAGCAGGGCGATATCCTCAGCAGGGGCCGGCGTCTCTGCCGCCGCGGTTTTTTCCTTTTCCCATCTGCGTCTCACCTGATTTACCCCTTTGATGCAAAGAAAAATCGTCAGGGCAATCAAGAAGAAGTTGACACAAGCCTGAATAAAGGAACCGTACATCACTTCGGCAGAACCGACGCTGATGCTGAGGGAAGTAAAGTCCACTTTGCCGATGATGATGCCCACCAATGGCATGATGATATCGTTCACCAGGGAATTGATGATCGCACTGAAAGCAACGCCGATGACCATACCGATGGCCACATCGATGATATTGCCTTTTAACGCGAATTCTTTGAATTCAGCGATCCAACCTTTCTTTGCCATAATCATTTACCTCTCTTGTTAAGCCTTGGTTCTTTCGACAAGATTATTATAAGGTATGACAAGAAGTGACGCAAGTCCCTTTTTAATGAGAGGTATATAACTGCTTATAGGGATTTTTCGTATTTGGGGTCAGAACAAAGAAGGTGTCTTTTAGGAGTTCCGCAGCGTCGCCGCCGAATTCCGCGCAGAACTCCAGCAGATCTCCGCGAATTTCTTCCTTATCCTCGGTCGTGGCTTTTTTCGCGGTGACCTGCCGGGGTACGTCGGCGGTGAGGGTTTCCCCCCGCAGAAAGATCTTGCCGCCGTGCTGCCCCGTGCCACAAAAGTAACCCACCCGGGGTTTTTCTTCCACGCCGAGACCGAGAACAATGATCCTGCCGCCGGCCTGGTATTCCCCTAAGAAGCTGCCGGCATTGCCGCCGACGATCAAAACGGGAATCTTATCCTGATATTCTTTCATATGAATCCCGCCGCGGTAACCAATGTCCCCCCGGGTCATGATCTTGCCGCCGCGCATGGCGTATCCGGGGGCGTCGCCACAGGAACCGTGAATAAAGATCCTGCCGTCGTTCATGGTGCCGCCGATGGCGTCCTGGCCGTTGCCGTGAACGCGAATCACCGTACCGTCGAGGTAACAGCCGAGAGCATTGCCGGGAATGCCGTAAATATTCAGGGTTTTGCCTCCTAACCCCGCGGCGATGAAACGCTGGCCGAGACAGTCATTTAGGATGATCTCGCTATCCTTGGCGGCGTAAATCGCCTCGTTGATTTGTTGATGATGTAACCCTTTACAATTGATTTTCATGTTCTGCCTCCTAACTTGTCGTTTCTGACCTGACGGGAAAACGCCCTGTATTGGGGGTTTTCTTTGATCAGCTCAAAATCGATTTCTTTCAGGGGCGTCCTTTCCCGGATCAGGGAGGTATAGATCCCCGCCCGGTCCACGTCACCAATCATGATGAAACCGTTGAGATACCCTTCGTCAATGCTGTAATAGAGCTTTTTATAAGCGCCGTCCTCCTGGACAACGTAGGTTTCGCCTACTCTGATACCGGCGGTGATCAGGTGATCGTCCCACAATTTCAAGGCGTTTACCGCCATAGCGGTTTCGTAGACATGACTACCTCCCGCCATGTTGATACCGGCGTTTTTACCGCCGAGATAAGCGTTGGGCAAAAGGGCTAAGATTTTTTTCACACCGTCAACAACGTCAGTTCCTTCGGCACAGTCGCCGGCAGCGTAAATATCCGGCAGCGACGTGGCATTTTTTTCATCCACCACAATGCCGTGATTGATCTTCGCGCCGGCAGACTTTAGCAGCGATATTTCCGGTTTGACACCGGCAGCGACAACTAAAATATCGAAATAAACTTCTTTGCCGCTTTCACAGATCATTTTATGATCTTCGGCTTTGACCGCGTTTTCTCCCAGGAAAAATGATACGCCGTGGGCTTCGCCGCGTTTTTGCATCATGGCGGCCCCCTCGTTGTCGAGGATGCTGGGTAAAACGTGATCGAAACGGTCGATCACCGTGACGGATTTTGCCTTTTCCCCGATGCCTTCGGCGCATTTCAGGCCAATCAGGCCGCCGCCGAGGATCAGGACGTCCCTTTCTGGTGAAAGCACTTTTTCCAGGGCCAAAACGTCGGCCATAGACTGAAAGGTGTATTTCTCCTTTACCTTGCCGAGACCGGGAATCGGTGGCATCAACGGCGTAGCGCCGGTAGCGACGAGGAGACGGTCATAAGGAATGACGGTATCATCCCCAAGTTTCACTGTTTTTTTGTTGCTGTCTACGGCCACGGCAGCTTTGCCGAGGATGGCCTTCACCTGATTTTTTTCATAAAAATCAGCGCCGCGATAAGCCATATCCTCCTTTTTCACTTCGCCCTTTAGATAGTAAGAAATCAACGGACGGGAATAGATAAACTCGCTCTCTTTGGAAATCAAGGTGATTTCCCCTTTCTGATCAACGGAACGAATCCCCTCCGCCCCGCCGATGGCGGCGGCAGAATTGCCGATTATCACGTATTTCATCTTTCCGCCTCCTCAACATAAACGATGGCGTGGTTGGGACAGTTTTTCACGCAAACCGGCTCCCCGCCGTGATTGGTACAGAGTTCGCATTTCTGGACGACACCGTCGTCAGAGGGCATCACCGCGCCGTAGGGACACAGCGCCACACAGGTCAAACAGCCAATACACCGCTCTTTATCAATAGAAATCACACCGTCTTTCACACTCATGGCGCCGGTAAGACAACCGCTGACACAGAGGGCATCGCTACAGTGGCGGCAGCTCACGGCGAAGCTGATCCCGGCGTCTCCTTCCACGCGGATATTGGGCCGAATCTTTTTCCCCTTCAGCGCTTTGACCATGTCAGCCAAACCGGAATTGGCGAAAGCGCAGTAGTATTCGCATAAATGGCAGCCAAGGCACCATTCTTCATTGACATAAACTCTTTTCATGGTATCACTCCCCTGCGTGGCGAATGCCGAAAATTTCCAGTTCTTTATCGTTGAGTCCCACGCCCCGGAGCATTAGGCGATTGCCCCGCAGGGCTTCAATGGAATTGATGCCCATGCCCCCCATGATTTCCATGATCTCGTGGTTCCAGGCGTTCATCAAGTTGATCAGCCGCTTGCTGCCAATATCGGGATTGAGCCGCTTCACCAATTCCGGCCGCTGGGTGGAGATCCCCCAGTTGCATTTTCCCGTATGACAGCTGCGGCAAAGATGGCACCCCAGGGCCAAAAGGGCTGCCGTGCCAATATAAACGGCGTCGGCGCCGAGGGCAATGGCCTTGACGATATCCGTGGAATTGCGGATGGAGCCGCTGACCACAACAGAGACATTTTCACGGATGCCCTCGTCTCTTAACCGCTGATCCACAGAGGCCAGTGCCAATTCGATGGGAATTCCGACACTGTCTCTGATTCTGGTGGGCGCGGCGCCGGTGCCGCCCCGGAATCCGTCGATGGCAATGATATCAGCGCCGCTTCTGGCAATTCCGCTGGCAATGGCGGCGACGTTGTGCACGGCGGAGATCTTAACGCACACGGGTTTTTTGTATTGAGTCGCCTCTTTCAAAGAAAAGACAAGTTGGCGTAAATCCTCAATGGAATAAATATCGTGGTGAGGCGCGGGGGAAATCGCGTCGCTGCCTTCGGGTATCATACGGGTGCTGGAAATATCACCAACGTTCTTATAACCGGGCAAATGGCCGCCGATTCCGGGTTTCGCCCCCTGGCCGATTTTGATTTCAATGGCGCTGCCGGCGTTCAGATAATCTTTATGGACGCCGAAACGACCCGAAGCCACCTGGACGATGGTATGGGATCCGTATTGATAAAAATCGCGGTGGAGGCCGCCCTCGCCGGTATTATAGAAAATACCCAGTTCCGCCGCGGCCCGGGCCAAACTTTCATGGGCATTGTAACTGATGGCCCCGTAGGACATGGCGGCAAACATCATCGGCATGGCAAGCTCCAGATTGACCGGGAGATTGTTGATGATTCTGCCGTCTTCACCGCGGATGATTTCCGTATTCTTTTTCCCTAAGAAGGTTTTGGTTTCCATCGGTTCTCTTAAGGGGTCGATGGAAGGATTCGTCACCTGAGAGGCGTTTAAAAGAAGTTTATCCCAATAGATCGGATATTTACGGGGATTGCCCATGGAAGATAAGAGCATACCGCCGCCTTCGGCCTGAAGGTAGATTTCTTCGATATCCGAAGCTTGCCAATGATAATTTTCTTTGAAAACATTGTCGCTTTTCACAATCTTCAGCGCCCTGGTGGGACAGAGGGAAACACAGCGATGACAATTCACGCACTTACTGGAATCGCTAAGCATGACATCGTTTTCTTCATCATAATCATGGACGCCGTTGGCGCACTGTCTCACACAAGCGCCACAGGTAATGCAGCGGCTTTCGTTGCGTTCGACTTCATAAGCGGGGTATGACAGATGCATCATCATTGCCCTCCTTTCCCTGTTTCCACCTGGATCACCACGGCTTCGCCGCCTCTGGGATACCAGATGCGGTCAAAGTCACCGTAGATTTCCCTTAAAGCGCATTCTTCCGAGGCAATGCAAACCCGGTCACCTTTTTCGCCGATCACCATGGAGCGCAGCTTCAAGCGGTCGTTTAAGACCATCAGTCCGTTCTCAAAACCAACCATGATCGAGAAAGGGCCGGTAATCAACAAACTGGGAAATCTCTTGCGGAAAAAGGCGTATACTTCCTTTTCCGCCCCTTCTTTTGTGGCAATCGTTGACCAAAAGGGCGCTGCGATAATTTTCGCCGCTTCTTCCATGGTCAAGCCTTTGCGGCGGTGGAGAAAATCGATGATATAGGCGATGACTTCCGTATCCGTTTGCAAACAGCATTGATAACCGAACATTTCAATGTAGCGGCGGTTGGCGTCATAGGAGGAAATTTCACCGTTATGAACCACGGAATAATCCAATATGGCAAAGGGGTGCGCCCCGCCCCACCAACCCGGCGTGTTGGTAGGATAGCGGCCGTGGCTGGTCCAACAGTAGCCTTTATATTCATCGAGGCAGTAAAACACGCCGACATCTTCGGGAAAACCGACGGCCTTGAAAACACCCATATTTTTCCCGCAGGAAAAGATATAGGCGCCGCTGTGGCCCGCGTTGACCCTCATCACGCAGCGGACAACATATTCCTTCTCATCTAATTGTGAGGCGACGATCTTCGTCTGCAAAGGCGCCAAAAAGTAGCGCCAGATCAAAGGTTCATCCTTCACCCCGGGATGTTTTTTGGTCGGCAGTTCCGACATCGCCGCGATTTCAAAATGACGTGTGATGAATGTTTCACACGCTTCTTTGGCCTGCAAATTGTCGTAAAAAACATGAAACGCGTAACAGTCCGCATAGGCGGGATAAATTCCATAGCCGGCAAATCCGCCGCCAAGTCCGTTGGAACGGTCGTGCATCGTGGCAATGGAACGAATCAAAGACTCCCCGCTAAAACGCTCACCGGTTTTTGATATCATCCCCGTAATGGCGCAGCCGGAGGGAATTCTTACTTCACCTTCATAATCCATAACCTATCACCCTACCCTTAATAAAATCAAATCTCAAATCTTGAATTTCTTTAAGCAAAAAAGCATAAATGATATAAAAAAGAAACCCATAAATCACGCGCACAAAATAAAACATTTGCTAAATCGTCGTTGATTTACAGGCTCTGCCTTTTCGATATATAAGTAATACATTGCTCTATTACTGTTGATTTCTGACATTATATTACGAAACTTTTTCCTTGTCAAGATGGGCGGGAAAAGTACGCAAAAAACTTAAATCTGTTCTAAAATATCATCGCTGATTTCAAAATTACTGTAAGCGTTCTGCACATCGTCATGTTCGTCCAAAGCGTCATAGAGGGTAAGGACCTGGCGCGCCTGGTCAACGTCGTCCACGGCGACGGTATTTTTGGGAATCCGCGTCACTTCTGCGTCGGTGATTTCCAGCCCCGTCTCAATCAGTGCTTTTCTGACGTTCTCCAATTCCTCCGGCAGGGTGATGATTTCACCGACGCCGTCTTCAAAGGAAACGTCTTCCGCCCCTGCGTCCAGAGCGATCATCATGAAATCGTCTTCCTCTTTTCCCCCCAGGGGCGCCGCAATTCTGCCGACACGGTCAAACATCCAGGCAACGCAGCCGGTTTCACCGAGGTTGCCACCGTTCCTGGAAAAAAGATAGCGTATTTCGCTGGCGGTACGGTTTCGGTTATCGGTCATGATCTCCAGCAAAATGGCGGTTCCCGCCGGGCCGTAGCCCTCGTAAACGACTTCGTTATACTTCGTGTCGTCACCGTTGCCGGCAGCCTTTTGGATGCAGCGGTTGATGTTGTCGTTGGGCATATTCGCCGCTTTTGCTTTTTGAATCATCAATTTAAGGCGGAAATTTCCGTCGGGATCGGGTCCCCCTTGCTGCACCGCAACGATGATTTCTCTGGAAATCTTGGTAAACGCTTTGGCGCGTTCGGCGTCAACCGCCCCTTTCCTTCTTTTGATGTTCGCCCATTTCGAATGTCCTGACATATTCCTGTTTTCCCTTCTTCACCGGTCCATGCTCTGTCTTTGTCTCTGAACGAAACAAAAAGCAAAGTCGGAAGATTTTTTTATGCTGAATTTCCTATATTCTTTCAAGATTGATTTTATGATCGAGGAGCATCATCTCCTTGATTTTCGCTTTCACGATCTTACGCTCGCCGAAAATGCTTTCCAAGATGATTTCGTCATCGCCGGGAATCACTTTATCAACGGCTTCCAACAATAATTCGTACTTTTCGGCTTCTTTGTCTTTGATAAAAACATTGGCTTCACACATCAGTGATCACCTTCCTTTCTCACAGCTTCCACCAGCAGATCGATGAGATGCGGCAGAGGTTCTTTGATCACGCCAACCACTTTGATCTGATTCTTATTGACGGGCAGCAGATACTTTTTGCCCTCCGCTTCGCCGATGGCTTTCGCCACGGCCGGCGTGATTTCACCCATCATACCGTTGGCGCAAAGCACCGAAACAGTACCGCAGATGATGTCAACTTTATCTGCCATAAAGCAGATGGCGTTCTCACCGGTGGCGCCTTCACTGGCCCCGGCCTTCATCATCTGCGCGGTGGCCAAAGCGTTGGTGCCCAGGGCGATCAGGGAGGTTTCCTCCGGGAGGTTGGCCCGGAGTTTTTCCATAATATGCTTGCCGATGCCGCCGCCTTGTCCATCAATCACTGCTATTTTCATATATTTCCCTCACTACGCTTCCTTGCGCTGCGGCGAAAGCGTATTATCCTTTTCTCTGCATTCCGGGGAAATCCTGCATGTTCCGGAAAACGATGATTATTAATTTTTCATTAATAATACCATAATATATGAAAATTTACAAGGATATACTATTCAAAAAACAAGATGTATGTTATAATGGCAATATAATTCCCGAACAGGAGGAAGGAAATGGCAAAAAGTAAATATTCTTTCTCGGACGCGCCGTCCGCGAAGGGAAAAAAGAAAAAAAAGAGAAAGAAAAAACATGCAGTCCTGAAAAAAGTCATTTTAATCATTGTGCTCGTCATCCTTCTTGCCGTCATTTCAACCGGCGGTTACGCCTTCTACCTCGTGAAGAGCAACTATGATGAGATTGAGGAAGCTTTGGGCGAACTGGAAGAAAACGGCATTACCCAGGCGTCCAAATCAGAAGTTTACGACAGCGAAGGCAATCTCTTGGTAGAGGTCAGCGGCGCGGAAGACCGCAATGTGATTGCTTTTGACGAATATGAAAAATCTTATATCATCCCCGCCGTGATCTCCACGGAAGATACGCGTTTTTACAAACATAACGGCATCGACGTGATCCGTATTTTCGGCGCGGCCCTGGCCGACTTAAAGGCGGGCGGGAAATCCCAAGGCGCTTCCACGCTGACCATGCAGTTGGCCAGAAATGCCGTATTGAATTCCCAGGATAAAACAATCGACAGAAAAATCAAAGAAGCCATTGTCGCCTTGAAGCTGGAAAACATGTACACAAAAGATGAGATCCTGACCTTCTACCTGAATGAAATATTTGTGGGACAAAACGTCTACGGTATCGGCAGCGGCGCGGAATACTATTTTAATAAGACCGTTTCCGAACTGACTTTGGGCGAGTGCGCCATGCTGATCGGCATTTTACCGTCGCCCAATTCCTATGCTCCCACCACCGACATTGATAAGGCTACCACCGTGCGAAACCGGGTTCTCGACAATATGGTGGAATATGGCGCCATCACCGAGGATGAGGCGGCTACGGCCAAAGCGGAAGATATCAGCAGTCAGTTGGATGTGCAAACTGTGGACAGCGATATCGAAGGACATTCCTATTTTGTTGACTACGCCATCAAAGAAGCCGACGACATCCTTGTGGGACTCGGCTATTCCGCAGGTTCCGTCTATACCGGCGGCTTTAAGGTCTACACGACGCTGAATCCCGCCGTTCAGGATAAACTTGACGACATCTATCTGGAGGGCAATTATAACTTCCCCAAGGGCTACGGTGACGAATCACTGGAAAGCGCCGCCATATTCAGTAATCCTAAAACCGGTGAAATTTACGGAATGGCCGGGGGCAGAGAATACGAAACGCGCTTCGGTTATAACCGCGCCACAGACATGAAACGTCAACCCGGTTCCTCCATCAAACCCCTGGCGGTGTACGGCGCCGCCCTGGATCAAGGCTATTCGCCAAACTATACGATCCTTGACGCGCCCCTTACCGGGGCTTATAAACCAAAGAATTCCGGCGGCGGCTACCGCGGCGAAGTTTCCATGAGCGTCGCCGTGAAATACTCCATCAATACCTGCGCCGTACGTTTGCTTCAGGAAATCGGCACCACCACCGGCTGGGAATTTGCCAAGAAGCTCGGCCTTCCCCTGGTGGAAAGCGACGATAACCCGGCCCTCGCTTTGGGCGGCCTCACCTATGGCGTTTCTCCCCTTAATATGGCAACCGCTTTCAGCTGCTTTGCCAGCGGCGGTTATAAGACCGATTTGACCACGGTTGCCCGGATTGAAAGCAGATACGCCGGTGAAGGCGAAACTCCAATTTATAAACATGAAGCTGATTTTGAACAGGTCATGGAAGAAGATACGGCTTACTCCATGGATACCCTCCTCCACGGCGTCGTTACCGGCGGCACCGCCACGAGAGCCAATGTCAGCGGTCTCTATATCTGCGGCAAGACCGGTACGACCCAGTTACCCGACACTTCCACCTTCAAAGGCAAATACGGCACGAAAGACGCCTGGTTTGCCGGATACACCCCTGAAATCGTCGGCATGGTTTGGATGGGTTACGATAACGACGTCAGCGAAGACGGCAGTGCCCAATACATGGCCAATGTCTACGGCGGCCAATATCCCACCGTGGTTTGGAAAATGGTGGTAAGCGCCGCATATAAGGCCGGGGTCATCAGCGGCGAAAAGTTTGAGCGCCCCGAAGGCTATTCCTATTCCGTCAGCGATTACGTTGGCGGCAACAACGATGATGAGGAAGAAAAAGAAGAGGAAGAGAAAACCCCCGATGAAAATGAAACCGGCGGTGAAAACGGTGGCGGCACCGGCGGCGAAAACGGCGGCGGCACCGGCGGCGAAAACGGCGGCGGTACCGGCGGCGAAAACGGCGGTGGCACCGGCGGCGAAAACGGTGGTGGTACCGGCGGCGAAAACGGTGGCGGTACCGGCGGCGAAAACGGTGGTGGTACCGGTGGTGGTACCGGTGGCGGTACCGGTGGCGGTACCGGTGGCGGTACCGGCACAACCACATTAAACATCGCCGAACAATTACAGGGAATCCTGCAACGGGAAGGGTTTAACTGGTACGGCATTTTTGCCTCACTCAATCAAAATCAAAAAGTCGCATAAGTATGATGATAAACTTTAGGACTTATATCCATAAAAAAGCCCTGTAAAAAGTGAGTCGGTTTCCGATAGAAAAATCGGAAACCGGCTCTTTTCATGATCATACTACGGGAAATCCGCTTCCCAGCGGTTCCCCTTTCTCTTCTTTTATTTCGATTTTTATGCTATAATCAAATAAAACGGTTTATCGGAGAATCTTTCCATGAAAAAAGTTTATTTGTTGTCAGCCATCATTTGCTGCCTGTTTTTGCTCAACCGGCCTGTTTCCGCCGACGTCACATACTTCAGCGACCTCGCCGGTCACTGGGGGGAAACCAATGTTTACGGTGTCGCCGATTTCGGTTTGCTCAACGGTTATCCCGACAACACCTTTCGCCCCGATCACAAAATCACCCGCACAGAATTTTTAAAGATCCTGGCCCTTGATGCCAATGAGGATCTGTCTGCCTATGCCACAGAAAGTAAATTCCCCGATGTAGCAGCCTCCTTCTGGGGGAAGCAATACATCAATTGGGGATCAGCCAAGGGGATCATTGACGGTTATCCCGATCATACCTTCCAGCCAGACAACACGGTAAGCCGCCAGGAAATGGCGGTCATCCTCTACCGTTACACCGTCATTTACCGGGGTTTATCGCTGCCCTCCGTCAACGGAGAAATGAATTTCACCGATGAAAGCAGCATCGGCTCATGGGCCAAGAGCGCTGTCAAAGCAATCCAGAAAGCGGGCATCATCAATGGCTATGGCGACGGCACCTTCGCTCCCCTCTCCGGCGCCACCAGAGCAGAGAGCGCGACCATGATCGCCAATTATTTGAAAATTTATCATCCCACCACGGCGGCGCCGGCGCTGATCACGGATCTTTACAGCAACGGCACTTTGACCAAAGCCGGCGTGACCCTCATCGATGAAAACAGCATTCTTCTGATTGCTGCCCGTACCTTCTTTGAAGCCGCGGAATTTCGTCTCACCTATTTTGGGACAACCAAGCTGATTGTCGCCGACGACATCAAGAACGATCTGGAATTCTGGCTCGGCCAAACCACCTACTATGTGAACGGTACCAAAAAGTCCTTTTCCGTTGCACCACGGCTGATCAACGGCGAAACATACCTGCCGCTCAAGGAAACCGCCGCTGCCGCCGGGTTCAGCGCCATCATTCACCATGCCGGCAGCGCAGAACAATACTTGGCTCTTACGTATCAGGATTCCTTCTTAACCCGGAATGTGAATAATTTCTACGGCACCGCAGCCACCACCGGCAACGTCAAAGGCAACGTCTTTTTTGCCAACAGCTCTCAGGCCGGCGGCTTTTTCGGTGAGATCATCGGCGGCGCCATGTCTTACGGCAGCTACACCACGAGTAACGGCGATCTCTACTTCGGTAACTGGAGCAACGCCGCGCTGAACGGCGCCGGACGCTACATCAAGGCCGACGGTGAATTCTTTGTCGGCACTTTCAGCAATGGCGTGAAAAGCAGTGGCGTCACCTATTATCTCGACGGTTCTACGTTTACCGGTTCCTGGACGACATCAACCGGGGGCGCGGTTTATCCCAGCAAAGGAACGTATGTGGATAAGGACGGCAAAGTTACCGGCAGTGACACCGCCACCTGGAGCAACGGCGCCATCACCGTGAAATAAAAAACGCCGCCCCGATCAGCGGCTCTCTCTACTGTTCACCAACGAAATAAAGTCATAAAAAACGTGCCGTTTTATAGCGGCACGTTTTTGCATCAGAAATTTTTATTCTTTTCGTTTACACGTAGCGTTCCTTGATCATTTTCACGGTCTGGATCACAAAGGTCGGCGCAAAGGCCAAGAGAACGATGAGCCCCACCTTGGAGGCGGTCAGACCGGAAATCATAAATAAATCGTTGAGGCCGGGAACAAAGAGCGCCGCCGACAGCAGCAATACGCCACCGAAAAAGGCCAGCAGGGAGAAGGGATTGCTGCGAAAACCGAGGCGCAGCAGAGATTCGCGGCTGCGGCAATTGAAGCCGTGGAAGAGACGGGCCAAAGTCAAAACGGCAAAGGCCATGGTGGCGCCGGCAGCCACGCTGACGTCATAACCGATATAGAAGGCCGCCATGGTGGGGATGGCAATCAAACTGCCCTGATTGATCACGCGGGAAAGCAGCCAGCGGTCAAGAATCGGCTCCTTGGGATCCCGCGGCTTTTGCTGCAAAAGGCCGCTCTTGGCCGGCTCCATGCCGATGGCAATGGCAGGCAGACTATCCGTTAACAGATTGATGAAGAGCAGATGCACCGGCTCAAAGGGGGCCGGCAAACCCATCAGGGACGCGAAAAGCACGCAGAGAATCCCCGCCATATTACCGGAAAGCAAAAACTGAATGGAGTGCTTGATATTGGCGTAAATGCCGCGGCCGTTGATCACCGCCTTGACGATGGTGGCAAAATTATCGTCAACGAGGATCATCGAAGAGGCGTCCTTGCTCACTTCCGTACCGGTGATGCCCATGGCGACGCCGATATCCGCCCTTTTCAGGGCCGGGGCGTCGTTGACGCCGTCGCCGGTCATGGAAACGATGGAGCCCTGCCGTTGCCAAGCGGAAACAATGCGTATTTTATGTTCCGGAGAAACACGGGCGTAAACCGAAATATCCTTCAATTTGCCATCGAGTTCCTCATCGCTCATCCTGTCGAGCTCGACACCGTCCACAGCGAGATCGCCGTCCTTTAAGATGCCAATTCTTTTGGCAATGGCAGCGGCGGTGATCTTATGATCACCTGTGATCATCACGGTACGGATACCGCCGGTGGCGGCGTCGGCCACGGAAGCAATGGATTCTTCCCTGGGCGGGTCCATCATGGCCACAAGACCCACAAAGGTAAAGTGCTCTTCATCATCAACGCTCAATTCATAAACAGCGTTGATCTCCCTTTGGGCAAAAGCCAAAACCCGCAAACCTTCCCGGGACAGCTTGTCATTCACCGCCAAAATTCTCTCTTTTGCCGCTTCGTTCAAAACCGCAACACCGCTGGAGGTAAGGATATGATCGCAGCGGACAAGGAGTGAATCGATGGCTCCCTTCGTCATCATCGTGGGGACCTCATCCCCCCAAAGATGAAGAGTACTCATCATTTTGCGCTCTGAGTCAAAAGCTACCTCACCAAGACGGGGATATTGACCGCGAAACGACGCTTCGTTGATCCCCGCAATTTTTCCCACCCGCACCAGTGCGGCTTCGGTGGGATCGCCGATGATCCGCCCCGTTTCCTCATCGGTTACCGCGTCGGAGGCCAATACGCCAATATGGACCAGGGAACAGTGGGCGACGTTATTCATATCGATTTCATCGACATCAAAAAGACAGCCGTCGGCGTAGAGATTGGTTACTGTCATTTTATTTTGGGTCAAGGTGCCGGTTTTATCGGAACAGATCACGGAAACACAGCCCAAAGACTCTACCGCCTTTAAATCCTTGATGATCGCGTTCTGCTTCGCCATTTTTTGGGTGCCGATGGCCAGCACGATGGTGACAATGGAACCCAGGGCCTCAGGAATGGCCGCCACCGCCAAGGCCACGGCAAACATCAGTGAATCGAGAATACTCATGTGACTGCGGAATATGGAAAGTAAGAATACGAGAATACAGACGCCGATTACGGCGATGGCCAGTTTGCCGGAAAAGCGGTCAAGGCTGACTTGAAGCGGGGTTTTGCGCTGTTTTGTTTCGTTCATCAAAAGGGCGATTTTCCCCAATTCCGTGGACATGCCGGTGGCCGTGACCAAAACATGGGCCCTGCCGTAAGTGGCGAGAGAACCGGAATGCACCATATTACGGCGGTCGCCCAAGGCGACGCGGTCACCCTCAATGGCCTTGGAGGTTTTCTCCACGGCGTCGCTTTCCCCGGTGAGGGAACTTTCATCGACCTTTAGGACGTAATTTTCAACGATACGCCCGTCGGCGGCGACGAGATCCCCGGCCTCCAAGATCATGATGTCGCCGGGTACCACCTCGGCAGAGGGAATTTCCAATACGATACCGGATCGCAGCACTTTGGTTTTCGGCGCCGCCATGGCTTTTAAGGCCGCCAGGGACTTTTCCGCTTTGACTGTTTGCACCGTGCCTAAAACAGCGTTAAGAAGCAAAACGGCGAAAATAACCAGGGTACTTTCGGTATTACCGGAAACCATGGAAATCACCGCCGCAGCGATTAGAATAATCACCAACAGATCGGCAAATTGCTCCAAAAAGATGCGGGCAACGCTTTTCTTTTTGTTTTCCGCCAACTGATTCGGGCCGTACTGGGCAAGGCGATCCTGGGCTTCTTTGGGGCTTAAACCCTTTGTATCGCTTTCCATCAGGGAAAAGACCTGCTCTTTGGGGTATTCATAAAACTCTGCCATCTGTGTACCTCGTTCTTTAACTTCAAAATAAAAATAGACCTTTCGACGACCGTTCAGCTAACAGTCACGAAAAGTCTTGTTACCATGGAAGGTGGGAGCCGCCAGGTAAAATTACCGTGATGTTGACAGCACCGCTTTAAACTACTCCCTTTTCATGGAATCATTTTATCATATTGAAAACACGCCGTCAATGCGAAACACGAAAAATCTCAAAAAATCCGCGAATCAAACGAAAAGAGATGACGCCAAAACCCAATCAGTTCAATGCTCAATCAATTTAATTCCTGATCAATTCAATTCATCTAAGGTTAAGGAAAAGCTCTCGGCAAAATGGGTCATGAAATAACGCACCTCATCCCGGTCAATGGCTTCGATATCCCGGCGAATGGAGGCTTCCGCTTTTTCAAACTCACGGTTCCCCCATTTCAGCTCTTCCACACATTTCAAATAAGCGCAGATGCGGTCCGCCGCTTTGACAATACGATAATCCTCTCCCCTTTCATCGGGGAAAATCAACGGCTCGTAAGAATGCTGTAACTCCCGAGGAAGCATTTTGTGAATTCTGGATTTGGCCAGATGTTCCATATCATGGACGGCGTTTTTCATTTCAGGATTGAAGTATTTTACGGGAGTGGCGAAATCGCCGGTGATCACTTCGCCGGTTTCGTGAAAAAGCGCCAGCAGGGCGATGTGTTCCGGATCAACACTGCCGCCGAAAAATTCATTTTTGATCACGGCGAGACCGTGGGCGACCACCGCCACCTGCCAGCTGTGTTCCATGATGTTCTCCTCGGCGGTGTTCTTCATCAGTCCCCAGCGTTTGATCCATTTCATTTTACTGATATATGCAAAAAAGTGGCTCATTTTGATGCCTCCGCAATCAGCCGTGCCGTTGTGGCGTTGGCCAGTTCGTTTAAACCGTCGGTATCCATATGAAAGCTGCATTTATTATCAAAGAGGAAGCTTGCCGCCGCCGGAAATTCCTCATCGGCTGCCCAAAGGATTACTTTTACATGGATTTTTGGGAAAAAAGGCAGGATGTATGAAATATCCCCGTCCTTTGCCGGGACGCCGCCGAGTTTCTCCGCGGCGACCCGAAATCCCTCAAAATCAGCACCGAAACGTTCTGACAGCGCTTCGCTGACCTCCTTTTGAAAGGCCTTGCTGTGATGGCTGCCGAAGGGCAGCTGTACAAAGGCGAGGTAATCATTGCCGGGACCCACGATTCCCTGGACTTCCTGGAGATATTTTAAGATCAAAATCTCTTCCAAAAGCTGTTTCGGTTTCGGCGTCATTTCACCGGTGGCAGCCTCAACGGCAATCTCCTCCTGAAAATGGGCGATGGTAATCACGCCATCTTCATAATCCGCGGCGGCCAGCTCCGCCATTTTTTCAGGGTTCGCGGCCAAAAATCCCGCCAAGTATTTTTCATGGGCCAGTCTCAGTTTTCTGCTAAGCGAATCTTCCATAAGCGACCTCCTGAAATACGTTCTTTTTTACGCTTTTCAGTATAACAAAAAAAGCGTCCCCAAAAGAACGCTTTTTGAAATATACACGTTAAATAGCGCGCTGGACTTTACCGGAGCGCAAACATCTGCTGCACACATAAAGTCGCTGAGGGGTGCGATCAACAATCACCCTTACTTTTTGAAGGTTCGGTTTCCATGTTCTTTTGGTGCGAATATGAGAGTGACTGACCTTCATTCCGGAACGGGTCCCCTTACCGCAAATCTGACATACGGCCATGTCGACACCTCCTTTGCTAATAAATTATCATTACAACTACCAAAATATAATAACAAATTTTGGCGCTTTTTGCAAGCCTTTTTTTCGATTTTCCCTAATATTTTTTTATTGATTAAATGGCTCTTTTGTTTTAGAATAGTAGTGAATGAGGTAAAAACAATGTTTGAAGTTCCAACCGGCAATCAATGGCAAGACTTATTTCGCCTTGCCGAACAAATTAGGACGCGGCAGCCTTGGCGGAAATATCCCGAAGAGCTGATTTTTACGTTCGTAAAAGAAAACCGAAACGAGCCCTTTTACATGACAATACACGGTTTTGAAGAGGAAGTTTTGGGTATATCAGTCTATCAAGGTAAGGAAGATATCAAAAAATACCTGAATATCCTAACCGAAAGTGACGGGCTTTCGATGCAGACCATCATCGCCAATCAAAGCTGCGTTTCCGCTTTGTTTGGAGAAAAGGACATGCTTGGCGTCGGTGATTTCACCGCCATGGAATTGGCGCAGTTCGTTCCCGACCGATCCGCCGATGGCCACATCTACTTTCGCGTCTATCGACCGGGCTTCACGCCTTGGTACATCAACAGCGATCAGCTGAATCTGCTGATTATGGGCTTAACGGCCTTCCTGGAAGCCGACCGAATCTTCGGTGATCAGCCCTTCGACCCCGAGAAAGAAACGGTACGGTATGCGGAAAACAAGGGTGTGATCACTGTTGTGATTGCCCCCTTTGACGAAAGTCTGAAAGAAAAACAACCTCTCGTCGTCAAAGATGACTTTTATATTGCCCGGCTGAAACGCTTGAAAAAACATGGCAAATGTTTGGAAATCGACAATTGTTATATGAATACCCCGGTGGGCAGCGGTCTGGGTCCCGTCCCCTTCTTCCCAAAACTCTGCATCATTGCCGACACCGATCAGGGTTATATCGCTGATCAATGCATTTTTGAGGAAGGGGCCAATGAGGAAGAAGCCTTTTTTGAATTCATTGCCAAGTATTTTAACGAAAATGGCCTGCCCCGGAAAATCAATATTCGCGGAGCCGAACTTTACCGACTGCTCAGCGATTTATGCGACAGGCTCAACATCGACTTAAAAGAAAGCCGGCAGCTTGCGATCATC
The DNA here is from genome assembly GCA_002482535.1 of Peptococcaceae bacterium UBA7702. GTDB lineage: Bacteria > Bacillota > Dehalobacteriia > UBA7702 > UBA7702 > UBA7702. Next base: position 405,587 of record DLGE01000001.1, on the reverse strand, counting down.
GATGATTTCTTGGCAATGGTCGGCAGCTTTTCACCGGAAGAATAAAGCATAAGGAATAAGAAAGAATCATGGATTCTCAAAAACTATTACTGCAATTGCAGGAAGAAGCGGCTAAATGGCCTGTGGATATGCTAAAAAAACAGTACCATGCAGAAAAGGTCAGTGAATACCCCGTAGGCAGCGAAGCCTATCTCAACGAAAAAAACACCCTTTACAATTTAAAAACCATGCTTGAGCTGAAAGAAAATGCCGGCAGTTTTTACGGTGAAAACATCCCCGATCCATATGATCAGCATTTTATCGACAGCATCAACGGTTACATGGATACCTATGCTCCCGGTCAAAAAGATTTAAAGGATTATATCCGAATTCTAAGTCTTTATAAAACTTTTGTCGCAAAACTGCCCCTGCATCCCCCGGAAATGCAGCTTCCCGCCGGCGGCAAGGTCTATCAAAAAGGGAAAGATTATTTTTGCACCGCAAAACGACAGTATATTCATGACAAAGATTCACTTTGCCGATTTTGCACCGCCAAAATGTGTGAATACGAATGATCTCAAAAAGAAATGACCGGGAATTCTTTCCCCCGGTCATTTCTTTGATCGCTTACTTCTACTTTATTTTATGTTATCTTTTTTCGTAAGCAATCAGCACGATCTCTCTGCCGTTGTCCGCTGCCAGCTGCTTTTCCCATTTGCAAAGATTATCCGGGCAGCAGGACTTCAATTCGGCAACTTTATAATCGCTTGTATGCAATGATAACACCTCCTTTGTCAAAAGTAGTATGCATCACAGCAAAAAAATCATGTAAAAGCGGAGGATCGGTTCGTGAAGAAGTATATCATGTCCCTTGACCAAGGGACCACAAGCTCCCGCTGCATCATTTTTGACCAAATGGGCAACACCGTGGCCAAAGCCCAAAAGGAATTCACCCAGTATTTTCCGAAATCAGGCTGGGTGGAACAGGATGCCAGGGAAATCTGGTCAACCCAGTTCGGCGTCGCCGCAGAGGCGTTGCAACAAAAAGACTTGACCGCCGAAAACATTGCCGCCATCGGCATCACCAACCAGCGGGAAACCACCGTCGTTTGGGATAAGGCCACCGGCGAGCCGGTGAACCCCGCCATCGTCTGGCAGTGCCGCCGCACCGCGGAGGATTGCGCCGCTTTGATCGACGAAGGATACGGCGAGATGATTCGGGAAAAAACCGGTCTCTGCATCGACGCCTATTTTTCCGCCACGAAAATCAAATGGATTTTGGACCATGTTCCCGGTACGAGAAAAAAAGCCGAAAGAGGCGAACTGCTTTTCGGCACGGTGGATACGTGGCTGCTTTGGAAACTGACCGAAGGCAGAGTTCACGCCACCGATTATTCCAACGCCAGCCGTACCCTGCTCTTTAACATTGAAACCTTGCAATGGGATCAGGATATTCTCAACCTTTTGGAAATCCCCCGTTCCATGTTGCCTGAAGCGCGTCCCTCCAGTGAAATATTCGGGGAAACCACGCTTTTTGGCGGCAGCATCCCCATTGGCGGCATCGCTGGCGATCAGCAAGCCGCCCTTTTCGGACAGGGCTGTTTCACGAAGGGCAGCGCCAAAAATACCTATGGCACCGGCTGTTTTATGCTCTTAAATACCGGTACCACGCCGGTAACCTCAAAAAACGGGCTGCTGACCACCATTGCCTGGGGATATAACAATCAAGTCTATTACGCTTTGGAAGGCTCGGTTTTCATTGCCGGGGCGGCCATTCAGTGGCTGCGGGACCAACTGAAAATCATTGAAACCGCCGGAGAAAGCGAAGGTTGCGCTGATTCCGTGGAGAACACCAACGGCGTTTACTTTGTCCCCGCTTTCGTGGGACTGGGCGCGCCATACTGGAATCCTGAAGCCAGGGGCATCATTACCGGGCTTTCCCGGGGCACAAACCGCAACCACATCATCAGGGCCGCTTTGGAGTCCCTGGCTTTTCAATCTTACGACGTACTCAAAGCCATGACCAACGACGCCGAAACGGAGCTGAGCGCCTTAAAAGTGGACGGCGGCGCCTGCGCCAACAATTTTCTGATGCAATTCCAAGCGGACATCACGGAAACGGCAGTATACCGCCCCAAATGCATCGAGACCACCGCTTTGGGAGCAGCATACCTCGCCGGTCTCAGCGTCGGCTACTGGAAAGGCACCGCTGAAATCGCGAAACTTCAACAAATCGAAAGGGTTTTTACGCCGAAAATGGCAAAAGACCGGCGGGATCAACTGCTTGCCGGCTGGGAGGACGCCGTCAGAAAACTATTATAAAATCAGAAAAGAAAACTCCCCGTTGCACAACGGGGAGTTTTTTATGAAATAATACAAATCATTCTTGACTTTTGGTGCTACCTTAATTATAATTACTTTAGGTGCTACAAAAGTGAGGTGATGAAACTTCGTGGCAGACAAAAAAATGGGGCGCCCTACTGATAGTCCAAAAACTTTTATGCTGCGTGTAAAAATGGACAAGGATACTTTAGAGAAACTGGATAAATGCTGTGAAATGGAAGATACAAATCGTTCTGAATTTGTACGGAAAAGTATCCGTGAAAAGTATGGCAAGCTCCACAAAAAATGAAAGGAAGCGGCTCCTCCTCACTAAAGCTGAAGCCACTTCCCCCACGGCAACCGTCTGAAAGACAGTTACAGCGTAAATATTATATCATGCGCTATGCTTTCTTTCAAGGGTTGTTGAATAAACAATACGGAAAGGAAAGAAACAATGGGAATTACAATGTTAGAAGAACTTTATTATGGCAATATTCGCCCCGATGTTAAATTTTACAGTGAAGACTCACCCTTTGTCGAACTGGCCCGCCTGCGTGAGAAAAACAGAGAAAATCTCCTTGAGCATCTGAACGAAAAGGAAAAAGAAATCTTTGAAAAATTTAACGACGCACAGGCGGAAATGGATGACATGGTACGTTATCAAAAATTTAGTTACGGTTTCAGACTTGGCGTCTTGCTCATGACGGAGGCCTTCACAGGCAAAGAGGAATTGGTGGACGGCTATGAGTGATATTACCTGCGCAATCATGAAATCAAAAGATTTGGCAGACAGTTAAAAGTAGATAAGAAAACTCCCCGTCCCTTGACGGGGAGTTTATTTGTATGATTGATTGATTTTTAATTCGTTTCAAAGTATTTGAGTACACCCTTATAAATGCCTTTGCCGCAGAGCTGCTGATACGCGGCGGTGGCCAGGAGCGCCTCTTCTTCCGGATTGGTGATATAACCGATCTCCACCAAAACCGAGGGCATCGTGGATTTCACCAAAACGGTAAAGCCATCGCTGCCGGTACCGAGATTCGCACTGCCGTTCTCTGCCACAAGGGCATTCTGCACATCCGCCGCCAAAGCTTTGCGCTTGGCAAGGAGTGTCGCACTAACCGGTGTCGCCGCATTGCCGCCGAAATAATAGGTAATGACACCGTTTTTCTTGCTATCGGTGATCGAGGCGTTACAGTGGACGGAAATAAAGATATCGGCATTGGCGTCATTGGCGGTAGCGGCCCGACTTGCTAAAGTCATCACCCCTACGTCTTTGCTGCGGGTCATTACCACCGTCGCCCCGGACGCTTGTAAATAGGCCTTGAGATACAGGGAGACGGCAAGATTCACATCCTTTTCCAATAAGCCGGAGGGTCCCACATTACCGTCGTCCATGGTGTTGGCGTCATCGGTTTTATAGCAGCCGTGTCCCGGATCAATGGCAACCACTTTACCGGCAAGGGCCGTTTCAGTGCTGTAGGCTGTTACCAGGTCACTGCGGATATATCCTTCCGTACCGCCGGAAGTGGAGATTTTATACCATACGTAACCGTCACTGCCATTTGTTTGAGAAATCACCGTTAGGATCGTACCGGCGGTTACCGTTATCACTTTGGCATAGGAGGTGCTTGGGCCGGAACGGATGTTCGCGGTGGCAGAAGTCACCTTCACCAAGGTGTCCAGCTCAACCTCGACATCCTGACCCTCAATGACGGGATAGGCGGGAGTCGGCTCGTATAACGAAGATTTGAGCATATAGCCTTTTTCTCCCCGGTAAGTTGTCACGTAATACCAGGTATCATCATAGGTCATCACCGACACTTGACCGCCGGTGGAACAGATGGTGTGGACTTGAGCGTCGGCGTTGGTGCTTGTGCGCAGTGCAGCACCGGGAAACAGTGAAATCTTAGTAGGAAAGGCGTCTCCCTGCTCCACATAAGCTTTAAAAACATAGCCGTAAAGATTATTGGCGAAACGGATTTTATACCAGTTGCCGTTTTCTTCTACTGGATAGAGGGCTGTTCCTGCCGTTTCGATCACGGTCAGAATATCGGAAAACGTATCTGCCTTGACTCTGATGTTTAATTCGTCTTTCGTTGTCTTTACGGAGAAAGGAATCATACCGGCCAAGCCGGACGCGGAGAAAAACAGTGTAAAGGAAATGCTCAGAAAAACCGCCAAAGCAATCCACCGTACCGGTCTGGCCACGTTTTCTTTTTTGATATCCATCCACAAAGAACCTCCCCTATTGGATTTTTATCATTGTAACATACAATCAAAGAAATTGCAAAATTTTGCTTTGGTGAAAATGTTTGGTACCCTCATCAAATATTTTACAAGAGCACTTCTTCTGCATTTTCCCGTGCCAAAAAGGTTTTTTAACGCGTTTAAGAGTAGCCTTGGCAAGATGACGACCAGCTTTGATACTGTCATCGTTTTGGTTTAACACTCCTTTTGTTGTAAAAAAAACACCCCTTCCGTTTTTCAATCGATCACACTGTCTAACGGTTGGGGTGATATTCATTATACTTTTATATGATTATATAAGGCCTTTGGCTTGCAACTCTTCAGCCTCGGCATCAGCGTCGTCCAAAATGGATTTCAGTTCGCTTTGCACCGCCTCGGGCAGAGGATCTACCTCATAGTTTTTCAGAATGTCCTGGGCTTTGGCGTAGGCCCGTTCCACGATATCACTGCCGCCATCCTGCTGCCAAGTGTTGCGGGCGCGCCGATCAATCAACTCGGTTTGGGATAATTTGCGCATATTTTTGAAGGTGTGCTCTTCACTGATGAACTCACCGCCTGGTCCTACCGCGGCAAGTAGATCTGCTTGCATGGTTTCATCATTCACATCAATACCGGCGACGACACGCTGGATCATGCGGGCAAATTCATTGTGCATCACCATCTGAGCATAATCCCAGGTCAATGCACTATCCAACATACCCAGACCGTAGATCAAGTTGGCGCCTGCCAAAGCCGGGATCACGGCGGTCAAGGTCATTTCATGGGCGCTCTGGGCGTCGGGGAGTTTACTGTCTACCTACCCGCCCCCGACCCAACTGGGGAAATGGTAGAATTGAGCCAGTTTGGCAGTGGCTGCGCTCATGAGCGCCAATTCCGGACAGCCGAAAGAAGCCAAGCCGGTCTTTAAATCCATGATCCCCGTGGAACTACCATAAATCAGCGGATGTCCGGGATCACAGAACTGACCCAGCACAAACATGCTGAGGATCTCCGCATTCACATTGATCATTGTACTGGCAATATTTACGCAGGAGGTACCGCCAGGCAAGCTGATGGGATTGACTTTCGAAGGCAAACCCCATTTACAGGCTTCGATCAGGGATTCACTGGCATCTTTCGTATGGGTCAGAGGGCTGATCGGGTCTGTCGTGGTGGAAAACAGCGGACGCATCCGAAAAGCTTCCTTCCCACCGGCGACAGCAGCCCCCATTTTACAGGCAGCACGGACATTGATGGGTTTGGCCAAACCAATAAAGCCGTGCTTTTTCGTATGATTCAAGAAAATCTCTACATTGTGAACGTCTCTTGTATGAGGATTTGCTTCCGACGGGGAGAGGGCCCGCTCGTAACAGACCACCTGATCCATGCTGTCCACAAAGCGGGTGATGTTGGCCACGTCTTCCCGCGTGCCTCTGCGGTGCTCCTTGGTGTAAGGGTCAATGATCTTGACAGCTTCGCCAAAATTCAGAAAACCCGTACGGTTGCCGCCGGCGATATAATCGTAAGCTTCTTCCCGTCCGCAACACCGCATGGTACTGGGCGTAAGTTGAATGGCATTCTCCACGATATACTCGGGGATCTTGCAGATTTTTTCTTTCCAGTCCACGACACAGCCATGATCTTCCATGATATGCAGGGCTTCATCGCTTTCAATGCGCACCCCCGTATGCCAAAGCACATCCATGGTGGCAAGATGAATGTCGTAAAGTTCATCCTCGCTGAATAGGTTGAGACCAAGGCCCTCCACACGTTGAGAACCGGGGTGCAGTGTTCGTTTTGCCATAATAAAATCCTCCTTAAATCAATGTAATTTACCTTTATATAATGCAATTAACGTGCCAAAACAAGCCTTTTCCGCCTTACCGGTAAAAAGATTTCAACCGCCCTGGCTGCCTTCCCCCGTCCTCTGCTCCCTCCTGCAGAGAATTCGGCGGCGCAGGGCGACAAAGCATGCTCCCCCCAAGGCGGCAATCAGCCAAAACAGAGGGATGATCTGCCAATGGGAATGATCGAGAAAAATGCCGAGGACATAGCCGGAGATGGCGGCGCCCACATAAGCGCAGCTATCAAAGATACCGATCAGAGAGGAAACGATGTTTTGGGAAGCGTAAGAGAGGGGCAGATAGGACATTAAAATACTGTTGCAGCCCATCACCAGGCCGGAAATGGCGGCGGTGAGAAACACGGCGCCATAAGGGGAAATGTTTTTTAACAACAGGATCCCCACCGCCAACAGGGCTATGACCCCCATCAACGGGATCAACAGGCAGTCTGCGATCCGGGTCAGCCGTTTTAACAATTCCCCGGTGAGAAGAATGCCGCCAAAATTGCCCAAAGGGATGAGTACCAGCAACAGCAGGGATTGGTCGATGTCATTGCCAAGGACGGATAAAAAAATCACCGGGGCCCAAAGACCGATGCCCTCCTTGATGATGCCGACAAAAAGGCAGCTGAAGCAGATCAACCAAAGTCCCTCCCCTCGCACCACAGCGCCGAGGGTCCTCCGGTCCGGGGGTACTGCTTTGCGAATGGTGGCGGCAACGCTTTTTTCCAAACGCCCAAAACAGAACCAGAGTGCCAGGACAACGGCGGCGACCAGAGCGGGAATCAGAAAATAGCTTTGCCAGGTCGCTGTCAACAGTAATTTTCCCAGCACCACCCAGGAAAGCAGGTAACTGGCTACCATGGAGAGGGACATCCCCATAGAGATGACATGATGCTCCCCGGCGCCGTAATAGTAAGAGAGAATGCGGTTACAGGCAGCCCAGAAAATTGATTGGAAATAGCCGTTCATGACCCAGATCAGAGCAATCAGCCAGATACGGTCGGCAAAGAACATCAATAGATTCATCATACCCGTACCCAAGGTAGCAATGATGAGAAAGCGCACCGGGGAGACGGTGTCGCCGATGAAGCCATTGATGAGCTGACCCAAGGCGTAGGCGATAAAGAAAAGGGCGCCCACCGTACCCATGGTGGCGGTACCGGCCCCGAAATCCGCGCCGATTTTCAATACTGCCGAAGAAAAATTCAGGCGGCAGAGGTAGGCCATCACGTAGGTTAGAATGCAGAGCGCCAAGGTGATCCGTTTTCTGTTTTGAGTCGGCTGTAACGGTTCCTCCATGGAGGCCTCCTAAAAGCCAGAAAACCCTGATCAAACAGGGTTTCCTGAAGAGTTATGAAAGTAGGGCGGGGTTATCAAATGAATCGGTCAGGATAACTTGGAGACGCCGGGCATCAGGTCAGGATAGAGATCCCGGATCTTTTGGTCCGTATCCTCGTCAATGGCATTGGGATTCTCTTTGGCTAAGATTTCTTTTACCCAGTCTAAAGCCCGCTCCGCGGCGTCTTTGGAACCTTCGCTTTCCCAAACATTGCGGCAGTTACGATCCGCGACGGTAGGAATGAATTGGAGTGTACGCAAATTTTTCATAGTGATATTCGTTTCCATAAATACACCGCCAGGGCCAACGGCTTTTGTCTCTGCCAAAGCTTCGGCGACTTCGGCAGCATCATATTGAATGCCCTGCACCACTCTTTTCAACATGAGGGCGATTTCATTATCGATGGCAAGCTGGGCATAATCGAAGGTCATCAAAGCCTCGATCAAGCCACCCATTTGTAACATATCCATCCCTGCGAGCATACCGCCGGTAACTGCCAATGCACGCTCGTAACCGGCCTGAGCATCGGGGAGTTTCGAATTTGTCTGGCCGATATAACCGCCGCTGGGGACATTATAATGACGTGCCATCTGGGCACAGGTCATATGCAAAAGACCGCATTCTACGCCGCCGGGAGCATAGGCCCCGGTACGCAAATCCGCCACCGTGGGCAAACTGTTAAACATCACGGGGGTGTAAGGCTTCACCATCTGCATCAGTACCGACACCGCCATGAACTCGGCAACATGCTGGACCAAAGTAGCGCCCAGAGAGAACGGGGAAGTAAGTCCCGCATTGGGTACAATCGTAGCATATGTAGGAATTCCCCGTTCCACAAAATACATCAGCATTTCCGTAGAGTCGTGATCCATTTTCAGAGGGGCAATCACCGGGCAGTTATGAAAAGCCACAAAGGGCCGTTTCATAAATTCTTCTTCGCCGCCGGCAACGATGTAAGCAAGTTTCAGAATTTTTTCCGCTTCCACCACACAGTCCACACCGCTGGCCCGGACGGGTTTTAAACAGTTTTTCAATGCAGGGTAAAAGCGTTCCAAGTTGCGGTATTCAAAAGATGCGTCCGTCGCTGAAATCGTACAGGTATACATAGAAATTCCGGGCATTTCATTGAGCAGATGGCCGATACGGGCAATATCTGCCGCTTTGGAAGGACGGATTTTACCGGTCAGCGGATCTGTGACATTCGTACCGGAGCTGGCAGTACCAAAGATTGGTCCATCGTCGGGAAGCGTAAAGTCATATTTCGGATCACGTCCATAAAGCGTAAACTGCAAAGGTATCAGATCCATATATTCTGTTACGACATCGGCGGGGAAAGTAACGATGCGCGTAGCGTTATTCACGCGACAGCCTCTTTCTTTCAACAAAGCGATGGCCTTATCGTTATTCACTTCCAAGCCTACTTCGGCTAAAATTTTCAGGGCATCTTCATGGACGGTCTTTATTTCTTCCGCAGTGAGAACTTCAAAATAACCGGGAAACTTCATCTCTTTTTTCACAGCAGACACCTCCTTTGATGGTAAATGTATTGTTCTAAAACAATGTGCGTCATGTTATTCCGCTCTGGCTGCCTTTTTCGCCTCACGTTCGGCTTTGTTCGGTCTTAAGAGCAGGGAAAGCAGGGCGCCCACAATGCAAAGGGCGGTGATGACATAAAAGGAATTGGTACCGCCAATGGTATCCATCAACGCGCCAAAACCGACGCCGGCAAAGGCCGCGCCCAGATAGCCAAAACCGTTCATGATGCCGACGCCGGTGGCGGCGAGGCGGGAGCCGAGGATATCGCCGGGGATGTTGAAGATCGGCGCGCAGATGGTCTGAATCAAACCGCCGCCTAAGAACATGATGGCACAGATGACGGGGATACCATAGGAAGATTCGAGAATCACCGCACCTTTGGTGAGATAAAGCAAGGGAACGCCGGCCAAGAGGAAGCAGATGAAGATGGTCTGCCAACGTTCTCCGTGGAAGACCTTATCCTGGACCCATCCGGCGACAAAGCAAAGGGCCGCCGCCCCCCAGTGCATCATGGAGCCGATCAGCGTCGCCGTGACTACGGCGAGGCCAAAACCGCCAATTTCCGGCGCGTCCATCAAAATCTTTACGACCCAACTGGCCAGCGCCCAGCGCAGCATATTGGTAAGAAAATAACAAAGGTCAGCAACGAGCATTTTGTGATTCTTCAGCACTGCCAGGTAGTCTTTGGCCTCAATCTTTTCATTGGTTTTATCGACATAGGCGTCGTTTTCCCATTCGATTTCAAAACCGTCGTCTTTGGGAGTGTTGCGCACGATCAGGAAAAATACGATGCCCATTACCAAAGTAAAGAGCGGCGGGATGAAAAAGGCGGAGCGCCAGCCAAAGGCGTCGATACAGAGGCCGGCAATGGGCAAAACAATGGCGCTGCCGAAGAAACAGAAGGCGTTGCTGATGCCACCAAAGAAACCCCAGCGTTCCTGGGGGAACCAGTTATAAAGCAATTTCATACTGGGGGCCCAACCCATAGAGAGAAAGTAAATCGTAATCATCCAGGTAATGAAGAATAGTATAAAGCTGCTGGATAAACCAAAGAGAAAGTTACCGGCCAAAGCCCCTATGGCACCGATAAAAAATAATTTTCGGGGTCCGAAGCGGTCGGTGAGATTACCGTTGATAAACTGCCCCACAGCATAAACCAGCGACGCCGCGGTAAGAATGATACCGAATTTTGCGCTGGAAAAACCGAATGCTACTTGGATCGGCTCGGTAGCCGCAGATAAGTTGCTCTTTGAAAAGTAGTAGAAGAGATATAATGTAATGAAAACAAAGAAGACCAAAAGTTGTTTGGGATGGCTCTTATTGCGGTAAAGATACCGCTTTTTCGGGGATTCTTTCGGGGATTCTGTAGAATTAGATTTCATAAAATTTCCTCCTTTGATTGATGGTCGCAAGAATTCTTCACCGTTTTATTCGATGGCCAACCGAATACCTAATATAGGTTGATAATGCAATAACGGTGCCAGGATTTCGCACCTTTTTTATTACTTTTAAGACCAAAAATACAACAGAAATGTAAATTTCCCAGGTTTTGAAAGCCGATCTCTTGCGCAAAATTTTATACTGATTCAAGAATGAATCAGAACCACAAATCTTTCCGGTAATCTTTGGATTCAACACAGACGCCATTTATCTGCCATTTTGCATCCACCAAGTATCTGATTCAAATTTGAATCATCAATATTATTCAATAATGACTCAATATTTTCTTGCTTTTGTTAAATATCTTGCTATAATGAAGTAGGGATAACCCCGGGAAAGAAGGATTTCAATGGAAAACGTCACGAACCTCAGCAGAGAAGACCTGTTGCGCATCCTCAATCAGAGCTTTGACCAGATTTTCATCACCGATGCCGAGGGTGTCGTCGTCTATGTCAACGCTGCCTGTCTCAATCATTATGGCCAGCGGCCCGAAAAAATGATTGGGAAACGATCCCGGGAAATGACAGAACAAAATTTGTGGTGGCCGCGGTTGAGCCCCTTGGCCCAGCGTTATAAAAAGAGATTAACCCGTAAACAGATATCATGCACCGGTGTGACAATGCTGACCACGGCATCGCCGGTTTTCAATCATAAAGGGGAAGTTGACTTCGTCATCGAAAATATACGCGACGTCACAAAGGGTCGGGGTATTGCGGAAGAACTGGAAGAATCCGAAGAGTTCTTCAAAAAAATTGAGGCCTGTTTTGATGATCAAGGCGAGGAAGAATTGGAAATTTCAAACTTCATTGCCTATAGCCAGGTCATGCGGGATATCATCAGGATGGCCCGGCGCATTGCCGAAGTCAACTCCAACGTGCTGATCACCGGCGACAGCGGTACGGGCAAAAGCGTGATCTCCCGCTATATCCATGACCACAGTCCCAGAAAAGGCGGGCCCTTCATTGAGATCAACTGTGCGGCCTTGCCCGAATCCCTCATTGAATCGGAGCTTTTCGGCTACGTCCGGGGCGCCTTTTCCGGCGCCGCCAAGGAAGGTAAAAAAGGTTTAATCCGCGCCGCGGAAAACGGCACTCTGTTCCTGGATGAGATCGGCGAGTTGCCCACCGCAGTTCAGGCGAAACTCTTAAAATTCATTCAGGACAGCACCTATTTCGAAGTCGGCGGCACCCAGGAAAAGCACGCAAACTGCCGCATCGTCGCCGCCACCAACCGCAATCTACCTGAAATGGTGGACCAGGGAAAGTTTCGCCAGGATCTCTATTACCGGCTCAAGGTCTTTGAAATCAATATTCCTCCCCTGATCCGGCGCAAAGAAGACATCATCCCCTTGCTCAGTTTTTTTCTCAAAAAATACAATACAAAATATGATCTTGATAAACAGATCTCTATGGAATGTGTGACACTCCTCAATGACTACTCTTGGCCCGGCAACGTGCGGGAATTGGCCAACACCATGGAACAACTCGTCGTCATGTCCACCGAGGAAATTATCGCCGTAAAACAACTGCCCAGTCCTGTCCGCAACCATCAGGAGAACGATGCAGAGGCAACCTCTCCGATGCCGGTGGCCGCCACCGGGCTTTCCTATAAAGACCGCTATGACGGCATCCTCGCCACCCATAAGGAGCAGTTAAAAAAACTTTTTGCCAGTATGTACCGAGAGTTTCGCAGCTCTCGAAAAATTGCCGATGTGCTCAAGATTAGTCAAAGTTCCGCTTACCGGGCTTTGAAAAAATATTGTCCGGATATCTTAGATTGATCATTATGAAATCAATTGAAAAGGCGCTTTCTTCCCAAAATGGAAGAAAGCGCCTTGTTTTTGGCACAGTTATTGCATTATACAAAGGACAAAACCAACTCAACATAAGGAGGAAAATAAAATGACAAAAGGATTCCCAACCGGCACCAGCTCCTCAAAGGGACTGGGACTGAAAATGTTCCAGGAAGCTGAGCTCTGGAGCCTCCACTACGCAACACTGGATGTTCTAAGCAAAATCGGCATAAAAGTGGAAAGTGAAAAAGCCAGGGAAATTTTTGAAGGCATTGGCTGTACCGTAAATGCCGAATCCCACATCGTCAAAATACCACCTTATTTGGTGGAAGAAGCCATGACCACGGCACCCAGTACTTTCCGGGCTTGCGGGCGCAATCCAAAAAAGGACTGGTATTGCGAAGGAACCCGCACCGGTTTTGTAAACTTTGGGGAATCTGTCAATATTATTGATCCCTATACCAAAAAGCGCAGAAAGCCAAATAAAAAGGACGTCTGGGATTCCGCCCGTATGGTCAATGCCATGGACAACATCGTAGTATTTGAGCGCTGCATGGTACCGGAAGACGTTAATCCCAACGTGGGGCAAGTATGGGTGATGGAAGGCTTTCTGAACAACTGCACCAAACATGCGCTCATCGGCATGAATCGCCCGGAAAACATCCGCGCCGCCTGTAAAATGGGTGCTATTGTCTCCGGCGGTGAAGCTGAATTCAGAGAACGGCCCCTGTTTACGACAAGCTGCGATCCGATCAGTCCCCTTGTTCATTCCAAAGACGCCGTGGATTCTTTTATTCAGGCAATTGAATGCGGCATAAGTTCTAAAATCAATCCAATGGGGCTGCCCGGTGGCACCACCTGCGTACACCTGGCGGGAACCCTGGTCACCCATAATGCCGAAGTCACCAGCATGTTCGTCCTCGGCCAGGCGCTTCGAAAGGGCGTGCCGCTGATTTACGGTACCTCCACGGCAATGATGGATCTCTGCTCCACCCTCTCAGCGGTGGGTACGCCGGAATTGGCGCTCTTCTCCGCCGCCGTTGCCAACGTCGCCCAATTTTACAAGGTACCCAGCTTTGTGGCAGGCGGATAGTGCGACAGCAAACTCGTCGATGCCCAGAGCGGCCACGAAGCCACCCTCACAGCTTTGATCCCCGCGTTGGCAGGCGCCAACATGATTTACGGATTGGGCATGATAGAAGGCGGCCTTACTTGGGATTACGCACAGCTGATCATTGAAAACGAAATGGCCGGGATGATCTTAAAAACACTTCACGGTATCCCCATGGATGAAAAACATATGTCTTTGGATGTCATCGAGGAAGTCGGACCCGGCGGTGAATTTATCAGTCACGCGCATACCTTTGAAAATTTCCGCGACCTCTCCGCACCGAAACTCTTTGACAGAAACAGCTATGAGACTTGGCTTGGCCGTACCGGCGGCAAAGATGTTTACGAACGTGCTCGTGAAAAAGCCATCGGTATGCTGGAAAACGAACCCATCAAAGATCCTCTTTCCGATGATACACGCAGACAATTACGCTCTGTTTTAGAAGAAGCCACAGCAGAAACACTGGAACTGCTCGCCAAAGAAAAAGAAAAAAATCAAAAGAACTAATATACCATAGACTTTTTCTCTTATTTGTTTTTCATTGCTTCCCGCAATGCTTTGGCCAGGGGGCTTAGTTCCTCTTCCCCTTGCTGCCGCTCCTGCTCGTGGAGATATTTCTGAACCTCCCGCTTGGAGCTTCCCCGTTCGCCGCGTTTCTTATGGAAGGACTCGGCTTTTTCCCGAAAGCCGCAGGCGCAGATATAGGTTCGCTTCTCCCCTTCCCCGTAAAGATCCATCACTTTATGACATTCGGGGCAGCGGACATTGGTTTTCATGGAGATATTCTTTTTATAGCCGCACTCACGGTCCTGACAGACGAGAAGCTTCCCCCGTTTGCCGTTGACTTCCAGCATCATTTTTCCGCATTGGGGGCAGGGCGTTCTGGTTAAATTATCCGGATGGTAAACGGCAGCGCTGTTTTTGACAGTCTTTACCAGATCCTGGGTGTAACCGCGAATTTCTCCGATAAAGCTCTTTTTGTCACGCTGCCCCTTGGCAATGGCCTCCAGCTCCCGCTCCCATTTGGCGGTCAGCAGCGGCTCTTTCAGCTCCGTGGGTACCAGTTCCATCAACTGAATCGCTTTGGAGGTGGGATGGATCACGTTATCCCGGTTTTCCATATAAAAGGCGCGATAGAGCTTTTCAATGATGTCAGCACGGGTGGCAGGCGTACCCAGGCCGCCGCCGATGTATTCCTTCATCTTTTTATCGGCAATCAACTTGCTGGGGTTTTCCATGGCCGCCAGCAGGCTTGCTTCCGTATAGCGGCTGGGCGGCTTGGTCTGATCTGCTTTTAACAGCGTATTCTTACATATAAAAGAATCGCCCTTTTTGATCGGTGGCAGGTTCTGATATTCTTCCTCTTCTTCCTCTTTGTCGAGGTCATAGACGAGACGCCAGCCTTTGGCAGTTTCCGTCTTGCCGTCGGCGCGGAATAATTCTTGCTGCCAGGAACATCGGATGCCGACGGTTTTATACTGATAGGGCGGGTAAAAAGCCGCCAAAAAGCGCTTGACCACCATGAAATAGATCTTTTTTTCCTCCGCCGTCATTTTCAACAGATTGGGCCTTTCTTCCGTGGGAATGATGGCGTGATGGTCAGAGACTTTCTGATTGTTAATGCAGCTTTTGGCGATGGCGCGCCCTTCTTTGCCAATCTCTTTGACGGCGGCGGTGAATTCAGCGAAGGCCACAGCTTTCAAGCGTTCCGGTAACGTCGGCACGATATCATCACTGAGGTGGCGGGAGTCGGTCCTGGGATACGTCAGTACCTTATGGGTTTCATAAAGCCTTTGCATGATATCCAAGGTCTGTTTGGGGGAAAAATGATAGGCTTTGTTGGCGTCCCGCTGCAACTCCGTCAAATCATAAAGGAGCGGCGGCGGTACGGATTTTGCCGTCTCCCCTACTTCGGTCACGGTAAAGGCGCCGTTTATGATGGCGCGCTTCAACTCTTCCGCTGTTTTCTGATCGTAAATGGCGCCGCTGCCTTTGCCGTTGTCCCAACGCACCGTGAATTTACCCAAGTCGGCTTTTAAGCGCCAGAATTCCCGGGGTTTGAAATCCCTGATTTCCTTTTCCCTGGCCACAATCAGGGCCAAAGTCGGCGTTTGCACCCGGCCCGCGGAAAGCTGAGCGTTATATTTGCAGGTTAAGGCCCGGGTCACGTTGAGGCCCACCAACCAATCGGCTTCGGCGCGGCTTTCGGCGGAATGAAAAAGATTTTCATATTCTTTGCCATTTTTCAAATGGGAAAAACCCTCTTTGATGGCTTTGTCGGTTTGAGAAGAAATCCACAGCCGCTGAAGCGGCTTCTTTACGCCGCTTTTTTGGAGGATCCAACGGGCCACCAATTCCCCTTCCCGTCCGGCGTCGGTGGCAATGATCACCGAAGCGACCTCCTTATCGTGGAGCAATTCTTTTACGACGCGGTATTGTTTCGAGGTCTCCGGGAGCACCGTTAGTTCCATCGGCTGGGGCAGCATCGGCAATGTTTCGAAAGACCATTGTTTCCATTGGCTTCCGTAATGTTCCGGCTGCGCCAAGCTGACCAGATGCCCCAAGGCCCAGGTAACGATGTACCGGCTCCCACGATAGCAGCCATTTCCTTTTTTATCAGCACCCAGCACCCGGGCAAGTTCCCGGCCCACCGAGGGCTTTTCCGCTAAAACCAATATTTTACTCATGATTACCTCCAGGTACGGTCCATCATCTTCATTAAGCTCTTTTTTTACTGTCTCAGTATATCATAAATTGTAGGCGGCGGCCATCATTTTTGTCATATCTCATAGGACTACCCCATAAACTATACAAAAACACGTTGGGGGGAATCTCATGAAAAAGAAAGGCATCATCACCGGCATATTGTTCGTCATTTTGCTGGCCTTTGTCTTCCAGACGGAGATCGGCGGGTTTTTCGCCTCTGTCCGCGATAAAGCCTTCACATCCGCGGAGGAAGAAAACACAACGAATACTGCGTCGCTGCCCGCTTATGAAGAAACTGAATCAAACGCGATCACCAATGGGGAAAACGGTGAACCGCCGCCAACAGCGGACAACACAAAATCCACTGCCGCCGATGTTACTTACAAAGAAGTATCTCTCTTCTTTGTCAATGAAAACGAAAATCAACTCGCCGTAGAAACCAGGAGCGTCGTCAATCAGACCGGTCTCGCCAAAACAACCGTAGAAGAATTACTCACCGGCCCGGTCAGTACCTCTCTTGCCTCCTACATCCCAGAGGGAACAAAAGTCTTGAGCATCAACATTCAAGAGAGCGGCCTTTGCACCGTGGATTTCAGCGATGAAATCAAAAACGCCGAACTCAACAGCACCGAAGAAAAATACGTCATTGAAAGCATTGTCAACACCCTCTGCCAGTTCGATTCCGTTAATTCCGTACAGATTCGCATCAACGGCAACGTTGTCGATAGCATTGCCGGTCACTGGGATGTTTCAAAACCCCTGACGGCGGAATAAAATAGTGAAGGCAAAAAAACTTGGACCACAAGTCCATGATTCCAACAAAAGCAACTCAAAAGTGCAAACAGAATACAAAAAAACAAGGGTGGAAACCAATGTCGGTCTCCACCCTTTCTCTATCTCTTTGTATTGAAATTTGCTTTTACTTTTCCCTCCTCACCCCCTTTTAACTGAAATTGAGTGGATCACAAAATATACTATACTTGATCAATCCATTGTTGCGGTAAATTCCAAGTCAAGCTATTTTGCCAGTTTATGGGTGCTCGTATTTGGCGATGTCATATTCATAATCGTTGGAGAGGCTTATCCATTTCTCGTTGGGTCTTGCTCCGGTATACTCGTGGTCGTTGGTGGCCTCGATCACATCATAGTAATACCATGCTTCGGAAGGGTTATCCGTCCAGATCTTAAACCCGGTGATCAGACCGTCGGCGTCAACGCCACGGTTTAACATGCGGTTGATGATGGCCATGGTTTCTGCCCGGGTAATGGGTTGATCTGGTCGGAAGGTACCGTCGGGATAGCCCTCAATCCAACCGTAAGCGACGGCGGTAGCGATGTACTCATTGGCCCAGTAGTTGCCTGGTACATCGTTGAAGTTCACGGTGCCGCTTTGAGCTGCCATGAACCGTACGGCGATGGCCACAACTTCCGCGCGGGTGATGGCTTTATTCCCACCAAAGCTGCCGTTGGGATAGCCAAGGATATAACCGCCGGCGGCCATGGAGGAAACCGCCTTGTTATACCATAAAGAGCGGCTCACATCGGAGAAGTTATTGTCTGCGGTGAAGATCTCGTCACGCCGGTTAGCGGTTAACAGACGATAGAACATGGTGGCCACTTCCGCGCGGGTAATCTTGGCGGTGGGACGCACCGTTCCGTCGGAATAGCCCATAACATACTTCATATGGTCGGTACCGTTTAGGTTGGGGGGTATATTACCGCCGCCGTTGCAGCTCCAATTGGCTGTAACAGTCAGATTCTGCGTGACATTGGTAAAGTCCTTATCCCAGCCGATAAAGGTACAGCCGCTGCGGGTGACAACGGGGGCGGTTGCAGCACCACCATTTGGAACTGTCTGGATCAGCTCGCCGCCGCCTGTGCGCGTACCACCATTCAGATGAAAGGTGACGGTGTGGCTATTCAAACCGTGGAGATAAGGGGCGCTCGGATTGGAAACCTCGCTGTCGAGGTAACTGCCGCCATAGACACCCAGCGCCTGCACCGTAAAGGTATAGCTGCCCGCGCCGTACACCAAAAGGTTGGATTTGAGATCGTCGGTAGAGGTGTCCGGGGGGTTGACATGGGTCGTCATACCAAGCTTCTCGCCATTTTTGTAGTATTCCACCTTGTACTGATTGGCGTTCAAAACGGCAAGCCACGTCGCCTTCAGTTCTCCCGCAGAAGAGGTATCCCACGCAAGGCCGGTGGCTTTATCGAGCTGCGGTGTAATCGTCCCTGGCTCAACCGTCACGAGAAGCGGCGTAGCAAAGGGCGCAATCCCAGTGTTTATAAACACGAATTGTGCCGCAGTGATGGTGTAAATATCGGAGGCGCCGATATGGTTCGTCAGTGTAACCGTCGCATGTTTGGAATCAACGTATGCGACACTTGCAATCGGATTCCCGGAAGCAGAAGCACCCCCCAGCGTCCAAAAGGATTTGGTCTGCACCACACTGGAATTGCCAAATGTACCGCTGGTCAGAGTCACCGCAATATCTTTCGTGCCGGCAGTCGCCACTGCCGTACCCGTAGCAGGAGTTGGCACCGTAATATTGACGTTAAGCGGAGGGGAAAAAGGTACGGTTCCCGCTGCAAATACATTCGTGAAAGCATTAATGGTGAAAGTTTGCCCTGCTTGGATTGGCGCGGACAGCACAATACGAACATATTTATCATCGTAACGAGTGACACTCGTAATTGTCTGTGTGCCCCCTGTTGGGGTAAGGGTCCAATTTGAAGTGTTTTGCACGACGGCCGTATTTGTCGAAAACCGGCTTGTTCCCGATAAATCGATGTGAATGCTGTCGTATCCTGCCACGGCGCTGGCCTTACCTGTTGCGGCAACAGAAGAAAAGATTGGACTTGCCGGTTTCAGACTGGAGGTGTAGTCGCTCGCTTTCGCCTGCACCGTGAAATAATAGTTGCCCGTGTAGCCGGCAATGTTAGATTGAAGGCTCAGTTCTGTACCCGTGGACACATTATATTGCACCAGCATGGTAGAATTTCCCTCTTTCCAAAGGGTCAAATCATAGGACGTCGCGTTCATCACAGGGTTCCATTTCGCTTTGATGCCCTCCGTGGTATCCCACTGAAGTCCGGTGGGCGTGGCAAGCATAGGAGTGCCGGGGCTGCCGGAGCCGGCAGGGGTTTTCACAGACAGGTGTCTAACCTCGCTAAATACGTCACCCTTCCAACAAACGGCATAGAATTCATAATCGGTATCGTCCTGGGCACCATTTAATATAACAGGCGTTTCGCTATCCCCAAGGATTCGCTGCCCCCAGGTGATGACCGTTGCACCCGGTATATTGTTACCGGCAGATTTAATCTGTTCGCCAGTAGGCGCTGGGTCATTGTCTGCCAAAAGCACACACCCAAGTGTCATCGACGTCTCGCCCTCGGGTAAGATACCCTTAATCAGCACCTGAACTTTTTTACTGCCGGTTGCTTGCTCTTCACCGAGGGTCGGATAGCCACCGGCAAAGGCGGGGGTGTCAGCCGCCCACGCAGTGGCGGGCAACAGTGTAATAAGCATTATAAACGCGAGCAGGGTGGGTAATAATTTGTTTTTTATAAATTGATATCGCATATCCGGATTCTCCTTTATAGTCTTATACCCGCACTGCGGCAGGTGGTATCTGCGCTTTTTTGCCACGACAAATTGACTATGGGTCATTCTCCTCTGGGGGAAGATCCTCCGGTGTGAGCCTTACCCCACGGTATACTCTGCTAACCTCCGCCTCGTCGGCCACGCGCAGCTTGTGATAGATGGAGTCAAACAACCTTTTGGCTGTCTTTCGATCAAGCAGCATCGTTTCGGTTGTCCAACGAGCCGTGTATCCCTGTTGGAACCACTGAAACGCCTTGCACTCATCATCTGTGAGCAGTGATATTCGCCATTGTTTTTCCTGATCGGTGTTCATCCCCTCGGGGGGAATGGGATCGTCAATTTTGGGTGGCAGGATCAACTTAAACCAGCGCACGATATCCCTCCTTTCCCATCGTTCTATCCCCATTTTGCAATAGTTCTTTTTTCCTTGCAATATCCCAGTTGTGGGAGGGAGACAAAAAATACCCCCTCCCAAAATAGGGAGGGGGTACGAAAAATGCTGTTATAATCAGTTTATTCCCGTATCCCGGATTCGCGTGCTTCGGCGGTTTGCGGACGCCCGAACAGCAGAAATAATTCCGCACGGCTGTTGATTCCCAGCTTTTTATAAATATTCTTGCTATAAGTTGAAACCGTAGAAACAGTGAGCCCCAACTCCGGTGCTACCTGTCTCAGCGTCATCCCCTGTAGGAGCAACAGGGCAACCTGTTTTTCCCGGGGCGATAAGTTGGTGTCATCCAAACTTGGCATCTGATTCCGTTCCGCCGCGGTTGTTTCCAGGGTACCTTGGGCAAAGGAGGACATATTGACCTGACGAAACTCCTTTGACCAGTTGGCGAAAAACAGGTGCTGCGAAAAGGCGGGGGAAAGCAGCAAAAATGCCACAAATAAAACCGCGGCTGTGATAACGGCAATCGTTTGGGTGGGCATGACCATGTGTAGCACATCAATGGACACATAGAGAATGCCGATGATTGCCATACACAAAAGAACAAGGCGCTTATGCATACGGAAATTGCAGAATTTATTTGTAACACAGCCAATTAAATAAAAGGCAATCAAAAATCCAACTTCCTTCAGCTCTGAAAACAGATAGGAAGCCTCCGGAAGTTTGAGATACCACATTAAATGTCCCAGGATTGACGCGATAAAAAACACATTGCACATCGTCCAGATACTCCGCTTGGACACTACCTGCAAGATAATCAAACAAAGAATCATGACAAAAGCAAGCATCCCCCAGAAAAGCGCATTGGGTGGATTCTGAAAGGATGGGGCGTAAAATCCCGTTATGCGGATGGCAAAGTAAGAGAAAAAGATAAAAAGCACAAGCCAGATGCTTGGATCAAATTTTTTAAGCGCCTTATGTTCCGTTTCATGATAATCTTTGCTTTTTGATAAGTACATACACGCACATAGAGCGGCAACCATAACCAAAACAAAAAGCTTCTGAACAATGGAGGGGATTGAGATATTCTCAGCGCTCAGCTCAACCAAATCAATCAATAATAACATCAGGGTACTGCCAAAAAAACGCTCGGCATTGTTCAACATAAACACGAAGAAAAAGCTGCTGCTGGATACGCATCCACCAACACCTGCCATAAAAAAAACATCGCATACAAGGGAAAGGTTGCCGTCCGGAAGGAAAAGCCAGGAGAGAAATCCCACTGCGGCAATGAGGGCGGAGGTTTTTGCGATGACAGCGATGTTCCGTTCATTGGAAAAAGTGAACATGACAATGGCTCCGAGGGCAAACCCAAGGAATGTGATCGTCGTATGAGCTAAGCCAAACACGCCAATGCCGTCGTCCACAACAAAGTCCTGTATATTGATGAACACCATCGATAGAGGGAAGGCAAACAAGTACTGCAGATAGCCTTTTCTAATATTGCGTGGCGCTAACATTTCCTGCGCGCTCCAAAGATTGCGCAAAGATGAAAATAGTTTTGGTAGGTATCCTTTTTTTCTGATTTTCAGTTCTACCATATCAAATACTCCCGCAGCTCCGTGTCGAACGGCAATTTTTTATGTCGTAAAAAAACGTTTGCCTGGAAGACAGCTCTATTAACCTAATATGGATATGCTTACTTTTCTCTTATTTTATTCGCTTTCAAAGCGAAGCTCTTTTTCTATTATCAAATTATACTTGTTTTTACGGAAGAATACAAGGTTATATAAAGTCGAAACCACAGACTGACGCTCCCATGACCATGGAAGCATACGTGCATTGATCATCCTAAGGAAACCCATGTAAGCAGCGATCCCACACCACATGTTGGTTGAATTTCTTCTTTGCCCCGGTTCCCCCGGGGCACCTTCGTCCTTATATGATCTTGACCCCATGGATTCTGCCCGCGTTTATTAAATCGACAGAAAAACATCGGCAGATAGTGAATAAACACTGTCTGCCGATATAGGCAACCTATTTCACTGCGATTTGAAAAATGTCTTATGACACCCCAGTGAATCCCGGTCTTTTCATATTCTTTTGTGGCTTTTTAGAGATCCATAAACTCTTGCAGCCCTTGCAAAAAGGCTTCGTTTTCTTTGTGCAGCCCCACGGATACCCGAATCTTGGTGGGGTAATCGAAAATCTCCGCACTTCGTACAATGATGCCTTTTTTCAGCAAACCGCAAAAAACTTCTTTCGCCTCCCGCACGACATCGACAAGGAGAAAGTTGGCCTCGCTGGGCACCACCTGGAAACCGCGTTTTTTCAACTCCGTATAAAGAAATTCCCGTTCTATGGTATTGTATTCCACGCTCTTCTTCAGATATTCCTGATCGTTCAAAGCGGCAACGGCGGCCACCTGGGCCATGCTGTTGACGTTAAAAGGTTCCCTGGCTTTGTTCAAGGCGCAGGCGATGTCGGCGTGACAGATACCGTAACCAACCCGTAGCCCCGCCAGGCCGTAGGCCTTGGAAAAGGTTCTTAACGCCACCACATTGGGAAACTCTTTGAAAAAAGCGACGCCGTCCGGAGAATTTTCGTCCTGCACAAATTCAAAATAAGCCTCGTCAAGAACGACGATCAAATCTCCCATGCGGTGCATCATCTGCTTCAAAAGCTTTTTATCCACCACGGTACCGGTGGGGTTATTGGGATTACAGATATAAATCATCTTCGTTTTTGAACCGATGGCGGCGACCATCGACGGCAGATCCACCCCGTAATTTTCGTTCAAGGGAATGGCTTTGGCCTTGGCCCCGCAGAGGGTGGCAGTACGCACATATTCTCCAAAAGAGGGCTGTGGAATAATGATTTCATCGCCGGGATTGAGAAAAATAAGAGAAAGCAGTTTTAATAATTCGTTGGAACCGTCGCCGAAGACGATCTCTTCCGGCTCGACGCCATGTTTTTTGGCCAGCGCCATCCGAAGTTCATAGGCATTGGCGTCGGGATAAAGAGATACCTTCCCCGCTGCCGTGCGCATGGCTTCCACGGCGGATTCCGGCGGCCCCAGAGGGTTCTCGTTGGAAGCAAGCTTATATACTTCGTCCAAACCCAGTTCGCGTTTGACTTCGTCGATGGGTTTTCCCGGACAGTAGGGATCAATGCAATCAAGACATTTTCTCAGCATATTTTTTTCCTCTCTCTTCATCTTTAAAGAAAAAAGGTGCTAAAGGCACCTTTCAGCTTGTCAAAAAAGTCCGCGCAAGCGAGCTTTTTAGAACAAGATGAGAGGCTGTTAAGAAAGCCTTAGACGCGGTGAACGTCCTGGGCTGCGGTTGTGCCGTGTACCTAAATGTACTCAAGCAGTCGCGGGTCAGGGCGTTCGCCGTGTATCAGGCTTTATCGACAGCCTGAAAAGGTGCTAAACGCACCTTTTTCATCATTTTACGTCTTTCACGATTGCCACGAAAGGCAAATTTCTGTATTTTTCGGCAAAGTCTAAGCCATAGCCCACAACGAAATAATCGGGAATTTCATACCCTTTATAATCGGCGCAAAAGTTAGTGGTGCGTCTTGCCGGTTTATCCAGAAAAGCGCAGGTTTTCAGAGAAGCGGCGCCCCGGACTTCCAGCATCTTATAAAGCGCCGTAAGGGTCTGCCCAGTATCTAAAATATCCTCCACAATTAGGATATGCCGGCCTTCAATGGGTTTATCGAGGTCTTTGATGATACGAACCTCACCGGAATAGGTTTTATCGCCGTAGCTTTTGGCGGCCATAAAATCAATTTCCAAAGGTAAATCGATTTTTTTCAGGAGATCGGAAAAAAACATGAAGGACCCCTTCAAAATTCCAATCATCAACAAATCTTTTCCCGCATAGTCTTTGGTGATTTCTTTGCCCAGGGCTTCTACCCGTTGGGCGATGGCTTTTTCATCATACAGAACTTCGAGATTATCATATAACATAATGCAACAATCCTTTTGCTTCCTTAATATACTTCAAATAGAACCATAGAGCAATTTTATCACTTTCCGCCTCATTTGACAAGGGCCTTTTCAGGAATGCCTGATTTTAGGGTATTCCTATTCCCCGTACTTCATCCGTATCCCGGTAAGCTCCTCCGCGGTCAAGCCGATGCTCAGAAAATAATCGTCACAGCAAAGGAAATCCCGGCGGAAAAGCTGCAAAAAACAGCTAACCGTCTCCTTCATAGGGATCAGGGTGGGATCGGCAAGCAGCGCCGGATGGTCGTTATCGTACATACGGTCATAGGATAGCCGGTAATCTTCGGCAATATCCTCATCCATAATATCATGAAGCAGTAAAAGTAGGATGGCAATGGTGCCGGTGCGGTCTTTCCCGGATTCGCAATGGAACAAAACACCGTCTTTGGCTGCGGCAAAAATCCGAAATACAGCGGCGATCCCCTGGGCGGACACACTGAGCTTGCTGTAATAGGCCGCCGCGATATCCGCCGGTTCAACGCTGCGGTTAAAGGAAAGATAAGGTTCCTCATTCATCACGATATGATGATGGCAAAATCCCGGACGGCCCACAAGATAATCGGGTCTCACGGCACATTCATGATGGCGTCTCAAATCTACAATGGTGGTGAGTCCACGCTTTTTCAGCGCCGCGATTTCCTTCTCATCAAGGAAAGCCGGATTGTCGCTGCGGGCAAAGACATTGGCGGGCAACAGCGTGTTGTCTTTACGATGGCAGGCACTGAAATCACGAAAATTAAGTAAGTGGGGTATCTCTATCATTTCCATCTCTCCCCTCCTTCTATCACTATATTTTAACACAATTCGCCGCCAATGACAAAATAGCGGCAAACAAAAAACGACGCCTATAAAAAGCGCCGCTTTTAACCTCCATAAAAAGAAATAACGCTGAATCCAAAAATAATTGGATCCAGCGTGACCCTGGCTGGGGTGGCAGGATTCGAACCTACGAATGTCGGCGCCAAAAACCGATGCCTTGCCGCTTGGCGACACCCCACGATTCCGCAGGCTTATATGTGAATAAAAAGAATAAACAATTGGGGTGAGTGATGGGGATTGAACCCATGTATGCCGGAGCCACAATCCGGTGCGTTAACCGCTTCGCCACACCCACCATATATTGGCGCGCCAGAAGGGATTCGAACCCCTGGCACACGGCTTAGAAGGCCGTTGCTCTATCCGACTGAGCTACTGGCGCAATACTCAAGTATTATAAATCATTTTCACAATTTTTGCAAGTCCCTATCTTATTTTTTTCGAAAAATCGGAGAAGCGGCGCTTTTGCGCCGCTTCTCCTTGTTCAAAACGCAGTCGTTATTGATTGACCGTGTAAATCTTTAGGCTGCCAACGCCATAAGAATAGGCCAGGGCGTTGGAGGATACAAGGACGTCGACTTTATAGCCTTTGATGGCGCCGCCGGTATCCGTGGCGTGATAAACGCCGTTTAAGCACTGTAATCTCGCGTCGGTAAACTCAAGATAGACCCAACTGCCCAAGGGGATGATGCTGGGATCCACCGCCAAAGTTTCCCCGACAACCAGGGGAGCGCCTGTGGCAGTCAGCGTATAGCCGCCGTTGGAGGAGGCGGAAGGACTGTAAAACGTGCTCTTAAAGGTGCCGATCAACGTACCTTTCGTCTCTGTTTGGGCCACCGGGGCTTTATAGTACTCTAAAAATTGGCCGCAAACCCGGGCAATCACCGTGGCGCCCGTGGCTCTGGTCGCCTTATCCTGAGGGTCAAAACTGCCGCTGCCCCCCACGAGCATGCCGTATTTCTGCATTTCGTATACGGCGTCATAAGCCCAAGCACTGATCTTGGCGTCATCTTCATACTTCGTTGTCGCGGTATTCTTTATGGTCGGTGTTTCACCGAGGTATTCGTAATAGTTATTTAAGATCTCGCAAATCTGCTCTCTCGTCACCGCCTTATCCGGCGCGAAAATGGAATCGCTCATGCCGCTGACAATACCGTTTTCATAGGCCCAGGCCACAGCGGCGGCATAATAGGAGGCGGAATCTACGTCGTGAAATACGTCGCTGCCGTACTTCTCCAAGTCCGCATTACAAACACGGGCAAGAACGGTAACAAACATCCCTCTCGTCATAAATTGATCGGGAGAAAACGCTGCGGTGGAAGTGCCGACAAAATAGCCTTCATCGGTGACATAATCAATGCTGTATTTTGCCCAATTGTTTTCTGAATCAGAAAACTCCGTGGCCGATACGGCAGTGCTGAAAAACAAGATAAACACTGTAAACAACAGGGTGACAGGGATTAAGTTTTTTCGAATAGGACTTCGCTCCTTTTACGTTTGATATCTATGGAATTTTTTCTATATTCAATTTTGTATATATATAAAAACCCTGCTGTAACCAAAGACAGCAGGGTGAAATTTACCTTTCAATCGTGGGTTTGAAAAGCCAAATTTGCAGCATTCCTGCCGGCGGGTTGACGACCCCTTTATTTCCATTAGCAACAATTTATATTTTTTTAAAATAACCGGCGAGCTGCAAACCCGGCGGCTTCTCGTTTCATTTTCGCGATCAGTCACGAATCGCCTTTACTATTTTATACATATGCGCCTGAGATATTCCTTCTCTCCCTGCATGTGCCAAAATGCTTTTACATTATACATGAATAATGTATAACTGTCAAATTATTTCGGGTATCTTGCAAAAAAATACACAGAAAATGAAATTTTTTATTCCTTCTTTTCGCGGCCCTTTTGACGGCTTTTTTCATGGAAACCGCTCTTATCCAAAGACCGTTTTGAAAAATAGGGAAAAAGCCTCCATTGAAAATATTAACAAAATTTCCCACATCCGCTGACCGCAAAAATTAACCTTTTTGGGCAAAAATCAACGGTTTGTTTTATTTTTTGGTAACACAAAAAAATGTCCGCTTCTATCTATTATACGCATTTCGCAGACAAGATGTTTTTCAGAAGGCAACGGGGATCCATCCCCTTAAACATCATGGGACCGTCAGCGTAAATTGCCGCTATTTGTAAAACAAAAAATCCCCGGGGAACACGGTGTTCACCAGGAGTTTTCTTTGGAACGGGTGATGGAAATCGAACCCACGTTTCGAGCTTGGAAGGCATTGACCATCAGCGTTTTATTTGGTGATTTTAAAATATTATCTCTTTTAGATATTTCCCATTTGTTATTTCATAGAAAAATCAGCAATAAAATACTGATATATGCAATTATAAAGCGCACCTTCAATCAAAAAGCTGGTGTTAAAGATGGAAATAGAGAATGTATCTCAAAATGAAATTATTATTTGCGCAGAATTTGCAGGTGAAAGGAAGCCCTCACAACCTACTCTCCAGTGATTTTCATTCGTATACCACTTAGATTTGCACCCACCTGGATAAGGAATAATTCATTTGTTTCTTGACTTCTTTGCAAAATCAACTAAAGACGCAATAAAACACAATATCACAGGATCAAATAATCCTGTGATATTGTGTTTATCAGAGGGATATGAAAAGGAATTCCTTTTATTAAGACTCAAAATCTAATTACTTGTTCAGGAATGCCTTGACATCTGTGGCAATGGTTTCGGGAATTTCCCAGTGAATGTTATGACCATAACCAGTATATTCTTTGTATTCATAAGTTGCCGTTTTTCCATCATAGGCTTGACTCATTTGGGATTTTACTTTGTCCTGAGTAGCACTGCCCATTAGATAATCAAGACTTCCGTGAAGAACAAGCGTATCGATGTTATGATTAGCAAGGATCCGCGCTTGATAGGATGCAGGGAACAGGAAGGTCCAGTTTTCTGGCGGATAATTATAGCAATCAGACATTACCATCTGATGAAATACTTTCGGTACGGGGATAGTGTTATAATACCACCACTGGATGAACGGATCCCAGGTAACGATTTCACTCCAAGTCTTACCTGCATTTGCGGGACTTTCCATATCATATTCACTAAAGGATCCCGCATCAGTAGCAGAGTTACTACCGATCATTATAGTCGATTCAAGAATCAGCTTATCAACTTTGTCGGGATAGTCCATGGCAAAAGCCTGAGCATTCATGCTGCCCATTGAATGTCCCATAATACTAACCTTAGTTAACCCCATTTCATCCATAAAACAGGAAAGGTCATAAGCGAACAGAGAACGATCATATTTTTTCATATCGGGTTTGTCCGTGTCACCATGACCACGCTGATCAGGAATATATAGATGGTATTCTTTTACCAGATACGGAACAATGGAGCTCCAAGAACGACTGGAGTCAGTCATGCCATGAAGGAGCATCAACGGCGTGCCATTGGGATTACCCATTTCGATATAAGCCATTTTGATGCCGCTTTCCAGTTCCACATAATGTTTGAAGTTAACCCAATCGCCCTGAGCAATGGAATCTAACTGTTTAACAAGTTTTCCGTCAGCATTATAGTATTCAGAAGGATCAACACCAGTAGGAGCAATGGGAGGAGATACCTTTTCGGCAACGGGATAAGAATTATCAACAATGACTTCCGCCGCTTTCGTACTATTGAAGAAATCAATAATTTCATCAGAGATCATTGAAGGATCTTCCCAATGAAGGTTATGCCCCATACCTTCATGACAGATATATTTTACGCTGTCGCCATAGTTTCTTTTAAACGTTTCTCTAACCGAAGCATTCATCAAATAATCATCTTCGCCGTAAATAACTATGGCCGGAATATCTTCATTAAGATCCTGGGGTTCCGCCAGTGAGCCACCGATGGCGCGCCATGCTTCCAACGGCAACCAAGAAGCTTCATATTTTGCCATTTTTAGGAAATCTTCATCAACAGGCTGATCATTATAATACCACCAATCCATATAATCATCCCAGACCATGGTCCCGTCATTATATTCACCGCTAACGGGAAGGGAATCAAAGGGGTCCTCAAAATAGGTATTATCACGCTGTTCCGCCGGAGTGTTTTCGGTAATAACAGAGGCCGATTCAAATACAATGCGTTTTACACGTTCGGGGTAATTCAAAACAACAGCCTGCGCAATACGGGAACCACGGGAATGACCAACGATATTTACGCGATCCAATCCCACGGCATCAAGAAAGCAAATTACCTCATAGCCGAGCATGCCCGTTTCGATGCGAGCCATACCGTTGGTTGCGGTAGCGCCGTGACCACGCATTTCGGGAATATATACATGATAACCAGCCTTGGCAAAGTAGGGGGCAATCAGTGACCAACTGCGACTGGAATCGGATGCACCATGAATCAGTACAAGGGGTTCCCCATTACGGTTACCCATTTCAATATAAGCCATATGAGCGCCGGTAGCAATATCTACATACTGTTTGGCGTCTGCCCATTCTTCCTGATTAAGAGAAACAGGCAGCGGTGGATTCTTCATCAGATCAATGGTATTGCTGAAGACCTGGGCAGTTTCACTCCTTTTAGCATAGGTTTTAGGATAAATGCAGTTGTGATTATCACCGTTGAAGATTCCTGACTGGTAAGCAAAGGTCATACCTTCTACTGCATACTTAGAAATATCGCCAACATCATTGAATTTTGCGATATTTTTGGAGGTATCAGCAACAAGATTCAAATTATCGCTTACTTTATCAGCATTTTGCATTAAAATCGCCATATCCTGACGAAGGATCGGCGAGGTAGGATCGAATTTCGTGGCACTGACACCGTGGATGATATCTTGAGCGTAGAGATCACAGATGACATCATAAGCCCAGTAAGTTTTGGGAACATCCGTAAAGGGGATTTCAACTTCGTTTGTAGCCGAAGGATTGACGATATCAGCCTTTAACAGTCGATCGAGCATCGCGGCAAATTCCGCTCTTGTGACAACATTATCAGGACGAAAGGTTTTGTCTTCGTACCCAAATATGATGCCATAAGAATAAGCTTCCGTTACAGCAGCTTTGGCCCAATGATTGTCAATGTCTGTAAAAATGGGGTCGGTATCAGCGGCAGCTATTCCGGTGCTAAAAACCATTAAAAGACAAATGATAAGAATGGGCACTATTGTTCTCTTTTTCATTGTGTTTCCTCCTAAAGAATATTTTTATACTCAAATTGTACACCTTTCCTTAAGGGCGAAGTAAACAAGTATATTCACATTTTTTCCAGGGACTATATTCTTTTTTTACATTTTGACAGTTCATGCACTATGTCCCTAGGGGCAATCTTTGATAATGATAATATTTTGTGGTTATTGCAAAGAATGACATTATATTATACAATATTATTTGTCGATAAAAGTCAGGAGGAATGAATGGAGATAGAACTCAACCAACATAATATATTTAACCACGAAACACTGACAAGAAAGCGGAAGGTTATCTGCGCTTGGGGCATTTATTTGATCTATTTCGGCATGATGCTTCAGGCATATGCAGATCCCATTGTCTGGCCAGCCTTCGGTCTGCAGCAGGGCTACGGCAACACCTACGCAATTCTGCTTACAGTCACTTCTCTGTTTGCTGGAATATCCACTCCCATTGCCGCAAAATGCTGCACTTTTTTATCTAAAAAGCATATTTACTTGACGGCTTCGGTTCTGTATGCCATCGGATGTACAGCCCAAGCGATCCCCTTGCCCATGGCGGGGGTTCTATTTTTACGTCTTCTCATCGGTATCTCTATTGGATTTCTCTTTACGTCAGGATTTACCCTGATTGGCGATATTTTCCCGCCGGAAAAGCGTGGTTTCTGGATCGGCGCCCAGGGCATGGTAATGGGAATTGCCAGCGTAATTTCTTCTCCGCTGGCTGGCATACTGAACGATCTGTTTTCCGTCAAGATCATGTTCTTTCTTTCCCTGCCTTTCTTTATCGCAGGCTTCATTCTATTGATTAAGTTTCTCCCCAATATCACTGGCACAGAAAAAATCCGCTCCTTCGATTTTAAAGGCGCGATTTTTCTAAGCTTAGGTCTTGGCTCTTTTATTCTCCTTGCCACCTTCGGCGAACAATGGGTCGGCACCCGAAATCTCATGGCAATCGCATTATTCATCTTGATGGTGTTGAGCCTTTCTTTTTTCATAAATTTTGAGCGAAAGACCGGAAAAAATGGGATCCTACCCGTCTCTGTGGTACGATCCCGAAATTTTCTCGCCATCACGCTATCCGCTTTTTTCAGCACTGCGTCAGCAACATTCTTTTATTATTGCTTTTCTTACTACATGCTGTCCTATATGAATGTTACCGGATTGATGACAGGAATTACAATCAGTCTGCAATTTGTCATCACATTGTTTTTCGGCCCGGCTTTCGGTAGTTTTCTGGCAAAAAAGGGTTATCTATACCAGATTACCGGATTTGCCTGTTTACTGATGATTGCAGTCTATGGCTGGTTTGCACTCTTTGTCAACATGAGTACTCCTTTGATGCAAATCAATATTGGTATGTTTCTTTTCGGTTTTTACACCCTTGTGATTACGACAAGCTATACCTTTGCAGCCCAGAACTATATTGACGAACAGCAGCGTCCTTATACTATCGGCAGTGTACAACTAGCACAGTCGGTTGGTTACTGTCTTACCTTGGCAATCATTACTGCCTGCCTCAATCGTTTTTCCAATAATATTGAAGTTGGCTACGATATTGTTTACATCATCTCTATCGTATTAACGATTCTTACCTTTATATCGACACTAGCAATCCGTCCGAAAGGAGCCACAAAACAATGAAAGATAATAACAAAATGAATCCCCGTTTTCTTTCCACCGGAGAGATATACAAGCGCTATCAGATTTCTTTGAAAACACTGCGCTACTATGACGAAATCGGTCTTCTCTCCCCCAAAAACAGGGATGGTAAGAACGGATATCGCTATTACAGTTGGGATGAAATCGCGAAACTGATGGCAATCAAATACTATCAGGAAGCGGGGGTCCCACTTGAAAAAATCAAGGATTTTTTCTTCAGTCAGTCTCTTGTTGAGATCATTCCCCTATTTGAAGATATTATCACAGAAAAAGAAAAAGAAATCCGCAATATGCAGATAGCCATGGATAATCTAATCGCATGGAAAAACCTGGTCATTGAAGGGGAAAGATTACGACATAAAAAAAATTCCTCTTTCGAGATAAAAAAAATGAGAAAAATCAATACCCTCTGCGAACCCTGCACCTTCGTAGACGGAGTATTGAACTCTACCGGATCCCTTCGGACGAAATGTCTCGAAACAAAGCAACCACTTTATGGGGCCACGTATATGGAATTTAATGATTTTCAAAGGTTCGGCATTGGAGGATCTCAGCTCTGCTTTTGTCATATGGAGATTAACCCCCTATGCTTTTACTCAATCGATTACAGCGAGTTGGGCGACTGTACAGTAGCATCCACAATTCATCTCGGTAGTACGGATAAGATTTGGAAAAGTTATAGCAGGCTAATCGAATGGACGGGAAAACAAGGACTGACTTTAAAGGGAAACGCCATTGAGCGCTATATCATCGACGTGCAAACAATCGACGATCCCAATTGTTTTGTCACCGAAATCATGTTACCATTAAAGGAAGAATCCTAATCTCTTACAGAACCGACGTGTTTAATATGCTCATTAAGCTTAATGGCATACTGTTTACTCTTTGTGTCTTTACACTCGAAGCATATTTTCTGAAAATCATTTACACTTATAGCCTTTTCCGATGCCGTTCTTATCAGAGCAATACCTTCGGCAACCATAGTAATATCAAAGCATATGCTATCTTCCATTATCCTTTTCAAAATCGGATAATAATAGACCATATTTCTTACTCTTCGCGAAATTATTACGCATATACACAAATAGTACTCCTTACCGTTAACGTTTATTCATTCAAACAAATGACCCAAATCAATACTAGACTTAACATATACAGCTCCGATGAAATAATCACCGTAAACAATAATTTTTTTTGTTGAACATAAATATCCTAATTACAGAACCATCCACATCAACGAGGGGTTCTTTTTCTTTAAAATCAGGTAATTCTGTTTTAATCTTTTGACCGCTTTCAAAAAAACATCAGAACTATTATCAGGATAAATAGTATAGTCATATTTCATGTACAAACACATCCTATTCAAATAACATCAAATAATCAAGCCATAGTACAGATTATCTGAATTAACCTTGGGATGTAATAATATAGAAACCATCCCACAACATGAACAAGGTCCCTTCTTCGGAATCGTGCTTGCCTGCAGCCTGCGCTCGGGAGAAGCCCGCACTCTCTTGGGCAAATGAGGACCATTACCATTCCTGATTGGTATATGGAGATATTAAAAAACATAAAACATACAGAAAGCCTGCTGGTATTTACCAACAATGATTGAAATATATACAGTCACGTAACACCAAAATGCATGAACAAATAAGGGAACTAATAAATAACTATGCGGCGCTTTTAAATGTCTTCAAAATATCTTCACAACCCCCTTCAACAGGTGCCAAAAACAGCCCTTTTTGAATATCTATAAGCACAAAAAAGACCCGCCGAAACACTGTTTCAGCAGGTCTTTTATTGGAGCGGGTGAAGGGAATCGAACCCTCGCAATCAGCTTGGAAGGCTGGAGCTCTACCATTGAGCTACACCCGCAAAGCGTTATTATTATACATCAAACCTTTTTACAAGTCAACCGTTATCTGTCGCTAAAAAGAGGCTTAAAAGCTGATCTTTCATGGCGCGAAAAGCCAAACCGCGGTGACTGACCATGTTTTTTTCCGCCAAAGTCAGTTCCGCCATGGCCTTATCCATTTCATCGACGTAAAATAGCGGATCATAGCCAAAGCCGTTTTCACCCTGGCGTTTCCTTAAAATCCTGCCGTAAACCCGGCCTTCACTGAAAATAGTCTCTCCTTTGGGCAGCGCCAAACAAAGCACAGAGCAGAAATAGGCTTTTCTATCTGCTTCGGGAATATCTTTCATTTCTGCCAACAGCTTTTCGTTATTCTCTTCATCCGTGGCGTTTTCCCCGGCGTAACGCGCGGAATAAACCCCCGGCGCGCCCTTTAACGCGGCGACGACGAGGCCGCTGTCATCGGCCAAAGAGGGAAGACCCGTAAACTGACAGGCGCATTCCGCTTTGATTTGGGCATTTTCTTGAAAAGTCACTCCCGTTTCCGGCGGGGAGATAAAGTCGGGGTAATTCGCAACGGAAACAATGTCGATATCATAGGCGCTAAATAAAGCGGCCAATTCCTTTACTTTGTTTTGATTTGCCGTGGCAAAAAATAGTTTCATACGATTCTATGCTCCTCATCGCCAAAGTGTTATTTTAGGAATTCCCGTTCTATGGCCAATATGTCCTCAATGCCCTTTTTACCGTAATCCAACAGCGCTTTCAGCTCCTCCGGCGAAAAGTCGCTGTTTTCCCCGGTGCCCTGAATTTCCACAAAACGCCCCCGTCCAGTCATCACAATATTCATATCCACATCGGCGCGGCTGTCTTCACTGTACTGCAAATCGAGAGAGACCTCGCCGCCGACGATACCGCCGCTGACGGCAGCCACTTCTTCCTTTAAAGCCTTCACCGGCAGTTTCCCTTCTTTCACCGCCAAGGCCAGGCAAAGCCAGGCGGAACAGATCGCCGCCGTGCGAGTGCCGCCATCGGCTTGCAGGACTTCGCAATCGATCTTCACCGTTTTTCCCGCGATGGCCCGGAGATCCACGGCGCGGCGTAAACTTCTGCCGATGAGACGCTGGATTTCCATGGTTCTGCCGCTCTGTTTTCCTTTGACCGCCTCCCGCCCCGTTCTCCCCAGGGTAGATGCCGGCAACAGCGCGTATTCCGCCGTCAGCCAGCCTTTCCCTGAATCCACCAAAAAAGGCGGCACCTCGTCATCGATATTGACGGCGCTCAAAACGCAGGTATCACCTTGACGCCAAAGGACGGAAGCCGCCGCGAATTTCTGAAAACCTGTTTCTATGGTGATGGGCCGCAACTGGTCAAGGGGCCGCCCGTTTCGATATTCGTTCATCTGATCCTCCCCTGTTCTTTTGCATTATTATAGCAGAATCATCATAAAAAGAAAAGAGAGCATATGTCAAAGAAAGAAGGCGTTTCGTTGCGCACCTTCAAAAATTACCTGCTCATTTTTGTTTTCGCCGCGGTGGGCATCGCCGCTTTTGCCCATCTCTTGCCCGGTGAGAAACAGGAGACGGTGACCGTTGCCGGGGAATACACCGGCGGGGAACTGATGGATTTCGCCGCGGCACTCCATTGCGACATCGACACTGTTACGTCGGAGGAAGTAACAGTTCTGACGAAAAGCGATACGTCCCGCACCTGTAAGAAAACGCTTTTAAACTATACGGGAAAGGTTGTTTTCTTTTTTGGCGCCGACGAGTTGATCACCAAAGCAAATTTTATTTTCCCCGCAGCGACCCCCTGGAACGATGTCTCCAACCGCATTTCTGAGCAGCTGGGAGAAGCTTCCGCCGCCGCTCTTTACGATAACGGCGGCGCCGACGCTCAATGGGAAAACCAAGACTACCTTTTTTACTTGGTTACAGACGGCAAAACAATGACGCTGTCTGTCTCAAAATATTACGGTGGGGATCATTGATTTACCGCGGAAATATTGATATACTAAATAAAGTTTGAGTCGGCTTCCCTCCTGATTTAGACAATCCACAAGCAGAAGGTTTCTTATGTACGCAGCACTTATCAACGGTATCGCCGTGGCCGTCGCGGCCCTTTGCGGCGTTTTATTCAAAAACAAAATCAATGAAAAGTATACTTCCGCGATCCTCCTGGGCCTTGCCATCGTCGTAGGGATCATCGGCGCAAGTTATGCCATCGGCACCGAAGATACGTTGGGCATGATCCTTTGCATCGTTGCCGGCATCCTTTTCGGCGAATGGATCAATATCGAAAAACACCTGAATCGCTTAGGCGATATGCTGAAAAACAAATTTTCCGCCGAAAGCGGCAACGACAATACCTTCACCGAGGGCTTTGTCGCCAGCTCCCTGCTGTTTTGCATCGGCCCCATGGCGATCATCGGTTCCCTGCAAGCAGGAACTATGGGCGATGCCACAATCATCTTTTCCAAAACCGTAATCGACTGCATCACCGCTCTATCCTTCGCCGTGGCCCTGGGCGCCGGCGTTATTTTCTCCGGTGTTTCCGTCCTGCTTTATCAAGGGCTCCTCACCCTCCTCGCCGTTTGGGTCTCCCCCTATCTCGGTGACGCCGTGATCAACGAAATGTCCGCCATCGGCGGTGTGCTGATGATTGCGATTTCCCTCAATATGCTGGGCATCAAAAAAATCAGGGTAGGAAATATGCTCCCCGCGGTATTCCTACCCATCCTTTATCAGCCCTTTGCCCATTGGCTTACAAATCTTTTTTAAAATAGGAAAACGCTGCGGGAATGGCGTAAGACGCGATTTCCGCTTTTTTGATCCATTGCAAAGCAGCGTCTTTCGGCTTTTCCTCCAGTTCCACCCGGTAACCGCAAAGCTCCCATTCGATATGGGTAAAGACGTGCCTCGCTTCGGCCAAAGGGGTCACATTGCCGCGATAGCGGCTTTCCACCTCCGCCAAAGAGAGATGCCCCTCCTGATTGGGAAATTCCCACATGTTGGCCAAAAGACCCTTCCCGGGTCTTTTTTTCACGGCAACCTGATCTTTGAAGCAAAGCAGAAAAACCGTCCGTTGCTCAACGCGGCGCTCTTTTTTCGCTTTGCGCACCGGAATGCGGTCCGCGCTGTCTTTTCCTTGACAAAGATCTTGCAGAGGACAAATATCGCATTTGGGCGCGCCGTTGGGCAGACAGACGGTGGCCCCGAGATCCATCAGCGCCTGGGTGAAAGCGGAAGTTCTGTCCTTGGGCATCACTCCTTGCAATGCTTCCTCTACCCATTTTTTGACGCTGCCGTCGTCAATACACTCTTCACTGTTTTCTAAGCGCATCACAACGCGAAGAACATTGCCATCCACGGCGGCATAGGGTTTTTGAAAACCGATGGACATGATCGCCGCCGCCGTATAGCGGCCGATCCCAGGCAGAGACAGGAGGGTTGCAAAATCAGCGGGGATTTTCCCCCGATATTGCTCAGAAATAATTTTTGCTGTCCGGTAAAGCATTTCGCAGCGGCGGTAGTAACCGAGGCCCTGCCACTGGGCCAGGACTTCGTCAAGTTCCGCCTTGGCCACGGCGTCAGCATCGGGAAAGCGTGCTAAAAAGCGGTGATAATAATCGATCACCGCTTCTACTCGCGTCTGTTGCAGCATGATTTCTGAAATCCAAATATGATACGGCGTGGGCTCCGTGCGCCAAGGCAATACTCTCTGTTCCCTGGCGTACCAATCAAGAAGAGGGGTTACCATTTTTGAGAGAACGCTCATAAATCAAGACTTCCTTTGAATCCGTAGGCGGAAGCGACTTTCACCGCCCGGTTGATGGCTTTGGCCATCACTTCCGCGGCAGTGACGCCGATGACATCGATGTGAGCCTCCACTTCACCTTTGGCCATGGTGAAAATCGCGTCACCGTCCACGGAGGTATGCACGGGATGGATGGCTCTGGCATAGCCGTTGTGGGCCATCATCGCCACCTTTTTGGCCTGAGCTTTGGTGAGCTGGGCATTCGTAAGAATGCAGCCGATGGTGGTGTTGCCCTGAAAGGCATTGAAACCACTGTCGGCAAAGATTTTCAGCGACTCTGTGGTAGAGATCACCCGAGAATGACTTTCATCGAGAAGACCGGCCAAAGGCCTATGAGTTTCCACATCAATGACATTACCGAAAGCGTTCACGGCAACGACAGCGCCGACTTTCAACGCCCCGATTTGTTGAGCAAAAAATCCCAGTCCCGATTTCATGGCCCGTTCCGCGCCCCAGAGTTTGCCGACAACGGCGCCGGTGCCCGCGCCGACGCTGCCCATGGCGGGGTCGTTTCGTTCGGCGTCCACCAAAGCGTCGTAGCCCATTTGATGACCGGGGCGGCATTTGGGGTCGCCGACGATAAGATCGAAAATGCAAGCTGACGGCACGATGGGTACTTTGCCGACACCGACATCAAAACCGATCCCGTGTTCTTCCAAATAGGTCATGGCTCCCTCCGCCGCGGCCAGGCCAAAGGCGGAGCCACCGCTGAGCATGACACAAAAAATCTTTTCCACCATGTTCACCGGATCCAACAGGTCCGTTTCCCTGGTGGCGGGACCGCCGCCGCGCACTTCCACGCCGGCCACGGCGCCTTCGGGACAAACAATGGCGGTACAGCCGCTGCCTCCCGCTTGGTCCTGGGCATTGCCGATGCGAAACCCGGGTATTTCGTTGATTTTAATTTCCTTTAACATCAAATCGCTCCCAATCCGAGACAGACCATAATCAGGGCAATCACGACACCGGCAATGGCTTCGCCCCCCAGCAGACCGGAGGCAATGATCAGCCCGACGCCGCTTTTCCTGATTTCGGTTTCCGGTTTATTTTTATGGATCCCCTTTTGTATGAGATCAACGATGACTTTCAGCAAACCGCCCAAAAAGGCGGTGAAGGAAAGATAAAAGGGCAAGTAAATCCCAAGTCCCAAGGTCATCACCGGCAATTTCAGCAGATAGAATACGATGCCTGCGCAAAGACCGATCAAAAAGGCGGGCATATTGGCGATGCCTTCCACCATGCTGGCAACGACACCGGCCTGGGCCGCCGGAAATACCGTGGGATCACCGAAAGCCTCAGCGCCATAGGCATTGAAGAGAATGAATAAGACGATAATAGAGACGATAGCGCCGATCACGCCGCCGATGGCTTCCCCAAACCATTGCGCCTTGGGATCGGAACGTACCATATGACCGACTTTGAAATCGTTCATCACATCGCCGACGAGACCGCAGGCCACAGCAACGATGGCGGCGACAAAAAAGGCTTCCAACTGACCGATGGCCGTCGCCGCTTTACAGGCCAAAAGAACGATAACGCCAAACACTTCCATGGGATTGATCCCTGTCTGCCCCAAAATTTGGGCGGACATCAGCGTGGTCAGCCAAACACCGAGAATGGTGATGATGCTGGAAACAACGCCCATATGGAGGACGCTGGTAAAAACAAAGGCCAAAACCACCATGACGATGGGCGCCCAACGCAGGGGAACGATGGCGTCGCCCCGCTGGGATTTGGAAAACATGGAGCCGAATACTGTTTTCGCCTTGGGTAAAATCCCCTTGACGATGATGCCAAAACCGGTACCGACCATGACGCCGATGCCGAGGCTGGATTTGATCCCCGCCGCAGCAGCCAAAGTCCAAAGACCCGCTGTGGTACCCCCCCAGACAATGCCGATATCGCCGATGAGGGCACCGATGAACCAGACAAATAAGAACAGGGGGCCGATGATATAGCCGATGGCCATCAGCATCGGCGACATGTAAATACCAAAGGTTACGCCGGGAATCGTGACGCCCCCGGTGAAAAAGGCCGGGATTTTATGGAACCAGTCCCGCACCACGGCCCAAAGAGCAGAAAAACCCATGGCGCCAAAGAGAATCGCCGCTTTTTTACCGCCCCTGTCGCCGAGAATTAAGGTTTCCGCGGCGGCTTGGCCCATGGGAAAGGGCAATTCTTGGGTTTCAATGAAAAATTTACGAAACAGCGCCGTAAAGATCAAACCGAGAATCACGCCGGAAAGGGCGATCACCAAAAGGGAAATCTGAAACTTTAAATCACCGCCGGTATCAAGCTTCAGCATCCAAATGCCCGGCACGGTAAAGGCGATGCCGCCGGCAACCATGGCCCCGGCGCTCATGATCGTATGGGCCACGTTGATTTCATTGATATTCGTCTTTCCCATGAGTTTCAGAGAGAACATCGAAACCAAGGCCACAAAAATAATGGGCCACGGCAAGGAACTCGCCTTTAAAGCAACGTACATGGAAGACATCGTGATGATCAGCGAACCAAGGGAGCCAATGAGCACACCCCGGAGGGTAAATTGTTCCCGAAAGCTTTTTGCGTATTGAATCTCTTTTTCTGCCATATTGAACCTCGCTCATGTAAAATCTAAAATGATGAATAATCTTTTTCAATTATACTGGAGATTCGGCGAAAATGCAATACTTTTATCATAAAACATGTAGACTTATTCTTAAATTTGTATATTTATCATAAATAAACAATTCTTATTCCGTCAGTTATGATCAATTAACGTCGCTTTTTCCCGGTATGGTGAAGCCTTACTGCAAAAATCAGCCCTCATATGAAAATAATCGCATATTATACTTTTTGATGATCAGTCCTAATTCTTATTTCAAAAGCTATTTAAGTATAATTTTGTATAAACCACCAAAATAAAAAAGCCTATTTATGATAATTCATACACCTATGCGCATATTTATTCTACTCTAAAACAAAACCGGCGCTTACGCGCCGGATAACAATCATCTTGCCATGCTCTTATTCCTGATTTGTTGGGTCTTCCTTTTTTTCCGCTTTTTCCGATTTTTCTGATTTTCCCTCTTTTTCCTCGATGGTGATATCGATGATAACTTCTTTTTCCTGCTTTGCCGCTTTTTCCTTTTTGGCCGCCGCGCCCATATCTTCCGAGGCTGTTCTTGCCGCGTTGAGCTTGGCATTTAACAAAGCGATATGGGTGCGGCGCTCATCGATTTCATCGCACTCAGAGGAGATATAATCGGGAGAGACGCCGTTTTTTCTGCAATTTTCATAAACCGCTTCGCCTATTTTATAAAAGAGTTCGTCAACCGCGCGTTCTTCTCTGCCGATACTGAGGCGGATTTTTCCCGTTTCCACCAGTTCGGAGCCTTTCTGCACAAAGTTCCCCATCAGATGTCCTGCCTTTGTCTCAAAGGTTTTAAATGAACTCATAGATAGCCCTCCTTGGTTTATTTCTATATATTATATCACTTTTTTTTAAGATTGACTACCTTTCAGAAAATTATTTCATGGAACCAGTTTCCATATATCTTTGATGC
The DNA here is from genome assembly GCA_002482535.1 of Peptococcaceae bacterium UBA7702. GTDB lineage: Bacteria > Bacillota > Dehalobacteriia > UBA7702 > UBA7702 > UBA7702. Next base: position 364,354 of record DLGE01000001.1, on the reverse strand, counting down.
CAAGCAAAAGCTTCGTTTAAAAGATGCGGTGTTTGAGCCTTCGTTTTATCGCAGGCGCGTTTAAAATAATCCCGCAGGCCGTCCCGGTAATCGGGATGGGCGCAATTTTCGATGATCACTTTCGCCCGCTCTTTGGGAGAAAGCCCCCTAAGATCCGCAAAACCGTATTCCGTGACGAACACCATGGTATCGTGTTCCGTATGATCCACGTGGGAAACCATGGGCACAATGGCAGATATTTTGCCGTCCTTTGCGGTGGAAGGCGTACTGAAAATACTGAGATAGGCGTTTCTGGCGAAGTCGCCGGAGCCGCCGATGCCGTTCATCACGGAACTCCCCATGATATGGGTGGAATTGATATTACCGTAAATATCCCCTTCAATGGGGGTATTGATGGCAATCACGCCGAGACGGCGAACGAGTTCCGGATGGTTGCTGATTTCCTGGGGCCGCAACACGATATGCTCCCGGTAATGCTTCACGTCCCGCTGAAAACGGGCCATACCCTCGGGGGAAGGCGAAACCGCGGTACCAGAAACATAGGCGATCTTGCCGTCGTCGATCAAATCAAGGGTCGATTCCTGAATCACTTCGGTAAAGAATAGCATTTTTTCAAAGCCGGATTTTCTCAATCCCGCCATTACCGCGTTGCCCACGGCGCCGACGCCGCTTTGTAACGGCAGCAGATTTTTCGGGATGCGCCCTTTTTTCACCTCAAATTCCAAAAACTCCACGAGGTGCTCCGCCATTTTCGTGTAGGTTTCATTGAGGGGAACGGCCTTTCTGTGACCGTCCTGCAAATTTGTAAAGACGATGGCGGCGATTTTCTTTTTCGGGCAGGGAATATAAGTGGTGCCGATGCGGTCGTCCACATGGCGGATGGGAATGACCCCCCGCCGGGGGGGATTTTTCGGCATGTAAATATCGTGCATCCCATAATAATCCAGGGAATTTGCTTCGTTGATTTCCACAATGACTTTGTCCGCAAGCTTGATGGCCTGGGGCATAATGCCCACAGAGTTCGCCGGGATGATGCCGCCGTTTTCTAAAATGCCCACGGCTTCCACGATGGCGATATCGGGCTTTTTGTAAAAGCCGTACATCAGATTTTGGGGAAAAACACCGAGATGGATATCGGCAAAATCAAAGTCCCCGCAGTTGGTCGCCGCCCGGGCTTTCTGATTGGTCTGGTAGGGAAAACGATGGTCGATCATACCCTGTTCCGCCCAGATGCCATCGAGCTCATCACCGGTGGAAGCGCCGCTGTATAAATTCACTCTGCATTTTTCACCTTCGGCGGCCACCCTTTTGGCCAGGGCCAGGGGCACCGCTTTCGGATAGGAAGAGAGCGTAAATCCGCTTACCGCTACGGTGGAACCGTCGGTAATCCATTGCGACGCCTCCTCCGCACTGCAAATTTTACTTTTCAGCTCTTCACATAAGATACGTCCGTTCATACGAACCCTCTCCCTTCTTCTCACTTTTTATTTTTTATCGTAAAACTTCATAATTAGATTGATTTTACTACGAATCAGGGTAGAAATCAAATCAATTTTTTGTTCTTTTTGGTTTCATCAGCGTATATGCTCTAAAAAGGAAGGGCTTTTGTCCCCTTCCCCTTCGCGCAAAAGGAGATCAGTTATGATACGTGTTTCCGAAATCAACGCTAAAAATATCGTCAATGCCGCCGACGGACGAATCTTAGGTCACATCAGTGATCTGGAAATCGATCCCGACGGCGGCAAAATCAGAAGCATCATCTTGCCGGGCGCTGCAAAACAGGGTTTTTTTCGAAAAAAGGAACTGATCAGTATTCCCTGGCGGGAAGTGAAAAAAATCGGTTTCGATGTGATTTTGGTGGAAAGCACCGGCCAAAACATCCCCGATTTCCTCATTGAAAAATATTAAAAGAGGTCCGCCACAGCGGCAATATGCTCCACATGGACGCCACAGCAGCCGCCCAAGACCGCTATGTTTTTCGACTTCAAATAGAGCACCCCTTCCCTGAATTCCGCCGGTGTCATGGGATAGACGGCCACGCCGTCTATGGACCGGGGCAAACCGGCGTTGGGCAGGGCGCAAAGGGGGATTTCCGCTTTTTGAGCCAAAGGTAAAAGCAAATCGCCCAAGCTGATGAAATCAATATCGCCGCAATTATGGCCAAAAACGTCGATGCCCAAAGGCAGCAACTCCCGATAAGCCTTTTCCGGCGTGTCCCCCATCATGGTCGCGCCTTGGGCCGTAAAGACCATATTGGCGATGATGGGCAGCGCCGAGACGGAGCGCACCGCCTCAACCGCCACCTTCAATTCACGTAAATCATAAAAAGTCTGTATGGAAAAACCGTCAATGCCCTCTTCCACCAAAATCACCGCCTGTTGACGGATGGCTTCATAAACATCTTCCTCTTTCAGCGGTCCGAAAGGCTCTAAAAGTTCTCCCACGGGACCGACATTTCCCAACACATAACAGCGGCCGGACGCCGCTTTTTTTGCGATCTGAACGCCGGTACGGTTGAGCTTCTCCCAATCATAGTCTTTGGCATGAGTGGCGGCAAAAATAGGGTTCATACTGAACGTATTGGCCAAAAGTATTTTGACGCCTGCGTCGGCATAACCCTTCTGAATCTCAAGGACCGCCTCGGGAAGGAGCGCGTTGTTGACGGCGCCGGGAGTGGCGCCGCCTCTTTTGATCAGCTCCGTACCGGTGGCCCCGCAATGCAGGATGAATTTATTTTCCGCCAAAAATGTTTTGAATGATTTTTCCATGGACTGTCTCCTTTATTCTTTTTTACCGTAAAGAATCGCAAGCTCATCAAAGGACGGCGCTGCCGCCGATGTGGCGGAAAGCAGGTAAACCGCGTCATTGCCGTCGTAGGTTAAGATATGTTTGATCGCCGCCAGAGAGGCGCTGGCCGCAGCGGTCAGGGTTTTATCGTATTGCGTGGTGGCCGCCGCGTCAAAATAGGATAAAAGCGCATCCCCGGAAGAGGTAAAGAGCGGCGTTTCCCCTGCCTGTTCCCGGGTTAAAAAAATCACCTTATAGCCGTCGCGGCAGTCGGCAAGCTGATCCAAAAAGGTATTGACAAAGGAAATCCCCGCGGCGCTATCAAAGACCAGGGGTACAATTTTTTTATCCGGAAAGTAGCGGCCAAAATAGGGTAGAAACTCAAAATAATCCCGCATCTCCCCCATTTTTTGATCGTCGATGCTGGCGCCGTAACGCAGAAGATGATCCACGGCGTCGTGGTTGGTCTGGATCACGCCAAAAGAGGTCTGCCAGTCCTTTTTCGAGGTAATGGCCTTGGCGCCCAGATCATCGGCGAAGGAGATCACCAACACCAATTTCGTGGACCAGTTTTCTTTCAGTAGCGTCATCGTTTCTGCCGTAACGCCGCTGTTAACGGCGGGAGCAGGCAGAATCGCACCAAAAATCGGATATTCCATGGGGGGAATTTCACCGCTGTAGTCGTATACATAGTCGGGATTTGTTTCCAGGGCCGAAAAAACATCGCTGTAGACAGGATCCACCGAAGAGCCGGGCCTGCCGCTAAACACGGCCCAACCGGCAACGAGAAGCCAACAAAAGGCGGCGAAAGCAAGAAAGATATAAATTCTGTAGGTCTTTTTCATTGCTTCACCTCGATGCCACTTGCCGCCGTACTCCCCACAATGCCGCCGGTGGTCAAGTCGATAATATAGACGGTGGGAGAAACAAAACTCCCCTGATGCGTCACACGAAAGTTCACTGACGCGGAATTTTCCGCCGTAATCCACTGCCAATAGCCTTTGCGGCAGTTCATATTGGTTTTTTCAATCCAGGAAATCTGCTGATTGGGAACCATATAAACGAGGAAGATACTGTTTTCCGCGCTTTCCCAGCTGATATTGATCGATGCCACGTCGCCGACGCTAAGACTTTCCGCCACCTCGCCGTTTACCGTATAAGTCGCCTTCAGCGCCGTTATATCGTCGGTGGCGGAGGGGAGCAGAGAAATCAGCGCCGCCCCCGCTGCTGCTTCAGCATCAGCGCCGGCCGCCACCGTGATGGCTTCGGTGTCCACCGTATCCAATAGGCCCAGCTCCAGCAGATAGCGTCCTGTCTGAGATTGGATATCCTCAGCCAGGAGAAAGGCCAAAAGTCCGTCACGCTCTTCTTGATCCATGATGACGGCAATATGGTACATAAACGCCGTATTGGCGATATTAAACTGCGCGTTACTGTCATTAAAATGGTAGCTGCCGTCGGTTTCCACAAGCTCTCTTTTCAGCTGTTTATAGATGGCTTCCCCGTTAACCTGATCCCCCGCCGCCAAATAAGCCTCCGCCAGATAGAGTTTTCCCCGCAGGGTCAAAGCCTTGTCGTCGGCCAATTCCGCCATGCTCTTTTCACAGTTCACACCAAAGCAGCTCAAGCCCCAACAGGCCAGCGCCGCGGTTTCCTGATTATCGGCATGGGACAGGCGATAAAGGATATAGCGCTTCAACGCCGCTTCATCATAATGGAACGATTCCTGGGCGGCGGCGAAAACGGAAAGCAGCAAATCGCTTTCGGATGATTGGTAACGGCCAAAACCGCCGTCGCTGTTTTGCAGCAAAAGCAGGTCATCATTGATATCGCCTGCGAGATAAGCGGCGTTTTCTCCTAAGGCGCCAAAAAACAGTGTTCTGCCCATGCGCTGGAGCATCTGATCGCCGGGTTCTAAAGCCTGAGCGAATAGGGTCTTTACGGCTTTGGCGTCGCTTTTGGCCACAGAAAAGACGATTTTCGCGTCGGCGGCGTAACCGTCGCTTACCTCATAAAAAGCCGGTTCTTTTTCGTAAACCGTAAAGTTCACCGGCAGAGAGGCAACGGTATTTCTGCCGTCGGTGAGCCGAAGGGTACCGCTGTAAGCGCCGGCTTCCGTAATGTCTGTGTCAACGGTAAAAGACTCTTCACAATCCCCGGCAAAGGAAAGATCATCGTTGAGGATCAGCTTATAACCAAGGCTTTCCTGGCTATCAAGGTAGAAGGGAAGTGAGACGTCTTTCCCCGCAATATAGCACGGTTCGTAAGCGCGAAGCAGCGTCACGCCGTCAACGCTTACGGGAATATAGCGGCTGACGGTATTGCCGTCGGCTCCTTGGCTCCAGAGTCTGATATAGTAATCGCCATCGCGGTTTTCCCCGGAAAAAGCGGCGTTCACCGCCTCATCTCCGAAAAACACGCGGTTTTCTTCAGCAGCGTCCCCCTGGATTTCATAGAGCCCCTCGCCGTAAACGGCGACGCCCGCCGAAGAAAGGGGCAGCGCGCCTTTGTACAAAGAAACCACCGTGATTTGAGCTGCGCCGTTGATCACAGCGTTGACAACGATGTCCTTACCGTGACTTGAGGTTAGGTTTGAAGGCGCCTCAATGGACAGCGCCGCGCCGCTGCCGAAGGTATACGCACCGTCTGCATAACCCAAGGTAACGGCGGCGGGTTCAGCTTCCATGGCCCCACGAAAGAGTCCGTCGTCATAAAAGAGCCGCAAAGTATCGCTCTCCTCTGGGGCAACCTGCCGTTTAAGGGAGGCGGAAGCGTTCCCCGCCGTGGCAGTAAAGGAATAAGAACCGGCGGCGGAATTGTCCCAGGAATAATCGTAAACAGCTGTTTTTTCAGTGGAAACAGCGTCGGCAAGCTTCTCACCGTCTTTGGCAACAGTGATCATCACCCGGTTATCATCGCACTTCTCTTTTTCCAGCGCCCCGTCGTCAACCTCATAACGGTAGACCCAGGCGGTGACGGTGCCGGAAGCTTCCGTCAATTCGAGGAAGGGTCGCTCGGAGACTACCGCCACGGAAACGGTAACATCCTCCCCTGTCCCATAAGGGGAGGTCACAGAGAACACGGCATTTTTCTGAACCAACGGCAACTCCTTACTTATCTCATAGGTCGCCGTAAACCGGGCCGTGCCGCCACTGCTGACGTTTTTGCTCTCACTACCGTTCATGGTGACGGCGGCATGATCCACTGCTTTGCCGTATCGATCCAAAACCGTCACCGTATACGTTACGCGGCCGCCGCTTTCCACGGCAGCCACATCGCTTTTGGCCACAAGGTATAATTCTCCTTCGTCCGCCTCTCTAAAGAAGTCGGTACTGGCTTGGTTTTTACCGTCATAAATCAGGTTCACCCGGTAGTCGCCGATAGGAAGGTTTGTCTCCTTCCAGGTATAGGAAAAACAGCCGTTCTCTGTTTGAGTTTCCACGGTATCAAGAACGCCGCTGTCGGAAGTTAGCGTCAGCGTCACTCCGGTATCGCCAAAAACACCGTTGGTCATGGCGATGCGACCGGAAACCGTCAGATCAGCCCCTGCTTTTAGCGTCGTCTGATCCACCACCAGCGTTGCCCGGTAGGAGTTTTTTAAATCGTCGGCGGCAACAAAACAGACGGCTTCCTCATCGCCGCTAAAGACCGTAATGCCCAGCTGTGAAGGATTGTTTGCAATCGTTTCAGGGGAAGCATCAAAGGGGATGGAGACAAAACCATTTTCATCGAGGTCGTAACTTTTTCTTGCCACCTTCACGGTTCCCTCGCTGAGGCGGGCGTCTTCTTGGTGACACCAAAGGTTCAGGTTCTTCCCGTCATAAAAGACGGTTTGATCCATATCGCCAACGGTCACCGCCAGATCGTAGCTGCTGTTGGCGGCAGTCATCCGCACAAGATAAGCGCCTTTTGGCAGTGAACCCAAAACCACACAAGGGGTGCCGTTTTCCGTCTGTACGGCCATGGCCGATTCCGAAATCTGCTCAAAATTGCGAAGACTGGCTCTGAATTTTTCAACGGTCAGCTGCGCCCAGGACGGGTAGGTAAACAGTTTGGCAAAAGCGGCAATGTAGCCCTGGGCATCCTCTGCCCGGTAGACGGAAACATCGACGTCGAAATCATCCTCACCGAGGCAGGAAACGGGAATCGCGATCAGGTCGTCACTGAAAAAGTGATATTGACTGCCGCCAACGCTGAAGGATTCCGTATCGGGAATCCGAAGGGATGTATCTTCTGTTTCAAAGGAAAAAGCAAGATCCTCGCTAAGGATATCGCCTTGATAATTGAGGGAGGTTCCCCGGGGCAGGAAGACCGTATAATAGGTCCCCGCGGCGAGTTGCTGGGGCGTAAAAATCAGGCGGTTGCCTGCGGCGCTCCAGTCACCTCGGAGCGAGGGAGTGATCTCCACCGCGTTACCGGCTTCGGCGCTGACAGCATGATTCCACTCAATGACGATCTGACTGTCTTCGGAAACGCCCGCTTCATTCCAGGGAGAAACAGAAACAAGAGCCAGGTCGCCATCGTCTTCCGCAAAATAGGTTACGTTATCCTCGGCGCTAAAATGATACATCGCAAAAATGGCCGTAAAAAATACAATGCCAACCGCGATGATCAGCAAAAACGAATACTTTCTTTTCTTTTCCTTTGACCTCTTTACCATGACGGACTCCTCATTCATATGTTAATATTTTACCATATTTTTGTTTCTATGCCAATGAAAACATCGAAATTTCCTTTTTTGTTGCGAAAAAGCAAAAAATGACTTAGTACCACAGCGATTGCGTATAAAAGCTGTGGTGCTAAGTCACACCATACCTAAAATTAAGTTCAAACCAAATTTCGGTAGGATATCAGGGCGTTGAGAAATCGTATAGCGCAAGGCGCAGGGAAAAGGAGAGGCCTGCCGTGTACAAAGAGGTACTCAAGGCATTTTCGGGCAAATACCTACAGTATTTGCAGCCGAAGTGCACAAGGGTCTGGCCTTTTACATTTTCAGGCAAATGCGTTGCATTTGCTCTGAAGTGCATTCGCTTATCCTTGAAAAACCCTTGGGCCTTTTCTAAGGTTAAGCATCAGACTGGAACACAGCGATATGCGGTTTTGGGATTAACCAACGGCCTGACGTTATATGCGTTGCCCCGCCCGGCGCAAAGCTTTCGGCTTGGCTAAGATCTCCGCCATCACCACGGCGTCGACCATGGCCTCAGGGTTGAGCTTCTTTTTACGGAAATAGCAGTTGCCACCGGATTCTTCCGAATCTCCTTGCACCTCCATGGGAGGCGCTTCCGTCCGCATATCGGCACTTCTCGTCAGCGGCAGGCTGCCTTGGAGCGCCGCATGTTCGCCAAAGGAAGCTGAGGCAAAAACCGTGGCCGCCGCTTGCTTCGGCAGGGTGGCGCTGGGGAAAACCAAAGGTTTTTCCGGTTCCCTGACGGGGCCTTCCGGCGCCGACTCCTGCATTGACCAGGGTGTATCCTGGCGCTTGGAGGCCGTTTCCTGCTGTTGCCAGGGGGAATCCAGTGATCCCCCTTCCCCGTAAGGACGGACTGGGGGCCCCTCTGTTTCCTCGTCTTCCTCTATTTCCATTTCTGTCTCCAGATCCTGATCGTCGGCGCTTTTATTGAGCTCCGCTTCCATTTCCGCCATGATCTCCCGCAGGGATTTCTTCCTTGGCGTTTCACCGTCGCTTTCTTCCTGGGCCCTCCGTTTCTTTCTTTGAGAGGATCGGATGCCCATGAATACAATCAGGATCGCGACGATGGCGCCGATATGGTCAAAAATAAAGGACAAGATGAGGTCGATATACGACGTGATTATGCTGACATCAACCATAGCTTATTCTTCTTTCTTGTTTACCCCGGCAATGCCGTCTCGCATTTTCGTATCGGAAATCACATTCTGCATGGTGTAATAATCCATAATGCCGAGATTTCCTTTGCGGAAAGCATCGGCCATGGCAACGGGAACTTCCGCTTCGTTTTCCACAACCTTGGCGCGCATTTCCACAACGGATGCCTTCATTTCCTGTTCTTTGGCCACGGCCATGGCGCGTCTTTCTTCGGCTTTGGCTTGGGCGATGCGTTTATCGGCTTCCGCCTGATCGGTTTGGAGTTCGGCACCGATATTGCGGCCGACGTCCACATCGGCGATGTCAATGGACAAAATTTCAAAGGCGCTCCCCGCGTCCAATCCCTTGTTCAACACAGTACGGGAAATATTATCGGGATTTTCCAACACATTTTCATGGCTTTCCGAAGAACCGACGGTGGTAACGATCCCTTCCCCGACACGGGCGATAATCGTTTCTTCACCGGCGCCGCCCACCAGGCGTTCGATGTTGGCACGCACGGTGACGCGGGCTTTTACCTTAACTTCAATACCGTTTTTGGCCACAGCGGCCACGGTGGGAGTTTCGATGACTTTCGGGTTAACGCTCATGCGCACGGCTTCCAGAACATTTCTGCCGGCCAAATCGATGGCGGCGGCCCGTTCAAAAACGAGGGGGATATTCGCCCGTTCCGAGGCGATCAGGGCATCGACCACGCGGTCGACATTACCGCCGGCGAGGTAATGGGCTTCTAAATTGGATACGGTAACATCAAGTCCGGCTTTATAAGCTTTGATCAGCGGATTCACGATACGGGACGGAGAAACACGGCGTAAGCGCATCCCGATCAGATCGAAAATACCCACTTTGACTCCGGCGGCCAAGGCGGAAATCCAAAGACCGACAGGTACGAAGGTAAACAACAAAATGACCGCGATAACAATCAAAATAATGGGCAACCAACTTAAAAACATATTCATCCTCCTTATGCTTCTTCGACTTCCCGTACGAGAATACGGGTGCCGTCAAGACCAACAACGCGTACTTTCACCCCGGCGTCCACATAACCACCGTCGGAAACAACATCCACACGGCCGCCGTCGATTTTCATCGTACCGGCGGGACGCAACTGGGTCAAAGTATAGCCTTCCCTGCCAAGATATTTTTCATTATCCATATTGGGAGGGGTATAACCGCTTTGGGTATCGGTGCGGTCACTTAAAACGAATCTCCGAATAAAACTTTTCTTTTTCATAAAATGAATACTCACCACCATAATCAAAATTGTGAAAACCACAGAGATGGAGGCCGTCAAGGCGCCCTCCGCCAAACTCGGCGCCAACATGATCACACTGCCCAACACCGCCAGCAATCCGAAAATCCCTGAAAACGCAAAGCCCGTGACGACAAGGGCCTCCAACATGATGAAAAGCATGCCGATACCAAAGATAATTAGGGCGAGCCAACCGTGACTGTTTGCCAGGAGATGGGCCGCAAAATACAGGAAAAAGGCGCTTAACCCGGCGATCCCGAAAAATCCGAATCCCGGCGCCATGAGCTCGATCAAGATGAAGCTTAGGCCAATGGCGAAAAGCAGGCCGGAAACGACAGGCAGCCGTACAGCCTCTGCAAAAGAAACCAAAGCGCCGCCGGAAGCAGCGGTGGTTGCCGCCAAAAGCGGTGTGGTTAACAGCAGCAGCAAAAGAAGGGACAAGGGAAAGATCAGTGGTTTTTGCATGGTTCTATCCTTTAGTATTTGCGTTATACTAAAAATTATATCATAAAACAGCCATCAACACAAGCTAAAACCGCTTTTCCCTGTGATTTTTCCCCTGGGGCAGCAGACTGTTTTTGCCCTGGAGCAAGTCTTGCCGGCCCACGGAGATCAGGGCTTTTCTGACGGTATCCGCGTTTTCCCGGCGCCAGTACTGCATCAGCGCCCGTTGCATCTGTTTTTCCTCCCGGGAGCGGGGTACGAAAACCGGCTCCATGGTGAAGGGATCGAGGCCCGTATAATACATGCAGGTGGAAACCGTCGCCGGGGTGGGATAAAAATCCTGGACCTGTTCGGGGCGCAGGTGATGTTTCTTCAACCAGAGGGCCAATTCCACGGCGTCTTTTAAGGTACTGCCCGGATGAGAGCTAATCAGATAGGGCAGCAGATACTGCTCCTTCCCTGCCCGTTTTGTCGCCTTGTAAAAGGCCCGGGAAAACGCTTCGTATGTTTCGATGGGCGGTTTTCCCATACACTTTAAAACCGCGTCGGATACGTGTTCCGGCGCCACCCGCAGCTGTCCGCTGACGTGGTGGGACACCAGTTCATGGAGAAAATCCTGTTTTCTGTCGGCCAGCAGATAGTCATAACGGATACCGCTCCGAATGAAAACCTTCTTTACCTTGGGCAAATCTCTGAGTTCCCTCAGAAGTTTTAGATAATCGCTGTGATCCGCCTTTATCGACGGGCAAACCGTGGGATAAAGACATTTTTTATGGGCGCAGGAACCGTTTTTTTCCTGTTTAGCACAGGCAGGTCCCCGAAAATTGGCGGTGGCGCCGCCCACATCGTGGAGGTACCCTTTGAAATCCTTCCGCTCCGTCAACTTTTTCGCCTCCGCCAATACGGAACGATGGCTTCTGCCCACCACAAAGCGGCCTTGATGAAGGGCGATGGAACAAAAATTGCAGCTGCCGAAGCAGCCTCTATTATGGGTAAGAGAGAATTTCACTTCCTCAAGGGCCTTCACGCCCCCCAGGCCGTCGTAAATGCCGGGATAACCATATTCATAGGGAAGGGCGTAAACTTCGTCCAGCTCCCGCTGATTCAGGGGCAGCGCCGGGGGATTGACCACAACGGTTGCGCCGCCGGTTTTCTGTACCAGCATCCTGCCGTTTACGGGATCGCTTTGCGTCATGATGGCGGCGGTCATTTGGGCGTAGGCTTTTTTATCCCGGGAGACTTTTTCATAAGAAGGCAAGGTTTCATAATCCTCTTCTTTCAGCCAGGAAACCTCGTCGGTAACAAAGGCGGTACCCCGCACATCGCTGATGGAGCCAAAGCCCTCACCGTCGTTGAGACGAAACGCGATCTTCCTGATGGCCTTTTCACCCATGCCGTAGACGAGGATATCCGCGCCGCTGTCCGCTAAAATCGAGGGCATGACCCGATCGGCCCAGTAGTCATAGTGGGCTAAACGCCGCAGGCTGGCCTCAAGGCCACCGATGATGATATGGACATCGTCATAAGCCTCCCTGATTTTACGGCAATAGACCGTGACGGCCCGGTCGGGACGTTTGCCGCTTTTGTTGCCGGGGGTAAAGGGATCGTCGTGGCGTTTGCGGCGGTTTACCGTATAGTGGGCCACCATACTGTCGACATTGCCACCAGTGACCAGAAACGCCAGTTTCGGCCGGCCAAAAACAGTGAAGGCCGCTGCGTCGCCATACTTCGGCTGGGACAGCACGGCCACGCGAAAACCGCAGCTTTCCAAAAAACGCCCGATGATCGCCGTGCCAAAGGCAGGGTGATCAATATAGGCATCGCCACTGACCAGTACAAAGTCAGGAGCGTCCCAGCCCCGCTCTGCCATATCTTTTTTCGTAATCGGTAAAAATCCCATAGTGTCCTCATTCATAAAAAGGCGCTTATATCTTAGATATAAGCACCTTCGTTCTACATTCTTTGTTCTTGATTCAAAATGCAATCAATTATTTCCATTTACGTTTGCGCGCGGCTTCCGATTTTTTCTTCCGTCTAACGCTCGGTTTTTCATAATGTTCATGTCTTCTTATATCAGCCATCACCCCCGCTTTTTGGCAACTCCGTTTAAAACGGCGCAGGGCACTGTCTAAGCTTTCATTTTTTCCAACACGTACTTCGCTCATTCCTATCCCTCCCTCCGGTGCTACCTTATCGATAGAGTGATGCAACAAACGGTTTTCACCGTCTTTTGTTATAATTACGACAACTCACAAGTTATCAGGTACCGTAACATTATAGCAAACAAAGTCCGTTTCGTCAATAATCAATGTAAAATTTATTCTTCATACAAAAAGTCCGAGTTTTTCCCCGCCTAAAAGATGAAAATGGATATGGAAAACTTCCTGTCCGCCATCGGATTTGCAGTTATTGACGATACGGTAGCCGCTCTTAGCCAAACCCTTTTCTTCGGCAATCTTTTTGGCGACGAGATAGATTTTTCCCACAACGGCGGCGTCTTCCTCCGCGAGCTCCGCGGCACTGGCGATATGCTTTTTCGGTATCAGCAGAATATGAACTTTGGCCAGGGGGTGCAGGTCGTCAAAGGCGATCACATCGTCGTCTTCATAAACAACGGCGGCGGGAATTTCATGGCCGGCAATTTTACAAAAAATACAGTCACTCATGGTTTACTCCTTTTTTTCTCCGATGAGGGCGCCACCCACATTCTTTAAAGCTTTCACTTTAACGATCTTACCGATGAGATTTTTCGCCGGCGCGGGAAAACGCACCGTCAGGAAATTATCGGTATGGCCCTGGTAGAAACCATTGCTATCCTTGCTTTCCACCAAAACGTCAAGGGTCTGCCAGATATGCCGCTCGGCAAAGCGATATTTATAGAAATCTCCCAGGGCGATCAGGGTTTTCTGTCGTTCCTCTTTGAGTTTACTTGGCACGCGGTGGGGAAACAGCGCCGCTTTTGTCCCTTCCCGGGGAGAATAGGGAAAACTGTGGATAAAGGCGAACTCTGCGTTGGCCAGGATATCGATGGTATTTTCAAAAGCGCCGTCGCTTTCCCCGGGGAACCCCACGATGATATCGGCGGAAATCGCCGCGTCGGGGATGGCTTTATAAATGCGCCTGGTTAAGGCAATGTATTCTTCTCTCGTATAAGGACGTCCCATTTTTGCCAGGATTTCATTATCGCCGCTTTGGAGTGGAATATGAAAATGATTGCAGAGACGTTCTTCCTTGGCAATCAGCTCAATCAGTTCATCGCTGACTTCCCTCGATTCAATGGAGCTGAGGCGGAAACGGCTGATCTGGGTTTCTTTCAGCAACCCTTTCAGCACCGTGATCAAATTGACGTCTTCCGGCAGATCCTTGCCGTAAAAACCCGTGTGGATACCGGTGAGCACCAATTCCTTAAAGCCCCGCTCCTCACAGCACTTGGCTTCGGCGATGATGTCGTCATAGGCGCGGCTCACCACCGGACCGCGGACATAGGGGACAATGCAGTAAGTACAAAATTGTTCGCAGCCGTCCTGGATTTTAAGATAATCCCGCACACGGCTTGTCTCCTTTTCTTTGACCTGGGCATGGGGGAAGGGACGGCGCGCCATGATATTGCTCACGTCAAGACGGGGCATTTGCAGGGGACTCAAATCCTTGACCAGTTGGGCCAAACGTTCCTTTTCACCATTGCCGGTGACCAGACCAACCCCGGGAATGCACAGCAATTCATGGCCTGCGCGCTGCCCGTAACAGCCGGTGACCACGATGAGAGCGCCGGCGTTTTCCGTATGCAGATGCCGGATGACCCGGCGGCTTTTGCTCTCCGACGTCTTGGTCACACAGCAAGTGTTGACGACGATGATATCGGCGTCCTTTTTATTGCGTACAATTTCGTAGCCGGCCTCTTCAAAATCATGGGCAATGGCTTCGCTTTCATATTGGTTGACGCGGCAGCCCAAGGTGACAATGGCTACTTTTTCAATTTTCAATCGAGCACCTCCCATTCTCCGAATTCATACATCAAGACGGCAAGGACAGCGGGTCCCGCGGTTTCCGTGCGCAAAATACGTTTTCCCAAGCTTACGCTATGGGCGTTTTCTGCCCTGAGCAGGGACGCTTCCGCCTCGGAAAAGCCGCCTTCGGGACCGATGATCAGGGCCACACTTTGCCTTTTTCCTTTGAGCGCCATTAGCGTCTGCCGGATACTGCTGTTTTCTTCCTTCTCATAGCAAAAAATAAGGGCGGTACCGTCGGGCAAGGCTGCCACGGCTTCCCGCAGAGAGCAAGCCGATTCCACCTGGGGAATGATTCCCCGGCCGCACTGCTCCGCGGCGGCGGCGGCAATCTTTTGCCACCGACGCTGTTTTTCCTTTTTTTTCTCTTTGAGGCGCACCTGGGAATGTTCGCTTTCCACGGGAATGATCCCTTTGACCCCAAGCTCCGTGGTTTTTTGTAAAATCTGTTCCATCTTTTCGCCTCGGGGCAAGCATTGGATCAGGATCACCGCGGTTTGCGGTTCATCGTCAATGGGAACGACTTCGGTAACCGTCACTTTCACGGCTTTTTTCGTTATTTCGGCAACGGTTCCTCTGTAATAAAAGCTTTCCCCATCGGAAAAACGCAACGTCTCACCGATCTGGATTCTTAAAACAGCAGTGATATGGTGGGCAGTTTCCCCTGTGAGGAACAACGCTTCACCTTTCACCGCCTCTTTATCAATAAAAAAAGTCTGCATGATTCATTCCTTGACGGCGGCAAGGGTCACCCATTCGCCGTCGGTCAATACTTTATCGACAGCAAAACCGCCTTCCGCCAGCTTCGTGTAAACTTCTTCTTTCCTGTGGGATATGATGCCGCCGGCGATCAAAACACCGTTTTTTTCTGTCCAGGGGGCGATATGAGGCAACAGCGGCAGGATCACGTCGGCCACAATATTGGCGACCACCACCTGAAAGGGGGCCAAATAGTGAAAATCCTTCTTCGTGGCATCCCCATGAAAGACTTCTATGGCCGTGAGCAGACCGTTGATCCTGGCATTTTTCACGGTGGCTAAAATTGCCTCGTGGTCGATATCCACGGCGTAAACCTTTTTTGCCTTTAGCAGGCCTGCCGCCACGGCGAGAATACCGGAACCGCAACCGCAGTCGATAACCTTATCTCCAGGGCAAACATAACGTTCCAGCAGCGACAAGGCCCCGGCGGTGGTGGGGTGGCTGCCGGTGCCAAAAGCAAGTCCGGGATCAAGCTCAAGGACGAGATCATTTCCGGCGGGAGCATACGCTTCCCAAGTGGGTTTCACCACGAACCGTTGACCGACTTTGAAGGGTTTATAATACTGTTTCCAGCCATCCTGCCAGGTTTCGTCTTTTAGGTAGAAAAAGCGCGGGGTCAAGTGGTCTCCCAAAACTGCGTTGCGGATCGCCAAAGCGGCGATTACCTGCTGTTTCTTTTCGGGATATTCCTGATCATCGGCAAAAAATCCTTGCACCGTAACGCTTTGATCCTCATTTTCCCACTGCTGGGAATCCCAGATCTCGGCTTGGCCCCCGGCGATGGCATCGCGGATGAAAGCCGCGCCTTCCGTGGCGCAGCCGGCAGCGCCGCTCTCTGTCAGCAGCGCGACGACGGCTTCCGCCTCTTGATATTCTGTTTTGACCTCGCATACAAAATAGGCCACATTTACCTCGCAAATGAAAAAACTCAAGCATACCTGTCCAACTTTAAGTATACTTGAGTTTCCCTATGGTTTCAAGTCAATATTCCTCGATAATATGTAGATTTATTCTCAAAACGTACTCCGTCAGTTTTTAAAAGCATCTTTCATTTTATCAAAGAAGCCGCGATGGCTCTTTTCCGCTTTTTTCATGGACTTGACATAGTTTTTGTCGCCCAGAGATTGATCGAAGGCGTTCAGCAACCGCTTCTGTTCTTCCGTAAGTTCGGTGGGCACCAAAATGCGCACACGAATCCTGTGATCACCCCGGCCTTTGCCTTTGAGATGCATCATCCCTTTGTCTTTCAGCCGGAATACGGCGTTGTTTTGAGTTCCTGCCGGAAGCTGAAAATTCACATTGCCATCGAGGGTGGGCACAAGGAGGGTATCGCCGAGGGCCGCCTGGGCGAAGGTGATATCTTCATCGGCATACACATCATCGTTGATCCGTTCAAAGAGGGCGTGAGGGCGCACAAAAACACGGACATAAAGATCGCCGGGGGGGCCGCCTTTTTTGCCGCTGTGGCCTTCTCCGGAAACGCGCAGCGTATTGCCGTCGTCCATGCCGCCGGGAATCGATACTTTGATCGTATGTTTCTTCTTCACAAAACCACCGCCGCCACAAGCGGAGCAGGGATGTTCAATGACGGTCCCCTTGCCGCCGCAGTGATTGCAGGGGCGCACGCTCTGCATCTGCCCCAAGGGGGTATTCTGCACTGTGCGTACCTGCCCCGTACCTTGGCAGGTGGGACAGGTTTTCGGCGCGGTACCCGCGGCGGCGCCGCTACCGTGACAGGTGGAGCACTCATCCCAACGGGTAATGGTGATCTCTTTTTCCACGCCAAAAGCCGCCTCTTCAAAGGCAATGTCAATTTGCGTTTCGATATCGTTGCCGCGCTGAGGACGGTTGGGGTCACTCCTACGCGCCCCACCGCCGAAGAGCGAATCAAAAATATCGCCGAAACCGCCGAAACCGCTCATATCCTCAAAACCGCCAAAGCCGCCAAAACCGCCGCCGCCCATGTTACCATCGACGCCGGCGTGGCCAAACTGGTCATAGCGGGAGCGTTTTTCGGCATCCGTCAAAACGCTCGCCGCTTCATTGACTTCTTTGAATTTTTCCGCAGCTTCGGGGTTATCGGGATTCAGATCGGGATGATATTTTTTCGCCTTTTTCTTATAAGCTTTTTTGATTTCATCTTCTGAAGCCCCCTTTGCGATACCGAGGACTTCATAATAATCGCGTTTATCAGCCACGTCTTTCCCTTCCCTGGTGCTTATTTATTTTCGTCGTCCTTCACTTCGGTATATTCGGCGTCAACGACGTCATCATCGGGGGCGCCGCTTTGGCCGCCGCCCATATTATCGCCGCCACCGGGAGCGCCACCCTGGCCCGGGTTTTGGGCATAGAGACGTTCCGACACTTTATGGAGCACCGCGTAGAGGGCGTCGAGTTTTTCTTTGATGGTATCGCTGTCCGTACCTTCCAGCGCTGTTTTCAAATCTGCTTTCGCCTTTTCCAGATCGTTCTTTTCCCCATCGGTAAGCTTATCGCCCATTTCTTTCATGGTGTTTTCCACCTGATAGAGAGCGGAATCAGCGTTGTTTCTGATTTCGATCTGGTCTTTTCTCTTTTCATCTTCTTCCTTGTATTTTTCCGCTTCGTCCATCATCCGCTGAATATCTTCGTCATTCAAACCGCTGGAAGCAGTGATCGTGATGGTCTGGACTTTGCCGGTACCAAGGTCTTTGGCGCTGACATGGACAATACCGTTGGCGTCGATATCGAATTTGACTTCGATCTGGGGTACGCCCCGGGGCGCCGGGGGAATATCGTTCAGCGTAAATCTGCCCAAAGTCTTGTTGTCCGCAGCCATGGGCCGTTCCCCTTGAAGCACGTGGATTTCAACGGCAGGCTGGTTATCGGCGGCGGTGGAAAAGATTTGGCTCTTGGACGTGGGGATCGTAGTGTTTCTTTCGATCAACCGGGTGTTGACGCCACCCAAGGTTTCAATGCCCAAAGACAGGGGGGTTACATCGAGGAGCAGGATATCCTTGACATCGCCGCCCAAAACGCCACCTTGAATCGCGGCGCCCAAGGCCACGCATTCATCGGGATTCACGCTCTTATTCGGTTCTTTTTTGAGGATATTCTTAATGGCTTCCTGGACCGCGGGAATACGGGAGGAACCGCCCACAAGAATGATTTTATCGATATCGTCAGCGGAAAGTCCGGCGTCGCTCATGGCCTGTCTCGTGGGACCCATGGTCTTTTCCACCAGATCTTTGGTGAGCTCATCGAATTTCGCGCGGCTTAGGGTGATGTCCATATGCTTCGGACCTTCGTTGGTGGCGGTGATGAAAGGCAGGTTGATGTTGGCGCTCATGACGCCGGAAAGGTCCACTTTGGCTTTTTCCGCCGCTTCTTTCAAGCGCTGCATGGCCATTTTATCGCCGGAGAGATCGATCCCCTCGTTCTTTTTGAATTCGGCGACCAAATAATTGATGATCTTCTGGTCAAAGTCGTCACCGCCCAAGAGATTGTTGCCGTTGGTGGCTTTTACTTCAAAAACGCCGTCGCCCAATTCGAGAATGGAAACGTCAAAGGTACCGCCGCCGAGGTCAAAGACGAGAACGGTATGGTCTTCCCCTTTATCGAGACCGTAGGAAAGCGCCGCCGCCGTCGGTTCGTTGATGATGCGGAGCACCTCGAGACCGGCGATTTTACCGGCGTCTTTCGTCGCCTGACGCTGGGCGTCGGAGAAATAGGCCGGCACGGTGATGACCGCCTGGGTCACCGTATCGCCAAGATAGGCTTCGGCGTCTTTTTTCAATTTTTGCAGGATCATCGCGGAGATTTCCTGAGGCGTATATGTCTTGTTTTCAATATGCACCTTATAATCCTTGCCCATCTGGCGTTTGATGGACATCACGGTTTTGTCGGGATTGGTGATGGCCTGACGTTTGGCCACCGCGCCGACGAGACGTTCACCGTTATTGGAAAAAGCCACAACCGAGGGGGTGGTTCTACCGCCTTCGGCGTTGGGGATGATGACTGCTTCGCCGCCTTCCATCACGGCTACACAGGAATTTGTTGTACCTAAGTCGATACCGATAATTTTACTCATGAAATTACCTCCATATTTATAAAGATTATGTGTTTTTTTGTTCACTATGCGTTATTTTGCCACGAAAACGTGGAGCTTTGCTGTCATAATTTAGCAAAAACCATGTTTTCCAGCGCTAAAAACGCTTATTTTGCCACTTTGACCATGGCCGCCCGAAGCAGTTTATCATGGAAACAATAGCCGGGCTGCAATACTTCAAGAATAGTGCCGCAAGCTGCTCCCTCTTTTTCCTCTTGCATGATGGCATCATGGATCTTTGGGTCAAACGCTTCGCCGATGTTTCCCACTTTGATCAGACCGTTGCTGTTCAAAATATCGATCAGTTGCTTTTGCACCATTTGGATACCTTCTAAGATGGGACTGTTTTCCGCGTGGAGCAAAGCCCGGTCGAAATTATCGAGAACCGGCAAAAGCGCGGAAAGCAAATCGGCGTTGGCCGTAAGCCGCAAATCGTCTTTTTCCTTTAATGTCCGACGGCGGAAATTATCGAATTCCGCTGTGAGCCGTAAAAGCTGGTCGGCTTCTTCGGCCCGCGCTGCTGTGAGGGCCTCTAATTCTGTTTTCAGAGACTCGTTTTCGGCTGCTAAGTCCCCATCGGCTAACGCTTCCGCGTTACCTTCCTCCTCCCCGGCACAGGTCTCGGTTTTTTGGGGATTACCCGCTTCTTTTATGGCTTCCCTGGGATCTGTCTGATCAGTTTGATCCGTTTGTTCCGTTTGATCTGTCTGATTTGCGGTATTTACCGCGTCTTCTTTTTGTTGTTTCATTTTCGTTTCTTTTTTTGTCACGTCCGCCTCCGTTATTTATTGGATTTCCGTTCAAGCACCCGGGAAAGCTCTTTGGCGACGGTCTGTATCAAAAAGGCACTTTTCGCGTATTCCATCCGCGTCGGCCCTAAAATACCGATGTTACCCATGGTATTGCCGTTGATACTGTAGGTGCAGGTCACCATCGAGCACTGGTTGATACCGTTGTGGCGCAGTTCGCCGCCAATGGTAAAATTCGTACCGCTGCCGGCCTTGCCGTGGAGCAGTTCCTTTAAAATGTTTTCCTGTTGCAGGAAAGAAAGCACATCCTTTACTTTGCCGACGTCCTTAAACTCCGGTTGGTTTAAAATGTTCAGAGTACCTTCTAAAAATACCTTTTCTTCACCGCTTTCCTTCACCGCTTCGTTCATCATATCAAAGATACCGTCAACAATATCCAATTCCTTTTGCAGTTCCCCGGAGATCTCCTTCATCAGCGTCAGATTGACATCTTCGATGCTGCGGCCTTTCAACTTTTTTAAGAGTACATCATTGATTTCGCGCACCCGCTCTTCTGAAACAGGTACCGGAAAATCCACGGTGCGGTGATGCACCAGGCCCACATCGGTGACGACAACAAGCACGGCCTGGAAGGGAGAAACAGAAATCAGTTGCAATTGCTCCAAAGCGCCGGTGCTTTTCGTCGGCGTCATGATCATCGTCACATAGGGAGAAAGCTCCGACAGTACTTTACAGGTGTCGCGGTACAGCTGATCAAGACGGTACAGACGATCGGCAAAGAACGCCTGGATCGCGTCTTTTTCATCGGTTACGAGACCTCCTGTGTCCATCAGGTAATCCACGTAGTAGCGGTAGCCTTTATCGGAAGGCACCCGCCCCGCTGAGGTGTGAGGCTGTTCGATCAAACCGAGTTCTTCCAGATCCGCCATTTCATTGCGGATCGTCGCCGAAGAGACGCCGAGGTTGTATTTTTTAGCAATGGTACGAGAGCCCACAGGTTCCGCTGTGTTGATATAATCCATGATAATGGCCCTTAACACATTTTGTTTTCTCTCATCCATCCAATCACCTCATTTTTGTTAGCACTCATCACTGTCGAGTGCTAAATAAAGAATACCATTATGTGTAAAAAATGTCAATAGGTCAAATTCACTAAATTAAAGCGGCAAGCACTTCATTGTTGAGTAAAACGCCCTTATCCGTTAGCTTGAGCTGGCCTTCTTCCACTGTCAAGAGGCCCGCGTCGAAAAGTTTGACCATTTGAC
Source organism: Peptococcaceae bacterium UBA7702 (assembly GCA_002482535.1). Lineage (GTDB taxonomy): Bacteria > Bacillota > Dehalobacteriia > UBA7702 > UBA7702 > UBA7702. The sequence goes on along the minus strand of DLGE01000001.1, from coordinate 343,156 downwards.
CTTTTTTTTGCGTAAAATATTCAATGCCGTATTTTTCGGCAAAAGCGGCGGTATCAAGGCCCCAAATCAGGCGCAGCGGCAGAAAAAGCTCTTCTTCTCTGATTTGCTCTTCCGTTAAGACTTCTTTTTCCGCCCAGGGGTATTCCCTTCCCGCTACCTTGCTTCTGTATCGATCGATATCTTTTTCGTTTTTGGTGCGCAGGTTTCCGTATAGCAAGGAAGAAGCGTTGAGTCCCAAACCCAGGTAATCCTTCCTGAGCCAATATGCCGTATTGTGGCGGCAGGCGTAACTCCCCTTGGCGAAATTGGCAATTTCATAACGGGGAAATCCCGCCTTTTCCAGGTATTCCATGGCGTAAAGCTGCATATCGGCGTTGAGATCGTCCTCGGGTAGGGTGAGTTTTCCCTCTTCCAACCATTTTCCCCAAAGGGTTGAGGGGCTTAATTTCAAGCCGTAAGTGGAAATGTGGGTGATGGGCAACCGGCTTGTCCGCTCCAGGCTTTCTTGCCATTCCGCCATGGTCTGGCGAGGTAAGCCGTACATCAGATCAACGTTGATGTTGTCAAAACCGGCTTCACGGGCGGTTTCCACGGCAGTGGTAATGTCCTCGCTCTTATGGATACGGCCCATCGCCTTCAGATGATGATCCTGAAAGGCTTGACCACCTAAGGAAAGACGGTTGATGTCAAGACTGCGGACATTTCTCAAATAGCGGAGGGAAACCGTCTCCGGGTTGGCTTCAAGGGTAATTTCCATTCTTTTGGCAAAGCCGAAATACTTCTGAAAGGCATCCAAAAGCAGTTCCAAGTGGGCGGCGCTTAACAGCGACGGCGTGCCGCCGCCGAAATAGATGGTGAGCAAGCCTTCTTCCGATTTATCTCCCTGATGCAGCGCCGCTTCTTTGATCAGAGACTGCAAATAGGCCTCTCGCTGTTCCAAAGAGGCGCTATCGGATACGAAGTCGCAGTAGTTACACTTTTCTACGCAGAAAGGTATGTGCACGTAAAGAAATCTCATGATTCATCCAACTTTAAAACGGCCATAAAGGCTTCCTGGGGAATTTCCACGTTCCCCATCTGCTTCATCCGTTTCTTCCCTTCTTTCTGTTTTTCCAGGAGTTTGCGCTTTCTGGAGATATCACCGCCATAGCATTTTTCGATGACGTTCTTGCGCAGCGCCTTCACGCTTTCCCTGGCAATGACTTTATTGCCGATGGCCGCCTGAATCGTCACCTCAAAAAGCTGCCGGGGAATCAGCTTGCGCAGTTTTTCCGTTAATTGACGGCCTCTGCGGTAGGCGTTTTCCTTATGCACGATGATGGAAAGCGCATCGACGATATCGCCGTTGACCAGGATATCAAGCTTCACCAAATCGGAATCGCGATAACCGGAAAATTCGTAATCAAGAGAGGCATAACCCCGGGTACGCGATTTCAACTGGTCAAAGAAGTCAAAGATCACTTCGGACAGGGGCAGATCGTAGGTAAGCATGACCCTGGTTACCGAAATGTATTCCATGTTTTTAAAGATCCCCCGCCGCTCTTGCACCAGCTCCATGATGGAACCGATATAATCCTTGGGCGACATGATCGTCGCCTTCACAAAAGGCTCCTCAAGGCTTTCGATCTTCTGAATTTCCGGCATATCGCTGGGGTTGCTGATATGCAAAATTTCGCCGTTGGTTTGGTAGACCATATAATCGACGCTGGGGGCAGTGGTGATCAGCTCAAGGCGATACTCCCGCTCTAAGCGTTCTTCAAAGATTTCCATATGGAGCAAGCCCAAAAAGCCGCAGCGGAAACCAAAGCCCAAAGCCGCCGAAGTTTCCGGTTCGTAAATGAGAGCGGAATCGTTGAGGGCCAATTTTTCCAGGGCGTCCTTCAAATTATCGTAATCGCTGTTTTCCATGGGGTAGATCCCACAATAGACCATGGGCATGGCCCGGCGGTAACCGGGGAGGGGTAACACGGCGGGGCGGTCGGCGTCGGTGACGGTATCCCCCACCTGGGTATCTTTGACGTTCTTGATGCTGGCGGCAATATAGCCGACGTCGCCGGCAGTGAGGCAATCCACCAATTTCATCGGCGGCGTGAAGATGCCGACTTCCGTCACATCGAAGGTTTTTTTCGTGCCCATGAACGTCACGCGGCTGCCTTTTCGCACCTCGCCGTTGATGACCCGAAGATACGGAATGGCCCCTTTATAGGAATCAAAATGAGAATCGAAAATCAAAGCCTGCAATCTGCCGTTCCTGTCCCCGGTGGGCGGTGGAATCTGTTTGACCACGGCTTCCAACACCGCCTCCACACCCTCGCCGGTTTTGGCGGAAACCAGGAGGGCCTCGGAAGCGTCAATCCCCAAAACCTCCTCGATCTGCTCTTTGACATGCTCGGGATCGGCGTTGGGCAAATCGATTTTATTGATCACCGGAATCAGTTCCAAATCGTTTTCCACGGCCAAATAAGCGTTGGCCAAAGTCTGGGCTTCAATCCCCTGGACGGCATCGACCACAAGGAGCGCTCCTTCACAAGCGGCGAGGCTCCGGGACACCTCGTAATTGAAATCAACATGTCCCGGGGTATCGATGAGGTTCAGCGTATACGCCTTGCCGTTTTGCGCCTCATAGGTCATATGCACGGCCTGCAATTTGATGGTGATGCCCCGTTCCCGCTCCAGCTCCATGTTGTCCAACAGTTGTTGTTCCATGTCCCGCTGGGCGACGGCGCCGGTCCTTTCCAAAATGCGGTCGGCAAGGGTGCTCTTACCGTGGTCGATATGGGCGATGATACAAAAGTTTCTGATGTTTTCCATTTTTTCAGTCATAGTGTCCTCGTTTATGCGGTCTGTTTCTTATTTTTGCGGCCAAAGCGCTTTTTTAATGTGCGGAGTACGGTTTCGGTTTCCGGCATTTTCATCCATTTTGCCAGCACGAAGAAAACAAGAAGGCCTGCGATACCCCCAGAGAATAGCTGCACCATCTGGGTCCCTTTGTTGGCGACGCCGAGAAAGGCTTCGCTGGCGTAGGCCACCGCAAAGGCCACGGCGGCCATGACCGCCGAGGCGATCAGGGTTTTCAGGGCGGAGACGCCAATCTCCTTTAAGCCGATACGGCCGATCTTCCGTTTCAGCAGCAGGAAAAGAAAGATCATATTACAGATCCCCGCCACGGAAAAGGCTAAAGCCAAGCCGCCCTGTTGCAGCTTGTTAATGAGCATAAAGCTTAAAATCAAATTGATGGCCACGCCGGACACGGCGACAAGCACCGGTTTTTTCGTATCCTGAAAGGCGTAAAAGGCCCTGTTTTGCACTTGAATACAGCCTTGGGCAAAGATGCCGATGCTGTAGAAATAAAGGGCGAAAGCCACAGCCTGGGTGTTGCCGCTGTTGAATTTTCCCACCTCGTAAAGGAGGCGGATGAAGGGTACGCCCAAGGCGATGAGCAAGGCTGTAAAGGGAATCATGATAAAAAGAATCGTACGGATACCGTAAGCGAAGTCTTTGCGGAAATCGTCCAGCTGGTTTAAGGCCGCTTCCCGGGATAATACCGGGAACACCGCCATGGCGATGGAAACGGCGAAAATAGAGATGGGCAGCTGCATCAGGCGCTGGGCGGTATTGAGTGCCGAAAGCAGGCCGGGTTGAAGATGAGACGCCAGACCGGCATTGACGAAAAGGTTGATTTGGGTGGCGCCCAAACTGATGAAAACCGGCAGCATCAAAACGATCATCTTTTGAAAGCCCCGGTTGCGCAGTTCAAAGGAAAGATGGTACTTCATGCCGACTTTCCGCAAGGCCTGGGCTTGGACCACAAAATTGCCAAAGGCCCCGGCGACAACGCCCAAGGAAAAGGCGGTAATGCCGTAACCCGGGAAGTATTTTTCAATGAGACCGCTGAAAGCCGCCCCAAAGACGATGATACCGAGGTTATAGACGACGGAACCCACCGCTGTGGGCGTGAATATTTTAAAGGACTGCAAGATCCCCTGGCAGATCCCGGCCAAGGCCATGAGCATCGCCTGGATCAGCATAATTCTGGTCAGCACCACGGTGAGGTGGATGGTTTCGGCATCGAAACCGCTGACGTAAAAACCGATAAACTGGGGGGCAAAGATATAGGCGATGATCACCAAAGACAGCATGAGGCCGGAAATCACGTTAATCACAACGCTGGTGAATTTCCAGACATTTTCTTTTTCCCCCCGGGCCAGATAAGACGAGACCACGGGAATAAATGCGGCACTCAAAGCTCCGCCGACCAGGATCATATAGATACAGTCGGGGATCTTAAACGCCGCATTATACGCATCGGTATAGCTGTTTTGCCCAATTTGGGCATAGATAATAATATCACGGATATAGCCAAGGACACGGGAAATGATCATGGCCAGCATCACGACCATGGCGGAACGCACCACCGAATCTCCCTTGATTTCGACGGTCTCTTCCTTTACAGCTACAGCGGAGGACGCGGCTTCTCCTTGATGCTCTGCAGAACCAGGGCCTTCCCGCGCCTCTTTGGTTTCCTTTGGCAAATCAGACATGGGTTTTCTCCAAAACATAATAGTCTGATTTTATTATACTACATTTTCCGCTGTTTTCAAAATAATTTATTCAAGATTTTCCAAATAAGCGTTGATGGCTTGAGCCGCCAGTTCCCCACTGTATTTTGCTTCATCCAAGGTGTTGAGATCGGTGCCCACTTCCAGCAGAATCATTTTTGTGGACAAATGCTGGTTATAACGGCCTTTTTGCACCCGGACACCTCTGAGCAAAGAACCGTTGACCTGATCGATACAAGCGCCGACGGATTTGGCGGTCTGCCAGTTTTGTTCCCAGTTGGGATGGTTTAAAGTAACGTTGCTCCCCACCACCAAAAGCAGGGACGCGGCGCTTTGGCCATTCACAACAACGGTGCAGTCCGCCTTGGTGGTGCTGGAATCCCGGTGTAAGTCGATCATAAGATCCGCGTCGGGATAGGCTTCCCAAAGGGCGGCGGCGGTGGCTTTGGAATTGGTGTAACTCTGATACCAGTCAGGGGAATCGTGTACCGTATCGCTGACCACAACGCCGACACCGTAGTCGTTTTGCAGCGTATCGGCAAGATGGTGGGCAACGGTCAGCACATCGCCTTTGCCGTTTTCATCGGCGCGGTTGCCGCTGTAGGATTCCGCCGTATGGGTGCAATAGATCAGGACCTGTACCTCATCGGGCTTTAGGGACTCCATGGCAACTGCTTTCGCCGCGTTGACCCGGATCAGCTCCGTGGACGAGGCCTCTGTTTTGCCGTTTGCCGTTTTCGTTTTGCCGTAAAAGACAGGAATCGTCGTATTGGTTAACTCGTCCTCATAAAAGGTCAGCTCCCAGTTGGTCAGCGTAACATCGCCGCTCTTTTCATATTCGGAAAAGGCTCCCACACTATCGGCATAACCCGGCAGGTCAACAACTTTGCCGCCGTAAAACAACTGGCTCTTCAATACAAGAGAAAAAGGCAGGAAGTTCGTTTTGCCGCTGTCGTAATAATAGCCCATGAGCACGCCGAAAGAAAAAAACAACAGAAAAATAAAACATACCAACCATTTTCCGGAATAGCGGTTTCTTCTTCTGAACTTCATTCCACTCATATTATGTCCTCCCTTTTTATGATATGAGCTGTTTCGTAAAATAATGCCCAATTTTTCCTTGCCTTTTTCGGGTAAATGTGCTATAGTATTTTGGTATTATGAAGCATAATAGTTTGATCGATTACGAGGAGGTGAAAACATGCCCAATATTAAATCCGCGTCAAAAAGAGTGAAGACTTCCGAAATCCGCAGAATGCGCAACATGGCAGCGAAATCGAGATTGAAAACTGCCACCAGAAAATTCAAGGAAGCAGTGGAAGCCGGTAACAAAGATCAGGCTCAACCCGCATTGAAAGAGCTCCTCGCACTGGTGGATAAAGCAGCCGGTAAAAAACTGATCCATAAAAACGCAGCCGCCAGAAAAAAATCGAAATTGCAGAAGATGTTCAACGCAATGGCGTAACGGCGCGCAATAACGCATTAAAAAAATATCCGGGATGAAAATCATCCCGGTTTTTTTGTATCATTTTTGTACCAATTTGGATTTTAATTGACAATTTGCAGCAACGTCACGAAGAGGCCGTCTTTGTAATCCCAACGTCCAGATTTTACCTTATAATCACAGTCAAGCATCCGCTCCAGAGCAGTGAACAACTGCTCCATGGAGTATTTTTTTTGGGCCTCCGCCGCTTTTTTGACCCGAAATTCGTGAACACCCAGCTCTTTGGCGATGGCCTTTTCACTGCTGCCGCCATGAATCAGATCCTTGACCCGCATCAATAACCGGAAGTAATTGACGAGATAACCGAAAAGCAAAGCATATTCTCCCGGTTTGGTGTTGGCCAAAATTTCTTCGGCATACTGTTTCACTTTATCTTTTTGGCGCAGACCCACGGCGTCGGAAAGCAGAAAACTCGTAGCTTGGGCTGTTTTGGCAACGATTTTCGCCACGTCTGCTTCCTCAATGCGTTCCCTTTCATCGACGTACAGGACAAGTTTATCCAGTTCGCCGCTGATGCTGCCGAGATCCTCACTGCAAAGCAGCAGCAACAGGTCAAGGCCGCGGGGAGCCATCGTTTTGCCCTGGGCGCGCAGGTATTTACGGACATAATCGGGAAGCTCGTAGCTTTTTTTCGCTTCGTATTGCCGCACCTTCCCTACCTTTTCAATGGCTTTCACGATTTTTAGCCGCTTGTCGGCGCGGTCGGCGATGAAAACCAGGTAGCTATCTTCATTGGGAGCCTCGGCATAGGCCAGCAGTTCCCCCACGTCACCACCGTCTTTCCCGAACCAGGGCGCGTGATCCACGATGAGCAGACGTTTGCCGCCGAAAAGAGGCATCTCCGCGGCGGCGCCGATGATGGCCGCAAGACTATCCTTGGCTCCATCGAATTCTTCCGCCGTGACCCCTTCTTTGTCAAAATAGTCACGAAAGAAAGAGACATCCTTCTTCAGAAGGAACTTTTCCTCTCCGTAAAAGAGATAGATGGGCTTGATTTCCATAGAAACCTCAATCTTTCGGCGTCACAACGATATTCACAAGTTTATCGGGAACGCAGACGATCTTCTTCACTTCGACACCTTTGGTTTGGGCGGCGAAAATTTCGCTGCTTTTGACAAAGTCTTCGAGTCCCCCTTTATCCAGACCGCAAGGAGCCATGAGCTTTCCTTTTAATCTGCCGTTGACCTGAACGACGATTTCCACTTCATCAACGGCCAAAGCATCTTCGGCGTAAGTGAGCCAAGGCGTATCGATGATGGCCGTAGTGTGGCCCGTGCGCTGCCAAAGCTCTTCGGTGATGTGGGGCGCGAAGGGAGAAAGCAGAACGGTCAGAGCGTCGAAACCTTCCTTCAACAGGGCGGAATTCTTATGTTCCTTCTCACCGTAGGCGGCGAGGGTGTTGTTCAGTTCCATGATGGCGCTGATGGCTGTATTAAAATTGAAACGTTCGCTGATATCGTCAGTGACCTTTTTGATCGTGGCGTGGATCTTACGGCGAACATCTTTATCTTCTTTACTCAAAGCGGCGATATCGTAGGCGGTGTCCTTATTTTCAGCCTGGGCCAATACCAGCCGCCAAACGCGGTTTAAGAAACGGTAGCAGCCTTCCACAGCAGCGTCGTTCCATTCCAGATCCTTTTCCGGAGGCGAAGCAAAGAGGATGAAAAGACGGGCGGTGTCGGCGCCGTATTTTTCAATGATCGCTTCCGGGGAAACCACGTTCCCCAAGGATTTGGACATTTTGGTACCGTCTTTTAAGACCATACCCTGGGTCAGCAAATTCCGAAAGGGTTCTTTGGCTTTACAGAAACCGAGGTCGTAAAAGACCTTCATGAAGAAGCGGGAGTACATCAAATGGAGAATGGCGTGTTCCACGCCGCCGATGTATTGATCGACGTTCATCCAATAATCACACTTTTCCCGCTGAAAGGCTTCCGCCTCGTTTTTCGGATCGGTATAGCGCAGATAATACCAAGAAGAGCAGACAAAGGTATCCATAGTGTCCACTTCCCTCGTGGCGTGATGACCACAGATGGGGCAAGTAGCGTCCATAAAGGACTTGCTTGTTTTTAGGGGAGAAGCACCGCCGGGTTTGAATTCCACATCGGTGGGGAGCAACACCGGGAGTTGATCCTCAGGTATCGGCACTGTGCCACATTTTTCACAATAAACAATGGGAATCGGCGCGCCCCAATAACGCTGCCGGGAGATGAGCCAATCCCTGAGACGGTAATTGACGACGCGGCGGCCGAGGCCCCGCTCTGATAAATCGTCGGCAATGGCTTCGATGGCTTTTTTGTTGTTCAGGCCGTCAAAACGACCGGAAGCCACGAGATTACCCTCTTCGACATAGGCTTCTGCCAGTTCTTCGGCTTTGAGCTGCGGATTTTCCGGCGGTGTGATGACCACCTTGATATCGATACCGTATTTCTTGGCAAAATCAAAGTCGCGCTGGTCGTGACCGGGAACACCCATGACGGCGCCGGTACCGTAATCCATGATAACGTAGTTGGTGATCCAAAGCTGTATGCGATCACCGTTCAAAGGATTGATCACGTATTTGCCAATGAAGATCCCTTCCTTTTCCAAATCGGCGGAGGTCCGGTCTACGGCGGAGAGGTGCTGCATCTTCTTTTGAAATACTTTGACAGCGCCTTCATATTCCGTTCCCGCCACCAATTCCTCAACAAGGGGGTGCTCCGGCGCAAAAACCATAAAGGTCACGCCGTGGACCGTGTCGGGACGGGTCGTAAAAACAGAGATGGTTTGGTCACTGTTTTCGACCTTGAAGTCGATTTCCACACCGGTGCTGCGGCCGATCCAGTTTTCCTGCATGGTTTTGACCTTTTGGGGCCAACCTGGCAGCTCCGCCAAATCGTCTAAAAGCCGCTGGGCGTAATCGGTGATTTTAAAGAACCATTGAGAAAGGTTTTTCTTTTCCACAGCAGTGTGACAGCGTTCGCATTCACCGTCCACCACCTGCTCGTTGGCGAGCACCGTGGCGCAGGAGGGACACCAGTTGACCGCGGCTTTCTTTTTATAGGCCAGTCCGTTTTTGTATAATTGCAAAAAACTCCACTGGGTAAATTTATAATAGTCCGGCAGGCAAGTGGCCACTTCCCTGTCCCAGTCGTAGCTGATACCCAGGGATTTCAACTGCCGACGCATATTGTCCATATTGGAAAGGGTCCATTCCACGGGATGCACCTTGTTTTTGATGGCGGCATTCTCCGCGGGAAGGCCGAAAGAATCCCAGCCCATGGGATGAAGCACGTTATAGCCCTGCATCCTTTTAAAACGGGCGACCACATCGCCGATGGAATAATTGCGCACATGCCCCATGTGCAGATTGCCCGAGGGATAAGGAAACATCTCCAGAGAATAGAATTTTTCTTTCTCCGGGTCTTCCGTAACTTGAAACGTCTTTTCCTCTTCCCATTTTTTCTGCCATTTCCCTTCAATGGCCTGGGCTTCATACTTTTTTTCCATATCAGTTCTCCTACCTATTTTCTGCTTTCCCCCAAAAACGGGAAAAGCCTTATCTTCACAACAATACAATATCATATTATATCGTATTTTTGATTCCCTTGTCAACGGCGGCGCTAAAAAAGCCCGCATATCAAAGATATGCGGGCTCTTCACTGGTACACCGTCAGGGGCTCGAACCCTGGACACCCTGATTAAGAGTCAGGTGCTCTGCCAGCTGAGCTAACGATGCTTGCTGAAACAGTATAGCACAAGCATTCTCCAAAATCAAGACTTTTTGACCGGGGTTTTTAAAGCAGCAAAAAATCGAAACCAAGCCTTTATTTTTTTTGTTTGTCAAGAATTTTTTGCAGCAGGTTGATGATTTCACCGGCAGCGACGAGGAATACGGCTGTAAGGATGTATCTGAGCCAGTAGAAAAACATGGTTTCAAAAGAAAATCCCGTGTAATAATCGTCGAAATTATAAATATCGTAACGACTGATGCCGTAGTAAATACCGAAAATGAGGCCAAGGATCACCGCAACACCGGCAGCGATATACAAAATCAGGGCAACGGGATTTTGAAAATCAAACCAGCGGTACTTCTTTCGAAAACCAAGGAAACCGTGGTGATCTGCATTGGGTTTTGTTCCTGTGTTTGTCGTCTCTGCACATTGGCAGGGCTCTGCTTTTTCTCCTGAAACAAGGTTGGCAGCCGCAGCTTCTGTTTCAAGGTTATCCTCGGGTTTTAGTTTTTCCCCACAATATGCACAAAAGGCAGAACCTTCCGTATTCTCTTTACCGCAGTTTGAACATAACATTTCCATCGAAATCCTCCTAACCCTTCGTTTATCGCATCTAAAACACACCAATTATTCTCAAACTATAATTTATATTATAGAATAGATATTGCCGCATTTCAATGTATATTTATATGTTTATGTATTTCTCCCAGAACTTGTACCCTTTGGGGCATGAATTTCGAATCCTCCGAACTATGCGCCAAGCAGAAGACCCAACCTAAAAGGTGGGAGAAATAAGGAACGGAGAGAACAGGATTTACCCTAAAGGGCATAAACTTCGAATCCTCTGAACTATGCGCCAAATAAGAAACCCCGCCTAAAGGCGGGGTTTCTTATTTGGCGGAGAGAACAGGATTCGAACCTGCGAGGCTGTTACACCAACACGATTTCCAGTCGTGCGCCTTAAGCCAAACTCGGCCATCTCTCCAGGTTTCACGTGCGAAATTCATTATACTAAACCTTCTTAGAAAATGCAAGTCCTTTCCGGAATTTTTTCGCGAAGAGTGGCAAAATAAAGCCTTTTGCGTTATAATAAAACCATGGATCGTTAATAACAAAATGAAAGGACGGAAGAAGGAACAAAAATGGTATTGGGTATCGACATCGACGACGTGATCACGGATACGTCAGCCGCCTTAATGGCCCACGCGAAAATCCATGAAGTGGAAGTTTGCCAAAAAGGAGAAATTTTAGATCATTTGCCCCAGGTGATGCGAGGTGAAATTCAATCCCCCAGGGTGAAACTATATTTTGAGCGGCATATGGCAAATGTCATGGCGGCCGCCCTCGTCAAAGATGGCGCCAAAGCTACCCTGAAGCGCTTAAAAGCCAAAGGCCACCGCCTTGTCTACATCACCGCGAGAGGTGACACGAAGTTCCCCGGCTCCAGGGAGAAAACCATGGAATTTTTGAAAAAGGAACAATTGCCCTGGGATAAAATTGTCTTCGATTCCTTTGATAAGCTCAAAGACTGTCTTGAGCAGCAGATCGAACTGATGGTGGACGACTCGGTAAAAAACTGTGAAGATCTTACAAAGGGCGGCATTCATACCGTCTTATTTACGTCTCCGGTGAATATTGGCATTGCAACCGATCTTGATCGAGTCAATGACTGGGACGAACTGGAGCGGTATATTGACCGTTTGGCCAAATAAAACAACGGTTTTTGTATCAAAAGATATGAACAGCCATTTCAGCCGTTCAATCCTGCCCTTCCCGGCTAATATTAGAGTGTTCCGTCATGTTTTCGTTTGGTACACGGAAAACAAAAAACCCGGCTTTCCCCGGGTTTTTTTTATGGTGACACAAGATAACGTTCCTCCGCTTTGGCCCAATCAACAACGTGGAACCAGCTGTCAATATAGTCTCCCCTTAAGTTCAAGTACTGCAAAAAATAGGCGTGCTCCCAAACGTCGATTACCGTGAGGGGCGTATAACCCAGGGAAATCGGCGAATCCTGATTCGCCGTCCGTTTCAGCAGCAGTCCCCCATCATCCTTCCGTACCAGCCACAACCAACCGGAACCGAATACCGACATTGCCTCCTCTTTAAAAACTCTGCGAAACATTTCATAAGAACCAAATTCCTCATCAATGGCCCGGCGCAAACTGCCCACAGGATTGTTTTCATAAAGGCCGGGCCGCAGCGATTCAAAAAAGAAATTGTGATTGAAGACGCCGCCACCAAAATTGATGATCGCCTGGCGCACGCCAGGCGGGAGCTGCGCGGTATTTTCCAGCATCTGTGTCAAAGTCAGCTCTTGCAGCTGCGGGTAAGCCGCCAAGACCGCATTCAGCCGGTCAACATAGCCCTTCAGTAAACGGTCGTGATGCACTTCCATGGTCTCCTCGTTGATATAAGGCTCCAAAGCATCGTCGTCATAGGGCAGCGGAATCAAGGTAAAAGGATATTCGTTTTTCGCCATATTTCCTCCTTACGGTTAAGGCTCCTCTTTTACCGTTTCAGCAAAGATTTCCTTAATTTGAGGCAGTAAGGCTACAGTGGCTTCATACCCCGCAGCCATACAGTCTTTCATTTTGTCAAAAGTGAGCAATTCAGCGCCTTTGGGAAGGGACGGTTTCAGCAGCAGCTTTTCTCCGACAGAAGCGCATTCGCTTAAACGGCGGCTCATCACCGACAGAGAATGGGAAGCGATCTCCATGATATGATGACAGTCCGCCCCGTGATAATGCCGGGCCAAATCCACAGCCAGGACATTCTTTTCACCGGCAGCAAGGAGCAGGTTCACCGGCAAAAGGTCGGTTACGCCGCCATCCACCAGACACAGCTCACCCGTTGATTTCGGCTGAAAAACAGCGGGAACGGCGCAGCTGGCCCTCATGGCAAAGGATAAGCGTACACCCGTCTGCCAGGAAACGTCTTTTATTGGTTCGAGGTGGTGCAGATCGTTGGTATAAGCGACGGTCAGACCGCTGATCAAATCAACCGCCGGGATCACCGTTCTGCGTTTTAGCTGATCCATGCGCTTTCCTTTGGTCAGCCAAAATAAATAGTCTTCCAAGCGTTTGCCTTTGATCAGACCGGAAAACGTGATGGGTTTGCGGCGCAGAAACTGCCTGCCTGCTTTGAGCAAACCGAGATAATCGGCGTCGATGAGCTGATAGCCGTTGACGGCCAAATCTTCAACGAGAGACTTTAGATCTTTGCCGGTCATGCCCATGCCATATAGGCCGGCAACGATGCTGCCCGCGCTGGTCCCCGCCACCGAGCGGGGAAAGATACCCGCCTCCTCCAAAGCGCATACGACACCGACATGGGCGGCGCCTCGAATGCCGCCGCCGGACAGCGCAATACCAAAGGACATATAACCACCTCGCCGTAAAAAGCCTTCTCTTATCACTCTACGCTTTATCGACATGATTATGCCTTCTCAAACAAAAAACCGCGATTCAACACCGGATGAACCACGGTTTTTTTACTTCATTCGTTATAACGTAATCACTTTGCTGGCCACTTGCTCCAAAAACACCGCGTCGTGCTCCACAAAAAGCATGGTGGGGCGAAAAGTCCGGATCAGCTCCTCAATCTGTATTCTGGAATAGAGGTCGATAAAATTCAACGGTTCATCCCAAAGATAAAGATGAGCTCTTTGGCAGAGACTGGCGGCAATCAGCACTTTCTTTTTCTGACCGCCGGAAAAATCCGTCATATCCTTTTCAAATTGTGCCCGTTCAAAATCCATCTGGCGCAAAAGCGCCTTAAAAAGGCTTTCATCGAGGGCTCGCGCCGCGGCGTATGCGGTGAGGGTACCGTGCAAACAGGACGTATCCTGAGGCACATAAGATATTTTCAGTTGCGGCGGCACCGCGACGACACCGCTATGCTCCACGGCCTCACCCAAAATCAATTTTAACAGGCTGCTTTTACCGCTGCCGTTCTTTCCCATCAGCGCCACCCGGTCCCCCCGCTCCACGGTGAAATTGATCTTTTGACAAACCTTGTGTCCGCCATAGGAAACGAAAACATCCCTAAGTTCAAGGAGCCGTTCCCCGTAAAAATCAAGGGTAACTAACTTCAAATCCCGGCAATTTTCTTTATCCCGCAACAGTTCTGATTTGTCGGTAATGGCCTGTTGCCGCCGATCTTCGATGACTTTGGCGTTTTTCATCATTTTCGCGGCTTTGTGGCCGACATAACCTTTGTCCGGCTTGATACCCGCCGCATTTTTCCCCTTCTTCGTCTTTTCCACGCGCTGAGACCAGTTTGCCGTTCTTTCCGACGCCTGTTTCAGGCGGCGGACATCCTTTTGTAGCCGTTCATTTTGGCTTTCCTCATGGCTCATGCGGCGCTTATAATTTTGCAGCCAGGAGGAGTAATTACCGTTTTGCACCTCAATACCGGTCTTATTGAGGGATAATATATGATCGACGCAGTGATCTAAAAAAGAGCGGTCATGGGACACCAAAATAAAGCCGCTTTTCTTTTTCAAATAGTCGGCCACGACTTTTCTGGACGCTGCGTCCAAATGGTTGGTGGGCTCATCGATAAGGAGAAAACGGTCCTCATTCAAAAACATGGCGGCCAAGAGTACTTTCGTTTGCTCGCCGGCGGAGAGTGTGGAAAAAACGCGGGCAAATACCTCCTCCTTTACTTTTAGATAGGATAATTCACGCTGTAGTTCCCAAGGTTCCGCCGCCGGGCAAATGCTTTGCAGAACGCTGCAAACTGGGAGGCTTTGATCCGCCACCTCATAGGGAAAGTAAGCAAAGTCCACGGGGGAAGTGATCTTGCCACGGTATTCGTGCTTCCCCATCAATAAATTTAAAAATGTAGTTTTCCCCCGGCCGTTCCTGCCGATGAAACCCAGCTTCCAAGCCGTATCAATCTGAAAATCGACGTTCTCAAAAACGTTATCACAACTGCCTTCGTAGGCAAAGGTCAGTCCGCTCACCTTGATCATTGCCATATAAATTTACCTCCGAAATAAAAAATAGGCTGCAAGAAAGCGTTTCTTACAGCCCGTTATTTGCCCTTTGCGGTAAAGCTGGCAACGGTAACTATTTCATCTGTTTCACCTATTTAACTAATTTATTCGGCGAAAAGAGAGATCACTTTCTTGCAATCGCGCAAAAACAGGCAGAGAAAGCCTCCGCCGGCGGTATCCTGCGCTTCGATTGGTTTAGCAAGAAAAATGATACATCCTTTCAACTCCGATCTTTTTAACGGTTTTAGAATGATAGGATCAGCGGTTTGCCCAAGAGGGCCTTCCATGATGATCCATTTACAGCATACACGATTTTAGCACAAAAAGCAATAGCCTCCAAACAATGAATTGAAACATGGTTTGGAGGCTTTTTATTTTTTGATTCCTTTGGTTTTCCTTTATCCACGATTAAGTCCGGCAGCATCTTTTCCCGGAAAGGAGAAGATATGCTGCGGAGGCCGCAAATACGGCGAGACAAACGATCAACATCACAATCGCTTTGAGATAAACGCCGTCAAATCCTGCCGTTGTCACATGGCGAATCAAAATACCGCCATAGGCCCAGATCAACACGAGCCCGTAGGCAAAACCCCGCTGTTTCAGCATAACCGTAACGCCGATCAGCAGACCGACCATAAGAATGATCAACAGCCAAGCTTCTTCAGACAGACCCCAGCGATTCCAGCCGAGACTCACCAAAACCACGGTAACGTTGGCGATGGCGGCCACTGTAATCCAGCCAAAATAGATCTGGAAAGGCCATTTCAGGAAAAATTTTTCCCTGCCACGCAGTTCCCTGCCGCCAAGTTTAAGATTGACGAGGATCAGGCAGACCAAAATTACCGCCATCAGCAGCAGGGAAAGAGGGATCTGCTCAGCATGCCAGGAAACGATCCAGCCGGCGTTGGCCAGGGAGGATACGATGAAATAAATCGCCACACTTTTAAGCAGCGCCGGATCCGGTTTTTTCCCCTTCCCCTGAAACAAACCCATCTGATACAGGACATAGCAGGCAAGCAGAAAATAGATCAAACTCCAGATCGCAAACGTAAAGGGCGCGGGGGTAAACAGGTTGGGATACAACTCCGCTACCTGCATTGTATTCAATCCGTTGAAGGGCAACAGATTGGCCGCGGCGTTCACGCCGACCATCACGAAAAAGACGATCAAAACAATTGCTTTTACGGAAAATCCGTATTTCTCTTTTACCATTCGTTTCCACTCCTTGATTTACCCACGCTCTTTTTTTCATGCAGAAGATGTTATTTTGCGGTTGATTACCATAACGTTACGGAGTAAAGAACGGCTTATGCCGGTAACACATAGAGTCAATGAAACGAATCTCTTTGGGGAATCCAGATTACTTTTCCTTTTTGAAGCACATAAACCAATCGAGGCAGTAGGTATCGTCGCTCTTGCTTTCCATTCGCTCTTTGGCGGTGCCGCAGGAACCGGCGGTGGGAACGATGGTATCTTGGCCCGGACGCCAATCGGCGGGAGTGGCCACGTGGTCTTGATCGGCTTTCTGAAGCGCCTGGATCACACGTTTGATTTCATCAAAATTACGGCCGGTGCTCAGGGGATAATAGAGGATGAGGCGGATTTTGCCTTCGGGGTCAATCACGAAAACGGCCCGAACTGCCTGGGTGTTGGATTGGCTCGGCTGAATCATGCCGTATTTTTTGGCCACATCCATACGGATATCTTCGATCAGCGGGAAGGTGACATCGAGATCGTGGAGGTCTTTCCACTTTAATTCTTTGATTTTTCTGAGCCAGGCGATATGAGCATAAAGGGAATCCACGGAAAGGCCAACCAGTTCCGTATTCATCGCTTTAAACTCGTCAATCATGCTGGCGAAGGTCATAAACTCTGTGGTGCACACCGGAGTAAAATCAGCGGGATGGGAAAAGAGAATCACCCATTTGCCTTTGTAGTCCTCAGGGAAATTGATGGTCCCTTGTGTCGTAACCGCCTCAAACGCAGGTGCGGGATCGCCGATTAACGGCATTCTGTTGGTATCTTCCATTTTATGCTCCTCCTTCAAATTAGATTTTCTATGTTTATAGTTTATCGTAAATGAAAAAAATATACCGTGACTACGTCACATATTCGCAAATATATTTGTCATCCTATATTGCTTTTGCTCTACAGTCTTCTTCGCCGCTCATTGGTAAAACCCTTTTTGGCGGTGAAACCGAAAGAAAATAAGGAAAACAGAAAATGAAACAAAAGTTCGATTTTGCGCATAAAACAGAAATAGCCGTGAAGGCAATTTGCGCGTCACGGCTACTCCAGAGCTTTTTTCATATCAAACCGATATAAATAAATGTATAATGATACCTTTTATGTCTATTTATGCAAAACGCTCCATCACCAGGCGGTTGACGAGGGCGCCATCGGCTTTCCCCTTCACCCGGGGCATCAGCGATTTCATGATTTTGCCTTTGTCCATCGGCGCCAAGGGCGTTTTTAAGCCCAACTCGGCGAGAATCTGATCGATCAAAGCATTGATTTCCCCTTCCCCCATAAATTGCGGTGCGAATTCATTCAGCACGCCAATGCGGTTTTCGCATTGGCTTATGATATCGGCGCGGTCGGCGGGAGCGCTCTCCAGGGTTTCTTTGGTCTGCTTGATTTCCTTGACGATAATGGCGTTTTCTTCCTCTTCCGTCAAGGCTTCCTTTTTATCTTTGGCTTTGGCTTTCAAGGCGGAAAGCAGCAGGGTAAGACTTTCTTTCCGCTCTTTTTCCCTGGCCTTCATCGCCGCGATCATGGCTTTTTGTACTTCTTCCGTCTTTGTCATCTTATCGCCTCATTTCTAAAAATTTACGGTAAACCTCTATCATTTCCTCATCCATATACGTATGTACTTTCCTCTGGATCTCCTCGGGAATCCCGTAATACGCTTCGGCCAAACTGCCGGCAATGGCCGCGACGGTATCGCTGTCGCCCCCCAAGGAAACGGCCTTACGGAGACAATCCTCAAAACCGCTGCTTTCAAAAAACGCCGTCATCGCCTGAGGCACGCTGCCCTGGCAGCTGACGTCAAAACCGTAAGCGGGCCTGATTTCCCCAAGGGTTTTACGAAAATCATAGCCGAAAACACCGCGAATATAGACCTTTGTTTCCTCACCGCTTTTGCCGCTACGCAGCAGATAGATGGCGGCGGCCACGGCCTGGGCGCCCTTGATGCCCTCGGGGTGGTTGTGGGTCACCTCCGCCGTCCATTGGGCGTGGCTCAGCGTCTGTTCCAGTGTTTCATAAAGCCAACCGGCAGCGGACACCCGCATGGCGGAGCCGTTGCCCCAGCTATTGTATGGCAGCGGCCTTTCCGTATGCAGCCATTCGCTAAAACGGCCGCCGTAACCGGCATGGGGATATTTGTTGCCCCAGTATTGCATCTCCCGGATCAACGCCCGGGTCACATCGTGCCGGCTTTTGCCGTCCTGCTCCATCAGGGCCCGGGCCACCGCCACTGTCATCACCGTATCGTCGGTAAAGCGGCAGCTTTCCTGAAAAAGCGGGAAATCCGTGGTTTTGATCGGATTATGTTCATAAATACTGCCGATGATATCCCCGGCTATTGCCCCCAACATCGCCTTAGCCCCCTTTGTTTGCCTCTATTATATCACATTTTTTTGCTTCGATAAAGTACCCCGCCGCCGACTAAAATAAAGCAGCAGTAGACCGCCGAAAAAGGCGATGACGCTGATCCATTGGGAAGTGGAAAGCAGCCAAAAGGAACCGCGTACTTCGTCGTAACGCAAAAATTCGAGACCGAAACGGAGCAGAGCATAGCAGACAAGGTACGTCCCTGTGGCTTGCCCCGGCTGGTGCTGTTTGCGAAAAGCAAAAAACAATCCTAAAAATAATAAAAAATTCAGCAATGACTCCAATAACTGCACCGGAAAGAGGGCGACCCCGGCAAGACCCAAGGTCTCCGGCGGAAAGCATACGGCAAAACGCCCCTGATAGGGAATGCCGTAACAGCAACCGGCAAAAAAACAGCCGACGCGGCCAAAGGCGTGCACCAAGGGCAAAAAGACCGCGGCATGATCAAGGTAAGGCAAAAAAGGCGTTTTGAATTGACGGCTGTAGAGCCACATAGCAAAAACGCCGCCGAGCAGACCGCCATAATAAACGTAGCCACCGGCGAATAACGCGTAGAGCGCGCTGAAACTGCCGCTAAAATAATCAAAGTGACTGACGAGAATGGGCAGCACTGTGAGAAGATACAACAGCTTTGCGCCGATCAAACCGCCGATTAGGGCATATAAGGCGCTATAAAAGGCGTCGTCTCTTAAAAGCCCCTTTTTGCGCGCCATAAGAGATAGCAGAAGGATGCCGATCACCGTACCAACCACAAGGGAAAGACCGTACAGTGGTATTTGGCGGCCGAAAATCTCAAAAAAGGGAAACATAAAAAAACCCCATAAAATTGCCCGCAATTTTCTTGCGGGCAACACCGTTTAAAGCCGGTTTAAAGATCCATAATGTCATACATATCCATCGTGCCGGGACCGTCAAAAGCCCCCCAATAACCGAGCCAGCCGTAAAATCCCATACAAGCAACGCAGGCCACCGTGGAAATGGCGCCAACAATCAAACCGATCAAAGAGAGGATGAAAGACGCCGTGGCCATACCACTGGGATGCGTTTTCCGTTCTTTGATGGCGAAAATCAGACCGACAATACCGGCGGCCAAGCCGAAAATGCTCAGCATCATGGTAAAACTCAAAGCAACGGAGGAAATCCCTAAAATCAGCGCGGCGACGGTCTTCCCCGAAGTACCGTCGTTTTGCGGCGGCGGACTTTGATCGGTTGTTTGGCCGACGGCAGGATTGGCTATGGTTTGCGGCTCCGTCACAGGCTGTGGTTCCCCACTATGGGCAGGTTTTTCCGTTACGGGTTCCGCGATAAAAGCAGGTTCTTCCCGAGGGGTTGCTGTTTCCTGGGGAACCTCTTTCAGTTCCTCACCGCTGCTGTTTTTTGTTTCTTCACTCATGCAAAACCTCCTGTTATAAAGACATCCAGCCAGCAAAACCCAACAAACCGGCACAGGCGATACAGGCCACCAAGACGAGAGCGCAGGCCCCAAGAGCCACCACGGAAAGAATCACGCCGGCTTTGGCCATGCCCTCCGGCGCCTCTTTTTGCACCTTGATACCCAATACGAGACCGATGATGGAGACAACGATACCGACAAAGGCACTGTACCCGAAAAAGATGCAGACAACGCCGATGATCCCCAAAACCAGTGAAGCAATGGCTTTATTATGGTATGAATTCTGAGATTGGTTATTTTCCATAAATTACCCTCCCCTATGATTCTATTATAGTATATTCCCGAAATCTGTCAATATATAAGCGTCCCAGGAAAACCGTGGCGAAAATCGTGGGAAATCAGAAAAATCGGGCAAAAACGAAAGCCGCGGCGTTCCGCGGCCCTCGTTTTCATAAACACCTGTAAATATTCACAGGCAGAAAAATGGTCGGAGTGAAAGGATTTGAACCTTCGGCCTCTGCGTCCCGAACGCAGCGCTCTACCAAGCTGAGCCACACTCCGACTGAAATAAAACCTTAAAAAGCAAAAGATGGTGTGAAAATGAAAAAACTGCATAATTATTATATTAAACAAAATGAACTTTGTCAATACACATAGAAGTTTTTTTTTCGCGCTTTTTTAACATAAACCGGGGAATTTCAGTTGGCGCAAGGCTTCATAGGCGGCAATGGCCACGGAATTGGACAAATTCAGCGAGCGGATTTCTTTGCCCATGGGAATCCGCACCGTCACGCCGTAATGGTCGCGAATCTCCGGCGGCAGCCCCCTTGTTTCCGGCCCGAAGACCAAATAATCATCGCTTTGATAGGAAACTTCCGCGTAGTTTTTGTCCGCATGGGTGGAAAACATAAAGAGACGGGCGGCGGGATTTTTTGACAAAAAATCCGCAAAATTTTCATGGACAAAAAGATCAAGTTTATCCCAATAGTCAAGACCGGCCCGTTTCAAATAGCGGTCCGCCAAAGAAAAACCCAGGGGTTTGATGAGATGAAGCGTGATTCCCGCCACCGCGCAGGTGCGGGAGATATTGCCCGTATTGGCCGGAATCTCCGGCTCAAACAATACGACGTGCATGGTATTATCCTTTCTTCGCCACCACGAGAACGCGGTTTGTCTTTTCGGTAGCGTCTTCTTTTGTGAAAATCCGCCAAACTGCCGCGATGTTCAGGTGATGGGCCAAAAGCGCCGCTTCCACTTCTTTCATATCGTGATTCTTTTCTTCGTGGGTTTCTTCAAACCGCCGGTAAAGCTCTCCTTCTTTGACAAAGCCGGTGAGCTTGATCCGCCAGATCCGGCTCTCTTCATGATACTGATTTTCATAGACGAGATAGGGATCGTCGAGATCGATCACCGTGGTTTCCGAATCGGAATAGTGATCAACCCGGTTGAGATCGAAGATAAAAACGCCCTTTTCTTTCAAGCCTCGAGCCACACCGGCGGCGAGTTTTTCAAAATCCCCCGGGCCGGTTAAGTAATTGATGCCGTCTTGAAAGGAGACGATCATATCGAATCGGTCTTCGTAATCGAGGGCCAGCATATTTTTTTCCGCAAAGGAAACCGCTACCCCTTCCTTTTGCGCTTTCTCCTTGGCAATGGCCAGCATGGCCGGGGAAAGGTCGAGACCGGTCACAGTCAAACCGTGCTTGGCCAGGGGAATGGTGGTACTGCCGGTACCGCAGGCCAAATCGAGGACGCATTGGGGCTTGACACCAAAAGTTTCCGCCGCTTCGATCACATAGTCGGCCCAAGCCTCATAATCGACGCCCATCATCATCAGATCATAGATCGCGGCCAAACCCGCGTAATTTTCCATTTATACTTCTCCGTAGCAAGGCAGCGTGGTACCGCCCACGGTCATACAGTAAACAGTAGCATCCTGCCCTTTTTCCGCCATGGCGGCGTCGTATGCGGCCTGCAAATCAGAAAAGGGCATCATATAGAGTTTTTCCGCCATTTTTTTGGGCAAAGAGGAAACGAGGAAAATTTTTGCCTTTTGGCTCACTTTGGCGATGGCGGCGGCTTTATGGCCGCCAAGTTTAAAGTCAACCCGAATCCGCTTCAGCAGATCTTCGGCACAGTTGGCCTCGTTGACCCAACATTCAAAGGTTTTTTCACCGTAACCTTCGCCGCATTCGCCGACGAGGATAATGGTACCCCCTTCTTTCACCGCCCATTGGGCATTATCCAGAGCTTTTTGGGCCTGGTAGACGTTGATATCCTTGGGCAGCCCCCCGGGGGAAGCGATCACGATATCCGCCAGCTCCGTGATGGGCTGCTTATATAAGGTATCAAGAATGGCGCAGCCTTTACGGTGGGCTTCAATGGGATGCCCGCTGACGGCGGCGACGATTTCTTTCTTTTCGTTCAAAACCACGTTAACGATAAAATCAAGAGATAAGAATTGTAAAGATTCTTCGAGGTCACTGCGGACGGGGTTGCCGTCGGCCTTACCGACTTTGGCGTCGTTTAGCAGCATCATGCTGTGATTCTTCTCAATCGTGTTCCTGGTGCAAACACCGGGAACAACCGCCTTGCAGCCGCCGCTGTAACCGGCGAAATAGTGATAATCGATGTTGCCCACAGCAACTCTGATATCGGCTTTCACCACAGGGGTAAAGACCTCAAAAGGCGTTCCCCTGCTGCTTTCACCGATGAGGACGCAGTTCTCCACATCAGAATCGACGACTTTGATCCGCTGAAACAGGTCTTCACCAACGAGACGCCGGTGCTCTTCTGCGCTTTGTTTGCGGTGGGAACCGAGGCCGCTAACAATAAGGATATCTTCATCCTTAACTCCGGCAGCATTCAGTTCGCCGACCACAAAGGGGAGAATTTTATAACTGGGACAAGGCCGGGTGACGTCGCTGATCAGCACCGCGACTTTCTGCCCCGCTTTGGCGATTTCAGTTAGTTTTTTGCTGCCGATGGGATGGGCGAGGGATTCCGTTAAAACCGTCCGGTAATCGCCGCAATTTTCCTGTTTTTTCGGCAAAAGCGAGGCGATCAGATTTTTTTCCGCGATTTCCACCGCCATTTTCGTTTTGCCGTAACCAAATTCAATTTTTGTCATATGAATTCCTCCCCATCGGGTAAAAAGATATCGACTTCCCTATCAAGGGTGATGTTTTCCGGCGTTACGAGGGAATCGTAAGCCATCACCTCCACCCCGTTGCGGTGAGCCGTAACCAGATTTTTTGTAAAAGTCAAGTCCCGTTCCAAAAACGGCGTAAAGGACGTTACGCCCTTCATTTGAATCACAAAGAGCACGTAAGCGCCGTATCCCGCAGCCCGGGCCTCGGTCAGCTCTAATAGATGCCGGGCGCCCCGGATGGTCGGCGCATCGGGAAATTTGGCCACGCCGTTTTCTTCCAATGTTACACCTTTGACCTCCATATAGCAAAGCTTTTTTCCTTTTCGAAAACGAAAATCAAAGCGGGAGTTGCCAAAGCTCTGCTCCCTGGTGACTTCGGTGACCCCCTCCAGACCTTTGATCTTATGCTGTAGGAGGGCTTCTTCCACCAGACGGTTGGCGCCGGCGGAGTCAATGTGAATCAGCATATTGTTTTTATAAACCATTAAAAGGGTATAAGCGTATTTGCGCTTGGGGTTTGACGCGCGGCTGACGATAATCTTCGCCCCGGGCAGGAAGATCTCTTTACAGCGCCCGGTGTTTGGCACGTGGGCAAAGGTGCGCGTGCCCGCCACTTCGATCTCGGCGACAAAGCGGTTCTTCCGCTCGATGAACACGCCTTCCGACAAATCGGCATATTCCATGGAATCACTCTCTTTTCTGGGATTGTGCTATATTATAGCACAAATCCGTAAAAACGAAAAGACAAATAAAAAGACTCCTGTCCGCTGAAACAGGAGTTAAAATAAATGCGAACCCCTGTAGACCATACTAACACCAATCTTGTTAACACCATATATCGTCTGAATCCACAAAGCCAACTCTTGATAATGGATTTACCGGTCGCTAAAGTATATAGCCTCACTATTTTATATTCTTAGTTTTTCACTTCCGCCACTATATTGCTGTTTCCCTGCTGTTTAAAGTGCCGTACCTTTTTTCGGGACAAAAAAATTTGTCATATCCAGACCCTCTAATGTAAGCAATTTTATTTTGGTCTTAATGCCCCCGGCAAAGCCTGTCAAACTGCCATTTGAACCCACAACCCGATGGCAGGGAATGATAATCGAGATGGGGTTATGACCAACAGCTCCGCCCACAGCCTGACTTGACATACTTTCCTTTCCCAACATGACAGCCATCTTTTTTGCGATATCGCCATAGGTGATGACTTCACCATAGGGAATCTCACATAAAATGCTCCATACACCTTGACGGAATTCACCACCGATGGGAGCCAATGGCAATTCTGAAATCGCCGGCTTTTGACCTGAAAAATATCGATTCAACCACTTTTTTGCAGCGGTAAATACCGCCATATCGTCTTTTTCAATCATTGTTTCAGGTATGGTGTCCCCATGATACTTTTGCCCCTCCAGCCACAAACCCACAAGATTGTCGCCGTCACAAGCAAGTGTAATGACGCCGACCGGTGACGGGCATGTTGTCATATAATACATTTTCTTTCCCCCTTATACCAATTCATTATAAAAACATAAAACGCTGTTTTCACCTTCCGCTTCGTTGGCAATCGCGGGCGTTCCCGTACGAATGCTGTGCAAACGGCAATCTTTGATTGCCGCATAAGAAACTCTTTTATCGCAAAGCAGCGTTATAATGTGTTCCAAAGGTTGATCGTAGCATAGCTGCGCCACGGCCGCCAAGCTTCCGCAATCTCTAATAACTCTTTCGATGAATTATTTGGGAGCGCCTTTTTAACGCCCGCGTCTGTTTCAAGGAAAGCATCCGGCCATTCCATCGTACGCATTGCGATGTACTGTGCTGTCCAGCTTCCGATGCCACGAATGGACATCAGCTTTTTCATTTCTTCCTCGGGTTGGGCAGGAAGGTCAAAGTCAATATCTCCATGAATGAATGCCTGTGCCAGTTCGTAGATGATGTTTGACCGTGCGGCAATAATGCCTAACGAGCCAAGACTATTTTCAACGGAACCAGCCAAAGCAAGGATGTCTTCAGGCGAGGGAAAAAGGTGGGTTAATCCGGAGATTCCTGTCTGAATCAACGTACCGTGTTGATCAATCATCCTGGCGGCTAAAGTGTTTGCCGCTTTTACGGTGATTTGCTGTCCAAGCACTGCCCGTACCGCCATTTCGAAAGCATTGAAACAACCCGGCAGCCGGGTTCCTAATAGACATAGCTCAGGGCGTAATTCATTCATAGAAGAAAGACCTTCATACACAGCGTGTGGATCGCAGTGCAAATCAAATAAATGCCGTACCTTGGCCAATACTTGTGGTAATACTGGCAGTAAGGTTTCGCTCACTGTAACATTCAAAGCATTTTTCTTTGTGTTATTGCTTACTTTTAGCCAGCCGTATATTTGTTTTCCTTCTGCTGTTTCTACTTGAACAGTACGCATATACGCGCCATTTTTTACTACTTCAATTCCGGTAAGAGCCCGTGCCCCAAGAAAACGTAGCATTTCTTCCCATCGGTATGGCGGTCGATACCCTAAAGCTAACGTAATATCACCATTCTGCTTTTTTTCTACATTCTTTTTCCGTAAAACCGTTGGTGAAAGGTTGTAGTGCTTTTTGAAAAGGTCATTGAAACGGCGCAAACTACCGAATCCGGCCGCCATCGCTACATCGAGTACCGATAAATCGGTATCTGTAAGCAGGTTTTTCGCAAGGAGCAACCGGCACGTTTGCAAGTATTGAACTGGAGATACATGATATGCTGCAGTAAACACGCGCCGTAGATGTCTGTCAGTACATCCAAGTCGTCCGGCAAGTTCAGACAAAGTGTGCCCACCGCCACAGTTTTCTTCCAGCATCCTCGCTGCCCGATATACCAAATTGGCGGTGGCATCGGTGATTGAAGTACCGGGAGCAAGCTCTGGTCTGCATAAAAGACAAGGGCGGTATCCGGCTTGCTCGGCTTCTGCGGCCGTATGATAAAAGGTGCAGTTTTCGGCTTTGGGTTGTTTTGCCCTGCAAACCGGGCGACAATAAATTCCTGTTGATGATATACCAACAAAGAAACGCCCGTCAAAGCGGGGGTCCTTTGCTTTAAATGCGTCATATAAACCAACATCATTCTCTAACACTTTTTTGCCTCCTTATTTTGCGTTCAACTTAATGATATCATTGTTGTTTATATCATGCCAGCCATATTCGGACATGGTTTTTTTATTTTACATAACAGTATTAAAAATAGCAGCACCCTGCTTTGAATCACAAGATGCCGCTTTTGTATATTAAAATTAAAATTGAGGCTATTGGAAAAATACAGCAAAACAATAAACCCATTCGTGCCAGGGTTCTGACAAGAAAACCACTTTGCGAAACTTTTTGTGCCGGATTCGTGCCGACAAGTAAAGAAGCATTACAAAAAACAAAATCCCCACTATGTTTTAGCAGGGACTTTATTGGA
Source organism: Peptococcaceae bacterium UBA7702 (assembly GCA_002482535.1). Classification (GTDB taxonomy): domain Bacteria; phylum Bacillota; class Dehalobacteriia; order UBA7702; family UBA7702; genus UBA7702. Next base: position 316,784 of record DLGE01000001.1, on the reverse strand, counting down.
GCGGGCAAAGAGATTCGAACTCTCGACTTCAACCTTGGCAAGGTTGCACTCTACCACTGAGTTATACCCGCATTTTAAACAGTAATGGTGCTTCGGGGCGGAATCGAACCACCGACACGAGGATTTTCAGTCCTCTGCTCTACCGACTGAGCTACCGAAGCAAGTGGCGACGCAGATGGGGCTCGAACCCACGACCTTCGGCGTGACAGGCCGACGCTCTAACCAACTGAGCTACTGCGCCATGTAATGGTGGGCGATGACAGGCTCGAACTGCCGACATCCTGCTTGTAAGGCAGGCGCTCTCCCATCTGAGCTAATCACCCGGGAATGTCACGAGAACGATTCTATCATACATCAATCTTTTTGTCAACCACTTTTTGAGGTTGACAGTGAGCATCCGATTGGAAAGCGTTTTTCAACACCTCAATCTTCAGAGCAAACTAATTTTATCGCCTTTGTCCCCTTTTGTCAAGGTCTTTTTTTGAATTTCGGCAGAAAATGAACGAGCGCTTCTTTCACCAGCGTCGCTCCTAAAACCGTGGTAATGCCGCTTTTATCATAAGCGGGTACGATCTCTGTCAAATCCATTCCCACCACGTTGAGACTCTGCAAAAGAGCGACGGTTTCGAAAAGCTCCGCCGTACCGATGCCACCGTAAACGGGATGACCGCTGCCGGGTGCAAAGGGCGGGTCCATGACGTCGATATCGATGGTGAGGTAAACGGGGTATTTATAGAGCTTGTGCATCTGCTCCAAAACACCCTTTTTGACGTGGGGCGGCGTATAAAACTGGCGCACCCTGCAATCTTTTACCGCGTGTTCGCTGCCGACACGGCTCCCCCACTGGTAGAGGTCACTCTTGGGGAAAAAATCCTCGGTTAAGGCAGTAAAGACATTATCGTGGCTGACATAAGAGCCCCGCTTCTCTTTGCCCGTATGGGCGTCTAAGGAGATCACCTTCAGTCTCGGATACATCCTTTTCGCCGCTTTGATCAAGGGATAGGCAATGGCCCGGGTGCCGCCTAAGGTCAGCAGGAAGCGTTTGTCCCTTAAAACTGAAAAGGCCGCTTCCTCCAAACAGGAGAAAACGGCTTCTTCATTTTCATTGTTTTCGTTGTTTTCGTTTTTCTCAATACAGTCTTTATCCGCCACAGCCCAACGCTTCAGATCCCTGCCTGAATCGGGATGATACGTGCTGATATGGCGGGAAAAGTCGCGCATTGCCTGGGGCGCGTCTTGGGCGCCGCGTCGAAAAGCGCCGGGATCTTCGTAGGGACAACCCAAAATCACGGCGTCGGCATATTTCTCCTCCGCCTCCGCCGCGAGAAAAGGAACGAATTCATGGTCAGATTTCATTATTTTCCTCCGATCAACTCCTTGACGAAGGGAGGCAGAACAAACGCCGCAAAGTGCATATCCGGGCTGTAGTATTTCGTTTCCGGCGCGCAAATGTCTTCTTTTTTCAGCTGCAACGGATCATACTTTTTAGAACCCAAAGTGAATCCCCACATACTGCCGGGATAGGTCGGGATCGCCGCAAGATATTCCCGGGTGATGGGAAAGATGGATTCGATGGTATGGTAGACGCCGGGAACGATGTCGGGATAAACAAAGGGCGATTCCGTCTGGGCAACAAAGATGCCGTCCTCTTTCAACGCATCATAAACGCATTGATAGAAGTCTTTCTGAAAAAGACCCACGGCAGGCCCGACAGGGTCGGTGGAATCGACAATGATCACATCATAGTAGTTCAGATGTTCCTTGATGTGTTTCACACCGTCGGCAAAAAGCACTTCTACCTTAGGATTTTCCAATTCAGAGGCGATTTTGGGGAAGTACTTTTTGGCGGCGCGCACCACCGCTTCGTCGATTTCGCAAAGAGTGGCCTTTTCCACCGAAGGATGCTTTACCACTTCGCGGATGACACCGCCGTCACCGCCGCCGATCACCAGCACGTTTTTCGGCTCTTTATGAGCGTTCATCGCGATATGGGTGATCATCTCGTGATAGATGAATTCGTCCCGGTCCGTCGTCATAATGCAGCGGTCAAGAAAGAGCGCCTTGCCCCAAACATCGGTATCCACGACCTCCAAAAACTGAAAGGGCGTTTCCTCTTCGTAGAGTTTTGTTTTAATCTTTAGGCTAATATTTATGCCGGGAATCCAATTTTCAGTATACCAAAGTCCGTCCATTTTTTTCTTATTTCTCCTTATTTTTTAAAACTAAGCGGGGACATATATCTCCCACAGGGCAGCGATCACAGAGGGGTTTCACGGCCTTACAGACGCGCCGCCCGTGAAAAATCAGCCAGTGATGAGCCGCTCCCCAGTCCTCTTGGGGAATCAGCGCCATCAGATCATTTTCGACTTTTCGCACATCCTTCCCTTGGGAAAATCCCATGCGCCGGCTAACCCGAAACACATGGGTGTCCACGGCAATGGCAGGCAAGCCGAAAGCAACGCTCATCACCACATTGGCGCTTTTTCGGCCAATGCCGGGGAGCGCCTCCAAATCTTCTCTGACACTGGGTACTTCACCGCCATACTGTGCTGCCAAAATCTTGCTCAAAGCCACAATGTTTTTTGCCTTATTCTTATAGAGGCCGCAGGAACGAATGATTTCTCTAACCCTTTCCTCGCCGAGATCTGCCATGGCAACAGCGTCCGGTGCTTTTAAAAAAAGCTCTTTGGTAACGATATTGACCCGCTCGTCGGTGCACTGGGCGGAAAGCAAAACGGCGACCAACAGCTCATAGGGATTTTTAAAGTGCAGCGCAGGCTTGGCATCGGCGTAAGCCGTGGCAAGGCGTGCAAGGATTTCTTTTTGTTTTTTAGGCTTTGTCGGATTTTTCATATTGATTGATTATATCCTATTTTACCACATTTGAAAAGAGCATGAAAAAGATTTTTGCGGAGATAATAAAAAAGTAGTCAATTTTGCGCGAAAGGAGGTGGCCTCTTTGGACAACCTGATCTGTCGCGTTGAGGAATGCAAATACAATCACGCCAACGGTTGCACCGCCAAAGAAATCACCGTCGGAACATGTGCATCGCAAATGAAAGCGGCGTGCTGTAGCGACACTGCTTGTGAAAAGTTTGAGCGCAGGGACGGCTAAAAGGAAAGCGCAGAGAAGCATGCTTCTCTGCGCTTTTCATTTTAGGCGAACCCATTTCGCCCTGTTTCGATCGGCAAAAGGATTGCGGATCAATGACAGTAAAGATGATCATCAGAGCTGTGAACCCTCGACTTCAACCTTGGCAAGGTTCCACGTTACAGACTACAATAGAAAAAATTTGGTCAAGGATTGGATCACCAATGAAGATAAGATGATCCCAACTTTTTCATTTGGCAGCTTATCAAGAAGACGCGGAAAATGAGCTTCCAGTACAAAAATTATATCATCTGAATAATCTTTTATATAAAAAGACCTCTTTTGGTCTACCGTCGCTGCCGCGCAGTCTATAGACTGTGCGGTATTTTATTGCTGATCTTTTTACTCCACTTCAAAATACAGGTATGAGACACCGTGTTCCCTGCAATATTCCATCAGACGCTCACAGCCGTTGGAATCGTCAAACCCTGCGGCCAGCGCCTGTAAAAGGGTGGCGTAACGCTTATTTTTCAACAGGGCCGAAAGTTTTTTGGTATTTTCTCTGTCCATCAAATAACAATATTCTTTTTCCCATTCCCCGCCATACTCGTCGCCTAAAATCAGCAAACGCCCATATTCATCAATCTGGGCAGCAACGGCAATGGTTGCGCCGGCGCTGTTTTCCTGATAGAGCAATACCTCATCCATGGTTTTCCCTCCCTTTTGCGTTTTTCCTGGGTCTATCATAACCGATTTCATGTACCATTTTTGTCCCATCAAACCGTCATATCCCCTTTTACCCCCTAAGGAGATCTTTCTATAACGATATTCCAATTCCAAAAATCTTAAGAAAACCTTCACTTGTCATTTTTTATCATTTGTGTTTTAATATAGATAATTGGCGATGGATTCTTCGTCACCGTTCCTGCCAGATCTTTAGCTGTGGTATGTGCTTTCACCATGAACGGCAAAGTTCTCCGTTGGCCATGATGTTATCAAGACCTGATCAAAGCTGCCCGGTTACCGAAGCTTGCTGTTGTAATTCGATTCACTGTCCCCGGCTGGATATCAAATCACACACCAAAAGGAGTTTATTATTTATCATGAAGAAAAAACTGCGCGGTATCTTAACGCTCCTCTGTACGATTTCATTTCTTTTCACTTTTTCTTGCGGGGTTTTGGCGGCGACACCGGACCATTACGCCAACGAGGAAGGCGATGACGGCATCAGCTACACCGCTCCCCTGACCGTTACACCGTATCAGATGACGACTTCCGCGGAAAAGGACGGAAATCTGATCATCGTCCTTGACCCGGGACACGGCGGCAAGGACCCCGGCGCCAGCGCCGGAGGCATTTATGAGCGAGAAATCAATCTGGCCGTGGCAACCTATTGCAAGAATTTCCTGGAACAAAATTATAGCGGAAAAGTCACCGTCTTTCTGACGAGAAGCAATAACAGCACTTCTTTGGAGTTGGAGGACAGAGCTGTGGTAGCCGCCACACACAGCCCCGATCTCATGATCAGCTTACACTTTAATTCTTCGACTTCCTCCTCGGCCAATGGCGGTGAGGTTTACGTTTCCCGCCTGGAGGAATACGCTCTGACGGACCTCGGCAAACAGATCGTCAATAATTTAGGCGATTTGGGCCTCAATAAGCGGGGCGTATTTACGAGAGCCTCGGAAAGCAACACCTATTGGACGGACGGGACCCGTCTCGCCGATTATTACGGCATCATCAAGCATCCAGCTTACCGGGAAATCCCCTCCATGATTGTGGAACACTGCTTTTTGAGCAATGCCTCGGACAGGACTTTCGCTTCTTCCGACGCGAACCTTAAAAAACTCGGCGAAGCCGACGCCAAAGCCATTGTTAGCTATTTCAATTTAGGTGAAAATATTAACACTACAACCTTGGCCAACGCCAAAGCCACGGCAACAAAACGGTTGAATGATTACTATAACGACTTAACACTTACCGCTTACAACGCCAGTTACCAAGCAAAGATTGAACAAATCTATCAGGATGCCCTGAATCGAATCAACCTTGCCACCGGTACCGGCAAAATCAATCTAACCATAAACAGAGCCATAGAAACCATTGCCTATTACCCCACAACGATTGCCAAATTCAGTGATGTCAAAGCTTTGGATTGGTATAAAAACGCCGTGATTTACAGCGTGGAAAACGGGTTCTTTAACGGCACTTCCGCCACGACCTTTTCGCCGGCTGCCTCCATCACCAGGGGCATGTTCATCACCGTCGTCGGCAGGACTGCCGGGGCCAGCTCCACCACACCGGCATCCACTGTTTTCAGCGACGTGGACAGCAAGGCTTACTACGCCCCCTATATCGCCTGGGGCTACAGCAACCACATCATCGAGGGTTTAAGCGCCACCAGCTTCGGGCCGAATCAAGCCATCACCCGGGAAGATCTGATCACGATTCTCTACCGCTACGCCAAAGAAAAAGGCATTACCCTCACGGGAGATACCGGCAAAACCATGGCCAACTTCAGTGACGGCAATACTGTGGACAGCTGGGCCACCGAAGCCATGACCTGGGCTGTGACCCACGGTGTCATCAACGGCGACAATCAGGGCAAAATCAATCCCCGGGCCTACACCACCAGGGCGGAAGCCGCGAAAATTATGATGACTTTCACAAAACAAAGTTAAATCAATTCTAAAACTGAATTTGAGCCTGTTCAAGCAATTTTACTTGAACAGGCTCTTTTATTGCCATAAATTCCCCTTTTTCAACAGCATAACATCAGGAAATACGAACCATATTAGATACAGAGTTTTGAATGGGGGGAAACAACATGGTCAATCGTAAAGTAGAAATTTGCGGCGTTGATACGTCGAAGTTACCCGTTTTAAGCAATACTGTCATGCGCGATCTCTTTGAAAAAATGCAGCACGGAGACGATTATGCCCGGGAAAAAATCATCAGCGGCAATTTGCGTCTTGTGCTCAGCGTGATCCAGCGCTTTTCCAATCGTGGGGAAAATCCCGACGATCTTTTTCAAGTGGGCTGCATCGGCCTGATCAAAGCCGCGGATAATTTTGATCTCTCCCAAAACGTGCGTTTTTCCACCTACGCCGTGCCGATGATCATCGGCGAGGTTCGACGCTATTTGCGGGACAATAACTCCCTGCGCGTCAGCCGTTCCCTTAGGGATATCGCCTACAAAGCGTTGCAGGCCAAAGAAAAATTCATCAACGAACACGCCAGAGAACCAAAAATTGCTGAACTTGCCAAAATGCTGGAGCTGCCGGAGGAAACCGTCATCTTCGCCATGGATTCGATTCAGGACCCGATTTCTCTGTATGAACCTCTTTACCACGACGGCGGCGATCCCCTGCTGGTCATGGATCAAATCGGCGACGATAAGAGCAGCGACGCACTTTGGCTGGAAAAAGTCGCCATCAGTGAGGCGATGAAAAAAATTGCTCCCAGGGAAAAGAAGATCATCAATATGCGTTTCTTTCAGGGTAGGACACAGATGGAAGTCGCCTCGGAAATCGGTATTTCCCAAGCCCAGGTTTCACGTCTGGAAAAGAATGCCCTGATGAACCTCAGAAAGTACGTTTGAGGGAGTTTTATGAATACGAAAAAGAAAATACTCATTCTGCTGTTACTATGCCTTGTTTTGACGCTGGTATGCGCCGCGTCCATAAACGGAAGCCGGATCAAAGACGCTTCCCTGATCCGTTTCCATGTGATCGCCAACAGCGACAGCGTTTGCGATCAGGCTGTGAAGCTGAAAGTGCGCGACGCAGTCCTTGAGCAAGTCAATGATGCATTAAGCAAAGCAGCGTCAAAAGAGGAAGCGGCGGCGATTTTAAGTTCAAAAAGTGACGCGATCATCGACACAGCCAATGCGGTGCTCACCGCAGAGGGGTTCTCCTATACGGCCACGGCAAAGCTTGGGACAAGCGTTTTCCCCACCAAAACCTATGGTAGCATCACTCTTCCCGCCGGGAAATACAACGCCTACCGCATTATTTTGGGAGAGGGTAAGGGGAAAAACTGGTGGTGCGTTTTGTATCCGCCCCTCTGTTTTGTCGATATCACCGACGACGTTTCCGTTGCCGTCACACGTGACGAAACCGGCGGTGAAACGCCGGATGTTGTCCCCGCCGCCGGGCAGCCTTACGAAATCAAAATCAAATCAAAATTTTTGGAATTTTTAGGTCAGTAAAGTAACGATCAAAAAAGCCGTGCTTGGAAAAAATCCAAGCACGGCTTTTAACTATTAAAAAGTGAGAACAAGCCGAATTTTCGGCTGCCTGATGTTAAGCGGCTTTCTTGGCCAGCTTCCGCTCCTTGGCCGCTTTCTTTTCCGGAATCAAATAATTATATTGGAAATCCTCGGTTTCTTTGGCGATGATATTGCTCATCAGAATCAATGCGATCAAGTTGGGGATCGCCATCAAAGCGTTAAAGATATCCGAGATATTCCAGGCAAGTTCCAAGGAAACCATGGCGCCGACAAAGGGCAGCAAAGAGAAAATAAGGCGGTAGGCCACATTCAATCTGGTGCCACCGGCAAGGTATTCCAGACATTTTTCACCGTAGTAGGACCAACCCAATATCGTGGAAAAAGCAAAGAGAAATACGGAAATGGCCACAAACCAGGAACCGTAAATACCGAAAGAGGCGGAGAACGCGGCAGCGCTCAGGTCTGCCCCGCTCAACGTCGTATAAACGCCGGTGGCGGGATCATAGAGCACGCCGGAACAGGCGATAACCAGACCGGTCAGGGAGCAGATGATGATGGTATCAATAAAGGTACCGGTCATATTGACATAACCCTGGCGGGCGGGATGATCGGTCTGCGCCGCGGCGGCGGCGATGGGCGCGGAGCCCAAGCCCGCTTCATTGGAAAAGACGCCCCGGGCAACCCCTTTTTGAATCGCCGTAGCGATGACATTACCAAGGACACCGCCCATGATACTCTGAGGCGAGAAAGCGCCGACAAAGATGTTATACACACCATCGGGCAGTTTTCCCAGGTTCATGAGAATAAAGACAATCGAAATGATGAAATAGAAGGCGGCCATAAAGGGAACAATTTTACCGGTATACGCGCCGATCTTTTTGATGCCGCCCAAAATAACGATGAGACAAAAGATCACGAGAACAATGCCGCTGATCCAGGTGGGAACACCGAAGGCGTTGCTCATGGCGCCGGCAACGGTATTACTTTGGGTCATGTTGCCGATACCAAAGGAAGCAACGACGGCAAAGAGAGCAAAGAGGAAACCCAATACTTTACCAAGGGTTTTGTTCTTCAAACCGTCTCTCAAAGCAAACATGGTACCGCCGGCCATCTCGCCTTTGTCGTTTACGGTACGGAATTTCACAGCCAAGGTGCTTTCCGCGTATTTCGTGGAAAGGCCGACTACGGCGGTGAGCCACATCCAAAACAGCGCCCCGGGACCGCCGGCGGCCATGGCCGTGGCAACCCCTGCGATATTACCGACACCAACGGTGGCGGAAAGCGCCGTCATCAGGGACTGAAAAGGAGAAATATCACCGGCTTTGGTCTCATCTCTCTTCGCGAAGATCGATTTTAAGGCATAGCCGAGGTTTCTCCAAGGTCTGAATTTTAACCGAATCGTCAAAAACACGCCGGTACCGACGATGAGAATTAGCATCAAAGGTCCCCAGACCACATTGTCAAGCCAGCTGACAAAGGTCGCGAAGGAATCAATGTTCGCAAAATCCCCAAGGTCAAACATTGAGTTCAAAAATCCCATATTTTCCACCTCTAAAAATAAAATAATGCCATAAATGAATCCATATAAAAAACGAAGTAAAAATACATTTTACTCCGGCAGGAACGAGAAAACAAGAGGATCGTCTTCGTGACATATCCTTCTTTCATGATCTCTGTCCTTTTGCCTGAGAGATTGGTGGCAATCACCTTGCACCTTCGGCACCCCTATGGGTTTCTCCAGAGTGCTATCCGTTTACAGTCTTCGTACCTGAGAGCGTCAATCCGTCGGTAAATGCAACCATTTTTTCCTGCAAACTTCGCATAGCTATATAAAATTCAAATACTTAATAAGTATATCATAGATTTTTCACAATTCAATACGATTCTCTCCACTTCCTATGACTTTTTATATTTTTTTATGATTTTCCGGTTTCTATGTTATAATAACAGAAAAAGAAGGGAGTTTTACAATGGATCCGAGCCAAGACTGGTTACTGCGCATGATCTATGATCTTGCCTCCGGCATGAGAGCAGTCGGCGAACGCGGCACCCGCACGGAGATTCCCCGCCCCACCAATTCCGTTTCCGATGACGACATGCTGCCGGAAATATTACAGGAAATGATCGCCGCGGGGAAACTCGATGAAGGGGAGAACCTTCTTTTTCGCTGTGTCGAAAATTACCCCCTGGCAGAAAACTACATCATCGGCCTTGATTTTTACGAATCTCTAACATTGCTTCCCCCAGAGGAATTGGCAAGTGCCGGTTGGTCCAGGGATGAAATCAAAGAGGGCCTTAACGACCTCCACCAACTGATCTTCCACGAGCCTCTCGATTTTACGGAGAAAGAAAAACATTAACTTTGAGGTAACGCCAAGGCCAAATGATTGCCGTCTCATGAGGCGTTGACAGTAAAAAAACGGGCGTCTTCTTGCGATTGATTACAAGAAGACGCCCGCTGCTGTTTTCCGTTATTTCAGTTTAAACAAATTAAGCCGTAAGGCGTTCATCACCACACTGATGGAGGAAAAGGACATGGCCGCCGCGGCGATCATGGGATTCAACAGAGGACCGCCGAAAAGGTAGAGTACCCCGGCAGCAATGGGGATGCCCAGCACATTATAGAAAAACGCCCAAAAAAGGTTTTCCTTGATGTTGCGCAAGACGGCGCCGGAAAGCATCACCGCCGTATAGACGCCACCGATATCCGAGCTCATGAAGACGACGTCGGCTTCGGCAATGGCCGCGTCGGTACCGTTATCCACCGCCATACCGACATCGGCGGCGGCAAGGGCGGGAGCATCGTTGATGCCATCCCCCACCATAGCGACGACGGTTTCGTGCTCCCGCAAACGCTTGATTTGTGCTGCTTTATCCTGGGGCAAAACTTCGGCAATGATATCGTCAATACCGAGGGTTTTGCCGATGGCTTTTGCGGTTTCCTTTTTATCGCCGGTAAGCATCACCGTACGAATGCCTTTTTTTTGCAAAGCGGCAATGACGGAAGCCGCGTTATCCTTCACCGTATCGGCAATGGCAAGGACACCGACGACGGTTTGTTCCAAAAGGACGAACACCGGTGTTTTGCCTGCCGCGCCAAAGGCGGCGGCAGTTTGCCGCCATGTTAAATCAAAATCGCCTTGGTTTTGAGCCGCTTTTTCACTGAGACAAAAGACCTCTTTTCCCTTTACCGTGCCGCGAATACCGTGACCGGGCAGCGTCTCAAAGTTTTCATTCGGCGCCAAGGTGAGACTGCGTTCAGCGGCGGCCTGCAATACGGCTTCCCCCAAGGGATGCTCCGTACCCTGCTCCGCAGAGGCGGCGTAAAAAAGTACATCCTCCTCGCTGAGATCGGAGAAGGAAACGATATCCGTTACCACCGGCGTTCCTTTGGTCAGCGTTCCCGTCTTATCAAAAACCATCGTTTTTACTTTATGGCATTGTTCCAAGGCTTCACCGCTTTTGAAGACCACGCCGTATTGCGCGCCCTTCCCGGTGCCCACGGAGATCGCCGTAGGCGTGGCCAACCCCAATGCGCAAGGGCAGGAAATCACGAGAATGGAGATAAATACCGTTAGCACAAAGGCCAGCGGTTCCCCGGCAAGCAGCCAGAGAATTGCGGTAAGCAGCGCGATACCGATGATCACCGGCACAAAGACACCGGCCACGCGGTCGGCAATCCGGGCAATCGGCGCTTTGGAGGCCCTCGCCTCCTCCACCAAGGAAATAATCCGGGAAAGCGCCGTGTTTTTACCGTCGTGTACCGCTTCACAGCGGAGTGCGCCGTTTTTATTGAGAGAACCGCCGAAGACTGCGTCGCCGACTTCTTTGTCCACGGGAATGCTTTCCCCGGTCAGCATCGATTCATCCACGGCACTGCCGCCGGAGATCACTTTGCCGTCGGCGGGAACCCGCTCCCCGGGACGAACAAGGAAAATATCGCCGGTTTTGATTTGGGAAGCCGGTATTTCCTGTTCCACACCGTTGATCTCCACCAAAGCCGTTTGGGGCGAAAGATCCATCAGGCGGCGGATGCTGTCGCCGGTTTTATGTTTGGCCCGGGATTCCAAATAGCGGCCAACGGAAACAAGAGCGATGATGGTACAACCGGATTCAAAATAAACTCCTGCGTATTCACCATTGATCATGGCAACAACACTGTAAATAAAAGCCGAAGCGGTGCCTACCGCCACGAGACTGTCCATATTGGGATGCCCTTTGAACAGCGCCGGGAATCCTCTTTGATAAAAGGAGAAACCGCTGATCACCACCGGTATGGAGAGGATCAGTTCCGTCAGGGCCAACGTTAAGCTGTGATGGCCGCCGAAAAAAGCGGGCAGCGGCAGACCGATCATGGGTCCCATGGCCAGATAGAGCACGAGGCCCGCGAAGACAATGGAGATCCAAAGACGTCTCTTTTCCCTTCTTAGGTCACTTTCGTCATCATCCGCGGGCTGTTCTTCATCGGCGACGAAGGCGTCGAAGCCAGCGCCCTCCACGGCCTTAATCACGCCCTGAATTTCTTCAGCGCTTCCCGTTTTCAAAGTCGCATTGATCTTTTCCGCAGTCAGGCTCACCGTCACATCTTCCACATAAGGCAATCTTCCGATCACCTTTTCCGAGTTCACGACGCAACCGGCACAATGCAGGCCACGGATTTCAAGGGTCACTTTTTTACTCATGGTTTCACCTCTCTTTCATAATGCTCTTCTTATTATAACCCAAAACAGATAATAATTCAAAAAGAAAAACGGCGCACGCGCCCTTTCAGACACCGGGCGCAAACATATTTCAGCAAGAAAATCACCGGCTGTCAAAAATCGGTTAGTTATCGCTAACATACTGGCCTGGGGCTGCGCCGCCAATGCGGCAGAAGCAGGGGGCCGCCGACCCTTGGCTTCACCCTAATTATGGCTTTGGCGGCGGCCCAATATCGTTTTATTTTTATAGTTTTTGCAAAAAAAGAGTACGGAAAAAGCTATATCCCTGGGAGATCCCCTTAAAACAGTTCCACGCCGCCAAACACCGCGTTGCACTCGATATGAACCTGAGGCGTATTCACGGCATTGTTGGCCACCGTCTTATCGCTGACGCCGCCGAAAACGGCGTTTTTATCCGCGATCACCCTGACATTGGGAGGAAAGAAAATTTTAACCCCGCCGAAAACAGCGTTCACTTCCATATAGATGTCCTGTTCAATGACGGCGCCGCGAAGATCGAGATCAACGCTGCCGAAAACGGCTTCCACCCGGCCGCCGGTATAGGTTTCATTGACAAAATCGTGCTTGATACCGGAAAAGACGGCGGAAAGATGGGCCATGGCCTCCCGGTCTATGCCAGGTACCTTTTTCCGGCGAAAAATGCTGAAAATCACCAAAAGGCCGATGACGATCAGCAGTGCCGGCAAAAAGAGTTTGCTCACCGTGCCCCAGCTGAAAATGCCCTGGGAGGAAAAGAGAAAGACCAGGCCGATAAAGAGGACAATCAGATCAAAGCTCTTGACACCGTGCTGAATCATGCCAAAAATCGGCGGGATAATCAGAAACAGCGTCCACCAACCGTGGAAAAACAGATCCACATCCCAGATCCCGAAAGAATTGCCGCCCCAAAGGACGCCGAGAAAAATCAAAATAGCACCGAGGAAAAGCAGGGAAAGATTTCTTCTGGTCATAAGCTGTCTCCTTTATTCAATCCCATCGAGGAGACGCAGCACTCCGGAAACGGCTTCCGCCGCGTCGATACTGCCGCTGACTCCCGATTTTCGTTCTTTGTATTCCAACAAACCCTGATCAAGGCTTTTATCACCGATGGTGATGCGCAAAGGAATGCCGATCAGGTCAGCGTCTTTGAATTTCACGCCGGCCCGTTCCGCCCTATCATCAAGGAGCACTTCCACACCTTTTTCCTGTAAGCCTAGGTAAAGATCGTTGGCTGCTTCCATTTGCCTTGCGCTCTTTTCGCTGACGGGAACGAGGATAACCTGAAAAGGCGCGATGGCTTTGGGCCAGATGATACCGTTTTCATCATGATTCTGTTCGATGGCCGCCGCCATGGTGCGGCCTACGCCGATACCGTAGCAGCCCATCTCAAAAGGATTGGCTTTACCGTTTTCATCAAGATAGGAGGCCTCCATGGAGACACTGTACTTGGTGCCCAGTTTAAACACTTGTCCCACTTCGATACCGCGGGCGCTTTGCAAAACACCGCCGCATTCGGGGCAGCGCTCTCCTGCTTCCACCAGGCGGAAATCACCGACTTCCCCTTGGAAATCACGGCCAAAATTGGCGTTTTTCAGATGGTAGCCCTCTTCATTGGCGCCGCAACAGAGATTGGCGCTTGCCGCCACTTCCCGGTCAATCAAAACCCGGACTTTTTGGCCGCAGGGGCCGATAAAGCCCTGGACCAAACCGGCATTGTTGAGGTCGTCCTCGGTCCCCATATAGAAAAGGGTCGCGCCAAGGTAATTTTGCACTTTAACCTCATTCATCAGGCGATCGCCCCGGACGAAAATCAGCACCGGTTTTTCATCCGCCATATAAAAGAGCGCCTTCATGGTCTTCACCGTATCCATATGCAGAAATTCCGCCACATCCATAATGGTGCGGCATTCCGGCGTCAGCACCTTTTCCAAAGGCAGCTGCGTTTCCTTTGTGATCTCCTCTTTGGCGCAGTCGGCGATTTCCACATTGGCGGCGTAATCACAGGTATCGCAGTAGAGGATTTCCGCTTCACCGCTTTCGGCCAGGACCATGAATTCATGGGAAGAACTGCCGCCGATGGCGCCGTTATCCGCCTTAACGGGGCGAAAATCCAAGCCGCAACGGTTGAAGATATTCACGTAAGCGTCGTACATCAGATGATAGGAAACATCAAGGGCGGCGGCGTCTCGGTCAAAACTGTAGCAATCCTTCATAATGAATTCCCTGCCCCGCATTAAGCCGAAACGGGGACGGCGTTCATCCCGGTATTTATTCTGAATTTGATAGATCAACAAAGGCAGTTGCTTATAGGAATTTACGTCGTTTAAAATAAGGCTGGTGGCGATTTCCTCATGGGTGGGACCAAGGCAAAAATCTCTATCGTGACGGTCTTTGAGCCGCCACAGTTCCCCGCCGTACACCTCCCAGCGGCCACTTTTCTGCCAAAGCTCCGCCGGTTGGACAATGGGAAACATCAGTTCCTGACCGCCGGCGCTGTTCATTTCTGCCCGGATGATATCGCTGATTTTTTCAATGGTCCGCCAGCCCAAAGGCAAGTAAGTATAGACGCCGGAAGCCACTTTTCGCATCATCCCTGCCCGCAGCATCAGCTGATGGCTGGCAATCTCCGCTTCCGCGGGTACCTCTCTCAAGGTCGGGGCAAAAAGCTTACTGTATCTCATTGTTCATTCCTCCTGATTTCACGCACTAATATGTCAACAATGGTATCTTCCCGATATTTACCGATTACTTCGCCTTCTTTAAACAAAAGGCCCTGCCCTTTGCCGCAGGCGATGCCGTAGTCGGCTTCTTTGGCTTCCCCGGGGCCGTTGACCTCACAGCCCATCACCGCCACAGTCAAAGGCCGCTTCGGCGTAAAGTCCCTTAACCCATCTTCCACGGCGGCAACCATGGTTTCCAAATCCACTTTGGTGCGGCCGCAGGTGGGGCAGGAAATGAATTCGATCCCCTCTTCCCTGAGACCCAAATCCTTCAAAATCTCCTTGGCAACGGTGATTTCTCGCACCGGGTCACCGGTGAGGGATACCCGTATCGTATCGCCGATGCCCTCATAGAGCAGGATACCGATGCCCAGGGCCGACTTGATGCTGCCCTTTAACAGCGTACCCGCTTCGGTGACGCCGATGTGGAGGGGATAGTCCACCTGGGCCGACAACAGCTCATAAGCGGCTACGGTTTTCGGTACCGAGGAAGATTTTACAGAGATCTTCACTGCTTCAAAGTGGTATTTTTCAAAAACAGCCGCTTCCCTTAAGGCGCTCTCCACGATGGCCTCGACGGTATTGCCGTATTTTTGCAGCAAGTCCTTTTCCAAAGAGCCGCCGTTGATGCCGATGCGGATGGGAATGTTCTTTTCCTTTGCCGCGTCGATCACGGCTTTGACCTTTTCTTCACTGCCAATATTGCCGGGATTGATCCGCAAAGCTTGGATGCCGTTTTCAATACTCATCAGCGCCAGGCGATGGTCAAAGTGGATATCTGCCACCAAAGGCAGGGGGCTATTCGGTATGATCTTTTTCAGCGCCTCAGCGGCTTCCCTGTCGGGGACGGCAAGGCGTCCGATTTGGCAGCCAGCGGTCTTTAAGGCTCTTAACTGGCTGAGAGTCGCTTCCACGTCGGCGGTTTTCGTATTATTCATGCTTTGGATGACGATGGGAGCGCCACCGCCGATGGATACGCCGCCGATTTTCAGCTGTCTCGTTTTTTTCCTCGTCTTCATCCTTTTAACCCATGATCCTGGAAATATCAAAATAGGTGACGATGATCAGCAAGCCGATGAGCAGAACGAAACCAACAAAATGGATCATTCCCTCCACATTGGCGCTGAGAGGCTTCCGTCGGATGCCCTCAACGGCCAGAAAGACCAGGCGGCTGCCGTCCAAGGCCGGCAGGGGCAGCAGATTGACGATGCCCAAGTTCACACTGATGGCGGCGACAAAGATCAGAAAGCTGTAAAAACCGTAAGAGGCCGCCTGCCCCACCATCTGACCGACCCCCACCGGCCCCGCCAGATCCAAGCCAATGGCGCCGGTGACCATCTGCCAAAGGCTGACCAGCACCAGTTTGGTCAATTCATAAGTCTGCTGAAAACCGGTTTTCACGGCTTGGAAAACGGAAACGCTTTCCCTGGCGGCAACAATCCCGATGATGCCGCTGCCGCTGTCCCCGGCTTCCGGGGTAATGGTCAACTGGACGACTTCACCGCCGCGGTCAACGGTAAAGGCCAGCGCCGTACCGACCTGATTCTGAATGATCGCCGTCATATCAGTCCAAGATGAAATGGCTTCCCCATTGATGGCGGTGACCACGTCACCCTGTTGCAAACCGGCAACGTAAGCCGGATAATCTTCATAGACCTCGCCAATGATGGGTTCTTCGCTGGAGGTGCCCAATCCCATATAGGCGACGATGAAGAGCAATATCGCAAAGATGATGTTGAACAGGGCGCCGCCAGCCACCACCAGCATACGCTGGGGCACTGATTTTTTATCGAATCCGTTGGGCAAATCACTTTCGCCGTCTTCCCCTGGCATTTTGCAATAACCGCCGATGGGCAGCAACCGCAAAGAATAGGCGGTTTCCCCCTTCCGAAAGGAAAACAGCTTCGGCCCCATGCCCACGGAAAATTCTTCTACGTAAATGTGACAGGCTTTGGCGCAGAGCAGATGACCGCCCTCATGGGCAAAGATAATGATGCCGAACATCACCAAAGTCAAAACAACAGTCCATAAAATACTCAATGAAAACACCTTCCCTATTTTTCAGATACGCGCCAGCTTCTCCTTGGTTTCTGCCGCAGCGGCTAAAATTTCCCCAAGAGACGGATCGGCAGTATTTTCATGATTTGCCACAGTCTCGGCAACATACCTGTAAATATCTTTATATTTTATTCTCTTTGCAAGGAACTTATACACCAATACCTCGTTGGCGGCGTTCATCACCGCAGGCAGCGTACCACCGGCTTTCCCCACCTCATAGGCGAGGCCCAAAAGGGGAAATACGTCTTTTTTCGGCGCGCTGAAATCAAGGCGACCCAGAGCAGCAAAGTCCAATTCCGTTAAGGGGTTTTCCCTGCGCTCCGGATAGGTCAAAGCAAATTGGATGGGGATGCGCATATCGGCTTTGCCCAGGTGACCGATGAAAGAACCGTCCTTAAAACAGACCATGGAGTGAATGACGCTTTGGGGCTGGATCAAAACTTCGATCTGTTCATAAGGACAATCGAAGAGCCAATGCGCCTCGATCACTTCCAGACCCTTGTTCATCATCGTGGAACTGTCGATGGTCACTTTCGCCCCCATATTCCAAGTGGGATGCTTGAGGGCCATTTCTGGGGTAACGTCATCCAACTGGGCCGCGGTGCATTGCCGGAAAGGACCGCCGGAAGCCGTCAACACCAATTTCTTCAAGCCGCTCTTGCCTCCCAGCAAACACTGGAAGATTGCGGAATGCTCGCTGTCCACGGGGAGCAATACGGTTTCCATTTCTTTGACCAGCGACATCACCAGATGTCCTGCCGTGACAAGGCTTTCCTTATTGGCGAAAGCCACCTTATTTTTGGCTTTCAGGGTGGTTAAAAGCGGAGAGAGCCCCGCCATGCCGGCAATGCCGTGGATCATCATATCCACTGTAAGCCCGGAAACGGCCTCAATCCCCTCTGCTCCCGCCAAAATCTCACCGCAAAAATCCGGCAGCAACGCTTTTAGTTCTTTGTATTTTGTCGGATCGGCAAGGGCAATGACTTCCGGCTGAAATTTTTTTGCCTGTTCCGCCAGGAGAGCGGCGTTTTGGTTGGCCGCCAAAAGCTTTACCCTGTATTCATCGGGGAACCAGCTCAACACAGCGAGGCTTTGGCGGCCGATGGAACCGGTGGAGCCCAAAATACCAATGGTTTTCATAGTACATTTCCTCTGTTATCTGTTACACAAAAAGCTGATAGACCGTAAGGATCAGATAAGTGACCGGCGCGGCAAAAAACATGCTGTCAAAACGGTCCAAGATACCGCCGTGACCGGGAATCAGATTGCCAGAGTCCTTCACCTGCGCCCAGCGCTTCACCGCGCTTTCACAAAGATCGCCAAGCTGTCCCGCGACGGAGACAATGACGGCGATGATGACGATGAGCCAATAAGGGCCGATGTGGGCAAAGGCATTGAGCAGGACCGCGGCAACAACCGCGGCGGCAATGCCCCCCAAGGCGCCTTCCACTGTCTTTTTGGGGCTGACCCGGGGCATCAGTTTATGCTTGCCGAAAGCGCTGCCGATGAAATAAGCGCCGCTGTCAGTGAGCCACTCGATGAGCAATAGCAGAAAGATCAGGTACATGCCCTCTGCCATGCCGGAGCGGATGAAGATCGCCGTGGTCAAAGTCAAAGGGATATAGGCCAAAACAAGGCTGTTGACGGCCGCTTCGTCGAAGCGGATTTTGCCAAAAACAAATAGGGTCAGATAGGCGGCAAAGCCAAGAAAGGCCACGGCCACCGTTGCCCCGCCGTTGGCGGGGGCTAACTGGGCCATGACGATGAGCAAAACAGTAACCGGGTAATATATCCAGGGAAGCAGACGGTAAGCGTTGACTTCCAGCATTTTTCCAAATTCATAGCCGCCGATGATGGCAATGGCCAACATCAAAGCAGCAAAAACAAAGCCGCCGAAATAGGTCGCCAGCAAAATCAAAGGCACAAAGATCAGAGCGCTGATCACTCTTGTTTTTAACATGTTCTCATCCTCATCTTATCATATTCCAATATTTCAGGAAATACCGCCGAAACGGCGGCTGCGGCGCTGATATTCCAAAATCGCGCGGTAATAGGCGGCCTCGCTAAAATCGGGCCAGTTGACCTCGGTAAAATAAAATTCCGTATAAGCAGTCTGCCAAGGCAGAAAGTTGGAAAGACGAATCTCCCCGGAAGTGCGGATCAGAAGATCAGGATCCGGCAGAAAGGCCGTGTAAAGCTGGGCGGCAAAAAGCTCCTCGTCGATATCGGCGGCCTTTAGTTCACCTTTTTCGACTTTGGCGGCAATTTTCTTCGCCGCGTGGACAATCTCTTCCCGGCCGCCGTAATTCAAGGCCAGATTGAGGGTGATCTTGGTACAGTCTTTGGTCATCTCTTGGACGTGAAGGAGTTCTTTTTTTACCTTTTCCGGCAGTTCCTCAATGACACCGACGGAGGTCAGCCGTACACCCTCTTTGACCATGTCGGCAGCTTGATCCAGGAGATAGCCGCGAATCAGATCCATCAGAAAATTAACCTCGGCAAGGGGACGGCGCCAATTTTCTGTGGAAAAACAGTAAAGTGTCAGCACCTTAATGCCCAGATCCGAAGAGACATCCGTCAAGCTACGGATGATCTTGGCTCCCGCTACATGGCCTTTGATCCGGCCCAAGCGCTTCTTTTGCGCCCAGCGGCCATTGCCGTCCATGATGATGGCAACATGGCGCGGAACAGCGCTTCGGTCAATTTGATCCCTTAACTTGTCTGTGGTTTTTTTCATAAAAAGAATACTCCCGTAAAATGGTGAAAAACCCCCTCGCTGCCGAGGGGGTTCTGTCATTATTCTTCGATGATAGCATCATTGGGGCAAGAATCGACGCAAGTACCGCATTCGGTGCAAACTTCCTGATCGATTTCATAAACATCGCCTTCTTTGATCGCTTCGCTGGGACATTCGTCTAAGCAAGTACCGCAAGCGACGCATTCATCAGTGATTTTATACATTCAAATACACCTCCTTAATTAATATGAAATTAAATTCAAAAATGCATACGCATTAAATTGATCAGACTTCCATAATCTCGGATTCCTTCGCTTTGGTTATTTCATCCAATTTCTTGATCCATTTTTCCGTCAGCTTTTGGGCTTCGTCCAAACCCCGGGCAGCATCGTCCTCGGAAACTTCCTTCTCTTTTTCCAGTTCTTTGATGTCGTCGTTGAGTTCCCTTCTGAGATTGCGGATCGCCACTTTGGCATCCTCATCCTTTTTTCTGACGACTTTCACCAATTCTTTCCGGCGTTCTTCCGTCAACTGGGGAATGGCAATGCGGATCACCGAACCGTCACTATTGGGGTTCAATCCGAGATCTGAGGCGAGAATCGCCTTTTCAATATTTTTCAAAGTGCTCTTATCCCAAGGCTGCACCATCAAAAGATGACTTTCCGGAGCGGAAATGTTCGCCATCTGATTGAGGGGGGTTAAGGCACCGTAATAATCCACCTGAATCTTATCGAGGAGGGCGGGAGTTGCTCTCCCTGCCCGCAACGTAGCGAATTCCCTCTTCAGCGCCTCCGCGGTTTTTCCCATTTTGCGTTCCGCTTCTTCCATGTAATCTTTAATCACTGGTTTCACCTCCAACGATCGTACCAACGTTTTCTCCAAGCACCGCTTTTCGCGTGTTCTCCTTGCCGTTGATATTGAATACAATAATAGGAATATGGTTGTCTTTGCAGAGAGAGGCCGCCGTGGAATCCATGACTTTTAACTCCTTCTGCAACACGTCCTGATAGGTCAAGTGGTCAAATTTTTCAGCGTGGGCATCGGTTTTGGGATCGGCGGAATAAACGCCGTCTACCTTTTTGGCCATCAAAATGACTTCCGCATCAAGCTCCGCGGCTCTCAAGGCAGCAGTGGTATCCGTTGAAAAATAGGGATTACCCGTACCGGCGGCAAAAATCACGACTCTGCCTTTTTCCAAATGGCGAATGGCTTTGCGCCGGATATACGGTTCGGCGATCTGCCGCATTTCGATGGCGGACTGAACTCTCGTATCAACACCGATGTTTTCCAGAGCATTTTGCAACGCCAAGCTGTTCATCACCGTCGCCAGCATACCCATATAATCGGCGGTAGCCCGTTCCATGCCCTGTTCGGACCCGGCGATACCCCTCCATATATTTCCGCCGCCAACCACAATCAGCACATCGATACCGAGATCACGCACATCCTGCACCTGCTTGGCAACGTGGCTCAGCATCCCTTGGTCAATGCCGTAGCCGGCGTCGCCGGCCAGCGCTTCTCCACTCAGCTTCAAAACGACTCTCTTATACTTTGGTTCAGCCCACATAGCATACCCCTATCTCTGTTATGAAACTTTATTTGAACATGTTTTCTACTTCACAGGCAAAGTCGTCCTGTTTCTTTTCGAGACCTTCTCCTGTTTTGAAGCGAACAAAGCGGACCACGGAAAGATCGGCGTTGTTTTCTTTGCCGACTTTTGCCGCATACTGGGCAACGGTAAGATCGCCGTCCTGGACATAGCTTTGATCCAACAGACAGATCTCCTTCATTTCCTTATTCAGTCTGCCGACGATCATCTTTTCGATGATGTTATCCGGCTTATTGGGATTTTCTTCTTTGGCCTGGGCCATCAGAATTTCTTTTTCATGCGCCAGGAAATCAGCGGGTACTTCGTCGCGGCTGACGTATTTGGGGTCCATGGCCGCAATCTGCATGGCGATGTTTCTCAACGCGGCTTTGATTTCGTCGTTGACCACATCGGTTTTACCGTAAACCACCACACCCAGCTTGCCGCCGCCATGGATATAAGCGGCAACACAGCCGTCGGCGGCATCAACTTTTTCAAATCTCCTGATATTGATATTTTCACCGATCACGGCGACTTTTTCCGTGAGTTCGTCTTTCACGGTTTTACTGCTATCGCTAAGGAGCGCTTCGCCAAGGAGCGCTTCCACATCGGCGGCGTTCCCCGCCAAAACCTGTTGGGCTACATCGGCGGCAAAGCCTTTAAAATCTTCGTTTTTGGCCACAAAGTCGGTTTCACAGTTGACTTCTACCAGCACACCTTGTTTGGCGTCGGCAGAAAGAGCGGCGGCAACCATGCCTTCGGCGGCAATGCGTCCTGCTTTTTTCTCCGCGGCGGCCAGTCCCTTTTCTCTCAGGAAATCAACGGCTTTTTCCATATCGCCGTCTGTTTCCGTGAGGGCCTTTTTGCAATCCATCATACCGGCTCCGGTTCTTTCCCGGAGTTCTTTGACCATTTGAGCTGAAATCATGTTGTATATTCCTCCTATACGCAAGTAAAAAGCAGGGTCAGGCGTAGTATCGCCTGGGTCAGCCGATCTGCAATCTGCCCTGCTCTATTTGATTTATTTATTCTGCGGCGGCTGCTTCTTCGGTTTCCCCGTCTTTGGCCGGTACTTCGTCAACGGCTTCTGCCATGGACATCCCCTGGTTGCCTTCGATGACCGCGTCGGCCATTCTGGCGACGAGGAGTTTGACGGCGCGAATGGCGTCGTCGTTGCCGGGGATCACATAATCCACTTCCTCGGGATCGCAGTTGGTATCGACAATGGCGATAATGGGAATGCTCAGTTTCTTAGCTTCGGCCACGGCGATTCTTTCCTTTTTGGGGTCAACCACAAAAAGAGCGCCGGGAAGATCTTTCATCTCTTTGATACCGCCCAAGAATTTTTCGAGCTTCTCTTTTTTACCCTGCAACTGGGCAACTTCCTTTTTCGGTAAGAGGGCTAAAGTGCCGTCCTCTTCCATTTTTTCCATGTCGCGCAGAAAATCAATACGCTTTTGGATGGTTTTGTTGTTGGTCATCAAACCGCCCAGCCATCTCTGATTCACAAAGAACATGCCGCAGCGTTCGGCTTCTTCTTTGATGGCGTCCTGAGCCTGTTTTTTGGTTCCTACAAAGAGGATGGATTTGCCATCAGCCACAGTGTCTTTGATGAAAGCATAGGCTTCATCGATTTTCTTCACTGTTTTTTGCAGGTCGATGATGTAGATGCCGTTTCTTTCGGTGAAGATGTAAGGAGCCATTTTCGGGTTCCAACGGCGGGTTTGGTGTCCAAAGTGGACGCCTGCTTCTAAAAGCTGTTTCATTGAAATAACTGCCATTTTCGTTATTTCCTCCTCGGTTTTTTGATTGCGGGTTTTCCCCACTTTCACCTCCGGATTCTTCTTTTTTTCGCGACACCTCAAGAGGCACCGGCGCGAAAATCCAAATCCGTGCGTGTTTCTTTAACATAGTACCATAAAGTATGGCCTCATGCAAGAGGATTTTATCTTTGTTTTGCTCTTTTTTATTGTATTTCTACAATATATATTGCATGAGACATTGCCTTAACGGGGCGCTTCGCACCTCCCTTTACCAAAACACGGTTAGAGAATGTACTTACTGAGATCTTCGTTTTTGACGATGCCCATCATGCGGCTGTCAACGTATTCCCGATCCACCGTGACGGTACCCCGGAGCAGGTCCGGCGCAGAAAATAAAACATCCTCTAAGACCTTTTCGAGAATCGTATGAAGGCGGCGGGCGCCGATGTTTTCTGTTTCCTCGTTGATATGGTCGGCGATCTCCGCCATGGCGTTGATGCCGTCTTCGGTGAACTCTACATAAACGCCGTCGGCTTTGAGCAATTGGACGTACTGCTTAATCAAGGAATTTTGCGGTTCCCGCAGGATCAGCTTATAATCCTCGGCGGTCAAACTGTCCAGCTCCACCCGGATGGGGAAGCGGCCTTGCAATTCCGGCATCAGATCCGAAGGCTTCGCCACATGAAAGGCGCCGGCGGCAATGAAGAGAATGTGATCCGTGCGCACCGGACCGTATTTCGTATTGATCGTGGCTCCTTCTACCAGGGGTAAGATGTCCCGCTGGACGCCGCCGCGGCTGACGTCGACGCCGTTCTTATGGTCAGAAACGGCGATCTTATCGATTTCATCCAAGAAGACGATGCCCATCTGTTCTGTCTTTTCCACGGCTTCCGCAGATACTTCTTCCATATCGATGAGTTTTTGACTTTCTTCTTGGGTAAAGATACGCAGGGCTTCCTTTGTGGTAACTTTGCGCTTCTTCATTTTGGTGGGGAGCATGTTCCCGAAAATACTGCCGAGATCAACGCCCATGTCGTCCATACCGCCGATCATCACCGGACCCGGCGTATCCGCCACTTCGATTTCAAGGGTTTCCCGGTCAAGATCACCGGCGTTGAGCAGACGTTTGATGTACTTTCTGCGCCGGGCGTTGACTTCATTTTGACTCAATGCTTCTTCCGGGTTTTCCAGCTCTTTGCCGTAGCCCTCCATCATCAACTGATTCACCAGGCGGGCTTCGGCGTTCTTTTTGGCCTGTTTTTCCACGATGCTCATGCGTTCGGTCCGAATGATCGCCACAGCGTTTTCCACGAGATCGCGAATGATGGAGTCGACGTCCCGGCCAACGTAACCCACTTCCGTAAATTTCGTGGCTTCCACTTTGACAAAGGGAGCGTTGACCATTTTTGCCAGACGGCGGGCGATTTCCGTTTTACCGACGCCGGTGGGACCGATCATAATGATGTTCTTTGGAATAATATCGTCTTTTAAATCCTCATTGACATTTTTGCGGCGAAAGCGGTTGCGCAAGGCAATGGCCACGCTCTTTTTGGCCTGGGCCTGACCGATGATGTATTTATCCAGTTCAAATACGATTTGGCTGGGCGTCAATTCTTCTTTCATCTTCACGTTCACTCTCCTGCTTTTTCCCCGATTTTTTCCACGATAATCTGATCGTTGGTGAACACGCAGATCCCTGCCGCCACTTCCATGGCCTCCTTGGCGATTTCCGCCGCGGAAAGATCCGTATGCTTCCGCAAAGCCCTGGCCGCGGCTAAGGCATAGGGGCCGCCGCTGCCGATGGCCACGATACCGTCGTCGGGCTCGATGACCTCACCGCTGCCGGAAATGATCAGCATGCTTTCGGCGTTGGCCACGATCATCAGCGCCTCTAATTTCTGTAAAATCTTATCGGTACGCCATTCCTTAACCAGTTCCACTGAGGCACGCATCAGATTGCCCCGGTATTCGTTGAGTTTGGCTTCAAATTTATCAAACAGTGTGAAGGCGTCGGCCACAGCGCCGGCAAACCCCGCTACGACCTCGCCGTTATAGAGCCTTCTCACTTTCTTGGCTCCGTTTTTCATGATCATGGAATTACCCATGGTCACCTGACCGTCGCCGGCCACGGCGGTTTTGCCGTCTTTGCTGACACCGAGAATGGTCGTTGCTTCAAACATCATCGCAGTTTTCTCCTTTCAACTTCTGGGGTGAGATTCCTTATAGATTTCCATCATATGGGACTTGGTGATATGGGTATAGATCTGGGTGGTGGAGAGCCGCTCATGACCGAGTAATTCCTGGATGATGCGGATATCGGCGCCGTTTTCCAGCATGTGAGTGGCAAAGGAATGGCGCAGCATATGAGGGCTGACCTTCAAAGTTTTGGAAAGGCGACCCACGTACTTATCGAGGACGTCCCGGACGGCCCGGTCGGTGAGAGCGTGGCCGTTGCGCTGATTCAAAAAGACGCCCTGTTCCTCTTCGTGATCGATTTTCACCAGTTGAGGACGGCCTTTTTCCAAATAAGCGGTAAGGGCTTTTAGGGCGTAATCCCCCAAAGGCACGAGACGCTCCTTTTTCCCCTTGCCCATGACTTTCACGGAACGGATGGGAAAGATCAACTGGTTCAGTTTTAGGGAACACATTTCCGAAACCCTTAAACCGCCGCCGTAGAGCAGTTCCATCATGGCCCGGTCCCTCAGCCCCGCCGGACTGTTATCCGGCAATTCAAAGAGCTCTTTCAAATCCTCATAGTGGACGAATTTCGGCAGCCGTTTCGTTTCCTTGGGGGAGCTAACCAAGGTCAAAGGGTTGTCCTCGATGACGTTTTCCCGCACCAAATAGCGGTAGTAACTTCTGATGGAGGACATCTTTCTTGCCATGGAATTTTTGGAAATGCCGTTTTTTTGCAGCTCCATCATATAGCGGCGGATCAAAAGATGGTCAGCTTGCTCCGCCGGAATCTGCTGTTTCGCCAAAAAGGCGAAATAGTCCTCAATATCTTTGCGGTAGGCCGTAACCGTATGGGGCGAGGCGTTCTTCTCACCCAAAAGATAGGCCAAATAGTCCGAAAACCGATTTTCCATCTAATCACCCGCTTTATCTGACTTTAACTAACATTGATGGTTTTCAATATACTCAATGAACGCTCCGCAATCTTCGCGTTCTTTTCTTTCTTTTTACGTATGCGCTCCGTCAGGGGCGCAATCAAACCGAAGGTAATGTTCATGGGCTCAAATTTACCGGAACCGCCAGTGGACACATAGTGGGCCAAAGCGCCGATGGCGGTTTCCGCCGGGAAAACAACCCGTTCCCGGTTTTCCGCGGCCCGGGCCGCGTTGATGCCGGCTAAAAGACCGTTGGCGGCGGATTCCACATAGCCTTCCACCCCGGTGAGCTGACCGGCAAAGAAAAGCCCCGGACATTCCTTGGCTTCCATGGTCGCCGAGAGGATTTTCGGTGAATGGATATACGTATTCCGGTGAATCATCCCGTAACGCAGGAATTCCACCTGCTCCAGCCCGGGAATCATGCGGAAAACACGTTCCTGCTCACCCCGGAGGAGATGGGTTTGAAAACCCACCATATTATAAAGACGGCCCTCTCGGTCCTCCATCCTCAGCTGCACCACGGCATAGGGCATCCCGCCGGTGCGGGGATCGGTGAGACCCACCGGTTTCATGGGCCCGTGGGCCATGGTTTCCCGGCCTCTTAAAGCCATTTCTTCCATGGGCATACAGCCTTCAAAATACTTCATGGTTTCAAATTCATGGGGTTCATATACTTTGGCGCTTACAATGGCCTCATAAAAAGCGTCGTACTCCTCTTTGTTCATGGGACAATTGATATACGCCGCCTCCCCTTTATCGTAACGGGAAGCGCAAAAAGCGATATTGCGGTCGATGGAATCACCGCTGATGATCGGCGCCACGGCATCGTAAAAATAAAGGTCTTCCCTCCCTGCCAGCGATGCCAATTCTTCAGCCAGGGCCGGCGCCGTCAGGGGGCCTGAGGCGATGATCACCACATCATCCTCGGGGATCTCCTTAATCTCTTCCCGGAGGATCTCAATTTTACCTGTGGCCAGCAATTCTGTTTCAACCATGGCAGAAAAGGCATTTCTGTCCACGGCTAAACAGCCGCCGGCGGGTACCGCCGTAGCGTCAGCTGCTTTCATGATCAGGGAATCGAGGCGGCGCATTTCTTCTTTCAGCAAACCGACGGCATTTTCCAGGTTGGCCGCCCGCAGGGAATTGCTGCAAACAAGCTCCGCCAGACGGTCTGTTTTATGGGCCGGGGTCATGGTCACGGGGCGCATTTCATAAAGGCAAACCTCATGCCCCCTTTTGGCCAACTGCCAAGCGGCCTCCGCCCCGGCCAAGCCGCCACCGACAATGATGACTTTACGCATTGGTACTCTTCTTCCGCCCCTTGGTTTTTACGGCTTTTTGATTCGTGGGGCATTCCTTATTTTCACAGAAGACGATTCTTTCACCGTCTTTTCCTGTTTTTTCCACCATGTGCCGGCCGCATTCAGGGCAAACCTCCGTCAAAGGCAGGTTCCAATAGGCCACCTGGCAGTCGGGATAGTTCTGGCAGCCGTAGAAGACTTTGCCCCGCTTGTTGCGTTTGCGCACCAGCTCGCCGCCGCATTGCACACATTTGACACCGATTTCCTCGTCGATGGATTTGATGTTCTTACATTCGGGGTAACCGGGGCAGGCTAAGAATTTGCCGTATTTCCCTTTTTTCACCACCATGGTGCGGCCACATTTTTCACATTGGACATCACTTTCGCCCAAGGTTTTCTCTTCCACGTTGCCGTCTTTGTCCACGGATTTGATGTTGCGGCAGGCGGGATAGCCGGGGCAGGCCAAAAAACGGCCGTAACGGCCCATTTTATAGACCATTTGCTTGCCGCAATACTCGCAGACCACGTCGCTCACTTCATCGACGAGTTCCACTTCACCGATGGCTTCCTCTGCTTTTTCCAGGGAGGCGGAGAAAGGACCGTAAAAGTCCTCCAAAATCTTCTGCCAGCCAAGATCGCCGACTTCCACTTGATCGAGCTTCTCTTCCATTTTGGCGGTAAATTCCACGTTCAAAATATCAGGGAAATGTTCCATCAGCAGATCATTGACGACAATGCCCAGTTCCGTGGGATGGAAGGTCTTCTCTTTCCTGGAAACGTAGCCGCGGCTGACCACGGTTTCAATGATCGTCACATAAGTCGAGGGACGGCCAATGCCGAGTTTTTCCAATGTTTTGATGAGCGCCGCTTCGGTATAGGCCGACGGCGCCTGGGTGAAGTGCTGTTCCGGCAGGAGTTCTTTTAAAGTCAGTACTTCTCCTTCTTTGACTTCGGGCAAAACATTGTTTTTATCGTCGTTCTTATAGAGTTTCATATAGCCGGGGAAGATCACAATGTTGCCGCTGGCCCGGAAGAGGCAGCGGTTGGCTTCGATGTCATAATTGGTCGTCTGCACTTTGGCGTCGGCCATTTGGCTTGCAACAAAGCGTTCCCAGATCAGTTTATAGAGGCGGTATTGGGGCTGATTCAAGTACTGTTTTACGGAAAGCGGCGTCCTCTGCACAGAAGTGGGACGAATCCCCTCATGGGCGTTTTGGGCATGGGCGCCGACGGCGTGCTGCCGCGGCTTTGCCGGACAGTATTCCTTCCCATAGGTATTTTCGATATAGTCTAAGGCTTCTTGTTGAGCCGGTTCGGCGACGCGCACCGAATCGGTACGCATATAGGAGATCAAACCAACATTGCTGCCGCCCAAAGAGATCCCTTCGTAAAGCTGCTGGGCCAGCTGCATGGTGCGTTTGGCCGTAAAATTCAGCTTTTGGTTGGCCTCCTGCTGCATACTACTGGTGGTGAAGGTGGGCAGGGGCGCTTTGTTTTTCTGCTTCTTCTGGGCCAGAATCACTTTGTATACAGCGTCTTTCAAACCGCCGATCACCGTCTCCATGGCGGCTTCGTTGGGTATTTCCGCTTTTTTTCCGTCAATCTTCAATAATTTGGCGCTGAGGAGGCTGTCCTGATGAAGAAAATCCGCTTCCAAGGTCCAGTATTCTTCCGGCTTGAAATTGTCGATTTCTCTTTGCCGTTCGCAGATCAACCGCACCGCCACGCTTTGCACACGACCGGCGGAAAGGCCCTTCCTGACCTTCTTCCACAACAGCGGACTGAGCTTATAACCGACGAGGCGATCTAAGATGCGGCGGCTCTGTTGGGCATAAAAACGGTTCACGTCAATGGGACGTGGGTTTTTTACCGCATTTTTAATGGCGTCTTTGGTGATTTCATTGAATTCAATGCGGCATAATTCAGAGGCATTGGGATCAATGCCCTCGGGGTTGTTTTCCAAATATTGTTTTAGATGCCAGGCGATGGCCTCCCCTTCGCGGTCAGGGTCGGCGGCATACAAAATCTTATCCGCGGCTTTGGCGCTCTTTTTCAGTTCTTTCAGCATTTCCCCTTTGCCACGAATGGTAATGTAATGGGGTTTGAATCCTTCTTCCACCTCAATACCGAGTTTGCTTTTGGGTAGATCGCGGATATGTCCCATGGAGGAAACAACTTTATAGTTCTTTCCTAAAAATTTGCCGATGGTTTTTGCTTTCGTGGGGGATTCCACAACCACCAAATATTTGCTCATAAATGATACCCCTTAATTATTTTTTAGTATATATTTTTTTTCGGGTGTTTCGTAAACAGCGCCTTCGATTTCCAGGCGGGTCAAAAAAGAAGAGAGTTCCGACGCAGTCAATGGCGCCGATTTCAGCAGTTCATCAAAGGAACGTCCGCCCTTTTCCAAGGCGGCCAAGGCCTCCCGTTCTCCCTGAGAGGCGGCGAGACAGGAATCCTTCTGCTTTTCCTCCCGCTGCATGCGCTCGACGAGGCCCACATCGATGAAATCTTCTAAAATATCTTCAGCGCAGGCGGCAAATTTTGCCTGGCCCGTTTCGATGAGATAATGAGGCAAATAACCGCCGCCGGAAAAAATCGAGTGGGGCAGGGCATAAATTTCCTTGCCCTGTTCCAGGCCGTGTTTCACCGTATGGTAAGCACCGCTTTTGATCCGGGCTTCCGTCACAAAAACGCCGCTGCTCAAACCGCTGATCAGCCGGTTACGCTGGGGAAAGTTCTGAGGATAACTGCCGCATCCCAAAGGAAACTCGCTGATCACAGCACCCTTTTCTTTCAGCGCCCGATAGAGTTTGCCGTGAAAAGACGGATAGATCACGTCAATGCCGTTGCCCAAAACCGCCGCGGTGTAGCCGTTGGCCTGGAGTACTGCTTTGTGGGCGGCGGCGTCAATGCCTTCGGCCATGCCGCTGATGATGGCGACACCGGCCTTTTGCACCAAGTCGGTAACGACTTTGTGCGTGGCGGCTTTGCCGTAATCAGAGCATTTCCGCGATCCCACCACGGCAATGGCCAAACGGTCGGGATCCGGCAGGGAACCGTAATAAAACAGATAGTAGGGAGGGTCCTCCACGGTTCGCAAACCGGCGGGGAAATCTTTGTCCTTTACGGTGACTACCTTCACGCCAAGTTTTTCACGGTAGCGCGAAAAGGTTTCCGGCTCTACTTCCTTGCGGTTCCCAACGATATCATCACACTTATCGGCGGTCAAAGGCAGCGCTTTATGCCATCTACGATACTCGCGCCAGGCTCTTTCAGCGTCGCCGAAGTAATCCATCAACAGCGTAAGCAGATTTTGGTGCAACCCGTTGACCTGACCCAGCGCCACCAAATAGCTTACTTCTTGCTCATCCATTATTTCTTTCCTTTGAAGCCTCCCTGGGCCAAAATATTGCTGGAAAAAGAAGTGATCATATTCTTCTTTCTCTGCTTGCTCCTTAAGGCGATCTGAATCAGCTTATCGAGGAGATGGGGATAAGATAGCCCTTTGGGTTCCCATAAATAAAAGGAAAGGGAACCGGGAATCGTGTTGACTTCGTTTAAATAAATCTGATCCGTATCGAGATCAATCATAAAGTCCAGGCGCCATACGCCCTGACCGTTCATGCAATAAAAGGTATCCAAAGCGATTTCCCGGATGCGGGAGGCCATCTCCTCGGGAATTTCCGCGGGAATCTTCCGTTTCAGTCCAGCCATGCCTTCGGTTTTGCTGTCAGGCTGAAGGTATTTTTCGCCAAAAGTAAGAATCTCTTCGGCACTCACCGGCTCCTCTAATTCAGATACTTCGGCCTGATCGGCGTCGCCAAGGACGGCAATATTGACTTCCTTCAAATTCCTGATGGCGTGTTCCACCAAAACTTTCTGAGAGTAGTGGGCCGCCACCTCAATGGCGTCGATCAGTTCCTCCCGGTTTTCGGCGATTTTAATACCGATGCTGGAACCAAGGTTTGCCGGCTTGACGATAACGGGATAGGAAAACTTCCGTTCAATGAAGGCGATGATATCTTCTTCCGCGTCGCTCCATTGAGCACCGTAAAACCAGAAGCAATCGAGGACCGGTACGTTCCCCATTTTGCAGAGGGCCTTTTGCACCACCTTATCCATACCGACGGCGGCGGAAAGCACCGAAGGACCCGTATAGGGGATACCGGTCATTTCCAAAAAGCCCTGGAGGCAGCCGTCTTCCCCGTAAGCGCCGTGCATCACCGGTAAAAATACGTCGATGACAGCCAGGGGCTTTTTATTGAGCAGCCCTTGGGGGTAGAGAAAGACGGTACCGTCTGCGGCGTTGGCGGAAACGACGATCTTCACGCACTGAAAGAGCAGACGGTTCAAATCCTTAAAATTTTCAATATCATTCAGTACGTCTCCCCAATACCAGTCCCCCTCCTTGCTGATGTAAATGGGAAAAATATCGTACTTTGCTTTGTCCAATGATTGCATGGCCTGAAGCGCGGAAATAATCGCCACTTCATGTTCCACGGAGGAGCAGCCAAAAATGACGCCAACGGTTGTTTTCATATTATTGCCTCCCTGCTTTATTCGTTATACGTATCGGGCAGATCGTTTTCATAGAGAACAAAGTCACCTTTGCCTGCCTTTCCGTATACAAAAGTGTTTGCTTCGTTGAGGTTTTGAGCGATAAAGAGCTGATCTTCGGGGAAGCCCGCGCTGAGAATGCCGTCTTTCAACGCTTCCGTCTGCTTTTCGCCGACGAGGGCGATGTAGTCGCAGACAGCGGCGGCATGAACGCCAAATTTTTTGTTTTCCTCGTATTCCTTGGCGCCGAGTTCCACCATACCGGGGGTGATCAGGAACTTTTTGCCCCCTTCGATCTGACCCAAAACTTCCATGGCCGCGGCGGCGCCCACGGGATTGGCGTTAAAGGCGTCATCGATGATATTCAATCCGTTGGCCGTGGTTTTCAGTTCCAAGCGGTGTTCCACCGGGGGTAGGGCCGATACGGCCCGCTTCATCTGCTTGAAGGAAACGCCCAGATCATGGGCCATAGCGGCGGCTGCGACAATATTATAGACGTTGTGAATACCCAGAAGCTGGCTTCTGAATTCTTCCTTCGCACCGTCTTTGGTGCAGAGCGTAAATTCGGTGCCCCGGTAATGATAGCGGATATCGGCGGCCCAATAGTCAAGATCAGGGCTTTCAATACCGTAGGAGATCACTCTTCCCTTCACCCGGTAAGCGTTATCGCGGATTGCCGGGTCGTCGAAATTCAATACGGCGACGCCGTCTTCCGGCAGGGCTTCCGCCAATTCGAATTTCGTATCAACAATCGTTTCAAAGGAACCGAAAGATTCCAAATGGGCTTCGCCCAAGGCGGTGATGATGCCGTAACCCGGTTCCACCAAGGCGCAGAGTTCGGCAATATCCCCCTGCTGTTTGGCCCCCATTTCTGTCACGAAGGCCTGATGCATCGGCTTTAACTGCCCGCGGATGATCTTGGTGATGCCCATAGGCGTATTGTAGGAGCCGGGAGGCATCAGGGTATAGTATTTTTCTTCCAGCATACGGTTTAAGATGTGTTTCACCGAGGTTTTACCGTAACTGCCGGTAATGGCAATCTTTAGCAGGTTCTGCTGTTCTGCCAGGAGATCATGGGCTTCGTCAAAGAATTTCTCCTGCTGATGCTCTTCAAAGGGCTGCATAAAGGTATTGGCAGCGACGATGAAAAGCGGTGAGAGAAAGGGCAGCAGCGCCAAAAGCAATAGGAAAACACCGCGAACCAGCATGGTTGCGCCCTCATTGGCCACGATCAGCAGCAGAATGGCAATGGCGGGCAGAAAGTAAATGGCCAGCACCGTGACGTAAAGCCGCGTTGCCCGTTTCGTGAATACCAAGGGTTTTTTCGGCGGTGTTTTATCTCTCGTCTGCACGAAAATGAGATAGAAAAGCCCCCAAAGCAAAACCGCGATGAGCTCCGCCACGAAACCGCCGATGAAAATCAGGGGTGCCCCGGCGAGGAGCGGCAAAAGATCTTTGAAACGCCGGGGCCCCTTGGCCTTCAGCCAGGCGCCGTAACGGTCGTTTCGGTAAGTATTCAATTGCATCATGTGGAGTTCATAGACGAGGCGCTGTACCGAAAAGATCAGAAAAGGTACGCTGGCCAAGATCCACAGCAGCGACATCAAATGGTAGCTCATAGTGCTTTCCTCCTCAGATAAATGCCTGGCATATGCTGATAAAACGTTGTCTTTCCTCTAAAAAGGCATAATGGCCGCGACCGTTAAAAACGATGAGCGCGCAATCGACCTTGTTTTGCTTCAAAATTGCTTCCATCTGCTCTCCGTCGGATAACGGGGTCGCCGTATCTTCACTGCCCCAAACCAGCAAGGTGGAAACGCGAATCTGCTGTAGGTATGGAGTCAGGTCTTCGTTGACCACCGTCGATAGAATGCGGCGCATCCCTTCGGAGGCGGCGTTATAGTCCGCGCTCCCCGCCTTACCCCGCCTTTTTTCCAGAATCCCCGCTTTTTTTTCGCGGAAAACCGGCAGGGAAAGCGCTTTTTTCATGGCTTTATAAGAATAGATTTTTGCATAATAGGAGACGTCCCGTTTCGGCTTGATACCGGCGCTATCCGTTAAAATCAATTTACCGGCGCGGCCCTTCGCCGCCAAAACGATACCGATCCGGCCGCCGTTGGAGTGGCCGATCACCACGGGCTGTTCCATTTTCAGGGTTCGCATAAAATGTTCAAAGAATAGGGCGTATTCCTTGGTGCCCCAGGTATTGGGGGGTTCTTCGCTTTCCCCAAAACCGGGAATATCAGGGGCCACCACCCGGTGGTTTTCTTTGAGCGCCGCGAACACAGGATCCCAGTGGCCGCCGTTGCAGCCCCAGCCGTGGAGGAGTAAAACAGGGGAACCTTCCCCTTCCTCCCTGTAGCTGATCTCCAATCCATCTACAATTGTCTTCATTTTCACCGTTTCCTCTTTTTTCTGTTATATACGGTCCAAGGAGCGGTATTGCACCGCTTCCAAAATATGCTGACTCTGAATTTCCGTCTCCCCGGCCAGATCCGCAATGGTGCGGGCCACCTTGATGATGCGGTCGTGGCCCCTGGCGCTTAGATGAAGGCGCTGAAAGATTTTTTCCAGCACAGCGGCGGTTTCCCGGTCAAGGGGACAGAAAGCGTCGAGGTAGCGGCGGTCAAGACCGGCGTTACTGGCGATATCAAGCTCTTGATACCGTTCTTGCTGCCTGTTCCTGGCTCGGACAACGCGCTCTCGAATCACCGCCGAGGATTCCTCCGCAATCTCTTCGTCATGGAGTTCGCGAAAGGCCACCCGAGAGACGTTCATATGGATATCAATGCGGTCCAACAAGGGACCGCCTAATTTATTAAAATAACGGTGAATCTGCTGTTCCGAACAGGAACATTCCTTATCGGGATCACCGTAATAGCCGCAGGGACAGGGATTGCAGGCGGCAATCAGTTGAAAATCCGCAGGAAAACTGCAACTCCCTGCCACCCTGGAGATATGCACCACCTTGTCTTCCAAAGGCTGGCGCAGCACCTGTAAAACGGTTTTGGGAAATTCCACGATCTCATCAAGGAAGAGCACCCCCTTGGAAGCCATGCTGATTTCTCCCGGCTTCGGGTAAGTGCCGCCGCCGGTGAGGCTCACCGCCGAAGAAGTGTGGTGAGGGGAACGAAAAGGGCGTTCCCTTACCAAAAAGTCATTTTTCAATTCCCCGGCCAGACTGTAAAGGGCCGTCACCGCCAGGGCTTCTTTTCGCGTCAGTGGCGGCAGGATCGTCGGAAAGCTCCTGGCCAACAGGGTTTTGCCGCTGCCGGGAACGCCGATCAAAAGGACATTATGGCCGCCGGCGGCAGCAATTTCCATGCCCCGCTTGACTTGAGCCTGCCCCTTGATCTCCTTCATATCGAGACAGCGCCGGGCGCTTTGCTCCGCCAAAGCGAAATCGCTTTCCTCACTGTAGACAGCTTCTATGGGAGCTTCACCACTGAGGTGATCCGCCAAGGCGCCAAGGGAAGCAACGGGATAGACCGTACTTCTGCCGTCGAGGGCGGCCTCCTTGGCGTTGGCCTGGGGTAAAAAAACGACGGCGTTTTCCTCCGCATCGGCGATACCGCCGACCATCGGCAAAACACCGTTGACCGCAGAAACGGAACCGTCCAAAGAAAGTTCACCAAAAAAGTACATTTGTTCTTCTATATACCCGGCACTGATCTGATCGGTGGCGACGAGGAGCGCTAAGGCGATGGGCAGATCGAAGCTGGTGCCACTCTTTTTCAAATCGGCGGGGGCCAAATTGATGATGATGCGCTTGGCGGGGAAAACGAAACCGGCGTTCTTCAAAGCGGCTTTTACCCGCTCCCGGCTTTCTCTCACCGCGGTTTCCGGCAAACCGACGATATCAAAAACGGGAATGCCGTTGGCCACATCGGCTTCTACGGTGACAGGATGGGGCTCTAACCCGTAAAGAGCGATCGAGTTCACTTTTGATAGGATGACAGCCACCTCCCAATAAATTCCTAAGTTACATTATAAATTAAAAGAAGCGAATGTCAATACATATATATTGTAGTTTTACAATCGCTTCCGGTAAATCGTTTCTATATTAAGATATCTTCGCAAATTTCCGTCTTTTCGACATTGTCGTTTTCATCGAGGTAAACCGCCACGGCGAAAAAGCGAACGTCGTAATCTTGCCCTTCTTTGCCGCAGAGAAAAACTTTGGCCGCCCGCACCATGCGATTTTTTTTCTGTGGGGTGATACTCTCCAAGGGCGTGCCAAAACAGTCGTTGCGTCGGGCCTTCACTTCCACGAAAATAAGCTCTTTGCCCTTGGTCATAATCAGATCAATTTCGCCGCCGCGGATGCAGTAATTTTTCACCAAAAGACGGTAGCCCCGTTTTTCCAGGGCCCGGGCGGCGATGTCTTCCCCGTAAAATCCCGTGGTTTTTCGTTTCATGGTCATCTATTTCACCTTGAAGGTCCTTCTGTGAATTGGCGAATACCCATACGCTTTGATCATCTCCCGATGGAAGGCGGTGGGATACCCCTTGTGTTTTTGAAAACCGTAAACCGGATAAAGCTGGTGGTAGGATATCATGATCCGGTCCCGCTCGTTCTTCGCCAAGATGCTGGCAGCGGCAATGGAGGCGGAGAGAGCATCCCCCTTCTTGATGGCAAGCTGAGGAATTTCTGCTTGACGCAGGCCGAAGGGACCGTCGATCAAGACGGCTTCGGCGGTTTGCGAGAGGGCCAACAAAGCGCTTTTCATGGCCTTTAGGGACGCTTCCAAAATATTGATCTCGTCGATTTCGTCATGTTCCACCCGGGCGACGGCCCAGGCCACGGCTTTTTCTTTGATTTCTGTTTCCAGGCGCAAGCGTTTCTTTTCCGTCAGCTTTTTGGAATCATTCAAAGTCTCCAGTACACAGCAAGGGGGCAGGATCACCGCAGCGGCCACCACCGGCCCTGCCAAGGGACCCCGGCCCGCTTCGTCGCAGCCGGCGACGCGGGTATAGCCCTGATCATAATATTCCTGTTCAAAGCGGTACATGGCATAAAGCCGCGCTTCTTCCGCTGCATCGATCATTCCGGCAGCTCCAACATAAATTTTCCGAGTTTTCCGTCCCGGTATTCCTTTAACAACATGATATAGGTTTCTTCCTCTCGGATACCGCCCTTCCGCACCATGCCCCGGCTGCGGGCCACCTCGTTTAGGAGTTCCTCGGCATATTCCGGCAGTGCTTCGATACGGTAGCGCTCCGCAAAAACTTGGGGACGGTGTTCCATCAGCCAGTTCAATAAGTACCAGCCGCATTCCACTTCAGGACAGGCGTCTTTGCTGATGGAGCCGACAACGGCCAAACGCATGGCGGCTTCCTGATCGTTTAGCTTCGGCCAGAGGATACCGGGGGAATCCAGCAGTTCTAAATTCTCCGCGCTGCGCACCCACTGCACCGACCGGGTCAGCCCCGGTTTGTTGCCGGTTTTCACCTTATTGGAGCCGGCCATCACGTTTAAAAGGGCGCTTTTCCCCGTATTGGGGATCCCCACCATCATGATGCGCAAGGGCCGGGGGCGGCGACCGCGATCAATGAGATATGCGTGGAGCTTGCCGATTTCCCGGTCAAGGTATTGATTCAGTTCCTTAAAACCGAGTTTATGCCGGGCGGCGACAAAAACAGCATCCTGCTTTTTAATTTTAAAATGATTCAGCCACTTTTCCTGCTCATATTTTTCCGTCAAATCGGCTTTGTTCAACACAAGAATCGTCGGTTTTTTACCGATATACTGTTTTAATTGCGGATTTCGGGAGCTTGCCGGTACCCGGGCGTCGGCGATTTCCAAAATCAGATCGCAGAGGGACGCCTGTTCTTTGACTTGTTTACCGGCCTTGGCCATATGACCGGGAAACCAGTTGATCACCGTCATATTTTTTCTCCTTCTCTGGTGCGAATAACAAAAAAAGAGACCCGAAAGTCTCTTTTTCAAGCTACTATTTGCGTAATTCCTTGATGCGGGCCGCTTTCCCGGTACGTTCACGAAGATAGTACAATTTGGCCCGGCGGACTTTCCCGCGACGGGAAATTTCGATTTTTTCCAGTTTGGGAGAATGGACGGGGAAGGTTCTTTCCACGCCGACATTATAGGAAACACGGCGTACGGTAAAGGTTTCCGTGGCGCCCTTACCTTTTCTGGCGATGACGACGCCTTCATAAACCTGGATACGTTCTTTTTCGCCTTCTTTGATCTTTACATGAACCTTAACGGTATCCCCCACACGGAAGGGAGGGATATTTTCTCTTAAATAAGGCTGTTCTACGAAATCTACTAAATTCATTTGGTTTCTCCTCTCATTCGCCGATGTTCATACGCGTTATCTTGCCGCCAGAGGACCATCGCAATACACAATGCTTTCATATTTTACCACATTAAAACCGAAAAGGCAAGTACTATTTCCTAATTTTCGCCAAGCTCCGCCGCCTCTTCCAGCAGGCGGTCAAGGATGATGGAGACGGCGCTACGCACCGCAAGATGATTGTAATCTCCCCTGCCTTCAATGGGCTTTAAAACATAGTCCATGGCGTCGAGGGTTTCCTCGGTAAGACCGTGGCCGGTGCCGAAAATCAGCAGGAATGGTTTTTCTTCCTGTTCCATGGTATTTTTGAGTTCGGCGTAGGATACGATGTTTTTGCGGATCTTCGCCGAGGTACCCACGGTATAAGGAGCATTCTTCTCCGCCGCGGCAATGGCGGCAACGGCGTCGCTCAGGGAATCCACCACCGCGACGCGGGAAAGCGCTTCCCTGCGGTCCGGGTTGATTTTCCCGCCGTGACCCACCGTCCAATAGGCGATCAGACTTTCCGTCAAGGCTTTCTGCTCTTCTCCGGGTTGTACGATATAGTAACCTTTGGCTCCGTAAGTTCTCGCCAAACGGGCAATATCATGGATATCGAGATTCGTCACGGAAGTGGCGATGGTGCGGCCTTTGGGATCAAGAACAGGATAATGAACAAGAGCGAGATACAAAGCAAGCTTCTCTTTGTGCATATTCCGATGCTGTTCCAAAACTCCCTTGTCCTCACCGCTTAAGGGCAGTTTTGCCAAAAGATCGGGACGGTTTGCCGCCGTCTTTTTGATGCTCTGCCGGCGACGCCAGGCCTCAATCACTTTATGGTCGCCGCAAAAAAGCACCTCCGGCACGGCAAAGCCCTCATAGATTCTGGGCCTGGTATACTGGGGATATTCCAACAAGCCTTCGGTGAAGCTCTCCTGCTCCAAAGAGGCGCTGTCGCCGAGAACCCCTGTTAAAAGACGGACGATGGCGTCGGTGATCACCATGGCCGGCAGTTCGCCGCCGGTCAACACGTAGTCGCCGATGCTGATTTCTTCGGCCCCGGTCATTTCCACAACCCGCTGATCCAAGCCCTCGTAATGCCCGGCCACGATGAAAAGGCGCTCTTCCTTGGCAAGGCGGAGGGCTTCTCGCTGGTGAAAGGGTTTTCCCGCCGGGGAGGTGACAATGACCTTATCCCCTTTTCGCCAGCCTTCACTCCTCAAAGCGTTCATCACCGGCTCCGGCTTCATCACCATACCGGCGCCGCCGCCGTAGACAAGATCGTCGGCAAAATGGGGATCTGCGGCGTAATCTCTAATATTGGTCACGGAAATTTCCGCGATTTTCTTATCTTGGGCCCGTTTCATGATGCTCTCTTGCAGGGGCGCGAACATCGCCGGAAACAGGCTAAAGATCTTAATTTTCATGATAGGTACACGCCTCTTTGAGACCGGGCAAAAGCCGCACGGTCATTTTTTTACGGCTTAGGTCAACCTCTCTGATCACTTGCTTTAAAGCGGGGATCAGCATATAGTCGCCGTTTTTACAGTCGATGCGGTAAACGTCGTTGGCGCCGCTGGTCACCAAATCGACAATGACGCCCAAAGGCGTGCCGTCCTCTTCCGCTACTTCCATCCCTTTCAACTGAAAGAAATAGTAGGCGTCGGGGGGCAGGGGTAATACATCTTCCGCTTCGATCTGCAAAAGAGACCCTCTGAGGCGCTCCGCCCGGTCCCGGTCGTCGATGCCGCTGAGGCCCAAGATCAAA
This sequence comes from Peptococcaceae bacterium UBA7702, assembly GCA_002482535.1. Classification (GTDB taxonomy): domain Bacteria; phylum Bacillota; class Dehalobacteriia; order UBA7702; family UBA7702; genus UBA7702. The sequence goes on along the minus strand of DLGE01000001.1, from coordinate 276,855 downwards.
AGACCGTCGTTGATGTCTCTGACGGATGTCAGCGTCGTATCGCGCTTTTCTTTTTCAAGATAAAACGTGTTGCCCTTTTTAAAACGGCCGGGATGGTCGGTTTCCGGTTTTACCTTGACCTCCCCTTTGATGCCGTGGGCGGATAAAATGATGCCGGTGGTAATTTTCATGTCGTTAAGATAAACAGGCAAGAGCGGTTTTGCTCTTGCTGAAAAAATAAAATGAGTAACGTTGTAAAAAAGAATTAAAGCAAATTTTGGACTACAAAATGGCAGGCTGGCGAGAAAGGCTTAGACGCGGTGAACGCTTTGGCCTGCGGCTGCGCCGTGTACAAAATAGTACTCAAGCTCTCGTGGGCCGAAGGGTTCGCCGCGTATCAGACTTTGTCGACGGCCTCAGGGAAAAATGTGAGGCGCGCCGGATACAAAAAAAGCACGGAAGCGACTCACATTTTCACCAAAACCTGTGGCCTGCCCTTGGGCGGCGTCTACATCAGACGATGTCCAAAGAGGCCTTTTCTTTGTTCTTTGTGGCGTATGCCTTTAAGACCGTACGAATGGAACGGGCGATGCGGCCTTGTTTGCCGATGACTTTGCCCATATCTTCCGGGGCGACGCTCAATTCCAAAATCGTGGTGCGGTCGTTTTTCGATTCCGTGACCTTCACCGCTTCGGGATTGGTCACCAGGGAACGGGCGATGTATTCGATTAAGTCTTTCATCATAACACCTCTTATTTGATGCCTGCTTTTTTCAAAACACTCTTCGCGGTGTCGCTGGCTTGGGCGCCGTCGGCCAACCACTGTTTCGCGCGGTCTTCGTTGATTCTGATTTCCGCGGGATCCGTCAGGGGGTTGTAGTAACCGAGAATTTCAATGAAGCGCCCGTCTCTGGGATAGCGGGAATCGCAAACGACGACTCTGTAAAAAGGCGCTTTTTTACTGCCCATTCTCTTCAATCTGATTTTTGTTGCCATACTTATTTTCCTCCAATGGTACATATAATATAAATTATTTTAAGAGATATTTCTCATTAAAAACCTAACGGTATACAAAAGCTGTCGTAGGACAAAGGGTTCGCCGCGTACCAGACTTGGTCGACGGCCTGATTAAAAACCGGGGAAGCCGCCGGGCAAATTCAGGTTCCCTTTTTTGCCCTTGGCCATACCGCCAAGCTGCTTCATCATTTTTTTCGTTTGCTCAAATTGTTTTAAGAGCTTATTGATATCCTGCACCGTGGTGCCGCTGCCGGCGGCGATGCGTTTTTTACGGCTGCCGTTTAAAATGCTGTTGCTGCGACGTTCCTGGGGCGTCATACTCTGGATGATTGCCTCTGTTTTTTTCATCAGCGTTTCGTCGATGGTGGCGTTTTTCAGGGCTTTGTTGACGCCGACCCCGGGAAGCATATTGATAAGATCCTGCATGGAACCCATCTTTTTCATGCCCTGCATCTGTTCGTAGAAATCTTCCAAAGTAAATTCGGCTTTCATGAGCCGCTCTTCCATGGCCTTGGTCTGTTTTTCGTCGTAAGCGCTTTGGGCTTTTTCAATCAGGGTCAGCATATCGCCCATGCCGAGAATACGGGAGGCCATGCGTTCCGGATAAAAGACCTCCAAAGCGTCGCTCTTTTCGCCCATCCCCACAAATTTAATGGGGCAGCCAGTGACGCTTTTCACCGATAAGGCGGCGCCGCCTCTGGCGTCACCGTCCAGTTTGGTCATGATCAAACCGGTAATATCGAGACTTTCGTGGAAGGACTGGGCTACGTTTACCGCGTCCTGACCGGTCATGGCGTCAACGACGAGGAGAATCTCATCGGGATTGAGGGCTGCTTTCATCTGCCGCAGCTCATCCATGAGGTTCTCATCAATATGAAGACGGCCGGCAGTATCGACAATCAGAATATCGTTGCCGTTTTGCTTCGCCTGGGCCAGCCCTTCTTTGGCCACGGCCAAAGGCGTAGAATCCACAGATTTGGCAAAGACCGGCAGACCAATGCTGTCGCCGACCACCTGCAACTGTTTGATGGCGGCGGGACGCTGCAAGTCGCAGGCGGCCAAAAGCGGCCTTCTGCCCTGGCCTTTAAAATAAAGACCGAGCTTACCCACGGTAGTGGTTTTCCCCGCGCCCTGGAGGCCGCAGAGCATGATCACCGTCGGCGGCTTCGGCGCGATTTTAATTTTACTTTCCGTAGAACCCAGCAGTGCCACCAGCTCATCGTTGACGATTTTGACCACCTGTTGACCGGGGGTCAAACTTTCCAACACCTCAACGCCGAGAGCCCGCTCCTTTACCGCGGAAATAAATCCTTTTACAACTTTAAAATTGACGTCGGCTTCCAGCAAGGCCAGGCGAATTTCACGCATGGCTTCGTTGATGTCGCTTTCGGACAACTTGCCTTTGCCTCGCAGTTTGCGGAAGGTCTCTTGAAGTTTTGTGGCGAGAGAGCCAAAAACAGCCATTGCTTTTCCTCTATTTTCTTTCAATCATGTCGATCGCTTCGATTTCCTTGGCGATCTTCCTGTAATGTTCCTCTGTAGCTTCTTCCGTCACCAGCAGGCGAATTCTGCTCAAGTGGGTTTCCATATCCATGAACTTCTGGGCAAGGCCGAGCTTTTCCTCGTAGGCTTCCAAGATCCCGGCGGTGCGCCGCACCATGTCGTGGACGGCCTGACGGCTGACGTTGGTAGCTTCGGCGATCTCGCCGAGGCTCATATCCTCACCAACAGCGTAATCGTAAATCTGCCGCTGTTTTTCCGTGAGCAAAGGGCCGTAAAAATCAAAAAGCAAGGCTTTTCTGCCGATTTCATCCATAAGATCACCTGTCAAGGAAAAATACTTTACACAGTTTAACACGCTTTGCGCCCTTTGTCAAGAAAAAACAGAGGCTTTAGGGGCGCAGCGTCACAAAAGCAAAATCACAGTCCACATTGCCGGAGATCCCGGCCACGGTGCCGCTCTCCGTATATTGCCATAAGGCATAGGATTCCGTGAGCACCGTATCATTATAATTGGCGTACCAAATCGCCGCTTTTTTCTCAATTTCCTCTGTTTGGAGAAACTCTTTCAGCATATGGGCGTTGCCGTAAATCATTGGGGAATAGCCCTGTTCTGTCACGTATTCACAAAAGGCCAGCACGATGCCGGTCTTTTCCTCTTTGCTGAGTTCCGCCGCGGCCAAACGTCCGGTATGGCTCTGGTCAAACTCATAGTCCAGCACCAGAGGCAAATCAAGGTCGTAGGCAGAAATCAGGGAAATCAAAAAGGCGGCTTCTTCTTCCGCTTCCTGGGTGGTGATCGCCTGGGAAAAGATATAAACACCGACTTTGATCCCGGCGGCTTGGGCTTCCTCTATGTTTGCGGAAAACCTCGTGTCAACGGCAAGGGATCCCACGCTGGTACCGCGGTAAGCGGCGCGGATAAAAGCGAATTCAATGCCGTCGTCCTGCACCGCTTGCCAGTCAATTTCGCCCTGATGCTGGGAAACGTCGATGCCCACCGCTTTCACCGGGGCGGTTGTGGTATAGGATAAACCCGTATAGGGACTATAATAGATGCGCTCCACCGTCACCAGCCGGTAAATGACAAAGGCGCTTAAAAGCAGCGCCAACACAAGCACAAACAGGGGCAACGCTTTTTTCTTGCGCCGTCTCTTGCCTCTTCCCATCATCGTTTCCTTTCATCACAGGTTGGTCTTGCCTATCGTAAAGAAAAGCGCCGGCAATCCCGGCGTTTTCTCTATCAACAAAATGATTATTCGATTTCCGTATGATCTTCACAAAATCGCATCAAAATCGTAGCCACCTGGGCGCGGCTGGCGCTCTCCTTGGGACAAAGGGTCTGTGCGGTAACACCCCGGAGATAGCCGCTGCCTACCGCCCACTTCATTCCCGTCACAGCATAGGAGGAAACGCTGTTGCCATCGGTATATTTCGCCAAAGAATCGCTGTCTCTAACGTCATATTCTTTGTATTGGCTGTAACGGTATAGCATCGCGGCGATCTGCTCTCTGGTCAAATCTGTATTGGGACTGAACAGATTCGCGCTCACACCGTTGACGATGCCGTTCTGCTCCGCCCAGCGCACACCCTTTTCATACCAGGAACCAGCTTTTACATCGGTAAAGGCGGTTTCACCGCCGACAGCCGGAGAACCTTCGAGACGGTAGAGCACGGTAGCCAGCATCCCCCGGTTCATGGCCGCATCCGGCGCGAAGGCGTGAGTGGAAACGCCATCAAAAAGATCGTTGTGGTAGGCGTAAAGCACTGCCTCAAAATACCATTTGCCCTGGGTTACGTCATCAAAGGGGATGCCCAATTCATCAAGATCAACAAAGCTAAAATTGCAGTCGACGTTGCCGGAAACCCCATTCACCTTACCGCTGTTGGAGTATTGCCAAAGGGCAAACCCCGTGATATACGGCGTATCACCGTAGCGGGCATACCAAAGATCCACATTGGCCAAAATATCATCCTTATTCAAATAGTTGTTGAGCATATCGGTGTTGGCGTAGAGCATGGGGATATAGCCGCGACTGCTTACATAATTACAAAAAGCCAGCACATTATTGGTCGCCATGGTTTTTGTAAGGTTTGCCTCAGCCAGGCGGCCCGTATGGCCGCTGCGGAACTCATAATCGATCACGACAGGCAAATCGAGGTCATAGGGAGCAAGTAGACGAAGCATATAATCGGCCTCTTCCTCCGCCTCTTGGACGGTGATCGCCTGGGAAAAGATATAGACGCCGACTTTGAGCCCGGCGGCCTGAGCACCTTTGATATTCCGCTCAAACCAGGAATCCGTGGTAATCACGCCGGTAGCGGAATCCCGGCCGGCAGCGCGGATCATGGCGAAATCAATGCCGTCGGCTTTCACCTGCTGCCAGTCAATGGACCCCTGCCAAAAGGAAACATCCACGCCAAGGGCTTTCACATTGGAGGGGATATTATAGGTAGCATTCGTATATTTGCTATGAAAGGTCAGTCCATTGGCAGAGACCGCCAAAATTTTGCTATAGTCCGCCCCTGCCGTATTCTCCTGCCTCTCTTGACCGGCAAAGGCCGCGGCGGAAACGCCAAACAGCAGGAGTACCGTCCATAATATGGTGAATAATAGTGGTTGCAGTTTCAGTTTCATTTTATTTCTCACTTTCCGTTTTATGGTCGCTGACTCTATTTCCTCATCAAGACCCAAGACCCTTTGCGGCTTACCTTATTATATTAAAATACCTGTACACTGTCAACTTTTCCATGTTTTTTACACAGTACCGTCAAAAACCTTTCTCATCACAAAGGGTTTTTTGCCGCAAAAAACGGATGTCTTTCCAGCCTTTTACAGCTTTCAAGACACCCGTCATTTCTGTTCTTTTCTGTTTTTTACTCTTGCTTTTCCGCTTCCCGCATTTTTAAGGCGCGGACTTTCAAAGGCAGGCCGAACAAGGTAATGAACCCTTCAGCGTCTTTATGATCGTAGAGATCCCCCGTTTCAAAGCTGGCAAGAGAAGCATTGTAGAGGGAATAGGGAGAAGTGGTGCCGGCTTTGATGATATTCCCTTTGTAGAGCGAAAATTTCACATCGCCGGTGACGTACCGCTGGGTCGATTCCACAAAGGCCTGGAGCGCTTCTCTTAAGGGTGTAAACCAAGTTCCTTCATAGACCACGTCCGCCAGTTGATTCGCGATATCCTTTTTCATCTTCATGGTGGCCCGGTCCAAGATCAGCTCTTCCAACTGCATATGAGCCTCCATTAAGATGGTGCCGCCGGGGGTTTCGTAGATGCCCCGGGATTTCATACCGACGACCCGGTTTTCCACAATATCGCAGATACCGATGGCGTGTTTGCCACCGAGTTTGTTCAATTCTTTGATGATCTCCGAGGCCTTCATCGTTTTGCCGTTGATGGCCACGGGAACGCCTTTTGCAAAGGACAGTGTCACCTCTTCCGCCTCGTCCGGCGCTTTTTGCGGCGGCACGCTTAAAACGAGGAGATGATCGTAATCCGGGGGCACAGCGGGATCTTCCAATTCCAGCCCTTCATGGCTGATATGCCAGAGATTGCGGTCCCGGCTGTAGCTGCTGTCTACAGAAAAAGGCAGGTCGATGCCGTGTTTTTTGCAATATTCGATTTCCGCTTCCCGGGAATCCATCATCCATTTGTCGTCCCGCCAGGCGGCGATGATCTTCAGATCGGGAGCCAGGGCTTTGATGCCCAATTCAAAGCGAATTTGATCGTTGCCCTTGCCGGTGGCGCCGTGACAGATGGCGACGGCATTTTCTTTTCTGGCCACTTCCACCAGTTTTTTTGCGATGAGGGGCCGCGCCATGGAAGTGCCGAGGAGATACTTGTTTTCGTAGACTGCGTTCGCCTGGACACAGGGCATGATATATTCATCGACGAATTCGTCAACCACATCTAAAATATAGAGTTTTTCCGCCCCGGAGAGTTTGGCTCTTTCCGTCAAACCGTCCAATTCACTGTCCTGCCCCACATCAATGCAGGCACAAACAACATCGTAACCGTAATTTTCTTTCAACCAGGGAATGATCGCGGTGGTATCCAAACCGCCGGAGTATGCCAATATAACTTTTTCCGCCATTTCCGTTTCCTCCTTCAAAAGGTAAAATATTTCTATATTAAAATAATCAAAGGTTTTCCAAGGCCGCTCTTACCGCGGCAATCACCGTATCCACCTCGTTTTCCGTGATCAGGAAAGGAGGCAAAAAGCGCACCACATCAGGGCCGGCCAAAAGCAGGATCACACCGTTTTTCAGGCATTGGTTCACCACCGCCCCGGCGTTCTTCGGGGTTTCCAGACCCAGAATCAATCCCTTGCCACGGACATCGGTGATGAGGGTGGGAAACGCTCTTTGCAGCTCTTTTAACCGCTCTTTAAAGTAAGCCCCCAAGGTTTTCACCTGGGAAAGCAGGTCTTCCTCTTCTATGGTGGCAAAGACCGCCTGGGCCGCGGCAGCCGCCACGGGATTCGCCCCAAAGGTCGTGCCGTGGGAACCGTGTCCAAAGCTTTTGGCGATTTCTTCTTTGGCGAGCACAGCGCCCATGGGCAAACCGCCGCCCAAAGCTTTGGCCACGGTGACGATATCCGGTTTTATACCGTACTGTTCAAAGGCAAACATCGTGCCGCAGCGGCCCATGCCGCACTGGATCTCGTCAAGGATCAGCAGCAAATCGTTTTCCCGGCAAAACGCTGCCACCTGTTTTAGGTAGTCTTCCGCCGCCGGGTAGACGCCGCCTTCGGCCTGAACCGTCTCCAGCAGCACGCCGCAGGTATGGGGTGTTACCCCTTGCTCCAAGGCCGGCAGATCGTTAAAGGGCGCGTAGCGAAAACCCTCCGGCAACGGCGCGAAGCCGGTCTTTACCTTTTCCTGCCCCGTAGCGGTCAAGGTCGCCAGAGTGCGTCCATGAAATGATTTTTCCATGGTGATGATTTCGTATTTTTCGCTTTTCCCCTGATCGTAAAAGTATTTCCGTGCCAGTTTGATGGCGCCCTCGTTGGCTTCGGCGCCACTGTTGCAGAAGAACACCCGGTCAAGGCCGCTGTACTGGGTGAGATAAGCGGCCACGGCAAACTGCGGCTCGCTCCAATAGAGGTTGGAGCAGTGAATCAGGGTTTCCGCCTGCTTTTTGATGGCCGCCACCACGGCGGGGTGGCAATGGCCAAGGTTGTTCACAGAAATACCGGATCCGCAGTCCAGATATTCTTTGCCGTCGCGATCATAGACGTAAACTCCCTTTCCCTCGGTAAACATCACAGGAAAACGGGCGTAGGTATCCATAATCAGGCCTTTGTCTTTTTCAAAATCACTCATCTTTTGCTCCTTTTGTCAGCATGGTGCCGATCCCACTGTCGGTAAAGAGCTCCAGCAGGAGACTGTGGGGAAGGCGGCCGTCAATGATATGGACGTTTTCAACACCACCCTCAATGGCGTGGACACAGCTTTCCAGTTTCGGAAGCATCCCCTTTTTAATGGTCCCAGTCTCAATCAGGGCAGGAACCTCATCAATGGTCATGGAGGAAATCAGGGATTTTTTATCCTTGAAATCGCGGTAGAGGCCCTCTACATCGGTGAGGAGAAACAATTTCATGGCGCCTAAGGCCGCGGCGATCTTACCGGCGGCGGAGTCGGCGTTGACATTAAAGGTGCTGCCATTCTCATCGGTGCCAATGGGAGCGATCACCGGAATGTATTTTTCAGCCAAAAGATTGTTGATCAAGGTGCAGTCAACGCTTTCCACTTCGCCGACCATGCCGATATCAACTTTTTTGACTTCGTCGCCGGCGCTAATTTTGGCGTATTTTTTCACGCATTTCAGCATGGCGCCGTCTTTGCCGGAAAGCCCCACGGCTTTGCCGCCCAAACGGTTGATATCGGAGATCGTATTTTGATTGACCTTTCCCACCAACACCATGGAGACGGTTTCCATCACCGCGTTGTCGGTGATCCGCAGCCCGCTGTGAAAGTCGCTTTTGATATCGAGACGGCGCAGGTAATCCTCAATATCAGGGCCGCCGCCGTGGACGAGAACCGTGCGGATACCGATAAGATTCATTAAGATCACATCGGCAAAGACCGCGTTTTTCAGTTCCTCGTTCAACATGGCGTTGCCGCCGTATTTCACGACAATGGTCTTGCCGTGAAATTTCTGCACGTAAGGCAGGGCCTCAATAAAGACCTGAACTTTCTGTAAATTATTCGTATCGAATTCCGTCATAAAAATAACTTCTTCCTTATTTATCTGTATTTAAGGGTTTCCGCAGCGATCAGCCTTTCGCATGAGAAGGAAAGCCGAGCTGCGGGCGTGGAATCATACCAAGACGTATATGGAGCGCCCGGGGCGAGGGTTTCCGCGGCGATCAGCCTTTAGCGGACCTCAGGTGCGGTAGTCGGCGTTAATTTTTACATAATCATAGGTCAAATCGCAGCCCCAGGCTTTGCCGCTGTAGTCGCCGGCTTTCAGATCGACGATTGTTTTGACGTTTTCCTCCGCCAGCACTTTTTCAGCGTACCCCTCGTCGAAGGGAATGCCGCAGCCGTCTTTGGCAACGTAAAATTCGCCGGTATAGCTGGATAATTGGATATCAACTTTTTGGGGATCGAAGTCGGCGCCGGAATAACCGGCGGCGCAGATGATCCGTCCCCAGTTGGCGTCCTTGCCGAAGACGGCGGTCTTCACCAAATTGGAAGAAACGATGGCCTTCGCCGCCTTTAAGGCGTCCTCTTCGCTTTTGGCGTGGAGGACTTCGGCTTCAAAAAGGTGGTTGGCGCCTTCGCCGTCCCGGGCGATTTTTTTGGCGAGGTAAAGACAGATGTCTCTCAAAACAGCGAGGAATTTTTCGTAATTTTTGCTGCCGTATTCAATGGGAGCATTGCCGGCCTTGCCATTGGCCAAAATCAAAGCGGTATCGTTGGTGCTCATGTCGCCATCCACGGAAATCTGATTGAAGGTCAGGGTAGAAGCTTCCGTCAGCGCCTTTTTCAGCACCTCCGGCCGGATTGCCGCATCGGTGGTGATAAAGCTGAGCATCGTCGCCATTTTGGGGCAGATCATGCCGCTGCCTTTGGCCATGCCGCCAATGGTCACGGTAAGACCGTCAAGATCCACGGTTTTGGACATTTCCTTCCGCCAAACATCGGTGGTGAGGATCGCTTCGGCAGCGGCCCGACCACCTTCTTCGCTCAAGGCCGCCGCGGCCTCACGAATCCCCACGGAAATTTTCTCCATGGGCAGCGGATGGCCGATGACGCCGGTGGAACAGACCAGAACCTGGTTTGCGGGGAGGTTCAACACCTTGCCCGTTTCCTCCGCCATGGTCTTTACGTCTTTCATCCCCTGCTGTCCGGTGCAGGCGTTAGCATTACCGGAATTGATGATCACCGCCTGGGCATGGCCGCCTTGGACGATTTCCATATCGTAACATACCGGCGCCGCCTTCACCGCATTGGTGGTAAACACCCCCGCAACGGTACAGGGTGTATCAGAATAAATCAAAGCGATATCTTTTTTATTTTTATTGCTTGTTTTCACCCCAACATGGACACCGGCGGCTTTAAATCCCGGCGTTAGGGTCACGGCGTTTTCAAATTTTGCCATCATACATCTCCTTTTTTACGGATAAACGGGAAGCATGGTAAGACCTTCCCTTTCATCGAACCCACAGATCAAATTCATATTCTGGACGGCCTGACCGGCCGCGCCTTTCACCAGATTATCCAGGGCCGTACAAACGATGACACGATTGGTCCGTTGATCCACGGTAAAACCGAGATAGACGAAATTCGTACCCTGGGTCCATTTGGTTTCCGGCATTTTCCCTGTTTCAAGCAGCCTCACAAAAAACTCATTGCCGTAATATCGCTGAAAGACAGCCTCAAGATCGCAGGCTCTGCCTTTCCCGTTGAGGGTGGCGTAAGCCGTGGTAAGGATGCCCCGATCCATGGGGACCAGATGAGGGGTAAAATTGATGGTCACGTCCTCCCCGGCGACTTCGCTGAAATTCTGCTCAATTTCCGGGGTGTGACGGTGAGATGTCACCCCATAGGCCTTCATGTTATCGTTGCATTCCGCAAAAAGAGAGACTTCTTTGGCACCGCGGCCCGCGCCGCTGACGCCGCTGCAACTGTCGATGATGATCGACTGTAAATCGAGAAGACCTTCTTTGATCAGAGGATAAAGAGCCAACGTCGCGCCGGTGACATAACAGCCGGGATTGGCGATGAATTGCTGGCCTTTGATGCGCTCCCGATTGAGCTCCACCATGCCGTAAACAGTGTCGCGGCAAAGTTCCGGGTATTCATGTTTGACGTACCATTGCTCATAGGTGGCCACATCGCGAAAACGAAAATCGGCGCCGAGATCAATGGCTTTCTTCCCCTTGGCCAGGATTTGGCGGACAAAAGGTACCGAAGCGCCGTGAGGCAGGGCCAAAAAGACAAGATCGGCATCGTCGATGAACCCCTCCTTGCCTTCCTGAAAAACTTGATCACAAAAAAGATCGCCGACATCTTCGACGATCTGATCTTTAAGTCCCGCGGCATAGGCAAGGGCCGGATAGATCTGGCCCAAGGTCCTGTTTCCGCTGTCTTTCGCCACAAGATGCACCATATTGCATTTTTTATGATTCGTCAGAATCCTGATGAGCTCGGCGCCGGCATAGCCCGACGCGCCGATAACCGTTACATTCACCAAAACAATGCCTCCCCAATCCAATTTTCTTTTTTCATTGGTGGTTATCTGCTTACTGTGGCTTATTATACAATATAATTTATATATATGCAAGTAAAATTTTAACGATAATTCGAAAATTGTAATTCGATATCGTAATCATTCTCCTTTAGCAGGGCAATCACCGCCTGGAGATCGTCCTTATTCTTACCGGAAACCCGTACGCTGTCACCCTGAATCGATGCTTGCACCTTCCGTTTGGAGCTTTTGATATCCTTTACGATGGCTTTGGCAATTTCCGCGCTGAGCCCCTGGCGGATCGTGACGATCTGCCGCACCATGCCGCCGGCGGCGTCTTCCACCTTACCGTACTGCAAGTTGCGAATCGCCACTTTCCTCGTAATCAAGCGGGTCTTTAAAATATCGGCGACGTTGTTTAAGCGGAAATCGTCTTCGGTGACAATCTTGATCGTATCGCTTTCCAAATCCACCGTGGTTTTACTGCCTTTGAAATCGTAGCGCTGGCTGATTTCCTTTTTTGTCTGATTGACGGCGTTCACCACTTCCTGCATATTCACTTCGGAAACCACATCGAAAGAACTGTCCTTGGCCATAGCGTCCTCCTTTTATTTCATAACATTATTAGCATTATTCATATTTTATGCAAAATTCTTATTAGACGAGCCAACGGCCGCCTTTCATCACCATTTCAGCGTCGAGATAAAGATCGGGGGCCAAAAGAATGCCGTCAAGATGGCAGTCGGCAGCCACCTTGCCGCCAAAATTGGCGTTATCTCCTAAGGCGATATGAACGGTACCCAGGACTTTTTCATCCTCCAGCACAGAGCCGGTGACCCGGGCGCCAGCGTTGGTGCCAATGCCCAGCTCCGCGATGTTGCCGCTGTTTTTACCGGCTTTTGCTAAAATTGCTTTTAAGGTTTCCGCATCTTCGCCACCTTCGATATTCACCGCGTAACCGTTCTCCACGGTAACGCGAATCGGTTCTTTCAGCAGTCCCACACCGCCCATGGAAGCATCGTAAACGATGGTACCCTTGGCGGTACCTTCCGTCGGCGCGATATAGGCTTCACCGGCAGGCAGATTTCCGAAGGCCCCGGGGGTGTTATAGACGCCGCAGTCGTCCTCACCGGTTCTGCCCACCAAAGACAGGGTCAGATCGGTACCGGCCTTCGTGGTAATGCGGGCTTCTTGGGCCCTTGTGAGCAAAGCCGCGATTTTTTGGCTTAACGCCGTCATGGCGTCGTAATCCACCATCATCGGTGCTTTGAGCATCTCTTCGGTAAATCCGGGAAGCGAGGCAATGCGCACACCTTTGTCGCTGGCGGCTTTTCTGGCTCTCGTATGGGTCAGAGAAGTGGAGGTAATCAGAATCGCCACATCACTGTTGAGGAGCGCGTCTGCCACATCGGTGGGAGGTTCCTGGCCGTCCATACTCAAGGCGGGGTATTGCAGGGATTCTACCTGGAGACCCTCGCTTAGCGCCACGTCATAAAAGAGATCCCCTAACTGAGACGTTTTGTCATCGGTGATGATGAGCAACTCTTCTCCTTCCTTGATCCCCATACATTTATAAAGTACCTGTTCCACACCGGATTTCAATGGGTCCATGTCAATTTCCTTTCTTAAAGCCGTCCTTCAGTGAAACGATGCGGTTAAAGACCGGCAAACCGCTTTCGTTTTTACCGTCGGCGACAAAATAGCCGTTTCTTAAAAATTGAAAGCGCTCCCCTTTTTCCGCCGCATCAAGGCTCTTTTCCAATTTTGCGCCCCTTACGATCTTCAAAGAGTTGGGATTCAGGTTATCGCCAAAATCCCCGTCTTCAGGGTCTTCTTTGGCAAAAAGACGGTCGTATAGGCGAACTTCTCCGTCCACAGCGCCGCAATCCGCCACCCAATGGGCAGTGCCTTTGACCTTTCTGCCGTCTTTTGCCCAGCCGCCACGGCTTTCCGGGTCGTAAGTACAGCGCAGCTCAACGATTTCGCCGCTTTCGTCCTTGATCACTTCTTCGCATTTGATATAGTAAGCGTGCTGCAAGCGCATTTCCGCGCCGGGAGAGAGGCGGTGAAACTTCTTGGGCGGGTTTTCCATAAAGTCGCTTTTTTCAATGTAAACCACCTTGCCAAAAATCAGCGGCCGCGTCCCCTCTGCTTCCTCTTCGGGATTGTTGACCGCGTCAAAAACCTCTGTTTGACCGTCGGGATAATTGGTCAGCACCACCTTCAAAGGATTCAGTACCGCCATGCGCCGGGGAGCCGTATAGTTTAGGTTATCCCTGACAAAATGCTCCAATTGAGCCATGTCCACAACGCTGTTGGCTTTGGCCACGCCGACACTGTCACAGAAAGCGCGGATCGCGGCGGCGGGATAGCCCCGGCGGCGCATCCCCGAAAGGGTCAACAACCGCGGATCGTTCCAGCCATCGACGATGTGATCTTCCACTAATTTTTTCATCTTCCGCTTCGACATCACACTGTAGTTGACGTTCAAGCGGGCAAACTCGATCTGACGGCTTTTCACCTTCATGGCAAGGGCGTCGATGAGCCAATCGTAAAGGGGGCGGTGGGCTTCAAATTCCATGGTGCAAAGGGAGAAAGTCACACCTTCCAAAGAGTCCGAAAGGGGGTGGGCAAAATCGTACATCGGATAGATGCACCAAGTATCCCCCGTCCGGTGATGGCTGGCATGTTGGATGCGGTAGATGACCGGATCACGCATGTTGAGGTTGGGGGAAGCCATGTCGATTTTAGCCCGCAGCGTTTTGCTGCCGTCGGCAAATTCCCCCGCTTTCATACGGCGGAAAAGACTGAGGTTTTCCTCAACACTCCTATTCCGGTAAGGGCTTTCCTTCCCCGCTTGGGTCAAGGTGCCGCGATAAGACCGCACCTCGTCGCCGCTGAGATCGCAGACGTAGGCAAGACCTCTTTTGATCAGATCCTCCGCCAACTCATAGAGGCGGGGAAAATAATCGGAGGTATAAAAGACATTCTGCCAGGAAAAACCGAGCCAGCGAATATCTTCCATAATAGAATCGACGTATTCCGTATCTTCCTTTTCGGGGTTCGTATCGTCAAAGCGCAAATTGCAGCTGCCGCGATACTTCTCCGCGATACCGAAATCAACGACGATGGCCTTGGCATGGCCGAGATGAAGATAACCGTTGGGTTCCGGGGGAAAGCGCGTCTGTACCGTATCAAAACGGCCTGTTTCCAGATCTTCGTCAATAAAACGCTCGATAAAACTTTTCGATTCTTTGGTTTCCGCTTCCTTCTCCGCGGCGGGAATCATCGTATGTTCCATTATGCCCTCCTGATGGCTAAAAAATGTGCTGACAATCATTTTTACGTTCTGAATGATCCTTAAATTATAGCACCCCTTGCCGCTTCATGCAATGTTTCATAATAAATTTGACAACACGGCGGGAAGTATTTATAATAAGAACAAAGGGAGGTACCATCATGAAAAGACTGTTTATCATGTGCATTTTCCTATGCTTTACGTTATTCCTTTTTGGCTGCGAACAAACCGCCGCCGAAGACGCGGACACCGCGACGAAGGACACTGCAACATCATCGGTGAACACCAATGAAGAGGAAGATACCGATGCCGACAGCACCGACGAAGGCCGTGGCGATGTGCTGGACGGTCCCTCCGACGAAGCGGTAGCCAGTGCCTTTGACGCGGCTTACACCGTATATCAGTGGTTTGACCTAAAACCGTTGGCCACAGAAACCGACAGCGAAGGCAACGCCGTCTTCTATACCGTTGGCGACAACGAATATTGCTTAAAAGTGACTGATCCGGCCGTTTCCACCATGGACGAGCTCAAGGCCAAGGTCAACAAATACTTCTCCGCGGATATCGCCGCGACCCTCCTCGACGACGGCAAATATTTCGGCGACAGCGATAACCTCTACGCCATCGCCGCCGACCGAGGCGCCGACATTACCAAGGGCGAGATTCTGAAACAAGAGGTCACCGCCAGAGCCGATGAATCCATTACCTACACCGTGACGGTGGAAACCGTTAACCCGGAAACGGGAAAAGCCACCGGCAGTGAAAAAATCGACTACCTCTATGAATGGGTTGACGGAACTTGGGTTTTTACGACCTTCCAATCGATTAATTAAGCGTGTCTTTATGAAAACTTGATAGCTCTGCCCCTTACCGGGGCAGAGCTATTTTGATATATTTTTCATATATTTATGGAATAAATAAATCATACGTGTTGCATATTGTCACAATTCTATGCTATTATAATATATTATGTACAGTATTTCATAAACCCGAACCGGGGAGAAGGAGTGCTCCATGACGGATATTTTAACCGCCGCCAATAGAATCGTCTTTAAAATCGGCAGTTCCACCTTGCTCGCCGACGATAACAGCATCGACGGCGCCACCCTCCATCATCTATCGGCGCTCTGGTCAAATTTACATAAGGAGGGGAAAGAGCTCATTCTCGTCTCCTCCGGCGCTGTGGCATTGGGCAGACCGCAGCTTTCCCATGCCAACAAGGGAGACGCCATTCCCTCGAAGCAGGCGGCAGCAGCCATCGGCCAATCGAAGCTGATGTCCCTCTACGACACGTTTTTCGGCGTCTGCGGCATTGCCGTGGCCCAAATTTTGTTGACCAGGAACGACCTTGCCGACCGCAAACGCTACATCAATGCCAGAAATACTTTAAATATCCTTCTTGAGGAACGGGTCGTGCCCATCATCAACGAAAATGATACCGTCGCCTGCGAAGAGCTAAAATTCGGCGAAAACGACACCTTGGCCGTACTCGTCGCCGGCCTTCTCGACGCGGACCTCGTGATCCTGCTTTCCGATATTTACGGCCTTTATACCGCCGATCCCCGGAAAAACAGCGACGCCCGGCACATCGACGATGTCACGGAAATCAACGATGAAATCATGAGCTTAGCCGGGGGCGCCGGCTCCAGGATCGGCAGCGGCGGCATGAAAAGCAAAGTGGAAGCAGCGAAAATCGCGGGGCAAAGCGGCATTCCCCTGGCCATCACCATGGGAAAAGACGTCGCCAACATCCGCGCCTGTCTCATGGGAGGCGGCAAGCGCACCTTGTTCATCCCTGCGGAACACGGCTTAAAACAGCGGGATCGCTGGATTGCCCATGGCAGCGCCGCCGAAGGCGCGGTCATCGTCGATCACGGTGCAGTAGCGGCTTTGGCCTTGCATAAAAGTTTACTCCCGGTGGGCGTCAAAGCCACCGAAGGTGATTTTCCCGAAAACAGCGTTATTCTTGTCAAGGATCAGCGAGGCAAAGAAATTGCCCGGGGCATCACCAACTACAGCGCCGCCAAAATTGAGACCATCAAAGGCAAGCATTGCAGCGAAGGGGAGATCATCGAAGTGATCCACTGTGACAATCTCGTATTGGAGGACTGAACATGAACGATATGAAAACATATATCGAAACCTTGGGTCAAAAGGCCAAAGCCGCCGCTCCGGCTGGGGCGGCATTGGCTACCGACACAAAGAATAACGCTTTGGCCGCCATGGCCAAGGCTCTTAGAACAGAAAAGGCAAGCCTCTTAGGAGAAAACGCCAAAGATATGGCCGCCGGCAAAGCAAAGGGACTCACCGGCGCCGTCTTAGACCGGCTGCTTCTAACGGAAGAGCGCATCGAAGGTATGGCAGCGGGCTTAGAAGCTCTGATTGAATTGAACGACCCCATCGGTGAAACCATTGCCCAGTGGGTACGCCCCAACGGCCTGGAAATCGCCAGAAAACGCGTGCCTTTGGGTGTCATTGCGATCATCTATGAAGCGCGCCCCAACGTCACCGCCGACGCCGCCGGTTTGGCTCTAAAAACCGGTAACGCCCTGATTTTAAAGGGCGGCAGCGAGGCCTACTACTCGAACCTGGCCATTACCACGGTTTTGAGAGACACCTTAAAAAAACAGGGCCTCGACGAAAACCTGCTGCAATTCGTGGAATCCGTTGACCGGGAAGCCGTTTCCATACTCCTCAAAATGAAAGATTACATCGACGTCGTCATTCCCAGAGGCGGCAGCGGACTCATCCGTTTTGTCGTGGAAAACGCTTTGATTCCCTCCATTGAAACGGGCACCGGAAACTGCCATATTTATATGGATCAATACGGCGAGATCCCCATGGGCATCGACATTGTCTTTAACGCCAAAACCCAGCGCCCCGCCGTTTGCAATGCCGCGGAGACCCTCCTCGTGCATAAGGACATCGCCGCCGATTTTCTGCCGCCCCTGGCGGAAAAGCTCCGGTCCAAACAGGTGGAAATCAGAGGCTGTAAACGCACCTGCTCCTTACTGAAAACCGCCGTCCCCGCCACGGAAGCCGACTGGGAAACGGAATTTCTCGATTATATTTTGGCCGTCAAAATCGTCGATTGCTTTGACGACGCCGTCGCCCATATCGCCCGCTATTCTTCGGGCCACAGTGAGGCAATTATCACCGAGAGCTACAGCAGAAGCAGGCGCTTCACCCAAGCCGTGGACGCCGCCGCAGTTTACGTCAATGCCTCCACCCGCTTTACCGACGGCAATGAATTCGGTTTCGGCGCGGAAATCGGCATCAGCACACAGAAACTTCACGCCCGGGGTCCCATGGGCTTAAACGCCCTGACCACGGAAAAATACGTGATCTACGGTACAGGACAGGTACGAAAATAGCCATGAAAAGAATCGGCATCATGGGCGGTACCTTCGACCCCATCCATTTTGGACATCTCGTCACCGCCGAAAAAGTACAGGCGGCCTTTTCCCTGGACGAAGTCGTCTTCGTGCCTTCGGGAAATCCGCCCCACAAAAAACACCGCCGTGTCACCGAGGCCGCGCACCGCTTGGCCATGGTCAAGCTGGCGGTAGCAGATCATCCCGGTTTCTCTGTATCCTCCGTTGAAATCGAAAGAAAAGGGTATTCTTACGCCCTCGATACCGTCGATGAATTTCACCGTATCTACGGGACGGATACCGCGCTTTTTTTCATCACCGGCGCCGACGCGATTTTGGAAATCGCCACCTGGCACAAAGCCGACGAATTGATGGCCAAATGTGAATTCATCGCCGCCACCCGCCCCGGCTACCATTTCGACGAAGAACACGTACTGCCCGTGGCGTATCAAGACCGCGTCCATGTTTTCCGGGAAACCGCCCTTGCCATATCCTCTTCCCAGATTCGCCGTCTGTTGGGAGACGGCGCCGACGTATCGAAGATGATTCCCAAAAGCGTAAACCATTACATCAAAACCCATGGTCTCTATGAAAAGGAATCCCATGATTGAAATAAAACCATTGAGCACAAAACGGCTCGAACACTCCTTCTCCACGGCGCGGCTTTGCTACGATTTGGCGTTGCGCAACGATTGCGACCCGATGAAGGCTTATCTTTGCGGTGTCTTTCACGATATTGCCAGAGAATTGCCGCGGGATACACTCCTCGCCTTGGCCAAAGAGCGTCATATCCCTGTCAATCAGGAGGAAGAAGAAGAGCCTTTGCTGCTCCATGGCGACATCGCCGCCGCCGTGATGCGAGAAAACTACGGCATCCACGACGAGGAAATGCTCAATGCCGTCAGACGCCATACGGTTGGCGATGAAGAAATGACGGTTCTTGATAAAATTCTTTTCATCGCCGACAAAACAGAGCCCCTGCGCGCTTACGAAGAGGCCGCCACCATCCGGGAGATGGCCTTTCACGATTTAGACGGCGCGCTGTACGACGCAACTCAGGGCGAAATGGCCTATTGCGCCGGCCGGGGCTTACGCGTCCATCCCAAAACCGCTTTCATGTTTGAAAACTTCAACAAAAAGGAGAACCTCTATATGACCGTTACGGAAAAGGTTAACATTGCCATCAACGCCATCGTCGAAAAGAAAGGTTTTGACCTGCAACTGCTTGACGTGGCTGAAATCACCACCATCGCCCAGCACTTTATCATCTGCACCGCCAAAAACCGCACCCAGTCTCAAGCCATTGCCGACGAAATCACCGATGAACTATCGAAGCAGAACGAAAAACCCCTCCGCGTTGAGGGTTATCAGGCCGGCGGCTGGATTCTTTTGGACTACGGTGACATCATCATCCATATTTTCCTTCCTGACGAACAGGAATATTATAATCTGCCCCGTCTCTGGAAAGACGCGAAATTCACGCGCTTCACGGAAACCGGCGAAGTACTTTCATGAAAATCTATCACGAGCTGGCCCCCTACTACGACCGTTTCATGAGCTTTATCGACTATGAAACGGAAGCGGAAGCGATCTACAGCTTTCTCTGTCAACAGCAGCAAGCCAAAGGGCGTATCCTGGACATCGGCGCCGGCAGCGGCGGACACCTTATCCCCTTACTGAATAAGGGCGTCCAGGTTGACGGCCTCGATTACGCCGAAGAGATGCTGGCCCTATTGAACGCAAAAATCCGGCGGGAAGGTTTCGTCAGCAATCTGCTTCATGACGATATGCGTTCCTTTCAAACCGACGCCCCCTACGACGTGATCTACTGCTTCGGTGAAACCATCCACCACCTATCGGATACCGCAGAACTCACCGATTTTTTCCATTGCGCTCACCAGTCCCTGAAAGCCGGCGGCAGCCTGCTTTTCAGCTGGCGGGAAAAATCCTACTTTACTGAGTTGACGGAATACGGCGAATTTTACGAGCACCATGGCGACGATTATCTGCTTTGGCAAGCCAAGGTATTGGAAAACGAAGCCGCCGCCATCGCCTATACAGCTTTCATCAAAGGCGAAGGGAAAGACGACGTTTACCGGCGATTTAGAGAAACCCACCGTCTCGCGGTGTTCGACGGTGAGCAGATCTTAAAGGCGGCGCAAAGCGCCGGTTTTAGGCCCCGCCCCGATTTGAAAAGCTGCTTCGACGATCTCCTGGCAGAAGAGCCTGATAAACATATTACCATACTGGAAAAGGTCAATGAAGATGGCAAATTTTCGCAATTCATTCAAAAATAGCAGAATCTTCCGAATTTTCGGCTGGATCCTGCTGATCTTATTTCCCCTGCTTTGTCAGTTTGTCCTGGAATGGTTTAATTTCAGCGATGGCACGGAGCTTGCCTATTACCTGACTCATCATCCCCTGCCGGCGCTTTTCGGCACGCTGATGATGGGTGCCGGCTATCTGCTATTGCTCCTTCTCTGCCGCCGCGGCTGGCTGGCGGCGCTGATTCTCGCCGTGATCTCCGTGGTTTTCGGCCTGATCAACTACATTAAATATGCCTTGAATGGAAACCACTTTTTTCCCTGGGATTTCGGTATGGCCGGAGATATGAAGGAACTTCTGGATTTCACCTCCATTGCCCTGCCGGGAAAAAGCATTGCCCTGATTGTTCTCGTCTTTGCGATCGTTTTCTGTCTGTGGCTTTCGGGGGTTTCCCTCCCCCGCTTCCCCCGGTTTCGCATCATTGGCGCCGCCGCCCTGATCATCGTCATGATCGGCGCTTTCAGCACCGGGACGACAGCCGCCAAAACGTTATCTCTTTTTCAAATGAACTTCTTCGATTCCTCTCTGCAATCATCAAACTATAAAGCCAACGGTTTTATCGCCGCTTTTACCATCAATGCGCTAAGCCTGCACATCGAAGAACCGGAGGGCTACAGTGAAGC
Organism: Peptococcaceae bacterium UBA7702; assembly: GCA_002482535.1. Taxonomy (GTDB): domain Bacteria; phylum Bacillota; class Dehalobacteriia; order UBA7702; family UBA7702; genus UBA7702. Next base: position 256,038 of record DLGE01000001.1, on the reverse strand, counting down.
CAACGTCGCTGGCCTCCTCGACGGCTACACAGAAAGTGAAGGGACCGCGACACCGGATATCATCGTGATCCTCGCCGAGAGTTTTTGGGACGTCCGGGAACTGACGGGAACGACCTTCTCTAAGGACCCCATGGCCATCTTTGACGCCCTGAGCGCAAGGGATCACACCGTCAGCGGTCATATGACCACCTGCGTCATGTGCGGCGGCACAGTTACCACCGAATTCAACGTATTGACCGGTTATTCCACTGAATGCATCCACGTCGGCATGTCGCCTTACACCTATATTGACGGCGATCTGCCCAACTGTGTTTCCCTCTTGCAAAATCAGGGCTATCATACCGTTGCGATTCACCCCTTCAATAAATCCTTTTACTCCAGGGATGCCGCCTACGGCTATCTGGGCTTTGACGATTTTTACGGAGAAGAGGAAATCGCCGCCATGCCCACGGTTACCTTTAAGCACAACCATATTTCCGACGACACTTTTGCCGACGCCATCATTGCGCAGTTGGCAACAGCGGAAGCCGCGCCCGAGTTCATTTTCGGCATCTCCATGGAAAATCACCAACCCTATACCGACCTCAACCCCAACGAAGCTCAAATCAGCGTGGAAAACGACGCTTTGAGCGAAGCGAACCTGACCATGGTCACCACCTATACCCAGGGGATTTATGATATGAATCTGGCCTTGGCAAAACTGGTGGATTACATTGACAAAAGAGACCGCGATACCATCCTCCTGGTGTTCGGGGATCATCTGCCCTCTTTGGGCGACACCTATCAGGAGGCGGGCCTCTTCGGCGACGCCGATGACGACAGTGAAGCAGAGGCGCTGCTTCGCTACAGCACACCTTTTTTGATGACGGCCAACTATGATATCGATACGAGCAACTGGTACCCCAAAGATCATAACGGGAAACTCACCGTTTCCTCTTACTATCTCATGTCTTTGCTGGCAGAGACGGCAAACACCGACCGTTCCGCATACATGAACCTGCTCCTCGATTACTACGCCCAAGTACCGTATCATGACGTCTATCTAAAAATGGATGCTACCGCCGAGATCAAAAACCTGTACAACACGCGGACTCTCATTTCTTACGATATGATTCTCGGCAAGAAATACGCGGCGCAAACCGATTAAGGAAGCTCTAAAAATAACAGGACCGCACCGGATCTTTCTGATATTCCCGTAATCCCACCATTTCCCATATTACAGAAAGTGTGAAGACGGCAGAAAACAAAGTGCGGTTCTTATGTTAAGATAGGCTTTTTGCCCCCAGCAAAGGAAAAGAATTGATCCGATGTGTAAAGCTTACACCTCGTCTTCATCTTTACCAAAGAACTGGGGAACCTCATTTTCGATACGGAAAGGCACCACGGCATTGATGATTTTCACCAAAATAATCGTTACGATAAAACAATAAACACCGGCAATGAGCACTCCGATGACTTGCGTTAATAACTGACTGCCACCCCCGTAAAGCAAACCGGTCCCAGGAGAAAGCAGAGGATTGGCAAAGAAACCGACGAGCAGAGCGCCAAGCAAGCCGCCCACGCCGTGGAAAGCCCAGACATCCAGGGTATCGTCATAATTTCGACGCAGACGGAATTTCATTGCCCCGTAACAAACCGCTCCTGCCAAAGCCCCCGCGACCAGCGCGGCCCAGGGTGATACATAGCCACCTAAGGGTGAGCTTACCACCAAACCGGCGAGAGCGCCGAAGATGATATCCATAACGGTAATTTGACGCTGATTTTGCCGATAGGACAGAAGCAGCCAAATGAGGGTAGAAGCACCGCTGGCCAGCAGCGTATTGGCCACTGCCATGGCGGCGAGGCCATTGGCGGCCAAAGCGCTGCCACTGTTGAAACAAAACCATCCCGCCCAGAGGATTGCCATGGCCACCACCACCGTCATGGTGCTGCTTGTACCGCGGTGTTCTTCTTTGGCATTGCCCAGAACCAGCACTACCCCAAGGGCGGAAAAACCGGCAATCATATGGACGGGAACGCCGCCGGCAAAGTCGATATATCCCCATTGGCTGAGGAAACCGTTACCCCAGACCCAATGGACAACGGGACAGTACACCAAGAGACTCCATAAAACAATAAAAATCAGATAGGGCAAAAACCGAAGGCGTTTCACCAGAGCGCCGCAAATCAGCGCCGGCGTAATAATCGCCACTGTGGCCTGAAGCACAAAAAAAAGCACGAAAGGCAGACCCGGCGCCAGCGGATTTTCTTCAATAAAAACGTCACGCAATAATAAATAATCAAAATTGCCGATCAAACCGCCCAGGGCATTGCCGCCAAAAGCCAGGCTAAAGCCGACCAAGGCCCAAAGGACTGAGATGAGGGGAATGGTGATCAGCACCTGCATTAGCATGGTATTCTGAAATTTTCTTTCTGCCAAACCGGCGTAAAGCAAGGCCACTGCCGGCGTCATGAGCAAAACGACCATAGCGCAAATTAAAATAAAGGCGGTATCGCCACCACTGTTCATGTTTTATCCTCCTAAAAAGAGGGGAGCAGCGCATCTGAGTATCTTAAAAATACGCTACTCCCTTCGAATAAAATTATCTTAATGGCAGTTCCACAGCAATTTCCACCATTGCTTTCAGCTTTTCCAGGGGGGTGGCTGGCGGAATGGAGCAAGATGGCGCCAAAAGATCATAACCGGCCCGAAGAGATTTCTCTCCTTCTGCCTTTACAGGTTCCGGGCCCTTTGCGTAAAACAGGGTATTCACAGCATCGATGCCGCCAACAACCGCCACGGACCTTCCGCTGGCCGCAATCTTAGACTGGATATCCGCAACATTGACATTGGTATCCACACTAAAGGCAGAGACTCCCGTATCGATCATGTCTTCAATAAGTGGATTCACTTTGCCGCAAATATGCAGGATCGTGGGTATATCACCCAAATCACTGACCAGCATTTTCATGGCCGGACCGGAAATATCATGGTAAATCTGAGGGCTGATCATATCCATGGAGGACATCATATCCTCAATGACGATACCGTCAGCACCGGCGGCAATCAATTCTTTGCCATAGAGCTCCCCTGCTTTTCTTCCGGCTTCCAACCAAGGGGTCAGCTTTTCCGGCTCCATCGCCGCGGCCATCATAAGATCCATCAGGCCCAGCAGGTTGGTGGCAATGCTGAAGGGACCGACAATGCCGCCGAGAACAGCAACTTCCTCACCGATTTCCTCTTTGAGGATGGACAAAGCTTTCGCGACGGTGCGAATGCGCCCTTTATCCACAAAGCCAGCCAAATCAGGAGGAGCATCATTGATGCTGAAGGGATGAACACTGATGCTTGGAACACCATCCGTTCCGCCGTCCTTTAAGGTACACCCCAAAGCCTCGGATTCAATGGTTTGACAAAAAGGTACCCGCACCGCGTCGAAACCGAGGAGACTGTGGGCTCCGGCAGCCAGACGAGCCATGACACCCGCTTTAAAATGGGCTTCCGGCCAAAAGGCGTCCAAAGCCTTCATCTGCTCATAAGTGGCGGTTTGGTTGGCACAAAAAACAGAAATACGGTCTGTTTCCTCGCCGCGCAGCGCATTGAGAAAACGTTCTTTTTTATTCATTGCATTACCTGCTTTCATTATTTTACCTATTTTATTTCGTGAAATCAAGACCTAATTTTTCCATGATCGCAACGGCTTCGTCGTAGACTTTAACGTATTCATCGATGGGCATTAGCGTCGTCAGGTCATAGCAATCGTCAAAAATCTTACCCTGGGGCGCTGTTTTGTAATCCTTTTCATAGAGCGCGATCAGTTCGTCAAGGACCTTGTTGATCTTATCAAGGTCTTCCCCGGCGGTAGCTCTCGCGGCCTGGGCCATGAAACGGGCTTCCATGGGCGTATTACAATTTGTGGTGACCCCTTTGGCAGCCGCTACCCCGGAGAGGAGTTCCCGGCCGCTGGCCGTATCGGTGATGGCTTGAGCTGCCGTTTCCAAGAGGCACATCACGGTGCAGGGACCGGCCATGGTATAGTATTGGTTCGCCAGGAGCAAATCCGTATTGGCGTTGATGGCCCTGGCGCAATGACCGGCCACGGCCAAGGTTTCCCTGGCAGTGGTGATCCCCCAGCGCACATGAACGGGACCATCCAATACATAGTTTGCCTGGCACATGACGAAAGCATTTAAGGTGCTGGCAACGTCGCAGATGGTCGTTTCCTCAAGACCGCCGGCGTAGCCGCCATAAATCGGCATATGTTCGCACATGATGGTTTGATCGCTCAACACATAATAAGAGCAGAACGTAAGAGCGCTGACGTCGATTTTCAATTCGTTTAACTGGGATACTTCGTGGCTATCGGAACGGCGCATTCCTCCTTGGAAGTCCGACGCGATAACGCCTGCTGCAGACAGTGACGTTTCAGAGCCCTACAATCCCATGCCGGGACGGCCGGCGCGGGCTTGAGCCAAACGCAGCATCTGCACTTCCGATCTGACGGCCGCGATTTCCCAAGGGGTATTCGGGGTGGGGTCAAAACCGTGGATGGTCTGCAATACACCGTTGACGATGGTATCCACCAACGGCTCTTTCGCATAGGCCTCGTGCATATTGAGGAACTGTTCTTCGGAAACGGGAGCGCCGGTGGGACCTCCCTGAATCACCGGGGGACGGCAATCATCGTGTTTGCGGTCCTGCATCAAAACAGCATCGTTCCCCTCACCCAGATAGAATTTTTTGGGTGCGGCTTTAATCGCCGTGAGAATCTCATCCTCGGTATATTTTATGACTCTGCCGGTATCGATACAATAGACCCCGGTGGTTGTCAACATTTCTAAGCCCGCTTGAAAGATATTGTTGATCAATTCCGGATCCGTGGGCACGATCTGTTTTTTGTCCATTTTAATATTGTATTTTTTCTTCAGCTTGGACAAGGTACCGGGGATAATCTCGTTATCCCACTCATCTTCACTGATACGGGGCCCGGTAGCCGCTCTGTGGTAGGCTTCAAAAATCCCCACTCTTTCTTTATAAGTCATCGTTACACCGCCTTTCCTTTCACCAGATCCTTGGCCAGCTGTACGGCTTCCACAGCGTTATCGCCGTAACCGTCGGCGCCGATTTCTTCGCACCATGCCGCCGACATGGGAGCACCGCCAAATATAATCTTAAATTTATCGCGTACACCCTGTTCCACCATGCCGGAAACGACTTCCCGGGAAGCCGGCATCGTCGTCGTCATCAAAGCGGAACCCGCCACGATGTCGGCGCCCCAGGACAGGGCTTCCTTGATCACAACATCGGAAGCGACATCCCGGCCCAAATCTTTGACCTCAAAATTGTTTGCCTGAAGCATGGTCTTAACAATTTTTTTACCGATATCATGGATATCGCCGGCAACGGAGAAGAACAATACTTTACCGTTACTCATTTTAGCGGATTCTTCGGTGGATACGCCCTCCTGCAAAATATCGCAGGCCTTGCCAAAAGCGTGGGCGGCAATGATGATCTGGGGCATAAATAACTCCCCTTCGTCAAACATCTCTACGATCACGTTCATCCCCTCGGATAAACCTTGTTCGATGGCGTCAACGGGATTCACTTTCGCAGCCATGGCGGCGTTGGCAGCAACAACGGCAGCATCGGGATCCAGATTGACAATGGCCTCTTTCAAATCCTTCATAATTTTTTCAGACACAGAAATCCCTCCTTTAAAAATAAAATTCTATTCGTATCATTGGAATCCTCACGGCCTCCTTTTCCCGCGGCGATTCTTTAATATGATCATAGCAAAAGATTTTCCCGGGTGATTGAATTATGTTTGGTGACTGTGGTAAAATTTATTGAGTTTTATCATAAAATTCACATAGATTTTCACCAATAAAAAAACGCCTGCCAAAGCAAAGACGAAATCAAAAAAGTACCAATCAGGTTACTATACAAACTAAATTTTTTACAATAATATAAAAATATAAGAAAATATACTATAAATGTAACACCTTATGAAACAAAGTTTTAAACATTGTACATCATTTCATGCATCATAAATTTCTGCTTGTACCTTCGCTTCCTTTCAGCACTACTGAACTGTGGACATAAGGAAAGCCCGATGGCTTTGACAAAATAATAGATTCATTCCCTTCACTGTAACCCATGTGTGAATAGAGAGTGAGGTCGTGGACTATGACCGATAATTATGAAAAGGAACTATTCCAGATAAAATCTGCCATCAAAGATTACGAACTCGCTACAGGGGTAAATTGCTATCTTCTGGACGATACGGGGAAGCGTATCGGCGACAGAACCTGTTATCAATGCCACCATGTTTGTGAATTCATCCAAAAATTAGACGATACCGGCATTTGTACCCGTGACTACCTGCAAAGCTGTAGCCCGGCATTACAAGACGGAAAGGCCCAAACCTATCAATGCCCTTTCGGCCTGGTAAACATCGCAGTACCAATTTTGCCTGATGAAGACAGCGTATTTTTTGTATCATCGGGTCCCCTATTGCTGGAACCACCCAATAAGTTTCTGATTGATACTTTTTTAGAACGTGGCCAGCTTTTGCGGTCGCGCTCTGCGGAAGTATACCAAATGCTGCAAGGAATACCCCTTTTCGACGGGAACAAGGTCATTGCTTTAGGCAATACACTGCAACGTACCGTATTTCCCGCTACAAACTATCATTGGGAGAGCGGTCACCAAAAAGAAAACATGCTGGTCATCCTCGGCGAAAAGCTGCGCCGTGAATTCCGTTTGACCCTTTATCCTGAGTTCTTAACAACGGCTCATGTCTTTGAAAAGGAACTGGATTTGATTTCATTTGAGGATAAAACAAAACCTGAAAGCTGGAAAAAGGCCTTGGAAATGCTGCTCTCCATCTTTGTAAAAGAAGTATATAAATACGATTCTTTTGAAGAAACGCGGCATAGAGCCGCTCTATTTTTCCTGGTTCTGATCCAAGCCGGTAAAAGACAAAATGTCAATCAGGAGCATGTTTTCGGAGAACAGTATGTCAATATCGAGAAACTGTTATCAGCGTCCTCTTATACCAGTTTAAATCAGGTGATCAATGATACCATCGACCGTTTTCAACTGGAATTTTTCCGAAAAGCCGATCATCAAAATAACAAATTGATTTTGGAGGCCATGTCCTATATTCGTCAGCATTATATGGATATCACCTTAAAAGACGTTGCCAAACAGGTGGCTCTAAACCCCAGTTATTTTAGTTATTCCTTCAAAAAATACACAGGCCAAAGCTATTCCGAATACCTCAATAAAGTACGTATCGACGCCAGTAAGCAATTTCTACGGGATGAAATTCCTCTTTCCGAAATTGCCCAAAACACCGGTTTTACTGATCAAAGTTATTACATCAAGGTTTTCAAGCGCTTTGAGGGTATCTCCCCCTGCAAATGGAAAAAAATATCTAACCCAGGAGGCAGCCCGTCAGGGCATCTTCGAGTCTATTGAAGTTTTATAACAAAAGGCAGGGTTCAGAAACGGTTGACAGGTAGCGCCTAACATTCCGTTCGAAAGACGTTAGCTTCTCCTCATAGGCAATGCAATAAAATAAACCCTGCCCAAAAGAGGCGGCAAAAGCAAATTTATGGCTTTTTGCCGCCTCTTCTTGGTAATGACCATAAAATCAACAAAAGATTTCAACAATATATTGCAAATTGCCCACAATATGATAAATTATAAGAGATAGAAGAAACACCAATTCTTTTAAAAGAAGAAGGAGATACAATATGTTTTGCAAAAGCTGTGGTACTAAAATTCCCGATGACAGCAGGTTTTGTTTTCATTGCGGAGAATCCACCGTCATACCTTTAGAAAATACCGCTGAGGAGGAAAAGAAAACAACAGTGGCCGCACCGAAGTATTCCGATGTCACCGCTGTTCCTAAATTTCCTGAATTTTCCGACTACTCCGAATTTTCCGATATCGCAGAAAAAGACCTTGAAGAAAGCGCGGCGGCAGAAAACGAATCTCCTTATATGACACTACCGGCGGAAAAGAAGAAACCACCTCAGGACAAAGCCAAAAAATCCAGGCTCGGTCTCGTCTTTGGCCTCGCCGGCGGCATCACCTTACTCTTCCTTCTGCTTTCACTGGTTCTCACCATCACGGCGCTTTCTAAGACAAACACACCCTTTTTCGATCTGCAGGTAGACGTCCACACAGAAAGCAGCAACGAGATCGGCAACACTGCCGGCAATTCCTTGTGCTACGGCATCGCGGCAATGCAGGGCGACACCATCTATTATCTCCACGAAGCCTCGAATATTGATGAAGATAAGCTAAAATCCATTGACCTCAACGGCAACAACGAACAGGTTTACTTTACCTTCGACGGTGATATTTCCGACATTAACGTCATCGGTGATCAGCTCTTTTTTGTCGGCGACAGCTACGACGCAGACTACAACCACGTGGATTCCGGCGTCTATGTTTATGATCTCTACAGCGACACCTTAGAGGAAATCTACGTTACCGAAGATACCATTTACAACCTTTATGTGCATTCGGATCAAATCTATTTTAACGTCTCCACGGAAAACGGCGGGGATCAGATTCTCAAAGCGGACCTCGACGGTTTTTATGTGCAAACGGTGCTAACAAAAGAAGATTACATCTACGCTTTTGCCGTCTTCGATGATTCTATCTATTACGTTTATCAGGAAACCCTCTACCGCTGCGATTTCAACGGACAGCATGAAACAGAGATTTATGCGTCCCCCAATACCATAGACGCATACTGCGTTGCAGATGACGTCATCTACATCGCCGACCACCCCGAAGCAGACCGGCCCGTCATAAAGAAGCTCCTTTTAAACGGCGGCGAAAATAGCGAAGAGAATGAAGAGGATGTGATCTTTTTAAGCGAACACGCCGATGTGTGGTATCTCAATGTTGTGGAAGATACGATCTATTATATCGAAGTTACCACCAATGAAAACGATGAAACCATCAACAGCAAAATTTGTTCCCTTTATACCGACGGCAACGGCAAACAGACTCTCCTCTCCTCAAAGGAAGCCTATTACGGACTGGCCATTTGCGGCCCCTGGCTTTTTTCCTATGATAACAATAAAATGAAAACCATCAAAATCAACATCAGCGCTACCGCAAGCAACAGTATCTGAATAAGTGTTTTTTGCTTAAAAACACAAAACTTCATCTTCCCAGAGGATGCAAACCAATTCGCCCGTGATTTATGTCGCCATGGTTTTTTTAAAAAAACGTCCTCCCTGAATACGCTTGCATAAAGCACGTATCGGGGAGGACGATTCATTTTGCGATGGTGACAGGCACAGGACTATGAGGCAGTCCCTTTCCCGCTTTACTTCGCGATATTCAAAATGAAGCGCTGCAGGATGGCGGCTACCTGGCACCGCTCCGCCTTACCCAAAGGGGTTAGCTTCTTGCCGTCGCCCTGAATCAGGCCGGCGGCGTTGGACCAGGACATGGCTTCCAATGCCCAGCCGGAAATGGCATTCTGATCGGCAAAGCCGGAAAGATCCGCTCCCGCCGCAAGATCATAACCCATGTACCGTGCGTAACGGAATAGGATGGCCGCCATCTGTTCCCGGGTAATGGGGTCATTGGGGCCGAATTTGCCGTTGCCGTAACCGTCTACTATTTTATGCTCCGCCGCCCAGACAACCGCCTCGGTGTACCATTTGCCTTCTGCTACGTCAGAGAAAGGATTGGCTGCCCCTGCCTCGGGGGAGCCCTCAAGGCGGTGCAGGATGGTGACGATCATGCCGCGGGTGGTACCGTTATGGGGAGAAAAGTCATTGGCGGAAGTACCCACCATCAATCCTTTTTCATAAACGTACCGCACCGCGTCGTAAAACCAGTCACTGTCCTTCACGTCGGTAAAGGGGTGAACCAAACTGTCTCCGGCAGGTACCGTGACAGTGACATACGCGCCCGGTTCATGAGTCGCCGTAGCTTTGATACGCACATAGTAAGTTCCCGCGCTAAGGCCGGTGGTTTCACTATCGTTACAGTTTGTCGAGCTGCTGAAATCAGCGTTATCGGCATATTCCATCAAAACCGTAGTACCGGTGATTTTGCCGTTTGTACCGCCTAAGACCGTCGGCTTCACGGCCACAAGCCCGGCGGGGGCTTTGACGCCATCTGCTTTGGCGATGCTCCATGAGATGTTGATATTTGCGACAGTACCGTCATCCCACTCATACCCTGATTCAAGAGCTGCCGTTACCGCATAATGGCCTACATTCGTTGCCGCGTAAGTTCCGCTTAAGCTGTAACCGGCACCGCTGTCTACGCCGCTTTGTTCGTTACCCGTCCACTTGAGGCCAATTTTAGGTGTTGGTTTCGGAATTTGTATGATACCCGACGACGCAATGGAAAACGCGATATAATCCGAGGCAAGGGCAGTTTTGGAAGCGCTGTTTCGGACGTAATAGACACCAGGCACAAGGTTGGTAATGTCATTACCGGTACCGAGAATCCAGGACGCCGCAGCGGAAGGCTTATACTCCATCGCGGCGGTTACACCGGTGAGTTTGCCATCGTTATTGCTCCCGGTGCCGCAGTCTGTCTTATTGACGCCATCGGACTCAGCCATTCGTGAAACAGTGATGTTCTGGATTTCAGAATCAGCGGTATCAGGCGGGCTGCCCGGCTGATAGACCTTAATGCCGTCCTCAGGGGTAACATCGCCAACTTCCACGGCATCATCACTGATGCCAATCCAAGTTGAACCGCCATCCACACTGTATTCCATCGTGGTGTTCACCTCTGTCAGCTCTCCTCCGGCATAGCCTGTCGCCGTAAAGATTGCTTCCGGAGTGGCTTCCTGAGGAATCGGCACAAGCTTAACATCAAGAGCTGAGAACACCGTGCCGGGCAACTGGTAAGTACCGGGAAAATCCGGATCATCTTCTTCTACCGAAAGAATCTTCTTTGAACCGTCAGATGATATCCCATTGTAATCTGCTAAAGATGCAACAACTGCCGCAAAATTCTTATATTTCCCGGGCAATGTCAATTCAAATGTTTCTGTGCTATCATCCGCCCTTGTTACGGTAATATCCGTATTCTCGGCGACCGCTTCCGTGAGCTTTAAATTCAATAAATACGCGCTGTGGCCGCTTGCCCCCACCGTGCCGTAAATGGCAGGATAATTACCTGATGAATATGCTTGAACATCAGCCGCAGCGGAAATGATAATTGTTTCGCAAAAACCAATGCCTGTCGTCGTTTCACCCCACTCCGGCATGCTCGGTTGTCCGGAGTACGCCCTCACAGTGCCGCCGGTGATTGTTATTTTCCCGCTTGCAGAAGCTGAACTCCCCCCGCCGATACCCGCGCAGTCCGAGTATACATTTCCTGCCTTGGCTGTTACCGTGCCGCCGGTGATTGTAATATCACCGCAAGCGTAGCCTTTGGCTCCGCCGATGCCGGTAGCCCCCGGTCCCCTCCAGGCCCCAGGCGATCTCCCATCCCCGCCTTTCGCAAAGACGGTGCCGCCATTGATGATGATGGTGCCGCTTGCTTCTAATTCACTGCCGCCGATTCCGGCAGACGCATGAGCAGAACTTGTGTCACCGCCACCGTATGCGGATAATGACCCGTTCCCTAACGTTTGGCCCTCCGTTGTAATGGTAAGGCTGGCAGTAGAAACCACCCTTAAACCGGCATGATGACCAGAGCCTTGCAATAGATTCTCACTGTTATCCGCAAGTACCAAGGTGACCCGCGATGAATTGCCGCATTCGAAAGGCATGGCGATTTCTAAATGGATGTCCTTTATTGTGACTGTCGCGGTAACATTTGCACTTACCTTGATTCGTTTCCCTGTTGTCGTTCCGCTGCCGTAAACCAAATAAGCTCCGTCTTCTTCAATTATTAGCTCGCCGGAACTATAATGGTACCCACTTCCGGTGCCTTCGTCGGTTTCAATGTTAAAAGTTCCGTCATAAGATTCCTCGGAACCGTTGGTAGAAAGACTCAACTGAGAATACCCATCATTGACGGGATCACTGTACATCCACGGCAAACCCGGTCCGCCACTGGCCGATACAGCGGAAATATTGTTCACACCGGTGAGGTTATTGCCTTTGACCGCGGTGCCGCCATTGGCGCCGGAATAGGCATAGGCCGCCGCTGGCAGAAGTATTAGCATCAGGCAGAACATCAATAATGTTAATGTTGGTAAAATTCGATTTTTCATATTTGCCCTCCTTCATTTTCAGGCTTTAGTGATGATCATAGCATCAAACTTTGTTTTCAGTGCCGCCGTGAAAGGCTTAGCGCTTCCGGGTCTAAAGTATGAATTACAGCTTTTCAAAGGAAACGCCCTCTTCGAATATGCCCGAATAAAGCACGTTTTGATGAGGGCGATTCGTTTCGTGCCATCCACAGGAGCAGGAAGCGATGCAGATCCTTTTCAGAAGCTTTAGAAACATCTGTCGCTATGGCATTTTTCAAAGAACCTGTCTTCATTCTTCTTTTAAAGATATGGGAGGATAAATTCCATTTACATCACTTTATTTTATTATAGAAAAGAAGCATGTCCAAAACAATAGGGCGGCGCAATTTGACAATGACAAAGCAATGACACGATTCATGTCGCTGCTTCTTTAACGGCTACAACTGGCTTCACATAAATCGTGGAGAATTGGCGGGAGCCGTAATCAAAACGCCCGATGGGTCCGAAAGACTCCATTGGGCTTCTAACTGTAAACAAAAACCGTTTTTCATAGACGAGAGAATTTTTTTAATAAAGTAGAAAAAGGTTGGGAAAAGCGTGGCAAGAAAGGCTTCTTCGCCGATCACCCCGAATCAGACCGCCTCGTCATAAAAAAGCCTGATTTAGACGGCGGCGAAGAAAATGATGAAAAAAATGAAGAAGGATTGCTCTTCTTAAATGGACAAGCCGATGTGTGGTATCTCAATGTTGTGGGAAATATGATCTATTATATCGAAGTCACCACCGATGAAAACGATGAAACCGTCAACAGCAAAATTTGTTCCCTTTATACCGACGGCAACGGCAAACAGACTCTCCTCTCTTCAAAGGAAGCCTATTACGGATTGGCCATTTGCGGCCCCTGGCTTTTTTCCTACGATAACAACAAAATGAAAACCATCAAAATCAACATCAGCGCTACCGCAAGCAACAGTATTTAAACAGGGCGTCGCCGATTGGAAACGCTAATCCGGCCTTCGCGGCGATCAATCAATGACCCGTTCTAAGCCGACATAAAAAATACCTACCCATTATGGGTAGGTATTTTTTGGCTGGGGAAAGACCGGAATTGGCTAAAAAGGAAATGCTGCGTTTTACAATGCTGTTGCCACAGGGTAAAAAATGAATCGTATTATTTGAGGAAGAGAAAATCAAATGAAAAGGAAGTGGCGCGTTAACGGCAAGATACTACGCCACTTCCCTATGCCGACAAATACCCAAAGGCAAATACAGCGTAAATATTGTAACATGCGTTGCAGTTCCTTTCAAGCGTTTAAGGCGGAACCAAAAAAACACCAAGGCAATACCTATGTAAGGAAACTCTATATCTGTTTTCCGCTATCCTTCATGGTAAAAACAATATCATAGTCGCAGTTTAAAACCTCTGCTATTTTTTTCAAATCATTTTCCGAAAAATTATCACGTTTCATTTTTCCACTCAGATTAGATTTACCGGTATTTAATTTTTCCGCTAACTCTGTCATCGTCATTTCGCGCTCAACCAACAGAAGTTTTATTTTTTTAGATACAGACAATATTTACGCCTCCCAACCACCCTTTTATGCTTATGATACGTGCACCGGTGGACATTGTCAATCGTAAAAAGAACTAAGTTTATATTATAGAAAACTTCGTCATTAACATAGTTTGTTCCATAGTATACAATATTTATTATAAAGATAATATTATTTGTTTTACAGCAAACATCAGGGGCTAAAATATTTTTATGAACAACAAAGAGAATCAGGCACTAAGAGCTAAAACAAAGATAATTTATCCAAACGGGACGTACCCTCATAAACTCGAACAACTTTTTGGCGGTAATATTATCTTGGCTTTTTGGCGTGAATCAACTAAACTAAAAACAACGGCAAGAGAGGGGGTGACCATGCCGCAAAAGAAAATGAGGCGGCCCGTTTCAGATAATCCAAAAGCATTTCGAGTTGATGTGCGCCTTACAGAAGATGAACTGTGCATATTAGATGCATATTGCAAGCGGAAAAACGTCAAACGCCCGCAAGGATTGCGTGACGGGATTAAAGCCCTCGAAAAAATTAAATAAAAAGGAAGTGGCGCGTCACTGGCAAAGTTACTACGCCACTTCCCCTCACCGACAAATGCCCGAAGGCAAATGCAGCATAAATATTATAACATGCACCGCAGATTCTTTCAAGGTGTTGTTGGTGAACAACAGTGAAAGGAGTGATTGTATGCGAAGCGTTTTAGAACAACTATACTTTGGTAATATCCGGCCCGATTCAAGGACCTACGAGCAAGATTCCCCGTTTGTAAAGGCCGCAAAGCTGAAAAGCAAAAACCTCGATCACCTCATGGCAATGCTGGACGATTCCGGCAAAGAAGTATTTGAAAAATACTGTGATGCACAAGGAGATATTGAGAACATAACTCGGTATGATACTTTTACTTATGCTTTGAAATTTGGCGTCCTACTCATGACTGAACTATTCATGAACAGCAGCGACGTCGTGGGAGAAGATGAAGAATTATGAAGAACATATTGGTGAATGATTAAAAAGAGCGGTCAGGTATAAAAACCTGACCGCTCTTTTTCTTTTGGTGGAGACGAGGAGGATCGAACTCCTTACCTCTTGAATGCCATTCAAGCGCTCTCCCAGGTGAGCTACGCCCCCAAGCGACTTTTTTATTATAAAAGAATTTAGCCGAAATGTCAAATGATTTTTGCTAAAATCTTTAACTTTCCGCCTCTTTTCCTTTTTCATCCTCTCTCCTATTACCAATCGCCTTACCTCAGAATTTTCCCTTTGGATAAGATAAATCAAAGATCATTCAGATTTTTTCGGTTCAAACTGGAAATATAACGCATTCAATGATATGATAAGGAAAGGAAGATTTCCCTTTCCTTTTTCCAATAGCAATCAAGCAAGCAATCCCGGAAAAAACCCTTGCGTCTTCCGGGCTTTCATCATAAAATATTAGGGTATGGAGGTGGAAAAATGGATGAACTGAAGCTCGTCTTTGCCAGCAATCTGATTAAGCTCCGCACCGATGCGAGGATGACCCAAGTTGAACTGGGCGAAAAGCTGAATTATTCAGACAAAACCATATCCAAGTGGGAGCGGGCCGAATCCATCCCCGACGCCTTCGTACTCAAACAGCTCGGCGCCATTTTCGAGGTTTCCGTCGATCATCTGCTCTCCAGTCACGACCAGTGGGAAGATTCCCTTTGCGGCGAAAAACAGAGAAACGAAACCAAATACGACAGCTTTTTCATTACCATGGTTTCCATTGCCGGCATCGGCACTTTGGCTGTGCTGATTTTCGTGATCTTTTGGGTATTGGGTTCCATAGAATGGTATATCTTCGCTTACGCCGTACCGGTTTCCCTTATCACCCTGTTGGTCTTAAACTCCATCTGGAACGGCGGCAAAAACAATTTGTTGATCGTGGCCTCATTGGTATTCTGCATCATCGCCATCATCTATATCGCTTTGATCGAATATCAGCCTTGGCAGCTGTTTCTCGTCGTGATCCCCGCGGAACTTGTGGTTTTTCTTAGTTTTAAAATCAGAAAGCGCAACAAGCAGGCCTAATCTACGATTCGTAGAGCCGAATATACCGGGCGTAGAACGCGAAATACGCGATTCTACGCCCTTGTTTTTTGTAGGAGAATTCAAAAACCAAAAAGTAGGTTGCGAAGAAGCCCCGGGTCGCGTAAGCTAAAAACATCAACACGAGCACATCCTGTCTGCAATCAAAGGAGAATACCATGAATAACTTTATCTTAAGCTGCTGTTCCACTGCGGATTTGGCCAAAGAGCATCTTGAGCGTAGAGATATTTCCTATATCTGTATGCATTTCTCCCTGGACGGCACCGAATATCTGGACGATCTGGGTCAATCCATTCCCTTCGACCAATTTTATCAGGCCATGGTCGACGGCGCTGAAACAAAAACCTCGCAAATCAATATTGCCGAATTTCTCGATTACTTCACCAAATTTCTGGAACAGGGCCGCGATATCCTCCACATTTCCCTGTCTTCCGGCATCTCCGGCACGTACCACTCCGCGCAAAACGCGGCGATGATCGCCAGAGAACGCTTCCCGGAACGGAAAATCTATGTGGTGGATTCTTTGGGCGCTTCCTCCGGCTACGGCCTGATCATGGATACCTTAGCCGATTTAAGAGACGGCGGCATGGACATCGAAGCGCTGTACCACTGGGCCGAAGCACATAAACTGCACCTGCATCACTGGTTTTTTTCCAGCGATCTCACCTTCTATGTGAAAGGCGGCCGCATTTCTAAAACCGCAGGTATGCTCGGCAGCGTTCTCAGTATTTGTCCGCTGTTGAACATGGACCAGCTTGGCAGATTGATTCCCCGGGCCAAAATCCGCACCAAAAGACGGGTCATCCATGAAATCGTCGACCGCATGGAAACGTACGCCGAAAACGGCCTGCACTATGACGGAAAATGCTTTATTTCCCAATCAGCCTGCTACGATGATGCCAGAGATGTCGCGGATCTTGTGGAGGAGCGCTTTCCTCAATTGAACGGCAAGGTTCTGATCAACCACGTCGGCACAACCATCGGTAGTCATACCGGCCCCGGTACGGTCGCCCTGTTTTTCTGGGGCGAGGAAAGGACCGAATAAATGTATAAAATTTTCACTGACACGCCGGCGAATCTATCTCCTGATTACGTTGAAAAACATGGCATTGAGGTCATTCCTCTCCACTATACCATCGGCAATGAGGAATACCCGCGGCCGGAAGACCGCGCCGCGGCTTTTGACGGCAAACCTTTTTATGAGGCCATGCGCCGCGGCGAAGACGTTCACACCTCCATGATCAATATACACGCTTTTACCGAGGCTTTTACAAAGAGCCTTGAAGCGGGATACGACATTATCTTTCTCTCCATCTCCAGCGGAGTCAGCGGTACGTATCACGCCGCGACCGTGGCCGGAGAAGAACTCAAAAGCCGCTACCCGGAACGAATGATCGCCGTGATCGACACCAAAGCGGCGTCTTTGGCTGAAGGGCTGCTGGTACAGTACGCGGTGTCCCTCAAAGAAAAGGGACTCTCTCTTGAGAAAGTCGTTTCTCTCACAGAAAAGAAAGCCGAATTGATCTGCCAGTATTTTACGGTAGAAGACTTGATCTATTTAAAAAAAGGCGGACGCCTTTCCGGCGCGGCGGCCCTCGTCGGCAATATTCTGCATATCAAGCCGATTTTAATGGGGGACGACCACGGCAAAATCGTTTTAAACCACAAAGTCCGGGGCAGAAAAAAAGCCCTCAATGCCTTGGCCAACAAATACTATGAGCTCGTCTCCGATCTTCACGCCCCTGTGGGCATCGTCCACGCGGACAGTTTGGACGACGCAAACCTGCTGGCGCAAAAAATTCGGGATATGGGACAACAGGGAGAAATCCAGATCGATTACTTTGAACCGGTCACCGGCTCCCATGCGGGGCCCGGCGCCATTGCCCTGTTTTTTTACGGAATCCACCGATAACGCAATAAACCGATAAGCAAAAACAAAACGCAAACAAAAAACAGAAATAGAAACGGTGGTAACATGAAACGTATTCCCATCAAAGAAAGAGAGCTGCCCAACTACACCCGGGGAGAGGAATGGACCAACATGGGCACCCATATTTTTGGCGCCATCCTCGGCATCATCATTCTCTTTTACGGCCTCGCCCTCTCTTTGCCCCAGCATGACCCCTGGGCAGTGACAGGCGTCATCATTTACGGCGCTTCTGTCATCAGCCTTTTTTCCGTCTCCAGCATTTACCACGGTATGCGAACCTGCACGGCAAAAAAAGTCATGCGGGCCATTGATCACTGTACCATCTATCTGCTGATCGCCGGTTGCTATACGCCGATATTACTATCGGCAATCCGTCCGGCCCAGCCGCTGCTGGCCTGGGTGATTTTCGGCCTCGAATGGGGTGTCGCTGTTTTGGCGATTACGCTGACAGCCATCGACCTAAAAAAATACGCTAAGTTCTCCATGTTTTGCTATCTGGCCATGGGCTGGCTGATCGTAATCGCCATCAAACCGACGATTGAAGCCATCACCTGGAACGGTTTTTGGTGGCTGCTCTCCGGCGGCATCGTTTACACCATCGGCGCCGTCCTTTATGTGATCGGCAAAAAGAAAAAATATATCCATTCCGTCTTTCATATCTTTGTCGATATCGCCTGTGTTTTACAGGCTGTCTGCATCTTACAATACGTTATCTGAGTGTTACGGACAAGTACCGTAAAATAACGCCGCCTTTCTTTTTGAAAAGCGGCGCGTTTTATGCGTATCCTTATTTTCAATGCCGCGGCGAATCAAGGGAAAAGAACACCGGCGCGCATTCTTTCGCGGCTTTTATTTAAGCGTCATAAAAATGATTATCTTGATAAAAATATGGATATGATGATAAAATAACAGCAGAGAACAGATGATCCAACAGATATCGAGGGAAAACCGCAGGTACCCCCAGTTTACAAAGGAGTCAAGCATGGAGATTAAAATACGCCCCTGGCGCATGGCGGACGCGAAGCGGCTTACTGCTGCCATAAACAATAAGAAGGTACAGGATAATCTAAGAGACGGTTTACCCTATCCCTATAAAGTCGAAGACGCCAAGGCATACATCAGCGCCTTGCGCAAAGTAAAAAAAGGCAGCCAATATGCCTGGGCCATCGCTGTCGACGACGCGGCCGTAGGCAGCATCACCGTGATCCGTAAAGATAACGTCCACCGTTTTACCGGTGAAATCGGCTATTTTATCGCCGAATCCTGGTGGGGTAAGGGCATTGGCTCCAAGGCAGTGGAATTGGCCTGCGCTTATATATTTGAACATACGGACATCATACGCATTTTCGGCATTCCTTTTGCCTACAATATCGGTTCCTGCCGGATCCTGGAAAAGGCGGGGTTCGTTCGTGAGGGTACCATGCGGAAAAACGCCTACAAAAACGGGGAAATTGTAGACACAGAATTATATGCGCTGATCAAAGCATAAACATCGGGGTTTTTTAACCTTGCGAAGGGATCACCTTAAGCAAAAAAGACAGAGGCAATAAGCCTCTGTCTTCTCATATATCTATCGTTTAAATCAGCGCTTCCGCCTTTGATGGCGTAAAGATCAGCTGCTTGTCTTGGGCTTTGGCTGTGCCGCACAGACGGTAACCCTTAGGCCCCCCGTCCATCGTCGCCGCGATCACCCAAGCCTTCTCATTGGCGTTTAGATTCTTTTGGGTCATTTCCATTTTATAGATACCGAAAACGATATCGTCACCAACCACATCACCTTTCCCCGCCACGATGGGGTGGGGCGTACCGTCAGCATTCACGGTAATCAAAGAAAGAAAAGCGGAGCCTTCCACAACTGCCTTGACTTCATCGTTGATCATCATAAAATCCTCCTATCTAAAATACATGATAGCCTTTACTTTTAATTTGCTACCTGATACAATAATACTACCATAGAACAAAAACACAAGTACGCAGATTATTATGAGCAAGTAAGGAAAAAATGATATGAAGTGTGAGCATAACAAAGCCTGTAAAGATAAGTGCCCCTGTATGGAATATTGCCCCTTGGGTAGCGCCCTGAAAATGATCGGCGGCAAATGGAAAATCCCGATTCTCTGCGCCCTGCAAAAAGACGGGACCACCCGCTATAATGAATTAAAGCAAAAGGTACGGGGCATCACCAATACGATGCTTGCCAGCTCTTTGCGAGAACTGGAAGAAGACGGACTGATCTCCCGTACACAGTATCAGGAGATGCCCCTACGCGTCGAATACTGCCTGACCGAACAATGTGACGACCTGATGCCGATTTTAAATCAACTGGCCTTTTGGGGCGTCAAAATGCATGAGACGAAATCGTAAATCTCAAATCTTGCTTTCTCACCGCTGTCATTCCTGACAGCGGTTTTTCTACTCACCTTTTCAATACTTTATCATAATAATCTGCGTACTTGCGTTGGGGCAATGAAAGTATTATTCTTATACCAGGTAGTAAAATCAAACCAAAAACACCGCAAAAATAAAGGAGTTTTCAGCATGCGTAAAACATTACATGTATTGTCCTGTGGCATTTTTCAACCGGAACTGGAAAGAATCTTTACCGAGCTCAAAGATGATTTGGCTGATTATGAAATTGCCGTCGACTTTATCCCCCCCGGATTACACGTCAATAACGATAAACTGGGCAAGGGAATCGCCGCGGGCTTAACATCCCTGAAAGAAGACAAGATACTTTTGCTTTACGGCAGCATGTGTCATCCCGACCTGGCGGAAATCGTCAAGGAATACGATCTGATCTATCCTGAAATGCCAAATTGCGTTGAAATCATGTTGTCTCCCGCACGCAAAAAAGAATTGGATCAAGGCGGCAATATATTTTATATGACCGCAGGCTGGCTCAAATATTGGCATGAAATTTTCCAACAGGAACAAGGCTGGGATGAAACGGACGCCAGAATCAATTTCGGCTTTTACGATAAAATCGTCGTCCTCGACAGCGGCTGTTTCGATATCGACGAAGAAGAGATGTTCTGCTTTTTCGATTACACCCAGATTCCCATCGAAGTGGAACCCATTGATCTTGAGCACTTTAAAACCGTAATCCTTGATCTCTGCACCAAAGCCTTCGCCGCGTCTTAAATCCATCGATCCTGCCAAACCTGTATATACTTCCGACGATAGACAACATACGTCTAAGCGAATCTCAGACTACAGATGTCACAGCAACAGCATAAAATCGTCCCAAAGGTATTTTTATACCTTTGGGACGATTTCTTTTTTCATCTTCTGCAAATATTTTGCATATTGATTCCGACATCATTCGGCGGTATAATGTTGTTTGAAGAAACTATCTTCCCCTTTTATCGACAAAAGGAGTCATGATGACCAATCTAAAGAAAATTCCCAATTTCATTCAATTCCATTGGGATGCCACGCGTTTCATCCATCAATATCAAGAGGGGCTGAAAAATGCCGCCAAACCATACGGGATTTCCCTTTTGGAAACGGAAATCCTGCTTTCTTTGACCCACTGTCCCACTTGCGATTCCATTACAAAACTATGCTCAACAATCGGCAAAACCAAAGGCGTGATCAGCAAAGCCTGCGAGAAACTGCGGCAAACGGGCTACATTTCCGGCAAAATCGACGAAGGCGACAGACGCGTCGTCCATTACCAGCTAAACGCTGCCTCCCGCACCGTGGTGATCGCCGTGGTTCGGCATATCGAAACAATGACGGAAGCTTCCTTTTTCCCCGGCGAAAACATCTCTTATTAACCAATTCTTTCTATCATTCTATAAAACGAAAGCACACCACAATATGAAAAAGTATTATTTCATCGAGAGCGCGCTGGTAAAGCATTGCGGCACCAAAAAGCTCTGTCATAGTGCCTATACCGCAATGGTTTTGCTCTGCGGCGGCATCATCATCGGCTTCCTCAGTATGTATTTCGGAGCCGCCGATTTTCTTTTGGAGATGTTTTTCACCTATTTCAACAACTTCTATACGCCGCTGCTGAACATTCTCCCGGTGGTTTTGCTGATTTTCCTGCTTTACTTCATCACCAATCGGGTTTGGCTGAGCTTTTCCCTGACTTCCGTCTTGCTTCTTAGCATGTCGCTGGTGAATTATTATAAAATTCTCCTGCGGGACGACCCCTTTCTCCCTGGAGACTTGGCGCTTTTTGCCGAAGCCAATACCATCATGGAGCGCTACGTCGTGACGCTCAATTGGAAAATCGTCACGGCGGTTCTCATATGCCTGCTCATCGCCATTTTACTGTTCTTCTTTGCCCGTCAGAGAAGCAAAAGCGGCAAAGGACGGCTCATCGGCATTGTCGCCATATTGCTGCTTGGCGCTGTTGCCTATCCCACGCTGTATACCAATGAAACACTATACAAAAAAACGGAGAATCTCGCGCTGATCTCCCAATGGTCCGATACGGGACAATATATTTCCCGTGGGTTTGTTTATCCCTTTCTCTACGCGATACAATCCTCTTTCGAAAAACCGCCGGAAGGCTATGACGAAAAAGAGGCTGCCGAGATTTTGCAGGGCTATGATTACGACGATATCCCTGACCAGGAAAAAGTTGCGGTTTTTGCTGTTATGTGCGAAGCTTTCAACGACTTTTCCCAATTCAATAGTCTCACCTTTGCCGATCCTATCTACGCTCCTTTTCATGAATTGGAAGCAAAGAGCTATCGCGGTCATCTAATCACCAATATTTTCGGCGGCGGCACCGTGGATACGGAATGGTGCTTCTTAACTGGTTTTTCCTCCTACCGTCTGTTTCGCGGGAATACCAACTCCTATGTTCGTTATTTCAATGAGCAAGGCTACTATACAGAAGGCGGCCATCCCAGTTACGAATGGTTTTATAACCGCGTCAACGTCAATGAATACCTTGGTTTCGCTGATTACTCTTTCTATGAAAACCGCTTTGAAACGGAAGATGGCAGCATGATGGGAGATGACCTCTTCTTTGCCGATATGCAGAAGCGCTACGAAGCGTTCCGCGCCGATTCCGCGCAGCCTTATTTCAGTTTTAACGTCACTTATCAGAATCATGGACCCTATTCGGAAACGGAAACCTTTTACGACCACGATTACATCGTCAATGACGCATATTCCGATAAAGCCATGCACGTGATGAACAATTACTTCGCGGGGATCGACAATACGGTACAAAACATCTGCGCCATGGGTGACTACCTCGACACACTGGACGAACCCGCCGTACTGATTATTTTCGGGGACCATAACCCTTGGATGGGCGATGCTTCCTATGTTTACCGGGAAGCTGGTATCGACCTTGATTTCAGCAGTGATCGGGGCTTTTACAATTACTATGAAACACCCTATCTGATTTACGCCAACAACGCCGCCAAAAAAGCCCTGGACAATGACTTTGTGGGGCAAGGCGAGGACATCAGCCCCTGCTTCTTAATGAATGAATTTTTTGAACAGGCCGGTTGGAGTGGAAACGAATTTATGAAATTATCCGACGGGATGAAAAAAGTCACACCTCTCCTTCATACCACCGGTCTCTTTGTGCAAGATGGCATCTTAACAGACCACTTAAACGAGGCGGACACCGCTTTTTATAACGACTATCAAAAGGCGCAGTATTACTGGCGCAAAAACTTCAGGGAAACACCGTAAACCACAAAAGAACGGGGACCTCATGGACACTGCCAACAAAAAAATACTCCTCTTTGCCAACAAAGGAATCACCTGGTCTTTTTATCTTGCCTTTGTGATGCTGTTGCTGTTCCTCAGCGTAGAACACAACCCAGATTTGCCCCGCACTGTTTTAACTTGCGGCATATCATTTTTGGCGGTTTCACTCTTCCGCCGCATCTACAATGCGCCCCGGCCCTATGAAAAAGACGGCGTCGCACCGCTGACCGCGAAAAAAACCCAAGGCCGTTCCTTTCCCAGCCGCCATGTGTTTTCTGCTTTCGTCATCGCTGTTTCAGTGTTCTTTTTCTACCCTTCCTGGGGTATCGCCTTACTCTGTCTCGGTGTGCTTCTGGCCTACCTTAGAACAGCGCTTAAAGTGCATTATGTCAAAGATGTCGTCGCCGGCGCCCTTTGCGGCATCGCCAGCGGCATCATCGGTTTTTGGTTGATTCCATAAAAAAAGAATGGACAATCCGGATCAAATATGATAAAGTATAAAAATAATAGTACATTGGCGTACGAAGATTTCCCTTCGTACGCCAATTTTTTTTATTTAGGAGGAATGAAAATGAATTCAGGTAGTATCGCATTTATGTTTCTCAGCACCGCACCGGAGCATCATTTCCCTCTGCCACGGCACAGTCCTGATATGATTCAGAACAGCTCTTAAAGAGCACTATGCCAAAGATGCCGACGGCGGCAGCATCTGTTTTCGGTTGATTCCATAAAAATGGAGAAACCGAATCAACTATGACAAAGCAAAATATCAGTACATTGGCGTACGAAGATTTCCCTTCGTACGTCAACTTTTTTATTTAGGAGGAATGAAAAATGGAATCAGGTAGTATTTCTTTTATCATGATAAGCACCGCGCTGGTATTTCTAATGACACCGGCTCTGGCTTTTTTCTACGGAGGTCTCGTACGCAGGAAAAACGTACTTAACACGATGATGGCTTGTATGTTCACCACCGGAATCTGTGTTCTCGTCTGGTTTGGACTGGGTTTCTCCCTGTCTTTCGGAAGTGACCATGCCGCTGTCATCGGCGGTTTTGATTTTGTCGGCTTTCACAACGTGAGCATCAATGAAAGTACTCTCGGACTCGGTATTCCCGACGCGCTCTTTGCGGTATTTCAAATGATGTTCGCCGTCATTACCCCGGCTTTAATCACCGGCTCTGTCACAGGCCGCATGAGTTTTAAAGCATTGATCCCCTTTATCATTCTGTGGCTTCTTATCGTATACTGTCCCCTGGCCCACATGGTATGGGGCGGCGGTCTCATCGCTCAGCTCGGGGCCATCGACTTTGCCGGTGGCGATGTGGTTCATATCAGCGCCGGCGTCACCGGACTGGTTTTGGCCCTACTGCTCAAAAAGCGCCGTGATTACGACAATGCCACCTACAAGCCGCACAACATCCCTTACGTACTTTTGGGAGCATCTCTTTTATGGTTCGGCTGGTACGGTTTTAATGCCGGTTCGGCTTTGCATTCCGGCGATCTTGCCGTCCATGCTTTTATCACCACCACCCTGTCCGCCGCCGCCGCGTTGACCTCATGGATGCTCATTGACTTTATCAGAAGCGGAAAACCCACAGCCGTGGGCTGTGGCTCCGGTATCGTTGTCGGTCTCGTTGCCATCACCCCGGCCTGCGGTTTCGTCTCTTACTGGGCCGCCGTTGTGATCGGCCTTCTGGCCAGTCCTCTTTGCTACTTCGGCATTCGATTGGTAAAATCCATCCTTAAAATTGATGACTCCCTCGATGCCTTTGGCTGCCACGGCATTGGCGGCATCTGGGGAGGCATTGCCACTGGCCTTTTCGGCCAAAAGGTGTTACCCAATGGCATCGAAACCATAGCCCAGTGGAACGGCCTTATTTTCGGCGAAGGCAAGTTGTTTCTGGCGCAGCTTGAGGGCATTGCCGTAACCATTTTCATTGCCGTCGTCGGCACACTGGTCTGCGCGGGCATCGTGAGAATATTCACCAAACTCCGCGTCGGTGAAATGGATGAAAAAATAGGTCTCGACCGCACGCAGCACGGAGAATCAGCCTATCCGTCATTTAACGGTTTGGATTAAATAAAGAAAGGGGTAGCCACCATGAAAAAAATTGAAGCAATTGTACGGGAAGAAAAATTTGAAGAATTAAAGGACGCTTTAAACGCCATAGATGTAAACGGAATCACCGTTTCTCAAGTTTTAGGTTGCGGCCATCAAAAAGGTTATTCAGAGGTCGTTCGCGGGGCCACCATCGATATTGCGATGACCCCGAAACTAAAATTCGAAATCGTCGTATCCAGTGAAGAATGGGCGGAAAAAACGATCAACGTCATTTTAGACATAGCCGGTACAGGGAATATCGGCGACGGCAAAATATTCGTTTATGAACTGGAAGATGTGATCCGCATCCGCACCAGAGAGCGGGGAGATATCGCGATTTAAATTTGCCGTTTCCTGATGTCGAATTTTTTTATGGACAGAAGGATTTTTGATGTTATAATGGATTTAGAGAGAATGTTCCACAAAGAAAGAAAATGCGGTTTTTCATTGAGGAACAGGAGGTGAGAGAAACATGGGCATTGAAAATGATTTTAGCAAGTTAGCTCCAAATGATTTTTTTCATGACATTGTCGATTCCCTATGTTATGAAGTCTTTGTCTGTGATAATCAAGGCATCGTGTTGTATATGAATCCGGCGTCCCAGGTACTGACGGGACGTTTGAGCAAAAATCTCATCGGCAGGGATATTTCAGATCTCGTCAAAGACGGCACCATTTCAAAAAGCGTCACAACCAGGGTTTTGAAAGAGAAAAAGATCTGCAAAATCATCCAGAAGGTTAGTAACGGCAAGGACCTGCTGATCGTCGGCATTCCCATGCTGGATGAAAAAGGAGAGATAAAATACGTTCTCACCACTGCCCAGGATGTCGCCGAAATGAATATCATCAACAATAATCTGCTGCAGGAAAACATTGATCTCCAGGATCAGATGCGTGCTTTATCCTCTTTGAAAAAAGACTATATGTCCATGGACAATATGATTTACGTCGGCGACGTATACGAATCCATCATCAATGTACTGATGAAAGTCGCGCCCCTCGACGTCATTGTTCTGATTCAGGGAGAAACGGGGACCGGTAAAGAGGGCATCGCCAAAATGGTGCATCAGCTCAGCAGCCGCAGCAATGGTCCGTTTGTCAAAATCAATTGCGGACTGATCCCGGAAAATTTATTCGAATCGGAGTTATTCGGTTATGAAGAGGGTTCCTTCACCGGCGCGGCCAAAGGCGGTAAAATCGGCAAAATTGAGCTGGCCAACAACGGTACTTTATTTCTTGATGAAATCGGCGAACTGCCCTTATCCGTCCAGGTGAAACTTCTGGACTTCTTACAGGATAAAACCATTACGAAAGTGGGCGGACATAAAAAGACGCCCATCGATACCAGAATCGTCGCCGCCACCCATCGGGATCTCAAGACCATGAGCGAAGGAGGCACCTTCCGGCAGGACCTTTATTATCGCCTGGAGGTTTTCCCCGTGCATATTCCACCTTTACGGGAATGGGGGGACGACATCATTCACCTCGCCCAGTTCTTTTTATATCAATGCAATAAAAAATATCATCGCTTCAAAAATTTCAGCCACAATATCATGCAGCCATTGAAACAATACGATTGGCCCGGCAATATCCGGGAATTGGAGCATATCATAGAAAGACTTTTCATTTCCGTGGACGGCAACGAATTGACAGGGGAAGATCTTTCAGAACTCATCACCACCAAAGAAGAACTCTCCGACCTGATCCACTGCGCGGAAATTATTCCCCTCAAAGAGGCCAAAAGCGAAATTGAAAAACAGCTCTTAACAAAGGCCTACAGTACCTATAACTCCTCTTACAAGGTTGCGGAAGCCTTAAAAATTGATCAAAGCACGGTGATTAAATTAAAGAAAAAACACAATCTGTAACATTTTTGGGACTCCATTAAGGGGATGAAATATTTCATTATACAAGATGAAATATTTCATCCCTTCTTTATTTAGGCATTTCTGAAATACCTTACTCTTTTCCGAGAGCAGAATGATGAATTTTTTCATCACAAACAAGCTTTTCTTCTTTCGCCAATATTTCTGACAATTGGTTTGTAGTGGTATTTAAACAGAAATAGATTTCCTCCTATTTTTGGCACGCCACTTGCATAATAAAGAGATAAGACTTTACATAAGGAGGATGCAAAATGGCTAAAATCTTAACCCGTTACGGGGATAACTACATCGCAGAACTAACACCGGAAGAGATCCGGGCGGATATTGAAGACGGTACCGCGGACGCGGCGGACCGTGCCCAAATCCCACCGTTGAGCAAAGACGAAATGGATTATCTTTATGAAATCATCGCCTGCCCTCAAAAGATCGTTTCCGTAGAACCCGGCAAGGAGGTTGTGGTCTCCTTTGATGCCGGCACACTGAAGCTCAGCGTCAGAAACGGCATTCCCATGGACCGCTTGCAGGCCCTGCTCACCCAGGAACGCGCCCTCGCTTCCGACAGCATCGAACTATGCCACGTTGATTACAGCTACAAACCGATCAAACCCATTTTATCAGAAGAACGTCAAGCCATGGAACAGGCACAACTACTCACAACCTTGCCTGTGCTCTATGGCGCCATGCCCAATATGGGACTTTACACCAAGCCTGACGGTCCTTGTGAAAACTGGGCGGAACTGCTCCCTGCCGGCAAAATCGAGGAAGCCCGGGCAGCCCAGGAAGAAGCCGTTGAACATGCCATCAGAGACATCGTTTTTGTCGCCTCCGGCATGATTGAAAGCGGCGCCGACGGCATCAATTTCGACACCGTAGGCGCTTCCGGTGATGCCGATGTAAAAGCCAGCTTAGAAGCGGTGCGTATCCTAAAAGAAAAATATCCCACCACCGGTTTCGAAGTCGGCATGGCGGGTGAATTCAATCTTGGGATGCATGGAAAGATGGCCTTTGACGATACCGTCATCGCCGGTCTCTATCCCCATCAGCAAGTGGAAATGGCGCAAAAAGCCGGCGTTTCCATTTTCGGGATGGCGGTAAACACCAACAGCAGCATGTCTTTGGCCTGGAACCTCTCACGCGTTGTCACCTTTGCCAAGGCCGCGGTAGCAGCAGCCGATATTCCCGTTCACGCCAATGTGGGCATGGGCGTCGGCGGTGTTCCCCTTTCCGTCATTCCTTCAGCGGATGCCGTTTCCAGAGTTGACAAGGCTTTGATCGAAATCGGTGGCGTTGACGGCTTGTAGGTAGGCGCCGGCGACACCTTCGGCATGGCGGTAACCCATGAAAGCTGTGCCGGTATGGGCGGTATCCGCAGCGCCGGCGATCTCGTTTTCCGGATGGAACTGCAAGGTTATAAAATCAACGACGCCAAGAAGTACGTCGCGGAAAAACTACATTGCCCTGTTTCTTACTTAGCGGATTGTGCTGAAATGAAAGATCTCAGGGAAGATCTTAACATCGGCACCACGCAGGTAAGACCCGATGCGGGCATCGGCATGCAGACAAAATTCCGGATTGCGGAAATCCTCGATATCCCCATCAACAGCGTCAATAAATTCAAAAAAGAAGCCGGTATCTGAAAGACACGGTAATCATAATTTAGGAGGAAAAGAAATGTCCAAAGAAACATATATTAAAGAAGCCATCGAATCCATCATGGAATACAACGAAGGAAAAGCCCTTGACGTCATGAAAAGAGCCGTTGCAGACGGCTGCGATCCGGTGGAAATCCTTTCTGAAGGATTCAGCGCCGGTATTCGTGAAGTCGGTGATCTCTTTGGCAAAGGACGCGTCTTTTTGCCGGAGTTGATGCTTGCCGCGGAAGTCATGCAGAAAATCAGCGCCTACGTCGATAAGGAAGTTGCCGCAAACGGCGACGCGGCGGAAAAGAAGGGCACCATGATTTTGGCGACGGTTCAAGGCGACGTACACGACATCGGCAAAGGCATTGTCGCTTCTCTCATCAAAACACAGGGCATTGAAATCATCGACCTTGGCCGTGATGTCTCCATCGACGACATCATTGCGGCGGCGGAAAAATACGACGCCGATATCATCGGCACCTCCGCCTTGCTCACCACAACCTTAGGCGAACAAAAGAAATTAGAAGAAGTTCTGCGGGAAAAGGGTTTACGCGATAAGTACAAAACCATTCTCGGCGGCGCTCCCGCAACCCAGCGTTGGGCTGACCGCATCGGCGCCGATGCTTACGCGGAAGACGCTGCGGAAGGCGTCAACAAAGTTCTCGCTTTGCTGGCAAAATAAAATCAAACAGAAAGCGTGATAATATGAAGGGTTACAATCACACAAAGGATTATCCTATTGATTACATGACCATTATTATCAGCATTACATTATTAGCCGCGTTAGTATTCCTTACCATCATTAGTCCTGACTTGGTCGTCAAAAACCTTGTGTCGGCAAGAGATTTTGTCATCTATTATCTGGGATCATTCTTCATCGTTTTCGTTGCCGGCATGCTCTTTTACAATATTTGGCTCGCTTTTTCCAAATACGGCAATATCCGCCTGGGAAAAATCAAGCCGCAATATTCCACCTTCGGTTGGATCGCCATGATCTTCTGCGCTGCCATGGGCACCAGTATTCTTTTCTGGTCTGCCATTGAATGGGCCTATTACATCATTTGGCTTCGCCCTTTCGGCATGGATATGGCGGAAACGGCTGATATCTCCGTAGCCTATAGCTTTTTTCACTGGGGGATTCCCGCCTGGAGTGTTTACGCTACCGGCGTCGTGCCCATCGCATACCGTTATTATGTCAGAAAAAAGGAAGGCCTTACCATCCAAGGCGCCTGCGAAGGCGTCTTGGGGAATAAGGTCTACGGGCCTCTGGGTACTGTCATCAACATCATCTTCATTTTTGGTATCTTAGGCGGCCTGACCATCTCCTACGGCACCGGTATCCCCATGCTGGCGAACATTGCCGCCAATTTGGTGGGCAGCCCCGAAAACTTTTTAGCCTTTTTCGTTCTGATTCTCCTGATCACGGCAATGTTCACCTGGAGTGCCTGCTCTGGCATTGCCAAAGGGATTCTGGTCCTTTCCAAAATCACTGTTTATTTATCCTTCGCTCTTGTCGGCTACTTCCTGATTTTCGGCCACCCTGTTTTTGAGATCGAAAACACCGTGCAATCTCTCGGTTTAAGTATGCAGAACTTCTTCCAAATGCTCTTCTATCTCGATCCTACCAGGGCGTCGGGGGGTTTCCCCCAGGAATGGACGGTCTTCTACTGGGCCTGGTGGCTGGGATTGGCACCGGTGATGTGGATTTTCATCGCCAAGTGTTCCGCGGGACGCACCATCCGCTCGGTGATTCTCACCGTGATCTTAGCCGGAACTGCCGGTTCGGTCCTCTTCTTCGGCACCATATCCAATTACGGCCTCGGAGAAATCCTGCTCAAGGGATTTGATTTCAGCACCATCGGCAGCAACGGCACATTCCTTGATACATTCTATAATACCTGGAATGAATACGGACTCGTCTCCGATGTGATCCTTTCACTCCCTGCCGGCAAGCTGATTCTCGCCGCTTGGTTCGCCACCGGATTTATTCTCCTGGTGACGACGATGGACTCCGCAGCATACAGTATGGCCGCGGCCTGCACCAAAGGGTTGGGCACTTGGGATGATCCCAAGAAAAGGCTGCGTATCCTTTGGGCCATGATGCTTTCGGTCTGCCCTCTTTGCTTACTGTGGGCTGAAGCCAGTTTAAGCGGATTCAAAGCCGTATTGATTATCACCGCCATTCCCGTTTCTATTCTGATCTTACTCAGCATCATCACCTGTACGAAATGGCTCAAAGAAGATTTCGGCATGATGTCGAAGGAAGAAATCATACAGTATTTTATGCTCGATGACGAAAAAGCGCTGTATTTAAAAAACAAAGACAGACTCACCAATCACTCCGACGCAGAACCGGAGCCGTGTCCTCAAACGCAGAGCGACTCGTAATATATAAAATTTAAAATCAAGGTTTACACCTTTGATGAAAGGAGTAAAAATATGAGCGCTATTCTCGTATTTCAGATTTTAGTCATTATCATGGCTGCGATTTTCACGGCATACCTGCTCATTGATATTTTCCAACATAAGGAATCCCTAAAGGGGAAACACTGGCTTAATCTTTCTCTTGCCGGTATCATCACTCAATTTTTCGACACTCTTGGCATCGGTTCCTACGGGCCTTTGAGTGCCTGGTTTAAAATCGGCAAAGCGGTGCCGGACAAATTGATTCCCGGCACGCTGAACACCTGTACCGTTGTAACCTGTGCCATTATGACCATAGCTTACACCACCACCATCGATGTGGAAATCCCCACGCTGATCGTTCCCGTGGTCTGCTCCACCATCGGTGCTTTCCTCGGCGCCGGCCTCGTCAGTAAATTACCGGTGAAACAGATTCGCCTCGGTCTGGGTTTTGCCCTGATTATCGTCGCAATCACCATCATGGCGGGACTCTTAGGCTGGATGCCCGGAGGCGGTGAAGAAATCGGTTTATCCGCCGGTAAATTAGTGGTTTTGGGCATTCTTGCCTTCATACTCGGCGCTTTGATGACCATCGGCATTGGCATCTATGCTCCGATGATGGCCATCGTCTATCTGATGGGCCTCAGCCCCTACGTTGCTTTCCCGTTGATGATGGGTTCCTGCGCCTTTTTGATCCCGGCGGCGGGGATTCGCTTCATCAAAGAAAGCAGAAAACGGAATACAGACACCTATGACAGAAAAGCCGGTATTACCGTAAACTTCATCGGCATCATTGGCGTGTTGGTTGCCGTCTTTATCGTCAAATCAATTCCCCTGACCGTACTGAAATGGCTTGTCATCTGCGTCCTCATCTACACCGCCATTATGTTAATCAGGGATGCATTTATGCAATCCAAAGTGGATGTAAAAGAAGTAAAAAGCGAAACAGACCCCACTGTCATAACAGAATAAGCCTTCTCCCTCGTCTACTTTGTGAATACCTCCTCAACCCCAGAATGTACTCCCTCAAAGAACCGGAGATGACTTCATGGTCATCTCCGGTTTTCCTATGTTTTTCTTTTGGTCACCGCGGTGCGTTGCGTCCTTTTCGTATTACCCCTTTTTTGATAGGCAGAGATCAACTGTGTCAATGAATTGGTTTCGCTCATAACTGCGGGGTTCTCTTTTCGCTCCCTATCGATGGAACGGTGTACGGCAGTGAACCGGGGCAAAGGATTTTGAGGTGGAAAATCCACAGCCTTTTTTGCCTGATCCTTGGCAGCGGGCAAAGTCAGGGAAGGTACGGCGACGGAAACCGCCGCTCGCTTTTTCGTAGACGCCCCCTTCGCTTTGGAAGCTTTGGCTGAAGCGGAGAGTTTTGATGTATAGGCGCCATCAGTCTTAGCCGTAAGACCGTTGCCAAAGTCAAAGTAGCTTTCCGGGTTAACGTATTCACCATTGACCTTTACTTCAAAATGCAGATGAGGACCGGTAGAACGGCCGGTATTCCCAGACAGGCCGATCTGGCCGCCGGCGTTCACCGCTTCCCCCTTTTCCACGCCGATATCGGCAAGGTGGCTATAGGCGGTTTCTGTGCCGTCCCCGTGATCGATGACAATACGGTATCCGTAGCCGTTGCTCCAGCCGGCGAAAACCACGGTACCGCTTTTGACCGCGGCGACAGCAGTTCCTTCTGTCACGGCCAGATCAATACCGCTGTGGCGATGGTCGCCGCGATCTTCGCCAAAACCGGAGGTGATGCGGTATCCCGTCACGGGCAGGAATTCTTTTTGCTTGGCGCTGATTTTTTCCGCGCTTTTTTTGGAAGCGGCCTTGATTTTTTGCAGAATTTCTTTGCCCGTTTTTTGCGACCTCTCTGCTTTTGCAGCCGTTTTCTGCAAAGACTTCCCCTGTTTGATTTGATTTTTGTTTTTCACCTTGGTTTCCGGTTGAAACCCTTTTAACAGTGAAGCGGGATTGATTTTTAAAAAATTATCCTTTTTCGCGGAATGTTTCGTCTTAACCGTGGCCTTGGCTCTATTGAGATTGATTACTTTTTGCCTCGGGTTTTGCGTCAGGCGCGCCTTCATCGGTGATTGCTTTGTCTTCCCTTGCTTCGCTGTGGAAACGGCCTTCAACGCTTGCTGCGCCGCTTTCTGCAATGCGGCGGAAATGTTTGTTTTGGCCATATTGTCTCCTTAAGAACGACCCAACAGCTTTTTCAAAAGCGAGTAGTCGCCGAGGTATTCCGCGGCATAAAGCGCTTTTGTCAGCTCGTTTTCATATGCGGTCTGGTTGGCATCGGCGGCTGCCTCTTGCTGCGTTAAAGCCAACTCCTCCTCATAGTTTTTCTGATTTTGGGCGATCTCCGCCTGATCACTCTGGTAATAGAGCTCGTCAAGCCACTGTTCATAATTGAAGTCACGGTCGGTATTGTATTGAGCAAGTTCATTTTTGAATCGCTCGTAGTCACTTTCATCCAAAGATAACAGCATATTGAGATCGTCATAATCAAAACCCAGGGCGTCAATATACTTTTGATAATCGGCGTTATCCAGACCCATGAGGGTTTCCAGGGTATTTTGATTTTGTGTCTGTTGATCACGATATCGGCCATATGCCGCTTCCGCCAATGCCGGTACTTTATCGCTTAGCTGTGTCGCGTAATAATTTCCGGCCTGATTGGCCGCGGTCATGGCATAAGAGGAAGGAATGCCCCCAGTGAGCGTCGCGGCACTGCCCAGAGCATCGGCAGTGGCCCGCTCCCCTTCCCTGCGGTACTGTTTGGCGTAGGACTGAAAAAGAGGGTCCGAGGCTGCGTCATAGGAGAATGGATCCGCCTGGGTGATCCGTGCCAGGGCGTCTTGAATCTGCTGACCATAGGATGATTGATAATCCTCCCGGTTGGCAATCGTATCCAGAGCGCTTTTAATCTGATCCGCGTAAGTACTTTCATAAGTGGGAGTATCCTCTGAAACGTAGCTTGAGGGGGAGGCATCCTGCAAATAATAACCGCTGCCGTTGACTCCTCCGGAATAGCCGCCGTACTGCTTTCTGATGCGCTCTGCTCCCTCATGGGCCAGGGCTTTGGCCTCATCGGTGGTGGCTTTGCTATAATCGAGGCGGTACTGTAAGATGGACATTCCGGCGTTGGGGTTCTTTTCCGCCAGGGCCTTATCAGCATCAGACATGGAATCCCACAGACCCGAGTCTGTGGCTTTTTTCATAAAATCATCATAGGTATATGTGGTTGTCCCCATGTTTCCTCCTTTTAACTGAAAACTCAAAACTGAAACTTAACGTTAAAGTGCGCTGCCGGTGCTGTATTCCACCGCCAGCGAATGAATCTGGCAGCCCCCTTCTCCCCTCAGCTTGATGCGGAAATAATCGCATCTTTTGGGGATCAGCGGCAAATACCAGGAGCGTTTTCGCGCGCCGTGTAACGTCGGACCGACTTTTTCCTCGTCGCCACCGTCGTATTGCAAATAGATTTCGGCTTTGGCCTCGATTGCCAAGGCAAGACGGAGCTGAACTTTCGTTACCGCCTTCTTATCAGGAGAGTTTTCAATAAAATCTCCGAATTCCACGGACCAGGGCAAAGACTCCTCTTCCGTTCCCCCAGTAAGGCCACGGCCGCCGTCAGCGCTCATCAAAACACCCGTTTCATCCACCATCATCAGCTGCTGTCCATCGCGGTAAAAAGCAAGGATCTTTTTATCGTCTTCCCTGTGCCAGAGTCCGCAGGCGGTGTCGTAAACAAAGAGCTGCGGAGCACCGCCACCGTCGGTCATGGATATGTAGTATTTCAAACCGTTACTGCCGCCGACCCCATCACGATAGTTGACATTGCCGAAAGCAGACCGTAAAAAAGTGGGCGTACCGCCGCTGTAGCAAACGACGCCGGCGGGGGAAAGATAGAACAGCAAATCACCGGCAACGGCAAGACTTTTTTCGCTGTTTTTGGCTACCCCGGCGGTGAGGGAGGCAATCGCCTCAAAATTGGCCGGTTTGGAACCGTATATCTTATAGATTGCGTTTTCTTTGAAAAAAGTAGGATAACCAAGATAGCTGTAACAGGCGGTAAAAGAACCGGGAGAACCGGTGTCCACGGCATAACTGTCCGTGGAAAGACCGTCAAAGACATTGAAATTAAATGGATCACCTAATTTGCTACCGTAGACGGTATCTCCCTTGCAGCCCCAAAGCCGGTTATTCGCCGTGCAGAAGTAGTCCATATCCGGAACGTCCCGTTTGATCATCACCTCAGCTTCGCTGTAGTCAATTTCCGTCTTCTTCAGGGCTAATTGGTTTGCCGCAGCCCCTTCCGTTACGGAGATGACCGTTTCCACACCGCTCCTATTTACTCTTAACCCCGTTTCCTCCCAGGTAAGGGTATCTCCCGCCAATAGGGGATCGGCCAATGTAAAACAATAACTCTTTTCCGCGTGGGTAAATCCGTAGTCCCCTGCTTTTACGGTTTCAGTTGCCGTATACCGGTAAACGGTATCTACCATAAAGATATTCTCGTAAAAAAGCAGGCGATTGCCGTCGATTTCCCGAATGACCGGCGTTTGATTGTTATCCATATGAACGGTACAACCGCTGATGGTCACAGCGTCGCCAACGCGAAAATAGTCATTCCAATCGATTCCAGGCACCTCCAGGCAGTTAGCGGCAGCTGCTTCATCATAAAGAGTACCTTGGGCTTTAAAGATAACACTGCCGCGATATGATGGCGTCATGGTTCCCGTTTCATGTTCATAAAAGGACCAGGCGGAGCCCGTCCAATGATAAAGGGCATAGGGGGGCGCTACTCCCACGGCATAGACATCGCCGTAACCAGGCTCGGACACAGCGGCAACAAGCTCCTCCATTGAAGCGTAGCGGCCCTTTGCCGCCAAATTCAGATATACTTTATCGGGAAAAATCAATACCCGGTCAGCCAAAACAGCAAAACTCTTTTGCGAATCCGCCACTGCCGCCACCATGTCGCTTCCTTTATACAGGCAGGTGCCGTCTACGTAGCAGAATATATCGTCTACAGCGAGACAACCGCGAAACGCTGTGATCCTTTGCAAAACACGCCGCTTTTCCCTGGTGGCAAGAAGCGGATATTCGTCTGAGGACAAGTTGGTCATATCATAGATGGTACCGTCGTAACTGCCCTTTGTATGTTGATAGCCGCCGAAGGAGCACTGCACCGAACGGGTGATCTGGTCGTTATAAGGGAGCTCCGGTAATTTACTCATCAGAAAATACTCCCTCCTCAAAAGACTGAAAAGAACAGAAAGGAGCGATGGCGGCGAGCCATGCTCCCTTCATTTTGCCGGGGGCGGGCAATGAGATCCGCTCTGGGGCATCGGTGATGAGCGCCTCCAATTCTTTGTGTTTTTGTTGATAGCGGTTCATACTCTCCTCATCGGCAAAGGAAAAAACACCGTCGGCGTCGAGGGCTACCTTTCCGTTGCTCTCTTTGGCGCCGTAAGCAGCGACGAGTTTCATCTCTTCATTGCAAAACAGCGCATAATCGCCTTCGAGGAGCCGCATCAGCCCCATCAAAGGGTAGATGAAAGCAAAATCCCAATCCTCCTTCATTATTTCCCCCAGGGCTTTATAGGCCGTAACTTTCTCGATTAGTTTCATAATTCCTTCCTCCTCAATAAGGGAGCGTTGTCCCGTTGATTTTCACCGTACCGGTAAAAAGAATTTGATCCCCTTTGATTTGCAGATAAGAACTGCTATTCCCAATTTCAATCTTCTCCGCGGCGGTAGCGGCGGTACCGATGGCGACGGTGTTGCCGCTCCTCGCGTCAATCAACAAATCATTATCGGCATAGATCATCATACCGCTCCTGGCGGCGGAGGACAAAGAAACATAACCCATTTCGCTAAAGGAAAGGCTGCCGAAAAAGATGCCACCGATGCTGTAAATACTAATCTTACCGCCGTTCAATTTGATCTGGCTGTTTTCCCCCGTGGTCAAGAAAGTAGAACCGGTAATCGTGCAGCCCGAGATATTGACGCCGCTGATATCAACGGCGTCAATGGTCCCAGTCTTGATATTGCTCCCGTCAATCACCGTGGCGCCCTCGGTGCTCAAGACATTGAAAATAAGATTTTCCAGATCAAGGGCGCCACTGTTCAGATTTACCGATGAAGTGTTGCCATCCTTATCCTTGACGGTCAGGGACAAACCCTCCACACTTTGGACAAGAGCGGAAATGTTGCCGGCGGCATCGGCCAGAGAAAGCTTTAACCCTTCGGCGGTCAGCTGTAAAGAGGCGACATGCTCTTCAGCGTCGGTGATCTTTGCCGTAACCTTTTCCGTGAGGAGCGTACTCATTTCTCCAAGGGCCGATTCATTGATGTTTTCGACGCCGAGATTGGATAGCACATAGTTCATCTGCTCCCTGAGCACATACAGATAATTCTGGATTTTTTTCAAAGACGCTTCTGTGGTGCTACCGGAAAGATCCGGAATGGCGCCAAACTCGTTAAACGCCGTCATCAAAGTCCATCCCCGTTCGTGGGATTGTTCAAGATGCCAAAAACCACAAATAATTCTAACACGCCGTAAATGATATTGTGGATGGTGTCGGAAACGTTAAGGTCGATGACACCGACAAATACGAGCATGGCCAAAATTTGTGCCAATAGCGCCGACCAAAATACCGGACTTTTGAAACGGTGCTGTAAGTTTTCATTTTTTTCACTCATCTTCGAGCCTCCCTTCCATCATTTTGAGTTTTGCTTCCACCTTGTACATGCGTTCGACAAGATGGTTATGGATGTCCACTTTCTTTTCGAGCACCTTTAGGCGCGTGGATAACGCGCCGTAAAGGCAGCCGACAGAAATGGCATAGGCGACAATTTGAATCCAAAATTGTGTTGTCATTTCCATTCTCTTCCTCTCAATCAGCATCAATCTCCATATCCCGCAGTTCCTGTACGGTGACAGGTTGGGTATCGGGGATTTTTAGCTGATTTTCCGCTTTCGCTTTGTTGTAATAAAATGCCACGCTGATGCCGTAAGCACCCCAGGCACAGGAAAGTAATGTTGTGATAAAGGCGAGGGAACCGGAAAAACCGTTCGCCACGCATAAATACGCCAGCTGAACACCGTGAAAAGTTAAATAGCCGACCAATGTAGTTTCGAAAAGAATGATCAATTTAGAAAATTGAAACTTCTTTTTTGCCATCGTCACTCACCCTTTATCTTTTGATACAGACGGTAAAGCAGCATGACCATTTGTTCTCTGGTGCAATATGCTTTGTACTGCTTATTGCCTTCGGCGTCGCCGATGATGAGCCTATTTTTTTCGGCCCAAGCTCTTTCTTCCTTACTCCAATCCGAGGGAGTTTTCACTTTCAGACGGGCGAGATAATTTTCCATCATCTGATCGAACTGTTCCTGCGTCATTTCATCTTCCTCCTTTGCCGTAGTTCTGATTTTCAATTTTTCAATCACGGACAAAGCTATCTTGAAATAGCTGTAAAAATCATTGCCGACATTACTGCGATAATCGCTCCTCTCATCCCCGCGGTAGGTTCCGCTTTCCCTCATATCAACGTGTACCGCGTTGGCGCTGATATAGCCGATGCCCTTAAAGCCTAAAGTTTGGCAAAGACAGCAGATTAACTTCGCGTTTACAATTTTTCCGTCTTTCTTCACCACAATATCCGCTGCGGCGCCTTTGAGGTGCTGGCTATTCGACGCGCCGCCAATTTTCTTATTATAGGCCACCGTACGGTAACCGCTGTTGATTGTAACGGTAAAGCCGCCGTAAGCCCTTAACTTCTCTAATTTCTCCAGTAGCTCGCTGGAATACAGCACCATATCGCTACCGTCTTTACACTGCATTTCTTTGAGTGCAAAATTTCTGCTGATTTGATAATCTTTACCAAGTTTCGAGATATATGCTGTTTTTATACTCATTCTTTTACCTTCCTTCTCATCGCAAAGCAATCCAATAATAAGTAACATTCGCTTTAAAATAATACGATACGTCTGAAAACTGCACTGCGGATGCCCCTAAAATACTCGTTATTCTTGTCGATGATGTGCTTAGATATCGGGTATACTCCACATCGGCAAAACCCGTTGTTTTGCCGACGGTTAGAATTTTTCCGCCCTCTAACAATGTCGTTTGGTTAAAATCCTCATTCATGCTTGTAGCATTATAAATCACAATATTATTGATATAATTTTTTGAACCGGCAGACAAGCCGATACCTTGTATCCACAGATAAAAGAACTTAGGCGCGGCGGCAAGCAAATGGGGTATGGAATAACCGGAACATATCGTATCGCTCCCCGGCTTAAAGCTGCCGCTCTTCATTTCCGTAAGGCCCGGCGGCAATGGGAGACCTGTCGGTAACGTGGCGATAGCAGCGGCAAAATCGGCAAAACCGTCGCCGCTCTGCACCGTGCCGCCCTTATTGGTAATGGCCGCAGCGATATTGCTTTTCGCTGTTGAAAGAGCCGTCAAACTTTGGGCGATGGTATTACTCATAATAACCCCTCCAGTGCCGCGGCCAAACCATTTAACTCCGACCCGATTTGCTGCAAAGCGGCTTCTACGGTATCGGTGGTAAAATAGCCGCCGACGTCCGCAAGATTAATTTGAGTTGCCGTTGTCCCGTGGGGGTTCCCCGTAACCTGACTGTGGTCGTAAGCGGTTTTTCCCCGGTCTCCCCGATAGGCGGTGGAGGAGGTTTCCCCCAAGGCGATCGACTGGGATATTTCCACGTAAGTGGAGCCAGTCCAGCGCCATGTTTTGTTATCATATTGGGTCACGTATATTTTGCCGCTTTCCCCAACCGGCGGAAATTGGGCGGGACTTATCAGTTCAATCACGTCGTCAACATAGGAAGGTAACTGGGATGCCGGAATGACACCGTCCACCAGATCGGCTTTATTGTCTAAAGACGCTTTGATCACGCTGTTTTGCACAGGGTTTGCACTTAATGAGGATAGCCCGGAGTCAACCGTAAGCATATTGCCGTCACGTCCGTTGTATACCGTAAAAGAAAGGGTATTGCCATCCGTCATTGTTATAGTATATGTATCGGTTGTCCCCGGTGCTCCTGTGCCGGAGGATTTGGCGAATCCCCTAATACTGTTCCCCGTCTCTCCTTTTTCCCCTTTCAGGGAATACAGAAAATCTTCTTCACTGCCGTAAAATCCATGCTTTACGGCGATGGCGTAGGCAGAAAGATAGTATCCCTTGTTTAGACATTTCCCGTTACCGGGTTGATAGTTTTCCACATACCATTTGCTAAAACCGCTTAAGAAAGTATTAAACAGCGTCATTGTATTCTGATATTTACCGTATTCTCCGTTGGCAAAATCGATCATCGCCATAAGATACGTATAGTAAATTTTGTGATGGGGCGCTTCGATCAAGGGCATGGTATTGCTGCCGTCAAAGGTGACGGTGGCCGTTGCCGTTTCTGCGATATCACCCCAAAGGCCGAAAGTTCCCTCTTCAAAATGAAGGGTCCTGCCGTCAACACTTATGCTCTTGACCTGAACGTCCCTTTGGTTATTACTGGCATAGTCTAAAAGGCCGGTGATGGTTACCGTACCGCCGGCGCGAAACTGAGGGGAGGTGGGAAAGACCAGGGTGGCGCTGTCCGGGAAAGCAATACCCGTGCCCGACCAAGCGGCTTCGTAAACGTAGCTTACAACAGTGGACGGGGCAAGCAACATCACGTCCGTCTGCACCATGCCCTCTACCTCATTGAGCCAGACGGTCTTTTGTTGGTTGGAAAAAGCATTGGGTTTGATATCATCGACAAAGGCCATGATCTCTTTAATCGTCATCTTTTTTCTCCTGTATATTGCGAGCAGTGAACTGCCCCGCGTTAGGCTGTCGACAAAGTCTGATACGCGGCGAACCCTTTAACCTACGACAGCTTATGTACTATTATGTACACGGCGCGGCCGTAGGCCAAAGTGCTCACCGTGTCTAAGCCTTTCTCGGCAGCCTATCATTTTATAGCCCAAAATCCATTTATGAGGGCTTTGTCTACGGACTGTCGCGGGGCAGTTCACTGCCCCGCGTCCTGATGCTTCGAAATATTTAGAGCGTTGGCAACCGTCAAATCCGTCAATCCCGAAGCAGCCATCTTTTTACCGCTTTACGAACCGGCAATGCCGAGATCGGTACCACCGGAAATGCCCCCGGCGGCGAATGCCCGCCAGTCGTTGAAACCGGCGGTGAAACGGGAATAGCCCCGCCATACGTTGGCATCGGTATTTTCATCGAGGGTCGAACGGATATCAAGTGGCGTGCGGTCGGTAAAGATGGCGCCGCCGTACTCGTTGTTGTAGTCCAAATCCGCTAAAATCCAGGGATAGGTATCGTTGGAAACATATTGATTGAGGTAATTCCAAATCAATACGTTCCAGCGGCCAAAAATGTAGTTGTAACCATTGTTGGCGGTAGCGGGATCCTTATCGGCGCCGATGGCGGCGAAAACAGCTTTTTTCAAGGCCGCCTCATTGGGAATCAGAATCGTATTGGGTACGACATTCACGAGTTCATTGTTGTCGCCCTTAAAATTCTGCATAACCGCTTCCATATAGGCTAAGGCGTCGGCGGAAAAGGCGTTGGCGAACTGATTGCTCTGGGTTGCTCCCTTCACCTTGGATTTATGGGCTGTATGAAAGAGAGTCAGACCGTCGGCGCAGGTAGTGTCGAATTTCTTACCGCGAAATTTCACCGCGGTATCACCTTTGATGGCTGCCCCCAAAAGAGAAGCCCCCAAATTTTCTCTCGTTCTGTAGAAGGATTTCACAAAACCCATAGGTTTCTTTTTCAGATCGAGGAGCTTCCCGTCTTCGATGATTTCCCGGGAAATGGAGAAGGAGTTTTTCCAGGTAACATGCTCTAATGTTTTGGTGAAGCCCTCCTCCATGCCGTCTACAGGGTAAGCGCCGTTTTCACCGACAGGGTCAAAGCCGTCCATGGCCGTGAGGGAGGTGTATTTTTCCGCCCAGTGCTTTGATTCATCCATCATAAATACTTCTTTTAAGATGGATTTTTCTTCATAGGCTTCGGCGCGGTTTTCAATCATCATGCGCAAGGGCGCCTGGCTTTTGCCGTAGATGCTGTCATTTAAGCCGGAGCCTTCGGAAAAGGTAATATTTGCCATCCATGTTCTCCTTTCGTTATTTCACAAATCTGCCCCGGACACTGCTGCCGGCGGCGGTTCCATTCAGTGCGGTGATCTGAAATACCTTATCGGCACTGGAATCCGCGTCAACCAAGAGACCGGTAGCATCCACATCCACAAGACTGCCCGCTTTGAGGTTGGCATTGGCCGCATCCAGTGCGGATTCAAATACCATCTCCTTGGTGATACGGATTACGGGAATCAGCGTACCAGCGGCTACCGCGGCGTTTTCCGCTCTCATGCAGATGTATTCCGGGGTGTCGGATACCTGTAGCTGTTCGCTGACGGTATCAAAGGCGAGGCATAAACCTACTTTGGGGGTAATCGCCTTACAGGGCAGATACTCCCAGGCGGGAACGTGGCCGTCGTCAGTGCTGTATAATTGAAAAGCCATGATTCATTCCTTTCTTTTTCTTTTTTCGTTTCTTTCTTTTTTACTTTTTCAGTTGCGCCAGATCCTTCCGGTAAAAATGGCGGATTTCCTCTGAGCTGGCCTGAGGCATCAGACGCTTGAATTCACTCATCACTGCCTGAGGCACGGTGATATCCCCCGCCCCTCTCATTTTCGTACCGGCGAGATGCTCTTTACTCCGCAGATGATTCAAAACAGACTGTTCCGCTTTGGACGCGGTCTGCCGGTTCATCTGTTCGAGATTGGCGATGTAAAAAGCATCGGACAGGGAGTATCCCCTTTTGACTTTCTCATAGATGACCTCATAGTTTTCGGCGCCGGTGATGTCCGCTAAATTCTTCACGGAATCATCCCACTGACGGATCTTGGCCAATTCCTGATCCATGGTGGATTTGATGCGTTCCGTTTCCGCATTTTCTTTGGCGGCCCGCAGCTTTTCCAAAGAGGACTTGGCTTCTTTCACCGCGGGATGATTTTCAATGAGCCGTTCCATTTCGCTTTCGTCAATCCCCGCCTGGAACAGCTTGTTTTTGAGGATACCGTCATTTTCACTTTCGAATTTCTTTTGCC
Source organism: Peptococcaceae bacterium UBA7702 (assembly GCA_002482535.1). Taxonomy (GTDB): domain Bacteria; phylum Bacillota; class Dehalobacteriia; order UBA7702; family UBA7702; genus UBA7702. The sequence goes on along the minus strand of DLGE01000001.1, from coordinate 212,420 downwards.
AGGCGAGAAAATCCGCTTTTGTCTCAATGGGCGTATTTGTATAAGGATTGACCATATGCGAAGCGGCGATCAGCTGATCCATTTCTCTTTCCGCTTCCGCCCGGGCATCCTGACGCGCTTTGTCGATCATACGGTCCCGTTCCCGCTCGGCTTTGCGGCGGGCCGCGGCGTATTTCGCGTTTTCCTCTTTGGTCTGACCATCTTTCTTGGTTTCGTTTTCTGTTTTCTGTTCTTCGGGAGCGGTGACATCCCGTTTCGTTTCACCTTCCGGCTTTGCGCCGCGGCCAGCGGCGTCCTTTGCTTCTTCCTTTGCGGATGCGGTAAGCTCCTGGTCCACTCCGCAGTCAGTGTTTTCCGTTGCGAAAACATCGGAAAAGTCAGGTTCTGTCATAGCTGCCTCCTGCTTATTTTTTGGATTTTTGCTCTTTTCCTGAGGGCAAAGGGATCATCACCTTACTCCTTCTCCAGGTCCTTCCCCTTTTTTACCGTGCCTTTCGCCGTGGCTTTGGGGGCGAAGGGCGCTTCCACCTTTTGGGAACCGGCGTTACCGATTTTGCCGCTGTAACCCAGGGGTGCTTTTTGTGTTTTTGTCATGATTTCACCTCCTTTCAACGCTGATTTCGTAACGCGGCCATTCCCGAAAGGGCCGCGGAATTTCCATTGTTCATCACTGCCGCGCCAAGCTGGGACGGATTCCCGTTTATTGCAGCCGCCTGCTCTTGCTCGTTTAACTTTTCCTGTAGATAACGCTTCGTTTCTTCGGCACAGGGGTAATGCAGTTGGGCCATTTTATTCCAAAACAGGATCAGGGTATCAAGGGAAGCGGGGTCGCCGAAAGCACCCTGCTGCAAATTGAGGCGCGTTTCCTGCCACATGGTTTCCCTGTTGGAGGCGAGGGAGGCGGAGGTATCGCAGGAGAAGAGGAACTGATCGTTCCAGTACCACTCCCCATTTTCGTCCTGTTGCAGAAAATCGTAACGGTCAAAGGCGTCGTACTGTAAATCCCCGTTGAGATTGCGGCTGGTCACCATGCGAGGCTCATCGGCATAGGCCAATTTGAATTTGAACATGATTTCAAACAGCCTGGCATAGGCGGCATTTTTCATGATCCGCTTGCTTTCGAGGCGTCCGGCGGCCTGGGCAGCGGAAAACTCTTTGGCTTTACCGCTGGTAGCCGTGGTATCCCGGCGGCCCTGATAACTGTCGGTGATGCCGATGATATTGCGGGCTTCTTCATAGATCTGGTTGTACATCACCAAATCCTGCTCGACGTTGCCTTCCATGTCAAAAACGGAAATCATCGCTTTATCCGCGGCGCTTTCCAGGCGAATGTATTTCATGTCCTCGCAGTCGGTGCCAATGGAGGCGTCGGCGGGAAGCGTGGCGAAAGAGCCGGCTTTTAACAGCTTATCTAAAATCTTCGTGGCCAAACGGTTGGAAGTGTTTTGCTGATCGATAATTTTGTCGACATCACTGTCGCCCAAAAGCTGGCCAAAAACAGAAACGCTTTTTTGCAATATCACCGGATAGATATTGGGCTTATAATAGGGAATCCGCGTAGGCTCCCAGACGGCGTCGGCTACAGGGTACCCCTCTTCACCAAAGTCGGTTTCCGTTTCCCGCTTTGTCGCACCGGGAATTTGCACCCCGTGGATGGAGTGTTTTGGCAACCAAACCTCCTCGTATTCCTCATTTCTTTCTTCAAATGCGGTGCCGCCGCAATAAGGACAGCAATGTCCCCGGCCTTGTTTCGGCGCGGCCTGGGGAGCATACTCTTGATTGCCGTCAAAATCAGCTTCCCAAAACACACCGTTTCGGTGTTCAAGAGGATGGACGCCGTCTTTTGAGGGCAGCGGCAGCACTTCCCCGGAAAGGGGTTCCACTGCGCCGCACTGGCTGCAACGGCGCAAACGCCGGGCCTGATAGTCCTCAAGATCCTCCAAAATCGTGTCGTTTACCCAGGAGAAGAGTCCAATACCCCCCTTTTCGTTGCGGTAATAGGCAATATACTGTGTCACGATCCCTTGGGCGGGAGCACTGTTCTCCGCCCCTTTGATCTCCGACTCTTCTTCTTCCTCGCCGGAAACATCCACCTGATAGCGGCGGTGAATCAGCTCTTTTGTCTGAGGCAGTTTTAAAATGATGTAATCCATCTCGTCCACAGAGGTATAGATCCCATCCTGGGGCACGATCTGTTTGGGATGGATGACCGATACGGACAATTCGCCGACGGTGGTATGGGTTCTCAAGCTGTTGTCCCACTCCAAAAGAAACAGTGATCCGCCCTGAATCGGCACGGTACGTTCCATGACATCATTCATGGTTTCAAAGGGCAGCCGATCCAATTCGTCCCGGAGCATATCTTCGATAATTTTAGCCAGTCTTTCGTCTTCTTTCCGGCGCGGCGTCACTTTGGGCGACGGAATATTGGCATCTACTTGAGATTCAATCAATTCAGAGACAATGTTTCGAACATGATAGGCGCTCTTTTTTCTGTCCCCGTCGGTGCAGGGCGTCGTCTCCCGTCTGCCTTTGAAGAGGGCTTCCCTTTCATCAAACTGCGCGTCGACGCTGTCATAGGCCAGCTGGTTCTTTTCCAGCCGCTGCTGCCAGAGTTCTAATTTACGCCGTTGCTTCTTTTTCCCGTGATTCATCGGTTATCTGCTCCTTTATTGGTATTTCGGTTTTCCCCAGCGCTTGATCAAGGCCAGGCGGTCTTCTCTGCTGGCGTTTTCGTAGTCTTCCCGCATATCCGCGGTCCACTTTCGTTTGGTGACGGCCGTTTCCACATACATGCGCTGTTGGGAACGGGCAAAGAGGGCAATGGCCAATGCCATGATGCAGTCGTCATGGGCGCCGGCTTCCGCCTCGGGACGCATGGATTCGCTGCGCACGAAGGTCAGCATTTCCTCTAACGTGCTTCTGTCGTTTAGAAAGGAGATGTCTTCCCGCACGGCTTTGATGAGATTGGCAATGATCACCGGCCTTGTTTTGGCATCGGTGCGGAAGCCGAAAGACGTCCGTACCGCGTGGGTGTAGTTATCAAAGGATTCCCGCACATACTGTTTGGGATAACGGAGCCGTTCCAACTCCAAAACAGGATAGGTGCTCCAGTTCGTTTCCAGGGCCAGCAAAGCGTTGTTGTAGTAAGCACCGAGACAGTACGCCTGCTGGGCGTAGATATCTTCGTCAATCTTTTGTCTTTTTAAGGTTGCCGCCTGACGCAGCTCCATATTGTCGAGGCACTGCAAAATGAAGTTGTCGCTGCCTTCTCCGGCAGGGTCGCCGCCGATTACATAAGGGCGTCCCGGCTCCGGCGGGAGGTAAATCGAGATAAAACCGTCCTCCGCTTCCAGGAAGCGAATATTGCTGATTTTCACGCCGTCGTAGTCGTATTCGAAATAACCTTTTTTTAAGGGCTTGGCAATTTGTTGCAGCCGTTCTGTAACGGCTTTGCCAGGAAATACGGTTTTCCCCGTCACCCCCCATTGGCCCAGGCAGTAAACGGCATAGTAGTACTCGTCAATCTCTCGAAAATCTTCCAAAACTTTTTTGGCCGCGTCGTCCAGAAAACGGTTATCCCTGTAAGTACTTTCGTGAATCGTGGCGTTGTCCGGCGTATGATCAAAAAAACGCGTTTTCAGCCAATGGAGAATATTGATGGGGTTGAAGGTCAAGATGATTTGCTTGTAAAAGGGTGTTTCTCCTCGCAGACGAATATTCAACTGGTTAAAGTCGTTTTCCAAGAGCTCGCTGGCCTCTTCGATCCAAATGCCGGTGATATGAAAAATAGATTTTAGCTTTTCCACATCATCCAAACCTGAAAAAAGAATCTCACTTTCACTCTCCGGAAAAGTGATGCGCATATCCGTTTGGTTGGCCTTGAATTTGACGTCGGGATAATATTCCCGTATCTGGGCGATCAGTTGGCGAAAACAGCTATCACGTAGTGTTTTACCGACTTTGCGGCAGACGAGGAAGCGGTGTTTTTTTTCGTTGATCGCTCTCTCCAAGATTTTTCGTCCGGCAAAAATTGATTTGCCGCTCCCGCCGCCGCCCTTTAGAACCAAATAACGGGAAGTATCCGTGAAAAGCGGTAAAAAAGTCGTGTTGTTGGTGGCTTTCAGATAGGCTTTGTTTCTTTTGGGTATTGCTTTTTGAGTCTGGTCTTTCTGATTCAATCTCTTGCTACCGTTACCGGCTTTCCTCCTTTTCAAAATAAAAAACTCTTACCGGCGGAATCGGTAAAGAGTCATTTTTTACAATGACAACATACCACAGATCAAAGTCTAAGAGCAGGTAGACATCGGTGAAAAAAGTGTAGCGGAGTGTAGATTTTAGAAATGACTGCCTCAAATACAGTGATTTTAACGTTGCGGCTCTTAAGCACCGCAACGACAAAATAGCCTGTCAGGAATTGCCATCATGTCTTTACGGGATTTGCCCATAATAAGATCGAACAGTTCCCACGGATTTTGTGGCGACACACTTGTGGGGTCTCTGTTAACGGGAGCGTTTCAACGCTCCCGCGTCTTTTTTAGGGGACAAAACAAACGGGCCATAAAAATGAAAAGACCATCCCCCAGCGGATGGTCTTTTTCAAACTTTCTTTGACAATCATACAGAGGCGGTCTTTAGGCGCAACGCTCAATCTTTTTTAAAATCTGTGAATGAATTCGTTTTACATTATCGATGCTCATGAACATCTCGTTGGCAATGACCTGATTCGTTTTACCAAGGATATATTTCTTGCGCATCAACCGCCGTTCCTGGGAGGAGAGAGCTAAAAAGCAAGATTCGATCTCCCTGCGCATGGCCGTCAGAACCTCTACCTTTTCGGATAACAGGGTTTTCAAATCAAGAATCAAAGCGGCGGTATCGCCGGTAAAATCCTTCGGCGCCGTAAAGACCCGCATCCCTTCCCCTTGGCGGGCAAGTCCCCTTTCCAAATCGTCGATTTCTTCTTTCAATTCCTTAATTTCCATGAAGATATTTTTATACTGTTTCAGTCTTTCTCTGTTCATAAAATCTTTTCCACCAGCTTTTTCTACGTTTTTCCGCCTTGGCGAGGGCTTGTTGTTGCCTTTTTAGAACGCATTTCCGACACCAGGAGGACAAACCATCCGGTGATGTGGTAGAATGAAAAAAGGCGTAGTCTGATTTTTCCTCGTGGCAGTGAGCGCATCTCTTTTTGAGCACCGTAATGTTTTCGCAACCGTACCGTTCTTTTTCTTCGTCGGTCAAATAGCGAACCGTTACGGCGGCAGGCCCCATAATCCTGCGATCCGGCTTCAGTTCTCTGCCAAAAGGTGTTTTGTAGTCATAGATCATCATTTGTTTTTCCTTTCCTCGGTTTTTCTTTTCCCTTTAAGCCTTTTTCACCACCAGATCAGACATCTCAATGCCGATTTTTCCGGCAAATCGCTCCAATTCCGCGATGGTGAAGGAAGAGGGCAGGCGCATACGGTTATAAAGCGTAGCATTGCTCATATTCATTGCCGCCGCGACATCTTTGTGGCTCATTCCCAAAAAGGTCATCCAGTAAGAAATGTTTGCTTTGATAATGTTTCCCATGGTTTGCTCCTTTTTATTTTTTACATGAATATTTTTCATGTTTTTGTGCAAAATAAAAGTTGTCCGATGCCCACGTCATAGTATTTTGCCAAGGCGCAGGCTTTGCTGATCCCCACATCGGAAATGTTTTTCTCCCAATGCCGATAAGTGTTCAAAGAAACACCTAAATCATCTGCTACCTGCTTCTGAGTTAAACTTCTTGCCATTCTCAGTTCAAAAATAGAATACTTCTTTTCATTTACCATCACAAAAAAGCCTCCTCTTTTTGTTGGTTTAATAATACTTGAAAATAATTCAAGTGTCAATATAATAAAGGAACGTTTTTCAAGTTTTCTGAAATATTGCAAAAATTTACTTGATATTTATTCAACTTCATATTACAATGGTAACAGGAGGGTGTCATGTATCTCGCAGAAAATATTAGATATTTAAGAAAAAAGAATCATTTTTCCCAAGAGCAGATCGCCGAAGAATTGGGCTACAAATCCTTTACCACCATCCAGAAATGGGAAATGGGTGTTGCGGAGCCTCCCCTGATAAAACTGTCACGCCTGGCGGAAATTTTTCATGTAGACCTCGATGATTTGACGCATCAACCTCTGTTTGAAGGAATTTCGTCCAAAGCGAAAATGGGTGGCATCCGCATTCCTATCCTTGGCAAAGTAGCGGCGGGACATCCCATCGAAGCGCTGGAGAATATCGTTGATTATGAGGAGCTTTCCGGAAATATTGCGGACAAAGATGAGTATTTCGGCTTATTGATCAAAGGCGATTCCATGGAACCCCGCATGGAGGAGGGAGATATTGTCATCGTCCATAAACAGGAGGACGTTGATTCCGGCGATATTGCCATTGTCCTGGTCAACGGCGCGGAGGCCACCTGTAAAAAAGTAAAGAAAACGGAAACAGGGCTGATGTTGCAGCCCAATAACACGAAGTACGAAACGATGTACTACAGCAACGAGGAAATCCGTTCCCTGCCTGTGACCATCATCGGAAAAGTGGTGGAATTGCGCGGCAAATTTTAAGCAAAACAAACTAAAAGACCCGGGCCAAATGGCCCGGGTCTTGTTTTGTCATTCATCAAAATCAACCGATCAGTCTTTTCTGCGTAAAAAAGCGGGAATGTCGAGGTCGTCCATATCGAAATCCGAAAGGGAACTGCCCTCTTTCTTTTCTTCTTTGGCTTTTCCTTTTTCATCACCGCTGAAGCCCGTGGCAATCACGATGACGCGAACTTCATCATCAAGGGTTTCATCGATGGCGGCGCCGAAGATGATATTGGCTTCTTTGTCGGCGGCGGCTTCCACGATTTTGGCCGCTTCATTGACTTCAAAGAGGCTCAAGTTGGGGCAGCCGGTGATATTCAGAATCACGCCCTGGGCGCCTTCAATGGAAGATTCCAGCAAGGGGCTGGAAATTGCGGCAGTGGCCGCATCATTGGCGCGGTTTTCACCTTTGGCAACACCAATCCCCATCAAAGCGGAGCCGGCGTCCTTCATCACGGATTTCACATCGTTAAAGTCAAGGTTAATCAGGGCAGGAGTGCCGATCAAATCGGTAATGCTCTGAATCCCTTGGTGGAGCACATCGTTGACGATGGCAAAGGCGTCGGTCATCGGCGTTCTGCTATCGACGATCTGCAATAATTTATCGTTGGGAATGGTAATCAATGCGTCCACTTCTTCTTTTAGCTCGGTGATGCCGTATTCCGCCTGCTGTGCACGGCGGCGGCCTTCAAAGCCAAAGGGGCGTGTCACAACGCCAACGGTCAGGGCCCCCAATTCTTTCGCCACATTGGCGACGATGGGAGCTGCGCCGGTACCGGTACCGCCGCCCATGCCCGCAGTAACAAATACCATGTCAGAACCGTCCAAAATTTCTTTGATGTCATCTCTGCTTTCTTCCGCAGATTTGCGGCCCATTTCGGGATTGCCGCCAGAGCCTAAGCCCTTTGTCAGTTTTGTACCAATTTGCAGTTTTTCATCAGCTTGGGATTTTTTCAGCACTTGAAGGTCGGTATTCACGGCAACAAAGTCCACACCACCAACTTTGTTGCTGATCATATGGTCGATGGCATTGTTCCCGCCGCCGCCGACGCCTACTACCCTTATTTTTGCAAACTGATCATATTCCATGTCTTCGAATTCCAGTGCCATGCAATATTTCCTCCCTATTTTCTATCTATAAACTTAATTTTGCACAAAATTATAATATACCTGTTTCTCTATTCTACAAAAAAGTCGAAATACCTGCCGTCAAAAAATTTTTTTTCATATTCCCGTTTACGCCGCAATCAGGATCAATCTCATGTTGCCGCGCCGCTTTCATCGGTATTCAGCGGTTTTTCCTTGACGACGGGTTCATCGGGAATACTGATGTCAATATATTCCAGACTTTCCAATTTTTGCTGGGACATCGAACTCACCAGAGTGGCCAAAACCGTCAGCTTTTGCTCCAAACGGCCTGTGGTACCCAGTCGCACTTCCACGCCGTTGAGGTATATGTTGTTCACACTTTCCGATTGGGCGCTGATTTCCAGCGTATAACCAGAGAAAAGAGACGCGGCCTCTTCGGCGATGGTGAGATCCGTATTGAGTTCAGCATTGTTCATTTGTAAGCCGATGGAAATAAAGGAGGGAATCTCAAAGCCGGAGAAAAGCGGCAAGGAATCATCCACCATCTCGCTTTCGCCCACCACCACTTTATTAGCATCGATATAATAGTAGGTATCGTCGTCAACGAAACCGGCGACGGCGTCTTTTTCCGTTATTTCAATGAGGATTTTATGGAACGGACGCACCCGTACCTTTACGTCTTCAATGAGCACATGGAGGCCGATCTGATCTGCGGCGGCAGACACGTTGCTTTGAAAGAGGTCGTCCCCGATATGGATGCCGGAAAGGGTAATGATATCGGCGTCGGAAACTTTACTGTTCCCCTCAATCTCGAATTCTTCCACTTTAAAGCTGCTGTTGAGCAACAGGAAATAGGCGATGACAAAAAGAGAGACGACGACGCCGGTGCGTATCAGAAAACCCGCCACGGACCCGGTCTGCTTTTTTTTCTCCCGCCGTTTCATACTTTTTTCCCGTAAACTGACGTTGGCTTTCCTTTTTCTGCCCGGGCTGCCGGAGCCTGCCATTTTCTCACCTCACACTCAAATAGACCTGCTTATTATTATAGCTTTTTTTATAATACAAGTAAAGTAGATTTTCAAAAAAAGAGCAGTAACATTACGTTACCGCTCCCTTATCATTCAACCCGTTCAATCCTTGCGCCCAGTTCGTTAAAAACAGCTTCGAGGTTACAATACCCTCGCTCAATGAAAGACGCGTTATGAACCACCGTTTCTCCCTCGGCGGCCAATCCCGCCAAAATCAGGGCGGCGCCGCCCCTTAAATCCGAAGCCTCTACATCGGTTCCTTCTAAGTGCGTACCCCCCCGCACCACGGCCCACCTGCCGTCTACCTTGATATCAGCGCCCATGCGGTTCAAGTCGGTACAATGGCCGAAACGGTTTTCAAATATGCTTTCGCAGATCACCGAAGCGCCCTCAGCTTGGGTCATGGCGGCCATAAACTGGGGTTGAATGTCGGTGGGAAAGCCGGGATAAGGCATGGTTTTCAAATCCACAGCCCGCAAGGGGTCGCCGCCTTTGACGCGGAGGCTGTCGGAGGAACCCTCGATGGCCACACCGGCCTCCGCCATTTTCATGGTGACCGCCTCAATATGTTCCGGTCGAATTTTGCCGATCGTCACATCACCGCCGGTAAGAGCCGCAGCCAAAAGCAGCGTACCACCGACGATGCGGTCGGGAATGATCTCGTATTCCGTAGGATAGAGTTTTTCCACACCACTGATATAAAGAGTGTCGCTACCGATCCCCGCGATCTTAGCGCCGCAGGCCACGAGGAAGGAACAGAGATCCGCTACCTCCGGTTCGCGGGCGGCGTTACGGATCATCGTCTCCCCTCTTGTTTTCACGGCGGCCATGACAAGATTTTCCGTCGCGCCAACGCTGGGAAAATCGAGATAAAGATCGTTTCCTTTGCGGTTTTTACAGTGGCTTACGATGACCCCGCCGTGTTCCGCCACTTCCACACCGAGTTTACGCATGCCTTTGATGTGCAGATCCATGGGCCGGCTGCCGATGCGGCAGCCGCCGGGCATGGGGATGCGGGCAAAAGAAAACCTGTCTAAAAGAGGCCCCCAAATCAAATTGGAAGCCCTCATGGTTTTCATCATGGTGTCGGGAACGTCCTGATATTTGACGCTCTCGGCATTGATGATCAATATATCGTTTTCCGCTTTTACCGCAATGCCCAATGCCCTGAGGATCGTACACATCGCGGTAACGTCGGTAAGCTGGGGTACATTTTTCAAAACAACCTCACCGTCAACCATCATTGCCGCGGCCATGATCGGGAGTACTGCGTTTTTTGCACCACCGATATTCACGCTGCCTTTCAGTCTTCTGCGGCCGGTAATTCTTAATGCGTCCATGCTGGCCTCCTAACATATATCACGGTCTGCCTATCTTCAATACCTCCGGTTCCAAAACAACGCCATACTGCCTTTTCACTTCCGCTTGCACTTGATCCATCAAGGTTAAAACGTCCTCGGCGGTACAGCCGCCGAGATTGACGATAAAATTGCCATGTTTTTCGCTGACCTGGGCATTGCCCACGCGCAACCCACAAAGACCGGAAACCTCAACCAAACGACCGGCATGATCCCCTGAGGGATTCTTAAAAACGCTGCCCGCCGAGGGCAAATCGAGAGGCTGGTTTTTTCTTCTCAGCTTCAGGGTTTCCTCCACCGCAGCGAGGAGCTGGGTTTTGTCGCCGTAACTGGTACGGATCATGGCCTTTGTCACAATGGCGCCATTTTCCATCAGGGACGTATGGCGGTAGCCGTAAGAAAGATCGTTTTTCGAAACGACTCTGATCTTGCAGTCCCTGTCGATGATTTCCGCCGCTTCCAGGGTTTCATAAAAGAAGTGGCCGTAAGCGCCGGCGTTCATATAGGCTGCGCCGCCGATGCTGGCGGGGATTCCCGCTGCCCATTCCAGGCCTTTTAAGCCCAGTTTTGCCGTTTCTCTGGCCATTTTCGTCAGGGTACAACCGCTTTTCGCGGTAACCAAAGTATTCTCCACCGTATAAGTCGCCATGCCTTCGCCAATGCGTATCACGATGCCCCGGATGCCGCCGTCAAGGACGAGGAGATTGGAACCGTTGCCAATGACTGTATAAGGCACATCGTTTGCCATAGCAAAGCGAATCACCGCCGCAATATCTTCGGCGTCTTTTGGTAGAACGAGACAGTCGGCAGCGCCGCCGATATGCCAGGTGGTATATTTTCTCATCGGAACGTCAAATAAAACGTCCCCTTTTACTTTCGGTTTCAGAGCAGAGAGATTCATTTCATTCCCCTAATAATATATCCCGCAGTTTTTCCGAGGTTTGGCGGATATTCCCCGCGCCCATCAGGAGCAGGATATCGCCGGGGCGCCTGTTTTTCACGAGATAGGTGACGAGTTCCTCTTTGGCGGCAAAATGGAGGGGGCTTAGCCCCCGTTTGGCGATTTCCTCCACGATCATTTTGGAGGAAACACCCTCGATCGGCTCTTCCCAGGCGGAATAGATATCATCGATGATGATCACATCGGCATCACCGAAAGAAGCGCCGAATTCCTGATACAGTTCTTTGACGCGGCTGTAACGGTGGGGTTGAAAAACAGCGATCACACGAGCAAAGCCGCTGTCCTTTGCCGCTTTGATGGTGGCTCTCACCTCCGTGGGATGATGGGCATAATCATCGACGATCACAATGCCGTCTCTGTCGTACAAAACTTCGAAACGTCGGCCCGTGCCGGTAAAGTTCTCCAGGTGGGCGGCGCTGCGGTCAAAGGGGATGCCGCCGAGATAGGCGGCGTACATTGCCGCCAAGGCGTTGCTGATGTTGTGGATCCCCGGCACACGCAAATGGAGATCAACCACTTTTTGGCCTTTATAATAGACTTCCGAAACGGAGGAAAGTCCCTTCATGCATATATTCTTCACTGTCAAATCGACGGCGCGGTGTTCCAAGCCGTAGGAATGAAAGGGTCCTGCACATTTTTCTGCCAATTCCCTTGTTCTGCGGTCGTCAAGACAGAGGATCAAATCCTTGCTTTGGGCAGCAAAACGGCAGAAGGAGTTTTCCAGATTGGCCTCGGTACGGTAATAATTCATATGCTCCGGTTCAATATTGGTAATGATGGTGCGGTGGGGCCGTAGTTTCAGGAAAGAGCCGTCGCTTTCATCGGCCTCCACCACCCAGATATCGCTATCGCCTTTTTGGGCGTTACTGCCGATCAGCGGCAAAATCCCGCCAAGCACAATATTGGGCTCTAATTTTTCTATATCGTAGATCAAAGCCAGCATGGCGGAGGTCGTTGTTTTTCCGTGGGCGCCGGCGACGGCCAAACCACGGCCGCTGTTAAAGAGACGCGCCAGCAATTCACCACGATGAACAATGGGAATGCCCCGTTCCCGGCCTCTCACCATTTCCGGATTATCGTCTTTGATGGCACTGGAATAAATGATTTCCCCACAATGCTCCGGGACATTGGCCGCGTCATGACCGATATGGATCAGGGCCCCCATATTCCGTAAATCTTCAATGACTTTCGTTTCCTGTACGTCGGAACCGCTGACATCGTATCCCATGGATAATAGTATTTTTGCCAAAGCGCTCATACCGATACCGCCGATGGCAATAAAATGAACCGCACCCTTATGACTCATGGTTACCTCCTCGGGGGCCGAAACCCCTGCTTTATCTTATGTCAACGCACTCAATCGGTGCCTGACCCACAATTATTCTTTGATTAAGGCCCACCCCGCGTCGACAATCCGCTGGAGGGCGTCGCCTCTGGCTTCCCCGCGCATTTTTTCGCCCATTTGCCGGCGATAGGGCTCATCCTCAATGAGCCGGTCCAAGGCGGGGGCGAGCTTGTCTTTTAAGGCGGCGTCAAGGACCATTTTGGCAGCGCCTTTCCCATCGTAATAGGCGGCGTTCTTTTCCTGGTGTCCGTTGGAAAAAGGATAGGGCACGAGGATGGCGGGTACCCCTTTCACGGCAATCTCCGCCAAAAAAGAAGCGCCGGCCCGGCCGATACAGATATCGGTTCTGGCCAGAACAGAGTCCATTTTCTGCTCATACTCCCGCACCCGGACAAAGGGGTAGGAAAGCAGGGCGGCGTCGTCCTTGTTCATTTTGCCGACGATATGATAAAAGAGTACCTTTTTCTTTTCCCGGTATGTCTTATAGTAGTCCGCCATGGCCATGTTGATGTGGTGGGCGCCTTGACTGCCGCCGGTAATGGTCACCAAAAGGGTATCGTCGTCGATGCCGACGTAAGCTGCCCCATCGTCTCTTACGGCGGTTTTGATGGATTCCCGTACCGGCATTCCCGTTAAAATAATCTTCTTGGCGTCTTTCACGTATTTTGCCGTGTCGGTATAAGTCAAACAGAGACAATCGGCAAAAGCCGCCAATTGCTGATTGGCTTTGCCCATTTCGGCGTTGGCCTCGTGGAGCATGGTTTTCACGCCGAGCTTTGCCCCGGCCCGCAGCACCGGAAAGGAAGCGTAGCCCCCGGTACCGACGATAAGGTCCGGTTGAAACCCGGCCACGATCCGCTTTGCTTGCTGAAATGATTTCAGCACCAGATAAGCGTTTTTCGTCAAAACAAAAATGTTTTTATTGCGCAGTGCTTTCACGGGAAGCAATTCATAGCGGAATTCCTCGTTGGGCATAATGTTCTTCTCAATGCCGTAGTCGGAGCCGATATAGAGGATTTCCGCGCCTTTTTCGCGAAACGCGCGGCCGATGGCAAGAGCGGGATAGAGATGCCCGCCGGTACCACCGCCGCTGATGATGACTTTCATCCAATATCTCCTTTGGGTAAGCGGGTGGACAGATTCAGCAGCAACCCCACACCGATCATGGTGAAAATCAAGGAGCTGCCGCCATAGCTGATAAAGGGTAAGGCGATGCCGGTAACGGGCATCATACCTGTGGCAACGAAGAAATTGATCAACGTCTGCACGCCGACCATTGCGGTGAGTCCCAAAGCCAAAAGGGAATGGAAGGGATCTTCACTGAGGAGCGCGATGCGGACACCGCGCCAAACGAAAACGGCAAAGAGGAACAGTGTAAAAATCGTACCGATCAAACCCAGCTCCTCACCGATCAAAGAAAAGATAAAATCCGTATGGACTTCCGGCAAATAATACCATTTGGAACTGCCGTTGCCCAATCCCACGCCGGTAAAGCCGCCGCTGCCGATGGCGATCAGCGACTGTACGGTCTGAAAACCGTAACCTTGGGCATCAGCCCAGGGATTGAGAAAAGCGGTAAACCGCGCCATGCGGAAGGGTTCCAAAACGATGGCCACCGCCACCAGGGCCACACCGAGGATGACCATGGCGAAAAGATAACGGTATTTGACACCGCCGGCCATCATCATCAGGAAAGCGGTACCCACCAAGGCTACGGAAGTGCCGAGATCCGGCTGTAACATAATGAGGCCGACGATGAGACCGCACACAGCGATCAACGGTAAAAAGCCGAAAAAGAAAGTTGCTGTTTTTTCCCGGCACCGACTCATATTATAAGCAAAAAACAGCACGAGTGCAAGCTTTGCAAATTCAGAGGGCTGAAAATGGATGGGGCCCAGTAAAATCGACCGCTCTGCGCCGAGGGAAGAGATACCGGCGCCTAATTTAACAAAAAGCAACAGGATCACGGCGGCGACCAAGGAAGGCCAAACCGCCTTTTTGACGAGGTTCATATCGAGCTTCATCATGAAAAACATCACAACAATGCCGATGGCCACCCACATACACTGTTTTTTCAGGTAGTAAAAACTGTCGTTGATGGCGCTGTCCGCGGCGATATATTGACTTGCGCTGTAAACCATAATCATACCGAAGGTCAAAAGCCCCGTCACCGCCAGAAACAACAAGAAATCAGGTTGCTTTCTCCTCCTGTTTCGGTCCGCATCCGCCATTGGTTTTCCCCCTTTTGAGCTTTAACACGATGTCCTTGAAAACCTGACCACGCTGTTCATAATTATCAAATTGATCAAAACTGGCATTGGCGGGAGAGAGTAGAACGATATCGTCCTTCACCGCCTTTTTCGCGGCAAGAGCCACTGCCGCACCGAGATCTTCGACGATGGTAACATCTTCCAGGCCGGCTCTTTGGGCGGCGTCGGCCATATCAGCCGCCGCCTCGCCGATCAATATCAGCGATTTGCATTTTTCGGCGATCAATTTTCCCAGGTCGCCGAAATCGTTGCCTTTGTTGCGGCCGCCGGCGATTAGTAAAATCGGGGCGTCACCATAGGAAACCAATGCCTTGAAAACGGCATCGGGATTGGTTGCTTTGGAATCGTTGACGTAGCGCACTCCTTTGATGACGGCCACGTCTTCCAGGCGGTGTTCCACACCGGCAAAAGTTTTGAGGGTTTTTACGATGACCTTATGATCAATATTTAGTAATTTTGCCACGGTAATGGCGCCCAAAGCATTCTCCAAATTATGGGGCCCCGGCAGGCGAATATCGGAAATCGGCATCACAATACTGTTTTCCTGTTCCATTCCGGCAGGGCCTTGAAAAAGGATGTAATTATTTTGAAGCGAGGTTCCCGTATATATATGATCCTTGCAGCTGAAAAATACCGGGATACCGCCGGTGATTTTTTCCAGGGAGCGAATGGCTTCATCGTCATAATTCAAAACCGTATAATGTTTCTTGCTTTGCTTTGCGGCAAGATTCCCTTTGGCCGCCAAATACCCTTCCATAGAACCGTGACGGTCCAAATGATCCGCGGTGAGATTCAGGAACAGCGATATGGTCGTATCCATACGGTCGATGGTTTCCAGCTGAAAAGAGGACATTTCTACTACATAATAGTCGTATTTATCGTTGAGACTGGATAACAGCGGCACGCCGATATTGCCGCCGATAAAAACACGGTAACCGGCGGCCTTGAGGATCTCCCCGATCAGTGTGGTCGTCGTAGTTTTGCCATTGGTGCCGGTGATGCCGATGATCGGCTTCTTAATGAATCTGGCGGCGATTTCCAGTTCCCCCCAGATAGGGATGTTATTTTCCCGCAGCGCCACAGCGCAGGGGTGGGTTAAGGGAATTCCCGGACTGATCACGGCAAAGGCAAACCGCTCCTTATTAAAATCCGGCAATGTACCAAGAAACAGATTGCAGCCTTTGGCCCTCCATTCATCATAAACAGATTTATCCTCTGTATTGTCATCGTAAAGCGATACGCAGCAGCCTTTTTTCAAAAGGAACGTCACAGCACTGAGACCGCTTTTACCGGCGCCCAGAACAAGAGCGCATCTTTTTCCCATATTCATTTCTCCATAAGCCCCTAAATATCAAAATTTAAAATAAATCAGCAGGCCGCCTACGACAAGAAGCAAAGAAGCGGCCCAGAATGACAATACAACATCCGTTTCTTTCCAGCCCAGTTGTTCAAAGTGATGATGCAGCGGCGCCATACGAAAAACGCGCTTGCCGGTGAGTTTGAAACCGATTACCTGAATCAACACAGACAGAACTTCGATCACGAAAACGCCGCCAATGATAACAAGAAGCAACTCCGTTCCGGTTAAGATAGAAAGCACGGCAATACCGCCGCCCAAGAACAGGGAGCCGGTATCACCCATAAATACTTTGGCGGGATAGCGGTTAAAGAAAAGAAAGGCCAAACAAATCCCTGCCATCACCGCGGCGAATACGGTCAGCGCTGTATAATCCACAGCGCCAAAGGGTGGATGTTCAATACAGTAATAAGAGATCAAAGCGTAGCCCAAATAAACGAAAAAGCTGACGCCGGCGGCAAGACCGTCGAGACCGTCGTTGAGGTTCACGCCGTTGGTCACACCGGCAATCAGGATAAAGGCCAACACAAAATAAATACCGCCGATTTCCGTAAAGCCCAAGCCGGGCAAAAACAGTTCCGTACCGCGGCCCAAAGTATTTACCGCACCGTAAATCAGGAGTGCCGCGATGACGATTTCGCCGAACATTTTCTGATAAGCCCTTAAACCGAGGGAGCGTTTTTTCACCGTCTTAATAAAATCATCCAAAAAGCCGAGGAGACCGTAGAGCAAGGTGATGCCCACGGCCAACAGTGAAGTCACGCCAAGATCCGCCAAAAACAGCATGGAGAGCACGAGAATTGCAGCAAAGGCCGCTCCGCCCATGGTCGGAGTGCCGCTCTTTCTCAGATGCTGCCGCGGTCCGTCGGTACGGATATTTTGTCCGAATTTCAAGCGC
The DNA here is from genome assembly GCA_002482535.1 of Peptococcaceae bacterium UBA7702. Taxonomy (GTDB): domain Bacteria; phylum Bacillota; class Dehalobacteriia; order UBA7702; family UBA7702; genus UBA7702. Next base: position 195,491 of record DLGE01000001.1, on the reverse strand, counting down.
TTTAAAAGCGGAATGGTGGAAGGAATCAAAAGGAGACCAATGCCCCAGGCAATGACGAGTGCGAATAGCAAATATTTCATGGTTCTTCTCCAATACCGGTCAATTTAACAAAGGGCCAGCGCTTTTTTGACTTCCTCAAAATCATCAAAGTGGTGTTTTTCCGTACCGATGATTTGATAGTCTTCATGACCTTTGCCGGCGATCACCACAAGATCGTCGTCGTCGGCCATAAGCACGGCGTCGTGAATGGCTTCCCTGCGGTCGCAGCGAATTTCATAAGCGCCGCCGCTTTCCTTTACGCCCTCCTCCACCATGCGGATGATGGACATCGGCTCTTCCGTGCGGGGGTTATCCGAAGTAATCAAGGCGAAATCGGAAAGACTGCCGCCGATTTTACCCATCACGGGACGCTTCGTCCGGTCCCGGTCACCGCCGCAACCAAAGACGAGAATCACGCGTTTGGCTCTGAGTTTATTGGCGGTTTCCAAGATATTTTGAAGACCGTCGGGGGTATGGGCATAATCGATAATCACAGTCGGCCCGAATTTTTCTTTGATCTTTTCAAAGCGGCCCGTGACCTGTTTGGCGCAGGCCAGGGATTGGCTGATGAAAGCCAAAGGGATCCCTGCCGCAGCGGACACGGCAATGGCCGTCAAGGCGTTATAAACATTAAAATCGCCGATCAGATTCATCTTCACGAGGTAGCTACCACCGTCAAAAAGAAGGTCAAAGGAGGTGCCGTTGGCATCCATAACGATGTTTTTGCCTTGAAAATCAGCGCCATCCTTTAAACCGTATGTCTTAACCGGCACTTTGGTGACAGAAAGAAAATCAGCACAGTAGGGACTATCGTAATTGACGATGCCGCAGCCCTGGCTTTCCTGGCGCAAGCCTGCAAAAAGCAGCTGTTTGGCCTGTAAATAATCGTCAAAGGTTTTATGATAATCAAGATGATCCTGGGTCAGATTGGTAAAGGCCGCGATGCTGAAATCAAGAGCGGAAACGCGCCCCTGTTTCAAAGCGTGGGAGCTGACTTCCATGACCAAATATTCACAACCAGCATCGGTCATTTCCTTTAAATAGCCGGAAATTTCCAATGATTCCGGCGTCGTATGGGTGGCGGGAATGACCCGGTCGCCAATGATGATATGGTTCGTGCCCATCAACGCCGTTTGCTTCCCGTAATCATCGAGTATATGTTTGATCAGATGCGTGGCGGTGGTCTTACCGTTGGTGCCGGTGACGCCGATGATCTTCAGCTTTTTGTGGGGGAAACCGTAAAATGCCTCGGCCATCTTCGCCAGGGCCTCACGGCTGTCGGTTACGACTAACTGGGGAACATCCAAGCCGGAGATCATCTCTTCACAAACGAGGGCCGAGGCCCCACTTGCCACGGCCTGGGCCGCGAAGCGGTGGCCGTCGGAGTTTTCGCCGCGTATGCAGAAAAAGACGCTGCCCTTCCCCGCCTTGCGGGAATCATATTGTAAATCAGCGATTTCCCGATTTTCGCCAACCGCTTCAAAACCGGCCAAAGCCGTCAATTCATGCCACTCCATGGTTTTCCTCCATTACATCAGGGGCTCAAGGTAACCTCTTCACCCGTTTTGTTTTTGAATGTCACGGTGACCACATCACCGCGCTGTACGGCGCTGCCTGCCGCTGGGTCCTGGGATACGGCTTCGCCGCTTCCTTCATAGACAAAGACAAGGCCAAGGGCGTCGGCAATGAGTCCGGCTTCCAAAAGCCGTTTGCCGGTAAAGTCCGGTAAAATCACCGAAGTTTCTTTGCTGCTTCCCAAGGTAATCACAACGGTACTGCCTTCTGTCACCTCTTCTAAAACCGCCGGGGTCTGAGCCACGACTTTATCGCCGCTGCCTGTCACTCGCGTTTTCAGGTTGGCTTCTTCCAGCAAAGAGGCGGCTTCTTCCGCAGAAAGTCCCGTTACCGAGGGAACCATCACGGTTTCCGGTTTTTCCTCGTCTTCCCCTTTTTCGTCGGCCTCGGAGACTTGGGGTTCCACGCCGAGATAGACGAGGGTATCTTCCATAATTCGTTTACAGACCGGTGCTGCGATGGTACCGCCGTATATGGGATAGCTGCCGGGTTCGTCAATGACGACGAGGCAGACAATTTCCGGATCATCCATGGGAGCCGCGCCGATAAACGAGGCGACGTATTTTGAGGACGAGTAAGTACCGTTCACAAATTTTTGCGCCGTCCCGGTTTTACCGCCAACCCGGTACCCTTCGATATAAGCTTTGTTGCCGGTACCGTTGGCGACCACGTTTTCCAATATATTACAAACTCTTTCCGAGGTTTTCTCGCTGATCACACGGCGTACCTCTTTCGATCCTGTTTCTTCCATGATATTACCGTCGCTGTCCAAAACGGATTTCACCAGCTGCGGTTCCCTTAGAATGCCGCCGTTCACCGCGGCGGACACCGCACTGATTAGCTGTATCGCCGTCAAACCGTAGCCCTGGCCAATGTACATATTGGCCACATCGACAGCGTTAACCTCTTCTACCTCATCCAGCTTTTGCAAGCTGCCGGCGCTTTCTCCCGGCAGGGAGATTCCGGTCAGCTGGCCAATGCCAAAGCTCTTCAAATAACGGTAAAAAGTGCGGGAATCACTGGCGTCGATGCGCTGTCCTACCTGGACAAAGGCGGGATTACAAGAATTCTGCGCCACCTCCACAAAGGTCTCGCTGCCGTGGGGCGTCCGCGACCAACAGCGTATTTTGACCTTGCCGACCATGATATAGCCGGGGTCGTAAAACCGATCGTCTTCATCGACGACACCCTCTTCCAGGGCTGCGCTGATGGTCATGATCTTCGCGACACTGCCGGGTTCGTAGAAATCGCTGACTGCCGTATTGCGCCAAAGGGCTGCTTCATAATCGCCGTAATGGTTGGGGTCATAACCGGGGCGCACGGCGAGGGCTAAGATTTCCCCGGTATCGGGATCCATGACAATGGCCGTGGCTCCCTTCGGATTGACACTGCCGCTCATCAAAGCGTCCAATTCCCGCTCGCAAAAATACTGGATATTTTCATCGATGGTCAGCACCAGAGAGCTGCCTGCCGTCGGTTCCACATAGGTTTGATTGGAGCCGGCAATCTCCTGGCCATGGCTGTCGTACTGGGCTAAAATATAGCCGTCTTCGCCGGTGAGGGTCGTATCCTCCATGGCCTCCAAACCCTCTAACCCCTGATTATCGATGCCCACAAAACCCAGGGCGTGACAGGCAAGGATATCATTGGGATAGTTTCTTTTCGTCTCCGTGGTCAGGCCGATCCCGGTAAGGCCGGCATTCTTCACTTGAAAGGCCGTTTCCTCGTCCACTTTTCTTTTAATCCATTCAAAGGCTCTTCCCGAAGTCAATTTACCGAGCACGGTTTCTTTGTCAAGTCCGAGGATTTCACTGAGGGTCGCCGCGATATCCGGGGCTTCTTCGCTGTCAATCTCCGTGGGGGAAGCATAAATAGAATCCACGGAAACGCTAACGGCGAGGATATTGCCGTTTCTGTCATATATCGTGCCGCGTCCCGCTTCCACCGGGACTTCTCTCATTTGCTGGTCTTTTCCTTTTTCCGCCAAATCATCAGCAGCGAAAACCTGGAGATAAAAAAGACGGAAAAAAACAGCGAAAAATAGCAAGCTGAATAATAAAAAAATCAGCGTCGTTCGTTTCCTCAGGCGCAAGGAAACTCTACTGTTTTTGTTTTGTTCCACGATGTTCCACCTGCCTTACGCTGTCATTTGAACAAAACGGTTTCCTCTTGTCTGCACATACTATTTAATTATACAACAAAATGCCGCCGGAATACATAAAAACTTTTATAAATTCCCGCCGCATTTTGAAATCTTGTTTTCTGCCGCTGCTTTTCCCTGTTTTACGACCCGGGGAAAAGGCGCTTGAACACAGAGAAGATGCCGTAACCTTCGGCGCTTTTTGTTTTTTCTGTTGAATCAGGGGAATCCGAGGTAGCTTTTGCCGCCGTATAGTAAACGATGTCCGCCTCTCCTGCCTGGACCATGCCGAGTTCCCTGCGAGCCACCTCTTCGATGCGCTGCGCCGAGGAGAGTTTCGCGATTTCCGTTTTCAAAGCGGCATTTTCTCTTTCCACTGCTGCCGTTTGGTTTTTCAGATTCGTCAGATCTCTGCCTTTTGCCTGCATCAAAGCGTCACAATAAATATAGCCTACCGCCAGGATCAGCGTCAGCAGCATCAAAAACAGGGGCCGCGCGATCATGGCCAACGACGATCTTTTTTTCGTATGCCTCACCTGCCGTCAAATTCTCATACCGACCCGCAATTTCGCGCTGCGGGCTCTGGGGTTCTCTGCCAATTCCGCTTCTCCTGCCGTAATCGGTTTTCTCACGGTAATTTTCATCAGCCGTTCTTTGTTGCAGGTACAAATCACCTGTGACGGCGGACAGATACAGTCTGCAGCCAAATACTTCATGGTTTCCTTGACAATGCGGTCTTCCAGGGAATGAAAACTGATCACCGCCAAGATTCCGCCGGGGTTCAGGTGACGGGCGGCCACTTCCATGGTGGGCGCGATGATCTGCAATTCGTTGTTGACGGCGATTCTCAGGGCTTGAAAGGTCTTTTTCGCCGGATGGTGCCCTTCTTCCCGAACCTTTTTGGGAATGGCGGCTTTGATGATCTCCACCAGTTCGCCGGTGGTCTCAATGGGCTGTTTTTCTCTGCGTTCCTTGATGAAGGCGGCAATCCGTTTCGCCCAGCGCTCTTCTCCATAGCGGTAAATCAGCTGCGATAACTCTTCTTCGGGAAGATTGTTCACGAGATCCTCTGCCGTCAATGTTTTGCCATCCCGGTTCATGCGCATATCAAGGGCCGCGTCCTGCTGATAGGAAAACCCCCGCTCTGCCTGGTCCAGCTGGGGAGAAGAGATGCCGAGATCCATCAACACACCGTCAACCTTGGGAACATTCAGTTTCGACAAAATCTTCTCTAAATTGCAAAAGTTATCCCAAACAAAAATAGCCCGCCCACCATAAGGTGCGAGCCGTTTTGACGAAGCTTTAATCGCTTCCATATCCTGATCGATGCCGATGACCCTCGTTTCAGGCCCGCTCAAGAGAATTGCTTCGCTATGGCCGCCTCCGCCCATGGTGCAATCGACATAAATTCCGTCTTTTTTGGTGACAAGTTCCCCTATGGTCTCACGAAGCAATACCGGCTGATGCAAAAACTGACTCATAGTATCTCCTTGACTTTCCGGAAATCATCTTTTCTCAAATATCAAATATTTCCATACCTTCGCTGACATCCATCGATTCTGCGTTATCGTCACAGTAAGCGCTCCATTTTTCAGCGGCCCAAATTTCCACTCGGTTGGCCACGCCGATGACGGTAACATCCATTTTATCGGTGAGTCCGGCGTATTCTCTCAGGGTCGGCGGCACGAGAACCCGGCCCATGGCGTCGGTTTCCCCCTCGTCGGCGGAGGAGAAAAAATTACGCACAAAAGCCCTATACTGGGCTTTGGAAAAAACTTCGCTGTTTTCAATGCGCTCTTCTATCCGCTCCCATTCTTCCATGGGATAGGCGTAAAGGCATTGATCAGGTCCTTTGGAAAACATAAAATGTTCTCCCAAACCGTCTCGAAATTTGGCAGGGATACTCATACGCCCCTTCTTATCGATGGTATGATGATATTCACCTCTAAATCGGGAAGCCACGGTATCCCTCCTTCCGAAAAAAATCCTGCCCTTTCTTCATAGACGGGCAGGCAAGGGCGGAACCTCGGGTAGCTCCTCCCTTGCAGTTCTTTCAGCCGTTGTACTTTGCTGTCTGTTCTTTTTCGATCAACGGCTTTGCAGTTTTTCACTTTCTCTTTTAGGAGCAATTTGGAGCAATTGGCAGTTCCAAAAATTATGTCGTTTCTATTTTTCCCGCTTTTACATTTCTACATTTTTTAAACGGGAATGGGGTTTCCCCCGGTCTGTTGTGGGGTGCAGTTTTTTCTTTTTTCTTTTTTTCTTAAGTTTTGCTCTTAAAGCTTTTATCTCTCATTGAAAATGTGTGTTACAATAGAAATGTTCTAAGTGTTCCTGATTTCTTCCCACTTCTTACCACTTTTTGCAACTTTTAACCACTTTTCTATATAGTAAACCATAAAAATAAATTTGTAAAGAGCTTTTTTAAAAAAATTTAAATTTTTTTGAAAAATCAACATCATTGCTTCCGTCCTTGGGCGGATCAAGGCCACGTTTTATAAAACCACGTTATTTTCAGCAAAAAAACGTTGTCCTGTGAAGACGTTCCAACAGATCAACACCGTTTCCTTTTTGAAAAAACACGGTAAATCACATAAACCGCCACAGTCAACGGTAAGGCGATCACCAAAATGGTCAAAAGGCCGAAGGAACCGGCCAAATCAACGAAGCTTAGGGAAAGCAAAGTCATGAAGGCGCCGGCAATCATAGCGCCTAAGGTCAGCGCGGCGGTGGCTTTCAGCGGTTTCAAATTCAGCATGAAACTGATCAAAGAGCCGGTCCACACCCCGGTTACCGGCAGCGGAATGCCGACAAAAAGAGCAAGCCCAATGGCACCCTGTTTTTCAATGGTCTGCCCCTTTTCCCTGGCTTTATCGACGAAGCGGTGCAATATGCAGCGAGTAAAGGGCAGCCGATCACATATTTTGTAGATCAGCGGCCACATAAACAGGATAAAGGGAATCGGCAGCAAATTACCGAGAACTCCCCAAAACCAGGCGTCAAGGGGCGCCATACCGCCGGCAATGCCGAAAGGGATGGCAGCCCGCAGTTCGGTTAAGGGAATCGCCGATGCAAAAAAAACGATCCAGTTTAAGGGTAAATCCCCAAGAAAAGCAAAAACACTGTCAGCCATAAAGACTCCTTCAAAAGATTTCTTATCTCATAATAATATTTATGATAGCATCCCCCTCATTTTGCCATGTGTAAAAAGCGCATAAAATCATTTTCTAACTTCTACTGCTCAATAAATTTCCCGACACTATATAAAGGAAAAGCTAACTTCTTATTTCAAGAAGTTAGCTTTTTTATTTAGGCCTTCAGGGGAAAGCCTTTTCCCTTTTCATCAATATTACCAAGGTTTAATTTTCTGTTGTATCCGTAGTGCTGGCCGTGGCCTGGCTCACCAAATTGGCCACATAGGTGATGAGATCGGAAGCGGAAACCGCTTCTGTAGCCGCATCCTCGCCTTCTTCACTGTCTTCGTCTTCGCTGTCTTTATCTTCCTCGTTTGCCGCGGCTTCCTCACCGCCGGCGGTTTCTTCTTTCGCCGCTTGCTTGTTGAGGATATCTGTCACAGATTCCATATCGGTAACAAACTGATCGTTGGCGCCCAAGGTGCTCATGGCGCTGTAGTAGGAATCGAGATAGCTTTGGCTGATCGTAACGTTGTTAAGGCTTTCATGGAAGGCAGCGCTCAGGCCGTCGGCATCGGCAAGTCCCTGGTAAGCGGAAAATTCATATCCGTAGGCTGTTTCGTAATCCGGTTCCTCCGCTTTGGCGCAGGCGGTGACCATGGCCTGACCGTATTTTAAAGCCTTTTCATAGCTTTTGTTGCTGTCTTCCAAAAACAACTCTTGGTATACAGCCAAAGAAAGGTAAGCGGAAGCTGCCGTACCCTGGGCTTCTATATCGTCACCGGCAGCTTTTGCGGAGGCTGCGGCACTGTCCGCGGTGGCTTCCGCCTCAGCAAGATAATTTGAAGACGCATTGGCGGAAACATTGAGACTGCCGCCGAAGTTAGCAAAGGTAAGAAGAAGACTGATTACAATCAACCCCATGAGGACACCGATCAGGATGCGTCTTTTATTTTTCACGTGACGCAAATTTTCAATAAACATGAAAAAACCTCCAAAACAAATGAAATAAAAATAGATTGATATGATCAATCATAAAAGAAAGATCCCCTTCTGTCAATACGGCAAAAGGGAAAAAGCGTCAGCTTGTCAAAAAATGGCCTCGCCACTTTCACGTCATGCTGATGCGGTGACGGCGTTGCCGCCAACGGGGATTAAAGTACCTGGACGGGAAGACAACGCTCCTCGTCCCATCCTTCCCCTGAGAAAGTTTGGCCTTATGGGCAGCCTGAAGCGTTATTTATTTTTCTCCGAAATGATGACCCGGAGGCGGCACTTCGATGCCCATCCGCTCCGTTATCGACTGGGCGCGGCCGTAACCCAAGGGTTTAAATACTTCTTTTTTTTCGGTTCCGTTACATTTGGGACATTTCGTGTCCCATTTTTCTTCATATTTACAATTTACGGTAAACTCTTCTTCACATTTTGTACATTTAAAACTATATTTGGGCATCACAGTTCCTCCTCAACTATTCTCAACGATTCTCAAATGTTTCTCAAAGCCCGGGTCAGTTTACGAATGGACGACGCCTCAAACATCGATACATAGGGCAAAAAAGCGAGGGTCTGCACGTAACGGTCCCAATCCTCGGCGGCAATGGGGTTCAGCCAGAGAATCTCTTTTACCTTACCGCCGATGTATTTCAGCTTGTCCGCGGCTTTCAGATACTGCACGGTTTTGGTATCACTCAAAATGATCAGCACCGTTTTTCTGTTTAAGATTATATCATAATCTGCCAAAAACTCCAAGAGGGAGTTATTCAAATTGGTGCCGTCGCCAATCTCTTCGTTTTTGCTGAAATTCTCAATATTGAAGTGCTTTAAATTCAGTTCATTCAGATGCTCGGCAAAGACGAAGCCTTTCATATTGGGCAGTACGGCGGAAAGGCCGTACATCAGCTCCAGTAAAAAGCCGCTGTATTTCAACATAGAGCCGGAAATATCGGTAATCAGAATGATATTCGGCTTTTGAATGCGTTTCTTTTTATATTTCAATTCCATCAAAGCGCCGCCATAGCGCAGGGAGTTGCGAATGGAACGGCGCACATCCACAATTTGCCGCCCGGAGCTGCTCTTATAGCGGCGGCCGATGCGGGTGGCGAGATGACGGGCCAACTGCCGGATCAAGATGACAGCTTCCTTCATTTCCTCTTCTTTGATATCGGCGATATTTTTCATCAGCAAGTCTTTGTTCTCTTGCTTTCGCGCCATATCGTAAAGGACGGCGTCCCACTCATCGACGCCGGTGGTTTCAATGGGCACCAGTTGTTCACCGCTCATCATATCGCGTTTTCTCTGCAAAGCGCTTTTCACGGATTGCTCCAAAATCGGTTTCAGCGATTCGGTAACATTGACCCCATCATTGGTTTTTTGAATAAAATCACGAATTTTTTGGCGCTCTTCTTCGCTCATAGCGCCATAGGTTTCCAGATCTTTTTCCGACAGATCGAGAGGTTTGTCCTTAAATACAAGATCATCCCTGGCCTCTTCCATATCCTGTTTTTTATCCATATAATCGGACATCTGCTGATCCCTTACGGCCTGGGGAACGAAATAGGCGCGAAAAGTATCGTCAAAGACGGCGGCGTCGTGTTCGTTTTTGACCAGAACGGAAGAAAGACCGCGATACATCTGATCACGGTCGGTCATGTCGAGAAGGGTCATCACCCTGAGGGCGTCGATCATTTCCGAGATCCCCAAAGTGAGCCCGGCGCTTCTCAAAATATGAATGAAATTTATGATATGATTCTCAATTAAATTTTCCATCTTTAAGCGCTCAAATAAAAAGTTCTCAAGTATGGTCTCCCGTCATTGCCCGGAGCATACGCCCGGCGCCGCCATTTTTAGCGAACTCTTCAAAATCATCTTCATCCTTCAGCAGCAGGTTCATCGTATCTTCGATCAGTTTTTCGGTAATTCGATCGGTGTTAAACTGGCGCAGACTATTGGCCCAATCAAGGGTTTCAGCAATGGACGGTTCTTTGCGCAAAGAAAGCTCGTTTCTCAGATACGCCGTACCCCGGGCCAGCTGACGGGTGAGTTCCGGGCCAAGTTCCGGCACTTTCGCGTTGATGATGGCGATTTCCTTTTCCAGGGAAGGATAAGTAATATGGAGAAAGACAGATCGCCGCTTCATGCCGTCGGAAAGTTCCCTTTCTCCGTTGCTGGTCAAAATCACAATGGGGATGTGTTTCGCCTTCACAGTACCCAGTTCAGGTACGGAAACCTGAAAATCGGAAAGGACTTCAAATAAAAACGCCTCGAACTCCGCGTCGGTTTTATCAATTTCGTCAATGAGCAGCACGCACCGTTTCTCCGTGCGCAGCGCTTTCAAAACCGGACGGGAAAGCAGATAGTCTTCGGAAAAGATATCATCATCGCCGCAGACGTTTTTGTTTTGGATATGCAACAGCTGTTTTTGGTAATTCCATTCATAGAGGGCCTTGTTTTCATCGAGGCCTTCGTAGCATTGCAAACGGATCAATTCTATGTCAAAGATGTTTGATAACACTTTGGCGATTTCCGTTTTGCCGACGCCGGCGGCGCCTGTAATCAACAGCGGTTTTTGCAATTTCAAGGCAAGGAAAAGCGGCACGACGATACGGTCGTCGGCAATGTACTTTGCTGCCGCCAACTTTTCATGTAATTCATTCAGTGTTAAATTCATTTCTTCATTCATTTTTAATTCAAAAATCTCGTTTTTTCTGTACCATCGGTTTCAATGATACCATGTTCCATGGAAATTTTCAGCTGTTCGGCAAAGATCTCCTGGATTTTCTGCATCAGGCAGCAAAGATTGTATTCCGCGGTCAAATACTTGCTTAACAGCTTGTCCTCTTCCATAACCTCGCAAATTTCCGCCAAAGCATCATTGATTTCATCCACGCCGTCCCCGGCAATTTCCGCAAGTTCCAAGGCAAATTGACGTGCTCTGTATTCTCTCAAAATCTCTCTCGCTCTGGGGGTCATTTCGATTTCCGACTTTGTTTCTAAAAATTCGCTGTATTCATGGCTCTCTTTGATTGAGACGGCCAGCGCCGCAGTTTTATCGAAAATATCCATTTCCACTCCTCCAAGGTATCCGCTCCAAAAACACTTTCAAAAAACTCTTTTTTATTATTTCTATATCTTTCGACATTTACCTGCTAAAAAAGTAAAGAGTTAAAATTTTACAACATTATGATAAAAAATCGTCACTTCCTGCCAAAACTGACGACAAAATACGAGCTCAAGCCGGAGTAATCGCCTTTCTTCGACAAAACAAAAAGGAGGACGGTCCTTCCCCAAACGAACAAAAGTCTGCGCCGTGGGAATTTCCGCAGAATGTCGGATATCCATCATAATCGTAATAATTTATAATAATATAGAAGAAAGTCAGCGGCTGCAAAATGTCCCCGGGGTATATTTCCCCGACGTGATAATGAGCGCTGACTTTAATGAAAATATAGCAAAATACAAATCCCTTGTCAAGGGAACCGCAAAGAGCGGCATATTTCAAAAAAACAAATTTTTGTTCAACATGAAGTTATTCTTCAATTCCCTGCTCCAACCAGGGGCACTCAAGACAGCGGTATTCCGGCGTCATATCGGAAGGCAGAATGATCAGTTGCTGACCGGCATAGACCGTATCACTGTCTTTCAGGGAGGCGTTGGACCGGCGCAGTTGCTTCGCCGTAGTTTGGTAGCGGGCAGCAATGGAGTGCAGCGTATCGCCGCGGCGCACCACATAAATTTCAGGGTACAAACGTTGACCCGCGCTTTCAAATTCCTCTTCCCCGCTTAGCAGCTTTTCAGTATTTTTACCGCGAATGGGAATGGTCAGCATCATGCCGGGTTCCACATAGTCGGCGTTGACAATCCGGGGATTGGCGCGAATGATATCGTTGGCGCAGATGTCATACATCCGGGCAATCTGATAAACAGTATCCCCCTGCTGTACCACATAGCTAACGGATTCCACAGAACCGGTGGGAACATGGATAACGGAGCCGGGATGCAGTTGGTCTCCTGTTCGGAGCTGAGGATTATTGCCTCTCAGCTCGCCAAGGGAAACATGGAACATTTCAGCAATGGTCTCCAAAGTATTTCCCTGCTGCACCGTATAGTCAAGACCGTCTGCTTCCTGGCGGCAGCAGGTATGACGTTCCACCGGAGGAATCATCACCATGGTCTGCCGATGAATCATATCCGGGTCAGTTATTTGGGGATTGGCTCTTTTGAGGGCTTCCAGGGTTGTGCCGTAAAGATTGGCGATGCCGAAGAGGGTTTGCCCTTTTTGCACCAGGTGAGGGCCGGGAATCTGCAATCTCTGGTTGGGATAGATCAAATCGGCGCTGATGATATCACGGTTGGCGTTTAAAAGAGCCTCCACCGGAACATTATACTTTTGGGCGATCTTATAAATCGTATCTCCCTGTCTCACCGTATAGGTAGCGATATCGCCGTTTTCCTGCCTGGGAATGGCAATTTTATCGCCGACGTCGATTTCATCCGTATTGGTGATCTGAGGATTGACGCTGATCAGCGTTTCAAAATCCACATGGTAGAGGGAAGCAATAAAATAGAGGGTTTCTCCGCTTCTCACGTAATGAAAACCGGGTAAATAAAGCTGCATACCCGGTCTGATCCGGTTGGCGTCGGCAATTTGAGGATTTACCAGCATCAATGTTTCGGGGTTGATCGCGTAACGCTGGGAGATATTAAAAATGGTGTCTCCGTGCTTCACGAAATAGAGCGCGCCGTTATTAACACCCACGGCATTCGCCGCGGCTGTCGCCAAAGGTACCCTCACGGTCTGTCCCGGCACGATTCGGTCAGCGTTTTTGATCTGGGGATTGGCGGCGATTAAAGCTTCGGCGGAAATACCGTATTTCTGCGCAATTCGCCACAGGGTATCGCCGGCTTGCATCGTATAAGACATCTGGGTCATTCTGCCGCCGCCGGCCAAAGGAACGTAAATTTTCTGACCCACCTGAATGATATCAGCGTCCTCTATCTGTGGATTGGCTGATAACAGCGCGTCGAGGGAAAGGTTGAATTTTTTGGCGATGGACCACATCGTATCGCCGGATTGGGCCGTATAAACGCTTTTACCATCGGAAACCGGCAAGGGTATATTGACCTCTTCTCCGGGGAAAATTTTATTGGGATCTTTGATCTGTGGATTGGCTTTGATGAGTTCTTCCAGGGAAACGCCGAATTTTCTGGCAATCATCCACAGAGTGTCCCCTTTCGCCAGCATATAAACCTGCATGATTGCACCGTCCTTTTCAATGTTTACTATTTACATTATGCGAAAGAAAGAAAATATTGCATGGCCACAAAAAAGGCTCTGCCATAGCAAGGAGAAAACGGGGAATCGCGAAAACACAAAACATCAATAAAACCTGCTAATCTCATAACAAAAATTTAAACTTTTACAGTAAAATTTTTAAACTTTAATCTTGCAGCATTTCCCTTTACCTTTCACTCCAAATCTGTAATAATAAGGATACAAAGTAGTGCAGATAAAAAAAAGCACACACTATGAGGAGGTATTTTTTATTATGGCAACATTAGAATCCGTATCCAACTGCGTCGTTACCGGTAACATTGGCGCTATCGCCGGTGAAGTTCAAGCTTTGATCGACGGTGGTGTAGAACCCACTTCCATCATCAATGATGGTCTTATTGCTGGCATGAACATCGTCGGCCCCAAATTCAAAGCTGGCGAAATGTTCGTACCTGAAGTTCTCATGGCTGCAAAAGCGATGGGTGCCGGCGTTGAACTCGTAAAACCCTTACTCGGTGCTGACGATATGCCTTCCTTGGGCAAAGTCGTTCTCGGTACTGTAAAAGGTGACTTACATGACATCGGCAAAAACCTCGTTGGTATGATGTTAGAATCCACCGGTTTTGAAGTTGTCAACGTTGGTATCGACGTTGCTCCTGAAAAATTCTTGGAAGCCGCGAAAGAATCCGGCGCTACCATCGTTGCTATGTCCGCTCTTCTGACCACCACCATGTTGGCCATGAAAGAAACCGTTGATCTCTTCAAAGAAAACGGTCTCAACGATGTCAAATTGATTGTGGGCGGCGCTCCTGTTTCCAAAGAATTCGCTGATGAAATCGGCGCTGATGGTTTTGCTCCTGATGCTGCTACTGCTTGCGACCTCTGCAAAGAATTGCTTGCTTAATCAGTATACGTTTATTAAAAGAGACGGCCTTTGCGGCCGTCTCTTTTTCTGTACCCTTTTAGCGATCCATAAAAATTAAAAAAAACAGTTGACAGATTGGGAACCATTCATTATAATAGTCACAATATCTTTATATGTAAATCGCGATGACGGGGACAAAGAAATGGTCGTCCATGATTTCCAGAGAGCTGCCGTTTGCTGAAAGGCTGCAATCATGATAATTTCGAACTCTCCCCTGAGCTGCCGACCGAACGACGTCATGTCCATTAGGAAGGACGGGACTCTGCCGTTAAAAGAGTAACGTATTCGCCGTAAAAAGCCGATATGTATTGAGCGGGTGTATTTTTATATACCAAAAAGAGTGGTACCGCGGATTTTCCGTCTCTATTAATTTAGAGGCGGTTTTTTATTTGCAGAAGCGGCGGCCAAAAACCTTCTCAATACCGTAAAAAAAGAAAGTGAAGGTAAAAAAATGAAACAGATCAAAATTTTTGACACAACGCTTCGCGATGGGGAACAGTCACCCGGTTGTTCCATGAACTTGGCAGAAAAACTTGAAATGGCGGAAGCCCTGGATAAACTCGGTGTGGACATCATTGAAGCCGGTTTTGCCATCAGCTCGCCCGAGGATTTTCAGTCTGTCAAAGCCATTGCCAAAGTGGTGAAAAACGCCGCCGTGGCTTCCCTTGCCCGCTGTACCAAAGAGGATATCGACCGCGCCTGGGAAGCGGTGCAGCACGCTGCCCACCCCAGAATCCATGTATTCCTTGCCACCAGCGATATTCATTTGAAACATAAACTAAAAATGAGCCGCGAACAAGTCCTCGCACGCATCGGAGAAATGGTCGCCTACGCCAAAGCGAAATGCAACGATATCGAGTTTTCCGCGGAGGACGCCTCCCGCAGCGACCGGCAGTATCTCGTCAAGGCCTTTGAAACAGCCATCGCCGCCGGGGCCACCACGGTAAACGTCCCCGATACCGTAGGCTACGCCATGCCCCAAGAGATGGAAGACCTGATCCGCTATATCAAAGCCAATGTCAAGGGCATTGATCAAGTGGTCATTTCCGTGCATTGCCATAACGATTTGGGGCAGGCCGTAGCCTGTACCTTAGCTTCCATTGCCGGCGGTGCCGAACAAGCGGAATGCACCGTTAACGGCATCGGCGAACGGGCAGGCAACGCCAGTTTAGAAGAAATCGTCATGGCTTTAAAAACGAGAAAAGATTTTTATCAGGCCAAGACAAATATCAATACGAAGGCCATCTACCGTACATCGACGCTGCTTTCCGCCATCACCGGTGTAGCCGTAGCCCCCACCAAGCCCATCGTCGGCGCCAATGCCTTTGCCCATGAGGCCGGCATCCATCAACACGGCGTACTCCAAGAAAGAACGACTTATGAAATCATGCGCGCTGAAGATGTGGGCATTTCCAAAAATATCATGGTCTTGGGGAAACACTCCGGCAAACACGCCTTTAAAGACCGGCTGATCAGCCTCGGTTACGATCTCGGCGAGGAGGAAATCGCCGCCGCTTTCGCCGACTTTAAAACTTTGGCGGACAAAAAAAAGGTCATTACGGATAAAGACATCGAAGCCCTGATCAATCTCGATAAACGCTATACCGAAGACACCTACACCCTGAAACGGTATACCATCGTCACCAGCGAGGAAAACAAACCCCGCGCCACGGTGACCCTGGAAAATGATAAGGGCGAAATCAAAGAAGCATCGGCAGTGGGCAGCGGCCCGGTGAACGCCGCCTTCTCCGCCATGAACGAGCTCACCAACAATCAATGCCAGTTGCTGAACTATACGGTTCAGTCCGTCTCCGAAGGGGATGACGCTTTGGGTGAAGTTTTCGTCAAACTCGGCAATCAGGATAGCACCATCACCGGCCGCGGTTTAAGTACCGACATCATCGAAAGCAGTCTCATCGCCTATCTCAACGCCATCAACAAAGCAAAATCGCTAACCAGCACAGAAAAGGAGTGAGTCCCATGGGCATGACAATGACACAGAAAATTCTCGCCTCCCACGCGGGATTGGAAAAAGTCGAGGCGGGTCAGTTGATCCGGACCAAACTCGATCTGGTCCTGGGAAACGATATCACCTCTTCCGTGGCAATCCGGGAATTCGAGAAAGCCGGTTTTAGAGCAGTTTTCGACACGGAAAAAATCGCCATGGTCATGGATCATTTTGTTCCCAATAAAGATATCAAGGCGGCAGAGCAATGCAAAAGCTGCCGCACATTTGCCAGAAACCAGGCCATCCACCATTATTTTGACGTCGGTGAAATGGGCGTGGAACACGCCCTTCTGCCGGAAAAGGGCCTCGTCGCCCCGGGAGAGCTGATCATCGGCGCCGACTCTCATACCTGCACCTACGGGGCATTGGGCGCCTTTTCCACCGGCGTCGGCAGCACGGATATGGCCGCCGGCATGGCCACGGGAGAAGGCTGGTTCAAAGTACCCACCGCCTTGCACTTTCATTTAAATGGCGCACTGCGAAAGGATGTTTCGGGGAAAGACGTCATCCTCCACATCATCGGACTGATTGGCGTTGACGGTGCTCTCTACAAGTCCATGGAGTTTGGCGGCGCAGGCCTAAAGAGCCTTTCCATCGACGACCGCCTCACCATGGCCAACATGGCCATCGAAGCCGGGGCGAAAAACGGCATTTTCGAAGTCGATGAAATCACCTTAGCCTACGTCAACGAACGGGTCAACCGGCCCTACGAAATCTATAAAGCCGACCCCGACGCGGTCTATGAAAAAACCTACGAGATCGATCTCAGCGCGATTTCTCCTACCGTGGCCTGCCCGCACCTGCCGGAAAATACCAAGGACGCCGAAGAGCTAAACGATGTTAAAATCGATCAGGCGGTCATCGGTTCCTGCACCAACGGACGCCTTTCCGACATGGCGATTGCCGCCGCCATCTTAAAAGGTAAACACGTCGCCGAAGACGTCCGCTGCATCGTCATTCCGGCCACCCAAAAAATCTATAAGGAATGCATACAACTGGGCTATGCGGAAATCTTCATCGACGCGGGCTGCATTGTTTCCACGCCCACCTGCGGCCCTTGCCTCGGCGGTTACATGGGCATCCTGGCAGCGGAGGAAGTTGCCGTGGCCACCACCAATCGGAACTTTTTGGGCCGCATGGGACATATCAGTTCCAAAGTCTATTTAGCATCCCCCGCCGTGGCCGCGGCCAGCGCCGTCAAGGGATTTATCTGCACGCCGGATCAGTTATAAGGAGGAAACCATGGAAGTCAAAGGCAAAGCCATCCAATACGGGGATCATATCGATACCGATGTCATCATCCCCGCCCGTTACTTAAACATCAGCGACCCAAAGGAACTGGCCTCTCACTGCATGGAGGATATCGACGCCGCCTTTATCCATAAGGTACGGCCCGGCGATATTATGGTCGGCGGCCTCAATTTTGGCTGCGGCTCCTCCAGGGAACACGCCCCGGTGGTCATCAAGGAAGCCGGTATCTCCTGTGTCATCGCCAAAACCTTCGCCCGAATCTTTTTCAGAAATGCCATCAATATCGGCCTGGCAATTTTGGAATGTCCCGCAGCCAGCGACGGCATCGAAGAGGGCGATCAGATTGAGGTGAACTTCGATACCGGCGTGATCCGTAATAAAACGAAAAATGAAACGTATCAGGCACAGCCCTTTCCGCCCTTCATCAAAGCGATCATCGCCGAAGGCGGCCTGCTGAAAGCCATTAACAAAGAATAAAGGAGCTTTTTCCCATGGAAAAGAAAATCACTGTATTAAAGGGTGACGGCATCGGCCCGGAAATCGTTGCGGAAGCCATAAAAGCCCTGAATCAAATTGCGACAAAATACGGCCACCGGTTCCATTATACCGAAGCAGATATTGGCGGCGCGGCCATCGACGGTTGCGGCGTCCCCGTCAGCGAGGAAACCCTCGATCTCTGCAAAAAAAGTGACAGCATCCTCTTAGGTGCTGTCGGCGGCCCCCAATGGGACTGTATCAATCCCGATAAAAGACCGGAAAAAGGGCTGTTAAAAGTCAGAAAGGCTTTGGGGCTTTTCGCCAATTTACGTCCCACCAAGCTTTTTCCGCAGTTGGCGGCAGGCTCCCCTTTGCGGCAGTCCACAGTAGAAAATGGCATTGATCTGCTGATTGTGCGGGAGCTCACCGGCGGCATCTATTACGGTGAACGCTTTACCGGGGAAAGAAACGATGAACGCTATGCTTCGGATCTGATGGCTTACAGCGCCCATGAAATTGAACGCATTGGCCGAGTCGCTTTTGAGACGGCGCGAAAACGCCGCCATAAAGTCACTTCCGTGGACAAAGCCAATGTTTTGGATAGCTCCAAATTATGGCGCACCGTCATGCACGAACTGGCGGTAGAATACAGCGATATAGAATTTGAAGACGCTCTCGTGGACAGCACTGCCATGCAGCTGATCAACGACCCTTCCCGCTTTGACGTAATCGTTACGGAAAATATGTTCGGCGATATTCTTTCCGATGAAGCCAGCATGCTGTCGGGATCTCTGGGCATGATGCCTTCGGCCAGTCTTTCCGAAAGCAAGCTGGGGATGTACGAACCGATCCACGGTTCCGCTCCGGACATTGCCGGCAAAAATCTTGCCAATCCCTTGGGTACCATCCTCTCCGCGGCCATGATGCTCCGCTATGCTTTTGATCTGGAGAAGGAAGCCGGGGCCATTGAAGCGGCGGTCAACAAAACCCTAAACGACGGCTACCGCACGGTTGATATCATGAGCGAGGGCATGAAAAAAGTCTCCTGCTCGGAAATGGGGGATCTCGTTGCCGCCAACCTTTGAGCGCGGCGGCTCAAAAAGCGGTGGAGAAAACCGTTTTAAAAAAGTTCAGCGGCTGCCGTTATAACCCGGCAGCCGCTGTTTTTTGTTCCGCAATCCTTTTTGTCCCTTACCAATAATGATACTCTGTGCGATAATGGCGAATCAGGAAAAACACGATGAGGACGGTGATCATTTCCGCCAAGGGCACTGCCAGCCAAATACCGTTCACCTCGATGATCAAGGGCAGCAATAAAATCGCGCCGGCCTGAAAAATAAAGGCTCTTAAAAAAGCGATCAAAGCGGAAATCTTGCCGTTGCAAAGGGAAGTAAAGAGCCCCGAAGCAAAGATATTGAAAGAACTGAAGAGAAAGCCCACGGAAAAGAGACGAAAGCCTGTAAGCGCCATTTTTTGCAGAACATCGTCATTTCCGGCGAAGATATTCACCAGGGGCGCGGCAAACAGCTCCGCGCATGCAAACAGGATGACACTGGCAAAAGCGATAACCCGAATACAAATGAGAAAAACTTTGCGCAGGCTTTCCGTATTTTTCGCGCCGTAATAATAGCTGAGCACCGGGGCGACCCCCATAGAAAAGCCCATGATGGCGGAAAGGAACAAATCCTGAATATAAAGGGAGGAAGAGATGGCCGCAACTCCTTTTTCGCCGAGATAAGACATCATCTGCAAATTAAAAAGGAACGTCACAAAGGCGATGGCCAAACTATTGACCATTTCCGAGGAGCCGTTGACCATGGCATGGAGGAGCTGTTTGGCCTCCCAACGAGGGCGGCAAAGGTGCAGCAGAAACCGGCGTGAACGAAAGAAAAACAGCGGCAGCAGGGAACCGATGGTGCTGGCGGTCACCGTGGCGATGGCCGCGCCCTGGATACCCCAGTCGAAAACGGCGACAAAGAGCAGGTCTAAAACCACGTTGACGCAACCGGTAATCACGGCGAGAACGAGCCCGAAATGGGGTTTTCCCGCTGTCACCAAAAATATTTGGAACATATATTGCAGTACGATCATGGCGCTGAAAGCGATTACGACATTACCGTATTTGAGGCAATAGGGCAGCAATTCTTCATCGGCACCGAGAAAGGTATAAAGGGGTTCGGCAAAAGCCACCGCAAAAATAGCGAAAACCGCGGTTACGGTCACGGCACTGATCAGCACCAAAGAGAAAAAGGTATTGGCTTCCCGGGGCTTTCCCGCGCCGAGACGGCTGGCCACCACCGCATTGCCGCCGGTGGCAAAAACGATACTCAAACCGATCACAAAAAAGAACAGCGGCATCACGATATTGATGGCGGCCAAACCGACGCTGCCCACAAAACGGGAGACGATCACGCCGTCCACCATACCGTAGGCGGAACTAAACATCGTCATCAGCACTGTGGGCAAGGCGAATTTGAGCATATTATGAAAATTCACCGGTTTATCGTAGATTAAGGTTTCTTCCGGCATCCTGTTTTCTCCTTCTTCCAATCATCACTGGGGCAAAAAGTTCCGCCTTTGAGCTTTTGTGCTTTTAACCAAAGGCAAAAATCTGCGGACAAGCCGCCGCGGCCAAAGGGATTCCCCAGCATAAACGCCACCGCTGCCAGGCAATTTTCAAATGGACCTGCCGATAAGAACAAAAGGAGAAGCAATCTGTTTCTCCTTCTGTATACTTTAGGGCAATTCGATTTTGGGTTTGTTTTTTGATTTCCGATAAAGGACGATGCAGTGACCAATGGTCTGCACCAATTCCGCGCCGAGGGCGGCGCTTAGATTGCGCCCCGCGTCCCCTGCTTCCTCCGCTGAATTTTTCAATATTTTAATCTTAATCAGCTCTCTGGCTTCAAGGGCGTCGTCGATCTGTTTTGTAAAATTTTCGCCAAGGCCTTCTTTGCCGATCTGGTAGAGAGCGTCCATAGTCATGGCTTTACTGCGTAAATAGCGTTTTTGTTTTCCTGTTAGCATTTCTTCTCCTTTAATCGGCGTAATCGAATACGAGGTCATAAACGACGACGGTATCGCCTTCCTTGGCGCCGGCCCGACGTAGTCCCTCGTCAAGGCCCATGGCTTTAAAGATCCGCTGCAAACGCTTGACCGCGGCCTCGTTACCGAAATCCGTCATGGCAAGCCACTTTTTCACCTCGTCCCCTTCCACAACAAATGCGCCGCGATCATTGCGGCAGATCGTAAAGGGACGCCGTTTTTCAAAGGTGGTCACCTTGATTTCTTCTTCTTTTTTGGCCTCCACTTTGGGAGCCGCCAAAATCAGCTCATGGCAACGGAAGAGAACCTTTTTCAGGTCATGGTCCGTGGCGGCGGAAATCGGATAGATTTCAAAATCAGCGCCGTATTGTTCCGTAAGCCGCTTCAAGTTTTCCGCTGATTCCGGCAGGTCCATTTTATTGGCCGCAATGATTCTGGGCTTTTCACCGAGTTCTTCTTTATATTTGATCAACTCGTTGCTGATGATCTCAAAATCCGTCAAGGGGTCTCTGCCCTCCTGACCGGACATATCGATCAAATGCAAGAGAACTTTCGTGCGTTCCAGGTGGCGCAGAAAGTGATGACCGAGACCGGCGCCTTCATGAGCGTTTTCAATGAGTCCCGGCACGTCGGCAATACAGAAGGTCTGCCCCTCTCCAAGATCGACAATACCGAGATGCGGTTCCAATGTGGTAAAAGGGTAATCGGCGATTTTGGGACGGGCAGCGGAAACTCTGGAAATAAAGGTGGACTTTCCGGCATTGGGCATACCCACAAGGCCGACGTCGGCCAAAACTTTCAGTTCCAGACGGATCCAGACCTCTTCTCCCGGTTCTCCTTTTTCCGCCACTTCCGGCGCTTTATCGCGGTTGGAAGCAAAGCGGGCATTGCCGCGGCCGCCGCGGCCGCCTTTGACCACTTGAACTTTTTGGCCGTTCTCCACAAGATCGGCAAAGATCGCTTCCTCGCCGTCGAAGCGCACCACGGTGCCGAGGGGCACGTTGAGGTAGATATCCTGACCGGACTTCCCGGTTTTATTGCTGTTTTGCCCGTTTTCCCCTTTCGGCGCTTTATAATGCTGTTTCATTTTGAAATCCAGCAACGTGCGGAGATTGTGGTCGGCGACAAGGTAAATATTGCCGCCGCGGCCACCATCGCCGCCGTTGGGGCCGCCTTCGGGAACGAACTTTTCCCTGCGAAAGGAAACGAGACCATTCCCGCCGTCGCCGGCTTTCAAATAGATTTTTGCTCTGTCGTAAAACATCGCTTCTCCTTACTTTTTTACGGTTAGCATTACCGTAACCAACGAAAAAAAACCGGAGCTTCCGCTCCGGTTTACTTTACAAATTAGCTACGTTCTGCGTAAACGCTCACTTGTTTTCTGGTATGGCTGGTTTTCTCGAAACTCACATAGCCGTCCATTTTCGCAAAGAGCGTATCGTCTCTGCCGAGACCCACGTTATTACCGGGATGGAATTTTGTTCCCCGTTGTCTCACAAGGATACTGCCGGCTGTAACGAACTGACCGTCATGTCTTTTCAAACCGAGCATTTTAGGTTTACTGTCGCGACCGTTTTTGGAACTGCCGCCTGCTTTTTTATGTGCCATTTAAAATCCCACCTCCTTATAATGTGATATCTTTCACGAGCACTTCCGTATAGGGTTGTCTGTGACCGTTTTTCTTTCTGATGTTCTTTTTGGGTTTGTAGTGAACAACGACGATTTTTTTATGTTTTCCCTGTTCGGTTACTTCACCGACCACTTTAGCGCCTTCCACATAGGGAGCGCCGGCTTTCAAGCCTTCGTCATTCTTCACGGCGACAATTTTATCGAAAACAACTTCTCCGCCTTGGTCTACGGTAAGCTTTTCGACTTTGACTTTCTCACCCACGGCAACTTTATACTGTTTGCCGCCGGTTTCAATGATTGCGTACATTTTTACCTCCGTTTATCCTCGCTTTTTTATGCGGGCAAAGCCACTGAAAGACATAAAAAACGCGGTTGTAACAGTCAAATTATACCTGACCTTTTCCCCCTTGTCAAGTGAAATATTCCCTGCATTGACATTTTACCGCTGTTTTTCTATAATACAACTATCAGATAGGGGGACACACTATGGTTCTATTTTCCCTTTGGTTTTTATATTTCATCATCTATTCTGTTCTCGGCTGGGTTGTGGAAACCGTTTACTGTTCTGTGCTGGAGCGCCGCTTTGTGGAGCGGGGGTTCCTCCGGGGGCCGCTCTGCCCCATTTACGGTACAGGCGCGCTGATTCTGCTCATCGTCTTAAAACCCATTGAAAACTGGGTTCTCATCTTTGTAATCAGCTTTTTACTCACTTCGGTATTGGAGTACATCACCAGTTACGCCATGGAAAAAATCTTCAAAATGCGTTGGTGGGACTATTCCGAGCGCTTTCTTAACCTCAACGGCCGGGTCTGTCTGCTAAACTCCACCCTCTTCGGCCTGTTGGCCCTCGCTTTAACCAAGATCCTGCATCCTTTTGTTGAAGCCCGCACCGCCCTCCTGCCCCATAACATCCTCTTCATCCTCGCCATCTTTTTCGGCGTTCTGTTTTTGGTGGACTTCATCATTTCCGTCCATGCCAGTTTCCGTCTGAAAAGCAATCTGGAAAAGCTCCGGGAAGCTCAGGAACACCTAAAAGAGGAATTGACAAAATACCAGCAGGAAATCAGGGAGCACCTCATCGAAGGCAAGGAAGATCTTTTAGAGCAGTTAGCGGAGGGCAAAGAAAACCTAAAGGAATCCCTGGAAAACAGGAAAGAGGCGCTCGTCGGCGAAGGCAAAGAGCACCTGCGCGAACTGCGCTTGCGTCTCACTGCTTCGGAAAGATATATTTTGCGTTCCTTCCCCGACATACGGCCAATCAAAAGAAGTTTAGCCCTTCAGCTGGAGGGTTTAAGGGAAGAAGTACGAAAAGCCAAAAACCATCGGAAAATGTCATAATCATGATATAGAATACGAACGCCGGGGCAGCGCCCCGGCGTTTACTTTATACTATTTTAAGTTACGGCTGCCCGGCTTATAAGGTTCCCCTTCTCCGTTTTTGCACATGGGGCATTCTGCGGCATCGTAACTGACCACTTCCATAGAGAGCACCGGCACCAACTGCACGCCCAGATCCACAGTACCGTTGCTGCGGTCCACCAAGACACCGGCGCCAACCAGATCACCGCCGGCCTCCTTGACGATGTTGATCACCTCCAGCACGGAACCGCCGGTGGTAACGACGTCTTCCACCACAAGGACCTTTTGCCCTTTTTCAATGGAGAAGTTTCTGCGTAAAACCATTTTACCGTTTTCCCGTTCTGCAAAGATATTGGGTACCCCCAACTGTTTTGCCACTTCATAGGCGACGAGAATCCCGCCCATGGCGGGGCCCACCACCAGTTCCACACCGCTGTCTCGGTAGGCATCGGCAATGACTTTACAGAGCTTTTCGGTGTATTCCGGGTATTTCAGCACTTGGGCGCATTGCATGTAGCGGTTGGAGTGACGGCCGGAGGTCAGCAGAAAGTGACCTTCCAAAAGGGCGCCGGATTTCTTAAAGATTTCGTAAATTTCATTTTGTTCCATGATCGCTATCTCCTTTTATTTTATCGCAAGTTCCATATCGGCGACGATGGCCTCCACGGCGGCGGAACGGTTGGCCGCTTGAGTGATGGGCCTGCCGATTACCAGGTAATCGGCGCCGTCGCCCACGGCGTCCCGCGGCGTTTTGATCCGTTTTTGATCATCAGCGGCGGCATCGGCGGGACGGATCCCCGGCGTCACGATGAGAAAGTCCTCGCCACAAACTTCCCGGATGATTTTGATTTCCCGAGGGGAAGCCACCACACCGTCGAGACCGCTTTCTTTGGTCAGCTTGGCCAAAGCCGCCACCTGTTCCGCCATGGCCCGGCTGACGCCGATTTCGTCCTGTAACTCCTCTTCGCTCATGGAAGTTAACACGGTCACGGCGATGAGCAAGGGTCTTTTTTTGCCCTGTTTCGCCGCTTCTTCTTGCAAAGCCTTGGCGGCGGCTTTCATCATGGCACTGCCGCCTGAGGCGTGGACATTGAACATAAAGACGTCAAGGTTGGCCGCAACACGGGCGGCGGAGGCCACGGTGTTGGGGATATCGTGGAATTTCAAATCCAGGAAAACCCTGCCGTTCCTTTCCTTGACCGCCTGGAGTATTTCCGGGCCGCAGGCATTGTATAGCTGCATACCGATTTTATAAGCGCCGACTTTGGCGCCGAGCTCTTCCACAATGGATAAGGCCTCCTCCCTGGTGGGGACATCCAAGGCCACAATAATTTGATCACTTAAGGCAGACATATCAACCATCCTTTCCGTCACGCTGATTCTTCCAGGCAATGCCAATGATATCCTGAACATCGTCATAACCGTTGTCGATGAGGTATTGCTCGATGCCGTCCACGACCTTCATGGTGGTGGCAGGATCAAGGAAATTACCGGTGCCGATGCCCACGGCGGTAGCGCCGGCCATCAAAAACTCAACGGCGTCCTGCCAGGAGACGATGCCCCCCAAGCCGATGATGGGAATCTCCACCGCCTGGGCGGTTTGATAAACCATCCTCAAGGCAATGGGCTTGATGGCGGGGCCGGAAAGACCGCCGACAATGTTGCCCAGGGCCGGCCGCTTCTTTTCCATGTCGATGGCGAGTCCCAGCACGGAATTGATCAGATTGAGGCCGTCTGCGCCCCCCTCCGCCGCCGCCTTGGCAATGGACACAATATCGGTGACATTGGGTGAAAGCTTCACGATCACCGGTTTGCTGCTATGCTCTTTCACCAGCTTCGTCACTTGATAAACGAGATCGGGGTCGGTGCCCAAAGCCATGCCGCCACTTTTCACGTTGGGGCAGGACACATTGGCTTCCAGGGCAGAGACGGCAGCCTCTTTTTCCAAAATCTCGGCCAGGCGGCCATATTCCGTGATCTCGCTGCCGGCGATGTTGACGATGATTGGCGTTTCATAAGCTGCCACTTGGGGCAGAATGTCAGCGACAAACACGTCGACGCCGGGGTTTTCCAAACCGATGGAATTCAAGGTACCGGAAGGCGTTTCCGTGCAGCGGGGCAGGAGGTTCCCGGACCGGGGTTCCAGGGTGGTACCCTTCACCGTAATGGCGCCGAGTTTCCGCAGATCCACGTATTCCCTCATCTCAAGGCCGGAGCCAAAGGTGCCCGAGGCGGTGGTCACAGGATTTTTCATGGTCAATGCGCCGATCTTTACGGCAGTTTTCACTTTACTCATAAGCCAATTCCCCCATTTTGAACACAGGACCGTCGGTGCAAACCTTGCGGTTTTTGCCGTCTTTCCCCGGTGTGCTGCAACTGAGACAAACGCCTAAACCGCAGCCCATGTTGGCTTCGGTGGAGATCTCTCCGTCAACGCCATATTGCAGCGTCAGCTCTTCCACAGCGCGGAGCATCGCCCCAGGCCCACAGGCGTAAACGTAATCGATGCCCCCGTTTTTCAGCAATGCTTCAAAAGGGGCTGTCACAAAGCCCTTTTCACCGGCGGAACCGTCTTCCGTGGTGATGATCACTTCCGCTTGGTTTTCTTTGTATAGATCAAGGCAAACAATGCTTTCTTGATCTTTGACGCCGTATAGCAGCGTGACATCTTTCTTCTGGGCTTTCAATGCTTCTAACAGGGGGTAAAGTGGCGCGGAGCCAATGCCGCCGCCGATAAGCACGGCGCGTCTGCCTTGAAAAGCGGTGGAAAAGCCGTTCCCCAAAGGCCCCAGCAAATCAAGATGATCGCCGTTTTCCAATTTGGACATCATTTTCGTGCCCTTGCCTACCACAAGATAGAGGAAACAGATGATCCCGTTATCGGCGTCAATGCCGTGGAGGCTGATGGGGCGGCGCAGCAACGGGTCGGTATGTTCGCTCAAACGTACGTTGACGAACTGTCCCGGACGCGCTTTCCGGGCGATCCAGGGCGCCTTCAACTCCATGCGCCAGATATCTTTTCCCACATGTTCATTGATCAGTATCTTTCCTTGTTCAACCATAAACGAAATTACTCCTTTATCTCTCCGTTTTCCATCACGATAACCCCGTCAACGACGGTCAGCACCGGCCAGCCGGTGAGGACTTCCCCGTCAAAGGGGGTATTTTTGCCTTTGGAATAAAAGGCCTCACAGTCCACAGCTTTTTCTCCCGCGGGGTCAATGACGACAATGTCGGCGTTACAACCTACGGCGAGACTGCCGGCGGGCAGATTCATGATCCGGGCCGGGGCGGCGCTCATGCTATCGATCAATTGATTCAGCGTCAATTTTCCTGTTTTCACCAATCTCGTGTAAAGCAGCGGCAGCGCTGTTTCAAAACCGCTGATGCCGTTGGCGGCAAAGTGATATTCGATGACCTTGTCCTCAATGGTATGGGGAGCGTGGTCGGTGGCCACACAATCGATGGTACCGTCTTTCAGCGCTTGCAGCAAAGCTTCCACATCTTCAGGCGTTCTTAACGGCGGGTTCACCTTGGTGTTCGTATCGTAATTTTTCACAGCCTCTTCCGTCAGGGTCAGATGGTGAGGCGTCACCTCGGCTGTAATTTTTAAGCCTTCTTCCTTAGCCTCGCGAATCATGGCGGCGCCGTGCTTCGTGGAAACGTGGGCTACGTGAAGACGTGCTCCCGTCAAACGGGCCAAAATGATATCCCGGGCGATCATGGTTTCTTCCGCCGCCTTGGGATTGCCTTTGAGCCCCAACACCGTGGACATATAACCCTCGTTCATATCACCGTCGTCCACTAAGAGGAGATCCTCTTCATGAGCGATCAGCGGCAATTTTGTAATGAGACTGTACTCCATAGCCAACCGCATCATGCGGCTGCTGGCCACGGGACGGCCATCGTCGGAAAAGGCTCTTGCGCCAACTTCGGCCATGGCGCTCATTTCCGCCAATTCCTTGCCGTTGCTGCCTTTGGTAATGGCACCGATGGGATAGACATGAACCACGCCGGTATCTTTGGCCCGGTCTTTCACGTACATGATTGCCGCGGGGTTGTCCGCCACCGGCGACGTATTGGGCATCGGCATAACCGTGGTAAAGCCGCCGGCTGCCGCGGCCCGGGTACCGGTGGCAATGGTTTCCTTTCTTTCCTGCCCCGGCTCTCTTAAATGGCAGTGGATATCCACCAAACCGGGAGCAACGATCAGGCCAGAAACGTCTTTTTCCGCAGCGGCGTCGGCGGTGATGGCTTCCGCCACGGCGGCAATCTTACCGTCTTCCACCAAGAGATCGGCGATGATATCGATATTTTGCGCGGGGTCAACGATTCGCCCGCCCTTCAGTAACAGCTTAGACAAGATTCTCACCTCCACACATCAGATAAAGCAGCGCCATGCGGCAAGCCACACCGTTGGTTACCTGTTCTTCCACGGAGCATTGGGCGGAATCCGCCACTGCCGTGGGGATTTCAATGGAGCGGTTCATGGGGCCGGGATGCTGCACCAAAACGTCTTTTTTGGCCCGTTTCAGCCGTTCTTCCGTCATGGCGTAGTTTTTCGCGTACTCTTCGATGGTGGGAAACAACCCTTTTTCCTGGCGTTCCAGTTGAATACGGAGGACGTTGACGACGTCGGCGCCGTTTAAGGCTTCGTCAATATCGTAGAAGACTTCGGCGCCCATTTTTTCCACTTCTTTCGGCATCAGCGTCGGCGGTCCGCAAAGGCGGACACGTGCTCCCAGTTTAGTCAGACCCCAGATGTTGGAGCGTGCCACGCGGCTATGGAGAATATCACCTAAAATCGTCACCGTCAAGCCCTCGATGCGTCCCTTCCGTTCCTTGATCGTAAACATATCGAGGAGGGCCTGGGTGGGATGGGCGTGGGTACCGTCGCCGGCATTGATCACCCTGGCTTTGACACCTTCTCCCAAAAGCTTGGGAGCACCGGACATATTGTGCCGGATCACGATGATATCCGTGCCCATGGCCTCCAAGGTCCTGCCGGTATCTTGCAGGCTTTCGCCTTTTTTTACCGAAGAGGCAGAGGCGGAAATATTACAGGTACCGGCGCTTAGATACTTTGCCGCCAGCTCAAAAGAGAGCCGTGTACGGGTGCTGTTTTCATAAAACAGCGTTGCCACGGTTTTACCCCGGAGGGCGGGAACGGTTTTGATGTCCCGTCCCATCACTTCTTTCATCGGTTTCGCCGTATCCAAGATCTCCTGAATCTCGGCGGCGCTGAGGAATTCCAGATCGATCAGATCTTTGGTACGAATGGCCATCGCCTTCCTCCTAATCCTTATCTTGTTCTAAAATTACGGTATCTTCCCCGTCGGCCTCACTGAGATGCACATCCACCGCCTCCCGGTAGGAGGTGGGGATATTTTTGCCAACGTAGTCGGCGCGAATCGGCAATTCACGATGTCCCCTGTCTACCAATACGGCGAGGCGTATAAAAGAAGGCCGTCCCAAATCAAAAAGCGCATCCAAGGCAGCTCTGATGGTACGGCCCGTATACAAAACGTCGTCACATAACACCACTTTTTTTCCGTTGAGATCAAAAGGTACATCGCTGCCGCCAACAATGGGTATGCCGCCTTTGGCGGCGATGTCGTCGCGATAGAGGGTAATATCAAGGGTTCCCACTGCTACCGCGGTGCCTTCCACTTGGTGGATGATGGCGGCGAGGCGCCTTGCTAAAAAAATGCCGCGAGTGCGGATGCCGATCAACGCCAAGTTCTCACTGCCCTGATTTTTTTCCAGGATTTCATGGGCCATGCGGGTCAGCGCCCGTTTGATATCATCTTTTGTCATGATTTCCGTTTGAGCGCCCTTTTCTCTGACCAAAATACTCACACCTTTCCATTGGTAATCATCAAAAAAGTCTTATCCCCGAGGGGATAAGACGCAGACTGTAGACAAAATACGCATATGCGGATTTTGGGCTACAGGATGATAGGCTGTCGAGAAAGGCTTAGTCTTTTCGGGCAAATACCTTTGGTATTTGCTGCCGAAGGACACTATCTTAACCTTGAAAAGCCCTTCAGCCTTTCCTAAGGTTAAGGGTCGGACCGGTGAACACTTTGGTCTGCGGCTGTGCCGTGTACCCCGTAGTACACAAGCTGTCGCGGGGCAGAGGGTTCGCCGCGTATCAGACTTTGTCGGCGGCCTTAGTCTTATCCCTGAGAGAATAAGACTGCGTACACAACAGAGCGCCAAAAAAGCGCAAAGAGATTGCGATCACACATAACGCCTTATTGCCTCACGGGACAACATTAAAGGAATTACCGTATTTCTATTATTTTACTACAGATTGTCCTATTTTTCAATAGCCTTTCCTTAATTGAGCCAGAACATTTTCCATATCTCCGGGAGGTGCTACGGAAAACTCCAGATATTCTCCGCTCACCGGATGCAGAAAACCGATGGTGCGGGCGTGGAGTGCCTGTCCCGCAAAATGAAAGGGATTCTTTTCGCCCTTGCCATAGACGGGGTCGCCCAAAAGCGGATGGCCGATATACTTCATATGGACGCGAATTTGGTGGGTTCTGCCCGTTTCCAGCCGTGCTTCGATATGGGTGAAATCCGCAAACCGCTCCAAAACGAGGTAATGGGTAACGGCTCGCTTGGAGTTTTTTTCCGTCACCGCCATTTTTTTGCGTTCTACGGGATGGCGGCCGATGGGGCAATCGATCAGCCCCTGGGGTTCCGCCACCGCGCCGCAAACAATGGCTTCGTAGATACGGTGTACCGTATGGTTTTTCAATTGTTGGGCCAGGCTGTTATGGGCTACGTCGTTTTTCGCCACCAACAATAGGCCGGAGGTATCTTTATCGATGCGGTGAACGATGCCGGGGCGCAGTACACCGTTGATCCCCGACAAATCGTCACAGTGGGCAATCAAAGCGTTCACCAGGGTATTTTCCTTGCTCCCCGGTGCGGGATGCACCACCATACCCCGGGGCTTGTTGACGATCACAACGTCGTGATCCTCGTAGACAATATCCAGGGGAATCGCTGCCGGCGTAACGGCCAAGGGCTGTTCTGCGGGGATTTCGCCGGCAATCACGTCGCCTTCGGTCAATGCGTAACCGGCCTTAACGCCTTTACCGTTCACCGTAAACCGCTTTTCTTTGATCAGAGCGGTGATCCGGCTGCGGGAAACCGTCGTAAGCTGCGCGGCAAGAAAAACGTCGAGACGCCTATGCTCTTCATTCTGATAAGTATAAAAGAACTGATTCATTTCGCTCATTTTTCCGTTTCCTTTTCTCCCAGGCCGAAGCCTTCTTTGCTGAAGAGGATCAATAGCGCCAGGAGTACCGTACCGCAGCAAACGGCAATATCCGCCACGTTAAAGATGGCGGGGAAAAAGGATAGATCAATAAAATCCACAACGTAACCACGGAAAACGCGGTCGATGCTGTTGCCGATGGCGCCGGCAATGATCAGCGCCGCTGAAAGATGGTACCGCTGCATCCAGGGTTTTTTCCAAACAGCGAGCATAAAAACGCATAGCGTCAGGGTAAAAAGGACAAAAAGAAAGCGGTTGCCGTCCAAAATACCGAAGGCCGCGCCGGTATTCTGGATATACGTCAATTTAAGAAAGCCCCACATCTTTACGGAGCCGTAAAGATCGAGGTGCATTTGGACAATCCA
Organism: Peptococcaceae bacterium UBA7702; assembly: GCA_002482535.1. Lineage (GTDB taxonomy): Bacteria > Bacillota > Dehalobacteriia > UBA7702 > UBA7702 > UBA7702. The sequence continues at coordinate 163,979 of DLGE01000001.1, read as the reverse complement.
TTTGGCGCACTGGTCAAGACCGACCACGCCAATGATAAGTAGTAAGTAAGCCATAGAAGGAAACCTCGTTCAACATCAGTGTCAATAGCATTAACATCAATATCAAAGAAAATCAAGGGGAAACGCTGCGGTAACCCTCGACCATGTCGAGAATGTCCGCAAAAAAGTTACTGATAATCGGCAAGTTCAAAACCACGATTTTCTGTAGGACAAGAAAGAGCGCCGCACCTAAAATGGTAAAACCGATGGCCATGCCGATGCCCCGGCCAACGCCGCCCCAAATATTCAAGATAAACCAACGCGACGGTTTTTCCATCATACCGATGTACGTATTCAAACGGGAGCGCTCAAGAAAGATGGCGATGCGTTCCAAAACCCAAAGATCCTTTTTGGTCAGGGGAATATCGGGAGGTGCTTCTGTCTCCGCATCACGGAGAATCTTACATACGGAATCATCGGGATGATGTCTCTTCAGCTTATATTTCGCCACAATCTGTCCTCCCTCTGTACTACCGCTGGCATGCCGCGGCGATCACTGTTTGAGCTGCGGCAAAACAAGCTGGAGTAGGTTCTTTGTTCTTTCACCAAACGTCCGGGCTGCCGCGGGATCTTTTCGCTAAGGCGGTCTCTTGAGACCGGCTCACAAAATCCGCCCATAAAAGAAAGTATTCTACAAAAACAGAAAAAATCCCCCTTGGCAGGAGGATTTTCACAGCATATTTTTGTTCACTGCATCTTCTTCAAAGCCATAAAGTGTTCAAATTCGCCTTTGGGAATGATGTACTGCCTGCCGACTTTCACCGCGTGCAGCTTTCCCGTTTTGATCAGATCCATCACAAAAGCGTAGCTTAAAGGAATCCTGCTCATGATTTCCTGAATGGTATAGCCTTCCATTCCCCATTTTTCCACAGCGTCGGTTACGTAGTCATCCATTTCCTCTCTGGCGATGAAATATTTTCTTCCTACGCGATACGCGGGCAGAATCCCTTTATCGATATCTCTTTTCACAATACCGTAGCTGGTCCCGCATCGTTCTGCCACATCTTTCAGGGTAAAAAACTCTTTTTCCGCTTGATTCATTCTTTGGCGAAACCTCCTTTGAAATATCCTGCTACTTTCATTATACGCACATGACTTTCGATTTATACACGATTTTGGTTTCACCGCACAGATAAAAGTATGAAATCAATAGCTTATACTGTCCTGTATTTTTCGATGATCCGCTTTTCCACCGACGGCGGCACCAAATCCCTGATACAGCCGCCGAGCACAGCTACGTCTTTAATAATGCTGGAGCTGATAAAGGAGTGTTGTTGTCCCGTCATCAAAAAGACCGTTTCAACGTTGGGATTGAGCTTTTTATTCATCAGCGCCAGCTGCATTTCGTACTCAAAATCGGAAACCGCCCGCAAGCCGCGAATCACGGCGCAGGCATTTTTTGCTTTACAAAATTCCATCAGCAAGCCGGAGAAGGCTTCCACTTCCACGTTATTCAGATCTGCCGTGACCTCTTTTAGGGTCTCTATTCGCTCTTCCTTGCTAAAAAGACAAGTTTTATAGTTATCGTTGGCGATACCGATCACCATTTTATCAAAAAGTGCCGCGGCACGGAGGATAATATCCATATGACCGTTGGTCACGGGGTCGAAGGTACCGGGATAAATACAGACACGCATAGAATTGATTCCTTTCACTCCACTACTTTTACGAAAATACGTTCTTTTCCGAAAATCGCTTCCAGTTGCGCTAACAGTTCTTTGTTCACCAAGACGGTTAAACCGAAAGGTTTCGCCTTGTTCTTTTCTTTATAAAAGGCATAGGCCACGTCTTCCCCGCGATGGCAGGCAAATATTTTTCTGGCGGCCAACTCTTCCTCCCTGCCTTTTTGGCCGGGACTGATGTTGATATAAAGACGTCTCTTTGTTTTCACCACAGGTTCTTCAACGCTGATATCTGGGAGCGGCAGCTGTTCTTTGGGGATTTCCTCATAAGGCGGAAAAACTTCCTCTTCGGCGGGGGCCGTTTCCGGATCAAAGGCGAGACCGTCGTAATAGTCGATATCCTCATTTTTACGGGTACGGTTTAAGCCGTGCACCGAAGGAATGTTCAAGGAGCGGATATTTTTCAAAAGCACCGCTTCTTCCCCATTGAAGCTGATTTCCTCTTCCTGCCTGCGGACAATTCCGGTGATGGCCAAAATCGCATCTTCCGTCAAAAGATCGCGGCAGCGCTCAAAGTAACGGGCAAAGATAAAGCAGTGAATCTTACCCTTCAGATCCTCAATATCAAATTGGGCAAAACGCTGGCCCTGTTTATTGCTTTTGATTTTCACGTGGGAGATCATCCCGGCAATGGAGGTTTTGGCGCGGTCTTTGCACTCTGCCAAATCATTGATGGCACATAATTTATAATCCTGCCAATAGGAGGTATAGCCTTCGAGAATATGACCGGTAAGGAAAAGGCCGATCATATCTTTCTCCATCTTTAACATTGTTTCCCTGGGGTATGGTTTGATATCCGCGACTTCCGGGAAAAGTTCCTTTTCCGACTGCTGCTCTTCGCAGAAATCGTCAAAAAGATTCATCAGGCCGCATTCTTTTTCCTTGCGGACAGCTTCCGACATCTGGATGCATTTGGGATAGATCGCCATCATTTGGGCGCGGTGCATCGCCATGGAATCAAAAGCCCCAGCCTGAATCAAGCTTTCCAGCATACGGCTGTTGATGGAAATGCGTTCACAAAAATCCGGCAAAGACCGGTAAGGACCGTTTTGATCCCGTTCTGTTACGATCTGCTTTGCCGGGGCCAGGCCGACGTTTTTCACGGCGGCGAGACCGAAACGAATGTTCCCTTTGACCACGGTAAAATCCAGGCGGCTTTCGTTGATATCCGGCGGCAGTACCTCAATACCGAGGCGGCGGCACTCCTCAATATACGTCGCCAGTTTGTCGGTTTTATCCATCAAACTGGTGAGCAGCGCCGCGGAATACTCCGGCGTATAGTTGGCTTTTAGGTACGCCGTTTGATAGGACACGAATGCGTAGGCCACGGAATGGCTTTTATTGAAGCCGTATTCGGCGAATTTTTCCATCAGGTCGAAGATTTCCGTGGCGATTTTTCGGGAAACACCGTTTTTGATGGAGCCTTCGATAAACTGTTCTTTGTAACCGGCAATGATCTCCTTTTTCTTCTTGCCCATGGCTTTTCTGAGGTAATCCGCCTCGGACAATTTAAACCCCGCCATATTGGTGGCAATACGCATCACCTGCTCCTGATAGAGGATGACACCGTAGGTATCTTTTAAGATCGGCTCCAAAATCGGATGGGCATAAGCGATGGCTTTTTTGCCGTGTTTTCGGTCAACAAACTCCTCAATCATACCGCCGCCGATGGGGCCGGGACGGTAAAGGGCCACCAAAGCGGTGATGTCGGCGATGCTGTCAGGCTGAAGGCTGCGCATGACTCTCTGCATACCGCCGCTTTCCAGCTGAAATACGCCGTTGCCCTCGCCGCGAGACAGCATATCATAGGTTTCCTGATCATCCAGGGGAATGGCGGTGATGTCGAGGTCAATGCCACGGGAAACTTTGATGTTGGCGATGGCATCCCGAATCACCGTCAGGTTTCTCAAACCCAGCAAGTCCATTTTCAGGAGGCCCATTTCTTCCACGGTTTCTTTGGCAAACTGTGTGGCAAGGCCGCCATCGTCGCCGGCCTGGACCGGCAAATAGTTATAAACGGCGGAAGGGGCGATGACGAGGCCCGCGGCATGGAGCCCGCTGTGACGGGGCATGCCCTCAATCTTCAAAGCGCAGGTGATGAGACGGTCGATCAGGGGATCGTCGTCGCACATACGGCGCAGATCGGGGTTGACGGAGAGAGCCTTTTCGATGGTCATGCCGAGATCTTCCGGCACCTGCTTGGCCACTTTGTCCACGTCGCCGTAGGGCATGTTCAAAGCCCGGCCAACGTCTCTGACGGCGAGCCGCGCCTTCATGGTGCCGAAAGTGATGATTTGGGCCACATGGTCGTGACCGTACCGCTCCGCCAGATATTGAAAAACCTCGCCCCGGCGTTCGATACAAAAGTCGGTATCAATATCAGGCATGGAAATACGGGAGGGATTCAAAAACCGCTCAAAGAGCAGGTCATATTGAAGGGGTTCAATGTCCGTAATCCCCAAAGCATAGGCGACAATACTGCCGGCGGCACTGCCCCGACCGGGTCCTACCATAATACCGTTTTCCTTGGCAAAACGGATCATATCCCAAACGATCAAGAAATAACTGGGAAAATCCATTTTGAGAATCACGCCGAGTTCATACTCGAAGCGGTCTTTGATTTCCGGTGTCATCTCTCCGTATCTTTCGGCAAGGCCTTTTTCACAGAGATGGCGCAGGTAAGACGGGATGTCGTAGCCTTCCGGCACGGGAAATTCCGGCAAAAAATAGGGCGGCGCGAACTGAAAACCGACGTCACACTGATCGGCAATTTTCTGGGTATTGGCGATGGCGTCGGGATAAGCGGCGAAGAGGGCTGCCATTTCTTCGGCAGTCTTAAAGTAGAATTGACCGCCTTCATATTTCATGCGGTCTTCATCGTCAACGGTCTTCCCGGTTTGGATGCAGAGGAGGATATCGTGGTATTCGGCGTCTTCGGGATCAACGTAATGGACGTCGTTGGTGGCCACCAAGGGAATATTCAATTCCCGGGCAAGGGATACGATTTGGGGCAGCACCCGCTGATCTTCGGGATAGCCGTGATCCTGGATTTCCAGGTAATAGTTGCCTTCACCGAAAATATCGAGGTATTCCAAAGCGACAGCTTTGGCTTTTTCTTTATCCTCCGCCAAAAAGGCCTGGGCAATCTCACCGGCCAAACAAGCGGAAAGGGCGATCACACCCTCATGGTATTTCCTCATCAATTCCCGGTCGATACGGGGTTTATAGTACATCCCTTCCGTGGAGGCGAAAGAGATCAGCTTGCAGAGGTTTTGGTAGCCGATATCGTTTTTCGCCAAAAGAACGAGATGGTAGCGCTCTTTATCAAGGGTGGGATCTTTGTCAGAACGGCGGCGGGATGCCACATAGGCCTCGCAGCCAATGATCGCTTTGATACCCGCTTTTTTACATGCTTTATAGAAATCCACCGCACCGTACATCACGCCGTGGTCCGTAATGGCGCAGGCGTTCATGCCGCATTCCTTGGCCTTCGCCACCATACGGGGAATCCGCGCGAAACCGTCCAACAGGCTATATTCGCTATGATTGTGCAAATGGATAAATTGAGTCATTTTTCCTCCAAATCAGCTAAAATAATAATAGTATCATATCACAATTTCCATTTTTCAGCAACAGAAGCACTTTTTTTTCATTTCCGCATATGATACCGGTAAGAGAGCTTTTCCTTTCCCTGGACAAAAAGAGAGGAACCAATATATGATACGCCTGCAAAAAAGTGAGGAGCAGTGAAACGCCTCTTACAGAAATAGGTAGCAAGAACCAAGAGACCGCAACAAGGCAGGCAGATGCAGAGCAAACAGAAAAAAATCGGGAGACGGAAGTCCCCCGTGAAGCATTACAACCACCCCCGCGTCCTGTTAAAAGGAAAGCGGAACCTCCCATCTACGCACCGGCGAGAAGAAGCGGCAACGCAAAAAGAGGTCGTAAACGAAAAAGAAAAGGCTTTTGACCGTCACAGGCCGCCTTTTCTCCGCATTGCGATCTTTATCCATACCGTCCTTAAAAAAGAGGGTGTCCCAAAAGCCAAGGGGCTTATTGGGGCATCCTCTTTGCCGCTGCCGATCCCGGCAGATCCCGGTTGATCCGGCGAAATTCGCCGATCACCAAAACAATGGCGATTACCGCGGAAAGGGCGTCGGCGATGGGCGCGGAATACATGATGCCGTCCATGCCGTAAAATACCGGCAGCAACAGCAACAGGGGTAACAGAAAAATCACCTGCCGGGTCAAGGAAAGGAACACACCTTTCCCCGGCCTGCCGATGGCCGTAAAGAAGTTGGCGGTAATGGGCTGAATACCGTCGATGAAAACGCAGAAGAGGAAGATGCGGAAAAAGCGCTCCGCGAAAAGGAAGTATTCCTTGTCCCCTTCCCCAAAGAGGGCAATGATCTCTTTGGGAAAAATCTGAAAGACGACGAAGGAAACAAAGGAAATCACCGTGGCTGCCACGGCCATTTTCCAGTAGGCTTCCTTGACCCTGAGGTACTTTCCGGCGCCGTAATTGAAGCTGACAATGGGTTGTAGCCCCTGAGACATACCGATGACGACGGCAAAGAAGAGCATATTGACTTTGGTGATGATACCGGCGCAGGCTAAGGGAATTTCACTGCCAAAAAGGGAGTGAGCGCCGTAATAGGTCAGAGAATTGTTCAAAACCACCTGCACCACCATCATGGCCAACTGATTGAAAAAGGGCGCCATGCCCAAAGTAACGACACGCAAACAATAACCGGGAATGGGTTTCAGGGCTTTCCAGTTGAGCTTCACGGTTTTAAAGTGCGTCAGGTAGAAGATCACCATAGAACCGGCAATGATCTGGGCGATGACGGTGGCGTAAGCGGCGCCCTCAATGCCGGTTTTGAGCCCAAAGAGGAAGATCGGGTTTAAGATCGCGTTGATGACAGCGCCGATAATGTTACAGGCCATGGCATAACCGGGACTGCCGTCGGCGCGGATCAAATGCCCCCCAGCCACGGAAAGGATCAGAAAGGGAAAGCCGATGGCGGAGACGCCGGTATAGGTCATGGCGTAGGACAGCACCTCGTCGGTGGCGCCGAAAAGCACCATCAACGGTTTCAAAAAGACCAAGGTGAGGATGGACAAGACCACGCTGACGGTGACCATCAGGAAGATGGCGTTACCGGCGTAGAGCCGGGCCTTTTCCTGTTCACCGCCGCCCATGGAGAGGTTGAAATTGGCGGCGCCGCCAATCCCGAAGAGCAGGGAAATGGCGGTACAGATGATGGCCAAGGGGAAGGCCACGTTGGTGGCGGCGTTCCCCAGCATACCGATACTCTGGCCGATAAATAGCTGGTCAACAATATTATAGGCAGCGGAAACCACCATCCCGATGATACAGGGAACGGTATAATCCAGCAGCAGTTTATTGATGGAGGCAGTCCCTAAAGAATTTTCTTGCCCCAATTTAGGCTTTTTCATATCTATTTATTTTCCGCATCATTTCTATTTTTAATCATTTGTGTCACCAAATCAAAGAAAAGCATCCTTGCGATGCTTGTCTCCATGCCTATTAAAATCAGCTTCCCTTGTGTTTTCTAAAAATAACCAATTTGCTGGCAATGAAATTAAGGATGATGACAATGACGTTGGAAATCACCTTCATGCCCAAGGCATTGAGGGAGAGCAGATCCACAAAAATATACATCATGGCCAGGTCCAGTAGGCCCGTGGCGATTCTGCAACCGTAAAAAGTCACCAATTCATAGACGAGGACTTGCTTTTCCATGGATTTGCTGCCGAAAACCAAGTTCTTATTGGTCACAAAAACAAACAGAACCGTCAAGACCCAGGCAATGATATTGCTGATCACATTGGTAAAGCCAAAAAATCGGTAGCATAAGGCGTAGACCCCGATATTCACCAGAGTCGACAGTACCCCAAAGATCAGATATAACAAAACCCGTTTGTATTTTTTCATGAAATCCAAGGTCATTTTTTACCTACATTCGTCCTTTTCTCCATGTATATTAACACATCGGGATATTTTTTACAATTTTAAATTTCTTTCCGCCTTACATTGCTGAAAAGCGACATTGTAAGCCAATTAACGCTTGTTATTTGTTATATGCTACAGTATAATGTTTCTAATGACAACAAAAGTCAACCATCACACACAATCCCAACAAAGATGAAACTTATGTTTAAACTGGAGGTATCCATGTCCACAGTCGCCGTATTGATCCCCTGCTATAACGAGGAGATGACCATCGAAAAGGTGATCAAAGATTACAGAAAAGCCTTGCCTCAGGCTGATATCTATGTTTACAACAACAACTCAAAGGACCGCTCTGTGGAAATCGTCAGTTCCCTCATGAAGGACGATGCCAGGCTGATTCTCCGCAATGAATACCGTCAGGGTAAGGGAAATGTGATCCGCAGTATGTTTCGGGATATCGACGCGGACTGCTATCTGATGATCGACGGTGACGATACCTACCCACCGGAAAACGCCGCGGAAATGGTGTCCTACGTTTTAAAGGGAGAGGCGGATATGGTCATCGGCGACCGGCTTTCCTCCACCTATTTTACAGAAAACAAGCGCCCCTTTCATAACTTTGGCAACGTCTTGGTAAGAAAATTGATCAACCGCCTTTTCCATTCCAAAGTCAATGATATTATGACCGGCTACCGTGCTTTTAGCAGGAATTTTGTGAAAGGTTTTCCCGTTTTATCCAAGGGTTTTGAGATCGAAACGGAAATGACGATTCACACCATTGACAAGAACTTTTTACTAAAGGAGATTCCCGTTAGCTACCGGGACCGGCCAGAGGGAAGCATCTCCAAATTGGATACCTACGGCGACGGCTTCAAGGTTTTGAAAACGATCTTTTCTCTGTTTAAGGATTATAAACCCCTATCCTTCTTCGGCTTTGCGGCACTGTTTTTCTTCATCATTACCCTAATCCTGTTCATTCCGATCCTGATTGAGTTTTATAAAACAGGACTGGTACTGCGCTTTCCCACCCTCATCGTTTCTGTCACCTTTGGCATCATCTCACTGCTGTCCTTTTCCGTCGGCGTCATTCTCGACGTCATTGTCAAAAAGCACAAGCAGCTCTATGAATTGTTACAGAACTACCGTGGTTAAACGCCAGCCAATCAAGATCGCGGAGCAATAAAGAAAAGCCATCATTTTTGTGTTTCCTGAAAAGAATCCCCGACGCCATGCTGGACGGCGGCGGGGATTCTTTATTTGCAAAAATAATACTTTATTTCTTATGCCGGGAAAGCATCGCTTTTCCGATATCATCCCAGTCGAGGCCTTGTTCATAGAGGAGGACCGTCAGATGATAAATCAAATCCGCGGCTTCGTAAGTCAGCTCTTCCGGAGAGCGGTTTTTGGCGGCGATGACACATTCCGTACTCTCCTCGCCAACCTTCTTACAGATCTTATCGACCCCCTCCCGCAGCAGATAATTGGTATAGGAGCCCTCGACGGGATGTTCCGCCCGTTCCTTGACGATGCCATATTCCAGAGCCATTCCCCGGCCGATGCTGTTATCATCTTCGGCTACCACCCAGGCGCCATCTTTCAGCTGCCGGAAAAAGCAGGAGAAATTTCCCGTATGGCAGGCCATACCGGTCTGTTCGATTTCCAACAAAAGCGTATCGCCGTCACAGTCGAGCTTCATGGCCTTTAATTTCTGTAAATGACCGCTGCTTTCCCCTTTTTGCCAAAGCTTTTGGCGGCTGCGGCTGTAATAGGTGCAGTAACCCGTTGATAGGGTTTCCTCGATGGATTCCCGGTTCATGTAGGCCAGCATCACGACCTTACTGCTTACCACGTCAAAAGCAATGGCGGGGATCAGGCCTTTTTCATCGAAATGAATCTGTTTGATAAAATCGTTCATAACATTTCTTCTCCCAAAATATGTTCCAGTTTCACGTCGCCGGTATAGATTGCCTTGCCGATGATCACGCCGCTGACGCCGGTTTCTTTTAAAGCTGCCACATCGCTGTCTTTTGTCACGCCGCCGGAGGCGATCACCGCGGCTTCCACCGAGGACGCCATTTTTGCCATGGCCTCAAGGTTGGGGCCGGCGAGCATCCCATCACGGGAAATATCGGTATAGATGATGGTGGCAATGCCGAGACCGGCGATAACTTGGGCAAAGGAAAAGGCGTCGAGATCACTTTTTTCCGCCCAACCGGCAATGGCGACCTTGCCGTCTTTGGCGTCGATGCCTACGGCGATCTGTCTGCCGTATTTCTTTGCCGCCGCGGTAAGAAAGGCTTTGTCCCGAACGGCGGCGGTGCCTAAAATCACCCGGTCGATACCGGCGTCAAGATATGCTTCCAAATCTGCCATGGTGCGAATGCCGCCGCCAATTTCAGCAAACATCCCTGTCTCTTGCCGCACCGCTTTGACGATCTCCTGATTAACGGGATATCCCGCCTTGGCGCCGTCAAGATCCACAAGGTGTATGGCGTGGGCGCCTTTTGCTAAAAACTCCTTTGCTTTCGCCACAGGGTCGTCGGCGAAAACCGTCTTTTTGCTGTAGTCTCCCTGTACAAGGCGGACACATTGACCGTCGATCAAGTCGATGGCCGGTAAAATCTGAAAATCAGTCATTACAATACTCCCTTGGTGGAAAGCACCCCATTGCCATCAAAGGCGGCGGCCTCCTGAAAAGCATGGGCAAAGGCCTTGAAAATGCCCTCGGCCATATGGTGGTTGTTTTTGCCGTAGCGCAAATTGATGTGGAGGGTCATTTCGGCGTTGTGAGCCAGGGCGCGGAAGAATTCCTCCATCATTTCCAAGGGGAATTCTCCGGCTTTTTCCGCGGTAAAGGCGGCGTTGAACACAAGGTAACTGCGGCCGGATAAATCCACCGCCGCTTCTGCCAAGGTCTCATCCATGGGGATCAGCGCCGCGCCGTAGCGGCGAATACCGTTCTTATCGCCCAATGCGTCTTTCATGGCTTTTCCCAAAACAATGCCGATATCCTCCACGGAATGGTGAGTGTCAACATAAAGGTCGCCCCGGCAGCTGACGTTGAGATCACAGCCACTGTGCTTCGCGAAAAGGGAGAGCATGTGATCGAAGAAGCCCATCCCTGTCTCGACCTCGCTGTTCCCTTCGCCGTCAATATCGAGATCAAGCTCGATTTCGGTTTCATTGGTTTTTCGGATCAAAGAAGCCTGGCGCATCACTTTACCTCTTTTCTATATATTCTTCCACCGTGTCAAGGAAGATTCTCATGTCTTCCTTGGAGCCGATGGTCACCCGCAAATAATCGCTGATCCGCGGCAAATCAAAGTGACGTACCAGGATTTTTTGACTGCGGAGATATTGAAACAGTTCTTCGGCGGGGCAATTCCAGTAACGGATCATGATAAAATTGGTTTTGGCAGGCAATACGTCAAAGCCAATGCCGCGCAAAGCCACGCTGACGCCTTCCCGCACCGCCCGCACGGTATTGAGGTTGGCCTCCACAGTCTCCACGTCTTTCAGGGAAGCAATGGCCCCGGCCTGGGCGATTCGGTCCACGGGATAGGAGTTAAAGGAATCTTTCACCCGGTTGAGCCCCTCAATCAATTCCGGGCTACCGATGGCAAAACCCACCCGTAAGCCCGCCAGAGAATGGGATTTGGACATGGTCTGTACCACCAGAAGGTTGGGGTATTTTTCAATCAGAGGCACGGCGCTTTCCGCGCCGAAACGGACGTAGGCTTCATCAATGACCACGACGACGGCAGGATTTCTTTTGACAATGTCCTCGATTTCCCGGCGGCTCAAGGCAATGCCCGTGGGGGCGTTGGGGTTGGTGATGACGATGCCGCCGTTTTCCCCGTCGTAATCGGCGACAGCAACGGTAAAATCCTCTTTCAGTGGCACCTGTTGGTAATCGAGGCCGTAATGCTTGCAGTATACAGGGTAAAAGCTGTAGCTGATGTCGGGGAATAAAACCGGTTTGCCCGGCTGAAAAAAAGCGTCGAAGGCAAAGGCCAGGACTTCGTCGCTGCCGTTGCCGACAAAGACGTTTTCCGGCGCAACCTGGGCGTAATCCGCGAAAACCTCCCGCAAAGCACGGGACTCGGGATCGGGGTAGAGGCGCATATCCCCGTTGGCGGCCTCTTTCATCGCCGCAAGCACCATTTCCCCGGGAGGAAGGGGATTTTCATTGGTATTGAGCTTGATCATCTTTTCCTTGGGCTGTTCACCGGGGGTATAAGGATCAAGACCGCAGGTTTTTTGATTCCAGTAACCACTCATCATGCTGTCCTCATTTCCGAATGGAGGCGCTTTTTGCGTGCCCCGTCAACCCTTCAGAGTTGGCAAAACGCACGATATCGTCCTGCACTTTCATGAACGCTTCTTTATTATAGCACAAAATGGTGGTTTTTTTCATAAAATCCGCGGTATTCAAAGGAGAGGAAAAGCGGCCTGTACCGATGGTGGGAAGGATATGATTGGGTCCGGCCATATAGTCGCCCAAGGCCTCCGGGGTATAGTGACCAAGGAAGAGAGCGCCGGCGGTTTTCGGCTTATAAATGTAGTTCAGCGGATCGTCAACGGCGATTTCCAAGTGTTCCGGGGCAATGATATTGGCCACCTCGAAGCATTGATTTAGGTCTTTGCAGAGGATGACGGCGCCGTAATCTTCCCATGAAGCGTTGGCGATTTCGTAGCGTTCCATGGGTTTCAGGGCTTTTTCCAATTCCTTTTCTGTGGCTGCAGCCAGTTCTTCATCGTCGGTCACCAGGTAGGAAGCAGCCAATTTGTCGTGTTCCGCCTGGGAAAGCAGATCCACAGCAAGCCACGCCGGGTTTGAGGAGTTATCGGAAACCACGCAGATTTCACTGGGCCCCGCCACCATATCAATGCCGCACTGGCCGAAAACAAGCTGTTTCGCCGTAGCGACAAAGGCGTTACCGGGGCCGGTGATTTTATCCACGGCGGGAATCGTTTCGGTGCCGTAAGCGAGGGCGGCGATGGATTGGGCGCCGCCGACCTTATAGATTTCTGTCACACCGGCAATTTTTGCGGCCACGAGGGTCACGCCGGGGATCGTACCGTCGGCGGCGGGAGGCGTCACCATGATGATCTCAGGCACACCGGCCACCTGGGCGGGAACGGCATTCATCAGCACCGAGGAGGGCAGCGGCGTTTTGCCGCCGGTGCCGCCGGGGACGTAGATGCCCACGGTTTTTAACGGTTGAATCAGCATACCCAAAGTGGTGCCGTCTTCTTTCTGTTCAAACCAGGAATTTTCCAGCTGCTTTTTGTGGAAATAGGCGATGTTGTCGGCGGCTTTTTCGATGGAAGCCAAAAGCTCTTTGTCGATTTCGGCAAAGGCTTCTTCGATTTCAGCTTCGCTGACCTTTAGGTCGTAAACGTTGCAGCCGTCGAATTTGGCGTTATAGAACCGCAAGGCATCGTCGCCTTCGGCTCTGACTTTTTGGATGATATCCTTGACGATATCTTCCACATCGGCGCTGTTATTTTCTTTTCTTTCGGCAAGGTATGCTTTTAATTCGCCATAGTCCTCACTGTTGCGGTAATCGAATCGTTTCATGGTTATAAATTCCTCCGTTGTACTTCATTTTTAAAATCGTTGATCAGTTGCAGAATCATTTCATTTTTTGTTTTCATACTGACTTTGTTCACCACCATCCGGGCGGAGATATGATCAATCACGTCTTCGTAAACGATGAGACCGTTGGCAGCTAAGGTTGCCCCGCTCTCCACGATATCGACGATGACGTCGGCCAGCCCGGTGAGGGGAGCCAATTCCACGGAACCGTTGATCTTGATGATTTCTACGCGTTCCTTTTTTTCTTCCCGGAAATACTTTTCCGCGATGTGGGGATATTTGGTGGCCACTTTTTTGCGGTGCTTGTTCTTCCAGGTAGATTTCTGCTCCGCCGGACCGGCCACGCATATTTTGCAGCTGCCGAAGCCGAGGTCAAGGACTTCATAGAGATCCCGTTCCTCTTCTAAGAGCGTATCTTTGCCGGCGATGCCGATATCGGCGGCGCCGTATTCCACAAAGGTGGGGATATCCGAAGGTTTGCCGAGGAAGAAACGAAGCCTATTCTTTTCGTCGGTCAGAATCAGTTTTCGTTTGGGATCGTTAAAATCGGGACAATGGATGCCGCTCTTTTCAAAAAACTCCATGGAAATATCGGCAAGACGACCTTTGGCCAAGGCCACATTTAAAACTTTCATCGGTGATCCTCCTCTCTGAAGGCTTCCGGAATACCGTTGGTTTTCAAAATATCCATAATAAAATTGACGTTTACGGAAAAGCCGGTGGCACAGTCGGGCGCTCCGAACTTTTCCACAAGGTGATCGTATCTGCCGCCGGAAAGAATCGGCGTGCCGTAACCGGAAACAAAACCCTGGAAGATCATGCCCGTATAGTAAGATAAGGCGCTGACCATACCGAGATCAATGGCCAGATATTGCTCATAGCCCGCTTTTTTCAGGATATCCACCACCGCGACGAGATTTTCCACCGCGGCTTTGGCTTTACCGGTCAAATGATAGCCGCTGATCTTTGTTAATATCTCTGTACCGCCGTAGAGGGCAGGCAGTTCGATGAGGGCGGTTTTCAGATCGCCGTCGATGCCGAGGGCGGTCACTTGCTTTTCCAAACCGAGGAAATCCTTTTTTTCGATGAGGTGACGGAGGCGGTCCTTTTCGCAGAAGGGCAAATCCGTATCGTTCATCAGACCTTTGAAATAGTTGACCTGCCCGATCTCGACGGTAAAGGCAGTGAGACCCGCGGCTTTCAGAGTTTTGATGGCCGTGGCGATGATTTCCGCGTCGGCGGCGGGACCGTCGATGCCGATGATTTCGCAACCGGCCTGGGTGATCTCTTTCAAATCAAGGTAGCGGTCTTTTTTACTGCGAAAGGTATTCTGGCAGTAACAGAGCCGCAGGGGGCGGCAATCTTTCAGTTTCGTCGCCGCCACCCGGGCGCAGGGTACCGTAAGATCCGGTTTTAAAACAAGAATGCGCCCTTGTTCATCGACGAACTTGATCATATTCTCTTCGGGAATGATATCTCGCTGACCGCTGAACGAATCAAAAAATTCCACAGAAGGGGTGGCGATTTCACGGAAGCCGCAATGTCGGAAAACGGCGTTCATCGCGTTTTCCATGGTTCTTTTCATGTAGCATTCTTCTGCCAGAATGTCCTGTTCCCCATCGGGAATGTAGATTTTCCAGGTCATTGGAGCCATCCTTTCCTGACGCTTTGGCGTCATTTAAAACAGTCTCATGATGAAACTCAAGGTAAAACAATATGTCTTTGGGGTAATAAAAATGCGGCCACAAAGATGTGGCCGCAGACTATTTGCTATAAGAAATTTTTTCTATAAAATAAGAGCAAATTTCACCAACCCGGCGCGTTAACTTCGCCCGGCACGGAGTCCGTCAGAAAAAAATACCGACCACATATTTCTTTTTCCGTTTTTAAAATGGTGATGAAAATGATGATGGTGGGCTTTCATTTTGATACGCTCCTAGAAATTTATAATAGTATTATAATACAGACCGCTGAAAATAACAAGCCTTAATTTTAAGAAATTCCACTTTGGCGTAGGATTGTTTTTAAGGCTGCTTTTTGCAGGTGAAAGAGATTGTTTTTGGCAAAGTTACTGTTTCGTTGCGGTATCTTTTTGATTTGGCGTTATTTTCACAGAATCCATAGAGCGGCATAAAATGGGAGGAGATCAAAGAAAGGACTTTTCATATGACTTGGTTTTTATCTTTGCCCACCATGCTCCAGGGATTCCTCGGCGGTCTGCTGGCGCTGCTGCCGGCGGCGGCCGGCGCGGCCATGGTGTTTCCGTTTAGGAATCTCGATCAGAAATATCTCGACGGCACCCTGGGACTGGCTGGAGGCATCATGGTTGCCGCATCCTTTTATTCTCTGCTGAATCCCGCCTATCAGCAGGCCTTAACCATCGGCATCAACCCTTTGTTTCCGGTGATGCTGGGTTTTGGCACCGGCGTCATTTTCTTGCTGCTGGCCGATAAAATTCTCCCCACGGACCGCCGGGAAACGAAAGCGGCGCTGTTTTTGCGCAATCATTTCGGCAATAATACCCTGCTCTATATCGCTATGACCATCCACAATCTGCCGGAAGGTCTGGCCATCGGCGTGGCCGTCGGCGCGGCATCCAGCGGCGATACGATGGCTGCGGCCCTGGCTTTGGCCTTCGGCATCGGCATTCAGAATTTTCCGGAAGGCGCCGCGATTTCCTTGCCCCTGCGCCGGGACGGTCTTTCTGCGCCCCGCGCCTTCATCTACAGCCAGCTTTCCTCGATGATGGAAACGGTGGCTGCCGTGGCCGGCGCGGCACTGACGATTTTTTTTCAGTCGATTCTCCCCTTCGTCCTGGCCTTTGCCGCCGGCGCCATGATCTTCGTGGTTTTTGCGGAAATCATCCCCGAAGCACATATCAACGGCAATAAAAAAGCGGTTTCCGTTTTGGCCGCCGTGGGCTTCGCTTTTATGATGTTTCTTGACCTCCTTTTCAGTTAAAAAACCAATGGAATTCTATTGGCATGAAAAAATCGGTTTCTGACGCTTTATCAGAAACCGATTTTCTTTTTAAAGGGCTTCTTCAGGCCAAAGCCCCCTTCATTATCATTGACCGCTTATTCCTCACCCACAGGAATATCGCAAAAGTCTTCTTCGGTGAGAAATTGAGAAAAAAAGCTTGCAAAAAACTTTTTCACTTTGTCCCACAAACAAGAAAAGCAAATGTCTTTGCTCATCACCGCATAAACGAGCGCCGCCACAGAAACGGCGGTAATAATCATGAAAAAGATCCATTTCAGAACTTTCATACGATTACCCCCTTTCTTTTTATTTTACACGCCAACATAGAAATATGCAAGAGGTAGTTTTAACCTGCACAGATTTTTTCCGCAGCCTTCATACCGTCGGCAGCGGAAGACATGATACCGCCGGCATAGCCCGGGCCTTCCCCGGCAGGATAAAGACCGCCAATGCTGCTTTCCCCCGTTTCGTCTCTGACGATGCGATACGGCGCGGAGCTCCTCGTTTCCGGCGCGGTCAAAACGGCGTCGCCATCAGCAAAACCGGAGAGCTTTTCCGCAAGTAATGGAATGCCTTCCTTGAGACTGTCGGTAACAAAAGCCGGGAACAAGCCGTTCAAGTTGCTCATCACTGCCGCCGGGCGGTAAGTGGGTTTCACCTTCCCCCAGGCTGTGGTCGCTCTGTTTAAGAGAAAATCCTCCCAGCGCTGAGCCGGCGCGGCGTAACCGTTGCCGCCCCGCTGAAAGGCGCTGCTCTCAATCTGCCGCTGTAAGGCGATTCCGGCCAAAACATCGTCGCCGGGAAAATCCTCCGGCCGCACCGAAACGAGAACCGCACTGTTAGCGTTTTCTCCTTCCCTCTGCCATTGGCTCATACCGTTGGTTACCACGGCCTTTGGTTCTGAGGTGGCCGGTACCACATAACCACCGGGACACATACAAAACGTATAGACAGAACGGCCGTTCATAAGCTTGGCCGATAACTTATAATCCGCAGTAAGAGACGCCCAGGCCTCTCCGTACTGGGCAATGTTGATATCCCGTTGCAGGTGCTCGATGCGCAGGCCCAGGGAAAAAGGTTTCTTAACCATCACCACGCCGCTTTCCTTCAGCATCGAAACAGTATCTCTGGCGCTGTGACCACAGGCAAGAAGCAGATGATCCGCGGCAAGTTCCCTTTGCCCTGCGCCATCCTCTATGACGGCGGCCTTGAGCCGCTCTTTTTGCGTTACAATACCGATGAGCCGCGTTTCAAAAAGAAAACGGCCGCCCAAGGCCTCGATTTTTTGCCTCAGGGCCGCGGAAACAAGGGGCAGATAATCGGAACCGATGTGAGGTTTGGCCAAATAAGCGATTTCCCGGGGTGCGCCGCAGTCGATCAGCGTCTTTATGATCTCTCTGTGACGGGGATCTTTCGTCCCTGTGGTCAGCTTGCCGTCGGAAAACATCCCGGCGCCGCCTTCGCCAAACTGAATATTGCTTTGGGGCAGAAAAACACCGTTGTCACAAAAGGCAAGGATGTCCTGTTTCCTTGCCGCGCTTTCTCTGCCGGCCTCAATGATCAGTGGTTTTAACCCCGCTTTGGCCAAAGTCAGAGCGCCAAAAAGCCCGGCGGGACCCGCCCCCACGACGAGGGGAGGATGGGCTCCCCTGTAGTTGACGGCAGGAGGCGTATGGCCAAAGGAAACTTCCCTTGCGCATTTTCCCCTGTTTTTGGCAAGCACCGGTTCTTCGGCAACGGAAAGGATCACCCCGGCAGTGACGACACGGTAAAGCCGCGGTTTTTTCCTGGCGTCCAAAGCTTCTTTGAGGATGACGATCTCTTTGATATCGGTTTTTCTGACCTGTATTTTTTTGGCAACCGCGCTTTTTACGGCTTCGGTGTCGTAAAAAACGGGAAGTTTTAAATGTTCCACACGGATCATATCACACCTCCGTCAAAGCGGCGGCAATGCTTTCTCCGGCCAAACGCCCGGAGGAGATTGCCCATTGCAGATTGTAGCCGCCGCAGTCGCCGTCAATGTCGAGAACCTCCCCAGCAGCGTAAAGCCCGGGGAGCAGTTTGCTTTCCATCGTCCCAGCGCAGAAATCCGCCACATCGATGCCACCGGCGGTCACCTGGGCTTGCTTCCAGCCTAATGTACCCGTTACGGCCAAAGGAAATGCCTTTAAAAAGCGGCAGATCTTTTTCAGCTCATGGTCGTCTAAACTCTCCACCCCGCGGCTGACCTTACAATGCAACGCTTCTTTGAGGAGCAACTGCCCCACTTTTTTCTGAACGAGTCCCGTTAAATAATATTCCAAGGTTTGAGCTGTCAAAACCTCCCGGCGCTCTTTGAGCAAGGAGAACAATTCCTCTTCCTCAAAACAGGGCAGAAAATCGATTTCCAAGCTAAAATCTCCTGGATTTTCATAGCAGAGCAGGCGGGAGAGGTGCAACACCGGCGGCCCGGACAGACCGTAATCGGTAAAGAGGATCTCCCCGGCGGCATAGCCGGCGACAGCCGTTGCTTTTTTCAGCGTCAGCGCCCCTTCCACTTTGATGCCCTTTAAGGCGTTTGGTATGCGGCGGTCGGTTTTGATCTTCACAAGGGAAGGCGCGAGAGGAATCAAAGAATGTCCCAAAGAGGTCAACAAATCATAACCCCAGGGTGAGCCACCCAATTCCGGGGCGGCCAGACCGCCTGCGGCGACAATCACTTTCTTCGCGTAAACCGGCTTGTCCGCGGTTTCTAAAAAGAATGCTTCTTCCCGGCGCGTGATGCGTTTTACCGTTGTCTCTGTCAAAACAGCGATTCCCAAGCGCCGGCTTTCGGCGCGCAGCAGATCCACGACGGCGGCAGCCTGTAGGCTTAAAGGATAGACTTTACCGTTTTCCTCTGTTTTCGCCATGATCCCCAGGGAGCGGAAAAAAGCGATGTTGGCCCAAGGGGAAAAACGGCGGTTGGCCGCCGCCTGAAAAGACGGATCTTTGCCGTGGTAGCATTGGGCATTATTTTCCGTATTCGTAAAATTACAGCGCCCATTGCCGGTGGCCAAAAGTTTTTTGGCCACCCGGGCTTCTTTCTCTATGATTACAATATCGGTTTTATTTCGCTGGCGGGCGCAGGCGATGGCGGCCGCAAGCCCGGCAGCGCCGCCGCCGATCACCGCAACGTCGTATAAATGTTCCATTTGATTGATTCGATTCTACTTTATTCTTTCCCCAAGGAATTCCCGGCAATACTCGTTTCCAGCAATTGTGAAAATTGTCCCACCGTTACCACCAAAGATAAGGCATCATCATCGAGGGGACAGCGATATTCTTCTTCCACCAGCAGTACAAATTCAAGAAAATCCAGTGAATCCGCTTTGAGATCCTTTTTAAATCTCGTATTTGCGCCGATCTTTTCCCTTGGTTTCAGAAAATACCGGGCGACCAGCGCATAAAGGCTTTCATCCACATCCAAAGCCATCACCTCGGCTATTTATATGAGAAAAAAGCCGAAAAAATACGTTATTTGACGATTCGCAAAATTTCATCCACGGTTTTTTGCCGGTCCGCGTCGTTATACACCACGAAATGACAGGCCTTTTTATAGAGTGGTTCCCGGACCAACATGAGATCGAAGATGGCATTTTCGTTTTTGGCCAACAAAGGGCGGCGCCGAATCCGGGGATTGGCGATGATCGTATGTAAGTCCCGTTTCAGCCAGATAACGATACCGCTTCTTTTCATCAGGCGAATATTCTCCGGCGTAACCACGATACCACCGCCGGTGGAGACAATCATATTCCTTTTTCTGGCCAAGGAAGCAAGAACCCGGGTCTCTCTGGCGCGGAAGCCGCTTTCCCCTTCCCGCTTGAATATTTCCGCCACGGTCATGCCGGCATGCTTTTCAATCAAAGCGTCGGTATCCACGAAACGGCGATGGGTTCTTTGCGCGGCCATTTTGCCGATGTTGGTTTTTCCGGCGCCCATCATACCGATGAGATAAAGATTTTTCATGGCATCAGTATATCATATCCGTCAAAAAAAAGAAACGTACCAAAAAACACATTTCATGGTACGTTTCCGATTGACGTGCAATCTATCATTGTTCGGGTCAGGCGATAAATTCGTTGGGAATTTCCCCGGCGGCAGCAACATTTTCCTCTTTCAGAGAACGGTAGAAATTAGCCACTGTCGTATACATATAAGGGTAGACATAAAGCCCGGCGAGGCCGGCGGTAACCCCTACCAAGAGCAGCCAGGGGATAAAAGAAAGATAAAGGACAAAGAGATCGGTTTTGTGACCGTGCATCATCTGCTTGCTTTCATTGAGGGCGCTTTGCCAATTGGTTTCCGGGTGATCGAGCATCACAAAGAACATCATATCATAGGAAAGCATTTTGACATACATCGGAATGAGAAGGGGAAAACATAAGATATAAAGAACAAAACTCCAAGGTTCGGGTAAAAGAATGACAAGGAGTGCGGGAACGACAAAAATCAAACTCCAAAGAAAGATGAATAAAGTATACATAAAATAAGAAAGCGCTACTCTGCGGTATTGCACCCCCTGGAAACATTGATAGGGCATCGTGGCATTCACTTCCAGGCCGCGACCAAGGCGGAGGTTAAAAAAGCGGTAAGTGATGGTCAATGGGCCGAGAATCAAAAAAATAAAGGCAAATTCAAAAATATAAACTAAAATCCAAATGATGATGCCGGAGCCCACAGCGCCGTAGCCGATACAGAGATATGCCATGAAGACCATCAAACAAATGGCGATACATAAAACGACAGCGGGAACAACCTGCGACAAAAGCAAAGCGCCAATCGCGGTGCCCCATTTCCCTTCCAGAGCGCTTTTGGCCGCCGCTTTCATTTCCGCGCGGGTATGGTTAAGCATAAAATCCCTCCTTTAAAAATGCATCATTTTATAATATAATATCTACAAAGAGTATAGTATACTTCTTTTCTTAAGTCAAAGATTTTATTGAGGAGAAAAACACGTCCGATGAACAAAGTAGATTGGATCAGACAATACAATATGATCCCTCATGAAGAGGGCGGTTTCTACGCCGAAATCTGGCAGGCCGAAGCAGGCTTTGCCTCTCATTGCTACTATTTGCTGCCTGGAGGAGCAATGGCGAAATGGCATCGCCTTTCGGGGGAAGAGCTATGGCTGCTGCACCGCGGCGGCCCTTTGGAAATCACTTTGGGCGGTGTGGGGGAAAAGCCCGAGGCAGAGGAAAACGTCCTCCTGGACGAAGCAAACCTCCACTGCCTGATTCCCGCCAAGACCTGGCAGAGGGCGCACACCAAAGGAGACGATGCCCTCGTTTCCTGCATCGTCAGTCCCGCCTTTTCCAAAACAGGCTGGGAGCTTTATGAGGAGTCACCAAAATGGACCAAGGAATGATCTATATCGTTATGGCCGCCATCATCGGCGCGGCGATTTTGGCTTTCGGCCATTTTCGCAAAAGAAAGTATCAGCAAGTTGAAAAAGACGCCCTTCAGCTGGCCTGGGAGCGCAAGGATTACAATGCTTATCTCGGTTTACTCAATGAGAAAATCGAAAAAACAAGCAATCAAAAAGAAAAGAATATTTTAGCAACCTTGAAAATGCAGGCATACATCAGTCAAAACCAATGGCCGCAGATGGATGCCCTGAAAAAACAGATCAAAACAAAGGAGCTGCCGAAAAAGATTCACCTCACCTTCATCACCCAGTACATCATCGGCCTCTGCCTTTCGGACCGCCCGGAAGCAGCCCTCAAATGGCTTGAGATCGAGGAGCCCATTCTCAAAGAGGCTGAAAACAGCGGCGCCTATAAAATGTACATCGGTACCCTCAAAGGGCTTAAGCTTTTTTATACCGGTCATTTGCAGGAGAGCAAGGAACAGTTTACAAAACTGAAAAACATGAAAATCGCCGGCGATTTTTATCCCCCGATATTTCAAGATTATCTAAAACGCATCGAAAAAGAACAACAAAATTAGTTTGGTACGGCGGAATCGGCGACAGGGCATTGCGCAACGGTATTCTCCAAAGCACGGCGCCACGGTGATATCCCGGTTTACACTGCGCCTAAACTTTTTCAACAAACTAAAAACGGCAGCGTTTCCGCTGCCGCTTTTTATATCTGCGAACGATCACTCACCGCGAAATACGTCCCCACCGCCATCACCGCCGCGGCGGGGAAAAACAACGGCGGCGGCGCCTCTTGGAAGATCAGCAACGCCAAAAACGCCCCGATAAAGGGAGAAATCGCATAAAACGCGCTGGTTCGCGCAGCGCCAAGATAGCGTTGGGCACATACATAGAAATAGATGCTAAGACCATAAACGAAAAAGCCCACCACCAAAGATAGGATAACAAAAGCAAAGGAAGGCAGCGTCTGACCGAGATAAAAACCCATGAGCAGAGACCCCGTTCCACTGCAAAGCCCTTTCACCGTCACGATCTGCAAGGGATTTTTCACTGATAACCTGCGGGTACAGTTATTTTCCAAACCCCAAAAGCAAGCGGCCAAAAGGATCAGCAGAGAACCGCTGGAGAAAGAAAAACCGCCATGGTTTTCCAGGGAGAGCAGCATACCGGAGACCGTGATGAACAGGATGGCAAGACACAGCCGTTTTGAAATTTTTTCGCCGAAAAGAAAATAAGCAAAAAGCGCAGTGGCCACAATTTCAAAATTATTGAGTAACGCCGCGTTTTCCGCCGTGGTCAAGGAAAGCCCCCAAAGCAGGGCGATGGGCGCGGCGATATCCAGGGCGATCATGGCCAAAACATAGGGCAAATCGCTCCTAACCAACGGTTCCTCGCTCTTGCTACACCCGCAAAAGCGAAGGACAAAAGAGAACAGAAAAATACCGATCCCGGCGCCGAGGTAGAACAAGCCCGCCAAAATCACGGCAGGAACATCCTGCAATAGCAGCTTGCCGACGGGGGCGTTGAGGGCATAAAGCGCCGCGGCCCCAATGGCACAGCCAATGGCTTTCCGATAAAATGTCATGATCCGTCCTTCTCCTTGCCAAATCCGCCTTATTGATGTATCATAAGTACAATAACGGACACTCTGTTCTATATCTATTATCATCTATCATAGAACGACAAAAGGCGGAAAACAAGAATCAAGGAATCGGAAATGTCCGCTACGGGACAAAACCGGAAAAAGATCCATAAAATGCATAAAGGAAATCAGTGGATGGACAGAAGAATTCAAAAAACAAGAAAGGCGATTTTTGACGCCTTTACCGTACTGCTCTCCCGCAAGAGTTACGATAAAATCACAATTCGCGACCTGATCGAAGAGGCGAACATCGGTCGCAGCACCTTCTATGCCCACTTTGAAACAAAGGACGACCTGTTAAAAGCAATGTGCGTCGATCTTTTTGATCACGTTTTCGCCACGGATTTGGTCGCCGAAGCCAGCCATGATTTTTCCTATTCTCAAAGGAGTGCCAAAATCATGCTTACCCATATTCTCTATCATCTGCTGGACGACGCGATCCGGCTGCGCAAGATCTTCGCCTGTGAAAGCAGCGATCTTTTCTGGCAATATTTTCGCCGACCCTTTACGGAACTGGTCACGGAACAACTGCTGCCCATGGCCAATCAAAACGCTTTACAACTGCCAAAAGATCTGTTCGTGGATCACCTCACCGCCAGTTTCGGGGAAGTTGTCCGCTGGTGGTTCAAAACAGAGCTAACGACCACTCCCGAAGTGGTGGAGGAATATTTTGAAATCACCGCCTTCCCTCTTCTCAAAGCATAAAAGAAGCCCCAATGCCTTTACGACATTGGGGCGATTGATTTATTTGTAAAGGACACCGCCAATCTGACAGAGATACGGCGGTAACTTGCCGTTTTCAATCCATTGCAAGTCAAAACCCAGGAGTTCCTTGGCAATTTTACCGACGTCACAGCCGAGGGATTCAAAGGAATAACGGCGTCCCGCAGGCTTGCGGCAATCACCCTTGCTTCTGTCGCAAAGGGCATCGCCGCAAAGGTGGCAGCAGCCGGGATTCAGCAAACAGCTGTCCTTTGTCGCCTTTTCTTGCTTTTTCAAGGTGCGGTAGAGCTTCAGGCTCTCTTTTTTCAACACCTCGGTATAAAGGGCCACACAGTCTTCGTGGTTCACTTTTTTCCCGGCGGTTTCTTCGTCAAAGCTGATTTTCACACCGGTGATTTTCAAGGTGCGGTATGCCTGCCAAAAGGTTATGGGATCAAAATCGTAAGGCGGACAAGACCAGCGCACATTATAATTCTCACATTGTTTGCAAAATCCCAGAAACTTCTCTACATCGACGAAATCGTCGATGAAATCGTCAACACGGATGCTTGCTTCTCTGATTTCCGTTGTATAATGCAAAAGATTACGCCTCCCCGTTCCATAGTATCAACGTAAAATAGATTGCCGTATGAATGCCATAATCATACATGATATCACGATCCACTAAAGTTTTCATGATTTGTACTCCATAACTGTCGATGGTCGGCGCCTGTTTTTCCGGATAGCGGCAGGCTTTTTGGGGACAGGGGCAATCTTCACACAGATCGCAGCTAAGAGACAGCGTCAATATCTTGCCGAACCGCCGCCGGAATTCGTCGCTTATGGCATGAACGAGGGCGGCATGCTCTTTTCTTGCCGCTTCGCAGCGATCCATATCATAAGCGTCGTCCACTTCGTAGACGGCATCAAAAAGAAAGGCGTCGCTATATTGTTCGATGATTGCCTTGCACTCTTCAAAGGAGTCCGGCGCGGTTGGTATGTTTCTGCGCTCACCGTAAGCGGCGGCGTCCTGCTGCGCAAGAAGTTTTACTTCCGGGGTTAAAGTCAATTCACTTGTTTTCAGAAAGAAATATTCGCAGACAGGATAATCGTTGATGAATTCCAAAACCGCAGCCTGTGATTTCGACGAATCGCTCATGTTAACCTCCCATTTCCCATAGGGATAAACTTCTTTTACCATACTACATTCTGAAAAAAAGTGCAAGTCCACTTTTGCATAGAAAAAGAGGGTATCTGTAGGGTTACAATAGATATTGTACAGAGAATAAAAAAAGAGGAGAAAAGAGAGCGCGAATAGGTTAAAGTTAAGTTACCAGACAAAACTTGGCTAAAGGAGCGCCCCTTTTCTCATGAATAATATAACACAAGATATGCGGTATAGGCAATCCCTGATGAAGTATGATGAAGTATGCGGAAAAATATGGAGTAAGTAAAGCCAGCCGGAAATACAACAAAAGCCGGTCCTACATCTACTTTTGGCGTGGTCGCTATGAAGGAACTC
This sequence comes from Peptococcaceae bacterium UBA7702, assembly GCA_002482535.1. Classification (GTDB taxonomy): domain Bacteria; phylum Bacillota; class Dehalobacteriia; order UBA7702; family UBA7702; genus UBA7702. Next base: position 138,433 of record DLGE01000001.1, on the reverse strand, counting down.
TGGAGTCGCTTGCATGCCAGTCCCGGCGTCCCCATAGCCATCCGAATCAGCACACGGAAGAAGAGCTTACGCTGATCCGAAATATGCGGTGCCGCAACCCGACACTGGGGATGACCGAACTGTGGTGTCGGTTGAGACAGCGTGGATATACCCGCCGTCCGGAGAGTCTGTTCCGCGTGATGAGACGGCTGGGGATGTTCCCGCCACCCAAAGAAAAGAAAGTATACGTACCAAAGCCCTACGAACAAATGAAATATCCCGGACAGCGGGTACAGATTGATGTCAAAGTGGTTCCGCGTGCCTGTATCGCCGATTCACAGCTCCGGTTGTTCCAGTATACCGCCATTGATGAATACTCCCGGCTACGCTTCTTAGGAGCATACGAGGAACAAAGCACCTACTCCTCCGCCGACTTTCTGCGAAAGGTCGTTGCCTTCTTTAGCCGACGAGGCGTCACGGTTGAATGTGTCCAGACCGACAACGGCTTTGAGTTTACCAACAGACTCCACAACAAGAACGCCTCTATTCCTACCCTGTTTGAAAAAACCGCCGCACAGCTCGGTATCGACAACAAGTACATCCGGCCATACACGCCGCGCCACAACGGTAAGGTGGAGCGCAGCCACAGAGAAGATCAAAAACGCTTTTATGACACCCATCGCTTCTATTCCCTCACTGATTTTGGGAGGCAATTAATTGCCCACCAAAATCGCTCTAACAACATTCCTATGCGACCTCTTCTATGGCTCTCTCCCAATGAAGCTCTTTCTTCCTTCTCTGTACAATATGTTTGACAATCCTACAACTTTTGCATAGAAAAAGAGGGTATCCCTCAAGTCATTTCATGACTTGAGGGATACCCTCTTTTAAAAAACGCATACTTTTTACTGCATATCCGAGGTCATTTCACTCAAGGTGATTTTTATGGTCAGTGTTTTCTGGGTATCATGGCGGTAAACCGTCAAGCTCACGGTATCACCGGGGGAATACTGATTTTTGATATTGTTCAATTCGCCGATGGAGGTCACTGCCGTATCATTGATGGCGGTAATGATATCGTCCACCTGTAAATCACTGTTGGCGGCGGGGCTTCCCGAGGCGATGGATACCACATGTACGCCTTGGGGTAAACTATAGTACTTGCTGTACTGCTCATCGATGGTTTCACCGCTGATGCCGATATAAGGCCGGTTCGTCACATAGCCGTTTTCAATCAGGTCATTGATCACGGGAACCGCGATATCAATGGGGATCGCAAAGCCCATACCTTCGGCAATGGAAGAATCGATTTTCGCGGAGTTGATGCCAATGACCTGACCGCTCATATTCACGAGGGGACCGCCGGAATTACCGGAATTGATGGCGGCGTCCGTTTGAATATAGGTATATACCTGGCCGTCGTCAAATTCCACTTTACGGTTAAGGGCGGAGACGATCCCTGTGGTCACGGATCCGGAAAATTCTTCGCCGAGAGGATTCCCGATGACGACGACGGATTCACCGACTTCCAAGTCAGCAGAAGTACCGAACGTAACGGGAGTCAAACCGTCGGCATCGATTTTGATCACGGCGAGATCCGTCGTATCGTCATATCCCACCATGGTCGCCTCATATTTCGTTTGGTTTTCATCGTTTAAGGTCACGTTTAGCTGACTGAAATCTTTCACCACGTGGGCGTTGGTCAGGATATAGCCGTCGTCGCTGATGATCATACCGGTGCCCTGTCCCGAACCGTACATATTGGTACCGGTAATCAGCACCACAGAGGAGGCGACCTTTGCGTTGATTTCGGTAACGGATAATTCCTCACCGCTGCTGCTGGTTTGGGTTACATTATCCTCTTTGGCGGAGGAATTTGTCTCTTTGATCTGAGCTACGGTATTTTCCGCGGAGAGGTGGTCCTTGAGGAGATAGGCGCTGGTCGCCGTGGAAAAAACGATCATCAGGCCGAAAACGGCGATGGCCGCTGTTTTTCCCAGGGTTTTCCAGGGAAACGAAGGCTTCTTTTGCTTTGTTTTTACGGTGGGAGCAGCATCCGCCTGCGGCGGTGTCCACTGCTTTTCATCTTCAGAGCCGTAGAGGGAAAAGGTCTCATAAACCGGCGCTGTGTTTTCCCGGGGTATCGTATCCGCGTCGGCGCTTACCGGCGTTTCCTCATTGCGCTCCGTCTCTGCCGAGTCGAAGGCTTCGCGGCTTTCGTCCTCTCCCGTCTGACCGGAATACGCCCTTCTTTCTTCATCCATATCGTAAACCTCCTTGAGATTTGGTTCTTTTTCATTTGATAAACAGATTATATCCTTTTTTTTTGGTTATGTTAAGATATAATCATGAAATAATGATGTACAAAAGGCAAATAATCTATTACAGCAAAGAATTTATTGCCAAAAAGCCGGCAACTTTCAGTTGAATCCTTCCTTGAAATCGCTTATAATACTAATAAATTGCGAAATTTGCCGGAGGGTAAGAGAGAATATGTTCTGTCCAAGATGTAACAATGAAGTAGAAGACGGCGTCAAAACCTGCCCGACATGCAACTTCCATTTTCAGGAAGGCATGTCATACAATCGGGAAGAGCTCATAGGCTACTCTCCCAATATCAAAAAAATCCAGTCTCACGGTATGCGTCAAAAACAACAAAACCGTTTTGTCTTTGTCGGCTACGCCGTCGCGGTCATTGCCCTCTTCGGTATTCCCATCCTCTACTATATGACGGAACAGTCTTTGCTGACAGGAATCGCCGCTGGTGTGATCATCGCTGCTTTCTTCAGTTTCTTTGCTACCCTGCAAATCAGAAATTCCAAATTTGACCGCACCTACGATGCGGAAATCACCGACAAAGATGTGGAAAAACAACAACATAAAAAGAAGACCCTTGTCTTTTGCAAATTGCATCTTAAAAGGGATAACGGCTCCACCCAGTGGGTTAACCTGCCCTACGGCGCCGGTTCGGCGTCCTACTATGCTGTGGGCGACGTGGTTCGCCACCATAAGGGTTTTCTCTATCCGGAAAAATTCGATAAATCCAAGGATGACCGCTGCATCTGTGTGAACTGCGGTGTCGTCAACAATATGAAGAACGATCAATGCTGCGAATGCGGTATTACATTGCTGAAATACGGCACGGGGAAAGCAATCGGCAAAAGATAAGGGATCCGCATGTCCATACTGAATCTTTTTCTCACCTATGTAAAAATCGGTTTCATGGCTTTCGGCGGTGGCTACGTCATGCTGCCGTTGATTGAAAATGAGTTCGTCGTTAAACGCGGCGTCCTCCTTGAAGAAGATGTATATAAACTCTTTGCCCTGGCACAGTCTATGCCGGGGATTCTTGCTGTCAATATGGCGATTTTTTTAGGCTATCAGCTGCGCAAAACAAGGGGAGCGCTGATGGCCGCGGCGGGTATCATGTTCCCCTCGATCCTGATCATTACCATAATCGCCGCCTTTTTTGATCACTTTGCCGAATTACCCTGGGTTCAAAGTATTTTTCACGGATTAAACATCGCTGTTTTGGCCATCATCGCCCAAGCTTTATGGAAAATAGCAAAAACGGGCATCAAGGATAAGGTGACCTTTGCCCTTTTTCTTTTTGTGCTGGCCGCCTATTTGATCACCGGCCTAAACCCCGTTTTCTTTACGCTATTCGGCTGTATCGCCGGGCTTTTACTGGCGGGAAGGAGCAAACATGCCTGATTTGCTCCTTTTGATATTGGAATTTTTAAAAACTGGCCTTTTTGCCATCGGCGGCGGTTATGCAACCCTGCCCTATCTTTACGAAATGGCTGAAAATTACGATTGGTTCAGCCTTGGCGATCTGACCAATTTTATCGCCATTTCCGAAGTAACGCCGGGACCTGTCGGCATCAATATGGCCACCTTCGCCGGCTATCTTACCGGCGGGATCTTCGGCGGGATCCTCGCTTCCCTGGCTGTGACCGCCATTCCCGCAACCATCAGCCTGCTGCTTTGCCGTTTTATACCCAAGCCTACGGAAAACAAATTCATGGCAAAGCTTTTATACGGACTGATTCCCTGCGCTTTGGCGCTGATTTTAGCGGCGACCTGGAAGCTCTTTGAAAACGCCCTTTTTCATTTCGATACCGTTTTCACGACATCAATGGGCTGGCTGCTTTTGGCGGGGCTGCTGTTTTCAGCCTTTCGTTTTAAACTGAATCCGTTTATGATGCTGTTGATCGGCGGCATTTTCGGTTTCTTACTACTTTAAGGAGAGCATACCGCAGCATGTACCATGTATTTTTACTGAATCCCATTGCCGGCAACGGCAAGTTTCAGTTTGGCTTAAAAGAAAAAATCAAGGCCCTGGCAGAAAAGGAGAACCTTGATTATACGGTTCACGTCACCACCGATATCGGCAACGCCAGAGAATTCACGGAACATTTTCGTCCCGGTGAAGACGCCCGCTTTTATGCCATCGGCGGCGACGGCACTTTAAACGAGATAGTCAACGGCGTTTTAAAGCGAAAAGGACAGGGCGAGGTCGGAATCATACCCTGCGGCACCGGCGACGATTTTATTCGCCTTTTTCCCAGCAAAGAGCCATTTCTCAATCTTGAAAAACAGATCCGCGGCAAATCCGTACCCATTGACGCGATCCGCACCGACCATATCGACGGCATCAATATGTGCAATATCGGCATCGACGCGGAAACCGCGGTGGACGTACACCGTTTCAGCCGCTATATGCCCGGCGGTTTCGCTTATTCGGTTTCCCTGATCAACCGGCTCACTCATAAGTTGGGCATCAACATGGCCCTTACCATCGACGATGAAATCGAACTTGAGGACCGTTTCATGTTGGTATCCGTGGCCAACGGCTGTGCCTACGGTGGCGGTTATCTGGCCGCCCCCAGGGCTAAAATTGACGACGGTCTCCTGGAAATCACCGCGGTGCGTCCCCTCTCCCGGCTACGCATTGCCGCTCTGATTAAGGGCTATAAAGCCGGGACCCACCTCGACGATCCAAGTTACGCTCCTTATGTCGTCTATCATCAGGGCAAAAAGGTTCATTTGCGAATGGAAAGACCGACGCGGTTTTGCATTGACGGCGAGATCATCGAAGTCAAAGAGATTACCATCGCCATCCTGCCCAAAGCCATTAACTTCATCGTCCCTGCATAAAACCGTTTTCGATTTCATAAAAAGAGAGTCTGCGCAAATTGCGCAGACTCTCTTTGCTTTTAACCGGCTTCAGGCAAACTTCCCTTTGTGAAATTTCAGGGAAAGATAAAAGGACGCGAGATTGCTCAAGACCGCAAAGGCCACCAAGGCGGCAAAAGCCACAGAAGCACCAAAATCAGCTCCCACAAGCCAAACCAAAACCGTATCTTTCACAGAAAACAACAGCATCACCGTGAGAACGGTAAGGATGATAAAAGTCAGGCGGCCCTTTTCCACACCGAAACGGAACATCAGCGGCAGATTGACCGATAGCAGAAAAATGGCGATGGATATGACGCAAATCAGTTCCTGTATTTCTGCCATACCGTAGGCGCTTCCGGTGACAACGGTAAGTACGAGCTGGGCAGCGACGGAAATCAACGCCGCGGCGCCGATCATCAGATAACCGAGGATGTATTTACTGAAAACAAGGCTTTTCACGGAATAGGGCATCATGGCCGCCAGGCGGTTCCATTTGGAGCGTTCGTCGTAAGCAACGGCGGTAATCGGCAACATGGAGGCATAAACAATGGCGAAAGCGGAAAGGGAATAAAGCCTGGGCAGACAGGCAAAAATGACGATGATCAGCAGAAATACCTTCAATTGTTTGACCAGAGTATAGATGTCTTTTAAAAGCAAACCCCTCATTTTTTACGCTCCTTTGGCCAGAAATAAAATGATATCTTCCAGTGACAGATGTTCCCCGGGGAAAACGTCGGCGACGGCGTCTTTTTTTACCAGGACTTCCACGCCGAAGGGATTCCTTTTCACGCCGCAAACCGCTTCTTGGGGAATATCGGAAAACTGTTCTTCCGTAAGCTTCCATAGAACATATTCCTCCAGCAGGCGGTCTTTTTCTTCACAGAATATAAGCTTCCCCTGATGGAGAAAGACAATATAATCGCAAATCTTTTCCAAATCGCTAACAATGTGGGAAGAGAGCAGCACGGTGTGATTTTCGTCCCTGGTGAACTCATTGAAAAGATCGAGGATTTCATCGCGAACCATGGGATCGAGGCCGCTGGTGGCCTCGTCGAGAATCAAAAGCTCCGGCTCATGGGAAAGGGCCACGGCAATGGCCAGCTTCATTTTCATGCCCCGGGAGAAATCGCGAAAAGCCTTGTTCTGGGGCAATCTGAAACGGTCGATTAGGGAGAAAAACTCGCTTTCCTGCCAATTTTGATACGTATGCTTCATGATTTCGTTAACGTTTTTTGCCGTCAGCACTTCCGGAAAATAGGCTTCATCCAAAACGATACCGATCTTTTCCTTTACGGCGTTGAATTCCCTGCTTTCATTATCGACACCGAGCACCGTGACGCTGCCGCCGTCCCGGGAAACGGCGTTCATGATCAAATTCAGCGTGGTGCTTTTGCCGGCGCCGTTTTCCCCCACCAAGCCCATGATGCAGCCGCGGGGCAAGGTAAAACTGATACGGTCAAGGGTAAATCCCTTAAAATGTTTGGTTAAGTTTTTGATGGCAATGGCATCCATACTTTTTTCACTCCTTAGAGACTGTCATTCATCTTTATCCAGCAGACGGTACATTTCCCAAATCTCGGTTTCCGTCAGATCGCAAGCAACCGCCAGTTCCCTGACACTGCGCAGATGATCTTCCATCTGCTTGAGGTGGGCTTCGCGGATGAAGGCAAGATTTTTTTCCGCCACGTAACAGCCTTTGGCCGCCACGACGTCAATATAACCGTCTTTTTCCAGTTCATCATAGGCGCGTTTGGTGGTGATGACGCTGATCCGCAAATCCTTGGCCAAGGAGCGGATGGAAGGCAGCAGATCCCCAGCTTTGAGTTCCTCCGAGAGGATACTGTTTTTGATCTGCTTATAAATCTGCTCATAGATGGGTTGATTGACGGCATTGCTGATGACGATGCGCAAAGTCTCACCTCCGGTTAACTGTATATATACACTATACACAGTATAGACAATTATATGTCTCTTGTCAAGAAAAATCTTTTCTCTTTTTCCCGATCAAAAAGGGCTTAAATAAAATAACTTTTCATCATGAAAGCCATTTCATCTAAGCCCCTTTTTATGATAGGGTACTTTTGTATTTTACATCCCAGGTCAAGGAGGAAGACCGATCAGTCTTTGGCTTCCCGATAACCGTGGGAAAAGGATTTATCGTAAAGCTTCGAAAGGGCGTATTCATCGCCGAGGAAGCGGCCCACGGTAATCAGAGCGGTTCTGCCGATCCCCTGTTCCTGAACTTTTTCGGCGATATCCGCCAAGGTGCCCACCACCTGTTTTTCTTCAGGCCAGGAGGCTTTATACACCACGGCACAGGGCGTATCCGCCGGATAGCCCGCTTTCAAACGTTCCACCAATTCCTCAATGAGGTGTACGCTCAAAAAGATGATCATTGTGGCGTTGATTTTGGCCAGGTTGCGGATATCTTCTTTTTCCGGCACAGGCGTTCTCCCCTCCATACGGGTGAGGATCACCGTCTGAGAGACTTCCGGCAGAACATATTCTTTCTTCAGGGCGGCGGCAGCGGCGCAGAAGGAGCTGACACCGGGAATCACCGTAAAAGGAATGTCGAGACCAGATAAAAGATCCATCTGTTCCCGAATGGCCCCATAAATCGAGGGGTCTCCGGTGTGAAGGCGCACAATCTTTTTGCCCTTGGCATATTCTGCTTTCATCACGGCGATTACTTCATCCAGGTTCATACCGGCGCTGTCATAAACGGTACAGTCCTTTTTGCAATATGCGAGCAATTGCGGATTCACCAGGGAGCCGGCATAGATCACAATATCTGCTTCTTTTAAGGCGTTCATCCCTTTGACGGTGATCAGCTCCGGATCACCGGGGCCTGCCCCCACAATTTGAATCATATTCATTTAGCGCTTCCCCTTTCTGACGATGGCGGTAAGGAAATAACTGAGGTCTGCCGGCATTTCCTCGATCTGCTCAAAGATTCTTTCATCCTTCATGGTGCATTTTTCCGCGGCGACGGTGTGATCTGTCAGGCCATGCTTTTCCAACACAGCGGCAATGTCCTGCCACTTACCGGCGCCCTTCATCAACACCGTGTTATCGTGGTGAACAACGGTTTCCTCGACTTTTTCGATGTCCGTGGTGGCCGCCAGGATGGCCAGGCTTTCGTTGCCATCGGCGAGGCCGCAGCCCAAGGCGGCGGCAGCGGCGGCGGGAGCGCTGATGCCGGGAACGATCTCCCATTCATAGCCTTTTTCCCGGATGGGGCGGAAAACATACATAAATGTGCTGAACAACGACGGATCGCCCAGGGTGATAAAGGCCACGTTTTTCCCGGATTCCAAACAATCGATGATTTCCGCGGCCACTTCCGCCCAGGCTTTGGCCAGTATATCCTGGTCTTTCGTCATGGGCAACACCTGTTCCAGCACGGTTTTGCCTTTGATATAAGGAGCGACGATCCGCAAAGCGGTGCTGTCGCCGTCTCCCTTTGTTTTGGGAGTGACGATGCAATCCACTTCGCTCAAAACGCGCTTTCCTTTTAACGTCAATAATTCGGGGTCGCCGGGACCGACGCCGACGCCGTAAAATTTACCTTTCATCCTTTTACCTTATCTCCTTTATTCCTTGTGCTGCATTGAGCAAAAACCCGGTTCACCGCGGCGACGGTTTTTTCGAGAATCTCTTCGGTGTGGGCCGTCGAAGGGAACCAGCCTTCATATTGGGACGGCGGTAAGAGCACGCCCTCGTTGAGCATCCCTGTAAAGAACCTTTGATAGAGTGAAGTATCGCATTTCAGCACGTCGTCGTAGGATTTCACCTTTTCCGCCGTAAAGAACAGACAGAACATGCCCTTGTAACGGGAGGTCACTGCCGGCAGGCCGTACTTTTCAATGGCCGCGTTGATGTTTTCTTCCAGATAGGCAGCGTTTTGGTTTAAGATATCATAAGTTTCGGGATGATCCCGCAAGCGGCTCAAAGCGGCGATCCCGGCGGTCATGGCCAGGGGATTGCCGGAAAGGGTACCGCCCTGGTAAACGGGGCCTAAGGGAGCCACCATGGTCATGATCTCTGCTCTGCCGCCGTAAGCGCCGACGGGCAAACCGCCGCCGATGATTTTGCCGAAACAAACCAGATCGGGGACGATATCAAAATCACCTGCCGCCGAATGGTAGCCGACGCGGAAACCGGTGATCACCTCATCAAAAATCAGCAGGATGCCGTATTTTTCCGTGATCCGCCGCACCCGTTGCAAATAGCCGTCAACCGGGGGCAACACCCCCATATTACCGGCAATGGGTTCCAAAATCACACAGGCAATCTCATCGGGATACTCCTTTATGAGAGCTTCCATGGCATCGGCATCATTATAGGGGCAGACTAAAGTTTCCGAAACAACCCCGGGGAGCAAGCCCAAGGAAGTGGGAACTCCCTGGGTCAAAAGGCCGCTGCCGCTCTTCACCAAGAGACTGTCGCAATGGCCGTGATAGCAGCCTTCCAATTTCAATATCTTGTTTCTGCCGGTAAAGCCGCGGGCCAGGCGGATGGCGCTCATCGTCGCTTCGGTGCCGGAGTTGACCATGCGCACCATGTCGCAGCCGCGGTAAGCCGCAGTGACGATCTCGGCCAATTCCACTTCAGCGGCGGTGGTAAAACCGTAGGTGGTGCCGTTTTTCAGCGCCGCCGCCAGCGCTTCCGCCACAAAATCCGGGGCGTGGCCGAAAATCAGGGGGCCATAGGAACAAACGTAGTCGATATAGCGGGCGCCGCTGAGGTCTTCCAAATAAGCGCCTTTTGCTTTGGCCGCGATCACCGGCGTCGCGTCAACAGAGCGGAAGGCTCGCACAGGACTGTTCACGCCACCCACCATGATCTTTTTGCTCAGCGCTAAAATAGCCTCTTTATCGTTGTTTTTGTACATCATAGCATCTCCTTTAGCAGGCGCCCCAACTCTTTGGCAAAATAGGTCAGGATGATGTCGGCGCCGGCCCGCTTCATGGCAATGTGGCTTTCATAGACGATGTCCGGCGCCACCAGGTGATGCTCCACGGCATTTTTCAGCATAGCGTATTCCCCGCTGACGCAATAGGTGGCCAGGGGCTTGCTGATTTTCGAGCGCAAACTGGCGATGATATCAAGATAAGCCAAGGCCGGTTTTACCATAACGATGTCAGCGCCTTCGTGAAGGTCGAGCATAACTTCGGTTTTGGCCTCCCGGGCATTGTGATAATCCATCTGATAGCCCTTGCGGTCGCCGTGATTCGGAGCGCTGCAAGCAGCTTCCCGAAAGGGGCCGTAGTAATTGGAGGCGTATTTCGCGGCATAGGACATAACCGGCACATTCACGAAGCCGGTTTCATCTAAAATATCACGGATCGCGGCAACCCTGCCGTCCATCATATCCGAGGGAGCCACCATATCGGCGCCGGCGGCGGCATGGCTCAAAGCCGTTTGGGCCAAAACCTTCAGACTGCTGTCGTTATCCACATAGCCGTCCCCAGTCAAAAGCCCGCAATGGCCGTGGTCGGTGTATTCACAGAGGCAGACATCGGTGGTGATATAGAGATCGCTGAAACCCTTGATTTCGGCGATGGCCTGCTGCACGATGCCGTCTTTGGCATAGGCGGCGCTGCCCTTGGCGTCGCGATCTTTGGGGTCGGGAATCCCGAAGAGGATGATATGGTTGATCCCGGCCTCTTCCACTTCGGCGACAGCTTCTTTCAGTCGATCCACGGAATAGCGGTACTGCTCGGGCATGGACTCAATCTCTTCTTTGATCCCCTTCCCCGCCCTGACAAAAAGGGGATAGATCAATTCTTCCCGTTCCAGGTGGGTTTCTCTGACCAGAGAGCGAATTTTTTCGCTGGTTCTTAATCTTCTCGGACGTTCCATCTGCTCAATCTCCTTGCAACACGCTGACGATGCCGTCAAGACTGTGCTCGGCGGCTTCTAAATCGGGGGTAATGCCCAGCTCCCGCATACGTTTGGCGGTGATGGGCCCGATGGCCACGGTTTTCACCTGATCCAAACAGCTGAGGTCGTCACCGCAGGCTTTCATAAAGCCGTCCACCGTCGAGGCGCTGGTAAAGGGGACAAATTTGACTTCCCCTGTTTGAAGCAGTGTTTTCAATTCTTCTTCTCTTTCCGTAGAAATCAACGTATCGTAAATTTTGATGTCGTCAACACTGCCTTTCGTTTCCAGCTTTTCTTTGAGATCGTTATCGGCCATGGCGGAGCGGGGCAGGAGTATTTTGTCCCCTTCTTTCAGCAGGGGCAAAAGCCCGGCGGCCAAAGCGAAGCTGACCTGTTTCGTGGGAACAAAATCGGCGATAAAGCCGTATTCCGCCAATACTTCCGCCGTGCCTTGGCCGATCACCGCGAATTTCGCTTGGGACAGACGGCGTAAATCACCTTTTTCAGCAAAATATAAGTTGAAAAACGCTTTCACCCCGTTGGGGGAGGTAAACACGATCCAGTCATAGTCAGGCAGCTTTTGCAAGGCCGCGGACCATTCAGCGGTAAGCCCCCGCGGCTTAATTTGAATCACCGGACAAACCACCGGCGTAAAACCGTTGGCCAACAGTTTATTGGCGAACAAGGCGCTCTGTCCGGCGTCCCTTAGAACCAATACGCCATCCTGCCTGTTCTGTTCAAAAAAGTTTAAGGATTCCCGGCACTTTACCACATCACCGATGACGGTAATGGCGGGAGAAACGAGGTTTTCCGCCCGAACCTTCTCCCTGATATCGCAAAGCTCGCCCACGGCTGTTTTCTGCCTTGCCGTGGTAGCGTTGGAGACCACCGCCACCGGCGTATGCCGGTCTTTTCCCGCGGCCAACAAGCCTTCGGTGATGTAGTCGAGATTGGAAAAGCCCATCAAAAAGATGAGGGTTCCCTCCAACGCCGCCAGATTTTGAAAATCCAAACCCCGAATTTCATCTTTGAAATTACCGGTAAACACGTGGAAGGAGGAAGCCCAATCCCGGTGGGTCACGGGGATTCCGGCGTAGCAGGGGCCGGCAATGGAAGAAGTGATCCCCGGCACGGTCTCCACTGCGATACCCCGCTCCGCAAGGTAAATTCCCTCTTCCCCGCCGCGGCCGAAAACATAGGGATCGCCGCCTTTCAGACGCACCACCGTTTTCCCCGCGGCAGCCTTTTGATAGAGCAATTCGTTGATCTGATCCTGGGGCAGGGCGTGGTTGGCCGCCTGTTTGCCCACGTAAATCTTTTCGCAGGCGGCAGGAGCTCTGGAAATCAACTGGCCGTTGATCAGACGGTCGTAGACGAGAACGTCAGCAATGGCGATGGTTTCCAGACCTTTTACAGTGATCAAGCCGTAATCACCGGGGCCCGCGCCGACCAGATATACTTTTCCGTTTTTCATGTCACATCCTCCCCCTTAAAGCTAAGGCCAACTCTTTGCCCTTGGCCGCTTCCGTGCCGGCGACGCCGTAAACGGTTTCTTCCAGATAATCCGTTTCCGTTTGGAAAAAACCCCGCAGGGTAAAGCTCATGCCGTCGATTTTACAGCAGACGCCCATGGGGGCGTGGCAGCCGCCTTCGATATCACGTAAAAAGGCTCTTTCCGCCAGTGCCTGGCGGTGACTTTCCGCGTGGTGCAGCGGTTTTAACAAGCCGATCACCGCTTCATCACCGCACCTCGTCTCCAACCCCAAAATACCCTGGGCGGGGGCGGGCAGCATCTCTTCGGTGCTAAAAACCACGCCGTCGTAAGGAAGGCCCAGACGGTTAAGGCCCGCGGCGGCCAAAATCACGCCGTCATAGCCGTTTTCCCTGCTCTTATTGATGCGGGTTTCCACGTTGCCGCGAATTTCCTTAACCTCCACCCTATCGCAAAGCCGCTTGATCTGAATACCCCGGCGCAGACTGCCGGTGGCGATTTTGGCCTTTGGGGGCAATTCCTTTAAGCTTTTTTCACCGTGGAAGGTCACCAAGACATCTCTGGGATCCTCCCGCTCTGGCGTCACCGCCAGAGTAAGACCTTCAGGAAGTTGGGCGGGCATATCTTTCAGACTGTGCACGGCCAGGTCGATCTCATGACAAAGCAGCGCTTCCTCAATCTCCTTGACAAAGAGACCCTTATCGCCGATCACGTTTAAAGGCTGATCAAGAATGATGTCGCCTTTCGTTTTGATGATCTTGATTTCCGTTTCCACCTGAGGATTCGCTTTCTTGATGGCGTCGGCAATCAGATTGGTCTGCACCAGCGCCAGTTTGCTCCCTCTGGAGCCAATCACTAATTTCATCGGGATTTCCTTTCTCTCTGATGATGCTTAACGGCGCCAGCGCCAGCTTATGTAAGAGCGCTTTTTTCTCCGCCGGGAAATGTTCAAGGATATGCAAACGTGTCTTTGCCAGCAAAGCCACGGTTTCTTCATCGTAGGGGGCTAAAATCTTTTCGATCTCGCCTTTGATCTTTTTGGTCAGAAACGGCGTTTGCCCATTGCTGGTCACGGCGGCGGTATAACCGCCTTTTTGGACCACGGCGGGGAAAAGCAGATCGCCGCTTTGGCCTGCGGAAGTATTGTCGCAGAGAATGCCCCGCTTTTTGCATTTCCCGGCGACTTCTCCGTTGAGCACGAGATCGTCGGTGGCACAAATCACCAAAAAATAGCCGTCCAAAGATTGGCCGCCATAACGTTCCCGCCGCCAGACCACAGGCAGCGCCGCCCAACCCTCTAAGCGGTCGGGGGCAATCAGGGTAATATCAGCCCCGGCCTTGGCCAAAACTTCCGCTTTGTGCAGGCCGATTTGGCCGCCGCCGATGATCAGCACCGCCTTGTTCTCCATTTCGATGCATAAGGGATAAAACATCGCTACACCTTCCGTTTCAAATCGAAGAGCTCTTCCATCACTTTGGAATAAGCCTGCCGCTTTTCTTTGTCTTCCATGGTTTTTAAGGAGACGATGGGATTCATCAGCGCTTTTTTCATTGCCGCCTGCATGGTTCGGCTGATGATACTCTTTTCTTTTTCGTTGACGTCAATCTTGCCGAAAAGATAACCAAGGTGGTTCTCCATAACCCGATCCACGGACTGATGAAGGGATTCGATGACCTCATCTTCTTTCAGGCGGCTGAGCCAGTCGAAAAACTCCTCCACATAGCGGTCAATGACCGTTTCCCCTGTTTTGCACAATTCCTTGCGGGCCTGCATGTTTTCATTGGCGGTCACCGTCAGGGCGTCGACGTTATAGAGATGGTGCAGGGGCAGTTCACCAACGCTGCCCTCGATATTTCTGGGTATGGACATATCCAGGAGATAGAGGGGCTTCTCCCTCGTTAACAACTGGTCTTTTTTGATGATGTAGTGAGGACAGCGGGTTGCCGTGACCACGATATCCGCTTCGGGGAGCAACTCCTTCCAGCAGGCAAAGGGACGGTACTGAGCGTTTTCGGCGCAGTCCAGCACCTCCCTGGCCCGTTTTTCAGAGCGGCTGCAAACAATGACCCGCTCCATGCCGTATTCCCGGGCATAGCGGTAGAACTTTTGGCCGATTTCACCGAAACCCATGATCAGCATGGTTTTATCCGTAAAGGAGCCCGCTTCCTGTTTCAAAAATTTAAGGCCGATATACCCTGGGGAAATGGGGATTTCCGAAACTTTCAAATGACTTTTGATCTCTTTGGCGCAGCGCGCCGCGGATTGAAAGAGGCGGTTAAAAACTTTGCCGGTATTGCCGAAGCGTTGGCTCGCCTCAAAGCTCTCTTTCACCTGACGGTAAATTTCATCTTCGCCAATGATGGCCGATTCCAGTCCCGCCGTCACGCGAAAGATGTGGCGAACCGCGTCACTCCCTTCATAACAGGAGATGATGCTCTCATCACCGTCAAAAAAAGAGCGGTAACAGGCCGTCAGATCTTCGGTGAGATGACCGTTGTCCTTGGCAAAAACCCAGACTTCGCTGCGGTTGCAGGTGGAGAGGATCACATTTTCAAAGATCCCCCTTTCTGCCAAAAGGGCGGCGAACTCCAGCTTTTGGGTATCACTGAAAGCATATTTTTCTCTTTTTTGCGCGTCTGCGCGGTGATCGATGCCAATGGCTGAAAAAAACATTTTACTTCCTTCTCTTTTGCTCTTTCAGAGCATTTTCCAAAAAATTGGCGGCACAGGTGGGATTGCTGTAAAAATGAAAATGGGGATAACCGCCCAGCACATTCTTTTTTTGAAACCCTTCCTGCCAACGCAGGGTTTTCGCGTTCCGTTTTTTCGATACATCGTAAACCGTGGCATAAGCCGCCGTATCCACGCGTTTGG
This sequence comes from Peptococcaceae bacterium UBA7702, assembly GCA_002482535.1. Lineage (GTDB taxonomy): Bacteria > Bacillota > Dehalobacteriia > UBA7702 > UBA7702 > UBA7702. The sequence continues at coordinate 123,020 of DLGE01000001.1, read as the reverse complement.
TAAAGTGAAATTCATGACCGCGAAGGGTTTCCGCTTCCTCGCCGCTGAAACCCGTATGGGGCGCGATTTCCGCCTGCATATAGCCAAAATGCTGCAAGCGGTCGGTCATGGCGAAATCGAAGGGGAAAAAACCGGTAAGGGGGTAGGTTTCCCCGTTTAAGATCATGGAACGGCCCAGGTAAATCAAACCGCCGCACTCGGCATAACAGGGCATACCCTCTTCTAAGCGCTGTTTTAGGTTCTCCTTGAAAGACGTATTGGCGGAGAGTTCTTTTAGATGCAGTTCCGGATAACCGCCGCCTAAAAGCAAGCCGTCCAAGGTTGGCAGGGTTTTGTCTTTTAAGGGGCTGACGGGAATCAGCTCCGCCCCCAGTTCACGCAAAAGGTCGAGATTATCTTGATAATAGAAATTAAAGGCCGCGTCATAAGCGTAGCCGATGCTCACTCTTTCCTGGTCCTTGAGGGGCCGGGGCAAGGCCGGTTTTAACGCCGGTTTCCCCTGATAGGCGGCGACTTTTTGCAGCGCCCCAAGGTCAATATGGTCGATTAAAGCCTCGGCAAGGGCATCGAGTTTTGCTTCAAGATCCTTGATCTCATTGCTGCAATAAAGGCCCAAATGGCGGCTGGCAAGGGCAAAGGCCGGGTCCTCCGGCAGATAGCCAAAAACCGGCAAACCGCATTGTGCCTCGATGATCTCTTTGAGATAGAGATAGCCGCTTTCATATTTGACCCGGTTTAAGATCACACCGGCGATTTTCGTGGCCGGCGAAAAGTCCTGAAAGCCTTTGATCAGCGCCGCCACCGATAAGGACATGCCGTGACCGTCAAGGACCAAAATCACGGGAATATTGAGAATCTGGGCAATATGGGCGCTGCTGCCCTCTATGGCATCGGGGCTTACGCCGTCATACAGGCCCATCACGCCTTCGACAATGGCGATATCAGCGTCGCCGCCGTTTTTGACAAAAAGATAGGGGAGGCTTGCTTCCGGCACCATAAAACTGTCCAAATTTCTCGATTTGCGGCCGGTGGCGACGGTATGATACATGGGATCAATATAATCCGGCCCCACTTTAAAAGGCTGTACCGCATAATTCAATTTGCGGAAGGCCGCCATCAAACCCATGGTCACCGTGGTTTTACCGCCGCCGCTATGCACCGCCGCTACGACAAATGCTGTTTTCATCATAACAAAACCTCATCTTTTTCTCTGATCACCGCAAATATTTCTGCAAAGGTAGCATAAACGGCGCCGGTTTCCGCCGGGGCGTCAATCAAAAATAACGGGATCTTTAAGGCTTTGGCGGCAGCGATCTTCTCTTTGATGCCGCCGGTGACGCCGCTGTCCTTGGCCACGATGCAAACGGCGTCGATCTCTTTTGCCAAGGCGATATTCAGTGCAGCGGAGGCTACGCCCTTCATGGCGAAGATGTGACCGGCGTCGATGCCGCGACTCTCCAGCTCCGCCAAAACTTTACTGGAAGAAAGCACTCTAAGGTAACAGCGCTCCTCAAAACCCGCCACGTATTTTTGAAAGACCTCCACGGTTTTGCTGCCGGTGGTCAAAAGTACGTTGCCGGAAATCTCGTTCAAGGCTGCCGCCGCCGACCGTATATCGGGAAAGCGGCGGCAATCCACCTCCGCATCGGCGTAACTCTCCCTTTGAAAACGCAGGTAAGGCACGCCAACAGCCGCCGCCGCGCACCGCGCCGCGGCGGAGACCTCCACGGCAAAAGGATGGCTCATATCCACCAAAAAGTCACATTGTTCCTCCTGCAACAGAGCGGCAAAGCCCTCCTGATTTAGGGAACCGGTGCGAATTTTGATCCCCTCACGTTTTGGGATACAGTCGGCGCCGATGGCGCTGACCGTCGTCGCCACCGCGGTAATATCCTGAGGCAGTTGTGCTAAAAAGGCGGAGCTGTCGCCGGTACCGGCAATCAGCAATAGCTTCTTCATGCTTTTTCAGCCCCTTTTTCCAAATACCCTCTGGGGGTTACCATCAAACCGTTCTCCGCAAAGGTTTTGCTATTGCCGATGAATACTGTGGAAAACATGTCCACTGCGGTAACATCCATCTTTTCTAAGGTGGTCACCAAGGCCTGTTCTCCCGGTCTACCGATGTTTTTGACGATGCCCACGGGAGTATCGGGTTTTTTCGATGCGAGACAAATCTGCCGGGCCTTTTCCAGACCGTCGGGACGTCCCTTACTTCTGGGATTATACAAAACGATGCTGAAATCCGCCTCGGAGGCAAGGCGCAGCCGTTTTTCGATCAAGTCCCAATCGGTGAGACGGTTGCTCAAACTGATCACGGCAAAATCGTGCATCAGCGGCGCCCCCAAAAGGGCGGCGCCGGAGGAGGCCGCCGTGACGCCGGGGATCGTGATGATGTTCAGATCAAGATCCCGGGAAAGCTCTAAAACCAGACCGGCCATGCCGTAAATACCGGCGTCGCCGCTGCTGATCATGGCCACGGTTTTCCCGGTGAGCGCTTGACTTAGCGCCGCTTGACAGCGTTTCACTTCACCGGTCATGCCGTTGCCCAAATATTCTTTATCGGGAAAATAAGGCCGCACCAAATCAAGATAAGCGTTGTAACCGGCAATGACGTCCGCCGCCGCCAACACCTCCCTGGCCTTAACGGTCATCTGCTCAAAAGCGCCGGGGCCGATGCCCACCACATAAAATTCATTCATGGTTCTTCTCCGTAGGATTCCAGGCCAAAGTGACCTCTCTCTTCGCCAAACTCAAGGTGATGCCGTCATAGACGGTTTTGCCGATCAGGGTTTCTCCCGCCGCCAGCCGCTTTGCGGCGGCCTCCGCCACGCTTTTGACGCCGGTCACCTTTTCCACAAAAGCGGAACCGTTTTCCACGGCGACGGCGTTCAGCTCCTCACTGCCAAAGGTGTAAAAAGGAAGTTCCCTTTCGGCGGCCAAGGCCAAAAGACAGGATTCCTCTTTTTTCAAATCAATGGAACAAAGAGCTTTTAAAGAATGTTCGCTGTACGTGCTCTGTTTTAGAAAATCCGCCACGGCGGCGCGGAGCTTCGCCGGGTCCGTATGCTTTTTACAGCCGCAACCCAAATAGAGACAGCGGGGACGCAGGTAGAGGGTGTGTTCTCCCCGGGGCGTACTTTCCTTGTCGCTGATCACCACAAGGTTTTCTGGCCTTCCCTCCTGATAGGGCTTCACTCCCATGGGCCGCTCCCCGGCGATGGGAAAATCGCTGTAAATTTCAACCTCCTCGCCGTTGACGAGAGCGCCGCTGATGTATTTCAAAGCACCGAGGTTTTCGATGGCGCAGTCATTTTCCTTGGCGAAGAGGTCAAAAGCTATTTTTTTGTTGATATCGGTAGCGGTGGTGATCACCGGGGCAGCCCCGGTCAGGGCAGCAATTTTCTCCGTTAAAGCGTTGGCGCCGCCGAGATGACCGCTTAAAAGGCTGATGGCGTATTGCCCCTTTTCATCCATGACCACTACGGCGGGGTCACGCTCTTTTCCCCGCAACAAGGGGGCAAAGGCCCGCACCGCGATACCACAGGCCATGATCATGACAAAGGCGTCGTATTGACCGTAGACCTTTTCGATCAGGTCTTTTAAGGAGCCGTCGAAAACCGTAGCCATGGCCGCGCCCCTTAAGGGATGTTTCAGATAACAGTCCACTTCAAGGCTCTTCGCCATAGAACAGGCCAGGGCAGCGCCGTTTTTGGTCAAGGCGCAGAGGGCGATTTTCATGAAGGTACCCCCGTAATGATCGTAATCGGGTTAAGGGCCTGCATCAGGTGTTTCGTTCCCGCTTTTTTACTGCGGGCCAGGGTAAGCTGTACGATTTCCGTTTCATAGCCGTGAGCGGCTAACGCCGTAAGGGTTTCGCCGACAGACTCCGCCGTCACCGCCGTCACCACCACTCTCTTGCTGCGGCCGGCGACGGCGGCAACGATCTCTGCCATCTGCCCCCCGGAGCCGCCGATGAAAACAGCGTCGAAGTCCATGTCCGAGGGAATCCCCGCCGGCGCGTTTTCTTCTATCAAGGTCACATTATCCACAGCAAACCGTTCTATATTTGCCCTGCACAAGGCCGCCGCCCCGGGATCCTTCTCCAAGGCCCACAGATGACCCAGATAAGCGGTCATGGCCATTTCAACGGTGCAGGAGCCGGTACCGGCGCCGATTTCTAAGATATTGGCATTTTCAGTCAAACGCAGTTTAGAGTGGAGCACGGCACGGACTTCACTTTTGGTCATGGGGGCATTACCCCGAAGAAAAGCCTCGTCGGGAAGTCCCATGGTCTGATAAGGCCAGGGCCGTTTGGCGGGGGCAGGGTTTTCCACGATAACCAGACTAAGCTCGGAAAACTCCATTTCCGCGATTTCCGCGGCGCTTCCCCGAACAATGCGCTCTTCGGGATAGGAAAGATGTTCTCCCACCAGCAGCCGGATATCGGCAAAGCTAAGCTCTTTGAGGAGTTCGGCAATCTGCTGCGGGCCGTACTTGTTCCCGGCAAACACCGCCGTATAGGGATGCCGGGCCACGATGTTCTTCAGGGGCAGGCCATCTTTGCCGTGGAGGCTGACGATCTTCAGCTGATTCCAGTTGATATTGGCTTTGGCCATCAGGCATTGCAGAGAGCTGATCCCCGGTAGCACCTGAAAGTCGATGTCCGGCAATTTCTTTTGCAGATAGGCAGAGATGGAATAGAGCCCCGTATCCCCGGTGGCAAGAACGGCGATATTCTTTTTGCCATGCTGCTCTTTGATGCAGGCCACCACGTCACAAAGGTTGTTGCGGATGCAAAAGGTATCTTGATCCCCTGAGGCAAAATCGCTGAGGACGCGTTCACCGCCGAGGAGTAGCTCAGCCTTTCTAATGAGGTCGGCGGCCAAAGGGTAGAGATAGCCGGAAGCTCCGGGCCCGACGCCGATGATGGCAGTTGTTTTCTCACGCATGGGCAAATTCTCCGATCCATTTTTTCGCTTTTTCGTCCATATACAATAGCCTATTATCGTCGCCAAAGAGAATGGCGCTGATTTCCACTTCGCCGAAAACGTAGCTTTCCCCCCGCTTCACGGCATTTTCCACGATCCGGCGATAGATCGCGGTGAGGCCCTCCCTTTCAATGATTTCCGTCGCCGCCGTGGTGGTCAAAGAACGGTAGATTTCTTCAACGGTTTTTTGGGAGGCACCCTCCAAAGCGGCGTAAGCCGCTAAAAGTTCCATGCGGCAGTCGGCGATGCGGTTATGGGTATAGAAGACGCCGCCGGAAACCTTGATCATTTTGCCGATATGCCCCGTCAACAGCAGCCGCTCCACGCCGCGGTTCACCGCCTCATCCAGCATAAAGCCAATGTAGTTGCTAACCTTTACAACTCTTTCGTCACTGACGCGGTGCTCCCGTAAAAAAGAGAGGCCGTAATTGCCAAAGGCATAAATCACTTCTTTATAGCCCTTTGAAGTAAGGACGCTCAGTTCCAAGGCCAGGCTTTCTTTGAGGGCTTCTTCCGACATGGGATGCACGATGCCGGTGCTACCCAAAATGGAAATACCATCCTCAATGCCGAGCTTCGGGTTAAAGGTCTTTTTGGCGACTTCTTTGCCGCCGGGAACGGAGATCGTCACCGCGGCGCCGTAGCCTTTGGGCAGCACCGACTTAACGTTGGTTTGGATCATGCCCCGGGGCACCGGGTTGATGGCCGGTTCTCCCACCGGCACCTTCAAGCCGTTTAAAGTCACCCGGCCGACGCCTTCGCCGCCCTTCAGGGTGATCTCTTTGCCATGGTTTAAAACGACGTTGGCTTCAATGTGCAGTCCCGTGGTGATGTCGGGGTCGTCGCCGCCATCCTTTTCAATGGCGGCAATGGCGCCGTCTGCCGTCAGTTCATTGCGGCAAAGAGGCAGGGTTACGTTTTTGCCGTCAGGTAAAATGACATCGATTTCCGTAATGTTTTCCCGATAGCGCGCCATAAAAGCGGCGGCCTTGGCGGCCCCGGCGGCACAGGTTCCCGTGGTAAAACCGGTTCTCAACTGTTTTTTACCCACTTTTACAAATTCCGTCATGCTTCTTTCATCGCCTCCAACAGCAAACCGTTAACGATGGCGGCGGCGATATTGCTGCCGCCTTTACGGCCTTCGGCCACAATGTAGGGGATATCAAGAGTCATGATCAACTCTTTGCTTTCCACCACGTTGACAAAGCCCACCGGCACGCCGATGATCAGATCGGGGCGCAATCCCCCCTCCTTGATCCGTTGATAAAGGGCGATCAGCGCCGTCGGGGCGTTGCCGATGGCAAAGATCTTGACGCCCTCTTGGGCCATGGCCTTTTCCATGGCCACGGTGGCCCGGGTCACACCCCGCTCCGCCGCTTCCTTGGCCACGGCGGGATCGTCGATATAACAGGCTTTTTCACAGGAAAAACGCGTTAAATTCTTTTGATTGATCCCGGAAAAGGCCATCCGCGTATCCGTATAGACGGTGCAGCCTTTTTTCAGCGCGGCCACCCCCGCCTTCACCGGATCGTTACCGAAGCGCAGGTTGTCGGCATAATCGAAGTCGGCGCTGGTATGAATGGTTCTCTTGATAATGCCCTCCTGTTCCGGGGGAAAGGCGCGGTCGCCCAAAAGCGAGGTAATGATCGCGAAACTTTGTTTTTCAATCGAACCGGGTTCGCAATGAGTAATTTTAGTCATAGGATTCCTCCGCCGTGAAATTGTTGCCAAAGGTAAAAAACAGTAAATATCAGGATAAATAGGACGACGCTGCCGTCTAAAACCCACAGACTCTTGGCGTAATCCCCAAGCTCCGGCTCCTTTAAGGCGTCGCCGATGGTAGGTTTCTCCACCGTTTCGCCGTGGTAAACATGGGCGCCTCCCAGTTGTAGTCCGAGCAGCCCGGCGACAACACTTTCCGATTGGGCGCTGTTGGGACTCAAATGAGCGAAACGGTCCCGTTTAAAGATCTTCCAGCCGTTGCGGAAGTTTAGTCCCGGCAAAACCCCGGCGACTAACATGGCCAAAGCGCCAAGACGGGCGGGGATAAAGTTCACCGCGTCGTCGAGTTTCGCCGCAAAAGCGCCGAAACGGCGGTAGCGATCGTCTCTGTAGCCTACCATGGAGTCGAGGGTATTGATAGCTTTATAAAGCCAGACGAAGATCACGGGGAAGCCGAGAAAGTAGCCGATCAGCATATAGAAAAGCGGGGCTAACACGCCGTCAACGGTGTTTTCCGCCACGGTTTCGATATTGGCCTTGAGGATCTCCTCTTTGGTCAACTCTTCCGTATCCCGGCCCACCACATAAGAGACGAATTTTCTGGCCGCCGGGAGATCGTCATTTTTCAGGGCTTCCACCACATAACCGGTTTCCTTCTTTAAGGAGCGCCAGGCTAAGGACGTATACATAAAATAGACGGAAACAACGATCCATAGAGGTTGCCAGAGGGAGGCCAGAAGGAGCAGGGCGGCTAAGAAAAGGGTTACGCTGAGGAGTACCGCCGCGGTGAACAGCGCTCCCCGTAAAAACTGATGTTTTTCTCCGTAAAACAGTTTTTCGTAAAAGGCGATCAGCTTGCCGAGATAAACCACGGGGTGGGGAAAGCCCTTGGGATCACCGAACAGAAAGTCGGTTAGGAGGCTGAGGTATACGCTCATGTTTCCTTGCTCCCGCTTTCCACCAGGGTCATAATATAGTCAAGATCAAGGTATTTTGAGGCCTCCTCGGCCAATTTTTCGTACTGCGTTTCCTTATAGGCGGCGGTGTCAAGAACCGGGCGTAAGGGAAAGCCCTTTTTCTTGCGGAGCAGATTGAGCCAGGCGGTACGAAAGTGATCGTTGTGGAAGATATGATGGAGGTAGCTGCCGGCCACGCGCATATTGGCGGTGGCGGCGCCGTCCTTTTTGCCGTCAATGGACCAAAGATAAGAGGCGTTTTCCCCTACGATCTCCGTTCGTCCCAAATGGATTTCGTAACCGTCCACCGCAAGGCCTTCGACAAAGGGATGAATCCCTGTGGCATGGGCTAAGACCACGCGTTTATCCCGTTGAAAATGGGTGGCAAGGGGCAGCAAGCCCAGGCCGTTTTTGCGGTAACCGGGCTTAAAGTCAATCCCCTCGTCGTCGATCAATGTATCGCCGAGGATCTGATAACCGCCGCAAATGCCGAAAATATAGCCTTGATACTCTTTGAGCTTTGAGGCGAGGCCGGTCTTTTCGATGTATTCGAGATCACCGATGGTGCTTTTGGTACCGGGAATGATCACGGCGTCGAAGGGAGCAAGGGAGCTGAATTCATCGATAAAATGAATATCCACATCGTCTTCGTAGATAAAAATTTCCATATCGGTGTGGTTGGAAATATATGGCAGCCGCACGATGCCGATGGAGAGGCTATGCTCCGAAGCGGAACGGTGCTGAAAATTGATGCTCAGGGAATCCTCCCCTTCGATGTTGATATCGCGAAAATACGGAAGCACGCCGACGACTTTGACGCCGGTATAATCCTCAATCCAGCGGACGCCGTCCTCAAAGAGGGAAATATCCCCGCGAAACTGGTTGAAGATCAAGCCTTTCACCCTTTTCCTGTCTTCGCCGAGGAGCTCCAGAGTGCCGACGATGGAGGCGAAAGAACCGCCCCTGTTGACATCCACCACCAAGAGCACCGGCACGTCGGCTTCATTGGCAATGCGCATATTGACGATTTCCCGATCATTGAGATTGACCTCGGCGGGAGATCCGGCGCCTTCGATGACCACGGCGTCAAAGTTTTCCCTGATCACCGCCAAGCCCTCTCTGGCCGCTGCCAAGCCCTGGTTCATGGTAAAATTCCGGTGGTATTCCTGGCCCGGCATGGGTTTATAGACCTTGCCGAAAAGGACAATTTCCGAACCGGAATCCTGCTGGGGTTTTAGCAGGATTGGGTTCATATAGGTTTCCGGCCGCAGACCGGCAGCTTCCGCCTGAACGCCTTGGGCGCGGCCGATTTCTCCGCCGTCCCAGGTAACGTAGGAATTATTGGACATATTTTGGCTTTTATAGGGGCATACGTGATACCCCTTCTGTTTTAAAATGCGGCAAAGGGCAGTGGCGATATAGCTTTTACCGGCGTCGCTACTGCAACCCTGAATCATGATTCCTTTCATCGCGAATCCTTCCTTCAAAAACGAAAAATAAAAAAACCGATTTCCTCTGAGGAAAATCGGTTTCAGATAGCAAAATACGGATCTGAACATACCTAACTCTACCCAGGAGAACCCCAAAAAACGGCAGGTCTACCGACTTAACATCATCCTAATCAGACACCTTCCCGCTCTTCGCAGTGGCACACGTCTTTTCGTCCGTATCACGGTTGCTGGGACAGTACAGGAATCACCTGTTTCCCTATTATGCGCAAATCGCACCGTTTCGTTTATCAAATTTTCATTCATTGTAGCGCAGAACAGTGATGAAATCAAGACAAAATTGCTATATTTCTTGGACAATTTTTGGATATTTCCACAAAATCGCTTCATGGAGCCATTTTAGAGGAATCCTTGGGAGCACTCTGTAATATTTTTGGATTTCTTGTAATTTACTGTGTCGTTTTAGAAATATTATTGACTTCTTTTTTCTCTTATGTTACCATGACGAAAATAATCGAATACGTTTGGTGCCGTTTTTAACGGAGAATAGGGAAGTCAGGTGAAAATCCTGCGCGGTCGCGCCACTGTAAGGGAAATATCCCAAGCCAGGAGACCTGCCAAACGTAGCAAACACTCATGCTACGAACGATGGCGAGGTGTCGGAAGAATTGATTTTCCCTAACAACCTGCCGGAGTTCGCCGGTCGGTTGTTATTTTTATTTAGGAGGGAAACAAATGACACAAAAACAAAAACGACTGATTGCTCTGGTAACGGGACTCTGTATCCCCTTCCTGCTGGTCTCCGGCGTTTCCGCAATGCATATTATGGAGGGTTATTTGGCCCCCAAATACTGTGTTGCCTGGGGCGTCGCCTGCATTCCTTTTTTAGTCGCTGGCTTTATCTCCATCAAAAAACTCTCCCTGGAACACAGAAAAGCCTTGATTCTTCTGGCCATGGTGGGAGCTTACACCTTCGTCATCTCAGCTTTAAAGGTCCCTTCCGTAACCGGCAGCTGCTCCCATGCCACGGGTACGCCCTTGGGCGCGCTGCTCTTCGGCCCCAGCGCCATGTCCATCATCGGCCTCATTGTCCTGCTGTTCCAGGCTTTGCTTTTGGCCCATGGCGGCATTACCACCTTAGGCGCCAACACTTTTTCCATGGCCATTGCCGGCCCCTTCATCGCCTTCGGCGTTTACAAGCTCTCTCTGCTGCTTAAGGTGCCGAAACATATCGCCGTATTCCTCGCCTGTTTCCTGGGGGACTTGGGTACTTACTGTATCACCTCGGTACAGCTGGCCATGGCTTATCCCTCGGAAGTCGGCGGATTTTCTGCCTCTCTTGCGGAATTCCTAAGCGTTTTTGCCGTTACGCAAGTGCCGTTGGCTGTCATTGAAGGATTGCTTTCCGTGGTCATCGTCATGGCCCTGGAAGCTCACGCAAAAACAGAATTAACAGAAATCGGTTTCATGGGAGGACTTGCCAAATGAGTAAAACGAACAAAAACAGAACCGTCATCATTGTTCTCTTGCTGCTCTGTGTCGCCATTGCCGTGATTCCTGTGATCACTCTGGGGCAAACCGCCGCTTTCGGCGGCTCTGACGACGCCGCAGGCGATTTGATTACCTCCATCGACGAGACTTATACGCCCTGGTTCAGTGCTCCCTTTGAAAGAATCTTCGCCGACGGCGAAATTCCCGGTGAAATCGAAAGTTTACTCTTTTGCCTCCAAGCAGCTTTGGGCAGCGGACTTTTCTTCTTCATCTTAGGCCGCCTGACCATGCGCACAAAAATGAGAAAAGCCCTTGTGGAAAACGGCATTGATATTGAAAAAGCAGAAAGCGTTAAATAAAACCCCATGATCATCATTGATAAGCTCTGCTATTATTCAAAATTACGTTATCATAATCCCTATATCAAAACGGCCTGGGCGATAATGGCCTTAATCGTCACGGTTTCGACCCGTTCCGTCACCCTGTCCGTTCTCATCTTGGCAGCGATGAGTTACCTTACCGTCATTAAGGGAGGTACTAATCTGCGCAGGTATTGTCATTTCATGGCAATACCTTTTGCCTTTTTATTTTTAAGCTCCTTTGCCATCGCCGCCAATTTATCCAAAACGCCTCTTTCCGTGCTGTCGCTTCCCATTGGCAGCTGGTATTTGACCGCCAGTTTCAGCGGCCTTTATCTGGTGCTGCAACTAATTCTCACGGCGCTGGCCTCCGTCTCCTGCCTCTATTTTCTCACCCTCTCCACACCGATGCCGGATATTCTGATGGTGCTGAAAAAAGTTCGCTGCCCTTATCTGATCATCGAAATGATGATGTTAATTTACCGCTTCATCTTTGTGCTTTTGGACATTGCCTATCAACTGCGGATCTCTCAGATCTGCCGCCTCGGCAACAAGGATAAAAAAACCAGCTGGAAAGCGTTGGGAGAACTGATGGCCATTTTGTTGGTGCGAGCCATGAAACGGGCCAACGAAATGTACGACGCCATGGAATCCCGGTGTTACAATGGGGTGATTTCCGTTTTAGAGGAAACCAACACCGCCACGAAAAAGGAAATCACGCTCCTCGTTATTTTTTCTCTCTGCCTTATAGCAGCTGCTCTATGCTGCGCTTATCTCGGAATATAAACGAAAGAAGTTATAAACCATTTATGGAAGAAACGATCATCAAAGCAGAAAACATCAGCTTCACTTATGAAGATGGCACCAATGCTTTAAAAGGCATTGATCTGGAGATCAAAAAAGGGCGCAAAATCGCTTTTTTAGGCGCCAACGGCTCCGGGAAATCCACCTTTTTCCTCTGCCTCAACGGTATTCATCAGCCTGAGGCTGGCACGCTGTATTATAAAGGAGAGCCCTACCGCTATAAAAAGGACTTTTTACTCCAGCTGAGAAGTAAAGTCGGCATCGTATTCCAAGATCCCGACCGCCAACTGTTTTCCGCCAGTGTCCGCCAAGAGATTTCCTTTGGCGCTATGAATCTCGGTCTCGCCACAGAGGAAGTCAAAGCCCGGGTCAACCGCAGCATTGAGGAACTGGAAATCACACCCTTTCAGGAAAAGCCCACCCACTTTTTAAGCGGCGGGCAGAAAAAGCAGGTGGCCATCGCCGACATTTTGGTCATGGATCCGGAAGTCATCGTCTTAGATGAACCGGCGGCGGCCTTGGATCCGAAGCATACCGCCATCGTCAATCACCACATCGACCAGTTGGCCAAAAAGGGCATCACGGTGTTGATTTCCACCCACGATGTGGACCATGCCTACGCCTGGGCCGACGAAGTGATCTTATTTCATGAAGGTAACATTTTAAAAAGCGGCACGCCCAGAACCGTTTTCAGCGATGAAAAAACCTTAATTGCCACCAATTTACAAAAGCCCTCGGCCTTGCGGCTTTTTGACGATCTCTGCGCCAAGGGACTCCTTGACCCGGCGCTGCCGCCCCCCCGCAATCTTGCAGAACTGGAGCTTTATATTCACGACATCAGTAAAAGGAGCGCCGCACTATGACCCCAAAAAAAGGATTGCTCGTCGTCAGTTTCGGCACGAGTTACCATGAAACGAGAGTAAAAACCATTGAACGCCTTGAAGCGGAGCTATCCGCCGCCTTTCCCGAAAGAAGACTCTATCGCGCCTGGACCAGCTCTATGATTCGGAAAAAATTAAAAGAGCGGGATCAGATCAGCATCCTTTCCGTGGCCGAGGCCCTGGCCCAAATGGCCGATGACGGTATAAAAGACATCCTCGTACAGCCCACCCACATCATCAACGGCACCGAAAACGATCTGATGACGGCAGCCGTCGAAGCAAGACGCGGCGATTTTCAGCGCGTTGCCCTGGGCAAACCGCTGCTTTATGCCACCGAAGACTATTTCGCCGTCATTGACGCCTTGGTAAAAACATATCCCCTGCGGGAGGACACGGCGCTTTTGCTGATGGGTCACGGCACGGAGCATTATGCCGACAGCGCCTACGCCGCTTTGGATTATATGATGAAAGCGGCGGGCCACCCTAACTTTTTCGTCGGCACCGTGGAGGGCTACCCCGATTTTAACACCATGCTCCGTTTGCTGAAGAAATCCCCCTATCAAAAGGTACATCTCGTTCCTTTGATGATCGTTGCCGGGGATCATGCCAACCACGACATGGTCGGCGAAGACGAAAATTCCTGGAAAAGCCGCTTAACCGAAATGGGTTTTACAGTATCCTACGCCTGTAAGGGATTGGGGGAAATCAAGGAGATTCGCGATATCTTCCTCTATCACGCCGAAAAAGAGGAGAAAAACCATGTATAAGCACGGCGGTGATATTTACAGCCACAAAAATATGTTGGACTTTTCCGCCAACATCAATCCTTTGGGCACACCGGCCGCGGTGATCGAGGCAGCCTGCAACGGTGTCAAAGAAGCCGCCCACTACCCGGATCCCCTTTGCCAGGAGTTGATCCAGGCCATTGCGGCCCACGAAAAGGTGGAACAGGAGCAGATCATCTGCGGCAACGGCGCCGCCGAGCTGATCTTTTCCCTGTGCTTGGCCTTAAAACCGAAAAAGGCGCTGTTGCTCGCCCCTTCCTTTCACGAATACGAACAGGCTTTGCAGACCGTGGACTGTGAAATCCGCTATCATTATTTAAAGGAGGCCGAGGGCTTCCATTTACAGACAGCTTACCTTAACGCCTTAACCGACGATCTCGACATCGTTTTTCTGTGCAATCCCAACAATCCCACGGGGATTCTCACCGAAAACGATCTGCTCTTAAAGATTTTGGAACGCTGCCGGGAAAAAGACATCTTCTTTGTTCTCGACGAATGCTTCAATGACTTTCTGGACGATCCCGAAGCCCATACCATGAAGGACAGGCTTCACTGCTTCCCCAACCTTTTCATTCTCAAAGCCTTTACCAAAATCTACGCCATGGCGGGGCTGCGCCTCGGTTTCGGCTTCACCGCCAATGAAGCGCTGCTTCATAAAATGAAGTGTTGCACACAGCCGTGGAGCGTTTCCATTCCGGCCCAGAAGGCCGGTATCGCCGCAGTTAAGGAGCAAGCATACGTCAAAACCGCCTTGAATCTGATCAAAGAAGAACGCGCCTATCTCCGGGTTGCTTTAAAGGAGGCAGGGTTTACGGTTTATGATTCCGCCGCCAATTATTTGTTTTTCCAAGGCCCCCCTTCCCTCTACGGAGACTGTCTCAAAAAGCGGATTATGATCCGGGACTGTGGCAATTACGAGGGTCTTCGCCAAGGCTTTTACCGTATTGTCGTCAGACTGCACGATGATAACATAGAACTGATCGAAGCATTAAACATAGAATGATAAAAAAAGATTTGCAAAACAATGAAAAACGGGAAGCGCTGGAAATCCGCATTGCCGAAGCGGAAAAAAACCTGCGTTTACGCATACGGCGGGGTCAGACCGAAGAAGCCAAAGGCATTTTTGACGAATTGTTTGACACCCTCTGCGAAACCCACGGCAGCCAGTTCAGCCTGATCAAAGGCCGCATATTGGAACTGCTCATTTGGTTATCCCGGTCCGTGGCCGATATCGGCGCCCATAATGAAGATTACCATTTTCATAATGCGCTGATTTACGAAGAGCTCTACGGCCTCAAGGATACGGATACGGTCCGCAAGTGGATGTTCAAAGTCATTGAACACCTCACGGAAATCATCAAAGAATCCGAAAAGGATCATACGCTCCAGGCCGTTTACGCTGTTTCCCGATACATTCAAACCCACTTTAAGGAAAAGATTACCATTGAGGATATCGCCGCTTCCGTTCATTTAAACGGCAGTTATACCAGCCATCTTTTCCGCAAAACCTTCGGCTACACGATCACCGACTATATCACCTATGTGCGTTTGGAACATGCCAAAATCATCCTGGCGGAACCAAGCGCTACCATCAACGACGCGGCCATGGAATCCGGTTTCAGCGACGTCAGCTATTTTTCCCGGGTCTTCAAAAAGATCGAGGGGTTAAGCCCCAGGGAATACCGGAACAAGCTAAAAAAATAGAAAACCACAATCAAGTTCGTCATTGATTGCGGTTTTTTCTTTCTTCTATGAATCATTGATTGCGGTTTTTTTATTTCTCCTTCAAATAACTGCTCAAAGTGTCAATATACGAACGCAGCTTTTTCGCGGACTCCTCATTACTGACAAAATCATACTCCTTTTCCCCAACGACGCCCCGGAGATAGTCCCAAAAGGCGGAGACCATGTTGAGTTCCCAAATCACCAAAGCGATGGGAGGCGCCGAAGTTTTGGCCACAATGGCGCCGTAATCCTCCTTCACCACAACCATATATTCAGACTCCTCCGCGGGAATCAAATGAACATGAAAATTCTCGTTTTCGCACAGAAGCTTTTCAAGATGGACAAGATGCTGGATATACTCCTCGGGCCGGTAGTAAGCGGCGCCGTCTGGGAGCATTTCGGAGAACGATACTCTAATTTTGCCCTCCCTTACCTTGGCGGCGTCAAACATCTGAACCAGCTCCGTTATCGCATATTCTTTTATATTTTCTTCGAAAAAATGAATTCTCTGCTCTCTTAAAGCCGATAATTTGCCGTCCATTTTACTGAGACGGCCATATATTTTTGATAAAACCTCTTCTGGCATGGTAAACAGTGAAAGAGATTCCGTTTTCAGCAGAAGATTACGTCGCCCCTTTTCAAATTGGCTCAGGGATTCGAAGTAAATTGGTCTCTCCCTGGTGGTGTAGATTTGCAGCAACGGTCGGCAGCGTTTCAGGAATTCACTAAATTCCGTGGTAAGAGCCTGGATGATCTCTGTATCTTTCGTAAAGAAGTTTGCGGCGTCGTGAATGGAATTGCCCAGAGAATGAGAGGTAACCGCCGCGACACCGGGAGAAAGGAAGAGGGTTTGTTTAAACAAGCCGTCTCTTTTTTTGGGATAAAAGTAAGGCTCGATCAACCCTGTCATGTAAAGGGGCATCCATTGTCTGATGGCGTGGAGCATTTCATCAAGGTCACGGCTGACCGTATGGATGATGATAATGCGGTTGCCCTTTTTCAGCACTTGGTTCATAAGAGCGGCCCACTCCGGGGCAAATTCCCTTTCGACCATCCAGTCGGTTGCTTCATCGCTAAACAGCATTAAAGTCCGGCTGCCCTCTGTGGCAATCACTTCTTCTAAAAAAGACTTGGCCGCCTGTTGCTTCCCTTTTACACCGTAATAAACGGAAACATCGGCCAAGGGCCGGTCATCGTCTCCCTTTTTATAGGAGATGACTGCCTCCAACGGTTTCTTTGGAGGATAACCGGAAAACCCGTTGAGGAAATCTTTCACCGTTGTGAATTCATCGGGCTTCCCCTCTTGCAGCCACGCGGCGACGGCGACGGAAAGCTTGCTCTGATCCGCACCAAGGGGAGCTATTTTTACCACGTCGGCCAGGGCCTTGCGTTGATAGTCCGCCCTGGCGTTTCTGGCAAAATAGGCGGCCATCAGTTGAATGGTTCCCGTGTTTCTCAAGGTGTTTCTTTGTCCCCGGCGCAGGCGGCTGATATGAGATGGATCCAACTTTGTGTATAAAGCCAGGGCGCTGTTGGTTGTATTGGTTAGTTTCATCAGAAAATCGAGTTTCTCATAAAATTCCATATTGATCACCTCAGGTTCAGTGTAACAAAGACGACTTAAAAAAGCAATCTATTTGACACAATTCATGTCATTGATCTGTCATTGTCAAATACGGCGGCGCTCTTTTCCTTCATAAGGTAATCCAATATAATGGTTTTAGAACCAACTTCACTTCAATCAATGATATTTGGAGCCTGTTTCAGCCAACACAGATTTCTTAAGGAGGAGATTCTTATGGGAAAAAAAACTTCTTTCTGGACTTTTACGGCAGCATTGATCCTTTTCTTTTTTTTGGCATTCCCAATGGGGGTCAGCGCTGCGGACTTTCCTTACGGTATCCATGCCACCGGCCAATACCCCTTTGATGATGGAGACGGCACAAAAGACGATCCCTTTCTGATTTCCACACCACAGCAGTTGGCCCAGTTGGCCTATGATGTGGCCCAAGATGTCAGTTATCGCGATCAGTATCTCAAGCTCACCGCCGATCTTGACCTTGACGGCCTTGATTGGCAACCCATCGGCGCTTCGGCGACGGAAGAATTCATGGGTCATTTTGACGGCAACCATAAAACCGTTGAAAATTTGTCCATCGGCAGTTCGGCAACGCCCTCCAATTTGCAAGAGGTCGGGCTTTTCGGCTACGTTGCCTATGCTACGATTCAGCATCTGACGATCGAAAACGCCGCGGTCTACAGTTCCCTTCCCGGCTATTACGGTGAAATCGGTATTTTGGCAGGGGATGTCACCGGCACGCTCATCTCTTTCTGTTCCGCCTCCGGAAGCATATCCGCCTCTTCGCGCAGCGGCTCTACCATCGGGGGGCTGGTGGGAAGTATCGATTCCTCCAAAGATTACGGTCTTGTCGGCTGCAGCGCCACGGTGGATATTTTGGTCGCCAGCGAATATGACGGCGATGTCGGCGGTTTGATCGGGGAATCTTCCAGTCCGATGATCGCCTGCAATGCCACGGGAAATCTCAGCGGAGACGGCTATTTGGGCGGCCTTGCAGGCGATTCCAATGCCACTATTGTCGATTGTTTCGCCACCGGGAACATCAGCAGTTCAGAAATGGCAGGGGGCCTCGTTGGCAACAACGATGGGAATATCTATAATTCCTACGCCACCGGCGCCGTTTATGGCTACAAATATAGCGGCGGCCTTGTGGGTTACCATAGTTATTACAACAGTTTGATTGGCAACTGTTACGCCACCGGAAACGTCAGCGCTGGGGCAGGCAGCAGTGACGGGGGAGGATTGATCGGCTGCAGCGGCTCGATGCTCAACTCCTATGCCGCGGGTCAGGTCACCAACGGCCAAGGTCTGACAGAATACCTCTATGCGGCCACCGCCGTAAACTGCTTTTGGAACAGCAGCCTCAACGCCACGGGAGGCGCCGGCCTTGGTAAAACCACCTCTGAACTCCAAGACCCAAGCTTCCTGCTGCTTTTGAATGACCCGGCGTTAACAGGCCGGAAGCCGTTCTTTCGCGATTGGATCATCGTCACTCCAAGACCCAAGCTTCCTGCTGCTTTTGAATGACCCGGCGTTAACAGGCCGGAAGCCGTTCTTTCGCGATTGGATCATCGTCTCCGGCGTCAACAACGGTATGCCCGTCCTTGCCGGCGTCGGCAGCACGAACACCGCCAAGCCGGTGATTTCTGACGCTTCCGCAACGCATGATCTGGCGGCGACGGCAGAAATTTCATTTGACAGCGATATGCTGGGTGAATACTACTATGCCCTTGTTGCCCCCGGCGCGGATATGCCGAACATCGATACCGACGGCAGCGGCGAACTCTGCTACGGGGGTAAAAACAGCTATACGATACCGGCGGCTGCGGGGGCCTGGGATATTTACGTCGTCGTCAAAGGATTAAACGGCAAAGAGAGTACCCCCGCGAAAATTGAGCTTGCCGCGGAACCCGCCTTGTTTGCCGGCGGTACGGGGAGCAAAGATGACCCGTATCAGATCACAACAGCCTATCACCTCCATAATGTCCGCTATTTCCTCGACGACCATTTCATCATGATGGATGATATTGATTTGGATCCTGACGTTCTTGACGATGCCTTTTGGTATGATCCCGCTTTGGGCTGGGATCCCATCGGATCAGGAGATATCTATGAGTCGCCCTTTGCCGGACAGTTTGACGGCAACGGGAAAAAGATCAAAAATATGACCATCACTTTTTCCAGCTCAACTGGTTACAGTTCCGGCAATGTCGGGCTTTTCGGATATGTCAATACCGCCGGGGCTATTTACGATTTGGGCATAGTCTCCTGTGATCTATCCAGCACCTATTATGGTGGCGGCGCGGGGGGTCTGACAGGCACCTTATATGGTACGGTGGATCATTGTTACGCCACCGGTTCCATTTCAGTGGGGGCGATCAATGCCGGCGGCTTAGTGGGCAACAACTATAGCGCATCCATCATCAATAGCTGGGCCGCTATGGATATCGAGTCCATTGGCTGGAGTTATGTCGGAGGTTTGGTAGGGTATAACGACGGAACCATACGAAATTGCGGGGCCTCCGGCAGCATTCAGGGGGGAAACGGCACAAGAGCAGGGGGATCGACCGGTTTTAATCAATCTTATGATGATCAATCAACGATTCAAAACTGCTATGCCGCCGGCGCTGTTTCCGGAATCGGCTGGGGTTTTGTCGGCCCATTTTACGGCGAAAATCAGGAAAGCTTTTCCGGCGCGTCTTTCAAGGACTGTTACTGGAATGAGGACGCCACGATCACGGCAACGGAAAATGGCGGTCAGACGCCAACCGTACACGGCAGTACTTCAAATTGCCTTGCCAAAGACTCTGATTACATGAAAAGCCAAGATTTTGTTAACGCCCTCAATGACGGCTTGCCGGGAACTACAGGATATTACCAATGGGAGATCATAGAAAGTATCAACGATGGCTATCCGATTCTCAAAGCAGAATTTACAGAAGATACGCTCTCACCAACCGTTGCCAGCAACACGATATCGGCCTCATCGGTTACAAAAAACAGCGCCATTCTCTCCTGGAATGAGGCAACCGACAATATCACCGCTGGCCAAAATCTGCAATATTGTGTTTACAAATCTTCTGCCAACAACATCGGCAGCGTAGCCGATATGGAAGCCAATGCCACAGCGATCAGCGATTTTGCCCACAGATCTACCTATACGGTAACCGGCCTTAGCGCCAATCAAACCTATTATTTTAATATCATCGTAAAAGATGAAGCAGGCAACAAAACAGCATACAAAACCGCAAGCCTCACCACCGTCGCCAATCCTTTGGACACATACCAAATTTCGGCCACCGCCAATGCCGGCGGCACAATCACACCGCCGGGAAATTCTGTTGTGACGAAATCAGACAGCATCACCTTTACCATCCAAGCGGATGCAGGCTATATCATCAAAGACGTACTTGTGGACGGCGTCAGCGTCGGTGCCGTAAGCAGCTATACTTTCTCTGCCGTGAAAGCCAATCACAGCATTGAAGCAATCTTTGAACACGACTGCCCCGCAAAACAGTTCAGCGATGTGGATATCACCCAGTGGTACCATGAAGGCATTGATTTCGTACTTCAAGCCGGGCTTTTCGTAGGGACTTCGGAAACAAAGTTTTCTCCCAACACGAATATGACCAGAGCAATGCTGGTCACCATGTTGTGGCGCATCGAAAAAGAACCCGTATCAAACGCGGCCAATCCCTTCACCGATGTGCCTGCAAATACCTGGTATACGGCGGCGGTCATCTGGGCTACGGAAACCGGCGTCATCAAAGGTTATGATCAAGACACCTTCGGCAGCAAAGACCCGATTACCAGGGAACAGATGGCCACCATTTTATATCGCTACGCCAGCGTCAAAGGATACGATGTCTCCGCCGCCGATTCTCTCAATCAGTTCACCGACGCCGGTAAGGTTTCTCCCTGGGCGGCAGACGCCGTGAAGTGGGCTGTGGCGGAAGGCTTGATCCATGGCGTAAAAGCCACGCTCCTCGATCCCGGCGGCAAAACCAGCCGCGCCCAAGTCGCCACGATCTTGATGCGGTTTGTCACATCCATTGAGGAATAATCCGTAAAATAGATTGTTGCTTTTTAACACAGCCGATACCGACTATCCCTAAAAACAATTCTTTGCCAAGCAAAAACTCCGGGATTCGCTCCCGGAGTTTTTATCATTCACAGTCTCCCCTTTATTTTATGACGCCCAACTCTTTTTCAGCCTCTTTGATGATATCGGCGAGGCGTTCCTGAATCCCCTGGGGCAACGGCGCAGGATTGGGGGCTGCGATCAATTCCCCGGCCTTGGCCCGGGCCACATCGTCCATGGTTTTACTGCCCTCCATTGTCCAGGCGGTCTCAGTGTCGCGGTTAAAGATATGGGGCCAATTCTGATTCTCCCGCATATGTTCAAAGGTGTGGGGCAAGGTAAGATATTCCCCTTTGGGGCCCACTTCTTTGATGAGCTCCACCGCCATCTTTTCTGGGGTCACATCAAAGCCCTTGAGCATGAACTGGATCATCTGAAAGAGATCATCCTCCGCCACAAAGGAACCAAAATCCACGACCATACCCCCGGCAAGGGCACCGGCGCCAAAAACAATGTTGGCCCCGGCAAAGGCCGGTACCAAGGCGCTGAAGGCCTTTTCCATGCCGGATTGCATGTCCACGCATTTGCTGTCGGTCCAGGACCCCGGGGCAACACAGGGCAGCTGATAGAAGTGGGCCAACCGGGCAATGGCGGCGCCGAACATGGCGTGTTCCGCGCAGCCGGTGCCGCACTGGGCTTTCCTCAAATCCATCAGGGACGTACAGGAACCGTATAAATAGGGGGTGCCTTTGCGGATGATCTGGGTCAGCACCAGATTACCCAACACTTCGGCGTTATGCTGAACCAGGGTCCCCGCTAAGGTCACGGGTCCCGTAGCACCGGAGAGCACCATGGGCATACCGATGCAGGGGAGCCCCTCCAGGGCGAATTCGATGACACTGGCGGTAACGGCCTTACTGGAAGTCAGGGGACTCTTCGGGCAGGAGCCCGCGGTGATCAGCGGTCTTTCCCGCAGCTGATCCATGCCGCCCACCACCGCCGCCGCCATTTCAACGCAGGCCCTCGCCGTAACCCGGTCGAAGTTGGTGGTCATGATGTTTTTGCGGCTATTCTTCACGTAAGCCTCAAAGGCGTGCAGGCCGGCGGTGGCCTCGGGCACATCGGTGGGCTGGATGCAGTCCCAGACCATGGCGTAATTCTCTAATTGATCCATGAGGCGGGCATAATCTTCTAAATCCTGTTTCACAGAAGGTCTATTCTTACCGGTTTTCAAATCCCGGATAGCCGGGGCAATGCCCACGGCGGCAAAACCGACACGGCCGTAGTCCAGAGAGAAGTCAAACTCGGGATCGCGGCCGGCGGCGACGTAATATCCCGGTGCCGAGGTGATGGACTCTTCCACAAGCCACTTGGGGATCTTGACGATACAGGTGTCGTCGTTGACAGCGGCGCCGGCCCGTTTATAGAAATCCCTGGCGTCCTGCTCCTCATAGTAGATGCCGGTTTTTTCCAAAATCTCCAGGGATGCGTTGTGAATGGCGTAGAGTTCGTCTTCGGAAAACATCTTTTCCCCGATCAAAGCCCAATTGGTAGAGGGGTTGTAATTCATGGTGATACCTCCAAATGTATTTTTGCATATTATAGTTGCAAAAACCGTACCAAAAGAAAAAGGGCTGTTAAAAACGGTTTCAACAGTCCTATCTGAAAATATATTTTTCACCTTCCCGCCGCTAATTCCGAAAATCCGCTCATTGGACGGTACCTGCCACAGGTAAAAATTCTTTTCACTGAAAGGTTATTTTTCACTGTTGGCATTGCTCTTTAAGCCGAGACGGCGCAGACGGTAATGGAGGTTTTGCCGGGAGATGCCCAATTTTACCGCGGCTTTAGAAACGTTGCCGCCGCATTGTGCCAAAGCCGCGGCAAGATATGCTTGTTCCAAACAGCGCATCTTTGCGGCCAAAGGGAGATCGACGCGGTTCTCCAAAGATGGTTCTGGGTTTTTACCGGACAACCCGGAAAATTTCTCCTGAAAGTAATCGGAAAGGTGTTGCGGCCTTAAAATGGTTTCTTCTCTGTCGATCAAATTCATAGCGCTTTCCACCAGATTTTCCAGCTCCCGGATGTTCCCCGGCCATTCGTAGTCCAACAGAATCTCCAGCAATTCCGGGGAAATCCCCTCCACAAAGAGGCCGAAACGGATATTGTATTTCCGTATAAATTCATAAACAAGATATTCGATATCCTCTTTCCGATCCCTCAATGGAGGTATCTTCAGTTCAATGGTCGCCAGACGGAAAAACAGATCATCGCGAATGATACCTTTCTCCAAAACTGTTTTCGGCGCTTTGTTCACCGCGCTGATGATGCGGCAGTTCACCGCAATCTCCTGCTTGCCACCGATGCGGCGTATCGTCTTTTCCTGAATCGCCCGAAGAATTTTCGGTTGCAGAGTCAGGGGCATGGAGTTGATTTCATCGAGGAATAAGGTGCCGCCATCCGCCTGTTCAAAAAGGCCCGGCCCCTCCACGGCCCCGGTAAAGGAGCCTTTGCTGACGCCGAAGAGAATGCTCTCAAGGAGGGTTTCCGGAATCGCCGCGCAGTTCACGGAAACAAATGGGCCGTCCAAAAAGAGACTGCCGTTATGAATACTCTGGGCCATCAACTCCTTCCCCGTTCCGGTCTCACCGTAGATCAGCACCGGAGAATCCCGCTTGGCCACTAATTTGGCCATGGCCACGGTGCGCTTCATGGCCTTGCTTTTGCCGACGATATCCTCAAAAAAATACCGGGCTCCCGTTTTGCCGGCACCGCTCTTCACGGCCTTGCGGTTTTCCAATCCCAAGGTGTCGATGAGAAAATCTTTGATATGGTTGACGTTTCTACCCACAGTGCAAATATTTTTGACCTCACCGTCAACGGTATAGGGATAGATGCTCATGATAATGGAAGTTTTTTTGCCATAGCCGATGTTATACTCATAGTAAACGTCTTTCAACGGCTGTTTTGATGCGCGAACCGGCTCAGCGTATTTGGTAATAAAATCGTAACCCGGGAAATGACCGTAGACGTCCTGTTCATTCCGATGGATCACATCCTCTCTGCGAAAGCCCTCGGTTTCCTGGACAGACACGTTATACTCGACAATCACACCGTTTTCGTCGGTGATATAAACTCCCTCATGGATCTGATCGAAAACAAAGCGGAACATCTCGTTTTCCTGCAATAGCTCTTCGTATGTAGGTCTTTTTTCTGCCATCGTCGTCCCCTCCCTGCTTTTTACTCTATGATCCTATTCCCCGCTCATCTGCCAATTCCTTTTTCTGACCGACAAATAACGGGAAACCGTCGTAAAACGACAGTTTCCCGTTTAGACCGTAGGCAAAATGCGCGCAATGCTATATCACCGGGTCGGAGGATGCGGCCTGATCAACCCTGTCCTCCCCTTTGGCTTCCCTACCCTCGGCAAAGTTAATATAGACCACTGCGGCAATGATCATAACGATGCCGACGATCTGTAATCCCCGGATGGGCTGACCAAAGACGATAAGCCCCAAAGTAAAGGAAGTCACCGGATCAAGGGAGTAAATGATACCCATAATCGAGGGCTCAAGACGTTTGAGGCACTCCTGCATCATCGCGTAGCAGAAGATCATGGGCAGGGTGCAGAAACCCAACAGCGGCCATATGACCGAGGGCGTCTCCCGAACCACTGCGGTGAGATTGGCGGCAATCGCCGGTGGATGGATCTGAAAGAGCACCATAAAGACCATAGCCGCCAACTGGGTGATAAAGAGAATGGCGTCGGTATCGCAACCCTTAACGATGAAAAAGCTGTTGAGGGTCACGTTGGTGCCGTAGAACAGCGGGATCAGTAAGGTCCAGAGGAGGCCCGTAACGGTAAAGACACCGCTGCCACCGCTGTAGATTTCCAGCACCAGGGAGAGACCTGCCAAAGCCAACACCATCGACACGACTTTGGCCATGGTAAACTTGTATTTCAAAATAAAGTATGATTCCACCATGATGACGAGGACATTGGTAAAAGCCACCACAGAGACGATGCCCACGGCCATGCCATTGGCATAGGCTTGGGAATAGCAGTAATTAAAGGCATTGACGATGAGAAACCCCTGTAGCGCCATGCCGATATAATATTTAAGCGGTATGGCTTTCAAAACATGGGGTTTGAACAGTACTCTCAGGCCGAAATAGACCACAAGGGCAAAAGGCGCCAGCGCAACCAAAGTTAAATCAGTAATACCCTTTTCTAATAGTATGGAATAAAATGTTCCGTAAGTTCCCCAGGCGATTGCTGATAAAATGGCAAAAGTCATTCCCGTTTTTCTTTTGTCCATAATAACCACCTCAATGTATTCTTTCTTTCATATGTTTTCATGTTTTTTTACCGATTATTTTTCACACTTTTATTCGCCCTGTTCCAAAGCAACCTCTTCCACCCCGGCGCTGACAGCCTTTGCTTCACGTCCGTCCATTACCGTAATAAAGATCACCGCCGCCAGCACAATGCCAATGCCGACGATTTGTAAGCCGGAAACGGCCTGACTCATAATGATGATCCCTAAGGTCAAAGCGGTAACCGGGTCGAGGGACATCAAAATCTGATAGATCGTGGGATCGATCCGTTTCAAAGATTCCTGCATCATCCCATAGCAAAGGGCATGAGGGATCAGACAGAAACCAAGGAAGGCAACCCAGGCAATCAAATCGCCGCCCAGATGGCCAAAGATATCCTGAAACAGCGCAATGGGGTGAATCATAAAAATCAGCACGACGATCAAAGAGCTGCCTTGGGCAATCAATAAAACCGCGTCGGAGTCTGTGCCTTTGACCAGAGCGTAAGTATTGATCACGACGTTAATGCCATAAAAAAGCGGAATCAGCAGCGTCCACATGAGGCCGATGGCGGTGTAGGTACCGATGTTACCGCCGCCCCCGACCACGCCAATGACGAGGGAAACGCCGAAGACCGCCAAAACAATGGCGATGATTTTAGGCAGGGTAAATCGATAGCTGAGGACAAAAAAGGAGAGGATCATCACCACGATGACGTTACAAAAAGCAACGATGGCAACCACGCCCACGGGCATCCCCGAAGCATAAGCATGGGTATAGGCAAAATTCATCGCCGTAGCGACAATACCTCCCTGTAAAATCAAAAGCAGATAAATTTTCCAAGGAATTTCCTTCATTACATGGGGTTTGAACAAAACCTTTATCCCGAAAAAGACCGCCAGAGCCAGAGCCGGCAAGGCGACAACGGCATTTTGGCTAATCCCCGCAGCCAACAACAGGGAAGAAAAAATGCCGTAAAAACCATAGGCGACGCCGGAGACAATACCGCAGGCGGAACCGACCTTTTTCGCTTGATTTGTACTCATATGTTACCTCCTTTCAAATGGGGGGAGAGGATTCCCCGCAGCAAGCCACGGGGAATCAGCTTCAATATTGCAACGGCCACCAAACGCCGCTTATTTGATGACGCCAAATTCCTTTTCGGCATCATGGATCAAAGCGGTGAGCTGATCGGCACAGGGCAACGGGGCTACCTTATGGTTTTCCAAAATCTCAATGGCCTGCTGATTGGCTTTGCCACTGAAGGTTTTGGCGCCCATGGCATTCCAGGTGGTACGGTCTTCCCTGTCGATGAGGTCGGGGAAAATATTGTGTTTCAGGTTCTGGAAGGTATGGGCATGGGACAGGAATTCACCGCCGATGCCCACTTCCTTGATGATATCCACGGCCAGGTGGGTATCGTCGGTGGGAATGCCGGCGAGCATACGGGAAAGCATACGGATGATTTCATTGTCGGCGACATACTGGCGGTAACTAAAGGTCATACCCAGTTCGAGCATCCCGGCTCCGTAAATGATGTTGGCCCCTGCCAGCATCGTAAAGAGGAAGCTCTGGGTTTTTTCATAACCGGCCTGTAAATCGGAAACCTTGGAATCTGTCTACCCGCCCGCGACAAAGCTGGGCAATTCATAAAAACGGGCCAGTTGCGCCACGGCGGCGTTGATCATGGCCAATTCCGGGCTGCCCACGGTGGCGGTACCCTTTCTGAGATCCAGGTTCGTGGTGGAGCTGCCGTAGATCACCGGCGCCCCGGCCTGGGTCAGTTGGGAGAGCGTCACAGAGGCGAGAACTTCGGCGTTATGGGTAACGAGGGTACCGGCCAGGGTTGTCGGGGCAGTACCGCCGGAAAGAGCCATGGAGAGTTCGAGAAAAGGCACCTTGGCTCTGGCGTAGACCATCAACGATTCGGCGTACTCTTTGCAGAGGGTCAGGGGGCTGATGGGGCAGCCGCCGCCCATGAGTACGGGTTTTTTCGCCAAAGCGTCACTGCCGCCGGCGATGATACGGCCCATTTCGATGAGGTATTCAGCATTGCGGGCGCCTTCCGGCGAGGACCACAAGCATTTTGTGGTATTGTTGGCCTGGGCATCCAAAGTATGGAGGGGCAGACTTTCCGGAGCGACGTCCCGGGCGATCACCGTATCGAAACTGTAGGAAAAAGAGTCCAGGGCGTCGGTGAGGATGGCCAGCCGGGCAGCGTCCTGCTTGGTGGATTCCCGGATCTCACCGGTATAGGGGTCCTCGACGGTGACGCCTTCGCCAAAGGGAATAAAACTGATGCGGTCAGTGGCGATGACCACATCGTTTTTGGGATCGCGGCCGCCGACGGTGAATTGTTTCGGCGCCATTTTCACCGCAGCTTCCACAAGAAAGGCGGGAATGTGTACGATTTTTTCTGCTTCATCGACACGGGCGCCTGCTTTGCGAAAGACCTCCAAAGCTTCTGCACAGTCAATGCGGATGCCAACGTCCTCCAGCACTTCCAAGGTGGCCAAATGGATTTGCTCTAAGTTGACCCCGTTCAGAAGATTCAGGCTGCAACCGATGTTCGGCGCATATCCGGCATAAGGATTTCTTCTCATAAAATAACCTCCTATCATTTTTTAAAATTCAATTATTTGTAATGCAATACCCATGCCAAAATGAAAACGCCTGTTAAATCAGACATACAAAAGGATAATATTTTGTTTTGTAAAATATTTTTTACAAATATCCCAGATCATGTCTCTTTTCTCTGCACTGTCGTGTAAAATATTTATTACAAATCAATATTATTTTTACAAGGAACAAATAAAAACAGCATATCCTTGGATATGCTGGAAAAACATGATATGGAAACATGCGGTAAAATTTACTCGATGTATTTTTTATTGCTGATCTCTATGCCCAACTTTTTAAGCCGCTGGTAGACGTTTTGCCTGGTCATCCCAGATTCCTCTGCAACCTTCAGGATATTGTAATCATTGCGGAGCAGCGATTCCGTCATCAGTTTCTGCTCATAATGGAGCAGTTGTTTTTTGATATCGTGCTTTCCTTTCTCCGCGACATCATTTTTCATATCGGAAAACTTTTCCTGGAAATAGTCGGAAAGATGATGGGGCCGCAAAATCTTATCCTCACTGCCCACTAAGTTCATGGAGCTCTCCACCATATTTTCCAATTCCCGGATGTTCCCCGGCCATTCGTATTCCATGAGAATACTGAAGAGCGTTGGCGACACCCCTTCCATAAATAGGCCAAAGCGCACATTGTACTTGTGAATAAAATTATAAACCAGGTATTCAATATCCTCTTTTCGATCCCGCAGAGGCGGAATTTTCAATTCAATGGTCGCCAGACGAAAGAAAAGATCGTCGCGGATCAGTCCATCCTCCAATACTTGCCGCGGCTCTTTGTTGACGGCGCTCAAGATGCGGCAGCTGATGGGAATCTCCCTGTCCCCGCCAACCCGGCGCACATTTTTTTCCTGGATCACCCGTAAGATTTTCGGCTGCAAATTGAGGGGCATGGAATTGATCTCATCCAAAAAGATCGTGCCGCCATTGGCCTGTTCAAATAGACCCGGCCCTTCTACCGCTCCGGTAAAGGAACCTTTGCTGACGCCAAAGAGCGTACTTTCCAGCAAAGTTTCGGGAATGGCGGCGCAGTTCACGGAAACAAAAGGCCCGTCCAAAAAGAGGCTGCCGTTATGGATACTCTGAGCCATCAATTCTTTGCCGGTTCCCGTTTCACCGTAAATCAAGACCGGTGAATCCCGCTTCGCCACCAGTTTCGCCCGGGCGACGGTACGCTTCATCACATCACTTTTGCCGATGATATCTTCAAAAAAATACCGCGCTCCGTTGGTTTTATTCCCCTGTTCCAGCTGTTGACGGTTTCTCATGCCCAAGGTTTCAATGAGAAAATCCTTGATCTGATTGATATTTCTGCCGATGTTGCAGTATCCCTTGTATTTCCCGTTAACAATGTAAGGGTACAGGCTCATAATAATCGCTGTTTTTTTGCCATAACCGAGGCTATACTCATAATAAAAATCCTTTAATTCTTTTCGTGATTTGCGCACCGGATCGACATAGGTAAAATAATCGAAATCCACCAAATCCTGATAGACTTCGCTCTCTGTTTTATAGAGAACATCTTCCTTTTGAAAGCCCTCGGTCTCTTCGACGGAGTGGTTATAGGCGATGATCACGCCGTTTTCATCGGTGATATAAACACCTTCATGAATTTTATCAATGGCAAAACGAAGCATTTCGTTTTCCCACAACAGTTCTTCATAAGTACGCTTTTTTTCCATATATCGCGCCGCCTTTGCAAAACTCTATGAAACTATTTCTCCATTTTCCGGCAAAACCCTTTTCGCCACAACCATGTCGGTGAGGGATCATAGATCCTGCCCAACGTGAAAAAGCCGGCTTCCGCTTTTTTTCAGAAACCGACTCCCTTGTGATAGAGTTCATTGATGAAGCACCCCTTGATAGAGAGCCTCACTTCCTATTATCTTGCAATTCCGAACCGTAACTTTGGGTAAAGTAGGTTTTGGAATACTTTTCCAATTTCCAATCAGGGATTTTACATTTTTTGCAGGTATTCCGCATCCATTTGTTCCGGAGCCAGCGGGCGGCCCGAGAGGTTTTGGAATTCCGCACCATAAAGCTTTGACCGCAGTGGGTCGTGATTTCGGCGTATTCCCCTTTGTAGTGAATCTCCCGAATACCGTGCAACGTACCGTTGCGGGAGGGCCACAGTTTGATTTTTTCTAAAAGACGGAAAAAATCCACATGTTTTCTGTAGTAGCGTTTATTGCTATCGGCTGCCATCATTATTCTCCTGGTGGAAAAAAACAGGCGGAGCCTGACTCCGCCTGTTTCACAGTTCATCCGTATCAATTAGTCGTAGAGACCTTTGCGGGAAGCGGTCAGATAACCCATGCAATAATCGTCCTGGCCGATCAAAGCAGTACCGGCTGCGATGGTACCCATCATCAATTTATCGGTGGGGTTAACGATGAAGCCGTCCATGCCAACAACCATGGTCTGGGCAACAAAGAAGCTGTTTAAGATCTTTCTGTTGGGGAGACCGAAGGAGATGTTGGAAAGGCCGCACATTTTGTGACATTTGGGATATTTGGCGGTAAGGCCGGCAACGGTGTCAAGAACCTGCACGCCGAATTCAGCGTTGACGCTGATGGGCTGGATGAGCGGGTCAAAGTAGATGTTTTCATCGGCAACACCGGCTTCGGTGAGACCTTTATAGAGATTGTCGGCAACGGCCAAACGTTTTTCGGCGCTATCGGGAATACCGGTATCGTCCATCAGAAGCGCAACGATTTTGGCATCATATTTGGTGACCAAAGGAAGGACTTCTTTATAGCGTTCTTGTTCGAAGTTAATGGAATTGATCATGGGTTGGAAATCAGGCTGTAATTTTTTCACCAAGGCGAGACCGGCGTCGAGAGCGGCCGCGTCGGGGCTGTCGATGCATAAGGGTTTGTCTTTGATGACTTCGCAAATGGTTTCAACGAGCCATTCCATGGTTTCGACTTCCTTGCCGAACTGAGTACCGCAGTTAACGTCGATATAATCAGCACCGGCTTCGGCCTGTTCTTTCGCGATCTGCTGGATGTAAGCTGCATCTTTTGCTTCTACAGCTTCTTTGATTGCCTTACGGCTTGAGTTAATGAGTTCACCTACGATTAACATGTTTGAATTTCCTCCTTGTTCTTTTTTAATAAAGTACTTTATTTCTGCTGTGCTAAGGCACGAACAAACAAATCATCCGCCGGAAAAGGGTCGGTAAATTTCATATCTCCGCCGATTCTTTTCTCGATCTCCAAAAGCATCTGCTTTCTTTTTATCTCCAATTCCTTTTTGCTGCCGGCGACGTTGATCATCGTCGCCGCCCAAACCGTTTTACCGGGAGCATAGTCGGTGAGCGCCTCGTCGGCGCCGCAGAATTGATAAAGGTGAGATAAAACCCCTGCATCAGCCAACCTATGCTCTCCGACCACAGCAACATGATTGCCGTTCACCTGAATCTGTTCCAAGGCGACGTATTTTTCCTTGTCCCAAAGTACGCTGTTGCGGTGCCTTTGTTTCCCGAATTTTATGGCCAGCTCGCTCATGAGATTCCAGCCGGTGGCATGATAAACGGTAATCGGCGTTTGGGAAGGAATTCTGGCGTCGATTTCCAAGATCTTAAAAACGCCGTCATGTTCGATAACTTCCACATCCATGATACCGTGGAGCCGTACCATCTCGCTAAGGGCCACAGCCAAAGACTCAAACTGCGCTTTTTCTTTGGCGGGAAAACCGGGACAGGACAGGACGCGTTTGCAATCGTAAACCGGATCCATCAGCAGTTCTGTCACGTGATAAGTACTGTAATCACCGGGTATACCCATGACTTCAAGGGAATAGGAGGGGCCGGTAAGGTATTCTTCGGTCACCCATTCCTTCCTGTCATAATCTTCAAAAAAGGCTTTCAGTTCCTCTTCACAGTCAATTTTACGCACCCCTTCGCTGCCGCTTTTACCGCTTGGTTTGACGATAAAGGGCGCTTTCCCCCCGGGATAATGAAGGGGCACCGGCAAACCGACGGCCTTCATCATGGCGTCGGATCTTTGCTTTGAGGAACAGATTTGATAGGCATGCTCATCATAAATGAGACGAATATCGTGATGTTCGGATAAATATTTTAAGACGGTTAACGCCTCTTTATTCTCCAGCGCGGGGAGGACAAAATCGGCCTCTTCCAGCACTTTAACTAAGTCTGTATTATATTGTAACACATCTTTACAAAGAAATCTACCACAAATTTCTTTGCCCAGAGGGGAACTTTCCTTGTCAATCAGGACGGTTTCCATCCCCGCTTTGGCGGCGAGGTACAGTGCTTCCACCCCCTGAAGCCTGCCTCCGACCACACATACTTTCGTCATTTGTTTTCTGCCAGCCATTCTCTGTATTCCGCCATCGTTGCGGCGCGCATCCCCAGCTTTTCAAGGCGGGGGGTAACCCCTTTTACGGTACGGAAGCCCTCGTCAACGTCCATGGTACTCTGGGCCACCCCGGCCAAACCCGCGGTAGGCGGAATGATCGAAGTCACAACGTTGCAGCCGGCGTTGATCCGGCTTTCCAGGCCGGCAATCCCTTCCACGTCAAGGGAAGCGGGAATCAGTACGTTATGGTTGAGCAGACGCATCAAAGCGATGATCTTTAATTCCATATCGTGGTTTTGGGGTTCGTAACCGTCCATGGGTGTACCGTTCTGGGGTACAAAGGTCATCACCCGAATCTGGCTAAAGTCCTGCTGCTCCATGCTGAGAAGGGAGTCGGCAAGATCCTCAACGGTTTCCCCAAGGCCGGTCATAAGACCTTCCTCCACACGCATACCGCAAGCGCGGGCCTTTTGTTTGGCGTGCATACGAACATCGTAATCCTGATGCAGACGGAGCTTTTGAAAAAGCTCCCGATTGTAGGTTTCCTGATAAAGGGCGTAAAATTCCACGTTTTCCTTGGCGAAAGCTTCGATCAGTTCGTCGCTGATCACTCCGGGAGAAATCATCACAGGACGGTCGATCTCCCGATGAATATCTCTGACCAGTTCCAGCATGGAACTGAAATTTTCTTTATGCAGTTCAGGGTCTTCGCCCAATGTCAAATCAATGACATGGACGCCGGAATCGGCGAGACCCTTGGCAATATCCATCACTTCTTCACGGTTTTTCCGGTAACGGATCGTATCGTTGTTGTCCCGGCGGAAAAAGCAGAAACTACAGTTGTTTCTGCAATAAGTGGAGAAGTAGACAAAGCCATATAAAAACACTTTATTGCCGAAGTGCCGCCGGCGTACGTCTTGAGCGGCCTGAAACAAATAGGACAAATCCTCCTCTGCTTCGATGTTAAGCAGCGTAACGATATCTTCTTTGCTTACCTTTGATGTCTCTTTCAAGGCGTCGATGATTTCTTTTGCTTGCATTTCAATCTCCTTCGTTGGTTCGTCCGCCTAAAAAAAGAGCCGGACAGCTTACGCCCGGCTCAGTATTTGCACACAGAATAATTCTGTATTAAGTTCTGGCGGGGAGTCCGGGAGTCTCACCCGGCTGCATAGATTTAGAGTCTATATGATCAATAACGATCCACCCCCCATGTGTATCGTTAACATTGTATCACATAGTTTATATAAATTCAAGATTTTAAATAAATTTTAGCAAGCCATCACAAGCATGGTAATCACACCGAGTTGTAGCAGGTCATGAATGATCCGGTCACGATATTTTTCCTGAGCCTCAGGCGTCAAAGAAAGCGGTACGCCGGGAGAAGCAAAAATCAAGTTAGGATGCAACATGTCTGCGCTGAGCCAATCGGCTTCCGGCGTACAGTCAACGATCAGCGGATATTTTTTAATCTCTTCTTTGGTGCGAATGGTCTTCCAACCCTCCGCTGCCCGCAATTTCAGCACTTCGGGATCGGTATCAAAAACAATTCCTTCCGCGCCGCGGCATTTCAGGAAAGAAAGCGCCGCCTGGCCTACGCGGCCGCCGCCTAAAACAAGCACCTCTTTATCACGGATGCCTCCCGCCGCACCTTCCAGCGCTGCCACAAAGCCTCTTGCCGTGGCGTCGGAATTTTCCACCACGACGTTTTTGCTCATATTCAGAGCCAAAAAATACATATCGTCAGCCAGGAAGATGATGCCGGCGCCCTTCTGGGTCGCCTCATAGATCCCCCAAACATCACACTGTTCTGTAACGAATGCCTCAAACCCCATAAAACGAACGATATCCGCAACTTGCTCACAAAAGGTTTCAATGACGCCGAGTCCCTGGGTAACGGGAACCACAGCAACTTTGATCCGCCAGGAAGAACTTTTAATCCGTCCCCTTGACACATCACCGCCCAGGGCCGCCAGATTGAGTAAAGACATGTTACTCATGGTTTCCAGCTTTTCTCCCCACGCGGACAATTCATTGTTCATGTTGCGAATCCAATCAGTTGTCAGTCTAGTCATGATTTTTTTATCCTCTCCCCTTCAGATAAAGCCTACTGCCCGTCAGATGTTGAGACGGGCGCCGTTCAGGTACATTAAACTTCTGCCGACTCGTTTAATATTATGATACTCCTCTTTCATCATTGCCAAACGTTCCAAACCGAAACCGATACCGATCCAGGTATCAAAGATGCCCCATTTTTCATCAAGAAAATGCGGACCAAAAGCACCGGAAGCGACTTCCATGCCATTGACCTCGACATCCAGGGTTTGGGTGCTGCCGTAAACGACGCTGTCGTCGCCGACGAGCTCATAATTGTCGATGCCCACAACTTTCATGGCTTTCACGGCAAGCTCTTTCAGGCGTGCCATCTGCTCGCCTTCTTTCACCCCGGCAAGCTCCACGAAATTGAGCATGGTAAACTCATTGAGGTGGCGCGCGCCCTGACTCTCTTTGCGAAAGCAGGGACCCACTTCAAAAATGCGCACAGGATCGCCCCAAACTTTTTGCAGCGAACGCATGACATCGTAAAGATTTGGCGCCAGCATGGGTCGTAAACATTTGTTTTTGTCCACCCAAAAAACCTGTTGAAACAAAGGATGATCATCGCCGATGGTCATCTTTGCCAGCATGTTTCTGGGCAATATGATCGGGGTCACCACTTGGGTGAATCCTTCTTCTTCGGTCAGCCATTTCACGAGAGCCGTCTCGATTTCCAACATCAGCGGACGGCGGGAGCTGTCCCGCAGCGCAAAGAGGGCGTCTTTGTTCTGCTCAATCAGTTCTTTCTCCGCTGTTTTAAAGGCGTTTTCTCTTTCTTTTACGTCTGCAAACTGCCGACTGAGGGATGCCTCAGGGGCATTGAGTTCCGCGAGCCTTTGTTTTTGGGCGACCGAAAATTCTACCGTCATGATACCTCATCTCTTTCTGCGCCAAAATAGAATAAGCGCAGGCTACCCTCATAAGTGTAATTATAGTATTCCTGGTATTTGATTACAATTTCATAATTTTGTTGATTCTCAAAAAATATGACCAAAGGCAACGGAATCCGTTAAAGATTCCCGGTTTGTGCAGGAATTCGTTGAAAAGGCCAGCCGCCGGGCTGACCTTTTTAAGGGAAACTCATTCGCGTTGTCTTTGCCAAAATTGCGCGGCACGTTGTTGGATTTCGTGGTATACCCGTCCTTCGTCGATGTCCACGCATTGCCCGTCTCTGACCCTTACCTTCCCGTTGACGATCACCGTATGGACATCACCGCTTTTGGCACAAAAAGCCAGGTGGCTCAGGAGGCTGTTCTTTTCGTTGCGGGGATAGAAATGGGGCCGCCGCAGGGAAAGGAGGGTAATATCCGCCTTTTTGCCCACTTCCAAGGTGCCGATCCGGTCGTCCAAAAAAAGCGCCCGGGCGCCACCGGCGGTGGCCATATGCAATGCTTCGTAAGGCTTGAGCAGAGTGGGATCGCCGTTGGCGACCTTCTGCAAAAGGGAGGCGGTACGCATTTCTTCCAGCATATCAAGATCATTATTGCTGGCGGGTCCATCGGTGGCCAATCCCACCACGACGCCGCGTTTTTGATATTCCGGATAGGGAAAGATTCCCGAGGCCAGTTTCATATTGCTTTGGGGGCAATGGGCGATGCGGATATCCCTTTCCCGGGTGATTTCAAACTCTTCTTCCTTCAGGTGAATCATATGAGCAGCGAGGACTTTTCCCGTCAAAACGCCGAGGCCGTCCAGATAGGGCAACACTCGTTGGCCCGTTGCCGCCAAACAGTCCTCTTGCTCTTTTTCGGTTTCCGCGATGTGCAGATGAAGGGGCAAATCCCTACTGCGGGCTGCCGCCGCAACTTCTTTCAGGTACGGCCCGGAACAGGAATAGACGGCGTGGGGCGCGATGGCGAAACTAATTTTACCTTCGAGATCATCTTTTGTGCTGTCGATCCATTGCAGCGTCGCTTTGAGGGCGGCTTCCCCTTTGTCACAGAGATCCGTCAAACCATCGGCGAGCACCGCCCGGATGCCGCTTTCATCCATGGCCCAATAAGCGGCGGCTTCATCAAAATACATATCGGCATAGCAGGTGATCCCGGCTTTCAGCATTTCCATTTGGGCGAGGAGCGCTCCCCAAAAGAAATCCTCCGCGGTGAGGGCCTTCTCCGCGGGCTGTACCTTAGCGAGCCATGCCCCAAGGGGCAGCGCTTCGCCGTAGCCTCTCAGCATACTCATGGCGGCATGACAGTGACAGTTGACGAATCCCGGCAGAGCACACTTGTCGTGACCGGAGATGATCTCATCTCCCCAAGTGGGGACGATATGATCACCGATGGCGACAATGCGCTGCCCTTCCACGCGGATGGAGCCTCTTTTCAGCTCATGACTGCCGGTCATCGGCAGATAAAGAATATCCTGAATCAACAGTGCCATAGTAACCTCAATCGCTCAT
The DNA here is from genome assembly GCA_002482535.1 of Peptococcaceae bacterium UBA7702. Lineage (GTDB taxonomy): Bacteria > Bacillota > Dehalobacteriia > UBA7702 > UBA7702 > UBA7702. Next base: position 86,431 of record DLGE01000001.1, on the reverse strand, counting down.
GCTTCAAATTGCTTTTTAATGCCCTTTTGGAGATCCCCGGTAATCACGCCCTTTTCTGTAATCAGCGCCGTAATCAGCTCATGGGGCGTCACGTCGAAGGCAGGATTTTCCACCGGCACGTCTTTCGGCGCGGCGTAGACTCCCTGAAAACAGCGTACCTCATCGGGGTCGCGTTCTTCAATTATGATATCGTTTCCCGTGGGAATTGTCAAATCAAAGGTGGATAAGGGTGCCGTGATATAAAACGGAATTTTATGATAAGAAGCCAGAATCGCCAGGCCGTAGGTGCCAATTTTGTTGGCGGCGTCGCCGTTGGCGGCGATGCGGTCGGCGCCGGTGATCACCATATTGATTTTCCCCTGCTTCATCAGGTGGGCCGCCATATTGTCAGTGATCAGCGTCACGGGGATACGGTCTTGCATCAGTTCATAGGCGGTGAGGCGCGCCCCCTGGAGCAGCGGACGGGTTTCGTCGGCATACACCATATCCACGCGTCCCACGGAAAAGCCCTCTCTGATGATGCCCAAGGCCGTGCCGTAACCGCCGGTGGCCAAGGCCCCGGCGTTGCAGTGAGTCAGAATGCGCCCGTGTTTGGGAATGAGGGCCGCGCCGTAGGCGGCCAGTGACTGGCAGCGGCAAAGATCGTCGGCGGCAATGGCGTCGGCCTTGGCCAGGAGCAGGGCTGGGGCCTCTTTTGGGGAAGCCCTTTGCCAGACCTCTTTCATTTGCGCCAAAGCCCAAAAGAGATTCACCGCCGTGGGCCGCGTGGCGGCCAAAGCCTTGTGGTTTTCTTCCATATACGCGGTAAAGGCGCCCTTCCTCGGGGTATACTGTTTGGCGGCGAGAACGATGCCGTAAGCGGCGGCAATGCCGATGGCCGGTGCGCCGCGCACCGCCAGAGTGCGAATCATTTCACAAATGTCCTTCACGGTCTCATTGGCGACGATCTTCTCTTCGCCGGGTAAAAACCGTTGATCCAGCAGATATAACCGATGATCTTTCCATTCAATATGCCTCATGGCGGCTCACATGCTTTCCGGCGTCTGTTGGCAGGCGCAGCCGCGGTCTTCCCCCAGAAGTTCCACGGTGGTCAGCAGCAATTCTTTGATCTTCCGCGACAGCCGTGCCATCATGTTGAGCACTTCTTCATGGGCAAGATGATCATCGGCAATGCCCGCGGCATAGTTGGTCACCATGGCCACAGCACCGTAACAGAGGCCCAATTCCCGGGCAAGAGCCACTTCGGGATAGGCGGTCATACCCACAAGATCGCCGCCGAACATTTGATACATCTTGATTTCCGCCGGGGTTTCAAAGCGCGGCCCCTCGGCGCAGACGTAAGTGCCGCCGTTATGCGCCGTATGGGAAATCTTTTTCGAGGCGGTCATAAAAACCTCCCGGATTCGGGGGCAATAAGGTTCTGTCATATCGGTGTGGGCCACGCCCATTGCACCGCCGTCAAAAAAAGTGCATTGACGGTTTTTCGTAAATTCCACGTATTGATCGGGAAAGACAAAATTCCCCGGGGCCATGTCCTTATTGAGAGACCCCACGGCGGCGGTGGCCAAAATACGGTCAGCCCCCAATTCCTTCAAACCCCAAATATTGGCCTGATAATTGATCATGTGCGGCGGAATGGAATGCCCTTCGCCGTGACGGTTGATAAAGAACACCGTCTTGCCGCGGTAAGTTCCTTCCATGGCGCTGATCTTGCCGTAAGGGGTGCTCTGTTCCACCTCTTTGATATTGTCCAAAATCGACGGGTCGTATACGCCCGTACCTCCGATGATCGCGATTTTACCCATTCTTTACGCCTCCTTTGAATCATTCTGTTCTTCTGTTGCAAACAATGCCGCGCCGAAGGACGCCGCGTTAAAATCTTGTAGATCCTCGACGCCTTCGCCGACGCCGATAAAATAGACGGGCAAGGCCATTTCGTCGATGATGCCAACGATGATGCCGCCCTTGGCGGTACCGTCGATTTTCGTCAGGATGATGCCGGTGAGATCGACGATCTCAGCGAAGGCATGGGCCTGACTGATGGCATTCTGCCCCGTAGAAGCGTCCAGCACCAAGAGGGCTTCGACAGGAGTCGCCGGCAGCTCCCGGTTGAGAATTCGTTTGATCTTACCCAGCTCCGCCATGAGGTTGCTTTTATTCTGCAAGCGTCCCGCTGTATCGATGAGCAGGATATCGGCTTTTCTGCTTTTGGCGGCCTGAATACCGTCGAAAACCACGGCGCCGGGGTCGGCGCCTTCCCCGTGTTTCACAATATCGACGCCGGTGCGCTCCGCCCACAACGTCAACTGTTCCGCCGCGGCGGCCCGGAAGGTATCGGCGGCGCAGAGGATCACTTTCTTCCCTGCGTTTTTGTATCGCGCCGCCAGTTTGCCGATGGTCGTCGTCTTGCCAACGCCATTGACGCCGGTGACGAGAAGCACGGTCAAAACGCCTTCCGCCACGGTGAGAGGGTTCTCACCTTTGACCAGAATCTTTTCAATCTCTTTGGCCAGCGCTTCTTTTAAGGCTTCGGAATTCTTGATTTTTTCCGAGGCGACCCGCTCCCGCAGGGCGTCCATTAAGGCCATGGCGGTGGCGATGCCCATATCCGCTTCGATCAACGCTTCTTCCAATTCGTCAAAGAGGTCTTCGTCAATTCTGCGTCCCGTCAGCAAATTGCCGATTTTACCGTAAAAGCCGCCCCTCGTTTTACCGAGACCACTCTTTAATCTGTCAAATAATCCCATGGGAAACTCCTTTATATCAGTTTTACGGAAACGGTTTTGGAAACACCTTCTTCGGCCATGGTCACACCGTACAGCGTTTCCGATGCCTCCATGGTGCCTTGCCGGTGAGTGATCACCAAAAATTGGCTATCCGTTCCGTATTTTTGCAAATAATCGCCAAAGCGCATGACGTTGGCGTCGTCTAAGGCCGCGTCGATTTCATCAAGCACGTAGAAAGGAGAGGGCTTCACCTTTAAAATCGCAAACATCAGGGCAATCCCGGAAAGGGCCTTTTCGCCGCCGGAAAGCAAGCTCAAATGCTGCAAGCGTTTTCCCGGCGGCTGTACGATGATGTCAACCCCGGTCTCTAAAAGGTTGTCCTCATCGGTGAGTTGTAATTCACCGTAACCGCCCTGGAAAAAGGCGGGAAAAGTCTCTTTGAAACTGTCGTTGATGGCCTCGAAGGCTTCTTTGAATTTTCTGATGATGATCTCATCCATCTCCGCCACGATATTGGCCAGAGACGCTTTGGCCTCCAAAACGTCATCCCGCTGCTTCGTTAGAAAGGCAAAGCGTTCGGCGACGGCTTTGTATTCCTCAATGGCGCCGAGATTCACCGGGCCCAACACCTCAATCTGCTGTTTCAGCAGTTTGATGCGTTCCTTCTTGTCCTTTTTCGTGAGCTCCTTATTGATATAAGGCAGCGCGTCGGCGAGGATCAGCCGGTATTCTTCGGCAAGTTGTTCTTCGCTCTGCTCTTTTTCCAGCAGCAGGCGCTCCTTTTTCACGGAAACCTGATAAACCTTATCTTTCTCTTGGACAGCCGCTTTATTCAGGGCTTTCACTTCGCTTTCCAGAGCTTCTACTTCTCCCCGCAGCGCTTCCTTTTCCCCTTTGCTGCCGTCGAGGGTTTCGGAGAAGCTCAGCAATTCGCGATTCCGCTTCAGTATCGCCTCGTTGAGCTCACGCCGTTGCTGCTCCGCCTTTTCCTTGGCGGCGACGGTTTCCTCAAATTCTTTCTGATGGGCGGCAAGATCCCCGGTGAGGGCAGCCATTTCGTTCTGGATGCGGTTTAAATTGATGCTGCTGTTCTCGTAGGCGGCCTTGGCTTCGGCATAGGCGATTTGCAGGTCGGTATATTCGTCCCTGTCCTTATTCTCCGAAGATTTGGCGCGTTTGAATGATGCCTCCCGGGTGGAAATATCTGCCATCAGCTTTTCTTCTTTTGCCTTTAGGGCGGCGATCTCCTCACCGATGCGGTCAGCCGCCGCTTTGTCATCGTCTATATCGTGGAGAAGCTGCTCCTCTTCAAAACAGAGGGTTTCCCGCTCTCTGGCATAGAGTTCCCGGCGGGTATCGATGTTACTGATTTCGCCGTCAAAGGCTGAGGCTTCTTTTTTCAGGCTGTCCTTTTTCGCGGCCAGCGACAACATGTTCCGCTCCAGCTGCCCTTGCTTTTCCTTTAAGTCGTCGATGGCCGCGTCAAGTTCCTTGATTTCCCTTTCACTGCTGATCAAACTACGGCGCAGTTCTTCGATTTCCGTCTGACGCTGCAACAGATTGTTCCGGGATTTTTCCCGGCTGCCCCCGGACACGGCGCCGCCGGAATTGATCACATCCCCCGTTAAGGTAACGATGCGGAACTGTCCTTTGTGTTTCCTGGTGACGACGATGGCCGCATCGAGATCGTCAAAAATCAGCGTATTGTTAAGCAAATATTCCACCGCGGGTTTCACGCGGTTGGGCGCGGCAACCACATCGGCGGCAATGCCGCGAAAATGCGGTTCCCTCAGAATATCCTGGGGCACCTCCCGCCGCAAGGGAATGCGCAGCAGATCCAGGGGTAAAAAGGTAGCGATACCGCGTTTTTCCTGCTTCAAATAAGCGACGGCAGCAGCGGCGTCTTCCCCTGTTTCCGTCACAATGTTCTGTAAAGCGCCGCCCAGCACGGCTTCGACGGCAACGGTATACTCTTTATCCACGTGGATCAATTCCGCCACCACGCCGAAGATGCCGTCGCAGCCGCCTTTGGCTTTCCGCTCTAACACAGCGCGCACCCCGGGATAGAAGCCTTCCCGCTTCAGCGTCAGCTCTTCTAAGACTTTAAGGCGTGCTTCGCCGCGATTGAGGTTCACTTTCGCGGCGACCAGGGCGTCCTTTTTGCCGCGGATTTTTTCTTTCAGGGCCGTCAGCGCCGCGGCGGTTTCCCGCTCCTTGCGGATCACTTCATCCTCTTCTGCCATGAGGCCGTCGATAAAGTCGTTGATCTCGGCGATGCGCTCGTCGAGGACGGTCTCCTCTTCATCGTAATGCCCTTTCTTTTGGGCAATGGCGGCAAGGCGCTTCTCCGCGGCGGCGAGGCGGTGCTCCGCTGCCAGACGTTCATTGTTTTTCTGTCCCCGGGCCCTTGTGGTCTCGAAAGCGTTGTTGCGTAAAACTTCCATCTCCGCTTCGGCTTTAAGGAGATCTTCCGCTTCACTTTTGCGGCGGTCTTCCATGGCGGCAAGGGAAACCCGTAAGGCATCGAGTCTCTGTCTCAAAGTGGTGTTTTCCGCGGCAACCGCGGCAGCGGCATCTGTTTTTTGGCTGCATTTTTCCTGTTCCCCTCGAACGGTACTGTGGAGCAGCGCCCGTTTATCGTCGTAACCCAAAATGCGGCTGTCCAATGACTTCAGCTCGCCTTCGCTTTCCTGAACCGCCAAGTTCAAAGCGTGAAAACGCTGTTCCTCACGGTGAAAAAAGTCCTCTTTCAGATCAATGGTGGCTTTCTTTTCCGCCAGCTGCGCCTCTTTGACCATCGTCGCCGCGGCCAAACTATCGTAAGCCGCGGTGACTTCTCTTTCCTCGGTTTCTGCCTTTGCCAATTTCTCCTTGGCTTCCAACACTGTTTCGGCGAGAAGACCGATGGCAAGCCGATCTTTTTCAGCGGCAAAGCTTCTGTATTTCTCTGCGTTTTTGGCTTCCGCGGCCAAAGGTTCAAGACGGCTTTCGATTTCCGCCATAATATCGGCAAGACGCACCAGATTATCATCGGCGCGGTTGATCTTTTGCAGCGCTTCTTTTTTACGTTCCCTGTATTTGACGACGCCGGCGGTTTCTTCCACGATGGAACGGCGGTCTTCAGAACGGGATTCCAAAATTTCGCTGATTCTGCCCTGGCCGATCACGGCATAGCCGTCGTTACCAATGCCACTGTCGGCAAAAAGCCGGTGAATGTCTTTTAAGCGCACGTTCTTACCGTTGATCAGGTACTCCCCTTCTCCGGAACGGTAGAGGCGCCGCGTTACTTTGATTTCCTCAAAATCAAGATCAAGGGCGTGATCGCTGTTATCGAGGACGATGCTGATTTCCGCCATGCCCAAAGGTTTTCTCTTCTTCGTGCCGTTGAAGATCACGTCCTGCATCTTATGGCCCCGCAGAGATTTCGCGCTCTGCTCCCCCAACACCCATTGAATGGCTTCTACGATATTGCTTTTCCCGGAGCCGTTGGGGCCGACCACGGCGGCGATACCGCCGCCCAATTCAATTTTTGTCTTATCCGCAAAGGATTTGAATCCCTGCAATTCCAATGATTTTAAATACAAGATGAACTCCGATATGTTTGCGTATAGTTCAAAAGAAAGTCCCTTTCACTCAAAACGGCGAAGGGCTTCCTTTTCGCTCCTTTGTCATAAGGCGCCGCGGCTAAGCTGCCCGGGGGCAGATCCATACCGCTGACGGCAACTTTGCGGCCGACGGCAAAAGATTCGATATTCTTTTTTTGGTCGCCAAAGACAAGGGGCAAATCGTCTTTGGCGCAGAGGAAGCGGATATCCTCGTTTTCGTGGCCCATGGCGACACGTGCCATTTGCTCCTGTTTCAGGGCGGCCCGAACCAGATGTCCGAAAGCAGGATGAAAAGGCCCGGCCAAAAGGGACTTACCGCCAACCTTGAGGTCTTCTGTGGGCTGTAAACCCATGCGGATCACGGGAACGCCATGTAATACGAAAAGCGCGTACATTTTTCCAGCAATGGATACCGCTTCGTCTAAGGACAGCGGCAGATAAGAGCCTTTACGCCAAGCTGCGGCGAGGGGCGTATCTGCGATGACCAACAGCGGGTAAAGCCTTGCTGTTTGCGGCTCGTAGGGCAAAATCCGAAGCACCGACGCGATGTCCTTCTCTTCGGTATCAGAGGGCAATCCCAGCATCAGCTGGACGCCCCAGGCCAAAGAGGAGGAAGCCAAAGCTTCTAAGGCGCTGAAAACCGTTTTGCTGTCATGTCCCCTCCCCGCTTGCTCCAGCACAGTGTCGTCTAAGGACTGCACCCCCAATTCCAAGAAATCCACGCCGTAAACAAGGAGCTGGGCGATGACCTTTTGATCCACATAGGCGGGATGGGTGGAAACACGGATATGGCTGATCCGTCCCTTTTCCTTCTGCTCCGCGGCGAAACGCAAATAAGTTTTCAGGATTTCCGGGGGCAGAGCCGTAAAGCTGCCGCCGTAAAAGGCGAGTTCCCCCTCGGCGGGGAAATCAGGGGGCAGCAGTAAGGCCAATTCCTCCGGTTGGGGCAATTGATGGCAACCGGAAATCTCCCGTTGATTGCAAAAGACACAGCGGTGGGGACAACCCCCGTGGGGAATGAAGATGGGCAGAATGCTATTTTTGGCCATCTCCGATTTCCTTCCGCAGCGTTTCGTAACCCATTCGGGCGGCGGCTTTTTCCGCCTCTTTTTTGGATTTGCCCGTGCCCTCGCCGATCAGTTTGCCAAAAAGGTAAACACCGGCGGTAAAGGTCCGCTGATGGGGAGGACCGACTTCCGTCAGGATGGCATAAGTGACGTTTTCCGTCTTATACTTCTGCACATATTCCTGTAATTCTGTTTTATAATCTGAAATGACCTCTTCTTGGTCATCTTGGGGTTTTTCGATCCCACCAAAATAAGAAAGAACAAACCTCTCGGCACGTCCCAAACCGAAAGAAAGATAAACTGCCGCGATCACCGCTTCCATGGCGTCGGCCAAAGTCGAAGGCCGGTTTCTGCCCCCGTCTTTTTCCTCGCCTTTGCCCAGGAGCAGCACCGTATCGAGGCCGATCTTTTTGGCGACTTTCGCCAAAGTCTCTTCTTTGGCCAAAAGCGCGCGGTTTCTGGTCAGTTCTCCCTCGTGCCAGCCGGCATATTCGGTAAAAAGATATTCCCCGACGATCAGACCGAGGACGGCGTCACCGAGGAATTCCAGACGCTGATTGTTCCGTTTTCCCTCCATATCATAGGAAGGGTGCATCAGCGCTGTTTTCAGCAATTCAAGCTGGACGCCCTCAATATGCCAGGCTTTGATTTTTTCCTCAAGGATTTCCTGATAATTCATATCATTCGCCTTCATTCACCCTTTTTTCAACATATGCCACAGCGTTTTCCACCGTACGCATTTCCTGCAAAACAGCGTCGGGGATCTCAATCCCGTATTCCAATTCGATGGCCATCACCACTTCGAGGAGATCGAGGGAATCAATATCCAGTTCCGCAAAGGTGGATGTAGGCTGAATTTCCAGATCATCACCGTAATCCAGTTTTGTCCGGAAAATTTCCAGCACTTTGTTATAGACATCACTCATTTTCTTTTCCTCCGGTCAGGTCTTGCTTTTGCTCTTCTTGATAAGCGGCAATATCTTTCGTGAGTTCTTCGATAAAATGTTGTTTCACAAAGGAAGCGCCGTTATAAATGGCATTTTCCACCGCCGTCGCCTTGGAACTGCCGTGGCAGACCAGGGAAACGCCGTTGACGCCCAAAAGCGGGGCGCCGCCGTAATTGCTGTAATCAAATTTTTGGGCGATATTTTTCAAACCCGGTTTCACCAGGGCAGCCCCGAGCTTCCGCGTCGCAGTGGCGGTAATTTCCTCTTTGATCAGATGAAACAAACCGGAGGCGACGCCTTCCGTCAGTTTCAGCGCTAAATTGCCGGTAAAGCCGTCGGTGACCAAAACATCGTAATCACCGGTCATGATATCCCGGCCCTCCAAATTACCGATGAAATCAAGGCCTTTGGCAGCGGCCATCAGTTGGTGGGCTTCCCGCACCACCGCTGTGCCCTTGTGGGCTTCGCTGCCATTGGAAAGCAGCGCCACTTGGGGGTGCTCCTTATTGGTCAAAAAACGGGCGTAGGCATTGCCCATGATCGCGAAATCCAGTAGATTGCGGCTGTCGGCCTCGGCGTTGGCGCCGCCGTCAAGGAGCACTTTCTGCCCTTTTAAGGTCGGATAAGGAATCACGATCGCCGGGCGTTTAACGCCCTTGACGCGACCCAATAAAAGCAGCGCGGCGCCCATTTGCGCGCCGGTGGAACCGCAGGAAATGATGGCGTCGGCCTTTTTTTCGGCAACGAGATGAGTTGCCATAAAAATAGAGGAATCCTTTTTCTTCCTGAGATTCTCCACGGATTCATCCATCGCCATCACCGAATGAGAAATCACGGTTGTTAAACGCTCCGGTAACACCGGAAGGTATTTGGCAAAAGCCTCTTCGCTGCCGACGAGAATGATCTCAATATCTTTTTCCTTGGCCAAAGCCAGTTTTACGCCGGCAATGATCTCCTGGGGAGCATGGTCTCCACCCATGGCGTCAATGGCTATTTTCATATATTCGCTATCCCTTCCAAAACTGAAAACGCACCTCTACCAAAAAAGGTAGAGGCGCGCTCAATACTTATTTTGCGGCAGTTTCTACTACCTCTTGTCCTTTATAGTATCCGCATTCGGGACACGCCCTATGCGGGCGTTTCAGAGCGTGGCACTGAGGACAATTGGACAGACCGGGCATTTTCAGCTTGTCTTCCCCACGGCGCTGTCGCTTGTTGGACTTGGACATTTTCCCTTTCGGTACTCCCATCGGTAACACCCCTTTCTCATCATCAACCCTTATTTAGCAAATCAGCCAAAACCGCCAGACGAGGGTCGATTGGTGATTTATCACAAGAGCATGTTTTTTCGTTTAAATTTGTGCCGCAGACGGGGCACAAGCCTCTGCAATCTTCTCTGCAGAGCGTCTTCATCGGCAGAGAAAGAAAGACTGCCTGCTCCACATAGGGGAGCAGTTCAATTTCGTCGCCGGAAAAGAGGTGTACCCCCTCTTCCTCCGCTTCGTCATCGCCGCACTTTTCGGAAAGATTGGTAAACGATTCATGAAAAGCAACATCCATGGGAATCGCCACTTTTTCGCCGCAACGGTCACAGCTTCCCTGCAAAACGCAGCGAATCTCACCGCTGACGGTGATGACGCGGTCCCTGTTTGCTACGGTTCCCGTAAAGACCAGATCTCCTTCGGCCAGCTTCAGACTGCTGTCCTTATGAAGTTCCTCTTTATTGAGAGAAAAACCGATGGGCATTGCGGAACCATCGACGTTTTTTAATTTGCCGACTTTGATCATCATGGTCATAACCGCATTTCTTCCTCTTTAACAGAATAATTATATAAAAGTGTATTGCCGATGTCAAGGCTTATTCTTATTTCTTGATCAAAGCCAAGGTATCCCGGGCGATGGCCAATTCTTCATTGGTGGGAATGAGGAACGCTTTGATCTTCGAGGCGGCGGTGGTGATTTCCCTTTCCACGCCGCGGCAGTTGTTGGCTTCTTTGTCAACTTCCACACCGAGGAATTTCAGACCGTCAAGAATGGTTTCTCGGGCGGTGATGGAATTTTCGCCGATACCCGCGGTAAAGACGATGGCGTCAAGGCCGCCCATGGCAACGGCATAGGAGCCGATGTATTTTTGTACGCCGTAATAGAAAATTTCCAATGCTCTTTGGGCACGCTCGTTGCCGTCGGCCGCCGCGGCTTCTACTTCCCGCATATCGCTGGACACACCGGAAACGCCGAGGAAACCGCATTTTTTGTTGAGAAACGTATTCATATCTTCCTGTTTCACCGCGTCGTTTTCGAGAAGATGGGTCACGACGGAAGCGTCGATATCGCCGCATCTGGTACCCATCAAAACACCGGCCAGAGGCGTAAGCCCCATGGAGGTATCGACACATTTGCCGCCATCCACAGCGGAAATGGAGGAACCGTTGCCCAAATGGCAGGTGACAATTTTCGCGTCGGGTTTGCCCATCAATTCAATGGCTCTGTGAGAAACGTATTTATGAGAGGTGCCGTGGGCGCCGTAACGGCGGATTTTGAGTCTTTCGGCTTCTTCATAGCGAATCCCGTAAGTATAGGCTTTCGGGGGCATGGTCAGATGGAAAGACGTATCAAAAACGGAAACCATGGGGACGCCGGGCATCAATTTTTGACAGGCGCGCATGCCGATGATGTGGGCGCCATTGTGCAGGGGCGCCATGGAGATGGTGGTTTCCAAATCGGCCATGACTTTATCGTCAATCAAAACGGAGTGAGGGAAAAGAGCGCCGCCGTTCACATAACGGTGGCCGACGCCTTTGATTTCACTCAAATCGGCAACCACACCGTGGTCCTTGTCGACAAGGGCTTCAAAAACCATTTTGATGGCGATATCGTGGTTTTCGATGTCAGTTTTTACTTCGTATTTTTCTTTGCCCGAAGGACTGTGGGAAAGTAGAGAATCGCCAATCCCAATACGGTCAACGAGACCTTTCGCCATAACTGTTTCATCTTCCATATCAATCAGCTGATATTTCAGGGAAGAACTGCCGCAATTCACAACTAAAATTTTCATTGTAACTCAAACAACCTCCATATTGCATAAAATAATTAAGTAATGAATTAGATTTTCCAACAAATCTACGATCTAATATATATCACAGGAGCCTCAGCGCCGCGAAAAGAAGCGACCCATGAATGTCCTGGCGATATCCCACAAGTAATGATTATATACGATTCGGGTGATAAAGTGCAAGCCTTTTTTATGCTGTCATTATTCGTATTATTCCTGTTTTTCCTGATCATGCCGGGGGCTGTTTTCGCTGCCGCCAAAAGCGCCGTAACGCTTTGGGCGACGACCCTTGTCCCGTCGATGCTGCCCTTTTTCATGCTCAACGAAATGCTTACCGCCACCGGAGGCATTGCCCTTTTGGGGCGGCTGTTAGAGAAACCGGCGCGGTTCTTATTGAAGCTGCCGGGGGAAGCCGGGTTCGTGTTAGCCGCCGGTTATTCCGCCGGCGTACCGGTTTCCGCCGTGCTCATTGCCGACTTGCGGCGGCAAGGCCGGCTGACGCGGTCCCAGGGCAACCGTCTGTTGCCTTGCGCCGCCAATGTCAGTCCCATCTTCATTCTTTCCGCCGTAGCCGTTTCACTGCTGAACGCGGAAAGCAGCGGCGCTGCTTTAGCTCTGATTCATTACGGTTCGAATCTGCTCCTCACGATGATTGTCTCGCTTTTTGCCCGACGGGAGGATATGCTCCCCTATGTCCCAGGCCCAAAGAACAGTGCTCCCGCAGAAATACCCCTATTGACCATCGTAACCAATGCCATCTTTCGCTCATTGAAAACCATGGTCCTCATCGGCGGCCTGATTCTGATCTTTTTCATCCTCATCGCCTTTTGCCGGGAGTTGGGAGTCATTCAGCTCTTCTGTAACATCTGCCAAATTTCAAAAGAACACGAAGAAGCCGCAACCGCTTTGTTCAGCGGCATCCTGGAAATCACCGCCGGCGCCAACGCCGTTTCTCTGTCGAACCTCGATTTTCCTTGGAAGCTCTCCTTGATTTCCGGCATTTTGGCTTTTGGCGGTTTTTCCGCCATGGCGCAAGTCGCCTCACAATTAAAGGACACGGATTTAAGCATCGTACCCTACTTTTTTTACAAAATAATACAGGGAGTCCTCGCCTTCGCTGTCTCCCTGTTTTTACCCATGAGGATACAAGCGGCAGCTACATTGCCTGTCGCAGAACAGACTTATCCCTTGTTCCTCTCATGTTATGTTGCTCTTTTATGTTACGCGTTTTTTGTCTTTATCGCGTTTATTCTTCTTTGCCGCCACTATTACGCGGGGCGCTGACTTTCTTATTGGTATTCAATCTAATTTCGTCTCTGCTCTTTTTGACGGTGTACAATGCTTTGTCCAAACTATTTTCGATCTGATAAAGAATGTCGTTGGCGTAGCTTCTGGCGCCTTCCCGCACTTCCAAGGCGACCTGGTTGGATCTTTCCATAATGGCGTCTGCTTCGATTTGCGCATGACGGACGATTTCGTGATCAGCAACCATGGCACGTGCTTCTTTTCTGGCGTTATCCAGTTCTCTTTCCGCCTTGGCTTGGGCTTCGGCGATCATTCTATCTTTTTCAAGCAGTGCATACTGGGCTTCCTTCAGTTCCTGGGGCAGGTTCTCCCTGATCAGGTCGATCACTTCAAATATTTCGTCAACATTCACCATTACCTTGCTGGAAAAAGGCACTTTTGTTGCAGTATCCACGATCTCTTCAAGCTGGTCAACGTATTTTAAAATTTCCATTTTACACTCCTTATTATTTCAAAAATAGTATTTTCGTATGACCGTACTGTTTCTCTTTTATCAATTTCAGTCCGGTTTCCGGTAAAACGCTCTCCCGATCGCTTCCCGTTTCCGCCACAATCACGCCGTTTTCTTTTTTCAAGCCTCTCTCACAGATGAAAAGAAGCGCATCCTCCAATAGACCTTTGTGGTAGGGAGGATCCAAAAAAATGATGTCAAAACACTCGCCTCGGTGAAATGATGATTTGAAATCAGAAAAGCGGAGTTGGGCGCTGTCGCCGCAGAAAAGATTGGTTTTATTTTCTTCCATGATCTTAAACGCGGCTTTGTTATTTTCGATTATGACGCAACTGCGGGCTCCCCGGGAAAGTGCCTCAAAGCCCATGGCGCCGCTGCCGCCGAACATATCCAGTACGTCCAAACCGGAAACGTCAAAAAGAATGTTGAAAATCGCGCCGCGCACCTTGTCCAAAGTGGGACGGGTCTCGTTGCCTTGGGGTGTCTTCAATTTTCTTCCCCGATCCTTACCGCCAATGATTCTCAAAGCATTCTCCCGTTTATCAGCTCCGCCTGGCGGCGCAAAGTTTTTTTAAAATCTTTTGCCGGATCCAACATCTACGTGACTTGGACGGTTTTTCGTCTTTTCCATGCACACTTTTAAGCAGCAGTTCAGCAGCATTTTTGACAACAGCAAACACACCTGAGAACAGGTTCCCGGGAATGTATTTCTGTCGTCACTATTATACATAATATATTATAACCCATCTTCCTCCAAAATTGCAAGGTTTTCGAGGCAATTTTTTGAAAATTTTATCCTCAAGGAGAAATTATGTCAGATTCCAATCCAACCAAATTCATTTCTTACTACGATATGGCAATGGAAGCCCACAGCGCCTTAAGGGGCGACGCCGATATCGAGATCGACGGCGTCAGCGAAAAAGTCAAAAGCGGCAGTTGCTGCAATACTTCGATCATCACCATTTTAGATGATCGGGGCGCAAAATCCATGGGCCGCCCCAAAGGCCAATACGTCACCCTCCAAGCCACCGCCTCTCTCGATGACGACACGGCAAAAGATGAGATCATCTCTTGTTTCGCCGACATTCTGAAAGGCATGCTCCCACCCAAAAGTGATGCTCCCACCCTGATCTGCGGCATCGGCAACCCAGAGATCTCCTCGGACTCCCTGGGCGAAAAAACCGTCTCCCGTTCTCTGCCCACGCGGCATCTTTTCAACGAAGAGAACCGGCAATTCTGTAAGGGGATGTCCCCGGTGGCATTGGTAACCCCCAATGTATTGGGGAATACCGGCATCGAAACATTTGAGATCATCCAATCCGTAGCGAAGCGCATCGGCGCCGGCGCCGTCATCATCATCGACGCCTTGTCCACCGCCGCCTTTGATCGCCTGGGCAGTTCCTTTCAGCTGACCAATACCGGCATCGTACCGGGAGGCGGCATTGGCAACGAGCGCCCCGCCATCAACGAGGAGACCCTTCATGTGCCGGTCATTGCCATCGGTGTACCCACGGTAATCTATCCTCAATCCATTGTTGCGGAAGTTTTTTCCGAGCTTAAAACATGCTTGGCGGAAAAGGAAAACGCCGCATCCCTCTCCTGGGATACGGCGGAGAATACGCTGTATCAATGGATGAACGATAAATGCGAAATGTACGCGGTAACGCCAAAAGACATCGACTGCGTCATCGCTAACCTGGCCGATATCTTAACGGCAGGGATTCACATCGCTCTCCATGAGGCCATTACCAAAGATAATTACCGAGAATATCTGTCTTTTTGATTACTGAGGCATAATCAGCATATAGCTGATGATTTTCGCACAAACCGTGGCTGCTTCAGCCCGGGTGGCATTGCCTTTGGGATCAAAGGTTGTTGCCGTACGGCCGTTGATGACCCCGATGTTCTGGGAGGTCGTTACGGCATCCTTCGCCCAGCTGCTTATGGCGGCGGCGTCGGAAAAATCGGCGCTGTCACAGACGGGCGTCTTTTCAATCTTCAGGTAATTGAGCAAACGTACGGCAAATACCGCCATTTGTTCTCTGGTGATTCTCATTTCCGGCGCGAACTCTGTGGCCGAAATGCCACTGGTGATCCCGTTTTGATACGCCCAGCCGACGTAAGGATAATACCAGCTGCCGCTGACCACATCGGTAAATTGGTTTGTTCCCGCCGCGGAAACGTCAGCGTCGGCCACGCGGGCCAAAAATGTCACGAATTGCGCCCTCGTCAAAGAATCGTTGGGTACAAAGAGGTTTCCTCCCATACCGTCGGCAACACCTCGGGCAGCTAAGAAGGAAATATAGGTCAAGCCCCAATGATTGGCCGTATCGGTAAAGGCGACGCTATTCGTGGCAATCATATATTTGCCGACGTCGTTAAGCTGCCAACGGATCATCTGAGCATCGGGATAATAGGCGCTCAACGCCAATTCCTTACCGGCGGGATCCTTCAGCACGGTATCGTTGACACCGCTGTTGGATCCGGCGGTATAGGAAATTTCCCCAAGACAACGGCCCTCATCGCTGAAAAGCGCGTTGCTGTTACTGTCTTTGATCAGGAAGGTTATTTCCGTTTTGGGACTGTTATAGCCAAAATGAAAGGATACGGTTGTTCCCTGAGCAATGTTTACAATTTGCTGTAAAAAGGTTTTGTCCAGAGAGAAAACGCTGTAGCCGTCGGTGACGTGCAAACCTGCGTAAAAAGTGCCGTCTACCACCGATTGGAGTACGTCCTTGGTGGTTTCGATGGTGCCTCCCACCGTACTTGTGGTCAGTGTCGCATAGCCGTCGTCCGCAAGGATTCTCGTGCTTTTGTTTTCATCCAGTCCTTGGATGGCGTAAACGGAAATCCCGGATAAGACCAGTACGGCAATGATAATCATAGCAAAGATCCACTTTTTCATGATCCACCCCGTTTTTTCATTTGTCGTTTTTGGTATTCGCCATAAATGATAATATTCTACAAAAGGCAGGAAAACCCTTTTTTTTCATTGTCTGGGGAAGCGTCGCGCAAGGCAAGGGTCTTGGCCACCACAGCAAAAAATGCACGCAAAGGGAAAAGGGCAGGTCTTTCGACCTGCCCTTTTTCATAGAATGATTAGAATTTTATTCCTTTATTAGCCGCGGGGAAAACGAGTTTTGGCAGAGCTGCTGACTGCACTGTTCTGTCCTTGGCTCATGGCCTGTTCGGCATAGGCTACCATTTTCTTAGTCATGTTGCCGCCGACATAGCCGTTTTCACGGGAAGAAAGGTTGCCCTTATCCATGTTTTCATAATCGGGGATACCCAGTTCACTTGCAACTTCCATTTTGAAACGGTTTAAAGCGCCTTGTGCGCTCTGTTTAACAGGATTGGATTTCGCCATTGTATTGATTCCTCCTTGAAATACTGTACTTTTTGTACTTACTTTTTTGTTTCGTGTTCGTTATTATTTGCCCGCCATATTTTGTTCGGCAAAGGAAACCATTTTTCTGGTCATATTACCGCCGACATAGCCGTTTTCACGGGAAGAAAGATTGCCCTTATCCATGTTCTCATAATCGGGGATGCCCAGTTCATTCGCTACTTCCAGTTTAAATTGTTTCATTGCGGTCGCCGCTTCTGGTTTCATCGGAGTTCTCATCAAGCACACCTCCTTTCGCTGCAAAGTTAGTGTGACTCAATTCAAATTTTTTATTCCGTCATTTTTTTCCGAAAAAGAAAACGCCTCCTGAAAAGGCGTTTTTAAAATATTTTTCAGATTCGCACAAAACGGCTCGGTACCGCAAAGGCAAAAAACCGCCTACACTAACGGCGCTCTTTTCGCCAGCGCCTCCTTTGGTAAAAAAGGCCAGCCAAAAACCTATGTTCCTTATTTTCCTAGATCATAAAGACGCTTCAGCCGCTCTTTCGTCTTCTGCCAAGCTTCGTCATTGAGACTGGGATCCTTTTTTAGCAGCTCATCCACAGCGTGAGCGGCTTCCACCAACAAAGCATGATCCTGAAACAGGTCCGCCAGCTTGAGCTCGGGCAGTCCGTGCTGGCGGACACCGAAGAAATCGCCGGGACCGCGAAGCTTCAAATCTTCTTCAGCAACTTTAAAACCGTCGCTAAATTGCTCCAAAACCCTAAGACGTTTTATGGCCTGTTCATTACCGGCGGCGGTTTCTAACAGACAAGTGCCGGCAAAATCACCGCGGCCGATACGGCCCCTGATCTGATGCAGTTGAGCGAGACCAAAACGGTCGGCGTCACGGATCATCATGATTGTCGCATTGGGCACGTCGATGCCGACTTCAATCACGGTGGTGGCGATCAAAACAGCGATTTCATTTTTACGGAAGGACTCCAAAACAGCGTCTTTTTCCGCAGCCTTCATCCTACCGTGGACGAGGCCAATGGCAATATCTTTCATCTCCCTGTTTTTAAGACGCTCATACAGTTCTTTGGCCGCTTCCAAATCAAGAGATTCGCTTTCTTCCACCAAAGGGCAGACGATGAAGCATTGGCGCTTGGCGGCAATATGCTTTTTCATAAAGGAGAAGGCTCTATCCTCCTGCTCCCTTGTGATCACCATGGTTTTCGGCGGCTTTCTGCCCGGTGGCATTTGGTCAAGGAGGGAGATGTCAAGCCCGGCAAAAACCGTCATTGCCAAGGTGCGGGGGATCGGCGTTGCCGTCATGATCAGCAGATCAGGATCATTCCCTTTCATGAACAAGGCGTTCCTTTGCTGAACGCCAAAACGGTGCTGTTCATCAATGACCACCAGGGCCAAATCACGAAAGACGGCGTTGTTTTCGATCAATGCGTGGGTGCCGATGAGCAGATCAATTTTGCCTTCACTCAAAGCCAGGCAAATTTCACGCTTTTCCGCTGCTTTCACGGCGCCGGTCAGCAAGGCCACCCGCAGGCCGGTGCCGCGAAACAGCTCCGTCAAGGAACGGTAATGCTGCATGGCCAAAATTTCCGTGGGCGCCATCAGCGCCGCCTGATGGTGGGAGCAATAACAACGATAAACCGCGGCGGCGGCCACCACCGTCTTGCCGCTGCCGACGTCGCCTTCAACCAGGCGATTCATCATTATGGTAGAGGCCATATCACCGTAGATCTCCCCAATCACCCGGCGCTGGGCCGCGGTGGGAGCAAAAGGCAATAAGCGGAAGAAATCTTCGACGCAGCCCTCTTTTTGGATGCGCCCTTTCCTCTTTTCTCCTTGGCCCTTAAGACGAAAGGCCAAACGAAACAGGAAAAATTCCTCGAACACAAGGCGGTAACGGCTCTTGTTGAGGGCGGCAAAATCCGGCGGAAAATGATAATCAAACACTGCCTTTTCCCTATTTGCCAAAGAATATTGAGTCAAAAAGTCAGGGGGCAGAAATTCTTCGATACGGCCTCTAAAAAATTCTAAGGCGTTGGCCACGATAAGACGCAAAGATTTTTGGGAAAGACCGGCGGTCAAACCGTAAACAGGTAAAATGCCGAAGCCCTCTTCCTTAACGCCGAATTCATACTCCGCGGCGACAAAATTGCGTTTTCCGTATTGCAGGTCGGCTTTGCCGTAAACGGTGATGCCCACGCCGGTGGTGAGACGGCTTTTCAGCCACGGTTGGTTGAACCAAACCACGGTAATGAAGCCGCTCTCGTCGGTGAGACGGGCTTTGATGATCTGCAAACCATTGCGGACGCGGTTCTCCTGCACCTGATCCACAACGCCGCTAATCAGTGCCGTTTGGCCGTGGAAGAGGGAGGATACGGCCATCACCTGGCGACGGTCTTCATGGCGGCGGGGGAAGTATTCCACAAGATCGCCTACGGTTTTGATGCCAAGCTTTTGCAATTGTTTGGCTTTTTTCGGACCCACGCCCTTAAGATATTGAAGATCGGCAGGAGTCGCCGCCGTCTGGGCTTTTACTGTCTCAACCGCAACCAAATTTGGTGCCGCCTCAACCACAGCCGGGGTTTCCTCTGCCTGGGAAGATTTTTCTTTTGTGACGGTAACGGCAGCCTTTTCCTCTGCCACCGCCCCCGTGTCATCCTGGGCCAACAAGTGCAGGAGCAAATCAATGATGGCCTTCCGGGTCGCCAGATTGGAATCGCTGTAATGACGTACGACACTTTTCATCAGCAGCGCGTCGTCGTCGTTTTCTTTGGCCAGCAGTTCCTCAATAAAGACAGAAAAGCCACCGAATACGGCATAATCACCGTATCCTGTGTGGCTTTCTTTTTGGGCTGCTTCTGCAATTTTAATAAATGATTTTCTCATTCGATCTCATTCCAAAGAAATCAGATAATGGTAAAGAGGCTGAGTGCCCTCATACAATTCCACTTCCAGCTCCGGATAGCGTTTCGCCAAAGTTTCTTTCAGCGCTGACGCGGCGGCGGCAGTCACATCATGGCCGTAGTACAGCGTTAAGAGGGAGCTATCGTCGATGGGCATCCTTGCCAAAAGGGCAAAGACACCGTCCTCCACGCTTTTTTCCGCGGCGATGATCTTTCCGTTAAGGAGCACCAGGATATCGCCGGCTTTGATCTCGATGCCGTCGGTGACGGTATCCCGAATAGAAAAGGTGATCTCGCCGTTTTGGACGCCGGGTAAAACCTCGCTCATGGCTTCTTTGTTTTCCGCGGCGCTCTGATCACCGCTGAACATCATCATGGCGGCAAGGCCCTGGGTCATAAATTTACTGGGTACAATTTCCACAGGAAAATCACAGATCTCCGCCACTTGCTGCGCGCCGAGAATGATGTTGCTGTTGTTGGGCAAAATCACAAATTCTTCGGCGTTGACCTTTGCCATGCTGTTGATCATATCTTCGGCGCTGGGGTTCATGGTCTGACCGCCGAAAATCACTTCATCGGCGCCGAGGCCTTTGAAGATTTCCGTCAGCCCTTCCCCGCTGGAGACGGCGATCACGGCACACTTTTTCCGGGGCTTCGGCGGTTCCGTGGCCAAAGGCGGCGCTTCCTTTTGAGACAAAGCGCGTTTTTCCGCGGCTTCCCGGGCCATCTGTTCTTTCATGTTTTCCACTTTGATATCGAATAGCTCGCCGATGGTCAAGGCGAAACTGATGATTTTACCGGGATCGTTGCTGTGATAATGGATTTTGATGATCCCCTCGTCGCCGACACAGACCAGGGAATCGCCGTCCACAGCCTTGGTGATGTGTTTTTTGGCGTACTCGTGGTCTTTTTTAGCGTTGTGGATCATCAGTTCCGTACAGTAACGGTATTTGATCTCGCTTTCCTGGATTTCGGCGGCAAAAGCGGCGGTTTTATCTTTCACCACCAAATCGTCTTTGGCGCCGATGACAAACATCTCTTCCCCGTTGAGGGCAGCCAGTCCCCCTTCGAAGAGATAGAGCAGCCCTTTGCCGCCGGCGTCGACAACGCCGGCTTCCTTGAGCACCGCCAGTTGATTGGGTGTGTTATCCAGAGCGATTTTACCGGCGGATAAGGCGCTGTTCAAAACAGCGATGATATTCGGTTCCTCCTTGGCGGCGGCCACGGCGGCTTCGGCGGCCTTGCGGCCCACCGTCAAAATGGTGCCTTCCACCGGTTTCAATACGCTTTTATAGGCGATCTCCACGCCCTTTTGGAGGGCGTTAGCAAAAGCGACACCATCGATCACAGGCTGATTTTGTAAAGACATGGTAAAACCGCGGAGAATCTGAGAGAGGATTACCCCGGAATTCCCCCTGGCGCCCATCAGCGCGCCCCGGGAAATCACAGCGCAAAGCTCTTTCACCGACATCGTATCGTCAAGGTTTTTGACGGCGCTTTTGATGGTTAGTCCCATATTGGTGCCGGTGTCACCGTCAGGCACAGGATAGACGTTCAGCGCGTTTATTTCATCTTTATGCCCTGTCAGCGCGGCTTCTCCATAACGAAAAAACTGCAACAGCAGGGCGGCGTTCAGCGATTTCAATTCCTTCATTAAAAAGAGATCCTCCTCAATCCACAACACGGATGCCGGCAATTTTGATTTCGAGGGTTTCCACTCTCATGCCGGTGGCATATTCTACGGCATAAAGTACCGCGTCGGAAATATTTTTGGCAATTTCCGAAATTTTGGTGCCGTACAATACCTGGATCTGCACCATAATATGGATGCCGTTTTCTTTGATTTTTACTTCGATGCCCTTGTTGGCCCCTTCTCCCCGTAAGAACTGGGCGATATTCTGGGCCGGCATACCGATGACGCCGAAGCATTCGGAAACAGCTTTATAAGCGATCTGGGCAATGGCCGTCTGGGATATCACGACGGTCCCCGTTTCGTTAACAACAGTATTGACCATGATTACACCTCCGTAATCCTACGTTAAAAGTTTAACAAAGAGATTATACCATATCGAATTTAAAAAGTAAATCGAAAGGCCTGCCATAAAAAAACCGCCGGACCGTCGGCGGGGTATTTTTATTTTAAGCCGCCGCTCTGCCGCCGAAGCGGAAGGAGCGGCCGCCGGATATTTGCTTTTCAATCGTTAAAAATAGGCCGTACGGTAAACCCATGACAGAGGTTATCGTTGGCGGCGAGGACGATCTTTTTGCCGGATTCCTTTTCCCATTTGTTTTGCAGTTTATTGTACTTGATATACTGGATCAAGGCCGACGAAGTTTCCACCCGGATGATGTCCGCCGCCGTGGCGACGGCCTCCCTATTGACGATATGGCGAATTTCCAAACAGACCATGGAATCATTATACAATCTGCCTCGTCCGTCACAGCAGCCGCATTCCCGATCCATCATCTGGTTTAAGCCATGCCCCGTCTTTTTCCGGGTCATTTCGAGGAGTCCCAGTTGAGTCAGGCCGAGAATATTCGTTTTGACCCGGTCTTTTTTCAGCTCTTTGCTCAAGGCTTCCATGACCTTTTCCCGGTCTTCTTCTTTTTCCATATCGATGAAGTCGATGATGATGATGCCACCAATGTTGCGCAGGCGCACCTGGCGAACGATTTCTTCCACGGCTTCAATATTGGCATTGACCACCGTATCTTCGAGATTGGTGGTACCCACATATTTGCCGGTGTTGACGTCGATGGCGGTGAGGGCCTCGGTATTGTCGATCACGATGTAGCCGCCGTTTCTCAGCCAGGCTTTGCGTTTACCGGCTTTTTTGATTTCCTCAAAAAGGTCATAATCGTCAAAAATGCGCATCATGTCGGCGGTCACGACTTTTTGTTTATAATCCCCGGGGAAAAACTGCAATCCGTCGATGACGGCGTCATAGGTTTCTTGATCATTGACGATGATCCTGGTGACGGCATCGGTAACCTGATCCCGCAAAATGCTGGAAAGGAGATTCAAATCTTTGTAAATCAGCTTGCTGCCTTTTGTATGGGCGCTCTTATTGATGATTCTGCTCCAAACGCTTTTGAGCCATTTGAGATCGGCAAGAAGCTCTTCTTCTCCGGCTCCCTGGGCCACAGTGCGGACGATGACGCCCATGCCCTCGGGACAGATATTTTCGGCCAGGCGGGAAAGGCGTTCCCGTTCCGCCTCCTCTTCAATGCGGCGTGAAATCCCAATGTAAGATACGGTGGGCATCAAAACGAGATAACGGCCGGCCAAAGTCAGATGCGTCGTCACCCTGGCGCCTTTGGTGGGCGTGGGCTCTTTGACGATCTGAATCAGGATCTCCTGGCCTTTTCTCAACAGGTCACTGATGTCCGCGGTGGGCGGCGCTTCTTCTTCCAAAGAGACCTTGGGCAAGACCTCCCGGATGTATAAAAAACTGTTCTTATTGAGACCGATATCGACGAAAGCCGCCTGCATACCTGGGAGTACGTTTTCCACGATCCCCTTATAAATATTGCCGGTAAGACGTTCCTCATCGGCGCGATCAATATATAATTCAACCAGGCGGCGGTCTTCTATGACGGCGACGAGGGTCTCATCGCTTTCCGCGCGGATAATGATTTCTTTTTCCATAAGTCAGCTCCGTTCATGGGGTAAACCTTTTTGTTCCCACGGTCACAAAAAGTCCCAACCTCTGTATTCTAATGTCCTTTATTATATCCCAATATCCGAATACTGTCAAAAGTTCCGTTACCCGAATGGAACCGGCGGGACCTGTTTTCAGTGAGAGGTGGATCTCGTCCCCTTTGATCTCAATACCGTTGACAAAAGCCCGCAGATCCACTTCTTTGCTGCCCTTGGGGCTTTTTCTGATAAAGGGCACGGCTTTTGTTTCGAGAAAAGCGGCGGTTTTTACTTCGGCGTCAGCGGGAAGACCTTTGAGGAAGGTCACTTTGTAGACGGCTTCGTCAATCACGGCCTCCAGCATCTTCCCGGACTGGGGAATTTCCCGTACCGCAATGATAAAAATGCCTTGGGGTAAAATATCGTTGAGCTTTTTTACCAGTTCCTCAGAACTCACCTCGGTTTTCAATTCAACGTCGAAATATTCGCTGCACCCCTCGATGCCCACACCCCGGGCGGGGCCCAAAGACAGTTTGGGACGGGGATTGAAGCCGTTGCTCCAGGCCACAGGGAGACCGCCGCGGAGAATGGCCCGCTGCCAAAGGCGCATGATCTCCAGGTGGGAAAGAAAAGCGAGATTTCCCTTTACTTCATAATTCACCCGATATTTCATGGTCTTTCCCCCGCCTTTCTGCAACCGATGCCGCAGCCCGCGCAAACGTCTTCGGCGCAATGGGGCGTTGACCGCGCCGCGACGGCTTTTTCGTATTCCTTCTGTAAAAAGGCTTTGCTGACACCACAGGAAATGTGATCCCAAGGCAGGGACTGATCCGGGGAAAGCCAGCGGGTGGCATACTCTTTGGCGTCGATATCCGTTTCCGCCATGGCGTGGAGCCAAAGATCATAGCGGAAGTATTCGCTCCAGCCGTCAAGACGGGCGCCGAGCTGAAAGCCGCGTTCAATGAGATCGGCAACCTTCCGGTCGCCTCTGGCGATCACGGCTTCCAAGAAGCTTGTTTCAAAATCGTGATAGCCTAAGCGCACGCCCTTTTGTGTTTTGGCCCAGCTTTTCAAATCCCGCTGTTTGGCCGTCACGGTTTCGCCGGCTTCCTGGCCGCACCATTGAAAGGGCGTTTGGGCTTTGGGCACAAAGGTACCAATGCTGACACTGAGGTTCAAGCCTTTCCCGGTGGCTCTCTTCACCGTGGTGATCAGATCCTTGATGCCCTCGATATCTTCCTCTTCTTCAAAGGGCAGACCGATCATCAGATAAAATTTCAGGCTGTGAAAGCCGTTGCGAAAAGCGGTCACCGCCGTATCGACAATATCCGTTTCGCTGATGTTTTTATTGATCACGTTCCGAAGCCGCTGACTGCCGGCTTCCGGCGCTAAGGTCAAAGTTCCTTTGCGTACCTTCTGCACTTCCTTGGCAAGCTCCACAGAGAAAGCGTCCATGCGCAGAGACGGCAGGGACAGACTGATACCCTGGTCACTGTAGTTCTCCGTCAAAGTGTGGACAAGGGTATCGATATGACTGTAATCCATGGTACTGAGAGAGAGCAGGCCCAGTTCGTCATAGCCGCTGTTTTGGATCACCGCCGCGGCGTCGCAAACCAAGGTATCCACACTCTTTTCCCGGCGGGGACGGTAAATCATGCCTGCCTGACAAAAGCGGCAGCCCCGGAGGCAGCCGCGAAAAAGCTCCAGCACACCCCGGTCGTGGATAATGGAAGTATGGGGAACCAGGGGTTTTTGCGGAAAAACCGCCTGATTGAGATCTTTGATATAGCGTTTTTTCACCACGGCGGGAGCGTCCTTGAGGGGCACCATCGCGCCATTTTCTTCCCGGTAAAGAACCGGCACATAAAAGCCCTGGAGCTTTCCAACGGCCTCTAAAAACGCGATCCGGTGGGCATCGGAAGTTCCCGGTCTCATTTCTTTGTATAAGGTCAGAAACTCCAAAATCGCCTCTTCCCCTTCGCCGATCAGCAGCACGTCAAAAAAGGGCGCGAAAGGTTCCGGATTATAGACACAGGGACCGCCACCAATGACGATGGCGTGACTATGGTCACGCTGGTCAGCACGGAGAGGGATCCCGCTCAAATCTAAGATATTCAGAATGTTGGTGGCAGAAAGCTCATATTGAATGGAAAAACCAAGGATATCAAAATCTCCCACGGCCCTGTTGGTTTCCAAGCTAAAGAGCGGCGTGTCTTCCGCCCGGAGCAGGGCCTCCAAATCGGGGCCGGGGGCCATTACCCGCTCCATGGCAAAATCCGCCGCTTGATTCACGACTTCATAAAGGATGCGCAGACCGAGATGACTCATGCCGACCTCGTAGAGATCGGGAAAGGCCATCACCATCTGCACATCGGCATTTTCGAAGTCTTTTTGGGGAATATTCCATTCCCGACCCACGTAGCGGCCGGGACGCTGTACTCTGTTTAAAAACCTTTCAACAGGAATGTGGTGATACTGTTTCATGATTAACCTCGTTACATCTGTTCTTCTGTTTCAAAATAATGGACGGGGTCCTTTTCCGTGTTATTTTCCAACACGGAAAAGTGCAGCGTTTCTTTGGCGGGGGTTCCCAACACGTCGCCTTTCACCACCTGGTCGCCGACGGCCACCTTGCTCTCGCCGAGACGCCCGTATATCGTGGACCAATCGTCCTTATGACTTAGGGTGACCCAGTAGGTTCCATCGTCATGCTGATCGACGGCAGTCACCTCACCGTCGGCGGCAGCTAAAATTTCACTGCCGGCGGGAACCTGGATGTCGATGCCGTTGTGATAGGCTTCGTTGCCGTCGGCGTCGGTAACCACGCCAAACTGTTCCACAACGACACCGGAACTGACGGGAACAGCAAAGGAAACGTCTCCCGGAAGCCCCAGCTTATCGCGGCCCCAGGCAAAAGCTGATTGAAATGCTGTCACAACACTGTCTTTCCCGCTGCCCAAAGCGGTTTTCGCGGCGCTTCCCGCAGGAGAAAACTGCATTACCGTAAAAAGCAAAACCAAAATGGCGCCGCCGATAAAGGCGATCTTCTTACCACTGCGTCTTTTGCCAAAGCGCCGAAAACTGTTGGTTCTGCCTGCATAGCGCGAGGGTTTATAATAATTTCCCATGCCACTCACTCCCTTACCTTACTCTGCTATCATCCTACTGGACAAAGGAGCCAAATATGACACGGGAAACAAAAAAATCACGGGCGCTTTTTCCCGCGCAGGGAGACGGAAAAAACGAGAGCCACCGCCATCATATTTACGATCACGCTGGTGCCGCCGTAGCTGAAAAAGGGCATGGGCAAACCGGTAATGGGCATGATCCCCATGGCCATGCCGGCATTGACAAAAACCTGGAAAATCATCATGGTGCAAACACCGGTAATGATCAGCGTGCCGTAAAAATCCCGGGCACTGAAGGATTTTTTGGCCAGACGCAGCAAGAAGATCATGAAGAGAATCAAGATCCCGGCAGTGATGAAAAATCCCAGTTCTTCCCCGATCACGGCGAAGATGAAGTCGGTATGGTGTTCCGGCAGGAAATTTCCTTGTACCTGGGTACCTTGGATGTAACCTTTGCCGAAGAGGCCGCCGCTGCCGATGGCGATTTTACTCTGAATAATATGATACCCAGAACTGAGAGCGTCCATTTCTGGATTGATAAAAATCGCCAAACGCATCAGCTGGTATTTTTTCAGCGGCATCAGAGGAATATCCTCAATGAGGGCGACGGTAAAACCGTCGGTATAGAAATAAAGGGAGGTAAAGATTACGATGATCAAGGCGGCCATGCCACCGATGACGAGGCCAAAGACTTTACGGTTGGCGCCGGCAACATAGAGCATGGACAGCATGATCACGAGAAAGACCAGAGAGGTCCCAAGGTCCGGCTCCAAAAACACAAGCCCCATGGGCAGAGCCATATAGAGCATACTTTTTAAAACGAACCGCGGATCCTGCAAAAGTTTGCGGTTATGATCAAGATAAGCGGCAAAAAGCACGATCATAACAACTTTGGCCAGTTCTGAAGGCTGGATCCCGAAGAGCCAGCGATTGGAGCCATCGCCGGTGCCGAAAATCAGCGTAAGCAGCAAAAGCACACAAATACCGAGATAAGCCGGCCTTGTCCAATCCTTCACGCGGCGGTAATCAAATAAGGTGACAAAGATAAATGCGCCGAAACCAATGGCCATCATCAACGCTTCCCTGTGAAAATAATAGTTGGGATCGTCTTCGATGGCATTGGCTGAAGCGGAGTTCATCACGGTCAGACTGATGACCAAAAGCAGCAGAAACAGGGCAAATGTGCCCCAATCGAAATCGTTATAGATTCCCCTCTTTCTGCGGATTTCTTGACTGATCAGCGGTTTCCCCGGGGTAAAATTCCATTTTTTGGGTTCTTTCCTTTGGTTTCTCACTGGTTTCATCGTCTAAAATAAACGGTTCCTTCCTGCTCATTTATCCTTTAAACAGCTTCTTTGGAGCCCTGTAATACCGGGATGTTGGCCACGATCGCCACCTGTTCGCCGTCGCGGCGAAAACTGACGTCCATTGCCTCTACATCGATTTCAAGATGCTTGCCGATGACCGCAATCAGGTCGTTTTTAAGTCCTTCCAGCGTTTCGCTGCCGATGTTCAGGCGATCCTGAACGAGAACGAGCTGAAGCCGTTTTTTTGCCGTATTTTTACTGTGTGTTGACGTGTTTTTTGCAAAGAGACGTTTCCAAAAGACCATGCCGCACCTCCCTATCGGTTAAATACGGCGCAGACCTTCCGCCATAGGCTTCTGCCGCTGCCGACCTCTTGAAACGGTACATTTTCGCCGGCAAGTCTGCGGGCGATGTCGCGGAAACTTTTTCCCGCGGCAGACAGTTGATTTTTGGCGATGGGCTCGCCTTTGTTGGTGGAGATCACGATATCCTCATCGTCGGCAACAATGCCGATGAGCTCTACCGCCAAAATATCGATGATGTCGTCGATCCCCATCATTTCACCGCGGCGCACCATATCAAAGCGGACACGGTTGATGATCACTTCCGGATTGGGCAAACCCGCGGCTTCCAAAAGACCGATGACACGGTCAGCGTCGCGTACGGCGCTGATCTCCGGTGTGGTCACCACAAGGGCTCTGTCGGCGCCGGCAACGGCGTTTTTAAACCCCTGTTCAATGCCGGCGGGGCAGTCGATGAGTACATAATCAAAGTCTTTCTTCAAAGTACGCGCTATTTTTTCCATTTGCGCTTCGGTAATCGCTGTTTTGTCCCTGGTTTGGGCCGCCGGGATCAAAGACAGCGTGTCCAATTTTTTATCTTTGATCATCGCTTGGTTGAGGCGGCAGCGGCCTTCCGCCACGTCCACCAGATTGAAAACAATGCGGTTTTCCAGGCCCATCACTACATCAAGATTCCTTAAACCGATATCAGTATCGAGCAGAACAGTTCTTTTCCCCATCATCGCCAAGGCTGTGCCGAGATTGGCTGTAGTCGTGGTTTTGCCGACACCGCCCTTCCCGGAAGTAATCACAATGACTTCCCCCATAATAGCCTCCTTTACGCTGCTTTACACAATGAGCTGCTCAATGACGACTTTGCCGCCGGTGATCTGCGCGATTTCCGGCGCCTTGCCGGCAATCTCTTCATACCCTTGGGGAGGACAGGTAATATGGTCTGCGATTCTCAGTTGGGTGGGAAACAACATTAAGGCCAGTACTTTGGCGCGGGTATCTCCTTGGGCGCCGCTGTGAACCATGCCCCGAAGCGCCCCGAAAATAATGATATGTCCCGTGGCGCGCACCTCCGCGCCGGCGTTGACATCGCCCATCACCACGACATTACCGTCATAATCAATTTTATGACCGGATCGAAGCGGGCCTTCTATCAATACGGTATTTCCTTTCGGTAAGTCATTCTTGTCCCATAAATCAGTCATCATACATCGCCTCCAAAAGGATTTTTACAATACTGATATTATAACTGATTCCGCTGCCTGGGACAACGACTTTTTTCCATCATCATTCGACGGAAAGGGTGCGCTCAATCCTCTTGACCTAAGGCGTCATCATCATTGGACGACCCCTGATCAAGGTTATCCGCGGCAAGATCGTCCATCAAGAGAATGTCGTAATCGACATCGTAGCCGAAATAGGCGCGAAAGGCGTCCCGGCAAACGTAACCGGCGGAGGAACCGCCGTGATGGCCGTATTCAATCAGCCCGGCAAAGGCAACTTTGGGGTCTTCGGCGGGGGCGAAAGCGATGAAAACACCGTGGTAATCGGATTCGCTGTTGTCACTGGCGAGACCGGTTTGGGCGGTGCCGGTTTTCCCGGCGGGCATCAGTGTCCCGGGCAGGCTGGAGAAAAGGTTCGAGGCGGTGCCGCCTTCGTCGCCGACAACGCCTTCCATGGCGGCGATCAGCGTTGCCCAATCGTCTTCCTCAAGATCGACGGTATCCACGACTTCCGGTTCAAAGGTTTTCAGCACATTGCTGTCGTCATCTAAAATCGACTGGCAGATATAGGGTTTCATGCGTTCACCGTGATTGGCGATGGTGGCGACGTAACTTGCCAGCTGAATCACGGTATCCACGGTGGCCCCCTGCCCGATGGACATATAGTAGGTATCGTAGGTATGCCATTTTGATTCCCAGCCGGTGTAGTTTTGGGCTTTCCATTCCGGTGTCGGCAACAGGCCGGATACTTCTCCCGCCAGGTCGATCCCGGTCTTCTGACCAAACCCGTACTTCAAACCGATGTTGATCATGGCTTCCTGGCCAACCCTGGCGGCCATGGTCTGGAAATACGTATTGCAACTGGCTTTTACAGCATCGTAAAAAGAGACGCTGCCATGGGTGCCCCAACAGTTGGCCATGGGATCTTCGTTTTCGCCGGGGCAGTACACCGGTTCGTCGGGGGAAATGCCGGCGCTCAAAATGGCCGTGGCCGTCATCATCTTAAAGGTGGAGCCGGAGGCGTAACCGGAAGAGATTGCCCGGTTGACCTGGGGCGTCAGCGTTTCATCAAAGTAGTAGTTCAGTTCCTCCGCGGAAAGGCCCCGGGCAAAATCGTTGGGGTCCACCGAGGGTGCGCTGGCCATAGCGATGACGCCGCCGGTATCCACATCGAGCATCACAGCGGAACCGCCGTTGCACTTGGAATTGCCTGCATGGATATCGGCAATGGTCCGCCGCAGAGAATCCTCCATGTGTATCTGGGTGTTGAGGTCAATGGTCAGTTGCAGGGAATCCCCGGCCACCGGCGCTTCCTCGGAAATGATATCGACGATATTGTTTTTCGCGTCCACTTCCACCACGCGGCTGCCGTCTTCTCCGCTCAGGCTGTAAACATTGCCGGCGTTGGTGTAGTATTCATAATATTTTTCCAAACCGCTCTGGCCGATCACATCGGAAATCGTATAACCGTAGGAACTCATGGTTTCCAGCTGCGATTGGGTGATACTGCCCACGGTTCCTAACACATGACCAAGATAGTAACCGAAGGGATAGGAGCGCATCGGTTCTTCGGATACGTAGACGCCGGGAAAATCATCGGCATTTTCGGCAATGATCTCGGCGATGGTCACCCCCACGTCATAGGTATAGGTCCTCACGGAGATCGCCGCGTAAGAACTCATGCCTGCTTTGAGAATCTCGTAAATCTCTTCTTTGGTCGGTTTCGTATTGGCGGTCAGAAAACCGGTGGCGGCGTTAACGTCGTCCTCCTCGGTTTTTTCATCGTCGGCAGTATCTTCCTCTTCCTCGGCCTGCTTTTGGTTGACCGTGTCAATGATATCGGAAAGGGTGGATTTGGCGATGGTTTCCCGGGCTTCCTGTTCCGCCTCAAAAATATCGTCCCGACTGAAAAGCGCCGCCAAAGCAGCTGCCAAGGCTTCGCTATCGTCAACCTCGTCGGGGTAAACGGAGATGCTCATATACGGTTCCGAGCTGGCCAGGACATTGCCGTTGAGGTCATAGATCGTACCCCGCCGGGCCGGCAGGGTGATCGTGCGGTAAATGTTGCTTTCAGCCCGTAGGGCATAGTCGTTGCCTTTGATGACCTGCAAATAAAAGAGCCTGCAAATCAAGATCAGGAAGAGAAATATGATAAACATATAAACCACCAGCAGGCGTTTATTCATTTTTTCCCGTGCCGTACCCGTGGTAAAGGGATTTTTTATTTTGATCATGGTTTTCTCCTGGGGCTGTTTTGTTTTTTCGGCTGTTTCCGGGAACCGCCGCTGTTTCTGCTTTGCGGGCTTATGCTGCCGCTGCTCCGCATGGTCTTCTCCGTACCACGGCGGACAGGGTCAGCGGCCCCGCGCCGTATCTTATCGCCGGCGGCGGATTGGCGTTTTTTCTGCTCATAAGCGCGGCGTCTTCCCTGTTCTCGGCGGCCTCTTTTCTCTTTGGCGGCAGCGGCACGGTAACGGGCCACTTTTGCCATATCGACTTTTTCATTGCCCCGCACAAAGATGACACCGTTGCCAAGTAGGTCAATGCGGCCAATCTTACTTCCTTTGCGCCGCCGGTACAAAAAGACCAGGGGCAGACAGAGAAAGGAAATGAGGCTCGTATAGAAGGCCATCGGCAGGATCGTGCCGATGATCGTCTGCCAAAGGGGAAAGGTTGCGCCGATGATCTGAAAAACCGTCAGATGCAAAAAGCCGGCACAGAGAGAGGCGGCGACAGCCGTGAAGAAATAGCCCTCGTAGGTGCGGTCGGGAAACCGCTTGCCCAGCACGCCACAGATCATACCGATGAGGCTATAGACCACCATATTGGTGCCAAAATAGCCGCCGTTTAAGAGATCAATCCAAAAACCCAGGACGATACCGCCGGCAAAACCGTTTTTCCAATCACTTTTCAGACCGCCCAAAACAACGAAGAGCAGCAAAAGATCGGGTTTGGCGTGAAAGATCTGGAGATAGGAAAAGATCCCCGACTGTAAAAAGATGCATAGTAAGGCAACCGCACTATAGATAAAATAGGGAACGATATAGCGCCTCATTCAGAAGTGTCCTCCCCGCTGTTATCATCAGCATCGGCATCATCCGTTTCTGCCTTGCTGCTGGCCGCGGCGGCGGCTTCCTCTTCGGTCATGGGATGAATCACAAGTACAAATTTAATATCGTCAAAATCGCAGTACGGTTCTACGATCGCCTCTTTGCTCAAACCGTCGGAGGAAGTGTTGACCTTGATCACGGTACCCACCAGGAGACCGGCGGGAAATACGCCGCCGACACCGGAAGACACCACCACGTCGTTGAGTTGGATATCGGCGTTATAGGGCAGTTTCGTCATGGTAATCAGGCCTTTGCCACCACCGATGCCTTGAAGCACCCCTTCGATGCTGCTTTCCTGCAACATACCGCCGAGGGAACCACCGGAATCGATGATCAGCAGGACATCGGCGGTGTTTTTCGTCACATTGACGGTTTTGCCGATGAGGCCGTCTTCGTTGACGACAGCCATGTTTTCGGTGATACCGTCAGCACTGCCTTTGTTGATCGTCAGTTTTTCATACCAGTTATCAGCATCTCTGGCGGTGACTTCCGCAGCCACCGTCACCCAGGTGCTGGCATATTCTTCTTTTAAGGTAAGCAAGGCGCGGAGTTCTCCATTTTCGCTGGCCACGTCATCGGAGATTTGGCTTTCCGTTTTCAGCTTTGCCAGTTCTTCATTGAGGCTATCGATTTCGGCCTGTAAACCTTTTTTGGTAGAAAAATCAAAAAAGTTACTGAAAAAATTGCCCACGGCGGAAATCGGCACCCATTTCTCTTTGGCGGCGCTTTCCGCGCCGCTGAGGGAGTCACTGTTACCACAGCTACGCGCTAAAAGCAACAGAGCGATCAGCAATAGGATCAGCCCTAAAAACTTCCATCTTTTGATCAATTCTATCATAATTCAACCTGCCTTTTGCGACACATTCGTGTTAAAATCCAGTTTTTTG
This sequence comes from Peptococcaceae bacterium UBA7702, assembly GCA_002482535.1. Classification (GTDB taxonomy): domain Bacteria; phylum Bacillota; class Dehalobacteriia; order UBA7702; family UBA7702; genus UBA7702. The sequence goes on along the minus strand of DLGE01000001.1, from coordinate 53,429 downwards.
CAGAATGTCCGCATCGAGATTTTGAAGCAGACGGTATAATTTGCTCAAAGGCAACCCCATGACGTTAAAGTAATCCCCTTCCATTTTACGGACCAATAAGGCGCCGAGACCCTGAATCCCGTAAGCCCCGGCCTTATCCATGGGTTCGCCGCTGGCAAGATAGGCGTCGATTTCCGTTTCTTTGAGGGGATGAAAATAGACGATGGTCTGCTCGGCGCAGCTTAAGCTGCGGTCATTGGCGGTATCCACGACACCGACACCGGTGACCACAATGTGTTCCCTGCCGGAAAGTTTTTGCAGCATCGCTTTGGCCTCTGGGGCGCTTTGGGGTTTGCCAAGAATATCATCATCGACGATGACGGCGGTATCAGCGGCAAGGACGATGGCGTTCTCTTTGTCCGCCGCCACAGAAAGGGCTTTTTTCATGGCGATACGCAGAGGATAAGCGGCGGCGTCTTCCCCTGGAATCACCGATTCGTCAACGCCGGCGGGAGATACCTCAAAATCAAGGCCAAGGTTCTTTAATAAGGCTTGCCTCCGAGGTGAGGCAGAAGCTAAAATCAATTTCCGTTTCATGGATTCATTCACTTTCAATCCCCAATAAATAGCCTCTGGCGTCGGCCACCATATAGAGGGAGCCGGTAATCAGTAAGAGACCGTCGCTGCCAAGATCTTTTGCCAGGTTTTGCGCAAGCCCACAGGCTCTGGGGATGTCTGCTTCCAGATAGATTTCACTGCAATAGGGTTTGAAAAAGTCGGCGATCAACTGAAAATCCCCGGCCCGAGGACTGTTGGGTTTGGTCACCACAACTTTTTTTACCAGGGGCCCTAACAGGGCCACGGCCTTTTCCCGCTCTTTGTCCGCCAGCATACCGATGAGCACCACGATGCTCTTATCAGCGTAATGATCTTTCAAATAGGAGGTCAACACCGCCATGCCATGATCGTTATGGGCGCCGTCGATCAGAGTCAGAGGGTTATCCGCTACTTTTTCCAGGCGGCAGGGCCAAGAGGTTTTTAAAAGCCCCTCCCGAATCGCCGCTTCGCCAAGACCGAAAAGGCGGGCGGCGCGCAGAGCGACGGCGGCGTTTCCCAATTGATGCCGGCCGCGCAAGGGCAGCTCAAGATGGTCATAGACGACCTCCCGGTCACGGTAGGTAAAGGTCTGGAGGTCGGCGCTTTCTGCTTCAAAGGCAAAGTCAAAATCTTGCTGCAAAAAGCTTACGTCCAAAACCTCTGCTTTGGCGGCGCAGCTTTTCAGCAGTTCCTGTAATTCCGGTTCCAGACAACCGGAAACAAAATGGCAGTCTTTTTTGATGATCCCCGCTTTGGTCAAGCAGATTTTTTCTTTTGTATCGCCGAGATATTCGGTATGTTCCAAAGCCACGTTGACAAGGACGGCGACTTTTACCTTTTCGATGACGTTGGTAGCGTCAATTTCACCGCCCATCCCCACTTCCAGGACAACGGTTTGCACGCCCTTTTTGGCAAAGTAAAGGAATGCCATCACGGTGTTGACTTCAAATTCCGTCGGCTGTTCAAAGCCGACGGCAATCATCGCGTCGATGTGGGGCTTGATTTCATTTAAGATGGCGACCACATCTTCGTGGGAGATCATTTCCCCGCCGATCTGAAAGCGCTCCCGATAGGAATGGAGATGGGGGGAAGTAAACATCCCCGGCTTTTCTCCGGCAGCGATCAACATGGCGTTGAGCATCGCGGTGATGCTGCCTTTGCCGTTGGTACCGCCGACGTGGATATAGGTCATGGTTTTTTCGGGGTTACCCAGGCGGCGCAGAAGCTCCTTCACCCGATCCAAGCCAAAATTAAAACCAAACTTTGTCAGCTCCCTTAAATAAGCAAGGGATTCATGATATTCCATCATCTTTAGACCTCTTCCAGTATGGCTAATGTTTCTTTCAGGCCTGCGAGGCGTTTTTCGGCGCTCACCTGCTTTTCCCTTTCCCCGGCCACGACATCGGCAGGGGCTTTACGGAGAAAACCTTCGTTATTGAGCTTCCCGCTGAGGCGGGCGATTTCCTGTTCTGTGGCGGCCAGCTCCTTGGTGAGACGGGCCCTTTCCTTGTCCATATCGATAAGACCGACCAAGGGTAGATAAATGCGAATATCGCCTAAAATGGTGGCGGCAGCGCCTTTGGGTGCGTCGTCCCCCAAAGCGATGAAATGAATTTCGTTGACAGCAGCCATTTTATCAAGATAACCGGCGGCAGCGGTAATCAGCTGTTTTTCCCTGTTTTGGGTCGCTAAAATTACTTTGGCTTTCTGACCCAGGGGTACTTTCAATTCGCTGCGCAGATTGCGGATGGCTTTGATCAGATCGATTAGCATATCCATATCCACAGCGGCCTCCCCGTCGGCGAGATCTTCCCGGTAGACGGGATAGTCGGCGAGGACAATGGTTTCACCTTGATGAGGTAGTTTCTGCCAAATTTCCTCGGTGATAAAAGGCATAAAGGGATGGAGCAGCTGCAAAGCGTTGGTCAGCACATAGACGAGAATACGCTGGGTTTGACAGCGCTCTTCCTCACTGCCCTTATAGAGGGGGTTTTTGGAGAGTTCCAGATACCAGTCGCAAAAATCATCCCAAATGAATTCATAAATACTGTGGGCGGCTTCGCCCAGTTCGTAACGGTCAAGATTTTCCCGTACAGCAGCGGCGGTGTCGTTGAGTTTCGTCAGAATCCAGCGGTCATGCAAGGCCAGATCTCCGGGATTCCAAGCGCCTTCTGTATAGCCTTCCAGATTCATCAGCACGAAACGGCTGGCGTTCCAGATCTTATTGGCAAAGTTGCGGCTGCCCTCAAGACGCTCTTCACGAAAACGCAGATTGTTGCCGGGGGTATTCCCGGTCACCAACATAAAGCGCAGGGTGTCGGCGCCGTGGCTTTCGATGATCTGCAAAGGATCGATGCCGTTGCCCAGGGATTTGCTCATTTTACGGCCTTCGGCGTCCAGGACCAGGCCGTGGATGAGCACCTCTTTGAAGGGAACCTGTCCCGTATGGGCCAAAGAGGAAAAGATCATCCGCGCCACCCAGAAGAAGATGATATCCCAGCCGGTAACCAGCACCGAAGTGGGAAAGTATTTTTCCAAATCAGCGGTTTGCGTCGGCCAGCCCAAGGTCGAATAGGGCCAAAGGGCTGAGGAGAACCAGGTATCCAAGACGTCCTCATCCTGGACAAGGTGGGAAGCGCCACATTTCGGGCAAACGGTAGGATCTTCCCTGCTGCAAATTTCCTCACCGCAATCGGGGCAATACCAAACGGGGATCCGATGTCCCCACCAAAGTTGCCGGGAAATGCACCAATCACGGATATTTTCCATCCAACCAAGATAAACTTTATCAAAGCGCGCCGGCACGAAGGTGGTATCGCCGTCTTTCACCGCGGCGATGGCCGGTTCGGCCAGGGGCTTCATTTTCAAAAACCACTGCTTGGAAATGAGGGGTTCCACGGTGGTACCGCAGCGGTAGCAATGACCCACGGAGTGCGCATGGATTTCTTCCTTGCCGCCGCAATCCGTTTCCCGCAATTCTTTTAGCATGGCTTTACGGCATTCATACCGATCCATACCGGCATATTTGCCGCAGGCTTCTGTCATTTTGGCGTCAAGGTCGATGGCCTCCACTTGGGGCAGATTGTGGCGAAGTCCCACTTCAAAGTCGTTGGGATCATGGAAAGGCGTAATTTTCACGCAGCCGGTACCGAAGGCTTGATCAACATAAGCGTCGGCAATGATGGGAATCTCCCGCTTGGTGATGGGCATCACCGCGGTTTTGCCCACAAGTCTTTGATAGCGTTGATCCTCGGGGTGCACGGCGACGGCGGTATCGCCGAACATGGTTTCGGGACGGGTCGTGGCCACAATCAAAGCGGCGTCTTCCCCTTTGACACGGTACTTGATTTCCCAAAGGCGGCCCTCTTCTTCTTCGTGTTCGACTTCGATATCGGAAATCGTCGTATGGCAAGTGGGACACCAGTTGACGATGTATTTATCCCGGTAAATCAGACCTTTTTCGTAATAGGAAACAAAGGCTTCCCGGACAGCCTGGGATAACCCTTCATCCATGGTGAAGCGTTCCCGGTCCCAATCGCAGGAGGTGCCGAGGCCCCGCAGTTGGGTTACGATGCGGTCGTGGTATTTATCTTTCCAGGCAAAGGCTTTGGCCAAAAAGGCATCGCGGCCGATTTCTTCTTTGGTCGTACCTTCCGCTCTCAGTTGTTCTTCGACTTTGGCTTGGGTGGCAATGCCGGCGTGGTCGGTACCCGGTACCCACAGGGCATTGAAACCGGCCATTCTCTTATAGCGAATCAGGATATCCTGAAGGGTTTCATCAAGGGCGTGACCCATATGGAGCTGCCCGGTAACGTTGGGGGGCGGAATGACGATGCAGAACGGTTCTCTGCCGTCACATACGTTGGCATGAAAATATTTCTTCTCTTCCCAAAGGCGGTACCATTTTTCCTCCACTTCTTTGGGATCGTAAACCGAATTGAGTTCACCGGCCATAATAAGCCTCCTTCACGCTGCAAAAAATTACGCGCATTATTTCGCGTCTGTACACATAAAATGCCAGTTTAATATCTTTTTTAGTATAACACAAATGATCCGGCGTGAAAAGGACTTTGGCGAGAAAATATTCTTTTTTCTTCCTAAATAAGAGCAAAAACATTTTGACATTCGGAGGGATGCGCCATGAAACGATTCTGCTTATTTTGCCTCTCTACCCTTTTGGCTTTGCCCCTGGCCCTGCTGGTTTTCATCATCCTCAATAACCTCACTTTGCTGCCCTGGTCTGTGACGCGCCTACTATGGTATGGTTTTCCCTCTGTCTTTGCCTTTGCCGTCGGCATGCTCTATGGCCTTTTCCGGTTCAAGGAAGGGGGCGCCCTTTTCTTTGCGGCTCTTCTTTTCGCCGGGGGGATCTACGCCGCCAACCGCTTCCATATGCCCTTTGGCGACGATTTGAAGTTGGTGATACCCTTGGCCGTCGCCGTTATTTTTACGCTGCTGGGCGAAAGTTGCGGCCGTTTTCTGCGCCAACGCAGCATAAAAAAGCGGAACGCACAACGCGTTCCGCACATATGAAACTTAACGGCGCAACAAATGGTCAATGGTTTTCAACAACGCTTCTTTGTTGAAGCCGCTCTGGGCTGAAAAAATCACCAACTCTTCCTCTTTCAAGTTAAGCTCCCGGCGCATCACCGCCTTGTTCTTGGCAATCTCATTGTTGCTGAGCTTATCGGCTTTCGTCGCCACCACCATAAAAGGCAGGTTCTGACTGCGCAGATATGCGTTCATCTGCTGATCCAAGGCGGTGGGTGGATGACGCAAATCGACGATCTGCCAAATCACCCGGGGCCGTTGGGCGGTGAAATATTCTTCAACCATTTTTTTAAAGGCCTCTTGATCCCCTTTGCTGACCTTGGCGTAACCGTAACCGGGAAGATCCACGAAGTACCAATGATCATCGATGAGATAAAAGTTGATCGTTCTGGTTTTTCCCGGGCTGGAACTGGTACGAGCCAATCCTTTGCGGTTGATCAAACGGTTGATCAACGACGATTTCCCCACATTGGAGCGGCCGGCCAGGACGATATCAAGGTCGAGAACGGGGGGATACTGTTTTTGCCAGGCAGCAGTCTGAGCCAGCGCGGCCTTTTTGATCTTCATATCATTTCTCCAGCAAGGCGATTTTTAACACCTCATCGACGTGGTCACAAAAATCAAAGGTCATCTTATCACGAATTTCCGACGGGATTTTCACAAGATCCCGCTCGTTTTCTTTGGGCAGCAGCACCGTGGTGATGCCGGCGGCAAAGGCCGCCAGAACCTTCTCCTTCACGCCGCCGATGGGCAGCACACGGCCAAGGAGCGTCACTTCGCCGGTCATGGCGATGTCGCCTCTGACCTTTCGGTTGCTCAAACGGGAGGCCAGCGCCGTCACAATGGTAACCCCGGCGGAGGGACCGTCTTTGGGTACCGCGCCTTCGGGAACGTGGATATGAATGTCAACCTTTTCTTCAAAATGGGCTTTGAGGCCCAGAGATTTGCCGATGGAGCGCACATAAGTCAAAGCCGCTTGAGCGGATTCTTTCATCACGTCTCCCAACTGCCCGGTGAGCTGCAATTTGCCGCTGCCCGGCAGCACCTGAACTTCCACCTGGAGCATCTCTCCGCCAACTTCGGTCCAGGCGAGACCATTCACGATGCCAACACCGTTTTTACCCGAGGCTTTATCCTTGATGAATTTGGGCATCCCAAGATAATCATGGAGATTCCGCAGGGTGATGCTGACGGTTTGTTTTTCGTTGGTCACCAGTTCTTTGGCGGCGACGCGGCAGAGTTTCGCCAAGGTACGGTCGAGATTACGCACTCCAGCTTCCCTGGTATATTCTTTGATCAGTTGCCGCAGGGCGCTTTCGGAAATTTTCAGTTGTTTTTCAGAAATGCTGTGGTTTACAAGCTGTTTCCGAATCAGGTGACTTTTGGCAATTTTTACCTTTTCTTCTTCGGTATAGCCGCTGATTTCAATGACTTCCATGCGGTCTAATAGGGGTCGGGGAATATTGCTTTTCACATTGGCGGTGGTAATGAACAAAACCTTGCTGAAATCGTAGGGGACTTCGATAAAATGATCGGCAAAGGTGTTGTTCTGTTCCGGATCGAGGACTTCCAGCAGCGCCGAAGAGGGATCGCCCTTGTAGTCGTTGCCGAGCTTATCCACTTCATCTAAGAGAAACACGGGGTTCACGGAACCCGCTGTTTTCATGTTTTGGATCACCCGTCCCGGCATGGAACCGACGTAAGTGCGGCGATGGCCGCGAATTTCCGCCTCGTCTTTGACACCGCCCAGGGACATCCGCACAAAGTTGCGGTTTAAGGCGCGGGCCACCGATTTCGCCAGGGACGTTTTGCCAACGCCGGGGGGTCCGGTGAGGCAGAGGATCGGACCTTTGATGTCCTTTGCCAACTGGCATACGGCAAGATATTCTAAGATACGTTCTTTGACTTCGGTGAGGCCATAGTGATCCTCGTTCAAAATCGCCTCTGCGCGTTTCAGATTCAGACGGTCTTTGGTTTTTTTGGACCAGGGCAGATCGGTCACCCAATCAATATACGTACGAAGCACCGCCGTTTCCGCCGCCGTGGACGGCGTTTTCTGCAAGCGGTCAATTTCCCGCAAGGCTTTTTCTTCAGCTTCCTTGGGCATTTTTGCCGCTTTGACCTTATCGCGGTAGGCGCGGCATTCGTCTTCCTTGTTTTCGTCTTCACCGAGTTCCTTGTTGATGGCCTTGATCTGCTCCCTGAGGTAATATTCTTTCTGATTTTTCTCCATCTGTTTCCTTACTTCGTTGCCGATTTTCCGTTCCAGATTGAGAATATCCACTTCTTTGGCCATATTTTCCAGGAGCTTTTTCAAACGCGTTTCCACGTCGATGATTTCCAAAAACTCCTGTTTTTCCGATAATTTCGTCAGCACCTGGGCGGCGACGACGTCGGCCAGAGCGCTTTGGTCTTCCAGGGAAAGTACGGTAGCCATAATTTCCGGGGGTACTCTTTTGGCCAGTGCGGCAAAGGATTCGAATTCCTTCACGACCTTTCTGGCGTAAACTTCCCCTTCCATGGTTTTCTCATACTGCCCCGGCATCTCCAGTTGAACCGCTTCGCCAAGGAAATACTGGCTTTCTTCGGCAAGGCGCAGAATTTCCACGCGGTTGATCCCCTCTACCACAATTCTGAGGGTACTGCCGGAAGGACGCAGCACCTGTTTGATCGTAGCAATGGTACCGATATGATAAAAATCTTCAAAATCAGGTTCATCCACATGGATGTCTTTTTGCATGGCCAGAATAATTTCTTTCCCCTCGTAGGTCACGGCCTCGTTGATGGCGCGAATACTCTTTTCCCGGCCCACATCAAGCTGAACCACGGAATGAGGGAAAACCAAAACGCCGCGCAAAGGCAGAATCGGCATTTCAAAACAGGCGTGGCGCAGAAGTTCTTTTGCCGTCACGGGATCGCCGTCATTATAATGATCCGCAGAGGCGGACTGTTTTTCATCAGCAAGGGCAGACAGCGCTGGGGCGGCCGGCATTTTTTCATTGGCGTCATTTTTTTTACGCACAATCTCATCCTCCATCTTATCCATTCTCAAAGCATTTTTCAAAGTGATGTATTATATCATATCGTAAAACCACGGAAAATTCAATCTTTTCTCAATAATTACCTTGTATTTTCCATAAAATGTGATATAATTTTCATATATTGTATCATTTTAATCACATAAGAGGACTTGTCATGCAGAATAAAATCAAAAAGTACCGTTTCGCCATGGAAATTTCCCAACAAAACCTCGCGGATCTCTGCGGCGTCAGCAGAGAGACCATTTGCCGCATCGAAGCCAACAAAACCAACCCTTCTCTGGAGTTGGCCTATCGCATCTCCCGTTATCTTCACGTGCCCATCGAGGATTTGTTCACCTTTGACGAAGAACCGATTCTCCAATAAACGGTTTTCCTGGGAAAAAAGGGCAGAGGGCTGGAAAAATTAATGTATACACAAGAAAAACATCGGTTTTTCACGCCATCGTTTTATGTCTTTGTTAAACTACGGCTAACAATAGAGAAAAGAAAAAATAAAGAAATGAGTTGCCTATGTTGCTCTATCAAAAATTATTGAAATATAAGGTTGTCCCTATTTTCTATTTTCTGGCCCTCATCGTCATCCTGGGGCTGGGCCTCCGCTGGTTCATCCATTCCGGTCTGGTGCCGCTTTTGGGCGATCCCGCGGCTTTGGAGGCGTATTTTGAAAATTTGGGCGCCAAAGGATACCTCGTGGTATTCCTGCTGCAAATGTTCGGCGTCGTTTTTCTCCCTGCCACCGGCGGCGTCATTGTGGCGGCCTCGGCCATGCTTTTCGGTTTCGTCAAGACGTTTCTGATCTGTTCCGCCGCCACCATCGCGGGGTCCTGCATCAGTTTTGCCCTGGCCAGATATTTGGGCAGACCCCTCATCGACCTATTTTTGGATAAGCACAAGGTGGACAAATACATCCACTCCTTTGAAGAGCGGAAAAATCTGCTGTTATTGCTGATGTTTTTCTTCCCCTTCTTTCCCGACGATATTCTTTGCTACGTCGCGGGTCTCGTCAACATTCGCTGGCGCTTCTTTCTTCTTGCCGCCGCCATCGGACGTCCTTGGGGCTTGGTCATCAGCTGCCTCGTCGGCATGAGCGTCTTTTCGCTGCCCGTCTGGGCTTACCTACCTTTGGGAGCTTTGGTCATCGCCGCCTTTATTTACTCCTGGAAAAAAGGCCCCCAATGGGAAAAGATGATCATCGCCAAAGTCAATCGGAAAAGTGAAAAGAAAGCGGCCTCTTCAGAAAAGAGAACGGACTCTTCAAAGGGAAGCAAACTCAAAAAGAAGCTTTCCCCGACGGAAGCCATGGTTATCGCCAAACGCCCGCTTTTCAGCGGTCGTCCCGGCACCGACGAAGCTCAATCATAAATTGCTGCCTCACCGGCAGTTTTATATGTAAAGAGAGGGTGTCCCTTAAGTCATTTCATGGCTTTTGGGACACCCTCTCTTTTTACCCCTGTTTTTCCTTTACTGTGCCTCCGGCACTTTTTGCCGGCGTATTTTTATTTCAGCAAAAAGCCAGATCAACAAAGGAATAATGATTTGAAAAGGAATGGCGTAATACTGATAAATATCTAAAAAATCGAACATTTCCATGGCGTTGCTGTAGAGGGTGACACACAGCGCCATAGACAGCAAGGCCATGGGAAAAACAATCTGTTTGTAGTTTGCCAAATGAAACAGATACGCCAGTCCCTTGGTAGCGGCAATGAGACATACCGCCATTTTCACGACCCCCGCTAAAATAAAGTTCATGGCGATGCTTCCCTCTATGCGGGCCATAAAATCGGCGACGCTAAGGATCCTTGCCGCCATATAGGAAGGAAAGTATTCCGCACATACAACCTCCGAGCCCAAAAGCAGCATATTGCGTAAAATGACGATAAGCAGTACCAGGACGCCAAAAAAAATGGCATAAAGATAAATCCGATAGGGGCTGTCCTCCTTCCTTACCGCGTCGGCAATGACCAAAAACAGGACCGTTTCAGCTAAGGGAAAAGTAAAAAGCTTATAAGAGCCGACAAAAATTGTTCTAAAATGATGTTCCAACACCGGCTGAATGTTGGTAAAATCCATTTTATGGATCGCTAAAGTTGTGGTCAGCACGACGACAAACAGGATAAAAGGAAGCACCCCCAAGGACCAGCGGCCCATCGTCTTCACACCGCTGACCACCATATAGGCCACCACCACAATCATAATGATCATAATCGGCACCTGGGGCGTCTCCGGCATGAATGAAATCTCAACGAATTCTGAAAAATCTCGTAAAACCAAGGCGCAAAGGTGCAGCCCATACCAACTCAGCAAAAGGATGAAACATTTACCGAAAATCTTACCGAAGACGGTTTCAATGATTTCAAAAATATCTTTTTCCGGAAACAGCTTCATGATTCTCGCGTAAATCAAGAGAAAAGGCAGTGTCAATAACAGCGCTAAGATCAGAGAAATCCAGGAATCCTGTTCTGCATCACAGTTGACCCCCAGAATTACACTGCTGCCAAAAATAAAAAGGATCAAGATACAAACGGCCAGATGCGAGGATATCGTTTCTTTTTGCATAAATGCGTCTCCTTTTCCGAAATCACCTGGAAGTCATGAATATCTTTTCTACAACATACTCGATGGGTTCATGGGGGCTGGGGATCTTAACGCCAAAGCAGTAGAGCATCAACACGCAAAAACTGACGGCCAAAAGTGAGACATAAAGGGCGGTTTCTTTTTTGCCACGCTCTTTTCGCCGAGGTAAAAAGTCTACTGCAAGCGTAAAAAGATATAAAATTACCAAGATAAAAACAACCATATACCCACGCTTTCATGTTTCCCTGATGGCGGCGGTGTTTAAGATATGAACAGTGGACTCTACGTTTACTTCGATATTGGGAAATATCTCATCCCAATGATCTTTTTGTTTCTGCCAAAAATCAAAATCCTTTTTATAGATCTTATTACCGAAGCCAAAAATATCCGCGTTGTATTTTGTCTGGACCGTATCAATGACAGCGGCGATGTTCTCTTCCAGCATTTTTTCGGCGGCATCCTCTATGGCTTTGGTCTGTTTGTCAGAGAGAGCATCTTCCTTACCCATATACTCATCGAGATACACATCTGTTTCTGTCTTGATCGTAAAGATTATTTTACCGTCTTTATGCTGGAAAGACGTACGTGTTTTGTTCTTACTGATTTCCAAGGAAGTTTCCTTCACCTTCCCGGTGGGGGTTAAAATGAGGAGTCCCCCTTCGACCTTATCGATGACAAAAAGAACGTATTTCGTTTCCTCCGACGATAAAAAACCGGCGAGTCGAGAGCCTTTATAGACAGCGATACCGTTGATCTCGCAGAAAGTCCCACCGTCATTTTTTATATTATGAATGGCGGGCAGGGTCAGATCTTTCCCTTGCGCTCTCACCCGATCAAAAATTTGATATAATTCCATAGAAATTGTGGAAGAGGTAACCGTCTGATCAGCTTCCAGAATTTTTTTAATTTCATTGGAAATCAGAGGCTGATCAAGACCGGGAGCTGAAAGAACTTCGCCAGCCGTCTTTTCCTGGGAAATGAGAAAATACATCGTTTCCCGGCATTCCCCGTCCCGCATACACCAGTCAATCAATTCCTCAATATCCTGTTCGCGGCCGAGTTCTTCACTGATGATCACAATCTGCGCCTGGCCTAAATAGAGTTTGCTGGTGACTCGCTTTTTCGCGTTGCGCACCGCGTCAAAAATCGTTTTTCCCTCAGCTTCGATCATTTTGCTTTTCGGCCCGCTTTCCTTTACGGAGGTATTCAGATCCACCGTTTCGAAGGTCACTTTATAGCCGTCACTGTCATTTTTATCAATGGCGAGGCCGACAATGACGATCATTTCATTTAAGCCCCGGTAATTCCAGCAACCGCTTAGAGGAAGGAGGAACGATAGAACAAGAAGCATACAAAGGCACTTTTTAATCATGATGATCTCCGCCGTAATTGCCCCGCACCTTATTTGCGGCAAACAAGGGACGCTGTATCATTTGCCACCAAGGCGCTCTCCCATAGGTATCTTTCACGTCCTGGTAACGGAGTTTACCCACCAAGGAAAGCTGAGGTATACCGAAGGAACGCAAATTGAGCATATGAATGAAAACACAGGAAAGACCTAAAATCAGGCCAAAAAGACCAAAGGTCGAGGCCAGGATCAGCAGAAAAACACGGATATAGATTACAGAGGCGTTCATTTTCGGTACCAACAGACTGGTGATCCCCGTTAAGCCGATGATGATGATCATCGGCGCAGCCACAAGCTTTGCTTCCACCCCCGCCTGGCCGATGACCAGAGCGCCGACAATACTGAAAGCCTGACCGATATTGGAGGGCATACGCACCCCGGTTTCGCGGATGATATCGAAGACCAGGAGCATGACAACGGCTTCCAAAGCCGCGGGCAAAGGCACGCTCTGCCGCTCCGCGGTAATGCTGATGAACAGCTGCAATGGCATCATCTCGTGATGAAAGGCCACAATGGCAATATAGAAACCGGGGACGCTGATGGTGAGAAAAAATCCTAAAATCCGAATCATCCTGGAAAAGGACGTATAATAAAAACTCAGGTAATAATCTTCGCTGCTCTGAAAATTCTCAATGAATAAATAAGGCACGGTCATCACCGTCGGCGTACCGTCAACAAAAATGGCCACCCGGCCTTCCATGATTTTACCGACCACAACGTCGGGGCGTTCCGTATAACCGCTGGTCCGGAAGGGAGACCAACGGTTGTCCCGCACCAATTCGGTGATATAGTTCGTATCAAGAATGGCGTCAATATCAACTTTAGCCAGACGACGGTACACCTCCGCCAAAATGTCCTGATTGACGATGCCGTCCATGTAACACACTGCGACCTTCGTTTTGGTGCGGCGCCCCAAAGTAAGACACTTGACCTTTAAATCCGCGGTCCGCACTTTACGCCGAACCAAAGAAAGGTTCATCAGCAGCGCTTCGGTAAAACCTTCCCGGGGCCCGCTCAAATTCTTTTCGCTCTCCGGTTCCGAAATCGCTCTGACGTCAAAACATTTCGTATTGAGGATCACGGCTTTGGCGGCGCCTTCCACAAAGAGGACGGTATCGCCGTAAGTCACCGCCTCGACGATCTCACGAAAGCTTTCCGTCTCCTCCATCTCGTTGATCTGCAAGATCTCCGTCATCACGGTTTCAATGGGATCGGTGCCTTTCAGCGAAACCGTGGACAAGAGAAGCGGTTTGATCAGATTTTCATCGATAATGGCATTATTGACGACGCCGTCCGTATAAACAATACAGTACTTTATCTTCTTATCATGCATATTATCGATATATTTTTTACGCATAATGTCGACGTCGGCAAAAAGCTCGTCGATGATGGCGATGTTCTCCGTCAAGGAAGCCGTCAAAACATGCTCTGTCAGAGGCTGGTTGAGATCGGCGACTTTGGCATCAACCTTTTCCTGTTTCTTTCTAAGCTTAAAAAGACCTTTCATTTCACCGTTCCTTTGTCTCATATCATATCTGTAATATGTCCAAAACCCTTTAAAATCATGCTTTTTCCCAAAGAAACCGCGGAAAAAGCGCAAAAAAGCGACCGCGCAAAGCGGTCGTTTTTATGATCTCATATATTCAGCTTTGATCAGGCCGATGTTTCGGTTTCCTCTCGAAAAATTACCTTACGGGAGCGCCTTTCCTCGGCATGATCACTGCCTTCCGTCAGCAGCGGTTCCTCTTTCGGGAAAAGCTGGGGTTTTCCTTTGCCAAGGACGAAATCTTGATCAATCAAAATTTTACCGATGTCGTTTCTGGAGGGCACGTCATACATCAGATCCGTCATCAGATTTTCCATGATGGCACGCAAGCCTCGGGCGCCGGTATTGCGTTTCATCGCTGTTACGGCAATCTCTTCCAGGGCTTCCTCGGTGAATTCCAAGGCGATACCGTCAATGGCGAAAAGGGCCTTATACTGTTTGGTTAGGGAATTTTTCGGTTCTTCCAAAATACGCACAAGAGCCTCTTGATTCAAAGGCGTCAATTTCCCCAAAACCGGCAGACGGCCGACAAATTCGGGAATCAAGCCAAATTTCAGCAAATCCTCCGGCATGATGTTAGCGAGGATCTCGCCGATATCTTCCTTTTTGTCGCGGATATCCGCGCCGAATCCCATCACACCGCTGCCCATGCGTTTCTGAACAATCTTATCGAGACCGTCAAAAGCGCCGCCGCAGATAAAGAGAATGTTCGTCGTATCCAGTTGAATGAATTCCTGATGGGGATGTTTCCGGCCTCCCTGGGGCGGCACGGAAGCCACGGTTCCCTCAAGAATTTTCAGCAGCGCCTGCTGTACGCCTTCACCGCTGACGTCTCTGGTGATGGAGGGATTCTCCGATTTTTTGGAGATCTTATCGATCTCGTCAATGTAAACGATGCCCCGAGACGCGGCTTCGGTATCGAAATCCGCGGCCTGCAACAATTTCAAAAGAATATTTTCCACATCCTCACCGACATAGCCGGCTTCCGTCAGGGTCGTCGCGTCTGCCACGGCAAAGGGAACGTGGAGAAAGCGGGCCAAGGTTTGGGCAAGGAGCGTCTTCCCGGTGCCTGTCGGCCCCACCAAGAGGATATTGGATTTTTGCAATTCCACATCGTCGTCCAAGGGGACGCCGATGCGTTTGTAATGGTTGTAGACTGCCACTGCCAGGACTCTTTTCGCGTCGTCCTGACCGATGACGTATTCATTGAGACTCGCCACGAGATCTTTGGGTTTCGGCAGTTCTCCGAAATCCATCTCGTCTTTGTCTTCCCCGAGCATGGCCTCGTCGACGATCTCCATGCAGAGACCGACGCATTCGTCGCAGATATTCACACCGGGACCCGCGATCAGCTTGCGAACCTCATCAGCGCTTTTTCCGCAGAAAGAACAACACATTTTATTGGGATTGCCTTTATCAGCCATATTTACTCCTTCAGGTTATCTGCTTTCGATGACTTTGTCGATCAGCCCGTAAGCCACCGCCTCCCGGGCAGACATGAAATGATCCCGGTCTGTATCAAGGCGGATCTGTTCAATGGATTTTCCCGTTCTTTTGGCCAGGATGTCGTTGAGATCTTCTTTCATCCGTAAAATACGTTTGGCCTGAATTTCAATGTCCGTGGCCTGCCCTTGGGTGCCACCGGAGGGTTGATGAATCATAATTTCGCTGTTGGGTAAGGCAAACCGTTTGCCTTCCGCGCCGGCGGCCAAAAGGAACGCGCCCATGCTGGCGGCCATGCCCACACAGATGGTGGAGACGTCACTTTTGATATAATTCATCGTATCATAAATGGCCATCCCTGCCGTGATGGAGCCGCCGGGACTGTTGATATAAAAGCTGATATCCTTCTTGGGGTCATCGGCTTCCAAAAATAGCAGCTGGGCAATGATCAGATTGGCCACCGTATCATCAACGGCACTGCCAAGGAAGATGATGCGGTCTTTTAACAGACGGGAATAGATGTCATAGCTTCTTTCGCCTCTGCTCGTTTGCTCAATGACATAGGGAACGTTATAATTATACACCACTTTTTCCTCCTTCATTCTGAAAAGATTATATCTCTTTTACAGCGTAATTATACGCTGTTTGTTTCATTACGCTTCGGCGTTTTCTTCACTTTCCGCTTTTTCCGCTTTTTTTGCGGTTTTTTTCGGTTTTTCTTCTGCCGCCGTTTCCGCCGCGGCTTCTTCCGTCACGATTTCTTCTTTCTTCGCTGTTTTCTTGGCAGCCGGCTTTTTCGTGGCTTTTTTGGCTTTTTCCACGGTAACTTCGGCGTTTGCCACCAGGAAGTCAATGGCTTTTTTGAGAATGATCGTAAAGACGAGGACACCGTACTGGCCGGAGCTCATCAAACGGTCTTTGATTTCTTCCGGTTTGGCATTGGTCATCAAAGCGACCTTGGTTACTTCGGCATCAATATCGGTTTCTTCCGCTTCGAGCTTTTCCTGTTTGGCGATTTCCATCAAAGCGACTTCCGTTTTGACGGAGCGCTCCGCGGAATCGCGGTTTTCCGCTCTCAATTCTTCCATGGTTTTGCCGATGTAACCGAGATACTGGTCAAGGTCAAGACCTTGCTGGCTCAACCGAGAATTCATATCGCTGATGAAGGAATCGATTTTTTCTTCGATCATCACTTCGGGAATCACCACTTCGGTGATGTCTAAGAGGGCGTCGATGGCTTGGTTTTTCAATGCTTCATCGGCGCTTCTTTCCCCTTGTTCCTTTAGGGTTTCTTCAATATGCTTCTGATAATCCGCCACGGTTTCCACAGGAGAAATCAGCTTCACGAAATCGTCGGTGAGTTCCGGCAATTCTTTTTTACGGACTTCACCGATATGAACGGCAAATTGCGCTGCTTTGCCCTTTAATGCTTCGGCGTGGTAATCTTCGGGGAAAGTGACGTTAACGGTAACGTCTTCACCGCTTTTGTGACCTTTGAGCTGTTCTTCAAAACCGGGAATAAACGTATCGGAGCCGATGCCCAGGGGATACTTTTCGGCGCTGCCGCCGGAAAATTCCTCGCCATCCACCGTACCTTTGTAGTCGATGGAGACAATATCGCCGTCTTCCACCACAGCGCCTTCCACGGCGCTCATTTTACTGTGACGGTCGATGACTCTTTCGATTTCGGCTTCCACGTCTTTTTTGGTCACGGAAGCTTCTATTTTGGTCAGCTTCAAGCCTTTGTATTCCCCGATTTTCGGTTCCGGATGGAGGATGACTTTGGCTTTGAAAACGAACTCTTCTGTTTCGCCAATGCTGACAATTTCCACCTCAGGACGGGCCACGGGTTCGAGGCCTTCCTCAGAAATGGCCTGGGCGTAGGCGGGGGACATCATAATTTCAGCGGCTTCCTCCAGGATCGGAGCTTTGCCGATGCGCTGTTCCAAAACAAATTTCGGCACCTTGCCTTTGCGGAAACCGGGAATGCTCACATCTTTCGCCACTTTTAAATAGGCTTTGTTGACGGCTTTGGCTACGGTATCGGTGTCAACGGTAATGGTCAGTTCCGCTTCGTTGACAACATCTCTTTTGACTTCGTACTTCATTTTACAGCTCCTCATAAATAAATAATCATGTGTAACGGGGACGCTTTCGTGGTCGCCGCCGGCGGCGGCGAAAACGTCCCCGGCATTTTTCTGACAATATCCGGTGCCATCAGGAAAAAGGCCTTTTGTTCCCATGGCCTTCCTGTTTTCTCTGGATTGGCATACGCCTCCACTATATCAAATAGATGCTGTATATTTTAACACGTCTGTTTCGATAAATCAAGGCAAAATTCAGGGAATTCCACAAAGAGGAGAAGGATTTCTCCCCTCAGACTGTCGAGAAAGGCTTAATCACGGCGAAGACAACAAAGCAAGGAGAGGCCGGATACCCCCAACACCAAACCAATGGAGATATCCGGCTTTTTTGTGACCGGCTATAAGGTTTTCACCGGTATCACCAAATCGTAAGGGAACCGTAGATGATAATATGGGTACAGCATCCCCTTGCATCAAGCCAGAAGTGGCATACGGCAGAACCGGTTTCTAAATAAGTAGTAAAGCCGTCAAGGCCGATTTCCGCATAGTCGATTGTTGTTGTTTTGTTCCCCGCTTCATCAAAGGTGATTCTGGTGTCTTCCGTAAAAAAGCGGGTATCCTCGTCAACGGTATGGTACCAATACTGCCGATCTTCCGGAGCGATGCTGTCAGCGTCGAAGTTGGGAACCGTTACCTTCAGCGTGGTACCCTCAAAGGCAACCACGGTACCGTCGTCGTCAAAGCTCTCAGGGTCAAGACCGTCCAGCACTTCCTTGTTGTTTTCCTCCACGAAGGAGTCTTTGTCCTCCTCTGCCCCTTCACAGCCGAACAGCAAAAAACAGCCAAGAACAACGGTCAAAAGCAGGGCGTAACAGAGCTTACCCATGGCTTTCACCCCTTAAACCGGTAACCGACACCCCATACCGTTTCGATGTGGGAATGAAGTTCCGGATCGGTTTCGATTTTATCTCTTACCTTTTTAATATGCACCGTCACTGTGGAAATATCGCCGAAGGCGTCAATCCCCCAAATGCGGTCGAAAAGATGCTCTTTGGAAAAGACGATATCAGGATTTTCCGCCAAAAACAGCAGCAGCTGATATTCTTTGTCGGTAAATTTAACCTCTTTGCCCCGGACAAATACTTTATGACTGTCTTTTTCAATGATCAGATCCCGTGTGTGAAGGATATTTTTTTTCGTTTCCGCTTCTTTTTGGGTCAATGCTTCGTAGCGGCCGATATGGGCCCTGACCCGGGCCACCAATTCCCCGGCATTGAAGGGCTTGGTGATGTAATCGTCAATCCCCAAACCGAGACCGGCGATTTTATCGGCGTCGTCGGCTTTGGCGGAAACGATGATCAAGGGCACATCCTTTTCTTTGCGGATCTTGGCGCAGAGGGCGAGACCATCCAGGGAACCTGGAAGCATCACGTCAACGATGATCAAACGGTAATCCTGACGCAGGGCAAGGGCTAAGCCTTCGTCACTGTTATCGGCGATATCGCATTGGTAACCGTAAAAATCAAGATACGTTTTCTCCAATTCCGCAATGCTGTGATCGTCTTCAATGATGAGGATTTTCAAAAAACCACCTCCGTTATTGGCTCAAAGGCAGGCAAAGGAAAACTTCCGTCCCCTGACCCTCTCGGCTTTGCACCCAGATTTTACCCCGATGATTTTCAATGATTTGCTTGGCGATGGCCAGACCGAGGCCGTGCCCGCTGACATTGCCCCGGGAGGAATCCTCCCGGTAAAACGTATCGAAGATCTTTTTCAGGGAATCGCCGCCAATGCCGATGCCGCTGTCTGCGACGCGGATATAGCCGTAGGGTGCCGCGGCTTCCAGAGATACGTGAATACTGCCACCAGGCTTGTTGTATTTCATGGCATTGGAAAGCAGGTTTTGCACCACCCGCTGGAGGCGGTGGCGGTCGGCGCGGATCAGCACCGCCTCTTCCGGCAAATTCAGGGAAAAGGCAAGGCCTTTGTCCTCGGTTTCCTGTCGGTATTCCGCCGCCATATCTTTGAGAAAAGCCTTGAGCTCCACGGTTTCAAAGTGGTAACAAAGCCGCCCCGATTCCTGCTGGGAAAATTCCGTCATATCGGCGGCAAGATGCTCTAAAAACTCGGTTTTCGCGTAAATGTGGCGGTAACACTTTTCCACCTGCTCCGGTGTATCGGCAACGCCGTCGCGGATTGCCTGAAGATAGCCTTTGATTGTCGTCACCGGGGTCCGCATATCGTGGGAGATATTGGCAATCAGCAGACTGCGGTCTCTCCTGGCCGCCTCTTCGGCGACTTGATTGGCTTTGAGCCTTTGCCGCATCGTATCGAGGGAACGGCAAAGCTCGTTGATTTCCCGATCCTCGGAGCCAATGATCTCCGTATTGAGATCACCGCCGCAAATATGATCCGTCGCCGCTTTCAGCTCGCTGATGGGTTCGGCCACCTTATGGTAAAGCCGCATCAAGAGGATCACGCAAGTCACGGTCACAGCCAGCAAAACACAAATCACCCAAACAAAAGCGTAGGGAGTCAGCACTTTTTTCTCCATCTCCCAATAATTGTGCATGGCGTTATGCAGCTCAAAGGAATCAGAGGGGCTGCTGAGCACGTAAATGAGGATCAAAACAGCGGTGATTACCAAGACAACAGCGAGGAAAACGCCGATGATGACCAAATAGGTCTTTGTAAAACGGGTTTTTAAATCTCCCATCAGATCTCTTTTCGTTCAAAAAGGTAATAGCCGGCGCAGTACAATACTGTGGCAGTACCAAGTAAAATACCGAGTTTCGGCAGTAAGACGGTAACGGGGAGAGTGGCGCCCAACCAGATGCTGTGCCAGGAAAGGTATTCCGTAAAGACCAGACCGCCGGCGAAGGATACGTATTTGCCGATGACCACAAGACCAACATAGCAAATCACGGAAATGGCCACGGCGGAGCCGGAAGATTTAACCAACTGGTGTAAAAAGGCGAAAAGCAGCACAAGCACGGCCATGGGAATGATATCCAGGAGATAGGCGCCGATGGCGTATCCGGCGCCGCTCAATGTTTGGCTAAAAATCAGTTTTACCAAAAGCAGAAAAATAAGATGGGAAAAGACAAAGGCGGCACACAATCCGAAAACAGCGGTAATTTTGGCGCAAAAAATCTGCCAGCGCTCCACAGGCCGGAGCAGAACCATGCGAATGGAGAGGTCATGAAACTCACTGCTGAATAAATCGGAGGCGGCCAACAGCGCCATCAGGGGAATGAAAACCGTCAGATACGGTGACATACCGCTGATCAGCATATCGTCAAAGAGAACGGAGGTATCGATGGCGCCGTCGGCGACGATTTCCGCGACAATCTGACCGACAGCAAGCAAAAGGCAGCTGATGGCATCAAGGATCAGGAATACAATATATTTTTTACGGCTGAATAATTTTTCCAGCTCGTTCTTTAAACTGGCAAGAAACATTTTAGCACTCTCCTTTCGGGGAAGAAGCGCCGTTTTTTGCCGCTTTGATTTTCATCAGAAAATAATCTTCCAAGGTGGGACTGAGACGCAAAGCGTCTTCCAAGGTAACGTCGTCAATGAGATGTCCTTCGTAAATAATGATGACTCGGTGACACATTTTTTCAATATCATCGGCCTGATGGCTCGATACGAGAAAGGCCTTATTTTTTTCTTTGGCCAGGGAGACAATTTTCTGCCGCAGTTCCACAGTGGCTTCAATATCGAGACCGTTGCCCGGCTCGTCCAAAATAATGAAAGCGGGATCGGACAAAAGCGCCATGGCGATGCCGAGGCGCTGTTTCATACCGAGAGAATACCGCCGCACTTTTTCATTGGCATAACGGTCGAGGCCGCTTTCTTTCAAAGCGAATTCCACGGAGGTATCGTTGAGCTGGGGGTAATAGCGGGACATCAGCTTCAGCTGTCGTTTGGCCGTCATATTTTCATACAATGCCGGCTGCTCGATGAGACAGCCTACATTGGCCAGGGCCTTTTCAATGCTGTCTGCCGGATCAGCGCCGAAGACACGGATCGCGCCGCTCTGATAGCGGCAAAGACCGGTCAAAGCCTTCATGATCGTGGTCTTACCACTGCCGTTGGGACCCAAAAGGCCGACGACCTCCCCTTCCCCAACGGAAAAAGAGATGTTTTGCACACCTCTGCCATTTTTATATAATTTTACCAAATTCAAAATTTCAAGCACTTTTTCCATATTTTCCGTCCTTTGTTATCCGCGAAAAAAGTTCTTTTGCTCCCGTGTCAGGGGAGCAAAAGAACGGTATCTTTTTTAGAAATAGGGATCATTCGTACGTATGCAAGGTACGCCCTCCCACATCAAGAGGAGAAACCACGGTTTTACCATAATCAGATAATTCCGCCTTGACCATAAATTCCACCTGGTGGCTGACACCCTTCGTATCCGTGGTGGCAAAAGTCACGGTAAAATCGTTGCTGACAAGTTTCTGATCGTCATTGATGGCGAAATTACAAACCACACCGGTGAGCACAGCGTTGTCGTTGAGGTAGTTTTCAATGGAACCGGAGTCCATGAGACATTCTTCGGCATAAGCATCGTAAGAATCATAAACCGCATAGGAGCCGTCGGTTTTAACGTTGATGATCACGTCATTGTGATATTCTTCCTTCAGCAGATCCTGGTATTTGCCGTCCATCTTCTCCCAAACCTCGTTGTACTGATCCCATTGGGCGTCGCTGCCGTTTTCATAAAGATCATCAAAATAACCTTCGGGCAGGGCTTCCCCATTGGTTTCTTCATAGTACGCGGCGTAGGTGGCATCGCTGTCCTCGTAAGTGACCCAACCGGTATTGGCATTATCGGATACGGTCATCAGGGCGATGCCGGCGTTGACGATGGCCGGAATCTGTTCGGCGCTGAGTTCCAGCTTATAGTTGCTGATACCGTCTTCCGTGGAGACCAGCACCACATTGTTTTTCAGATCACCCAACACCGTATCGGCCAGCAGTTCCGCAAAATTAACCAGCTTTGTTGAGGTTTCACCGAAGAACGGACTGCCGGCGTAATCACTCTCATACTGGTCGTAACCGGTGTCGTCCACATTATAAGTCGTGGTCAATCCTTTGATGGTGGTAGAAAACGTTTCGTAATCGGTTTTCCCGTTGGTTTTGCTGAGCTCGTGGGAATAAATGCTTTTCCCGTCGATCTTCCCTTGAGTCGCGTATTCATTGACCGCTTTGCCATCATATTTCAAAACGGCGTTCATCTCACAGGTTACGTTATCCGTGTTGGTGACCAAGGTTTTCACTGCGTCCTTATACTTCCCGTAACCGCTGGTACTGCCGTAAGCGGCGAAAGCCGAAACCGACAGCAGTAAAACACCGATGAGTCCGACAACAAGAGCGCTCATCAGCCGCCGCGGGTTTTTGCGGGTTTTCGATTGTTTTGACATACTTTTGTCCCCCTTATAAATTTTAATCAAAGGCAGCCCTTGACAATACTGATTGTATCAGTGGAATCTTAAAAAACAATAAGCGGAATCTTAAAAATTCGTAAATTATTCTAAAAAATAAAAAAGGCATGAACCATCATCATGCCCGTGCCAACTTCCCGCCGTCCATTCCACTGATTTCTCGTCATGGATACCCCTAACAGAAGTGGGCCTGCGGCTAAAATGATATCTTTATTATAACATAAAGGGCCTTGCCGTCAAAGAAATTTTTTTCCCTTATCTCCTTTATGATCCCGGTTTGCCGTTACGCGGCGAAGCCGTAAGGGTAAAGGGAAACCTTGACGAAGCAATCCCCTTTTTCATGCTTCAGGATAACCACTTTCTTCCTTTTCCTCTTTCCTCTTGAATTTCTGCACGCCCCAAACGCCGGCGACGATCATCAGCGACGCCGTTAACGTCCAGAACGTAAAGGACTCCTTCAGTAAGATCACCCCGGCAAAAACTGAAACCAAGGTGGAAATATTGGCAAAAGCCGTCGTCCGCGCCACCGGCAGATGGGAATTGGCGTAATTCAAGGCTAAAAAAGCGCCGAAGGAGCAGAAAGCGCCCAGAAAGACGGTGGCAGACCAAACTTCGGGATGGCGCAAATAGGAGAGGAGCAACGGGAAATCAAAGCCGCAGGAGATCACCGCCGCAGGCACGAAAATAGCGCAGCCGGTGAGAAACATCAGATAAGTCCGCTCAAAAACAGAATAGGTCAGCGAAAGCTTTCTGGTCAAAGCGGTATAGCCCGATTGCACCAGCACCGCGCCGAGAAGCAATAACACGCCGAGGGCGGTCACCGTGCCGCCACCCCGTTGCAGCAACGCCATAAGCGTCACCCCCGCCACAGAGAGTACGGAGAAAATTACCTGGAAAAGAGTGGGGATTTCCCGCAAAAAGAGGATACCGCCAAAGAGGGTGGCAATGGGAATCAAGGCAATCATCACTGCGGAAAAGGTAGCGGAGGTCAGAAGGATGCCGTAGTTTTCAAAGACGAAATACAACACCGGCTGTAAAAACCCGAGGAGGATCAAGGGAAGCAGCTTTTTCCCCCGCAAAGAAAGCTTTACTTTTCCCGTGAGAAGCAGTAAATGCAGAAGGAGAAAAGCCGTCACAAAACGAAAGGCCAATAAAACCAAGGGAGCGGTGAACTGCAGAGCCACCTTTGAAAAAACAAAACTCAGGCCAAAGACGAAACTGGCGAAGAAGGCCGCTGCCATCGCTTTTTTTTCCGTGTCAAACGAGCCCATCTCCGCTGCCTCCTCTTTGCCGGATTGATCAAAAAATGATCAGAAAAGATTTCTTTTCCCACGCTTTCAGCGCGGAAAAATCATTTGATCTATTATAGCACAAAGGAAACGCCGTTCAAAGGAAATCATGGCAGCAATCCGCCAAAAAACCGAAAGCAACGAAAATCCTTTCAAAAACAGTGAAAGGGTGATATGATAAGAATGATCATATTTGTTTTGCGGAGGAATCAATGGCATACGAAAAACTATACAATGAAATATACGCCATTGTGGTTTTAAAATATTTCTGGGAGGACTACAAACCGGGTTACATCAAGTGGGAGAGCCCTGACTGGCTCAATAAGCAAGAGCAAACAGGGATCGAAGTCAGTCAGGCGCTGCTGCCCTACGACGGACAGGCCGAGCACTTCATCGAACACTTTTTGGGGCGGCCCAGAGAAGAAATCCCAGAAGTTGCTTTTCAAAAATACGGCGACCGCCTCTATTTCTACAACGGTCGCCTTTGGGCGCTGCTCAACGATGAAAACGATCCCTTCGGCTATCAGGAAAAAATACTGACCCGCTTTTCCCGAAAACTCGATAAGCTCAATTCCCACTATCACCCCTGCGGTTTTTGCGCCCTCTACCTCTATACCCACGCCGAACCCACAGGAGAAGAAATCCAGGGGCTAATGGAAAAAATGGCGCAGGAGCAAAGCCGCCGGGAAAGCCAATTTGACACCGTCTTTTTAGACTGCGGCAACCGGCTTTTTCTCCTTAATTTTTCCACGAACCGCGCCGGGGAGATCCCCCTTCCCGATAAAGCCTTGGAGTTCATCACCGCGGAAACCGACGAGCTTTACCAGACCGTCCTTTGGGATAAGGGTACTGTCTTTGGGTCATAAGCACATCATATAGCGCCATCAACGGCTTTTAAATCTTTTTGGAAAACAGGCCATGCTGATTGCAGTAGGCATAAAGCACCCCGCCCCGGCCCGTGATGGGAAAACGGGCTTCGGCGTTTTGCTCCGGATAGAGTTTTACCATCTGCATCCGATTGGCGGTAATGTAGGCGAAGAAGGAAATGTAGTGGTCCCGGGTCATCGGATGGGCCACGGTGACGTAGTAATCGTATTCAATCTGCTCCACGCTGAAATCGTGGTCTTCCGCGGCCTCTTCCCCGGTGAGCGCCGGCAAAGAAATGCCGCAGCAACAAATGGCGGCATTGCCCAAAGCGTGGATCACATTGCCACAAAGGGGGCAAACATAAAGGGAGCTCTTGCGCAGATTGCCGCAGCGGTTGCGGTTAACAACATATTCGCCGGAGAGCAGCTCCGCCACGGAAACACCAAGGGCCAGAGAGAGGGGTTCGATGAGGCTGATATCAGGAAGCCCTTTCCCTGTTTCCCATTTGGAGACGGTTTTGTCGCTGACCAAGAGCTGATCCCCTAACTGTTTTTGCGTATATCCTTTTTTTTCCCGCAGCGCCCTGATGGTGCCGCCGGTTACGTAATGAATCATTGTAACAGTCCTTTCTTGATTTCTGATCCCATCATACCACTGCCGCGAAAGCAAAACAACCTACGTTGCGTAGAGTAGGGCTGTCCCGACACAACGAGGCAAGATCGAAGCTCCAACCCTTGCTACAGGAAGCCGCTTTGGCGGTTTCCGTGAAACGCGCCGGAACATTGGCAAGCAATCAATCCTCACCTTACAAGGAGGGAACTATGTCCATCATCAACATCGCCCAATTTTCGAAAAACTATGGGAAGTTCACCGCCGTAGAAAACATGAATCTCACGGTGGAAAAAGGTCAAATCGTCGGTTTTGTCGGCAAGAACGGCGCCGGCAAAAGCACCACCATCCGCTCGATGGTCAACGTGCTGACGCCGACGAAGGGCACCATCACCATCGGCGGCCTCGATGCCGTAAAGGACGCCAAAAAGATCAAACGTTTTTTGAGCTATATGCCCGGTGACGCCATGTTTTACGGTAACGTTACCTGTACGGAACTGTTTCAGCTGTGCCTCTCCTTTTCTCCGGCGGAAATGAAGGAAGTGGAGGAACTCGCCGCCTATTTTGAATTGGATCTGAACAAACGTATCGCTGCCTTGAGCCTCGGCAACCGCAAAAAAGTCTCGATCATTCAGGCCTTTTTGAAGCGGGGAGAGATCATCGTAATGGACGAACCCACCAGCGGCCTCGACCCCTTGATGCAGGAGCGTTTTTTCGATTTGATACGCAAAGAAAAAGAGAAAGGAAACACGGTCTTTCTTTCCAGCCATAATCTGAGCGAAATCGAAAAATACTGCGATCAAACCGTCATCATCAAAGACGGTAAAATTGTCGATATCCTCGACATGAGCGAAGTAAAATTAAAGCGGCGGCAGATCGTCACCTATACCACCAAGGATCAGAACACAGAACGCTTTGTTTTTGATGGCGAAATCAACGATTTAATGGCCCGATTGGCCGCCCTCGATCTGGAAAGCGTGGAAATCAAAGCGGAAACCATTGAAGACGAGTTCATCAAATACTATAAGGCAGGTGAAAACGATGCGTAATACGACACTCAAAAACGCCCTGCGTCTTACGGCCTTTGATCTCAAAACCAACCGCAAACTGATCACCGGCTGGTTCATCGCCATTTTCGCCACCATGTTTCTATACATGATCCTGTTTCCTTCCGTGAAGGACATGGCCCAGTTTAAAATGGAAGCCATGCCCCCTGGCGTCATGGAATTATTCGGCATGGAAGATTTATCCGTGATGAGCGATTACGTCGGCTACTTTGGCATGGTTTACGTCCTCGTGTTAATCGCCATCAGCGTCTTTGCCGTCACCTTCAGCGCCGGTCTCCTCAGCAAGGAAGAAAAGACCAAAACCATTGAATTCCTCTATTCTTTAACCGTGAGCAGAAGCGAAATTTACCTCGCAAAGCTGCTCACCGCCATCATCGCCAACTTACTGATCATCGCCGGCGTAGCATTGGCCACCTTCGGCTGCGGTATGATCAACGGCGGCCCCACCTTTGTTCCCGGCGACCTCCTCCAGATTCTCACGATCACCAGCCTCACGGTTTTCTTCTTCATGAGCGTTGGTTTGATGATCGCCGGCGTCTCCAATCAATGGGGCACCCCGGCCACAGGCAGCATGGTGGTGATCGCCTCCTATCTCTTAGGCTATCTCGGCACCCTGCTCAATGAAAACGCCGCCTGGCTCCAACGGCTCAGTCCCTTCGAAGAATTCAGCCCCACCAACGCGCTGTCGTTAACAAACGACATCAGGATCACTTTAGGTGTCTATTGCACCCTTTCCCTCATTTTCATCGGCGTGGGCCTTGTGCGCTACCGCCACCGTGATTTCAACGTATAAAACCCACAGAACGTATTCTATCCAGCTATTAAAAAAACCGGCGGGAACGCCGGTTTTAAAATAAAATAAATTTTATATTTATAGTTGACATATGCCGAAAACAGTGATATCATAAAACTTGTAAATGGCATATGCCGATAAAGGAGGTGCCATTATGCCACGGCCATGTAAAAGGCGGCGCATTTGCGCAATGCCCGACTGCGACCGTTTCGGCCCCATGGAGGGCGGCAAAGACCGGCAGGCAGTCCATATGACCTTAGACGAGTTTGAAACCATTCGCTTGATCGATTTGGAAGAACTGACTCAGGAAGAATGCGCTCAGCGGATGAATGTGGCCCGCACCACGGCACAGTCGATTTATAACAGCGCCCGCCATAAACTGGCGGAGTGTCTCATCAGCGGGAAAGAGCTGCTCATCAAAGGCGGCGAATACGTCCTTTGCGATGGCAACGAAGAAGGCTGCCACTGCAAATACTGCTGTCAGCGGCGTTGCCATAATCAGCCAAAAGCAGAAACAGACCAATCCCGCAACGGGGAAAAAACACAAAATTAGGAGGATATGTAATGAAAATTGCTGTCACTTATGAAAACGGCCGCGTATTCCAACATTTCGGCCATACGGAATATTTTAAGGTTTACGATGTGGAGAACAGCGCAGTCAAAGACGCGAAGGTCGTCGATACCAACGGCAGCGGCCACGGCGCATTGGCCGATTTGCTCCGGGAGATGAACGTTGACGTTCTGATCTGCGGCGGCATTGGCGGCGGCGCCCGGGTTGCCTTGGAACAAGCCGACATTCAGCTGTACGGCGGCGTTACCGGTAGCGCCGATGACGCAGTGAACGCCTTATTAA
The DNA here is from genome assembly GCA_002482535.1 of Peptococcaceae bacterium UBA7702. Taxonomy (GTDB): domain Bacteria; phylum Bacillota; class Dehalobacteriia; order UBA7702; family UBA7702; genus UBA7702. The sequence continues at coordinate 25,278 of DLGE01000001.1, read as the reverse complement.
CAAAAAACCTCGCCTACGATCCCAACGTTCAATGCGACCACCACGGAGAAGGTCACAGCGGCGAATGCGGACACGGACACGGTCACGGCGACCATAGCTGCGGAGAACATCACTGCGGCCAATAAACAATCGAAGCAATCAACCATGGGTGGGACATGCGTAAGCACAAAAACAATGACATATTTTGGGTTTCACATTTTCACTACGATGCAAAACGTATAACTCCTTTCCTCCCCTCACCCAAATAGCCAAAACGAAGAGACGGTAAAGCCATACCGTCTCTTCGTTTTTATAATAAAGTAAAATCTCTCAGCCATATCGTAAGCGGCCATCAATCAAAATTGCCGCTCCAACGGTAATGCCCCACGATCTTGTAACGGGTTAAAGCATCCTCCTCCAAAATCGGCTGTCCCGCGTGGTGAAGAATATAGGGCACGCCGTCCTCGCTGCGCAAATCAGAGATGATCGCGATATGCTTCGTATAGACCACGATATCTCCGGGCTGCCATTGAGCAATTTCTTCTACATCGGTGGTGAGGGAGGCGGCATTTCGTTGAAAAAACACGGCGAGGTTTTTGACGCGGCGAAAATCAATATTGGGGTCCGGCTCCTCTATATCGGGATAGGCCTCAGGGTGCGCCGCGATATCGGCGTCGACACGATCCTTTAGATTATAGCCGGCGTTTTTCAGGGCTGCCCAAATCATGTCGGTACAGACGCCCTCTCCGGTGGGAGGATAACCGCCGATATAGTAGTCACTTTGATATTTGGGGTCCGTGGCGACGTAAGCTTTGGCCCCTAAGAGAATATCAGTATAATCGTCAACGCCGTTGTTGTTTTCGTCCCTCTCACTCTTGACGGTTTCAATGCCGAAATCCGCGGCGGTATATGATTTTTCGGGCCATAGATTCCAGTAATTCGCCAGGTAAACACCGATTGCCAGGAAAAGAACGGCGATGCTGATGCAGATGAAAAGAAACGCTTTTTTGGAGACGCGCTTTGTTTTTCGTTTTCTCATGTTATGGTCTCCTCAATTTCCGCTGTTTTTTTGATGATAGCACAGAATTTCCCTTCCGTCTATCTCCATATACAAACAGTTGCGTTGAAGCAGAACCACAAAAAACGTTACTTATGCTCCTCCCCGGCAAAAGCGAATAGATCTTCCACGGTACAGGAAAACACCGCGGCAATGTCCATCGCTAATTTTAAAGAAGGATTGTAACGTCCGTTTTCCAGGTTGACAATGGTCTCCCGGCGGACACCGACACGAGCCGCCAGATCACCCTGGGTCATGCCGCATTGACTGCGGTATGCGCGGATTTTTGTCGTGAACACCATCGTCAACACCCTCTTGCTTCTCTTAATTCAAAACCCGTAAGCGCGAAAGTAAAGCAGCAGAAAGACAAGACGAAACAGCCGGCAAAAACCGCGGTGGCAGATAACAGCCCCGGTAACAACACCCGCATAAGGGCACCCACGCCGGTGGCAGTCACGCCGCTAAAGAAACCGATGGTCGCCGCCGATTGCAAGTTTTTCATGAAAAGCTCATCGGGGGTTACAAAAAAATAACGGACATAGTAGGCAAAACCGAAGAAACCAAATAACGCATTGTTACCGGCAACAAAGGCCAAAAAACCCAAAAGGGCGAAAAGTGATAAAAAGCCCAAACCATTGATTTTCATTGCAATCTCTCCTTTTGAAATGCAGCAAAAAGTGGTATATTTCTAACTTCATGTTAGAAATATACCACTTTGCATTGGCATTGTCAAGACCTCCGCCAAATCTTTTCCGCGACAATGTCTTATTTCCCGTCGTAGAGATAACGCGTCTCTTTTAAGGCTTTGCCTCCGATTTCGCAGATTATCGTATCTCCGTTACAGCGAAAACCATTGGCTTCATAAAAACGGCGGGCGGCGGTATTCTCCATTAAAACCCACAAGTAGACCTGGCTGTAACCGAGGTTCTCCAGTTCCTTGCAGGCGCGCCTCAGCAACCGACTACCAATGCCCTGGCGGAAAGCGGCGGGCAGCAGATAGACGGAAACAACTTCGCCCCAGCCGTGGTATTTTTTTTCCCTGGCCGGGCCGTAAGTCGCAGCGCCGATGATTTCAGCGCCGTCGATGGCCAAGAGCAAGTTGTCGCGTTCTTTTTGAAGCAGTGTTTCCCAACGGTTTTCTTTGAGAGCTTTCAGATAAGCATCGGGGACTATGCCCCGGTAGGCCCTTTTCCAACTCATGGCGTAAATGCGGCTGATTGCGGCAAAATCATCCCCTGTTTTGTATTTTCTGATTTCCATTCCATGTTTCCTCCGTGTCTGGATATAAAAGAGAATGCCAGCCAAGGAAAATTTCCGCGTTCAGCGGCAAACAGGGAGTTACCCCCTCACCGTCGGAAGAAAGTGCAACATTGCGATTTTCTCTTATTTCCCATACCGCTGCCGCGCCGCTTTTTTCTGCCCCGCATTGCCATGGCCTTTGCCGCTGCCGCGCTTTTGATAAGCCGCTGTTTTCACCGAGGTTTTCGCCGGAATTTTTCGTTCCGCCGTTATTCCTGAGGCTTTTTGGGTGGATACGGCCGTCCCATAAATGCGGCAGCCTTGCATCGCCTTGATCACCTCACTGCTGCGGCCCGCGGGGATTTCCACGATGGTATCATTGGGAAGAATCTTGACTTTGCCGATTTCACCGCCGGTGAGATTGGTGCGTTCGGTAATCGCCCCAACGATATGGTTGACGGCAACCCGCTGCAGGGAACCAATATCAATCTGTATCGTCTCATATGCGGCGGGACGGGGTTTGCCCTCGCCCCTTCTTTTTTTATCCTTTGCCAGAGCCTCCCGCTGGATCTCCAAAAATGACTGGGTCACCGCAATCTCCTCTTTTTTCAAGCCCAATTTCATGGCAGCCGCGGCGATTTGGCGATAGGAATACCCTTGTTCTACAAGCTGATCCGCCAATTCCTGATAAAGAGCATCGGCTTCCGTTTGCAAGGTTTTTCCCATGATCTGCAATATTTTCTCTTTGTTCATCGTTTTGACTTCGGCGGCAGAGGGCAGTTGCAACGGTACAATGTCAGACTTTACATCACGGGCAATATTGCGCATGGCGATCACCTCACGCCTGCCGCTGCAAAGGGTGATGGAAGAACCTGTTTTCCCGGCACGGCCCGTACGACCGATGCGGTGCACATAGTATTCCGAATTCATCGGAATATCAAAGTTGATCACAAAATCAATATCGCTGACATCGATTCCCCTGGCGGCAATGTCGGTTGCAATCAGAATGGAGGTTTTCCCTTGTTTGAATCCTTGCATCACCGAAGTACGCTGGGTTTGTCTGATATCGCTATGGATGCTTTCCACACTGAAGCCTTTGTCGCTTAAGAGCTCGGATAATTCGTCTACCATGCGTTTGGTGTTACTGAAAATGATGGCGCGCTTTGGCTGATGATATTGCAGCAGTCCGATCAAAGCGTCTTTTTTTCTATGGTGGGGTACATCGACGTAACTTTGGGCAATGTCTTCAATGGTGACCTGGTCTTTATCGATCTCAATCAACCGGGGATCATTTTGAAATTCCCGGGTCAGTTTCATAATCGCCGGGGGCATGGTGGCGGAAAACAGCACGGTCTGCCGGTCTGCCGGCGCGTCTTTTAAAATGGTTTCAATGTCTTCCTTAAAACCCATATTCAGCATTTCATCGGCTTCATCCAAAACGACCATTTTCAGTTGGTCCAGGCAAAGCGTGCCGCGGCGCATATGATCCATAACCCGACCGGGGGTACCGATCACCAAATTCGCGTGACGCAGGCGAATACACTGTTTGTCAATGGCGGCGCCGCCATAAATTTCCACGGGATGTACCTTTGTGAGAAACCGGGCCACTTTACGGATCTCTTCCGCTGCTTGCTGCGCAAGCTCCCGGGTGGGACAAAGGATCAATACTTGAATACCGGCGGGTTCCGCCGCTGCCGCGACGCTTTCAATGGCGGGAATCGCAAAAGCCACGGTTTTTCCCGTTCCCGTTTGGGAGCGGGCGATCACATCAGCGCCGGTACGAATCAGCGGAATCGCCCTGGCCTGTACCGGTGTGGCGATATCAAAGCCCATCAATGAAATGGCTCTTTCCATCTTAGGGTGTAACTGCAACTGACTAAAAGGGATTTTTGTCATAGATTTCCTCAATTCAAAAAAATAAGAAACGAGACAAGCTGCCTCGTTTCCATGCAAACGATTAATTTGTTGCGTTTAACATAACATAATAAAAGAGTTTTGTCAATTGCATCCTATTTTTTGACAAATAATAAGGCAATCCTTGACGTTTCGGCATTATTTTTTCATAAAAAAGCGTATTTTTCCCAAAAATATTTGACCTTCCGCCGGCAAGGCGGTAAGATAATGCTATATTATCCCCTGGCGTACCCATTTTTTAGAAAAAACAGCTCTTTCCCGGGGTCACCGCAAAAAGAGCGGAATGGAAAAGATGAAACAACAAAAAGAAATCGAGTGGACAAGTTTAGAAATCGCCTCAAAGCTTTACCCTGCAACCTGGAGCTTAAAAGATCCCAAAGTATTTCGCATCAGCTGCGAATTGGATCAGGAAATCAGCAGGGGTCTTTTACAACAAGCCCTTGATCAAACCGTCGAGGACTTCCCTCTTTACCGTTGCGTACTGAAAAGAGGTCTGTTTTGGTATTACCTGGAGGAAAGCAACATCCAACCAACAGTATATCCTGAATCGAAGGCAGTCTGCGCCCCCATTTATCAGGGAAAGAAAAGCGACCTTCTATTTCGCGTATCCTACTATCGAAAAAGAATCCAGCTCGAGGTGTTTCACGCCCTTGCCGACGGCACTGGCGCGCTTCTTTTTTTACAAACCCTGATCTGTCATTACCTAACCATAAAAAGCGCTGATTTTACCGGCATCGTTTTAGACCATGAGCATTCCTCCCTCAGCAGCGGAAAGGAAAACAGCTTCGATAAATACTTTATCGGCAGGATACGGGAAATAAAAAAACCCGGTAAGGTCAAAAAAGCCTATCAAATCCGTGGTACGAGGCTGGCGGAACACAGAATACAGCTCATTGAAGGCGCAATGTCCACCGGCGAAGTCCTGCGGGAAGCACATAAATATCATACGACGCTCACCGTTTTTCTCGCGTCGTTATTCATCTACGCCATCGGCAGTGAAATGAAAGCCAGAAAAAGGATTCACCCGGTGATTTTAGCGATTCCGGTAAACTTGCGGCAGTATTTTCAATCGGTAACGGCAAGAAACTTTTTCAGTTATATCAATATCGGCTACCGTTTTGAAAAGCATACCGATCCCCTGGAGGCTGTGATCCGCGATGTCGAAAGACTTTTCAAAGAGCAGCTCACCGCGGAAAACTTGAATGATGTTTCCAACAAATATCTGGCCATCGAACAAAACATGCTTTCCCGCATCGTTCTTTTACCGATCAAAGATCTCGTTTTGCGCTTGGCTTCCCGTTTGGCAAAAAGGCAATCCACTTCATCCTTGTCCAATCTCGGCATCATCACCATGCCCCAGGAATTCAATGAGACCATCCGTTCCTTTTCCTTTTGTGCCAATGCCAACAGACCCCAAATGAACGTCTGCTCCTTTCAAGATGTTTTGACCGTCAGCATTACTTCTCCCTACCGGGAAACGGATATTCAAAAGAACTTTTTTCGTCTTCTGTCCCAAGCGGGTATTTCCATTGAACTATCCGCCAATCTTTAAGCAAGGAGACCTTTTATGCAATATTGCAGACAATGCCACATTCACCTGCGGGGAAATCGTAAACGGTGCGTCCTTTGCGGCAAAACATTGGCAAGCACCGATTGCCAAACCGGCTGCGAAGAGGTATTTCCCGAAATACCCCCCACCTACGAAAGGCATCTTGCCCTCCGCATTTTGGTTTTTATTTCCGTTTGCGCCATTGCGGTGAGCTTCGCCTTTGAAATGATGATACCCACGGCGATAAACTGGCCGCTCTTCATCATTTTCGGACTCATCAGCACCTGGCTTGGTTTTATCGTCGTTCTTTGGAAGCGCCATAATATCCCCAAAACCATTCTTTGGCAAGTCGTCACCGTCTCCCTGCTTTCTGTTTTCTGGGATTGGCAAACAGGCTGGCGTGGCTGGTCATTGGAGTATTTCATTCCCATCATTTATGTGGCGGCGGAAATGGTGATGTACATTACGGCAAGGGCCATGAAGATTCGCACCAGAGAATATATCACCTATGCTTTGTTAGACGGCATGTTCGGGATCATTCCCATCCTTTTTATTGTCTTTCATTTGGTCGATGTACTTTATCCGTCCATCGTCTGCGTTACGGTGAGCATCATCTTTTTGGCCGGCATTTTCATCTTTCAGGGTGAAAACATCGTGAAAGAATTAAAGAAAAAGACCCATATTTAAAAAAGCGGAGGCAATGAATTTGCCTCCGCTTTTCATACAAAAACACGGTAAGTTATTTTTCCAACAGATATTTTCGGACGCCGCTCATCAAATATCCTTTGGTCAGCGCTTTGAGCTCTTCCTCTTTCGGGCGTTGCCAAGCTCTCTCCAACAACTTTTTTTCCAAAGGTTTAAGGTCGTAGCCATCATCAAAAACAAAGAATTTTAATATTCCCGGCGTCAAAGCCTTCTGGGGACAACGATAGATACACCCCAAACACATGATACAGCGATCTTTAAAAACGGGTCTCCCGTTTTCCAAGGCAATGTTTCCTCTGGGACATTTGGCAGCGCACAAACCACAGCTTTTACAAGCGCCGGAAACCTTCATCTTTTTGCCAAAGGAGGAGCTGCCGCATTTTTCCAAAGCGCCGAGAAACGCCAGGCAACGGTCAAAAACATGAATCTTCATCCGTCTTACCGTTTGGCTGTTTAAATCGGCGGCGATGCGCTCCGTCTTCTCCGGTAAGATGTGAAGCAACGACAAAGAGATTACTTCGGGATAATCCATGATCAAATTGGACGGCATCACCAACCCGGCCTCATAAACCGTCTGAAAGCCCTTCTTTCTTAAATGCCCCACGGTGCGGCAGCGGCTGGCGGTGTTGGGGAATACTTCCCCTCCGCCGGAAACTGCAATCACCGCGGCGACACCGTCGGCGGAAAAAGGCAGAGCGTCAATGAAATCATCAATCATCACCGGCGCGTTAAAAGCGTATACGGGAAACATGACGATAAGCAGCGCCCCGCTTTCCGCGACAAAGGAACTTTTGCCGTTCAAAGAAAACAGCTCACAGGTGATTTCCCTCCCGGCCAAGGCAGCGCCCAAGGCTGACGCCGCCATTTTGGTGCCACCGGTTCCCGAAAAATAAACGATTTGAGCCTTTTTCGGTTTTTCATAGGATGAAACCATCTGCATTTTCCTCATTGTCTGTTGGGAGTGCTTATACAAAAAGGTATTTCCTTGCTTCTCTTTTACCCAAAGTCCTTTATGCGCTCCCGCCCACGTCACCGTCACTGTATCCATCATATAGCGTTAAAAAAACCCTGTCAAGGTATGAATGAAAAAATAAGAAGAAGAGTAATGGCCAAAGCATTACTCTTCTTTTTCAGGCAAAAATTTCAAAGGATGTGGCCTCTTCCGGGAAAGGCGGTTTTTTGTTCACTCCACGGATTTCAGTGATTCGATCATATTGATCTTTTTCAGTTTAAAGTAGGTGATCACCTGCATCAGTACGGAGGCGACAAGGGTGATCAGGAAAGCCCACAAGTAACTCAAAGCCTTGACCATATCAAAATAGATCATGGCGTCTTGCTCGATGACGCTCATCAAAAAACGGTGCAGACCGACGCCGAGGAACAGGCCGATCACGATGCTGATGAGGGCCAAGAGAAACGCTTCCCGATAAATATAGGCATTGGTCTCCCCATCGTAAAAACCCAGGACCTTTAAGGTGGCAATCTCTCGTTTCCGTTCGCTGATATTGATGGAGGTCAGATTATAGAGCACAATCACCGCCAAAAGCGAGGCGACGACGACGATGAGCAAAACAACGCCGTTCAAACTTTCGGAGCCTTGCCGCGCCTGCTGTAAAATCGATTCGCTGGCGGTCACATTGACGATGGCCTCATCATCAAGGAGCTTTTGCGCCGAAAAGTTTTCCGCGGCGGCGGAAACGATCATATTGTAGGCGGCGGCCTCGCCGAAAATATCCTGATAAAGCCCTTGATTCAGATAAATATAGTTGCCGATGTAATTTTCCGCCACAGCGGCAACAGGAAGATCATAGGTACCGCCGTCACCGTTTTGGATGGTCAAGGTATCTCCGGAAGCGACACCGTAAATCTCGGCGATTTTCGCCGTCACGGTAACCCCTTGATCGCTGAGGCGCAGGTTTTCGCCGCTGCTCTCAGCGGTGAGGTGGTAATACTGTGAAAAGGCAGCCTCCTTTTCCGGTACGATCAAATAGCATTGCAGGGACTTGGCTTCCGATATGCAGGTCACCGCCGCCTGTTGCAGCAAAGCGGGATCCTCTGCTCCCCCTTGGGCCAAAAGATGATCCAAGTCCGGGTCGATTTCCGTCACGTCGTCCTTGAGCACGATCATCTGATCATAGCGGAAAATATCCCCGTATTGGGCTTCGGCGACGCCGTTGAGACAGTCCTTCACGCCGAAACCGGCGAGCAGCAGGGCAGTGCAACCGGAAATGCCGATGATCGTCATAAAGACGCGGCGTTTGTAGCGGAAAATGTTGCGCAGCGTCACCTTCCAGGTAAAGGAAAGGTGATTCCAGAGGAAACCGAAATTTTCCAAAAGGATTTTTTGCCCCTTTTGAGGCGGCGCGGGACGCAGCAGCACCGCGGGCTTCCGCTTTAATTCCCCTTTACAGAACAGCACGGTCACCCCACTCATCAAGGCGACGGCCACAAGCAGAATCAAAAAGAAAAATGCGGCGTCAAATTTTAGGATAAGGGGGGGTAACAGATAGGGAAAACAATTGGCGATGAGATAAGGGATGACGGTACAGCCAAGAAAATAGCCGCTAACGACGCCAAGCACCGTGGCGGAAAGGACATAAATCAAGTAGCCCCTTAAAATTTCAGCGTCCCTGAAACCGAGGGAAGTCAAAGCGCCGATCTCACTCCGCTCTTCTCCGATCATGCGCACCATCGTATTGGAGGTCATCAAAACAACGATCAAAATAAAGAACAACGGTAACACCGCGGCCACGGCCGTAATCGTGTCGGTGCCGTTTTTCAGATCACTGTAACCGGCGATGACGTCGTCTCGTTCAAGAACCGTCCATTGGGGTCTTGCGATCGTGGCAAGCTCCTCTTTGGCCTCGGCAATCTTGTCTTTGGCCTCGGCAATTTCTGTTTGATACGACGACAAACCGTCGTGATAGGCGCCGTAGCCGGAGTTCAGCTCCGCCTCCTTTTGGCGAAGGGTTTCTTTGCCGGCGGCGATTTCTCCCCGGGCCACGGTGATTTGATTCTGAAAAGCCGCGCTTCCCGCCGTCCATTGCTCTTCCTGGGCGGACAGCGTCTGAAGGGTATTTTCCAGCGCCAGCAACTGGTGATAAACAGCGGTTTTTTCAGCGATTTCCTCACTGAGCGCCGCGTATTCTAAACTGTCGGTCTCGTACTGGGCGAGTTGCTCCTGCAAGGCGCCGAGGGCATCAGACAACTGGGCGACTTGACCCCCCAGGGTGTCCCGACTTAGACCGTTGTTGGCCAAAGCGACGTCCACCTGGTTCCAGGCAGCGTTTAGCTGCTCCCGGCTGGCGGCAAAGACAGCGTTCTGCTCTTCTTCGGTTTTATTGAGTTGTGCTTCCTGCTCCGCCAAGGTCGCTTTGGCGGATTGCAGAGTGGCACTGCCGGCATCAAGCTGGGCTTTGGCGTCTGCAAGGGTTTTCCCGGCAGAAGATGCCTCCTCATCGAGAGTTTGCTCACTGTCGTCAATGGTCTGGGCCGCCTCGTCATAGATTTCTTGATAGCGGGCCGTTTCCCGGGCTCCCTCGATACCCTCCGTTTCCCCTGTGACCGCGTCGATCAAGGCACGATAGGCCGTGGAGAAATCAACGGCTTCTTTCCCCGACGCGGCTTTCACATAAATCTCGGTATAAGTGTCCAACGTGAAGTTATGCTCATTCACAAAAAGGAAAGAATACAGTTCACCGGCGCCCTCTGTTGTGCTCCCATAGTCGTCGGCAATATACAGCGGCGACGCTACCGTACCCACCACGGTATAGGCCCCATGCTTTAAATCGCTTTCCACATCTGACAGCTTGATCACATCACCGATCTGATAATGCTCCGCATCCGCCACGCATTCGTCGTCGCTTTGCGGCAGACGCCCCGCAGTCAGGCTCACGGCATTGACGTCGCTCAACAGCCCATGGACGCGGACGACATTCTCCCCTGCCAGAGCGTCCAGGGAGTAGCTGGGGATCGCCGCAGCCACGCCGGGAAGGCCCGCAATGGCCGCCACGTCGTCGTCGGTGAGGCCCATGGTGCTGACGACCTTCAAATCCATCAGCTGAAACTCCTGATTGTAGTTACTGAGTGTGGCTTTTAGATCGGGGGCACTGACTCTCACACCGGCAAAGAAGCCGACGCCTACCAGGATGATGAGAAACAAGGAAAGATAGCGGCCGCTGGTTTTTCTGATTTTCATCAGGGTGTTTTTGATGAGTAAAGGCATTACCAAGCGAGCTCCTGTGCTGATTTGGGATGAAGATTCCTGACAATCTGTTCAACGGTACCGTTTTTGATGTGAATCACCTTATCGGCGATTTCGGCGACGACGGCATTATGGGTAATCAACAGGGTCGTGGTTTTCATTTTTTTGCAGGTCTGCTGCAAAAGTTCGATGATCCGCTGGCCTGTAACGCTGTCAAGAGCACCGGTGGGCTCATCGCAAAGCAACAGTTTAGGACTTTTCGCCACCGCCCTTGCAATGGCGACACGCTGCTGCTCCCCCCCAGAGAGCTGGGAGGGAAAATGATTGATGCGGTGGCTCAAGCCAACCTGATCCAAAACGGTTTTGGGATCAAGGGAATCGGTACAGATCTGTGAGGCCAATTCCACGTTTTCCAAAGCCGTGAGATTTTCCACCAAATTATAAAACTGAAAAACAAAGCCGATATCGTTGCGCCTGTAGCCCGTGAGGTCTTTTCTATTTAGGTGATGGATCTCATTGCCGCCGACGTTGATGCGGCCGCCGCTGGGGCTGTCCATACCGCCCAACAAATTCAAAACCGTCGTCTTACCGGCGCCGGAAGGCCCCAAAATCACCACCAGCTCCCCTTCTTCCACGGAAAAAGAGCAGTTCTCCACGGCCTTGATGACGACATCTCCTGTATGATATTCTTTGCTGACCTGTTCAAATTCAATAAATGTCATAGTTCCTCCAATTATTGTACATGGTGTTGATTATCTATCTTGGATACAGTATAATAACATTGTGTTTCGAATTCAACAGGCAGATTTTTAAAATCTGCCGTTTATTCAACGGATTTCAAAAATCTGTTGTTTAATTTGAAAAAATTATTTTACAGGTGAACGATTATGCCCAATGATCAAAAAAAAGCGGAAAAGAAGGTCGACCGCCGGGTCAAGTATTCTAAAATGGTCATCAAAAACAGCTTTATCAAGCTGCTGAAGGAAAAGTCCATCGCCAAGATCACCATCAAAGAGATCTGCGCTTTGGCCGATGTTAACCGCGCTACTTTTTACGCTCACTATATCGACCAATACGATCTGCTGCATCAAATCGAAAGCGATCTCGTCGATGATGTCAAGGACTATCTCGCAAACTACGATCCCAACGCCCCGGACCGTACCACCGCAGAGATGCTTGAAAAAATTTTAGAGTATATCAAAGCCAATGCCGAGTTGGTAGACCTGCTGCTCAACGCCAACGGCGATATTTCCTTTGAGGAGGATATCATCATGATCTTGGCCCGCCTTGATCTCTTGCCGACGGCCATCGGCAAAGATATGGATCAGGAAGACGCGGAATACGCCTTTCTCTTTTTCGCCAACGGCTGTATCGGCGTGATCAAACAGTGGCTGAAAGACGGTATGACAAAGCCAACACACGATACGGCGCTGCTTATTTACGATCTCATCACCAAAGGCCAGGAGAAATTTTTCCTCCGTTGAACCTTGCAGTGCTTTGTGGGTCTTAGGCAGCTTACCCCGAAAAAAGCGGCTTACCGGAAACCCTTGTTTTTTGCGGCACAATATTATAACAAAAATCCATCAAAAGATCAAAGAAAGGGAACATGATGCGTCATATCATTGAAGTCGAAAACCTAAAAAAATCATACGGCAACATCGAAGCGGTGAAAGGCATCAGCTTCTATGCGGAAGAAGGCAAGCTATTCGCCTTTTTAGGCCCCAACGGCGCGGGGAAAAGCACCACCATCGATATCATCTGCACCTTCTTAAAGCCGGACAGCGGCACAATCAGCGTCGACGGCGCTATTTTGTGCAAGCAGGACGAGGCGATCCGCAAAGCCATCGGCGCCGTTTTTCAGGACAGCCTCTTGGATAAACGCCTCACGGTGGAAGAAAACATGCGCTGCCGCGGCGCCCTCTACGGTTTGAGAGGGGCCTCTTTAAAAAACGCCGTCAGGGAGGCCATGACGTTATCGGGGGTTACGGAATACGCAAAACGCCCCTACGGCAAACTTTCCGGCGGTCAGCGCCGCCGCTGCGATATCGCCAGGGCCTTAATCCACATGCCGAAAATCCTCTTTTTGGACGAACCCACCACGGGCTTAGACCCCCAGACCAGAAAAGCCGTTTGGGAGACGATCCAAAAACTGCAAAGGGACAGAGGCATCACCGTCTTTCTCACCACCCATTATATGGAGGAAGCGGCGGAAGCTGATTTTGTGATCGTCATCGATAACGGCGAAATCGCCGCCAAAGGCACGCCCTCCGACCTCAAGCAAAAATACGCCACGGATAAATTACGTCTGACCTGCACTGATTTTGACACTGTCAAAGAAATATTGCAGGGAGCAGGCCTTTCCCATCGGCAAATTGCCGATCAGCTCATTGTCAATATCGAAAAAACCCTGGATGCCCTGCCCTTGCTTCACCGCTGCGAACCCTTCATCAGCAGCTTCGAAGTGATCGCCGGCACCATGGACGACGCCTTTATCGGGATCACGGGAAAGGAGTTACGCCAATGATCGCTTTTATGAAACGCAACCTACTGGTCTTTTTCAGGGACCGTTCGGCGGTATTCTTCTCCTTGCTGGCCTCCTTCATCATCATCGGTTTATATGTTCTTTTCTTAGGCGACGTCTGGACCTCTTCTTTAAAAGATCTGGGCAATGCCCGGGAAATCATGGATCACTGGGTGATGGCCGGTCTCTTGGCCATCACTTCTGTCACCACGACCATGGGAGCGTTCAACACCATGGTCAATGATAAAACCCAGAAGATCACGAAAGACTTTTATTCTTCGCCCATAAGCCGCAGAAGTTTGGCGGGAGGCTACATTTTAAGCGCCTTTATCATCGGTTTTGTGATGTCTGTCGTCACTCTGGTTTTTGCCGAAATCTATATCGTCGCCGAAGGCGGCGCACTGATGAGCTTCCATACCCTGATCAAAGTTCTTCTTTTGATTTTGCTTGCGGATCTGACCAACACTTCCATGATCTTTTTACTTACCTCCTTTTTCAGTAGCGAAAGCGCTTTTTCCACGGCAAGCGCCGTGATCGGCACCTTGATCGGTTTTCTTACCGGCATCTATCTGCCCATTGGCCAGCTGCCCGACGCCGTGCAAACGGTCATCAAATTATTTCCCCCGTCCCACGCCGCCGTATTATTGCGCCAGACGATGATGGAAGACGCCATGCACACCGGCTTTGCCGAGGTTCCCACTGCGTATGCCAACGAATTCAAGGAGTTTTTGGGAGTGACCCTCCAATTTAGCGGCCATCAGATTTCCGCTCTGACCAGCATTGGTTACCTACTGGCCGCCGCCGCAATCTGCTTTATCTTAGCGATCCTCAATCTTTCCCGGAAAAAAAGAGCGTAACAAGGACAAAAAACAGAAAGGGCAGGCGATAAAATATCGCCTGCCTTTCCTGTTTTATATTTTCTACCGGAAACCGTCCTTACAACCAAAGGCAGCGCCTCAACGGCTACCGGCCCGAAAAACTTTACAGTGTCTTAAACCATACGTTCATGCTCTCAATAGAGCCGCCGATTTGCGTATTGTTTATCAGGGTTCCGCCATAACAATAACCATGTCTGGCAAAGGTCAGATTCATGCCGTAAGACAGGCTGCGGGCAATGGTATAAACGGTGAGCATTCCCCTTTTCACCATTTCCCTCTCTACTTCCGCCAACAGATAAGAGGCAAACCCCTGACAACGGTACGGGGGCAAGGTGGCAAAATCCGTCATTTCCGCAAAACGGCTTTCCATCTCCATTTCCCCGGCGCATAACGCCACCAGTTTCCCGTTTTCTTTGATCCCGAAATAAACCGCGTGATCCGCCATGGTCTCTTCGATATAGGCAGGATCATCAATGGGATAAGGATACGTAGGAAAGACCTCCCGATAGACGGCGGCCATTTCCGGCGCGTCTGCCAAAGTCAAAACGGAGCAAGCAAAAGCCTCCGGTAATGCTCCGGGCTTTTGAGGCGGAGCGGCTTGGCTCAAGCGGATAATTTCCTCTGCCTTGTCCCGCTCTCGGGGAAGCTCTCTCTTTTTATCAAAAAAACGGGCCATGAAACAAGCATCTTCTCTGCCGTCATAAAGCCGTGGCACACGCGCTTCGCAACGATAACCGGCGGCCTCAAATTCCCCTTTGGCCCAGGCGGGCACCTTCGCGAAGATCTTGCCGTAACCGTATTTTTCCGCCAGACGGTAAAGTTCGCCAATGATCGCCGGAAAGTCCTTTGGGGAAAATTTCATCAAATAGACCCGGTCGCCGTGTTTTCCGTGTTGTAAAACGCTCTCACCCAGGTGAAGGATTTCATCTGCCATCGGTTCTCTCCTTTTTCCGCCATCTTGTTTTCATGGATTGTCATTTTCATAAACTTGCCGCCGTTTGAGACGAATGTTGTTTTCTGGGATCAGGGAAATATCCTCATTATAATCGGATAACAGGCGGCTGATGCCCACGGCCTTGACGCCGGGCTTTTCATCCAGATCCGCCACATTAAACCGCAGGCTACAGGTATCACAGGCTTTCTCGCAGGGAACCGCCTGATAATCGTCGGGTTCACGGTAGGTGGTAATGATCCCTTCGTAATTTCTGAGTATGACTTTATTATCTGACCAGGAGATCAAGTAATTGGGCATCACGGGAATCTTGCCGCCGCCGCCCGGAGCGTCGATGACATAGGTTGGAACAGCAAAGCCGCTGGTGTGCCCGATGAGATTTTCAATAATCTCGATTCCTTTGCCCACCGATGTCCTGAAATGAGTCAATCCTTCCGAAAGATCGCACTGATACAGATAATAAGGTCTTACTCTGTTTTTCACCAATAACTGTACTAATTTTTTCATAATGATGGGACAATCGTTGATGCCGGACAACAGCACCGACTGATTACCCAAGGGAATGCCGGCATTCGCCAGTTTTGCCAGAGCCTCACCGGAAGCGGAAGTGATCTCCCGGGGATGATTGAAATGGGTGTTGAGCCAAACAGGATGATGCTTTTTCAGTATATCCACCAAATCATCGGTGATGCGATAAGGCAACACCACCGGGGCCCGGGTACCGATGCGGATGACTTCCACATGGTCAATCTTCCTCAATTCCGTTAAAATCCAATCCAGGTAACCGTCGGAAAGCATCAGCGGATCGCCCCCGGAAAGCAGCACGTCCCTGACACGGGACGTCTTTTTGATGTAGGCAATCGCCTTTTCCAGCGATTCTTTGTCCGGAATATCATCCACGTCGCCAACCTTGCGCTTTCTCGTGCAATGGCGGCAGTACATGGCGCAAACATTGCTCACATGAAGCAGCACCCGGTCGGGGTAGCGGTGCGTCAAATAGGGCACCGGGCTGTCGCTCTCTTCCGCCAAAGGATCCGACATCTCGTGGCCTTTGACCGTCAGCTCCCTGGGATCGGGGAAACATTGCTTGTAAACAGGATCGTTTTCATAGTCTTCCGTATCGATCAGGGATAAATAGTAGGGGGTGATGGAAAGAGGAAATTTCTTGATCGTTTCGTCTAATTTTGCCCTTTCTTGCGGACCGAATCTGATGCCCAGCAGTCTTTCAAAAGTATCGATATCTCGAATCCGATGTTTTTGCTGCCAGTGCCAATCCGTCCACTGTTCATTCAGCACAGGCACGTTGATTTTCTCCATCTGTGTCACTCCTTTTCTTTATTTTCAGCATACACCGCCGCTATATTCAAATCATTCCTCAATATAATCGCAGCATACGCTGTTAAAAGGGTAACACATGTATTAATCTTTGTCAAAAACCCCACAACAAAGCGGGGTTTTGCCGGAGCAAAAAGTGAAAAAAATACATCGTTTCAGCAAAAAACACCGCGGGGAAATGGGTGATTTTCCCGAGGTGTTTTGCATTTTGATGTACTTTTATTTTTCCCCTGTGACCGCCGCAAAATCAAAGGGTGAAGCCTATTTTTTGACGGGCGGCGTCTTGGGCTCCCATGATCTCTTTTAAAAGCATCAGCCCTGTTTCAAATTCCGCCGCGGTTTTTGGGGAACAGGTGGCGACCCTGATGTAAGAGCACCTTTCCTTTGCCACGGCAAACCGCCGGGAGCAGAGGACGCGCACCCCGGCGCGGAGGGCCAAAGTCTCGATGAGCATACCGTCAACGCCTTCGGGAAGGGGCAGCCACTGAAAAAAGGCGTTTTCCTGAAAATGGGGCGTAGCGGGAAATTGCTCCCGAAAAACAGCGTTGCGTTTTGCCGCGCAGCGTTTTTTTTCTTCGATGATACGGCTAGCGGCGCCGCTGACGATCAATTCCACGATGATCGCCGCGTTGATCGGCGCCGTCTTCAAATTGACGGTATTGGCGCCGCGGATCAGCGCCGCTTTCAGCGATTCGGGGTAGACCATAAATGCCACCCGCAGCCCGGCGGCAATGGAATTGGAGGTGCCGCAGATGTAGACGGTCTGTTGGGGAATCAGGGCGTAGAGTGGCAGCACACCAACGGGGGTCAAGAAGGAATAATTGTCATCCTCCAAGAGAAGCAGCTTTTCCTCACGAATCACGGCGGCCAGGGCTTCCCGGCGCGTTTGCGCCAGCGTCACTACGGTGGGATTGGCGCAGGTGGGCATCAGATAAACCCCATTGATCTCTTCCTCCCGGCAAAGGCGTTTGAGCGCTTTGGGATCCATACCCTCCCCGTCATTTTCCACGGGAATCAAAGTGAGCTGTAAAAGGGCGGCAAGGTCCATAAAATTCGGGTAGGTGTAAGGATCCGTGGCGATTTTATCTCCGGGACGAAAAAGAGCGAGGGCTGCGGTGGTCAGGGCATTCTGACCGCCGGAAGTGATCATCAGGCGGTCCGGGGAAACTTCGATGTGAAACTTTTTCAGCCACTCCCCGGCGATTTGCAGATGATAGCGATTATCCCAAGGCTGGGCGTATTTCAGCAGGTTAAGGGCGGCAGGACGTTCCAATACCCGATTGGCGGCCTTCAGCACCACCTTGTTCCATTCGGAAAAAGGCTCCACCGAACCCATTTCGATCACCGGCAGCCTTTCGCCGCCGGGGAGCAAGACGGTATCGTCAACATCGTTGGGTTTCACAAAGCTGCCCCGGCCTGTTACCGCATATAAATAGCCTTTGCGTTTTAACAGTTCATAGGCTCTCGTAACGGTACTCAGATTGAGATCAAGGTAGTCGGCAAGCTCCCGCTGGGGCGGCAGCTGCGTATTGGGGGCCAGCTTCCCCCCGGCAATATCTTCCTCAATGGCCTGGGCGATGGCTTCAAAATACGGTTTTTTCAGCTTTTCTTTTTCCGTTTTCCAGGATAACGGATAATCCACAAAAGAATTGACGGGCATAAGCTCCCTCCCATAAAATATTGTTATACATACAATTATAGTGTTGAAGCAATACAATGTCAACGATATAATGGATTATACCAACACATTGTATGATTACCTAAAAGGGACACGTTTTTTGGCATAACCCCCAAGCGTGTCCGCAAAATACGAGATAAGGGAGGATTTCATCAATGGAAAACCAACGGTATCAACTGAACAAAGAACTGGCGCAGATGCTGAAAGGCGGCGTGATCATGGACGTCACCACACCGGAGCAAGCAATCATCGCCGAAAAAGCCGGTGCCTGCGCCGTGATGGCGTTAGAGAGGATTCCCGCCGATATCCGCGTGGCCGGCGGTGTTTCCCGGATGAGCGATCCCAAAATGATCAAAGGGATTCAGGAAGCGGTTTCCTTGCCTGTGATGGCGAAATGCCGCATCGGCCATTTTGCCGAAGCCCAAATTTTGGAGGCCCTGGAAATAGACTATATCGACGAAAGCGAAGTCCTCTCCCCTGCCGACGACGTCTATCATATCGACAAAACCAAGTTTAAGGTGCCCTTTGTCTGCGGCGCCAGGGATTTAGGGGAGGCACTGCGCCGCATCAATGAGGGCGCCGCGATGCTCCGTACCAAGGGAGAACCGGGTACCGGCGACATTGTCCAGGCTGTTCGTCATATGCGGCTGATCCAAAGCGAGATCAGGAAAATCGTGTCTTTCAGAGAAGACGAGCTTTTCCACGCGGCAAAAGAACTGGAAGTCCCCTATGATCTCATCGTCTACGTCCATGAAAACGGCAAACTGCCGGTGGTCAATTTTGCCGCCGGCGGTGTGGCGACTCCCGCCGATGCGGCGCTGATGATGCAGCTTGGCGCTGAGGGCGTCTTTGTGGGCTCCGGTATTTTCAAATCCGGCGACCCAGAAAAACGGGCCCGGGCCATCGTCAAAGCGGTGACCAATTATCACGACGCGAAAATCTTAGCGGCGCTTTCCGAGGATTTGGGCGAGGCCATGGTGGGCGTCAACGAGGACGAAATCGAATTGCTCATGGCGGAACGGGGAAAATGATGACCGTCGGCGTATTGGCGCTGCAAGGCGCTTTTGAAGAACATATCGCATTTCTCCGTCGCCTCGGTGTCGAAGTCTTTGAAATCAGAAAACGCGGTGATCTCCGCCGGGCTTTCGACGGACTGATCCTCCCCGGCGGCGAAAGCACCGTCATCAGCTCCCTATTACGGGAGCTCAAAATAATGGAAAGCCTCCGCGAGGCGGTGAAAAACGGTCTGCCAGTGTTGGGTACCTGTGCCGGACTGATTCTGCTGGCAAAGGAGATTGCAGCAAGTGAAGAGCGCTACCTGGGCACCATGGATATCAACGTCGTCCGCAACGGCTACGGCAGACAGTTGGGAAGCTTCGCGAAGAAAGGACTTTTCCTCGGCAAAAAAATCGAGATGCGCTTCATCCGCGCGCCCTATATCAAAGAAGTCGGTAAAAACGTCAGGGTTCTGGCCGTCGTGGACCATAAAATTGTCGCCGCCCAAGAGGGAAATCAACTGGTTACAGCGTTTCACCCGGAACTTACCGGCGATGATACCGTCCACCGCCACTTTTTAGAGATCATCCATGAGCACACAGCCATGGATTTTAAGAAATGAAGCCGCAACGAAAGTCGGGCAATCCTCCATGGATTGCCCGACTTCTTTAACACACTTTAGTCATCAAAGATCCCTCCCACGTTGTCTTATCCTACTCCGCTTTAGGGCGGTTTTGGGATATATTGCTGAACAGGGCTCTTCTTTCACCATCGCTCAAAGCGCCGTCGCTGCCGCTGGGCGCGGACTGCGTTTCCCTTAGGTTACTTTGCTCTGTGTTGCCCGCAGGGTTCACATTGCCGCTCATACTTTTCTGAATGGCCTGTTTCACGGCTTGTCCGGAAGTTCCCGCACGCAACGAGGTGCTTTGACTGGAGGATTTTCGGCTGATTCGCTTTGTTGCATCATTCATATCCTATCTCCTTTACTAAAGTGCTATTCCTATTTTTTACCGCGGAGAAAAAAATATGATGGAACAATCCGCCAAAAAGGAACCGCGGTGTCTTGCTATTTTTTTTTGCCCTTGATTTGGCGCATCATTTGTTTCATCTCGCCCTTGCTGCCGAACATCGCATTGATCTTTGCCTCCTCTAAGCGGCGGGAGTCGAGACCCTCATAATCAAGTTCCCTTTGCAACTTTCTGTAATTTTCCAAACGCTTTGGCTGAAGCTCCCCCCTGTCCACAGCAGCCTGCACGGCACAGCCCGGTTCCTGTCTATGACTGCAATCTCTAAATTTACATTGGGCCGCCAATGTTTCAATATCCTCAAAGGAACGGGAGAGATCCGCCGTATTCAGCTGCAATTCCCGCATACCTGGGGTGTCGATGACAATACTTCCCGTCGGTAAAAGCAACAGTTGGCGGTGGGTGGTTGTGTGCCGCCCCTTGCCGTCGCCTTCCCGAATGGCGTTCACCCGCAGGCGGTCTTCGCCGAGCAAACAATTGATCAGCGTCGATTTGCCCACGCCGGAGGAACCGATAAAAGCCACGGTCTCCCCGCTTCGCAAGGACTCCCGCACCGCCTTTGCTCCTGCGGCAGCAACGCCGGAACAGACCATGATCTCAGCGCCGATGGCTACTGTCGCGGCTTTGGCCGCCATTTGTGCAGCGTCTTCACAGAGATCGGCTTTGGTCAAAACAACCATGGGTTTCGCGCCGCTGTCCCAGGCGACGGTGAGATACCGTTCCAGACGGCGCAAATTAAAATCGTCCTTTAATGACATGCAGATAAAAATGACGTCGATATTGGCGGCGACAATTTGCACTCCCCCAGCGCTGCCCGGAGCTTTTCGCGTAAAGACACTTTTTCTGGGTAGCACCTGGTGAATCACGGCCTTTTCGCCGCCATCTCCCGCGTCAACCATCACCCAATCCCCCACCGCGGGGAAATCCGTCATTGCGCCGGCCTGGTAGATGAATTTTCCCGATACCGCCGCCGCTTTTTCACCGCTTTCTCCCATGATCTTATAACTGTCACGGTGCTGTTCTGTGACTCTGGCCAGGGATAGCCCAGTATATTTGGCGGCCTCTTTGGCGACAGCCGCGGTCAGCCCGTATGTTTTCAAGTCGATACGTTCCATCGTAAACCTCCCTTTGGTTTAAGATTACCATAAAACGGCAACGAAAGGCAGCCCATTCTTATTTCTATTTATTTTTAAGAAAAGTGATCTCCAACGGCCTCTCTGTTGTATCGGCTGAATGAAACATTGTCCCCCCAGGACGCGGAAAAATGCCCCTGTACAGGAAGGGATACTTCCCGTACAAGGGCATTTCACCGGATTGGCAGTGACCAAAAATCAGTCGCTGTACTCCTGGCTCGATGTACCGGCTGCTTCGGCCTGACGTTCTTTTCGCTGTACGGCAGCCATATGGGCCGCGGCGTTATAGTTCATCCCCGCCGTGTTGACCAATGTCCGCATTGCGTAATTGCCGCTAAAGACGTCATGGTAGGCGATATGCGCGCTACTTTGCCGCGCCTCCCGGGTGATCCTTTTTGCATTGTCTGAATGATGGTGCATCATGATTCTCCTTCACAAATAAGGTTCTTTTTTAGTTTCCCCGCTTGATCAAAAAATATTGCGGCAAAAACCGGAAGCGGAGAAGTGAAAGAAACGTGTCACCGTGAAGGAAAAACATGTCAGCGGGAGTTTTTCGTGCTGTTCCTCAACGCCCTGGCACTGGCCTGACGGGGATCGGCGTCCATATTCGACTGATTCGCCCGATTCGTCTGATTCATTTGATTCAGATCATTTTCCGGCGGCGTGGTGCCGGCGGATTCTCTGGCTTCCCGATCCATACGGGTATTTCCCACGTAAGCATTTTGACTGTTTGCCTCAGCATTGTCCCGGGAGATGTCGCCCATGGTTCCGTAAACATCGTCAGGTACTGATTGCGCCGTTTGCCGGTTGCGGCTTCTCTTGGCATTATTATTGTTCATGTCTTTCTCCTTTACTGATAAGATCCGTATTTATTTTTCTCAGCCCGGGAAAAAATATAGGTGGGACAAATATCCATAAAAAGATATTTCATATTTTGGAAAAATCAGGGCAATCTAAAAAAAAATGAGATACGGTGAACCAATGAATGATTCTAAAAAGACCCAAATTCCCCAATCCCTTTGGTGCGATCAGGTGGAACTGCCCACATTTGACCGCTTTTCGGGTGACGCCAAAACCGATGTACTGATCATCGGCGGCGGTATCACCGGCATTTTATGCGCTTATTTTTTAGAGCAGCTCGGCGCCGATTATATGCTGGTGGAAGCAAAAACCATCGCCAACGGCGTCACCAAAAACACCACGGCCAAAATCACCTCCCAGCACGGGATGATTTACAGTGATTTGATCAAAAACGCCGGTGAAGAGAAAGCCAGAATGTATCTCACCGCCAACCAGCAGGCTTTGGCAAAATTCAAACAGCTTAGTGAGAGCATTGATTGCGATTTTGAAGAAAAAAGCGCCTTTGTTTACTCTTTAGAGGACTACCATAAAGTGGAACGGGAAATGCACGCCCTAAACAGTCTCGATTTCCCGGCATTTTTCGCCCAGGAACTGCCTTTGCCATTAAAAGTCGCCGGGGCCATCGAATTTGAATACCAGGCTCAATTTCATCCTTTGAAATTCCTCGGCGCTTTGGCCAAAGATTTACGTATCTATGAAAATAGCTTCGTGCATCTCCTCGACGGCCGTACGGCGCTGACCGAAAACGGGAAAATCCGGGCTCAGCAAATCATCGTCGCCAGCCATTTTCCTTTCATGAATCGCTACGGGAGTTATTTCTTAAAGCTCTATCAGCACCGTTCCTATGTGATCGCTTTGGCCAACGCCACCGACATCCACGGTATGTACGTGGACGAAGCACAAAACGGCATGTCCTTTCGCAACCATCAAAACCTGCTCCTCCTCGGCGGCGGCGATCACCGCACCGGCAAAGAGGGAGGCAAATGGCAGGAACTGCGCACGTTTGCCAAAACCCACTATTCCGAAGCGAAAGAGGTCTACGCTTGGGCAACCCAGGATTGCATGAGCTTGGACAGCGTCCCCTATATCGGCCCTTACGCCAAAAGTGCGCCGGGTGTTTACGTCGCCACGGGCTTCAACAAATGGGGCATGACCACGGCGATGGCGGCGGCGATGATCTTAACGGACATGCTGAGTGGCAAGAAAAACGCGTTTGCCGATGCTTTTTCGCCCCAGCGCAGCATTTTAAAGCCTCAACTTTTCCTGAACGGCATAGAAACCACGTTGAATTTCCTCACCCCCACCCGAAGGAGATGTACCCACCTGGGCTGCGCCCTCAAATGGAACGAAACGGAGCAGAGTTGGGACTGCCCTTGCCATGGCTCGCGCTTTGACGGCAACGGTCAGATCATCGATAACCCCGCCTTAAAAGCATTATCCGTAGATCATAAGAACGATGCTCCGCCGAGATCAGCCCAAGAAGATGGCGAAAACCGAGAACATCAATAAAATCCTCACGACACAACAAAAAAAGGCCTGCAAACAAAAGGCGCTTGCCGTCGAATTCCGACGTCAAGTTGCTTTTTTTGTCGTGATCATGCTATAATAAATGTAATATCCTGGAGCACGAAAAATACGTCACCAAATTGGAACTCTTCAGCGATGATTCCCACAGCCTTTACCTCCTTGATCAGGAATTGGGACACCGCTTATACGCACCGCCCAGCCTGGTGCTGTAATTGGAAATGAACGGAGATTGTAAATTGCGCAACATCATACTCATCGGCATGCCCGGAACCGGCAAAAGCACTGTCGGCGTCATCCTGGCCAAGCGTCTCGGTTACGACTTCATCGACGTTGATCTGCTGATCATCAAAAAAACCGGAAAAACCTTGCCGGAAATCATTGCCGATGTCGGCGTCGGCGGTTTTTTGGCCATCGAAAATCAAGTGGGTAAAGGTATCCATTGCACCCGCTGCGTCGTCGCCACCGGGGGCAGCATGGTTTTAAACGAAAGCGCTATGGAGCACCTGAGCGCTGAAAACACCGTCATTTGGCTGGATACCGACGTGGCAGAGCTGGAGCAGCGGATCGAAAATGGCGCTGATCGGGGCATCGCCATGACGCCAGGCACCACTGTGGCCCAAGTTTACGCTGACCGCAAAGGACTTTATGAAAAATATGCCGATATCCACATCAAGTGCGAAAACGGCACCGACCGCGTGGTCTCTCAAATCAGAGATGCCCTGGGCCTTTAAGATTTTGTTTTTAAAATATAGGCAAAACAAAAGGCCCCGCCAACGGAAAAGGTAGTATCCCAAAAAAGTTAGACATTGAAATAAGAAAGCAGCCTTATGGGCTTGTTGTCTGTGGAAAGCAGGCGGCAAGCCCTTTCGCTTTGTCTTGTTGAGGCAGTTAGGCAAATCGTCAGCATCATTTCAAAGAGCATAAAAAGCGTCATTACAAAAGAGGTATTTCCGTCATCTTCCTTTTTTCTAATATGCAAACAGACACTAGCTTTGCACAAATATAGTATTTCTGACATATACTTTAACAAGCTTGTACGTTATTTGAATAACCAAGAAAAAAGGAGAATATGTAATGTCTTATCATGATCAATATAATTGTTGCCCACCCCATTACTGCCCGGGGACTACAGGGCCTACGGGACCGGCCGGTCCCCGCGGACACAAGGGGCCTCCCGGGCACCAAGGACCTCCCGGATACCAAGGACCTAAAGGATGCCAAGGACCTCCCGGATGCCCAGGACCTAAAGGATGCCCAGGGCCTACAGGACCGAAGGGATCTCCCGGATGCCAAGGACCCCCTGGATGCCCGGGACCTAAAGGATGCCCGGGACCTGTGGGACCGGTAGGACCTCCCGGATGCCAAGGACCTCCCGGATGCCCGGGGCCCCCTGGATGCCCAGGGCCTATCGGACCCACTGGACCGACTGGACCTGCCGGACCCATCGGGCCGACTGGACCCACCGGAGCAAACGGTGCTAACGGCGCAACAGGACCGACTGGACCCACCGGGCCTACCGGTGCCAACGGTGCAACCGGGCCTATCGGACCCACCGGACCGACCGGCGCCAACGGCGCAAATGGCGCAACAGGGCCTATTGGACCTACCGGTGCCAACGGCGCAACAGGGCCTATCGGACCTACCGGTGCTAACGGCGCGACAGGGCCTATCGGACCTACCGGGCCTACCGGTGCCAACGGCGCAACCGGACCCACCGGACCGACC
>DLGE01000005.1 GCA_002482535.1 Peptococcaceae bacterium UBA7702 | reverse complement strand
TCCATCCGCACCTTAAAGGGGTGGTTGGGAAAGCCGCTGATTTCGGCAAGCGGTATCTGCATGACCTTTTCGCGCTGCGCGTCGTCGCGTTCCTCCTGCGTGGAAAACAGGTCATCTACTGAGGGCAGGTTTAGCTTTAGTTCTTTCGCCACCTGAATCCACCTCCTTTGCAAACGCGGCATACGCTTGAGCCACCTTGCCGTTTTTATCGTAGGCAAAGATACTCTTGCCTGCGGCGGTGGTTTCAGCGGCCTTAACGCCGATGGGGATTTCCGCTTTGAAAATCCTCAGCACACTTCCATAGCCCTGCCTGAGCGTGTCCGCCGTGGTACGAGCAAGGTTGGTGCGCATGTCCGTCAGTGTGAGCAAGATGCCCTCCACCTTCAGATGAGGATTGATTTGCTTTCGGACCTTGCCAATGGTACGCATGAGCTGCGTCATGCCCTTGGCGGGAAGGTAGTGGGCCTGAACGGGAATGATAACGCTGTCCGCCGCCGCCAGCGCGTTGATGGTTATCATTCCGAGCGACGGCATACAGTCGATGAGGACATAATCATAATCGCGCTTGATGTCCTCAAGGTAGGTACGCAGCGTAAATTCCCGGCTCATGGCGTTGACCAACGTCATTTCCATGGCCGACAGCTCGATGCCCGATGGGATAAGGTCAATGCCCTCGTCGTGGTGCAGCACGCCTTCCTTTAGGGCGATGGGTTCGTCGTTCATGACCTTTTCCATGAGGTCTGCAAGTGTGACGGGCAGATTGTCCTGGTCCGGCCAGCCGAGAGAGGTGGTCAGGTCGGCCTGGGGGTCCGCGTCCACCAGCAGCACCTTTTTCCCCAGCATGGCAAGGCCGATACCGAGATTCGCCGCCGTAGTGGTTTTTCCGACGCCACCCTTTTGGTTAGCAATGGCGATCACCTTGGTTTCCGACATTGCGGGTTTCCTCCTTTTCATAGATTTAGCCGCCCACGATGAAGCGGACGGCTATGTAACGGAGGAATATAAAAAGCCGCCTATCCTCAAAGAGGACAGACGGCCTATGTGTGAATGGGCTTATGCGACTTTAATTCTTTTCGTCCGGGCGTTCATTACCTTAGCAAGAACCTCGTTCACCACATCCGGGCAGTAGCCTTTTTCCCGAATCAGCTTATTACGAAAGTCGATCAAGCTATGTAAAACGATCTGCCATTCAGCTTCGCTCAGATAGATTTTTGTTTTTTTATTCTTCATGGTGTATCCCTCCTGTCAAAGCATATCTTTGCCTTCATTGTGTAACGAAAAAATGTCCTTTGCAAGTCTGCAAATTTTCAACGCGCATATTTCCGGGATTTATGGACCGCAAATTTGCAAGTGTGAAAAGCCGCTTGCTCCGAAACAGGGCAAACGGCTATATCCTCAATTTTGCAATTCACGCTCATACAGATAGCAAATAACGCTTTTTTTCTGCATGAGATATGTAGCGCGGTGAGAGATGTACTTTACTTTTGCGTCCTTGCACCATGAGAGAATTACGGCAATGGAATGTCCTGTAATCTGCCGAAGCTGCTGTGCAGTCATCATATCGGGATATTCGGCAAATTGTTGCCCGAGGTAGCGCAGATAATCTTTAACCTCATTCTTTCCTTTTAGTTTGTAGCTGTCTTTGTAATTTCCGTTTCGCGGCATTTTCTTATGCTGCCGTTGTTCTGCCCTCAAAAAAGGATTATCGAAATGTTTTGGGAGAAAATATTTTGAGGGGTTTGCGTCCCGGTCTTCCAAGAACGAAACAACGTCTATCGTCTTGATTTTATACCGGCGCGTTTTTTTCTTTGAGGCAACACATGGGATAAGTCCATTATCAAGGTAATACTTCGCTGTCTGTTTGCTGATATGGCATATCCTATAAAACTGGTCTTTTGATACTACTTCGGGATAACTTTTCATCAAGAAGCTATAATCAGACATGTTAAGCACCTCTCTTTGACAAAAAGCGAATAAAGAGCTGGGTGTACTCCTGCTCCTGCTCTTTATGTAAGGCAGATTTTCGGACTATATTCCGATAATACGGGCTTATAAGGAAGTTTATAAAGGCTTCCTTTGCTATAAGCGTCCCCTTGCCTCGCTGCGGCGATTTGATGCGTTGATTTTTATAACAAAGGGCTTTCAGCTCATTGCGTAAAATCCAATTATTTATGGTCGTCTTAACATATCCCGTAAGCCGCTTTACATCAGAAGTGCGAAGCACGTTAGGATATGCCTTTAGCTGCTTCTCAAAATAGCGGCGTAAGGCTTCAACATACTCATTCTCTAATTCGTTAAAGCACATCTGTTCATATTGATAGAGCAGGATATCGGCGGTTTTGATCTTTTGCCTTTTTCCATCAGATGTGCTTGTATATTCATAGGGAATTTTCCCTTGCTTTTCGAGACTATAGGCTTTTGATTCACAAATGCCCATTATAACAGCCATCTCTTTTCGAGTAACATACTCAGGGTAATGATGGCTCATTGAACTTAAATATTCGTTGAAATTCATATGCTTCACTCACTTTCTTTAGTTTGTCAACAGCAAGTGGTGAAACAATTTCTGAGCTTTAATTTGGGTGGATATCTCGGCAGTTCTATCCGAGTTCTATCCAAAACGGGTCAAAATCCGGTTTTTTGAGCCTTATTCGAACTCTGCCCGTGTGGTGCGGGAAACCAGGTTTTTTTCACAAAAACGCTTGATTTACCTAGGGTTTTAAAGTATAATAACTTCCGCTAACCAACAGTAATTTCGGTTGGGGTGGGAACACTCGAAATCGTTTGACGGTTTATCCCGTCCGTGGGTTCGAATCCCACCCGCTCCGCCAAACAAAAGATCCATCCCGCAAGGGATGGGTCTTTTATTTTTTGTGTTATATCTGCAAAGAGTATCATACCTGTCAAGGATACCCAATCAAAGGGTATCCATTCTTTTTTTATATCATTGACAATTTGGAACACAAGTTATATAATTATCTTGAGTTCCGGGTTAGGAGGTAGATCATGAAGGAACGAAAAAAGCCGGGGCCTCATCCAGAAAAGCCTTTAAAGCATGACCTAAAAGTTAGGGTTGATGATGAAACTTTGGCAAAAGTCGGGTATTGCATGAAAGAGTTGCAGATGACCCGCTCACAAGTTTTGCGAAAAGGTGTTAACACCCTGTATGATCAGCTCCAGAAAAAATGAAGGAAGCGGCGCAAACTCGATAAAGCAAGACGCCACTTCCTCAACCGACACATGCCCAAAAGCAAATGCCGCGTAAATATTATATCATGCGCCGCAGAACCTTTCAAGCAATGTCGGGCAATATAATGAAAGGACGATAAGATGCAAAGTATATTGGAAGAATTGTATATGGGAAATGTCGGTTTTGATGCTGGATACTATCCGCAAAACTCCCCTTTCGTCAAAGCCGCCCGGAAGAAGCTGGACAACATGGAGCAGCTAAACGCCATGCTGGATGATAAAGGCAAGGAACTGTTTGAGCAATATTGTGACGCACAAAGCGACATTGAGGGCATCACCCGTTACGGCACATATACCAATACCTTAAAGTTTGGCATCCTGCTCATGGTGGAGGTTTTTACAAGCATCCATACCGATGCAGGCGAAAGGGCGGTGCGGGAAGAATGAGTAGTATTCTAAACGACCTGTATTATGGCCGCGTATCCCCGTGGGAACGCCGCCCCACCCGCAACGCTGAAAGCCGGGAGATTACCCGCAAGATTGAGGACGAAAAACGGTATTTCATCCAGAAAATGTCACTTGATGATTGTCAGCGTTTTCAGGAGTTGGAGAACCTCTATACGCAATCCAGCGATATAGAGCAGATTGACGCTTTTTCCTGTGGCTTCAAACTGGGTGCAGAATTGATGGTTGCGGTTTTCGCAGAGAGCAGATAGCAATCGGCACATCGGGTCAACTTGGCCCGATGTGCCCCGCCTTTCAGGGCGGGTTTTCTGTTTGGTGAATCAATATCGGAAGAATTCGAAGTTTATACTCACCAGTACAAATGCCCTTTCGGGTAAATCCCACCCGCTCCGCCAAATGAAAGACCCATCCCGTAAGGGGTGGGTCTTTATTTCGGCTCCCGACAAAGGGCCATTGACAAATCAACTATTCCGTGTTACTATATAGCGGTAGTAAGTCAAACGGAATACCAGTCATAAAGAATAGCGAGAGGTGATTGTGCTGGAGAACTTAACAGAAATGCTCAAAGGAGTGCTTGAGGGCTGCGTCCTTGAAATAATAAGCCGCAAAGAAACTTATGGTTACGAAATCACCCGACGGCTGAACGCCCTCGGCTTCACAGATGTTGTGGATGGAACGGTATATACCATTCTGGTAAGGCTTGAAAAAAATAAATTAGTGGAAGTTACCAAAAAGCCTTCCGATATAGGGCCGCCGCGGAAGTTTTTCATGCTCAATGATGCAGGCCGTGAGGAACTGGGGAGGTTCTGGGAAAAATGGGAATTTATCGCATCAAAAATCAATCAATTAAAGGAGGATCAATCGAATGTCTGAGTTTTTTGATCATTATCTCAATATCAGAAAAATAGTTAAGAGTAAGCGCGAGTATAAACAGCACATGGCAAGGGTAGAGTCCCTGCCCGAAGACTATCAATACGTATTCAAGAAAATTCAGAGTCACATGTGGATGTTCGCGGCGGGTTCCGGCTATGACATGATGAAGATCCATTATGACCTGATAGAGCTTTTCGAAGCTGGTGTAGCCGACGGCAAGCACGTTTTGGAGATTACCGGAGAAGATGTGGCCTCATTCTGCGACGAGCTTCTGCGTAGCGCCAGAACATACACGGAAGATTGGCGTGAGACGCTCAACCGAGACATACTGAAAAAACTCGGAAAGGATAAGGATTCTAAATGAAAGACTTTGCCATTCAAGTAAGAGGGCTTCAAAAGTCCTTTAAGAAGCTTCATGTCCTAAAAGGCGTAGATTTCGAGGTGGAAAAAGGCAGCATTTTCGCCCTGCTCGGCTCCAATGGCGCGGGCAAGACAACGATTGTCAGAATCCTTACCACGCTACTCAAACAGGATGACGGAACCGCCACCGTCAACGGCTTTGACGTTACAGCAAAACCCGATTCCGTGCGGCAATCAATCAGCCTAACCGGACAATTCGCCGCCGTGGACGAAATATTAACCGGGCGGGAAAATCTGATCATGATTGCCAAACTGCGGCACCTCAAAAACCCGCGTCAAATTGCGGATGAGCTGCTGGTCCGCTTCAATCTAACCGAAGCAGCTGACCGCAGGGTATCCACCTATTCAGGCGGTATGCGCCGCAGACTCGACATCGCCATGAGCCTTATTGGAAAACCACAGCTTATCTTCCTCGACGAGCCAACCACCGGGCTTGACCCCGAAGGGCGCATCGAGGTTTGGAAGATTGTCAAAGAGCTTGCCAGGAGCAGCACAACGGTGTTCCTGACTACGCAGTATCTGGAGGAAGCCGAGCAGCTCGCTGACCGAATTGCCATTCTGCATGAGGGAAAAATTATCGCAAACGGAACCCTCGATGAACTGAAAAAGCTGTTGCCGCCCGCAAAGGTGGATTATGTGGAGAAACAGCCGACGTTAGAGGAGATATTTCTCGCAATCACCGGCAAGAAGGAGGAAAAATAAATGGAAACGGCAAGGAATCACTTTTTCAGCGATATGGGCGTCATGCTCGTTCGTTCTTTGCGACATATCACCCGAAGCATGGACACCATCATCACGGTCTGCCTCACTCCGATTGCAATGATGCTGCTATTCGTCTATGTGCTCGGCGGCGCGATTCAAGTCGATACGGACAATTATGTGAATTATCTGCTCCCCGGTATCCTGCTGATGGCGATTGCAAGCGGCATTGCCTATACGGCTTTCCGCTTATTTATGGATATGCAGCGGGGCATCTTCGAACGATTTCACTCCATGCCGATTGCTCGTTCAAGCGCGCTGTGGGGGCATGTGCTAACCTCGCTGGTATCCAACGCGATTTCGGTCGTCGTCATTATTTTCGTAGCGCTG
This sequence comes from Peptococcaceae bacterium UBA7702, assembly GCA_002482535.1. Lineage (GTDB taxonomy): Bacteria > Bacillota > Dehalobacteriia > UBA7702 > UBA7702 > UBA7702. The sequence goes on along the minus strand of DLGE01000005.1, from coordinate 147,343 downwards.
ATTATGGGCTTCCGCTCATCGGCAGGAATATTGTCCTGGCTAGCCGTAGCCGGTATTCTCATGCTTGTGATACTGGCTTTGACCTGGGTCGCGGTGATTCCTGGGCTAACCGCCAAATCGGTGGACGGCGCAAGCGCCTTTTCCTACCCGCTGATCTTCCTTCCGTTTATCAGCTCGGCGTTTGTGCCCACTGAATCGATGCCGTCAGTCATCCGCACTTTTGCCGAAAACCAGCCGGTTACCGCCATCGTCAACGCGATCCGCTCTCTGCTGTCGGAGCAGCCTGTAGGAAATGATATTTGGGTTGCACTTGCATGGTGCTTTGGGATTACAGTTGTTGCGTATATATTTGCAATGAGAGCTTATAAGCGCAGGGCTGCATGATGCTTTGTATATGGAATAACGGCAGTTGCACTATAACACCACTGTCGTTATTTTTTGTTATCTATTTCTTTGTATCTACTGACAATATGACCGGGTAGTCATATAATATAATCGCAATGTGATCACTCGGTCACAAATTTTTTGAGCATGATACGACCACCCGCTTTACCAAAAAGCCCTGAAATCAACTGATTTCAGGGCTTTTTCAATGGGGCTAAATCAAAGGCATTAACTTACAAGGCGTTTATTCCCCTAAATGATTTAGTACGCCAAAGAGTGGATTGGTTACATGAGTTCACATAATGGATAAACCTCATGATATGCTTTTAAATTGAGTTAATGTCGCAGCCGGGATATATTAATGACTTTAACAAAAATTCAAAGCGCAGCCATTGGGAAGCACACAATGAATACCCCAAACTGATGTAAAACGATAAGCTGGGGAATAATACAGATGGATTTGTTTGATATCCGCGCGCCGTTGGCTGATGATAGGGTAAGGATGTTAATAATATGCTAAAAATAGCGTTATGTGATGACAATGACCGTTCAATTCGTCAATATGCAAAAATGATTAACAGTATAGCAGAAAAGCATCAAATATGTATTCAACTCTCTTGTTTTAGCAGTGGTGAGGCTCTATTTTTTCAATATAGCGATTCCCCCGAAGACATAGATATTGTATATTTAGATATTCTTATGGGCGAAATGGATGGTATGAAAACCGCACAAATGCTACGTGACAACAATTGCAAAGCACAGATTATCTTTTTAACCAGTTTTGAAGATTATGTATTTGAGGCTTTTGACGTAAATGCAAGCCATTATCTCTTAAAAGAAGATACCAGTACATCTAAATTCGAGGAAGTATTTCTCAGAGCCGTGCAACTTGCTTCGACCAAAGAACAAGAACTTTTTTGTTTTGAGTTTAATGGGGAGCCAGGCGTTGTACCTGTTTGTGATATTTCATATTTTGAAATCTGGAGAAGGCTTGTCACGGTACACTATGATAACGGAAAAAAGGTAGAGTTTTATGGCAGTATGGAACAATTAGCCAACAAACTGTCAGGTAAGAACTTTGCACGAACACATCGATCCTTTATGGTGCATTTACCGTATATTGCCAAGTTTCGCCCTCAAAGTTTACTATTGAAGACGGGGGAAGTCGTTCCAATCGGAACCACATACGCGCAATCATTAAAAGCAGCGTTTGCGGAATATCTTTCACGCCTTAATATCTATAATGAAAATCCAATGGGAAAAGGAGATAAGATATGATTTATCCTGCAGCTATATTCATTCTTATTTACTACTTCTCCTTTGCGGTTTACTATAGAAAACTTTTTCCCACACCAAAAATTCGGTTCATTGCTCCTTTATTAACAATCCTTCTTATCGTTATGGCGTATATTCTTCTTAATACGTATCACCTACTTGCACTGAACATGCCTGTTGTCATGATTCTCATGGTTTTTGGTCTGCGCTTTTCAACGGGCATGAATTGGCTCCAAGCAACATACGGTGGAAGTACCAGCGTCTTAAGCGCATATTGCTCTCGTGGCATTCTGACTGCAATCTGTGCATTTATCTTTCGCGGTCGGGATTTTTTATCCGATGCGAATGCCTACTATACAATTACATGTATCGCACTTCCGCTTGCCCTGTTTTTTTTCATCATTCTTCGTAAAACAATTCTTCCTGATGATAAATTAACAAGGTTTCTAAACAATGACGGCCAGCTTAAACTTGTCGTTGCTTATGAGATTGTGGCTTCCTTGAACTTGGTCGCGATCAATTTCGGGCGCTATTTATCTCCACACAATATCTGGTATATGGAAATCGCTCTTGGAGCTTGCATATTAACGTTAGGTATGCTGATTTTCGCAATTTACCAGTCCATTCGCAGTACCGAGCTTTTGGAATACCAGCTTAAGAGCCAAATGCTTGAACAACAATATGACCGGCAGTTGCGTCACTACAAATCCTATCAAAAATATACCGAAAGCTTCCGGGAATTTAAACATGATTACAAATTGATGATGGCGTCTGTAAAATCATTGATTCGCGCTCAGGAGGGCCAACGGGCTATCCAGCTAATCGATGATGTCTTTGATGAGGTGCAAAAAAAGGTCCAAGTTCATAAAAAATATTCCGATCATGTTGTTTTGGATGCAATGTTACAGGATTTAGCTGACGTATGTGATGAAAATGAAATACAGTTTTCCTTTCAAGTCTTTGCGCCGCGCAATACTGACCTATCGACGCTTGATGCCATTAGAATTTTCTCCAATCTTACAAACAATGCCGTGGAAGCGTGTAAAAAGCTTCCTATCTCGCAGCGGTTTATCCGGATCACCAGCAACACAGACATGCAATGGAGTCTATTGGAAGTTGTTAATTCCTATAATGGTGAAATAGCGGTAAAAAATAAAAAATTGCTTACAACAAAAGCAAAAAAAGAAAATCACGGATTGGGCCTTGGCATCGTTAGTTCCATCGTAGAAAATATAGGCGGCTTTGTTTTGTACAACACAATACCAGAAAAGAAAACCTTTATGGTAAGGATTCATATTCCTCAGACTGTTAACAGTAAATCCAATCATGGAAACGAAGAAAACTCTAAGGACAAGAGTTTTGATTGAACGATTTTACTACTGTATACTTTATGACAAACAAGATCTGCCCCCTTATGCTTCTTACATCATAGAGGGGCAGATCCTTTTTTCCTTTTAGTTTAAACGTTTTTTAGGAATTCATGAAATATCAAATGCAAGAAAACTTCTATAAATATTTGCTTTTTGGCACTCATCTCCAACCAATAAGCAATCGGATTTTGAAAAATTGGAATCCAGTAGGCGACAAATTAATGGTAGGCATTGTGGTTCGTTCCTTTCTCGTTTCACAATTTTGCAGTTCTGTATGGCTTCATAAATTACTTTCACCATTACGATATGCCCACAGAACAACGGAGCTGAGCCATGCCCAAACAAGAGTTTATTTGGACATCTGCCGGATTTTTCGAGAAAGTCAACAGGAATCGGCATCTATGGAGTAATTGTCAGCATTCATAAATGGTCGATCTTGCATTTATAAAACAAGATTCTGGTCTTTTTCTCTTGCCAAAGAAGCAATAAAATACATAAAATCCCTCCTCCATGCGCAAATACCTGTGATTCTTTGATCTTGGGTAGATAAGTGTTGATAGAAAATAATCCATAACATTCTGACGGTGCATTGGTTTGTAAACACAGGATTATACAAAAACTTACAGGAAAGGAATCATTGATATGATTGACCATGTTCAGAAAAGATAAGAGTCGCACAGGAGCTTTTTTCCTCATTAAGTACATGAAATGCCAGATTAAAAACGGATCATCTATAACGATGAATCTACAGCAACATTATGGGAATAATGAATTCTAAGGAAAGGATGATTTATTTTATGCGTTGGTTTGGCCTCGGAAAAAGCAAAAAAGACTTCAAAAAGCAGGTGGATACCGTTGTTCCACCGCAAAACCGCGGTTTTTTGGTCGGCTGTTATGATGATGATATTGCCCACCTAAAAAAGGTTTTTGAAAATGACGATCCAATCGAATTTCATGAGCTCAACGCCGGAGACAAAGATCCTGTAAAAGTCTGTCTGATCTTTTGCGACGGGTTGGTCAATGCAGAAGAAATCGACAATCATCTCATCCGGCCTCTTACGGAGCTTGAGAAGATGCCAACCGGTGAAACACCAACGGACGCATTGATATCCAAAGTATTTCAAGTCAATAGTGTCAAAAAAACCAAGGATCTCAATGAAGTTATCCTTGGTATTACTTATGGAGACACGTTACTGATCATAGATGGATTTGAAGAAGCTCTGCTCTTTAACACAAAGAGCTTTTATTCCAGATCGGTTGCAGAACCGGAGGGAGAAAAGGTCCTCAGCGGTCCCCGGGAAGGGTTCACCGAGATCATGATGACGAATCTTTCCCTGGTTCGACGCCGGCTTAGAACAGACCGTCTGAAAATGCGCTATCACAAGCTGGGGCAGCAGACCAACACACAGCTCTGCATCGCCTATTTGGACGGCGTTGCAGAGCCCAATCTTATAGAAGAACTATTTAGACGGCTTGATAAAATTGATATTGACGGTATTTTGGACGCCAATTATATCAATGAACTCATAAGAGATAAGGGCTTTTCCCCCTTTCGCTCCATTGGCAATACTGAGCGGCCCGACGTTGTTGCGGCCAAGCTTTTAGAGGGGCGCATTGCCGTTTTCGTAGACGGGACGCCGGTTGTTCTGACATTACCCTATCTGTTTATTGAAAATTTTCAAAGTAACGAGGATTACTATCAAAATTTCTATTATGCTTCTTTTGCCCGGTTCATTCGAATCGTAGGTTTTTTGCTGACCACCTTAGTCCCGGCGGTATATATTGCCATCGTTGCCTTTCATCAGGAGATGCTGCCCGCCCCCCTGATATTCAGCATTGCGGCAGAGCGGCAGAGCGTACCCCTTCCGGCAGCATTGGAAGCTTTCATCATGCTCATTGTATTTGAAATTCTTCGGGAAACCGGGTTACGTATGCAGACCAACGTAGGACAGGCCCTTAGTATTGTTGGGGCGCTGGTGGTGGGGCAGGCAGCGGTGGAAGCAAAGCTGGTCGCGGCTCCTATGATTATCATTGTGGCATTGACGGGCATTACAAGTCTGCTGGTGCCGAAGATGAACACCCCCATCCTGGTTATTCGATTTGGTACGCTGTTGCTCGCTTCTTGTTTGGGATTTTTAGGAGTGATCGTTGGATTTTCTTTGACCCTTGCCCATATGCTAACCCTTTACTCCTTCGGAGTATGGCAGCTTGGTACTTCAAAAAAACTCAAATGGCAGTCTGTGAAAGACACGGCGATACGCGCACCATGGTGGCAGATGATTTTGCGCCCGGAACCCCTTTCAGAAAACACAGTGCGGCAAAAAAAGAGACCGGAGGCCAATCAATGAGGCGGAAATTACTTTATGTTGTCCTTCTGGCACTGTGCTGCCTCTCCCTGACCGGCTGTTGGAATTACCGAGGTCTAAACGATATGGATATTGTGACCGGCCTCGCTGTAGACCGGGATATGGAAACAGGGCTCTACCAACTTACCTTCGAGATAGCGGATACACAAAATGCCGAAGGCGATGGAGAGGTCGAGGCAAAATATGTAAATTCAGAAGGAGAAACCGTATTTGACGCCATCCGAAATTCCAAAAAGCGTCTTATCAACAAGCTGTATGGCGGAAATTTACAGACGCTGATTATCAGCAACCAAATTGCGCAAAAGGACGGCGTTTCGGGAATCATTGAAGAATTATTACGTGACGGTGAACCCCGTGAAACCTTAAGTGTCGTAATATCTCAAGAAGAGTCCGCCAGTGAAATATTATTGACCGACGGTATTGATTCGAAAATCATTGCCTATGAAATTCATGACATGATCCAGGAAGATAGCAAGGTAACGGCTTCCACCAAAAACCTGCCGCTATACCGAGTCTACAGTGCAATCCAGGGAACGGGAAACGCTCTGGTTTTGCCCGTTGTCCATGTTATCCAAAACGGAGAGGATACGGTAGCGGAAGTAAACGGCATTGCCATGTTTGAGGGCGACCAAATGATAGGGTATCAATCCCCTGAAAATACGATGTATTATTTGTTTATCATAGATGAGATTGATGGCGGCGCTCTTTCATTTCCTGCTGCAGACACTGATGAAAGCATTTCCTTGGAGATAAAAAACAGTAAGACAAAGATCAGTGTGGCTTACGAGGACGGACAAGTCACGGTTCATCTCAACGTCAAAATAAAGCTGAATGTAACAGAATCGAAATCGCAGCTTAACATCTCCGAGGCGAAAGAGAGAAAACAATTGGAGACTCTGACGGAACAAATTGTAAGGGAGCGTATCTCTGCTTTTTTTCATGAGACGCAAACGCAAACCAGAAGGGATATCTTTGGCCTGGGCAGATTGCTTTATCAAAGAGAACCGGATGTATGGCGCTCCGTGGAAGCTGATTGGCAAGAATACTTTCAAAATGCCTCTCTGTCCGTGAAAGTAACCGCCGATATGATCTCATCCGGCGTACTGAAAGACTATTGAAAGGGGAAACCGGATGAATATCGCTGTCATTATTATTTTTTTTCTATTCATCATTATTTTCGGGTTTTGCCGAGGCCTTCATCACCGCACCAAAAGTGAAAACGCTTTTTATGCGCTCTCCATTGTGATCAGTCTGTCAGTGCTACTGCTAAAAAGCTTTGATGTGGCAATTCCAGATCCGACGAAGTTTTTTACCCAGCTGATTCACGAGAGCCGGGTAAACATATTTTAAGGAGGTCCGGTTTATGAATACCGAATCCGTATCATCCCGTAATCTGAGAGCGCTCCTTATTTTAATGGTACTTTGCGGTTCTCTGCTGGGCGGCGCATTTTCCGTTGGACAGGATTCCTGGATCGCTGTGCTTTTCATTGGCGTTTTTTATCTTCCGCTGATTTTGATCTACAGCAGAATCTGCTCTTTGTTTCCGGGAAAAAACTTATTTGACATCATACAGGATTTATTCGGAAACATCGGAGGGGCGCTGACTTTTCTACTACTGACCTTTTACACGGTGATCGTAACCGCCTTGCAGCTTCGCAATTTCACGGAACTAACAGCAGTCGTCTCCCTGAACGAAACGCCGAAAATCCCCATCATGATTATTTTGCTTCTCCCCGTGATGTACATCGCAAAAGGTGGGATTACGTTGATCGGGCGCTGGGCGATCATTACATGCGCGATCATCGTGATCAATATTTTCCTGACCTTGATTTTTTCTTTTAACATCATCGATATCACAAACCTGCTTCCTATGATGGATCACAGCTTTACGGAAATTTCCTCAGACGCTTTTTCTCTGGGAGCGATTGCCGTGGGAGAAACGGTTATGGTTATGGGCCTGATGGGACAACTACAGAAAAAAGACAGTCCGTATAAGGTTTTTTTGCCCGGGGTTTTGATCGGCGTAGGCTTGTTTGCCCTGGTATTAATGCGCAATATTTTGGTTCTGGGTACGGATTTGGAGCAGGAAGCGAAATTTTCCACCTATATGGCAGTACGAATCATCAATGTAGGAAGTTTTTTTGAAAGAGTTGAAAGCCTTATTTCCCTGTCCCTGATTCTTCTGGGATTCACAAAAATGGCGGTGTTTCTCTCCACGGCCTCTATGGGAGCTGCACGGTTATTTAAAATAGAAAATCATACCCGGTTTATCATTCCCATCAGCCTTTTGATATTGGCGGTTGGTTCTATCGTCTTTAAGAGTGCTTTTGAAATGTATGAAACCGCACGGGTATATTGGGCTTTCGCTTTACCGTTTCAAGTGCTGATTCCGGTTGCTCTTTGGGTTACGGCTGAAATAAAAGTTCGAAAAGGCCGCAATGCTGATTTCTCTGCAATCACACAAGCACCAGCACCAACACAAGACTAAAACGATCCTTTTGGCATCGGCCAAAAAGCTTACGCCGAAAGGATCTTTTATGCCCTCTTTGGATTGTTATAGAAATTTTATCTCTTGTTATTTTTCCTATGGAACTACAAAACATTTCGCTACATCGAAAGCGGTTTTCATTACAAGCAAAGGATTTTACCAGGTCTAAGACGATATACTGTGATTGTCGTAAAGTATCATATGATGTCATGTTATGATGAATGATGTTTTAACGTGGTATATAATAGGAGTTAACAGCTATGACAAATCATGAAAAATATGGCATGCTCACCGTATTAAGAGAATTTCAAAATGAAAAGGGCTATCGCGTTTGTGAGTGCTTGTGCGAGTGCGGCAATGGGAAAGTGGTTTATAAGAGCAATCTTGTTCATGGCCGGACAAAAAGCTGCGGCTGCTTAGAGGAAGCAAATCGGAGAAAATTTAATGATTTAAGCGGCAAGCGTTTCGGTAAACTCGTTGCTGTTTCGCCCACAGATAAGCGTAAAAAAGGAAATATCGTGTGGGAGTGCAAGTGTGATTGCGGAAATACTGCTTTTGTAGTAGGAAGGTATCTCACACGGGGATTTACAAAAAGCTGCGGCTGTTACCTAAAAGAAAAAACCGATATCACCAATGAACAATTTGGCGAATTGACAGCTCTGTATCCCGACGACAAATCTACCCAAGGGGCGCAAAAGTGGATATGTCGTTGTAATTGCGGAAATATCAGCAGTGTCGCGATTTCCAACCTCAGAAACGGACATACAAAAAGCTGCGGCTGCCTGGGAGAGCTTGAATACCGCACCTTAATCGATGGAACCTGCCTTGAGCAAATCGCCTCAAAAACAATACCGAAAGACAACCGCAGCGGTGTAAAGGGAGTTTCCTATTACAGCCAAAGCGCTTCCTGGGTGGCGACGCTGACCTTCAAAGGAAAGCACTACTATTTAGGAAAATATAAAAGCGTGCTAGAAGCCGCGAAGGCTCGTTGGCACGCCGAGGAGCAGTTGGTAACACCATTCATAGAGGAACATGCCCATTTGCTTTCAGAAAAGTGAAGATAGAGAAAAGCCGCGTTTGGAAAAAATCCAAACGCGGCTTTTCATAGGGAAGAGAATGATAAAACCGGTTCAAAACACTGTTGTATACTTCTGTTTTGGTTCCCGGTCAGTATGACCAAACAATTTGGCGAAGTCGCTGCGAATTCGCTCAACTTCTTTGAGCTTGTATTCTTCCAGTGCGTCTATTTCTTTTCGCAATCCATTTTTTTTCTCGATCAATCCAGCTAACTCTTCATCGCATTTTTGCTTCGTTTTCGTGAGAAGCTCCTCGGCAGACTCCTGGGCCATCAGCAGCGTTTCCGCAACGTGCTTCTGCACCTGCGCATATTCATCACAAATGGCACGAAGCTTCTGCAGTTCCTGGGCTTGCTCCTCAGCCGCTGCCGCAATCTCATCCAGTATGGTGTCAACTTCTAACGCATCATAACAACGCCTGTAACGCCTTGTGAACTTGATCTCATCAATGATTTTTTTACTTAATTCCATACCCATCCAACAACCCTCTCTCCTTACCGCGCTGCATTTTCATACTCAGGAACCAGAATTCCGAGGACCACGTAACGCGCGTCGTCGAATTCATAACTGCAGGTAGACAACGCTATCACTTGACTACCCTCGGTATACGACACATTGCTCTTAAAGGTGGTCCGCACCGCCGCATAGCTCATCAAGGAGTTCAGATTAATTTCATACATAAAAGCGCGTTCACGCCACTCCCCTGCTCCAATGACACAACCGTACATGAGGTCGATGCGGTAGTTTCCTTCCCCGGTATAAAGATACATGTATGGGTGCTCTTCAAAATACGCCTGTTTCTTATATTTTTTCAGGGAGTGGAACATCTTGCCGCTCTTCATGTTATGGCCATAGATAATACTCAAATTGCCGCTAAAATCCTGGGCACAGTTATAATCAAGAAAGAGGCTGCCGTTAACATGATAGGTTCCATCCGGCAGGTGATGCAAATACCAATCATAATCATCTGCCCACATAACGGGATAATTGATAACCGTATCCGGGCAATAAAGCCAAGCTACGGTGTCTTCACTAATCTGCTCCAGGGCCTTAAAATCAACGACAAGGGGAAAGATGGATTCACCTGCACCAGATGTACTGGCGGAAGTAGACTGTTCTTCTTCCACGATCGTTACCCGCTCCTGCAGTTCCTCGTACTTTTGATCTCCCGCGGCATACAGCAGCTGGATTTCACAAATCTTATAGAGCGAATAGAAAACCGTACACAAAGCGGCGATGAGCACAATCCAGACGGCCGCTTTTTTATACAAAAGTTTCTTTTTTTTATGGGAAACTTGCATTAACCGTCCTCACTGCGTTTACCAAGGAGCACCAGCCAACAGATGCACAAGAAAGCGGTGAACAAGCTGATCGCCAAAGCAATGGAATACGGTGTGTCGGTCATGGTATCTCCGGTCTTGGGTCCCAAACTTGCCGCTGTGCTATGATACGTATTGATGAAGATACAGGACTGCACCGACTTGTTAGCGCTGTTGGTAACCGTTCGGCTTACCGTTAATTGGCCGTCAATGGCTTTTACCACGTCTGTAATGGTATAAACCGCCGTATCATAGGTATAGCCTGATTCCTTTGTATTTACCTCGCTGATCGTATAGTAATAGATTCCTGCCTTGGTATAGGACCACGTACCAAATTCCTTTTCCCCGGAACCAACGATGGTCATCCTTTTTATTCCGTTTACGCTTCCCGCAGGCATAGGATAGGCTGGATCATCAGCACTCAACTGGAAAACAAAGGCGGCGTCTTTCGAGGGAGTCCCCGATACCGTCTTCTTTACCGGGGGATCCATCATAAGATCAAGGTCACTGGCAAGGGGGGCATAGCTGTTTACAAATTTTATATCATTGGTTTTGCTGCCGTTCTCTTTTTTTGCAATAACCTGGGATGTGAATCCGTGATCTGACCGTGTAACATAGATCGTAATCTTGTAGGTTTGTTCATCATAGGTATAACCTTTTTCACTGGCGGCGGAAGCACTTCGTTTTAGGGTATAGTTGTATTGGCCTGGAGTTGTGAAGATCATCGGACCAACTTCTGTGACGCTAGAGCCATCCATCGTGAAATCATATAAACCCAACAGGCTTCCCTTTGGCATGGGGGCGTCCGGCTTTTCCGGAATCAACTCATAGGGAAATGCAGTGCTTATTCCTGTTGACTTGCTATCATTATTAAAAACCTGTTCCACCCGAAGAGTAACAGAGGCAGTCTCGCTGGCGGCCACAGCTGTCAAAGGCATCACGGTTACCAAAACACCGATCAAAACAAAGCACACCGCAAGTTTTTTGCAATTTTTGATGATACTTAACACGTCCATTGCCTTTACTCCTTTGGCAGGTTTCTCTGTTTTTTATGATTTAAAATAATGACAAGCAACAAGAGTAACAGCGCGATAGGAACAGAAATCTTTAGCCAAAGGGGAATCCTCTGCCATTGCTGGTCCTTCGACAACTGTGTGCCGCTTGCATTGTCTGTTCCACGCCGCTGAAACATGTCTCTATAACAATCGTCGGTAATTTTGGCCACCAGAATATCCCGTCCGTTTGTTGCATCCGGCGCGCAGGTTGTTAAAAGTAAAATATGATCATCTGCCGTAACCGAGACATCTCGGGTGTATAGCGCCACATCCAAAATGTTTTTCAGATATTCCTGCCGCGTTTCTGGTGTTTTAATATTGGGAGTAAACATGTCTATATTGTAGGCATCCGTCTTCACGAATGCAAAAAACACAAGACCATGGTTTTTCCCCGCAAAAAACAGGTTCCCATACTGATGGCGATCAAAATAGTCTTTGTCACCAAATGAGCCAATCTCGCCAAACATGGCCTGCTTTTCCATATGATGCCCATAGAGAATACTGTTAAAATCCTGAAAATCCGCACCATTTCGATAATCTAAAAAAATGGAACCTGCAAGGGAATATTCTCCATAAGCGTTGGTGTTGACATATTTTGCGTTGTCTTCACCCTGGGTCACCGGATAATCAATGTGCGTACCGTAAACAGTGAGCCAGGAAAAGACTTCGCCATTAATTGCTTGCAGTTCCTCAAAGGATTCCGTTTCATTTTCGGCGCTTGGCTTATAAATCTCGTACTGTGCGGAATCCGCCCCACGATATAGTTGGTTGGAATCCCATAGGGCGTAACCGCTAAAAGCAATGAACAGCAAGATTACGATGAGCACCGTGATGTTGACGATGCCGTTCGCTGTATGGATTGATTTTCTTGCGATTCTTTCTGCGGTTACCCCCATAGGACCTCCTTTCCAACCGATTACTTGATGATTTTTCCGGCCTTAGCAGTTTAGCAGTTTTTCACATCGGACTTTCTGCGGGACTTGACAATGACAAACAGCACCAGGGCTCCAATGGCAAGTGCAATCATCATAATAAACGGCAGATCGTTCAGGGAAATACCCGTAGGTGTAATCGAAGTATCAAAGGTATTGGTAAATACGGCACTGTTGGTGTCTTCGCCAATGATTCGTTCAGAGGTAGACAGTTTGATACCTACGGTGCTATTGGGAACAGCGTTAGGGGTGCCGTCGACCATTAAGGCAATGCTGGGTGCATAATTGGCGGTCGCGGTCTCGATTGCCTCATATGATGCACCAATGGGTATATCGGTAAAGACAAGCTTCTGGTTGTGCTTCAGTTGAATGGAAAGATTGCTGCCGGCAGTCACGACGATGTAGTCATTTGATCCATCATGTTCAATCTGGAAGGCGCCATTTTGGGCAGTAGGAGTGATCACCGTATTATCCTCCAGAAGGTACGCTTTATAGGTCGCCGTACCGGTCTGGATATTTTTTTCGACGCTTGTTCTGATGGTAAACTCGAAGTATTTATCCATGTCGGCATATTCACCGCTTACCGTCTTGCTGATGGCAAGAGCGCCATCTTGGGGAGTACCGCCCCCGGGGATTTTCATATAAGTATTGGTAAATACAAGGGTACTGCTGCCGGGCGTAGGATCCACCTTGTCACCTTTCCCCTCTGTAACGCCATTTGAAAAATCTCTTTTATTAATAACAGCGCTGATATGTTTCAGTTCCGGACCGGTTGCCCCGTTTTCCACATAAGCGGTAATCTCATACACCGCGCCAGAATAATTCATAGTCTCCAAATTCGGATCAGCAATGGGGTATGTATCGGCGGTTTCTGTCAGTATATAGATATAGACACCCGGAGAAGGGAATGCGACACCGGCAAAGAAGTTGCCTGACTCTTTGGACACGGTTTTCGAAAAACCGGCAATATCGCCTCCATCTGACGCCGCAAAGGTTATGTTTTGGGGTGAAATATTCGGCATGTTATCCCGAGCTGGCTGGTTTGACTGACCGTTCAAGCTTATCTTTTCGAAAGTGAACGTAAATGTCGCATCCGGTGTGGGGGTACCTTCCAGCATTTGCAGCGATTTTTTGATGGTTGCTTTATCTCCTGCAATGGGGTTGCCGGCGGCAAATACAGGCGTAAAGCTGCCAAGGCACAGAATGGCGGTAAGTGCCAGCACAAAAAATGCTTTAAAAAATGAGTGTTTTTTTGTAAGTTCCATTTTTAATTCCTCCATAAATTACAAAATCATAAATTTATAAATATTTTCATTTGATATTGAGCATTGCCTGAGACAAGCATGGGCCAAAGAAATACGGCAAACATTTCGTTTCTTGTCTATATTAGATTCCCCTGCGCCGTAGGATGGCCATCACCTTGCCCAAGGTGTCCCCAGTCTCTACTACGCCGTATACACGGCTGTCCGTAGCGTTTGTCCTATGGTCTCCAAGCACAAATATCTCTCCCTCCTTAAGCGTAATCGGAAATCGAATGCCGGCTTCATATGGCAGGGTAGAAAAGTAAATATCCGGTTCTTGCTGGATTGCACCGTTGACAATCAGCCCGTCTTCTGTGATCTCTACCGTGTCGCCGGCAGTCGCCACCACGCGCCTGACCTGCTTTTCCCCATCAAATACAAGAACCAACGCATTCTGAGTCGCATAGTTCTTATCCAGCCGGTAAAAGATCACCAGATCTCCGTCTGCCACCGCCGGCGACATTTCCGGATCGGTGTTGCGGTACATCCCGAAGATAAAAGTAAAAATCAACAGGAACACACCTACAACCGCCGCAATTTTTATCAGCAGAAACAGCAGTTCCCGAAACACACTTGGGGCCCTCGCCTGTCCATTGGGTGAAGTGGGAGGAGATGGCGACGGACTTCTTCTCTCCAAAACCTTCTGTGCCAACATTCCGTTTTTGCTGAATCGGTGCTCTACTGCGTGTTTTAGGGATTCACTCATACAATCACCCCCGTCTGCTTCTGCGGATTACTGTCGGCAAAGCGATGGCAAAACTTAGGAGCGCAGCGGAAAAGAGCAGAATCAGCCTTGCCTCCACGCCCGGCGTTATGTCAGTTGGCACAATCGCTTCAAAGGCATTGGCGTAGGCTACCGTCGCGTCTTTGTTCATTTCCTGCCGGCCAGTGGTATTCCCCGATAGATCCGTCTCAACGCTGCCGATGGTCAATTGGATGGACGGTGTATACAAGCTGCCTGCCTCCAGGAGCTCCTGAATTTCCAGGTGGTAGCCACTGGGAATTTCAAGGGTAATTTTCTGTCCATGGCCTAAACGAATCGTTGCCGAACCGTCGCCGCCCAGGGTTATGGAGCCATCTTCCGGGGCCGAAGCCCCTGTTTCGGTCAGTGTTCCGCCGGTATAGTAAAAAGTCGGAGCCGTTGTAACCGGCGCGCCGGCAGCGTCTGTAAATAGCAACTTAAAGTCAAACAATTCCTGCATATTGGCGTATGCACCTGAGATCTCTTTCGAAACCGTAACCAAAACGGTGTTGGTGTTGATGATCTCCACGGGAAGTTCAATAAAACCCTTGTTGAAGCCGTTCTGATAGGTAATGCCGTCGGTGAACTCAGCCGGGCTGGAGCCATAATCCCAATAGGCCTCGGCTGTGCCCACCGCTACTGAAGCGGTCATCAGAGTAATGTGCGTTTTCTGGTATTCCGGGTATTTGCGAACTCCCTGGGCCGCATCCCAACCAATCACCACCCCTTGACCAGTAACTACAAAAGTACCGGAAGAATGAACAACATTTCCCGGGCCGGTTATCCCACTGCCGTAGGCAAAGGCCAAACCGCCGCTGACCTCAATCCGACCACCGTTGTTACAGTAAAGTGCGTAACCCTCTTTCGCCAAAACTTTGCCGCCGCTCACCGTTAACTTCGCAGCGGCACCACTTATGCCAATCCCATGGCCGCTCCCGCTGTTTTCCACCACAGCGTTATCTTTTACCGTAACACTGGCGCTGGCCCCAGTGGAGTTTATCGTGGCGCCGTTGCCACTTGCTTTTACCGTAGCATTCTCTTTGATCTCAATGTTGCCCGTGGACCCAATCGCGTTGCTCCCATCGGAAGACACTACACCCGTGCCGCCAACGGTGATCTGCGAGTTTGCTCCAATTACGTTGATCGCCATAGAAGAAGCAGAATGGACGGTACCTCCGCTGACGGTAATTTGGGAGCTGTTTGATGCAAAAACTGCAAAAACGGTTTGGGAATTCTGTGAAAAAACACGTCCCCCTGTGATCATAATGCGTGGACCGTTGGAATAGATGGCAAAGCCTTGCTGTGCGCTGATTTGACCGCCGTTGATCTCAATACATCCAGAAGACGTGCCCGATATATTAATACCCGTACCTTTTGACACAATATTACCCTGTGATGCCACTTGAAATATCCCGCTTAAGCCTGAAAACCGAATTATTTCTCCTGTGTAAGATGCTGTCGATTCATAGGTCGCATTCCATGTCACGGTCTTGCCTGCCGGTATGGTCAAGTTAATCGATGCCGTTACATTTGTTTTTGTGCCGGTCACCACGATCGGATTGTACGAATTTAAGGCGCTTGCAATTGCGCTTTGAATTTGAGCTTCGGTTTTTCCGGTTATATCCAGAGTTATGGCGGCAAACGGTTGAATTAGCCCGTTGGTATCTTTTACCTCAATTGTAATTTGCGGCAGGTTCACGCCGTCTGCCAGGGTATATCCATCCGCCAAAACCGGTGTAAGCAAATAGCCCCCGATGACGCTACTGTCATAATCAGGGTCTGACACCCAGGTTACTGCAATGTTTTCAGAAGCAGGCAAACCATCCCTTTCCACCATAGCCCCTAATTCATTGGGCAATGATAAGTCGGCAAGGTCAATACCGAGGGCGACGGCAAGTTTCTCCGCATACATTGCGTCCAACTCATCGAAGGAAAGGATGATGCCGTCACTGCTTTGGGTATTTTCTGATTCCGATAACGTCACCACCACAACGGGATGCGGCTGCGTATAAGTATAGGTGCCGACATCAGCGGTAAAAGTGTAGACCCCGGCGGCATTTTCATCATAAAAGCCCCCGTCATCCCATACCACAGGAATGCTCCTACTGGAACCGTCCTCCATATTCGCCACAAGGGATGCGGGGAACGGGAGATCCGACGCCTCTGTACCGATAGAACCGGCAACCTGGGTCACGGGCTCCTCAAAAGACGCGATGACATCGTCTTCCGCAGCGGCAATCGCCGAATTGACCGCCAAAGCTGAAACCGGCACGATAGAAATCAAAAAAAGGAAAACCAGGCAAAAAGACATATGGCGGAAACTGCTTTTTTTATGGTGTTTTGGTTTTTCAAGTATCCATTGCATATTACATAACTCCTCGAAACAGGAATATCACTTTTCCATCCATCTGTTCCCCATGCACTGCGCCGTAGCTCCGTGAATCCCAGGAAACACTCCGGCAATCACCTAAGACGAAATACTCCTGTTCAGAAAGGACAAGGGGATATTCGACTTCCGTCTTACTGTATGTGCTTTCATCAATATAAGGCTCAGCTTGCCGCTCTCCATTTACGAATAAGCAGCCACTGGCGTCGTCTATCGTTACCGTGTCATTGGGTACTGCGCAAACGCGCTTGACATAGTCCACTTGACCATTGGTTTTGATCAAAACAATTTCACCCTTTTCATAGGAACGGGAAAGCTTCCAGAACAGGATGACGTCTCCCTCATGGAGTGTGGGTTCCATGGATTTTCCGGACACAATTGCAATACCAAACATGGAATGAAACACAATCGTAAGGATAAAGGCTATCAACACACATGGAAGGAGGGGAAAAAAATGCCTTTGTTCCTGCTTTTGTTTCACATGTCTTGGCTGATCGTTTTTTGACCCGAAAAGCCGCGCGTCTTTCAATCCCTCCAGCATTTGTCCCATTCGTTTTCATCATCCTTGCATCAATCCGGTTTCGGCAGGTTTTGAGGCAAGATTCTATTTGTATAGTCAAGCCATGCCCCCATTTTTTCTTCCGCTGTGTTATCCAGCAGTTCGGCAATGGAAAAACTCTTTAAAAAACCTTCCCATAGTTGCTGCATTCCACAATAACATCGCCTAAGCGGGCATTCTTTTGTTGCGAACCGACTACAATATTCGTCATCCTCCAAACACCTGTTGATTTTGTTTGTGTCCTCCATGGCATGAACAATATCAAAAAGTCGGATCTGATCAGGCTTGCGCGTCAGACTGTATCCCCCCCGTATGCCCGTATGGGTATGTATGAGGCCTGACTTTTTCAGCGTTGTCCCGATTTGGATCAAGTATTTGCGTGGGATTCCCATAATCCCCGCCACCTCGCTGGAAGGCACGATTTTCCCATCATGCATGGCGAGATATAATATGGTTCGAATGGCATAATCTGTTGTTATTTTTAATTGCATTGCACTTACCACCCGTTTATCATAAAATACATCATTTTCTTACACCGTAAATGTCACTATCAAGATCATCTATAAGTGCGGTAGTCATATATCCGTTCTCACGGAAAAATAAAAAAGCATTTGCACACTCTGGCCCACCGGCAACATATTTTTCTCTTCCGTATACTCGAAACGTTATATACAGATATGGCATTTGACCCTATAAAGAATACCGCACACATGGGCATCATTTCTCTTGCTCGTAACAAAATAGCCTTTTGATGTAATGAAATGGTGACGGCCGAATGCATATCATTTTCGCCCTATCTTTCATAGGGGTTCTGTAAACTTCTATGAGTTGCTGATGAGCTTCTCCAGAATCTACTTTATTTTTGCTTTTCCATATTGGGAAATGAACCCCATACAAAGTTAAAACCATGTGTGTTCTGATTCATGAGTCAAGCCCAACAGTTCTATAGGATAAATTAATGACGAAATGCCCATTCCTTTAGGGATGGGCATTTACATGCTGAGAACGATCACGTAATTTGAAGTTTATACTTACCAGTACAAGTACTCACCGGCACAATCGCCCTTCTGGGCAAATCCCACCAACTCCGCCAAATAAAAGGAGGGTGTCCCAAAAGTCATGAAATGACTTGAGGGATACCCTCTTTATTTTACGATACAAAGAAACCTTATCGCGGCGCCAATCAGAAAATTCCGGTTCCCTCTTCATAGCTTACGATAGCCCCCAGAAAGGCTTCGCCATAGCGGGCGGCTTTGACCTCGCCGACGCCGGAAACTTCCAGGAATTCATAGATGTTATGCGGCGCTTTGGACGCCATATCCGCCAAAGTGGCATTGGAAAAGATGATGTAGGCCGGCACCCCCTCCTCTTGGGCCAAACGGGTGCGCAACGCTTTCAATGCGGTCAAAAGACCGCTCTCTTCCGCGGCGTTTCGCTGTGCAAATTGTTTTTTGCCCTTTTTCTTCAGGCCTTCCAACGAAGGTGGTGACTTCACCGGCATAGTCACTGTTTCGCCTTGAAAAAGCACCTTTGCCGACTGTTCTGTTAGTTCCAACGTCGCGTATTGGGGATTTGTGTAGAGATATCCTGCTCCGTCGAGGAAGTCAATATATTCCCCGATTCGCGACCGTGATTCCTGACGCATCAAACCATAGGTAGAAAGCCCATCCAAGTTCAGTTCCAAGATGCGCTTGTCTTTACTGCCACGCAGCACTTGCCCGATGAGGGTAGCGCCGACATAGTAGCCCAACTGGCGCCTCACCCTTGTGATACAGGATAAGATCATCTGGGCTTCGAGGGTGATGTCCATCATCGTAAAGGCATTTTTGCAATTACCGCAGTTTTCACAGGGGTCTTCATGATTCTGTCCAAAATAATCGAGAATATCGTTACGAAGGCAGCTTGTGGTTTTGCAGTAACCGATCATCTGTTCCAGGCGTTGGTAGTCCCGTTTTTTAACTTGATCTTGCTCCTCAGCACTGAGTTCTTCGTTATCACCGCTGTTTTGGATCAGAAACTTTGCGGTGGTAATATCCCCGGCGGCAAACAACAAGATGCAATCGGCTTTTTCACCGTCTCTGCCGACGCGTCCGGCCTCCTGATAATAGGCCTCCAAGCTTTTGGGCATATTGTAATGGATGACGAAGCTAACGTTGGACTTATCGATGCCCATGCCGAAAGCGTTGGTGGCCACCATCACAGGTTTGCGGTCGAATTGAAAGTCATCCTGATTACAGCGGCGCTCCTCGTCGGATAAGCCGGCATGATAGCGCGTAGCCTCGATGCCGTGAGCGTTCAGATCGTCTGTGACCCGTTCCACCGCCACTCGGGTCGCACAGTAAACGATACCGCTTTTCTCGTAACGGGCGCCGATCATAGACCGCAGGGCGGTCATTTTATTTTTCGGCCGCTGCACATCGAAGAATAGATTTGGCCGGTCAAAACCGGTGACAATGCTAAGAGGAGCCTTTAATTTCAGAATGTTGATGATATCCTGCCGCACTTGAGCCGTGGCTGTGGCGGTAAAGGCGGACAAAATCGGCGGTGACGGCAGCTTTTCTATAAATTCGACGATTTTCAGATAGCTGGGACGAAAATCCTGTCCCCATTGGGAAATACAATGGGCTTCATCCACAGCGATCAACGAAATCTGCTGTTCCTGCATGAGCCGGATGAAACCGTCGCTGGCAAGGCGCTCTGGAGCAATGTAGACAATTTTATAGCTGTCTTCCCGCAACCGTTGATATACGGTCTGAAGCTGATCCGAAGTGAGGGAGCTATTGATAAAGGCAGCCTTGATACCGACACCTAAGAGCGCGGCCACCTGATCTTTCATCAATGAAATCAAAGGAGAAACCACCAGTGTGATGCCGGGCATCAGCAAAGCCGGGATTTGATAGCAGAGGGACTTACCGCTGCCCGTGGGCATGACGCCGAGAACGTCTTGGCCGCTGAGAATACCGTCGATCAATGATTCCTGTCCGGGACGAAAGACGGTATGCCCAAAATACTGTTTTAATATTGAAAATTTATCCATATCTCCCCCAGGATTTCAGGTCATAGAAAACATCATGCTTTCCATATCTTACTGCGTGAACGATAATTCTTAGACATCTGCTATTTTGCTGTAGGGATTTCCTTTTTTGATTTCGCTTTTGTCCTCTTTATCTTTTTACTCCCGGCAGGATACGGTTTGATACCGTATCCTGGAATCCTCCATATTGCAAAAAACGTCGTTGAATAAGCTCCCGATGCATTGCTTTATCAATGATATTCCCATCGTTAAACTTATCTTTAGGCAATCTAAATCAGAGTGAATTATACCACAATTTGATGAAAAATACCACAATAATTCACAAATACTTGAACTATACGTTTGGATTATTGCTTGGACGCTTATTGATATGATAAAATATAAAAAGATAAAAAATAGTTGTTGACTCTCCGGCAACCGGAGGTTGTAGGATATAACCACGGAAGAAAGGTAGGTGATTTCATGTATCGCATTGGTATGTTTTCAAAACTCGGCAGGGTTACCATTAAGACGCTGCATCATTACGATGAAGTAGGTCTGCTTGTACCTGCCCATGTAGATGAGGAAACCGGCTATCGTTATTACACGACAAGCCAGCTTTTTCGGCTTGGCGAAATTATGGCCCTGCGGCAGATGGGGTTTTCCATTCCCGAAGTATCCGCGCTTGTTGATGGCCACAACATTGCGGGAATACTAAAACAGCGCAAAGCCGAGCTTGAAAGCGAAGTACAGAACGTCACCGACCAGCTCTCTCGATTAAATCACTACATTCAAGAACAGAAAGAGGGTCATATCATGAACTATCAAGCTGTTATCAAGGAGATTCCCGCATTTACGGTGTATTCAGCCCGTTACACACTCCCCCATTATGCGGCGCTCAATGAAATCATGCCCGCTCTTGGGGAAAAAGTAAGCAAGGCAAATCCGGGCATTCAATGCGTAAAGCCGGGTTATTGTTTTAACGTCTATCTTGACGGCGAATACCGCGATACAAATATCAACGTGGAAATCTGCGAGGCCGTCACAAGCCGTGGCAAAGATGGAGACGGGGTCGTGTTCAAGGAAATCCCCGCCGTCAAAGTCGTTTCTGTGCTGCACCGCGGCGCCTATGAAAAGATTGGCGCCGCCTATGCCTATGCGGTAAGTTGGGCAGAGCAAAACGGATACCAAATTACCGACAATGTCCGGGAAAGCTATATTGACGGCATTTGGAACAAAGACAAAGTAGAGGATTGGCTCACCGAAATCCAAGTACCGGTAGAAAAGAAATAACGGCCAAAAGGGCCAAAAAGCGAAAGTGCTTGCCACCTGAAAATCAGGTGGCAAGCACTTCTTTCTTTGTAGAACCTTTTAAGATCGCTTCAAGTTGGTGAACCGTTTTTATCCTTCGCGGTCCCCTTGCTTTCCTCTTTCCGCTGTCTGCAAGCGGGGCATAATCCTTCGAAAACCGCGCGGTGTCTCTCAATGGTATACCCCGTTTCTTTTGCTGTCTGTTCATCCAGTTCCCCCCGGTATGGCAGCGGTACATCACTTACCGCGCCGCAACCGGTGCATAAAAGATGATAATGATTGTCCAATCGAGATTCAAAACGGTCCGTATGGGGCAGCTTTACATGAAGGATTTCACCCTGCTGAACCAAAACATTTAGATTACGATATACCGTACCGCGACTGATCCTGTTGTCGATCCCACGAACAGTTAGATAGATCTGGTCGGCACTGGGATGGTCGCAGCGCCCTCGAACCGCATCTAAAACCAACTGACGCTGTTTGGTATTTCGTTGTTTCATAAAAGAACACTCCGTTCCATGATGATTTGCTTACTTCGAACAAGCAAGGGTAGCCTGAACCAATCCGTTATGATCCAGTTTGGCCAGATCCTTTACCTTATCGATGTTCAGTCCGGCAGCTTTGGTAAAGCGTTCGCCGTATTCCGGGTCGGCCAGATAGCAGTGAACGGCATGACGGTACTTGATATTTTCAGTCACAGAAGCCATATCCCCGGCAGTATTTTCAATCAAGATTTGCTTCTTATCTTCCGTCAGCACGCGCCAAAGATCACCGCCGGCCCGGAAGCAATCATCGGTTGAGTCCTCTTTTGGATCGTAACGGTACATTGCGCCCTCCAAGTTCAGGGGCGGCTCCATCACTTCAGGCTGGGCAGTCCAAACCCCTTGGCTATTGGGGGTATAGGCCGGCGCGCCGCCGTAATTGCCGTCTACCCGCATCGCACCGTCACGGTGATATTCATTTACCTCGACTTTCGCGCGGTTCACCGGAATCTGGTTGTGGTTGACACCAAGACGGTAACGCTGGGCATCGCCGTAGGAAAACAGTCTACCCTGGAGGAAACGGTCGGGGCTGAAACCGATACCGGGTACGACGTGGGCGGGGGTAAAGGCGGACTGCTCCACTTCGGCAAAGTAGTTCTCCGGATTGCGGTTCAGTTCCAAAACGCCCACCTCGATAAGGGGGTATTCCCCATGACGCCAAATTTTTGTGATATCAAAGGGATTTTCATAGTGATTTTTGGCCTGTTCTTCGGTCATGATCTGAACATACATAGTCCACTTGGGGAAATCTCCACCCTCGATGGCATCGTACAAGTCTTTGCCGTGGTATTCACGATCCATCCCGTTGATTTTCGCGGCTTCCTCATTGGAAAGGTTTTTGATGCCCTGCTGCGTCTTAAAGTGGAACTTACACCAAACCCGTTCGTTCTCCTCATTATAAAAGGAGAAGGTATGCTCGCCAAAGAAGTGCATGTTGCGGAAGGAGGCCGGGATGCCGCGGTCGCTCATCACGACAGTAATTTGATGAAAACACTCGGGCAGCAGCGTCCAGAAATCCCAGTTGTTCTGGGCGGAGCGGCGGCCGGTGCGGGGATCCCGTTTCACAGCCCGGTTTAAGTCGGAAAAATTATGCACATCACGGATGAAGAAGGTAGGCGTATTGTTGCCCACCAAGTCCCAGTTGCCTTCCTCGGTGTAAAACTTAACGGCAACGCCGCGGATGTCGCGCTCTGCGTCGGCAGCCCCCCGCTCCCCGGCAACCGTAGAAAAACGAACAAACAATTCCGTTTCCGCGCCGGGCTGAAGCACCTTGGCCTTGGTATACCGTGAGATATCATGGGTTACGGTAAACTTGCCGTAAGCGCCCCAACCTTTGGCGTGCATACGGCGTTCGGGTATCACCTCGCGGTTGAAGTGGGCCATTTTTTCCATCAACCATACGTCCTGCATCACAACGGGACCTCGTGGACCGGCGGTGATGGCGTTTTCATTATCCGCTACCGGAGCGCCGACTTCGTTCGTGAGCTTTTTGTGATCATTCATAATAATGCTCCTTTCTTTTTTGTATTTGTATGCATAACCTGCCTATGGCGATTGCTACCTTAAATTGACAGGCACATCAGCAGCATCCATAAATAGATGCCGCTCTTTGGTATCATAAACATGCCGATTTTTGGATTTTTCTGCACCCAGAGAACAACGGGAAGATAAAAGGCGAAGCTAAGAGCAATCGCCAGCCACATCAGGGCAAGTCCCGGCATTGCGCTGCTTTGCAGAAAGTACAGTCCGGCGACGACGGTCCCCAGCAGAAAAAAAGGAATGTTACGCCAAATCCCCCAGATGACGGGAGGATGCCATTCTGCCCATTTGTTTTGAGGCAGCAGGCAAAGGAAAATGCGTATTGCCGCAAGGATATATACCGTATACGACCATAAGGCGATGTTTTCCGGGGAGAAAAGGAGTACCCCGATCTGCCACAAAAACAAATAAAATACGGTCATGGTGATGGATGTCAATTGTTTTCCCCGCCCAAGCACCCGGCGGAGCAAATCCTCTTTGCCGGTTCTGATCATGATGATACGCGGTACCAGATGAAAGGCATCCCCCCCGACCAGAATCAAGACCATAACCCCTGCCAACATCCGTGAGAAATTGCCCGCAGCGCTGAAAAGAAGTGTGAAACCAATCATTGCCGCCACAGTGAGATAACATAGGTCAAATACCGCTTCCGTGGTTTTAAAAGCACGTTTCATTCTGTTTCCCCTGTTTTTCTACCTTTGGCTTTTGCCATACACAGAATATGGCCCGTAACGGCAATACCGATGAAGAAAAGCAGCAATGTAAGCCAGACGGTTTTCAGCAACACCATCGAAAGCAGCAGCATTCCCCAAAGCCAGCCCAAACTAAGATAGACGGTCTTCCGGGAAAGGCCTGTTCTGCATTGATAGTTTTCCATATGCTCCCTGAAAAAGGGAATTTTCATAATCCGCCCTTGCATACGGGGAGACGCTGAAAAACAGGCCACAGAAGCCAGGACGAAAGGCGTTGTCGGCCACAGGGGCAACAATAAACCAACGGCGGCAAAGCCTAAAAATAGAAATCCGAGTCCTGTGAGGAGTATTGTTTTTAAGGACATGGTATCACCTCAATTTGTTATTAGGACTTAATACTATTATATAACAGAAAAATATATTTACAATAGGAAAAACAGAATTTTCGACCAAAAAATCAAATAACGGCGACAGCATCCCCGGCAGAACCTGGAAAAAAGTGGATTCTCCTTTCCCTGCCGGCTGCGAAAAAAGCCAGGAGCAGCCTTTGAAAATATTTTAAGGGAATCAAGCCCTTTTAAAATGCAAAAGATCCCAAAACCAAAAATGTGATATGGAGTTCCCTTCTACCGCAGACCGCCATAAATTACCTGCACTACGTCGTATAGCCTACAGCGATAGAAGCGGTATTGGCAACAGCGGCGACGAAAGATCGCGTCATTTAACACTCCTCAAGACGCCGTCTCATTTTTCTCCCCATTCCCAAAAGCCCACGGGCACAGCGTGCCAAAGCAATGGACAGGCTGATCAAAAAAAAGAAATGATGAATTTTTTTCGATGGACGGCGGATAATAAGTTGAAACAAAGGAAAGGAGTCATTTTATATGTCTCAGCTTAATCAAATGGAATTGCAGAACCTTCGCCACCTTATCGGCGCCCATGAAACTGCCTTTCAAAAAATGCAGTCTTATGCACAGCAGTCCACCGATCCCCAAGTAAAAGCATATTTTCAGCAATCCGCACAGAGCGCAAGAAGCACAAAGCAAAAACTCATGTCATTTTTAGGCTAAGGAGGAAAAAAATGTTACAGGAAAAAGAAATGGTGAATGACGCGTTGTCCGGCGCCAAAAGCGAACTGACCGGCTATGCCAACGTCATCTCAGAATGCTCAAACCAGCAATTAAGATCCACAATTCAGCAGATTCGCGATAACTGCGAAAACTCCCAATACGAACTTTATCAGATCGCCCACTCCAAAGGATATTATACCCCCGCGGCTCAGGCAAGTGACTCAGAAATCCAGGAAGTAAGATCGCAGGCCCAACAACCCAGCCAGGGTTCGGGATCTCAATCGCGTCAAATGGGTCAGTTTGATTAACAGCAAAAAGGACTGCCTCATTTAAGCAGTCCCGTAAAAAAGAGTCGGTTTCTCATGTGAGAAACCGACTCTTTTCCTTTATGCCCGAAGCGTCGCCGTAATCCTTTGTGGATGCAGCAGCAGATTCAGGGCATCCTCGCTGTTTTTTACGATGATATCCGCTTTCGCCAGAGTCTTCACGGCGCAGCCCTCCTCGCCCATAATCAATAAGGAAAGGGCGCTGATTTCAAACATGCCGGCATCATTCACACCGTTCCCCACGCATACCGTCGTTTCCGCGCCGCATTCCCGGACAAAGGCTCTTTTCTCCGCAGCGCCGTTCTTACTGCTTAAAACGCGTACCTCAAGACCGAGATCAGCACATTCCGACTGCACCGAACGGTAGGTATCGGCGGACAAAACATAGAGTTTGGCTTTGGGCTTTAACTGCGTCAACAAAGGGGCAAGGGACGGCCGGAGCTTGCCATCGGTTGCCAAGGTACCGTTAAAATCAAATACAACCTGTTTGATGGCAAGCTCTCCTACGCCGGGAATGGTTATGTTCAGCATCGCAATTCTCCTTTGGTTTCAAAATGATTTCTACGCCGTAAACGTATTTGCTACGTTCATTATATTGTGTTTTCCTGATCATGGCAATAAGAGATTAACAGTAATTCCCTGACAGCATCTTTTTTGCCGTTGCCGTGAAAAAGCAAATTTTAAAAAGCGGGATTGACATATGCAGCTCACTGATATATGATGGTTATGGGCATATGCCAATAACTTTTATCCAATCGCGCCGGCAGAAAACGGTAAACCTGGAGCTTGCGAAAGAAGCCCTTTTTGCGATCAGGTATTCCCCGGCTTTTTCGACACCCGCGGCGCAAAGCCTACCAAGGAGAGGTCTTCATGCCAACGAAAAATCATGAACTTGAAAAAAGAATAACGCCTGGCGAAGAAGATTACTTAAAAGTTCTGCTCAACCTCTCCGGCGGCGGGGAAATCCGTTCAAGCGAGGTTGCCGACGCTCTGGGCATTACAAGAGCCAGTGTCAGCTGTATGCTGAAACGCCTCAAGGACGAGGGGTACATTGCCAAAGAAAAATACGGCACCGTCACCTTGACGGAAAAAGGCATCGAAAAAGCCGTGGAGATCAAAAAACGCTATGGGGTGCTCCATGCTTTTTTCGTTGAGGTTTTGGGGGTGAACGCCGACACCGCGGCGCGGGACGCCTGTCTCCTGGAACATCTTATCAGCCCTGAAAGCATCCAGAGCATCAGCCAACACCTTTCTGCCCATGAGCGGAATACAAAATTGCAATCCAGGGAGAGTGAAAGACCCCTTTCCCTCGTAAAACGGTAACGGATAAAATTTCCGTCAATCCATTTGACATCTGTTTGTCCTTGAGTTAACATGATGAAAACGCTTCTATTTTACGGTGTAACCAGAAAGAAGAATGAAAATGTATACTTGCGCGTCATGTAAAAAACACAGCTGCGAATCGGAAAACCCGGAAAACGCGCCGCAGAACTGTCCCGGTCAGGAAACAGCTGCTCTGACAAAAATCAAAGAAGCCTATCGCGACCCAACCATGGCAAAACTTGCCTATCATGCCGCTTTGGTCGAAGCCGAAGGTTACTGCGAAAAAACCAGACTGGATGAAATCATCGATTTTGCCAAAAAATGTGGCTTTCACAAACTGGGCGTGGCTTTCTGCATCGGTCTAAGCAGGGAAGCCGAAGTATTTTGCACCACTCTGCGCCGTCACGGATTTGAAGTGGCCTCCGTTGTCTGTAAAAACGGCAACATACCCAAAGAGTATTTGGGCCTCAAGGAACAGGAAAAA
Organism: Peptococcaceae bacterium UBA7702; assembly: GCA_002482535.1. Classification (GTDB taxonomy): domain Bacteria; phylum Bacillota; class Dehalobacteriia; order UBA7702; family UBA7702; genus UBA7702. Next base: position 119,790 of record DLGE01000005.1, on the reverse strand, counting down.
GTAAGACCCGGTACCTATGAACCCATGTGCAATCCCATCGGCCAAGCCGTTTTTCTCAACAAAGCCCAAACGGAATTCAATATCATCTTGGGGCTTTGTGTCGGCCACGATTCCCTGTTCATCAAATATGCCGACGCACCGGTGACCGTCTTTGCCGTAAAGGACCGGGTTTTGGCTCATAACCCCCTGGGCGCGATCTATTTGGCCGACAGCTATTACCGCCGGAAATGATTTGCAGAAAAAAAGAAACATAAACAAAGTCAGATTGTAGATAAAATACGCGTCAGCAGATTTTGATCTTCAAGATGACAGGCTGCCGAGAAAGACTTAAATACGGTAAACGCTTTGCCTGCGGCTGCGCCGTGTACAAAGAGGTACATAAGACATTTTCAAGCAAATGCTATCGCATTTCCTAAGGTTAAGCGTGCTATCGTAGGCCAAAGGGTTCGCCGCGTATCAGACTTTATCGACGGACTGAGGCGGAGCGAAAAAAACTTTGCTCCGCCTTTTTTTATCACTGCTTATTTTATGAAGGAACTGACCGCACAAAATCACCGTTTCGTCTTTAACGCAGCGATACCGTGGGCAACGGCGTTTTTGACGATATTGCCGCAGTTTTTAGCAGACACGTCTCCCCAGCCCGCTTTTTCCACCTCGTCCTTGACACCGAGTTCCCCGGCAATTTTTGTTTTTGACTCCTCGGACAGTATGCTTTTTTTATGACCCATGATTACTCCTTTCCCCTTAAAAGACGGGGTTTTATTCTTATTCTTCCGCAAAGTGAGCCCCATGATACCTCAGGGTATATTCCGTTTTAGACCGCAGATACTAAAAACCGGTCACGGACTTGACGGCCACGGTGGGATGATATATCATATATCTAATTTTTACTTGACTGAATATTTTATTCCATCACGGAGAGAAGGCTTATGCTCCACGAAATCGACGGCTTCCCCTATCATTGCGAATACTTTATGCAAAAACCAAAAAACGAAGATTTTCTCCTCGTTTTCGAAGGCGACGATATTTTGCTGCGCCAAGAAGCGCCCTTAATTTTGCCGAAAATCGGCGACTTCCAAGAGGAACCTTTCATGGCAGAGGATTTTCAATATCTCTTTTCCATTGCCTCAAGCTCCTTTTTCCTGTTGAAAAAATCCTGCCCACCAAAGAGACAGCCTTTCTACTTCGCAAGCATTCAGGCATTTCGGGAGTGCTCTCCCCAGTGGCTGGCTTTTGCCGGGGTGACCGCATATCATCTGTCTTATTGGTACGCACATAATCGCTACTGTGGCGCCTGTGCCGCGCCGCTGATCCACCGTGAAGACGAACGGGCCTTGGTCTGCCCCGCCTGCGGCAACATCAAGTACCCCGACATCGCCGTCGCCATCATCGTAGGCATTGTCCACGGTGAAAAGATTTTGCTTACCCGCTATTGCACCGGCGTTTACCGGCGCTACGCGTTGATCGCCGGTTTTGTGGAGATCGGAGAATCCCTTTACGACGCAGTGCGGCGGGAGGTCTATGAAGAAGTGGGACTAAAGGTAAAGCATATTCGCTATTACGATAATCAGCCTTGGGGCTTCTCCCAGTCCCTGTTGGTAGGCTTCTTCGCCGAATTAGACGGCGGAGAGGAAATCACTTTGGCACAGGATGAATTGGCGGAGGCCGCCTGGGTCCGACGGGAGGATTTGACCGTGGGCCCTTCCGAAATCAGTTTGACCCGTAAAATGATGGCGGCTTACAAAAACCGTGAAATCCTTTTCCCCTAATCGCATAACTTTTCCCCGCCATACACCCTACTTTATGAAAAAACCTGCCCGAAACCGGGCAGGTTTTTTTGATGAGCGTCCTTAGTGGGAAGTGACATGTTTCCGTTTAAAGAGGCTGACGATCCAAAGCAGGATCACGGCGCCGCCAATGGAAACGACCAGACTCCAGACATTGAAACCGGTAACGCCGTAACCGCCGAAGAGATTCATCACCAAACCGCCGATAAAAGCGCCGACCACACCCACAAGAATGTTGGCCCAGGCTCCCATTTCTGAATTTTTGCCTGTAATCATGCTGGCGATCCAACCGGCTAAGGCGCCTAAAACCACCCATGCAATAATACCCATAAAAAGACTCCTTTCTGCTTTTTGTTCTTTAAAACCATTTCGGCTTTTTTGTTTTCACATATAATATGCCAAAAAAGAGCGAAATATAAACATCCTCTGTCTGAAAAAAATTTCGCAGGGAAAAGCGAAAGCCTATTTTTCGGCAAATGGCGCCGTTTTGATAAGCTTTTGTATAAAATCTGCTTTTTCGGATCAGGCTATTTTGAGAAAGGAGCGGTTTTCTATGGATCACAATTTAAGGGAAAATGCCAGATACATCGAAGGTAAGTTAAAGGAAGCCATCGGCCAGATCAGCGGCTCCGAAGGCCTGGAACTGAAGGGCAAATTGGAGGCCATGACCAAGGAGGTTGCCGCCAGTGGCGAAAGACTCAAAGAAAAAGTCGCCGAAAAAGCCAACGACCTTTTAGACGACTTCAACCAATGGCGAAAACAACCGTAAAAAAATCAGGGCTTACGCAAAATAACGTTCTCTTTGGAAAACAGTTTTGCGTAAGCCCCTTTTCTTTTTATATATGATAAACCTACTATAACCAATCATATCGAAGGGGGCGCTGATCCATATAGAAAACGCCGACACCGCCGATGCCGAGATGAGAACCAAGAACACTGCCGATGCGCTCGCAGAGAAAGGTTGCTCTGGGCAAACGCTCTTTTAACAGCTTGGTGATGGCAGCGGCCTTTTCCAAGTCATCGGCGTGGGTGACGCCGATGATTTGATCGCCAAAACTTGCGGCATCAGCGGCCACCGTATTGGCGATGGAAACAAAGGAATGTTTGGTGCCACGAACAATTTTTTCCAGGCTAATTCTGCCGTTTTTTACATCCATCAAAGGTTTGATCTTAAAAACGCTACCGATATCGCCCACGGTTTTCGTCAGCAACCTGCCGCCACGGAGGGCGCACTTGAGATCATCAATGGTAAAAGCGTATTTCACATGGTTCGTCATCCATTGGCACTGGCTCACCATTTCATCAAAGGAGACGCCCTTTTCGTTCATCAAACCAAGCTGAATGGCGATGAGGCCGGCGCCTAAGGAACCGCCCCTGGAGTCGATCAGCGCCATCCTACAAGCGGGATATTTGAGCCGCACTTCTTCTCCTACAAGTTTGGCGAAGTCATAGGTACCGGACATCGCGGCGGAAAAGGCCAGATAGATCAAATCGTCGCCCTCAGCGGCGATGGAAGAAAACAGTTTTTCTGTATCCCCCCAGGAAATCTGGGCCGTACCGGGATGATGGCCTGCGCGCATGGCGGCGTATACGTCGTCTAAGGTGATTTCGACGTTGTCACGGTATGTTTTTTCATCAATGATCACCGATAACGGCAAAACAGCAATCTGAAATCGTTCCTTTAATGCTTCGGGGATATCACACGTACTATCCACGACGATTCTTATCATACCACACCTTCTCATGAAATACTTTGCATTTCCAATGACTTATATTTATTCTATACGAAAAACATGATAAAAGCAACCTTTCCCTTGGCCATCCCTGGCGGATACTCCCCAACAGCGGCGAAAGAGAGAGATTTCCCCTTGATCCAAAGACCCTTTTGGCTTTTGCCAAACCGCCCTTCGGCATGTTTTCTCCCATGGCTGTCCTACCATACATTGGTGTGAAAGAAAACGGGAACACTATGATCAATCTTTGCGGGGAGGACTTTTCTTTTGAAACGATATTTTGAAGGCTGGTATTTCAAAGCGCAAAACAAAAACCAAATCGTGGCGGTGATCCCCGCGATTCACATCGAAAGGGACGGCAAAAAGTCAGCTTCCATCCAGCTCGTCACAGACAAAGGCGCCTGGAATATAGTCTTTCCCTATGAGCAATTCTCCGCCAAAGGCAAAATGCCCCACATTACCATCGGCGATAATCTTTTTACGCGGCAACAGCTACATTTGAATATCAAAGACGACGCGGTAACCGCCAAGGGCGACCTGAAATTTGGCGCCCTTTCTCCCCTTTCCTATGACATCATGGGTCCTTTCCGTTTCTTGCCGCTGATGGAATGCCGCCACAGTGTCTATAGCATGGGTCATCGGGTCAGCGGTGAACTGACCGTCAACGGTGAAAAATACCGTTTCTACCGGGATGTCGGCTACATGGAAGGCGACCGCGGTCACTCTTTCCCCAGCAGCTACGCTTGGACCCAATGTAATTTCGGCAACGTCGGTCATGATGATGGTAACCAAAGAGAAGAGCCGATCAACAGCCTGATGCTCTCCGTGGCGGAAATCCCCTGGGGACCGTTTCATTTTACCGGTATCATCGGCGTGATCCATTACCAAGACAAAGAATACCGCATCGCCACTTACCTAAAAGCGAAAGCAGACGTTCTCGCCGGGGGCAAAATCGTCGTCAGCCAGGGGGCGCTGCGGTTCACGGCAGAACTGCGGGGAGAAAAGAAAGTCCCCCTTTACGCCCCGGTTAACGGCAGCATGGTGCGGTTTATAAACGAAAGCCTCATCTGTGTTGCAGCCTATACCTTAGAAGAGTACGGGGAAACGATCTTTTCTTTTGAGACCGACCGCGCCTCCTTTGAATATGAATACCAACGCTGATGACCAAAAAAGAAAGAAAACAGCCTTGAAGAATCGTTTCGAAACCGCGATTTTGAAGTGGAATTTCAAGAAAATAAGTGTGGCTTACACCGTGGCCGCCGTCATCGCCACCGTGGTTTGCGCGGTGATTGTGGCCCTTGTTTTTCGGACGGTTTTTACCTTCGCCTGGCACTGCGGGGAAGTTCGCGACAATCTCGAAAAGGGAAATGAACAAGGGGTGAGCGCAGCCATTGACCAACTGGCGGCATTTCCCGACGTGGTGGACGTGGTTTTCCTTGACGGCGAAAATCATGTCACAAGGACCTGGAAACATTCACGTTTCGCCAAAGAGAATTTCTCCCTGATGCGCTGTACAAGCCAACGGGAATACTACTTCAGCGCCAACGATCCCCAGGTAGTTTTTATGCCGGTGGAACACGGGGAAATTGTATTTACGCTGATTTTCAGCAGCACTTTTTCCCATGATGACCGCGATCCATACGAAGGTTCCTGCAACAAAACAGTGAATCTCCTCCTGAACCTCGGGGAGCAAAACGCAACAAGCAGAATCTTTCTCATCAGCACCGGTGACGAGATCCCCTACGGTAAAGGAACGATCTACGGTGTGATCCTTGTGATCTTGTTTTTTCTCTTGGTCAACCAGGTACTCCTTGCTCTTTGGGCGTATCAAAACGCCCTAAAAGCAAAGCTCTCTCCGGTCTTTTGGGGGCTCGTCGTTTTATTTTCCGGCACCATCGGCGCCCTGATCTATCTGCTCTACAAACGAAGATATCGCCACATAAAACAATCGCCGTGAGAAAGTAGCTACAATATGCCAGCGTTTTTCCTTTGGGGCGCAAAAAAGAGGATAGTCCATAGTGATGCAGCAATACAGGGGATATCCTCTTTTTTGTGCGATATTTAGGCGACATGTTCAAACTGGCTGTTATAGAGCTCCGCATAAAAGCCGCTTTTTACCAAGAGTTCTTCATGGTTGCCGCTTTCCACAATGTCACCGTCTTTCATCACAAGGATCAAATCCGCATTTTTGATGGTGGAAAGGCGGTGGGCGATGACGAAGGAGGTTCTGCCTTCCGTCAACCGATCCATGGCTTTTTGCACAATACGTTCGGTTCTCGTATCCACAGAACTGGTGGCTTCGTCGAGAATCAGCAGCGGCGCGTTTTGGATCATGGCCCTGGCTATGGTGATAAGCTGTTTTTGGCCCTCGGATAAACTGGCTTTATCGCTGAGCACCGTATCGTAACCGTCGGGAAGGGTTTTGATGAAATGGTGCAGCCCCACTGTTTTGCAGGCCTCTACCACCTGGTCGTCACTGATCCCTTCCTTGCTGTAGATGATATTTTCCTTGATGGTCCCCTCAAAGAGCCAGGTATCCTGAAGCACCATACTGAATTGTTCATGGACGTTCTCTCTGGGCACCTGATCGATGGGGACATTATCTAAAAGAATCGCGCCGCCGTCCAAGTCATAAAAGCGCATCAGGAGATTGACCATGGTGGTTTTGCCAGCACCGGTGGGACCGACGATGGCCACCTTCTGCCCAGCTTTGATCCGGGCGGAAAAATTGTGAATGACGGTTTTCCCCGGAACGTAGCCGAATTTCACATGCTGAAACTCCACATCCCCTTTGATCCGATGCAGGGTTGCCTGTTTTTGGCTTTCATTGGCAAGTTCCGCTTCCTCAAGAAACTCGAAAACCCGTTCCCCTGCCGCGGCGGTTCGCTGTAGGTTATTGAAGGCCTGAGCAAACTGGGATAAAGGCTGGGTAAAGAGGCGAATATAGATCATAAAAGCCACGATGACGCCGAAAGAGATCGTTCCCTTGAGAACCAAAGCCGCGCCAATGACACAGACGGCCACATAACCAAAATTACCGATAAAATTCATCAAAGGCATCATCAAACCCGACAGAAACTGGGATTTCCAGGCGCTGGTATAGAGCCTTCCGTTGATTTCTTCAAAGGTTTTTTTCGCGGCTTTGCCGCCGTTATAGACCTTTACCACATTGTGGCCGCTGTAGATTTCCTCAACGTGGCCGTTGATATGGCCCAATTCCTGTTGCTGGGTAACAAAGTGTTTTTGCGATTTGGCCATGATGAGAATCATCAGGATGAAACCGATCAGGCTGGTGGCGACGGCGGTGATGGCCATGATCCAGTTGTTATGAAACATCATGATCAGGGAGCCAAAAAACATCGTAATCGCAGTGACCAGCGTTCCCAGGCTTTGATTCAGGGTTTGCCCGATGGCGTCGACGTCGTTGGTAACACGGCTTAGAACATCGCCGTAGCTGACTTTATCAAAATACTTCAAAGGCAGACGGTTGATTTTGCGGGAGATATCGGTGCGCATGGTTTTGGCGATACGCTGGGTAATGATGGCCATGATTTGCCCCTGCACCAAATTCAGCAGCAGAGAAACGCCATAGATCGCCGTGAGCAGCCAGGCAACGGACGATACCGCGGATAGATCAATGCTGTTCACCACCGGCACACCGTTGATCAGTGCCGGCAATCCCTTGGTAATTTCATTGGTCATGTCCTTCAACAGATCGGGACCGATGATCTGCAATACCGTACCGATCAAGGCGGTGATCAACGCCACGCTGATGGCGGGTAGATACTGTTTGCAGTAGCGCATCAGTTTGACCATGGTTTTTTTGAAGTTTTTCGGCTTTTCCACAGGCTGGTTAAAACCGTGTCTGCCGCTGCCGGAACCCCTGCCCGTTTTTACGGTTTTTCTTTCACTCATACGGCCAATTCCTCCTCGCTCAATTGTGACATGGCAATTTCTCGATAGACTTCGCAGGTTTTGAGCAATTCCCGGTGGCGTCCCTTGCCGACGATACGCCCCTCGTCAAGGACGATGATCTGGTCGGCCTCCATGATGGTACCGATGCGCTGGGCCACGATCATCGTGGTCACGCCGGCGGTTTCTCTTTGCAGCGCCGACCGTAAAACCCGATCGGTTTTATAATCCAGGGCGGAAAAGCTATCGTCGAAAATATAGATTTCCGGTTTACGGCAAACCGCACGGGCAATGGCCAAGCGCTGTTTTTGACCGCCGGAGATATTGGCGCCACCCTGAGAGATGTCGGCGTCATACTGTCCTTCCATCTGCTCCACAAAATCCGTTCCTTCGGCGATGGCCACGGCCTTTTGGATTTCTTCCGCAGTGGACGCAGCTTTGCCATTATCACCGTAGGCGACATTTTCGGCGACGGTGCCTCGGAACATGACGGCCTTTTGTGGTACGTAACCGATTTTATTGTGCAACGCTTCCTCGGTATAGTCCCTGACATTGACACCGTCGATGAAAACAGCCCCCTCACTGGCATCGAAAAAGCGGGGCACCAAATTGATCAGCGTACTTTTACCGCTACCGGTGGAACCGATGAATGCCACCGTTTCCCCTTTTTTCACGGAAAAACTGATATCTTGCAAAACGGAATCGGCGGCGCCGGGATATCGAAAGCCCACGTGGGAAAAGACCACCTCTCCCACAACCCCCGGTTTCCCTTGGCTGACGCTGCCCGGGCTAATCGACGGCTTCGTGTTAAGCACTTCGTTGATGCGTTTTGCGGAAACCGAGGCTCTCGGCATGATCACAAACAAAAACACCACCATCATGAAGGACATGATGATCTGAATGGCATAAGAGGAGAACACTACCATATTGGAAAAGAGCGTTAATTTATCCATGGCTCCCGCGGAATTGATGAGATAGGCGCCAATCCAATAAATCGCCAATGACATACCGCTCATGATCGCCGCCAACACCGGCATCATCAAAGCCATGCCGCGGCTGGTATAAAGCTGAGTTCCGGTGAGTTCTTCGTTGGCCGCCTCGAATTTGACATCTTGATAGTCTTCGGCATTGTAGGCGCGCACCACCCGTAAGCCGGAAAGGTTTTCTCCGGTCACCCGGTTCAGATTATCCGTGAGCACCTGCATCTTGCGGAATTTCGGCATGACGAGAACCATCAAAACGGTGATCAGCGAAAGCAAAATCAGCAAAGCGACACCGGTGGCCAGAGTCCATTCCATACCTTTTCCAGCAATTTTCGTAATGGCCCAAACCGCCATGATCGGCGCTTTGATGATCACCTGCAAGCCCATGGTGATCAGCATCTGAATCTGGGTGATGTCGTTGGTGGAGCGGGTGATCAGGCTGGCCGTGGAAAAACGGCTGATTTCCTCCATGGAAAAAGAATCGACTTTGTTAAAAAGCAAACTGCGCAATCGTTGGGAAAAGGAAGCCGCGATACGGGCGGCAAAGAAGCCCACCACGATGGCGGAGACAAAGCTCCCCAAAGCGCAGAGCAGCATATCACCGCCGGTACGCCAAATATCCGCCATGGCGCTGCCGGGGGTTTGCGTCAGGCGGGTAATTTCCGCCATATAATCGGGTATTTTCAATTCCAGCCAGACCTGGGTGACAATAAAAATCAGACTGATTGCCACCTGAAGCCATTCTTTCGCGCTGAAACGTTGCAGAATTTTTAACATCGTATCATCCTTCCATCTTTTCTTTCTATGTTCCGCGTTGTTTTTAACGCTGTTCTAACATCTTTAAAATGCGGTCACTTTCGTGACCGCTTCAGACTGTAGACAAAATACGCGCAAGCAGATTTTGGGCTACAGGATGACAGGCTGTCGAGAAAGGCTTAGACGCGGTGAACGCTTTGGCCTGCGGCTGCGCCGTGTACATAGAGGTACTCAAGCTGTCGTGGGCCAGAGGGTTCGCCGCGTATCAGACTTTGTCGACGGCCTAATGCGGTCACTTTCGTGACCGCTTGTTCGCTTATGAATCGTTCTTTTTATACTCTCTATTTTTCTATCTTTTCTGTTTCTGTTGTTTCTTCTGCTTCTACTGTTTCTGTTTCTTTCATCTGCGCTGCCAATTCCGCCAATCTGCCGGTGATGCGCACATAGGTTGTGGCATCCTCTTCCCCTAAAAGTTGCAGCATCTCTACGGTTTTTTCGTAGAGCTCCCGATTATGCATTTTTGCCATTTCCTCACCCTGGGGGGTAAGGCTGACCAAAACGCGGCGGCGGTCACGGGGGTCGATATCCCGATTCACCAGGCCCTTTCGTTCCAAATTATTGAGTGCGGCGGCAATTCTGGCGGAGCTGATGCCCATGATATCGCGAATCTCACCGGGAACCACCACTCCTTGCTGATGGGCGATATACTGTAGCACAAAGCACTCCCCGTGCATGGACTTGTTCATCTGCCGGTGGGGTTTTGCCTGGCGCAATAAATACATCTTTTCCATAAATTCCAGAGCCAACCCGGGGTAATCCATGGTGCCACTTCCTCTCTTTTCAGAATACTAACAGTATTAGCATTATAATAGTGTTAGCTAATTTTGTCAAGAGGTTTTTTCTTTGCCGCCAAACTTTTTCCGGCTAAAGAAAAGGCGGCGCAACGGTTGCGGATCACCATTTTTATTCTTCACCGTCGTTTCCTGACATGAGGCTCTTTTTAAAACCGTAGAGGAAATAGATCACGAGGCCGACGGCAATCCAGACAACAAACCGGATCCAGGTCACCAAGGGCAGATTCAGCATCAAATAAACAGACATCAAAATCGAAACAACGGGGAGCACCGGCACCCAGGGCACCCGGAAGGGCCGCTCGATATCCGGTTTCTTTCTGCGCAGTACAATCACGCCGATGGCCACCACGGTAAAAGCGCTAAGGGTGCCGATATTCGCCATTTCGGCAATGAATTCTACCGGGAAAAAGGCGCTGACCAAGGCAATGGCAGCACCGATGATCAGAAAATCAAAAAAGGGCGTTTGATATCTTTGATGAATCTTAGCAAAGACCGGCGGCAAAAGACCGTCTCTGGACATGGCGTAAAAAATTCTGCTTTGGGCAAAAATCACGGCAATCAAAACACTGGTCAACCCAGCCAAAGCTCCCACAGAGATAAACGCCCCCGCCCAGCGAATGCCGGTGGCGAGGAGCGCCGAAGAAATCGGAGAAGGCGTATCGAGGGCTGTGTATTTTTGCATTCCCGTTAAAACAGCGGCCACGGCAATATAGAGTATGGTGGAAATCAACAGCGAAGCGATGATCCCCCGGGGAAGATCACGCTTGGGGTCTTTGACGTCTTCCGCCGCGGTGGCCACGGCGTCAAAACCGATATAGGCAAAAAATACGATGGCAGCCCCATGCATGATGCCGTTGAAGCCGAAGGGAGCAAAGGGCACCCAATTGGTTGTTTCTACCCGGGTCAAACCCAAGGCAAGGAAAAGCCCGATGACCAATAATTTGATTAAGACGATGACTTTAATGGCATTGGCGCTGCCTTTGGTTCCGAAAACAGATACGGCGATGACCAATCCCGTGATGATCACGGCAAAGAGATTGATCACGCCACCTTCAAAGGGAGATTTCGTCAAAGAATCCGGCAGCGTGACTCCCATGGAAAGCAGAAGATCGTTAAAATAGGAACTCCAGCCCACGGCGACGGCGCCGGCAGCCACCAGGTATTCCAAAATCAGGTTCCAGCCGATCAGCCAGGCAATGATTTCCCCCATTGAGGAATAGGTAAAAGAATAGGCGCTGCCCGCCACAGGATCTAAAGACGCCATTTCCGAATAGCAGAGGGCGGCCAAAGTTGCCGCAAAGCCGGAAATCACGAAGGAAACAATTACCGCCGGACCGGCGTACAGCGACGCGGCGACGCCGGTGAGGACAAAAATGCCGGTACCGATGATGGCGCCTACGCCCAAAAAAGTCAATTCCACAGAACCCATCACCCGTTTTAAGCTCTGTTTTTCCTTGCTGTTGTCAATGCCCACGGGCTTGACCCGGAACAACGCTTTTGAAATACGCATGAAACCGCTCTCCTCAGACGTTTTTTTTAGTTTCTCTGAATCCACTGATTTTATGCGGTACAAGCTGTTCTTGAAAGCGCTGCGCAGTCTTTGCCCTACCCAAAACGGCAGGGACAAAATAAAAGAAGCACGCTCCCATAAAGGAGGTGCAACAGTTCCCGCCCAAAAGGCAGATGCAACGGCGGCAAGAATATGCTATAATGCAATAAAGAATGATACCTATACTCTACACAGCAAATTCCGCGTTTGCACCGCAGCGGACGGAATTGCAAAGATCGGAGGAATCTTATGTTTCAGCCAAGAGAAATGTTAAAGGAATTACAGGACGGTCAAAAGACGCTGGCCCAAGCCAACCCCGAGGTGATGGACGCTTTCGCCCATTTCACGCAAACGGATTTAAAAGCCGGCGCGGTGGATGCCAAAACAAAGGAGCTCATCGCCGTAGGCATAACCATTTACGCCAGGTGCGAATACTGCGTGGTGCATCACGTTTATAAAGCCCTGGAATGCGGCGCCACTGCCGAGGAAATCCGGGAGGCCGCTTTTGTCGCCATTGCCATGGGCGGCGGGCCCTCCATGACGTATTTGGCCACCTTGCTCCAGGACGCCATTACGGAGTTCGCCCCTGATTTTCAAAAGTAAGCCCCGCTTTAAAGCTTCACTTTGCCGGCCCTCACCGGACGCAATGGGGAAAATACCGTGAAAATCTCGGCAAGGGCACACCACTTATCCGCCAGGATCACGAGAACACTCTCTCTGTAACGGGGCAGTGACAAGTTGAGAGGAAACATGTGCTTCACAATGATATCTTCTTCTTTGGCGTTGAGGCTGAAATCTTTCCGGGCATTCCACAACGCCTTTTTTGCGTGGCGGAAACCGTGGAGACGGTGACTGGGATCTGCCTCATGCCAATCGTAGAGAAAATAGTCGTGAAGCAAAGCGCCCCGCACCAAGCTGCGTTGATCAACCTTTATCCGCCAAGAGGCCGCCAGCTGTAAGCTCGTATAAGCCACGGCCACGGAGTGATCAAAGCAACTGACCGTACCGTGCTGAATAAAAAGCTTTTCTCTTTGCATCTGCGGTGACGACAGGATTTCCTCGCCGTGCCGGAGCAGTAAAGCCTCCAGTTCTGTTTTTTCTCTTTTCCGCTGTTCTTGTTTCATATCTGCACCTGCTCCCCGCGGCTACCAAAGCAACGTGGTTTTATGATGGATTTAAGTTGGCTTTATTTTAGCGGACTTTCGTGTCCGTACCGTGACTGATCAGGCAAAATTACCGAAAAATAAAGGGAGCAAAAGAAGGAATCGCGAAAAACCGGAAGGACAACAAAAAATAGCGTATTTTTACCGTATAAAGCAACTTAGCCTGGGCGCTGGGAGAGAAAATCCCAGCGCCCAAGATGTCGATCTTTATGCTCTTTGGAGCACGCGCCCTTCCCTTTTTTCACTTTTCATTTTGGCGACAATCCCGTATACTGTTTTTGGCGCCAAATAGTATTCTGCTGCCAGGACGGGAACGGAAGTACCGGCAGCATACTTGCGATAGATTTCCCGGTTGCGCGCCGCGAGCTGCTGACGGCTTTGATTCACCGTCCCCCAGGCGCGTTTGCACTGATCTTTTCTGGGAATATAGATGGATTCCCCGTCAATATATTCCTGGATCAAAGCCAATAAATGTTTCGGTAATAATGTTTTACCGTTTTGATAGCCCATGCTGAATCCTCCGAAATTTTAAATTTAGGATTGCGCAAAGACTATTTGTCTTGACGATTCACTGCAAATAGCCTCTGCTATCAACAAAGAACCGTATCTGTTTGATACCTAAGAATAAGACAATTCCCCTTTCAACCATGATTTCTATCCCTATTTTACGAAAAACCCCCTGTCATTGCAAGGGGTTTTATTTATTTTTCCTTTGCCGCACCGTCTTTTTCCTTGCAGTCTTTACAGTAACCGTACATCTCCAGTTTATGCCCTGTGATTTGGAAATCTTCGTCAATCTGTTGCGGCGCGAGGTCTTTCAGGGGACAGGAGTCGATTTTCACCACTTTATGGCAGTTTAAACAGACGGCATAATGTTTATGCTCATTGCGGTTCAGCTCGTAGAAGGCTTTTTCGCTATCGCTAAGCACGGTTTTCACCGCCACGTTTTCCTTCACGAAAAGCTCCAAAACCCGATATACCGTGGAAAGCCAAATGGTGCAGTCCTCTTTTCCGATCAAACTGGCGATTTCCATGGCGCTCAAAGGTTTTTCCGCCTGTTCCAGCACAGACAAAACGCATTGGCGCTGTTTTGTTTTTTTAAGGCCGGCGGGCCAGCCCGATGGTGTTTCTTTCAATGCTACGCACCTCTTTTCCCGGATGCTCCTACTATTTCTTTCTCAAACCGACTTTTACCGCTACTTCTATTTTAACGCCTTTTCCCCATAAGGCAAGAGGAAAGCAAAAATTTATTGGCTACGGGCTGTTTTGACACCGGCCAGCACCCTCTTTACCAGTAAAACCGCAACCAATACGGCAACGGAGACCAAGGCGGTGAAACCGCCGGGAGCGACGTTGAGATAATAGGAGAAAAACAGGCCGGACATGATATCGATCACGCTAAATAAGACGGAAAGCAGCAGCGTCACACGGAAACCTCTGCCAAACTGCAACGCCGTGGCCACAGGCAGCGCGATCATGGAGCTTAACACAAGCACACCGACAATGCGGATGGAAACGGCAATGGCGGAGGCCACCAAAATGGAAAATACGTAATTGATCAGGCGCACCCTGACTTTGGCGACTTTGGCCGCCTCTTCATCGTAGGCGATGTAGATCATCTGATGATACAGAAAAACCAGGGCCAACACCGAGATGAAGCTCAAGATCATCACCATATAGGTGTCGGTGCGGGTGACCGTTAGGATACTGCCAAAAAGAAAGGAATCGGCGTTGGCGTGGAGCTTTCCCGAACTGATGATCGTGATGGCAGTACCGACACTTAAGGAAAGCACGATGGCGAGGATGAGATCCGTATATTTTTTAAAGTAGCCGCGCAAAAACTCAATGAGGGCGCCGCAGACCGACGTAAAGACAAAGGCGCCGAGAACGGGGCTTTGATCAAAGAGCAGCCCGATGGTGATCCCAGCCAAAGAGGCGTGGGACAAGGTATCGCCGATCATGGAATAACGCCGCAGCACCAAAAAAACACCGATGCAAGGACAAAGAATCGAAATGAACACCGAAACCAACAGGGCGTTCTGCATAAAAGCATAATGGAGCATGGATCAGATCCTCCCCTTTTCGCCAAGGTACTCCGCGGCGTATTTTTGGGGCGTACAAATATGTCCTTTGCCTCCGGAAAGATGATAGATCAAAGTGGAATTGGCCACGGCAGCGCTGAGATTGTGCTCCACCGATACGATGGTGATGCCCTTTTCCCTATTGAGCTTTTTCAAAAGACCGTAAATCTCCTTTTGGCTGTCGATATCCACGCCGGTGGAAGGCTCGTCCAAAAGGAGCAGCTCCGGCTCACCCATAAGCGCCCGGGCGATGTGGGCTTTTTGGGTTTGGCCGCCGGAAAGCGTCCCCATCAGAGTATGTTTCACCCCCTCTAAACCCACCAAATGCAGGCTCTCTGCAATCACCCGCTTATCTTTCAGCTTCAATAAGTGTCGGTAGGAATTGAGCATTTCATAGACGGTAATGGGAAAACTACTGTTGCTGTAGTCGTTTTTTTGGGGCACATAACCAATGCGTTTAGCATTGGCGGCAATGGCGCCACGGGTCGGTTTTAAGAATTTCAGGATCAATTTCATCAGCGTACTTTTGCCGCTGCCATTTTCACCAACAATGGAGACGTAGGCGCCAGAGTCGATTTCCAAATGGATGTCATCGAGAATATACGGGGCGGTACCCGTGTAAGAAAAGGCCAAATGTTCCGCTTTGATCATATAACCACCTTGTTTCATTTCAGTTTTTTATCTTTTTTGCCGGAATTTTCCATATTTGCCCTTGACAAAAAGGAAACCATCAGGCATATTTATTATATACGCAAATAGGAATCATTTGCAAGTAAATTCTTTTGGAGGTTTGATAAAATGATTAAAAAATGGGCTGTCGCCCTCTTTTGCCTCGCCGTTACCGTATGTTTTTGCGCTTGTAACGGCGGATCCTCTGCTGACAATGGGACAAGCACTACCGATGCGGAAACCGTCAAAGTCTCCGTAACCTTTGACGCCATGAAAGAATTCGCGGAAGCCATTGGCGGTGATCACGTAACGGTTTCCACCATCATTCCCGATGGTGTCGAACCCCATGCCTTTGAACCGAAAGCTCAGGATCTGGCAAGTTTAAGCGAAGCGCAAATTCTGATCTATAACGGTCTCGGTATGGAATCCTGGATTGACGACGCCATCAGCGCCGTGGACAACAAAAATCTAATCACCGTCTGCGCTTCTGACGACATAGACCCCATCAGTAACGAAGGAGCCGAAGCCGAAGAGCACGGTCAGTACGATCCTCATACTTGGCTGAGTCTAAAATGCGCCGAAATTGAGGTGGCCAATATCAAAAACGCCCTCGTCAAAGCCGATCCGGGCAACGCCGCTGATTACGAAAGCAACTATACAGCCTATATCACAGCTTTGGAAAACCTCTATCAGGAATACGCCGAAAAATTTGCCGCGGTGGAAAAGAACAGCTTTGTCACGGGACACGCGGCCTTCGGCTATCTCTGCCGTGATTTTGATTTGAGCCAAAACAGCGTGGAAGACGTCTTTGCCGAAGGCGAACCCAGCGCCCAGCAACTGACGGAATTGGTACAGTATTGCAAAGAGCACGCTGTGACCACAATCTTTGCCGAAGAATTGGCCAGCACTAAAGTATCCGAAACCCTCGCCAAAGAAGTCGGCGCCAAAGTAGAAACGATCTATACGATGGCCGGCAGCGAAGATGGCAAAACCTACCTTGAACGAATGGAAGAAAACCTGAGCAAAATCTATGCCAGTTTAACGGAATAAACGCCGTTCTTACCCCTGGATAAGAAACGTATAAGCACCCGGGATATGCTTTTTTGCATCTCCCGGGTGTTTTTAAAACAGATTGCGGATGATATCGGCACCACCAATAAACGTTCCGAGAGAGGCGCCGATATTGGCCATAAAGACCACGAGAAGCGCCCTTAACAGCCGATTTTTGTAGATCCCCCGGAGGCTAAAAATATCCTCGGTGATGTTTTCCAAATCCCGCACCGTCGGTTTGCGCAGGGATGCTTCCACCAGGCCGGTAAACCAGCCGCAGGCCAAAACGGGATTCAACGTGGTAAAGGGCGCCGCCACAAAGGATGTTAAAATGCTCAAAGGATGGCCCAAAGATAAGGCGGTGAAGAGCGCCGCCAAAGTGCCGGTGAGCAGCACCCAACGGGACAGTTGGGCAATGCCCTCCTGAACGCCGCCGAAGAAGGCATAGGCCAGCAGGACGATGATGGCAAGGGAGATCAGCCAGCCGATCACTTTCCCCACGGGGCTTTTGGGGGGTACAACGTTGATGCTTTCCAGATCCTGGGTTTTAAAAATCTCCTCTTTCACACCGGGAACGTGGGCGCCGCCCAAAACAGCAACGACTTTTTTCCCCGGGGCGTTTTTGATTTTCGCCGCCAAAAACTGATCCCGCTCACTGATCAGCGTCTGTCCCACACTGGGGAATTCTTCTTTCATGCCGACAATGGCCTGTTCCAGCATATCCTCTTGTAACAGCTTTTGTAAATCCTGATCAGAAAGATCGGCCTCCTCATCAGAGCCGAAAAACAAACCGGTGAGCAGCTTTGCCTTTTCCCATAATGTCAGCTTGCGCCAAATGCGCAAAAATGTCGTTTGTATATTGCGGTCCGCTAAGACAAGTTCAGCGCCAACCTCCTTGGCGCTCTCGATCCCCTGCTTCATCTCGCCGCCGAGAGGTGTATCTAGCTTCTTGGCCAAACGTTTCTGATAGGAACCGAGAAATAGATTTGCCGCTAAAAAACCGACCTTTTTGGCTTTGATCACCTTAATAAGGTCGGCATCTTGCCAGGCGGTGGGGTTTTGCATATTTTGATAGCGTCCTTCGTCCAGTTCCACGCAGACGCTGTCCGGTCTCTCTTCATCGATCACTTCTTTGACCAAAGCGACGCTCTCCTTGGATACGTGGGCCGTGGCAATGAGTATGATCTCTTTCCCTTCGTAAGTCAGATGGGTCACATTTTGTTGCGTCATCTTTTCTCCTTTATGCGGCATAAAGATCAAGTCTTGTCTCAAAAGAGCGCCGCCATATCGTTAGTATACAATAAAAGATTTCTCTCCGTCAATGCATACCGTTTCACGTAGAAAGCATCGGCGCAAAAACGCCGATGCCTAATGCTATATAGTTGCAGTTCTTTTTTCTCTTTCTGCTTTTGTTTTATCTCAGTCAGAACAGGGGAAAGTCAAAGTAGGTATCAGGATAGGGTTCCTCTTGCAAGGTATAATGCCACCATTCCGCAAAAAAGGGCGTGAAACCGTTCTTTTCCATCAAAGAGCGCAAAAGGAGCCGGTTGTTGGTGGCTTCCGGGGAAATCCCCTGAGCCCCGTGGTGAGAAAGGGAATCCATAAAATCAAAGGAGCCGCCCATATCGAGGAGTTCGAAATCCTTCAGCCCATAAAGGGTAAGATCCACGGTACTGCCGCGGCTGTGCGCGGATTTTTCCGCCACATACCCCTCTTCGATCATGTCCCCCCGCTCTATATGAGGGTAGTGCTTAGCTTTGGTGAGAAAATCTTCCTCTTGGGCGGCCCAGCGCAAAAAACAGTCCACGGCCCGTTTGGGGCGGTAACCATCCCAAAGCAGCAGACCGTAACCAAGATCCGCGGCCTGTTCCTGAACCTTTTGCAGCGCCGCCGCCAATTCATAGGTGCCGGCGACACGGTTGACAAGATAACCCGCCACCGGTTTGCCGGTAAAATTATCCCAGGTGGCATATTTGGCGTCCCAGCGAACACCGGGCAACATTTCGTCTAAAAAAACGAATCCCTTTTCCATTTTTGACCTCATTTCTTTAAGGCTAAGTCAATACAACGATCCATCACTGCGGACAGGGGCATCCCCGCCGCGTCCATCATCCGGGGATAGCGGCTGTAGGCAGTGCAGCCGGGGAATGTATTGACCTCGTTCAAAACGACCTTGCCGTCTTCCTGTAAAAACAAATCCACCCGGGCCAGCCCCGTACAGCCTAAGGCGCGATAGATTTTTTTGGCGGTCTCCCGCACCAATTCCCGCTCCTTTGGGGAAATTGCCGCGGGCACTGTAATCGTGGCATTTTCGGAACCCTCTTCCGGGGCGCTTTCCTGATGAATGCGAAAGAAACCGTGGGCAAGGGTGATCTGATCCACTTCGCCAACGCTGAGTTCGGCACCGCTGCCCAACACAGCGCAGCCCACCTCGGAACCGATGATCGCCTCTTCGATCAGAACTTTTTCATCAAACTCTCGGGCCGCGGCCACCGCGGCGTAAAAGGACGCTTCATTTTCGACTTTGGTCACGCCGAAGGAAGAGCCGGAACGGGCCGGCTTTACGAAAACAGGGTAAGGCAAAGAAGAGGGATCGAACGCATCATCACCGGTAAGGAGCCAAAAACGGGGCGTGGCGATGCCGGCATTTTTTACGATCAAATGGGTCAATGCTTTGTCCATACAAAGGGCGGAGCTTTCAATGCCGCAGCCCACATAAGGAATCCCGGAAAGTTCCAAAAGCCCCTGAATTGCCCCGTCCTCCCCTGTTTTGCCGTGGAGTACCGGCAGCACCGCGTCGAGACGAATGATCTGATAACCGCCGTCTTCCAGGACGAGAAGACCGTGGGTTGTGCGGTCCGGCGACAGCAGCACATCGCGGCAGGGGCGGTTTTCCCAGCCGAAATCGGCTAAATCGCACATTTTCCAGGCGCCATTTTTAGTAATGCCGATGGGAATCGGGTCATATTTTTGAGGATCAAGATTTTTCATAATTTCTTTGGCGGATTTCACCGACACATCATGCTCTTCGGAGCAGCCGCCAAAAAGCACGGCAATCTTTATCTGTGGCATAGGGTTTCACTCCTTTCAAAATCAAGGCAATTCAATACGGTGTTTTCCACCGTATCGTAGAGGGCGCGCTGGGTATGGTAGGCCGTGTGGGGCGTAATGATTACCTGGGGCATCTGTTCCAGTTGCAACAGCAAGGAATGGTCGATGGGCTTTTGGCGGTAATCGAAGTAAAAGAGGCCTTCCTCCCCTTCGAGGACATCCAAGGCGGCGCCACCCAATTCCTCCCGGGTCAGCGCCGCGATCAGAGCATTGCTGTCCACAAGGGCGCCGCGACCGGTGTTGATCAAAAAGGCGCCTTTTTTCATCCCGGCGATACGCTCCTCATCGAGAAAATGATACGTCTTTTCCGTCAGGGGCAGATGGAGGCTAACGATATCGCTTTGTGCCAACAGAGCCTCAAGGGGAACATAAGACACCTTTAAAGAAAGGTCGGGATCGGGGTCATAAGCCAAGACCCGGCAACCGAAACCAAAAAGCCGCTGGATCACCGCTTTGCCGATGCGCCCGGCACCCAAAACGCCGACGGTGAGATCCCGAAGCTCCCTGCCCCGGGCGTTCTCAAGGCGAAAATCGTGGCTTTGCGCGCGGCTCACCACAGACTTGGCGTTACGGATCGCCATCAACAGCAGCATCACGGTATAATCGGCGACACTGCCGGGGGAATAGACGACGTTGCCCACGGTGATACCCAGTTTTTCCGCGGTCTCCACATCGATATGATTATCGCCGATGCTGCGGGTGGAAATATATTCGACACCCATATCCTTCAAAGCAAAGAGCGCCGAAGGAGTAATGCTCGCTTTATGGCTGACGCTGATGCAGCGGTTGCCCCTGGCCAAAACGGCATTATCAGCAGAAACCGGGGCCTTGGTGATGGTGGGGAGCACCCGAAAGCGGGGAGAAATTTCCCGAAATAAATGCGCCTCTTCCTTTTCACAGCCGTAAACCGTAATTTTTGTTGGTATCGTATTCATGGTACCCATGATCATCCCTACCTTTTTCTCCTTCTTTGATGATTACCGTTCCCGGAGGAAGCTCGTAGCCGATTTGACAAAGGTTACGGTATAAGCGTTTGAAGGCAACGCATTCGCCGTGCTCCCGATCCATCACCCTTTGACGAACATCCACTTCCTCGTAGATTTTATGATTTTTCGTATAATAGAAAGGTTCGCCGTTGACGATTTCATAGGTGTGCCCCTCGTCGATATCCGTATAAATCCTGGCGATGATCTGCTCCTCGTCAAAATTGAGATCAATTTGAAACGTCGCGGCGGTTTCGTTTTTGACCTTCAAATCGACCCAACCTTCGGAAACAGTGGCATCGACGCCAATCGGGGCGTCACTGGGGGGTTCGGGAAAGTCCTTTACGGCATGGCCCCGGCGCTCCACAATGGTCAAAGGCGTATGCAGAAAGGCCCAAAAGAGCAGATTACTCATTTGACACATGCCGCCTCCCGGCGCGGTGGTCAGTTCGCCGTCGATCACGGTAAGCCCGTCTTTATAGGGGATCTCGCGATCAGCGTCCCGCACCAAAAGCCAAAAGGAGAAGGTTTCCTGGGGTTTGATCAAAATCCGATCGAGGGTGGCGGCGGCCAGTTTCAGGTTGAACACTTTGTTTTCCTGATAGATCATGTCAAATCCGGTTTCCCTATTATAAAGAGGACAGCCGGTCTCAAAAAGCAGATGCGGCAAAAGGCTTTCCCCCTGTTCTTTGGCGTAAAAGTTGCCGTCCAGGTTCATTGCCGCGTAAAAACAGGCGGTTTTTTGTTTGACCCTCAGCGGCAGTAGCCAGGGAAATATCTGGGTTAGACGTTTTCGTTTCATGTTTCGATCATCCTTTCCTCATCAGTCGGTTACGGCGGCCTATTCTGCCGCCTCTTCCCCGGCGTCAACGGGGCCGACATATTTTTCAATATATTCTTCCAAACACAGGTTTTCCTTGTAGATGGTCGCCGCCGCTGTTTTACCCACGTAGCGGTAATGCCAGGCTTCGTAATGGGTGGCGGTCAACCCCTCCTTGCCTTCGGGATAGCGCAGGATGAAACCGTATTGATGGGCGTTTTCCGCAAGCCAGGTATAAACCTCCCCGGCAGTGGATTTCATCGGATCTGCGTTGATGTCCACGGCAAGCCCCAGCTGATGCTCGCTGTATCCCGGCGGTGAAACATAGGTTTCCGCCAGAGCGGCAGCCGCCTCGCGGTCATACCCCGATGCAACATAAGTTGCGATTTTTTCATCGAGGAGTATTTGCTGTTCCCCTGCTTGACGGTAGCCGGAAGCGACCACAGGATAAACGCCTTGAGCCCGAGCGGCGTCAAACATCTGCTGCAGTGCCGGAACAATGACAGTGGCCACCGACTCACCGTTGGCCAGCAAGGTCAAATCTACGGTATAATGAGGGGGAACTTCATTTTGGCGGTTGACCAAAATCAGCAAGTTTTCCTCTTCCGCTTCCGCGCCGCCAGTCAAACCGATCTGGTCCTTTAGCAAAAAAGCGGAAATCACCGCGGTGAGGAACAGCAGAACCATAAAGAATAATGTTCTGATTCTGATGCGCCCCCCTGATATTAGGCGCTGACCGGATCTTTTTCTCTTTTTTATTTTTTGGCTTATTTGGCTCATTTGGGCGCCCCTCAAGCGTAAAAAAACAGCCCGCTCTCTTTTGATATCACTATCATACCAAAGATGAGCAGGCTGTTCTTTAATATTCGCTTGCAAGATTCTTAAGATGTTCTTAAGCTAAGGTTAATTTTTCACAGCATCGCCTTTGGGCAGCAAAACCGTAAAAACCGTTTGCCGGTTTTCGCTTTTCGCCTCAATGGTACCGCCGTGGAGGGAAACGATTTCCCTGGCAATGGATAAGCCCAAACCGGAGCCGCCCGTATTGGAGGTGCGGGCCTCGTCGAGGCGGAAAAATTTCTCGAAGAGCGCTTCTAATTTTTCCGGCGGTATGGTGATGCCGCGGTTGGCAAAGGACACCGCCACGTGATCCCCTTGTTCCCTGGCATCGATGGCGATTTCCGTACCGGGATCGCTGTAAGCCGCCGCGTTTTTCAAGATATTGTTGAAAACCCGAGCCAGCTTCACGGCGTCACCCCAGACGGCAAGATTTTCATCGGCGCAAAGCACCGCTTTGTTGCCGTTTTCCGACAGAATCGGGTAAAACTCATCGATCATCTGTACGAGCATATAGTAGAGGTCGATGGGTTCTTTCTCCAAACGGATCTGTTGCTGATGATAGCGGGTAATTTCGAAAAATTCGTTGATCAACGTTTCCAGGCGATAGGCCTTGTTTAAGGTGATATGGACGTATTTTACCCGCTGGGCTGAGGGCATATCCGGCGCTTCGTCCAGCAGGCTCAGATAACCGATGACGGAAGTCAGCGGCGTTTTGATATCATGGGCAAGATACATCACGAGATCATTCTTTTTCTGCTCCGCCAATTGCGCCTCAAGGGTGCGCTTTTCCAAAGTCCGGCGCACCGTATTCAGATTTTTTTCCGTGGCGGACATTTCCGGAGGCAACACGATATCTTTACCGTCCTGCTTGACCAGGGCATCGATGCCGCCGTTGATTTCATTAAAATAACGGGTAAAGCGTCGAATGAAGAAATAGAACAGCAAGAAAAAGACGATGGCGATGGCCAGCAGCCAAATGAGGGTGATGTTATTCCGAAAGACCGTCTGATAAATGTAGAGGGCGTCGTAATAGTCCATGGGGAAGAAGTTTTGCAGTAGGGAGACGACAAAATCACCGCCCTTATTCTGCCAAAAAATGGCATAGAACAAGGCGATGATGATCACCGCGGCAAGAAGCATACCAAAACCCCAAAGATATGTTTTGGTGATCAGCCGAGAATAATCCCCTTGGCGTTCGTCTTTACGCTTCAATTTTATACCCCACTCCCCATATGGTTTTGATGTATTTCGGATGTTCTACGGTATCGTTCATCTTTTCCCGCAAATGACGGATATGTACGGTGATGGTGTTATTGCTTTTGCTGTAATACTCGTCCTGCCAAATTTCATGAAAGAGCTCTTCGGCGCTGACCACGCTTCCCTTCTTTTCCAGCAGAATACGGAGAATGGAGAACTCCGTTTTCGTCAGCATCAGGGGTTTTTCGTTCAGGAGACATTCATGGGTATCCACATTCATCACCAACCCGGAATGGATGATAACCGGGGAAACAGCCTCCTCCGTCCGGCTGGGATTGTACATTTTATATCTTCTCAACTGCGCTTTGACCCGGGCCACCATCTCCAAAGGTCGGAAGGGTTTTGTGATATAATCATCAGCGCCCAAGGTCAGCCCCGT
This sequence comes from Peptococcaceae bacterium UBA7702, assembly GCA_002482535.1. GTDB lineage: Bacteria > Bacillota > Dehalobacteriia > UBA7702 > UBA7702 > UBA7702. The sequence continues at coordinate 95,866 of DLGE01000005.1, read as the reverse complement.
AATTTTATCGGTTTCCTCGTCTTTGGCCGTCAGCATGATGATGGGGTAATGATGGTGTTCCCGTATTTTTTGACAAAGGGTCAAGCCGTTCATGTCCGGCAGCATGATATCGAGGATGGCCAGATCAAGCTCTGTAGTCTCGATGCATTGAAGAGCCTCTAAGGCTCCGTAAAACTTATATACGGTAAAGTTTTCACTCTGTAGATAGACTTCTACCAGATCCGCGATTTCGTGCTCGTCGTCAACGACGAGTATTTTGCTTCCCATGTCAAACACCTCTTCCTGTCAGTGCCATCGGCCTAATTTTATGATAGCAGAAAAATCCCTTTGCTTTGTGATTTCTTCCATGATGAAATCTTAAGATTTTCCTAATATGCGATGACCAAGATCATTGTACGCCTTTTGACCTTTGTTTTCAAGTTTCCGCTTTGAAACAACAAAGCCCGGCAGGATCTCCTGCCGGGCCCCGGACCAATGCGGTAGTCCGAACCTTTATTTCAATGCGAATACCAACAAAACAACGATGCCCAGTATGATGCGGTACCAACCGAAGATCTTGAAGTCATGCTTTTTGATATACCCCATCAAAAAGCGAATCACCAGTATGGAAACGATAAAAGCCACGATCATACCGATGATCAGGGAGATCAGTTCCGGACCGGTAAAGGCAAAACCAAACTGAAAGAGTTTTAGCAGACTGGCGCCGAACATCACCGGTATGGCCAAATAAAAAGTGAATTCCGCCGAAGCCGTTCGGGATACGCCCAAAAGCAGCGCGCCGACAATGGTAGCGCCGGAACGGGAGGTTCCCGGGAAAATGGCGGCGATCAATTGGAACAAGCCGATGGCCACGGCAAGACCGTAGCTGATCTCCGCCGTACTGTTGACCCTCGCGGCCTTGCCCTTGTGTTGATTTTCCACGGCAATAAAGGCGACACCAAAAACGATCAGGGCAAGGGAAACCGTCTGATAATTATAAAACAGCGCCTCAAAGGTTTCATTGAACAGCAAACCGATCACAGCCGCGGGAACGCAGGCCACGAGGATTTTTCCCCATAATTTCAGGATATCCGCTTTTACGTAAGATCCAAGACCTTTGGGGCACAGCGGCACAGGGTTTTCCTTTTTTCCGAAAGGAAAGATTTGGCGCCAAAAAATCACCACCACCGCCATGATCGCCCCCAACTGAATCACCACTTCAAACATGCTCCAGAAGGCTTTCGTTACCTGCAAACTGACAAACTCATTCAACAGGATCATATGGCCTGTGCTGCTAATGGGGAGCCATTCCGTAATCCCCTCCACAATACCGAAAAGAACAACTTTTAACATTTCCATCAAATCAGGATTCATTGCTTCACACCTACTTTCTTTTATGTTGTATTACGCTGCTGATTTCCCCTTAGCCCAAAGCGACGTCTAAAACCATCATCAACAAAAAACCGCTCATCACACCGAAGGTACCGACATTGGAGTGTTCCCCAAGATGGGCTTCGGGAATCAGTTCCTCGACCACCACATACATCATAGCGCCGGCGGCAAAAGCCAAAAGCCAGGGCATGTAGGGAGTGATCAAGGCGGCGATCAAAACCGCGGCAATACCGAAGACCGGTTCCACGATCCCGGATAGGCCACCGATCAAAAAGGCTTTGCCTTTTGTGAGACCCTCCTGGCGTAAAGGCAGGGACACAGCGGCGCCTTCGGGAAAATTCTGAATACCGATGCCCACGGCCAAGGCCAGGGCCGAGGCGTAAACCGCGGAATCGGCGCCATGCTGGGCGGCAAGGGCAAAAGAGAGACCCACGGCCATGCCTTCGGGGATATTGTGGAGTGTTACCGCCATCACCAAAAGAGTGGTTCGCTTCATGGAGGAAGTAAGCCCCTCGGTTTTATTGACCCCGGGATGAAAATGGGGAATAAGCAGATCCAGAACGTATAAAAAGGCAATGCCGAGGATGAAACCACCGACCACCGGCAACAGACCGTTGCCGCCATGGGCCTCAGCTTCTTCCATGGCCGGAATCAATAAGCTCCATACCGAAGCGGCGATCATCACACCGGCAGCAAAGCCCAAAAACGCTTTTTGCATTTTGCCACCGGCTTCACGGCGCAGCAAAAACACCATGGCCGCGCCAAGGGTTGTCATCAGAAAGGTAAAACCCGTGCCAGCCGTAGCCCAAAGCAGCGCTTCTTTCACTGTCTCTTACACCTCACTTCCCCATCATGACCGTATATACCAATGGACAACTTCTTTATTATAACGCCAAAAGGCAAAATCCGCCATGGTTTTTTAGATCTTTTTCAAACCGACGTGATACAAAATAGAAACTGTGCCACGAAAAATCTCCACAAAAAGAGCCGGCTTCCGATCGGAAAAATCGAAAACCGACTCTGCTTTTCCTATGTGAGACTCTGCTTTCAAAGGCAGCAGTCTTCGTTCCTTAGGGTTCCCGATCCTCGGTATCTTTCTCCTGAGGATGGCAGTAAGAGGAGCCGGGGCAGGAACCGCAGCCGCAATCGCAGCCCATGGATTTGCCCTGTTTTCGTTTTTTAATCATCGAAGCCACGATCCAAATGATGAGGGCCAACAATACCCCGCTGATCAGGATGGTAGCGCCATGGTTGACGATGAAATCCAGCATCATATCATCCCCTTCTTTTTAGGCTCTCGCCTTTGCCGAGGCGAGAACGTCAGAACCTGTTTTTACCCGCTGCGGTCGAAACAGCAAATAGAGTATGATCAGCGTCACGATGATACCTGCGGCAGTGCCGACGGTAAAGCCGTTCCCTGCAAAGAGACTGCCCAACTGATACACACAAAGGGCAACGGCATAGGCAAATGCTGTCTGATAACCAATGGCGAACCAGGTCCACTTGGCATTGTTCATTTCCCGTTTGATGGCGCCAATCGCCGCGAAGCAAGGGGCGCAGAGCAGGTTAAAGACAAGGAAGGAATAAGCGGCCAGAGGCGTAAAGCTGGCGGCCAGGGTACCCCAAATTTCGGCGCCGTCTTCCGCCACTTCGGCGAAACCGTAGAGCACGCCAAAGGTACCGACCACATTTTCCTTGGCGATCAAACCGGTGAAAGTCGCCACGGCGGCTTCCCAGTGTCCCCAACCCAGGGGAACGAAAAGCCAGGCGATACCGTTGCCGATGACGGCGAGGAAACTCTCGTTCAGATCCTCCACCATCATAAATTTACCCTGAACAACCCCGAAGGCTTGCAGGAACCAAATGATGATGGCGGAAATCAGGATCACCGTACCGGCTTTCTTTATAAAGGACCAGCCCCTCTCCCACATACTGCGAAGCACGTTGACAACGGTGGGCCAGTGGTAAGCCGGCAATTCCATCACAAAGGGAGCGGGATCTCCCGTAAACATCCTGGTTTTTTTCAGGATGATACCGGAGCAGACAACCGCGGCAATCCCTAAGAAATAGGCGCTGGGCGCCACCCACCAGGCGCCGTGGAAAAGAGCGCCGGCAATCAAAGCGATGATCGGCAGTTTGGCGCCGCAGGGAATAAAGGTCGTGGTCATAATCGTCATTTTGCGGTCCCGGTCGTTTTCGATGGTACGGGAGGCCATCACCGCGGGGACGCCGCAACCGGTACCGATGAGCATCGGGATAAAGGATTTCCCGGAAAGACCGAATTTACGGAAAATACGGTCCATGATAAAGGCCACCCGGGCCATATAGCCGCAGCTCTCAAGAAAGGCCAGGAAAGCAAAGAGTACGAACATCTGGGGAACAAAACCGAGAACAGCGCCGACACCGGCAATGATGCCGTCGAGGATCAGCGCCGAAAGCCAGGGAGCGGCGTTGACGGCAGTAAGAAATTGATCTATGGCCGGGGGGATGACTTCGCCAAAGAGCACGTCGTTGGTCCAGTCAGTAACCCAGGTACCTACCGTCGTGACGGAAACGTAATAGACAACGAACATCACCACCGCAAAGATCGGCAAGGCCAGCCAACGGTTGGTGACGATGCGGTCGATTTTATCGGAAACCGTAAGTTTGCCGGCGTTCTGTTTCTTGCAGCAATCCTTCATAATAGAGGCAATATAGATATAGCGTTCGTTGGTGATGATGCTTTCGGCATCATCGTCCTGCTCCCTTTCGCAAAGGCCAATCTCCTTTTCGATGCGGGCTTTTGTGCCATCATCGAGAGCAAGCTGTGCCAAAACCTTCTCATCGCGCTCGAAAACTTTAATGGCAAACCAGCGCTGTTGCATTTCCTCCACTTTGTTGCCGAGGGCTTCCTCAATGTGGGCAATGGCATGTTCCACGCTACCGGAAAAACTGTGCCGGGGGACCATGGGAACCCCTGCTTTGGCCAATTCCACGGCTTTCTGAGAGGCCGCCGTGAGACCGGTGCCTTTCAGCGCGGAGATTTCCAGCACAGGGCAGCCCAGTTCTTCCGAGAGGCGATGGGTGTTGATGGTATCGCCGCTTTTGGCCACAACATCCATCATATTGATGGCCACCACCGTGGGAATTCCCAATTCCAAAAGCTGGGTTGTGAGGTAGAGATTGCGTTCCAAATTGGTGCCGTCAACGATATTCAAAATCGCGTCGGGGCGCTCCTGGATCAGATAATTTCTGGCCACAACTTCTTCCAGGGTATAGGGAGACAGGGAATAGATCCCTGGTAAGTCCATGATAATAACGTCTTTTTGGCCTTTCAGTCTTCCTTCCTTTTTTTCTACCGTAACCCCCGGCCAGTTCCCCACGAACTGATTGGCGCCGGTCAACGCGTTAAAAAGCGTTGTTTTCCCGCTGTTGGGATTCCCGGCAAGGGCTATTTTTATCGACATATGCTTTTCCTCCATTCGATCTTTCAAATCATTGGTGCAGAAACCCAAGTTAGCTATCACTAACCACGCGCTTCCAAAATGGCGGCGCGGAAGCCGCCGCGCCGCCTACTCTACGGCAATCATTTCCGCATCAGCTTTGCGCAGGGATAATTCATAGCCGCGAACGGTCACTTCCACGGGATCACCCAAGGGGGCCACGCGCCGAACGAAGACGGGCGTACCTTTGGTGATACCCATATCCATAATTCTGCGTTTTATCGCGCCGACACCGTTGATTTTTATGACCGTAACGGTTTCGCCGCATTTGGCTTCTTTCAATGTCATATCGCTCACTCCTTTCGAGAACTCAAACCATGATTCGGTTGGCCATTTCCCGGCCAATCGCAATGCGGGAATTTTTTACGTTCACAATCATATTGCCGCCGATTGCGTTCACCACGGTCACGGCGCCGCCCACGGTAAAACCAAGACTCTCCAGGTAACGCTTTGTTTCCTCTTTGCCGCCAATTCTTTTGATCAGATTTTCTTTTCCCATCGAAGCCATTGTCAAAGGCATCATCATTCCCCCTTTATACGCTATACCGTAAGTTAGCTCTCGCTAACCAAGTGTTTGAAAAAATAGTTAGATCCTTCTAACTAATTAAAGGTTAGCATAAACGAACCACGTTGTCAATACGGCGTCCGGGAAAAATTTTTGCGCGGATTTTTAAAAAATTGCGCCATTTTAATGCAAAATTGAGAATTTTATGGAATAATAAAAATGGTTATATTTTAAACGGATTCGCCGACAGGAGAAAGATATGAACAAACCATATTCGATTTTAATTGTGGAAGACGATGCCAACCTAAATCGCGGCGTCAGTTATGCTCTGAAAGAAAAGTATCACGTATTTTCCGCAGGGTGCCTGCGAGAAGCCACAGAAATCTTAAAAAAACAGTCTCTTGAACTGATGATCTTAGATTTAAACCTTCCCGACGGTGACGGTCTTGATTTTTGCAGAGAGCTGCGGAAAACCTCCCAACTGCCGATCCTGATGCTGACGGCCAGAGACATGGAAACCGATGAAATCATCGGTTTGGAAAGCGGTGCCGACGATTATCTGACCAAGCCCTTTTCTCTATCAATCTTAAAAACCAGGATCTCCAATATTCTCCGCATTCGCTCGTTAAGCGAAAGCAAGCAAGACATTGTCCGCTATCAGGCATTGACCTGGGATCCGGGAGAAATAAAGGTCTGCCGCAATGGCGATCCCCTTGATTTGACCATAACGGAATACCGGCTTTTGACGTGCTTCATGGCAAATATCGGTCATGTTTTGACAAAGAATCAATTATTGCAAAGCGTCTGGGACAATGAGGGCAAATTCGTCGATGAAAACACCCTGGCCGTCAACATCAATCGCCTGCGCAAAAAACTGCGCGGCGACGATCAAAACGAGTATATTCGAACCGTTTTCGGTATCGGTTATCAAATGGGAGAATGATCATATGAGCCCATAGCTATTCGGATCCATCATTGCCTTCGTCGGTGTCACCATCGCCATCTGGATCGTCGTAAATGACAGAAAAAGTACAAAACGGCAGTTAAAAACCGTGGAACAGCTATTGTCAATTTCCGCTGACGAGATCAAACAGGGGAAATATATCCTCGATGAAACAATGGACGGAAAAATTGCCCAGCGATTACTGGACCTCTACCGCGATTTGGAATTGGAATATCGCGACGCGGAGGTTGAAAAAGAAGCGGTCAAAGCTTTTATCGCTGATATTTCCCACCAAATGAAAACACCCCTCGCCAATATTGAGCTGTATCATGATCTTTTGCTGACGGATCATCTGCCGGAGGCGGATCGAAAAGAATTTTTAGAAAAAATCCATTTTGAAGAACAAAAAATGGAATGGCTCCTCGCGTCGCTCACGAAAATTGCCCGCCTGGAAACGAACGCCATCGCTTTTGACGTTGGCTATGGCAATATCACAGAAACGCTGAATCAGGCCATCATCGCCGTGGCTGGGCAGGCAAATGCCAAAGAAATCAAAATCAAATGGATTAAAGGTAATTTTGGAGATGCTCTGGTAGCATATCATAATCCAAAATGGACGGCGGAAACTTTTGTGAACATTCTCGAAAACGCACTCAAATATTCCCCGAAACATGGTTCTATCGAAATCTCGGTGGAAAAACTCGAATTATATCTTCGGGTAAATATCATTGACCACGGCCTCGGTATTGCCAAAGAGGATTACGCCAATGTATTCAAACGTTTTTTCAGAGGGAAAAATGTCGCCGGTAAACCGGGCTCAGGTTTGGGGCTTTATCTGGCTCAACTGATCATGGCCAAACAGGAAGGCTATATTACGGTGAAATCGCAATTAGGAAGAGGCAGTACCTTCAGCGTATATCTGAAACGTTAACTTCTCAGCTTGTCAAAAAAGTGGCCCCGCCACTTTCCCGCCAAGCTGATGCGGTGACGGCACTGCCGCCACCTGGGATGAAAGTACCCGGACGGGGAGACGGTGCTCCCCTTCCCGCCCTTCCCCTGAGAAAGTTTGGCTTTATTGACAGTCTGAATTCTTACAATAATGTAAGTAGTTTTGTCAAGGCTTCGTAAGAAGTGTTTTGTATAATGAAATTATCATAAAAAATGGGAGGATTTTCAATGCTTATCGTTGATGCAAAACACTTGAAGAAATATTATGACACCGGTGCGGAACAGTCTGTAAAAGCTTTAGATGACGTGTCTCTCGGCATAAAAGAAGGTGAATTCGTCGCCGTGGTAGGGACATCCGGCTCCGGGAAAAGTACGCTTTTACATATTTTAGGCGGCTTGGACAATGTTACCGCGGGTGAGGTCACCATTCGCGGTTTGGAAATCACAAAGATGAAGGAGGAAGAACTGACCATCTTTCGCAGAAGAAATATCGGTTTCGTCTTCCAAAATTACAACCTGGTTTCCGTTTTAACCGTGTATGAAAACATTCTGCTGCCCCTGCAACTGGACGGGGCAACCATAGATCAAAAACATATGAACGACATCATCACGAATCTCGGGCTTACCGACTTAACCGGACGCCATCCGAATCAGCTTTCCGGTGGCCAGCAACAGCGCGTGGCGATCGCCCGGGCTTTGGCCGCAAAACCGGCGCTGATTTTAGCCGACGAGCCCACCGGGAACCTGGATTCCGCCACCACCATGCAAGTGGTGGGACTACTGAAAACAGCCAACGAGAAATATCATCAGACCATTGTAATGATTACCCATAATGAGGACTTGGCACAGCTTGCCAACCGCATCGTTCACATCGAAGACGGAAAAATCGTCGAGAGGATGTGAATTCGATGAAAAAGATGAAAAACAATAACACCAAAATCATTGGGGATCTAAGCCGCGGCAGTATGCGTAAAAACCGCATGCGTAATTTTTTTGCGATTCTGGCCATTGCTCTGACCAGTGTGCTTTTCACGGTTACTTTCACACTCACGGCGGGAGTGATGAAATCCATCGAAAGCGATACCATGCGTCAGGTAGGGACCACAGCCCACGCCGGTTTCAAGGATCTGACCAAGGAACAATATGAAGTGCTCTCCGGCAATGAGCAGATCAAAGACGAATCCTATAACATTTTTTTCTCGACGGCGACAAATCCAAAGTTGCAAAAAAGAAGCGTAGAAATGCGTTATACGGAAGCCAAGGCTTTCACCTGGACTCAAACAAAATTAACTGCGGGACATCTTCCCGAAACGGGAAAAGAAGTTGTTTTGGATACCTTTACACTGGAAGCTCTTAACATTCCGGCGAAGCTCGGACAAAAAGTCACTTTATCCTGGGAAATTCTCAGCAAGGAATATGAAGACACCTTCACCCTATGCGGCTATTACAGTGGCGACCCATTATCCATGGCCAGTGAAGTTTACTTTTCCAAAGAATACGTGAATCAGCTTCTATCCATTCGCACGGAACAAGAATGGTATGCATTAAACAACGATACCAACGGCGTCGGTCTGATTCAGATGGATGCGGTGTACGCGAATTCCTGGGACATTGAAGGCCGTACCAAAGAGATCATCAAAGAGTGCGGCTACCGTGAAAATGAGATCGATTACGGCATCAACTGGGGCTATCTTTCCACCGGACTTTCCTCCATTGATCCCGCCAGCGGAATCCTGATCGCCGGGGTACTTTTGATCATTCTGATCTCCGGCTATTTGATGATCTATAACATCTTCTATATTTCAATTGTTGAAGATATCCGCTTTTACGGTTTGTTAAAGACCATCGGCACCACGAGAAAACAGATCAAGAAACTGATTTACCGCCAGGCCAATACCCTCAGTCTCATTGGTATTCCCCTGGGATTGCTTGCGGGCTGGCTTTTGGGTAACACCTTTTTGCCTCTAACACTATCCATGCTAAGCGGTGATGTGGAATCGCATATTTCATTCAATCCTCTAATCTTTCTTTTCAGTATCTTCTTCACCATGGCGACAATTAGAATCAGTTGCCGTAAGCCGGGGAAAATGGCGGCGACCATCTCGCCGGTGGAGGCGGTAAAATTTGAACGCATCGGAGAAAAACGGAAGCAAAAAAAACAACGGCGGCAAAGCCACCGAAACACGGTGCGGAAAAACGCTTCGGGTAACCTCAATTATGTGGTCATGGCTTGGCGCAACCTGAAACGAGACCGGAAAAAATCGGGATTGGTCATCACTTCGATGAGCCTGAGCATCCTTTTATTCGTACTGATCGCAACCATTACCAGCAGTTTCAGCGTAGAAAAATACGCCTCCAGTATGCTCGGGAACACCGATCTCTACCTGACCTCCGCCGCCATGCAAGTAAACGGCTACTACGGAGAAGGAGACACCGATATTGAGGACCGTCTGCAAACCTTTGCGTCTTACTTGGACAGCCTGGGTTTAAAGGATGAAACAAAAATATCCAAGCTACTCCTGTATGAGGATACGATTGCCATAAGCGGCGACGCCGCTAACCGCTATAAAAAAGCGTATGACGCGGGCTTGATCAAAGCCCACGATGAAAACGATACTTATACGATTGAACGAATCAAAAAAACTTTGGCTGGGGAAGCAGGATTGGAGATATCCTACTACGGCTTCGACTACGATATTTTAAAGAATCTTACCGTTACCGACGGCACATTGGACAAAGCAAAATACGAATCGGGGAACCATATCGTTTTCATTAAGGATCAAGACGACGAAGACGATAACATCAGTCTTAATTTGGGCAGTACGTTATATAAAGTCGGCGATCAAATCACAATCAAAGGCAAAACCTACGAAGTGATGGCTTTTGTGGAAATCCCTTATACACTGTCCAAGCAATCCTATTCTTTCAACGGTATGTTTGGTATACTCCCCCGGGAAGAAGTTGAAAATATCGCCCAATTGCAGGGTGAGACCGAAAACTGTAGCGTCTACGGCGCTGCCGTTAACGTAACGGCTAAAAACAAAGGCATCGTCGAAAAAGCTGTGGCACAGTATACTGATTCCATCGATACCAGCCTTGTCTATCAATCAAAAAATATCATCACCAAAGAATTCGACGGTCTTCGGAAAATGATCGTTATCATCGGCGGCGCCCTGGCCGCCATGATCGGCTTGATCGCCATCATGAATTATATCAACAGCATCATCACCGGCATCATCACCAGAAAAAGAGAATTCGCCATGATGACAAGCATCGGTATGGAAAAGCGACAGCTGATGAAGGTGTTGTATGCGGAAAGCGGCGCATACTGTATCCTGGCGTGGTTAATTTCCTCAATTTTCGGCATTCTGATTGCCCAAAGCGGCATAAAATCCTTCTGCTCTAACATGACCTGGCTTTCTTATCAATTTCCGGTTTGGGCCGTCATGGTCACCTTACCTGTCTTAATCCTGTTGAGCTTTGCCGTCCCCTATTTCTCTTATCGCCGCCTTAGAAAAGAATCTGCCGTAGAAGCACTGCGGGAAGAATAAAGGGATATACATCATGCAGATCTGGCTGTGCCTCGCCGCATTTTAAACATGGGGCGAGGCACGTTTTTATAAGGGACACCCTTTTGTAAACATTACCGGACAACTTACGGGCACACCAACTCATATTTCGCTGACCGCCGAAATAATTCGCCTTGACGCAAGCTTTTTTCAGTGGTAGGATAAACTCAAATGAAAAGTCTCTTAGGAGGATATTTAGATGAATGAACAACTTTGGCAAAAGGCCGTGGCCTTTCATGGCCACCAATGTCCCGGCTTGGCCATTGGCTTTCGCGCCGCAGAAGCGGCCATTGAAAAATTGGCCCTTGGCAAATCCGACGACGAAGAAATCGTCTGCGTCACCGAAAACGACGCCTGCGGCGTTGACGCCATTCAGGCGCTTTTAAGCTGCACCTTCGGCAAAGGCAATTTGCTGTATAAAGCCAGTGGCAAGCAGGCCTTTTCTTTCTTCAACCGTGCCAACGGGGAGAATATAAGGATCTATCTGAAAGCCAAAAAGCCGGAAAACGCCGACAGAGAGCAATGGCTACAGCATATCTTAAACGCCCCCACAGAAGAACTTTTCGCGTTTAGCAAACCCCGCTTTGCGCTACCGGAAAAGGCCCGTATTTTCAATACACTGCCCTGTGAAATCTGCGGCGAAGGCGCGCCGGAGCATAAAATGCGCTTGCAGAACGGCAAAAGGGTCTGCCTCGACTGTTTCCATGCTTATGACCGCGGCTGGCAAGAATGAACCGGTTCGGCGATACCTACGGTAATATGGATCAGATGTTGGGAGTAAAATGATATGGAAGATTTATCTTTAGTGTTAAAAGCCTTAGCGGACAAAACAAGGCTGAAAATCGTCTATCTGCTTTTGGAATATGACTTCTGCGTCGGCGCTTTGGCCAAAAACCTCGGGCTGTCGGAAGCCACGGTGTCCCAGCATCTTAAAGTAATGCGCAAGGCCGGATTGGTCAGCGGCGAAAAGCGGGGCTATTATACCCATTACGATTTAAACAAACCCCTCTTTGCGGAAACGGCCAAGGCCTTAGAGGATATCGCCTCTTTTGCCAAAAAGCGCCATGCCTGCCGTTTGGAGCAGGGCGGCAACCATGAAGACTGCGTTCATTACGGAAAAGCGGCCAAGGCAGCGAAGAATCCAATACGGTAAGCATCAAAATAAATCGACAATTTAGCAAACAATTCGTATTGACATGAAATGGTTGCCGTACTAAAATAAAAGCAGCGTAAAGAACATCATGTAGATGTTCGTAAAAAACACGGTCTAAATCCTTTATTTTGGAACGATTAGCACGGAGCTATGAGCAAAAGAGATCCTTTTGCTCATGGCTCCTTTTTCTTTTGTTTTTTATTCCTTTATAATTGATCAAAACGGTGCCTGTCACCGTAATATAAGGAGAAAATATCATGCATAAAGAGATGTGGGAGAAAGCCGCAGCCTTTCACGGCCACCAATGTCCCGGTCTGGCCATTGGTTTTCGCGCTGTCGAAGCCGTTCGGGAAAAAATGGGGATATCTCAGTCCGACGATGAAGAACTGGTCTGTGTCACCGAAAACGACGCCTGCGGCGTCGACGCCATTCAGGCCCTTTTAAGCTGCACCTTCGGCAAGGGTAATCTGATCTATAAAGGCAGCGGCAAACAAGCCTTCTCCTTTTTTGCCAGAACCAGCGGGCAGAAACTGCGCATGTGCCTAAAACCCAACGAACACAGGAACCAAGACCGGGAAGCTTGGCAGGATTATCTGCTTAACGCGGCCCTCGACGAAATTTTCAGTTTCTCAGAACCCACTTTCGACGTGCCGGAAAAAGCCCGCATTTTCAATACACTCGTCTGTGAAGTCTGCGGCGAAGGCGCGCCGGAGCACAAAATGCGGCTTCAGGACGGGCAAACCGTCTGTCTCGATTGTTTCAACGCATATGAACGAGGTTGGTAAAGTAAAGGAACGGAACAAATGGCTTCTGCATCGAACAAAAAAACAAGAGAACTCTACGAAGAGGCCATGGGCAGGAAAAAGCTGTGGCTACTGATGCTGTTACTCACCGCCATCACCATTGCTATGCTCACCTTAAACGCCGGCGCTTCTAATTTATCCATGGCGAAAGTAGGCGCCGCCCTTTTGGGCAGCGGGGAGACCAAAGACATCATGGTGGTGCAAAATATCCGCCTGCCCCGGGTTCTCGCCGGCTTCGTGGCCGGTACGGGATTGGCCTTAGCAGGCTGCATTATGCAGAACAATTTAAGCAATCCCCTGGCCTCTCCTTCGACCTTGGGCATCAGCAACGCCGCGGCTTTCGGCGCCAATGTCGCGATCATCGTTTTCGGCGGCGGTTCGGTGGTAAATTCGGGCTTGGGCCAGGTTGTGATCAATAATCCCTATATCGTAACACTCACCGCATTGTTCTTCGCCCTGCTTGCGGTGGCTTTGATTCTTGGTCTTTCCCTGATCAGAAGGTTTTCACCGGAAAGCGTCATTTTGGCCGGTGTCGCCATCAGCTCCCTTTTCGCGGCAGGAACTATGATCATCCAATATTTTGCCGCCGACAGCACCCAGGTGGCCGCCGTGATCTTCTGGACCTTCGGCGACCTGGGCCGCGCCTCCTGGCGGGAAATCGCCATCATGGCCGTGACTGTCATTGTTTCCTTCCTTTATTTCATGGTGCGCCGCTGGGACTACAACGCCCTGGACGGCGGAGAAGACGTTGCCAAAAGCCTCGGCGTACACACAAAGCAGGTTCGTTTGGGGGGCATGTTCATGGCCGCCCTGATCGCCGCCGTGACCGTTTCCTTCCTTGGCATCATCGGCTTCATCGGCTTGGTGGCGCCGCAGATCACAAAACGGCTCATCGGCAACGACAAACGCTATTTAATTCCCGCCTCCGCCCTGGTGGGAGCGATCATCCTCTTAGGCTCCGATACTTTGGCCAGAACCGTGATCAGTCCCCAAGTTTTGCCGGTGGGCGCGGTCACCTCCTTTCTGGGGGCGCCTCTCTTCCTTTATCTGCTGATGCGCAAAGGAGGTGTCAAAGGATGATTTTATCCGTCGATGGGCTGTCCTTTGCCTATCCTTCTCATCCCGTACTCCACGACGTCAGTTTCACCATCGGCCAAAGCGACTGCGTCGCCGTTTTGGGCACCAATGGGACGGGAAAATCAACGCTCCTAAAATGCATCAACCGCATTTTAAAACCCAAGGCCGGCGCCGTTCTCATCAACGGCAAGGGCAGTAACACTCTTTCCCGCCTGGATATCGCCAAAAACATCGGCTATGTCTCCCAATACCAGTCCCTGCCGAAAATTACCGTTTTCGACAGCGTTTTACTGGGCAGGAAGCCCTATATCAAATGGGACGCCGGGGAAAAGGATCTGGAGATCGTCAACAACGCCTTAAAGGAACTGGATCTTTTGGACTATGCCATGCGCTATACCGACGAGCTCAGCGGTGGCGAGCTGCAAAAGGTCGTCATTGCCCGCGCCTTGGCCCAGGAACCGAAATTGTTCTTGCTGGATGAACCCACCAGCAGCCTCGACATCAAAAACCAACTGGATACGATTTCCGTCATCAAAAAGGTGGCGGAAAAACAAAATATCGCCGTCATCGTTACAATGCACGATATCAATTTGGCGCTGCGCTTTGCCAACCGCTTCATCCTGATGAAAAACGGCAGGATTTTTGGGGTAGGCGGCAAAGAAATCATCACCGCCGAAAGCATTGAAGAGGTCTACGGCGTCAAAGCCGCGGTGTATGAAATTGACGGTTTTATGATCATGATTCCGGAAAATCACGCAACGGAATTTTCCGCAAGAAAGGAAGTTTGACATGAAAAAGTTTTTCGCGCTATTGCTCCTCAGTCTGTTGGCCTGTTTCACCTTTACCGCCTGTGCCCAAGGGGAAGAGGAAAGTACCTCCGCCAACGGCGAAAGTATGACGATCACCGATATGGCGGACAGAACGGTCACCCTAAACAGCAAGCCGGAACGGTTGCTGATCCTCGGCTCCGCCCTCCGCCTTTACACTTATATCGCCGGCACAGAACGTTTGGTCGGCGTAGAAAAAGCGCAGCAGGATGCCGCCAGCGGCAGACCCTATATCATCGCCCATCCGGAATTGTCTGATTTGCCTTTGGTCGGCGAAGGGTTCCCCGCCGATCCCGATCCCGAACGCATCGCTCAAGTGGATCCCGATGTGATCATCGCCGGGGATATCATGGACACGAGTAGTCTGGAAGATCTTCAAAACGACCTTGGCATTCCCGTCATCATCACCAAATGTGGCACAGACCCCATCTTTGACGACACCACCTACCGTGCCATGGAGATCATCGGCCAAGTCACCGACAATGAAGACCGGGTCACGGAGCTCATAAGCTACATGGATCAATGCCAGACGGAACTGAAAGAGCTGACCCAGAATATTGACGACGCGGATAAACCCACCGTTTATGTGGGGGGCCTTGCCATGAAAGGCATCCAGGGAATCGACAGCACCAACGGTCAGTCCACTTTATTACAGGCGATCAACGCGAAAAATGTCGCCGATGAACTCGGCGCAGGCCACTTCTTCATCGACAAAGAGCAACTTCTCACCTGGGATCCCGATATCCTTTTCCTGGATGAACAGGGACTTTCTGTGATCAAGGAGGATTATGCCAAAAACCCCGCTTTTTATAAATCCCTGACAGCGGTGAAAGAGGCTCAAGTATACGGTCAACTGCCCTATACCAACTACTACAGCAACCTGGAAACCGCCCTTGCCGACCTCTACTATATCGGCAAAGTCCTCTATCCCGACGCTTTCACCGCCATCGATCCCGTGGCAAAAGCCGATGAAATCTACGAATTCATGTTGGGCGAACCCCTCTACGATGAGATGGCAACACTTTACGGCGGCTTTACAACCATCACCCTGGGGGAATAAAGCCTCTTAGAATGAAATTTAGAACAGCTCCTATACCCATCTTCTGGTGCAACGCGGCCGCCTTCGGCCGCGTTGCGTTTTACCGGTTAGCCGGAACAAACTGCCAGCTAAAAGCAGTGAAAAATCCTAAAAGTCGAAGGATTTTCATTGACATTCTATGACTTTTCGCATATAATCTTAGTAATCTTTTCGCACTGCATCGCACTTCACATCAAATAAAAACGAAGTGTTCAATCAACAGTACAAACTGATCAGGCAATGACCCCTCAGGTCATGAAGCCGGGCCGCCCTTGGGGCAGCAGCAGATGGTGATTTTAGACACATCTGTGGGACAGTCGTATGTTCCACGGATGTGTTCTTTCATCTTACGGAACAGAGCAATGGAAAAAGGAAGTGCCATAAGAGAAATCAAACGCCGCCTAAAAAGCGAAAACGGAGGTTCTTTATGACAAACGAGAAATCACCAACGGCAGGGTTGACCTCTGCGGAAGTCCGCGCCCGGCAAGAAAAATACGGTAAAAACCAATTGACGCCAAAGAAAAAGGCAGGCTTTTTTCGCAAAGCCCTCCATATCATCGGTGAGCCAATGTTTTTACTGCTCATTGCCGCCGCGATCATTTACTTTTTCCTGGGTGAACCGCGAGACGGCGCAATTATGCTGATTTTCGTCGTCGGCATCATTACCATTGACGTGATGCAGGAATGGAAGACCGACCGCACGCTAAACGCCTTAAAAGATTTATCGGCGCCCCATATCACCGTGATTCGCGGCGGCAAAGAGCAAACCGTCGCCAGCGTTGATCTGGTTCCAGGGGATTTGATGCTGCTCCACGAAGGCGTGAAAATTCCTGCCGACGGCGTCATCATCCGCTGCAATGATTTATGCGTTGACGAATCGTCCCTTACCGGGGAAGCGGAAGGTGTATGGAAAATCAGTACGGATCAGGCTTCTCCGGCGGACGATGCCTGGCGGTTGGATTACTGCTATGCAGGAACCCTAATCAGCCAGGGAACCGCCGTGGTCCGCGTGGATCAAATCGGTGATCAGACGGAATACGGCAAGATCGGCACCCATGTCGCCGCCGCGCCGCAGGAAGCGACGCCGCTACAAAAACAAACGGCCAGCCTCGTAAGACTCTGCGCAGTCATTGCCGCGATACTCTTTCTCCTCGTGGGTCTGTTCACCTATTGGAACAGCGAAGCTTCCGCCTTCGCCGATCGCCTGATAGAAAGCATTTTAGCCGGAATCACCCTGGCCATGGCCATGATCCCGGAGGAATATCCCGTAGTCCTCACTGTTTTCCTTTCCATGGGCGCCTGGCGCTTGGCAAAAAAACAGTCTCTTGTCCGCAAACTGCCGTCGGTGGAGACCTTAGGCACCGTATCCGTGCTTTGCGTTGACAAAACAGGCACCATCACCATGAACCAAATGGCCGTTCAGGAGATCTGGGCTCTCAACGGAGAAGATTCCCCACTCATCGAAACCATGGGACTCGGCTGCGAAACCGACCACTACGACCCCATGGAAAAGGCTATGTTAACTTTCTGTACGGAAAAGGGCTTTTCCCCAGAACATCTCTTCAACGGAGAACTCGTCACGGAATACGCCTTTACCAACGAACTCAAAATGATGGGCCATGTCTGGCGCAAAAACGGCGATCTGATCATTGCCGCCAAAGGCTCCCCTGAACGCATCCTTACCGTCTGCGAAATCGGGGAGGAAGACCAAGCGACGGTAAAAGCAATGATCCGGAAAATGTCCGGCGAAGGCCTGCGGGTCATTGCCATCGCCGCGGCGCGGCCTGAAACGGAAGCCGACATTCCCCCGGCCATCACCGATTGCTGCCTGACCTTTCTGGGTCTCATCGGTTTGGCGGACCCACCCCGCAAAACAGTGGCCGATGATATTGCCATCTGCAACAGGGCCGGCATCCGCGTGGTGATGATCACCGGAGATCACGGCTTAACCGCCGCCGCCATCGCGGAAAAAATCGGTATGCAAAGCTGTGGCCAGATCATCACCGGGGATATGATTCAGAAAATGAGCGACGAAACATTGAGGGAAAAAGCCAAAACCTGCAACATCTTTTCCCGAGTGGTGCCGGAACAAAAAATGCGCATCATCAAGGCGTTTCAAAAGAACGGGGAGATTGTGGCCATGACCGGCGACGGCGTCAACGACGCTCCGGCGCTGAAATACGCCGATATCGGCATCGCCATGGGAAAACGCGGCAGTGAGGTTGCCCGGGAAGCCGCCGATCTGATTCTTTTAGACGACAATTTCACCACCATTGTAGAAACGGTGAAAGACGGACGGCGGATCTACGATAACATCCGCAAAGCCGTCGGTTACATTTTCACCATCCATATCCCCATCGCCTTTTCCGCGCTCCTCGCCCCACTCTTAGGCATTCCCTCAGCGGCCCTGCTGATCCTGCCCTTCCACGTCGTTTTGCTGGAACTGGTCATCGATCCCACCTGTTCCATTGTCCTGGAACGGCAGCCCGCCGAAAGGAATATCATGGAGCGGCCGCCGCGAAACCCCAAAGAAAAGCTGGTCAACATCAAGCTCCTAACGAAAAGTACGCTTCAGGGCATCGCCGTCTTCGTCGCCTCCTTTGCTACCTATTTTTCAATGTTAAACAGCGGTGACGGGCAAGCCGAAACGGCAAGAGCTATGGGACTGTCCGTGATCATCCTTGCCAATCTCCTGCTGGTGCAGGTCATCAGCTCCGAACGGGATTCTGTTTTCCGCTCCGCCCGCAGGCTCATGAAAGATAAAGTGATGTGGCTGGCCTCCACGGCGACGGTTTTGATGCTGATTCTCATCTTATATTCGCCTTTAAACAGCTTTTTGAAGCTTGCTCCCCTTTCTTTGCCCCAGCTTCTGGCCGTCATCGCCATCGCCGCCGCGGCGGTGCTTTGGTACGAACCGGTAAAGCTAATTAAAAGGATGCGCTCATGAGCCTCGGCGCTTATCGCAAAAGCCTTTTTTGCATTTCACCAAAAATGTGGTATCATAATAAAAAAAAGAAAAAAACAGGAAGCGAGCTGAAAAATCATGACCAAAATCACCCTGGGCAGCACCGGTATTACAGTAGAACAAAACGCTTTTGGCGCTTTGCCGATCCAAAGAGACGACAAAGCCACCGCTTTGAGCATTTTAAGAAAAGCCTATGATGGCGGTATGACGTTCTTCGACACCTCCCGGTTTTATACGGACAGCGAAGAAAAGATTGGTCTCGCCTTTCACGATATGGGAATACGGGACAAAATTTATATCGCCACCAAAACAAGGAGTCTTACTCCGGAAGGCTTTTGGCGGGATTTGGAAACTTCACTAAAAATGTTGCAGACCGATTATATCGATATCTACCAATTCCATTTGGCCCCGGTCTGCTACAAACCGGAGGACGGCAGCGGCATGTACGAAGCCATGGTCAAAGCAAAAGCCCAGGGGAAAATTCGCCACATCGGCCTTACTACCCATTCTTTGGCGGTGGCGGAGGAGTGCATCGCCTCGGGCCTTTACGAAACACTCCAATTCCCTTTTAGCTACCTTGCCGGCAAGCAGGAGCATGCATTGGTGGAAGCCTGCAAAACACAAAGCATGGGCTACCTTGCCATGAAAGCCCTGGCCGGCGGTTTGATCAACAACGCCGCCGCGGCCTACGCCTATATCGCCCAATTTGACAACGTCCTGCCTCTCTGGGGCATTCAGCACGAGTGGGAACTGGACGAGTTCTTAGATTTCATGCACCATCCGCCGAAGCTCAATGATACGCTTTGGGAGGTCATCACCAAAGACCGCCAAGAACTCTCCGGGGACTTTTGCCGCAGTTGCGGCTATTGCCTGCCCTGCCCCGCCGAAATCGACATTCCCCAATGCGCCCGTATGTCCCTTCTGCTGCGGCGCTCCCCGACCCAGCCTTACCTGAAAGAGGACTGGCAGGAAAAAATGAAGCGCATCGAAGATTGCGAGGATTGCGGCCAATGCAAAGAACGCTGTCCCTACGGCCTCGATACGCCCCAGCTGCTGCAAAGAAACTACGATGATTATCAAAAGATCCTCGCCGGAAAAATCAGCGTGGATTGATCAAAAAAGCAGAAGACGCCCGGAGCAATCCGGGCGTCTGATCTATTTCAAGTCCATCGATGATCCATTTTCATTGATTTGTGCAGGTAGCCACAGCATAAAGCGGCATCGCCAACAGTTGGGCAGTGACGGAGACCACGATCATTGCCGTGAGAGAAACATCATAAAGAGTTCCCATGAGCCAACTTCCCAAGAACCAGAAGACGCCGAAGGCGCATTCAAACACACCGTAACCCATGGCCCGATTGGCTTTGGGAACCATCCCCGCCACAGCGGCCTTTAAAACCGATTCCTGGGCGCCCATGCCGACGCCCCAGAGCATCACACCGAAAGCCACTGCGGTTAAGGAATGGAAGCCGAAAACAAAAACAGCGAACCCGGCGGAAATCAGCGTGGAAGCGATCAAAGCTTTCAAACCATGGCGATCGTACAACCAACCGAAGAAGAGGGCTGAAACGGCGTCTACCAGCATGGCCCCGGCATAAAGCAGGGGCAAAACACGGTCGGAAAGCAGATCGGCGCGGACCACATGCATGGTGATGAGGGAAAAGTCGATAAAACCGAAAGCAAAAAG
Source organism: Peptococcaceae bacterium UBA7702 (assembly GCA_002482535.1). Classification (GTDB taxonomy): domain Bacteria; phylum Bacillota; class Dehalobacteriia; order UBA7702; family UBA7702; genus UBA7702. The sequence continues at coordinate 75,458 of DLGE01000005.1, read as the reverse complement.
ACTGATGGCTGCAAGGTAAAAGATGAAACAACGCCTGATATGAAAAGGCGGTTCCTTTTCCTTGGCTGGAGGTTCAAATTTTTCCGGTGCGGGGAATTTCCTCTTTGTTATCAGCAAAAGCATCAGGGTAATCGCAGCCGGTACCGCCAAAACCGCAAAAGCGAAGGTATAGGCGTCAAAAGTGCTCACGTCGGCCTTAAAGAGTAACACAACATAGAGCATCACCGGACCAAGGAAAGCGCCGATCTGATCAAGGGCTTCCTGAATGGCAAAGCTTTTGCCTACACCTTCACCATAGGCGGCAAAGGAAATCAACGTGTTTTTCGCCGGTTTTTTGATGGCCTTGCCCATCCGCTCGATGACCAAAATCATACAGGCGAAAAGCCAACCATTTTCTCCGACAAGAGCCAACATCGGTACGGCCACCATATCGATGACGTAACCGGCAACGACCATCGGCCAGTATTTTTTCGTTTTATCGGTCAGGGCCCCGAAAACAAAACGCAGAGAATAACCGACCAGTTCCCCCAAACCGGAGACGAAACCGATGGTCGCCGCCGAGGCCCCAAGGAGGGAAAGATAAGCACCGTAGAGTCCTGCCGCCCCCTCATGGGTGATATCCGAAAACATACTGACAATGCCGAACATGACGATGAAGGTCATGGCCGGCGTTAGCTTTTTCAATGATTTTTTCAAAGTTTTCTCTTCTTTCAAACAAAAACGATGATAAAATATCCCCCTACCGTAAAGCAGCGGCGGTCATTGATTATAACCGTTGGGGTTATTCTTCTGCCAGTTCCAAGCGGTACGGCACATGTCGGACAAACTCAATTGAGCCTGCCAGCCCAGAATTTTCGCGGCCTTTTGGGGGTCAGCATAGAAAACAGGGAGATCCCCTTCACGGCGGGACGCAAAAACATAGGGAATTTCCACTTCGTTGACGCTGGCAAAGGTATCCACCAGCTCTTTCACACTGTAGCCCACACCGGTGCCGATATTAAAAGGCTCCGCCCCTTGATGTTCCATACCGTATTGAACGGCGGCAACGTGTCCTTTCGCCAAATCCACCACGTGGATATAGTCCCTGATACAGGTGCCGTCCTTGGTATCGTAATCATTGCCAAAAATGTTTAATTGCTTCAGTTTACCCACCGCCACCTGGGTGATATAGGGCATCAGGTTGTTGGGAATACCGTTGGGCGCTTCGCCGATGAGGCCGCTCTGATGAGCCCCTACAGGATTGAAATAGCGAAGCAGGACAGCGGAAAAGGTGGGATCGGCAGCGGCGTAATCCAGCAAAAATTCTTCATTCATCAGCTTTGTCCAGCCATAAGGATTGGCGCAGGGCCCCGTTTTCATCTCTTCCGTATAGGGAGCGACCGCATCACCGTAAACCGTGGCCGAAGAGCTGAAAACAAAGGTACGCACCTTGGCCAGAGCCATCGTTTCCAGTAGAGAAAGGGTGGTATCAAGGTTATTGCGGTAATATTTTAAGGGCAGCTTGACCGATTCACCCACCGCCTTAAAGCCGGCGAAATGGATGACGGCGGCAATTTCATTTTCCGTAAATATTTTCATGAGAACGTCTTTATCGGCAACATCGATGGGATAAAGCATCGGCTTTTTACCGGTAATCACCTGGATGCGGTCGATGACCTTTTCGCTACTATTGACAAAATTATCGGCGATGACCACATCATATCCGGCCTCAAGCAATTCCACGGCAGTGTGAGAACCGATATAACCGGCGCCGCCGGTAAGTAAAATTTTCATAAACTGATCTCCTGTTCCTCTTATCGTATTATCGTACTTCCCTGGTACAAGCTCCGGGAGGAATCACCTCCACCACGGTAAGCCGTTGCTCCTCCACACGAAAGCGGATATCGAAACCGGCGAAGGGCAGACCGTAGATGCGCTGGGGATCCTCCTGATAGGCAGGACGGGGGTCCTCCGCCAAAACGGCAAGGAGCGCTTTTCGCTTTTCCCCGGGAATCAAATCAAGCAAAGACGGGGGAAAAACCACCGGAAGCCGGTAATCGCCGATCTCATCGGCAAAACCGCCTTGGGCTTCTATATGACTGTCAAAAGCGGGCAAATAAGGCTTGATATCGAAGATCGGCGTTCGATCCATCAAATCAGCTCCGGCAACGTAAAGCAAAGGCCCGCGTTTTTCGTCCAGAACGATCCTGCAAAGTTTCACAGAGGAAAGGCCGATTTGGTTGGGGCGAAAGGGAGAGCGGCTGGCAAAAACGCCGACTCTTTGGTTGCCGCCAAGGCGTGGCGGCCGCACCGTAGCGCTCCAATGATACTCTGTCACAGCGGAAAAATGCCATAGCAGCCAAATATGGGAATATTCGGCAAGCCCTCTCACCGCGGCGGGATCCCGATAAGGTGGCTCAAATACGATCACCGCCTCGATTTCATCGACAATACCGCTCTGCCGGGGCAGGCCGAATTTCGTCTCGAAATCGTTATACAACCGGGCAATGGGTTTGATCATCGTTTCCTGGTCCATCTTCGTTTCCTTTCGCGTATTGCACTTATTATACCACCGCCGCCGTTTGGTTACAACGTGCGGCTTCCCCAAGAGCCAAAGGGGCAGAAGACCCTTTAGTGGTGGCGAAGCCAACGGTAGATCTGCTCCGTCTCCCCTGTTGCAGGAGTGCTGATCAGATACGTCTTTTCCCCGGTTTTCAGCACCAAAAAAGCGCCGGCGCGAGGATCGAGGCAGACCTCACAAACACCGTAGCCCCTTACCGAGAACTTTCCTTTTTCGACGGTGGCCAGGGACGTGCCGTTTAACCGGGAAAGACCCGGCAGCTCATAAAGAAGGGCAGCTTCTTCCACATCGTCGTAATCGACGGTGATCTCAAAACCGAGATGACTTACGCGGACTGCTGTTTCACTGGCCATTACGGTGATCGGCGTGTATTCCTCATAGATGGTGCCAGCGCCGATCAGGGGCAAAGTGACAAGGACAAGAAGAACAAAGGCCGACAACACCTTGGCGGCAGGCCGCGCCAGGTTCAGCGTGACGCCGATACCCACGCGTTTGTTGACGATAAGGCGGTGATCATCGGGATGATCATAAAACATGCCCAGCAGCCAAAAAGCGTCCTCATCCACGTATTGTTTCTCTCCGTACTGGGCCGTCAATTTTTCCTGAGCCTTTCTGGCGTTAAACTCCGTGTAACCACAGAGAGCAATGGCGGCCAGAGTATAGAGGGCGACGGCAAACAGGATACCGCCGTCACTGTTGCGCACAAACCACATGGTTAAGGCAAAAAGCGCCGTCAGATAGGAGAGCAAAAGCCAGCATTTACCCCACTGATAAAGGCGCGCACCGGTGAACTCCACATTGCTTAGGAGGTCACCGCCGTCATCACCTTTTCGGCGAAAAAGTAGAGGGTAACTGAAAAGGCTCAACAGAATGATACTGCCGCTGCTCAAGGTCACCGTTGCGGCATAGAACTGATCCTGATTGATCCAATAGGCGATAACCAGGGGCAGCAAGCTAAGGATAAACGCCGGTAAAAACAACCAGCGCGAAAAGGGCTTCCGCAACGCCGCAGTGACAGTGACGTCACTCAAAACGCGCTTCGCCACACCGCCAAACCATTCATTGGCCTGTTTTAGGGCTTTTAATCGCAGATGTGCCATAGCATAAAAGACAAAGGGAACGACGATGGCCAAAAGCAGCCAGCAAAGACACGCTGTCAGCATCACCGAAAAAGAGGGCAGAAAGAAAACAGGAAGCAAAAGAAGCGTCAGCACAATAGCGCCATTGCGCAGTTTTTTTCGATAGCCGATGCAGATCGCTTTGACCGCAGGTTCCCCTTGCTTCCCCAGGGGCAGCGTAACACCGAGGACAATATTGTTTTTTGGTTTCGTCTCGTTGGCCAAAATCAGGGAGATCAGAAGCAAAATGGGATAACAGCAAATCAGCATAAAAAACATAAAGAAGTTATCCATTGCCCTTGCCTCCTAATCTTGATATTTTTGCGCACAAAGAGAAAAAGTCTCTCTTCCCTTATGTATTGTCTATTATAATACAAATGGGCGAAGTGTCAAGAATCAGGCTTTGGCACGGTTTTAAAAGACCCGCTTCTGTTGATAACAGAAGCGGGTCACAGACTGTAGACAAAATACGCGTAAGCGGATTTTGGGCTACAGGATGACAGGCTGTCGAGAAAGGCTTAGACGCGGTGAACGCTTTGGCCTGCGGCTGCGCCGTGTACAAAAAAGTACTCAAGCTGTCGTGGGCCAAAGGGTTCGCCGCGTATCAGACTTTGTCGACGGCCTAAGACCCGCTTCTGTTGACGACAGAAGCGGGTCTCTTTCTTTTAAACCATTTGTATTTCAATCAAACCATTGCCGCGATAAACGGCGCGATAATCAGGGAGATGGTGCCCATCACCTTAATAACTGCATTCAAGGAAGGGCCGGCAGTATCTTTAAAGGGATCGCCGATGGTATCTCCTACCACGGCAGCCTTGTGGGATTCGGAACCTTTGCCGCCGAAAGCCCCTGTCTCAACGTATTTTTTGGCGTTATCCCAAGCGCCGCCGGCATTGGCCATGGTCAAAGCCAGAAGCACGCCGCTGGCAGTTGCTCCCACCAGCATACCGCCGATCATATGCAGGGAAGTAATGGGATTAAAGAGGGCAACACCAAAACCGACTACAACAATGCTCAGAGGCGCCAGCAGACCAGGTTTGATCATTCTCTTGATTGCAGCCTTTGTGGAAATATCAACGCATCTTTTATAATCCGCCTTAGCTTTGCCTTCCAGCAAGCCGGGAATCTCACGAAACTGTCTTCTGACTTCATCAATCATATCATGGGCGGCAGTACCCACCGCACGCATGGCATAAGCGCAAAAGAGGAAAGGAATCATGGCGCCGAAAAAGACACCGAGCATAATGGAAGGATGCAAAACGTCCAAAGATACGAGATGAGCCTTTTCAGCAAAGGCGGAAAACAGGGCAATCGCTGTAATTGCCGCGGAGCCGATGGCAAACCCTTTGGCAATGGCCGCTGTGGTATTACCGACGGAATCCAATTGGTCGGTAACTTTACGTACACTGGGATCAAGACCGGCCATTTCGGCGATGCCGCCGGCATTATCGGCAATGGGGCCGTAAGCGTCGATGCCAACAATGGTTCCCGCCATGGAAAGCATCCCCATGGCAGCCAGGGCAATCCCGTAAAAGCCGTAGGTACCGCCACCGGGCACCAGATAGGCAACGGTAACCGTACCAATCACGATCATAATCGGTACCGCCGTGCTTTCCAAGCCCACGGAAAAACCGTAGATCACATTGGTCGCCGCGCCGGTTTGAGAAGATTCGGCAATCTTTTTCACCGGACGGTAGGCATGGGACGTAAAGTATTCCGTTACTTTACCGATCAGAATATTGGCAGTCAAGCCCGCCAAAACCACGATAAAATATTCCAGTTGATGATCGGGCAAAACGTATTTGGTCAGGAAATAGGCGGCGATGGCCGTAAGCAGAAAAGAAACGTACAAACTCCGGTTAAGGCCTGATTGCGGATTTGATTCTTTTCCGGAATAAATGAAGAACGTACCGATGATCGAAGCGAGAATGCCCGCAGCCCCCAAGAGCAGAGGCAGAATGACACCGGTTGCCCCCAATAAATACGAGCCAAGAAGCATCGCGGCGATGGAAGTCGCGGCATAAGATTCGAATAAGTCCGCGCCCATACCGGCAACGTCCCCCACATTGTCACCGACGTTATCGGCGATGACCGCAGGATTTCTGGGATCATCTTCCGGAATGCCGGCTTCCACTTTGCCCACCAAGTCGGCGCCAACATCGGCTGCTTTGGTAAAAATACCGCCGCCGACACGGGCAAAAAGGGCAATCAGGGAAGCGCCGAAGGCGAAGCTGTCGATGGAGTCAATCAAGGCGGGGTTTTGTTTCGCGATGAGCATATATAACAAGGCAACGCCTAAAAGACCCAGACCCACAACACCCATACCCATCACCGAACCACCTTTAAAGGCAATACCCAGCGCTTTTTTCAGGCTGCCCTGGGCGGCTTGGGTCGTTCTGGCATTGGCTCTGGTGGCAATATACATCCCCAAATAGCCGGCCAAAGTAGAAAACAGAGCGCCGACCCCAAAGGCGATGGCAGAAGCAAAGCCATGTTCCGTAAAGAAGCCGAGAAGCAAAAAAATAATAAGAGCAATGGGAATCAGAGTCTTATACTGTCGATTCAGGAAAGCGGTTGCCCCCTGTTGAATCGCAATGGAGATCTCTTTCATCTTCTCATTGCCCATATCTTCTTTGAGTACGGATTGAGACAAATAAAACGCAAATAGTAATCCTAAGATGCCAGCCAACACAATAAAAATTGTCATTTCTTTCTACACCCTCTTTTTCTTTTGTGACTTCGTTGTTGAATACTAGATATATATATAAATAGGAAGCGTTGTCACAGGTGTATATTATATAGGTAGCTTTAAGCTTTGTCAATACCTTTTTTTTCATTTTATCAAATTTCTAAAAAAAAGTGGTTTTCTCCAACCTTTTTAAAACTCTTCCTCTATGCAGGCCTTTTACCAATAAAAAAGTAATTTATCAAAAAAAAACCGCCTCACAACGGGAGACGGTTTTGGCTTTCCTATATTTTCCGATATGTCATATTAATCGCTTTAAAAGCATGATCGCTATGTACTGGAACCGACAAAATAACCGGCAATGATCCGGCTTTTATCCCTCATGAAACCCAAGATTTCCTTTAAGTCGTAATCGCCAAAGGGCTTCAACGCGGAAACCTCGATGCCGTACATCACCGGCTCGACGCCGACGATGACCGGCACGGCAAGGCTATAAACTCCTTCCATAAGACCCTGTTCACTCAAGGCATAGCCGCGATAAACGTCTTCTTCGACCTCCTGACGAAGATCATTCATGTCCGTAATGGTATACGGTGTGTAACTCCGCAGGGGTTGGCTGTAATAGGCAGTTCTTTCCTCAATGCCGGAATAGCCCAAGAGGATTTTTCCCACGGCAGTGCAATGCAGCGGAATCCTTGCTCCGATGCGATTGATCTCATCGTCTTTCCTGCGATGATAGGTTTCCGCGCACAAATAGACGACGTCTTCCCCCTGTTTCAGCCCCAAATAAGCGTTGACTTTAAACGCTTCACTCATTTCCCTGAGACAAAGGGACGCCCTGTAATCGATATGATGGGAGGCACGGTATTGACCAAACAAATCCACAGCGGCAATGCCGATGCTGTATTTGTTGTTGCTATAATTCTGCGTCACAAAACCGCAGCACTCAAAGGTCTGCAAAATATTATGCACCGTACTTTTGGGGAGACCACTTTTCTCGGCAAGCTCTGATACCCCAAAATCTTTTTGGCCATGGTCAAAATACTTTAGCAGATTCAATGCTTTATACAAAGAAGTTACTTTCGGTACTTTATCTTTCATGGAAATTCCCCTCGACTCTCATACCTTATTATCGTCTCTACGTGAAAAAAAAGCAAGGGGTTACCCGAAAAATATATGTCTCAACGGATCACGGGGAAATGGTGCAAAGGCTTAGGGCGAACCCGTTTTGAACAGGGCCCGCCCCTTGGCCTCACCGCATACGGATTGCCTTACCAAGCATCGGCAACACCGTATCCTTCCGTTCATCAACCTGTGGCGAAAATCACTTTCGGGCTTCAATAAAATAATTATTAAATTTCGTTACCGTCATGGTATAACCGGGCAAAATAACCACGGTTGTGGTGGGTTCTTCGATGATGGCCGGTCCTTCGATGGCATCACCGTAAACCAGGTTCTCACCGGCATAAACCGGCGTCACAATGGTGCCGCCGAATTGCTTGAAATAGATCTTTCTGGAGCCCGTTCTTTTGCCCTTATTTTTAAAGAAGTTCTCTTCATGTTTTTCCTGCACCGGCATAAAGGCATCTCTTTGGGTTTTCCCGATCGCTCTGACCCGCCAGTAAATACATTCTACAAAGGTATTTTCTTTGATGGTGAAGGTGCGTTCATGTTCGCGATGAAAAGCCTGTTCAATGCTTTTTATGGATTCTTCGTCCAAGGTAAAGCCATCCTTCAGATAGTCTGTAATATTGACGGACAGTTCCCAAACCTGGAAAGGATAATGACCTTCCATATAAAGCTCAACGCCGCGGTTTTCTACTTTGATGTTATTTCTTTCAAAAAAGTCCAACGCCTTTTGGTACAAATTACCGATGACCTCGTTGACTTTGTCACGGTCGAAATCCCTGGTGGTGGTGAAACAGCTGTCATTGTATTCCGATACGATATCGGAAAAGATGCCGCCCACGGCGCTGAGACCCCCCGCGGTGCGCGGAATCAGCAGCTTTTTCATGTCCAGCCCTTCGGCCAGGGGAATGGCGTGCATGCCGCAGGCGCCACCACCAGCGACCATGACGTAATTCCTGGGATCAATCCCCTGCCAGATCGTGATATCCTTGATCGCGGCGATCATATTGACGTTAACGATGGTCCAGATGGAATAGGCGGCTTCCATCACAGTGATCCCCAAGGGGTCCGCGATATGCTTTTTGATGGCCTGATGGGCAAGATCGGCATAGAGCTTCATTTTGCCGTCATTGAAAAAATCCGGATCGAGATAACCCAGGACCAGATTGGCGTCGGTCACCGTGGGCAGCGTGCCGCCGCGGTTATAACAAGCCGGACCCGGCACGGAACCGGCGCTTCTGGGACCGACCCGGATCATCCCGCCGCTGTCAACCCAAGCGATACTGCCGCCGCCGGCGCCGATGCTGTGGACGTTCACCCGGGAAATCCCTGGAATTTCGTCGCCGATCAGGGTTTCTCTGGAAACGGAAATGTCGCCGTTGATCACACAGCTGACATCAAAGGTCGTGCCTCCCATGTCCAAAATCACCACATTGTTATCGTCGAGATCACGCTGGGAGTACTCTTTTCCGGAAACCGGCGCAGTGGACGGCCCGGAGTCGATAGAATAGAGGGGACGGTTGACAATTTCAGCGGTGCTCATCACGCCGCCGGAGGAATTGAGCATCCGGATTTCACCCCGAAAACCGTTATCGTTTAGGCGTTTGTTGAGATTATTGGCATAGGTGGAAATCAGTTTCCGCAAAGACGCGTCCATCGCCGCGGAAATCCAGCGCCGGTATTCTCTGCTGTTGGGGTTCACTTCCGAACTCAAAACCACTTGGGCTTCGGGCCATTCTTGCAAAATGACTTCCTTCGCCCGTTTTTCATGGTCCTGGTTTGCCGTGGACCAAAGAAAACAAACGCAGATCGCTTCTACCTGATATTCTTTAAACTGCCGCGTCACGCTGCGCACATCCTCTTCGTTCAAAGGCGTATCCACGATGCCTTCGGAATTGATGCGCTCCTCCACCGACAAGGTCAAATAGCGCGGCACGAAGGGTTCCGGATAATCAAGGTCTAAGTCAAAAGGATTCTTGTTGGGACCCTCCCTGAAAAGGAAGGCGTCCCGAAAGCCTTTGGTACACATGATGCCGATTTTCCCGCACTTTTTCTCAACAATGGCATTGGTTGCAATGGTGGAGCCATGAATGGCCATACCGCCGTTGTCAACGCTGATTTCAGCGAGAAATTCCGCAAATTCGGTATGATAATGTTCCGCCGCCACTCTCAAAGAGCCGAGGATCCCTTCGGTCCAGTCGTGGGGCGTGGTGGGAGATTTGAAAATATCGACTTCTCCATTTTCATCCATGATCGCAGCATCGGTAAATGTGCCTCCCACATCAATACATGCAAATTTCGCCATATCGCATTCCTCCCTTACCTGTCATTACGAAGTTTTTCTCTGAGCTTGGTTGTTTCTTCCTCGTCCACTGTATATTCCTCCTGGGACGTATTGACGACAACGCCATATATCTTTGCGGCAAAATCCTTTGAAATCCAGCCTTCGCGTACACGGTGGCAGACAAGGCGAGGTTCTCTTTCCAAAGGGTCGCCGTAACCGCCGCCGCTGGAGCTTTCTGAAACAATCGCCTCCCCGTATGCGATCACCGGTTCCGCGAAAGGCGGCAGATCGGTTCTGCTGCTTTCCCCCGCTTTAAGGTTGTATTTCCAGGCTGCCGCTTTATGCCCAGAGAGCCCTCCCGCTGCGCCTTTGGGCGGATTATCAATGCCGTCACAGGAATACGCGCAGGTAACCGGTTCCTGCCGGGGAGTGAGCACAAATTTACAGGAAGGAGCGGAATCGTATTTCCCCGCACCCACGGTATCCATCATAATCTCTTCATGCACCACTTTAAAGGGATATTGCTGTTCCAAAACTTCCGTGGAATTCCAGTTCATGGCGCCGCCGGTGACGGGATACTGATAAGTCACCCAACCGTCATGACCGTTGACCCCGGGTCCCCCCGTCATGCCGCAGAAAATCTGATTGACATAAGGTTCGTAGTTTTTCCTGAAATCTTTGCCGGAAACCACAGCCACCGCCGGGCATTGTACGGCGCCGCCTTCGGCGATCCCGTGGTTCGGCTCGATTTGATTCATCAATGCCTGGACCCCGGAAATCAGGCGGTCGGCATAGTTCGTCGTCGCCAATGACGAGGAAAAGGGCATTTTGGATTTGCCGACAATGCAGCCCTCCCGCATCAGCACCTTAATATGGCTCATGGCCCCCTCGTTACAGGGAATATCAGTGGTCAAATGGTTGAGCACCCCCGTAACAACGCTGGCCAAAGTCGTGGCTTCACACATATTGAGCCCGCAGGGCAAAGAATCGCAATTATCCCTCATATCAAAAATAATATTTCCTTCCTCAGGGCAAACATCACATTTGATATGAATCGTCACTTCCGGCACGATGCCTTCGATGGCGTCGCAGGTAACATCGTATTCCCAATGGCCGCCGGGGAGTTTTTTGATTTCTTCCGCCATACGTACGGAACCGTATTCCTGATACGCCTCGCAAAACTCCTTGATCAGGTCGTTGCCGTATTCGTCACAAAGTTCTTTCAGCCGTTTTTCGCCGGTTCTGGAGGAACCGACACAGGCCAGGTAATCGCCATACCACATTTCGGGAACGCGAATCCGCTGTTTGGCAATGGCAATGATATCGTGGACATCGGAATAGTCCTTCTGTATCTTGATGCAGGGCCAATCCAAAGCGCCCTCCTCATAGACATCTTTCGCTATGGGATGGTAAGTGCTGGGAATGCTGTTGCCGCAGTCCGCTTGGTGTCCTTTGGTTACTGCGAAAAACATCAACTCCCCTTTATGAAATACCGGGGCAATATAAGTGTAGTCAGCATGGTGGGTATTTCCGTGATAGGGCGAGTTATTCAGGAACAAATCGCCTTCCTTGACGCCTTCCGCGTGGCTGAAGCAGGGTTTCACGGTTAGCCCCATGTTGGCACAGTGTACCGGGATGCTTTCCGCCAAGGCGATGACATCGCCGTTTTTATCACAAATTGCGGTGGACAAATCATGACAGACGCTCATCAGCTGTGATCTTGCTGTTCTCATCAGCGTATTGGTCATTTCCAAACCGATACTGTACAGTCTGCTGGAAAGAACCGACATAAGATACGGCTCCATTTTCTTCTTTTTCATGAATGGTACCTCCTATATTTTTTATCTTCTCCTCATCGTATTGTCGTTTTTTACACCAAAGATTTCAATACTTCCGCCTGGGTAACGATGCCCAGCAAACGCTCTTTTGCGTCAATTACGGCGATGGGATACTGGGCGGCGGCGGCCACGGGCATTAAATCGTAAATCCGGGTGGTTTTTGTTACGGTGGGCTGCTTTTTCATAATCAGGTCAGAGAGCGAGGCTTCCCCTTTTTCAGCACGGAGCACCTGCTCCAAGGAGAGCATACCCAAATACTGGGATGCTTCATTGACGACATAAGCATTGGTTACCCCTAAATTACGCATTTGCGCGGCGGCAAAGTTGGCGCCGTCGTATAGATTCACCGTGCAGGGCGGCGCACACATAATATGTTCGGCACAAAATACCTGGGATTTATTGGCGCTGTTGATGAATTTTTCAACGTATTCATCTGCCGGATGGGAGGTCATCCCTTCCGGTGTTGCCGTTTGAATCATTTTACCGTCTTTCATGATGGTAACGGTATCCCCAAGTTTAAAGGCCTCATTGATATCATGGGTAATAAAAACCACTGTTTTATTGAGTTTTTTCTGAAGCAGCAGCAGTTCATTCTGCATATCATTGCGTACCAGGGGATCAAGAGCGGAAAAAGGTTCATCCATAAGCAAAACATCGGGATCGTTGGTCAGAGCCCGGGCAATGCCGACACGCTGCCGCATGCCGCCGCTCAAGTTGGCAATACTCTTATGCTCCCAACCTTCAAGGCCCACCATGGCAATGATTTCCCTTGCTTTCTCTTCCCGCTTAGCCTTTTGGACGCCGCGCACTTCAAGTCCGTAAGCCACATTGGATAAAACATCCCGATGGGACATCAGGCCAAAGTTTTGGAATACCATGGAAATCCGGTTGCGCCGGTAATCCAAAAGCTCTTTTTTACTGAATTCCTGAATATTCTCACCGTTAAAAAGGACTTTTCCCGATGTCGGCCGGTTTAAACCGTTGAGACAGCGCACAACGGTGGACTTACCGGAACCGGATAGTCCGATCAAAACATAAATTTTCTTACGTTCTACGGCAAAGGAAACATGATCGATGGCAACAGTAACACCGGTTTGCCTAAAGATCTCCTCTTTGCCGAAACCTTCTTTGATCAGTGCTTGCGCCGCCCCTTTATTGACGCCGTATAGTTTGTAAAGATGTTCCGCTCTGATAATGATATCTTTTTCGTCACTCATTCTGTTTCCCCATCACTTTTTACGACTTCCTGGGTGAGCCGGTCAATGACAATGGCCACAATCACAATGGCGATACCGGCGGCAAATCCCCGACCGCTATCGAGACGGTTGATGCCGATGATGACTTCGGAACCGAGACCGGTTGCCCCAATCATTGAACAGGTCACCACCATGGCAATGGCCATCATGATCGTTTGGTTTACACCGGTCATAATCGTTGACATCGCCTGGGGGATTTGCACCTTAATCAATGTCTGCATTTTTGTGGAGCCAAAAGCTTGGGCCGCCTCCACCACTTCACTGTTGACCTGCTGAATGCCGTGGCAGGTCAGACGCACAATGGGAGGCACCGCATAAATCGTCGTGGCAATCACCGCCGGCACATTGCCAAGGCCCAGCAACATCACGGCGGGAATCAGATAGACAAAACTCGGCATCGTCTGCATCAAATCAAGGATCGGGCGGACGAGGGCATAGCCTTTTTTGCTGAAGGCAATGAAAATGCCAAGAGGGAATCCCAGCAGCAGTGAAATCAGCACCGAGGCCACAACGATGGTCAGGGTTTGGTTCATCAGGACCCAAAGCCCCATGGTACCGATAAAGAACAATAAGGCTGTATATAAAATTGCCCTTAACCATTTATGGGTTGCTTTTAACGTAAGCGCAAACACCATGATCAGCAGAACCCACCAGGGGATATGATTGATGACGGCGCCGATACCGTCGAGGAGCCCCCGCAATATACTGGTCAAGCCATCAAAAAAGCCATTCCAATGAACCACCATATACTGGATTCCATCATCAATCGGTTGTCTAATATCAATGGAAATCTGCTCAGGAAATGTCAAAATCCAATCCGGCATATCAATGTACCTCTATCATTCAGCCAATGCTTCACGTACCAATTGGGCCTTATCCCCAGGCAACCATTGATCAAGTAAATCATCGTGTTGATGCAAAAACCATTTTGCGGCGTCCTCATAGCTTGCATCGTTATCGTTGATATAGGCAAGAGCTTCCGCCGTTAAATCACTGGAGGTCTGATATTTGCTTAAAAATTCACAGAACTCCGGCGCTTCTTCATAAAACGCGCTGTTGGCGCATACGGTAACCCGCACGCTTGGGCAAGCGCAGGCCCCTTTTTCATAATCCGCCGCGTCATAAGGGTTATCTCCTAATAACACCAGATCGTATTTCCCCGTAATCCAGGTCGGCGTCCAATAATAGGCAACGATGGCCTCTCCTTTTTCATAGGCAGACGCGATGGCTGCCGCCAAAGCCGAATCGGAGCCGGGATCCACATAGTTATAGTTGCTGTCAAGGCCGTAATATTCGTATTTTGCGCGCATCACTTCATCGACTTCCCAGCCGGACATCGCCCCATAAATCCGCCCTTTGCCGGGGTCGTCGGGATCCTTGAAGACGCTGCTGTATTTTTTAAGATCGGCCACGGTTTTTAAATCCGGAGCCGAAGCCTTGATGCCCCGAGAGGAGTCGCCTTCGATGACGTAGCTGGGCACGTAAAGCCCTTGGGCGTTATCGTCGTAATTAACGGAAAGTTCCTTGATGATGCCGTCTTCAACATCCTCATCGTAAGTGGCGATATTGTTGGACCAGGTTTCCATGTAAACATCAATATCACCGCTCTTTAAACCGCTGTAAGTCACCGCCGTTGAACCGGAGACCTCTTCCGCATCGATATCGTAAGCCGCTTCTCCAATGAACATTGCAACGGCGTCATGAATCTTCACGCTGTCCCAACCGGGATCGCCAAAAACAACCTTGATCTTCCCGCCGGCACCGCTTGAATCAGAATTACCGTTACAAGCTGAAACTGTCATTAAAACCAAAATACTAAGAGTTGCACATAAAATATATAAAAATGATCCTTTTCTCAACGCCCCAACCTCCACTCATCAACTGTTAATAAAATTCTTGGTTAGAAATATTTAGGAAACGAATATCGTTTTATTACGTTTTTAGGCTTCATTTCATGATCATCATGATAGCCCTGATAATTTATGAAACCTATCCTGACCCTATCCGTGAAAGAGATATTTTACAAGCTGTAATGAATCAACGGATTTGATCCATTCGATATATCCCACATGCCGCTCAGCGGCAGAGGATTACGATGGTTCGAAATTTATGAGTATAGAAAAATCCCTCTAACCTTCTCATCGGTCTCACCTCCCATTTTGATATTAAAAAATGAGGTGCCTGATTACGAATCAAACACCTCAAACATCTGAGTTAATACATTGCTAAGAACATCGCTAAGATGACATAGCTTGTATAAAAATCGTAACGGGTACTAAGAAGTATACGAATATCACCATCTCATACACGTATGAAACAGTACGCAAACTATATGTAGTACCCCCTGAAATTATTTTATCATAGGGATTTTAAAAAGGCAAGACAATTTTATCAATTTTGTTCAAGAAATTTAACACCTCGCCATCGGCCCGTTCATCATTGATGAATTCAACCCGGTGGGAAAAATATGCGCAACGATCCCTTATTTGACCATATTTTAACACAACGGTTCAAAAAACAAAGGGAGGCGCGGATTTACCGGAGGTTACCGATGAACCTTTTGTCAATGATCGTTGACCGGCTGATCGACAAGACATATATTGGAAGTTCCACAAAAAGCTAACCTCATTCACTTTCTGTAAAGCAAACCATAAAGCGATGGATCAGCGCCGCGGCCTGGGCCCGAGTGGCGCCGTTTTGAGGACTGAGATGCGCAGCGGAAGTGCCGTTCATCAAACCGTTGGCATTGGCCCATTTCACCGCGGGCAGCGCGTAGGCGCTGATATGGCCGGCGTCGGTGAAACCGCTCAGATCGGCGCTGCCGCTGACGTCATACCCTTTGTAAACCGCGTAACGGTAAAGGATCGTGGCAAATTGCTCTCTTGTGATCACATCTTTCGGGCCGAATTTGTCCTGGCCGTAGCCTTTGACCAGGTTATGTTCCGCCGCCCAGACTACGGCAGGGGCATAATACGCACCGTCTGCCACATCGGCAAAGGAAACGGCAGAGGCAGCAACGGGTTTTCCTTCCAGCCGCCATAAGATCGTGACGATCGCGCCGCGGGTGATATAATCGCCGGGGCTGAAGGTATCTTCTCCGGTACCAATCATCAGCCCTTTTTCGTAAACATACAGGACATCGTCAACATACCAGCGGCCTTCAAGGACATCGCGGAAGGGATTGTTCACCTGCTGAACCCAAGAATCGCCATTCCAAGTGAAGTCCTTTGCACCGTCATGATAGGCGGCGCCGTCGGGAATTTGATATTGCAGTGAGAGGACAATACCGGGGCAATGGACCGCGGCGCCGTCAGCGTCAAAATAGACGTATACTGTTTTTTCACCGTCGATCAGATTCATGTATAAACTGGGATCCGCTTCACTGCCATTGGCGGTGATTTTTTTATGTTCATCCCAGGTGACACCGGCGCTGTCGCCGTAGGAGAGGTAATAATCCGTACCGTTTACGCCGCTTAAGCCGTTAAAGTAAACGCCGAGATAAACACCTTTTGCCAACGTGCCGCCCTGTTCATAGGTGAGAGCATCAGCAGCAGTGACGGTATAGTGACCGGAGCCGTGATCGGTAAAATCGCCCAAATTCGTGCTGCCCGCCGTCACACCGAGGGCCAACTGAAATTGGACGCAGGCATAGTTCTTCGCGTCGGTAAGAGAAACTGCCGCCAGATGCTCCTTGTCGGCGCCGCCGAACACACGGTAGGCCAGCATATCACAGGCAAAACCGGCGGGATCGGCGCAAGTCGCCGCAGTGAAGGTGGCAGCCTTCGCCAAAGCGCCCAAATTCACCGTGACGATGCCGTTGGCCGCAACATTTCCGGCGGAGGTAACATTGATGTCACCGTTCTTTGCCGCCAAACTTGCGCTTCCCGCAAAAACCGCGCCGCTGCCTCCATTGACCGCGGAAAGATCCGTTGCCGCACACAGGGTAGCCGCGCCAATAAAGAGCGGGTTCGTACTGTTTCCCGATAAATCAATGGAGCCGTGCTGTGAGGTAAAATCCGCAGCACCGCCAATACAGAAACCGTTACCGCCCTCTGCCGTCGCGGTCAGGATAATATCACCGTACGCCGTGATTTCCGCAGTGGATTCCGTTTCAGGTGCGATGATCGCACTGCTCAGCGTAACTGTCCCCGCCGTTGAGGTGATATCGGTATCATTAGAAATTGCCATACCATTGTTGCCTTGATTGGTGAGGGAAACGTTGCCTTTGGCCGTAATCTTCGCATCACCTGCCACCAAGGGAGCATTGGCATCGCAAGATAGCGTAACCTTACCGTTGTCGGAGGTCAAATTTGCCGAATTACCAACGGCGAATCCCCCCGCCGCCGCACAGGTAATCCCAATGTCACCTTGGGCCTGGACGGTTGCGCTTCCCACTATGACCGGACTGTTCACCGTATTCCCGATCACACTTACTTTCCCTGCGCTGGAGTTCAAAGTGGCATTGCTGCCCACGGCCGCTCCAACATCATTATGGACGATAATATCCGCTTTCGCGGTAATCGCTGCCGTGCCGACAATGGTGGGAGCGTTCGACGCCGAAGTCACTGTTACACTCCCCATCGTAGAGGTTAAATTCGCCGCACTGCCCATTACCATACCGCTATCTGTATTTAAAACGGTGACATCGCCGTAAGCGCTGATCGTGGCGGTAGCGGCAATGACCGGATTAGCGCTGTCGCCGCTAACCATGATGCGATCATTTTCTGATGTCAAATCTGCGGAGCTGGTAAAAACCATATGCTCTTCATTTATCAAATTGATCGCGCCTTTCGCCGTCATTTCCGTGGCGCCAATAAAAGCGGGAGAGGAGGCGCCCTGGGAATGCCCTGTGATCCCACCGTTTTGGGAAGTGATCTCCGCAGTACCCTGCACGATACTGCCCGTTCCCTTGTTTTCAAGGGTCACATCGTCATAGGCTTCTACCGTAAGATTGCCGATCATGGCTGGATTGCTACTCGACGCGCTTACCGTAACTCCACCGTTTTCCGAAGTGAGTTCGGTATTCCCGGAGACGGCAAAAAAATTCGCGCTGGTGAGACGGATATCCCCACCTGCCGTAAGGGATAGATTACCAACGACAGTCGGTATAGCACCGGTGCACGACAGGGCAACCTCCCCGCCGACGTCACCGGTGAGCGCTGTGTTAACGGCAATATAAGCGGAACTGACCGTCAGATCCCCTGTTCCCGCAATATCCAAGGCGCCGTTAACATAAATACCCGATACAGCGGCGGCAGTTTCCGTCACCGACAAACCGCCGTCGTTGACCAGGATATCCAGATCGGACAGACAGAGGATGCCGCCTTGATGCGTTGAGCCGCCGGCGCTGTGGACGCCATAGGTCGTAACGTCCAAACCGTCAACGCTCAGGGTATAACCCTCCGCGGCGTCATAGGTTACGGAAAACAGACAATTGCCGGCGGCGGCTCCCGTTTGGGTAAATTCCGTGGCCGGACCGTCCCCTTCATCCTTTTGCCAGTAGGTGGTACCCTCCTCAACGGCAGTAACATTGGTGTTGCCGACATAAAACACCGCCTCATCCTCGGCCCTTACACCGGCGCTTACCGTCAATAGCAGGCAGAATACAGTAAAAAAGGAAAAGATGGTAGAAATTTTTTTCATACCTTGTATGACCTCCATTCGTCAGTATTGCCACAGTGTGGCACAAAACACATTCTATTTTGATTATAGATCCGCCTTCGCCCTTTTGCAATCACGGGTTTTCGCACCTTTTCATGGCCATAGAGTGTCCAAACAAAGAAGACAGTCCACAAAAGAAACCGGCTTCCGCTGAACAATCAGAAGCCGGCTTTTTCATGACAGTGATGCCGAAAATTTCATTTTATGAAGATAATTGGCAGGTGTTTCCCGCGATCCTCAAAGGAGCGGCGGGGTCAAAGGTTGCCGTTCAGGGTAAACCTTAGGGAAATATCCATGGCGCGGATGCTGTGGGTCAAGGCGCCGACGGAAATGAGATCTACGCCGGTGGCGGCCACCGCTTTCAAATCCCTTTCTCCCATATTGCCGGAGGCCTCCACCAAAGCCCTGCCGTTGATCAAAGCAACGGCTTTTTTCATCTCCTCCAAGCTCATGTTGTCCAGCATGATCACGTCAGCGTGACAGGAGAGCGCCTCTTCGATCTGGGCAAAGGTCTCCGCCTCCACCTCGATTTTAAGAAGATGGGAAGCAGCCTCTCTGGCTTTTGTCACTGCCTGACAAAGGCCTCCCGCGGCCACAATGTGATTATCTTTGATCAAGATACCGTCGGTCAAATGAAAACGGTGGTTGCGGCCGCCGCCGACACGCACCGCGTATTTCGCCAAAGAGCGCAGTCCCGGCACGGTTTTTCGGGTGTCGGTGATCACCGCTTTGGTGTCCGCCACCTGTTCCACCGCGTCCCTGGTCCGGGTGGCAATCGCGGAAAGCAGCTGCAAAAAATTGAGGGCCACCCGTTCCCCGGTTAAGATCACCGCGGCGGGACCGGAAATTTCGGCGATCACGTCGCCTTTTTGCACCGCATCCCCTTCGCCGACCTTCGGGGTGACCAGGACATCACCGTCGAGGAGTTCAAAAACCCGGGCCAAAATGGGAAGGCCGCAAACCACGCCCTCTTCTTTGGCGATAAACTTACCCCGAGCCAAAGCCGCCGGCGACACCGTGGCCCGGGTGGTGATATCGCCGCTGCCGATATCTTCCCGTAAAGCCCCCTTGATCAGCTCATCATTCAGCTCATCATAAGGATATTCCATTTTCGTTCCCTCCCTGCCTTGTTTCATCACTGCGTTCATGGGCGCCCAGACTCTCTTTCCGGGCCAAAGCGGCCTCCAAAACCTCTTTGGCGACGAGGGCCTTATGGTGGGTGGTAACCGCCGCCGTTGTCACCAATGCCGCCGCATCCAGCTCCGAAACGATTTCCTTCAGACGTGAAGCGGCTTTTGCCAAAGCGGTGCCGTGACGGACAATGCCGCAGTCTCCGGTCATCAGAAAACGGATCTCCCGGTCATAGTCTACAAAGTCAGCAAAAATCCCTTTTTCCCCTTTCCCTCGTTCGCCCCTTTCTTCTTTGGGGCGAACAGGGGCAGCGCCGTTGATATGGCGGGCGCAGCGCCGGCCAAAAACGAGGCATTCCAGCAAAGAATTGCTGGCCAGACGGTTGGCGCCATGTACCCCGGTACAGGCGGCTTCGCCGCAGGCGTAGAGACCATCAAGATTCGTTTTACCGTTGAGATCCGTCTGAATGCCGCCCATGAAATAATGCTGCACCGGCAAAACGGGAATCCATTCTTTGGCCATGTCGATGCCTTTGGCCAAACAGGCATCGTAAATCGTGGGAAACCGCTTTTGCAGGACGTCTGCCTCTGTTTTGGTCATATCCAGATAGACGTGGGGGCTGCCCTTTTTTTTCATCTCCGCGTCAATGGCCCGGGCGACGATATCCCTGGGCGCCAGATCTTTCAGGGGGTGTACCTGATCCATAAAAGCCTCCCCCCGATGATTTCGGAGGATGCCCCCCTCCCCTCGCAGGGATTCGGAAATCAGAAAATAGCGGCCGCTCTCATCAGGATAGAGAAAGGCGGTAGGGTGAAACTGGACGAATTCCATATCCTGCAAAACAGCGCCGCCCCGGCGGGCCGCGGCGATGCCGTCCCCGGAAAGGCAGCGGTCATTGGTGCTCTTCTCATAAATCTGGCCGATGCCGCCGGTGGCGATCACCACTTTGGCGGCGGCAAAATAACAGGGAACACCGTTTTGATCCATGGCCGTGACACCGTAAACAGCGTCCTCATCGGTGACGATATCGCAAAGGCACATGCCGTTAAAGAATGTAAGCCCGGGCCGGGCCGCGGCAAGCTCATAAAGTCGGCGGGTCAGGTATTTCCCCGTGGCGTCGCCGCCGCAATGAAGGATGCGGTTTTCGCTGTGGCCACCCTCCCGGGTCAGCAGAAAACGGCCCTTTGCCGCGTCGAAGGGAACTCCGTAACGCAACAGCTCCTCAATATTAGCCCAGGCTTCCTCCACCAGGACGCGAACGGCGGCTTCCTTGCAATGCCCCGCCCCGGCCACCAGGGTATCGTGAAAATGCTTTTCCTTGTGGTCTAAAAAGCTCAAATCGTTTTCTTCGCTGACAGCAGCGATACCGCCTTGGGCATACATGGAATCGCAGCGTTCCACACCGGCTTTGTTCAGCAGGGCACAGGAAAGTTTCGGATCCAGCTGCAAAGCGGTATAAAGCCCCGCCGCGCCGCAGCCGACGATCACGACATCACAGGAAAACCGGTTCCTATCATTTAGATTAAAATTTGTCAAATATCGCCTCATATTCACTCTTTTCCACAAACTTAGCAAAGGGACATCATGCGCCTAAGGCTAACCGCCGCTTTGTCCCTGATTTCATTGGGGAGTTCCATTTGATGTTGCATATGAAGGAGCGCATCGCGGACGCTAACCAATTGATTCTTTTTCATATTCGGACATACAATGGCCGCATGTAAAGAATAGAAGCGTTTTTCGGGGTTTCGTGTCTGTAAGCGGTGCAGTACGCCGATTTCCGTGCCGATCACCATCTCTTGTTCTTTGGCAGCGGTGGCGTAATCGATGATTTCCCGGGTACTTCCCACAAAATCAGCAGCGTCCACCACCTCGGGACGACACTCGGGATGTACGAGAACCGGGGCGTTGGGCCGAGCCGCCCTGACTTTATGAACATCTTCCAGACTGATCTTTTCGTGGGTGGGGCAATAACCCTCATATAAAATAAACTGTTTTTCCGGCACAAAACGAGAAATATAATGTCCCAAATTGCGGTCAGGGACGAAAATAACCTGATTCTCTTGGAGAGATTTCACGACCTGAATGGCATTTGAGGAAGTGCAGCAGATATCGCTGACCGCTTTCACGGCGGCGCTGGAATTGACATAGCAAACCACAGCGGCCTCAGGATATTTTTCTCTCAAAGCCAAAACATCTTCGGCAGTGACCATATCCGCCATGGGACAGCCGGCGTTCGGCTGGGGAATCAAAACGGTTTTGCGGGGATTGAGGATTTTGGCAGTTTCCGCCATAAACCAGACGCCGCAAAAAACGATCACATCAGCCTCGGTATCCCGGGCTTTGCGGCTGAGATCCAGCGAATCACCGACAAAGTCGGCGATGTCTTGAATTTCCGGCCACTGATATAAGTGGGCAAGAATCAGGGCATTTCTTTCTTCTTTTAATTTCTGGATCTCTTTGGTTAATTCCATCAATAAATTCCTTTCACATCAGGGATTCGGGGTTTTCCGTCTAAATCAAAATTCCCGCGCTCCGTAGTTCATTTTCGATTTTTGTTAGTTCTTCTTCCGTAGCGGCTTCCACGGTGTGCAGATGAACGCCGTCGGTGGTAAAAGAAAGCATCTGGGCGTCTTTCTGTCTTAAACGTTGGATCAGGTTTTTCACCGCCATCACAGTGGAAAGATTCAGGGTTCCGGAAATTTCGCCGTAAACCGGGTGCTCGATGATGACATCTCTGACCTTACCGCCGTTTTCCACCATGATCATCAATTCTTCTTCGGCTTTTTCAAGGGAATTATGACGGCAAGGGAAAACTTTTAAGGCCCGTCCCTTGACCACCTGTTCGAGAATCATATACCCCGACGGCGTGGCGATAATCGGTGAGCCGCCGGCCCTGAGCAAAGCGATATCCTGTACCACGACTTGACGCGTGACCTTCATCACACCGGCAAGCTCGTTGCCGGTGAGGGGTGTTGGGGAGGCTGCGATGAGTTCCGCGATTTTTTTCCTGCGCACTGAAGCGTCCATATGCTATGCTACACTTTCCGTTGCCGCCTCGGGCAAAAAAAAACGGGGCAGCTCAAATATTATCGCCATTATACACCGAAAAGTCGAAAAAAGCAACAGGTGTATATACACCTGTTGATCAGATTTCATTGTTGCCCTATTAGTGATTGATTTTTCTACTGTCGCGTTCCACCAAATCCGTTAAAGTGACCA
The DNA here is from genome assembly GCA_002482535.1 of Peptococcaceae bacterium UBA7702. Taxonomy (GTDB): domain Bacteria; phylum Bacillota; class Dehalobacteriia; order UBA7702; family UBA7702; genus UBA7702. The sequence goes on along the minus strand of DLGE01000005.1, from coordinate 52,577 downwards.
CGGTCTGTTCTTGCCCTTTATCAAACTTCGCTATTTCGGGGTGGTAATGGAAGGGTAAAATCGTCGTGGAAACGTTCTTATGTTTTGACAGCGTGTGTTCAATGAAGTAAGTGGTCTGATTATGAAGGAAGCTGTCGTACCAATGATCCGAAAGAAATTTGATGATGATTACCGATATGAACTCACCGTGTTGCAGCCGGTTTTCCCGATCCCAGATATAATCATCCAAAGGTTTGATGATATCCTGATACGGTGTTTCCACAATTTTCAGCGGTACGGGAATGTGCATGTTCTCCCACTGGCGGCGCAAGGCCTCTCCTTGTTCCGGAGAACGGCAGATATTCAGGGCGGTAACATTGTCGGAGATGGTTTTGGCGTAATTCAGTGATTTTAACAGCGATTTATTGATGGTTTGGACGAGCACAATACATTGACAGGAGCCCGCCGGCATGTTCTCGTAATAGGGATGAAATTGCTGGAGCTTCAGCTGTTCGCCAACATAGCTGTAATGCTTGTTGACGTAAATCATGAAGGCCATGATCATGGGGATGGCGATGATTACCATCCAGGCGCCTTCCAAGAATTTATTATAAATGACGACGCAGGTACCAACGAAAGTCATCAAAGCGCCGAAACCGTTGATGGCCAATTTATGGCGCCAGCCTTTGGCTTGCAAACGCAGCCAGCACCGAACCATGCCGTATTGACAGAGGGTAAAGGAGATAAAAACACCGATGGTATAGAGGGGGATCATATGATGAACGTTGGCTTTAAATTCTAAAATCAGCAATCCCGCCACGATAAAGATGAAGACGATACCATTGGAAAAACTTAATTTCGTACCGCGGGTAGCAAATTGCCGGGGTACAAAGCCGTCGCCGGCGAGGATATACATCAGCGCCGGTAGACCGTTAAAAGCCGTATTGGCGGCGAGAACCAAGATGAATGCGGTAAAGATCTGGACGATATAGTACATGAAGGCAAAATAGGTGTTGCCGAAAACGACGCTGGCGATCTGGGAAACGACAGTCACGTTATCGAGGGGCAGCACTTTGAGGCTAACCTCCAAAAGCATGACGCCACCAAAAATAAAGAAGCATACGCCACCCAGCATATAGAGGACGACCTTTGCGTTATGCTGGGCAGGGGTTTTGAATTGATCGGTAGCATCGGAAACGGCTTCCACCCCGGTCAGCGCCGTGCACCCGGAAGAAAAGGCGTGAAGAACGAGGATGATGGAGAGAGCCGCCATGGAAGTGCCAAAATTTTCGGAAACCAAATGCGGGTTGTCTGCCGTGTAAGTTAGCGGTTCCATAGAGTTTGTCAAGAGACGCACCAAGCCGACAACGATCATAATCCCCATGGAAAAAATAAAGATATAGGTCGGCATACCGAAAAGATTAGATGATTCCCGCACCCCCCGTAAATTGCCAAGGGTGATCAAAGCCAGGAAAATCAGGGCAATGAGAACTTTAAAGTCGAACAGACTCGGGAAGGCAGAGGTGATCGCCGCCGCCGCGGAAGATACGCTGACGGCCACGGTCATGATGTAATCCACCACCAGGGAAGCTGCCGCCACGAGGGACGGATTTTTGCCTAAGTTTTCCTTCGTCACGTTATAGGCGCCACCGCCCTGGGGATAGAGGTCGATGACCTGAGAATAGGAAACGATCAAAATCAGCAACAGTAAAATAATGGGAAGAGTGACCCAGGGCACCACCTTAAAGGAAGCCAAACCGAGAATGGGCACGAGGACCAAAAGAATTTCTTCGCCGGCATAAGCCACCGAAGAGACGGCGTCGCTGGCCATAATCGGCAGTCCCCAGCCTTTTGACAGTTTCTCGTGGTTAATCTCATTATTTTTCAGGGGTTTGCCCAACAGGATACCTTTGATATTCATTTTTCGGCACTTTCTATCTCGCATACTTTTCTGAATTGGAGCGGAAAAGTAAAATCAACTTGGCAACGTTTTAGGGGTTCGCCGCCGCGTACCTGGGAAAGAAAATCCTCTTATCACCGGGATGCGCAAGACCAAAACGAACGCCGTCACCACCCAAGCCAATTTTTGCAAGAACTTTTCTAAGGTACGTATTTTAGCACACTTGATTTTAAAATACAATCGATTTTAGAAGATATTTTCATGTTGTCATAACCTGAATCAAAACACCTGCTTGAGACGGTAAAATCAGTGATAAAAGCTGACCAAAATCAGGCAAATTTTTTGCGCAAATAAAAAAACAGCCTTTTGGCTGTCTCAGTATTTTGCGCTTTTATGCGCCGGCGGCAACTTTATTGGTTTTTGACAAAATCAACTTCGTCAAATCGCTGTCATTTTTTTGTGGCGTTTTCTGTTTCTCGCTCACTTCTTTTAAAACCGTTTCGAGGATCTCTCCCACATGGTTCAGGACCAGGCGGGGACGGTAGGGGTATTGTTCCATTGTTTCGCGGCTGGTCACGCCGGACAAAACGAGAACGGTGTCGAGTCCGCTTTCAATGCCGGCGACAATATCGGTATCCATCCTATCGCCGATGATCACCGCGTTTTCGGAATGAACGCCCAGCATATTAAGGCCGGTGCGCATCATCAGGGGATTTGGTTTCCCCACATAATAGGCTTTTCGCTTCGTGGTAGCCTCAATGGGCGCCAAAAGAGCGCCGCAGGCCGGAGCAATGCCGGTTTCCATCGGATACGTCAGGTCGGAATTCGTGGCAATGAGTTTCGCACCATTGAATACGTGGCGCACCGCCTGGCAAATGCTGTCGTAATTATAGTTGCTGGTTTCTCCGATGACAACGTATTCCGGATCCACATGGTTCACGGTAATCTCTGCGTCGTACAAAGCGTTGAACAGCCCCGGTTCCCCAATGACATAAGCGCTACAGCCCGGTGATTGACCGGCAAGAAATTTAGCAGTTGCCAAAGCGCTGGTATAAAAATGGCTCTCATCAACATCCAATCCCATGCGGTACAATTTCTGCTGTAACTCCTTCTGTGAATAACCGCTGGAATTCGTCAAAAAAAGAAATTTTTTATCTTCCCGGTAGAGCCATTGAACGAATTCTTTAACGCCGGGCAAAAGACGGTTGCCACAGTAGATCACACCGTCCATGTCGCAAATGAAACCTTCTTTGTTTCTTAGTATTTCCATCCTTGATTTCACCTCCTTTCTTCCCTATTCTATTTACATTTTATCAAACAAATGTAAAATCTGCTACCAAAATCAGGTTAAATCGGGATGAAGATTAGGTGTTCGTTTCATGCCGGTACCGTTGTCTTGAAACCATCACTTCCTAAAGTAAGAAGAAACCCCCCGCTATGCCACTTGAGGCAAATTAGCTTCCGGCGAAAACTTTACGGCGTCACCCTTTTGCAAAAGCCGCCCATGGACCGGCGCGGTTTTCTTTGAAGCATTGGGAAAATGATAAACCGCCTGTTTAATCCATTTCTGCGTTGACATAAAAGAACGCTCTATGGTATTATGAGAACAGCAACTTCGTTGCTTTGGTACATGTAACATGTGCCTCAAAATCATAGACAACCACGAAGGAGAGATCATCATGCTGGCTTATGAAAATCTCAGCACCGACGAACTGCGAAAAAAACTCACGGAACAGGAAGATCTGTTGGAAGAAGTAACGGAAGAACGGGACATCGTCGTGGGACAGCGCAATATCCATCTTCCCGGTTCCACGTTAGGCAAATACCAGGCGGAGCTCGACCGGATTCAACAAAAAATCGATACCCTCAAAGAGTTGATTAAAAAACAGGAAAATAGCGGAAAGTAAGAGGGTTCAGTCCTTTTATGCGCAAGATCCATAAAAAAGCCGGCTTCTGATATTCCGTCAGAAGCCGGCTTCCTTTTTGCCCCGGTTCCTTTTGTTGCTGGACAATAACGTTATCGTTCTTTCCTTCCTTAGTGATACCCCATATGCAACACATCTATGACCAGGATATGAATCCCCTGGCCGGGACTGGGAACCTCAACGCCCAAGGTCTGCATGGCCAAAAGGGAAAAACCAACGGTCAATAAAGTGAGATAAGCGGCGAATTCAGCCCACCATTTTTTCTGATACAGCGGACGACAGCCGACAAAAGCAATGATCAGGTAGATGGCAATCACGGCGTAAATCATCGGCATTCCTCCTCTCTCTTTTTGAAAAGCCCCCGCAGCAACGCCACGAAGAGGGTAACGACAGGAAGCACAAATTCAAAGAAGGAAGCGAAAAAGGGCCAGGTACTGATCCCACAGGCAATCTGGGCGCTGGGTGTATAAAACATCGGCACCACCAAACCTAAGATGACGACGCCCAAGGGGATCACCAGTATTCGATAGGATTTCAGGCCGAGAAATTGACTGAGGCCCATGGTTGCCGCATAGTACATCACAGCGATGCGCATAAAAACGGAAAACATCAGAATACCCGTAACGATAAACTCCATGCGGGATAGAACCTGCCCCAAATCTACCTGGCGTAACACACGGTTTAAGGGACTGTTGGAAATGGAAGCCATATCTCCCAGCACTCCGGTGATCATAATAACAGAGAGAATCAAAGAAATCTCACCGGCGATCAGGCCGAAAAGCAACGACCGGCCCAGCCTGTTTTGCTGTTTCATACAGGGGATGAACATCATAAACAGAAAGCACTCGCCAAAGAAAATGGTGCTGATGATGTGATTGGTGCGTACGAAATCAATGAACGAAATATCGAACAGAGGGAAAAAGTTGGTGATTTCCATTTGACTAAGGGATAAAAGGAAAATCACGCCGATCAAAACCGAAACGATCACAAAAAATAGCACGCCGATGCGGGCCAATACCTCCAATCCCGCATAAACAGCCCAGGCAAGGACAAAAAGAAACATGATCGCAATGGCCAAGATCGGTGTTTCCACCATATAATTACCGACCACATAATCACTGAGCAAACGCAGGTTGGCCACGGTCAGAATGACAAGAAAAAGGAGATATAGGCCAGAGACCACTTTACCAACGTACACACCGAAAACAATATTGTTCAGATCCAAAAGATTATGTCCAGGGAACATCCGGATCAGTTTGATAAAGACAAACACAAAGATGAGACAGACCGCGAAGGAAGTCAGAGAGATCAGACAGATATTCCGCGTCATGATATGGTACACGAGAGCGGTGCAGAAGATGGAACCCTGAATGTAGATTCCAAGCAGAAAAGCCATTTGTGAGTTGGAGATCGTACCCTTTTCTAATTTCATTACTGTTTGCTCCACTCCTCAGTTGACCGGTTTTGTGATATTACCGGTGCCGTAAACATCCGATTGGACCTTGATTTCCACATCAAGGGTGGGGAATATCTCGCTCCACTGATCCTTCATCGATTTCCATTGCTTGGGATATTTCCGATAGACCGCTTCTCCGAAGCCGAAGATATCGGCATTTAACTCCTGGGCTTTTTTTAAGGCGGCCTCAATTTCGGTTTTGATGGCCTCGTTCTGCCGCTTAGACAAAACATCCAGTTTTTTCGTGGAAGCTAAGTTTTCACTGCAGGTTTGACTGCCGAGATTCCCCTTTTCTTTAATTTCTACCAAAAAGGAAAGGTTGCCGTCTTTTAGCACAGGGGTGACGGAACTCTTGGCCTGAAAAATTTCCAGTTCGACTTTTCCCTGGCCGCAAGGACAATCCACAATGAGAATACCGCTTTTTACGTTGCCGGTGACCCACATAAGTCCCCGTGTTTCCAGATCACTCAGTTCTCCGATGAGTTGATCCTTATGGAAAACAGCCGCCCCCGATATGTGAATCTTCCGATCTTCTCCTTCACCGCGGATACTGATGATTGGCGCCAGAGGCGCCGTGGTATCACTTTTTAGGCGCTTTAAAAAATCCAAAAGTTCGGTGGTATAAGATTGAGAAGTATATTGCTGAGAATCCATCATTTTGTCAATTTCCACTGCCGGCAGGGTTTCCAAACCCGCCTCTACCTCAAAAACATCAGCGGCCTTTTCGTCGGTGATGGCGACCCAGGTAGATGTTCTGAATTCGTGATCGCGGACAAACAAATCCATACAATCCCAGAGACCTTTTTCCGCGATATCACGGCTGTATATCAGGAGGGTATTGTGCTGAAAATCCAGCTTTCGACCGGATTCATGGGTAAAGCCGCGCACCGCATTGAATAAGGTTTCTCCTTCGTTGGAGATATTCCAATAGGCATCTTCGCCGCTGCCGCCGCCTCCGTTGATGGTAGACTTAAACCCGCTGGGCTTCGCGACTTGTACCGTCAACAATATGTTATCGGGAGTACTTCCCTGATCAACGGCAACACCCACAACAAAAGCGTATTCATTCAAATCCCCGGAGCTCCAGCATCCCGCCGCCGCCAAAGCGATAACCGCACAGAGCAAAACCGTCGCTGCTTTTTTCATGACAAATGTTCCTCTTGAGGCTTATGGGGCCTTAAACGGTGTCCCTGTCTGCGCAGATCGCGAACGCCCATAAACCGCGGCCTCGTACCCATGGACCACCAGGGCGCCCGGATGAATACGTCTTTCTGATCACTGGCGGCAAAGGGTGCCAACGGCGATAAATAGGGGGTGCCGAAGGACCGCAAAGATGCCAAATGAATCAGCGTCCCGATGACGCCGACGGTAATGCCAATGCCGCCCATAAATCCGCCCAGGACAAGATAGATATATCGCAGCATGGTAGCGGAATCCTCCTGGGGAGCCACCACAAAGCTGCTGACAGCGGTAATGGCAATGACAATGACCGTAAAATCGGAAACGATGCCCGCCGCCACTGAGGCTTCCCCCATGACCAGAGCACCGACAATACTGATGGCCTGCCCCACAGGGCGCGGCAAGCGTATCCCCGCTTCCCGCAGGATATCGAAGGTGATCATCATAATGAGCAACTCGAAAAACGACGGGAAAGGCAACTCCTCTTCGGAAGCGGCCAAAGTAAACATCAGAGATGTCGGGATAATTTCCTGATGGAACGTTAAAATCGCGATATACAGCGCCGGTGTCAGCGTTGTGATCAAATAGGAAAAATAGCGCATGATCCGGGTCAGGCTGGCCAGGATATGACGGGTATAATAATCCTCTGCGGTCTGAAAACTCTCCACGAAAACCATAGGCACAGAAAGAACAAAAGGCGTGCCGTCCACGAGAATGGCCGCCCGGCCCTCTAAGATTTTCGCGGCGATCACGTCGGGTTTTTCACTGTTGGCCACCGTTGAAAAAATGGAATAAGGCGCGTCCTCAATGAATTGCTCGATATAGCCGGATTCCAGAATCGAGTCGGTATTGATCCGCCCCAACCTGACTTTGATTTCATCGATCAACGCCGGATCGGCGATGTCCTTCAAATAGGCGATGCAAACACTGGTTTTTGTCCGTTTGCCGATTTCCACGCTCTCCATGATGAAATTGGGATTCTTGATCTTACGCCGCAGCAGCGATGTATTGATCCGCAGTGTTTCGCAAAAACCCTCTCTGGGTCCGCGCACCACGCTTTCGGTCTGCGGTTCCTGCACGCCCCGGTTTTCCCAAGCCCTGGTGCTGATCATAAAACCTTCGGTAAGACCGTCAACGATAAACACCGTTTCACCGGAAAGACAGTTATCCACTAATTTATCGATCAGTGGCGTCTGCTTGATTTCTCCGACGGAGAGCAGCGTAGTTTTGATCTGTTCGATATGGGTCTCATCATTCCCCAAGGAACGAATGAGGCGCAGATCGTACATCAAAGGCTTGATGATGCTTAAATTGATGGTAGCTTTATCCACCAGACCGTCAACGAACATGACGACGCCGCGAACTTGCGGATCTTGCCCAAAGACGAATTCGCGGATAATGATATCGTTACTGGCACCGAAAATCTCTCTGAATTTGGTGAGGTTTTGGTCGATATCAGAAGACAGCACAAAATCCGGTCGTTCGGCAAAGGGATCTTCCGTCTGCTGATTAAGATTTTGCGCTTTTAAATGTTGAACTACTTTTTTAAAATAATGAAACATGGAAAATGCTCCCCTTTTCCCGGTTGGTATCATTATGGACAAATTTCCCATAATCTATACAAGGGCAAGAAAAGGGCTTATTATCCTGGTCTGGATAATAAGCCCCTTGATCCCATAATCCTATGATTCTGTTTTTCGGGAAACCCAAAGGCAAGGAATTGCCTCTTTCAGGAAGAACGTCTTTCAAACGTTTCCCTTAATAACTGACTCCCTGCCAAAGCATGGCGTCGGCAACTTTGAGGAAGCCCGCCACATTGGCGCCGAAGACAAGGTTATCTCCACAGCCGTATTCTTTCGCCACAGAAGAAGCATTCTTATAGATGCCTTTCATAATCATGTGCAGCTTTTCGTCGACTTCCGCGAAGGTCCAGGAGATCCGCTGGGAATTCTGGGCCATTTCCAGGCCGGAAGTGGCAACCCCTCCCGCATTGGCTGCTTTGGCCGGGCCAAAGAGCACGCCTTTCGACTGGAATAGGGCGATTGCTTCCGGTGTGGAGGGCATATTCGCACCTTCCGCCACAGCGTAAACGCCATTGGCAATCAAAGCGGCGGCATCGTCGGCGTTCAGTTCGTTCTGGGTTGCGGAAGGCAGCGCAATATCGCACTTGATGGTCCAAATCCCGCGGCAGCCTTCCGTATAGACGGAACCAGGTACACGCTCAGCATATTCCTTGATACGTCCCCGTTCCACTTCCTTGATCTGACGGACAACGTCAAGGTTGATGCCGTTGGCATCGTAAATATAACCGTTGGAGTCGGAAAGCGCGACTACTTTTGCACCAAGTTCGGTGGCTTTCTGCGTTGCGTAAATGGCGACATTGCCGGAACCGGAGACGACGACGGTCTTACCAGCGAATGATTGGCCGTGGTCACGAAGCATTTCATCGGTAAAGTAGCACAGCCCGTAGCCGGTTGCTTCGGGGCGTGCCAAAGAACCGCCGTAAGACAGCCCTTTCCCGGTTAAAACTCCGGTAAATTCGTTGGCGAGGCGTTTGTATTGACCGAACATATAACCGATTTCACGGGCGCCGGTACCGATGTCCCCGGCGGGTACGTCGGTATCGGGACCGATGTGCCGGCGCAATTCTGTCATGAAGCTCTGACAAAAGCGCATGACTTCACCGTCGGACTTACCTTTGGGATCAAAATCGGAACCGCCTTTGGCGCCACCCATGGCCAAACCGGTTAAGGAATTTTTGAATACCTGTTCAAAACCGAGGAATTTGAGGATGGAGGCATTCACCGAGGGATGAAGTCTGATACCGCCTTTGTAGGGACCGATGGCGCTATTAAACTGGATACGGTAACCGCGGTTCACCTGAACCTTGTTGTTATCGTCAACCCAGCTGACGCGGAAGCTGATCATACGTTCCGGTTCAACGATACGGTCAATGATGCCGGCTTCCACGATATCCGGACGTTTTTCGACCACCGGTTCTAACGACTCGAGCACTTCGTGTACTGCCTGAAGAAATTCAGGTTCGTTCGGATTGCGGGAACAAACACTGTCATATACTTTAGACAAATAATTGCTTTTAAAGTTCATAGTACTTCTCCTTCTTTTTATTGTTCTTTGCAATTAACGATTTAATCATTATAACAAAAATTGCAAAAAAAAACAATTCAGAATTTAAAATTTAACAAATTCTCCACAAAAAAATATCTTATTAAAAGGTAAACTCTTCCTACCCGCAACCAAGGGGTTCCACTGAACCACAAATTTTGCAGTAGGTATCATAAAATCACCGACCCAGATGGGTCGGTGATTTTATGATAAAAGTCTCCTATTTTAACAGAGAGCTACAGATCGTGCAAATTTCGCTTGAAGTAAATGCCTCTTTGGGGAAAGGATGCAAAGCCTTAATGTATAACTGTGAAGTTTTTCACATTTCAAAAAGCAAAAGTTCTAATTCCTTCTGTAAGTCAGTTGTCTCACCGTGCCCCTCTTTATCATAGCATGTCAGTTTGCGTGCTTCAAAGTCATTCAACGCGACAGACTTCAAAAAAAGTAAATACCGAATATTCATATCCTGAATGTAGGTGGAGTAGTGGTAACCATAAAACCCATACTCTTTGAGCATCTCGGTACACGCCTTTGCCACAGCATAACAAAAATCCCTGTAGGACACTTCATAATCATAGATTTTGGTTTCAGCTCTATGGTGTTCAATATGTATTTTTAACAGAAAATCAATGTTTTGATCGGGTACCCTTTCAAGCGTCCAATCACTGTACGCCCCTTCTTCATCCCATGTAAAATCAGCCTTCCAGGGGATATCCCGTACGACAGACGGTAATTCGACACCGTGAAGGTCATCTGTAATTTTTACCACCTTATAGCCGGTTTCGGTTTCAGTGCAGATGCCGCATTTATATTCAATAAGCTCGTGCGTCCGTTCCGGATCACCTTGGTCAGGATAAAGGTAGTAAAGTATCTTCAAAAGATCATTAAACTGATTTTTGGACATCTCAGAGATGATAAAATACAGTTGCTTTCCGGCAAAATCAAGATAAATATCTGTCCAACCGGCACCGTATGGCACGATCTTCATTTTGATACCACAGTCTCGCTTTTTTTGTTTTTCTTTTATTCCAAGCTCCACAATAGCATCCCTCCTCAAGCTAAAATATTCATAGTCTCGCCACTTCCCAAGGCTACTTTAAATTATCAACGCATAAATATCCCAAAAGAGGAACAGCCTTTCGATAAAAAATAAAAGCTATTTATGTGTTAAAGTGTATCAAATCTCTTAGCACAGCGGTGATATCTTCCTTGACCGTCAAATATCCTTCGCTTTTTATGCCTGTATTTTCATCCATGTACAAGCTTCTATTGATTTCGATCATGATGCCTGCTACTCTTTGATCTTTTCTATAGTATTTCATAGGGATAAGGCAACCGGCAAACGGTATGTTCACAGCGACCCTATAACCCAACGCGGAAAACAAATCAGCACATTGTCTTATTAAGCCGGTGGGGGTGTGGTACTCGTCTGTGCCGAGACAGATATCCGGACGGTTACGCCGCGTATTCTCATAAGACAATGCTTTCGAGGGGAACGAGTGGGCATCCACAATTAGACATTGATTACATAAACGCAAAGCGCGTTCTGACATCAAGGTGAGTTTTTTATGATGGATATCGTACCAGTTTTCAAGTATCTCTTTCTTGTGCTCCACAGACACTGTTTTTAGCGTTCTTTGATCAGAGGTGCGCTCATAACACACCCACATTCCTTTCCCTGTCATTGACTCCTGTTTTTCGCTTCGAAATCGTTCAACGTCACATACGAGCCTGCTGATAGGGAAAATAATTTTATGACCAAAAGAGCCAAACAGGTCATCAGTATATCGATCCGTCATGCGAAGAATTTCGTCAGCAAGTTCATCGTTATTCAAAAAGAAAAGTCCACGATATTCTTCTGGAATGACAGTGCTGCTGTGGGGAATGTGAATAATTATTTTCTCCATACGTTTGCATCCTTATCGCATAACCTATAAAGAAAAACAGTCCTATCGTTCCGATAGGACTGATTGTATCTACACATTATCCAAAACCCATCGGTCAAGCTTTGACACCTTACCGTCTTGTCCGGCAGGTTGTCGTGCGGTCAACGAGCTTGTCTCTCACGCACTCTTTATAGGTTATATTGATCTATAAGATATCATAACACCGCGACCACTAAATTGCAATATTTTTAATAAGATGAATATGTGTTAAAAACTGCCGCGCATTCACCAAATTTTCTTGCCTGCATTTAGGACAGAATCGCAAAACTTTATAAGCAAAAATTACATAAAATAGTATTATGCCGTATTATTCATCAATACCCTTGTCGCTTTTATACTCCAAAATATCACCGGGTTGACAATCCAAGACCTTGCAAATTGCTTCTAAGGTCGAGAACCTAATTGCCCTTGCTTTTCCGTTTTTCAATATAGAAAGATTGGCCATCGTGATGCCAACACCCTCGGAAAGCTCTGTGACGCTCATTTTTCTTTTTGCCAACATAACGTCTACATTAACTATAATTGCCATATCAATTACCTCATATCGTCAAATCGTTTTCCGATTTGACATCAATAGCGTCCTGTAAGAGCCGTTTTAAGAGGGAAGTAAACACAGCAATTAAAAATGCGCTACCCGAAATCACAATACCGATTAACATAAAACCCGGAGTGTCCCCATCCAAGTGTACCAGGGTGTAAAAAAAGGGCAATCCACCTACTGTAGTAATCATAAAAACGACGATCGCACAGCGTTCAATCATAGCCAACGACTTTACAGATAATTCCGAGAATGCGCAGTTAGCGTCGATATACCCCAACAGTTTCATTGCCTGATACAGTGCGATGAAGTAGGGTATCGCAGCCGCATATGTTCCAATTAAGCCAATATATTCGATGTGATAAGGGCTGGGTCTGTTTTCAAAAAATGCAATCCATGCAATGACGCCGCATATAACAAGCATAGTGATTCCAGCAAAGACAACCGCACAACGAAGGACGATCGTTGAACAACGTTTCATAAAAAACACCCCTCTTTTTTATTGTAACATTGATTATAGTAAAACTTTTATCGTTTGTCAATATGTTTTTATTTATATTCAGACTTCATATAAAAATGACTCCGCTGCCTTCCGAAGTGAGCCGATTGGCAACGGAGTCGTTTTGTTGCAGGTGCTGCATTAACACGATACCTATACTCGTTACGCGAAACCCCAGTGTCCCGACATGGTCCCCACAATTGCTCACCGGTGTATCAGGGAAAATTGACGTTAAGGAAGTCAAGAACAGTTTTGCTAAATTCCAGATCTTGCGTTGGAATATCAAAATACTCGTCATAACATATAAAATGTTCATCACCTTTACGGATGAAGGTAGTTACGTCAATTTGATTTTTATTTGCTTCATCAAACAATTTTTCAAATTCCGAATAAGGAACTTGAGAATCTTCTGTGGAGTGCATCATCAGAATGGGGCGCTCTCCTAATTTTGAAATGCCGTTAAATGGTGAATATTTTAAGGCATCAAAACCAAAATGGAAACCCAAGTACATGTTAACGAAGGGCTTGTCTAAAACGGCAATTACTTTAGGAACATCCGACATAGACATATACTCCACAAACATATCAGACCAGGAAGAAAAAGCGGAAATTGAAATGACGGCATCAATTTCGGAAAGCTCGCCGGCTGCAATGATAACGGTGCCTGCCCCCATCGAAGTTCCCATCGCCACAATTGGTAAATCCCTGCTTTCAGCGTCGCCAATAAGATAGTCAACGCCGGCTTTGACATCAAGCCATTCGGTCATTCCCAAGCCGATTTCCTCACCCTCACTTTCACTGCGGGCGCGCATCTCAATCAACAAAGAATCCCAACCATTGTCGGCCAGCATCTTGGCGTATCCAAAAAAAGCTGTGACCGAAGGATTATCAATTCCTGATAAAAGAATGATGGTGCCTTTGGAATGATCTGCCCGAGTACGCCATGCGGCAATTGATAAAGAATCGTCTGTTTTTAGTGTTATCCGTTTAGAATCAATTCCATAATCTGTAGAAATGTATTGTGTTTGTTCAAGCCGTTGTCCAAGGAACATGGGCATCACCAAAAAAGGAATGGCAACAAGCACCCCCACAAAAAGTACAACAAAAACAATAGCAATACTGATAAAAATCTTTTTTGCCTGCGGCTTTTTACGGTCTGCTTCCAGTTTCTTTGAACTCATGAAGAATATCTCCTTCCAGTGAATGGGAATCGAATTTTATGATCCTCTTGTTGCTTTTCAAAATCAATCCGTTATAGGGATTGCGATCTATGCATTTCCCTTTTGCCTGCTTTTAGGCTTCCCCGCAACGTTCAGATAAGCAAAAAAACAAATCTGAAAAATGAGCTCATAAAAGCCATGTTTGGATTTGTTTTATTCGTCTAATAGCGGTAATATTGATACAATTTCACGTTTGCCGGTATTTCCTATTAAGAATCAAGGAAACCGTTGCCGTGCATATGTTAATTATGATATCACAGAGTTTTAAATTTTTCTACTACCGCGAAAAACCTCAGAAGAACAGCCTTTTCCATAAGCGTCGGATCTTCCCGGTGGTTTTTACCATAAAAAAGGCCCATCCGATGGATGGATCTTTTTTATGTTGTATGCACAAAAGGAAAAAAATTTCTTTATTTTCACATAATGCTCTGTGTTCTTTCTCTTATATTCCAGTTTTGCTTCTTAAACGATGAAAGCCGAGGGGAGATAATGCTCATAATTTCACCGATAAGCTAAAATTTAAATAAAAAAATGAGTGAAATTGACTTAATAAAAGTTAATTTCTATTTACTTAAGAAATTTTTATAGTATAATATGTCGTAAAATATATATTTTTATCGTATTTTTATGCCTCAAGCAGGGAACAGGTCTTGCCGCTATGGTCATTTCGTAATTTTCTTTGCCACGAGACTTCCTATGTCCACTCGCCGCCACACGATTTATCAAAATAAATATTACGATTTGGAGACAGATTTATGCTAAGAAAAGTAAAAAGCTCTCTATCCATTAAAATATCAGCGCTGCTGGTGGGAATGATTATGTTATGTGCGGTGACGGTAGGCATCGCCAGCGTCACACTGTATCGAAGTGATTCCATAGAGGCCAACGCAAATCGCGCCCTTGACATCGCACTTTCAGCCGCGGCGTTAATTGAGCCGGATGAATTTACGGAGATTATGCGAACACTCGAAAAAAATGACTACTGGTATACGGTAAAGAAGAATCTGGACCAAATCACCATCCGGACAAATGTCGCCTATCTCTATGTATTGGACGGAAACTACTCCGATTCGATGACCTATTTTGCAGAGGGGTTCAACGACGCACTCAATGATGAAGCCGAAATAGACCTTGGACAAACGGAAGATATCGTGATCAATGGCGAGAACGTCTATGCCGATGAGATGTTCGATGTGCTCCGCGACGGCGTGCCCCGGGTCAGTAAAGTTTATGAGTCCGGTGACTTTGGCACAATGGTATCAGGGTTTGCACCCATCATAGATAAAGACGGCGCCGTAATCGGTGTGATTGGCGTAGATTTGAGCGTCAATGAAGTCATAAATGACACAATCGGATTCGGATGGCGCATCGCCTTAATTATCCTGGTGTTCTTAGTAGCCTTTTCCATTTTGTGCGCCTTTATCATACGGCAGAACATTAGAAGGCCGCTTTCTGCACTGACGTCAGTGGCAGATCAGATGGCTGATGGTGATATCGACGTAAATATTAACACAGACCGCACTGATGAAATCGGTGTGCTGGCAGCATCCTTTGTGAAGATATCTGCATACACAAAGTTACAGGTGGAGCTTCTCGAGCAACTGGCTGAGGGAAACCTCACGATGCAGGTGACATCCCGCGGCCCAAGGGATGCGATGAGCATTGCGCTACAGCACATGATGTCGAAGCTCAACCGCCTGCTCGCAGATATTAAGGAAAGCGCAGGCCAGGTGTCCCTCGGCTCACAGCAGATCGCAGCAGGAGCACAGGATTTGGCTGACGGCAGTACAGAACAGTCGGTCATGCTCCAGAAATTCGACACATCCTTAAATGAGGTGCTAAAAGGCTCCAAGGACAATGCCGGTCAGGCCCAGAGCACCTATGCAGACACCTGCCGTACCGGCGAACTAATGGAGAAGAGCCTGTTTTCAATGGGTGAGATGGCGCAAGCGATGGAAAATATCAATGAAAGCTCACGGCAGATCAGCAAAGTGATCAAGGTTATCGATGATATCGCATTTCAAACAAATATTTTGGCGCTCAACGCGGCCGTGGAAGCTGCTCAGGCCGGGCAATATGGAAAAGGCTTTGCGGTTGTGGCTGAAGAAGTGCGCGCACTGGCCAATAAATCCGCCGGGGCGGCACAAGAAACCACGACACTGATTCAGAACAGCCTTTCCAATGTGACTGAGGGAAACATACTTACATCCCGTACCAAAGACCAATTAAAAAGCGCGACAGAGCTGGCTGTACTCAGCGCCAATGCCGTGCGCATGATCAACGAAGCATCGCAACGGCAAACTCAGACTATCTCGGACATCACGAAAGGCATTAGTCAAATTTCCTTGGTGGTTCAGGCTAATTCCGCCACCGCCGAACAGTCGGCCGCATCGGCCCAAGAAATTTCATTGCAGGCGCAAAAATTGCATGACGCCCTTTCTCAATTTAAGATTCAATAGTACCAAAAGAAAATCCATTATAAAAAACCTGATTTAGGGTTTAATAACGGTTCTTTTTAATCCAAACAACAAAACAGGCCTGTCATAAGACAGGCCGTACCCACCCTAAAGGGTGGGTATTTTATTTGTCTATAGACCTTGCTTTTGATACAATGATACGTTCCTCCTGATGATACCTCACTGGTGCATTTTTTATCAGCTGGTGCCTATGATGACACGAAATATTTGCAAGACCATATTCCTCAATGAACACGCCATTTTCATCTTTTTGTCCAGCCATAATTTCTTGTGGACTTGCCTTGAATAGCTTGTCAAAAAAGATGCAAGCCTGGCGCGCAGAATAAATAAGGTGCCTTTATCCACGAGGGAAAGTATGCGGCCTAGGCTCTATCTTCACCACAGACAAAAGCTTGGCTTTAAGTTTCTCTTACCGCCCATCCACCCCATTGTATAAAACGGTTAAAAATATTCATGTAAATTCTTCTGATCTTTTTCGGCGAACGCTCATGGGCACTGTGAGTCTACACTCTTTTGTACAATAACATTATCCCGTTTTTCAACATATGATATATGGGCAGTATAATGCCCTGATAATATTCCGAACCGAAGGAAACATGATGAAAAATGATCAAGGGTTTCCTATTAATAATATAATAAATGCCACTTGCAGTCCCTGTAAATGTCCGCGCATTTATTACTGTAATGGCAACACCAGCCGTTCTGCGTCTTAGGAACGATACCGGTGCCACTGTAAATTACGGATTAATGCCGGTATTGAAAAGTCTAAATAGTGAATTAAAGAGCCACGTTTTAAGCTGGATAGGAGGTTATTATGAGTAATATTGCTCTTCAAATAGAACGAATTGCCACAAGTTCCATAGCCATAAGCTCAAATGTGTTGTTTGACTCTATCGTATATTCCAACGGCAATATCAGCTACAATTCTGCCACCGGATTCATCACCTTTAATGAACCTGGGCAGTATAAACTGGATTGGTGGGTAGCTACGCAATCCTCTATATCGACCATGGGCACTGGATTTGCGCTGGTTTCATCGCAAGAAGATATCATAATCGGCAATTCTCCAATCAAAACAGGAGAAGTGGTCGGAGTTGGCGTCATAGATGTTGTAGCAGTGCCTGTAACCGTAGAATTGAGGAATATCAGCGGCGCTGCGATTTATTATTCAACAATTGTGCCGGTCAAAGCATCTTTGGCTGTAATTGGATTAGATGATACGGGAATAACCGGTCCCACAGGTCCGACCGGCCCGCAAGGTGATATTGGCCCGACAGGTCCCACGGGACCGACTGGGACATTTGTACCCGGTGAAAATCTGTTTAGTGTTATAGGAACTACCGGCACGGCCACTCTTGGTTTCGGTGAAGATTTAATATTCGAATCAACTACACTTGATATCACAGTAACTCAAGGTTCGGCCATTGTAGCAATAGAGAATCCGAATGTTACTGGCCCCACCGGCCCGCAGGGCGACATCGGCCCCACTGGACCGCAGGGCGACATCGGACCCACCGGAGCTCAGGGCGATACCGGTCCTACCGGCCCGCAGGGCGACATCGGCCCCACCGGCCCGCAGGGCGACATTGGCCCCACTGGACCGCAGGGCGACATCGGCCCCACTGGACCGACCGGCGCCGAACCGATCCTCACCTATGGCTATGTTTATACGCCTGTTTCGGGGTCGGACTGGGCTGCGGAGGCGGAAAATAGTGTTGGGTTTATGGAAAACGGTCCTCTGGTCAATGTGACGCACACTGTGGAAACTAGTGGAATCAATATTCTGGAAGCCGGCGATTATGAGATACACTATACGTTTGTGTTAACAGAACCGTCAGATATTGTCCTGTCCTTGGCAGTGAACGGCGTGGCGGTGGTTTCCACCTCTGTCCCAACCGGGAATGGAGTCGGCGAGTTTTCAGATTCAGCGATCCTTTCCTTGGCGGCGGGGGATGTTGTAACCTTGCGCATCGATTAGCCTGTGCGGGGAAAATATCAAATTGGAGGAAATCGGACATGAACATTAAAACACAGAAAAGCGCGGTGAAGACCCCGGCTTTCTTCGTCCCAAATCATGGGCAGTATCCGCAGGAGGCGCTGTTTAGCACCTCTGCGAAGCATACCCAGTTTTACTTTATGAAGTCGCGCATCATCCACGCCATGGAGCTTACCGGGGATGAACCGGGCGGGACGCGGGGCGTCGCTTTGTCCATGGGTTTTGTGGACGCAAACCCCCATCTATCCCTACAGGGTGCCGAACCATACGAGGGAAAGGTAAATTATTTTATAGGCAGCAACGCGGATGAATGGAAAAGCAATATCCCCACCTATGGGGAATTAAGATACAGCGAGGTATGGAAGGGCATAGACCTAACTATACGGCACACACAAAAGGGAATTAAGCTTGATTGGCACATTGCGCCCGGGATAAATCCCGATTCCATCAGGCTGACCTGCGAGGGTGCGGACAGCCTGTCCGTCGGCGACGACGGCAGCCTTGTGCTTACCCACCAATACGGCGAAGTGCGGGAAGATGCCCCGGTCGCCTATCAAATGATAGACGGGCGGCGTGTGGATGTGCCTTGCGGCTACCGCATAGACGGGGCGCTTTCCTATGGCTTTTGGATTGACGAAGGCTACGACCCGTCGCGGGAACTCATCATCGACCCGCTGCTGCCCTACGCATCGCTTTTGGGAGGAAATGCCTACGATAACGCCGTCTCCGTAGCGGTAGACGCCGAGAGCTGCGCCTATATTACCGGCTATACATCGTCGGCTGATTTTCCCACAACATTGGGGGTTTTTCAAACAACTCTTCACGGCAGTAGATCCACGTTTGTTACAAAGTTCAGCGCAGACGGCAGCAGCTTACTCTATTCCACTTATCTTGGAGGGAGTAACAATATCGGAGAAATAGGCAATTCAATTGCGATTGACACCGCCGGTCACGCCTATGTTGTCGGAACAACATCGGCGACTGATTTCCCAGTAACGCCGGGAGCGTTTCAGACAACCATGCGGGGGGATCCTTCTGCCTATGTCACCAAGATTTCGCCGGATGGCGCAAGCCTTGTGTATTCCACCTATCTTGGCGGAAGCTCAATTAATCGCGGCAGGTCTATCCGGGTGGATACGAATGGCTCCGCTTATGTTGGCGGACACACGATATCGTCGGATTTTCCTACCACGCCGGGGGCGTTCCAGCAGTCTCCTCCCGGAAGCACCAGTGGATTTGTCTCCAAGATCTCCGCAGATGGCACAGCGCTGATCTATTCCACGTATCTTGGCGGCAGTTCCCTCACAGAGGTACAAGGAATTGCAATCGACGCGGCTGGCAGCGTATATGCCACGGGAGACACATACGCCACAGACTTCCCCGTAACACCCGGCGCGTTTCAGACAACCTTAAAGGGCACTAGTGATGTGTTTGTAACCAAATTTTCGCCGGATGGTTCCAGTCTTGTGTATTCCACCTATGTGGGCGGCAGTAATTCTGTTCAAGGCAGTGCTCTATGTATAGACGAACAAGGAAACGCCTATGTGACGGGCACTGTTAGGTCTACCGATTTTCCGGTTACACCCGGCGCGGCGCAAAGCGCCTATGGCGGCGGTACCACGGATGCTTTTGTGTTTAAACTGTCGGCCGATGGCTCCGCATTGGTTTACAGCACCTATTTAGGAGGCGGTTCTCAGGACAACGGGACGGAAATAGCACTGGCTTCCGGCAACCGCGCATGTGTAGCCGGCTACACGTCGTCATCCAATTTCCCAACAACCCCCTGGGTAAGGCCTACCACCCAGCTAGGCTCTTACTCCGCTTTCCTCACGGTCGTATCGGAAGACGGGAGCTCTTTTATTGTTTCCAACTATATAGGCGGAAATAATACTACTAGCGCTAACGGCATCGTAATCGGTGCGGATGGCAGCGTTTATATTACGGGCAATACAGATTCAACCAACTTTCCGGTCACGCCGGGCGCGTTTCAAACCACCAATCACGGAGACTTTGACGCATTTGTATACCGCACGAAGTTTGTGAAGTACGCAAAATCCTCCGTAGTAATAAAGAAGCTTTAGTTTTTCATACTCAGGGAGGTACATGAAAACCAAATGGGAGGAAAATAGATATGAAGGCGAAAACGCAGGAAAGCGCGGTGAAAACCTCGGCTTTCTTTGTCCCAAATCATGGGCAATATCCGCAGGAGGCGCTGTTTGCCGCCTCCGCAAAGCATACCCAGTTTTATTTTATGAAGTCGCGCATTCTCCACGTGATGGAGCTTGCCAAGGATGAAGCGGACGGGACGCGCGGCGTGGCTTTGTCCATGGGGTTTGTAAACGCAAACCCCGATTTATCCGTGCAGGGAGTTGAACTCTACGAGGGCAAGGTAAACTATTTTATAGGAAGCAACGCAGATAAATGGAAAAGCAACATTCCCACCTATGGGCAATTAAGATATAACGATGTATGGGAAGGCATCAGCCTAAGCATCCGGCACACGGAAAAGGGAATCAAGCTTGACTGGCACATCGCGGCGGGAACAAATCCCGACGCCATCCGGCTGACCTGCGAGGGCGCGGACAGCCTGTCCGTCAGTGACGACGGCAGCCTCGTGCTGACGCACCCCTACGGCGAAGTACACGAAGATGCCCCAGTCGCCTATCAAATGATAGACGGGCGGCGTGTGAATGTGCCTTGCGGGTACCGGATAGACGGAGCGCTTTCCTATGGCTTTTGGCTTGACGAAGGCTACGACCCCGCGCGGGAGCTTATCATCGACCCGCTTTTGCCCTACGCGACGCTTTTGGGCGGAAGTGAAGTCGACATTGGCCGCGCCATAGCGGTAGACGCCGAAGGCTGCGCCTATATTACTGGTTCAACATTATCGCCTAATTTCCCCATTACGCCGGGTGCTTTCCAAGCAGATCTTCACGGCAGTATTTCCGGATTTGTTACAAAGTTCAGCGCAGACGGCAGCCAGTTACTTTATTCCACTTATCTTGGAGGGAGTGACGATGGCGGTGAAGGAGGCAATGCAATTGCGATAGACAGCGCCGGTCACGCCTATGTTGCCGGGGCGACATCGTCTACTGATTTCCCCGTAACGCCGGGGGCATTTCAGACAAGTAACAAGGGTGCACAAGATTGCTTCGTCACCAAGCTTTCGCCGGATGGCGCAAGCCTTGTGTATTCCACCTACCTTGGCGGCAATGCAAGCGATTTCGCTTATTCTATCCGGGTGGATGCGGATGGCTTCGCTTATGTGGGCGGGGACACAGGGGGGGATTTCCCTACCACGCCGGGGGCTTTTCAGCCGGCTTACAGTGGAGGCCGCAATGGATTTATCTCAAAGCTCTCGGCAGACGGCACGGCGCTGATCTATTCCACGTATCTTGGCGGCAGCGGCAACAACAGCGACACATATATATACGGAATTGCAATTGACACGGCGGGCAGCGTATACGCCACGGGTACAACATTCTCCCCGGATTTCCCCGTAACCCCCGGCGCGTTTCAGACAACCTTGAAGGGCTACCCGAATGCGTTTGTAACAAAATTTTCGCCGGACGGTTCCAGTCTCGTTTATTCCACCTTTGTAGGCGGCAGTGACAGCGATCAAGCTTACGCTATCTGTGCAGACGAGCAAGGAAACGCCTATGTGTCGGGCACTACTTCGTCTGCGGATTTTCCGGTTACCCCCAGCGCACCGCAAAGCGCCTATGGCGGCGGCTACAAAGATGCTTTTGTGTTGAAACTGTCGGTCGATGGCTCGGCATTGGTTTACAGCACCTATTTGGGCGGAAATGATCAGGATTGGGGAAGTGGAATAGCGCTGGCTTCCGGCAACCGAGCATGTGTAACCGGTTACACATATTCATCCAACTTCCCAACAACCCCCTGGGTAAGGCCTAGCGCCCTGCAAGACCCTACCGCCGTTTTCCTCACGATCGTATCGGAAGACGGGACTTCTTTTATGGTATCCAACTATATAGGCGGCTTTATAGTCGACTTTGCTTATTATAATGTCGGCATTGCCATCGGCACGGATGGAAGCATTTATATTGCGGGCTCTACGGCTTCAAGTAATTTTCCGGTCACGCCGGGCGCATTTCAAACCACCAGATCCGGAGTTACAGACGCATTTGTTTACCGCACGAAGTTTGCGCTGTACGCAAAGGCCTCCGTGATACTCACGAAGCTCTAGTGTTTCGTGTCCGGGAAGGTGCGGAGTCGATCCTCGATATCGGATTGCCGGGGTAATGCCTTGTATATGAATGACCGGAATAAAGCTGTGAACCGATTGCTTTAATACGCGCGCATAAAGAGCGAAGTATATTCGCTCTTTATATTTTTGCTCCGCTGAGGGGAGGTTTCAAAGTGTCCTCCCAAACAGCATTTTTACCATGATAAACTCCTCCGCATGATGGATCATATCTCTTATAAATTGGCGATATTCTGCTATATAAAAACAAAAGAAGCCGACTGCAACAACAATCGACTTCTTTCGACAAAAATGTGGTGGAGACGGAGGGATTCGAACCCTTGACCTCTCGGATGCGAACCGAACGCTCTCCCAGCTGAGCTACGCCCCCAAGTAGAGTATATTGTATCATGTTTTTTCTCTGCGCGCAACTTTTTTCTAATAAAAATTGAATCCAGAGGAACAATAACTTTAAAAAAGTACAGGTGATGATATGGATTCCTTCTTCCTCGATTTTGGTGAGTATACTCTGCGCGCTTTCATTTCCGTCTGTTTGCTCTTCGTTATGGCAAAAATCATCGGACCCAGACAAATTGCCCAAATGACCTTCTACGATTATGCCTTGGGCATCTCCACCGGCTCCATCGCCGCCGCCACTGCCGTGGATACCCGGATTCCCCTCTGGGGCGCCGCCGTGGGGCTCTTTGTTTATGCCTTAGTCTCCATCGGTATGGCATTTTGGGGCAGCAAAAGTATCCGCGCCCGACGTTTTTTCACCGGCAAACCGGAAATTTTGCTATATAAGGGACGGTTTTTAGAAAAGAATCTAAAAAAGAACCACCTCGATATGAACGATGTCACCAGTCTCAGCCGGGTCAACGGCTATTTCGATCTAAACGACCTGGAATACATTATCATCGAGCCCAATGGCGCCCTCTCTTTCCTGCCAAAAAGTGAAAAAGCACCCCTAACCCCCAAGGATGTACAGCGTTTTCCCACCGATGCCACCCTGACGGCAAACGTCATCATCGACGGCAAAATTATGGAGAAACATCTAAAATCCATCGGCAAAACCCCTCATTGGCTCAAAGATCAACTGGCAACCCAGAACATTCATAATGAACGTGATGTTTTGCTGGCCATTGCCGATGCGGATGGCAAATTCAGGGCCTATTTAAAAGACGGAAAAGAAAAAAATATCGACCTTTTCGATTGACCGCGCCCAAACGGCAACGCATATCATTGAAAAAGCCGTCATAAAATGCAATAAACCGACATCTTTAGGGAGTGCTTCATGAAACAGCTTGTCTTGATTCGATCTTTTCGGCCGTATACAGTCTTCTGTTTTGCCATTGTACTCTGTTGCGCCTTGTTGGTGGTTCCCGTCGTCACCTACGCGGAAAAAAGCGCCGCCGTCAAAAGCGGGAAAACCCTCACCGGCAAAATCATCGCCATCGACGCCGGTCACGGCGGTAGCGACCCCGGAGCCATCGGCTTTAACGGCACGGCGGAAAAAGAGATCAACCTGCTTCTTGCGTTAAAGCTGCAAGCGCTCTTAGAAGAAAAAGGCGCTGTGGTCATTATGACCCGCACCGACGATACCGCATACAGTGACGTTAAAAAAGAAGATCTCGACCACCGCGCCAAAATCGTAACCAAGAAAAAAGCGGAGCTCTTCATCAGCATTCAGTGTAATGCTGTTCCCGGCAGTTCCTACCACGGCGCCCAGGTGTTCTATTATCCCGAATCGGAAGAAGGCAAGCTCTTGGCCGAATCCATTCAGGATAGCCTCGTAGAAAAACTGAAAAACACCGATCGTAAGGCTTTGACGCTGAGCAGCGCCTACATTATGTACGTTCTCGATATCCCAGCCATCATCGTGGAAACCGGTTTTCTCTCCAATCCCGAAGAAGAAGCCCTTCTAAACGACAAGAACTATCAAGAAAAAGTCGTCGCCGCCATTTATGGCGGTATCGTCAATTATTATAATAAGCAGGATTCCAAAGAATCCTGGCTCGATTTTATTTTTGACCGTCTGCATAAGTAGTAATTTCATAACCGCTGCCGTCGCTGACCACGGTAATGGAACCGTCCAAATCCGTGCGAAAACAGCCGATCTTTTCCGTTGCACAATAGTCGATGATACCTTCATAGGGATGACCGTAGCTGTTCTTACCGACGCTTACCACCATATTTTCCGGAGATACCGCTTCATAAAAATCCTCATCATAGCTGTATTTGCTGCCGTGATGGGGAAT
This sequence comes from Peptococcaceae bacterium UBA7702, assembly GCA_002482535.1. GTDB lineage: Bacteria > Bacillota > Dehalobacteriia > UBA7702 > UBA7702 > UBA7702. Next base: position 27,874 of record DLGE01000005.1, on the reverse strand, counting down.
TTTTAAGATATCGGCACTGATGTCTTGCCCCGAAGTTAACAGGGAACCGATACCGCCTTCCTCAACGTCCCCGGTAAAGAGCACGGAAAAGTCACCGTAGGAGAGACGCGCCACCATACTGAGGTCATTGCCGTAAGCCTCCTCAGCCTCATCGGGATAGAAAATCTCCAACGTCGTATTTCTACCCAGGTCCAAGACATCCCCGGCGGAAACCCAAGTGAGCACAGCCTCATCGGCCATGGCCTGGGCGGAAAGTTCATCATAAGTATAGGCCGCCGCGCGGGCCAGAACGTAGGAAGAAATCCCGAAAAACTCGTTGAGATAATCCACGCCGCCGCTGTGATCGATGTCGTTATGGGAGAGGATCATGCGGTCAATATGGCTCACCCCCTGATACAGCAGGTAAGGACGGATGATATAATAGACTTCCCCGTTGTTTCCTCTATCGCAAGCGTCGATCATCAAATCCTCCCCTGCCGGGGTATGGATATAGATGGCATCCCCTTCTCCCACCGCGAGAAAGGTCACCGTAAGCTCATCCCGGCTCTGCCCCAGGGGAAGCAAAAATAGAACGAAACAGGCGGTCAGCAACAGAGCCGACCATCCTCTGCGCCGTTGCAACCAGGGCAGGACAAGGAGGAGAACGATCACCGCATACATCAGGAGCAACAGCCAAATACTGAAATCACCTTTGACCAAATAGGCCAAGGGCAGCGCTGTGGCGGCGGTAACGCCCTTGACGATCAGCGTACCCAGTAAACCGCAGGGGATCAAAAACAAAACGCCGAGAGGAGGCCAAAAAGCGGCGACGATCAAGGCAGCGAAACAAAAGATCACCATAACCCCGACGATCAGGCAGCTAACGGTGCTGACCAGCAAGGTGACGATGCTGATGATATGAAAATCATAGGCCAACAGAGGCGTCATACCGATCTGTGCCGCCACGGTGACGAGGATGGCGTCTTTGCCGTAAAAATCTTTTTTAACCAGCCGGTTCAGCCAGGGCATTACAAAGAGGATGGAGAACATCGCCAAAAATGACAACTGAAAGCTGACCTGAAACAGCGTAGCGGGGCTCCACAGTAAGATCAACAAAGATGCCATGGCCAAGCCGTTGAAGTGATTCTTCTCACGGCCGAAAAGATCGGCGCCATAGATCATCAAACACATGATCGAGGCCCGCAGCACCGGCGCGGAAAATCCGGTCATGGCGCCATAGAAAAACAGGCATACGGCGATCAACAGCAGCTTTTGCAGCCTACCCTGTTTCAGCCCTTGGCAAAGCAGTGATAAAAACAGCACGATATAACCGACATGGAGACCGGACACGGAAAAACAATGGTAGATGCCGCTTTTCATCAACACATCCGAGGTGGAAGCGTCAATATCCGACGTGTCACCAAAGAAAATACCGTCAATCACACCGCGCTGCTCCGAGGGGAGATAGGCGAGAGCCGCCTCAAAACGGTGTTTCAGCCAATAGGCAAGCTCCATCAAACCATGGCCGTTCCCAGTTGAGATCTGCGTAACACTGCCGCCATAAAGGGCGGAGAGAAGGCCGTAAAATCCCCGTTCCTCCAAATAGTGCTGATAGTCAAAACCGCCGGGATTCGCCACTTGGGACACTAAAAAATCACCGGTAACCGTCAGTTCATCGCCGTAAACCAGGCTACTTTCCCGCGGTGCGAGAACGTAAATTTTCACCGGTTCCGTCAAGGGTTCTCCATCTTTGGCGGTAACGGAAAGAACGCACTTCAAACCCGTTGCCGTTAAAGTCGGATCGCTAACCACAAACCCCTGGACGGTTACGGTTTGCTCCCCGCCAAAGGGGTTCTCCGGCTGCATCGCTTCCCTCGCTTCACCATAGCAGAAACCAAAGGCGAAAACGAGGCCCAAAAGCCAGACATACCAGGGAAACCGCTGCAAAGAACGGAGTACAAAAAAGACAACCGCTCCCAAAACCGTAAGCAGCAGACAGATACTGATATGGCCCTGGACAAAGCGGCTGCCAATCAAAGACAGCATATACGTAACGGCGAAAAGAAAGAACGGCGTTCTCATTTAATCCACCGTTAAATAGTCTTTCAAATGACTGTATTTCACATCCCCCATGACACCGTAGGTCACGAGATCGTAGGTATCGCTAAAAACACCCGCCTCCGCTCGGGCATCGAGAATCTTTCCGGCGGTGACTTCGCCAATGCCTTTCACCGACATCAGCTCATCGTAACCGGCGGTGTTGATGTTGATGGGTAACGTTGCGGCGGCGTCGGTTTCCGTTGAGGTTGGGGCAGCCGCATCCGTTGTGGTTGAACCGTTTTCTGTTTCCGCCTGCGCATCGGCTTCTGCCGCGGCGTAAACAAAACCGTTGGCCACCAAAATATGCTGGCCAAAGAGAGCGCCGCCGCCAAAACAGGCAGCGCCGAAAAGCAATATCATGATGAATATCAACGTTTTTTTCTGGTTCATATGCAAGAATCTTTCCAATTGACAAGGAAGGAAAACCCATAGTATAATAGGAGTTGCGCAGAAAAACACTTGAGGGCCTATAGCTCAGCGGTAGAGCCCCCGGCTCATAACCGGTTGGTCCCTGGTTCGATCCCAGGTGGGCCCACCATAGAAGTCCGGCTTTGGCCGGACTTTTTTTACCCTAATCCCATTATAAAGAACACTCGTAAAATGTCAATGCGTAAGAGAAAATAAAAGAAAAAACGTTTTCTACGCCTCTATTTTCAATATCTTTATTTATGAAAAAAGGCGTCTTTTAAGATAAAGCTATTTTTACGAAAGCTCAACAACTCTTCCTTGCGCATCTTAGAAAGTTCCGCCGAAAGGGCGGAACGGTCGGCGCCCAAATAATCGGCCATACCCTGGCGGTCAAAATCAATGCTAAAATCGTGGCTGTTGGCCAGTTCGCTTTGTTCCGTGAGATAAGAAACGATCTTTTTGCGCAGAGAATGCTGAGAAATATGACGAAACTTGCGCATCATACGCAGGTTGCTCAAAGCCAAAACCCGCGCCAGATTAAAAAGCAGCTGCTGATGGGTGGTAAAAGACAGGGAACAGTCCCAGAAGATCGTGTCGATATCGATGATCAAAACCCGGCAGTGATCCCCGGCGGCAACGATGCTGAGACTATCGCTATCCTCCTCCACAGCAACGGAGGTACCAAAAATCTCGTTTTTCCGCCGGTCCGCCAAAATCGTACGGCTACCGTCGTGTTCTTCCGCAAGCACGAAAACACGGCCATCCAACACAATACCGAAACGTTTTTCCCTATCGCCGCTTCTGATGATATAACCGTCTTTGCGGTAATGACAGACCATAGCGTGGAGGCAACTGAATATCTTGGGCAGTTCCGCTCCGTCGATCCCTGTAAATAGCGCTGTTTTACCGATCTCTTCAAAGTTCGGCGCCTCAATATAGAACATAAAAAACCGCCCTTTCGTTGTAGTAACAACAGAATTTTATTATATTATACACTATAATGGAGAAAAATAACAGGAGGTGTTTTATGAAACATAAATTTTGTATCTGCCGGCATTGCGGAAACCAGATTACATTCATAGAAGACAGCGGCGTTTCCGTTGTATGCTGCGGTGAAGAGATGGAAGTACTGATTCCCGGAACCACCGACGCGGCGCAAGAAAAGCATGTCCCCGTCGTAGAGAGAAACGGCAACAAAGTAACGGTCAAAGTCGGTTCTGTAGCGCATCCCATGACAGAAAAACACTACATCATGTGGATCGCCTTAGGGACAAAGGACGGCCTTTTACTGAAGAAACTAACACCAACCGACGCCCCCGTAGCAGAATTCCTCGTCGACGAAGGCGAAGAAGTCACGGCCTACGAATTCTGCAATCTGCATAATTTATGGAAAGCGTAAAAAAAACGCAATCGTTTTGGCAAGAACTTGTATCGACCTCCGCTGCGACGGATCTATCCTTTCACAACCAAGGATCTTTGCCCAAAAGCCCGAAAGAATGCTTTTAACAACCCCTGACAACAGGCGATATACTTCGCCGCGGCTTTTGAATTTTGGCTTTTGCCGCGGGCAGGGAAAGACAGGAGAATCATATGGACACAACCATTGCAGTCATGGGCATCATCGTGAAAGATCTCGATGTTATCAGCGAACTCAATGAAATTCTAAGCAGCTACGATCAGTATATCGTCGGTCGTATGGGCCTACCTCATCAAAAAATGGAATTGCGCGTAATCAGTATTGTGATGGACGCTCCTGTGGATATCATCGGCTTCTTCGCCGGCAAGATAGCCAATTTAAACGGCGTGGAAATTAACACGGTCTACGCGTAAAGAAAGAAAAGGGGTTTTATCTATGAAATGTGAAAAATGCGGCGCTGAAATCAATGATGATGAAATCTATGAAACCAATGGCAAAAAGGTATGTGAAAGCTGTTCTATGACTTTGAACTCTTATGGCAGCCCCAAGAAGAGTTGTACCCAGTAATCAATATCGATCAATCAAAAAAGAATATTACTGTAAAGCGGCGGTTGTAGACAAATGCAACCGCCTCTTCACCAAAAACAACGAGGTAGCGATATGTATTGTGTAAAAAAAATCAGTGAGGATCTTACTTGGATCGGCGGCAACAACCGCGGGCAGGCACTTTTTGAAAACGTATATCCCATTCCCGAAGGTGTTTCCTATAACTCCTACTTTCTTGACGACGAAAAAACCGTCGCTTTCGATACCGTGGATTACGCGATTTCCCGCCGCTACCTGGAAAACCTCGCCTTTGTGCTGGACGGCAGAAAACTTGATTATCTCATCGTCAACCACATGGAACCCGACCACGCCTCGGTCATTGAGATCGTGGCGCAAAAATATCCCGAAATGACTCTCGTCTGCAATGACAAAACCCTCAAAATGATCAAGCAATTCTTCACTTTCGACGTGGAAAGCCGCGTTCATCTGGTCAAAGAAGGCGATACCCTCTCCACCGGCAAACATAAGCTGCAATTCATCATGGCGCCCATGGTTCACTGGCCCGAAGTGATGATGACCTACGACAGCACCGATAAAGTGCTTTTCTCCGCCGACGCTTTCGGCACCTTCGGCACGCTGGACGGGAAAATCTTCAACGACGAATTCGATTACGACCGCATTTTCTTAGATCGCGCCCGGCGCTATTACGCCAATATCGTCGGCAAATACGGCAATCAGGTGCAGGCGGTATTGAAAAAGGCTGCGGCCCTCGATATTCAGAAGCTCTGCCCCCTCCACGGGCCGGTCTGGAGAAGCAACCTCGGCTATATTCTCTACAAATACAACCTCTGGAGTACTTACCAGCCAGAAGAAGACGGTGTGGCGATCATCTACGGTTCCATGTACGGCGGCACCGAGAATTTGGCGGAAATATTAGCCGCCCGCCTGGCGGATCAGGGCATCGATCAAATTGTCTGCTACGACGTTTCCAAAACCGAAAATTCTTACCTCATCGGCGAAGTATGGAAATACAGCCATTTGGTTTTAGCCTCTCCCACCCATAATACAAACATCTACGCACCGATGGAAAACTTTATGACCCATATGGAACACTTAAACGCGCAAAACAGGGTTGTCGCCGTGATGGACAATGGCTGCTGGGTGCCGCAGGCGGGACAGAAAATCAAAAACCGCCTGGCGGAGATGAAAAACATGACGGTTTTGGAACCGTCGCTATCCGTCAAATCCGTGATCCAGGAAGAGCAGGAGGACGCTGTGAATGCACTGGTCAAAGCGATCGCCGCCTCCCTGCAATAAGGAGATTTTTATGGACAACAAAGCAATGTTTCAAATCGGCTACGGCCTCTATGTCGTCACCGCCCAAAACGGCCAAAAGGACAACGGCTTCATCAACAATACCTTTATGCAGGTGACGGCAGATCCCAACCGCGTTATTTTGGCGATCAACAAAGCCAATTACACCCACGACATGATCTTAGCCACGGGAAAATTCAATGTTTCGCTGCTGACCACGGCAACACCCTTTTCCGTTTTCCAGCATTTCGGTTTCCAAAGTGGCCGGGACGTCAATAAATTCGCCGACTGTAGCGAGATCAAACGCAGTGAAAACGGGCTGATCTATCTAAGCAAATACGCCAACGGCTACATTTCCGGCCAGGTGATCGCCACCACGGATTTCGGCACCCATACGCTGTTCATCGCCGATGTCAGCGACGCGGTGGTTTTAAACGACGAAACTTCCCTGACTTACGACTTCTACATGAAATTCATCAAACCACAGCCCAAAAAGACAAAGAAAAAAGGCTGGCGCTGCCGGATCTGCGGTTACGTTTACGAGGGGGAATTCCTGCCCCCTGATTTCATCTGCCCCATCTGTAAGCATGGCGCCGTTGATTTTGAACCCATCGAAAGCAACGAACTCGACCAAGACCGGGCGGACCTCGCCGGCACCAAAACAGAAGCCAATCTCAAGGAGGCCTTTGCCGGAGAAAGTCAGGCCCGCAATAAATATACTTATTATGCCGGGCAAGCCCGGCGCGACGGCTATGAAAAGATCGCGGCAACCTTTGAGGAAACCGCTTTCAACGAACAGGAACACGCCAAAATTTGGTTCAGCGAACTCCACGGTGGCTCGATTCCTTCGACAGAAGATAACCTGAAAGACGCCGCCGGCGGTGAAATGGACGAGTGGCAGCAGATGTATCCCCGGATGGCAAAGGAAGCCCGGGAAGAAGGCTTCGGCGAACTCGCCGCGCTTTTTGACGGTGTGGCCGCCATTGAAAAAAGGCACGAGGCCCGCTATCGCCGTCTCCTCAAAGAGGTGCAGGAAGAAAAGGTATTCACCGCCGACACAGAGGTTACCTGGGTTTGCAGAAATTGCGGTTTCGCTTACACCGGTAAAGAAGCACCCAAATTCTGTCCTGTGTGTAAATACAGTCAGGGCTATTTTGAGGAAGAGGGCCGCTAATCTCCACGGCACAAACCAATCATAAAAAATAAAAGCATCAGGCCAAAGCCGGGGCAGCTTTGTTTCAGGCAGCGTTTTGGACTTTGGCGCAGAAGAGGTGAAATGATGACTTACAAACTACCCGGCGGCTGTCTCACCACCGCCATGGGGATTTTACCCCACCGCAATTTAGAGGATGCCATGAAACTGGCCTTCTCCGTGGACGTCCCTTTCTGGCCGCAAATTCCCCGCATGAGCTATTATGAGGATATGTACGTCCAATCCAGCGAAAAACTTCCGGGGATCCACGTCGATACGGAAAAGCACAACATCACCCTTTCCACGGATAAATTTTATGAAGAGTTGCCCCAATTTTTTGAAGAATGTGATACTCACGGCTATTATCAGCTGACGGAAAAATACTCCGTGGCCTTCGACGCCTTTTTGAATCACGATCTTTCCAGCTACAAGTGCATTCGCGGCCAAAGTGTGGGCCCCATCAGTTTCGGTTTTAAAATTACCGACGAGAACAAAAAGCCCATTGCCTATAACGATGAAATCCGCGGCTTCATGTTCGACTTCATGGCGGAAAAATGCAATGCGCAATACCGCCAGTTGAAGGAAAAGAACGATACGGCTCTGGTCTGGATGGACGAACCGGGTCTGCAAATGCTCTTTGCTTCCTTCACCGGCTATACCGCGGAACGGGCCGCCGAAGATTACCGCGGTTATCTTGAAAAATTAGAAGGCCCCAAGGGCGTTCACCTCTGCGGCAATCCCGACTGGTCCTTTCTCCTCAGCGCCCTTGATCTGGACATTCTCTCCATGGACAGCTATAGCGTAGGGCACATCTTTACCCGCTACAAAGAGGAGGTGGTCAATTTCCTCAAAAAGGGCGCCATCATCTCCTGGGGCATTACCCCAACCCTCACCGAAGAGCTGACCTTGGAGAACTTCAATTCCCTAAAGGTAAAACTTGAGGAAATGTTCGCTTACGTCAGCAGCCAGGGCATTGCCATGGATGAACTTTTGGACCGTTCCTGGTTCGCTCCCTCCCGCTGCTGTCTCGTCAATCCCGATCTGGCCAAAAGCGTGGAGGATAGCTTCCGGCTTTTGCGGGAATTAGGGAATCACTTCAAAGAGAAGTATAAACTATACTAAATCAGAAAAAGCGAGGGCTTCCCCCACAAAGGGAAGCCCTCGTTCACACTCTCTTCTTTATGATACTCTCCATAACGTAACATACCGATCAGTTTGGTCTGCGCGGTTCTTTCCCGCAGACTTTTTGCGTTCTCCACGCCCCCAACGCCAAAGCCCAGCAAAGCCAGAAAAATGGTGCCGTAAGGCACATGCGCATGCCAAAAAAGGCCTGGATCACATAACAAAACACAGCGGAACCACAAATGGCAAGGACATCGCAATCGCGGTTCTTTTTGATAAAAAATACAAGAAAAACAACGAGGGCCGCAACGTAGGCAAGGAAAGCAAAGGCCCCCTCGTTGACCAGAATATTCAAATACTCATTGTGAGCCGTATCAATGGCGGCACGGTAGAGCACATGGCTTTCGCTGTCATAGCGTTGAAAATCCACAGTCATGCGTTGCCCCAAAGTATCGGGACCGCCGCCAAAAAACGGCCGTTCCGGGATAAGGGTAAGCACATTGCGCCAAAGGAAGAAACGGCCGGTGCCGAAATCATCCTCCCATTGGCCATGAAGCAACAGGTGCAATTCATGAATGGTACCGCTGCCCACATCACAGCAAAAAACCAAGGCAAGCCCGGCAAAAAGCAAAATCAGGATGAGAATCCAAGCCAGGTATTTTTTCCGTTTCGTCTTCACCGCGGCGATCGGAATCAGCAGCAGGAGACCGCCGAAAACAGCAAGATAGGCCGCGGCCACCTGAGAAAGGAGGGTTACGGCCAGGACGCAACCGAGAGGAAATAACAACAGATAACGGCTTTTTCCCTTTAAACGCAGGAAGGAAAGGAAAAAAACAGGAGCAGCTACCGCCAGCAACGCCGCCACGAGACCGACATTGCCCACGGTGCCGAGATACTGATAACGGTAAGCGCTGTTGGCATCGTAATAGGTGAGACCTTCCGGGTACAGGCCAAAAGGGTTATAGCCCAAAAACTGGCCAAAACAGATCAAACAGAAAACCGTCATCGACGCGGCAAAAAGCAAGAGCAGCCATTTTTTCGGGCGGCCGTAAAGGGAAACGAAATAAAAGGTCAAGACGTAAAGAACAACGGTTAAAATCCCTTCATAGCGGTGATAACCGACGAAGGTATGGAGACCGTAAGGGGAAAGCAAGGCGGAAATCAGGCAAAAAAACAGAAATAAAAGGAGCAGGCCCCGTACCGGCCCGATATCACTTCGCCGCAATACCGGGCCGGCAGCGGTTCCCTTTGGCCAAAGCAGTGCTGTTAACCATATAAGTGCCAGACTCAGCAGGTAGAGACCTGAAATGACCACGAAAACCGTATATTTCGTTAGCGTAATGTCGGTATAACCCCCGGGACCGAAAGCGAGCAAAAATACGCTGGACATCAAGGCGAGAAAACCCGCCGTTGCTTTTTCAAAATGGAGATTGGTGTTTTGATCCATCGTCTTCCTGTTAAAGTGATTCAATAAATTTCACGAATATTTCAGAAACTTGGGCTCGGGTGGCAACGGCTTGAGGCGATAAGCTTGTCGTCGAGGTGCCGCTGATATATCCTTTGGCCACGGCCCATTTCATGGCGTCAAGGGCGTAGGAGGAAACCTGATTTGCGTCACTGTAGCCGGAAAGAGACGCGGCGGCGGAAACGTTGTATCCTTTATAATTGCCGCAGTAACGGTAGAGGAAAACCACCATCTGCTGTCTGGTAACGGAAGCGTCGGGGCTGAAAGCCGTCGCCGAGGTGCCGGTAACGATACCGTTCTGGGAAGCCCAAAGCACAGCGTTATAATAATAGCCCTGAGTCAGATCGGTAAAGGGAGTGGACCCGCTCACCGCGGGAGAGCCTTCATAGCGGTAGAGCACCGATACAAACATGGCCCGGGTCATGGCGGCGTCCGGTGAAAACAGCGATGAGGAAGTGCCGGTGAATAACCCCCATTGCGTTACTTTCCGCACGGAATTATAATACCAGGCCGAGGAACTCACATCCCCATAGGGATTATTCCAAACAAAGGTGGCGCTGATGGTATGGTTCGAGGCGATATTGGCAAAGGTGTAGGAAGTGACGGCGCCGAGATTGCTGCCGTCAACCTTGACATTCTCCACGACGTAACCGCTGTTGGGTGTAATGGTAAAGGTCTGGGAAGAACCGTAGCTCAGCGAAGAGCCCGACGGTGAAATGCTGCCGTTTTCCCCATTGACGACGTTGATGGAATAATAGAGTATGTTCCATTTCGCCGTAAGGGTGATATCTGCGGCATTCGCTACAATAGAGGTAGAGGTGACCCTCATGCCGGTGGAGGTATACCAACCGGCAAAAGTATAGCCTGTTCTGGTCGGCGTCGGCAAGGTACCGTAAGCGCTGTTGTAGTCCACCGTTTTGGAGCTGGGGGAGCAACTGCCGCCGCCGGCGTCAAAATACACCGTATAGCCGCTGGTCACCCAATGGGCGTAAACCGTCGCATCGCCGGTTACCTGCACAGGAGAGGAGGAAGACACCAGCTCACCGGAGGCGGAATACCAACCGATGAAGGCGTAACCTGCCCGGGTCGGCGTGGGCAAAGGACCGTAAGTGCTGCTATATACCACTGTCTTAGAAGGGGTCGTACAATTACCGCCATTGGCGTCAAAGTAAATTGTGAATTTGGCATATTCCCATTGGGCTTTTAGCGTAATATCCGAAGTAAGCGTCACCGTAGAGGAAGGCTGGATTTTTAAGCTGGAAGGCGTGTACCAACCGGTAAAGGTATTCCCCGCCATGGTCGGTATCGGCAGCGTGCCATAAGGTTCCCCATAAGTCACCGTGATGGTGGCCGGGGAGACCGTACCACCGCCAGGATCAAAGGTCACTTTATACGTGTTGGTGGTCCAACGCGCCGTCAGCGTCGTATCGCAGCTTAAATCAACAACGGTGTTTTGGCTAATTTGCTTTCCCGCTTTGTTAAACCACCCGGTAAAGGTATGTCCCAGCCAAGTCGGCGTGGGCAGATCGGCATAAGTACTGCCACAGGATACGGTGAGGGAGGTCGGGGAACAACTGCCGCCATTGGCGTCAAGGGTCACCTTATAGGTGGTTAAGGCCCACCGGGCTTTTAGGGTCAAACGGCCCACATCACCGACGATGTCACCGGCGCGGAGCAACGCACCGTCGCTGCTGTACCAACCAACAAAGGTATTGCCCTTCAGGGTTGTTGTGGGCAGTGTTGGGCAGGTACTGCCGGCAGGCACCGTCAAAACATCGTTCACGTTGCTGCCGCCGTTGGCATCAAAGCTGATGATGCAGTTCCCTGATTCAATATCAGAAAGATCCAAAACACCGTAACCGTAATATTCATCCCAGCCGACAGTGCCGCAATCGACGGCATAGGAGCTGATCAGATGTTTTATTTGTGATAGGCCGGCAGTATCATCGTAGCTGAGCAGCAAAGCGCCGGCGGCGGAGACAAAGGGCGTCGCCATCGAGGTGCCGGTGAGCAACGTATAGAAGCCTCCCACATAAGAGCTGTTGATGTTAACGCCGGGGGCGGCGATATCCACGCAGTCGCCGTAATTGGAAAATGTAGCTCGTTCCAGACTGCTGTTCACGGCAGCGACGGTAAAGGCCCCGGGGCAGGAAGCCGGTACACAGGCATCAGCGTCAATATTGGCGTTGCCGGAAGCAACGCAAATCAGGATGCCGGCAGCGGTAGCGTTGGCCACCGCCTGGTTCAGTACGGCGGAAGTGCCCAGGCCGCTCATGCTGACATTGATGATATCCACACCGTCCGCCGCGGCGGCGTTGATGCCGGCGGCAACGCTATAGTCGGTACCGTTACCGCTGCTGTCCGCCGCTTTATAGGCTTTGAGCTTTACATTGCCAAAGGTGGTATCGACAATGATACCCGCCACATGGGTGCCGTGACCGTTATCATCTTCCGCATTGCCCGTGGACGTAATAAAATTATCCGAGGATTTTAGGATGCGGTCAGATAGGAAAGCATGATCCGTATCAATCCCCGTGTCCACCACTCCAATAACCACATCAGGCATGTTGTTGACAGCGGTATATTTTGTCAACAAATCTGCCTGGAAGGTATCGGCGTCAATGGTTTCGGGTCCATAAGAAAGATACGTCGCGGTGATGCTCTGGCCTGTCCCTGAAATCGGATCGGCAATAAAAGACGTATCATTTTCTAAAGTACTGAAGGTATCCGAAAACGAAGACGGGCTGGTTTCCGCAAGCCTCATCACAATGGGGTTTTCCACCGCGGTGGCTTTATCATCGGCGGCAAACCGGGCTCTATCCGCCGCGGCCTCTTCCGCCGTGGCGTACTCTAACAGATAGTAATCATTGGTGGAAGAAACAAAATGTTCGTCCTGAGTCAGGCTATCATCGCTGTAGGCAACGACGAGTTGTGTTTTTACGGCATCTCCGCTTTCAGCGTCAGCGGGGATGCCTGAATCACTTTTGTCAGCCGCCTCTTTCTCTTGGAAAACCGAATCCGTGACAACGGCTGCCGTAGCATGCGCGGAGGCTGTTTCCTTATGATCTCCCACAAAGGAGGATTCCGTGAAAACACACGGTAAAGCCAGCAACAACATCACGACGACAATACTCATAAGATACTTCTTCATCGTTACAACCCTCCGTCAATTATTTTAATGGCACATTCACCTTTTATTACATGAATGAAACCATCACTTTTATGTATAATTATTAAAAAATCAATTAAGAAATAAAGTTATTTTCCCTTCCCTAAAAAACATCCTTTCTTTCCTTTATCGCCACGTTACAATGGCAGAATCATCACAAACCTGTCATCATAAAGCGACCTTGAAGAGGAGCTGCACCTTCCTCATATTATAAAACATCAATATATAAAATACAACAAATTTCTTGTATTTCATGAAAACAACAGCCTACATTCTGATTTATTGACAATCTTCCTGTTTCTCCGTTCTACTTATTTATCTGTTTTTTGAGCATATAAATTTATATCGTAAAAAAACTGGCGGCGATTCTTTATAGAAAATAATCTGTTTCAATCGGAATGAATGGCAAAGGACCAGAAAAACGACTGATTTCCATAAAAAAACAGCATATCTCTAACGAAAACGTCAATGCTATTCACAGGAGGCCGTTTTAACCGACAAAATAAACCCAAAATTTTGCTGCGCAGGGAAAACGTACGGTCGGCCTTCTGAAACAGAAAGAGGAGTATATTCATGAAGAAATTGTTAGCGATCCTGATGATCGTCTGCTTATGCTTCGCTTTCGCCGCCTGCGGTAACACAGCGGAAAACATGAAGGACGACACGGAAAATCTTGTGGACGACGCCACCGATGCCGGCAAAGACGTAGTGGATGACGCCACCGATGCCGGCAAAGATGTGGTAGACGACGCCACCGACGCCGGGGAAGACGTGGTAGACGACGTCACCGACAATAAGGGCAACACCACGGAAAGCACGGCGGCATCCATTTCCAATGCCGCCGACTGCGTCACTCTTTTCAATGAGCTGAACACCGCCGTCGATGATTTGTCGGCAAGGATCGGTGAAGCTGTGGTACCCAGAGATGAAAGCGCTGTTCAAAAAGCATACGACGACTACATGAGTGAACTGAAAGCGCTCTCAGCCACACTGGATAAACTGAGAGATACCGCGGTGAACAACGAAGAAAATGGCATCCTCTCCGACGAAGAAGCAGCATCTCTTCTGGACGCACTGGACGGAACGAAAGCGAACCTGGACAACATTGAGCAACAGCTGAAGGAAAAATTCAAACAAAACTAAATCATCATCAAAAAGAAGGCGCCCCGAAACCGGGACGCCTTCTTAGACTGTAGACAAAATACGTACAAGCGGATTTTGTCTACAGAATGATGGTGCATTGAGAAACCGTATAGAGCAAGGCACAGGCGAATGGCCAGGCACGACGTGTACAAAAAAGTACTCAAGGGTCTGGACTTTTGGATGGGACATAGCTATATGCGGTTTATCGGCACACTGAGGCACCCCGAAATTGGGGGTGCCTTCTTAAGCTGTAGTAATATTAAAAAAGCAGGAATTTGCTATTGTAATTCCTGCTTTTTTCCTGTAAAATGACTTTATGATATGAAATATCATCGGATGAGCACCTGCCGTATGCGAGGCTAACTTGCGTAGGGTTTTTATTTTTTTGGGAGGTTTATGTTATGTGGAATATGCTCTGGCCCATTCTGATTGTCGTCGCCTCGAACACCGTTTATAACATCAGCGCAAAATCAACACCGGTAAACATCAACTCATTTGCTTCACTTTCTGTGACTTATCTTATGGCGATGATTTGTTCGTTGGCGATGTATTTTTTTACCGCTGAACAGAAAGATCTCTTGCTGGAATTATCAAAAGCCAACTGGACGACTTACGCCTTGGGTGTGGCAGTCGTCGGTTTAGAGTTCGGTTTTCTGTGCGTTTATCGTGCCGGCTGGAAAATAAGCACAGCCAGTTTATTTGCCAGCATCGCATTGGCCTGTGTTCTGTTAATCGTCGGTCTTCTTTTATACAAGGAAACCCTCAGCATACGCCAAATGTTGGGTATGGCCGTGTGTGCCCTCGGTCTGTTCCTCATCGCCAAGTAATTTGATGATAAGCTTAGCGATCAATGAAAAGATTTCAAGTTATCGCTGCAATTATTAAATATTTATAAAATCGTAAATTCCATTGAAAAAACACCCATTTTCTTCTATAATGTAGAAAAGGAGTATTTTGCCCATGGGAAGAGACCCTTATTATGATAATCTCAAAGGCTTGCTCATCGTCTTGGTTGTGGTTTGCCACTTCCTCGGCGGCTGCCTTGTGAAAGATGACGATATCTTACGTTCCTTCGTACTTTTCATCTATTTTTTTCATATGCCGCTTTTCATTTTTATCTCCGGCTATTTCTCAAAAAATGTCGATAAATGCCGGGCAACCGCTTTTTCCGACCTGTTCTTAGTTTTTATCATCGCTCAAATCTTTTGGGTGATTTTCAAATATCTTACCAATGGCAGCGTTTATTACATCGAACATTTCCTCGATCCCGGTTACGCCCTTTGGTATATCGTGTCTTTATTCTTCTGGCGATTCTTTTTAAAGGACATCATAAAATTGCGCTTTGCCTTGGGTCTTTCTTTTCTGATCTCACCGCTGATCATGTTCCTCAGCGGCAGTGAAATGACGCTGGCCATCAATAAAACCGTAGGCTTTCTGGTCTTTTTCCTTTTGGGGTACTATGCCTCCACGGAAACCATCGACAAAATCCGGCGTTTTCCCAAATACGTTGCTTTGCCCCTGCTATTTTTGATTTTTGCAGGTGTAACGGTACTGCTTAAAAATGATCTGATTTCTTACGGCATCGTCAAGGGCGTACTGATGCACACCAAGACCATGGACGGTTTTGCCAATGTTTGGCTGGGCTTGGGAGCTTATTACGGCGCGATTTTGCTGGCCCTCCTTTGCGGCGTTTTGGTCCTTGCCGCCATTCCCGAAAAAAAGACCTTGCTGAGCGCCATTGGCCAGGACACCCTGCCCCTTTACCTCAGCCATACTTATTTTCTGATTCTATGCGGTATCCTGCTGGAAAAAATCAGCCTGCCCCATGGGTTGGAATGCGGGATCAGCCTCGCCATCTGCCTTGGAGTCATCACCGTTTTTTCCATAGAGCCTTACCGCCGGGTGTTTAACGGCGTCTACCGTCGCCTTATCCAATGGATCTATCCCTGTTATCCCCCGAAAAAGAGTAAAACAACAGAGTAAAGCAATGAAGAAAAAAATCATCTTACCTATTTTAATATTTGTACTGCTTTCCCTTGCCTTTGCCGTTTCGCCGCTATTTGCTACCACCGGAAACAATGATGGCGACACGGCGGATACGACGACAGATACGGCAAGTGGCGACGACGCGGCGGCAGAAAAAAGCGGCGGTCTCGTTGCACTGACCTTTGACGACGGACCCGGCAATTGTACCAACGAATTATTGGACGAACTGAAAAAGCGGGATGTCAAAGTTACCTTCTTCATTGTTGGCAGCCGTGTAGAAGAATATGCCGACATCATCAAAAGAGAATATGAGGAAGGCCACGAACTGGCCTGCCATACCTGGAGCCACGCGAAGCTCACCACACTGGATGCCGCCGGCATTGAAAGTGAAATCAGCCAAGCGGAAACGGCAATCAGCGCCGCCGCCGGCGCCGATCTTAGCAAGATGCTGCTGCGTCCACCCGGGGGCAGCTATAATGATACGGTAAAAAGCAGCGTTGGCGCGCCGCTGATTCTCTGGTCCGTGGATCCCAAAGACTGGAAATACCGGGACACGGAAACGGTGAAAAACACGATTCTTGACAAAACCGTGGACGGTAGCATTATTTTAGTCCATGATCTTTACCCCACCTCGATACAGGGGGCCGTCGCCGCCATTGACGAACTGCAAGCCAAAGGCTTTACCTTTGTTACCGTCAGTGAGCTCTTCCGCAGGAAGGGCATTGCCCTAACCGATGGGGAGGTCTACTTAGAGGCGCCCAATGACGGCGTCGATCTGGGGCCCCTCCCCGAAGAAGAGGAAGAAACAGGGGAGGTTGGCGAAAACGGCGACGGCAAAAACCATGGGGATCAAGCTCTTTTCCCCTGGGGTCTGCTGATCTTCTGCGTCATCGTCCTACTGGTAGATGCAGGAGGATTGTTGCGGCTTTTCTGGGGCTGCAAGCCACAATGGAAAGAGAAAAACAATGAAAAAAACAATTCTAACGGCGATGCTGACCATCACCCTGCTGTTAACGGTGACCTTGCCGCTGAGCGCGGCAGAAACAACGGCGACAAGGACAACGACAGGCAGTAAGCTGCTGGCCATTACTTTTGACGACGGACCCGGCAACTACACGGCCTCTCTTTTGGACGCCTTGGCCAAAAGAAACGTAAAGGCCACCTTCTTTGTGGTGGGCAACCGCGTCTCCTCCTATTCCGCCATTGTGAAACGGGAATACGAAGAAGGTCATCAAATGGCCAATCATTCCTGGGATCACGCGAATCTTACTTCTTTGGGTTACGCTTCTTTTACCTCGGAATTGAGTAAAACACAAAATGCGATCAGCAGTGCCGTCGGTCACGATGTGGGACAACTGGTCCTGCGTCCCCCTGGGGGCAACTATAACGCCAATGTCAAAGCCTGGGCCAATTGCCCCCTGATTCTTTGGTCCATCGATCCCAAAGATTGGAAAGACCGCAACGCCACCACGGTAAAGAACCGTATTGTCAGTCAAGCCAAAGACGGCGCCATCATCCTTGTTCACGACCTTTATGCCACTTCGGTACAAGGAGCCATCGCCGCCATTGACGAATTGCAGGCCCAAGGCTATACCTTCGTTACCGTCAACGAACTTTTCCGCAGGAAAGGGATCACCCTCCAAAACGGCGCCGTCTATATGAGCGCTCCCAGCAACGGCATAGATTTGGGACCCCTCGACCCTTACGCTTACGATGAAACCAAACTCAGCCAACACTGGGCTTATACCTATATTACTTACGTCAAAGAACACGGCTTGATGAACGGCTTTCGCGAAGACCTGTTCGGCCCCAATTATCCGATGACGAGAGGAATGTTTGTGACGGTGATCAGCCGTCTCTCCGGGGAAACCGTCACCGGCTATGAGAACACCTTCAGCGATGTCAATAACAACACCTGGTATACCGAGGCCGTGGCCTGGGCTGCGGCAAAGGGCATCGTTCAAGGGGTAGGCAACAGCCTCTTCTCCCCGGAAGCTTACGTAACGAGAGAACAGGCTTGCGTGATCATGGCCAACTACCTGGCTTATTGCGGTCTGGGTCCTGCCGTCACCACACCCCTCACCTTTGACGATACCGATCAAATCAGCGCCTGGGCAAAACAGGGTGTCACAGTGATGGTAGGAAAAGGCATCATAAACGGCAAGGGAAACAATCTCTTAGATCCCAAAGCCTACGCCACGAGGGCGGAAGCCGCGGTGATCCTGACCAAGTTTGATCAATTGTTTCCAAACACTTTAACGGCGCAGCATTGGCGCTTTTAACCCACTTTTGTGTCTTCTCCCCTGTCCGCTCATTTTTCATTTCCCCGGAGGTGAAAAGGAAAGAAACACGGTCATCTTATGAAACGATTTTTCCGCTGCGTCATCTTTACCGTGATCGCCGTTTTCTCCCTCTTTATGACGGTTTCACAACCGCTGGACGCAACAACTTTAGAAAACAACGGCAAACTAATTGCCTTAACCTTTGACGACGGCCCCTCTGATACCTCCGCCTGGTTGTTAAATCAGCTCAAAGCCAGGAACGCCCATGTGACGTTCTTTATCTGCGGTGACAAACTGGCAAAATACGGCGCTGTCACCGAACGCGCCGTCGACGAGGGGCATCAGGTGGGCAATCACACCTGGGATCATACTGATCTTGATTCTTTGAGCAAATCCGGCTTTGATTATGAAGTGATCAAAACAGACCGGGCCTTAACCGCCGCCACCGGACAAAAAAACTTTCTTTTGCGTCCGCCCCACGGCGCTTATAACAGCGATACGCTGCAATGGGCCAACCGACCCATCATCACCTGGTCAGATGATACCTATGACTGGGCCATCCACTCCCAAAGCGATATCACCAAACGCATTGTCCGCAACGCCAAAGACGGCGCCATCTTTTTAATGCACGAAACGGTTCCCACTACGGCCCGGGGTACCATCGACGCCATCGATATTCTACAAAAGCAAGGCTATATCTTTGTCACCGTGGATGAGCTGTTCACCAGAAAAGGCATTCAGCTGCAAAACGGCAAAGCCTACGCAAACGCTCCCAATAACGGCGTCGATTACGGGAAAAAGGATCCAAGCCCCCCCTTTTATTTTGATGAAGCGGAGCTTACTTCCTATTGGGCCTCTCCGTATATCGCTTATGTAGAGAAACATAAAATCATGACCGGCATCACCTCCCGTCAGTTCGGGCCGGAATATCCCATGACCCGGGCGATGTTTGCCACGGTTTTGGCGCGGATGTCCGGCGAAAATCTCGACGGATACCCGAATAACTTCAAAGATATTCCGAACAATACTTGGTATACCCCAGCAGTATCTTGGGGAGCGGCAGAGGGCCTTGTCGACGGTGTCGGCGGCCAATATTTCGCTCCCAACGAATATCTCACAAGAGAGGAAGCCTGTGTCATGTTGTGCCGCTATGCCAAACGGGAAGGAATCACTTTCCGCGGCGATGACCCCCTGACTTACGGTGACAGCCAACTGATTCACGATTGGGCGCTTTCCGCGGTGACCGTTATGACGGCAGAAAAGATCATTTCCGGCAGAAAAAGCCACCTGGGCACCGCCTTCGATCCCCAAAAGTATGTTTCCAGGGCGGAAATCGCCGCCATGATCGCAAGATTCGGCACCCATCAATAAAGGGTTTTCCGCCATTTAACAGAAAGGATCACAATTTCTCATGGCAAATACGGAGCAAAGATACGCGAAAGCCACCAACCGGCTTCTCGTGATCATGGAAAAATTACGCAGCGAAAACGGCTGCCCTTGGGACAAGGAACAGACCCATCAGTCTTTAAGAAAATACCTCATCGAAGAATGTTATGAAGTCATCGACGCCATCAACAGAAACGACGATAATGATTTAACGGAAGAACTCGGTGATCTCCTGCTGCAAGTTGTTTTCCATGCCCAACTCGGCAAAGAACGGGACGCTTTTGATTTTGCCGATGTCGCCGACGGCATCAGCGAAAAGATGGTGCGCCGTCATCCCCACGTTTTCGGCGATCTCCATTGCGGCACTGCCGATGAAGTGCTCGTTCACTGGGCTAAGATCAAGGAGGAGGAAAAACAGGAGCAGGGCAAAGTCAGCCGCCGCCTGGACGTGCCCGCGACTTTCCCCGCCCTTTACCGCGCCCAAAAAGTCCAAAAGAAAGCGGCGGAAGTCGGCTTCGATTGGGCCCAAAGCGAAGATGTCAAGGCCAAAATCAATGAAGAGATCGCAGAGGTACAGGCAGCCATCGACGGCAGCGGCGACCTGAAAGAAGAGATCGGCGATGTGCTTTTCGCCGCGGTCAACTGGAGCCGCTTCCATCACATTGACGCTGAAGAAGCTTTAAGAGAAAGCACGGAAAAGTTCACCCGCCGCTTCTACCGGGTGGAAGACGCTATCAAGGCCGACGGCAAGGATATCACCGCCATGTCCCTCACGGAAATGGACGCATACTGGGACAAGATCAAAACCGAAGAAAACTGAAGACAAAATAGCGCGGTTTGACGAATGCGCCGTTATTACCTTTCCCCGAAGCCGTAGAGCATAAAGAGGACCTCCTCAGGGCATACTGAGACCATCAAAAAAAGGAGGCCTCATCTCATGAACAAAGGCGAAACCATCCATGCTGTCGCCGAAAAAAGCGGCGTCACCAAAAAAGATACGGAAGCAGTCATCAATGCTTTGGGAGAAATCATCACAAATTGCCTGGCCAAGGGGGAAGAGGTACGTTTCATCGGATTCGGCGCGTTCTCCGTTAAGGAGAGAGCCGCCCGCCGCGGTCGTAACCCCCAAACAGGAGAAAGCATCGACATTCCCCCAACAAAACAACCGGTTTTCCGCTGCGGCAAGTTGCTCCGGGCAGCGGTAAAATAAAAAGGAATCTGAAAGAAATATGAGATTGGATAAGTACTTAAAAGTCAGCCGCGTGATCAAGCGGCGCACCGTGGCCAAGGAAATTTGCGAAGCCGGCAGAATTCAGGTGAATGGCCATCGGGCCAAAGCAGGCCATGAAATCAAAATCGGCGATATCCTCGATATCGCCATGGGCAACCTCCGGCTAAAGATTCGCGTTGCCGAAATCAAAGAGACCATTCGCGCCAACGAGGCGTCGAGTCTTTACGAAGTCCTGGAAGAAAACCGCATCAAAACAGAAAAAGAAGAATTGTTTTAAAAAAGCTTATCAAAAAGTCAGCTTCTGATAAAAATCAGAAGCTGACTCAGACTGTCGACAAAATACGCATAAGCGGATTTTGGGCTAAAGGATGATAGGCCGTTGAGAAAGGCTTAGACACGGTGAACGCTTTGGCCTACGGCTGCGCCGTGTACAAAAAAGGTACTCAAGCTGTCGTGGGCCAGAGGGTTCGCCGCGTATCAGACTTTCTCGACGGCCTGAGGTCGGCTTCTGATTTTTATCAGAAGCCGACTTTCTTTTTGCGGACCCTTTCATGCCGAAGATCCTTTCAAAGACTGCTGATCAAAGGGGGTCAAATTCATGCTGCTTGGCGTATTCCACTGCCGTGATGATGAGGTGGGCGGCACCGGCAACGCCGGTTTTGCCACTGTCGATGATCAGTTCATAATGACCGGAACGCCCCCACTCCCATTCGGTATGGGCCGTATAGTAATTGGCCCGGATCTTATCGGTGCGTTTGATCAGCTTTTTGGCATCGGCGGAGTTGATGCCAAAGAGACGCTTTGCCCGCTCCACTCGAAGATCAAGGGAGGCGCGGATGAAGATGTTGAGTACATCGTCCCGCTCTCGGAGCACATAATCGGCGCAGCGGCCGATGATCACGCAGGGGCCTGCTTCCGCATAGCGGCGGATCGCCTGAAACTGAGCGTCGGCAACCCGTAGATTTAGCGGCTGCATCAGCGTGGGATCCCCGGAATACCAGCTGTACCCGTATTGATAACCGGGGATACTCTCCCAGATACTATTGGTTTTCTCATCGTATTTCTTCACGATTTCACTGTTGACCTGCAAGGCTTCGGCGGTTTCGTCGAGGATTTTCTTATCATAATAAGGGATACCAAGATGCTCGGCAACGGTTTTGCCGATATCCGCGCCGCCGCTGCAAAACTCACGTCCAATCGTTATGATTCTGTTCTTTTTCATAAGCGTTCCTCCTGTTCTTTTTTGCCGTTGGGAAAATCGGCGCCGTTGCCTTCGCCAAAACGGCTCACGCCAAACAACCACTTTTTTTCATCATAACACAAAATGAGGAGCGGTTCAATCCACCTTTTCTTGACGAGAAGGAACTTTTCGCATATGCTTTAGGGAAAAGGGAGAAACGCTTATGAAAAAAAAGATCATCGGCAGTATTGTCATGGTGTTGGCCGTCATTTTACTCCTGATAGGCGGTTACGTCGCCTATGTTTTCATCGACTATTCCCGAGTCGAAGATCATTTGGCCCTCACCGTAGAAAACAACAGAGAACTTGGCCTGACCACAGGGGAAGAATTCTCTTTGATCACCTGGAATTTAGGGTTCGGCGCTTATAGTGACGATTTCACCTTCTTTATGGACGGCGGCGCATCCTCCCGGGCCTTTTCCAAAGACGCGGTCTATGAGAACATCACCGGCGCTTTGACCACGTTAAACGGTCTGACCCCCGATCTTCTGCTCTTACAGGAAATCGATACCGCAGCCACCCGCAGTTATCACGTGGATGAAAGCACCCTGATCAGAGACGCCTTCCCTGCTTACGGCAGCGTTTTTGCGTTGAATTACGATTCCCCCTACCTTTTCTATCCCTTCACGAAACCGATCGGCAAATCCGTTTCCGGCATCATGACATTATCGTCCTTCAACATTGATCAAAGTATCCGCCGCAGTTTGCCGGTGGAAACAGGTTTTATGAAATTTCTCGATCTCGACCGCTGTTACAGCCTAACAACCGTCGCCGTGGACAACGGAAAAACCCTCTCCTTATACAATCTGCATCTTTCCGCCTATACTTCCGACGGCGCCATCGCCACAAAACAACTGCAACTGCTCCTTGCCGATATGGAAGAAGCCGCGGCAAAGGGCCATTACGTGATCGCCGGGGGCGACTTCAACAAGGACCTCTACGGCAACTCCCCGGAAATTTTCGGTGTAGATGGGGAAGCTTATACCTGGGCCCAGCCTTTCCCGAAAGATCTGCTTCCCACCGGACTGACATTGGCCGACTCCTACCGTGAGGATGCGCCGGTCCCCTCCTGCCGCAACACCGACATTCCCTATCGTGAAGGAGAAACCTTTGTCACCACCGCCGACGGCTTTATCGTTTCCGATAACGTCACGGTAAAAACCGCCGTTGTGTTGGACGCAGCTTTCCGCTACAGCGATCATAACCCCGTAAAGATGATTTTCACCTTAAATCCATAAGCTTATTATAAAACCGTTATAAAAAAATCCGGCGTATATCGCCGGATTCTTTGTAAAGGCTTATCGACGCTTGTAGGTACCCACAGGCCCGTCGCAGCCCATCACTTCGGGCTTATTGAAATCATGTTCCTGGAGCATGGTCGCGCAAATCTCACAAAAGAGATGATCTTTATATTCGTAGGAATCCTCTTGATTGATTTCTTTGCCGCATTTTTCACAGTTGCTCAAGACTGGCACTCCTTTCATCGTTTATTTTCATGGTCGCTCCTTCTGCCGATGCCATTTTCATCCGTTCAACACAATGACGGCAATAATAGCCGCTACTGGCAAGATAGGCTCTGCCCGGCACAATGATACAGCTACAACCTTTGCAGTAAAGCATAAAACAGCCTCCTTTGCGGTTTTCTTTTATTATTATCCGCAGAAGAGGCCGTTTTTATTTCATAAAGTTGTTTACATAAAGAGCACATCGTGGCAGCGCCAGTCAATGCTGCACCTGGAAATCGCTTTTTCCGGATAGGAAACACTGGTCTTCAATACTGTTTCCGGCGGCGCGGGGAAACCCGCCAGATAAAGGCGGTTACCCAAATTTACCATTTTCTCCACCCATTCCGGATGAGCGTCACGAACCCGGGCCGCGGCGGCACAAAAGCGGGGGTATACTTGGTTTAACTCTTTTTGCAGCACTTCGCCAAAGGGGGCAATACTATTTTTCAGCTCAAAAAAAGCATTGGGTTTGTAGTACCCCATGTCCTCTTCACTGACGCCGACCACATGCAAAAGCTCATGGGTAAGGCGGCAGGAAACCGCGTCGTTGGTCATATTGAGCAGTGAGAAAATATCCAAGACAATTTCGTTGCGCTGACCGATCTGCAAGCCGTCGGTAATCAATCTCGTCTTGGTTTTATAGTGGTAACAGCGCCCCGTGTAACCCAGGCGCACCTGGGGTGATTGCTGCGGGGCGTTATACCCCGCCATGCCGTAGGCGGGGAACAGCGCATAAAGGGACAACGGTACCGTCAATACCATGGGCTGATAGCAAAAGATGAGCTCCAGCATTTTCTTGATGGTACCGTTAAAATCCGAAACCACACGAACCGCAACAGGGTGAATTCCTTCCCGGCGAAAGGCGGCAAAGAGGTGTTCTTCCAGGGCGATATAATCTTGCCAAACCTCAGGACACAGTTCCGCGTAGGGATTTTCTCTTTCATCCAGGGCCACAACGGAATAAACCCGCATCATCAGCCGGCAAAGCAACAGATCATCGTAACACATCATCGGTAATCCTTAATCCAGGGCGGCAATGATCTCCACCTCACAAAGCACGCCTTTGGGTAAATCTTTCACAGCAACGCAGCTTCTGGCCGGTTTTTCCGTAAAATAGGCCGCATAAACCTCGTTAAACGCCGCAAAATCCGCGATATCCGCCAAAAAACAGCTGGTTTTCACCGTTTGGGCCAGGGTAATTCCGGCTGCTTCGGCGATGGCTTGAAGATTTTCACAAACCTGTTTGGTCTGCCCGGCAATGGTGGTTTCTTCCACATTGCCGGAAGCGGGGTTGATGGGAATCTGACCGCTGGTAAAGAGCAAACCCTTCACCTTGACGGCCTGACTGTAAGGGCCGATGGCGCCAGGGGCGCCGTCACAAACAACTTTTTCCATGAGCAAGGCCTCCTTATCGATGGTATTATGATCTATCCAACACATCAAAGCCGCCGTCGCGCAGGGCGCCCTTGATCGCTTCGATATGTTTAAAATCTCTGGTTTCCACAGCAAGACGCAAATAACAATCGGTGATATTCATATCCAAATCAGTGCTGTCATAATTGACGGAAACAACGTTGGCGCCGAGTTCGGAGATGATGGTGGAAACGCCGGTCAACTGTCCCGGGTGATCCGAAAGGGCAATGGTGATATTGGCGGTACGTCCATACATCTTCAAACCCCGGGCAATGACCCTGGATAAGATCGTTACGTCAATGTTGCCGCCGCTGATCACGCAGCAGACATTTTTTCCGGCGAGATCGGGGATCTTATCAAACATCAATGCGGCAACGGTAACGGCGCCGGCGCCTTCGGCGATGAGCTTCTGCCGCTCCAGCAGGGAGAGAATGGCGGCGGCAATTTCATCGTCGGAGACGGTGAAAACCCCGTCAACATATTGTTTGCAAAGCTCATAGGTTAAATCCCCCGGTTTTTTCACCGCGATGCCATCGGCCACGGTTTGCACACCGCACAAGGAACAAACCTCCGCTTTGGCCAAAGAATTTTCCATACAGGGCGCGCCGGAGGCCTGTACGCCGTAAACGCGGCAGTTGGGGGCCAGTTGTTTGATCGTATAGGCGATACCGGAAATCAAACCGCCGCCGCCGATGGGAACCACAACGGCATCCACTTCAGGTAACTGATCCAAAACCTCTAAGCCGATGGTGCCCTGACCGGCGATGACATCTTCATCATCAAAAGGATGAATGAACGTATAGCCCTTTTCCGCCTGTAATTCCATGGCTTTTTGATAGGCGTCGTCGTAAACGCCTTTCACCATGCAGACTTCGGCGCCGAAGGCCTTGGTGGCCTCCACTTTGGAAATGGCCGCGCCGTCGGGAAGACAAATCAGCGATTTGATTCCGTTTTTCGTTGCCGCCAAAGCCACGCCCTGGGCATGGTTCCCGGCGGAACAAGCAATGACGCCGTGGGCTTTTTCTTCGCCGGAAAGGCGGGCGATCTTAAAATAAGCGCCGCGGATCTTAAAAGAGCCGGTCACCTGCAAATTTTCGGTTTTTAGGTAAACCTGGGTACCCTCTTTGAGATCGGGAGCATAAATCATATCCGTTTCCCGGATCACGTTTTTTAAGACTTTCGACGCTTTATATACCTTGTCCAATGTAACCATAGGGCAGATTCCCCTCTAAAATATTTTATCTACTAATCATAATACACAGCGCAGATTTTGTCAAAGATTTCCTTTATCTTTTCAATTCTGTGGGAACGTCGATATGAAGGCGCTGAATTTTACCGTAGAGCACATTGCGGTGAATGCTTAAATTCCTGGCAGCGGCGGAAACATTGCCTTTGGCCTCCTTCAGTGCCGTCAAGATCAGGGAGCGCTCGTAATCATCAAGAATGGTGTTGAGATCAATGATTCTCGGAGCGGTTGCTTTGGGGACATTCCCGGAAAAGATCTTGCGCAGATGCTCCGGCAGGTGGCGGGTGGTGAGGATCTCCTCGCCGTCGTTGGCCAAAATGATCATACTCTCAATGGTATGCTCCAATTCCCTGACATTGCCGGGCCAGGCATAGGTGGAAAAGATGTACTGAACATCGTCGTCAATGTCCCGAATCTCGGTATGATAGAGCTTTTGGCAGACCTCGATAAAATGGCGGGTCAAAAAGAGGCCGTCGCCTTTGCGCCGCCTTAAAGGCGGGATCTCAATGGTAATGGAAGCCAGACGGTAATAGATATCCGGGCGGATGATATTTTCATCCAAAGCCTTATTGATATCTACGTTGGTGGCGCTGATGATCCGGCAGTGAATGGGGATTTCCTCCTTACCGCCAACGCGGCGTATGCGCTTTTCCTGGAGGGCCCTGAGCAGCTTCGCCTGCATGGACAGGGGCATACTGTCGATTTCATCGAGAAACAGAGTGCCCTTGCCTGCCTGTTCAAAGAGGCCTTTGCTGTTTTCGGAACCGGTGTAGGAGCCTTTTACCGTGCCGAAAAGCGTGCTTTCCAGCAGGTTTTCGGGGATCGCGGCACAGTTAAGTCCGACAAAAGGCTCCCGGCAAAAGGCGCTGTCATTGTGGATGCCCTGAGCAAACATCTCTTTGCCGGTGCCGGTCTCCCCCGCAAGGAGTACATTGGTGGGAAATTTCGCGGCCCTCTTCGCCGCTTTGAGGGCGTTGAGCATGGGTACACAGTGGCCAATGATATCCTCAAGGGCATAAGAGGTGCCGTTTTCCCGATACTGTTTGCCCCTGTTCTTGAGTTCCTGCTGTAATTGATAAATTTTCGAAATATATTGGTCTTCCTTGGTGATATCCTTGGAGATGGAGAAGGTCCCCCTGGTAACGTCATTGAGGAAAAAAGGGTAGACACTGTGATGCACAAATTTAACCTGATTTTTCCCGGCAGTGTAGGTGGTTTTCTCATTTAAAATAGGTTTCCCGCTTTCCATGACTTTAGCATGGTTATTCGTTCCATAAATTTCAGGCTCCTTTTTGCCGATGACCTCGGTTAAATTGATACCGTCGGTATTTTCCGCTTCCTTATTGATGAAGAGCACTTCACCGTCAATGTCGCTGATATAGACGGCCTCTGAAATGTGGTTTAAAATGGATTCCAGCATTTTGCTGTAGTCGGCAGTTCCCTTGATTTTATTATTTTTTTGCACCATATCGTTACTCCCGCCTTTGAAAATCAGAAATCTAATATTTATGCCCTAAAATAGGGCATATTTTATTTGTCATAGAAAATGATTGCCATAAATCATGGCATTTCCATTATAATATATGCCCAAAAACATTGCAATACATGTTTTAATTTTTTCGTTTTCGACACGAATACCACAGTGAAACCGGTAAAAAGGCACTTTTCCCCGATTTTTTTTGGCCCGCAACTTGCAATCAATAAAAGTGATCGATCAAAAATCATATTTCA
>DLGE01000010.1 GCA_002482535.1 Peptococcaceae bacterium UBA7702 | reverse complement strand
TCGTCTCCGACGTCATTGAATAATCATCTGCGTTTAATCTGTATTTAGAATTGAATATGTAAAAAAGTTGAGGCAGGCGCTTTTAAGCGCCTGCCGTTATTTTTATTTTAAATAGGAAGTGACACCTTCGATATGAGAAATCTCCTGATGCAGACAAGAGAGGAATTTTTGGATGGCATCCCGCTCGTCGTCTCTGCGTTGCAGGTAATAGGTGACCCTGTCGGGAGGAGGGTTTAAGATCTCCCCGATGGCGACGTCTTTGCGGTATAATTTTTTGGCGGCGGAAACCGGCATGATGCTCCAATTATCCCCGTTTAGAAAGTCTTCCAAGATGGATAACTGATCGATATAAACCATGGGCAGAGCAACGGGGGGGAACCATTTATCATGCCAGTCGTCATACTCCAACATCCAGGGAACCCTTAGTTCCTTGCTGGGATCAAGCTGCCGTGGTTTCATCACCGGGGGATAATTCGCTTTTTTATTGGTGACAAGCACCATCTTTTCACGAAAAGCGGGCATGGCAATGATATTGGCGAAAAAAAGCTCTCTGGTGACGAGAGCCACATCGGAGCTGCCTCTTTCCACGTAGCGGTAGCCCTCCATGGCGTGGCAGGAGGTGGAACGGACTTTGTGAGACGGGTTTTCCGCCAAATAGCGTTTAAAAACACTGGCTAAAATCGCGTCGGTAATACTGCTCACCGCGGTAATGTTCAGGGCCGCTTTGTCCATAAGTGACGGTACGGCCACGGCTTCCTTCCAAAGCAACAGTGATCTGCGGGCAATGGGCAAAAAGACTTTGCCCGCGGGGGTCAATACGGTTTTCCGGTTGCCTTTTTGGCGACAGAATAAGGTATAACCCAACTCTTCTTCCAAAACGCTGATCCGGCGGCTTAAAGCCGGCTGCGTAATGAAAAACTTTTCTGCCGCCGCAGAGATACTGCCGCAGCGTACAATTTCCAAAAATGCTTCAAGCTGTTCCTTTGTCACAATTCATCCTCCGTGGACGTATTTCTTTCCATATAAGCAATATATAAAGTATACTTTATATATTACAACAAAAGATGGCATTATGCAATGATTCTTTTTTGTGGTATAGTATTTCCCGGGAGAAAAGTAGGAGTTTGACGGAAATCGGTTTTGATTGGAAAATGCTTCAAATGAGACCTTCCGTATTTCCCAAAAACGGCTTCTGCCGTTGGGGATTCCTTCATTCTTTCGTAAAGTAATATCATTTATTTCGTTTTCGATTTTGTTTGTGGGCTGTCGGATTGTTGGTCCTTACTACCGGCGATCTCTTGTTTCGGGAATCATGGAGCGGCAAAAGGCAGATGCTCAAACAAAATGGAAATATTCCTCTCCTTTTTAGTTTTTATTCTTGCTTTTGCATTCGCCCGGATCGCAGGTCAGATCACCGGAGTTTTGCTCTCTCCCGTTATCATACTGCGTTAAAAAGAGCGGAGACAAACAAAACAAGAAGAAGTTTCTCTCTTTTTACCCGTCATTATCCATTGCCGATAATGACGGGATATTTGCTTTATGGAGCAGTCATTGCTCCTTTTGCGCTTTTGCGACAGTTCTTTTTCATTTGCAAAACCCTGTTTCGCTGCTATAATAAGAAGATGAAAGAGGTGAAACCCCGTGACGGAAGAAAATAATTATGAAAAGACCAAATCCCGAGCAGAGAAGGAATTTCTTCGTTACCCCCAGGAAGAAATGATCGAAACTTGCGGTCTCAGAGCCGATGCGGATTTTCTCTACATTACCTTTTTGAACCGGCCATACCGTATTGACCGTAAAACCGGCCATGTGGAGCGTTTGTTGTCAGAAGGTAAGAGGGATGCGAACTTCAATGAAGCCATGACGATTTTTGATATACTCTGCGGGATCAAAAAGAACCGTTATTGCGCCAATGTATGGGCGGGCATGGAGCAATTCAGCAAAACGCCCTTTTCCGGCGACAATCTCTTTGTTTCCTATGCCAAGGCCTTTGACGGTAAAACTGAGGCGCTGAAAGCGGCCTGCGCCAAATACGGCGGTATACCGGCGGACCTCAGCGGCGACGTCGCCTATGAATTGCCCCTCTTTCCTTTTCTTCCCGTGGTTTTTCGTTTTTGGAACGGTGATGAAGATCTGCCGCCGACGCTGCGCTTTCTATGGGATGCCTGCGCCCTGGATTATCTGCGTTTTGAAACGATGTTTTATGCCATGAGTCATATTCTGGCAGTGCTTTCCGACGAAATCAAAGCGTAGTGCCGAAGAATTTGGATAACAAAAATAGAAGGGCATTGCAATGCCCTTCTATTTTTTATGGTAATGATTTTTAAATCAAATCCTTATCTTTGGCCGTTTGGTTTGCCAGATCACCAATGGTAACACCGGCGAGATAGTGCTCAATCAACTGATCCAGTTCCTTCCACATAGGCAGGGTTTTACATTCCCCGGCCCGGCTGCAAGCATAGTCGCTTTCGCCAAGGCAAACAACGGGGGCAAGGGTACCCTCGGTCAGTTTAAGAATGCTGCCGACGCTGTAATCAGCGGGGGAGCGGCTTAATCGATAGCCGCCGCCTTTCCCGTGCTGCCCTTTGACGAAGTGTGCCTTGGCAAGCACGGAAACAATGCTTTCCAAATATTTTAAAGAAAGTTCCTGCCGTTGGGCAATATCTTTTAAAGGAATAAACTCACCGTTGTTATGCTCGGCAAGATCGACCATAACACGGAGCGCGTAACGGCCTTTGGTGGAAACCATCATGGGCATAACCTCCCTTTCGCCTATTATAGCATGAGCAATCCGAGAATTCAACGACAGCTGTTTTTAGCGGCATGGGGGCAATGCCAAAACAACACCGCCGCGAACCGCGATAAAACGCTTCTCCTTCGTTTTCAGATCAGTGGGAGCAGGTCTGTCTTTTGGGAAACGCGGAGTTGTCATAGGTGATGCCCTGGCGGTCGTAGTAATCTTTGATTGCCGCCTGGATGGCTTCTTCCGCCAACACGGAGCAGTGGATTTTATGGGGCGGCAGCCCGTCCAGGGCTTCGGTAACCGCTTTGTTGGTCAGGCGAACCGCGTCTTTCAGCAGCTTCCCCTTGATCATTTCCGTAGACATAGAGCTGGAAGCGATGGCCGAACCGCAGCCGAAGGTTTGAAATTTCACATCAACGATGCGCTCGTCTTCAATTTTCAGATAGATCTTCATAATATCACCGCATTTGGCGTTACCGACTTCGCCGATGCCGTCGGCGTCTTCCATAACGCCGACATTACGGGGATGATAAAAGTGATCCATGACTTTGTCACTGTACAGTGCCATAATAGGTCACTCCTTTCGCAAGTTAAATCAAATGAGGCATTTTTCCGGCTTGCAGATCCTGCCAAACCGGGGACATACCCCGCAGGTAGGAAACGACTTTGGGGACAACCTTGATGATATGCTCAATTTCTGCTTGGGTATTGTCGGTGGAGAGGGAAAGGCGCAGGGAACCGTGGGCGATTTCATGGGGTCTGCCGATGGCCAACAGCACGTGGCTGGGGTCGAGAGACCCCGAGGTACAGGCAGAGCCGGAGGAGGCGCAAACACCGTTTTTATCTAAGAGCAGCAGCAGGGACTCTCCCTCAATGCCCTCGAAACAGAGGTGGACATTATTGGCCAGGCGCTGGTGGCGGTCGCCGTTTAGCACAGTATGAGGGATTTTCGTCAGTGAATCGATGATCTGATCCCGAAAGGCACTGACCTTCTCTACATTCTCTTCTTTATGGAGAATGGCGTCGGCAAAGGCCGCCGCCATACCCGCGATGGCCGGGAGATTTTCAGTTCCGGCGCGTTTTCCCCGTTCCTGGGCGCCGCCTTCAATCAGCTTTTTTAAGGGGACGCCTTTTTTGCAGTAGAGGATGCCGATTCCCTTGGGGCCGTGGAATTTATGAGCCGAAAGAGTGAGCATGTCGATTTGCAGCTCTTTTATGTTGAGAGGCAGCTGCCCCACGGCTTGGACAGCGTCGGTATGAAAAAGAACGCCTCTTTCCCGGCAGACAGCGGCAATTTCCGAAACCGGCATAATGCTGCCGATTTCGTTATTGGCATACATGATTGTGACAAGGCAGGTATCTTCACGGAGGGCTGATGCGACCTCTTCGGCACTGACCGTGCCGTTATCGCCGACCTTTAGCAAGGTTACCTCAAAGCCCTGCTTCTCAAGGCGATTGAGCGTATGGAGAATGGCGTGATGTTCTATTGTCGTGGAAACAATATGTTTCTTCCCGTTTTTTTTGCCCTTGGCCGCCGCGGAGAGCAGGGCTTGATTGTCCCCTTCACTGCCGCCGGAGGTGAAAAAGATTTCCCGAGGCTCGCAGCATAGATATTGCGCCATGGTTTCCCTGGACTGATCCAGCACTTCCTTGGCCTCCTGACCTTTGCTGTGAAGGCTTGAGGGGTTTCCGTAGGCAAACTGTATGGCGTTCAACATGGCTTGGACGGCGTTGTCACTCATTTTGGTGGTCGCCGCGTTGTCCGCGTAAACTTGCATGATTCATTCCTCCATGATTTTATGATTTTGCGATTTCGTGATTATGTGTTCTTTGGGGCGGCGGCAAAGGAAATTCCCGCCGCCCCAAAGCGAAGGTTTAGGTTTCCTCGTTAAATAATGGTGTCGAAAGGTAGCGTTCCCCGGTGTCCGGGAGGAGCACGACAATGCTTTTTCCCTCATTTTCCTGGCGTTGGGCCAGCTGAAGGCCGGCAAACAGGGCCGCGCCGGAGGAGATTCCCGCCAGAATGCCCTCAGTCCGGCGGAGCAGTTTGCCTGTGGCAAAAGCATCCTCATTGGAGACGGGAATGATCTCGTCGTAAATCCCGGTGTTCAATATTTCGGGGATAAAGCCGGCGCCGATTCCCTGGATTTTATGGCTTCCCGGGGCGGCGCCGGAGAGCACGGGAGAGGAGGCCGGCTCTACGGCGACAACCTTGATCTCAGGGTTTTGTGCCTTCAGGTATTCTCCCACGCCGGTAACGGTGCCCCCGGTACCGACGCCGGCGACGAAGATATCAAGCTTGCCGTCGCAGTCATGAAAGATCTCCGGCCCGGTGGTATGCCGGTGAATCAAAGGATTGGCTTCATTGGTAAACTGCCCCGGAATAAAGCTGTGAGGTAGCGTTGCGGCGACTTCCCGGGCTTTGGCGATGGCGCCTTTCATGCCCAGAGCGCCTTCGGTGAGGATCAGTTCCGCGCCGTAGGCTTTCATCAGCTGCCGCCGTTCCACCGACATGGTTTCCGGCATCACCAAAATCAGGCGGTACCCTCTCACGGCGGCCATAAAAGCCAAACCGATACCGGTATTGCCGGAAGTGGGTTCAATGATAACGGAGTCTTCTTGTAAAAGACCTTTTGCTTCGGCATCGTCCAGCATCGCTTTGGCGATGCGGTCTTTGACGCTGCCGGCGGGATTAAATGCTTCCAGCTTGGCGATGATCTTCGCTTTGAGATGGTATGCCGCTTCGATATGGGTCAAGGCGACGAGAGGTGTTTTACCGATCAGTTGTTCCACTGAAGTATAGATTTGCGCCATGGTTTAACCCTCCTTGCATACATCAAAACCGTGTTGAAGATCGGCGATGATGTCGTCGATATGCTCTGTGCCGATGGAGAGGCGTATCGTATTTTCCTTGATCTTGTTGGCCAGCAGCGCTTCTTTGGAGAGTTGGGAGTGTGTGGTGGAGGCTGGGTGGATGACCAGACTTTTTACGTCGGCCACATTGGCCAAGAGGGAGAATAGTTGGAGGCTTTCTGTGAATTTTTGAGCTTTCGCTCCGTCGCCCTTGATCTCAAAGGTAAAAATAGAGGCGGCGCCTTGGGGAAAATAGTGGTGATAGCGTTGTCTTTCTTCGTCGGTTCCCAGGGAAGGATGATTCACCTTTTCTACCTCAGGGTGATCCCCAAGGAAAGCGACGACCTTGAGGGCGTTTTCCACGTGGCGTTCCACCCGCAACGAGAGAGTTTCCAGACCCTGCAACAGCAGGAAGGAATGAATGGGAGAAAGGGTCGCCCCCTGATCCCGCAGTAACGTGCAGCGGATTTTTGTCACAAAAGCCGCAGGCTTGCAGGCTTCGGCGAAGACTACCCCGTGATAGGAGGGATTGGGTTCAGAAAGACCGGGGAATTTATCATTTTTTTGCCAGTCAAAATGACCGCCGTCTACCACAACGCCGCCCATCACGGTACCGTGGCCGCCGATAAACTTGGTGGCGGAATGAACCACGATATCGGCGCCATGGGCCAAAGGCCGGAAAAGGTACGGTGTGGCAAAGGTATTGTCCACAATCAGGGGCAGGCCGCTTTTGTGGGCAATGGCGGCCAGGGCGCTGATGTCGCTGACATCGGAATGGGGATTTCCCAGGGACTCTACGAAGAGCAGTTTTGTTTCGGGTCTGACGGCCGCCTCAATACCCGAGTAGTCCTGGGGATCCACAAAGGTGGTTGCAATACCCTGTTCCCGGAGGGTGTGGGCGAAGAGATTATGGGTACCGCCGTATAGATTGGAAGCGGCAATGATGTGGTCCCCGCTTCTCGCGATGTTTTGTACGGCGTAGGTAATGGCCGCGGAACCGGTGGCTGTGGCCAAAGCGGCGACGCCGCCTTCGAGGGCGGCGATCCTCTGTTCAAACACATCGGTGGTGGGGTTCGTCAGCCGGGAGTAGATATTTCCGCCTTCCTTTAACTGAAAACGGTTGGCGGCTTGTTCTGCGTCCTTAAATACGTAGGAGGTGGTTAAATAAATCGGCACCGCTCTTGCGTCGGTGGTGGGATCTGCCAGTTCCTGTCCGGCATGAATTTGCAGCGTTTCAAATTTTTGGCTCATTTTATTTTGTTCCTTTCGTTTTAAATCATGCATGGCGATTTTTTACGGCAACATCGCCCCATGCGCCGGCAGTCAAAAGGAGCGGAGCCCATCAAGAACGTAATTTTCTTCATCGTAATTACCTACCATTTCAGTATGTTTATTATGTTATAGCACTAATTACCTATTAAGTCAATAGGTGATTGGCCTATTTTTGAATTGATTTGGTCCGGCACATCAAAAACGCGGCAGGGTACTTCCATTGTTTAGAAGTACCCTGCCGCGTAGCGTATGGCAGCTTTCCTGAAACGATATTTTTCCGCTTGCCTGGTTTTTACTACCATTTGGCCTTGTCTATGACGTCGTTTAAGGCGATGATCGGACGGTTATTTATTTTTCTATAATCAACCATTGCGGTCACCTCTTATATGATTTTAGAACAATATATTCTAAATGCCAACAGAATAAATTGTTCTAAAATATAATGACGGCATAAGAGGTGATCATATGCAATACGACCGAATACGGGCTTTAAGGGAAGACAAAGACTTAACCCAGGAACAAGTGGGAAAGGCGATTAATGTTCCCCAGCGCACCTATGCTTATTACGAGGCCGGGCAGCGGATGGTGCCGCCTCATGTTTTAAGTGCGCTGGCGGTTTTTCATGATGTCAGCGTGGACTATTTGTTGAATCTCACAGACAAAAAGAAGCCGTATCCCCGGAAATCGGGAAAGGTTTAAATCTTCTCTGTTTTATCAGCTATATCGTGTAATTGAGGTGAAACATGATGTACGAAAGAATTCGCAACCTAAGGGAAGACCGGGATATGACCCAGACTCAAGTCGCACGGCGGTTGAGCATTCATCAAACGACGTATTCCGACTATGAATTGGGAAATCTGAATATTCCCGTCCCCATTCTCGATCAACTTGCCGATCTCTTCGGCACCAGTATTGACTATCTGGTCAATCGAACCGATGAGCCAAAGCCATACCCTAAAAAGCCGCTAAGGCCTGAAGCCAAACAATGAGGAGGCAGGCAGATTCTGTGTTTCCCCTTAATATCATGAGAGATCAATATCATCATAATCATCATAGAAATAGAACAAAAAGAGGGCATGGCTTGCACCATGCCCTCTTTTTCATTTAAGAAGTCAATCACCTTTGATCCGTATTTATTATTGATTGACTTTCATTTGTGCCATATCGCAGTTGTGCAGTACGCCTTTGGACAAGGCAAAGCAGCCAAGCCCCGCCGCCAGTTCCCAGCCGCAAAGAATCAGCAGGCCGATGAAAAACCCGGTTTCTCCACCAATGGTGAAACCGGTCACCATGGCCAGGGCAAGCCCGGGCGCCATGGCCAATAACACCGCGATGTAATAGATCAAAATCAGCAGCCCCGCGCCGATGTTTGCGCTGAGAAAACGCATGGACAGATAATTCACACCCAGTAACAGCAGTGAAAAAAGCGTATATAGGACGATGTAAATGAGGATGTACAGGGGGTTTGTTTTGATCAGCGCTCCACCGATCCCGAAGATCAGCACGCTTTCCACCAATGTCCGCGCCATGATTTCCATATTGCTCCACAGGATTTTTTTAAAGGACGATTCGGGGATCAGGTAGATGTAATGGGAGTAGGTTTCTTTCAGCCCTCTGCCCGTGCCGATGAGCATAATCTGAATCCACATCAGGATTTGCAGGATCACTGAAAGATCGCGGATAAAAAGCGCTGCAATGATCGCGCCGGCGGCAATCAGCACTGAGGGCAAGGTCAATATGCCGAACCGGTTTTCCCGGAAGCTTTCCCGCATATGTTTTCCGAAGATGGCTGCGGCGCCGCTGCCGGGGATGCCGGTTTTGGTGATGCTCACTTTTCTTGTAGATGTGGTGGCGGTGCCCAGATTGCCGTCGGCTGCGGCCCGTTTTTTTTCATAAGCCGTTTCCGTCGCTACCAGCACATCTTCGTAATAATCTGGGTTGGAAAGCAGGATATACAAAGTCATCCCGGCGCAGAGCAGTAGGTTCAAACCGAAAAAGAGCAGCCCGGCCATGACTTCACCGGACAGAAAGGCAGTCACGCCCCATGCCGTCCAGCCGGCCACAGGAATGAACCGCAAAAAAGGAGAGTTGATCGCCGTTTCCAGCGCCGCAAAAACATCCCCCGTCATGTAATACTGAAATACCAGAAAGACGCCGAGAGGTAAAAACATCAGCACCATCAGGCCTTTCACAATGCGTTTACGCACAACATTGCCGTTGGTCACGCTGTAAATCAGCAAAGAGGCTGTGGTTAGCACCACGATACTCAGCAAAAAGCCCCCAAAGGTGAGGAGAACACCGCCGTAATCGATGCCGAAATTTGCCAGGGAGCTTGCTTGAAACAAGATGAAGAAACCGGCCAGGAACGCCATTTTGGTCATGCGGATAAGACCGTATAGCAACGTTTTGCGGGGATTGACCGGCGATACGAACAACAGGTTAACGTCGTTCATGTCAAAGATGACGTCGCCCCCGGAAAGCCCTTTGAGCAACGAGATCATCACAAACAAAGCAATGAATAAAAATAGAATTCCGGTGAACCAGAACAAAGGTGCAGCAGACTCTACCTGGGCCCTTGTGAAGAAGGAGAGCAGGATAACGCCGATGATCGCGGCGATCACAAAAAGATATAACGCCAGCTTGCCTGGTTTTTTTAGCAGCTCTCGCAGGCTGTTTTTTACACTTTTGGCGATGAGGTAAAGGAGGGCGCTCATTCTTTTCCCCCTCCTTCGGTGATGGAGAAATAGATGTCCTCCAGGGTCTGCCCTGCAGACAGTTCTCCCCTGTGGCAGACGGCGGCTACCTTGCCGTCTTTCATGATGTAGGTGACATCCCAGTTATCCTCCATACTCTCAATCATGTGGGTGCTGATGAGCAGGGCGCAGCCCCAATTCTTCATATCGGAAATTGCGGTCTTAATTTCCCGAATGCCGTGGGGGTCAAGTCCCACCAGGGGCTCGTCCAGAATGACTGCTTTGGGCTGGGGTAGCAGGGCGCAGCACACACTGACTTTTTGCTGCATACCCTTTGACAATTCTTTGCCCAGTTTGGCGGTTTTATCCGACAGTTCAAAGCGCTGGAGCAAGCCTTCGGCCAACGGTTGCCAATCATCCAGGCGGTAGGCCTTGGCGATAAACTCCAGGTGTTCATAGACGGTCAGCATGGGATACAGCACCGGCATTTCCGGCACATAACCCAACAGTCGTTTCGCCTCGGCGGTGCGGTTGTCAAAGCCGCCGATGGTAATGCTCCCCTGGTAGCGCAGGAGACCGCAGACCGATTTGATCAAAGTGGATTTTCCCGCGCCATTGGGGCCCAGCAGCATGGCCATCTCGCCGGGTTGAACCGCGAGAGAAATGTCGTCGTTGGCGAGGAATTTGCCATATCTTTTGGATACGTTTTGGACATTAATCATAGAGAGGTTTTCTCCTTTTTCGTAGATATTGGAATCCGTTGATTTCATTTTGTTGCGATGCGGGGGATTTTCCCCACTTAAATTCTGTTTTGTTTTTTCGTGTCCATTGGTTTTTTTAAAGGTTACACGTTATCCGGTACGTGATCGATGACCTTCTTTTTGATGCGCAGGAAAAAGAAGCTGGAGGCGATGAGACTCATCACCTCGGCAATGGGGAAGGCCCACCAGACTGCGTCAAGACCGAAGGCCTGGGATAGGAGAAAAGCCGCCGGTAGCAACACCACAAGCTGGCGCATAACAGAGACGACAAGAGAGTAGACGCCGTTGCCCAGGGCCTGAAAAACACTGCCGACGACGATGCAAAAACCGGCGATGAGAAAGTGAGCGGAGATGATCCGCAGGGCGGGAACTCCGATGGCCAGCATGGCTTCGGAGGCGGAAAACAGGGACAGCAGTTTTTCCGGGAAAAGCAGGAAAAGAGCGACGCCAAGTGCCATGATACCTTCGGAGTAAAGCACCGCCAATTTGATCGTGTCAATCATGCGGCTCCTTTTGCCCGCGCCGTAATTATAGGCTACAATCGGGATGATGCCGCCGTTAAGGCCGAAAAGAGGCATGAAAATAAAGCTTTGCAGTTTATAGTAGACGCCGAAAACCACCGCCGCCGTGGAGGAAAAACCCAAAAGGATCAGGTTCATGCCGTAATTCATCACCGAACCCACGGAGACCATGATGATGGAAGGGAAACCGACTTTGTAGATGCGTCCGATCAGCGGCCAATCCGGTTTCAGCCCGGAGAGGCTGAGGTGAAGTTCCTTGTTGAAACGGATGTTAAAATAGAGGGCCAAAGCCGCGGCGATGATCTGACCGATCACCGTGGCGATGGCCGCGCCTAAGACTTCCAGGCGGGGAAAGGGACCGATGCCGAAGATGAAGAGGGGATCTAAGATGATGTTGACAATGGCGCCGGTTCCCTGGGTGATCATCGTATAAAAGGTCTTGCCGGTGGATTGCAGCAGCCGCTCAAACATAAGCTGGCCGAAGACGGCAAAAGAACACACCGTGACCGTCATCAAGTACTGTACGCCGTAGACATAGATTTCCCGATCGGCGTTCATGGTTTGGCTGGCGTAAAAGGGCTTTATGGCGAAAAACCCGACAAAAATGAAAATAAGGAAGCTGACGATGGCCAAAAAGATGCCGTTCATGGCGGCTTTATTGGCGCGGTCGAAATCCCGCTCTCCCAAAGAGCGGGAAAGAATGGCGTTGACCCCCACCGCGGTGCCGCTGCCTACGGCGAAGGTCAGCATTTGGATGGGAAAAGCCAGGGAAACAGCGGCCAAAGCGTTTTCCGAAAGCATACCGACAAAAATACTGTCGATGATATTGTAAAGAGACTGCACCAGCATGGAAATGATCATCGGCAGCGATACGGTGAGCAGCAGCTTCGGCACGGGTAAAAATCCCATTTTATTTTCGGGTAAGTTCTTTTTTTCTGTTGGGGATGATTGGCTCATAGAAATTCCTTTTGTTTGATTGAATTATAAAAAGAAGCATCATAGACGCTTCCAGGCTGTGGACAAAGTCTGTTGTGCGGTGGCACCTTTATCTCTTTTGTCAGCGGGAAGTTTTATATTCCCGGGCCAGTTTGACGTAGCGGGCGGCGCGGTCAAGATTGCTTTGGCGTTCCGCGTCGTTGAGGGTAGCGACGACTTTGCCGGGAATGCCCATAACAAGGGCGTTTTCGGGAATCACCTTGTTTTCGGTGACCACGGCGCCGGCGGCGATGATGCTGTTTGCGCCGATGATCGCACCGTCTAAGAGGATGGCGCCGATGCCGATCAGTACGTTGTCCCCTACGGTTGCGCCGTGGACCACGGCGTTATGGCCAACGGAAACATTTTTGCCGATGCTCACCGGTTTTCCCGCGGAACAATGGAGGGTGGCGTTATCCTGAATGTTGCTGTTCGCGCCGACGACAATCCGGTCAACATCGCCTCGGAGGACGACGTTGAACCAAAGGGAGACGTTTTTTGCCAAAATAACGTCGCCAATCACAGCGCAGCCATCCGCCAAAAAGCAGGAATCTTCGATTGTGGGTGTTTTATCGGCATAAGAAAGTAGAAGCATGGGATTTCTCCTTTTTCTGAGTATACCATATTTCCGATGAATGTGATATGATAAATTATGATGAAAAATCAGAAAAGAGAGAAAAATCAAAAAAAGCGTCTCATCAAAGTGGGAGCGTTATACCGGCAGATCAAAGCAGAATCGAGGGAGCAGCGCTCCCTTTTTGGGATCATCTACGGCGCCGGTTTGATCCTCGCGCTTTTGTCCGTTGTTTCCGCCCTTCTCTTCATCGCCTTTGGCGATTAAGCCGGCGAGATCATCTGTTAACCGCCATTGCTTTGTAAATTTCTGGTAGATTATAAAATATCAAGGAAAAGCTGGTTTCTGAAATAAGAAACCAGCTTTTATGATGCCAGAATTTTTTTATGTGAATCTCTTTTATTCGGCGCGGTAGCGTTTCAAAAAGACCACGTTCAAGGCAAAGAAAACCACGATCAAACCGGCGAGAACTGCCAGTTCCGGCCAGACCGCGGCGAGGCTTTCGCCGTAGATCAGGATCTTTTTCAGTCCGTTGCAGCCGTAGTAGATTGGTGTTGCGTATTTCAATAAATCCAGATGAAGGGGCAGTCCTTCCAAGGGGAAAAGTCCCGAAAGGAAAATCTGCGGCACGATGATGACGGGGATGAACTGAAACACCTGAAATTCGGAATGCGCGAAAATCGAGATAAAAAGCCCCATGGAAATGGCGGTTAGCGAAAGCATCACCATGATGAGCAGGGCTCCCAAATAACTTCCTCTGCATTCAATGGAGAAAACGGAAACGGTGAAGACGAACATCAGCAGGGACTGTAGAATGCCGATGATGCCAAAACCCACGGTGATGCCGCCGATCACCGTGGTTCGTTTGACCGGGGTCAGCATCAGCCGCTCTAAAGTGCCGAGGGTGCGTTCGTGGACAAAGGAAACGCCTGAAATCAGAAAGACCAGGAAGAAAGAGAGAATGCCCAAAAGGGCGTAGGCCAGCTGTTCAAAGAGGGTATCGAGATTTTCACCGTAAAGGTAAAGCACTTCAGGGGGTGTCTGTCCCTGTGTGCTTTGGATTTCTTTGAGGACGCCGTTGATGGCGGCCAGTTTTGCGGAATCCGGTTCGTAGAGCCAGATCTTGGTGCCGCCAGCGCTGAAATTGACCACAGCGTCGGCGTCTTTGTTTGCGAGGATCTCGTCGGCCGGTTTATTGGCTGCGGCGTCTACCACAGTACATTCCTCTTCAAAATAGGCGGTCACCGCATCGTCGGCGCCGCGCAGGACCACGGTGATATCATCCTCCGCCGTTCCCAGCAGGAAATAAATTAAGGTCATGATAAACAGCGGTACGATGAAGATCAAGGCCAGCGTACGTTTGTCATTGACCTGTTGTTTGAGAATGCGCAGGATTAAGCCTTTCATCCCTTTCATCATACCGCCTCCGTTTCACTTTTTTGGCTTTTTAAGAAGATCTCTTCGATATCGCCATCGGTTGTTTGGGCCAATAGTGCGGGGACGCTGTCATAGGCCACAATCCCGCCGCGATAAAGCAGCGCCGCCTTATCGCAGAGGCGGATTTCATCCATGACGTGGGTGGAAACGATCAGGGTTTTTCCTGCCGCGTTCAGTCTGTGGAATTCCTCCCAGATGGTTTTCCTTAGCAGCGGATCGATACCGGCGGTGGGCTCGTCGAGGATTAGGGTATCGGCGTCGTTTAATAAGGTGATGGCCAGGGAAAGCCGTTTTTTCATGCCGCCGGAGTAGCGGGCGGCAAGCTTTTTGGCGTCTTTGGTCAGTCCGGTAACGGCCAGGACGTCATGGATGCGTTCTTTTAATTCTTTTTCTCTGATGCGGTACATCCTGCCATAAAAAAGCAGGTTTTCAAGGCCGGAAAGATCCAGGTAAACAGCGTCGTTTTGGGGCATAAAGGCGATGCGGCGGCGGACTGCCGGATCGGGCAGGAGGATATCGTCTAAGCGCACTTCACCCTCGTCGGCTTTTAAAGCGCCGGTGATGATCCTGAGCAGCGTTGTTTTGCCGGCGCCGGAAGGACCAATGAGGCAGAGGATTTCGCCTTTGGGAAAAGTGAGGTTGATGTTGTTTAAAACCCTCTCTTTGCCGAAGCTCTTACTGACCTGTTTTAAGCGGATATCCATTGTTTTCATGACTCCTTTCATGTTTCCCGGAGGACCTCGGCGCTGTCGGGCTGCACCTTAGTGAAAATAGAGCGGATCTCCTTGCCGGCATGCCGTTGTATGGAAAGGCCGGCCCACTTTTTATCTGATTTTAATATAGCATGAAATCAAAAACTTTCAATAGAAAGTATGACCGGAAACATAAAAAAAATTGCAGGTCTTCAAGAAAGACCGTTTTGGGCCAGAAAAAGAGCGTAACGTTTGGGGGACGTTACGCTCCTTTAAAGTATTGGCACAAATGACATCTGGAACTTTCTAATACTTTATTCTGCCGATTCTACCAGTCGCCGAATTTCTTTTTGCACGGCTTTGTCCAGAGGTTCAGGTTTATGATTATTCAGGATTTCTTTGGCGGCGTCGTTGGCCCGTTCAGCGGCGTCCTTACCGCCGGTGTTGGCCATCCAGGTTTGCCGCACAGAGCGGTCAAATAAACCGCCGGTAACCTGTTCCTTGCGCATGAAATCTACCGTATGCTGGCAGGTGAGGAATTGTTTGCCCTGGCCGCCGCCAACTTCTTTGATGACGTCCACCGCCAGCAATTCGTCGTTGACATCGACGCCACTGACGACGCGCTGTACCATCTTGGCGATGGCGTCGTCCAGCATCAGCTGAGCATAACTAAAGGTAACACCCATTTCCAGCATTCCCATGCCATAGATCACATTGGCGCCTGCCAATGCGGCCATCATGGCGGTAATGGTTTTTTCGTGGCCAGCCTGGGCGTCGCTTAATTTGCTGTCTGCCTAAGTGCCCGCGACATAGCTGGGTAAATTATAGAACTGAGCCAAAGCCGCCACGCCGGCGTTGCAGAGTCCCAATTCCGGTGAGCCCACCGGCGCGCTGGCTTGCTGCAGGTCAAAGCTTGTGGTGGAGCTGCCGTAAATCACCGGTGCGCCGCGGTTGGCCAACTGGGAGAAGACGACTCCGGCCAAAACTTCGGCGTTATGAACCACCAGGGTACCGGCGATGCTCACCGGCGTTGTCGCGCCGGACATGGCCATGGATAAAACGTTGACGGGAAGACCGACCTTGCCCAATTCCATGATGATATCGGTGCTGATTTTGTGGAGCTGTAAGGGGCTTTGGGGGCAGGTCAGCGCCGAAATAATGGGGCGCTCATAGAGTTTATCTCTACCGCCGACGATGGCGGCGGCCATATCGATATATTTGGGAATATTTTCGGTATGGGCGAGGTCAATGTGCATGCAATGCTTTGTGGTGTTGTTTAAAAAAGCCTCGGCTTCATGGAGGTCGCAGGAGGAGGCCGGGCAATCCTGGGCGGTCACCGCGTGGGAGTAAACACTGACGGTGTTAAGGTAATCCCCTAAAATCGCCGTGTTGACCAAATCCTGTTTTGAGGAATTCCGCGGTTCTCCCGTATCCTGGTCAATGACGGTAACGCCGGCGCCGAAGGTGGTAAAACCAACGCGGCTGCCGTCCATAACATAGTCGTTTTTGCCGTCACGGCTGGCCATGATGATGGTGCTGGGAGCGCTTTTGATGGCGTCCTCCACCATGTAGGGACGGATTTTCACCTTGCCGGTGCTGTAATCCACCACGGCGCCGCCGTCCTTGAAAATATCCTGTGCTTCTTTGGAATTAACGTGGACGCCTTCTTCCCATAATATTTCCAGAGTGGCGAGATGAATTTGCTGCAATTCATCGGGGGTGTACATGTTCAAGCTGAAACCTTCTCTATGAAGGAAGCTTGCCCTGTGATTTCTGATTGTCA
This sequence comes from Peptococcaceae bacterium UBA7702, assembly GCA_002482535.1. GTDB lineage: Bacteria > Bacillota > Dehalobacteriia > UBA7702 > UBA7702 > UBA7702. The sequence goes on along the minus strand of DLGE01000010.1, from coordinate 32,242 downwards.
TGATCAAACCCCATCCTTTCTCTTTTGCTTGAGAAAAACCAGTACAATTCGTTCCTTCCACTGTCAGTATAGGATAGAAAGGGTGTCGGGGTATTGTGGATTTTTTTGCTATTTTTGTGAAATTTAAACATGGGATTGTCCCTCGGTTTCGGCGGCCAGAATAATCCGCCGCATCTGACGGCGGGTGGGGCCGTCAAGGGGTTCTACCTTATGGCTGTGGAGGATCTCGTCGGCGAGGGCGTTGGCCCGCTGAAGGATCTCTCCGCGGTTAGAGGCTCCTTGCCAAAAAGCGCGGTCGATCTTTTTCGGTGCCGGGGGGAGTTCCCCTTTGTACATTGCCACCAATTCATGGAGATAGCCGGAGCTGCGAAACGCGGTGGGGAGGGAAATTCCGGCGAAGGAATCTCTGATGTCGGCGACGATGGCGCTATCTAAAATCAACTGGGAAAAACTAAAGGTAATGCCCATTTCCAGCATACCCATGCCGAAAATCAGGTTGGCCTTCTGGAGCAGGGGGCTGAGGGTGGTTAGGGCCTTTTCGTGGCCGCACTGGAAATCGCTTTCCTTGCTGTCTGCCTAAGTACCCGCGACGTAGCTTGGAATATTGTAGTAGCGGGCCATAGCGGCGGCGGCGGCGGAGCAAAGCCCCAGCTGAGGCGAACCCACCGGCGCCGTGTTATTGATAAAATCAAAGGAAGTACTGGAACAACCGTAAATCACCGGTGTTCCCGGAGATGTCAGTTGGGCCAAGGTCAGCCCCGCCAACACTTCGGCATTGCTCACCACTAAGGTACCGCCGAGGGTCGCCGGTGCTGTTTGAGAGGCGATGGCCATGGGCAATACATTGACCGGCAGTCCAACCCGGGCAAATTCAATGATCAGGTCGCAGCTGTCCTTGGGAAAACAGAGGGGGCTTAAAGGGCAGGTCAGCGCCGATACCAGGGGCTTTTCATAGAGGTTATTGACGCCGTCGGTGAGCAGCCCGGCCATGTCGATAAACCGGCGAATATTACGTTTGCCGCCGAGGTCAAGATGGATGCAGTGCTTGGTCGTATGGGTCAAAAAAGCCTCGGCTTCATGGAGGTCGATGGATTGAAGGGGGCAATCCCTGGCGGTGACGGCGTGAGAATAAACATCGAGGGTATCCAGGTAGTCGCTGATGATCGCCGTTTCGATCAGATCCCGTTTGGTGGAGGGCCGGGGCAGACCGGTTTCCCGGCTAATCACGGAGAATCCCACGCCGAAGGTGGTAAAACCGCTGATTTCGGAGTTCATCCGATAATCGTGCCGGGGATCTCTGGCCCTTAATGTAAAGGAAGACGGCGCCAATGCCAGAGCTTTTTCGATGATCTTTGCCGTCAGATAAACCCGGCGGGTGGACCAATCCACCACGGCGCCGTGATCCTGAAAAATTGCCAGGGCTTCCGGGGCCTGAAAAATCACACCTTGGTCACAAAGAATGGCGAAGGTTGCGGTGTTGATTTGATCCATGGCTTCTGTTGTCAATAATTGTCCGTTCAGACTGCTATTCCAGGGAATCAAAACGGTACCTCCATTTTTTCCCGGGCATTTATCCAGCGTTTTGGCGAAACACCCTCGATTTTTTTAAAGACATTGGTAAAATAACTTTGATCGGAAAATCCCACCTGCTGGGCGATCTGGGCCAAGGAATCTCCGGCTAACAACAGCTTTTTGCTTTCTTCGATGCGGATCTTGTTCAGATAGGACGAGTAGCTCTGCCCTGTGGCTTTTTTAAAGCAATTGCTGAAATAGGTTGGATTCAGGTGCACGACGGCGGCCACGTCGCCTAAGGATATGTTGTTATAATGGCTGCGTATGTAGTGCATGGCCCGGAAAATCATATCCCGGTTGCGCAGTTCATGACACTGTAAATATTGGCGGATAAAAACGTAGTTGATCCGGCTCAGTTCACGGCCAAGGCGTTCCTTGGAAGCCGCGGCGATCATCGCGTCCACATCGATTTCATCATCATGAAAGAAGTAGGAGGGATGCATACCACTGTTTTTCGCCAGTTCCATCAGAAATTCCAGATACCGGCAGGCCCGGTGTAGTACGGTCTTGATCGGGGCGTCGGCGAAAATGAAAGCGCTGAACGTAAGGAAAACCTCCGCCAATTCCTCTCCGCATAAATCGCCGATCTCTTCGCCGGCCAGAGCGTTTTCTTTCAGCCGGGCAAAAGCCGCATCCTCCTCCTGATCGGGGTTTGCCTTGAGCCAAAGGCGGAGGGACTCAGCGGCGTCAGTATAACCGTCTTTTGTCGTCTGCTTACCCATGGTCAGTTGGTGGGTCATGCCTTTTAACGCATTTTGGATCACGGAGGTCATGGAAGTGACTTTGCTTTCCTCTTTGACGGTAATTTCTCCCAATAGCTGTCGTACTTCTTTGGCCCTGGGTCTCAATGAATAGTTCAGTGCCATGACATTGGTGATCAGCTGATCGTCGGCGGGAGTGTAGAGGAGGGGCCCCGTCGTTACAAAAAACGGCTCTTTACCGGGATAAAGCAGAGGAAAAGTAACGTTTACAAGGCCGAAAGGACAAAAATAGATCAACGGTTCCCGGCTGCCTTCAGTCTCTTTAAAACTCTGCAAGTAGGATTGGCGGCAGATCTGTTCCGTATCGTAAAAGTGAATAAAACGGCAAAAGTTGCTGCGGCTCTCTAAGCCGCAGCAACCCAATGTACGCCCCGTACGGTCAAAAAAACTGCAGGGTACGCCAAAGGCCAAAGAGATATCGTGGAGTAAATGATCGATGATTGCTTCGGTTTTTGCAAATGCGTTTTGCATCCTAAAACTCCCCTCATCTCTTTTCCCGGCGAAAATCCACAACGTTTGTTTATAAAGACAGTATATCTTTTTACAGTGATAAAGTCAATTTCCCTCCGTTAAAAAGCTTCAAAAATCTTCCGGCTCTTCGTTTATTTGGCGAAAAGGCGTAAAGCGATTGATGATTTTTACCAATAGATAAGTAACGATAACGCAGTATGCGGTGCCGATGAGGAGCCCTGCGACTTCGATGAAAAATTGTTTTGGATTCCCGTAAAGCCAGCCTGCCGCCGGCGCCAAATCGGGATTGGCAAAGATCCCCAATAATAAAACGCCGGTAAGGCCACCGATGCCGTGGAGAGCCCAGACGTCTAAGGTGTCGTCCCAGTCTCTCTTTATCCGCAGGGCAACGGCGCCGTAGCAGAGCATCCCGCCGATGAATCCCGCCGGCAGCATCACCCAGGGGGAAACGAAACCGGAAGTGGGGGTGGAAACCACCAGGCCGGAAAAAGCGCCGAAAACCACATCGCCGACGCTGATTTTTTTATGCTGTCCGTAGGCTAAGAGTAGCCAGGCGATACAGCCGCTGGCGCTGGCCAAGAGGGTGTTCAATGCCGCTAAGGCGGCGGTTTCGTTGGCGCCCAGGGCGGCACTGGCATTGAAGATGAGCCAGCCAGCCCATAAGATGCCGACGCCGATGGCGACGTAGACCATATTGGACGGTCCGTCCTCCCGCTTTTCCCGGTTGCCGATGGCAAAGACCGCTGCCAATGAGGAAAAACCTGCGATGAGGTGAACCGGCAGCCCGCCGGCAAAATCCAAGTATCCCATTTTGGCGAGGAAGCCGCCGCCCCAAACCCAGTGGATCAAAGGGCTGTAGACCAGCAAGGACCAGGTAATGAAGAATATAACGTAAGGTATGAAACGAAAGCGCGCCACCAGGGCGCCGGAAATCAGGGCCGGTGTGATGATGGCGAAGGTTAGCTGTACGACGAAGAATAGACTAAAGGGCACCGTTGGCGCCCAGATGTTATTTGTATTGTCGGTGAGGCCCCTTAAAAAGAGGAAATCTGCCCCGCCGATGCTCCCGCCCAGGATATTTCCGCCGTAAGCCAAAGAAAATCCCACCAATGACCAAACGAGGGTAATCAGTGGAATCGTAAAAAATGTTTGCATTAACATGGTGTGGGTAAATTTCTTATGGACGAGACCACCATAAAAATAGGCAACCGCCGGCGTCATCAAGGTGATGACCACTGCTGCGGTAAAAAGAAAAGCAAAATCCCCCGAATTCATAGCATTCCTCCTAACTGAAAACGTCATATAATCCCTTGGTGCGGTAAAAACCCCAAAGGATGATTGCGTTCGTTTTCTGGGTGCGGAGTGGGTTGGAAGGTTAGAAGGAAGGACTGGTTTTTCTATCGTATGAGAGGTAGTCTGCAATCCTTTGGGATTTATCAGACCCCCTCTTGCTTCATCTCTATGATAGGTGATGGCGAAAGTAAAGTATTGTGTTTTTCACAGAATACTTTGTGAATATCCTATAATTAATTTAAAACATAAAGATCAGATTTATCGTATAAAATGTAGATTTCAGGAAAATTTGATGCTATAATAAGTAAAATCATCTTTCATAAATAAAAATAGAGATGCAAAAGGAAGAAAAAGAATGAAAAAGACAATTCAATTATTAACTGCCTGTTGTCTGGCCCTGTTTATGTTGATTTCCGTCAGCGGCGGCGTCAGCGCCGCCACCGCCAGCAGCGTTTGGGTCAACGGAGTGCAGCTGAACAACAACGCTTACATGTCGAGGAACAGTGTTGCCGAGGTTTCCGGTTTCAGCGCCACGGAACCTGCCTCCTACAGGGCATGGTTTCATGACGGTACCCTGGCCTTGAACGGCGCCCAATTTTTCAATAATACGAACGTTCAGATCGATGATAAAACCGTTTCCTGTGGCCTTTACGCCGAGGGTGACCTCACTGTGGTCTTAAAAGAGGAGAGCTTCATCGGCACGGAATACGGCACCCCTCTGCCCTCATGGGGTGCTTATGTGAAGGACGGCAATTTGGAAATTTCCTCAGCGGGTACAGGAAGCCTACGAATTAAGGCCACTTACGCGGGAATCTTCGCTTCCGGCCATGACGTTATTTTTTCCGGCAGCGCCAACGTCAGTACAACTATAAAAGGCAACGAAAGCGACCCGGTCTCCGGCATTTCCGTTGTAAACGGCGATGTTCTAATCAAAGATCACGCCACTGTTTACGGTTCTGTAGATAGGGAAACCGCCGCTGAGAACGCCGCCGCTTTGCGGCTGGTTGGCGGCAATTTGAGCATAATTGACGGCGGCACTTTGTGGGCCTCCTGCAATAAATATCCCAGCGAGGGCACTTCTTACGGTATTCTGGCCACCCGGGACAGTGGCGGCAACGGTGGCGAGGTCACCGTTTCAGACGTGGCAACGATGAACGTTTCCCTGGGCTACGTTGGCATCAGCGCTTCTCAAAGCGTTACGCTCAACGCATCTGCCAAGGTAACCATTGATGTAAATAATTGTGGCATCGATACCCCTGTCCTTACAGTTAACAGGGCATTTCTGGATGTTTGCGCTTCCGGAAGCGGCGGTAAACCGTTCAAAGAAACGACATTGCTGACGCTGGATTACTCTTATCTTGCCGCTGCCCGTATCAGCGCGGATACTTATATTTACGAGCCCGAGGAACTCGAAGCCATTGAATATGACGCAAGCCGGAATGTCTTTGCTTATGGCGGCAACCGTGTGAGAGGTTTCGTCTTTTACCCGGAATATGAGGGAGATCAATATATCGACTGTTTGGATTGGGACTGGGCAACGCTGGGCAATTATTTTGTGATTGAAAACGGCATCATGGGCAGTGTTTACACCAATTCCAAATATTTTGACAGCAACGGTAGCGTCACCCGGGGCATGATGGTGACGGTGTTGTACCGCCTTGCCGGTAGTCCCGCTTTGACGGAAGGCGATTATACCGCTTATAACGGAAGGTTCAGCGATGTGGCGAAAGGGCAGTGGTATTATGACGCCGTTGTCTGGGCCAATAAAAACAACGTTACCACAGGAGTGACGGATATTTCCTTTGCTCCCAATGGAAAGGTCACCAGGGAGCAGTTGGTTACCTTCTTCTTCCGTTTCGGTTACCTCTATCACGATGATCCCGATACCGGAGCCACCCTTTCGAAATATAAGGATCTGGATCAGATCGCGTCCTATGCGCTGCCGGCCTTCCGCTGGGCCTATGGACACGGCATCGTCAACGGCACCAGCAGTACGACGCTAAGCCCCAAAGCGACCTGTACCAGAGGGCAAATGGCCAAAATCATCACTGTATTTTCAGGTGTTTATCTTGGGGATCGGGATTGGATTCGCATTGCCGGTCAATAATAAGCATGGTATTCCCCTTGTCTTCGGCAAGGGGAATTTTAATCTTCACTTTTCGGCAAACTCCTACTTTACAAATAGGAGAAAAAAGGCTACGATAAGATTATCAAAAAAAGAAGCGATCGGCAGTGAAGTTGTAAAACAACAAAGGAGGTTATGGCTTGGAAAAGACGAAGGACAAGTATAAAATCAAGATCATGAAAAACGGACCCTATATTGTTTCCGGGGGCGTCCCTTTGGGTGAAAAAATCATCACGCCCAAGGGACGGGAATACGAATATGTCAAAGGCCGCGAACTGCCGCAAAAGGAAACTTACACGCTTTGCCGCTGCGGCAAAACAAAAACCCCGCCTTTCTGTGACGGGGAGCACCAGGCCATTGGTTTTCAGGGCGAAGAAAAGGCTTCACAGAGACCGTATCACGACCGAGCCGATACCGTTTACGGTTTTGGCGTTGATCTCCTTGACGACGGCCGCTGCGCCTTTGCCCGTTTCTGTCACCGAAAAAACAGCAATGTCTGGGATTTGACCCATAAATCAAAGACCGCGGAAATCTGCGCCGAGGTGATACAGGGCGCCAACGATTGCCCCACCGGCCGCCTGACCGCCGTGGATAAAGACGGTAAGGAGCACGAGCCCCACTATGAACCGGCCATTGATCTGCTCCAGGATCCGGAACAAAGGGTCAGTTCCGGTATTTTCGTGCAGGGGGGCATTCCCATTGAATCCGCCGACGGCACGATGTACGAGACGCGCAATCGCGTCGTGCTCTGCCGCTGTGGGAAATCGAAAAATATGCCCTTTTGCGATGCTTCTCACGTCAGAGCGAAATACCGGGATCAAGAGTGATCTGTTGAGTGAAAGCTTGGCTGTTATCTGTTAGAGGATGACAGAAAAAGCAAAGAACGTACCGCAAAGGTTTTGAGCACTTTTGCGGTACGTCTATTTTACAAAAAGAGTTTCGGGAACCTATTTTTTCGCGGTGAGGGAAAGCCATTCACCGCGAATATTCGCTTCGATACGGTGAAAGCCGGCGGCCTTCAGCGCCTTGGCCAAAGATGTGGCGGAGGGGACGAAAAAGCCGTTTTGCCCTGGCATTGCCCCATAATCTTTGGTTTTGCCGGAATCGGCCCTGTCTTCGGTGGTGATCAATAATTGACCGTCTTTTTTCAGCACCCGCCGCACTTCTTTGAGATCGTTTACGAGATCGGGCCAAAAATAAACGGTTTCGATGGCCGTCACTTTGGTAAAGGTATCCACTCCAAAGGGCAGTGCGGAAACGGTGGCTTCCACAATGCCCACCTGCCCCTTATCCACCGCCTTTTTATTGACCCATAGTGATTTCGTAACCGCCGTCGGCGCGTGGTCGATGCCGTAAACCTTGCCTTTGGTTCGCGTGGCAAGTTTTTGCACTGTTCTGCCGCCGCCGCAGCCAATGTCGAGAATCACGTCGTCCTCCCCGAAGTTTAGAAAGGACAGCCCCCAATCGGTGAGGTCGCTGTGGCTTTTATTCATGTCTCGCATGGTTTTTCTGCCCCAAAAGCCCCGGGGTTTGCCAGCGTTTTCCATTCTTTTCCGTTTTAGATAGCGCATATTACCACTCCTTTCTCCCTTAACTATAACAAAAATAAACATTGCCCTCAAGCGAAATGGAGGAAGATTTTATTTTTTTCTTGACAACATCATAGCAGCGTGGTATGATCCCTCTATAAACCGTTGAAAAAGAGTAAGTACTTTGGGTCTTTTTCGTCACAGAGAGCCGCTTTGAGCTGGGAATGCGGTACGGAAATCACAAAGGAATGGACTTTTGAGGGCGAACCGAAACTTTTCATTTGCAAAGGAGTAGGGAAGACGGAGTAAACCCTTCGTTAAAAAAGGTCCGCGTATGATGGTACGCATGAGTGGGCGCAGATATTGCGTCAAGCCGGGTGGCACCGCAGGAGTGAAACTCTTGTCCCAGGAATCGAAGTATTTTGGGATGAGGGTATTTTTTTATCCTGTCCCGCGCAAAAAACGCGAAAAGGAGTAAAAAACCATGAACGAAAAGACCATTCCCTACAAAATCTACCTTGAAGAATCGGAAATGCCCAAGGCATGGTATAATGTCCGGGCGGATATGAAAACAAAACCGGCGCCGCTTTTGAATCCCGGTACCTTGAAACCCATGAAAGCGGAAGAGCTTTCCCCTGTTTTCTGTGACGAGCTTGTGGCACAGGAACTCGATAACGATACCGCCTATTTTACCATTCCCGAAGAGATCATCGCTTATTACAAGACGTTCCGTCCCTCGCCGGTGATGCGGGCCTATCATTTAGAAAAAGCCCTCGGCACCCCGGCAAAGATTTATTATAAATTCGAAGGCAACAACACCAGCGGCAGCCACAAACTCAATTCCGCCCTGGCCCAGGCGTATTACGCCAAGAAACAGGGGTTAAAAGGCGTCACCACCGAAACCGGCGCCGGGCAGTGGGGGACTGCTCTTTCCATGGCCTGCGCTTATTTTGACCTCGACTGCAAAGTTTATATGGTCAAGGTTTCTTATGAACAAAAACCCTTCCGCAGAGAGGTGATGCGCACCTACGGCGCTTCCGTTACCCCCTCTCCTTCGGATACGACCCAGATCGGCCGCAAGATCTTAGCGGATCATCCCGGCACCACCGGTTCCCTGGGCTGCGCTATTTCCGAAGCTGTGGAAATGGCCGTGACCAGTGAAGGCTACCGCTACGTTTTGGGCAGCGTACTCAATCAGGTGTTGCTGCACCAGTCAATCATCGGTTTAGAAGCCAAACAGGCCCTGGAAAAATACGGCATCACCCCCGATATCATCATCGGCTGTGCCGGCGGCGGTTCCAATCTCGGCGGTTTGATCGCTCCCTTTATGGGCGAAAAACTCCGGGGCGAAAAAGATTACCGTATCATTGCCGTGGAACCGGCTTCCTGCCCCAGCCTCACCCGGGGCAAATACGCTTATGACTTCTGCGATACCGGTATGGTAACGCCTCTTGCCAAGATGTACACCTTGGGCAGCGATTTTATTCCCTCTGCCAATCACGCCGGCGGTCTGCGCTACCATGGCATGAGCTCCATTCTTTCCCAGCTTTACGCCGACGGTTTGATGGAAGCCACATCGGTGGAGCAGACGGCGGTTTTCGACGCGGCGGAACAGTTTGCCCGCACCGAAGGCATTCTACCGGCGCCGGAAAGCGCCCACGCCATTCGTACCGCCGTTGATGAGGCGCTGCAATGCAAGACAAAAGGCGAAGAAAAAACGATTCTCTTCGGTTTGACCGGTACCGGTTACTTCGATATGGTGGCTTATGAAAAGTATCATAACGGTGAAATGAGCGATATCATCCCCACCGATGAAGAACTGGCGGCAAGCTTCGCCAAACTGCCCAACGTGGAGTAAATGAACGAAATATGAATCATGCAATAGCCGTGCGGGCCGCATGGCTGTTAGTGTGTCGATAAACCGCATATAGCTGTGTTCCAGTCAAAGGTCCAGACTCTTGAGTACTTTTGTGTACACGGCGTGCCTGGCCCTTTGCCTGCGCCTTGCTCTATACGGTTTCTCAACGCACTATCATTCTGTAATCCGAAATCTGCTTACGCGTATTTTGTCTACAGTCTGACAGCCTTGCGGGCCGCACGGCTGTTTCTTTCTGATGACGCGTTAAAAACGCGTGGTTTTCTTTCTGATGGGTGTTTAAGCTTTTATCGGCTCGTTGATGGTGATACCGTTTTTACAAAGATGTTCCTTGATGCGGGCAAAGGTTTCCTCACTGAGGTTCTGTTCAATCCCGCACGCGTCTTTTTTGGCGGTCTCGTCGGTAACACCCAGGGATTTCAGCATCTGGGCTACTACTTTGTGGCGTTCGCAAATTCGTTGGGCGAGGTCTCTGCCGGCAACCGTTAAATGGATGAAGCTGTCTTCATCTACGGTGATGTAGCCTTTTTCCTGAAATTGTTTCAGGGCGTGGCTGACACTGGGTTTTTCGAAACTTATTTCATTGGTGATATCGCTGGAGCGAACGTTGCCCTTGCGTTCTTTTAGCATTAAAATAGTGCCAAGGTACTCTTCACTGGATTCATAGATATTCATAAACATGCCTTTCCTGTTGGTGATATGAAATTATACTATCAGAAAATAATGGGGTTTTCAAGGCCGTGGCGGCTTACTGGGAGAAGTTACCATTGACAGTTTGATTTATGTGGCCGGCGCAAAAGTTTAGGACGCTGGTGCCGCGGGGCGGGAATCTGAATATAGATCGAATCATGGCATCGTAAAATATTTATATTCAGGATGAAGCTTTGTTTTTGCTGCGGTTTATGTCAAAATGTATTGACATATGTCGGTTTGTTGGCTATAATAAGATATAACTAAATATTTTTGATGATTTTCATACAACAGCAGAAAAGTTGCCAATTGATTTTGCCGGAAGTCCCGAAACCGCTATAAGCTGCGGCGCGTTCTTGGCGTTGCCTTCTTATTTGGTGCCTGGACCTCAAATGATACCCTTGCCGTTCCAACGATTATTTACGATTGTTTTTTTATAAATGATGAGCAATTTGTTTTACGGTATGATGAGAAAAGCCCACGAATTCCATAACCGCGCAAACAAAAAACATTATATTTATTTATAGAATGATCTCTTCCAAAAAAGAGCGACTCATTCTAAATAGACAAAGGAGTGCTATTATGAAAATTTCAAGAGGAATTTTGACTGCTGCATTGACACTTGTATTTTGCTTTCTTTGTTCGTCCTCAGTGATGGCCGCGTCCTTTCCGGACATTTCTGATCATTGGGCAGAAAGGTATATTGAGGAAGCGGTATCCGAGGGGCTCTTCTACGGTTATTCCGATGGAACCTTCAAACCTGATGGATATATCACCCGGGCTGAAATGGCAACGGTCTATGTTCGGGTGATGCAGCTGCAAAATGCTGTGCCCAACTATTTTACGGATATGTCCGGGGCCTGGTATGACGAAGCTGTATTAAAGAATGTTTATGCCGGTATTCTCAGTGGTTATCCGGATCAGACTTTCCGCCCCAATAACAAAATCACCCGACAGGAGGCCGCGAAAATGATGGGGAACTGCCTCCCCGACAATGCGACGGGAGCGGGGATTTCCGGCTTCTCCGATCATAATTTGATCGCGGATTGGGCAGCAGAGGATGTCGCGCTTTGTGCCAATAAAGGATATTTTGTCGGCGACCAATGCCAGCGATTTAATCCCAGCGGTAATTTAACCCGAGCGGAAGCGGCCACTATATTGGTACGTATGTCCAACAGTGAAACGATCATCCCCGGCACGGCCATTGGCGATACCTTGTCTTCCGGGATGCAGGCATCCGCCGCAACGACGACGCTGTCGAATCAAATTCGGCCCAACGGCCTCAACACCGGCAACAATGCCTCTTTAAATCTGAACGGCGTTTCTTTGCTGGGCCAAAGCACGCTAAATGGCAGCATTGGCCTGTCCGCAACCAGAGTCGTAAGAATGGACATCTCCGGTGAGATCGTGATGAGTCACACGACGGTTGGTTCGGCAAATATCAGCGGCATTGTTCAGTGTAGCAATTCTTCCTTCGGCGCTATGGTGGTAAACGGAACCTCTTCTTTTGATCTGCAAAACAGTTCCATCGGGTCGATGGAAGTCAACGCGCCTACAACTGTTGGGGGATCTGGCAGTTCCATTCAGACGGTGCAGCAAAATGTAAATGATTTTACGTCCAGTGTACCAATTAACCAAACAACCACGGAGATCCCGGCGACAAAAGATGTGGTTACTGTAAAAGTAGTCTACAATGGCGGCAGTGAAAAAACGGTTACCTTTGCTTACGGCGCCAATGATACGCTTTTCGGCTTTCTGTATACTGTAGCCTGCGACCCGAAAAACGCATCATTATTAAACAGTGAATTGATCACGCCCTTCAATAACAACCTTGCTGAGTTCAAGACCCTTAAAGTTAACGGTGTCATTCTTTGGTCCAATGATGGCTGGAATGAAGCCATTGATCTTTTCGACGGTACCTCTGCTTCCTCCACGCAGCTCAACCGCATGAAGCCGAATTTCAGCGCTACCAACATCAGCCTCAGTGATTTTCAGAATTTCATCGGCGGGCTTAATATGCTCTATGCCGGTGAGCTGAGTAGCGCGGAACGGAGCAGACTGGTGAGCAATCTGAATGCCATGGATCTGACAACCACGACAACGTCAGGGGCCACCGTAAGCTTCACCCTCTCCTGCAAGGCGGGAACACTAACGAATCAGAGAGACATCGGCGCTTATTTTATCAATAATATCTTGTGGACCGGCGATACCGTAGACCAATTCTTTGCGAAATGCGGTGAAGACAATACCGTGACCTTGAGAATGGATTCCACCAGCGGAAAATCCGCTCAAGTGACCATTCAGAAAAAGACGATTTGACCATGGGGAAGTGAGACCATGAAATTTTCTTTCAAAACCATACCTTTCTTCCTGTTTTTGTCCATCGTATTGCTTTTTCCCCAGGATCTTTTGGCGGCAAGCAGCTTTTCGGATCTGTCAACCTCTGATCCCTGTTATACCGCTGTGGAAAAGCTTGTGGAAGAGGGCAGCATCAAAGGTTATCCTGACGGCACCATGAGGCCCGATCGTCCCATCACCAGAGCGGAACTGATTACCGTGATCAACCGCGTTTTCCATTACAGCGCCAAAGACAGCAACGTGCGTTTTAAAGATGTCTCTTCCTCTCAGTGGTTCTACGAGGAAGTACTCAAGGCCAACGGGGTAGGTTATATCAACGGTTATCCCGATCAGACCTTCCGTCCCCAGAGGAATGTCACAAAAGAAGAAACCTGCGCTTTTATCACCCGGTTGGTCAATATCCCCATTAGGCATCTGGATAGCCTGATGCCGATCGGCGACCCAATTTCCAGCTGGGCGGATAATGACGTCAGAAAAATCGTTTGGAATGGCATTCTGCCTTTGGACGCCGGCGGCAACTTTTATGCGAGAAGCAACGCCACACGGGGTGAGGTATGTATGGCGCTGGCCCGGTTCGCCTCTTACACGCCCCCTGCGGAGCAGCGGAATATGATCTACTCTGTGATCCTCAATATGAAATACCATGTGCTGGATCAATGCAATACGGCTCAAGGGGCGATTGTGGAAAGCATGATCGCCAATATGGAAGCCTACCTGCAGGATACCCGCTATGATTACCGCTTAGGGGCGGACAACGCCATGGAGGCCTATCGAAGTCTACCTGCCGCCCAGCGGACAGAATTGAAAAACCTGATCGCCTCCTGGAATACACTTTCCGATTTACGGGAACTTGCCGCTTTTTTCTTCCCTGAAATGCAGTTTTAATCATGACGAATTTGTGAGGTTTAAGAGCTTTGGAAGAACTCAGTATTATTGAAATTGGATCTGTATTATGGCGAAAAAAGGGCTTGCTTTTGCTTTTCACCTTGTGTTTCGGGGCGTTGGCATACGTGCTTTCCGCCTTTGTCATCGCGCCGAAATACGAGGCCACCGTATCTTTATATGTCAATAACGGTGTCACCGCCACAGCACAAACAGGAACAACCTTAAACGACATCACAGCTTCCCAGGAATTGGTGGGAACTTATATCCAAATATTGAATAGCGAAACAGCCTGCGCTGATGTGATCGCCTTATTGGATTTGGATGATTCGGTTGATGAATTACAAAAAATGGTCTCCATGAACGCGAAAAATGAAACAGAGGTATTGGAAATTCATGTTACCTCGCATTCGCCGCAAAAGGCCATCATGATCGCTAATACGTTTTTAGACTCTGCGCCGAATATTTTGATCAGGGTGGTCAAAGCGGCCTCGGTGGAGACGGTGGATACCGCCACCAGAGCGGTAAAAGTCAGTCCCAATATTACGAGAAATACCGCGGTAGGTCTCTTGATCGGATTCATATTAGGTACGGGAATCGCTCTTTTGCTGTTCATCATCGACAAGCGAATTAAAAGTGAAGAAGACCTGAGACACCATTATCAGCTGCCGGTTCTCGGCACCATTCCCTCGTTCCAAATGAAGCAGATGAAGCAGAAGAGGGGATGAAATGGAAATGAAAATGAAAAAGAATAAAACCAAGGATTTCAGCCAATACGGAAGTTTTTTGTTATCGGATAAAAGGAACGTGCCTTTTGCGGTCCTTGAAGCCTTTAACGCCCTGCGCACAAATTTAAGTTATGCCTTGTCCACCAGTGAAAGAAAATCTTTCATCATTACCAGTACCGAAGCGTCAGAGGGGAAAAGTACCGTTGCCATCAATTCCGCCATTGCTTTTTCGGAAATGAAGAGCAAGGTGCTGCTGATCGACGCGGATATGCGTTCACCGGTGGTTCATAGCCGGCTAAGTTTAAAGCAAAGCAAAGGTCTCAGCGGCTTACTGGCGGGTTTCTTTACCTCTGATGAATGCATTCAAGCGTATAACGATTATATGGACGTGATTCCCGCAGGGGAAATCGCCCCGAACCCCTCGGAGTTACTGGCTTCCCTGGCAATGAAGAGCCTGCTTTCGGAAATGGAAAAGCATTACGATTATATTATTGTCGATACGCCTCCGTGTAACGTTGTCACCGACGCCCTCGTATTTGCCCATGAAACCGCCGGCGTGGCCATTGCTGTTCGCGAAAATTACACGGTTCATCCTATGCTGGAGAGGTTGCTGGAACAGATGGAGTTTGCCAACGTGAAAGTACTTGGCATCATCCTGAACGATGCCGGCGCCGACGGTAGGGCTTATGGTAAATACGGTCATTACGGTAAGTACCGGAAATACGGCAAATACAGTAAATACGGATATTACGGTAATGATGATCACCCTGAAAACGATCAGGCATCTCATGGGTAATTTCGCAAAGAAGTGGTCATTTTATGTTGTTTGATATTCATACTCACATTCTTCCCCGTATGGATGACGGTGCGGGTTCCTCCGCCGAATCTTGTGAAATGCTCCGTACATTAAAACAGCAGGGGGTGGACGCCGTGATTGCTACCCCTCATTTTAGGGGGCATAAGGATACGCTCCACGGTTTCTTCGCCCGGCGGGAGGCTTCTTATGCGCAGCTTATGAAGTATTATGATCGTGAAGTGATGCCTGAGATCTATTTGGGTGCGGAAGTGAGATACTTTAAAGGAATCACGGAAAGTCCCGATTTTCTCAAGTTGGCCTTGGGAGAGAGCCCTTATATTCTGTTGGAACCGCCCTACGGCGTTTTTCCCGACGGTATGGTGGCGGAACTTAAAAATTTCGTGAACGCCGTTGATGAAAAACTGATTATCGCTCATGTTGACCGCTATCTCAGCACAAATCCTTGGGAAACGGTTTGCGCTCTTTGCGACGGGGAGAAAATCAGAGGACAAGTCAACGCGGAAGCGTTCCTCCGCTTTATCGGCAGGAAAAATGCGGTTGCCTTGTTGGAAAACCATGTTTGCTCCTATTTGGCGGATGATACCCACAACATGCAAAAAAGAAAGCCCATGATGGCGCCGGCCATGAAACAGATTGGCAAACATTGCCGCCAAGATACAATCGAACAGCTGATTCGCAATCATACGGAATTATACCACGCCGTAAAAAAAGGGGCTCTCCGCTAACCAAAGTTCACGGTTCCTATTACGACCATCGCTTGCGGAATGACGAAATACGAGGGGGAAAACATGGTTAATGTATTTAAATTTTCAAAATATCGCGAACTCATTATTTTTTTCATTGACCTTACTCTTGTCGCGTTGGTCTATGGTTTAACCATTTTACCTTTGTATTATAATAAACCCCTCGACGGAGGCAGTTTACTCTTATCGGTCATCATATTGCTGCTGTTCTATGCTGCTTTTTCCATGCTTTTTCGCGTATATCGCAGCTTATGGCGGTACGCGGAAATGCGTGAATACGCCATATGTACGGTTTCGTCCCTTGGGGCGGGGTTTTCATACAGCGTATTTCACTGGTTTTTTCTAAAGTGGTTTCCCTTTGCCGATAATCTTTTGGCGATATGTTTGGCGTCCATCGTCCTTGTGACCTACCGTTACATCTATCGCATGTATAGAGATCGCATGATTGAAAGAAAAAGAGCGCAGCTTCCCACAACGAATAAGCTGGAACGCATCCTTGTGGTCGGCGCGGGCAGTGCCGGTGCCTCGATGTTGCGGGAATTGTGCGCAGAGTGCTTTTATAACATAAAGCCGGTTTGCGTCGTCGATGACGATCCTTCGAAATGGGGACGCATGATTTACGGTATTCCGATTTCAGGCACGATTGCCGAAATCCCAAAACTTTGTGCCGAACATGACATTGATACGATTTATATCTGTATCCCTTCGGCATCAACGGCCCAGAGGCGTCAGATCTTTGAATTCTGCGCGAAAACTCCTTGCCGAACCAAGATATTGCCATCGTATTTTAGCAAGATGGCCTACCCCGTTGACATCAACGGCCATATGCGGTCCATTTGCTTAGAGGATCTGCTGAACCGGGAAGTGAACATTGAGGATACGCCAGAACTGCGTTCCTTTATCAAGGACAAGACTGTCATGGTCACTGGCGGCGGCGGTTCCATCGGTTCTGAATTGTGCCGGCAGATTGCAAAATCCGGCGCGAAGCTCCTGATCATTCTTGATATTTACGAAAATAGCGCCTATGCCCTTCAGCAGGAATTACTCCAAGCCGGGATTCCGCCTCAGGAGATCGTTGTAGAGATCGCATCGGTTCGGGATCAAAAAAAGATGGAGCAAATGTTTCATACTTATCGCCCTGACTATGTATTTCATGCCGCAGCCCATAAACACGTGCCGCTGATGGAGCATAACCCGGAGGAAGCCGTTAAAAACAATGTTTTGGGGACGTATATTACGGCAAATTTGGCGGAAATTTACGGCGTGAAAAAGTTTGTGCTGATTTCCAGTGACAAAGCCGTTCATCCCAGCAGCTTTATGGGCGCCACGAAACGCCTCTGCGAGATGATCGTGCAGAGCAAAAACAGTGGAGAAACGGAATTTGCCGCAGTTCGCTTCGGCAATGTTTTGGGCTCCAACGGTTCTGTGGTCCCCCTGTTTGAACAGCAGATCAGGGAGGGCGGCCCGGTTACCGTTACTCATAAGGATATCACACGTTACTTTATGACCATCCCAGAAGCGGTAAACCTGGTGCTCCAGGCCGGTACCATGGCCAAGAGAGGGGAAATCTTCGTCTTGAACATGGGCGAGCCCATTAAAATCGTCACTTTGGCGGAAAACATGATCAAAATGAAGGGCTATGTGCCTTATCAGGATATTGATATCGTCTTTACCGGCCTGCGTCCCGGTGAAAAGCTCTATGAAGAGTTGCTCCTGGACGAAGAAGCCGTTCACCATACCGAACATGACCGTATCTTTCGGGCCAATCAGATCTGTATTTCCAGGGAAAAAATCAAAGAGCATATCGACGGGCTGGAAAAAGCAGTGGCGACCAGAAACCGAGATTATCTCTTTTTTGAAATGGGACAGATCCTGCCCAACTTTAAGAAAAACCACTATGTACTGCCTACAGAACAAAGAAATCAGAATATCGTACCCATCACCAAAGGAAATATTCTGCCTTTGAACCAAATGGAAAAAGTGGTGGGAGCAGAAGCTGCACAATGATCGAAACCGTATCTGCCGCAATCGATCAAGACCTTTGCGGCATGACCCAAAACAGATGACGGGAAGTGAGTCCGAAGTGAGTTTATTGAAGAGCAAACGCATTTATCTATCGTCCCCGACCATGCACGGAGAAGAACAGGAATTTGTAAAGGAAGCCTTTGCGACGAACTGGATTGCTCCTTTGGGCGCCAATGTTGACGGATTTGAGAGGGAGATCAGCGATTACATCGGTATAAAGCATGGCGCTGCGCTGGTATCCGGCACGGCGGCGCTCCATTTGGCCGTAAAGTTATCCGGTGTGAAACCGGGAGATGTGGTATTTTGCTCTGATTTGACCTTTGCCGCCACAGTAAATCCTGTCTCATACGAGGGCGGTATTCAGGTATTTATCGATTCTGAACGGGAAACTTGGAATATGGATCCCAAAGCCCTTAAAAAAGCCTTTGAAAAATACCCGAATTGTGAAACTGTCATCTGCGTCAATCTATATGGAATTCCGGCAAAGCTGGACGAGATCAAAAACATCTGCGACGCCTACGGCGCAAACCTCATTGAGGACGCCGCGGAAAGTCTTTCGGCGACTTATAAAGGTCGGCAGACCGGCACTTTCGGTAAATATAATATTGTTAGTTTCAATGGGAATAAGATCATTACCACCTCCGGCGGAGGTATGTTACTCAGTGACGACGAAGAGGCCATCAAAAAGGCCCGTTTCTGGAGTACGCAATCGCGGGAGGCGGCGCCTTGGTACGAGCATAAAGAAATTGGTTACAACTACCGCATGAGCAACGTGGTTGCCGGTATCGGTCGCGGCCAACTTTTACATATTGATGAACACAAAGCACGGAAAAAAGAAATTTATATGAAATATCAAAAGGCTTTCGTCGATTTACCTTTGACGATGAATCCTTATCTTGCTGAAACGGAGCCGAATTTCTGGCTCTCCTGTATTTTATTGGCTAAGGACTGCCAGGTAAAGCCCTTGGACATCATGGAGAAGCTGGATAAAGAGAACATGGAAGCCCGTCCCATCTGGAAACCGATGCACCTGCAACCGGTTTTCAAGGATCGCGATTTTGTCAGCGTTGAGGGAGACGTCGGCGGTGATATTTTTACCAGGGGTTTATGCTTACCCAGTGATATTAAGATGACAGAAGAGGAACAAAACCGCATGATCGATATTGTTAGGGGTATGTTCAGGTGAAAAAAGGGAAAGATGGGTTTTATTGTAAATATGTGAAGAGAATATTGGATATTGCGGCGTTATGCATTCTCATATTACCGGCAACAGTGATTGTCGCGATTTGTTATCTTTCTATAAAAGCTGAAACAGAGGGCCCCGCTTTCTTTGTTCAGCAACGACCAGGAAAAGGCGGAAAAATATTCAATCTTTATAAATTAAGAACGATGATTGCTGAAACAGAGCGTAACGGTGTTCACCTTACTGATATGGAACGTATGACCAAAACGGGGAAAGTAATTCGAGCCTGCAGCTTTGATGAACTACCGCAATTATGGAATATTTTAAAAGGGGATATGAGTTTTATCGGCCCAAGACCGTTACTTGAACAGTATCTGCCCCTGTATTCTTCAGAGCAAGCACAACGACATGAAGTCTTGCCGGGAATTTCCGGTTGGGCGCAAGTGAACGGTAGAAATGAGTTGTCTTGGGAACAGAAATTTGAGCGTGATGTCTGGTATGTTGATCATGTTAGCTTTATTTTAGACGTAAAAATTATGTTTATGACGGTAAGAAACGTATTGAAACATCAGGGTATTAACGCCGGCATAAACGATACGATGGAGCCTTTTCAAGGAAGTGCCGAAAGTGAGAATATGAGCAATGCCTAAGAATGTGATCATCCTTGGCGCGGGAGGCCATGCCCGAGTAATCGCAGATATCATCATAAAGTCCGGGGAAACACTCTTAGGCTTTTTAGATGACGGCATTGAAGGCGAAGTAATGGGTCTTCCCATTTTGGGGAAAATCTCGGATCTTGAGAATTATGAAGACGCTTCTTTTGTCATAGGAATCGGCAACGGGAAGACCCGTGAGCAGATTGCCGAAAAACATAGCGTCAACTGGTACACAGCCATACATCCTAACGCGGTAATTGGCTGCGATGTTACCATTGATGAAGGAACGGTGGTTATGGCCGGAGCGGTGATCAATACCGGCGCGTGTATAGGAAGGCACTGCATCATCAATACAAGCGCAGTGGTTGAACATGACAATATAATCGAAGGCTTTACACATATATCTGTAGGCGCAAAGTTGGCCGGAATGGTTCACATTGGCAAACGGGTATGGGTCGGCATCGGTGCCATCGTGAATCATAACCTCTCAATATGCGACAATTGTATCATTGGCGCTGGGGCTGTGGTGATAAAGAATGTTATGAACCCCGGAGTCTATATAGGAATTCCTGCTGGAAGGGTAAAGTGATGAAAAAAGCTTTAATTGTTGCCAGTGTTTTTGGCTTCCTTGGTTCTTTTGAAAGAGGTGATATCAGAATATTGCAGGAGCAGGGCTATCAAGTGTTTTGTGCCGCAAACGGAAAAAAAGAACTGGGGGCTTTCGGCGATACCGGTCAATTAGATGATTTGCCGATAATCAAATGCCAAGTCGATTTTGTCCGATCACCCTTTTCTAAAAGCAACATCAGAGCCTTCAGGCAGTTGAAACAGTTGATGAAAGATCAACCATTTGATTTGGTACATTGCCATACACCTATTGGCGGTTTCCTGGCTCGTTTGGTAGCAAAGCGTTATCGCAAAAATGGTACAAAAGTAATTTATACAGTCCACGGTTTTCACTTTTATAAAGAGGCACCGTTTATGCACTGGTTGCTGTATTACCCTGCGGAATGGCTTATGGCGCGCTATACCGACGTTTTGATTACCATCAACCGTGAGGACTATACCCGGGCCCAAAAATTTCAGGCGAAACAGGTGGAATATGTTCCCGGTGTCGGCATAGATCTGCACCGATTTTCAGCTGAAGGAGAAAAGTCTGATATTCGAATAAAATTAGGAATTCCTCAAAATGCCGTTTTGTTATTATCGGTTGGCGAGCTAATACCAAGAAAAAATCATCAGGCAATCATCTGCGCCTTAGCGTCTTTGAAGGATGAAAACTTTCACTATGTTGTGATTGGCGAGGGGCCGGAACGGGAAAATCTTGCATCACTCATCGCCCGACTAAGCCTGGAGGCCAGAGTGCATTTGCCGGGGTATCGGAAAGATATGCCCCCTATTTACAGAGCGGCGGATTTGTTTTGTCTGCCGTCAAGAAGAGAAGGTCTCTGCGTGGCGCTTATGGAGGCCATGGCCTCGGGTTTACCCTGTGTTGCTTCGGACATACGCGGCAACCGGGATTTGATTATCTCCGGTAAGGGCGGCTATTTGTTTGATTTGTCTCAGATAGACAGCGCAGCGTCGGCGATTGATGCCATCGTGCTGGATCTGCCTTTAAAGAAAGCCATGAGGGCTTTTAATCAGGAATTTGTCCGTGGCTTTTCAGTAGAGGTCGTTGCGGAGCAGATGAGACGGATTTACCGGGAAATATAGCGTTTAAAAGTGCTAATTTAGAAAAAAGGTGAAACAAGTTTATGCGCGTGGGAATTGTTACTTTGCACCGTGTATTCAATTATGGCTCTGTACTGCAGGCATATGCTACGCAGCGTGTGATAGAGAAAATGGGATATCAGCCCTTCATCGTTGACTATATTATGCCTCATACGAAAAATTTTGAAATATGGAAGCAACGTCCCCCTGAAATTCAAGGGGTATTAAGAACCGGGGTATACCATACGGCAAAATTGGCTTCGATCATGCTCAAAAAAAAGACATTTGGGGGATTTATTAAGAAGCATTTGGTTTTAACGGACAAAAAGTATGTGGGCTATTCTGCGTTGTTAAAGAACCCTCCTTTCGCCGATGCGTTTATTACCGGCAGCGATCAGGTATGGAACAGTTATTACAATCGCGGAATCGACCATGCCATGTTTTTGAAATTTACCCCGAAATCTTGTCCTCGGATTGCCTATGCTTCCAGCTTTGGTAAAGATACGCTTGATCGTACAGAAATACAGGAGACCAAAGAATTAATACAGCAATACCGTTCCATTTCTGTGCGTGAAAACACGGCCATTTCTATTTTGAATTCACTGGGGTATAAAAACGGGACATGGCTGATTGACCCAACCTTACAGATAAGTTCACGAGAGTGGTCGAGATTGGCTGCAAAACCTCTGGTTAAAGATAAATATCTTGTTTTAATGCTACTATATAATGAAGATAATCAGGCAACAGAGTTTGCCCGTGCCACAGCGGATAAATTGGGGCTAAAACTTGTCAAACTTTCATGGGAGCTTCATTGTCCGAAAGGTGTTGACCGGCTATTTACGCATAGGGGTCCAGAGGATTTTCTATCGATGTTTATGAATGCCGATTATGTTGTAACCAATTCATTCCACGGCTTGGCATTTTCCATCAATTTTAATTGCCCCTTTATTGTAGTACCCAGAAAGGAATTCAATTCCAGGATCGCAAGCCTGCTAGAACTCACGGGTTTGCAGGAACGATTGGTAAATACAAAAGATGCTGCTTTGGCAGTAACTGATGATGAAATTGATTATAATCAGGTTAATGCTATCTTAGAGAATGAAAGAAAAAGAACGGAATGTTTCCTTTCGGAGGCATTACAAGCAAAAACCGATTTTTCAAAGGGGTGAGTTCATTGATAATCTGTGAATTGGATAAATGTAGCGGTTGCTGTGCTTGCTATAATGCCTGCAAACATCAGGCAATTACCATGACAGAGGATCAATGGGGATGCATTTATCCTTTGGTGGACGAAAAACATTGCACTCGTTGCGGAGTATGTGCCGAAGTTTGTCCGGAACATAACCGGCCCAACCTAAACACGCCTGTAAAATGCTATGCCATGTATTCACCTTACAAAAAAGATATGGCAAGCTCATCGGGGGGAGCAGCAACGGTTTTGGGCCGTTGTGTTATTCAAAAAAATGGCGTAGTGTTTGGGACGGTTTATGATAAAGAGGGTACTCTGGTTTATAATTCAGCAAAAACAGAGCCCGAATTAGAGCAGTTTAGGGGCAGCAAATATGTATACGCCTATCTGGGAAGGACCTATCAACAGATTCATGAGTTGCTCTCTAATGGGGTTACCTGTCTGATTGTAGCCACACCTTGCCACATTGCCGGACTTAGGGCTTTTTTTAGAAAGGACTGGCCTAATTTATATACGTTGGACCTGATTTGTCATGGAACACCTCCTATGCGTTATCTCCGTCAACACACCGAGAACGTGACGCATTCCAGACGAGTTAATAGGGTTACTTTCCGTGGAATAAACAACTATTATCTATCCGCTTATGAGAGGAATAAAAAAATTTATTCCAAACGAGGGGATGAAGATGCTTATTTTTCTGCTTTTATGAATGGTTTAACGTTTCGTGAAAACTGTTATCAATGTCCCTATGCGCAGATTCAAAGAGTCGGAGACCTTACCATCGGTGATTTTTGGGGATTGGATAAAGATACGTTAGATGGGTATCCCGGAAAACCCTCAGTGATACTTGTTAACACCGAAAAAGGAGATCGTATGCTTTCGTGGATTGAGGACGTTGTTGTAATGAAGCAAAGCGTCGTAGATAAAGCCATTCAAGGTAACAGTCAGCTTATCGCCCCGACAACACGCCACCCACATCGGGAAGTCTTTCGTTCCTCCTATTTACAGAACGGATTTTCCGGAGCCATTCGGGATACCGATATCCCGGATAAAATGCGCGTTGCCAAAATGAGAAATATGATCATTAGAGTTCCCAGATATATACGAAACCGAAGAATAAAGCGGAAGATTCAAACTTTTATGCGACAGGAGTAACCGTTCTATGCAAATAAGCATTGTTGTGCCGGTATTTAATGTAGAACAGTATCTTGGCCAATGCGTGGAAAGCTTGTTGAGACAGAGGCTGAATGATTACGAGATTATTCTTGTGAACGATGGCTCAACAGATGATAGCGGTTCATTATGTGATGTTTACGCGGCGCGGTTCGACGCGATCAGAGCGATTCATAAGGAGAACGGAGGGTTATCTGATGCGCGAAACGCCGGATTACGTGAAATCACAGGAGACTACGTTATCTTTGTTGATTCCGACGATTATCTTGCCGACGGCGCTTTGGCGAATATCGAGAAACACCTTAGTTCCAGCGGAGCGGATGTGATTTTTCTGGAAGCGAAGAAAGTCTTTCCCGATGGCAGGATGATTCCGATGGGCGATGGCTATATCGTGCAAGCCATTGATAACCGTTCTAAAAAAGAGGTGCTTCAGCATATCGCGGCACTGCCTAAGTTCCCAGGAAGCGCCTGCACAAAAATGATAAAAGCTTCTCTTATAAAGGAGCATCATCTATATTTTGAAAAAGGTTTGTTGTCCGAGGATATCGATTGGACAGTGCGGCTATTGTTAGAAGCTGAAACCTTTTCTTATTATTCCGGAGAATACTATTACTACAGGCAAGGCCGAGCCAATTCGATTACGAACGCCTCAGGCATAAAAAATGTCATGGATTTATTGTCGATTATTAAAAAATGGGCAAGCAAAGACTTGAGTCATCCTTTTCAGCAGGAAATCAATGCCTTTATGGCTTATGAATATATGGTTTTATTATATAATTACGCACACCTTGGCGTGGCGGCGCAAGAGCACCTGAAAGAGGAAATGAAAGCATACCGCTGGTTACTCCGTTTCGGAAAGTCGAAAAAAGCCAAGCTTGTAAATGTCACGGTTAGAGGAGCGGGAATCAACATGACGGCAAAATTGCTGTCATGCTATAAACGGCATAGGGCATGAATCGTTGCGGTAGCAAAGGAAGGTTTGTATGTTCAGTAGGTTTAAGAAACCAGTATATGTAGGCGATTTATATAAGAATACTGGGCCTTCAAATGTCAATAGAGCTTATTACAAGTACCTTTGTGAACAAATGATATTTACTCATCAACAAAGCAGGCTGCCTTCTGTTCCGGAGCTGATTTTTAAGGTGATTTGTGCTTCGGCGGTCGTTGTCTCGGGAATTGGATATAAAAACCTTTTAGCCGTAAAACTAGGAGCACTCCTTAAAAAACCGGTCTTTTATCTTATGCACGGCTGCTATGAGTATGAGTACCACATTAACAGGCTGGTCCCGAACCAGCGCACCGTTCATTTGGAAAAACTGATTATGGAAAAAACCACTCGCATTATTTGCGTTTCAGAGCGGTTTTCACAATGGGTGGGACTGCAATACCCTCAGTATACGGCCAAGTTGGATTTTATCAATAACGGCATTGAATGGAATGATCTTCTCCGCGAAGAAAATGATCCCGGTTTGCGCAATCCGGAGCAAATAGTGACGATGGGTGGCGGCCGGCCGCAAAAGAATAATCTGATGATTAGCCAGGCGGTTGAGTTGTTGAATAGCGCTCAGAAGCAAACATTTCAGCTCATTGTTTTAGGCAGAGATGGAGAGGACACAGACGCATTGCGACAGAATCCGCACACGTCCGTTGTTGGTCAGGTGGACAGAGATGAGGCGAAAAAATACTTGAAAGGAGCCGGGCTGTACGTTCAAAACAGCACCTTTGAGTCCTTTGGATTGGGTGTTATTGAAGCGTTAGGCCAGGGGTGCAGCATCTTGGTGAGCCAAAACGTTGGCGCTTTATCGATTATGCCGGGTATGGAAGAGCAAGACATCATCAACGATTGTACGGACATCAATGAAATTGCGAAAAAAATCCTATATTTGTCCCGACATGGCAACAATGAACGGATTCTCAATCATATGGATAAGGCTGCTACCTCAATGAAAACGTCAGCCGACCGGTTATATGATATGATAACAGAACGATTGATTTGAATTCTGATATATTAAATATCAAAACATAGGATCCTTATTGACGGAAAAAATTATTAAAAGACAGAGATTACGGTGGAATACAATGACTGAATCGAGAACATGGGATGATATGATCATCATCGTTTTGAATAGCATCACTTTGTTTATGCATCTTTTCTATTCGGCTTACTCCTTTGTTACGAGCTGGTTGATTGTTTTTCAAACGATTTTATTTATTTTTTGGCTATTTATAAATCAAAGAAGGGCAGACCACTACTTTTTTTCTCTTTTATCGGTAAATGTACTTGCGTTGATGTCTGTTTTAATAAACGGCGGAGGCTCCGGCAGTATATTGGTTCTTTTCAACGCCTCTATGATGCTGTATTTATCCATCTATATCATAAACGGCATGAGAATACGTAAGCTGCTTTGTCTTGGCTATATTGCCTTAACCGTTATATGGATGTTTAAAAGCGGAACGGATCTTTACAATCCAAACACAGTGGGACTGATTGCGGTCTTCGGTGTTATTTTTATGGATTGGGCGTTCTCCGGGTTCAAAATGCCCAAATTATTAAAGATCGTGTTATTTTCTATTTTTGTATTACTGACATTATATATGGTCTTTGATAAAAGCGATTCGCGTAACTGTATTTTTGCAATTGTAATTTATCTCTTTATTGTAAACCTGGTGCCCAATAAATTGCTCATAAAAAAATCAATTTATAATATTATTTTTATATTCTTAACGGTAGGGTCGTTGGTTTGGACCAAAGTCTTAATTTATCTTTATCAGCACTCTGTTACGATCAATTTATTTTTTAGCAGTAAACGTTTTTATACGGGGAGAGAGATCATTTGGATTGAGGTCTGGAAGCTTCTGAGAGATTCCTGGTTGTTTGGAATGGGAACCCATCAATCACTTAACTCTTTCGTGAAATTTAATCTTCATAACTCTATGCTAAATCTGTTGTCAGCCTATGGCATATTAACATCAATCGCATTTATTATATTATTGTATTTGGCTTATAAAAGTATGGTAAAAAGAGTTATCCTGTATGACGATCGTTTTTCAAAAATATCATTGGTTGCCTTTATTACGATTATGCTTCATGGATTTAACGAATTGACACTATTTTCGGCAGCCTTTTTAGCGCCAATGATCGTTCTCTTCTCAATTCCAATCAAGGATGGCAATATATTAAGCCGTACCAAATAAGATATATTGATGAATAACTGCGTATGAATTTATAAGGAAGAAAGGATATACGTTTTGCGGAAAAAAATCGGTATTATGACATGGTATCAACATCATAACTACGGTACGGCGCTTCAGGCATATGCGCTTGCAGCAGTGATTTCCTCCATGGGCTATAAAGCAGAGGGTATTAATCATCCTTCATCTTCCTTTAATCGAACAACCAGGCTGGAAATGATTTTGTCGCCTCGCCGGGTTTACGGTTACTTTCGCCGCATTTATCGCGGAAAACGTTGGGGTATATTCGAGGATAAAAAGCGCGAAGAAAAATTCTTGAAATTCAAAGCCGATCATATTTCCCTGACTCAGCCACTATTGACGTCATCAGAGTTATTTGAACTGAATAACAGATATGATGCATTTGTCTGTGGCAGCGATCAAATTTGGACACTCTCAGCGTTAAACACCAAGTACTATTTGGATTTTGTCACGGAAAAACAAAAAATGGTGGCTTACGCTCCCAGCCTGGGAATTGATCATTTTCCCGACGCGAACACCAAAGAGATTGTCACAAAACAAGTGCGGCGTTTTTCGCACTTATCCGTGCGGGAGCAATCTGCGGCAGATTTACTGGAAAAGGAGTGCGGCGTAAAGGCGGAAGTGATGCCGGATCCTACCCTACTTCTGACGGGAAAACAATGGGAAGAGCTCGCCGCTCCTGTTGCAGTATCCAAACCTTATCTTTTATGTTATTTCTTAGGGCAAAATGAAAAGCATTGGAGAGCTTTGCGTGCTGTTGCCACAAAGCTTGGCCTTTCTGTTGTTATTATTCCTGTCCACGGCAAAGACAGGACACGGGAACATCGGGTGTTAAACGGCGTTGGCCCGGAAGAGTTTCTTGGGCTGATTCAAAATGCCTCCTTTGTTTGTACCGACTCTTTTCACGGCATTCTCTTTTCCGTATTGTTCCGGCGACCCTTTTGCGCCTTTAAGCGTTTTTCCGATAGGGACAAGCATTCCCAGAATACACGAGTCTATCATTTTCTGCGTGAAATCGGATTGGAGGATCATCTTTATAGAGGAAAGCCCCGTCAGATGGCAGACCGGGAAACTGACTGGGATACGGTACAAAGAAACTTATTGTCATTGCGGGCTTACGGTCTTGCATATCTTAAAAAATCTCTTTTTGAAGCTACTGCCGCAGAGACAGAGGCCGCTTTTCAAATTACCAACACCTGTTGCGGATGTGGCGTTTGTTCTATCGTATGTCCGACTGGAGCAGTTGCTATGATCACAGAAAAAGGATTTTATCAGGCTCAGGTAGATCAAAGCAAATGCATTCGTTGCGGAAAATGCGAAGGCATTTGCGCCTTTCGTGGGAAAGAGGGGAGTCCTATTGATGATGCTCATGCATCATTGTTTATGGCGCGCTCCACATTGAAAAATACCTTGGTGCGCTCCACTTCGGGTGGTGTGGCCTATGAGCTTTCCCGGTTCCTTAACCGAAAGGGGTTATCAGTTTTGGGGTGTGTTTTTGAGATCCCCTCTCAAAGGGCCATACATATTATAGTACCAGGTAACCGTGAAGATCAGCTGAAACAATTCCAGGGTTTGAAGTATGTGCAAAGCGATTTTATCGCTGGCTTTTCTGAAATATTAGCGCAGGAGCGCGGTGTGGTATTTGGGCTTCCCTGTCAAATTGCCGCTGCTGATAAACTACTGCGGTCAAAGGGAGTGCGAAATCAATTCCTGCTGGTAGATTTGATCTGTCACGGTGTGCCTACCGGCGATTTGATTCGAAAACATCTAAAGGAAATACAAATTCGATATGGCATCAAAGAAATATCCGGGGTGGATTTTCGGTATAAACCAAAGGGATGGAAAAATAAATTTTTCAGTGTATACGGTGATGACCGTCACTATTTGAAAGCGGAATCAAAGGACAATTTCTTCCTCTATTTTGACCTGCAAAATTGCTATATGAATTCATGCTATGAATGTATATACCGCACTGCAAGTTGTGCAGATTTGCGTCTTGGGGACTATTGGGGCCCCAAATATGCCCATTGTCACCCGGGCGGTGTGTCAATGGTAATCAGCTTCAATATGCAAGGCCAAAGTCTTCTGCATGCTCTTGCCGAACAAGGCATATTGGATCTGCACGAAGAGCCGTGCGCGGATTACGATTCCGTTCAATTTCCGAAAAACCCCGTCATCCCGTTGTATCGGGAGTCCCTTCTTGGGGCATTGGGAGATCTTTCAGATACCCGCACGCTGAAAGATTTGGCGCGAGGATTTTTCCCGATGCCCATGTATAACCGCCAATTGACCGGGGTTTGGCATAAGGCAAAAGAGAGAATCAGGAGATTGAAAAATGAGCGTTGATTTTATTGATACGGGGCATTATTCACCTAATTCTCTGCTTGAAATAGTAGATTGAGAAGGATGAATAACATATCTCGGGGAAAAGGGGCCACATGGGATATTCTAAACGGTTTTTTAAAACAGCCGGCGTTTATTTTTTGGGCAATGCGTTCACCAAAATTATATCTTTTCTTCTGCTTCCGCTGTATACCAGCCGCATCAGCCCTGATGACTTTGGGGTATACGGGTTGGCCATTACCTTAATCAATACAATGGTTCCTGTTTTATTCTTTTCGATATGGGATGGTGTTTTTCGGTTTGCTTTTGATGTCAAGGACAATAACCGGCAAGCGGTTTTCGCTAATGGCTTTTTAATGGCATTATTTGGGGCGTTGCTCTATACATTAAGCTTTTGTATCTTTCGGTATTTTGTACAGTTTGAGCATACCGGACTGATCTTATTATATTCTTTATCTATGGCGGGGCAGTATTTTTACACGATACTTGCCAGGGGGAACCGTAACAACACGCTCTTTGTCATATCAGGTTGTGCCAATAGCTTATTATCGTTTATCCTGAATGTTGTTTTAATCGTCGGCTTTAAAATGGGGGTAGAATCTCTCTATATTTCCTATATAGTTGGTGTAATTCTGCAAATTGCAGTAATTGAGGTCAAAATTCATTTTTTGTCCGGTTTCTCGTTGAAACAATATAATTTTGAATTAGCCTTTTCTATGCTGCGCTTTTCTGTTCCGGTCGCCATTTCGTCGGCTTCTCGGTGGTTATTGAATGGTTTAACGCAGGTGTTTATTATCGGCCAACTTGGGGCATACAGCAACGGATTGTATACCGTTGTGATGAAATTTGCCTCAATCCTGATTTTAATCATTGGTGTTTTTCAATTCGCCTGGTATGAATTGGCATACGACTTGGCGAATCATGAAAACCGGAAGTCGTATTACTGTCGCAGCATCAGTGTGATATTAAAATTATCCCTTGCTGGGTTGAGCCTTCTGTTGATCGTTGTCAAATTGGTATACCCCGTTTTTATCAACGGCCAGTACGCCGAAGGTTTGTGGATTGTACCGCCATTGCTGTTCGGTACGATGGCCAATGCTTACGCCGGGTTTTTGGGTACGCTTTTCATGGCTGAAAAAAAGCCGCTGAGTATGTCTTTCACCACTGTTTTGGCAGGACTTGTTAACATCGTGGGTTTGCTAATACTTGTTCCTTTATGGGGGCTTTTGGGCGCGACCCTGTCTCTGAGTCTGTCCTTTGCTTTTTATGCGCTGATTCGCCTTATTCTGTTGGCCCGAAAACAAAGCGTCATGCCGGAGATCAGCACTGTTCCTGGCTTGATCATCGTCGGTATATCCTGTGTTCTGTTTTATTTGTTACAAACAAGTCAGGCAACAATCCTCGCTTTATTGGTGCTTATGATCATCGTTTTCTGGTATCTCAAAAAGGAATTGCGATTTTTGGGAGAGACTTTTTCAAAGAAGGGAAAGCGAGGCCATTGAAAAGCGGCACAGGGGATGTTGGGGTTCATGCCGCCGTTAAGTGTATCAATGATGGTTTTGATATATAGCGTTGGATTTATCATGCTTGAAAATTTATTTTGCGGTAAATGGTGAGCCGAACTTGACCTTTCCGCAATGCAGAGAAACGGAGAAAGTAAAATGAAAAAGAAATCATTGAAATACATCGGAATTATTTGTGGTCTGCTCGTCGTCGTTTTGGGCGTCATTGGCTTTATGCAGCGGGATAACATCAACGCTTTCCTTATGAGCAAGCAGCATACCAGTGATGAATTGCAGCAGATGCTGGAAGAGGAAAAAGCCAAGACCCAGGATCTGTTAGCTCAATATCTGCCGGAAGGTTTGCGGGATCTCACTGCGGAAGAGGAATTTCTTGTCATCTCCGGCAAGATGACCCTGAAAGAAGCTTTGGCCGCGATGGGCGTAACCGACGGCGAGGAATCGGCGGGAGGCGGTAACGGCGTCAATAAGGAAGCGCAAACGGCGGCGATAATTTCTAAATATACCAATCGGCTTTACGGCGTAAAGGCAAGCTTTTTAGGTCAACTTGGCTCCATTGCCTCGGCGGCGCAAGGCGAATTCTATGCCCTGCCGGCGGAAAAACGCACTTCTTCCGCCAAAGCGTCGATCATATCCAAATATATGGGAAAGGCCTCGTCTTTGGAGGGCAGTTGTGACGGTCAGGTCTCCTCGATACTCGGCGCCATGCGTTCGGAGCTGAAGGCCATTGGTGCGGACACCTCTGTTGTCGGGAAACTGCAATCCAGTTATGAGTCACAAAAAGCAGCGGAAAAAGCCTATTTTCTTAGCCTGTAAAGAAAAACTCAGTCGTTAGCCGAAAGGGCATTGATATGTTTCAGAAGATAAAGATGAACAGAGAGAGGATCGCATGATTGAATCTTGGAAACGATCGCGTTGTCTCCGCATCGCAGGATCTGAATAGTCAGCATAATCAGCTTTAGCAAACGGTGGTCTGATCGGCCCCGTTTTTAACTTCTTCGATGATTATGTTTTCCATTTTCAGAAGAATTGCAGTAAAAGCAGTATCAGCCATAACAGCTTACCCTTTGAATGTGGTATGGTAATCTTATTCTAACGGTTTTTGCTTGTTATGCCTGCTTATTTTTAACCCAATCTTTGGTATAGAACCGGAAAATATGGATTAAAACAGCCGTGCGGATCGCACGGCTGTTTCATTGTTATGATGTGTTAAAAACCCATGATATCTATCTATGTAGAATGGTATAGATATATGCCGTTCTGTTGGCTATAACGAATTAAATTTAAATATTTTTGATAATTCTTATATCATAGCAGAAAAATTGCTAAATACCATAAATTTTATGTAAGTATATGCAGATAGGTAGTGTCAAGAAGATTTCGCA